>CAVXEQ010000001.1:0-800587 GCA_963760905.1 Candidatus Bathyarchaeota archaeon
TGCGTTTAGGCGCGGCGTATGGTTCAGAGCTTTGAACCGAGTTGAGAGGGGCGTAATAGACCTCACCATGCGATACGTAGACAACGTCAAAAGTACGAAGCTGGCCAAAGTGTTGACGGCCATACTGGAAAAGCTGCAGCTGGCATCTGAAACCATGGCAGAGCGTTTGGTGAGGACCATTGGAGTTCCCTTAGCACAGAAAGTAAGCAGCATAGCAGTAAGTTGGGGCAACCATTCCGCAGCAAAGTGGGCGCAAGACCTAAACTTTGCACGTTACCTCGCCCTTTGCATAGCAAAATCCCGCTCAGTATAGTTGTTGAAGGTTAAAGCGTTGGTTGAAGTTCAACAAAAACATGACATTTTCGAAATTGAAGCAGTCGCTTTAGGTAACCTGTCTGTGGTTGTCGGCATCCCAGCTTTTAACGAAGAGAAAACCATAGCTCGCGTCGTTTTAGAAGCCCGGAAGTATGCAGACATTGTAGTCGTCTGCGACGATGGCTCTTCTGATTTAACTGGTGAAATCGCAGAGAACCTTGGCGCCACAGTTATTCACCATGAACACAACTGCGGTTACGGCGCTGCTATGCAGAGCTTATTCAAGAAGGCTCGGGAATTGAAAGCCGATGTTCTTGTCACTTTGGATTCGGATGGTCAGCATAACCCTGCCGAGATTCCTCGACTAGTTAAACCCATTGAGGACGGCGATGCCGAGGTAGTTTTAGGAAGCAGGTTCGTGGATAAAGAGGGAACTGCTGACATGCCCCTGTACCGACAACTTGGCGTAAAAGTTATCACAAAATTGGCTAACAGTTCAGGCAAAAACGGCGTAAGCGATGCCCAAAGCGGGTTCAGAGCATACAGCAGAAACGCCTTGGAAAGTCTGTCGATGTCAGAGAAAGGCATGAGCGCCAGCGTCGAACTCCTGCGAGAAGTCGACAAAATTGGGTTAAAGGTCTGCGAAGTTCCAATCACATGCAAATACGCTAACAGCATTGGAGTAAAAACTTCAACTAAAAATCCCGTGGCACACGGAGTTGGTCTCATTATGTCACTGATCAGACTTGTGGTCGAAGATCGACCACTGCCCCTTCTTGGAATACCTGGATTACTGGTTCTAACTGCAGGCGTCATATTCGGCATTTGGATGATGCATCTCTATGCAATCGAGCACCAGATAGTTACAAATGTTGCTTTAGCATCTATCTCGTTTATCCTGATAGGCTTCTTCATGATTTCAACAGCTATCACACTATATGCAATAACACGAATAGCAAAAAGATGACTAGCAATTACTTCAGCAAAATATTTACTATTCTAAATGATGGTTCTTTTGATGAGTGCTAGTCAGGTTTGTAGTACTTATGATCGAGAGGTACCTCGTAGTTTACAAATCAACGAACCCCTAGTAAGCATCATAATTTTGAATTTTAACGGTAAAGATTTACTTCGTAATTGTCTAAGTTCTGTTTCTAAAACGAGTTATTCAAATTACGAAGTTATTATAGTAGATAATGGTTCCACAGATGGAAGCTGTTCTATGGTTGAACACGAGTTTCCATCCTTTCATCTCATAAAAAATTCCCATAATTATGGTTACTCTAAAGGTAATAATTTGGGCATTCTTCATTCTCAAGGGATATTTGTGGCAATATTAAATAATGACACTACTGTGCATGCCAAATGGCTTTCTGAACTTGTGAAAGAGGCTGTTTTAAGTCCTATGTGCTTTTATCAGCCTAAAATTTTGTTTGCCGGCACGAATAGAATAAATTCGGCAGGCAATCTCATTCAATTGTTTGGCTTTGCTTTCCCTCGTGGATTAGGAGAAGTCGATATCGGTCAATACAGCGATAAATGTGAAATAAGTTATGCATCGGGTGCGTGTGTATTTGGTTCTAGGGCGCTTATTGACGAAGTAGGTTTATTTGACCAAGGCTTTTTCACCTTCTACGAAGATGTCAATTTAGGGTGGCGAACATTAATGCATGGTTATAAAACTGTTTATTTGCCATCGGCTATCATTTATCACAAATGGGGCGGCAGTTGGGGGCAGGTGCTATCTAACGAAAAATTTTTCTTAATTGAAAGAAGTAGAATTGCCAGTTCTTTTAGAAATTATTCTCTCAATTCACTTATTATATCGTTTCCAGCACTTGTTTTTGTGGAGTCAATGGTGATCTCGTATTGTTCTATCAAAGGTTTTCTGCCTGAAAAAATAAGAGTTTATGCAGATTTATTGCGGCTAAGAAAAGTGCTTTTCAATCAAAGAAAAGAACTGCAAAAACAGCGGAAGCTTTCTGATCCATATATTTTGGCTTACTTTGAAAATGGGCTGAAACATGTGTATCTGGGTGCTTTTTCCTGTTCAGTAGATAGAGTTTTGACCTTTTTTGCCAAAATTACCAAACGATTTGTTAGATAGCGTATGATTGCTTCTACTCCCTTGGTTAGCGTTATAGTTGTGAATTACAATGGCAAAAGATACTTGAAGGATAATTTTACTTCACTTGAAGCTTTAGACTATCCTAAAGATAAGTTTGAAGTCATATTTGTTGATAATGGGTCACAAGATGGGTCTTTAGCCTATGTAGAAACCTTCTTTCCTTGGGTTAAGATTTTACGTTTGGACGAGAATTATGGTTTTTGCAAGCCAAATAACGAAGCTGCGAAAATGGCAAAAGGTACCTATGTTGTATTTCTCAACAATGACACGATGGTCGATTCAAAATGGCTTCAACAACTAGTAAATGGGAACGTTACGTGAACCTAATATTCTATGTTGCGCATCCAAAATATTATATTATGATAATAAAAAAATAATAAATGCTGCTGGCGGCAGAATTAGTCCGATAGGTGGGGGTTTTTACGAAGGATATGGTGATCGCGATTGCGGTAAGTATGACAATTATTCTTTCACAGGATTTGGGTGTGGCGCGGGGGTTTTGGTGGATAGACGTTTCTTTATAAGTATAGGCGGGTTTGATGAGGATTATTTTGCGTCATGTGAAGAGCATGAATTAGGGCTGAGAGTTTGGATGTACGGCTATAAGGTTTTATACGTTCCAAAAGCCGTTTTGTACCACAAAGAAAGCGGTACGTTTGGGGTAAAAGGGAGTTTCCATCCGAAGAAAGTTTACTTAATTACGAGGAATAGGTTATACAACTTGTTAAAAAATTTTGAAATGAAAAATGTCTTTAGGGGACTTATCATTAGTGTAACTTTCGATATGTATCGCTCCTCCATGTATTTGCTTTCCGATAATTTCGCCTCAGTAAAAGCTATTTTAAAGGCGTATGTCGAGGTAGCTAGAAATCTTAAAAAGGTTTTTGAAAAGAGGACCGTTATTCAATCAAAAAGAAAATTGACCGACAAAGAATTGAGCAACCTTAAGGTAGTTGCAACTGTTAGGGATTGCATTTTGGAAGAAAAACGTTTGTTAAGTGTTCTAAACGGCTCATTTTATAAAAATTAAGGAAGTTTGCTCAAATCAAAGATGCTTCAGCTTCAGAAAAACAATCTTCACGAACAGATGTAAGGAAATTTTCCGTAAAGGCTTGCTTTAATATTTACTCACTTTTTATTCGTTAAGTTGGACATATGGGAATGCCAAAGACTAATTTAGAAATTACTTTTTATGATCCTGCAAATCTTAATTATCCTGGCGGCGGAGAATTAACTCTTCTGACCATGGCTGAAAGGCTCGCGCAACGCGGACATAGCATAAACTTAATCCACACAAAATGCTCGCTTCACAAATCATATAGTCCAACTCTAACAAGTTTGACATATAGGTTTCACAACATAACAAGTTTTGAACTTAAATATTTAAAATTTCTACGCGGATTCCCTGTGCCTTCTCCATTAGAGATTAATAAACTTGTTAAACTTTTTAATTCGGCCAATATTGCTTATTTGTATGTTTATCTTCCAAATGAGGCTTTGGCCAGTATACTTCGGTCTTGTATTAGGACTCCTTTCGTGGGTGGTTTTCACATGTCCTTTCCTGTACCTTCCACTATATTTGAAGATGTTTATCAACCCATTTTCAAGCGCTCGTTAAGAAGTTTTGACGGCTTTCGCACATTAAATACATGTTCCACTTTATCGTTACAAAATTTAGGGTATATGAACACATATTTCATTCCAAATGGTGTTGATGTCCAAAAATTCAATCTGTGTGAAAACCCTTCCGATGGTTATACATTCAATGTGCTTTTCGTCGGTGATTTGATAAAACAAAAGGGGGTTGATTTATTACTTGATATAATCAATTTCTTTATTAATCGTGTTGGGTCTTCTCAAAATATTAAGTTTATCATAGTTGGTGCTGGTCCTTTTACCCCCCAGTTTAAGTCAATAAGTGAAAAATACAGCTTCGTTGATTATTATGAATCTGTTCCACATTCTGAAATGTCAAAGATTTATAAAAAGGCTAATTTATTTTTGTTCCCTTCGTTGAGCGAAGGCATGTCTAGGGTTGTTTTAGAGGCCCAATCTTGTGGGTTGCCAGTAGTCGGATCCGATATATCTGGAATAAACGAGATTGTAAAAAATAACATCACGGGTATTCTGCTTAAGAACGGTACTGTGCACGAATATTTAGACAGTATCCTCTTTTATCAAAAGCTTTGGCGGACATCTCCAGCTGATTATTATGAATTGAACAAACGTATACGGGCATACGTCTATAATACGTTCGACTGGGAAGTAATAATGGACAAATTAGAAATAATGTTTATGTCATTTCTTTAGTTGCTACAGTGTGATGATTCTTTGGTTATATTTTTATAGGATAAGCTTTAATTTGCTATAATCATCAGGTGAGACGTTTGAAACAGACAATCGCAATTGTAGGCGGCTCGGGATTTATTAGTTCTTGGATAGCTCGCCATTTTTCCCAAAAGTTTGAGGTTACTATACTAGATGTAAAAAAGCCTACAAAGGATTTGGAACGATTTGCGAAATATGCTTTTTGCGATGTCAGGGATTACGACGATGTTCTCAAGGGGCTCGCGGATGCAGATCTTGTTATTCATACAGCCATAATTCAAATACCGCTGATAAATGAACAGAAACGTCTTGGTTATGATGTTAATGTTATAGGTACTCAAAATGTATGTAGGGCAGTTAAAGAAGCCTCTAGAGCAAAAGGAATGATACTGTCTGGCTCATGGCATACTATTGGCGAAAGAGACTTGAAAGGTGTCATAGATGAGGAGTTTGGATTTAGACCTGACAAAGTAGAGGACAGAGCTAGATTATACGCAATTTCAAAAATAGCGCAAGAAGCGATAGTACGATTTTACGATGAAATCTATGAAAAAACCTATGGCATAATAAGGATGGGGACTGTTCTTGGAGAAGGGATGCCCGAAAAAACAGCTGCTAACATATTTATTGAAAAAGGATTGAAAGGGGATCCTATTACTCCATTTAAGCATAGTATGTATAAGGGCCTATGCTTTATGTGGGGATTGATGATATCTGCAGAGCATATGAAGCAATGGCTTTAAAAATTTTGAATGACTCCTCACCATTAATCGAAAATAGCCTAAATCACATTGTCAATGTATATTATCCAAAACCCATAACCATCTTACAGCTAGCTGAAATTGTCAAGAAAGCTATAGTAGAGTGTAGCCAAGGGAGAATTGTGCCTAACATAGAAATTGTGGATAATGGTACACCTGCTCTTTTCGAAGAAAAAGACTTGGCGAGATTAGAAATAAACATTGATAAAGCGCACAGCTATTTGGGGATCAAAACGCTTGAAAATCCGAATGAATTAATCTCCAAATTGGTTGCTGACAAAATCGATAAAAAGCCTTCTTTATGAGTAATGGGTTTCATGTTCGCATCTTCATCTACTACTTAATCTTCTTCGCCTCTAAAAATCACTATGCTTTCTATGGGTTACAAAACAGGAATATATTGAATGATAAAATTAAGTGATATTTCTGTAATAATTCCCACGCGCGATAGACCAAGCGAGCTTAATGATTTAATGTCAACAATCCTTAATCAAACCTGTTTGCCCATTGAAATTGTAGTTATAGATGATTCGCTTACAAGCGCGGCTAGTCGGGTTGTTACTTCTTTCTCTCTTAAATTTGGCTCTTTGGGCTGCAAGTTAAAGTACATTAAAGGAAATGGCGGTCTTACTGTTGCCAGAAATCTTGGGACAAAGTACTCAGAAGGGGGTCTGGTTCTTTTTCTTGATGATGATACTTTATTGGACAAAGATGTACTTGAACTACTGGATTCTTTTTTCCAGAGTCACCCAGATGCATTAGGTGTTCAACCTAAAATAATCACGAAAGATGCTGTCAAAGATGGATTAATATACAAACTTGGCAATGCTGTTTACAAGGTTCTTATGACAATGTACCATGAAGAAAACAAGTTAGCTGTACGCAGATCTGGTATGAGCATATTTCCGAATAACATAACAAAAGTCATACATGCACAAAGACTATCTGGTTGTTGTTGTTGTTACAGACGCCGGGTTTTTACACATTTTAGTTTTGACACTAATTTGAAGCGGTGGGGATCTAAGGAAGATTTGGATTTTTCTTATAGGGTATACAAAGCATATGTAAACGCCCTTTATGCCCTCCCATATGCTAAAGTAGTGCATAGGGCATCTGATAATGGCAGGTTGTCCCAAAAAAACCAAGTTTATATGACTGCTATATATTGGTTCTATATTTTCTTTAAAGATGTTTTTCAAGGTTCTCTACTAAATTTGGTGGCCTTCCTATGGGCTACTTCAGGTAATATAATTGCAGATCTAATCTATCTCATAAGTAAGCGAAAACCTAAGAAAGAATGGTGGAGTTTGATTTATTTGTTCAAGGCGTATCTATTGGCTTTCACAAATCTAAGAGAAATATTGATAGGCAAACTTGAGTTTTTCAATTTGACTTTAAACAATTAACCGTAGATTAGTGATCTCTCTGAATTCCACAAATATTATGATCGCCCTCACTACAATAATGCTAATATCATTATGTGGCTCCATAATATTCATTCTCACAACAGCGCCTTCATCCTACACATTATTTTTCCTCTTCCTTCTCATGGCTGCTACTATAACACTGACGCTTCTAGGTAAAGTCGTAACCTTTAAAATTCATTTCAAAATGGGTATCAAACTACACGTTTTTCTAATTTTTGCATGTATTGCTCTCCTGATTCTACAGTTGAGTGATAACCATACTGAATTGACAAGTGCAATTTTGTATGTGATTGCATTTATTATTACGCCCGGCTACTCTTTATCTAAAATTCTAAGATTTAATCCGCGTTCTTGTATAGACTTCCTTTCATTAGCATATGCAATGAGCATAGCATTACTTGCGATTTTAGGAGCGTTTATTCTAATTCTGCCTTCCAACCTGAGAGGAATCTTCGCATTATCGTTCGTTATTTTCATATCTTTAGTAAGCATTTATGGTGTGCGAAAGGATAAAATAATTGATGTTGGTCAGGCTTCTGAGTTCAGAATCAGTAACCCTGCGTTTATACTTCTTGCGATTTTGCTAACATTCGTTTGCTTCTTCATAGTTCTCTATCCATTAATTTCTAAAATATTCGCTTTTGATATTTCAAGGAACTTTTTAATTGCTTTGGGCTCCACCAAAGATGTGATGGGGAGTTTTTATAATCCTCCAGATGCCCAATATCCTTTATTCAACCTATACCAATCTTATCTAATTTATATTGTCCGCCCTTCAGTAGGACTCTTTCAAACTGTCTCAGTATCTCTGAATCTTTTAACAATACTAACATTCTACACAATGGCAAAACAGTATTTAAAAAAATATGGTGGTTACCTACCCGCCTTAGCAACGTTGATATGGTCTTTATTTGGTGGTTTCGGTTGGCTTAATTTTCTTTCCCTTAAAACAGATAATTTAAGTGCATCATCAATCTCGCTGATTCAGCAAGCTGACATATTTTCTTACGGTGATGTAACCTGGAGACGCCTCTTCTTTCCGCTTTCAATGGAAACGTCGTTGGTGCTGGTGTTTGCTGTACTATATTTACTAAAAAGAAATGATCTTTCGAGAACTAATCAAATCTTCTTTATGACAGTTCTTTTGACCCCATTGCCATTGATGCATCCATACGCTGTATATTTTTTGCTTCCATTTTTAATATGTCTGGCAATTTTTCGACCGCCAGAGATGAAGAAACAATTAAAAAACATAATCTGGTCTCTTACCATATCTGCATTTGCTAGTCTATCACTTAACTACATTCTTAGCACTCAAATTGAAACGATATCAATTGGTTATGTGCCTTTTATTGGGTACCTGCTAACTGCTCTGTTCATGCTAGCGGTGTCGCCTGTTTACGAGTTATTTTCAAACAAATTTACTTTCTATAGCAAAAAGGTTTTTAGTTCTAAATATCTATTTACTGCAGTTATTGCTGTTCTGACTCTTTATTTTGCTTCTCTGCTTTTGTGGTTTACCGGCAATTTAACCTTTAACTTTGAATCTCTTAACCGCTTTGGGTATATTCCAATACTACTCTATCCTGCCAAACTTGGGATAACTGGAATCTTGGCAACTATTACAGTTCTAATTTTTGTAAGAAATCCGGAGTATCGTTCAAAAGAATTAGGTGCAATGTTGGTTTCAGTTTTACTATTAATTCTTGGAACAATCGTTATAGCGATACTTCAAACTAATTACGCTTCAACTTTCACTTTCAACCCAAACTCATGGTTGTCTGAAACCATTCGGCGAAATATTCTGAGTTTTAGAGCTGAACGTATGTTTGAACTCTTCAAAATTCCCTTGGCATTGATCGCTTCTATAGCTATAGGAAAATATCTAGTAGTTAAGATAAAGCAAAAAAGCAAGTTATCAAATTTTCTTTTAGTAAGTGGACTTGTTTCGTTAATACTAATTTCGGGAATGGCATCAACTTATCTGGGGTTACAATATTACGATAACGTAACACAAACGAATTCATTAACTGAATCAGAACTAGACGTTCTCAATAGTCTGCAAAATAATATCTACGCAGATGGTAAAGCAATTATAACTTCTCCGCAAACGTCAGCGCGTTCACTGTTAGATTTCACTGGAGCAACCGCGATTGTTACGGAGTCTTCTGCTGCTTGGGAATCAAAAAGCCCCGAATTACCTCTCTTAATCTCAAGGTATTCCAAAACAACTCCCACATATATCTACCTTAATAAAATTTACGACTATCAAAAAATCGTAGACTACCCCGGAACTTATCTAGAACACTTAAGCAATGTAGCTCCGACCTCTCTTGAAAACCAGCTGGTGCAAGTCAAATCAATTAATAACTGGTCAATTCCTACTTCCCAAAGTTCCACAGCCCTCATAATTCCCTTTGATGAATCATCAATGGCTATATCCCAGCCCCTTTACCCAGAAATTGATAAACAACACACCCTTTTAGCGTTGTCTTTCAAGGAAGACATGCAGTATATGAACTCTTACCAAGAACCAATCGATTTCAATAATGTCGACATAAACGGAACAGCTCTCTTTAACGGCGTAGATAGTTTTATACGAGTAAATGGAACCCAAATAAATTGTGACAGACTCTCTGTGGACTTTGAGTTTCAACCTCTTGACCTTACTAAAAATCAGGTTATACTTAGCAAATTTGATTGGGGTACACCCTCCAATAAAAGCTGGGAGGTGGCTCAATATGGGAAAACAATTGTTTTTAAAATATCTCCTGACGGTGAAAGCGAAGAAGTCTTACAGACTCCAGGCCTTCTTTCATTAGATTCGTGGTACTCCATAAAATGCGAATACGATGGCTCAACATTGACTATATACGTTAATGGAGACAAAATAGCTTCAAAAGCTTATGGAAATGGCGTTTTTAAGAGTAATACAGATGTTGTGATAGGCGCAGAATTAAAGACTAATGACCCAGTTGCTTTTGCGAAAATGAACCTAAAGTGTGTCCAAGTCCTAAGTGCAATCCCGCAGATGTCTGAGCCAATATTTACTGCATACGATGTTCTTTCTTCAACAGGGCTTAACTATACAGCAATTCTCTCAAACGCCAATACAGTAAATGGTTATAAAACTTACGTATTGCCGTATGATGACTTAATAACTCAAGGCATTTTAGCGGAATTGTGGAATAGCAAACAAACTGTCCAGCCGAATTTCGTAGTGATATTAAACACGGATGGATATGGTCCCCTATTAAATCTCTTTGGTAATGTATCATCAAATGCATTCCTATCGAATACAATTCTAACGGATAATTCTTTAAACATGCAATCCCCAGTTGAAGTTCCCCGCATAAGCTTGATGAATAATGTAATTGTGTTAGCACAATATGCTAACGATGGTTCTTCATCACCTTTAGTGATGATGAACACACAAGGTAACTCCACAATAGTTTACGTCAACGTATACCCATTACTGTTACATAATCACCTTTTTGATCCTTCAGTAGTAAAGGCATTAATTGAAACGTTGACCAATTTCATCGATACTTACGATGATTCGACAATTACTCCTTGGATTTCAGAACCAGGTTTGTTGTTCACAAAACTTCAAGCAAATGGAACAGTTACAACGCTCTCAAATTCTATACTTTCAATTGAATTTCCCGAAAACCAATCCTTAAACTTAAACGATTATGATTCAGTTATTGTTGATAGCGATGAAATAACAGTCCAGCGTGGATACGGTTTTTATACAACCCTAATTACATCTGATCCATCTATAACACTAATAGGAAATCAAACAGCTTCCGTAACGATAAATGGTTCTGTAACTTTCGTTCTAAGGCAGCCTGAAATATCCATTAATGGAACAATCAGGTTTGAAAATTTCTTCATGTTGCACCCGTCAACGATAATTACGGATGGTCGAACTACCATTCTAAATGGTGACGTAACACTGAAGATTTACGGATCTGACGAATTTACTGTAGCTGTACCATATAAATTCAATTCGCCTATAACTGTTAAATATGAAACACCATTAATGGAGTTTGATGAATTAGCATCACTAGAAGCTCTAATTCCGTATGTTGTATTACTTGGTATATTTGCTATATTGATCTTTTTTATCCAGCAATCCAAACTTGATAAATTCAAAGATCATAAGTAGAGAGAAAAGAGGAAGCTTTGTAATTCTGATGCCGCAATCAATGTTTTTCGATATCAGTCTATTTTCAGCACAAACAGCATTGATAACAGTCTCAGTGATGGCGGTGATAATTGGTGTATTCCTTTAGCTTTCAAAAAGGGTTACATATCCATTGAGGTTATCGAAGAAAGCTCTGAAGAAAACTTGGATTACTACGACAATATTACCTTTTTATCCTTATCTGAGCAGTTGCTTCCTTGTTTTTCATTGGGAATTTGGTGTGATTTTCAAGAAGATAGATTTGCAAACCAAGTGCCCAGGGAGCGTTAAGGTATGTCGACGTTGTTTTTTGGTTTAGCTGTTCGCAGCTTCCAGACTCCAAAAGCTACTGTTAGGGCTACGACGCTTATGGATGTGATTGCTTCTGCGGTTATGATGAAGCTGTTTGGTTCAATCAACGTGACGGCGTGGGGGTTCTGAAGGTACATTGATCCTAAAACGAAGGCCATGAACAGTGAGTTAGCAAAGTTAATGGCTAACAGCACTATTTCGTATGTTTTCATTGTTTCCGAGACTCTCCTTCCATCGAGTTTTCTGTTACTTTACACACAATAACTGAGGATTTAAGGCGAATTCCTTTTTCGTAATACTGCGGATTTCGACCTATCGCAACAAAACAATCTCTTAGCAAAGGCAAAAAGACAAATGTTAAAAAGTTAGAAGCTATCCCCGATTTTCTTCCACTTGGAATCCCGTATTGTTTCAAGCAGATACGGGTGCAAGTCAGCTGGAATATCCTTGAAGAGTTCGTGCTCAGAATGTTCATCATTCAAGTTAATTTTGCCTTTTTTACACGTGCACAGGTACGCGATGGTTATGTCGTGTCTCTCTGGAAAAACCCTGGAATACACGTTTATGAGCTTATGAGCGTTCAATTCTAAGCCAGTTTCTTCTTTTACTTCCCTACGCAGCGCATCTTCAAGCGATTCGCCCCAGTGTATTCTTCCTCCGGGAAACCACCATTGCCCCTTGGCAGGCGTGTTATTTCTCTTCAAAAACAACAAGCAATCATCTATCACTATCAACGCTTCAACAGACACGATGGGCATCAACTTCATTATCTGGTCGTAGAGCGGGTCAGGAATGAAGCCCCCTCGTTCAATGTTGTTAGTCATCTGTTTGATTCTCCAGTGCAGCTGTCTCATAGAGGTTTATGCGAATTTGATAAGCCTTGCTATACATCGCCTTCCAACGGATCTTAAACAGAACTAAATTGGTTCTGTCCGTTCGCCCGTTTAGGCACAAAAATTATTAAGGCTATTCCCGCATTTAATCAAGCGGGAAGAAAAATGGTTAGTGAAGGAAAAGGACGCTTGTATAGGCGCAAAGACGGCAAATTTCTAATTTATGTGCCTAAAGACCTCGCAGAAGACAGCATGTTCCCATTTAAGTTCACAGATTCAGTTATCGTCAAAGTGAGCTTCAAGAAGGGCGATCCAAAATTGTTCATTGAGAAATGGGAAAACCCTGCTGAAGAGTAAAGATTCGGCTAAAGTTAACATTGAAAAACTGAAAGCAACGATTTCAGAACAAGCAAAGACGTAATGAACAAGCCGTCAAAGAACTGTAGCAGACTTCAATGTTGACAGTCGTCTTTTGGTCTTATTGAGGCTGATTTCGTGGTGGTTTGTGCGAATTTTAATTAGTCAAGATAACAAAGTAAGGAGTTACTCTTCGCGGAATTCGCTTTCTTCTAATAATTCCTTAATCAAAGGCTTCAAAGTTGGCAAGTCCAGTTTTACTGCATCCCACAATACACTTAGCCTTATGTAGGCGTATCCATGGATTATTTTATCCCGAATCCCCGCCATTTGCCTCCATGGAACCTGATTATACCTCATCTGTGTCTTAGCTGGAATCTGCTTGGCAGCCTCTCCTATTATAGCAAAATCCATCGTTACAGCACGAATTGCCATTATGTTCTTTTTAAACTCTTCAAAAGTGATGTTTTTCGTGAACAACTCGATTTCTTCAATCGCGTTCAGAATATCGACAAGGTAAACTCTGAGCTGTTTGCTCATACGTAAATCACTTCGCTTAATATGCGGTTTTTCAACAACGGCTTCAAACCATCTTTCTCAACCAAATCTGCTTTAATGCCAAGTTCGTCAGTCAGGAAAAGCTCAAGTTCCACATACTTCAAGAGTCCTATGTGGGCGCCTTCGGCGAATTCCACAAGAACATCTACATCGCTTCTCCTTTTTTGCTCACCGCGAGAATAAGAACCGAATATTCCGATGGTTTCCACTTGGAATTTATCTTTCAGAACTGGCTTAAGCTCTTGGAGCTTCTTCCTTATTTGTCCAATGTTCCCCATGAACACCGCAATAGAATATGCACTTCTGGCTTTTTAACTCCGTCGGCGATAAACCGGAGCGGTTGCGAAGCGCGGAAAAAAGTGAAGTGAAAGTGGTAAAGTATTAAAGCATTATTTTCCACTTTGCCTGTAGCGATAATCATGACTGTTGCCATCAAAATTGAAGAGAGAAAAAAAGCAAAAGTGGAACGGTTCATAGCCTCTCTTATGCTTGAAGAAAACATAAAAGTCACTACGCAAGAAGCCATAGGTTTAATGATTGATTACGCTCTCGAAAACGAGGAAGAGATAATCAAGAAACTCAAGCAATTCCCAGTTCTTGAAGAAGACCCCGCGTGGAAAGCACTCAACAACCCCAAACACTGGGGAGTACGACACTCTTCAACAAAGATAGATGAATTCGTTCACGACTGCTGATCGCCATAGCAGTTTTTGTCGACACCGGACTCTTCGTAGCTCTACACAACGCAGTCCATTATCACATCACCCAGAATCACAAAAATATGGATTGACGAAGACTCCTTCCAAAAAGCATGGAAAAAATTCATAGCTCTTACGGATAAACCCTTGAGCTTCACAGACTGCACCTCCATAGCGCTTATGGAGATGAAGGAATCAAGCAGATTATGAGCTTTGACACTGACTTTAACGGATTGATTTCCAGAATCTGCTAAAATGGCCTAAAAAACCTCGTTCACTCACAGCACCGCTTTTGCACATTGAATTTAACAATCAAATTTCACAAACGATCCCCTTACACCCAGCCTCCGTTGCATAAACCGTCTAATTCAGTTTAGGCTCTATTTATAAAAGCTCAGCGTTTATTTATCTACGCACGAAATTATTTAGCAACCTAAAACCATCCTTTATTAGAAGATTGATTGGCGAGTCACCGTTAAGTAAAGCGCAAACCGTCTGCGAGTTCCAAACTTCGATTTGTGCAGCTTAACGGAAGAGACTCGCTAACCATCTTTCTAAGGCAAGCCCGAATCGATTCACTTTTACTGCACTCTCTCCCCTATTCGTATAAGTCGTTGCGGCGTTTTCTTTTAAAAGAATCCGCGCCATAGGAGCAATCATGGGTGATATATGTGAAGAAGAAAACTGCAGTGTTAGTCACAGAAGATGATCTTCTTACAGACTTGGCATTCCATAATGTTCCCTCCTCTTTGCTTATCGAGTTTTCTGAGAAGATAGTGAGACCCTACTACCGAGGCAGCTTAACCGCAGCCATTCAGGATTTGCTCCAGAAAGCTATTTCTGACCAAGAGATTGTCCTCTCTCACATAAAGCACGTCCGAAATCCCATGGAGTTTTAGCAGATTGTTAAGACTGTTAAATCGTTTATGACGGTTCCTGCGTATCGGATGGCTTTGGAATTTGAGACAGCGGGGTGGAAAGGCTTCCGAAAGGCCCTTGAGTCTGAGCAGGATCTGGATGCCTTCGAGGAAATGATGGGTATGTGCAGGGCTACGTTCAGAAGGTAGCTGCGTAACCAACCCCATACTCTTCCACCCCATTCTAATGTCCACTTTTGCTTTCCATGTAAAAGCGGTAAGTACGCTTAAAGAGAAATTGAACCCCACAAAACAGAAAGCAACCCTGAAATAAGTTGACTTTTAACGCCTGCGTTCATCTTTCTTGGGTTGGTCTCCAAGAGAAACTGATCCAAATGCATTTTTCAAGGAAGCGAGACAAGAAACAAATAGAAAAAAAACCCATCTATATAACAAAATCGTCTCAACGAATTCTACAGTTGCAATCGTCCGAATCGCCTAGAGGAAAACATATTTCAACAAAATCGAATCCCGCTCCAGAATATGCTGCTCTGGGTTTCCAAGCGAAATTTACACAAAAACTGTAGTCGATGAATACATGCAGAAAGCCCTGCCCATAATTGAAAAGATCAAGAAGAAAATCAAGGCGGAAAAAGCATGACCACCAAAGCTCTTATAATTAACGACAAAAAACCACTCAGACGACGCATCCTTAAATTCATACAAGCGGCTAACGAAAGATTCACGGTAGAGAAGGCGTTCCTGTTCGGATCAACCGCAAAAGCAAAACGACATGCCGAAAGCGATGTGGACTTAATTATAGTCTCCAAAAACTTCAATGGTTTAACTGCACTTGACCGAATTGACAAGCTCCTTGAGCTCTGGTCCTGCATGGAAGAACTAGAGATACTTGCTTACACCCCGCAGGAGTTTGACTTAGTCAAAAATCGTTTGCTTATAAAAGAAATACTTTCTTACGCCATTGACTTAACACCAAAAAAACAATCAAAAACAAACAAAAGAAAGGTTCCTTAAACGAACTGAATGCTATAGGGAACCCGTCACGCAAGAAGCAGACTCGTTTCTCCTGATCAGGTGTCGCGCTTGGCGCGATGATAACCCAAAAAATTTGTTTAAAATGTTCAAATGCTGGATGCCGAATTTGTATATCGGTAAGGTATTTAAATAATCCAGATTACCGATATATTGGTAAATTAACAATTCCAATATTCAGGTGGATAAAGTGAAAAAGCCCAGAGGCACCTTTCGAGAACGAATAATCAGAGTTCTTCTAGTCGAGCCAGATGGTTCACTCACCAAGTATGGTTTGGCCAAGAAGGCACAATGCTCCTTCCCATGGGCGCACGAATTCTTAGGCAAACTTGAAAAATCAAAGCTTGTAGCTGGGACCAAAGTCATTAGTTACTCAGGCCTTATACAATATTGGCTTCAAGTTAAAACGAAAACCGAAAAACAAGAGTACATGCACAAAGATCCAATAACCCTGCTTCAAAATACGAAACTCAAATATGCACTTACCACTTATCAAGCTGAGAATCTTGTTCAACACTACCTTTTCCCTTCACGCACTGACTTTTACATCGAAAGAAATGACTTAGACGAATGGCACAAGCTCTTAACGGCTGAGGGTCTGGTGGGAAAAGGCAACGTAAGACTACTAACCGCGGATTCTCACGTCTTCTACGGGTCCTTTAAACGACAAAGCCTTACTGTCGTAAGCATTCCACAGCTTATCGTTGACTTATTCAAAGAAGGCGGCGTATGCACTGAAGCCGCCGAAAAACTTATGCAAAAGGTGGAAAAACCTGTCATACCAAAAACAAACAAGAGAAAGGTCTGACATGATAAAGCTTCAATTCTGCGTCATGAAAAAATGGCGTAAGAACCGTTTTTGGTTATCCTAATATTAGTGTTAACCCAACCAACAAAGCAAATGGGCAAACTTGTTTTTCACGAATTTAAGTTATTCACTTTAACTTGCCTCTCTCCGGGGTCCAGAGGGGTCGTTGCGTCGCCTGCCTTTTAAGGGTTTTTTGAGTAACTGCGCCCTGAGTGATTGACCGTGAAAAAGAAAACTGAGTTAGCCTTGGAAGAGGACCTTCTTGTGGATTTGACGCTTCATAACGTTCCCGCTTCTTTGCTTGAGGAGTTTGCCCAGAAAATCGTGAAGCCTTACTACAGAGACAACACAAGCGTCGCGATTCAGGACCTTCTGCGCAAAGCTCTTTCTGAGCAGGATTTTGTTCTTTCCCATGTAACCCACGTTAGAATTCACGAGAAACGGCGATTGCCCTAGGGGAGTTTTGCAATGGGTAAGACTGTTCCCGCGTACCGAATGGCTTTAGAGTTTGAGATCGCACGGTGGAAAGGCTTCCGAAAAGCCCTTGCAACAGAGGAAGACCGAGATGCTTTCGAGGAAATGATGGATATTTGCAGGAATAACTCCATGGCAAGCGGGGCAGCTTGTAACCCAGTAATCTTCGAGCCTATGGTGATGTCTATTCTGTTAGCTCACCAGGAAAAGCTTGAGGAACTCGGCTACAAGTTTAACGATGTGCTGTGGCAAGAAATCAGCGCCCAAGACAAATCCAAGTCAGAATCGAAAAACAAAAAATAGAATCGCGCGACATTAAGACCGGTGAAGCTGATGAAGAAACAATCCACTCTTTTCCCAGAAGACCCCGTTCCCGTTCTTGCAGAACTTGATTTAGCGGAAGCCGAAAAAACCGCAAACCACGTCAAAGCCTCAGTCTGCGCTCACTGCGAGCGGATAGAAGTTGCAGGAAGCATTAGGCGCCAAAGACCCACGGTGCATGACATCGACTTTGTAGTGGTCGCAAAAAGCGATGTTGAGTGGCTGAAGATAAGTGAAGAACTTAAACGTTTAAAGGCTAAGCCCAGCTGCTCAGGTAACAGCGTCATAAAAGCCCTTCTACCTTGCCAAGGAGGCTTGTTCCAAGTGGACTTCTACCGCGCCAAACCAGCAACTTTTGGGATTCACATGCTCATCCGTACTGGCTCAGCGGAGCACAACATGTGGCTTGCCGGCCACGCCATTTCTAAGGGGATGCGGATCAAGTACAGTGAAGGCCTAATCAAAGAAGGCAGCGTAATCGCGGGAGAAGACGAAAAAGAAGTGTTCGCCGCTTTAGGCTTGCCTTACCCGTTGCCTTCTGTGCGGGAAGTACTGGACAGCAAACCAGCTTGGACCCACTAAACCTGCCAAATGCTGCGCGTCCATTCCAACCTGGCAGCTCTGACATAGCTGATTGACAATTTTTCTTGTGTCAAGAAATATTTACAAACACTCTTTTAGGCTGGTTACGCCATTAGTATCGTGATTGCTATGAGTAAGAAAACATTCATGGCAGCAATAATCATCTTAGCTTTCTTAGTTTCATTAGTAGCCGGCATGCAAGGTGTTGAAGTGGCGAAGGCTAATCCCTTCTTTATTTATAACCAAATTGACCCAGTTCCAGGTACAATTCCACCCAACATAACAATATCTAATCCACAAAACAATACAGCTTACTCTTCAGATAAAATTACGGTCAGCTTTTACGTGGGCAGACCCCAGTTAGGTACATGCAACGCGGCTATAATTGACATAAAATATGTGTTGGATAATGAGACTGTTCAAGTCTTCACTATTTGGAGAGGAAACAGCGCTTCAAATTCATATGCGATCCCAGAGTATAACACCACTTTTACCTTGTTTTCCTTACCTGAAGGAAATCACGATTTAACTGTGACTGCAGAAGGAGTAGTTTACGCCGGCAACATGGATATTTTCTTCATCGACGGCTCCGCAACAGCCTCTTTTGCCATAGGTAACCAATCAATGCAGCTAAGCCCGACGCCAGCCCAAATAGCAACTCTCACACCAAAATTAACAGCTTCGCCAAGCTTATCACCAACTCCTTTTCCATCTCCTTCACCTACCATCACACCCACGCCTTCACCAAGTCCATCGGCTACCCAGAACATCAATACAGTTCCCTCAAATTCTCCTGCACAGCAATCTTCATCAGAGCCCACGGATTCAGAAAAACCAACTTCAGACCCAAGCACGAATGATTCTCTGAATCCTCTTCCAGAAATACTTGGCGTTGTCTCTTTTGCGATTTTAGCAACTGCTGGAGCGGTTGTAGTTTACTTCAAGAAAAGTAAGGTGCACAGTTCAAATGAATAAGAAGACGGTCATAGCAGCAACAATCATACTAGCCTTTTTGATTTCGTCAATAGCTGGAATGCAAGCAGTCAACGTGGTAAAGGCTAACCCTATTCCTTGGTTTTTCAACCCACAAATGACAGTTGCCATTCAATCTCCAGCAAACGGAACAAATTGCGGTCTACCCGTTATTGTAAGCTTTACAGCACAAGGCGACTGGCAATTTTCTGTCTCTGACAACATCACTCAGGATTATCTTAGATCATTCTTCTACGTCTTAGACGGGAAAAATATGACCACTCAAGGAATCAGATTTCCAGGAACCAAAACTACAGACATAGCTGGAGACCCAGTTTACAAGTACAGTTTTAGTGGACAAGCAAACTTAACAGAACTAACTGAAGGGCTCCATAACATAACAGTCTACTACGGCGCAGTAAACAGTGTTGCACTAATCGGTTCTTATAGTGAATGGATAGTGTACCAATCATCTTGGTCCGCAACTGCTCAATTCTACGTTGACAGCGCACTTACCCCCCCACCAACACCAGCACCGCTTATCGTAGACTTGGCTAATGGAAATTACATTAATGACGTAACTATAGACCAGCCTGTGCATTTTTCAGCAGTTGTAAGCAATGGAGCACCACCCTACACGTTCCAATGGTACTATAGGCAATATTATGTTGGAAGTGCCATAGGCGACTTCTACCCTATTGGCGATACAATGATGGGGTCAGATTCTCAAAACTTTACTTTTACCGCTAATTCTACGGGGCATTATCTAATCTCCGTAGGCGTTTGGGACTCAGCTGGAGCAGAAGGATACTTCATGAGCCTCCCTAACCCAGGAATATGGGTAAACGCAGAAGAGACACCTACAACACCTACACAATCGCCTTCGCCTACACCATCACCTTCAATCCCGGAGTTTCCTCCATGGATACTTGTGCCCTTGCTCTTGGCTCCAACACTGCTCATACTATGCAAGAAGAATGGAGGCAGAAGATGAAAAGGAAAGCATTCTTAGCCGCAACTATTCTGTCTGGGCTGATGGTTTCATTGGTGGCTGGAATGCAGGTTCTTGAAGTGGCTAGGGCTAATCCTACTTGGGGAACTCCTGCAACTCCAATACCTCCAATAACTGACCCACCTCAAATAATCATAACCTCCCCCAACTCACAAGAATACAACAATCCAGTTCCACTAAACATAACAATAATTCAACCAAACTCATGGGTAACACAACATAACATGACTCTGCCAGAACCATGGATAGACAATTCAGACAACGTAGTTGTTGGTCAAAACACGTTAAGGTCAATAACTTGCACTATTGACGGTCACTCATTTACCCTCTGGAACGGTACATATTTTGATTTTGGACTCACCTATTATTTGCCCAGAGTAACACAGTTTTCTGCCTTAATGTCTCTAAGCAAGGGGCAACATGACCTGCAAGTTAATGTTTCTGCAATATCAGAGTATTGGGTAGAAGGTATCATCCCTTTTGCATATAGGACTTATAATATTTCAACTAGCCAAACCATAAAATTCAATGTTGATAACAATACGGATTCCATCCTCTCTCCAACATTGTATAGCGTGAAAAGTTCTTATGCAATTTGGCCCTCCCAAGACTCAACACCTTCACCAACTCCAACTTCCACAGATAGCGCAACGGAAACACCAAATCCAATTCCAAGCTTAATGCCATCAACTCCAAGTCCGTCACCAACACCCTCTCCAACTACCCCTACACCAACAGAATCTCAAAATACATCTACTAATCCCCCAACACCCTCACCTTCAATCCCAGAATTTCCGTTGTGGATTCTTCTTCCTGCTCTTTTTGCCGGGTCAGTTCTTTTAATAGCACTCAAGGGAGCCAAAAAGAGATGAACGGGAAGGTAGCGTCCTTAGTTTTTGCCACAGTGATACTTCTATCCATGCTCGCGTTTCAGTCCGTCAATGTAGTTTCAGCTAACTTCATGCCTTGGCCTACACCACAGCCAGCAATAACTATTCAGAAAGACGGAACAATCAGTCCCGCCTCCTCATCCATAGTTCAAAGCGGAAACACCTACACGTTAACAGACAACATCACAGACTACACAATAGTGGTAGACCGAGACAACATCATACTAGAAGGAGCAAACCACATGCTTCAGGGTGAGAGCAATCTTGCAGGCGTTTTTGTACAGGAGCACAACAACGTGACCGTACAAAACTTAAACATCCGCGGCTTCAAATACGGCATTTTGTTCACATGGCTCTCATACGGCTACAGCTCAACACAAAAAGCCAACACCGTCTCTAACAACACCCTAAGCGGCAATAACTACGGCATCTATTTCGGCGATTTCTCCCAAGGCAACACAATTTCAGCAAACACCGTTACAAACAACACCTACGGAATCTACTTGGGCGCCTCCTCAAACAACGCATTAAGAAACAACCACATGTTTGGGAACGAATTCAACTTTTTTGTTTACGGTTCAGGTTCTGAGGCCGCAAACTATGTAGATACATCCAACACAGTTGATGGCAAATTTGTAATCTACTGGGTCAATCAACAGGACAGACAGGTGCCTTTCGACGCTGGTTATGTAGCGCTGGTAAACTGCAAAGGAATAATTGTTCAGAACCTAAATCTAAGCCACAATGGACAAGCTATGCTGCTGGTTGGAGTCAGCAACTCCACACTGCAAGGCAATACCTTGACTGAAAACGACAACGCCATTTGGATTGTCAACTCAAACAACATGACAGTTACACAAAACGTGCTCTCAAATAACTGCAGAGACGCACTTTATATGGTATCAACCAACGACACAACCATAACGGGCAATGTCTTTAGGGATGGCGGCTTGAACGGAACTGCGTCGGAGGAGGCCACATCTAGTGGAGGTCAAGCTGCTATTTGGATAAGCAGCAGCGCAAACAACGTGGTCTATAACAACACTTTCTCTGGCAACGGCGAAGGCATAAGCCTGCAGAATTGCAACAACCACCTCATTACATCCAATCTTCTAAGCGACACCAACGGTACAGCCATACACCTGTTTGGATGTTCCCAAAATAACATCACAGACAACAACATAACAAGCGGAAAAGGCATAGGCGTCAAGATTTGGAGCTCAGAAAACAACACTGTCCAGTCGAATCTTATAGCGGATAACGTCTTAGGCATTCTGTTAGACTCCTCAGCCGGCAACAGCATCTTGGACAATACGGTGGCAAACAATACTGATTGGGGAATGCAGCTCAAAAGCGTCAGCGACACCTTCAGCAGCTCCAAAAACAACACAATAATCCACAACAACTTTATCAACAATCAGCAAGGCGAAGGACTAGACGTTTCTGTGCCCGGTTTGTGGGTTTATCCAGGCGGCTTGGTTCCAGGATTAGGCAACATCTGGGATGACGGCAGCCAGGGCAACTATTGGGGCGACTACAAAGTCAGGTACCCAAACGCTTCGGAATTGCCTGCCACTGGAACATGGGATACTCCTTGGATAATTAACGAAAACAACGTAGATCACCACCCACAAATGACGCCAAACAATAAGCTTTCAAATCCATCACAATCAGGGTCACAAAATCCCACGCCTTCAGCCTCACCATCACCAACTCTAACTGCAAATCCCACAATTTCTGCTTCTCCCTCTGCCCCAGAGTTTCCCGCATGGACAGTTATTCCCTTAATCTTAGCTTCAGCACTTTTGATAATTTATAGGAAAAGAGGAAATAAAAGGTGAAAAAGAAAACAGCTCTAACAGCAATCATCCTGTTCACACTCGCAACCTCACTGACAGCTATGTGTGTTATTGAGACAGCTAAAGCTGACCCATTCCTATTTGGTGTGCCCCCCCTAATTGTTAACTCCCCACAAACTAATCCTTACCTTTCCGTTGAGCCAACAATTAATATCTCGTTTGACTATTATGTGTCTAAAAATCTGACACAGCTAGACCACTTCGCCTACAGCTTAGATGAAAACACCAATTCCATATTAACAAGCCGTATGTCTGATTTCAACTACACTATCAACTACACTACATCTATGTATTTAGACTATTCAGTCTCTTTGACATTAGAAAATCTAACCAATGGTAATCATTCAGTGATTTTTTATGCACAGTTTCTTAATGGCACAATTAATGACATTTGGAATCTGACAATAATTGTTGACCCAACCTACAAGAACCCAGCGCCTCTTATGATTTCTCCCCTTAACCAAACAACTTATAGTTCTAAGGAAGTGCCAGTGATTTTTACAATAAACTCAAGTGCTGTAGGTGAATCCCTGTATAGCTTAGATTCCTCTAATAACTGGCAATATCTAATTGGTAATGGAACACTGCCTAACCTTTCAGACGGATCACACACACTAAAATTAATTATAACGATTGGGACTCAGACAGACATTAGATATGTTGACTATAGAGAAACAGTTTACTTCAATGTAGATACAAACAAAACTAATAGTCCACCTTCTCCAAGCCCATCCACTTCAAATTCTCCAACACTGCAACCAACAACATCCCCTTCGGTTCCAGAGTTCCCAACATGGACAATTTTGGTTTTAATAATTACTTCAATTGTAATTATATTGTTTAAAAAAGGAAAGAGAAAACAGGATGAATAGAAAAAAAGTCGTTACACTAATTGTGCTATCTTTAATTACTTCGTTAGTAGCTGGATTGCAGTTTGTTGATGTAGCTAAGGCTAATCCTTCTTGGGGAACTACTGCAACTCTGTAGGTGAACTTTCAAAAGTTAATTTTTTAGGGTAAGCTTTCTTATATCGCCTTTATATACTTCGAATTAACACAGTATTAATGTGATGTTAATATGGTGAAGGCGATTATCGAAATTGACGACCGAACAAACAGAATCCTCAACATAATCAAAGCTCAGCATGGTCTCAAGGATAAAAGCCAAGCAATAAACCTGATGGCACAACAGTTCGAGGCATGCATAATGGAGCCTGAACTGAGACCAGAGTTCATAGAAAGCTTGAAAGCCTCTCAAGCCGAAAGAACTGTGAAAGTCAAGGATTTCACAAAACGATACTCTTTAGAGTGATTGCTTGTATTCTCTGGAAGTCGTTGAAACAGTAGATAAAATATTTAAGAAACTGCAAAAGAAGGACCACGCGCAGTTTGATTCAGTGACAAAGAAAGTAAACGAGATATTAGAAAATCCCCAGCAGTTCAAACCACTGAAAAGTCCCATGCAGCACATGCGTCGAGTTCATGTGGGCTCTTTTGTGCTTGTCTATGATATAGACGAAGCAAGGAAAGTAGTTACCTTAAGAAGGTATGAGCATCATGACTGGGTCTACAAGTAAACCTTAGATTTCGCTTTTCAGTTTAACTTCAGAGCGACAAGCATTCAATAGCATAGTCATCAATGGCGCACAATTAGGCTTTTTCACTCCCTAAACAAAAAGAACACAAAGAGCATTCGTTGCAACGCCAGCGGCTGTGACTACATTGCTGGAAACGGTGCAGGATAATTCTGTGCCGTCGCTTTTCTTCATGAGAACCGCTTTGGCCAAGTTGGAAACGGCTACAAAATCTCCCATAGTAACGGTGTCATTTTGGCTAACTTCAACATCGTAAACTGCCCAAGCCTAAAACTTGACATCCGCCGATTCTGAAGAGTTTCGGAGCGGTCAACCATTTCCAGCAGTCTAATTTTGATTCTCACAGCGTTTTGGTCTTTAATTTTTTGATGAGTTTCCCAAAGAAAATGAGTCGAGAATCCAATGCCCTCTAAATTGGAAATCCATAGAAGAGAAACTAGCAGAAACTTTGCGTAAATATTTATTTACAAACACCCTTTTAGCCAAGCTGAACCATTAGTTACTTGATTGCTATGAGTAGTAAGGCATTCGTAGCTGTGTTCATGTTATCGTCACTTATTATTTTGTTAGTTGGGACAGAGTTTATTGACACAGCATGGGGCAATTTCCATCCACCGCCCCCTGAACTACCTCCTATCTACATCAGAGAAAACGGAAACGTTGAACCTTCCAACGCTTCCATCCAGCTTACCGGAGACAGCTACGTCTTCACAGACAACCTCACAGGCTATTGTATATGGGTGCAAAAAAGCAATATAGTAATTGATGGCAATGGACACCGATTACAAGGTCTGTCTAACCGAACCTCGAACATAATGTATGGAATGGTTCTTGAAGGGATGACAAATGTTACTGTAAAAAACATCACTTTTGAAGGGTTAAACATTGGCGTTAACATAGTTAACCCATCTGGCAATTCTCCTTCATCAAATAACCAGATTACTGAGAATGTTTTTCGAGATTGCTACTATGGAGTTTACCTTGGCTATCAAGCCTTCAACAATACGCTGCTGAGGAACACCTTCACAGATATGGAGCCTTACTGCATCTATCTCGCCAGCTCATACAGCAACACAATTTTAGAAAACAGCATACTGGACAATCGCGTCCCCACCGATTCCATATTCGCCTCTACTCCCGAGGTTCATGGCTTAGGATGTGGAACAATCGCTCTTGACACTTCTTCAAACAACACAATCGCAAGGAACAATTTCGAAAACAACACGCGTACCGTGGAACTATTGGGCAACTCATATGGAAACCTGTTCTGCCTTAACAACTTCATTGACAGCAGCGTGATGCTAATGCTACCTTACCCTCCCCCTTTCAACTCTAATTTATGGGACAACGGCTCAGAAGGCAACTACTGGAGCAATTACAACGGAAGCGATACAGACCTAAATGGCATTGGTGATACTCCATATGCAATAGATGGCAACAACACAGATTATCATCCGCTAATGTCCCCCGCAATTATATCCTTTACATTGCCGAGTCCATCACCAACAGTGACTTCAATCTCTACAAAACAACCAACATCTTCACCTTCGATTCCAGAGTTTCCAACATGGATAATTCTACCTTTAGCGATGATTTCGGTGTTACTGGCAGTTTTGGCATCGAAAAGTAAGAGGAATTGTTAGTTTTTTGTTAGCCTTTTGTTCGGCCTTTCCATCCGTTCAACATAACGCAATAAACGCGCGCGACCTCTTACAATTCTCTTCTTTTGGCGCGCTAAGACTTACCATCTCCCGCATAGGTGTTTCAATCAGTTGAATAGCTTTTTTGTTGAAATGTCTATTCCTGCTTTTTCTATGATTGTTATTGCATTCTGTATTTCAGGTACCCCGCTGGGGAACGTGCTTTGGAGTTCACTTTGTGAAATGTTGTCCGTTACAACGAAAATGGCTGTTTGTACGGCGGAAACTCCTGTAGCGCTCGCTGGAAGTTGGTTTAGGATGCTGTAGATTTTTAAGACGTTTGCATCAGCCATTCCGCTCATGGTGAACCTTGTTGATATTGTTGGGTTGGACTTGAAGAAGGTGACGCAGTAACCGCTAAAGAGGTACCTCTCCTCGTTTGAGGTATCCAGCACTATTTTATCTCGAGTATAATAGCCGCCTAAGGTAAGTTGTCCTTTCAAAGTCTGAACAGCCATACTTTGAGAGTCGCCTGATGCTGCTAGTAGAGTGCCTGTTGACATAGGCTCAATCTCGATGGTGTAACCTACTAAACGCTGTATGTCGAGTGTTATGCTGTCACCTGAAGAAGTTCCCAACCCTATGCCTGTGATGTTAGCTTTAACGTATCCGGCCGTTATGGCTTCTGAAAGAGAATATTTCGGAATTGGTGTTGGGGTTGCGCTTGGCATTGGTGTTGGCGTGGGTGAACGCGTAGGTGAAGTTGAAGGGGAAGAAGTGGGAGCAGGCTCAACAAGAGTTAATGCTTGGTAGCTGGAAGTAGACACTCCTGCATTTTCGAAAAGTGTCTTTATTCTGCTCATCTCTTCATCGTTTGGTCCTGACCCGAATCCAAAATACCCGAGGCCAACGTATTCGCCGCGTGGAGGATTATCGGTAATCGTCCAAATCGCAAACTGCTTAATGCGGAACGTTTCATTGGCGAAAGCTGGAAGGTTTAGCAGTTTGACGAGGTCCTCTTGAGTTGGTGTATTACTTATGGTGAATGCATCAGTCTTTTGGGGTGCAGTGAGGTCCATGGCTGCGCAAGCCACGTCGATAGTATCGGAGATAATATCGTCAGGCGATTCCAAGTATTCTATTTTCTCCTCTATCACAACCATCTTCTGCACATTCGATGATTGCGCTTGGAACATTGTACCCGGCTCTATTTTTACCTCAAGAGGGTCGTTGCTCTTTGATTTCAACGTAACATCGATTTCCTCTAATCCATCACCAGAAGTTGTTAGGTCCACAAGTTCCTGGTACACGGCTTGAACGAGGTCAACCAGCTTCCAGTCAATTGGAGCTGACGTAGGAGTCAAAGTTGGAGTCTGGGTTAGGATGGGATTAGGCGTCGTCGCTGACGTCATCGAAGGTGTTGCCGTAGGCATCGGTTTACCTTTGTTTCGAAAAAGTGTCGTCGCATAGTAATATGAACTACCTATTGTGGCGGCAACAACAATCACGGCAACCAAGACAATAGCTTGTAGCTTGCCAACAGCCTTTCCTGTAAATCCGATTGATAATGCCGAAGAATTCACTCGCCTCATGTTTTTCACCTCCTTTCCTAATCTTTTTCGTGAATTGATTTCTTGCCGTGCATGCATCAGATTCATAACTTGTGCAAGGTATTATTTGCTTATGCCAATTTATGCTTTTGTTGTAGCCTCACAGCACAGATTAGTTGTAGGCAGAAGTCTACCACAAGTTCATGGTTGGCTGGTTAGGGTTTAAAAATTAAAAGGTTTTTGGACTGGTTGTGTGTATACGGACTAGCCATTTTATAATCTATTTTATTTTACTCAAACTTCTTTGCACTTTTTTAGCTACAAATACTGTTGCAAGAATTGCCAAGCCCGTAAGGACAATTGTTCCGCCTGGTGCAGCGTCCACTATTACAGATAACAATATCCCAAAAACTACTGTTATTAAGCCCACGATAGGGGCAAGTATGACTGTTTGACTAAAAGATTTTGTCACCTGAGTGCTTATTAATGCTGGCAAAACAAGCAGTGCGGACATTAAAAGCACGCCGACTATGGGTATTGCTATTACAACTGCAACGCCCGCTAAGCCGCTGAGCATGTAATCGTACACCCAGGTTCTGATTCCAGACGCACGAGCTTGCGTTTCATCAAAAGTTGTGTAGACGAGCTCTTTGAAAATCAGGAAAATTATGGCTAAACCAACTGCTACCACGATTGCAGCAGTAACTATCTGATTTGTATTTACGATCAAAATACTACCGAAAAGCAAACTCTCTAGATTTACTCCGAACCCATGGGAAACACTCAAAAGAACGATTCCTCCGGCAAGCCCGAGTTGAAGAAATACTGCAACTGCGGCATCACCTGAAACTTTTGTAGACCTTAATGCCTTGTTAATACCTATTGATCCAATGATTACTACAAAAGCCGCTATCCATTGAGGTATGAAACCAGCATAGTAACTGAAAGTCGCGAGTCCTCCAAACAAAAGGGTAGTTGTGTAGTATCCAAGGGCTAAGCCTCCGAAAGCTGTGTGAGACAAACCATCTCCTATGAGCGAAATTTTCTTCAAGACAATAAAAATGCTCAGAATGGAACTCAGCAAAGCAATAATTGCTGCTATGAGAAATGCCCGTTGAATGAAAGGCGCTTGCAGTAAGGAAAAGACATCAAGGGTTATCATGGTGATGCTCCACAATATCCACGGGGTGCTCATACATTTTTGGAATTTCAGCTGCAGCTGAGAAGTCTTCATTTTCCCCGCAGAAAAACTGTGACCTGTTAATGCAGAGAACGCGGTTTGCAATCTTGGTTATTACGCCTATATCATGTGAAGAAAGTATAACAGTAATTCCTGTTTCCTTGTTTAAACGTTCAAGAATATTGTAGAACTCTCTTTTCGATGTGGCATCTACTCCGCTTGTCGGCTCATCTAATAAAAGTAGTTTTGGCTCAGCAACCACGGCTTTTGCTAAAAAAACCCGTTGCGACTGCCCGCCTGAAAGTTGCCCTATCTTCCTATCTTTAAGCACGTAGATACCAAACAGCTTGAGTGTTTCCTCAACTTTCTGCTTATCATCGGCGCCTGTTCGGTGGAAAAGTCCCTTAATTGGTGTTCTTCCAAGCATAACCGTTTCAAAAACAGTAAACGGGAGGTTCGGGTCGCGAGCTTGGGCGCTTTGGGGGACATAGCCGACATATTTCAGGTTTCCATTTAGCTCGGAGGAGGCGCCGAATTTCTGCTTGCAGGTTTTTCGGATTTTCAATTCCGATTCTTCAGTTAGGTGAAGTTTGATTGTGCCGCTAGTTGGCTTTAGTAGCCCCAAAATGATTTTCAGTAGGGTTGATTTTCCAGCGCCGTTGGGTCCTATGAGAGCGATGAAGTCTTTGGCGTTTATATCCAAGTTTATGTCTTCGAGAGCAGTAACTCCGTTTGGATATTCGAGGCTGAGATTACGTATTTCGACTACTGGTCTAGCTGCCAATCGTGCTCAACGCCAAATGAATATTGTTGATATCCAGTTTCATTAAGCTGATATAGTTGTCGCCGTTGGCTTTTTCTTGGGTTGTCAAGCCTTCGATAGGATTCATGTTTATCAGAGTTGCATTGGTTTGATCGCCGATTGACTGGGATATTGCTGGATTTTCAAGCGACTCGTAACCCACATATTTGAGGTGATTCTGGTTAATGGCGGTTATCACATTTTGGATATCAGTCGGCGAAGGTTCTTCTTCAAAAGGACCTAGAATGGATAGTTGTGTAACATTGTATTGCTTAGCGAAGTAAGCAAATGCTTCATGGAATGTAATAAAGACATTAGTAGCAGTGTTTGTTGTTGCATTAATTGCTTCTGTATTCAATTCATCTAGCTTTGCCTCATAGATATTTGCGTTCTGAGTGAAATATTGGCTGTCTGCTGGGTCCGCCTTGATTAGGCCTTGGAGAATGTTGTTGACTTGTTGTTTTGCGTTTTCTGGGTTAAGCCAGATGTGTGGGTCAATCGTTTGATTTCCTATTTGGAATTGTGGGGATACAGGAAGGAGCGTTATGCTTTGGCTTGTGTCAACTGTGATCAAGTTTGAATTTCCTGCAGCGCTAATAACATCTTGAATCCATGGTTCAAGTCCTGCACCGTTATAAATCAGGACGCTGGCACTTGAGACTTGAGCTATATCGGAAGGTGTCGGTTCAAAATCGTGGACATCAACGGTTTCCGGTACTAAAACTGAAACGCTTACTTTGTCTCCGCCCACGTTTTGAGCAAAATCGTATAGTGGGTAGAACGTTGCAAGCACCGTTATCTTTGAACTTGGGCTACTGCCCGTGTTGTTAGTGAAATATAAACTTGCCACTGCAGCTACAATAATTACTGTAACTAAAACACCTGTTGCAATGTAACTTATTTTCTTCATGCATAACTCCTTAATCAGAATATACAGTAACGCTTTTATTAAATTTTATTGTTTTTTTATTAAATAAAAAGCGCTCGCTTTTTTAATAACTAAATGGTAATGCCCCCACCAACTCAACAAACCAAAGTCTGGAACAATCAACGCCCATAAGTAGACAGTCTTCATAAAATCAAAATGACAATATTTAAGTCAATCAAGCAAGATAGAAACCAATGGATCCAGTACAAGGTGATTTAAGTGAGCATTATCAGTCTTTCATTGCCTACAGAATTGCTTGATGAATTAGATTCAGTGCTTGGAGAGCAAAAATCCGCAACTAGATCAGAAGTCCTTAGACAAGCACTCCGAAGCTACTTAACCGAATACAAAAAGCTTGAAGAACTGAAAAGCAATGTCATGGCCACTATTTCAGTATTGTATAACAAGGAAGAAAAGAACAAGGAACTTTTTAAACTCCAACATGAATACAGCGACATGATTACAGCTTATCTTCATTCCCATCTAACGGAGACTAGCTCGTCTTGAGGTTATGGTAATCAAAGGTTCCTCCACCCGGCTAAAGGAACTGATTGATGGATTGAAGGCCAACAAGCCAGTCAAACAAATAAAATTCTCAATCATGACAACTGAAGACTCAGAAATAACTTAGTTTTGATTCTTCTGTTTCTCTGGGCTTCAATTTCGAGATAATTAAGCAAAGTACAATTTCAACCCAGTTGACGGAGGCTTATATTTAATGTTGCTGTCCGTTACCGGTCAAGTCTTCTTCAATTAAAATTGGAAAAAGACAGACCGTTGATACATTGATAAGTGAAGAAGCTCTTCTGTTTGCAAAGTACCTGAGAGGCGAGCGAAAAGAGTGGATTCCGAGACTCAGCCTTCCATCATGTCTTTGATGCTTGTCTCGCTCTATATTTCTCTGTCTCCAAAATAGCCAAGAGACGCCACGTGATGGAATTAGCATCAGACAAAGTAAGCGTAAATTTGATCCTGCTAACAGCCGATATAAACAATGCTTGATGGTCGGGTAGGGCCTGAGACGCCATCTGCATCAGGTCGCGGAATTTTACTGCAGACCCAGTTTTATATACCAGAAGTGAACGCCCCGTGGGTGTTTCCTTTAGGAACAATTTAGCCCTCTTTTCAAGGTTTTCCAAATCCATTTCCTTCTTTCACCATTAATACAGCGCGCGCGGCTAAAGACCTGATGGTTTCAGGGTATATACTCTATAACAAGCTGCTCTGTTTGTTCAGTTGACAAATAGTCCGACAGATACATCCGAATTAGTTCTCGTAGAGCATTCCTTCTCAGTTCCTTGTTGTATTGGTTATTTGATCCATTGTTAATTCCGCTATCTTTATTGTTGATTGTGCTGCAGGGATAGTTGATAGCGTAATTTGGGTTGTAAAAGTCGCTTTTTGGATTATTTAAGTAGCTATTTGGATTGTCATCCTTTGTCTTCAATACTTCGACAATTTGTCTAAATAGTGAACCGATTGGTATTGGCACAAAAACACACCCTATGTCTGCTCCATTAAAGGGTTAGGCATCCTTATTAGTCTATAGCGCACGCGTAGTGCAGTTAGGGAGAGAAAAAGATTAAAATTTAATTTCTAATCCAACTATTTTCAAAAATAATCTTTCGAATAATTCCAATTGCAATCTTCACTTCTAAACTCGTTTCAAATTCAGTTGTGGCGCAAAAAAGCTATTTGTGGTAAGCTTAAAAGAAACTATCTCAACCTTTTCAAGAGGATAGCCATAATTTTTTGAGTGCCCTCAATCTGCTTTCTCACGTCAGTAGCCATCGTAAATACTCCTTTTAACGAATTTACCAGTTTCTCGTCATTTAGCATTTCAGATATGCTTTTGAACTGTTTTTCCAGTACTTCCAGTTCCCCTCTTTTAAGGTGAGTTAAGACTCTGTCTAAGTCAGCGTTCTCCATCATCATAATTATGTCTCTGACATCTGTTTTTCTTGCCGAATGAATCTTGAAAGCAATCATCAGCTCCCTTTCTGGGACTTTGCAACTAACTTCAACCTCAATTCCTGAAATTTCCGTCTGAACCGAAAATTTCTTTACGTATTCAAAACTCCAGGATGCATGCGTTGTCCTGCAAGCTAAACTTCCTGAAAGAACATCAAAAGTAATTGGAAGATCACTTACCTTCTTCTTGAATCTAATAAACTCGCCTGCGTAAGTATTATCAAATCCACTTTTCCCAAAATCTCTTTCAAAACCAAGGCTGTTCAAAGTCGACTCTGTTTTACTCGTTTCTACTTTCGAAACAACAATATCGCAATCCACGGAGAACCTATGTTTACCCAATCCGCTAACCGCATACCCTCCGACCACAACAAAGTCTAACTCTTTTTCAACCAGGCTTTTCAGGGTCTTCAGTATTTGGTTTTCTCTCTTTACAAACTCCATTCAGACACCCTACAAATTAGTTTTTGCTTCCGCGTACCTCGTTTGCAAACCCAAGCTGTACATCTCATCTAACATTTCCAAAGCTGGCTCGAAAGAATAAATGTTAGTCCGGCAAAATTCCACAGCCTCTTTCAAAGGAGAAACGAAGAAATCATCTACTTCCTCAACTTCAAAATCAACTTCCGGATATAACACAAAAAAAACTCCAAATAATGTCTGCTTCAGACTTTGGTTTTCAACGTAGAACCTCTGTTTTCTTGATTTGAAGAATCTTTTCCACATATCCAAGTCTTGCTTGTTAACTTTCATGTGGATTGGGTAAAAACCAAAAAACCTGTCAGCTTGATAACCGCCTTTAGTCCAGAAAAATACAGCGTCTGGGCCAGTCAAAGCGTAGCACATTTTGGCGTCTTTCAATAAATCGTAAGAACCTGCTACGTTGATTTTTCTGGCCACATAATCATTGATTGAATTGACCCGGTATTTCCCTCGTTTTACTCTTTCCAAGAACCCTTTTTGGGTCATATCATGTAAAACCTTGTTGGGGTCGGGACTGGTGAACGTTGAGGAAAACTCCTTTACGGTAAACTCTTTTTTCCACTTCGACAAAACTGCCCATAATTCATGGTATGACATGCAATATTACTATAATGGTAATAAGTTTAAACTTTGCGGTCTGCTCAATTAGAAGTATACTTCTATGTAACCTCGGTAACTGGTGACTGCACGTTGGATGAAAATCCTTGTGCTTGCACGACAAGAAATAAAGGAGCAGCAGCATTTACTCCGGTGAAATAATCATTTATTAATTGGTGCTTTAGAAAAGATGTTCTGAACGATTAGAACACTATCCCGTAAAAAACTTGTTTAAGGATTTTAAGACTGTAAGTACTGCAGTCAAAAAGAAAACAAAGATGTTGAGTTAGTGCTGCTTTCGTTTTCTGGGTTTAGCTCGTTTTGTAAAGATCATGGTTCCAACTGTAATTGCGACAGCTGTAGTTAATCCTGCTCCAAGCAGTAATGCGTACATTTGGCTTGACAAGAAAGGCGTGTTACTCTTATATGGCGTAATGAGTGGGTAATTGTCAATGTTGTTAACATTGATAATATAGGGGGTATCGCCTATGCCGTCATTGTTGTTATCGGTGCCTTTGTAGTCGCTCCAGTAGTTGCCTGCTTTTTCATTATCCCAATAATTAGTTTGGTTAGGCGCGTCTACTCTAACGTTCTGGGAATTGTTTATGAAATCATTTTCAAAGAACATGTTGTTCTTAGCTTGTGTCCAATTATTTGCTTCAAGCCACACTCCGGTATTGGCATTTTTCACAATGTTATCATAAACATTGTTTTCGGCGCCTAAGATTCCAATGCCCGTTCCCGAAAAGTTTTCTACCAAGTTTCCAAAAATTGAGCAGTCCGACCCTCCTATGGAGAGGTTATTTTCCGTTTGGACCGTGCCGCCGATGCTTATGCCTTCGATACCGTTTATCATGTTGTTTTTTGAGATAACTGTTGAGTTGCCGACTTCCCCTATTACGTTGTGGACGTATGCGAAATTGTTTTCTGAAATAACGTTGAAAGAGCCAGGGCTAATGTCAATTCCTGTCGCCGCATTAGTTATGTTGTTTTCTAAGATTTCGGTGTTTGATGACTCGCCAAAACCAGATAAGTTAGTAACGTAAATAGCCGTGGCTACATCGTCTATTGTGTTTTGCTTTATTGCGGTTTTGTTGGCCGAGTTGATGTAGATGCCAGTTGAGCCGATGCGGGTCAGGTTGTTTGCGTTGATTGTTATGTTTGTTGAGTTTTGGATGAATATGGCCTGCCAGAACTGGGTAATTTTGAGGTTTGTGATTGTTACGTTATTTCTGTCTTGAATGAGTACTGCTTGGTACGCATATTCGGAGCCGTTAGAGAAGCCCTGAAGATTATGCCCTGCGCCGTCAACTATGATGTTGTCTCGCTTAATTTCAAGCGTGAAGTTAATGATGTCACCAGTGAGACTGTAGGTTTCTTCAGCTCGTTTGATGGGTGCCGTTGTTGAGTTGACATTTCCATCGGGGCTGATGCTTATGCCTGGTAGAGGTGATGGAGATCCAACATAGTATGTTGTTCCAGCTTGCGGTGGCAATGGAAATGGCGGAGGCAAGTTTTGTGGCGCGGGGAAAAGATAGTAGCTTAATCCCACTAGTGCAAAAGCTAAGAGCACAGCGGAGATTGCTGCTGTAACCATTTTGGCGCTTTGAGTATCCATGTTGAACAGTCTCATTGGGGGATGTATGTTTTACTGACTGCGCCACGTATTTAATGCTATATTTTAGTACGGGTGTTCTAATGGTTCAAGTATAGGTTAACTTAAATTGCAATAACGGATATATATTGCTGTGCAGGTCGTGCGGGCTTGAACGCTGAAGAATCCGACACGCTGAGAGGAACTACCCTTCAGGTTTATCGTTTTCTGCTAAAGACTAGCAAACCTGTTGGAGCCCGGGAAGTTTACCGAGCTCTCAAATTTTCCAGTCCCTCAATAGCCACTTATCACCTATCGAAACTAGAAGAAGCATGCCTAGTTAAGCGGGAAGGCAGCAATTACGTTATCAATAAAGTGCTCCTTGAAAACAGCGTGAGAATCAGCCGTTTCTTACTTCCAAAATTCCTATTCTACTCGATACTTGCATTAGCATTTCTAGCAGTTGAGCTTACCCTTCTTAGACCACCCGTTCTTACCGCAGATTACTTCTTTTTTACCACTTCAACAGCGATACTTGCCTTCCTCCTCTGTTACGAGACCGCAAAAACATGGATCAAAGGCAGCCTATAACACACTTCACTACAGCGTTCAGGCCAATTACTGATTTTACCCAGAAAGAATGGCGGAATATATTTTTCAAATCGATTAGTCAGCACGCAGCCTTTAATTTTTTTGATTAAAATTTAATCTTCTCTCTTGCTTCACTAAATCTCGTATATTGCACTCTCGAATTGTGGTTACAGTATTCTTCGAGTGTCAGGTTTTTCTTTACACAATTATTCTTCACAAACATGCATATAGGCTGCGAAGCCACTATATGAATTGGTGCCTATGACCCGAAAAGCCCTCGCTTTGGTTCTGGTCGTTGAATTAGTCGTGATTTTTGCAGTAGCTATCTGGAATCCTGATGCCTTTGCCTCTGCGTCATCATCGACAGCATGGGTCCAAATTTATGAAGGAACAAACACCGAAGCTATCATCCAAACAAGCGATGGCGGATACGCGTTAATAGGAAATTTTCTTCTAAAAACCGATTCATATGGAAATATAGAATGGAACCAGACATTGAGCGGCGTGTCCCTAATTCAAACGTCTGACGGAGGGTATGCTCTAATCAATGGCAAACAGTTAGTTAAGACTGATTCCCAAGGAAATATGGAGTGGAATAGAACTCTTTGGGATGGAAATTATGCCTTTTCGGTTATTCAAACAAGTGACGGCGGATTTGCTGTTGCAGGAGCTATTGGAGACTATAGATATGGGGAAGAGTACTTCTGGCTTACCAAAACCGACGAGAGCGGAATTACTGCTTGGAGCAAAACGTATGAAACTGTAATGCCTGGCGCTGCGCTTTCTGTTATTCAAACCCAAGACGGCGGATATGCGATGTTAGGCAGCAACAGCAACACAGATTTTTTGTTGATCAAAACCAATTCAACAGGCAATTTGGAATGGAGCAAAACCTACGGAAGCCAAGACATGGATTCTGGACATAGTATCATTCAGACTGAAGATGAGGGATACGTACTTGGCGGTACATTGTGGAATCGCTCGGACTCTGGATATATGGCTGGTCTCATCAAGATCGATCCAAACGGCTCAGTCTTGTGGATTAATAATTATCCAGGTGGTTTTCGTGTATCAATGATTGGTACTGTTGATGGCGGTTACGTTTTGTGTTCAGATTTAACACTTGTAAAGATAGATTCTGAGGGCGGTATGTTGTGGACTAAAGACTTAGCTCTTGCTTTAGATGCCTCCAGTGGTCAAGCACATTCAGTGATTCAGACACGCGACGACGGATACGCAGTTACAGGGAGTGCGACCTCGCACAGCTCGAATGATCAAGACGGGACTTCTTACGCTTGGATCATAAAAACAGATTCTAAAGGTAATTACCCTACTTTACCGCCTCCTTCTCCCTCACCATCTCCAGAAATAAGCCCAACTCCAACCTCTGCATCCTCACCATCATCTTCACCTAGTCCTTCAATTCCAGAGTTTTCCTCATGGATAATTCTGGTGTTAGCCCTAATGGCTTCATTATCAGCCATTTTCACAATTAAAGAAAAATGGATAAGACGCATGAAACGCATCTAATAAAATCTGACACGCCCTTTTGCCCCTGTATGTCATTCTGAATCCTGCTCATCGTGCTTTGCCATCAACGGTGCTTTGAGAGAGGGGATTAAATTTTAATGAAAAACCCCTGTGCCTGCCGCGGGATCAAGAACAGTCACGCCATCTTCAGCAAAACCATTTGGTTTTCCAAAATCACTTTTGAGAATTTGATGAATTGAATTAATTATGAATGAAACAACGGGTCTTGGAGTAAAAAAAACACCTAAATGTTTCTTTTTTTCAGGGTCGTAGGCAGACAGAAAGTCTTCATAGAAGAAAGTAAATGGGTCTTTATCCTTTTTGCCACGTGAATCAATTTCTGATAAAATATCTTGCATATTTGAAGCATTCAGAACATCAATAATCTCATCTATTAACCAAGACAGGTTCGACGGGAGGGAATCTCCAGATATATTCATGAATATTCTTTTAATTACACCTATGCTGCGCGGAACAAAAGCAGAAGCTGAATTTCTGTCGAGGTTCTGAGGGTCATTTAGCTTTGCGAGAAACAAGCCGTAAGTTATTGTTTCTGCGTAAGCGTCAGCACAATCGTCAACCTTAATGTCTTTAATTAACTCCTTTGCGCCTTCATAAAAATCAAAGACGGAAGAAGTGGGTTCAGTCTTTTTTGCGTTTAGAATATCCTCTTCAAGCTGTCGTTTTGCCAAGACTTTTAGCAATTTGGTTTTCTTTGAAAGTTCCATCGATAATTCAGATGCAGAACTTATTGTTGGCAAACCATAATCAAAAAAGTCGCCAATCAATCTCAGAGATTCTTCAATTTTTTCTTGATGAATCGTAAATCGAGGATTATCCAAATCGGATAAGGAAAATAGATAAAAATCAAAATTCGGTCGATTGCTTTGAATAAAAATAAAACGGTGATAGTTTGTGAGAATGAGGTTATTTATACTACTTTTGTACTTTTCAATTTGTTCACTTTTCAATTCTTCATCAAGGTTCACGTTGAGGTCTTTCGTTTCTATATATCCAATTTTTATTCCTTTTTTGAAGGCTTTAAAATCTGGAACACCTACACCTTCTTGTCTTTTTGGCTCTTGAATGAGCGCATAGGCTCCATTTAGGTTCTTAATGAAATTCTCAAAGGGTGTTCTTAGGCTATGTTCTGTGAAATCTTTCGTGAGATACTTTGACCTGACTTCCTTAAAGTATTTTTTCTGAAAAACCTTTATTCTGGAATCGTTTCCATGGTCAGGTGCGGTCATAATAGCAGCAATATGATGAACAGGCAATTTATGTTTTAAGGTGCGCTCGCTAAAATTGGTTTGTTGTTTGAATGCTCATTGATTTGCTCAGTTAGTTAATTCGGGTATCCGAGGTGTCCAAAGCGGAATTTCTCTCTCAGGTATTTTGCCAATTGAAAAGCTTCTTCATTGATCAAGCTCTCTATCTCCTGCTTATTGCCTTTATTCATTCTTGGAACCATAACAGGGGTTCTAAAGTGAGCATACAAACCGTTCAACAATCCATAGATGTCCTTTCTGGAAAGGAACATACGCTTGCCCTTCTTTCCCTTGAAGGAAAAGGCGGTAGCAACAAAGTCTCTTCCCATCAAGTCCTTAGAGTAGCGTATGAGGTAGTCATCGAACAGGTAGCGGTACAGTTCTACGAAGTCACATACCAAGCTTGGTCTTCCGAATAGTGGGATATGCACGTACCCCATATGGGTCTCCAAGTGAGCCTTGGACAAAGCCCTGTAACATTTCCAGAATAATTGCTCATAAGCCAAGTTGAAAAGGTTATTTACGCCATCATAGGCGAATTGCCCTCGCCTTCTATCAGGTCTAATACCATAAGGAAACAATTGAAAGACTTGTCCAAAGTAGTTCCTTGAAAACCTGCCTTCAATGTTTGTCAATCGCTTTCTTAACAATCCTAAATCTTGTGTTTCCAATTCGTTTATCGTTTCTTTGATTCTCATTAAGTCATGTTGCCTTAGACCATACTTCTTGAGTATTAAATTCTGACTGAGTAGTTTCGCTATGATTATCTGTTTAGCTATGTCTATTCCTTTGCCATTAATCAGCGACTCGTATTGAGCTATCCTTGTCTTAACGTGACTATCATCCGCAAGGTTCTTGAGCATGGCTATTGGTCTGCCGTTGTGAGTAGCTATCACTACATCTATGCCCCAGAGGGCGAGCATGGCTAAGGCGTCAACGCTAACGGTGTTGCCACAGTTAAGCACTATCTCGCCTACCTCTGCTTCTGACAAAGGGAACCTCTGCACCTTCTTTTCTTTGTCTCTGAGCGTTATACAGCCCTTGTCTATGCCGAGATAGTTTCCGTAGGTATTTACCTGTAGGTTGAGTACCTTCACCTTTCTTCCCATACTTTTAAGCCTCTATTAAGAATAAGGCGAACTACCCATATCTGGGTTATTTCTGGAAAAAGAGCTAAAAGCAGGCTTTTTCTTTGTCCAGAGTAACTCTTGCGTTTTCAAAGATGTGAATTAAGTGTTCATAAATCTCTTATTGTAAACCCCCAGTAAATGATTTAAGCCAAACGAAATGCTGGGAAATAAACGGAAGAAAAAAAAAGTAGTCAAGAAAAATGTGGCTTTGGGAATTTCTGTTGTCTGCATTATTCTGGTAGCAAGCTTAGTTGGTATAGTATTCAGTTTCAATTCAACAGTAAGTTCTAAAGACTCAACAATTTCAAGTCTTGGTGGTCAGGTTGATTCTCTGAAATCTCAGTTTTCTATTCTTCAAAACAGAGTCTCCTTAGACAATTCGACAATGGACAATCTAAATTCTCAAATAGCTAATCTTCAAGGTCAAATCCAAAACCTTCAAACTCAAATCTCTAACACTCAAAGCCAGACCAATTCAACCAATTCCCAAAACTCAGACCTCCAAAATCAACTCAACAGTTTAAACTCAAGTTATGCCACTCTCAATATTGAATACGCAGATTTGCAGAACGATTACTTGGGAATGATGGGAGTAAAGAATGGCACATACTTGACTTATTATGACGGAATTGCTGTTCTCAACTATTCATATTCAATGGCAATGAATGGTTTGACCAGACAGTACTCAGCAGTCATAGGCATTTTCAATTTCAAATCCAGTTGTTCGATTGCCTTGAAACTCTATAGCCCAACCCAGGGAACATCAACAGTATTCAGCTACACTATGCCTTCAGGATACAGGCTATTTGTTGAGACTTGGGAAACAGGTTGGAGCACAGCGTATTACGAAAACATAACCATACAAAGCGTACAAAGATAGCAAATGATGTGAAGAATCACAACTTTTTGATATGAGGTCTTGGTAAAACAGGTAGCTCTGAGTTTCTAGCTGAACACTTCAGGAGACAACCTCAGCCCAGTCGTCAGTCCCATGGGGTTTTTCATTAAATTCTAATCAAGAAATTGTTCGAAAACGAAAAATGTTTTAGTCACTCCCGTTATTGACTTTGAAGTGCGTGCCGCAATGCATCAAAGAAAAATATTGCTTACTTCTATTCTGTTCGTTTTTTGTTTCATTGCTGTGGCATTGTTCAGAGGCCGCTTATTAACGGTAAATTTGAGTGTTAACTTGTGGTCGGCTTCAATTAATACAGGTTTTTTCACTTTGCCAGCCCAAACAATTTCTTTTTTCTTCGATACAACTGCTTTAGCTGCAGTATCATTGGCAGTCTCAGTCTTTCTTTTCGCTCTTCACTTTAAGCGATATGCTCTGTTGTTACTGGGTGCAATGGTCGGAGATGCTTTACTTGTAAGTTTGTTTAAGTTCTTAATTATGTCTCCAAGACCTCTGAACGGGATTATTAATGAAACAGGCTACTCTTTCCCAAGTGGACACACTACTGGCAGCGTGGTCTTTTTCGGAGTACTAACTTACATCGCTTGGAAAAAATGGCCCTCTAAAAAAGTTAAAGCTTTGACAAGTGGACTCTATGTTTCCATAACCGCGGTTGTGAGTTTTGACAGGATATATCTTAATGTGCACTGGTTTAGTGATGTCTTGGGTGCAATTTTCTTAGGAGCGTTCTGGTTAACATTCTGCATCCTGATATTCAAGTACTGGATGTGCGCGGAGTAGGCAAGATTGTAGTAAAACCAGTTAGCCAAAATCCAACCAACAAGAGAAATATTAAAGACAGCTTGGGAAGAAGTGGAGGCAGCGGCTACGATTGCAGGAATCGTCAAATCACGCCACACCGTTGCTGCTTTAATAGCACCTCTGCTTTGCACGTTGAATCAACAATTGGCTGGATCAATTTTTATTGGTTTTCGCTGAATCTCCCTTCTCAGCGAACGCTCTTACGCCAACGTCATCGGCTTCAGCCAAGTCGTCAGTTTTGCATTTGTGCAGCAATTCGTTTCGGTAAATTCTGAAAAAGTGAAGGGCGCAAAATAGCCATTTGTCGGGAAGAATTTCCTTGTATCTTAGCATTTGAATTAATTCGCTAAACCCATAGTCTACGATGGTTTTTCCCAGTATATATTTTGGCTTCTATGCTTTTCTCTTCAAGAAATATTGCGGAACACTTCGTACTAATCGTTTAGTACACTTGTACTAAAGTGTAGCATTAAGTATTCTTGTATCTTAAGACGTACCTGAGAAAATTGGTTAAAAGAGGAAATGTATTATGAAAAAAACAACATTTGTAAAAATCAGCGCCATACTGGTTCTGAGTTTGCTTGCAATCTCGCTGCAACTAGGCAACACAAATGCAATTGACACAAAAGCCCAGAAACACAAGCAACAACTGTTGCGTCCTCTTCAGCAGCCATCTCAACGTGGGCTACATTAACGGATAGTCAAATCAAAGCTAACTGGCCCAACCTACCTACTGCGAAAGAAATATGGGATACCTACTGGGGCAAATCCGTAGGAGTCTGGTACGTGAACACAGCCGAAACCTCAAAAGCAACAATGGCTTCCATTGCTAACTACACCTCCAACGAACCCGACTACCTCAACGGGGGAATAAGCTATAACGAAAACCACATCTGGCTGCAATACAACAGCACCATCTGGATCCAAGTACCCATGTTCCTCGTCAAAACACCAACCCCAACTGACCGGCCCCAGCCTAACATTTCAGATGCCGTCGTCTCAAACTGGGCAATAGGACTGTACGCAAATCCCTCCCAAATAGCAGGCTCAACACCAGTTTATGGCGCAATGACCTTTGGCGGATGGGGCAACTATAACCCGTCAACAAACTGTTTTGCCGGCCTTGTTCTATCGGTTTTCGACGGTCCAAACAGTTTTCAAGTCGCCATGCATCAAAACACCAGCGGATACTTTGCGGTCGCACAGGAATTCTCAAGTCAAGGAAAAATCTACGACCAATCCATCAGAGTATACCCTACAATCGGAACATTATACAGCGAATACATCAGATACCAAACTAATGTAGCTAACTTAGGCTGGGAGTTTTATTGGAACTTTCAACTCATAGGACCAAGAGTCAACGACGGTTACACAACCCTAATCTCTAACGTCAACCAACCTAACGTGGCTTTCGAATCCAATGACGGCGACGGATCTCACTTCAACAACTTCCAAATCAACGTCGGCGGAATCGTAAACAATCAATACTGGGCAGCAATAGGCTACCTCTACGGCGGTAACTGGGTCCCATTAAGCCTAACCAACCCCGTGCCGTCAGCTTTCGTCTATTACGGCGGCACTTATCTTCCTGGATCATTCGTAATAGGCTCTATGGCACCTCCGTTTTCGCCGTTCGGAGAAAGCGCATTGGGCGCAGAAAGACTCACGATTGGCCGTAACATCCTACTGCCACCTCTACATCAGCAACTCTGGTAAAGCGCTGCCCAAAAGCCCCAGGGCAATCAATAAATTACAAAAATTCCCCTTTTTCTTAGCTAGGCTAATTGACCTCAGTGACCAAGCCGTATTCGAGCTTGGTCAGCAGTTTTTCTGAAGCCTTTTTCTCGCTCCACACCCCGTGAATAAGAGCGGAAAAACATGACGCGGAAAAAAACGAAAGGTACAGACCTTTCGGTGTTTACCGGTCGAGAAGCAAGACTGAACCGCGTTATATTCATGATTCTTGACGACTCAAAAAAACCCTTGACGAGTTATGATATGTACTTGGAAATTAGAGGAATCAAGGGTTTCAGACATACTAAAAGGCAATGTGTAGATAGACGAATGAAAGCCCTATTTGAGCAACATTGGATACTGAAAAGCGGAGTGAGACTTGCAAAAGCCCATTTCTCTTCACCACTATATGCTTTGAGCGTAAGCGCAAAAGCCGCATTAACTTTGAACAAGAAGGACCTGAACGATTTTATCCAAACAGCCCCAGAAAACCAGCTGGAAATACTGATCGAAGTACTCTCAGTATGTCAATAAAACGCATAATTTGCGGAGTTCGCGAGCCATTTTTTGACTCTTTAGATGGAGATTTAGCTAAAGCCCCGACTTATGATCCTTCCGTGAAGGGTGACGAGTTTGGTGATTGCTTTGAATTAGCGCAATTGAACGGTTCTGAGGCTAACGACTCCCTTGAATCCACAGAAAAATGAAAGTTGATTGATGCAGATTTTGAGGCGAAGTTTTAATCTGCGTTAGTTATACATGTCTAATTTGTGATAACTAAGTCGAAAGTCAAGCGTTGGGGGAACTCATTAGGTGTGGTGTTGCCCAAAGCACTAGTAGAAACAGAGGAACTCAAAGAAGGCGAAGAAGTCGAAGTAACAATCAGAAAAGTTGTCTGATGTACGAAATCTTCGAGGAAAATATCCGTTCAAGGATTTGCAGCATGAAAAAGACGAAATGAAGCGCGGCTGGAAATCTCTTGCAGAAACTTAAAAGGTTCTTCTATGATAGTTACGCGGTTCTAGCTTACTTGAGTGACCATCCGAAATACAGAAATTACTTCGAGGAAAACGATGGTGTTCTGACAAAGCTAAACTTGTTGGAAATTTACTATCGCATGCTTGAAGTTCACGGAGCTAAATCTGCATCAAGTGTTGTTAAGACGTTCTCCAAATATGTTGTTGATTTCGGGGTCCAAGAAATTGAAGGCGCGATGAAGCTCAGGTTGAAGCTCAAGAAAAGCGGCTTCGATGTATCCTATGCTGACGCATTGGGATACTACATTGCACTTAAATCTAACATGATGTTCCTGACAGGAGACAAGTGGTTCAAAAGACTAAAAAATGTGGAATTTGTAAACTAAAATTGCAAACCTCGCGGAAAGATAACCTGAATGCCCCCCAGCAAACCCAACTGCATGTTCTTGTCAAAGTGTTTTCAATAAGTCGATAGAAGATACGTCACTTTACAGTATCCTCTAAAGTGATGAGCACTTTGACGCGATGGATGATTTTTAAACTGAGCCTCCAAGTCAACCAAGGTGAAAACAACATGGTTAATCTTGTTGAAAATTGGGATGTCTTGGAAAAATACGCTGAAGATAAGCAAGGCTGCTACCAATTGTTAGGCAGCGATGAATCATGTGAGGTTCGGGTGGTCACTGGTAGCCTCGGTTTTAAGAGGGATTTCAGCAATCCGGCTGACAAGCTGCTTACCCGCATCTTGGAGTTCTGCAAATCCCATGGTTATATTAGGATAATAAAAACTGTCCGAGATGAAGCATTCTTCAGGTAACAGGAGCGAGGCGGCACGTATGAGTAACCTAAAAATAAGGCACCCTGACTTCCAAAAGATTCGCACTGCGTTCCTATCCCATTACAGCATGAATCCGCAACTGGGTGAGAGTCGATACTCCGAATGGCTGAAGGCTCTGAGCTTAGATGACTCCAAGCCATATGGAAAACCGCAAGAACGTTTTCAATGGGCCCAGACCCTTATCAAACAGGTTAAAGAAGACTCTGACGCTCGATTCTACAAGGTAGAAGCATTATTTCCGCTCGAAAGCATGAACGGCAACTTGTACACACGAGAAGAACTGTTGCAAGCAGCAAGAACATTAACGGGAAAGCCTAGCAACCTAAATCACAATTCAAGCCAAAAGCTATCGGAAATTGAAATTTTAGCCGCACAGTTTGAGGATGATGTAGCCGAATGTTTCGTGCGCATTTTGAAAGCTTCACAGATTCCATGCATGATTGAACGCAAAGAAATCGTTAATGTCAGCGTTGAAGCCGACTGGTCACATGGGGCTCCAGGAAAAGGCTTGATTTTTGAAGGGCTAGCGTGGTTAACAAAGGATGTTTTGCCTGGAGTGCCTCTAACCAGAATAGAACCTGTAGAAAAGATAGCTGAAAGCTTCACGGAACCTAAGCCTTCCGTAAAGGAACGCGTCAAGGAGCAGAATGAAGTATCATGTGTTTTCTGCGGCGCACCTGCAGACTTTCTGATCAGTATTTGCCAAGGTTGTTTCGACAACTTCCAGGTGAATGTTCCAAATGACAAGACTCAGTCAAGTCCAATTGAACACATTAAGGAAGGCGAATTGAAAAAACTTGTAAAGGACGAGATCGCCCAAGCATTGAAAGCCAAGGAACAAAGCGATGAAGACGTCCAAGCGCAGAAGGACCGCAGCCGAAAATACGGGATAGGGATAAAGCAGGATGGCAACGTAACCAAACCAAGCGAATACTCAGACATCGCTGAGGACCAATTTGGAGACCCGGTTAACTTCAAATATCCTGTTAATGCAGCGCATGTGCAGGCTGCGTTAAGTTACTTCAACCAGCAAGACAACCGTTCTGGCTACACACATGAGGAACAAGTGAAAGTCCTTACAAAAATCGTGCAAGCAGCCCTTGCAGCAGGCAAGGAAGTGCAGTATCAACCCAACGATCCAGCATACCAAAATCTGCCCGAAGAGCTGAAGTCAAAGCTGTCGGGTTTTACAAAAGAAAGTACCGACGCAGAAAAGCTTACAACGGCCCAGAAGGAGCTTTCTGAAACTAAAGAAAAACTCAACAACGCCGAGAAGACTCTTCTAGACACCACGAGTAACCTAAATGAAGCCAACAAAACCATCGAAAATTTGAAGGCGCAGCTTCCGGAAAACGGGTTACTCGTGAATCCCTCAAAGACGATGACGCTATCCGAACACATTATCGTTCTTGAAAAGTTGCTTCCGCCCATAATGGTTGAACGCAGCTCAATGGGCATGCAACATCAAGCCCAAGATATCCGCGCGGCGATTTGGAAAGCTCAAGAAAAACTGAAAGGAGGCAACTGAGTGTCCGACGAACCTACCAAGACCGAACTCCATGAAGTCAGCAATCAAGAAGCCGACGAAGTCATCGAAACGTGCAAGCACGCCATTCCACATAACGAGGCTATTGGGCGTGTCCTGCGTAACATGTACGCACGCCTCAAAACGGCGGAAAAGGAGATCACAGATTTAGAAGGCAAGCTGCCAAAAAGGGGCGATCCGTGACTTATGCTCACTTTTGTGAGGCAAGTAGCTTCAGGACGAACTGAAGTGAAAGCAAAAAAATTCTTGGAGATCAATAGATGACTGATAAGACTGGCAAAACATGGATGGCTGTAGGCGAAACAGATGATCCAGACGCAAAAATTGAATCACTCGAAGCGGAAGCCACAATCACAAAAGGGGATCCCGTCTACTTGAGCGCTGACGACAAAGTTTCATCTAGCCCAGGAGGAGACAATGCAATAGGCATAGCTGCGAAGACGGTTAATGCTGGCGAAATGTGCCCGGTTCTTCGTGAGGGAAGAGTCAAAGTTGCGGCCGGCGGAGCCATAATTCGTGGCATGGCAGTTTGTAGCTCTGCAGGCGGAAAAGTGATCCAACTAGTTGACCAAGCCGTCGACGAAGGAGGAGCAGCCAAATACACCATATACTTCAACCGAAAGCTTGGAACCGCTCTAGAATCTGCGGTTGCTGACAACGACCTGATCTTCATCGACGTGGATAAGTGATCAGTTTGAAGCCTAAACTCTACGAAAAACTAATGCAAACCCAAACCAGAAAGGGCTCAACCAGAGAAGCATACGAGGAACTAAAACGTAAAATGGACAACAACCCCTTCCTCAAACGTTACACTGAGCTAGGCACAAAAGAGGGTTTCTTCAGCGACTCAGCAAACGCCTTAGGACAAATGCATGATACCGTCGTTGAAGCAGCATGGCCTGAAATGATTGGCAGAAACATCATCAACGTAATGCCCACTTCCGAAGCATTGGAACGTTTCCCAATAGACGGCGGCGCAGTAGCATACGTATACGCTGAAAACGGAAATGTGCGTCTAAGCGGCAAAAAAATCAGCACAGCAGACATCAGCACCAACATACTCGTAGAATCAGGAGACGACTGGACCAAAGAATTCTCAGAAGATGCAACATGGAACGTTATGGACCTTATAGTCCAAAACGTGGGCAGAGCAATTGGATTAAAAGAAACCCAGAAGGTCCTAGAGCTCTATGCCGGAATCGCTGCCGGAGACTTAGCCACAGGCGCAGAACTTGCAGGCAGCAACGCAGTTCTAAGCTGGGCGCAACTACTCAACCTACGTTACGCGGTCAGAAGCGGAAACTGGCGCCCAAACAAGCTCGCAATCAGCGAAATGCAGGCACACCAACTTCTCAACGACGACAAATTCGTAAAATCCGTTTACTTACCCAGTAGCGCAACCGACATCGAACAAGGCATCATCGGAACAGTTCTAGGCATGCAAGTACAAGTAAGCACCGAAGTGCCAAACGGTACTGCATACGCAATTGACACCCGAGTCGGCTCGATTATGCTCATTCGAAGAGATTTAACAGTCGAAGACTGGTACGACGCCAAAACAGGAAAGTCAGGAGTACGCGGCACCACGCGCATCGGTCTTGGTATCCTACGAGCTAACGCAGTTGCCCGAATGACAAACATCAAAACAACGCTGACTTAGACCCCACGTGACCCAATTGAACAACTACAAAGGCAAATGCTCTCGGTGCCGTCGCGAATTCTACGCTGACCACAGCGACGTGGTCGTTTGCGACTGCTGGGAGACTTGCCCTTTATGCGGACAAAGAATGCAGCGATACGCGCCGGATCTCACGGCGAATGCTTATGGCACAGATGCCAAACGCGACCTGCTAATACTGCGAATATGTAACAACTTGGTTGGGCACTCCAACCATTCCCCCTATTTTAGTGTTCAAAGCCCCGTAGAGATCGAACTGGAGCAATCCACATGAGAAAGACCACTGAGGAAAAGTATCTCGAACGTATGCGCGTAATCTTGCATCCACTTAGTTTTCGTTCTCAATCACGTACCAGCTTGTATATTCTTTTCATTAAGAAAGCTGGGGCTCCCCGATGTTTTGACAGAACCTTCTTTTTCCTCGTAAAAGACGGGCGCATAAAGAAATGTGACTCTTCAAAACGTTCGCCCTATTGCATCACTGAGAGCGGTCGCAAATTGCTGGAGTCCTTGTCATGAACAGGACAGTTCAGAAGCTAAAAGAAATCCTTTCTTCCGCTTCTTCCTCGGGTTCAGCACGTCCCGGAAGCTACACGTTTTTTGAGACAGAAGACATCCCGCTTTCCCAAGTTATGGCGCTCTATGAACGAGACCCAACATGCAAAAGCAGCATAGATTTACTAGCAGCCTCAATCGTGAAACGATTCTACACCACATGCGCACCTGGCCAAGAGAAAGCCAAAGAAGCCGTAGACAAATTCAACACTGAAACAAACTTAGATGAAATGCTTCATGAAATGGCTATTCGACTAATTGCATGCGGAAACGAATTCTGGCTCAAACTAACACCCGAAAATCTTGCAGAATTCGTCAGAATGCCAGTTGACGCAATTGAACGAATCAAACTAAGCTCTGTTCCTACCCTTCGAATCCCGTACAAAACTGAGGCTTACACTCTTCGTAGTAAATACTGCAAAGATTTCGGACATGACGTGAAGCCAAATGCTATCCTGCACTGGAGTATAAACTCAAACTATAACACAGGCTTCGGAGTTGGCTTGCTCCAAGTGCTTCTCCATACTCTGACACAGGGAACCGATAAACGACCCTCTTACGCCTGGATGAAAGCGAAAATTGAGAAGATAATGCCAAAAGTATTTGAAAAGTACGCCGGTCCAGACGTGTTAGCTGTTCTCCCAAATGCAGATGCCGCAACAATTCAGAAGTTTGAGACTGCCATAAAGAAACGTGATGAAGAAGGCGTCTGGCTATTCTACGGTGGAAAAGAAAAAGCAGTTCAAGGTACAAACGTTTTCCCGGTAACTATCGATCCGCGGGCACGCTTTGAATACTACATTGACCATATGATTAACCAGTTTTATCTGGGATGCGAAACTCCTCTGCCGCGCTTATTTAGCTCTCCCGGCTTTACAGAGGCAAGTGCAAGAGCCGCGTTGGAGCTGCAGAACATGCTTTTGGACCCTGTTCAGCGTATGGTGAAGCGGCGTGTTGAACGCGAGATTTTTGCTCCAATCATAAAGCAAGCTGGATATGACCCTGCAGAAGCTCAGGTCCGCTTGAACTGGGGTAAGCAAGAGACTCCCGAATTGACGGCGACAGACTTGATTGCGGCGGCGGAAAAAGGGCTTATTCGACCCGATGAATTCCGCAAAAACGCAGTCAAGACTTTAGGCTGGGAATTGTGGGATGAGAACTCCCAAAAATCTGCCGCTGGTCCTCAACATAATTCGTCTGGAAGCTAACAAGTCCTAGTTTGGGAATACCCCTGCAGAACACACTTAACCATTTTTCTCAGTTAACATCGTTTGAATTGTCGAGAAAAATTTTCATTTTGATTTTTGGTTTAGCTGGGTTTTGTTACTACAGTTCCTTAACTCTTTTTTCTATAAACTCTGCAATTTTTTGTTCGCTGGACCTCTTTTCATTTTCCTTCAGTTGCAGTTGTTCCTTAATTATGGCCAATAGTCCTTCTATGTCTATTGGCTTTGTTATGTAAAAATCGGCATCTTTGTTTAGCGCGGTCATGGCATTCTGAAGTGTAGGGTAGCCAGTTACGATTATTTTCCTCATTTTCGGCTCAGAATCTTTCATTTGTGTGAGAAGTCTAACTCCTTCCATATCAGGCAGACGAATGTCTATAAGTGCCACATCATAGGCGGATTTCTCCGTTTTGCTGATGGCTTCGCTTCCAGTTGCAGCTAAATCTACAGCGTATCCAGCCGCCGTGAGAATTTTCTTCATTGTGTTCCTTATGTTTTCATCGTCGTCGATGACGAGGATTCTGGCACGCTTATCCAAGCTTTTTTCCTCCGATACCACGTTTTTGCTCGAGTTATATTCCTTTTTAAACTTGTTTCCTTAAGCTACATTCTTTATTTGTACTCCACTAAACATCGCTGAGCCTAAACTATATCCTAACGCTGAAAACGCCGCGTTAGGTAAGTTGTTCCTGTTGTTCTCCTGCATCTACTATTACCTCTAATTCTCCGATTTTTCCCTCATCTTCATAACAAAGTTTCATATGTTCAACATATTTATTGAAAGTCAAGTCTGAGACAAAGCCTTTTGAGCCTTCATTTTTTCCTTTACAACTGATTTTTGCGTGCAGATTTTTCATAATCAGAATCTCTAAGTGTTGAGCACCTAAGCCGAAGACTTGTTCGAGGGCTTCCGAAAAGTCGCCAACCCTTTGTGGGATGTCTTGCCTTGTAATTTTGAATTTTTGCTCCAAATGGAAATAGATCAACTTTTTTGGGCTTTCCCCCAAACAGGACAATGCTTCGTCAATTGAGTCTAGTAGGATTTTTTCAAATTCTTCTCCATAGTCTTTGTCCAAGTGTTCATCCCACACTTCGTTTTCCTGTTTCCCAGCTACCTTTGAACCCACACTTTTGAACCGATACATCCAAGAAGGTGGTGGAGGAAGTAAAAGGCTTATGACTTTTGGATTCTGACTGGCAATTCATTTGAGCACGTGAACCTTTCTATTTCAGAATGGTTGCGTCAGACGGTTAGGCGGATAACCTTAAGCGAAATTGAAACAGATCTCGATTTTGAGAAGGATTAACTTCATGAATCAAACAAGTAATCTCTTAAAAATGCATATGGGACAGAGAAAACGGGGCGAACATCTGGCCAGTCTTCTAGTGAAATCTCTTCGCGATGACTAAATCGACGTCGTGGTCTGCGGATTTCTCCATTACCAGCAGCTTGAACAGGCTATTCGATATATTCAAGACTCGCCAGACATTAATGTTTGAATCTTAGTTCGGGAAAGGAATAGAATTCATTAAAAACTCGGGCTCAAACTGAACCGGAATTTCTTTGCGCTTAAGACCAATGCATTTATTTCGTCCTATTTTTTAGGTTTTAACCTTCGAAATTGAACCTTTGCATTGTTGACAAATAATTTCGGTGTCAGATTTAGCCTCAAGCTGTGTCTTCAACATCAGTTGAATTCCAAAAAGTTGACCGCATCTGTCACATGTAAAATTTACTTTTGCGATGCGATTGTTAGCTTGCGTGATTTTTAAAGGCACTTTACCAATAGGTCTCCTTTTTTTTGCTGAAATAATTTTCAAGAGTTAAGAGGAACAAGTCGCGCGGAAATTATTGAGGCCCGAAATTCAATTTTCTTCTTTCTGAGCTTTTTCTCTTTCTATCAACTGTTTGATGTATTTGGGTATGCTGCAGTTGGTTTCTTTTGCCTTTTTCTGTATGCAGCGGTAGACGTTTTCTGTAACGCATACCGTCTTGTAACCCGCCCGCGGCAAATTGGTTTCTCCATCCGCCCATTTCAAAGGTACTTTACCGTATTTTCAATATAAAGATTTATTGTCACATCATAGATACAAGTTTACCGAAGTACCTACGCGTCACCATGTCTGCCATAAAGTTACACTTAAATATTAAACGTACCGTACATTAATGTAGGGACAAGAGAGAAAAAGGGGAAAATCAAATGCCAAAACCTGGCTACAAGAGTATTACGTTGAAAAATGAAATTTACGAATATTTTTATAACGAATGGCTAAGCGTTAAAGAGGAATATACAATAAAAAAGGGGATCCGCAGCTTCTCAGCCTACATTACCTACCGCTTAACCCAACTCATGAAGAACGATCAGAAAAGTAAGCGATAAGAGTATTTTCTAGCAGCTTATGATGCAGCTTCAGAGCTATTCTTAGTCTCATTAGTACAGCTGATTAGTACAGTTCAATCTTCTTTTTCGCTCAGAGGGTCCATTGGCTCTGAAAATCGAAAGTTCAGATTAACTATTTGGCTGCCTTAATGCAGCAACATGTGCATTTTTGTCGTCTTCTTGCCTCTTTTTCCAGTTCTTTTCGCAAATGCAGTTGGCGGCACTTTCATGACCCAGTCATTTTTACGAAGTTTCAACGTTACCTTTCTGAGAGTTTTCTTTCCAGGCGTCTTTATTCCAGATCAAAATCGAGTGCCCTATATTGCTACTTTGAGCTTTGATGTTTTGGGATATCGGAACCTTTGGCGTTGGCGGGCGGGTTCGGTTCAGCGAAATTGTTGCTTGGACAGGTGATCTGGGTTGGATATTGGAAGTCTTAACTACTTTATTGCCTTAAGAAGCCCAAACGAGAAAGCAATCTGAATGATTTTGTTTCTTTATTGGATGGGCAAGATTAGTGAAGCCCTTTTATACTCCCTGAATCAACTGGTTTCCTATTATCAAATGAGGTATCTGCAGTTGTCTAGCGACTGCTCTAGCGAGAGCAGGTGAAAAGGCGATGGGAACCGACCGAAAACAATTGGAAATGTTTTTTGACAAAATGCTGGACAGCTTTGCATACCACAGAATTGTAATTGACCAGGCGGGTAAGCCTGTTGATTATGTTTTTCTTGAGGTAAATAATGCATTTGAAAGGATGACGGGGCTCAAAAGAGAACAAATCATAGGTAAAAGAGCTACCGAGGTTCTTCCAGGTATTGAGAAAGATCCTGCAGATTGGATTGGCGTCTACGGCAGGGTAGCTTTGACTGGGGAGCCCGTTCAGTTTGAGAACCATGCACAGCCTTTGGGTAAGTGGTACAGGGTTTCGGCTTATTGTCCAGAGAACGGTCATTTCGTTACTCTCTTCGAAGATATCACTGAACGAAAGAATATCGAGGGTACATTAAAGACCACATTAGATCGTTTTTACAAAAGTCTTTCAAACATGCATGGGGCTATTTTGCTTATTTCGGCTGAAAGTCGTGTTGAGTTTGTCAATCAATCATTTTGTGACTATTTCTGTTTGAAGGAAACTCCTGAGGAACTAAAAGGGCTGACCTCCGAGGAAATTATTGAAAAAATCAAGAATAGTTACGTGAACCCTGATCAGCAAATTATTCGAATAAAAGAAATAGTTGCAGCAGGGAAAATTGTAACAGACGAGGAAGTTGCAATGCAGGGCAACAGAACTTGCATTCGCGATTTCATCCCCATTTATACAGACAGAAAAAGGTTTAGCAGATTATGGCATCACATGGACATAACAGAGCGCAAAAAAGACGAGGAAAAGATATCCCAGCAAGCTTTTATGATAGCCAACGCAAACGATGCCATAATCGGATATGACCTCGAGCAGAAAGTAACATTCTGGAACAAGATCGGCGGAAAAGTTGTACGGATACACTGCAGAGGAAGCCACAGGCAAAGCCAGCTTTGACCTGCTTAAACCCGTCTACGTCAATGTTGCACGAGATGAGTTAGTTAACCTTTTAGCAAGTGCTGGGCACGTAGAAACTGAATCCATTAGAAGAACCAAAGACGGCAGAAGTCTTAACGTAGAAGCGCACGTGATTCTTCTGCGTAACGAAACTGGCAAATCAATAGGCTATGTATCAGTCGACCGAGACATAACTAAACGCAAGAAAGCCGAAAAAGAAACAAAAGAAAACGAACAGCGACTGAATTTCCACTATGAGAACTCTCCTCTGGCGGTTGTTGAGTGGGATGCTCGTTTTGTAGTAACACGCTGGACAGGGGAAGCTGAGAAAATGTTCGGTTGGAGCGCGTCAGAAACTGTCGGCAAACCAATAATGGATCTGCACATGATTTACGAGCCGGATATTCCTTTAGTGGAAAAAACCATGAGCAAGTTGAGTGATGGGACAAGCAAACAAGTAGTTTCATCAAACCGCAACTTAACTAAAAACGGCAAAGTAATTAATTGCACTTGGTACAATTCGGTACTGCTCGATGAAAAAGGAAAAATGATTTCGGTATTGTCCTTAGTCGAGGATAATACGGCTCGGTTTAAAGCTGAAAAAGAACTTGAAGAAACCAACAGGAACCTAGAAGAAATCGTTGAAGAACGAACTGAGAAACTTGCTGCCTCAGCGATGTATGCCAGAAGTTTAATAGAGGCAAGTCTTGATCCCTTGGTAACCATAAGCGCTGAGGGTAAAATTACCGACGTCAACAAGGCAACTGAGAGAATAACAGGTTATTCCAAATTAGAATTGATTGGTAGTGACTTTTCGAATTATTTTACCGAGCCAGAAAAAGCTAGAACAGGATACAGGCAGGTTTTCGATGAAGGTTTCGTCATAGATTATCCTTTAGCAATTAAGCATAGATCTGGACGAGAAATTGAGGTTTTATACAACGCTTCAGTTTACAAAAATGCTGAAGGCAAAGTCCAAGGTGTTTTTGCGGCGGCAAGAGACGTCACAGAGCATAAGAAACTGGAAAAGCAACTGCAGGAAAAAGATCGTTTGGCCGCTATCGGTGAAACCGCAGGTATGGTGGGCCATGATCTCCGCAATCCTTTGCAAACAGTAATCGGAGAAGTCTACCTCGCTAATAGGGAAGTCAAGTCCTTGCCTGAAAGCGAACAAAAAAAGGCGTTGCAAGAAAACATTCACACAATAGAAGAGCAGATAGTTTACATGAACAAGATTGTTTCCGATTTGCAGGACTTTGTAAAACCTGTTAATCCAGAAAAAGGGCCCGTGGATCTTGAAAAACTCGTTAGAGCGACATTATCCAATGTTAAGGTTCCGCAAAACATAGAAGTGGAAACTAAACTTGGGAAACTACCAATAATTCTTGCTGACGCAAACCTGTTGAAAAGGGTTTTCCTGAATTTGTTAACCAATGCTGTGCAGGCGATGCCAAACGGAGGAGACCTCACAGTGCAAACGAAAGTCGAAAAAAAGAAAATACAGGTCACAATCAAAGACACAGGCTCTGGCATACCTGAATCAGTTAAACCAAACCTTTTCAAACCGTTATTCACTACAAAATCAAAAGGACAGGGCTTCGGATTAGCAGTGTGCAAACGGGTAATAGAGGCACACGGAGGAACCATAACCTTCCAAAGCCAAGAAGGTGAAGGCGCAGAATTCACAATAGAACTTCCGTCTACATAAGAATACAATAACGCTCAGAATAACCATGAGAATGACCATTTTTCAAAAACGCACCCAAAGTTTGCCAAAAAAGATAACCCGCAACATCTCTTCATCTTCTATAAGCCTTGATACCCGGTTCATTTCTTTTTTTCCTATTGGGTCTTAACTTAACTGTATCATTGGAGGAAGACAAATAATTAAGACAAATATTTGTTGTAGATGTTTTCTTAAGTTTCCTTTGATAAAGACTCCAACATGCTCCATAATTGCTCCATTACTCTCCAGCCTTCTTTGCGTGGAATCCCGCCAGCGTTCAAAGCGGATGGTTTGAAATCTTGCTCAGTTAACCCATATATTGAGATCCAGCCTTCTGTTTGCGCCGTAATGCCTCTTTCCGTCGGTGTGAATGAAACTTGGAAGTATTTGGCAGCTGTTAGAAAACCACTTCCCCATCGTCCTTTAATTGAGCTTTCAGAGTTGTCTATTGTTTTTATTTTGTTTAGGTCAAACCAGTTTTGAACTGCTGCTTTCACTTCTTGAGCAGTTCGACCTATTACGCTTATGTCTTTCTTTGTTCGGCCCATGTCATCCCCGAAGGCACTATTTATCCAAGCTATTGCTTAAAGATTTTTGCTATTATTTGGGTTTCATTCTAAGCTACGGTTCATTTAATTGGCGCAAGAATTTTCAACATTTAGTTCACCGAGGAATGGTGAAGTTCATCAGCCATATGTGAACTTCGGCACAGCCTTTGTTAATTTATGAAGAAAAAATTTAATTTAGCTAAAGAACTCTTCATCAGCTGTTTGCATATAAGAGTTAAAAGAAAGAAGATGTAATAGAAATTGGCTTTGGGAACCCTAATGTTTGCGCTTTCTCATATGATAAAAAGCTGTTTGAGATTGGTTATTTCATACAAAGTTGAAAACCGGCTTCTTATTGGGAGAGTTTGGTAGCAGATGCCAAAGTTTTTCGTGGTCAACCCGCATAAGATACTCATCCGTTTGGTTGCGTTTAGCATTATTTTTGACATCGGAGCAATTGCAATTTGGGCTGCATTTCCGGCCGTTCAATGGAGCATTTACAGGTTGGGGTTCTTAATCGTCGGCACTGAAGCGGCCTTAGCTGCGGCATTGTTTGGATTAACGCTTTTTGGGCTAATTAAGAGGAAGAAATGGGCTCCAATTCTTGCAGTTGTGATCCCTGTGGCGCAAAGAATTTTCGGCACTTATGTGTTTTTTCCAAGTCCTGCAATCGCAATCACGCTAGTTTGGAGTTTGGCGATAATTTACTTTGGCTACAAAGAACTAAAAACCCCAAATTATTCATGATTATTACCTTTTGGTGATGCTGAAAAACAGTTTAGAAAGATAATTGCACCAAGCGGCAGGGCTGTCGGTTTTAACTGAAAGAGAGGAGAGGACTTGCTTTCTTAGCTTTCTCTTAATCTCTCGATGCTGGACTTTGATTTAAGCAATATTGTAATGCCCAAAATTGGCAGTGTTATCATCCAAAAGTCAATCAACGGTAGGAAAGCAAGATAAATTGAAACCCAAACCGAAACTATGGCGTAGATCACAAAGTAAACTCCTACCAAGAGTATGGCAATTCCTGCTAACCAAGTGTTGAGTTTTTTTGTTTGCCTAAAAGTTAACCATACAACCGTAGAAAGTATTGCTGCAACTAGTCAGAGTTAGCACTGAATTAACAGAGCCAATGGTACCGATTAGGCTTGTTTGTTGGGTTCCTGACGGCAGAATTGCATAGACCCACATCAATCCCTGTTTAATCCAAAAACCAAATACATACAATACCGCTGCGATGCCTGCCCACTTTAGAATCGGCGGGAGATATTGAGGTTTTTTTAACTTGCGGCTCAGCATAAATAGAGACGGAAAGATTAGCGCTGCCTGAAGCAAAAATGAAACTCCAGTGTAAATATTCAAAAATACACTAGACGATATAACTGAGCCCACAACGTGGTTTATTCCAGCTGGAATTAGCAGGAGGAAATAAAGCGACTCAAAAAGGAGTGTTCTCCTGAGTTTTTCAATGTATTTTGGATCTTTTTTGAAAAAGAGAAAAGCGCAGTTGAAAGCAAATATTGCACCTATCAAACGTAGATAGCTGGCAACTGAAGCTATCGACTCTTGAAGTAAGAAAAGTGTAACCTGTAGGGATAGCTGGGAGCTTTTTATGAAGTTGGGTAATTGATTGGCGATCAAAGGGAAATGAGAAATAAAGATTGTTGAAATGATTGTTTGATAGATGTTGTATAACAAAAACGAGGCGGCGACAATTAGCAGTGCTTTCTTCATTTGTTTTTCAACTACATTTGTGTAAAGTTAGATTTTAACTCTCCTCGGAGAATAGTCCGTTTCCCGAAAAGAGTAACACACTTCAGACGTTGGATTTCGGCTGACAACAAAAATTCTTCGACTTAAAAAAGGGAAATTGGGAATTTTTACTTTCGACAAAAACAACGCCTCGAAGACAATTTTAGCTTACCAGTGCAATCGTTATAGCACGATGGGTGGGGTGGAGACAGATGCTAGCGCTAATACGGATGTATAAGTGTACGTTTTGATGAAAGAAATTCCATTAGCCGTAACACTATTCCGGCTGATCCAAAAACAATGCCTAACAGCAGTTTCATGGAGCCGCTTGAGGTGCTGTGTAATCTGAAAGCGTACTAACTGAAGATGCGGCTAAAAGGACACCGCTGAGTAAGATAACGAAACCGAAAAACAAGGGATATACGTCAAATGCTCCGCTGTCCACAAATTCTCTCAACTGCCCCTTCTTTAACTGTTTCTCTTGCTTAGCTGTGTGGCGTACCCCTCTTCTTTTTCTCTCCAATAGTAACCAACAGGTCAAACGCATAACCAAAGTAGGCGAGGAAGTCTGCGATGAAAGTGGACAATAAGTCTGTTTTTGATCCTAAAATGAAGTTTCCTAAGGCTACTGTTTGGAGTAATCCATAAGTGACGATTGCTTGGGAACCGCTCTTCTGGCTTGCTTTTCCTTCTCCGAGAGTAGTCCTAGTTTTTCGATGAGGTATTGGCAGTTTTCGGGTGCGTAACCGTGATAGTGATTGTTGAAGTAACCAACGATTCTTTTGACTTTACCAGCAGCTTCCTCAACTTTGGGAACCCAAGAGTTTAGCTCGTCGTTACTGTATTTGTAGTCGAACCAGATTTTGTCTCCTTTTCCATGCCAACGGAAATAAGCAAAATCCGTGGTCAGATGCATGTCCGGCGGCAAGAGTGGCTCATCAACGTTCGTGAAGGCAACATTATAGGCTTTGAGCAGTTCCCAAGTTTGGTCTCTTATCCAAGATGTGTTGCGGAACTCAACAGCGTACCTGAAGGTTGGGTCAAGCATTTTGAAGAAGGCTTCAAGGTTCTCAAGGTTAAAGCTGTACTTAGGGGGCAGCTGAATCAGCAAACATGCAAGTTTGCCTCCTAATTGCAGGGGGCGCATCAAGTCAAGAAACGTCTCTAAATCTGCTTTCACTTCGCCCTTTCAACCCGAGCTTCCTATCATGGGTTATCAACTTAGGAAGCTTAGCAGTGAAAACAAAGTTTTGGGGAGAGTACTTTAGCCAACCCATAACCGTTCCCTTTGAAGGATTACGGTAGAACGTGGAATCAATTTCTGCGGTTTTGAAAACGTTCGCGTAAACGTGCAGTTTCCGTTTTTCGCCTTTCTGGTAGAAGGAGCCTTCCCATTCCTTGTAGCTCCAACCTGAAGTGCCCAGAAGAATATTTGCAGTTAGTCATCGTTTAGCCTCCAGAGCTTTGACGAGTTCTTCCAAATTACCATAAATCTTGTCTGGTATTTGCGTTAAAAGTTCTGAGAGGTGAATTCGTTTGTCCGCGGTTAAGTCAACTACTTTCCAACCTTGAGTTTCAATAAGATTTTGCTTTGAGGAGGGAAATTTGGCGTCTTCAGCAAGAACTGCTTTCGCGGATTCTACGCCGGTGAACGGGGTAACGGAAAAGAACTTCCCAGTTTGCTTGTAATGTGTGAACCTGGCTGCGTCCGAGTTCATTCTAACTCCATGATAGGATAATGCGGCAACCTTGACGCCGCTCGCTAAGCCCTCCAGCACCTTGCGGTCAATATCAACAAGCTCCTCGTCGGTAAACTGGTACAGATTCTTCTGTCCTTTCCCAAACAATCGCGAATACACAACATCCGAGGCGTAACCTGGATTCTCCTTGGAGAGATCCACAGTGTGAACAACGTTTAAGTCATGCATCAGGTTGACAACCTGCGGAGTAACGGGGGCTCTGATTTCCCAAACTAAGCGGACCCCGCTTAGATTAATTGACGAGAAAAAAGCTTTTACATCGGTCAAAACATGATCATCCATAAGGTACCTCGGAGGCGTTTCCAAAACAAGAAATGGAGCGTTTAAGATTCCGCAATATGCTTTCATCTTAGCATAAACTTCGAAGGCTTCATCAGCGGGTTTTAATCCAATATTGTGAGTGAGGTCTCGGTGGCACTTGACAGCAAATGTAAAGCTTTCTGGAACTGTTCTTCTCCAACGTTCCACCATCTGTACGTCGGGATACTCATAGAATGTATGGTTTACTTCGACAAAGTTGAAAACTTCCGAATAAGCTTTCAAAGAAGGTTTGCTGGAAACGTTAAAGTAAGCCCAACCGCCAGTGCCGACGAGAAAGTTGATGGAGAAGTAGCACAACCTCCGAGGTAAATAGTGTAACTTTTAGCACATAAAACTTGCCTCAGACGTTCTTTGTTGCGAGGCGATAGCCGGTTTGTTGTGCATTCTGAACCTGCTTTATAGTCTTTTAGCAAGCTTGATTCTCGGATGCCTGAGAAGCGAATACAAGCAAAGGTTCTCGGATTCATTGAAACTTGAACCTCAGCCAGTTCGAATCTGGATGTGATTAATTGTTGTTTAAAGAAGATACCCGATTGGGTTTGCTGGGGCTCTGGACCTAAACGGGAGAGAAGAGAATGAAAACCCAACGAGCAAGTTGGTTATCATTTCCAGAGCCCACTCAGCCCCATTTTTTATCCCACACTTTTTACATAATAAAAAAGGGAAAGATTTGTTTTAGAGTTTATTTGCGTCTTCGAAGGATTAGTGCTGCAGCGACGGCCACTATAATTATGACTGCTGCTGCAATGGCGATGTAGGTAGTTGCTGAGGTTGCACTCGTTGGTGGAATTATGTTGGTGCTTGGCGAGGGCGAGGTTGTTTGACCTGGCGTTAAAGTGGGTGGTGCTACGGTTTGAGTTGTTGTGGGCGAAACGATAGCTGGTGATGGTGCTGTTCCCACGCCTAGGGCTGTTTCAGCGGATGATGCATAGTACGAGTTGGAACCCTCAAAAGTTGCGGTGATGACATATTTGCCTTGAACTGGTGGTGTCCACATTGTGCTGAACATGCCATTTATGTCGCTGGTGACTGTGGCGATGTCTTGGTAGTTGCCGTTCGGGTCAATAGCCGTCAAGTGCACGCTAACGCCTGTTGCATTTTTTGGCATCGGTTGCTGCATGTACAGATACTCCATCCACGGAGTCATGCTGTCGTCAGAGATCGCTGGTGTGCCCGCAGCTGGAATTCCGAGGCAGGTTTGTCCCGGAGACTGATCAGTAACGGTGCCTTTAAGCAACACTTGAGTTCCCTGCGGAATGACTGTATCTGGTGCTGAGACCGTTGTGGCTGACTGTCCTTTGTTGTAAGCATATAGCTGGAGGTCATAAGCATTTGGCACTACTAAGGTACCATCAGAGATTAGGCCGTTGGCAGAGTTTGTGATGGCGAATGATGGCGTGCTCCAGAGTAGGGTTCCCGTAGCACCGTCCCAGGCGTAGAGTTCGCCGCCGTGGAACAACGGTGGACTGTATAGGTGACCGCCCATTGTGAAAAGTTTTCCGTCGGCAAAGCACAGAATGTTTGCAAGAGGCCATACACCATATGGAGCTTCATAGCCGCTGCTTCCAGTGTCAGTTGCCCAATTGATGGTTCCAGTATTAGCGTTTATGCTAGTTACATGTCCGCTAAAGTCTGCTGTGTAAAGTGTGCCTTGAGCAATTATCGATTGTGTAATATAATAGCCCCAAGGAGTTTCGGATGCTATTGAGATTGGTCCCCATAGTTTTTGTCCTGTAGCTGTGCTGTAACCTGTGAAGGATTGTGTTTCATAGCAGAAAACTGTGAAAACTCCACTTCCAATTGAACTTAGCGATAATCTGGTCCAGGCTGGCTGTGTCAGGTTCATTGGTCCCCAAAGTAGTTGCCCTGTAGTTGTGCTGTAGCCTAATGCAATTATGTAGCCTGGCATTTGGAACGCGGTTTGTGGTCCAGGCACGTCGGTTACTAGTAGTATGTCAGCAACTTTGGATAGAGATAGAGGATTAGCAACTCCGCTTGATTCAGCATAAGCTGCATCGATGTCTACGGTAGTTCCGTTGGATGCTACTATCGTAGTGGTCAAAGGTGCAGACCATTGAATTCCCAGGTTAAACGGAACCGACGCTCCTTGTGGCGGTCTCCACTCCCATTCATTAGTATTCTGCCCGGTTACGAGACTGTACTGGTCGATCACTTGAGTTGAGTTCCACATGTTCATCGTTTTATTTGCACTGTTCATGTAGTAGCCTAACAATTCGCCGTTTGGTCCGTATGCCCACGTTGGGCTTGTAGCGTTAACGATGTTCAGTATCCAGTTTCCAGTCATTGCATCATACATGCCAAAAGTGCTGCCCGTGTTCGGCTTTACTGTAGTTTCCACGCTCCAAAGGTATGCTAATGCGCCGAATTGGTTGGGTGTTACGTAATCTAATAGTTGACCCATCCTAAGTGTTGCGGTTGTGTTCTTGGTCCAAAGTGTTTGTCCAGTGCGCAGGTCTATAGCGACCCATCCTTCGGGGCTGGTCAAGCTTCCAGGGATTAGAGTGTTGTAGAGTACGCCGTTAATGGTTACTCCTGAAAATTTGCTTTCGTACTGAGCTGTTGAGTAGTAGTTGCTGTTCACTTCAGAGCCGCCGAATTCTCCACCGATCAAGCCGCCGCCCTTCAAGGTCCCTGCATAAGGTGTTGTCCATACTATGTGACCAGTGTTTGGCGCTGTGGTGAATGGAGCATAGTTTGATGTGGAATTGTAAGTGCATCCTGAATTTCCGCCGGTGCCCCCTCCAAGCCAATTGCCGCTAATTGAGTACCAATTCGTGTTCTCAGCGAAAATCGGGCGTTGCCAGTAACCATCTGGAAGCGGAGTAGACGGGAAGCTTTGGACTTGATCTTGCTGCACAGTACACGTCTCGGTTTTGCTGGTGCTGGCTAAATAGATGTCGCCAATGCTCTGCGGATTTCTTTGGCCGCCGCTTAACGGGCTGGGGTTCTCGCCTGTTATTGTTTGGCCAGGGAAATTGAACACGAAGCTGTAGGTACCGATTTGGTCAGCTAGGTAGGTGGTGTGTGATCCTCCAACATCATCTGAAGTAAACGGCCCAAGGGTCACTTTGTTTGAGTCAGGCTTTGTTACAGTCACCGTAAAATTGTGCCATCTGTCGCCGTATTGTATTGCTGCTGTCGGAGGAACCTTGTCAAGCCAGAAGTTAACGAATATTGCTTGACCGATTCCTATTGGGTTAGGCTGAATACTGATGAAGGCATAAGTTGGAAAAGTCAATGGAGGCGTATGTGCATTAACGGCCGGAATGATTGCCAAAAGTGCGCTGAAAGAGAGCAGCAGAATCAAAGCAACAGCGAAAAGCGTTTTTTTCCCCTTAATATTCAGTTTATTCTTTTCAAAGTTTCTAGGCAATTTTTCTTTTCTCTCCTAACATTTCGGAACAGCGTATTCATCGACTAAGTATTTAAGACCGTGTCGTCCTTTCATTCTACTGACAACCCCGAACTTTAGTTGATGACCCAAACATCCCGAAGGGAATCTTCAAGGGGAGAGGAGAAAGAAAATTCCCGAAGAAAACGAAGCTCAAACATTAACGGAATTAGGTTTAACTGGTCGTCAAGCCAGAGTTTATCTTGAACTGTTGAAATACGAGAAATCAACAGCCAGATCTACGGCAACGGCCTTAAAATTGGCTCGTCAAGACACCTATAAAGTACTCGACGAACTCCAAGAGTTAGGGTTGGTCGAAAGACAGCTAAATGTGCCCGCAAAGTTTACAGCTGCCCCTTTTCAGGATGCTTTATCCATTTTGCTCAATCGAAGAATAAAACAGACAGCTGATTTGAAGACGAAAACAAAAAACCTCATCACCAGCCTCAACAGCTTTAACGCAAGAAAAGTTGAAAAAGAAGAAGAACCCAAAATTTTCTTAATTCCTGATGGAGAAATATTTTCCCTTAGGGTGCGAAAGGCCGTCGAGAACACTCAAAAGAGTTTAGACATCGCGTCCACGAGCAAGAACTTGCCTCAAGGCATATTTTCCCTAGTTGGAGACCTAAAAAAAGCGATGCGTAGAGGTGTGAAAATAAGGTGCATTACAGATATGCCGGAAAATAACAATTTCGAACAGGAGTTATTTCGGAGTCTGGAGAACACTTCGTTCGAAATTCGTACCTTATCAAATCAATTATGCTTTCGGTTTTGTATTTTTGATGGCAAAGAATTATCTATTGTCCTTTCGCCCAAAAGTGATTTCGCCAAGTCCTCCCATCTGTGGGTGGATTTCGCCAGCATAGTTGAAACATATCAAAACCATTTTGAAATGTTGTGGCTTAGATCTGACAAACGCCGTCGCTCTGATATGTAGCCTGAAAACCTATTTTGCACCCAAAAAGGACACTCTCAATATGCCGCCTCTTGCACAAAAGAATATCTAGGGTTAGCTGGAGCCATGGTGCAGGAAATTTCGGGAAAAATGAATAATCAACCTCTGCACCTTTACCTAATGCGTTTGCTGGGGTTCTGGACCCAAATTAAGGAGAGACTTAAACCCGGCAACGAATAAAGAAAAGTGGGATTTGTGGCTGAAAACAAAATAACTTTAACCTCAAAGGAGCTGAAATGGGTATTTTACCTTTGGACGAAAATATAGCTAACAAGTTCTCATTTCAATTACGCGAAGAAAATGAGTTTTGGCATTCGGATCGGTGTTTGCTTTAGCTGGGTCCTATTTTGAGGCTTAATCATACGTTTGATGGATGCAACAGGACTCAAACGATAGAAGAGTTCAGGAAGAAAAGGCTCACGTTTCGCTCAGTTAATCTAAAACTCTGCTTTTCCCATGATTTGGTGAAGGTTTAATTAGATAGTTTTATCCTTAGCATTATGCAGTCTTTCATCAGTATTCTATGAAGATGTAGGGTTTGGTTTCGATATGTCTTGGTTTAAAGCTTTGAGGGAGAAAGAGCCCCCTGAACCTGCGAATCCAATTGGAACTGTTGTTATAGGTACTCTTCGCCCTGACCTCATAGACACTGCCAAAGAGATGGTTAGGAAATCACTTAAAACTGCCCAGTTCAAAACTGTAGATGCTGGGAAAGGGGTTTCTGTAGCGGCCTTCGTTTCAAAGGTTAAAGAAGCAAATGCAGACATTATCGTAGTCACTGTTAGTATTTCCGCTGCTAAAGACAATCTTCAAAAACTCATTTCTGCGATAGAACTTGAAGGCTTAAAAAGCAAAGTTGCGGTTATGATAGGTGGCGCCGCTGTTACCAAAGAAGATGCAGACAGAATAGGCGCCTTGTTTGGCAAAACAAGAGAAGACGCTGTTGTCCTGGCAAAGAAAGCAATTGAACAAAAGCAAAACAACCCGTAACAACTAAACGCTTACCAAAGCTGCAAAAATTTTATTTTATTTCGATTATGTAAGTTTCACAACCAGAAACCTGAAAACGTGTTCGCCTGTGTTTCTCAGCAAATGCGGAATCCCTTTGGGGCTCTCAATCAATGTGTTTTCTTCGACTTCTTGCTTTTCGTCCCCTATTTCCACAATTCCTTTTCCTTCGAGAATGAAGAAGAAAACGTCAACCGGAGTTGTATGTTTCTTCAGAGATTGTCCCTCTTTTAGGGCCATGTGGATCACGGATGCTTTCTCGTTTTCATAAATTTTTTTTGCTTCTACTTCATGGGGATTTTTGAAAACTGCGGCAGAATCTACTTTGGTTACTTTCATTAAACTTCAACCCATTAATCTTGAAGTATGGAGGTAATTAGCGTTTTTCTTAGTTTAGAAATATGCCCTGAAAATATACGCAGTCTACTCTGAAAACAATTTGAGATACCAGTTTAAAATTTGTGCCATCATCTTTGGAAGGACAGGAAAGGTCAAAAAAAGTTCTTCTACTTATCTTCAATAACTTTCAATACTTGCTAAGTTTTTTATCTTAGCTTCAGAAGTTTCTAACCCGCTTTCAAAATTTATTAACCGAGGTGAATGCTTTCTATGATCAACGTTTACTTCGCAACAAAAGAAAATGTAAACAAGAATCTTGTCGTGACTCCTTTCACGGCACCGCCGTCTCTGGGAACTGTGGCAGTATAACTGCTTTTATGGCGACTGTCGAGCTAAATAGCGTTAATACGGTTGTCTCAATGTACGTTTTGATGAAAGAAATCCCATTAGCAAAAAAGCTAATCCAGCTAACCCAAAAACGGCACCTAACAGTAATCTTGTTGAAACATTTGAGATTGTTGAGTAATTTGAAAGCATACCCACTGATGATGCAGCAACGAGGATTCCCATAAGTAAAAGGACAAAGCCAAAAAACAGTAGATATACACCGAATGCCCCGTTGTCCAACAGTGATTCCTCAGCTACCCGCAATCTGATTGCTTCACTTGTTTAGTATGCCCCGGAGAGAAATTTGGATCGACAGCCTTTATTACTTTATGAATCTAAGCTAAGTCTAATTTTAGATGGCTTTCAATTATCAACATTCAAGACTCAAATTTACTTCACTTTTAGTTGAGGGCGGCCAACAACACAAAGATAGATTGTGCTTTCTTCCGTTCCGTCTGCGTCCACTAATGCGTTGATTTCATTGTCGAAAAAAGCTCCAACTTGACAGGACCCACAGGCGATGCTTACCGCAGCCAATGCAAGGTTCTGCGCCAAGTGGCCAGCATCCAAGTAGATGTATCTGTAGGCTCTCTGTGAATATTTCCATTTGGACCTCCTGAAGATAGCTGTCCAAACGAAGACTGCTGGTGCGGTTGCGCACATCCTCTGGTCTAAGGCTGCGTGCGCCAAGTCGTCGCCAAAGTTTCCAGTCTTTATTTCTTCTAGCTTATGGTCTCTTATATTATAGTGGTAAATGCCTTTTGCCACATCTTCAACGTTATTGGCGGCAATGTAGGTTTCGATAGGGTATAATGCTCCAGCCGAAGGCGCGGTGCGAAACTCGTAACCGTGTTCTTGCCTTTGGATACCCGTTGACGCCCAGAGCAGAAAAGCTAAATCAACCTTGCTCAAAGGCTCGGTTGAGAAGGCGCGAGTGCTCTTGCGTTTCTGTAGAACTTCTGTGAAGAGAGTATTAGTCTCTTGTAATTGGTTTGGCAGTTGAATGGTCTTGTTGGATGGGTAGCTCTTGTAAGTTTCAGGTTTGTTTCTCCAGTCTAAATTGCCGCCGAGACTTTTGTTGCGGATGTACTTTGTTTCTCTTTGGAAATCGTCTCCTACAGTTGTTCCCATCATCTAACCTTCTGCAAAGTGTTCTTTGATGTTTTTCGGAGCTATTCGAGTTTTCCATATTCGGCCTTGAAAGTGGTGTTGTAGGTTCTCTTGCCTCTTTCGTCGACTGCAAATGATATCCCTGGTGGAAATGTCACACCTGACAAACGTCTTGCTGCTTGGATGAAGTTGTCTTCTTTATAGTCAAACCAACACAAAACGTATCGGTCGATTTCTCCTCCTTTAAAAGAAATGTAATCGAGATTGCCCATCAAAGCAAAAAAATCCTCTACATTTCCTTCTAAGGTTTTCTTTTCTGAAGTGTTCACAGTGAGTTTTTTTGCTTGGACAACAGCAAACGGCTCTCTTTCAGGTAACGGTCTTCTGTCACGGTAAAATGTTAAAACGGGTTTGCTCCATACAAATAATCCCAAATAAATCACCTATTGATTATATCTACAAAGTTGTATTTATCGGAATTGCGCGCTGTTTGAGGTTCAACTGATTTCGTTTATGTTTGATGCGTTTTTTGTTTGTGGTTTCTACGTGTGACAACAAAGTTTCTTAGCATAGTCAAGATGAATATTACATCTAGCGACTTTTTAGAAGGTGATATTTCTGGTAAAAAAGAAAGGCGAAAAATATGAATGTGAAGATTGTGGGCTTGTTGTTTTGATTGAAGATCCATGTGGTTGCGAAACGTGTGAGTTAGTATGTTGCGACAAACCGATGAAACTAGCAACAAAGGAAGCGAAGCCAAAGGCAAAACCTAAAGCAAAGCCCCGCCGTCTAAAATGAAGAAATAGAAACAGCCGTTTACCCCCTGCTATTTTTTTCTTTTCGATTAGAAGCCTCGGGCGTCCCGTGTAACCTGCCAGCTTCGGGCGATGTCTTTTCTGAAGAAATGACTTTTTTACTCTGGACTTTGATATTTTGCTTTCAGGAGTCTCTTTTTGTGGGAGATGTGAACACTGCTCTATCGAACAAAATTTAAGAACACAGCTTGATTGTCTTATACAACGTATCTACGTTGCGTGATATGTATTTTTTATATACCTGCGGAGAAGGCGTACATGATGGATATTACTCATGTCCCTTTGTTTCATGGTGGGTTGTATCTCTATGTCTTTCCATCTCCGAGTTGGTTCTGAATGTTTTGCCGCATTCTGGACATGGAATCTGGCTCGGTTTACTCCGCTTAACGGTATATCTTGAGATGACGACGCCCCCAACTTGTGAGGCTGATGAGGTTCTTTTTCGTTCATGACTTACACCTAATCAATATAGGAGCGGGTTCAAGCTTTCTTAAACCTATGTGGCTGCAAGGAGACAATAACAAAGTTGTTTAAAGATTCAGGTGGTTGTCTTTAGCAAGGTCCAACGGGATTAAATTTTGATTTACCCTGTTACGTTACGGGTTTACGAAATTTTAGTTTAACCCTTTACCGATTAAGAATAAGTTGTCCTACACATGTGAACTTTGGCATTTCGGATCTATTTTTGGCGCAGGGGTCGGTTTTGAACCCTCTAAGCCGTGGAGATGTCGCCTATAGACCCCCTTTTTTATTTATGCAACTATTTTCTACGCGCTAACTTAGTTCAAGTGGGGAATGATTAGGCTCTTACGGCAAGCGTAGGCATTCCGTTGAACTTAAATGCAAGTTGGACCCATTTAAAATAAGGTACTGTGCAGGGAGTTGGTTGAAATGAAAAAGATCCTGGTAGTGATAATAATCAGTGTTTTGTGTTTGTCTATATTTTCAGCTTTTTCTCCAAAAGCGAATGCGGCATCTGTCCCTAATGGTATTGTGTATTCTATTCCAATAACGTTGACTAGCACGCAATCTGTGTAACTCCAGCGCCCTTTCAACAGATAATCTCAGTAAATAAGAGTCCAAAGTATAACGGTTATGAAGCTGAAAACCTGCAGAACGTCGAATTCTTTGACTCTGCAGGATCAGTAATTTCTAGCGGGCTCAAATCTGGAGCTACCAGCTCATCTACAAACACTATTTACTGGTTGAATTTGCCAAACGGAATCGCAGCCAAATCCAGCGAAACAATATACTTAGGATTTGCTGCCCCAACCACTAATCTATTTAATGGTCAAACAATCGGAGAGGCACCCCCTCAGCGAAGTTTATGGGCAATACGATGATGGAGCGGGCGTGTTTGCGTTTTATGATAACTTTGCGGGAACTACCCTGAGTTTGGTTTGGGTGGATTACAGTGCTCAATCTACGGCTACATTCGCGGTTAATAATGGGATAACTATCCAGCCTGCAGCAAAAGGAGATAATTATGCCGCTGTTTATTCGGTAAAAACCTTTTCTCAGGGTGTGATGGAGTTTTATGGAACAATTCCTGAAAAAGGGGACATACGGGGAACTTTCCGCTGTAACGGTTGGTTTGCATAGCGCAGGATGGGATTCTGGAGTTGGAGAAGTTGCGGATTCCTATGACCTTGTAGGGTGTACCTAGGGACTTCAGAGAGCGGTCTTGGTTGGACTACGATCCCGGGTCTCTCTTTTGGCTCGGCTAACATTTATTCTCTGATTGTGCCTTCTGCTGGTTCATCTTTGAGGATGGCCCCAGGTGAATTATGGTTCAACCATATCTGGCACTACAACTTCGCCGTCTTTACCTATGCCGATTGGTCTTCAAAATCAAAAGAATAGTGGAATAACCTCAGGACCGATCTATCGGGTTCGCGAAAGAGTTCTAGCCGCCTAACGGTGTGATGCCCTCGGTTGCAGTTAATGGGCAAAGTTATTCTTCGCCTCTGAGTAACCCGCTCATTTTAGGCGGCATAGTTGCTGCTGTAATCGCAGCTGTAGGAGCAGCCGGTGCGGCGTGTACTATGGTGTTATAAGAGGCGGCAGTGCAGCCGCATCAGCAGGAGCAGGAGTTACTGGAGCGACAGGAAGCACAGTTGGCTCCGGGGCAGGCAATTTGGGTAGCTTTAGCGGTGGTGATTCTGATTTCCTTGACTCTTTGTACAATTCCAACACTGCTGCGGGAGTGACAAGTCAAGCGGGAGGCGTTGGTGAAGGTTCAGGTTCGAGCGTTGATGTTTCAGATGGGCTTAGTGTTGATGACTTTGATTTTCTTGATTCTCTCTACAACTCCAGCACGCCTACGTCGGCAGACCCAAGCCAGGTGAGGAGCACTGATAGTGAAGGAGTAAGTTCAGGTCCCCGTCTTGGCGAGGGCGATTTCCTTAGTGACTTAGACAATGAGGCGTCATCTTCGGGGAGTGCCCCGGGTTGGGGTGGCATCGACGGTATTATATCCAATCTTTTATCGTCGGAAGAAGGATTCTTATGCATTCCGTTTCTATGACGCGCCAAAATTGGCTAAGAGTAGGTATTTGGCAGATTAGGGGTATAAAGGAAAAAACTTTACTTGGTCATGTCTTTTTGCGTTTAAAATAAACTACAAAATCAGCGTGCGCGCTTTTTTGAACCGTGGCTGGTATAATTGACGTAAGTTCCCACTCTTCCTCTCCATATTTATCTAATAATGTTTTCTGGTCTGTTGTTCCTGCTTTTTTACATTCCTCAAACAAGGCAATTACCATGTATTCCCATTTTGTCATAACTTGATCTACTCCCTTCTTATCTCTACCGCAATCTCTTTCTAAGAGTTGCAGTTTGGAAAGATAAGCTTTTGCACTTTGTTTTATTTTTGTGGTTTTATGCGCGATATAGGTGATATACCTGGTGATACGGTGTGATGACGGTGATAGACCCAATCTTCAGGTCGAATCCAGGCGGAAAAAAATCGCGTGTGCTTAATATTTTATAATGGGCGAAGGTGCGTTGGACTTTGTTGACTCTTGGTATTATGGCGAGTCCGCGGCGCTCAGCCGGATCAAGAGAAGCGGATTTGACTCCTGAGCGCAGACTCTCGCGAGGAGTTGGTTAATAAATATCTCCCAATCCAGCAAACCATTACGAAGTGTCCACCTAACGGCTTGACTTTTGTCCGCCACTTCTGAGTACAAGAAAATTTATAACATCAATTAGCCTTTGGTTGTTTTGCTACATTTTCTACCAACGAAAGCTAATACTAAAGTCACGACAACAAATACTGGTACTATTGCAATCCCAAAATGGTATTCTGGAACAGTCGGGGATGGCGAGTCATGTGTTTGAGTTGGTGCCGTCGTTGGGGATTGATTAGCAGTTGTCCTTGAAGTGGGGGTTGGAATAGCCGTGTGATAAGAATCCACTCCAATCACCGAAACACTATTGTCGCCGTCAAGTGTTACATAGGCAAATTTGCCATCGGGCGTAAAAGCAACACCATGAGGACCGTATTCACCACTTATAGAATCTGTAATTTCGTTTGTAGCCGTACTTATCACCCAAACACTATCATCTTCAGAACGTGTTACGTAGACATATTTGCCATCGGGAGTAATAGCAATACCAGAGGGGAGGGGAAAACGGAGGTCACCGAGAAAGTTGATGGTTGCTGTTACGTTCTTCATATCTGTATTACTCACCGAAACACTGTCGTCGCCATAATTTGTTACGTATGCATATTTGCCATTAGGAGTTATAGCAACTCCTTAGGAGTTCGAACACTCATGGTTCCCATTACCGTATTTGTTACCGTGCTTATCACTGAAACACTATCACTATCGTAATTTGCTACGTACAAATATTTGCCATCAGGCGTAATAGCAATGCCCTAAGGGCTGTCTCCAACACGTATAGTTGCCGTAACAGTATTTGTAGCTATACTAATCACCGAAACACTATTGTTGACCACACTTGTTACATAGACATAATTCCCATCAGGAGTAATAGCAACACCAGTGGGAGTGGGAGAAAGACCATATTGTCACCAAGTATGGTTGTAGTTACAGTATTTGTCGCCGTACTGATAACCGACACACTACCACTCCAGGAATTTGCCACGTACACATAGTTACCATCTGGCGTAACAGCAACACCATAAGGCGGGTCTCCAACAGTCACGTTCGCTGTCACTGTATTTGTAGTCGTGCTAATAACCGAAACATAATCACTGCCCTTATTTGTTATGTAGGCATATTTGCCATTAGGAGTAATAGCAACACCAGTAGGCTTCCATAGACCGAATATGGTTGTAGTTACCGTGTTTATCGCCATACTGATAACCGACACACTATCACTACCGGTATTTGCCACGTACACATAGTTACCATCTGGCGTAATAGCAACACCGATAAGAGATTTTCCAACAGGTATGGTTGCTGTTACTTATTTGTAGCTGTACTTATCACCGTCACATTACCACTACCGTAACTTGTTACGTAGACGTAATTGCCATTAGGAGTTATCGCAACGCCATGAGGATATTTTAGACTATGATTGTTGTTGTAGTCGATGGTTGCTGTTATGTTATTTGTAGCCGTATTTATCACCGAAACATTATTGCCCTAATTTGTTACGTAGGCATATTTGCCATCAGGCGTAATAGCAACACCAACAGGAGACTGGAGTGCTTATTGTTGCCGTTACGGTATTTGTGGTTGTACTTATCACTGACACACTACGGCTGTCGTAATTTGCTACGTAGACATAGTTGCCATCGGGTGTAATAGCAATATCTATGAGGGCCATCTCCAACGCGTATATTTGCCGTAACTGTGTTTGTAGCTGTACTTATCACCGAAACACTGGCTTTTCCTTCATTTGTTACATAGACATAATTGCCATTAGGAGTAATAACAACTTCATAAGGATATTCTATACCGTTTATGGTTGCCGTAATTGTGTTTGTAGCTGTACTTATCACTGAAACACTTTCGAAGCCGGGAGTGGTTACGTAGACATAGTTGCCATCGGGCGTAATAGCCGCGTCAAATGGCCATCTCCAACGCTTATAGTTGCGACTAATGTTTTTGTAGCTGTACTTATGACCGAAACACTATTCTCAGGGAATTTGTAACATAGACATAGTTGCCATCTAGGCGTAATAGCTATATCACCGGGAACATCTGAATTAGTTATAGTTGCTGTTACACTATTTGTAGCCTGAGCTGGACTGCGGTAGCAAAGCTGAAGCACTGATAACACAGAAAAAAAGAACAACGCTACTAACTCTCAAAGCTGTTGTTGCAATGTGATTAGTTTTTTTCAACTCAACAAACCAAACCATTAGTTGATGATAGGAGGTTAATTTGTTTAATTAATTCAAAGCATAAATTATTTGTTGCTTTATTTTTCAAGTTTTTCCCCTTTTCATCTATTCACTCACTCGGCAAGGGAGGTAAAAAACTTATCCTCTGTGGAGGACAAATGAACCTTTAGAAATCTGCCGTGTTTACCTTCCATTTACAGTTATTTGTAAACAAATGGAAATTTGAAGACAGGAAAAATGAAACTTTTGGGTTTCTGAGTCTAAAAGACTGCTTTTAGAAAATTCGAGACGCAAAATCTTCTAAAAAAGAAAATAGGCAACTAAACACAAAAACTATCGGCAGAAAAAACCCCATACTTTTCAAGTATAAAGGTGCAGATGGCTGCCCTACCTAATTTGACCTCAATTTTCCAACGACATGAACCCGTCTTTTTTACGGTTGGATTTTAATTTACCCAGCAAATTTATGGGTTTAGGAAATTAGTTTAACCCCTTAATGATTAAAGTTAAGTTGTTCAGCCATAAATGACTTGGATATCCCCAGACATTTTGTGATCTTTCGTGCGCGCTAAGACAAGTATTCGGATAAACTCGGCCACGAAGAAGATAGCCCGAATAATCATATAATTTTCACAAACAAAATAAATCTGCCAAATACACCCTTTATTATAAGAGAAGGCAATTGATTGATAGCTAAAGATGATAGAGTCAATAAACCTTAAGCGGGAGGAACGATTATGGTGTCTGATAAAGAATTGCCAATAGTTTTAGCTATATCGGGTTCTCTGAGAAGCCCCTCATTTACTGAGAAAATATTAGATAGCTTGCTTGAAGGAATGGGTGATGTGGAAGTTCACAAGTTTTATCCGCACAAGATGAAAATTGGACCCTGCACAAGCTGTTGGAGCTGCTGGCAAGGGAAAAATAAAGGTGAATGTGTCCAGAAAGACGATTTTCAATCAATATACGATGTTTACAAAAAGTGTGATTACTTTATAATCGCTGCACCTGTTTACGTTTTTGGTTTTCCCGCTACTGTAAAAAATGTGATAGATAGGTTCTTTGTAAACTTGGATTCTTCCCAGATTCTAATGGAGAACGGAATAACTAATCACCCTCAGCGTTATGCACCTAAGGCGAAAGGTGTCTTGGTTTCAACTTGTGGTTTTCCAGATATGGAGAATTTTGCCTTAATGAGTGAACATTTTAAGAAAATTATGATGCACTTTGGATTAACTTGGGCAGGCGAAGTCCTAATCCCAGCTGCTGGTGCAGCAAACGTCCCGCATTTGCTTGATGACAATATTGAGGCAGTTAGAAAAGCTGGTGCAGAGTTGGTTAATGGAACAATATCTCCTGAAACAATGCGAACTATTAGTGATGTCCCAATATCTAAAAACGACTATAGAGAAATGACAAATGCCAGCTTTAAAGGAGGTCTAACTGGAAAAGCCAAAACTATTGCCATTGGTATTAAAGCAATGAGAAATAAAAGCAAGAAAAAACAGGTTTAATAGGTCTTCAAAAAACATATTTGCTGCATACAAACTCAAATCTCAACACCTGTTCTGCAAGCGCAGGTTAGTTGAATCAAATCTTAATCTTTTTCCCATCTGACTCTAACTAACTACCTCTCCCCCTACTCTCTCTCCTTTAGCACACACAAGTCAGACAGACAGAGACAGACAGACATGCTGAAATAGTGAAGCAAAAACACCTCGCTTAGTGAGGGACATCACCTTAAAGGGCACCCCCTCACAGGCAAGGGCTCTGTTTTTTCACAACAAAACCGGTTTACGAAGAAAGAAAGCGTGGTTTTAAGTCTAAAATATCAAGCAATACGCTACTTCTTTTCATTTAGTCTAACTTACCGCTCAATAGGGCTACTTTTCTAGCAAAGTTTTTTATATTTACTGAAACGCAGTGAGAGAGTTAGGGCACGTATCAATAGCGTGCTACTACCGAAGAAACATTAAGGGATAAACATGAAAGTCAAAGTTTGGAAGATTATAGGTTTAATGCTCATTGCGATTTTTGCTTTTTCAGTAGCCAACGCAAGTGCAACACCTACTATGTCAAGTATGGCTGGTACATATGTCGAACAAACTTCAGATGGAACAGGATACAATATAATTCTCTATGAAAACGGCACAGCACTATTTAGTACTTACTCGGGTACATGGAGCATAGTTAATTCAACCACTTTCGAAGGTACATATACAATACTCATTTCACCTAGAACCGATTATTTCACAATCACAAACAACGGTTTCACCGCAGTTCAAACAGGAAACACCTACGTCAAAGCTGCATCTGCGTCAACAAGCCCAACTGCATCTGCTTCCGCTAGCCCGACAACTTCTACACCTTCTCCGACAGTACCTGAGTTCAGCAGCGTAGCGCTCATTTTAGTTGCGGCTGCGATAGCAGTTTTAACATTATGCACAGTTGCATTGACCAAGAGAACAAGAAAAAAACTTCGAAAGTAACATAGACGAAACTGCTAGAAAAAGGAAAATTTGGGAATTTTCCCTTTCTTTTTGCTATTCTGTTTGTGCCTTTATCTGTTTGTCTTGTGCATGCTAAAGGAGGAGTGAGTAGTTAGTAGAGAGATGTAGTCAGTAGTAGTTAGTTAGAAGTTATAAGGGAAAAGAGATTAAATTTCAATCTTTCTCTCTCAAACGACTACTGGATGTAAAGGACCACGGAGTTCAGACTGACGTTCAGGGCGGATTTCAGTGTATTCAATTCTCACAGACAGATTTCACGCCTTAATTTACAATGTCTAACACTTTATACTGGCTGCATCTGAAAAGGGCCATAGGGTGCAAAAGGAGTTTTCGTGCATTTGAGATGTATTTTTGCCTACGAAGCCGTGGATTTGCGATTATCAGCAGTTGCATCCAACTTAGTTTTGATTAATCTCACTTACTTTGAGTATTCGCTTTTTCCGTACTCTTTGCTTTCTTATTCTGTTTATAGATGTAAAATGTGACTCCTGCACCGATTGATGCAGCAATCAATGGGATAACTATCTTGAGATATTCCAAGATGTCATTTCCCTTGGGAGTAACGGTGATAGCGTAGGTTTGAACAACTTTCTCACCTGTATTGTCTTGAACTTTGAGCGTTACAGTAAAGTTGCCTGGCTGTTGGTAAGTGTGAGTTGTTGTGTCATCGTTTGTAGCGGCGTTGGTGCCATCGCCAAAATCCCACACAAACTTTGCGTTAGTGTCATTGGAAGGATTATTGGTTAACGATTGAAAAACTACTGAATCCCCTGTACTTGCCTTTATTGGTGTAAAAGAGCTTAAAGCTGCAGTCGGAGTTGGAGTAACCGATGGGGTAGCGGTTAGAGTGTCTATTGGAGATGGCGTAATAATATTGTCCTCAGTTGAGTGTGAAGAGCTGATTGAATAGTTCACGCTTCCGCCTGACCATCCAGTGAGCTTAAGAAGATAGGTTCCTGAGAGTGAAGCGTTAAACTGATAGTATGGTCTATTTGAAAAACCCGAGCTGGCGCATAGTGTTTGATTGGGATAATAAATAGAAGTGTCTATCAAGTCTGACCCCGAAATGGAAATTAAGACTAAGTCATTTTGTTTAATCCCGTAAATATTATGCCATACAACAGAATTTGCACCTGCAGTCCCGTTAACGTTATACGGAGTCAATTGGGCTGCATCATTAATTGAGTGTGAAGAGCTGATTGAATAGTTCACGCTTCCGCCTGACCATCCAGTGAGCTTGAGAAGATAGGTTCCTGAGAGTGATGCGTTAAACTGATAATATGGTCTGCTCGAGAAGGTTGAGCTGGCGCACAGTGTTTGATTGGGATAATAGATAAATGTGTCTAACAAGTCTGACCCCGAAATGGAAATTAAGACTAAGTCGTTTTGCTTAATCCCGTAAATATTATGCCATACAACAGAATTTGCACCTGCAGTCCCGTTAACGTTATACGGAGTCAACTGGGCATCTATAGTACTTATTGAAAGCCCAAAAAGAGCAGAAATTGATAATAACGCAATTACTAGATATGTCGAATTTTTCTTGCAACTTCGCAAAGACTAGTCCCCTTCTCCTTCAGAAAAGCATACATTGTTATCAGTATTAAAATTTTGCTGAAACCTCTGAAATAAATATTATTTGTAACCAGAACCCTTCAGTTCTAGTTTCCAGTCGTGGATGATTCTGCCTGAGCTAGCCATATTCCCATTTATTTGTGAAACCGAGCCTATCATGAGCTTAGTGAGCGCAGATAGATCCGTTGAATGCATATTTTGTGCTCTTCAGTATCAATTTTGTGGTGCGCAAATAGACCAGTATCCTGGTCTCAATTGCTTCAACCTAACCCCATAATTCCCAGCAATAACTGCCATTTGAGTTTGCAAAGGCTCATCAAGATTAGCGTTTATAAGAACTTCCCATCCCATACATTCGCCTTTGGCAGCGTCAACTTTCGGCGGTTTCAAAGAAACGGCGTTCATCAAAATGGACTCCCCGTACACTTCAAAAATCTCGCGAAGAATTTGAATTGCCTTACCCCTTTCCACGATATTCCCCTCAATTAAGGACTAATCCACGAGTTATTAAATTTGTTTTATGTAGATTTCAAAACCTGTTGTTAAATTTGGAACTCAATTCGTTGAACTCTGGAAAAAAGAGTATCACTGGCTTAAGGCTATGGCGTATAAATCATGAAATATCCACGAATTTTCTCTATTTTCAAATTGCGGTTTTCCGCAAACTCTTTGAGTTCGTTGAAACATGGTTCATCTTCAAACTTGGTTTCAACGAAAAGTACGTAACCCTCAAAACCTTCAGCATAAACCTGAATTTGGGGAAATGCCTTCATTACTTTCGGGGAAAAAGGACGAAATGCCCTGAGAAACTCTGTAACTTCCACAAAATTCAAGTAACTGATCAAATCTCCAAAATAGTAGTTTTATGAATCAATTTAAACGGTTGTGATTGCAAGCGAGCAGTAACACTATATTGCACACTTGGAGCACACATTTGCGCAATTTTTTTTGGTTTACTCTCTTATGAAAAATTTGTTGTTGTATCCGTGCAGTCACAAATTGCTATAAACCTTTGAGACGCAAAATGTTATTCAGTCCCAAAGTCATGATACTTGGCGGATTAGGTATTGACGAAAGCGCAGAAAAAATGAACTCATCATTAACGAAGCTGATTTTTTTGGTTCTGCGCCAAGTTACCGACCCTGATCCGACCAATCTACAATTTTGAGCGTTTGAGACCGGTCCCATTGACAGCAACGTTTATTCTGATTTAAGATTATCTTTTTTTAAATCCAGCCATCTTTCTTTGTTATCAGAAACACACAATAGGAAATCGACTTAACTGAAATAAAATCATCAATCCTTTAGAACGCATTCCTGCTGTGCCCCTTTACAAGACGAAACCACGCAAACCTACCCTTAAGGCCGCTCAGTTTAGACACATTGCTATCAAACTTGAAAAAAGAACCCCATCTGTAAAGCACGCATTATTTTTGCCGAGATTTTCTAAACTTGAATCGATTCGAAACAGGAAAACTCATGAATACTGCGTATACCTGGCTCGATTACTTCAAATCTGTAGAAAAACGTGTGTTCTCAACAGAAAAACGTCCAAAATGTTCAAGTAAATGAATGTTAATTTTTGGTAGTTATTTTCTAGTAGCCAGTTTCTAGTACTTTTTTTCTAGTACTTGTTTTATGGCACTTAGTTTCTCGTGGATTTTCTTTTAGGGAATTTGTTCCATAGCCACCATCAATGAGGTTTCCAAGTTGGTGGCTGTAGTTCCCTGTGAGATTCGAGAACGAGTTGATCTTACTGAAGCAGACATTCCAGATGCGACTGTTCTGAGGTTTGCTAAGGCTGCGGCAGTAACGGTGGGCTTAGAACTTGAGAGAGTGGTAAACTATGCTGATTGCGGTGATGAGGAAGCCGAGGCAGTGCGAAACATCGCTGCAGTTTACTGTAAATGCAAAGCTGCCGGCGGTTCGTTTTCAGGCTTGAACTTTCGTGTTGGGGACTTGGCGGTTGATGAATCAAACAAAGAAAACTTGCAGTTTCTAATGGATGAAGCTGAGCGGATAATTGGTAAATTGAAAGAACCTTATGTGGGGAGTGCATAGCGCTTGGGCAAAGTTCCATCTGCTTATTACGAGTTTGTTTTGCATTATGCGCCGTTTTACTACGTTATTCCCACGAACATGACTGCTGATTCGCCTGTGGCGCAGAAAGAGGTCTTTGTTGCTGATGGTTCAAAGTTTCAAGCTGGTTTCCCCGTTGAAATTAAGGATTCAGCTCATAGCGAATGGAATGAAGTTGTCAGCGTATTCGGCGACGTTTTGACAATGAAAAACAATCTAGCTAACGCATACTGTGTTTCTAAGAGTGGCTTAGTTGAGGGTCCTGATGCCTCGTTTGGCCGCGGTGCATTCGCGGCTGCCTTCGCTATAGAGTTTCTTTGCGAGGCTTATTCAGCGTCCCAGTTTTCGGCTTTGCGGGCGGATATCCTGGCTAAGATCGTGTCTTTGGCTGATTGGCTTTTGACTCAGCAATGCGTAGACCCTGCAAGGGCGGCTTACGGTGGCTTCAAGAACTCAGAGTCTGCGACTGACTACTGGAGCATTGACGCTGGCCGTGCAATTTCTGCTCTACTGAAAGCCTACGCTTTGACGTCTGATGTGGATTATTTGGATGCGGCCAAGATTGCAGGTTATACTTTCCTGTATTGCATGCAGCATCAGCCTGCGGCTTTGGGTGTTCATGATCGATACTATGGTGGTTTTGCCCAGTCCGTCACTTTGTCCGATGGCTGGAATCAGCTGATGGCGGTGGAGAATCTCTATTGTCTTATCGGGCTGAAGATGCTGGCGGAAACTTATGACACTGCTAACGTTTCCAGGTATAACACTATGATGAGTGACCTCGCCGGTTTTCTGCGTAGCGGACTTGAAGCTGAATGGCTTTATTTTGATCCGTTTCCCTCCGGTGACGGCGCTTGGCATCGGACCGGCTTAAACAACACTGAGGTTTATGATGATCCCGTAGGCTTCGCGTTGCTCGGCTTGTATTACTTTGATGGTTGGAGCCTCAGTTGCCAGCATGTCTATAATTTCATGCAGAGCATAAAGGCAAGCGGTCAATATCCAGGTTACAATCCTGACGTGTGTTGGCCTGGCTATATCGATGTTGTTTCGCGTTTTCCCGCGTGCGCTTACTATGACGGTGTTACAATTGGCATCTTAAGCCAGATTCGCAAAGAACAGGACCCGCCAAGCTTCAAGCTGGCGCATGACATCGCAGAGAAATACGCAGACAAGTTTCTTTATTGGGGACCTGTCTTCACGGACTATTCACCCATCATTGCTGCGAAGGCGGTAGCTAACGTTTCTTGGATCGGGCGGATGTTTCTCAGCTACGAGGAGCCGAATTCACAGTTTACTCGAATTCTTAAGAGCAATGGCGAATCTGTTTTGCTTTATCCAGTGAATCAATCGGCTCAAGCAGTTGGCTACGGCGAACCTATCGACTTGTTAGCGGTGGTTTCGCCGATGAAGGCGGAACAGGTTCTTATCGAGCCTGGATATTATCTGAACGACTACTTGGCTCTGTACACGTTCATTCCAGTTCGCAGCCACGATAAAATTCGGCACCAAGGCCAAGACTACGAAATCCAGACCGTGACGCCTTTCACCTATTGGAATCAACGGTGCTACTTCAAAAGCATGTTGCGGAGGCTAATCGCTTGAGCGAGATAGAGGACCCTGTGATAACAATTTTGAGATTGATCACCACGAGGATGCACATCACGCGGGACAATGGAAGTGTTGCGAAGATTCTGGTTTCGGAGCAGGCGCTTGATCGCGAGCTTCTTCTAAAGGAATATGATGTGCAAATCACTCTGGCCGTTGATCCTAATCTTGGGGTTCAGGATCAGAAGCTTGAGCTCACTGGGCGTCTTAGGCGGCAAACGTATCTTTTCAAGTGCACCTCACATTCAATTGACAAGCCTTCTGTACCAGGCGCAGACACAGGACGCGTAATGCGGAACAAAGTTACCGCCCAGATTAAGGCGATTATCCGCGAAAACCGAACCTTGCCCTACCAGACAGTCTACAACTTCGCAGGGCTAGGCTATCCGTCTGGAAATCCTCACAGAGCCTTCGCGGCAGCTGCAGATTCGGATTTAGCGCCTTCAAGTCCATTATGGGTTGAGTTGTCAAGTTTAGATTATCAGGACATATGGTACAGCGATGATGTCCGCTATTCCAAGAGCAGCAGTGTCAATAACCAATATGCCATGGTGCTTTTCAAATTTAAAATCGGTTCAAGAGCGCAATGTGTCAAGAACTTTGTTCTGAGTTTTGAAGGTTATGGCACTGCTCCTGCTGGGAACGGGGTAACTGTGAAGCTTTGGAATCATGTTGTTTCTGAATGGCAGGAGGCACAATCCGGAGCTGGCGGAGAAGACGAAGGCCTAGATTTCATGGTTTTAGCGAACTGGACCGAATACGTCGATTCTGAAGGATACGTTTGTCTACTGGCCAAAACCGCGAATCCCAGCAACGGGGTCACGCCAGCAGTTGTTTACTGCGACTTTGTTCAGTTGACGGTTCAGGTTTACGGAATAACCTACTGCGACGTTGTAAGTTACAAGCCGGTTGACTTAACTGATGTTAAGCCATTTCTGTTCAAGGAAGAGTTTGTTTTGAAAGGTTGGGCTTTCGAGTCTGTTTCAGGGTAACGGAGGATATGATAGAGAATGGTTGAAACCTATGGTTCGGATGAAGAACGGGTGTACTACGTTGCGGAAAACGTTTTCGGAACTACACCTGCAAATCCCTCGATGCTAAGTGTTCCAGCAGACCAGATAGAGCCAAGCGTTGATCCTGGTCTCATAAAACTGAGAGGAGCAGGCAGTTTTGATCTGCAAGTGATAAAGAAAGGTCTCAGGCAGGTAGGGCTTAAAGTCGGCTACCCGCTGCCTTCTAATGCACCTATTGATCTTTTGCAGTATGCCAAGATGGATTTGAACACAAGTCTGAGCATACAAGTGCTCTACTACAAAGGCGCATTCGCAAGCCCAACTGACATTATTTCGCTTCTTTTCACAGGAATGAAATTTGACAAGGTAAGCGTCAGCTGCAGCATTGAAGACGTAGTGAAAGCGGTCGCGGAGTTTCAGGGAGTCGACGTTGCAGTCGGCTCAACAAAAGTTTCAGGTGCAACCTACACCGACTACGCAGACGCTGTGGCTTTTCATGAATCATACGTCAAAAAGGACTCTGCAGCTCTTGATCGGGTAACTGACTGGAAATTCGACGTAGAAAACAACCTAAAACGAGTACCCGTCATCCGAAACTCCAACGGCCACCTAGCCAAGTACCTGCCTTTCAAACAGCGCGTTTTGAGCGGAGCGTTAACCTTCGAGTTCGAAAGCAACCAAGAAGCCATCGAAACGCTCTCTGACACAGAATTCACCTTAGAATTCGGTTTAGGCGGCACCTGCAAGGCTGTCTTCCAATACTGCAAGTGGGATAACATCTCGATTCCCAGCAAGATGGAGGATCTGCTTTCGTTAAAGGCGCAATTTGTTGCCAAAGGACCCGTATCAATCAGTTCCGCTTAGGAGTGACAAAAATGAAATCAGAATCTCTAGAAATGGATGGACGATTCGGCGAAGAATACCAAGGCAAATACGTCTTCAAAGAAATCACCTGGGCAAAACGCAACCGAATCATACAGAAACACACCAACTACAACAAAATGTCCGGGGAATTAGAGAGCAGCGACTTCATCGCCATACAAGCAGAAACGATCATGGCAAGCATGCACGGTCAACCGGCAAGCCATCCTGTAACACTTGAGAAGCTTCTGTCCGAAGAGGCTGGTGTCCCAATCGGGTTAGGCGAATTCTTCAGCCAAATCGTTAATCGACTAAACAACGTCACTTCGGAGGAGTCCCATTTTTTATCCGAGCCCTCAAGCGGCAAAAACCAAACGCCGCTGTCACAGACTTCAGATTCTACAAAGAGTTCGGATGGACCCCAAATCAACTCCGCAGGCAACCAGCCAAAGCTATCCAGCAATGCATCATCATCCTCGGGGAGTTAGATCGGGAAGTTGAGGAAGAACGAAGGAAAACTGAGAGGGAGGCGGGAAAACGGCGGTAGAGATAGCCTGTGACGTCGAAGGCATCGGGGAATTCCAAGCGGCAATGACTAAACTTGACCGCGCAGTGCAAAACCAAGTTTACCGATACCTGGCCAGTTGGGCCGCCGACGTTAAAGCTGAAGCTACCCGAACAGTTCCCGTCCGAACAGGGTATCTCCGAAGCACCATCTACGCGACAGTCAAAGACTGGATTGTTAACGTGGGGGCAGACGCCGCATACAGCCTCTTCGTGGAGTTCGGCACCCGATATATGCAGGCGCATCCCTTCATTTACCCCGCCGTCGAGAAGTACCTGCCCGAACTTGAAAGCCTAATTATCGCTGCGATTGAGCAGGCAAAGATGGAGGCCGGGTTGTGAGCTTTCGCGAAATCGCCATAACAATCAGAGCCACAAACAGAGCAAGCGCCGCTTTCAACCAGATCGGCGCCGACGCCACCAGCTTAGCTGCCCGCGTAAAAAACCTGGGTTCAGCACTCGTAGGCATAGGCGCCACGGGAACAGCCATCGGCGCAATCGCAAATCAATTCGGAATCTTAAGCGACGCCCAAACGAGGGTATTCAACTCGGCCATGATGGTTGTGACTGCAATGGGCTTTCTGATGCGAACAGAAACCGGCTTAGCCATTGCCCACAAAGTGTACTCAGCTGCCTGCGCTTTCGCCACAATCGTTCAAAACACATTGAACATCAGCTTCGCAACCTTCCTAGCGTTAACCGGCGTCGGAATCGCCGTGATTGTAGCTGCCGCAGCGGCCATGTGGAGCTTCGCCAGCAGCATGAATTCGGCGACCTCAAGCGTTCAAAATTTCAATTCAGCTGCAGCCCAGACGCCTACCCGTTCCCGAAGCATTCAACGCGCAGGCGAATCCGCAGCATCAATGTCTCGTGGCGGTTACGGCGACGAAGCAGTCTTGTACCGGAGGGGCGTTGAGTAATGAGCGTCAACATTCCGGTCGTAGCCGTTGTTTTCGGCTCTGTTTCTCCCCCTCAGGGCGACGTCATAGAATGCACGGTCCATTTAGGATGCTCAAAAGAAGTCAGCAGCTACACTTTAAAGCTGCAGAACTGGAACGGCAAATACAGCCCAAACGGACCCTCCCCGATTACGGTTGGACTGGACGGCAGCATTTCTGTAGGCCGAGGAGCCAACTGCCCGCAGCTGATTACCTGCCGAGTGGAAAGCGCAGATTTTGAGTCTTCACCTACAGAGAGCTACCTAACCGTTGCAGGACGATGCTGGGGCGAACGCCTATTCCGAAGAGTAGTCACCAAAACCTACAGCGGCCAGAAGGGCGAAGCAATAGTTAAAGACCTGATGGATTACTACGCAGGCCTCAGCCACGCACGCAGCAGCATGGAACTCGTGGAGGATACGGATACAACCTTCACGCAGCTGGACTACACGGATTCTCCGCTCTGGGACATCCTCAAGTACGTCGCCGAAAGCTCAGACAAGCAAGGCGTCATCGGCTTCGATTTCCGAGTGGCACCAGACGGCAAATTCGAGTTCTTCCCAAAAAACAGCAAACCCACCGCGGTGAGTCTAATGGAGAGGATCGAGGTCGGGCGCTACCGCAAAGACATCTCCCGAATAAGAAACAAAATCACCCTCTACGGAGAAGCCGACAAAAGCTTCCCCGCGAACAAACCCGGTTGGGCGCAGACTCTAACGCCTGCAGACGGGGCTTGGTCCGCAACTTCAGGCCAAATAAGCGTTGACGACGTTTTCAAGTTCGGCGACGCCACCGCAAGCATAAAGCTATACGCCCAAAATCTTGAGTACGGCGCCGCGCTTCTGTCGCTTAACGACGGAAAAGAAGCAGACTGCGAACTGTACCCGACCTTCGCCGCCACGTTATGCCTTGAATCAGCCTTCGACGGCACAGTATACGTGGACCTCTTTGATTCGTCTTTAAGGACTGCGTGGAAGAAACTGTCCGTTTCTCCCGGATACGGCGACTGGCGAACAGTTGAAGCTCTTGTCGGACCTGCAAATGCGGCATGTTGGGATAACGTTGAAGCCGGCTTTGATTGGACTCACGTGAAAAAGGTGCAGGTTAACTGTTTCTTCGCGGGTTCCGGGACGGGAAGCTTCTGGGTGGGCCAGATGTATTTTGGCGGATGCAGATACGGCTCAGTTGAGGAGGATGCGGCAAGTCAAGCAGCTTATGGCCTGCGGGAATACTCTGAAACCGACGAGGAACTCTGCAGCGACAACGAATGCAGCCTGCGAGCCAAAGCACTACTCAACTACCTCAAGGCACCCGCCCAATACTTAACGGTAACAAGCACGGTTATCGACTACGGCGCCACCCCGATTCTGGCCGGCGACACCATCCACGTGGCGTTTCCCAACGAGAACGTGGACTTAGATTTCCGCATCGAAAGCGTCGAGTACCACGTTAACACGCAGGAGCAAACACTTGAAGTAACCCTTGAGTTGGGCAAAGAGCCTCCTCAACTCGCCGATTACCTCTATGGACTACGCACCTTCACCGTGAACGTTGAGAAACTGAGCAGAACAAAACTGGGCAAAAAAGGCCAGGTCCAGAACGTGGGGCAAAGCGGAGGCACCTCGACAAGCCTGATTCCCGGCGCAGACAACACCTACGACGTCGGATCACCCGCCAGGCAATACCGAAACCTGTACCTTCAAGGAAAACTCGTCGCCTCCAACATCGCATGCAATTTGATCCCGGACACCGACGGCGAATGGGACATAGGCGACTCAACGCACCGCTTCGCATCCCTATCCATATACGATTTCGGCAGCTTCGGCCTAATAAAAATCGGCAACACCCAGATAATCAGCGCCGGACGAGTCCTGCAGAACGTTACCGCAGACGCCGCCATAATCGCCTCCGGAACCTTCGCGATCGCCCAGATGCCCAGAGACTCCGCGGGGCTTGTTTTGGAATCTCAAGGCGCCGGCTTCTGGCCCATGTACGTCAACCCCAACTACAGGTACCTGCCAGCAAGCCACGGCCACGTCGCCGCAGACATCAACGGCGTCTTCGGAGAGAGCCAAGTTCCCAACGTGTACTCCGGCGTCATCCACTTCAACGGCGGCATCACCACCAACAGCGTCAACTGCGCAAACTGGCAGTTAGCAGACGCAGTCTTCGCCAACAACTTCAGGATAACAGAATCAGAAAAACTCGGCTTCAGCAAAGGTTTAGCTTTCCTAAACGACGAAGACAAAGTTCTGATGATTCTAACCAAAAGCGGCGACCTTCAACTCGCCGGAAAACTCAACAAATTATCCACACGGAGAAAAAAGAAGAGGAATTTCTAATGAAGGTTAGTTTGAAGAGTAAACTTGAATCGATACGCCCAGGAGACCTTGTTTGCTGTTCTTGGGCGGATGCTTCAACCGGCAAAAGCAGCGGCTGCGGCTTATCCATCGATTTACCCGTCAAAAGCTGGGGCATCTTCGTTGGCGTAATCGGCCAAAAAACCAGACACATCGTTTTAGCTCAGAACACCTTCCGCTACACCGAATGGGTATACGACTTGGATTACACCGCCATCCCGCTTTGCTTCGCAGTAGACATCGAAGTCATCGTGAAAGAACTTATACCCCTTGAAGTTGCAGCGAAACTTGTGGACAGCTTCTCCAGGGGTGGACAGCGAACGTTTAGGCTTCCACGGACTTTTCAAACAAGAATTATTCAACAGAGGTTAGGCACACATGGCAGACCCAATTAAGCGAGCGCTAACGCGAAGGCGAAGTCAACGCGGGTACCCCATAGATGAGGAACCCGACGAGAAGCTTGTTCTAGGCGTAAAATTCGCCATAAGCATGACTGCATTGATGTCTGGTCTTGAACTGGCACACATCGCGCTGCTGCATTCCTGGAACGCAGAAATCTTCGCAACCATCACCGGGCTATGTGGCACCGTCATCGGACTGTTTGTGGGGCAAAAAACATGACTAAAGGTAGACCTTGGGACATTGACGAAATTCGCCAGCTCAGGGGACTTGCAGAGGAAGGCAAATGCGTTGAAGAAATTTCCAGAATCATGGTGAAGACCCGAGAGGCAATAAGGCAAAAAATGATTAACCTTCAGTTAAAAGAACAACAACAAGTTTTTCACAGGAAATCTCGTTGTTGTTCTTCTAAACTTGAGTTGCCTTCTGACCTGCCAACTGTAGAGAAGACTTTGCAGATTCTCGCGGCTGCTCTTGAGAAAAGCGCCGAAGCTGGCTTAGACACGAATGAAGTTAAACGGTTACAGGTAGTTGCCAATCTTGCCAAAACGTACAAGGAAGCTTTCGCAGAGTACCTGGATTACCGCGGCCTGGAAGAACGCTTAACTGAATTAGAGGCGAATTATGGTGTACCCCCTAAAAAGTCCTAGACGTATGCATGCCCCTGAAATGTGGGCCCTACGTAACTCCTTAGACTACAAAGCTCAAGCACGGCAGATTCAAGAAGTAGCCCAAGTCACCGAATTATCTAAAGACACACTAAAATTTCTTGAACAATACTGCAAACTTAAACCATACTGGTACCTGCTTGACTTAATCCAGGCATACGAAAAATTTCAGTTCAACGCCGTCCGCTGGCCCCGCCAAACAGGAAAAAGCACCGGAATCGGAGCGCTACACCTAGCCGACGCCTGGAACAACCCGGATCTGAACATCGGGTTCATCGGTCCCAGCTGGCGCCAAACTAAACTAAACATCAGACGAGTCGCCAGTTTCTGCCGAAACCTCCCACAGCAAGGACTCCACATTCAAAAAAGCAGAATCACGTTTCCAAACGGCAGCGTAATCGAAGCTTTCCCAAACAACCCCGACACCATACGTGGAAACACATTTCACCGAATCTGGTGGGACGAAGTTAACTTCACAGCCAACGACGAAGAACTTTACGACGCAATACTCTTCACTTTAGGCACAACAAACGGCAAACTAACTGCCAGCAGCACCCCCTTCAACACTGATTCCCTGTTTTGGAAGATCTGCAACCACAAAGACTACGCAGATTTTGGGCGGCTTCACTTCTCGTGGGAACGCGCCATGGAACCAAACGGCCCCCTCAAAGCCCCAATCATAGAGAAAATCAAACGCCAATTCGGAGAAGACCCCGGACGTTGGCGCCGAGAAATGGAAGCGGAGTGGGCTGAAGAAGAAAACACCTGGCTAGCCCAAAGCTTAATCGTCTCATGCATCGGCACCATAAAAAACTGCGGCGTAGACCTCCAAGAATTCAACCCCGAAAACCGCTACGAACTTGACCTATTAGCTGGGCTTGACCTAGCCCAAATCAGAGACTACTGCGTTTTAGCAGTCGTCCAAAGACTAAACGGCAAACTGTACTTGCGGCTCCTAAAAATCTTCCATCAGCCCACCATGTACACGCAGGTGCTGGGTTACCTAAAGGCGCTGCAGGACCGCTGGGGAGGCTTCCAGAAAATCCGAGTGGACTTCACAAGGGAAGGCCCAAGCATAATCGCCGACATGGAGAACGCCGGCATCCAAAACGTGGAAGGCGTCAACTTCAGCGTCCCCCGCAAAAGCGAAATGGCCAGCCTCCTCAAACAACGCATGATGAACGGCATGTTCTATTACCCACTGCTGAACTGGGAACGCCCCTACCGCGGAGACATCTGCACCGAACTAAACGTGGAACGCTACGACCTGCGAAGAGACGGCACCATAGGCTTCTCACATCCCAACGGCACCCACGACGACGTATTCTGGGCAGTCGCGCTTGCAGTTTACGCCACCGCAGAAATGGTCCCTGAACCATTCTTAGCAGTAATCCCCAGGTGAACAAAATGGGCAAAAGAAAACCAAACCTAAATCGCCTCCAAGAACCGCCAGAACCACAAATCTGCATGCAACCCCTGATAAGAAGAAGACCAGATGAACTCCTCCAAATCAGGCAAAGCCGCAGAATCTACGACAGAGCCGCAGACAAATTCTCCTACAACGTAAGCTACCAGACACACACCAAACCCACACCCAGAAGCCTCGTCGTCGCAGAAGCCTTCGGACTAGGCATCGACGAAACCCAGAAGTTCAAGGTCCTAGACACCCAACTAACAATTAGACCCCGAGACATCGTCTACATCACCGGTGACAGCGGCAGCGGAAAATCCGTTCTGCTGCGAGCAATCAAAGCCGACTTAGGCAATGAAGCAGCCGACTTATCCGACGTCTCTGTGGACCCCAAGAAACCTCTCATCGAAACAATCGGCGCCACAGTCGAAGAAGGCCTCCAACTTCTAAGCAGAGTAGGCTTAAACGACGCCTTCCTTTTCCTGCGAAGCTACAGTCAACTCAGCGACGGCCAAAAATACCGCTACCGAATCGCCAAACTCATCGAATCCAAAAAACAGTGGTGGCTCATGGACGAATTCGCCGCCTGCCTAGACAGAGACACAGCCAAAATCATCGCCTTTAACCTGCAGAAAACCGCGCGCCAACATGGCAAAGCCGTGATTGCAGCAACCACCCACGCAGACCTGTTCGAAGACCTCAAGCCAAACGTGCACGTGCAGAAACGTTTCGGAGAAGAAATCCAAATAGAATACTTCCCAGACAACCCCCAAACCGAATGCAGCCTAACCCGCGAAATGAAAATTGAACCCGGAACCATAAACGAATGGCGGACGCTCTCAAAATTCCACTACCGAGGCCACAACACCTCAGTGCCCCGCAAAATCTTCTGCATAAAACGAAACCAAGAACTCTGCGGCGTCATAGTCTACAGCTACCCCCCACCCGCCTGCTACGGAAGACGCCAAATCCTCCCAAAAATGACAATGAAAGAAATGAACCAGCAACTTTGCATCATCAACCGCGTAGTTATCCACCCCAAATACCGAACCATCGGCTTAGGCGCCAAACTAATCCGCGAAACCCTCCCACTGACAGGCACCCCAAACGTAGAAATGATCGCCGTCATGGCAAAATACTCCCCATTCGCCGAAAAAGCAGGCATGCAAAAAATCCTCCAACAACAATCCGTCAAAAGCATGCAAACCCTCTCAAAACACCTCGAAAACCTCGGATTCGACCTCCAACTCATCGGCAGTACCCAATACACAAAAGAAAAACTTGCAACCTTAAACCCAACCCAGCTGAACCAGCTTAAAGAAGCATTCATCAAAAACGGCCACCCGCGGTTCAGAAAAGAATTCGCTTCGGGCCAACAAATGCCATACGGCAAACCATCAAAATTCAAAACTGCCATCTGGGCTGCGAACCCCGAAAAAATCGTGTCCCTCATTAAACTCGTTGGAAACCTGCGCCAAACCAAAGTCTACCTGTTCTGGAAAAACCCTAACAAGCTACCTCTGGAATCGCTATAATGAATTTGGCGCCTCTGCCCAGTTTGCCCTCTTCCTTAATGGTCCATCCATAAACTTCAACCATTCTGGAGATCAACGACAAGCCATATCCTGAACCTTTACCTGTAGTGAAACCCTCGCGGAAAAGCTTCGATTTGTTGGCTTCGGGAATTCCTACGCCATTATCCTCATAGATTACTGTCACTCCACTTCGTTTTCTCTTGTAATGCAGCTTTATTCGACTGGTTTTCTGGCCATGTCTCAGCGAGTTATCGATCAAGTTATAGAAAAGCTGCTCTAACTGCGAATCAGCCATAACTTCTAAGCCTTGACACTTGTTTTCCACCTCAAGTTCCTGCAATTCCGAAAAAAGAGAAACAGACCTATTAAAACAGGCTTCCACATTTATCGGCCTACGCTGGTCAGCACCTATGTTCTCATAGACATTGCTGAAAGCCAGAAGTTTCTCCATCGAAGCAATAGTTGAATTAATCTGGTTTAAGTAACTATCCAATTCAACGTTTTCCCCAATCTTCTTACTGAGCAGATAGCTGAACCCTTTCATCCCTACAAGTTTATTTCGCAAATCATGCCTGGTCAATTTGCCAACTACTTCTAGCTTCTCGTTGAGCAGCCTCAACTTATCAGATTCCACACGCAATTCCTCAGACGTCTTCTTTAGTGTCTGCTCCGCCTGCTTCTTCTCTGTGATGTCGTCTGATAGAACTTGAAGACCTACCATCGTTCCTTCTTCATCGATTATTCGATTATACACCGAGCGGAACCATTTCTCCCCAGAAGGCAATTCGACCAGATCCTCGTAAATTTTGTTCTCTCCCGACTGCTTAACTTCACTCATTCGCTCCTTAATCACAGCGCCCATTCTTTTGTCAAAGACATAATCGATTTTTTTCCCGATTAAATCTTCAGCTTTTCCTTTCATACGTTCGCATGCTTCACGATTTATGAGAGTAATCTTTCCCTCCAAATCATAATGCCAAATAGCTAACAAAGAGCTATCCAAAAGAACGCTGAACATGTGCTCTCGTTTTATTAACTCTCTTGACAAGTTCTTAGATTCAGTTATGTCCCTCAAAATTGCTTGCATACCTATTTTTTTGCCTTTTTCCTTCATTACGCTAATGTGCGCTTCGCCAATACGTTGGGTTTTATCTCTGCGGAAGAACACGAATTCAAATTTTTCCGGTTTTTTCCCTCGCATAATCGAGGCGAGCAGTTTTGCGTATATCGGGAGATCTCTTGCTCGAAGAGTGCCAAGTTTCGTGAAATGTTTCCCCACTATTTCCTCTCTCGAAAAACCCGTCAAATCCGTAAAGGTGTCATTGACTGAAAGAATTGTGCCTTTCATGGTCGCGGTGATAATTCCATCCGGGGAAAGCTCAACAATATTTCTATATTTCTCCTCTGACTTTCGCAGATCTTGCTCCGCTTTTTTCCGTTCTGTAATATCCCTTATTATGGCTTGAGCTCCAATTATTTTTTCTCGCCGCCAAATTGGAGAACTTTTGTATTCAGCGCTTCTTTTTCCCAAAGGGGTGTTAACTTCAATTTCGTCATCAACAGACTTTGCTTGTGCAATTTCGCATAACTGAGAAGTCAACTGAGGCCAGTAATCTTTAGCAACCAACTCAAGGATATTTCTTCCAACAAATTCTTCTTTTTTGAGGCCGTAGTTTTCAATGGCTCTATTAACCGAAGTGATCGTTCCCTCTAAATCAAGTGTATATATAACATCATTTGCATGTTCGAAGAGATTTCTGTATTTTTCTTCTGAAATCCGAATTTTCTCTTCTGCCTTTTTCCGTTCCGTAATATCGCGGACAATGCCCAAATCAGCTGGTTTACCATCATATTGAATTACGCTGCCTGAGAACTCAACATCTATAATACTTCCATCCTTTCGAAGTAGTTTAGCCTCGTATAATGAAGGGACATACAGTCCAGCTATTCGTGCCTTAACTCTTTGGGCTATCAAATCTCGGCTTTCGGGGCGCTACAAAGTTGATGAACGGTTCTTTTTCCATTTCAGAAAGAGAATATCCTAAGATTTTCGCAAGCGACTCATTAGCAAAATCCAGACGTTTTTCTTGTATTATTAGAACGCCATCTCTAGCCTGCGTTATTAACGCGGAATACTTTGCTTCCGAGTCCTGGAGAGCTTTTTCAGCGCGAGTTTTTTCTGCCATTGTTCTAATATCATGCGCTAATTCGCCGTAGACTGTCTCAGGATCACCCTGCTTGTTGACGTATCCGTCAGCACCAAAATTTAGAGCCTTTATAACTACTTCTTCCCTGCCTCTGCCAGTGAACATTATAAAGGGAGTTTCATCAAATTGTTCTCTAAGTTCTTTAAGGAATTGCAGACCGTTCGTTGTCGGCATTTCGTAGTCCGAAATTATAACATCGTACCTTTTGAGACATTTTCTTTCTTTCGCTTCCGCAACTGATGTTGCCATATCAACTTCAAAATCGGTTTCCGTTTCAAGGATTTGCTTTGCCACATCCAGAAGGCATCTGTCGTCGTCTACATGTAAAATACGTATTTTCTTCTTGTCATCAACAGAGTCAACGCTACTTTGAGTTTTGCTTCCCAAGTCTGATAACGCAGAGTAAATGCCGGATTGGCCGGTGCTGCATTCCATACAAGCAAACTTGCGTGTTGTACTATAATGAATTGTGGCAGTATAGTAAGGACTTAGAATAATGATTTGCTCATCAATCACGGTTAATTTGGCGCCAACAATTCAAGCTAAGCTGATATCGCCCGCACAGTTCCCCGTTCAGACCGAAGAACAATTTTCTTGGGTCGGCAAACGTTTCTATTAGGCATTGAAAAAAATGTCGCCATCCTCTTACTTTCAACAGTAATCAGCAGTACAGTTCTTTTTCGTCAGGGCTGTATCGTTGATTTCGATTAAACGATAAACTGGCTTTTGCTATTTTGGTTTGTCCATTTTTTTGGAAGTCGGTCTAGTCCGTCTAAACAGCAGTTTGGACGAACTCCTGCTTCAGGCAGATCTATTTATCCTGCCTTTGCTCAATTTGCAGCCTTCGTCTGAGAAATGCGGAAATTCAACAAATAATCCAGTAATTAAAAAGAACCTGCATTTGTGTACATCAAAAATTCACTAACACTTAAGGTCTAAACATGGTTTTTTGGTGCTCAAGGGAACAATAGTGAATAAAAAAACAGTAATTAACATAACCTTGCTTTCGATTTTGGCAATGACGCTCATTCCAACCGGAATTCTTCAAATATCAACAGTCAATGCAGCCACAGCATATTCTGGGAGTGAAGCATACTTTGGAAACAATGCGGTGGGAACGATCACCAACAACATTGGCCTAGACAGAGACGCAGGCAGATACCAACTAACAACTGCGGGTAACGTGCAAAGCATCTCCGTATACTTTGCAACCTCAGGTTTTAGCGCCAAAGCCGCAATCTACACTGACACAAATAATTCACCAAACAATCTGGTTATCCAAAGTAGCAGTGACACCATAACCGAAACAGGTTGGCACACATTCACCGTACCAACGACGTCACTGATACCAGCATATTACTGGCTAAGTGTTGTTTGCGACAGCAGGTCTGCAAAGGGAGCAATGTCTTCGGTTGCAACCAATCAGCATGCTTACAAAACAACCACTTATTCAAATGAATTTCCCAGTTCATTTGGAACCCAGACTGGTTACGAAAAGACAGCCACAAGCATATACGCAACCTACCTGCTTACGACAACTCAAACGTCAACCCCAACCCAATCTTCTGCTCCAACGTCTACTCCAAAGCCTACAGCAACACCCACCCCAACCCAAACATATTCTGGGAGTGAAGCATACTTTGGAAACAATGCGGTGGGAACGATCACCAACAACATTGGCCTAGACAGAGACGCAGGCAGATACCAACTAACAACTGCGGGTAACGTGCAAAGCATCTCCGTATACTTTGCAACCTCAGGTTTTAGCGCCAAAGCCGCAATCTACACTGACACAAATAATTCACCAAACAATCTGGTTATCCAAAGTAGCAGTGACACCATAACCGAAACAGGTTGGCACACATTCACCGTACCAACGACGTCACTGATACCAGCATATTACTGGCTAAGTGTTGTTTGCGACAGCAGGTCTGCAAAGGGAGCAATGTCTTCGGTTGCAACCAATCAGCATGCTTACAAAACAACCACTTATTCAAATGAATTTCCCAGTTCATTTGGAACCCAGACTGGTTACGAAAAGACAGCCACAAGCATATACGCAACCTACCTGCTTACGACAACTCAAACGTCAACCCCAACCCAATCTTCTGCTCCAACGTCTACTCCAAAGCCTACAGCAACACCCACCCCAACACCTAAACCCACAACAACACCAACACCAACGCCAAAAACTACCCAAACCTCTTCATCATCCTCAACCAACTTAGCAGCTATCCCAGGCAACTGGGAACGCACACACGGCGCCAACCCCCAAATAATATCCTTCGACTACAACACTGAACACACCGCCGGCAACCCAAGCATCAGAATCGACGGACCCCCAACAAGCGGAAACCCATGGCGCGAATGCGACCTCTTCAAGTCAGGCGGCGGACGAATCACCGTCAATCCAGGCGACCACATCGTCTTCACATGCTGGGTGAAAACCGCGCATTCCACCGCTGGCAACGACGGCAAAAAACACATGGGCGCATTAATAGGCATAGACCTCTACGGTTCAAGTGGCAGACTGTGGGAAGTGTGTCCCGGAACTACGACAACATTCAACTACGACTCAACATGGAGTTGGCAATCCGGGTACAAGTGGGTCCCGTATAACTCAGATTGGACCCTGCTAACCATCGACTTCACGGTTCCCACTAAAGCCTTCACAACCACAGACGGAGGGCACAGTGTTCCTTCTCAGCAGGCCAGTACTATTATCCCGTGGGTTTACATGCATAATGAGGCAGATGCGGGTGCAGGGTGGTTTGCAGACGCCCAACTCTACATCAACCCATAGCTTCTTTTTTTCTTTCGTGTTTCATGTACTACGGTTGTTCCGTGAAATCGCTTTTTGAAGTTTAAGTAATCAAACTGTGCTTCAGCCATTAAGGGACCACGGTCTTTGCAGCGGAATCTTCTCGGATGAAAGTTAATCAGCTTAACGATCATGAGTTAAGGTTTTATGCCAAAACGCTCGCGCAAAGGGGTGGAAAGGTTGTGGGTGATGTTAAAAATTATACCCACACGTGGCAGGATACCCCACTTCGACAACTCAATTAAAAAGTGGTTGTGTGAGCGGTGTCTACATGGGCTCCTTGACAAGAACTTTTGGATACTTATTTTCTTGTCAATTAAGGTTAATTTGGCGTTAACAATTCAAGCTTAGGCTAATATCGCAGGTGCAGTTACCCCTTTAGACAAAGAACACGGTTATTCCGTTTTCTTCCGAATCTTCCGATTCGGTTACTTAATAAATTTCAGAATGTTCGGTTGCTTTCTTTTTCCTGTTTCCTGTTTTGCCTTGGGGTGACCTACGATTAGGGGAACCATCATTTCATAGTTCTCTGGAACTCCAATTTTCCTGAGGATATCCGGCTTGCTGTTTAGGAATTGAACAAAACCCATGTAGCAGGTTCCGAGACCAAGCTCATAGGCTTTCAGAAACATGTTTTCCGCGGCTAAAACGCTGTCGATCATGTTCACATTAGCCCACTGTTGGTCTTTCTCGGTGCATATCAGTATGAGAACCGGCGCGTTATAGCAGACCACGTCTGCATCTGTGGAGAACTGTTTTGCTAAAGGAGGCATCATTTGTTTAACTAAAATTTTTGTTTCGTCAGAGACGTATTTGATCAGTTCTTTGTTTTCGATAACTATAAATCTGCAAGGCTCTCTATGCATCGCAGTCGGGGCCCAAACGCCTGCTTCCAGAACATCTTCAATTTGTTCCTTCGAAACAGGCTCTTCAGTATAACATCTGATGCTTCTTCTACCTTTAATGCACACATCAAGTTCCAAAGTTTAACCCTCTCCGTTAGTAGCACATTCCTTTTGGTTGACTGTTATCTGGGTTTTCACGGAGTGTTTTTTCCTCTTGCCGCTGTAATGCGTTTTACGCTTAAGCTTAGCTTTCGGCCTTGGGATCTCCTGATCAGTTGCGTCTATGGCGGCTTTGAAGCCTGGGAACATCGCTTCAACTTCCTCGACGGTTTGGAGCCGTTTGATTTTGTCGTGTTGTTTTTTGGGAAGTGGCAAGACCTCGCTTACGAGCGGTTCTAGGTTTCGGATGTTTTTTAGGACGCTGGTTTGGCTTAGGTCGACAAGGTATCCCAGCAGGGTTGAGGATGGGTACATGTGGTAGTAGAGGAGCAGCATGAGCAAGCGGTTTGTGAGCGTGAGTTTGAAGGGGTGGCCGGCGCCGACATTTCTTTTTCTGTCACCTCTGGCGAGGCGTTTTTTCTCGTAGGCGTCGTATGTCTCTTGCATTTTCAAGTTTAACGCCTCAAATTCTGGCACTTCCAGACCGGTGAAATTCTTGAAGTTTGAAGGCTTTTTCGATAACAGGTCATAATTTAACATTCATGTAGCCTAAAGGGCTAATTATCATGGCTATATTCTAATAAAACCTTCGTTTTGCAGTCTAAAAGCTAATTGACGCAAGGTAGTAAATTTTTTGTTGCTTAACATATGATTTGTAAAAGACATTAAGAGTCTTGCGGTAAACATCAAGCAGCGACACTTGCCTCAAAAACAATCATGCACAATTAATACCACAAACGATAAAACTCTCTCACGTCAACATCTTTCAACTCAACACAAGGACGATTACATGAGCAAAGCAGCGGATATGGCGAAGGTTTCAGCTAAAGGCGGCTTCCACCTACTATGGGGACTGGTACTATCAACGGTAATCTCTTCGGTAGGCACAATCTTCATCGCCAGGCTTACTAGGCTCCGAACTTTACGGGTTATATGCAGTCGTTTTAACAGCTCCCACCCTCATAGCAACATTCAGAGACTGGGGCGTAAACTCCGCCATAGTGCGCTGCGCCGCCCAATACAGGGCAGAAGGCAGAGCAGACGAAGTCAGAAGCATCTTCGTCTCAGGATTGATCTTTGAAATCGCTTTAGGCTCTGCTCTCTCAATAGTCTCCTTTTTACTGTCAGGCTTCGTCGCAACTACCGTCTTTAACCGTCCAGCCATTGCTCCATTAATCCAAATAGCCTCCATTGCAATCTTAACCAGCGGAATCGTAAACGCCGCCACAGCCGCCTTCACCGGCTTAGAAAGAATGGAACTAAACAGCATAATGCTCATTTTCCAATCCATCATAAAAACTGCCGTCATGATCGGACTCGTAATTTTGGGTTTAGGAACTTCGGGAGCAGTCATAGGCTACTCAATAGGTTTCGCATTCGCAGGATTAATCGGTCTCCTGTTCATGTGGAACCTCTACAAAGCTCTGCCAAAACCACCAAATCGAAAACTCGAAATACCCGCATACATTAAAGCAATGTTCAAGTACGGAGCGCCCCTGTCCCTCGCCGCAATCATAGGCGGATTCCTGACGCAATTCTACGCTTTTCTCCTGCCCATACACTACACAACAGACAATGCCCCAATCGGCAACTTCGGAATAGCCATGAATTTCGTGGTCCTAATCGGATTCTTCGCCACACCAATAACAACCATGCTGTTCCCAGCCTTCTCCAAACTTGACGCAAAAAAAGACAAAGAAACACTCAAAAACGTCTTCCAATACTCAATAAAATACGCCTCCCTTCTCGTAGTTCCAGTATCAGCCCTCGTTATGTGCCTATCTGAACCAGCAGTTTCCACACTTTTCGGCGCCTCTTACGGGACAGCGCCGCTCTTCCTCGCATTACTAGCCATCACATATGTTTACACCGCTTTCGGAAGCTTAAGCAGCGGCAACCTCATAAACGGCCAAGGACAAACCACATTTAGCCTGTACCTAACTTTGCTAACCGCATCAATAGGCTTCCCACTGGGGTACTTCCTTATCTCTTATTTCGGTGTCTTAGGGCTTATAATTACAACTTTAGCAGCGGGGCTTCCAAGCCTATTCGTATCTTTAATATGGATAAAGAATCACTACGGTGTAACTGTAGACTGGACGTCGACAGCGAAAATTCTCCTTACCTCAGCAGTTACTGCAGCCCTTACATTTGCTATAATCACTCAAATTGGGTTCTGCCAGCTGGATACGACTGATAATCGGCGTAGTGGTCTTCATCTAATCCTAATTCCAGCTGCATTTCTTCACAAAGACAATCAGTCATAGCGACATAAACAACATCCGCGGATATGGTCAGCGGATTAGGCCCCATCGGTGTAACAGTCAACAAACTCTTGATCATAATGGAAAAAATAATGACCACTTTCAAACTGTAACCCAAACCCTACATCCTTAAATCAAACAAAAACGCGACCAATCAATCTCACGCTAACATTACCCTTAAAAACAAAATAACCCATAACATAACCGACAAAAGGCACGAAATATGAAAGCACTTGTACTTAGCGGAGGAAAAGGCACCCGCCTACGTCCCCTAACATTCACCTGCGCCAAACAACTAATACCCGTAGCCAACAAACCCATACTAGGTTACGTTTTAGAACAGATAAAAGAAACAAACATAACCCAAGTAGGCATAATCACCGCTCCAGAAACCGCAAACAACGTAAAAGACTACGTCAAAGACGGCAAAGAATGGGACTTCAACGTCACCTACATTCCCCAAGAACCATTAGGCTTAGCCCACGCCGTTAAAACAGCCCAACCTTTCCTCGCCGAAGACCCATTCGTTATGTGCCTGGGCGACAACGTAACTGGACAAGGCATTAAAAACTTCGTCGAAGAATTCAAAAAAGAAAACTTAGACGCCCTTATAATACTCAAAGAAGTAGACGACCCATCCCGATTCGGCATAGCCAAAATAGACAAAAACGGCAACATAATAAAACTGGTCGAGAAACCAAAAACTCCAATGGGGAACTTAGCAATAATTGGAACTTACCTATTTTCCAACAAAATCCACAAAGCCATAGAACACATCAAGCCTTCATTAAGAGGAGAACTTGAGATAACCGATGCCATACAAGAAATGGTAAACATGGGCTTCAAAGTCAAAGCCGAAATTCTCGATTCATGGTGGCTAGACACAGGAAAAAAAGACGACATACTCTCAGCCAACGCCAAAATCTTAGACGAATACACACAGCGCGACATAAAAGGAAAAATACAAAACAGCACCATAGAAGGGCGTGTAACCATTGACAAAGACGCCAACGTCACCAACAGCACAATCAGGGGACCATGCATAATAGGGAAAAACACTAACGTAGAAAACTCTTTCATCGGACCCTATACCAGCATAGGAGAAAACTCTCAAATCATCAATTCCCACCTTGAATACAGCGTAATCCTAGAAAATGTCACAATCAAAGACGTGGAACGCCTAGAAGAGAGTCTCATCGGCAAAAACGCGAAAGTAACAAAAACCCGCAAAATCAACACTATTAAACTCCACATCGGTGACTACTCCGAAGTAGACGTATAAAACTTCCCAGCCGGTTTGCTTTATACTGGTAAGTGTTAAATAACATTCTCAACAATGAAACAAGTATTTGTCAGGAACGGTGCGACAACATGCTGCCAGGTATAGTAATAAAACCATTAAAACGCGTGCCCGACGAACGAGGCTCTTTCTCAGAAGTCTTCAGAAAAGACTGGAACGACCTCCTCCTCGAAAACGATGTTGTGGTTCAGGCAAACCTATCCACAACCTACCCGGGAAACATACGTGCGTGGCATAGGCACCTACGCGGACAAACAGACTACTTCTTAGCATTAAAAGGTGCAATCAAGATAGGCATCTACGACGACAACACAGGGGAACTAGACGAGATAGTCTCAACTGGTCAGAACTTGCAGACAGTTCGAGTGCCAGGCCACTATTGGCACGGCTTCAAAGCAATAGGAGATGAACAGGTTATGTTACTTTACTTCACCACTAACCTCTACGACTCTTCAAGCCCAGACGAAGAACGCAGATCCTGGAGCGACCAAAAATTGATTCCCAAATCCATAAACGGCAAAAAAGACGACCCACGCATCGGCAAGCCATGGGATTGGAATTTTCCACCGCATAAGTGATGCCCATGAAACTCCTTATCACAGGTGGACTAGGCTTCATAGGAAGCAACTTCTGCAAATATATACTCAACAGATACCCGGATTTTGAAGTGATAAACCTCGACAAAATGGGTATAGGGGCTAACCCAGCAAGCCTACAGGACTTAGAAAACAACCCCCGCTATAGATTCATAAAAGGCGACATCTGCAACCCTCAACTCCTCCACAAAACAATTAACCAAGTGGATTCCGTCGTAAATTTCGCTGCCGAAACACACGTTGACCGAAGCATAAGCGACCCCTTCACGTTTATGCAGAACAACACCATCGGAACCTACACTGTCCTAGATGCCGTGCGCAAGCATAATCCGCATGCCCGCATGGTTCAGGTCTCCACAGACGAGGTTTATGGCACGGCATTTGAGGGTTCCTTCACCGAGAATGACCCGCCGCATCCGTCAAATCCGTATTCTGCTTCGAAAGCCGCCGCCGACATGTTTGCCCTGTCGTATCATAAAACGTACAAGCTGAACGTTTCGATAACCCGGTGCACCAACAACTTCGGCGCATACCAACTGCCGGAGAAGCTCATACCCAAAACCATAATCCGCGCACTGAAAGATTTGCCCATTCCCATTTACGGCACAGGCACCAACATCCGCGACTGGATATACGTGCAGGACCACTGCGCCGCCGTGGCAACCGTTCTGGAAAAAGGCAAAGCAGGCGAAGTGTACAATGTTTCGGCGGGAAACGAAATCACCAATCTGGAAATCGTGAAGAGAATCCTTGTCCTGCTCGACAAGCCCGAAAGCCTCATAACGTTCGTCGAGGACCGCCCTGGACACGACATACGCTACAGCTTAGACTCCTCAAAGCTGCAGGCTGGGTTGGGCTGGCATCCAGAAGTCTCGTTTAAGGACGCGCTGGAATCCACGGTCAAATGGTATGTGGAGAACGAGAAAGCGTGGGCACCATTTGCCACACAGGATATTCTTTCGCCGACGCCATGGAAGACGAGCAGTGGTAGTCGATGAAGCTGCTAATCACGGGGGCAAGTGGGCTGTTTGGCTCCAAACTTGCCGAGTTAGCCGTGAACGAGCAGCACGAAGTTTATTCCGTGCACAGCGAGCATGCCGTCCTGCATGGGACGCCCATCAGGGTAGACATAACTGACAGGGAGATACTGCAGGGTGAAATCAAGAAAATCCAGCCCGACGCTATCGTGCACGCTGCTACCTTGACTGACGTGGACAAATGCGAGACCGAGAGGGAGCGGGCTTGGAAAATAAACGTCGAAGGCACCCAAACCGTTGCACAAGCCGCCAAAGAGGTCGGCGCGTTTCTGCTGTACATCTCCACGGACTACGTTTTTGACGGCGAAAAAGGCTGCTACAAAGAAACTGACCAGCCCAGCCCAATCAACTATTACGCTTATACAAAACTTAAAGCCGAAGAACAAGTCAAAGATATTACAAATAACTTCTGCATCGTGCGACCCAGCGTAATATACGGCGCCACCCCGGCGGCGGGAAAAGCCAACTTTTCATTATGGCTACTAACTAAGCTGGAAAATAAGGAAAAGGCAAACGTTTTTGTCGACCAGTGGAATTCCCCAACGCTAAACACGAGTCTAGCCGACATGACTCTTGAAATTGCGGAGCGAAAACTAACAGGCATTTACCACGTATCTGGGGCTTCCCGGATAAGCAGATACGATTTTGCTTTACTTCTGGCTAAAACCTTCCATCTAGACATTTCACTCCTTGTTCCTACAGAAATGAAGGATTTTTCTTTTCCAGCAAAACGACCCAGAGACTCATCTCTTGACACGACAAAAGCCGAACAGAACCTAAAGAATAAGCCCCTCAAAGTAAACGACGCATTGAATCAACTAAAAAAAGAAATAGATTCTGCTCTCTAATCCTATGAGGAGAGATTGAGGTTTTGGTTCTCATCGAGTGTTAACGCTAACAAGTTTTCGCAAGCTGGACTTGTAGCAAAACGCACTGCAATTGACGGCTTTTATTTGAAGTGCTGTTTAATTTCATCCAACGTTAAGATAGCGACTTCGTTTTCTTTGAGAGCTTTTTCTGCTTTTTCAACCTCTTTAGGTTTTAGAACCAACACGAATTTACCATCATAATGAACTGCTGAGGAATATGCGTATTCAATGTTAACGGCGTTTTCTCCCAGAATCTTGGTTATTTTAGAAATTGGGTTTTTTTCAGTGATCAAGATTGCAATAACTTCAGTATTTTTCTTTGATTTGGCAAGGTTGAAGTTTGCGTCTTCCAGTGTCTGCCCAGCCTTCTCTGGGTCAGCCGTTATCATCCGGATCACCCCGTATTCGCCTGCCTCAGCGATGGACAATGCGTAAATTTTAATTTGGAGCCTATCAAGGTGACCTAACATTTCGGACAGGGATCCAGGTTTGTTATCTAAAAAGACGCTAACTTGAGCTACAGGCATTTGAAACACCGAGACTTAATTGTGTGCAAACAATATTTATATTTTAACCTCCCGTATAATAAAAAGTCTCCACTGGAGAATAATTGCTTGCTAAAATGCGTGGAAGTTTCAAAAAAGTTCGGCGGACTTCAAGCAGTAAAAAAGGTTGACTTAACAGTAAGCGACGGCGAAATAGCCGGGTTAGTTGGTCCTAACGGTTCCGGAAAATCCACTCTACTCAACCTAATCAGCGGCGTCTACAAACCCGACAGCGGCAAAATCTTGTTTAACGGCGAAGACATCTCCAAGATGCCTCCTTACGCAATATGCTCTCGAGGCTTGACAAAAACTTCTCAAACCGTGCAATCATTCCCAGACATGAGCGCGCTCGATAACGTGCTCACGGGGGTATCGTTTGCCAAAACTAAACAGACACAAGGTCTCAGTGATACTGACAGAGCCCAAGAGCTCTTGGCGTTTGTGGGCATAGAAAAAGAAAAATTCAACACGCTCGCGAAAGACCTAAACGTAATCGAACTGCGCCGTGTTCAGTTAGCTAGAGCCCTTGGAACAAATCCCAAAATGCTTCTACTTGACGAGCTTCTCACCGGGTTAACTCCGAAAGAAAGTGACGCAGCTATCGCGTTGATTAAACTGATTAACAACCAAGGCGTAACCATCCTAATGGTCGAACATGTTATGAGAGTTATAATGGGTTTATGCAGCAAAGTCACCGTTCTCCACCACGGCGAGAAGCTCTGCGAAGGCACCCCGGAAAACGTCTGCAAAGATCCAGAAGTAATAAAAGTTTACCTTGGCAAGAAATTCCAACTAGGCGAGGAACAAAACGATGCTTGAACTTGAAAACGTTTCCTCAGGTTACGGCAAAGTGCAGATACTCCGAGATGTGTCATTCCAAATTAAGGAAAAAGAGATAGTTACTATAATCGGTCCTAACGGCGCGGGCAAAACTACGCTTGTGAAAACTATCATGGGCCTACTTCCTTTAATGAACGGCGTCGTCAGTTTCAAAGGGACACCAATACAGAAAATGCCTCCCTACGAGATAGTCAAGAAAGGCATGGTTATGATTCCTGAAGGGAGAGAAATTTTTCCTCGAATGACTGTAGAGGAAAATCTTCTTCTGGGCGCCTACACAATTAAAGATAAGACCCTTGTGCAAGATTCGAAGGAAAAAGTTTACCAGATATTTCCTGTCCTTAAGAAAAAAGAAAAAGCTCAAGCCCAAACCTTAAGTGGCGGTGAGCAGCAAATGCTGGTTATCTGTAGAAGTCTCATGTCTAATCCGCAGCTTCTTATTTTGGATGAGCCTTCGTTGGGTTTGGCTCCTATAATCGTTGAAAAAGTTCTTGACACAGTAGCTAAAATCAACGAAGACGGCGTAACTGTTCTCTTGGTTGAGCAAAACATACGTGAATCCCTAGGAATTGCTGACAGAGGCTACGTTCTCGAAGAAGGCAACATTATTTTAGAAGGCGAAGGCAGAGAACTCCTGTCTAATAGTCACATTAAAGAAGTCTATTTGGGGCTTTAACTGGGGAAACCATTTGATGAGTGAACGATACTGGAACATAAATATTGAAACAATGCCTAGAAAGCAAATTAGAGATCTTCAACTCAAGAAACTTAAGGCACAAGTGAAGCATTGCTATGAGAACTCAACCTTTTACCAAAGAAAATTTAAAGCTGCCGGAATTACTCCGGACAGCATTAAGACGCTTGAAGATCTGCAAAAGATTCCTTTTACCGTGAAAAGTGACCTTCGAGACAACTATCCTATGGGTCTTGTCGCAGTTGACTCGGCAAACATTGTTGAGATTCACGCTTCAAGCGGAACAACAGGAAACCCCATAATCGGTGCCTACACAAAAACTGACATGGACGCTTGGCAGGAAGTTATGGCAAGGTCAATTTACACCGCTGGCGGAAGAAAAGAAGACGTCATACATATTGCGTACGGTTACGGTTTATTCACAGGCGGCTTAGGCTTTCACTACGGCGCCCAAAAAATCGGAACCGAAATTATCCCAGCGAGCGGCGGTATGACCCAGAGACAAATAAAACTTATGAAAGATCTGGGCGCCACCATTCTTTGTTGCACCCCAAGCTTCGCGGTTTACCTCGCTGAAACCATGGCGGCTGAAGGTGTTAACCCCAAGAAGGACCTGAAACTGAGAATCGGTATGTTCGGCGCAGAACCTTGGTCGGAAAGAACACGTGAACGAATCGAAGCAGCCCTCGGAATTAAAGCATTTGACGTCTACGGATTAACTGAACTGTCCGGTCCAGGCGTTTCCTGCGAGTGCTCCGAGCATAAAGGGCTTCACATTTGGGAAGACCACTTTATTGTTGAAACTATTAACTCTGAAACAGGAGAAGTGGTGCCTGACGGCGAAGAAGGCGAACTAGTGTTTACTCCTCTTTCAAAGATGGGAATGCCCCTCTTACGGTATAGAACAAGAGACATTTCGGTTATAGAAACTGACATGTGTCCCTGCAGACGCACGCATTCGCGAATGATGCGAGTAAGCGGCCGATCAGACGACATGCTCATCATACGAGGAGTCAACGTGTTTCCATCACAAATCGAGTACGTTATCATGGGCTTTCCCGAACTAGCCACACAATACCAGATATATGTCGATAGACCAGACGCCTTAGACACATTCGCCGTGAAGGTCGAATTAACCGAAGAAGCAACCAAAGGCACCTGCATGGATCTGAACACGCTCAAATGCAAAATCTTGAGCAAAATTAACAACGTTACAGGATTAAACCCGGAGATCCAAATTGTCAAGTACGGCGAAATCCCACGAACTGAGGGCAAAGCAAAACACGTTTTTGACAATCGAAAAGGCAAAACCTAAAGGATTAAACGCTAATGGTTTCGAAGATTGCATTAAACAAACCGAATACTTACTTGTTATTCAACGGAGACGAGGCAGTTGCCCGCGGCGCAGTCGAAGCCAACGTCAAAGTTGCTGCGTCTTATCCCGGCACTCCCGCAACGGAGATTCTGGAAGCAATCGCTGAAGTTGCGAAGAATCTTGGCATATACGCAGAATGGAGCATAAATGAGATAGTGGCCATGGAAGTCGCTGTAGGTGCCTCCATGACTGGTGTTCGCTCCATCGTATCCATGAAGCATGTAGGATTGAACGTGGCCGCTGACGCCGCAATGACTCTGGCATACACCGGCGTCCTAGGCGGAATGGTCATCGCCGTTTGCGACGACCCAGCTATGCACAGTAGCCAAAACGAGCAAGATACTCGGTACTTTTCAGTGCACTCAAACATTCCCCTGTTAGATGCAGGTAGCCCACAAGAAGCCTACGAAATGACTCGCGAAGCCTTCGAAATAAGCGAGAAACTTCAATTACCCATAATTGTGCGCTTAACCACGCGAGTCGCTCATGGGAAAGCCAGAGTCCAAATTAAAGAATTCCAAAATATTAAAAGAAAAGTAGCATTCGACAAGGATGGCTCAAAATGGGTTATGGTTCCGCAAAATGCGTTGCGGCAGCACCGCATATTGAAGGGCAGACTGGCGCAGGCAGAAGAACTTGTCAATCAATCCAGGTTTAACGTTCTTGAGGATAACGGAAAAGATGTGGGCGTAATCGGCAGCGGTATTGGTTACTACCACGCCAAATCCGTGTTGGACCCTCACCAGTTTTCATGGTTGAAATTGGGGTTCGTGTACCCGTTTCCCCGTGAACTTGTCAAGAAATTTGCATCTAAACTCAAGAAAATAATTGTAGTGGAAGAACTGCGACCATATGTTGAAGATAGCCTTCGAGGCTTAGACGTGCAGATTTTAGGGAAAAGCCAGCTTGGTCTAGACGAAATCGGCGAGTTCACCCCTGACGGTCTGCGAGAAGCCTTCGCGAAGCTCGGATACGCCGAAAAAACTGAAAAACAAGCTGACATCGATTTGCCTTCTCGCCCTCCAGTTCTATGTCCAGGTTGCCCCCACAGAGCCTTCTACTACGCCTTAAACACAGTTAACCAATTCATCAACTGCGACTCTGACAAGTGCATCGGCTGCGAAATCTGCGAATACGCCTGCTCCGCGGAAAAAGAGAAGGTTTTCAACCCCACCAAATCTCGAATCCGAGCCTTGAGGCTTGACATATTTTCAAATATCGCATTAACCTGCAGAACGTGCAAAGATGCTCCGTGTGTTAGCGCCTGCCCCAAAGACGCTTTAAGCCAATCTAACGAAACGGGTATCGTAAAGGTAGATGAAACCATATGTGACGGTTGCGGCTGGTGTATAGAAGCGTGTGAATACGGTGCTGTGACACTGCACCCGAACACTCGAAAAGCCATCATTTGTGATGGCTGCAACGGTGAACCCAAATGTATTGAAGCCTGCCCTGAAACCGCATTGACTTTCTCGGGAAGGGTCAACGACAAAGTTGTAACAGGCGACATAGGCTGCTACACCTTGGGCGTGGTGCCTCCAGTAAGCGCCCTCCAGACTTGTCTATGTATGGGCGCTGGAATTTCTCAGGCTGCCGGAATGGCTCACGCCGGGGTCAAAGACAAAGTGTTCGCAGTCATAGGTGATTCAACTTTCTTCCACGCGGGCATGCCTGGAGTTTTAAATATCGCCTACAACAAGGCAAATGTTTGCGTAGTTGTTCTTGATAATCGCACTGTAGCCATGACGGGGCATCAGCCTACTCCCGAATCGGGCAAAACCGCCATGGGTGAAGACACCAAAACGGTAAACGTATCCGCCATTGCCAAAAGCTTAGGCATCGACAAAATCGTCGTTGTTGACCCATACGACATCGAAAAAACAAGACAGGCCTTGAAAGAAATCATGAGTTATCAAGGTCCCAGCGTCGTCGTCTCTGAGCGACCCTGTCCACTCAAGATCGAAAAGGGTCCCCTGCGCAAGATTCAGGAAACCTGTAACGGCTGCGGGGTCTGCGTTAAGGCTTTCGGCTGTCCCGCAATTTCATTGACTAAAGAACGTGCAGAGATTGATGAAACACTGTGCTCAGGGTGCGGGGTTTGCGAGAAAGTGTGCCCATTTGAAGCTATACGGAGCAAAGAATCAACATGAAGCTGGACCTTGTCTTTACAGGAGTAGGGGGTCAAGGCGTCGTTGTGTTAAGTGATATTTTCTGTGAAGCCGCTTTGCTGGATGGGTTTGACGTTGCGAAAGCGGAGATTCACGGTATGGCTCAGCGCGGCGGCTCAATTAGTGCGCATGTGCGAGTCGGCGACAAAGTTCTAAGCCCGCTAATTGAACGTGGAAGCAGCGACGTGATTGTAGGGTTCGAAGTGCTGGAAACCACACGTGCATTGCCAATGCTTAAGCTTCACGGAACAGTTGTCGTTAACACAAAATATATCCCTCCAACAGGTTCATTTAAGACCTCAGCGAAACCGTTAACTACGGAACAACTCTTCGCATTAATTCGGGACAAAGCCTCAAAAGTCTACGAAGTCGACGGTGGGGGAATCGCCAACAAATTGGGAAACTTGCTGGTTGTTAACACCGTTCTGCTTGGGGCTGTTTCAGCTTTAACAGAAGTTCCCATTACTCAAGAATCCTTCAAACAGGCCATCGCTGGTAGGCTCAAGGAGAAATATATCAATCTGAATCTGCAGGCTTTCCAATTAGGCCGCGAAACCGTGTTATTCAGTTAGTTTTATTAGCTGTTCGATTCTTATAGAAAGAAAAAAAGAGAGGACATTAAGAATGCAAAAGAAGATATTAGCCGTGATTATAGCTTTAATAATTCTCACCTCAATAGGCACTGCCGCAGCTCAGACAACCACGACCTCATCCAACGCGCGGGCCATCAAAATTGGTTTGGTAGCCCCTGTCTCCAAATCACCTGTAGGGACAGACATGTATCGAGCCGCTCAACTTGCTGTGAAAGAAATTAACGATGCCGGAGGCGTGTATGTGGCGGATTGGAATACAAACGTCAACATAACGCTAGATTTAGCCGACACCGTCGACGATGCTCCAGGTAACGCAGTGACTCCTGTAACCCGAGCGGTTACCGTAGACAACGTTGATCTTCTTATAGGTGGATACGGTAGCGCAGGCACCTTAGCAAACGAAGTTGTAGCCATCGAAAACAAAGTTCCCTACATAATAACTGGCGCTTCAAATCAGCTTGTCACGCGAAGAGGACCTCAAGGCAACTACGGCGGATTAAGCTCAACTGACCCACAAGCAATCACAGACGCAGAAGGCATGAGCTACGTTTTCCACTACTGCACAACAACATACCATTACAGCAAAACAGTGGTTGACTTTTTCGCCAACGTGATGAAACCCATGGTGGCCCCTGATCGGCAATTTAGACTCGCAATCATGTTCCGCGACGATGCATTCGGGACCGGTGTAGAGCAAGCCAGCAAATACTGGATAGAAAACGAAATGCTACCCATAACCATCGTCTCTGACCTAAAGTACCCCACTACCACAACTGACTTCCAGACACAGCTCACCCAGATAAAAGGAGACCAACCAGACGCTGTTTTCGTTGTTGACAACCCAGACAGGACACCTGTCATAGTCAAGCAAGGATTGAATGAAGTGGGCTTAAAGACCGTGTACATTGCAGTTGAAAACAATGAAGACCCAGTGTTCTACAATCTGATCGGTCAAAGCGGAACCGGTCAGCTGTTAGAGTCAAAGTTTGCCCCCTACGCAGGACCATACCTTCCAGATGTAGTGCCATATGTCACCTCCTTCCAGAATGCTTACGGAGTCATCCCTGGCATGATGGGCGCAGACACCTATGATGCCTTCTACATAGCGAAAGCCGCCATAGAGAGTGCCGGGACAATAGACAAAGCAGCCGTCAGAACTGCTATCGAACAAACAAACTTGGATGACATGCTAGTAATAACTCAAACAGGAAAAATCCAGTTCAGCACAGGAGTAAACTACCACGAAATTGACCCAGTTACTTTCGTTGAACAACTCCAATGGAACGCAACTATCAATCAATGCACACCCGCAATTGTTTGGCCCGCAACCGTTCCAGGCGTCGGCACAATCCAGCAAGCAGTCTTCAGTCTACCAGCAGACTACCCAATGGCCAGCTCAAACCCAACCTCAACCACAAGCGCAAGTGCTAACCCAACGTCAACTTCCCAGACTAACGCTTCAAACCAAGGTGACTCAACGACAATTTACATAATCGCTGCAGTAGCTGTCATAATCATAGTTGCATTAGTAGCAGTTGTAGCTCTTAGAAAACGGAAGAAGTAAGACAATAAATCTTCATTTTCTTTCCTTTTTTGTTTATAAATATCTACAATAGTTTTTTGCAAACAAACTTTTAACCAGAGCAAAGGCTCTATGATTCTACACGTTTGACTGATCGACTAAACGTTGCAACAAGGCAACCCCGCTGGTTGCACCGGCCCAGTTCCGGCAACGCTATATCCTGTGGCTCCAGTCCCACTTCTCGGTATATTTTAAATAGTTAACCGAGAAAATATGAGAGGTTAACTGTTCGATGGGAAGGAATTTGCTCTGGATCCGTCTACAATTGTCTTGACGTTAATTTGGGGAGTTGCAATCGGCTGCATATACATTCTCTTAGCAACGGGGCTAAACTTGATCTTCGGAGTTATGAAACTTGTTAACTTTGCTCACGGGCAACTGCTCATGATAGGCGCTTTCATAACTTTCACATTTTCCGTTTACGCTGGCTTAAACGTCTATGTCGCCATTCTTTTAGCCATGGCCGTTGTGGCAGCAATTGGAGTTGCAGTGGAAAGACTGACGTTTCGCAAGGTTTTGGGCACTGACAAACTTAACGAGATTTTCATTAGTCTTGGGTTAATCTATATTTTTGAGAATGGTGCGATGCTTGCTTGGGGCGACAAATCTAGACAAATAGTCAGCCCCTTGAACGGGTTGAGTCTAAACCTAGGTAGCTTGTCAATTTCCTATGACCGGTTGAGTGCAATGTTAATCACAGTTGTTATTCTCATAGGGCTGTCATTGTTGGTGAAAAAAACCAAAATCGGCTTAGCTATACAGGCAACCAGCCAGAGAAGCACGACTGCTAAACTTATGGGAATCAACGTTAACAACGTTTACATGTTCACTTTTGCTCTTGGCGCTGCTTTGGCATGTGCCGCAGGTGCCCTGTACGGAATTATTCTTCCTTTCAGCTCCCTTTCAGGTGAATTACCAACCATTAAGGCCTTTGCCATCATTATTCTAGGTGGCTTAGGCAGTATACCTGGCGCCATTGTAGGTGGGCTTCTTTATGGAATTACTGAGCAATTAGCTACGTTGTTCCTAGGCGGTATATGGGCTGACGCAATTGCTTTTGCTTTGCTCATTGCGGTACTCGTGATTAGGCCTACGGGTATATTCGGGGAGAAGGGTGAGTAACATGAAGCCGAAGAATAACCTTGGAAGTTTATTACACTCAAAGAAACTGTTTCTGGTTATTGCCGTTATTGCGGTTGCTGCGGTAATTCCCCTTTTCAACTCGGGTATTTTCTTCCTTTCTGTGTTGACGTCTATCACCATCTTTGCGATTTACGCTTCAAGCTGGAACCTGTTGGCGTATTCGGGGCAAGGCTCGTTGGGTCATGCCGTGTTCTTAGGGATTGGTGGCTTTGTTTCTGCTCTTGTGGCAATTAACCTAAATGTTCCACCTATACTGGCGCTGTTTATAGGTGGTGCGTTTTCCGCTGGCATTGGTTTCCTGATAGGCTTAACCTGTGTCCGACTCAAAGCTTGGTTTTTGGCAATGGTAACCTTTGGGTTCTCAGTGATTGCCGTAAGCCTCTTCAGCCAGTTTGACCCCATCATGCACGGCATTAACGGTTTCCGTACTCCGGTTCTTGTTGCCAGTGGTTTCGGATTCTATTATCTAGCAATTTCTTTTGCAGTTGTATCAACCCTCGTAATTTTCGTGTTGATGAAGTCAAGAATCGGTTTAGCTTTCAAAGCAATACGGGAAAACGAATCGGAAGCCAGGATGATTGGGATAAACACATCGAAGTATAAACTTTTAGCGTTCGTCATTAGTACATTCTTTGCTGGTTTGGCAGGTGCCCTCTACGTTTACAATCCAGCTCTACGCTTTGTTGATAACTCAATTTTCCTTCCCACAAATTCGTTTACGCCACTCATCATGAGCGTGGTGGGCGGGTTGAGCACGATTGAGGGGCCAATAATTGGTGCAGCAATCTTAGTTTCAATACAAACTTTGCTGTCTTTGCCCTCGGTAACCAACTCACTTCAAAACTCTCTTGGCTCGTTTTTCCCCAATGTAAGCAATGTAGGCCCGCCGTTAACTCTTCTAAGTATAGGTATATTCTTAGTGGTGATCGTAATCTTTGCTCCCAAAGGCGTCACCTCTATTGTCCAGAGAGTTTATCGAGGTTTCCGTGATATTTCAAAGAAGGGAAAAGATACATGAAGGGAACAGATAATTTCAGGGAACACTTAGGTATTCAACTCCTCGAAGTTAAAGATGGATATTCAAAAATGGCTATGAAAATCACCAAGGAACACACGAACTCGCTGGGTTTTACTCATGGTGGAGCTATTTTCTCGTTTGCCGACTGCGCGTTTGCTGAGGCCTCAAACTTTGGTGATAAAGTAGCAGTTGCAGTTCAGGTGAGTATCAATTTTCTCAGGCCCACAGTCGAAGGTGACACCTTGACAGCTGAAGCAACCCGGATTTCAGAAGGAAAAACCTTTGGATTGTACAACATTACCGTTCGCAAGGAAGAAAAAATTGTTGCTGTCTTCTCAGGACTAGCCTGCAAACAGTAAATCAGAAGAAACTGATCCGACAAAAGCGATTTGAAAGCATTTAACAATTTGAAGCGGAAAACAAAATTAGACAAACTATTCTCGCTGTAAGGAAACATTTCAGTTGGGAAAATTATTATAGCCTGAATAACCAGCTTACTCAAGTAACAGGGGGAAACAGCGGTCAAAAATCAACTTTCGGTAGCAAAATTTGGCGGCAGTCTTCTTGACGTTGAGGGCAGAGGAATCCCAAAGATCTTAAAAAGCATTCGAGGGCTTCAAGCAACCGATTCCGTTGGGCCTATCGCAGTTTTTTCGGCGCCAACAGGTTGCACAGACGAGCTCATACGCATAGGCGAAAGCTGTGCCCAATCTAAAAAGTCTTCAGTGAATTCAATTTACCAAATCTACGAAGATCTCGCAAATCACTATGTCAAAAGCGAATACGCGGATCAGGCAAGAGCCGAATTAACTTTTTACAAAGCTCAAACTCAAGATGCTCTTGCCAGAGTAAACAGGCGATTTAGCGGTAGCGTGAAAGCGAAAGTCTTAGCCTACGGTGGTGAACTTCCCACTTCCGCGCTGATGAAATATATCCTTTTAAGTTATGGGGTCAACAGCGTTTGCGTACGCCCCATGATTGGCCAATTGTCACAGATGATGACTTCGAGGATGCTACGCCCAATATTGAACTCAGTAAAAATCGTCTCAACGTGTTAACAAAGCTGCTGCAAGAGGGCAAGGTAATTTCCATGGCGGGTTTCTTCGGATCAACTTCCGACGGCTTAGAAACGGTCTTGGGCAGGGGTGGTTCTGACCTATCAGCAGTTTTCGTTTCCTGCCTCTTGAAGGATGATTACGAAACGCAGACCCTGTTGTTCAAGGATGTGCCCGTCCAGAGTGCAGATCCCAAGGTGGTTAAAGGGCAGAAAACTGAGCATGTGGCGGTCCTCACTTACAATGAAGCTCACAAGGCATCTATGATGGGCATGAAAATCGTGCAGAGTTCCGCCATAGCCCTGGCTAGACAGTTTTCTGTGCCGCTGAAGGTTGTTCCTATAAATGAGCCAGAAGATTTCTCTACAATCCAATCTGAAAATACCAGCATGCAAATTGTAAAGTGTTTAACAGGAAAAACTGGCTGCGCTATACTCACGATGCATGATGAGAAGAGCCGTTCGCTCGAGGATTCTCTGCGGATTTGGGAGCGGCGTAACGACTTCATGGATCTAGGTGCTGAAACGCTTGAGACTGGTGAACGGATTCGAGATTTCCTCTTTTTAGACTCTGATTACTTGAAAAAGAACGAGGAAAAACTGAAAGGGTTTGATGAAGCGTTGAAAGTGGAGTATGGTTTGGGTGTTGTGACGCTTATCGGGGACCGAATGAAGGATTCGCATGGAGTCGCTTCAACTGCCATCAGCGCTATTCAGGGATTAAACATTAAGCGGGGCATTTTTGCGCCTCATACTTCACAGATAATAATTGTAGTTGAGGACAAAAATGTTAAGGCCGCTGTTGCGGCTATCCATCTGAAAATGGCGGATCTAAATAAGTTACCTGCCTAACGTGTGGCTTGGAAATTATAGACGAAAAGCATTATGAACCCTGAGCGCATAGCTAACTCTATATCGATAACAAGGGAAACAACGTGAATTACACCACAAAACAAATAGCCAGACAGCGCATTCAAGTCCTCTTCCAGCAGGCAACAAGCACCTACAAAACTAATCCTCAGTTGGCTCAAAGCTACGTTGGTAACGCCAGAAAAATAGCTATGGCTGCCCGAATCCGGCTACCCATAGCTTACAAACGGGGGATCTGTAAAGAATGCAACACGCTTCTGGTTCCAGGTGAAACCAGCCGCGTACGGCTAAGACCAAGAAGGGAACCCCACGTAGTTGTTACCTGTCTAAAATGTGGTAGCCAAACACGGATTCCCTTGAAAGCAAAAATTTAGGAGAAAAAAGAAATTGAGTAGAATAACCACTAAGATGAAGCGTCACGTTAGACACGAACTCAAAGAAGAAGGACCCACAATATGGGTGGGTAAAGAAGGCTTAACTCCAGGAGTGGCAACCCAAGTTGAGAACCAGCTGGAACGAACCAAGATGGTGAAAATCCGGATTCTAAAAAGCGCCCTCTCATCAGACACTGCAAAAAACATAGCCAACAAGACGGCTGAGCAGGTGGGGGCAGCACTTGTGGAAGTTAGAGGTCACGTTTTCATACTTTATAAACGACGTAAAAAACAGCCTGTTGATGAGGCTCCGACTAGACAGAATTAGATCGAGCGATTTTCAGATTCTTGAGTTTTCTTAGGCAATGCTTTCCGTTGTTGGTTACTAATTTACGAAGGCTAAGGCTGATGCAGCGTCCGTTGAAGTTTTGTTTGAGCATCAACTACGGTTTGGAGTTTTGGGTCGAAGAAGGCAGTTGCCTGAACCATTTGTCTGGATCCTGATACCTTGCTAAAGGGCCTTCTTTCCACATTTGGTCGTAACCTTTGAGGAACTCTTCACTTGAAAGTCTTTTTTGTTTTTCAACTGCTGTTGCAGGTGGAAGCATTTCTTTATCATTTTTTTCAGCTTGCTGTTTGTCTTTTACGGCATTAAGAGGTTTGTCTTTGGACATCACATTCCTCCTTGATCACCGGTTTTTGGTGCGATTCAATTATGCATTTGGGCATGGGAATTTTCAAACCGTAGCTCTTCTCAAGAGCCAGACGACATTTTTCTGCAAGATCGGGTTCGTTTTCAGCATTGAAATTTCCCTTGGCCATAAAGTTTCAACCTTTCTCTGACCAATCTGATCCAGCAGAACATAAAAGTGGTATTGCAATCAAAGAAATAATTCACAAAGAATCATAATTTACGAACTGAAACATATCAAACGATAGAATGTGGTTTTCTGCAACAGAAAAAAATTTCCAAGCTTGGCTTACTGCTAAATTGCGACGCGATTCATTAATCAAAATGCTTGGAGAATCAGCAAGATCTTCTCAGCAGTTCTGCTTGCAAAGGGCTCTTTTCATCAATTGTTCAAGTTTTAAACTTTTCTCAGAATATGTTAAAACAATCCTTTAATGGGCACGTGAGTTTTTTGAATTTTCATGTCTGACGAGTTTTCCTTTGGGTGGTGTTTGGTTGGGGAAAAATGCTTAAATTGGGTTGTGTTTATAGTTGGTTTTGTTGGAATTGTGTTTGGGAGGTTGTGTTTGTTGGAGTCTTTGAGGGGTTTGAAGGATAGGATTGAGGCTTTGGAGTTGGAGCGGGCTAGTCTTTCTGCTGAGGTTGAGCGTTTGCGTCGGGCTGCTGAGGCTAGGGTTGTTGCTCTTGAGGGTGAGGTTGGTTTGATGCGTGAGGAGGCTGGTGTTTTGCGCGGGCTTTTGGGTTCTGGCGACAAGGATAGGAGTGTGTTTTCTGTTTCTAAGTCTTCTGTTAAGCCTGTTTCGTCTGTTTCGGTTTCTGAGGGTAAGGTTGAGGTTGAGCCGGTTGAGTCTGTGGAGTCTGCGGTTTCTTCTGGGGCGGGTGATGTTGATGTCGAGGCCGAGGATTCTGGTGTTTTCGGTGTTTTGGGTGTTGATGAGCGTAGAGTGGTTGATGTTTTGTTGATGCATGGGGGTAGGTTTAGTCAGAAGGGTGTTCGGGTTGAAGCTGGTTTGAGTTGGTTGGCGGCTAATCGGGTTGTTTCGGGTTTGGTTGATCGAGGTGTTGTTGTTTTGGAGAAGGATGGGGTTAATACAGACGTGGTTCTGAAGGAGCAGCCAAAATGATTTAGGGGCGGATTCGAGATGAGGCGCTCCAAGCTAGAAACGTACGTGGACATACTTCAAATACTGTCGCAACAGGGACCATTGAAGTTAACACATGTCATGTACAAGGCCAATCTCAATTCGAAGGTCTTAAAGGGAAACTTGAGTTTTCTCATCAAAAAAGGTCTGGTTGAAGAGCAAACAGTTGGACGAAAGAACGTGGTTTACGCGATAACTCGCAGTGGCGTAAATGTTGTCAAATATTTCAGAGAGTTGAACAAGGTATTTCTGATTGTTGAATAAACCCGAATGGGTCTTTCAAGCCTTTTTTGCCAGTTGAATATTTGATCAAACAGATCCATCCTCCAGCTCAGGTAAATCCTGTTCTTTTTCTTGACTATTAATTTTTTTCCGAGTTCTTCCACATTTCAGGTGATAATTTCATTTTCTTTGATTTAGGTGCAGGTTGAAACTTATGCGGAGACCCACATTTGAGTTGTCAGCAGACATCTTGGCTTATAGTTGCTCACGGTCGTTCATGTTTTTCTATTTAGACCTTGAAGCAAAAGTGAATTATTTTCAATTGACTCTGGTCTTACGTGTTCTGCGGGAGAAGCCTTTTTTTTGAAGAGCTGATGTTAGCCGGTTGAGCTACATTATTTCCTGCTTGTCAGGATTGCGATTCAAAAGGCACAAACAGAATGAAGGACTAAAATGTGAAATTAATGACTGCGAAACGAGGAAAAGTCGATTCACAATATGTTGATTTAATGTATTGTCAAGGGCTCTTGCGATTTTTTCTGAGCAGATTTTTTGTGTATTTTTTTGCGACAGTTGAAGGAATTTGACGTTGGATTTGGTAGTTTTGGTTTTTGTGTAGAACAGTTCCTTTACTTGGACAATGTAGGGTTTTTAGCGGTTGTTCTTTGTTGTGTTTTGCAATTTGATATGTTGTCGTTTTACAAATTTTCTGTTTTTAGTATGTTTTTGTATGCTTTTCTTATGTCTGAAGATTTATATCACAGCCTACGAAATGTTAGAGTTATGCGGTTTATGTCTGAAAAAGACATATTGTAGTTATGTACAACACAACAAAAAGAGGAGAAGGCAAAGTGATCAATAAGCTAAAAAAGACCAATAACGCCCAAAGGGAAATCCAAACGAAGCTCACAAAAGGGCTTCTTGACATGATCGTATTTCAGTTTCTTGATCAGGAACCAATGCATGGTTACCAGCTGATAAGCAAAATTCGCAAGAATTTCGGCGTAGGTGTGGGGGTAAGCACAATTTATCCGCTTCTGGATTCACTTGAGAGGAAGGGCTACTTGAAAAGCGAATGGAACATGAACTCCGAAAGGCCCAGAAAGACATTCACCCTCACAAACGAAGGACGTGCAGTCCTGAACTTTGCTGAAGCTTCCCTTAACCTCATCCGCAAAAATTTATCTGCTGACAGCAAAGTCAACAAGGATGCAGCAAACGTCAACTCCACTATTTACCATCGCCCAGGAATCGCGATTTATTGAACCTTGCCCGATCGTGATTTTTGCATTTTATTTAGTTCGACTCCTTTTGAGTTGTCGGGAAACATGGTCAAAACTTGCGGAACCTAAAAAGTCATGGGAGATGCCTGTTTTTCAGTCGAGGGCCAAAACTGGCCTTCGGAGCATGTTTCATATTTTCATCTAATGGCTATTTCTCGTTTAAAATGTTAAACATACACTGAAGGCTAAAACACAACTATTTTTCTTCTAATTACGTCAGACTTTAAGTTTATGGGGCTATACTGAAGCAAAGAAATTAATTCTTGTAGTTGATGACGCAGTGATTATTCAGGTGTTGTGTTTAATTTTATCCAACGTATGTATCCTTGACACTGCTAAGACCGTTGGCAGTGACAAATGTGAAACTGAAATCTGTCCGCAGAGGTTAGCCCGATTGATTTGAGTCTTCCTGACCTGAATGGAACCGATTTCCCAAACGCTGTTTCTCTTTTCGCTAATGTCGATTCGCAGAAGGCTGTTTCAGCATAACATTTCAACCGAGATTTATGGCCGCGTTTGTTCCTGTTACTGCTTGTATGCAATCACATATGTTTAATTAAAATAATCATAATCTAAATTCAGGAGAAATTTAGGCTTCCAGCTAAGTGTTGAACCTACTGAATTACTAATTAAAAGAGGAATTTGATGTTAAGAGTGCTCCCTGAATTTAGATTTATGGCGAATTATGCAGAAAAACCGCAGCAGACACTCTATTCCACTACTGAGGTGGTGATTGCGGCTTTGAATGAGGAGCAAGGGATTGGACTTACAATAGCGGAGCTTAAGGATATACTTGATTCGCCTCAAATCTTAGTCATCGATGGTCATAGCAGCGACAGAACTGTGGAGATCGCAAAGAACCTTGGGGTGGATATCGCTTTTCAGGATGGGATTGGCAAAGGCGATGCTATCTCTAAGGCGCTCAAGCTTACAAATGCGAACGCAGACTATGTTGTACTCACGGATGCAGACTTTACTTACCCCGCCGAATACCTTCCTCAAATGATTAAGATTCTGGAACAGAACCCTGAGGTGGGGATGGTATGCGGAAACCGATTTAACGATCAACTGGACTCAAAGGCGCTTCTAAACCGATTCTATATAGGAAACAAACTTCTTGCATTTGCTCACACTGTACTCAACGGTATTACGCTTCAGGATCCTCTGACAGGTTTGCGCGTAGTCCGAGCAGAAATACTCAAGGACTGGAAAGTGAAGTCTGAGGGATTTGACATCGAAGTAGAACTAAACAGCTTAGTTCAGAAGAAAGGTTTCATGACAATTGAAGTGCCAATACAATACCGGCAGAGATTAGGTGAGAAAAAACTGAAAATGAAGCACGGGGCTACCATATTCAAGAGAATAATGAGTGAAACTTTATTCTAATCGAAGACCTACTTGCAAAAGAAACGTTTTATTTGTAAAAAACAGTAAAGGATTTTTTACTTTTTTCATTCTTCAAATGGCAATATTTGATAAACCAAACGTGTTTTTGAGAGGATAGTTTATCTTTTTTGATTCTTTGTCAATTGAACCCTCTTTTAATTTCTCTTTTAGGTGTTAGGGAATCCAATGAACTGGAAACGCTTTCCTCGTGCTACCAACGTTGCTGGTGGGGTTTTCATTCCATTTATGTGTAGGTTTTCATTTAGCAGATCAATTATCTGTAGCTGTCTCTCACTGAAATCCGCGCCCTTTTGTGTGGCTTCGTAGATTTCTTTTCCCCCATGTGAAAATTTTTCTAGGAGGTTGTTTTTTGTTAAGAACTTGAGATATTCGGTGAGTTGGGCAAAACTTAGGTTGGCTTTGTACATGATCTGGGTTTTTAGCGCGCCTGTTTTTGCGATGTCTATGATTTCTGCCATTATGACGAGTTTGTCTCGTCTTTTTGAGGTGTTTTGGGATAATGTTGTGGTCACTGGAATCCCTTTTCTGTATAAGCGTTTTCGATGTAGGTAAGTTAGGTTTTTCTGTATTTTAAGGCGTGTTCCACTCGTCTTACTATATCTAGTTTAGTAATATAAATGGTTGGCGAGGTTAGGTTTGGCTTTGTTAGTTTCAATTTAGGTCGTATCGGTGGGTAGAGTGTTCTGAAAAAGATTATTTGGAACCCCGCAAATGCATTTTTTGGGTTCAGTTATAGAAGATTATTTCATCTTATTTATATATAAGATAATTACCCTATTGAAACTAAGACGGAAGGAGAAGGGAGGTTTTGTCTGCTAAAAAAGGAGGCGAGGCAGTGCCCTCAGTCCAGGTTATAATTGCGGCTTGGAACGAGGAGGCCGGTGTCGGTCCTACAATAGCTGAGCTTAGGCAATATCTTCATTCTTCTAAGGTTCTTGTTGTTGACGGTAGAAGTGCTGATCGAACGGTCGAGATCGCGAAGAATATGGGTGCCGAAATTGCTTTCCAAGATAAAACTGGAAAAGGTGATGCAATGGCCAAGGCGGTCCAATGTGTGGGCTTGGATGTTGATTACGTTGTCATCACAGATGCAGATTATACTTATCCGGCTGAGCATATTCCTTTAATGATCAGGCTGCTGGAAGAAAACCCGCAGGTGGGCATGGTTTGCGGCAACAGGTTTACTGAATCACTAGATTCGAATGCTTTGCATGATCTGTTCTACTTTGGTAATAGGCTCATAGCTTTTACTCATAATTTGCTTAACGGGGTTCAGCTTAGTGATCCGTTGACAGGATTGCGAGTGGTGCGTGCGGAAATACTCAGAAGCTGGGTTGTAAAGTCCAAAGGGTTCGATGTAGAGGTTGAACTGAATCATCTTGTTGAGCGAAAAGGGTTTGGTATTTTGGAAGTGCCTATAGGTTATCGGGAGCGGGTGGGTGAGAAGAAGCTTAAAGTCAGGCACGGAATAGAGATTCTGAAACGAATAATGCTTGAAACAACTTAACACTCAACTTTCAAGATTTTTCCCAATTTTTTGCTCTCATTTCTTCAGACCATTTTCTAAGAACCGGAAAATTGCTATCGTTAATTATACGCTTTGGCGTAAAAAACAATAATAAATTGCACCTTTTAACGTGAGTTGATGTTGGATAATACCTGAGTTATGATGAATTTGAAGGAAAATTTCTGAAGAATCTTTTTTCTTTATAGGTGTTTATTTGCCGAAGAACAACCTCATCTTGAGGCGAGCCGGGCTAACACCGTTTTGGTAAGTCTGTCTTTGGAATAAAGGTTATATGCAACTGCAGTTGATGTTTCTATTCATCGGTGCAAGGTCCAGACAAAATGACTGTTTGTTATAGAACAAAGGAAAACCTGTTCTATAAATTAGCCTTGTCTGTCATTCTTCACCGCTTAATTAAGTAGCAAGGAGAGCAGGCAAAAGGAAAAAGACAATAAAAGCGAGCCTGTTTTAGGGCCGCCGACATTCGATTCTGCTCCTGTCAGGGAGGGATTGGATATCGGTGAGAATAGACGAAAAAAACGAAATTGTATATCAGTAAAGATTCAAATATGATTCATTTTAACTGGAAACTGGGGACACTTTTGGTCAACTACCGAGATAGGCTAGATATTATTGCCGATATTCTTCGGGTTGCCAGTAGGACTTCTAGGAAAACTCGGATTATGTATCAAGCCAATTTGAGTTACAAGGTTCTACGACGGTATCTTTCTGAAATGCGAGACGCTTCACTAATTAGTTTCAATCCTGATACGCAGCATTACAACCTTACCGACAAAGGACAGCTTTTTTTGAACATCTACTTTGAGTACGAAAAGAACAGTAAAAGCATCGAGAAATATTTGATTAACATAGGAAACAAAAAGAAGATTTTGAATTCGCTCTGCCCCAATGCATATCAATGCAACGAAGCACCTCAAAGCTGAAAATAGAAAAGTAGAATTATGCCAATGCGATTTTAAATATTTCAAAGCATAATAGATTGATTGGCAGATTTTTGATGGAAACGCAAAAACACCTAACTATATTGGGCAAAGGAAGCAAAATAAAAAATAGTTCAAAATATTGAAACGAATAATTTTGGAAAGTCTGCGATAGTTTCTTTTTTTATTTTTCTTAGTATTGAATCCTTTTTTAGCACTTTTAAAACATTGAAAACGAGGTTAGACAACTGATGGAAAACGAAAGCAACAAAAAATTGCGTGTTGGTGTGGTTGGATTAGGGAAAATGGGGCTGCTTCACGCAAGTATTCTAAAAGTGATGCCTAACGTTGAAGTTGTAGTCCTTTGCGACAAAGCCTCATTGCTCTTGAAATTTGCTTCAAAGTTGTTTAAAAATACCGAGACCACCAAAAACCTCGATGCAATTGCTAACTTGAATATAGATTCGGTCTTTGTTACAACACCGATACCTAGTCATTTTCCTTTAGTAAAGGAGCTCTGCTCAAACGGAGTCACCCGCAACATTTTCGTTGAAAAAACCCTTGCTCAGACAGGGGAAAAAGCTACAGAACTAAGCAATTTGGTTTCTGCTCGGGGTCAAGTAAATATGGTTGGTTTCATGAAAAGATTCGCAGTGACTTTTCAAGCAGCTAAAAAATTCTTAAATGAAGGAACAATAGGTAACTTAATTTCCTTTGATGCTTATGCTTACTCATCAGATTTTTCAGGAATTGAAAAAGGCTTAAAAAAATCGGCTCCAAGAGGTGGGGTTCTTAGAGATTTGGGTTCTCATGTTCTGGACTTGTCTTTATGGTTTTTCGGAGACCTCGCAGTAAAAGAAGCCTCTGCTCTTCAGGTAGGCGACAAGATAAGCGACGACGCTGTCAGTTTTAACGTAGAAACAGGGAGCTTGAAAGGAAAATTCAAAATCTCTTGGGTTATGGAAAATTATCGAATGCCCGAGTTTGGATTTGACATTAGAGGTGAGAAAGGAGTTATGAAAGTGAATGATGATTTTGTAGAAGTAATACCAAGACACGGGAAAGCGATAAAATTGTACAGACATGATCTGAATGATCACGCGGGGTTCCTGCTTAGCTCAACAGAATACTATCGCGAAGATGAATATTTTGTTCGGTCTGTCTTAGCTGGTAAACTGACGGAACCAAGCTTTCTAACGGCGTCAAAAGTTGATTTGATTATAGATCAAATTGCTGAAAGGTTGGCGTGAGACCATGAGTGTAAAAGGAAAAAACTTGCTTCTAGTTGGCGATAATCCCTTCCATGGGATAAGTCATCTCTCACAAGAGAAAGCAAGAGATAGAGGGGATGAGATTGGTCGTGTAGAATATGCGGCTGATTTGGTCCTGACTTCGCTTGAAAACGGTGCAAACGGGTTTATGTTCTCAGTCAGCGAGACAACGCTCTCAGCATTACGAATAATTAAGGAAAAAAAGGGACACACAGGCATAAGACTTTACGCTATCGTTCCGTACGCCTACGAATATGTTAGACTAGCAACCCATTTGGGAACAGTTGGATTGGCTAAAAAGCTAGGCAAACAAATCATAATGTCCAAAAATGGGAAAGCAATCTTCCTAGGTTTGCAAGCGGTTATTAAGATGGATCCCGAAGCTTTAATGAAAACTTACCTCGCCTATGAGATATCCAGAATAAAATCATCCGCAGGAAGGCACCAAAACATAGAATCAATTTTGCTTCATGAGGTAATAACAGATATGTGCTTAGCAATTGGAACGGATGGATTCTTTAAGTCTTACATTGACTTTCTATCAAAACTCAACATAAAACCAGGTTTTGAAACCCGCAATTTTCCATATTTGGTTCATAAGTTCAAAGAATGGGACATTGACTTTAGCAAAATAACGTTGGTTGCGTCTTTTAACAAAGTTGGTTTTCAAATGAATCCCTCCAAAAAAGAATGCGAAGATGCGTTGGCCGAGATCAATGAATCAAACACAATTGCTATGAGCATGTTAGCTGCTGGATACCTTAAACTGCCCGAGGCAACCGATTATATTAAAACCCTGCCCAACTTGAAAGGCGTCGTTGTGGGAGTATCAAAACCGGCTCACTCCAAAGAAACGTTCAAATTTCTAGAAGCCAACATGTAGTCTCGTGATTGTTCGCTAAAAAACTGTTGTTACTCAAACGGGAAAATAGCCTCATGTAAGCTTATTCGTTCAAGTTCTTAATTTCTCCCTTTGGCAGACAAACTTGGAAACTAAATTCTAAAAAGTATTTTGTAGGCTCAAGTTTCGCTTAAACAAAGAAAGACTAACAATCAAGTGGATCTGTTTCATAAAGCGTCAAAACAGGTGAATGAAGAAATTGATCTTAGGAAAACAAAAAACCTTTGTTGTGCTAATTGCCTTGGTCCTTTTCGCAATACTTACAGTAGGAATCATAAGCGCGTTTTGGCCCAGATATGAACGGCAGTTTTTTGAGTTGAGCCTCTTAGGAAAAAACAAGATGGCTGAAGAATACTTTCCTAATAATAATTCCACGCTTCAACCAAATTCAACAATCTACTGGTATATTACCATAAATAATCATTTTGGAACTCCACAAAACGTTTCCTTAAGAATTAAGCTTCTAAACTCCACAATGGTTTTACCTAATGACACCGACCATATACCCAGCACAGTTTCTCCTTTTTTAGAAATTCCTTTATCGATGTCAGCAAATGAAACAAAGCTTATTCCTTTTTCATGGAGTATATCTGATGCTCACTCTCAAAACGGCTCTATTACTCTTGCGGCTCTAAATGTTAATGGTCAAAACATACAAGTCGATGTTTCAGCTTCCAACGAAGGTTTCTTCAGAATAGTATTTGAACTCTGGTCTTTCGATAAATCTTCCAACCAATACACTTTTAAAACAACATCCAACAATGATTTTACGTCTTCTTCGCTTTATATTGGATTCCGACTAAATATACCTCCAGACTAAATTATTTATTCACAGTCATGCAGTAATTGAGTCAATAAAAAGATTGTAACCAACTTGTCTACACCTTACTTGAGGGTTATTTATGGACGTCACACAAGTCTTTCAAATTATATTGTTTGTTTCCGTTGCAATCCCACTTTACGTTTTTGGCTCATATGGCATGATTCTTGTTTATTACAAATACTTTGCGAAAAAACCTGACGGTGCTGCACCTGATGATGGTGTCGAATTTCAACCCTTTGTTTCCGTTATTACTCCAACTCATAACGAAGCATCAATTATCTCGAAAAAAATTGAAAATCTTCTATCCACCAGTTATCCAAAAGATAAAATAGAGCTCATATTCGTTGATGATTCAACTGATTCCACCCCAAAAATTATTCGCGAATACTCCGAACGATTTCCTAGTATCCATCTAATTGCTTTTAGTGAGCGGATGGGATATAGTCCTTGCGTTTTTGCAGGAGTTAGAGAATCTAAGGGCGAAATTATAGTTCTTAGCGATGCTGGCTCCTTTCACGATCCGAATACAATTCCTTTGTTGATTCGGCATTTTAGAAAACCAGAAATTGGCGCTGTCACTGGAAAAGATGTAATTTTAAACGTTACTGAAAACGTTGGCAAATCAGAAGAATCATACTTGAAAATCTACAATTTTGTGAGAACAGCTGAGACAAATATGGACTCCACTTTCTACTTCAAAGGGGAAGCCTCAGCCGTTAGAAAGAATCTCATTGCGGACCTAGAAGGGTGTACAGCAACCTTCGATACGGCAGCGGCTTTATTTGTGCGACAGAAAGGATTTAGGACTATTTTTGATCCTGACGTAAAGTTCTATGAATATGCTCCTGAAACGCGCAATGATAGAATCAAACAGAAAACGATCAGAGCAGCTGGTTGGATTAAAATATTGTTACATTTCAAGAAAATGGCCTTTAATAAGAAATATGGCAAATTCGGTCTCTTGACATTACCTGCTAATTTTGGAATGCTCATGATTTCGCCGCTATCCATAGCATTAGGCTTTGCATCTTTGGTGGTTCTAACAATTCTCGCTCCTGTTTTTTCATTAATTTTGTGGAGTATTTTGGCAATATTGGCTCTGTTTTCCTTGATAATATCTAAACATCTCTTTGCAACTTTTATCGACTTTGAAATTAGTCTCCTAAAAGCACTTTTCGAAACAGCATTTACAAAACGAAAGCATGATCTCATTGACAAAGTGCTTTCCACGAGAAGATGATTCGCAAGTAAGGTTAAAAAATAAGAAGTGAGGTTTTGGAAAAATGGTTAAACCAATCGTGACAATAGGTCTTTGCGTAAAAAACAATGGAGAAACTTTAGGGGAAACATCAAAAAGTATTGCTGACCAAAATTATGATCAAGATTTGATTGATCTTGTTATTGTCGACGGTGGCAGTCGCGACAAGTCTCTGTCAATAATCAGGGATGAAATCTCTAAGACACGAATAAAACCTAGGTTCTACACCGAAAATGTTGGTCTGGGATTTGCCCGACAAATGGTCGTTAACAATGCGAAAGGGAAATACATAATCTGGGTAGATGGCGACATAGTCCTTTCTAAAGACTACGTTTCTAAACAAGTTGAATTTATGGAGTATCACACCGAAATCGGTGTGGCTGTGGGGCGCTTCGGAATGCTGCCGGGAGATAATTGGGTTGCAGCCCTTGAAAATATTGGGTACGTCATTGACAGTAACAAGAATTATGGAAAACCCACAACAAAACTGCTTGGTACCGAAGCTTCTATTGTTCGTTGTGATGCAATCCGAAAAGTCGGCGGTTTTAATCCTGATATAAAGGGCGCACAGGAAGATGTTTTTGTCACATACAAGCTCAAACAAGATGGCTGGAAATTCTTCATAACGGATGCTCTTTTTTACGAGCGTCAAAGGACAACTTTACGAGCACTTTGGAAACAACACGTTTGGTATGGCTACGGGTTACATTTTGTTCAGCACCAAAACAAAGGACGAAACATGTTCAGCGACAAGTCAAACGACAGGATCATTTTTTCTTCTCAAGCGTACAAGCTAACCCGTAAAAAAATCATGTTTTTATTACCATTGAACTTTGCTTTTAAGAAGACCGCTCTTCTGTTTGGCTTTTTTAAGGCTCACATACAAGGATATGGTCATGACTAATGAAGCGGGATTTAATCTAAAAGTGGAAACAATCTATGTTGCAATCTTGGGAAATATCAAGGTGTTAAATGAATGAAAAAAGCGTTCATAACTGGGATAACTGGTCAAGACGGCTCCTACTTAGCTGAGCTATTACTATCAAAAAACTACGAGGTTCACGGAATAATCCGGAGAGCGAGTACTTTTAACACTAACCGAATAGATCATATATATATCGATCCTCACGATCCCAACGCTAAACTTTTTCTCCATTATGGGGATCTCTCAGATTCCGAGCAGATAAGCAACATTTTGTATAATATAAAACCGGATGAAGTTTATCATTTGGGCGCCCAAAGCCATGTAAAAGTGAGCTTTAGCATGCCCGAATACACTGGAAATGTCACTGGACTGGGCACGGTTAGAATTTTGGAATCAATTCGGCGCAGCGGTAATCACACCAAGTTCTATCAAGCTTCCAGCAGCGAAATGTTTGGTAGGGCACCCTCTCCTCAGAACGAAAACACTGCTTTTAACCCAACTAGTCCATATGCAGTGGCCAAAGTTTACGCCTACTGGATTGCGAAAAACTATCGGCTCGGGTACAATATGTTTGCGTGCAACGGAATTTTATTTAACCATGAATCACCTAGGCGGGGCGAAATCTTTGTTACCAGAAAAATAACAATGGGTGTCGCAAACATACTCAATAAGAAGCAATCTCTTCTTTACCTTGGAAATTTGGAGCCCAAACGAGATTGGGGATACGCACCTGAATATGTCGAAGTTATGGTCAGAATATTACAGCAAGATAAAGCCGATGATTTCGTTGTCGGCACAGGAGAGCAGCATTCCGTAAAAGAATTTGTGGAAGAAGTATTCTCCTACGTTGGACTTGACTGGGAAAAATACGTTAAAACTGATGAAAGATATTTTAGACCTACTGAAACTGAAGACCTATCTGCTGATTCAAGCAAAATAAAGAAAGCTATTGGCTGGACTCCTAAAATTCGATTTAAGGATCTCGTCAAGATAATGGTTGACGCAGACATGCGAAAAATTGGCTTAGATCCTATTGGTGAGGGTGATGCTATTCTCAAAAAACTATTTCCAAATAAGTGGTGGAGAGTAGATTAATGCCATTTTTATCAGAAAAAAAAATACTTGTTACCGGTGGCAGTGGGTTTTTAGGTTCTCACATCGTTGATTATCTAGTACAAAAAGAAAACGTTCCAAAAAGCCAAATTCTTATTCCGAAAAGCAGAGACTTAGATTTGAGAAAAAGGGAAAACTGCGAAAAAGCAGTGTCAAACGTTGACGTAGTTATTCATCTTGCGGCAAGAGTTGGCGGAATCGGGTTCAATCAAGAGAATCCTGCAACACTTTTCTACGATAACATCATAATGGGCGTGCAACTTATAGAAGCAGCACGGCTTGCGGGGATAAGAAAGTTTGTTCAAGTAGGAACCGTGTGTTCCTATCCTAAATATACGTCTGTGCCCTTCAAAGAAGATAACATTTGGGATGGCTATCCAGAAGAGACAAATGCCCCTTATGGAATAGCTAAGAAAGCGCTTTTGGTCATGGCACAAGCATACAGACGCCAATACGGGATGAACGTTATTTATTTGATTCCAGTAAACCTCTATGGTCCAAAAGATAATTTTAGTTTGGAATCCTCCCACGTTATTCCGGCCTTAATCAGAAAGTTTGTAAGTGCAGTTGAGCGGGGCGACAAAGGAGTCGTTGTCTGGGGAACTGGAAAAGCATCTAGGGAGTTTCTGTTTGTTGAAGATGCGGCAGAAGCCATTGTCATGGCCACGCAAAAATATGACAAAGCTGAACCAGTAAATCTCGGAACAGGAAAAGAAATCACTATACACGATTTGGTAAATCTGATAGCTAAACTAACTGGTTATACAGGTCAAATTATCTGGGACACGAAAAGACCCGATGGTCAACCAAGACGTTGTCTAGATAGCTAGGAGAGCAAAGAACGAATTTTTCTTCGAAGCAAAGACAGACCTCGTCACAGGTTTAAGAAAGACAATTGAATGGTACCTTCAGCACATTCGTAGAATCTCATAAATCATTATAGTTACTTTCTTAACTTATTTTCATCGTTTTTGTTGATGTCCAGTCTGGAAAAACTCGAATAAACGGTTGTCTTTTCCGAACATTTTAATGAATATTTATCCTAACTTAATACAGAATTATTTGGGTAGAAAAATCGACGCTAAATTAGGAAGGAGCAATTCTCTTGAACATTAAAAAAATACTTGCTTTCGTGTTTGTCCTAATTATTGTTGGTGCTAGCGTTGCATACTACCATAGCGTGGTCAGCAGCAGTTCTGCAAAACCAACACCTTCCGTTAGCCCATCGACAAGCATTTTTCCAAGCTCTACACTCACTCCCTCTCCGTCTTTAACTCCAACTTTTTCACCAACTTTCACGCCTACTCCGTCTTTAACTCCAACTTTTTCACCAACTTTCACGCCTACTCCGTCTTTAACTCCAACTTTTTCACCAATTTTCACGCCTACTCCCTCAATAATTACTCCTACGCCTTCTCCGACGTCCCCCCCCATTCTTTCTCCAACATTCGGAGTAGTCGTGCAATATTATTCGGATGATGAACAAGCAGTATATTATCCAGATTTGTGGACATTGGTTGAAAAAATTGGTGCCTCAAATATTTCAGGGTCAGTTAATAGGACTATTGCAGACCAAGCTGCACAACGAGGAATAAAATGCATGTTCGTTTACACATCGCCAGCGGTTGATCCTCAATCAATGCCTGATTATTTCTATTCTAAGGAAGCCCTTATAGAGCATTTGAGCCTATACAATATTTCTCAATATCGTAATCATCCAGGCGTTTATGGGCATATATTGACCACCGAACCTTTCAATGGTTATGATTTCGATCCCTTAAACCCTGACCAAACGACTTTGAATTTGATAGACGTTTTGCGAGCCGGTGTGGCGTATATTAAACAACAAGACCCAACACATCCGGTTTGGGTAGCACTTGACCCCGCGGGAGCGTTTCAAGAAGACTCAAATGGTGTTTATCTTCAGAAACGAATAGCGTGGATTGACAGATTTGACTTTTGCGACGTTTTGGATTATCATTATTACGGAAATGGGAATTCTGGATCAGAATGGTGGAGAAACCCTGATCAGTTCAGGGCTCACCTAATAGAAATGCTTGATGACGTTATCATTCCAAGTGCTAAAGGACGGCCTATAATTATCGGTGAGATGGGATGCAAGAGCTCCCCCAGCATTGACTACGCAGGAAACCCCACATTTTGGAGCGAAGAGCTTCAATCGGAATACTATAGGATATATGGAGAAGAGACAACCTCGAGACACATCTTCGTTTATGCATACAAATTACTTGATGCATATGTTTGGAGCGGAGACGATTGGGGTTTGTTTAACAACGAAAATGACGGTTTAACCAACATTCCCAAAATGGCCGCGCCGTTGGTTCGTCAGTACCTTTCAATCCCTTAGGTTAGATTTTCAAGTGCAATTAGTTTTCTCACTGACGCATGAAAAGATGAAATTCAATACATTTAACGGGCTAGTTTTGATGGGTTCCAAGTGCATGTTGTTAGCTTTTAATGAATTTCTTTGTTCGATTTGAATTAGAATACAGTTATGTCGTGTTTGCAATTTTAAGCTGAACGTACTTATAAACTATAACGAACGGTGAAAAGGACATGTTCACTGAAGTTGAACCGATGAAATGTTCCGTTGTTATAACTACAATCAAGGAGAGACGGCTAGATGTTATCGAACTATTGTTGCGTCTGTCTAGTCAGAGTGAAAAATCCTTTGAGGTTGTTGTTGTGTGTGACGAAGATATTCCCATTACTGATGAAATACATCAAAAGTATGCGGAAAGAGGGCTAAAATTAAAAATTATCACCGTGCCCACGGGGTTGACTCTTGGCGCAACTAGAAATATTGGAGTAATGAGCGCTGAAGCGCAGTACTCAATATTCATTGATGATGACGCTTTGCCTTCAAATTCCTCATGGTTAACTGAAATGAGGAATAGTCTTGAAGCCGGCATAGATATTGTTGGAGGCGTTTCCGAACCCCTTTTTGAGCCTGGTTTCCAGACTCCCATTTGGTGGGATGAGATATTATTGGGTCCATATGTAGCAGTGGGTAATCAATATGTAAAATATGTTCCAGACAGCATTTGGGGTTGTAACTTCTCCATCAGGTCGAGTCTCGTTAACGACATAGGTTTCTTTAATGAGAATCTTGGCTTGCGAAAGTATGGCCCGAAATTGCTCTACGAGGATTCAGAGTTTGTGAAACGAGCAACAAAGAAAGGTTTTTCTGTTCAATTAAATAAATCAGCTGTTGTTTATCACAAGTTAAATTCAAGGCGAATTAATTTGGCCTCTTTTAAATTGCGCGCTTTGCGCGCTGGTCTGACTTGGAGAGAACTGATAAAAACTGATAATTCATACTCGAACCAGGCCTTTGTTAAAGAAATTTTTTTAAAATTAGTTAGGAGCTTGTATTTTGTTTTGAAACGGAAGAGCAAAGCTGTCACATTACCTGTATTTGTGATATTACTTGAACATGAGGTTATAGGCTGGTTAGGTGTTTCTCCCGAATAAACCCGTGTTAGATTTCTGAAGTGCGATTATCAAGAAACTATTGTTCTTGCCAGAGTTAAGCTTCCAATGCAATTTTGAAAAAAAGGAATGTTTTGGCAATGCGAGGCTTTGTTTTGCCTCGGTACCTTTTTCGGTGTCGGGTGCTTCTTATCCATTGATTAGGGTATTGTATCTGGATGCTGAAAGCGCTTGGTCATATTCGTACTGGTGGTCAGTAGTTATATAGGCCATGGCTACGAAGCCTATCCGATTGTCTGTGCAAATGTTGAACAGCTCTGTTTCAAATTGAATTTGAATTGACGGTGTATAGCTCCCTTGACTAGGTCCCCAAGGGAATGTTTCACCCACCCAGATGTTTTGTGCTCCAAACATGTTTTCGGCAGGAACTATAATGTGGTCTCTGATCCAATCAGCGCTCGCCACTGGATTGTTTGCGTAATCCCATGACGGATTTTCCCAGTAATATGGATGAATTATGTCATAAACGATGTTGCCGTATGATAATACACCATATGTATTGAGGTCAGCGTGGAATTGTTCCCAGTTAAATGGGTAACCGTAATCATTGAATCCCATGCCTACAAAGGTGGAATAATATATCGTACGGGTTGGGTCTATGCTTCGTATTTGACCAATAAGATATGATAATGCTTGATGTAGTTTTGCTGCTGAATTTACGTTACCAACTGGTCCGCTTGTTGCCCATGTGGAAGGCGTCGGTTCATTAAAAAGCTGGAATCCTGCGATGCGATTGTCTCCTTTGTAATGTTGGGCTACTGCTTTCCAACTGTCAACCCAATTTTGGCTTCCAACATAACCTTGCATGTCGTTGATATTAAAGCAACAGAGCACAGGCTTAATACCGTTTGCAGCAAATATCTCAATTACTCGATCCATTTTTGTTTGGTCATACACTGAGAAGGTATGCGTACCTGATGAGCCTGAGAATGCAAAGCCTATCCTCGCGGTATTAAAATGCCATTGAGTAAACTTCGAGATCACGTTATTCCATGATTCTGGAGATCCATTATTGTAATAGACCAAGTAATCGTCGCCTACTCCTGTTAAGGGAATGCTGTTGCCGTTTGGTTGCGGTGTCGGGGTTGGTGTAAGTGTCGGAATTGGGGTAGGGCTGTAAATTATTGAACCAGAACTTTGAATCGTTGTTTGTGATGTTACAAGCGAAGAAGCAAGCATGCTTTGTTGCATAGCAAAGAATAGAGCTACAAAAAGCAAGATGCCGATTAATTTCTTGAGTTGAACTAGTTGCTTTGACATTTCAGTGTACTCCTGAGCTTCGCTATCGTATGTATTCATAGATGATAAATATTACTGTTAATGTGTCGAACGCGTATACACATAATTTAGATACCTGATCGGCTCACGCAAACTAAGATCATCCGAAACTATCAAAAAAAGACTTATACGTCACGTTGCTTTTTATCAGAGGTTCACTAATGAAGACAACTAATTGGGGATTGCCGCGGTCTTTAGTGTATTTGCTTGCTTTGCAAGCTGTAGTTTGCATTTCAATAATTCTAAATATTCCAATTTTTAGACAAACGCTAGGTTTTCTCTATTTAATTACGATTCCAGGTTTCCTTCTTCTAAGAGGACTTAAGATAAAAACTGAAAACGTTCTTGAACTCATTATTTTTTCGGTTGGGCTTAGCATTGTATTTCTTATGATAGTGGGTCTTATCTTAAATAGCATGGGTGAATTGGGTCTCGTCGCGGCCCCTTTGTCAACTGAATCACTTGTTATTTCTATTAGTGTTTGCATTTTCGCCCTCAGTATTTTCAGCATCATAAGGAAAAAAGACGATTTTCAGTTGGAATTTTCCCAAGATTTTAAAATAATTCAGCTAATTCCCTTTATTTCTCTTCCAATTTTGGGCACCATTGGAATTATGGTGATGAAATCATTTAACACCAATTTTCTGCTGATTTTGGTTATCGCGATAATATCGTCTTTCTTTGTTTTAACATCATTCCTGAAGTCAACAACGTTATACCCGCTTTTGCTGTTTTCAATAGGGCTAACGCTTTTGCTTATGACTTTTCTTTCGTCAAATTATCTGAACGGATATGATACTCATTTTGAATATTACACGTTTTCAGTTACAAAACTAGCTTCATCTTGGAATCCGACGATTGGTTTAGCTGACTTCCAAAGTTCGGGGTGGCCAGTTTATACAACAAACTCCATGCTCAGCGATACTGTGTTTCCAACAATCCTTTCAAACGTACTAAATATTGACGGAACTTATATTTTCAATATATTGTACCCTTTAATTTTTTCTTTGGTTCCTTTATGCCTATATCAACTGCTACAGAAACAATGGGGCAAAAAGATAGCGCTGTTGTCTGCTCTGTTTTTTATGGCAAATGTTGTATTCTTCGACTATAGAAATAATTCTAGACAATTGATTGCAGAATTATTTTACATGTTGCTATTCATTGTTCTTTTCAAGAAGGAATTTAATGTTCGAAACAAATGGATTCTCCTTGCCTTTTTTGGATTTGGTTTAGTTGTTTCATACTATTCGTTTACCTTCGTTTTTCTATTCTTTATTTTCTCCACTTGGCTCTGCGTAAAAATAATTAGTAAGCGCAAAGACTTAAACATAAAATTACCGATGGTCGCCTTTTTCTTCGTCCTTACCTTCTTATGGTACACGGAAGTTGCGGGAGCCCCACTGAATCGCTTAGGGCTTTTTTTCCAGGCAACTATATCGAGCTTCCAAAATGAGTTTTTGGTTGCCTCATCTAGAGGGTCTGTTGTTACGTCCGTTTTAGGCCTTTCACAAGCTCCTAGTCTTCTTCATCAGATCGGTAGAATTGTTTTCTATGTGGCAATTTTGCTCATTTTAGTAGGTTTCTTTACAATGGTATTTCGAAGGAAGAAGGAAAAATATGATTTGGAAAATTCAGTGCTCGTATTTTTGAATCTGATTCCCTTAACCATGGTTATAGTTCTTCCCCATATCGCGTACGATTTTCAAATGGACAAGTTATATCATGTTACTCTTTTGTTCTTATCTCCTCTTTTTGTTATAGGTGGAAAAACTCTATTTGATGCAGGAGTCAAATTTTTCTCCTCCAAAAAAGAATGGAGTCATAAGAGTTTCAGCCTAATTTTGATCGTGACAATTCTGATTCCCTTTTTCCTTTTCCAGTCTGGTCTTGTCTACGAGGTGCTAAATGATCCTGTTCCTTCTTCAATTCCGTTAAGTGAATATAGAATGGATGAACATACTCGTTTGTCTTTGTGGCTAGTCGATGAAAATGATTTCTTCGGAGCTACCTGGCTTTCTAACAGCATAAACAAGACTAATTCTCAAATCTACTCTGATACTGCTTCTAGGTATAAAGTATTAATCAGCGCCTTGTTAAATGTAAATGAAGTCGAATCCTTATCAAATACGACAGTATTCAACGGAACATCCTACATTTTTCTCAACCGTTATAATACGCAATCGGGAATTTTAACTTTTGAAATGAGTAGCGCAAACGAATTAAATTTCAATGTCAGAGATATATCCGTTTTGTCGGTCACAACTGAGGGTACTGACAAAGTATATTCAAATGGAGCTTGTGAAACATTTTATTATAATCCATGAAAAGAGACGAAATCATAAGGAAGTAGAACGCTATTAACGTCGGAATTTTTCATCCTATTCTGAATTGCTGCGGAGGCGCAGAGTGGGTTGCAATAAATATCATAAATTCCCTGAAGGAAAACGGGCACAAAGTTATAATTCTGTTAGATTCGCCTATAAACCCAAAAAAAATTGCTAAGGTCTTTAACAGAGTCTTGGTCGTCGACAAACAAATTATTTTTCCATTCGCAGCTTTTGGACCTTGCGACTACCATAACGTTTACACGAATGTTATTCGGACCTTGTTGCTCAAGCATAACTGCGAAATTCTAATTGATACTTGTTCGAATTCTGTACTTCCTGGAATGGACATTTCCTACATACATTATCCGATGTTAAAATCAGTAGCGGCTGAATTGCCGTACATAAGGAACAAAATCTTTTTTTATCCATACCAAAAGTTTTTGGATTTTTCAAAAAAACAGATTAACAATAGCTTGTTCTTTGCCAATAGCGGATTTACCGCAGAGGCTGTTAAGGCTGAATTCAAGATTAATCCCACTGTTTTGTATCCTCCAGTTTCAAATGATCTGTTATTTAGCGATGCCCTAAATTATAGCCAAAAAAGAGCAAACACTGTAGTCACGATTGGACGTATAGCACACGACAAAAATCTTGAACTAATTCCCCAAGTTGCGGCCCTGAGTAGCAAAGACATCTCTTTTATTATCGCTGGTCTTTTGGATTCTGAGGATACCTTAGAGTCCCTCATGAGGCTCATAGAAAAGTTGAATTTATCTGAAAGAGTGAAAATACTACCGAACGTCGAGCGAAGCCATTTGAGGTCGCTTTTACTTGGATCAAAAATTTACCTGCACCCTAAAATTAACGAACATTTTGGAATTTCAATAGTTGAAGCTATGTCTTCGGGTTGCATACCCATTGTACATAATTCGGGAGGAGCAAAAGAATTTGTGCCCCGAGAATGTAGATATAATAGCGTTGAGGACGCGGCTCATAAGATAGAGAAAGCAATGGACCGCTGGTCTGAGCGAGAAGCCAACAAAGTCTCAAATTATGCGAAAAAATTTAGCGAGAACGAATTCTCAAAAAAATTCATAGCTACCCTAAATTCACATAAAAGATAGTTGGGTGAAGATCAATGTTCTTAGTTATATATTCTGTATTCTATGTTCCAGAGTTCTCAATCTAATTAACGAATTGCCACAACTGATAATTCATTGAATCACTTTACATGAGTTGAATTTATGTTTGTTGTAATTAGCGACGAGCGAGAGCCGTCTCTTAAAGCAAGATTTATTATACATCTGATTAAGCTGAACCTACGTCCTTCATATCTTTATGTGTTCAGAGATGAAGAAGCGAAGTTTGGTGAAGAGTGGGGCGCAGATCGCGTAAAGCTCGCCACTTCTTTTCCTGGAATCATGGCGCACTTCATGTTGCTGATCATGAAACCCGGAGACTTGTATAAAGAAATTGCTGGTCGTCTTCTTAATCGAAATGTTTCTTCTACTGTTAAGATAAATTTTTTGTATGTTCTCTCTCAATCATTAAGTCAGCTTTTTGCAAAATCATCGAAGAAGAAAGGATTAGTTCACTTTTTAGAGAAACAGTCATCTCAGAAAATCTTTCTAATTGACGAGTTCTTCAGCTTAAGGGTAGTTAGCGTGAAGGAGCTTAGAAATTTAGGTTTTATGATCTACGTATCTTCCGATCTGGGATATGATTTCTTTGGAGAAAACTTTTTAGCAAGAAAACTGATGTACAAACTGGAGCGAGACGCCGTTTCCCATATGGATATTATTATAGCATGCAGCGAAAGGGATAAACTAAAATATCTTTCAATGGGCGCGAAGAAAGCGATTTTTTACCCGAACATTTATCCAGTTCCAGACTTTGAGCCACTTGAAAAAGATCAAATTCCAAGCATAAGCATAATTTTGCGAGAACATTGGGGGTCAAGAGCTCATGAAGCCTTGAAAGAAGTCTTTGAAGCACTGGCTTACTTCAATAAGCCAATATCAGTGTACATGATCGGAGTAAAGCCAAAAGAAATTCCTAGAAACGTTCTTCTTCACTACTACGATTATGTTCCAAGCAGGGTCGATATGCTAAAGATTCTTAGCAAATCTTGGGTCGGTATTAACTTAGGAATCCATAGAGGTGGAAGCAACCAAAGGAAATATGACTACGCTATAGCTGGAACGATTGTTTTGTCTGATACCCTTGGCTCTAGAGGTGATATGCTTCCACATGAATACACTTACGTTGACGATTATGATTTTGCTGCGAAATTGGATCAACTTCTAAGACTCGGTTATCAGAAACTGGCTCAAATGGGCTTAGAAAATCGAAAACACGCCTTGTCATTGGCCACTGAATGTAAAGAAGAGCTTTTGAAGTTAATTAGAAATACTCCGTTAAGCACTGACTAATTTGTCGATGATAGTTTCAAGAATTTAGCAAATCGAAAGACCTTAATCCTTAAGGAGAACTGAAAATGTTGCATAACAAACCTCGCCTGAACATTGGTCTTCCTGTTTTCAATGGGGAGAAATACCTTGAGCAAGCTTTGGATTCGATTCTGAATCAAACTTACCGCGATTTTGAGTTGATAATATCTGATAATGCATCTAACGATAAAACACAGCAGATATGTCGTGAGTATGCGAGGATGGATAACCGTGTTAAGTATTATCGAAACAAAGTAAACTTGGGTGCCCCAGCGAATTATAATCGAGTTTTTAGGCTATCATCAAGCGAGTATTTCAAGTGGATATCGCATGACGACATTCACGCTCCAGACTATTTGCAGAAATGTATTCAAATACTTGATAATAATCCCGCTATTGTTTTATGCCACTCCAAAACAGGTCGCATCGATGAGAATGGAAAGTTAGTTGGGAATTATGATAACATGAGCCTAAGCAGAATCGGGTCGGAAAAATCCTGGGAGCGATTTGGCGACTTGATTAGCCCAAGAAATCACTGCTGGTATTTTTTTGGCGTGATTCGTTCCAATCTGCTTAAAAAGACACCTCTTCATGGGGATTACATTTTGGCAGATAGAAATTTGCTTGCGGAACTTGGTCTGATGGGTCAATTATACGAAATTCCGGAGCATTTATTCCTTCGGAGAGATCATTCGGGGGCATATACTAACGTGTATTATTCAAAACCTGTTATCGTACGCGATTATCGCGTCCAATCAGAATGGTGGACTGGAAAGAAAGGTAGCAAAATGATTATGTTGCCACATTGGAAAAACTGTTTGGAATTTGTTAGGTCAGTCCATCGTGTTCCATTGGGCTGGACCGATCGATTATTTTGCTACAGAGAAATATATAAGTGGTTGACTAAAGATAAGGGTTTGAGTTTGATGAAATGGGACATGTCAAATGTTATCCAACTCTGGCGACTAAGTTTAAATCATAAGCCGACTTTGGAAGCTGTTTCTTGAGTAAAAACTTGTTTACTCCTAACCTAAAGCGAGGCGGTTGTCTACTACTCGCCTCAATAGCGTATTATGTCTAGTTTTTAACGTGGAAGCGACTTACAATATCGGAAGAGTAGGTGAAGCGATTTCACCGAATTACTTTAATGCGTTATATCAGGCAAGGAGGTATGCCAACAAATGAAAATTTGGGACATTATTAATATAATGGAGTTTGTTTAGTAAAATCGGGAGGCAAGATTAATGCGAGTTTTAGTTACTGGTCAAAAAGGATACATAGGCTGCATATTGGTGCCGATGGTGCAGAAAGAAGGATATCAGGTGACAGGATTAGATAATGACTTGTTTGAAGGTTGCGTATTTGGCGATGCGTCTACTTGTGCTTCAATTCCGGATATTCCTTATACAAGAAAAGATGTTCGTGATGTCACGCTCAAAGACTTGCAGGGTATTGATGCTGTAATGCACCTTTGCGCTCTTTCTAATGATCCGTTAGGTAATTTTAGTCCAGAAATGACGCTTGAAATTAACTATGAAGCCTCAGTTAGGTTGGCGACACTTGCAAAAAAAGCTGGCGTTCAACGTTACATTTTTTCGTCGTCATGTAGTGTTTATGGAGCTTCAGGCGCGGAAATGGTGAATGAAGATTCGGAACCCAATCCCGTTACTCCGTATGGTGTTTCTAAATTGCGGGCTGAACAGGCTATTTCGAAACTTGCCGATTCCAATTTCTGTCCAACGTTCCTTCGGTCGGCGACAGCTTACGGGGTGTCTCCCATGTTACGATTTGACCTTGTTATGAATAATCTCGTGGCTTGGGCCTACACGACTGGGGTGGTTTTGCTAAAGAGTGATGGAACTGCGTGGCGTCCAATTGTGCATATCGAGGATATATCTCGAGCCTTCATAGCCGTGCTGAAGAGTTCACCAGACCTGGTTCACAATCAAGTTTTCAATGTTGGAGCAACTGAGGAAAATTATCGGGTTAGCGAACTAGCCAACATTGCGAAAGAAACAGTTCCCAACTCCACGATTAATTATGCAAAGGACGCCGAGCCTGACAAACGGTCTTACAGAGTCGACTTCAGCAGGATAAAGCGAGAGTTACCTTTGTTCAAACCGCAGTGGACCGCTCGTTTGGGCGCGAAACAACTTTACGATGCTTATAAAAAAGTTGGAATAGCTCTTGCGGATTTTGAAGGCCCTAGGTATAGACGAATTACTCACCTTGAGAACAGTGTCTCCAATGGCATCGTGGATAAGACTTTGCGCAGAAAGGATGTAAAAACATGAATTCTTCTGTTTACAGTGAAATTAGAGAGTGCCGATCCTGCGGTTATAAGAGCCTCAAATCTATAATTCCTTTCGGCAAAACACCTCTGGCTGACGCTCTGGTGAGGGCAGATCAACTAGCGCAGACCGACATACAGGTCTCGCTTAATCTTGTCTTTTGCCCTAATTGCGCTCTTGTACAGATAGCCGAAACAGTAAATCCTGAAGTTTTATTCTGTCACGACTATCCTTACTTTTCTTCTACTTCAAATGCCTATTTGGCGCATTCAAAGGAAAACGCTGAAGAACTCATTGAGTCGAGAAACCTAAATTCGAAAAGCTTGGTTATTGAACCTGCCTGCAACGATGGTTACATGCTAAAAAATTTTCTGAAACATGGAATTCCAACTTTAGGAATAGATCCCGCAGAAGCACCTCTTAAGAATGCTGAGAAAGATGGGGTTAAAACGCTTTGCGCTTTCTTTAGCAAGGAACTTGCCAGCCAGCTTCGGCTGCAAGGCTTGCAGGCTGATGTCCTGATCGCGAACAATGTCTTGGCTCACGTTGCTGACCTCAATGGTTTCGTTGAAGGCGTTAGAATTGTTCTTAAAGAAAACGGTGTTGCAAGCATAGAAGTTCCTTATGTTGTAGATTTGATAGATAATTGTGAATTTGACACAATCTACCATCAGCATCTATGCTATTTTTCTCTAACTGCCCTTAATCGATTGTTCAGAGCCCATTCTTTGTACATTAACAATGTGCGGCATCTTCCTGTACACGGAGGATCATTACGTATTTACGTAGAGCCTAAAGAGAATGTTAGCGAATCTGTACGCTTTTTGCTGGAAATGGAAGCGAAAAAAGGAATAACTAAGTTCTCCTATTACCAAGATTTCGCAAAACGAATCGAAGAATTACGTGAATCGCTAATTAATCTACTTGTTAATCTTAAGCGAGATGGAAAGAAAATCGCCGTTTATGGTGCAGCTGCAAAAGCAAATACTTTCTTAAGCTATTTCGGAATAGACAAGAAGTATGTAGATTACGTTGTAGACTTAAACCCGTTTAAACAGGGTCGGTTTATGGGCGGAAATCGTTTGCCGATTTTTTCCCCTTCAAAACTCTTAGAAGAAATGCCTGATTATGTTTTGCTGCTCACATGGAATTTCAAGGAAGAAATCTTGGAACAGCAGAAAGCATACCGACAAAAAGGCGGCAAATTCATAATTCCAATACCTAAACCCGTAATTGTATGATAGGCTTTAATAACAAAAGCGCGTTTAGACCTGCTTAAGGTCTTCATAAAACATTATTACAGAGGAACGAGAGTTGATTTCAACAGAATATATCTGCCCTAACTGTAGAGCAAATGAAACTTCAATTTTTTATGAAGCAAAAGACATTCCAGTAAATAGCTGCATACTGTTGTCAACTGAAAAGGAAGCTCTGAGTTACCCCAGAGGCGATATTGTTTTGGGTTTTTGTAGGTCATGTGGCTTTATCTATAATACAACTTTTGATACTTCAAAGGTGAACTATTCATCAGCATATGAAGACCAGCAGAGTTGCTCATCTACATTTAATGCTTTCGCAAAGGAGTTGGCAGAGCAATTGGTTAACAAACATGAGTTGTTCTGCAAGACAATTTTAGAGATAGGCTGTGGAAAAGGTGATTTCCTTGCCCTACTTTGTGAGTTGGGTAACAACAGTGGAGTCGGAATAGACCCCGCCTTCATTGGCGGTAGAGTTCAAACTAGTGCATCTAGTCGCTTGACCTTCATAAGGGACTATTATTCTGAGCGTTACTCAAACTATCATGGAGATCTTGTTTGTAGTCGCCATACTTTGGAACATATTCCAAACACATTTGATTTTATTAAAGTTGTGAGGAAAGCAATCGGCAATCGTTTGGATACTGTAGTCTTTTTTGAAATACCTGACATCGTTCGTATATTGCATGAATTAGCATTCTGGGACATATATTATGAACATTGCTCTTACTTTAGCCTCGGATCGTTAGCTAGATTATTTCGTTCTAACAAATTTGAGGTAACGGGCCTCTCGAGAGCTTTTGATGATCAATATCTCTTGATCGAAGCAAAACCTGTAAACGTTCAATCAACGAAGATACACGAGCTTGAGGAAAGCATTAGCCAATTAACAAACGATGTTAATTGCTTCTCAAAATGCTGCAGCGACAAGATTAGTCGATGGAAAAATCTCTTAGCTCAAACAAAAGCAGAAGGAAAACGAACCGTAATCTGGGGTTCCGGTTCTAAATGCGTTGCGTTCATGACAACACTCGGCATAAGAGATGAAATTGAGTATATTGTTGACATTAACCCTCACAGGCATGGCAAATTTATTCCTGGCGCCGCTAAGAAAATTATGCCGCCCGAGTTTTTAAAGGAACATAAACCCGATTGTGTTATTATAATGAACTCAATATATTCGTGCGAGATTAAACAGAGACTTGATGAAATGTGTGTTAAGACAGAGGTTATTACGGTCTGACAGTCGATTCAGAACTACTTTGTCCTATCTTTTAATCTTGCTTGTTCAAAGTTTTTTCGCACCCGCTACTCAATGATTGTAAGGACGGAACTTTAAATCACTCTTTTCAAAGAAACCTCTTAAGAGTTTTGGGGATTTGATCTATTTGAAAAATCTGAGTTCTCTAAATTTCGGGGATAATTCGATCATGTGTACTAAAGAAAACGCCCTGTTTGGAGCTTCATAAATGCAGACAGCAATTTCTAGCTCGAGAAGAAGGAGATAATGAAATGAAAGTTGGAATTTTGGCTGGAGGTATGGGCACTCGTCTTTCTGAAGAAACTACGACTAAGCCAAAAGCTCTTGTAGAAATTGGCGGTAAGCCAATTATCTGGCATATTATGATGCATTATTCATTTTATGGTTTCAACGATTTCGTAATAGCGTTAGGTTACAAAGGTGATTCTATAAAGCGTTGGATATCTGAATACAATAGTCCAAACATCGGTGAAACGGTTGAGACGCATATAAATAACGTGAAATACGCGAGTAAGACTCACCCTGATTGGAATCTGAATTTGGTAGATACTGGTCTGGATACACTCACAGGTGGACGAATTAAAAGATTAGCAAATGCAATTGGCAATGAGACTTTCATGTTGACATGGTGTGACGCGGTCTCAGATGTCAATTTGAATTCGCTATTAAAGTTCCATCGTTCACACGGTCGTCTTGCAACAGTAACAGCTGTTAAGCCAACTCCACGTTTTGGTCATCTTGAATTAAATGGCAATGTAGTAACACGGTTCATAGAAAAATCAAAAGATTATGAAGCGTGGATAAATGGTGCCTTCTTTGTATTAGAACCTGGAGTGTTTGACTATATTGCTGGAGATAATACCCAATTCGAGAAGGAGCCTTTGGAAAGATTGGCTGAAGAAGGTCAACTTATGGCTTATCGTCACACCGGTTTCTGGCAATGCATGGATACACTTAATGAAAAACAATTACTGGAAAAAATGTGGTATAGCGGTCACGCGCCATGGAGAACTTGGAAAGAATGAACTTTTTACCTTCTTCTTGTAATTCGAACAATATGCTGCAGACAATAGATCCTAAATATTGAATTCAAGATCCGAAATATCATTAATATAGTCGTGAATAATGAGATACAAAAGGAGGATTATAATAAATGCGTGTCTTAGTGACTGGTCACAAAGGGTACATAGGTACAGTTGCAGCTTCAATACTTCAAACTCACGGCTACGAAGTTGTAGGGATTGATAATGATCTTTTTGAAGGCTGCAACTTTGGTGAAGCCTCATTCTATGGAAATCTTCACAATATTCCTTACATTAGAAAAGACATTAGAGATGTTGAGCTAGCCGATCTTCAAGGCATAGATGCCGTAGTACATCTTTGTGCCCTATCAAACGACCCGCTTGGAAACCTCAATCCCGCAATAACCTATGAGATCAATTATGAAGCTTCAGTACGGATTGCTAAACTGGCTAAGAAAGCTGGAGCTCAACGTTTCATTTTCATGTCCTCTTGTAGCGTCTATGGGGCAGCCGGCGCAGATATGGTGAGCGAAGATTCAGAATTGAATCCCGTTACTCCTTACGGCGTATCTAAGGTGAAGGCTGAGAAGGACATTGCCCAGCTAGCAGACCAAAGTTTCAGTCCAACTTTTCTACGTTCTGCCACAGCGTACGGTTTATCTCCCATGTTACGCTTTGACATAGTTCTTAACAATCTCGTTGCTTGGGCCTACACAACCGGCATAGTGTTGTTGAAGAGCGATGGGTTGGCATTGCGTCCGATTGTACACATAGAAGACATCTCTCACGCTTTTGAAACTGTGCTTAGCAGTCCCCGAGACTTAATCCATAATCAGGTTTTCAATTTGGGCATTACGGAAGAAAACTGGCGTATTCGCGAGCTAGCAGAGATTGCAAGAGACACCGTGCCTAATTCCCGCGTTGAATTCGCAAAAGATGCAGAACCTGATAAGCGTTCTTACAGGGTAGATTTTAGCAAAATTCACAACACATTAACGGAGTTTAAACCCAAATGGAACGCTCGTTTAGGTGCAAAGCAGCTTTACGATGCATTTAAGAAAATTGGTGTTACCGTGGACGAGTTTGAAGGTCCGAGATATCGACGTATTACACATCTCGAAAACAGCCTTGCTGCGGGTGTTTTAGATAAAACCCTGCGAAGAAACGGGCAAAAGGCATGAGTTACTAAAGGTGTTCATATCTGATGTACAAATGCAATATTCAAAAGCGTGATTTAGGCGTCAATTACGAAATTGTTACGCAACAAAAGCTACCTGAAAAACTTGTAACAATCTTCAAATTTGTTTCATATTGCAGTCACCTAACACATGGAGGAATAAACAATTAAAGAAAATATTTCGGCTAAATGTAGATTTTGTGGAAATTCGTTGAAACACACTTTTGTTGATTTGGGAATGCAACCACTCTGTGAAAGCTATGTAGCATCAAATCAACTGAATAAGATGGAACCTTTCTTTCCTTTACACACATACGTTTGTGACAATTGCTTTTTGGTTCAGTTAGAAGAGTATGTGGCTCCAAAAGAAATTTTTAGTGAGTACGCCTATTTCTCTTCATACTCTGATGCATGGTTGAAGCATGCCGAAAACTACGTCGAAATGATTACGAATAAACTTGAGTTGACCAAAAAAAGTTTAGTTGTAGAAGTCGCTAGCAATGATGGATATCTTCTGCAATACTTTGTAAAGAAGGGAATTCCTGTTCTTGGGGTTGAGCCAGCAGCTAATGTTGCCGAAGTAGCAACCAAGAAGGGCGTCAACACCCTTGTTAAGTTCTTTGAGTTAGTCACAGCCCGCGAATCTAGCAAATGAACAAAAATATGCTGACTTGTTAATTGGGAATAACGTCTTAGCACAGGTTCCTGACATTAATGCATTCGTTGAAAGCACAAAGATTGTCCTCAAACCTTCCGGCGTTATTACCATGGAGTTTCCTCATTTGATGAGATTAATTGACGGAAACCAGTTTGACACAATTTATCATGAGCATTTTTCGTACTTCTCTTTTATTACAGTCGAGAAGATATTTGCGGCTCATGGTCTTACGATTTATGATGTGGAAGAATTACCTACACATGGTGGTTCATTAAGGATTTATGCCCGTCATGTTGAGGATAAATCGAAGCCTGTCACTGAGTTCGTGACTAAGCTCAGGGAACTGGAAATATCCGAGGGATTTGCTGATTTGCAGAAGTACTTTTCATTTGCTGAGAAAGTGAAGGAAACAAAAAGAAATTTCCTTTCTTTCCTGATTAAACTCAAACGAAATGGAAAGACAATTGCAGGTTACGGTGCTCCAGGCAAAGGTAATACCATGCTCAATTATTGCGGAATCCGTACAGATTTCCTTGACTATACTGTTGACCGTAATCCCTACAAACAGGGCAGGTTCTTGCCAGGCACACATGTTCCTATTCTTCATCCCGACAAAATCAAAGAAACTAAGCCGGATTATATTTTGATTTTGCCTTGGAATATAAAAGAGGAAATAATAAACCAGCTTTCCTACATTGGCGCTTGGGGTGGTAGATTCATCGTACCAATTCCAGAAGTGAAGCAATATGATGCAGATGGAACCGAAATAAAGTGAATATCAATTGGGGGATAACAAAGTGAAAGTTGTTTTGTTCTGCGGTGGCCTTGGGTTAAGAATGCATCCAGCAACTGAAACAGTTCCTAAACCTCTGGTTCCGATAGGAGAAAAACCTATTTTGTGGCATCTGATGAAATATTACTCGTATTTCGGACACAAAGACTTCGTCCTTTGCCTAGGCTATAAAGGAGACGCGATCAAGAAGTTTTTCTTGAACTACGATGAATGTCTTGCCAACGATTTTGTTCTTACACACGGGGGTAAAAGACGGCAACTACTCAAAAGTGATATCGAAGATTGGAAGATTACATTTGTTGAAACAGGTTTGAATGTAGACATAGGTCAGAGGCTAAAAGCGGTTCAAAAATATGTTGAAAAAGACGAAACGTTCTTAGCGAATTACAGTGATGGTCTCACAGATTTGCCGCTCCCAAAACTTCTTGACTTTTGCAGCAAACATGAAAAAATAGCTTGCCTTCTATCTGTTAAACCATTTTACGTCTTTCACGTCATTTCTACAACCCCAGAAGGTTCAGTTAAAAGCATCTGCCAAATGACTCAGTCTAACCTGAGAATTAATGGTGGCTACTTCGTTTTCAAAAATAAAATATTTGATTATATCAAAGAAGGCGAAGACCTCGTTAATGAGCCTTTTCAACGGCTAATAAAGCAAAAGGAGCTTGTTGCATACGAATATGATGGATTCTGGGCTAGCTTAGATACCTATAAGGATAAACAACGACTAGATGACCTTATTTCAAAAAATAATGCTCCCTGGGAGATGTGGAAGAACAAAAGTCAAGCGTTGATTGGTGAAAAAAGTGCTTAAGTTTAGGTTTTTTGAGAATAACCAAGAACAGAGAATCTTGTGCTTGGGCGCTCATCCTGATGATGTGGAAATTGGATGTGGCGGCACTATTCTAAAACTATTAGAGGAAGCGCCTAAGGCTCAGGTTTTTTGGATTGTATTCAGTGGAAATCAAGAAAGATCTAAGGAAGCTTACCAGAGCGCCGATTTCTTCCTAAGGAAAACTGGAGATAAGAAAATAATTGTTCAGCAGTTTAAGGAATCTTATTTCCCTTTTATTGGATCGCAAATTAAGGACTACTTTGAGGAGTTGAAGGCTTTTTCTCCAAATGTTATTTTTACTCATTTTAAGAACGACGCGCATCAAGATCATCGATTAATCTCAGATTTGACATGGAATACTTTTCGCAATCATCTTATACTTGAATATGAAATCCCAAAATATGATGGGGACTTGAGTATCCCTAACTTGTACGTTCATATTGATGAATCGCTCGTTCAAAAGAAGATAGAGGCCATTTTTGATTTCTTCAAAACTCAGAAGGAGAAACAATGGTTTACGGAAGAGTCTTTTAGAGCCATTCTACGGCTTCGTGGTATTGAAAGCAATTCTCCAAGCAAATACGCTGAAGCCTTCCATTGCAGAAAAATTGTTTTTTAACAACTAATTATTATCTGTATTAACGGTTTGGATTCAGTCGGCCTTGGGACAAAACTGTTTTGGGTTGATTCGAATGGCAAAGAGGTTATGCAGAAACGCGTTAGAGAACAGCGCAGTTTCCTGCCTGTCCGGTCTTTTCTGCTTGATGATTCTTCCGAATCTTCCTTTGTCTGACGAAAAGCCGCTCTCGCTCACGTTGCGGTGAAAGTACTCGGAGAGAAACGCCACGGGCGAAGCCGCCATCCTAGTCAAGACCTCTGCCCAGGCTCCTATCTTGGCGATGTTTTTCTTGGGAATTAGAAACATTGAAACAGTCTTGCCAAACAGCTTGATGACTGTTCTTGTGCTGAAGTACTTGTCGAGGCGAACAGACTTCACCGCAACCCCAATCCTCTTCAGCATGTTAACTGCCTTAAAGAAAGCATCCCACTCCGAAAGCCTAGACGTTCCGCAACCCACATACATGCCCGTGGCCAAGTCAATTAACGCAAAAAAGTGAATGTACTTCTTCCCAAACTTTTTGGGGTCAGTGCGGTAGTGGCTATCCACCCTTACGGAGTAGCCTGTTCCGTCTCCGGACAGGTCGCCGCTTGTTCCCTCGTCTTTGAGAAGGAGAACAAACAGGTTATGGAGTGCAAGCTTGACCTCGGGGTCGCTGTAGAGGCGTTCAATGTACTTGTAGCTCACATCTACTCCAAACAGCGGTTGGAAGCACTCGAGTGCATCCTCCACGGCTCGATTAGACTTTGCTAAGAACAGTACTAGGATGAAGAGGTTGACTTTCTTTTCTAGGTCAAGCTTTGGTGGTCTGCCCATCTTCTGCTCTTCTGTGTTTATGGCTTCGACGGCTTGGTGTACGTATTGGGGCAGCTTGTGGAGTCGCTCCTTGACTTGAGCCCGTTTATGCTCCCACTCGGTGTAGGGGTAGATGCATTTCTTGTCCTTGAAGAGGGTTTCTCGGGTCTCGTCCAGGGCCTCAAGCAGCTCCCGGGTGCTTTTGACCATCAGTTTCATGGAGATATTTTAGTTTCAAGCTAGTTATAAGAGTATCATTATCCATTTTCGTGCGATTCTAGACTTCCAAACGCATATCTTAGTCCATGAGAATCAATGGATAACCGCTAAGGTGAACTCGAAACTTTTGTCCCAAAGCCGATTCAGTCCCTATTTTTGTTGAATTCTCCACCCAAGCAATGCTTTGTTAACATCAATCTGGGCTTGCCTGCGTATCTCCTTTCTTCCAAAGCGCCGCAGAAATATTGCCTCTACTTTTTGTCCGATTAGTAACACAAATAAATCCGCTAATTTTAACATCACAGATCTAGTTTAATGCTGTTCAAAAAGTTAAAACTGATAGTTACCTATTTTTGCTTTTTCCTTCAATAAATTACTAAGCAAAATTCCGCTCTTAGAATACTTAGTGTAAATTAAATACTTCCAGCTATTGAGAAAGCCTTTTCTGAATGCCAACACATCAAAAGTCCGTTTCAAAATAGGATTCCATTGCCTCTTATACTGATCAGTTCCCCATAGAAAATCAAACTCGACTAATCCATCTTCAATACATTTATTCATAACACGTAAAAACAACAAGTTACCAGCATTGTACCGAAGATAGTTAGAGTCTAAACCAGAAATATAAGCGTAATATTTGGACAAGTATTTGAAACCACATAGTGACGCAACAGGCTTACCGGAAAGCTCAAGAACATACAGGCCAAGACACGCCTTCTGCGAGAAATATTTAGCTACTTCAAGGATAAAATTGCTGAAATTTGAATCAGTAAACCAGCCAGAAAACCCGCCTTTCACTCTCCACCTGTACTGATGAAGACTATTGAGAATGCTCATTCCCTCGGTTACAGAACTGGGACTTGAATAATCAACTAAATGCTCTTTGAGGCCAGTTTCTTCTAATCTTCTTACAATTCGTCTAAATTTTTTTCTATATTCTCCCTTAAGACTATCTAGAAATGCATCGTAAGATGAGGGAAGTGGTTTATAGTAACATTGGTGCGCAGGTATCATGTTATTAGATATTCTGGACAGATATTTCTGGCAATTCCCATATTCAGGGACATCCGAGAGTTTTGCAAAAGTCCAATTCTCGGCAAGTCCATGTAGATGGTCAAAGAATAACTCTGTGCATTTCTTTGGTTCAGCCGCCAAAATAAAATCATTATATCCTGAGTGCGCACCACCAATAAACTCTATCCTTCCCTGTTTCGCACCAAAATTGGTGTAAACAGAATACATAAGGGGAGCTATGCCAACGACTTTGCCATTCTCTTCTGCAAGGAGAATTAGCATTCGCTTATCATCCCCATAATATTTCCACCAAGTTGAAAGCCACTCCCACGTGGAGAAAACAGAATGATTACTTTCTGACAGAACAATATTCCAAACGTCCTTTAAAGCAGCAAAGTCTCTGAAGTTGTCAATTTCCACTATTCTGATTTTTGAACTCCCTCGTTCAAGCATAACATGTTGCTACTTTCAATCATCATTGAGATTCCATTTCTATATATTAAAGCATTTACTGATAAAGATAATGGATCAGAGATACGCATAAATCATTATAAAATCAAATGCTTCTAATACTCGAGACACAAAAAACCTGTTTTGCGATCATCTAAATGATTCATCATGATAGATATTTAATGCCTATCAATTTTTTCAGCTGCAAACACGAAGAAGTACTATTTGTTTAATGCATAAAGTCGCCAAAGCATTACAAAAATTGGTTGCGAATGCAAAGTTGAGAACATAGACGATTTTTTCTTTCTGTAGTATATGCTCCTTAGTCGCTGGTACTGTGAGAGATTTAAACCGAAGCTGTTCTTGCGGTCGCTATAATGGAGCGTTTGCAGGCTCATTTTGTTGTATCCTTGTGTCGCTTTTTTCACTTTGCCGTTCTTGATTTCGGGCACGATGAAGTGCAAACCCCACTCCTTGAGCTCGGTGATTACTTCTATATTGAAGAATGCTCGATCAACCAGTGTGAGTCCAATGTAGACTCCGCGTTTGTGGCTTCGCTTAACAATTTCTCGAAGGCTGGAGATTTTTCGGTGAATTATTAGATCTTCAGGGTGTAAAATGTTAGTCCGCATCCTGCCTCACCACGTGTTTCTTGGCGTAGCAGTAGCCCTAGGTTGTTCCCGTGTCTCCTTTGCAGCCCTATTATATTAATTGTTTAATTATTTAGACTTTTACAAAAATATAAAAGACTGACAAGAGAAGAGGTTTGGTCAACGTGCTCAGACAGAAAGTTAGTATGGTCAATCTCGGAGGTCAGAAAATTAATTTCTCAGAAAGTCTATCCCAATATTCAAAAAGTTTTTTGCCTGCTGATGCTACCGAAATCACTATTACTAATATTGAACCATTATCGAAACAAGGCGTATCCTCTAAAATGTACTTCTTTTCATTGTCGTATAATCTGAAAAACTCTGTGGAAAGAAAGGATTTGGTTTTAAGGGTGTATAACAGAGGATTTGAAGCTGATGGTCGCAAAGAGTATTTAATGCTCAAGGCGCTTAAGGAGGAGAATCTCGCTGTTCCGTATCCCTATTGTTACGAGCCTGACACTTCAATATTAGGGCACGTTTTTATGATAATGGAAAAAATCAATGGCGAGCCTGTAACATTTTTTTTGGAAGACGAGACATCAGCCTTTTCTATGGTTAACAACATGGCTAAGGTATTATGTGAATTACATAAGTTGGACGTAAGCTGCATTAGAAATTACCGTCTTCTTAAACGGCAATACGAGTTGGATCAAGAGCAACTATTAAGAGACACGTTGTTAGTTAAGGAAACTCCAGGGCTTCTTTTTAAATTTGCAAATCCATACCAGAGAAGATTTATCTCATTATTAAAGAATATAGATAACCTGAAATCGAGAGGTTTTTCTCCTGCGATTCTTCACAACGACTTTGAACCTAATCATGTTATCGTAGCGAATAAACAATACTTCATAATTGATTGGCATAGAGCGGTTATTGGCGACCCAGCCTACGATGTTGCATGGGCATATCATGAACTTCGATTAGCAAAAAAACCGAATAAATTTGATTTGGGTGAATATTTTGTGGAATGCTACGAAAAATATGCTGATAACAGGTTGGTAAACCTTCAATTTTGCAAGAAACTGGCCGCGTTGAGAATTGCTTCGTGGTTTTTGTTGTTTCCCTTTAGTAATAATGTTCATTCGCATTTTCCAAGATTTTTTGAATTGGCCTTTGGAAATACCTTAGGAGTAGTTGGATATAATTTGCGTAAACATCGTCTTCAGAATACGATGCAATTTCAACATTCTGTTGGTTTAAAGAATGTTGAATATTTTCAGAATTATGTTGTTGATTATTTGGAAAAATCAGAGACCTCATATTAAGACTAATGCCGTTGTAGACTTAGCTTACTTCTTGAGAGGAGCGTCTTTGTTTTCAATAAAGTTCTGATCAATCAAAGATTGATTACTCGGCTGCTTATTATGATCAACAACGTTTCTCGACAAAATATGTTTCAGGGTTGATAAGCAATTCGTCTCTCCCAATTTTGCCAAAAAGCGAAACCGGATGTAACTATCATAATGAACCCAACTCACAGTAAAGAAAATATTCAAATGCTTAACGATAGAGGCGTCAATTAAGAATTGTTTCCGTTTAAACAATTAGTGCAATAACACATTTCATAGCATTTTCAACAAAAGGAGCTATGCCAAAAATATCCAACGAACAGCGCAGATTAAATTTATGCCATATAACTGGATTCCCTAGCGAACAAAATTTAGAATTTTTGCATGTTTCCCTATACTATTACTATAGAACAAAATTACCTATAGATTTTAATAGATTCGGTTGAGACTAACACTTAGGTCATTCAAATGAAGTTTATCTGCAAAAAGATCTCAAAACCCATTAAAGCTATTTCGCCAGTAATAGCAGTCCTTTTAATGATAGCAATAGCTGTAGTAGCTTCACTCGTAGCTTATGCTTGGGTAATGGGTTATCTGGGGTCAACAACCGCCAAAGTAGGAACGTCAATACAAGTGCAAAGTATAGCTAAAAACGATCTCGGAAACTTAGTTGTCTACGTTCAAAATGTCGGCGATGGGTCAGTGCGGTTCGACCCGTCTGGATGTGTTTACGTAAATGGAGTTTCAAAGTCGTGTAGCATTAGTGCCAATGGAAATCCATTGTCTGAGGGTCAAACAGCTGTTTTTACTGTTGATTACTCAGTTTCCTCTGAAAACTCGATAAAAATCAAAGTCACAACTACAGATGGCGTTTTCGCAGAAAGCACAACCTACCGCGCTTTATCATCATCGTCAAATACTGTTTCAAATACTGCAATTTTCACTGAAGGTTTTGAAAGCGGCGCCATTGACGCCATGTGGACGCCATATCAAGACAATGGTGCGGTGACTGTTCAGAATGTTGAAACGCAGAGTGGAACATTCGCGGCTCAGCATGCTCTAAATAATGCTGCAAATGCTTATGCTTCGATTGGCCAAGATCTTGATTCATCTTATTCAACAATCTACATGAGAGGTTATTACCGAGTTTCAGCTTTACCTTCTTCTGATCAGTATCTGAGTATAGGAAACTACATAACCAACAGCAATTTCAATCAATTATCCAACTTGTTCATTCAAAACAATGGCGGCACGGTTCAATGGAGGCTGCACTATTTAACAAATGGCTATACAGAAAATGATGCGTATGGCGCTGCTCCAACTCCGCAGGCAAATACTTGGTATTGTATAGAATCACTGTTTAAAGCCGGAAATGGAAACGGAGAAGTTAGCGTATGGATTAATGGAGTTCAAGTAATTTCCGTAACTGGACTGACAAATAGTGATTACTCCGCGACTAAAGCAATAGTTGACTTTCAAAGCTCAGCAGCAATGGGCGCAGTATCATTGTATTCTGATTCAATTATAGTCTCTCAAGAATATATTGGACCAAACTAAATCGTCGCGTAATACATCCTTCTTCTCATAATTTTTTTGTACATTAAGAAGGGCTAGCTGCAGCAATCAGATATTTACTCCAACAATCTCATTCGAATCCCCAAATTTTCGGCACGAAAAAATGTTTGGTTAATAATAACACTTTGAGCGAGCAAAGTTAGTTTATTCACATTGACCCAGATTTTTTCCTCCAATTATGTTTGAAGAAAGTAATTTTAAAAACCAAACCTATTTTTAGGTTATTCATGCTCAAATAAGACTATGGAGCGTCATTAACTTGCACATTGCTCAAATTGGAACTGGTAGAGTTGGCAGGCCAACTGTTTATTCAATATTATGCGCCGGACTTGCAGACACGTTGACCGTTTGTGATACCAAGCCTGGTCTTGCAGCGGCCTTCGCTGAGGATTTGAAACACGCGGCGGCAAGTTTGAGAGTTGACGTGGAAATAAATGCCTGCGACAAAGACGAGGAGGTTCATGGTGCAGATATAATCTTGATCTCAGCTGGAGAACCGAGAATTCCAGGTGTAAAAATGAGTAGGCGAGACCTAGCAGTCCAGAATGCCCAGACAATAAAAGCTATCTCTCAGGCTGTAAGCCCTATGAATACAGGGGCAAAATATATTGTGATCTCTAATCCAGTTGATGCAATGGCAATGATTTGTAAAAAGTATACTAAGGCTAATTTTGTAATTAGCACTGGGACAAATCTTGAGTCCTTGCGATTCCGGTCCAAATTGTCAGAAACATTCGGTGTGCCCCGAAATCAAGTTGAAGGATGGGTCGGCGGTGAACATGGTGATGCGGCATTTGCATTATGGTCCACGACAGAGATTTGTGGTAAGCCAGTCGAGAAATATGCGACCTCTAGGTAGTAAGAGCCTTCCGAAAAACGAAATAGAACTCTATCTAAAGACTGTGTCAAAATTTATCGTTGACAATGTTGGGGGCACCGAGTATGGTCCGGCGGCTTCATTCAGAGACATCGTTACAGCCATTGTAAGAAATACCAACGAGGTTTTGTCTATCGCTGTTCCAATCAAATTCGAAGATACTCCTGAACCAATCTTCGTTGGAGTTCCTACGCGTTTGGGTCAGTCTATAGGTTCATCAGTTTACAATGATCTTTCAGTTAACGAAAAAGAAGGACTGAAACAAGCAGCTAAAGTAATTTATCAATCATTTAAAACGGCCGCTGAAGCTATTGAATAGGTGCTGGTTCTTAGTTTTGTTTGATCCTTTCTGTTGGCAGCTGTCTTTTTTCAGGTTAAACAATTTTTAGCCTTGCCGCCAAAATGTGTCGAAGCCGAATTTTAATCTCCGAAAGATTAAAGAATCCTTGCTCTCCATTTTGGAGTTGTGAAATTAACTTAACGGGTGCACAGTCAGCAAAGAGGAAATTGAAAACGTGACATCAAGGAGTACAACAACTACTAATGCTCGTCGAGTCGGACTAGTCTTACTTTTGGTAGGTGTTTTCTCGTCATTTTCAGCGGTATACTATGTTAACCAAATTTTAGCCTTTTTGGGCTTAGGGTTAATTTTTTGGGGAGTTCTGTTTCTACTAGTTTTGCCTTCTCGATATTTTGAAGGTAGTCTTTTGGGTAGCAGCGCGATTGCTTCTTACGTGACTATAGATAGAATTGTGAACAGCATGGAATTCACAGGCAAAAGTTACTACATTCCACAAAGGTTGAAGGGGAAAGACGATTTAGATAAGTTCCACTATTTGGAAGATGCGCCAGTTTTTATTTCTGCCGAAAACAACATTAATGTGTCTTCGTTGGAAGAACTACCAACTAGCAATTTTGTAATTGAAAACCCCGAAGGAATTCTGATAGCTCCGCCCGGTCTGGGATTATATATTCGGCTAAAAAAAGAAATTGGTCCGGAACTTAAAGAGATGCAGCTCGATGGGCTTTGTTCAACTCTGCCTCGCATATTGCTTGAGAAACTGAGGGTTGCAGAGAAAATTGAAATGAGCTTTCAGAATACCTCGGTTTATTTGGTTATTCGCGGCTCGATATATCAGAGTCTTTTTGACGATAAAAACAGCTTGAAGAGCATCAGTTTAGTTGGCTGTCCAATTACCAGCGCAATTGCTTGTGTCCTTGCTAAAGCTACAGGCGGGATTATCGCTCTCGAAAATTTCGCTTTTAACAAGGCTATTTCTAAGCTTGAAGTAACTTACAGTTTGAATGTTGGTGAAAATAGATGATTCTTCCTCTTTCAATATTGGACTTTGGTTTGCTTTCAGCGGTTATTGCGATAATTCTCTTATTGGCTTCAGAGATCATTTTTTCTTTGCCTGACCTTTCTTCTCGTCTTCCAATTGATAGGGAGCGTTTGAGATTTGCCGCAATTGCTTTTAGCTTAAGTTTTATCGTTACAATAGCTGGACGGGTTCTTCAGCTATTTTAAGAAAATTCGCTTGTTTAAAATACAGGCTCATTAAATGTACGTAATTTTCTAACAATATGATATCTTCTCTTCTTCACATTAGCTTCTAATTTCACTTGAAATTCGAAGAAATAATTTGCTTCGGGTGAATAATTCATGGTACGCTTTTCAATTTTTTCCTGTTTTTCCTTTTTATTCATACTAACGATTCGGTATGCTCGCTGAAGAGCTTCTGCCAACAACTAGTCAAGACTTACGACCAAGACTTCCAAGAGAGATATCTTCCAGTTCATCGGCGAAGACATCGGAGCGTAAACTCTCCGAAGGAATAGCGGAAGATGTCGCTAAGCGCTTGAAAGAATAACCAAAATGAAATAGTTAAATAAAATAATTTTTAAGCGATCAAAATCGATTTATGTTAGGGCCAATAAGATAGCTAGAAAGAAAGTGTCTCTGAAAGGTTTGAAGGCGTTTTTTTGGTTAACAAAGGTATGATTTTAAAAGTTGAAAGGGCCATTCGACATCCTGAGATGGCTTATCGTATTATGATTCGAAAGTCAAAGGGGGCTTTGCTCTGGAACTACTACTTCTCTTCTTTGCGAGAACCAAAGGTTAAATCTTCTTTAGAAAACGCGCCTTCTAAAGTGCAAACCGAAATCTTGGTCGACGCGTTTAGGGAGAGGAACATCTCCGTCGTAGACTTTAAAATAGATATTGATGATTTTAGACGATACTTAGAAAATGCAGGATATACTCGATTTTTAAGGTACTATAATGGTGGAACCGCCAAAAATTTTTGCGAAAAAGCTCTTGAGCACTATCTCGCTGCAAAAGTATTGGGGCTTTCTGTTACCGATGTTTACATTGACGTTGCAAGCTCTTACTCTCCGGTTGCCGAGATTTATCACCGGTTATTTGGCTGTAAAACTTATCGACAGGACATGATTTTTCCGAAAGGGTTGAAGGACGATCTTATTGGTGGCGATGCTTGTGATATGCCGATTCAGGACGGTTTTGCGACAAAGATCGCTTTACACTGTTCTTTTGAGCACTTCGAGCAAGATTCGGATATTAGATTCATCAGAGAAGCAAATCGAGTCCTTAAGGAAGGCGGCAAGCTTTGTATTTTGCCTCTTTATGTTTCCGATGAATACGCTATCTTAACTGACCCTGCTTCTTTGCCGAAGAAAGGAATAAACTTTGATTCGGACGCTAAACTATATTGCATAAGAAATTGGGGGGAACGCCACGCAAGGTATTATGACCCATCTCACCTAGTTAGTAGGATAATAAACAATAGCTCTTTGATGTTAACTATCTATGTCGTTAAAAACGCAAAAGAAGTTGATAATACCTGCTATGTTAGATTTATCGCCCTTTTTGAAAAAAAGCTAAATAAGTGAATTGAAAAAATTAGGACCAATTGTTCAAAACAAATTTACGTGTTGCATCTACTTATAGGCTCTTTGCCCTCCGCTTAAAACATTTTCAAAACTCAACAGTAAATAAAAAAGCAAATTGACCATGGCTCAGTAGCCAAAGTGCTTTTATTAACAAGATATTAACTATTCTCTGGGAAATTTTGGCAGAAATTCTTGCTGTCAAAACTCCGAGATATGTCATACGTATAAATACTTTAACGTTCCGTTGGACTTAAGTTCTAAAAGCCTTTATGTATAACTTTCTTAGCAATTTTTTTGGAAAATGTTAAACCTGATTTCTAAATTATTAACTCTCCGTAGTAAAATCCACTATTTTTAGATTTGACTCTGAAATAAAAAAGAGGTTGAGGCATGACGTATCAGACGATTTTCTGGGGAGTGCGCAAATCCAGACCTTTCTTTTTCGGTTAGACCTTGTTTTTATCATTTATTCTTTGAAACTTTGGATCGAATTTCTTTAAGTATAACAATGGACTTGCCTTGATGCGAAGATGTAAAAGCAGAAATAAAACTGAATTTAATCACAAGATCCCTGTTGGTGAGAAAGAATCTGTCCAACTTAACCACCCAAAACGATAAACATAACTTAACACCAAATCTTGTCAATTCACAAATCGAAACGGTAAAACAAGGAAAAAATCGCGATGAGTAAAGCAGTAGATATGGCTAAGGTTTCGGCCAAGGGCAGCTTCCACCTATTGTGGGGACTCATAGTTTCAACCCTAATATCATCAATTGGCACGATATTCGTAGCGAGGCTGCTGGGTTCCGACCTATTCGGTTTGTACGGAATTGTTTTAACTGTCCCTATGCTTATTGCGATTTTTAGGGATTGGGGTGTAAACTCCGCTATAGTACGTTGCGCTGCTCAATATAGAGCGGAAGGAAGAGCTGACGAAATCAGAAGCATATTCATCTCGGGACTGATCTTCGAAATTATCTTGGGTTTAGCACTCTCGATAATTTCTTTTGTGTTCTCAGGCTTCTTGGCTGCAAGTGTTTTCCATCGTCCAGAAATAGCTCCCCTAATTCAACTCGCTTCCATTTCAATTTTGGCAAATGGTCTTATCAATTCTGCCACTGCCGCTTTCACAGGCGTTGAGAGAATGGAGCTCAACAGCATAATGATAATTTGTCAATCTATATTCAAAACATTTGTAACAATAGCGCTTGTAGTTTGGGGGTTAGGCGCTGCTGGAGCAGTAATAGGTTACACCGCTGCAATGCTAATTTCTGGTTTAATTGGTGTCCTATTCATGATGACCCTTTACAAACGCCTGCCAAAGTCAATTATGAAAAAATTGGAGATAAGAAAATACCTAAAAATCATGCTAGCCTATGGGACGCCATTATCGTTCTCGACCATACTGAGTAGTTTCCAAGTCCAATTCTTTGCATTTCTCTTACCAATACATTATGCGACTGATAACACCGCAATTGGTAACTATACAATAGCCTCCACCTTCATTGTACTTATAACCTTTTTCGCAACGCCAATAGGTACCATGTTATTTCCAGCTTTTAGCAAACTTGATCCTCAAAAAGACAGAGAGACACTTCAAAATGTTTTCCAATTCTCTGTTAAATATGCCGCTCTCATTGTAGTGCCTGTATCGGCGCTCGTTATGTGTATTGCTGAACCAGCTGTCTCAACTCTTTTCGGCAACACTTATTCAACGGCACCTCTGTTTCTGGCCTTACTAGCCATTGTTTACTTATCTTCAGCTTTCGGGTCTCTTAGTGTAAGCAACTTCATAAATGGCCAAGGCAAAACCAGATTTAACCTCTATCTAAACATGCTTACCGCATCAATTGGTTTTCCTTTGGGCTATTCTTTAATTATGCTTTACGGGGTAATAGGCTTAATAATCGCGACGATTTTATGTGGCCTACCGAGCTTCGTTATTTCTCTGTATTGGATAAAAAAGCATTACTACCTTACCGTAGATTGGGTTTCATCTGTGAAGATTCTTTTTTCAGCTTTGTTTACTGCTTCCTTAACATACGGTCTCATTTCTCAGCTAAGCGTCTCCAACTTCTTGGAGTTAGCTATCGGCGGTGTCTTTTTTGTAATAGTTTTCATTTTTACTGCCCTGATAACCCGTGCAGTCAATAAATACGACTTAAGCAACCTTCGAAGCATAACGAGTGGGATGGGGTCACTCAGCGGAGTTTTGGGTCGCATTCTCAATATTATAGAAAAAATCATGAGCATTCTGAGACTTTGAATGAGTACTTCAATAGCTTTCTCTAATAGGAATCACACTAAATAAATGATAGATCTCAAGAACAACTTTGCACTTAAGGGGAATGCAAAAATCTAACTTTAAAAAAATAACTGGAAAACTGAAAAGCACGCCCGAAAAGACAAAGTGGTCTTCTGGACAGCTGTTCCTTTTTAAATTGTATGACTCTCAATGGCTTTTCATTATGTTTCAACCGATTAACTCTGGGTCTAAATTGTTTTGTGAATACCTCTCTTTTATGTTTGTTAAAATTTTTGTTTTTCTCATTAAATATTTCTCCTTAATTTGAGTTTAGATTATGTCAAATTTCTGTTCCCCAAATTGGAGATTAAATTCGACTTCCACGTCAAAAACACTTTCTATTTTCAATATTCTAGGCGTATCCACCATTATAGCAACTCGGTTGGCGGTTCTCTCAAATCTGCTCCTTAAATGAAGCTGTTGACGAAAATCAAAGATTTATTCGTATAATGGAATTGACTCCTGAGAGTTTTCTTCTGCTTGAACGCGGACTTGGTTTCCGCAAACCATAATCTGCGATATTTACTCAGAATCAGAAGCATTTTTTCAAAATATTCTGATCGATTAGTTTTTCTAATTGAATTACTAATTTAGTTTCTCGAACAAAAAATTGGCATGTGGCGATGTTTGATTTTTGGTTTTCAGATCGAGAGTATGGCCGTGTTTTTGGCTTGCGGCGTTTTCAAATCTAAGCGTAAATGTCTTGTTGTGAGGTAACGACGAACATTTGCCTTTTATTTCTGGCGTACTTTCTATGTTTCAAAGAGGCTGGCTGTTGAGTGTTTATCATTTGTTGAAGTTTTGCCCAAGTCTTAATGAAGCTTCTTCCTTTTTCAGTTGTTGAATATTTTTTGTTTTCTTCATGCCTCTCAATGAGTTGTGCTGCTTGCATTTCAAGAAGGTAGCCTTGGAGTAGTTTGAAGTTTGTGTTGGTATTATTTAGTATGTGTGTTTTTGGTTGTGGTATTTTGCAGAGTTTTAGTATGTCTACTAAGACTTGTTCGCGGCTTCTCCTGAATCCACAGTTTGGTTTTTCCACTTCACTAATTTCTCCCCGTTTTGCAGAACTTTGTTCTGCATAACTATTTATTGAAGGTTGGTGTTAATATAATGTTTCATTTTCGGAATTTTGCTTTTAGGTTATTCTAGTTGCTGTTTCTATGATGATTCCTTTTCTGCCCAAAGTGTAGTTTAGTCTTCTGGTCGGTATAATGGTCCCGGAGAGTTTTCTTATAATAATATGCCTCATTGTTGAGTCTGCCGTCCAAGTTAATGCAAAGTTTATTGAGCCTTCGGCAAAGTGGTTCATTGTGGTTTCTGCTTGTTGGTCTTGCATGCCTTCGGTTAGCAAGAGTAGGTGGTAGTCCTGGCTCCTCCGGTTTTGGTGCGTCATGGAAGTGATTAGGGTTGCTATTTCTTTAGTTTTATGAGTTAGCAGCAATTCTGAAAGAGAATCTATTACAACGGTCCTTTGCTGTTTCATTTCGTCCAAAACTGCGTATGGTAATTCTTTTGCGTTTATGTCGTTGAGGCTTTTGAACTTCCAGGTTCCTGCTTCTTCAAAAGGTGTTGTGTCCCAGCTGTACGCCGCCATGTCTTCTTTTACACTTTCGGCTGAAACGTTTACTGTGAAGTACGTCACGGTTCCTGTTCCTTGTTTTGATTTGTTAAACAAAACTTGTCTGGCAAAGACTTCATTTCCTGAACCTGGTAACCCAGTAAGCAAAACAATTTTTGGTGGCAAACCTCCCAGTAGAAATTCGTCGAGGCCAGCAATTCCAGTCTTCACAGGTTTCATAAATGTTAAGCCTTATGATAATCAATATGGTGCTTAGTTATAACTTTTGCATTCTTCAAGTACTAATTGAGCATAAATTTTTCTTTTGCTGTCGCTTACATTATTTATCAAGGATGAAATCCCAATTCTCCTTTGGCATGTATCGATTTCTGATAGAGGATTATTACATGTATGCTTTTAAGCTCGGCTATTAATAAAGAATAGTAACCCCACAAAGGGAGAACTCAAAAATGAACTTTAGAAAAGTAAAAAAGAATTTCCGTAGAGATATGAGAGCAATCTCTCCAGTAATTGCCACTTTACTTATGATTGCCATCGCAGTCGTTGCCTCACTTGTCGCATATGCATGGGTCATGGGATACATGGGATTCACAACTAGCAAAACTGGCAAAGCAATCCAAATTCAAAGCGTAAGTTTCGACTCTGCAAGCCCTGGTGTTTACGTTCAAAACGTTGGCGATTCTTCAGTTAATCTCGTTGCCGGTCAATGTCTCTATATTAATGGTGTCTTACAAAGTTCTTCTGCTAATAGTCCAACCCTCCAACCAGGTGCTACCACACTTATTTCCAACGCTTTGAGCGGTGCCTCTGGTGACAAGCTTACAATCAAAGTCGTAACTGAAGACGGAACGTTCAGTCAAGTTATTCAAGCGGTTCCGTAAGGATTGTTAAAAACAAACCTTTTTTTCTTTGTTGAAATATTAATAGTTAAGGCACTCTGTAAATATGGGTATGGTGCAACGTGACATCACAAAAGGATCAATTAAAAAAAATGTTTTCTCGCAAAAAGGCAGCCGATAATCCGTCGCCTGAAGTTAACTTGCGAGAAACATTGACTAAGGAAGAGCCGTTATCTATTGAGAAAGTACTTCCAAAAAAAGGGATTTCTGTTACTGAGGTCAAAGCGCCCCTCACAGAGATTGGCCATTACAAGACTTTGGAATCTTACGCTCTGATCGACAATTTTGCCTATGCGCATATTGTTAAAGATTTGGAGAGAGGGAACATCAGTTATGTTGTTGAGGAACCGAAGCTTACAAGTGAAGACGAGACTAACCTCAAACGTCTTAAGGACATCCTCAATCAAGTAATAACAATGAAACCTGCGGATCTGAAGTCAAAAGAAACCGCGGGAAAGTATCTTGTCGCGAAAAGTACAGAGATTTTTGACAAATACAATTTCAAGAAACATGATCCCGCCACTCGAGATAAGCTGCTTTACTATATCGTCAGAGATAATTTGGGTTACGGAAAAATAGATCCGTTAATGCATGACCCTCTAATTGAGGATCTTTCATGCGACGGTGTGAATGTGCCTCTATTCGTTTGGCACCGAAAGTCCGAGTCTATCCCAACAAATATTCGCTTTGAAACTGCTCAGGAGCTTGACTCTTATGCTTTAAGACTTGCCTATATGTGCGGGAGCCACGTTTCAATTGCACAGCCATTACTCGATGCATCATTACCTGATGGAAGCAGAATCAATCTAACTTTTGGAAGCGAGGTAACACGCAGAGGATCAACTTTCACCATCAGAAAATTCAAAGTTGACCCCTTCACCGTCACGGATTTAATCACTTTTGGCACTCTGTCAGCAGATATGGCCGCTTTCTTTTGGTATGCTGTTGAAAACCGAGTTTCCATACTGGTTGCAGGTGGTATAGCCGCAGGAAAAACTACCCTCCTAAACTGCCTTAGCATGTTCATTAAACCTGATTTGAAGGTGGTTTCCATTGAGGATACTCCTGAGCTTAATCTTCCCCATGAAAACTGGATCCCCGCCACAACTAGATCTCACTTTGGCTTAGCCACCGATTCAGCTGATGTTACCTTATTTGATTTGCTGAAAGCTTCCCTCAGACAAAGACCAGACTATATCATTGTGGGAGAAATTAGGGGTGCTGAAGCTTACACGTTGTTCCAGGCAGTCAGTACTGGTCACCTAGGCATGTCAACTGTCCATGCTGAATCCGTGGAGTCTGCTGTTTACCGTTTAGAGTCTGCGCCAATGAATATTCCAAGAACTCTCATCGCAGGCATCGACATTATTATGGTTCAGAAAAGAGTTGAAATTAGAGGCAAACCAGTGCGGAAAACAGTTGCGGCATCGGAAATCGTCGGTTTAGATCCTCGTTCAGGAGAAATATTAACAAACGAAGTGTACAAATGGAATGCAACCGATGAAACTTTCGATTACACTGGACGAAGCTATGTTCTCGAGAAGATTGCCGAAAAAACAGGCATAAGCACTGAGCAAGCAGAACAAGAACTCCGAAACAGAGCCCAAGTAATAAATTGGATGGCAAAAAGCAATATTCGAAATTACAGAGATGTCTCCAACACAATTCGATCATACATTGAAAATCCAGCAGCTGTACTTAAGGAGGCTTTGAAAAACGAATAAGCGATTGGTATCGCTTTTTCTGCGAGTTTCAAGCCTTGTTCCAAAGTATTTGGTTTCAGAATTCAAAAGCTTACAAGATAATCTGGCCAAAGCAGCTATTAGGGTCACTTTCCAAGTATATTTAGGCTTGATGGTTTTCGCCACTCTCTTAGCTGCAGTATTGGTCTTTGGCTTCTCTTTTTTGTTGCTTTCAATTAAATTTCAATTCATCGCTGCGTTTTTCTTTTCAGTAATCGGCGGCTTAATGGCTGCTATTATCTCGTTTGGTGTATGTTACGCTTATCCTCCGCTTATTATTTCTTCAAAGATCAGGAAAATAGAAGCTAATCTACCACTTACGGCGAATTTCATGGCGGTTCTGGCAAGTTCCGGTATGCCCCCTGAACGTATTTTTCGGTCGTTGGCTAATGTTGGCGACGAATTTGGGGTCGGTGAAGAAATTCGACGGGCGATAGCTGATATTGAGCTTATGGGTTTGGATTTGAATGATGCTTTGAGGAAGGCTTCTTTGAGGTCTGCTTCCAGAAAGTTTGGTGCTTTGCTTGACGGCATTGTAACAACTTCTCACATGGGTGGCGATTTGTCTTCCTATTTAAGAGATGAGTCAGAAAAGTACAAGAAATTTCGGGTTTCCTCCATGAAGAGTTTCCTTGATAGTTTGGCTGGAATGGCTGAGGTATATGTGAGCTTTATGATTGCCTTGCCTCTGGTTCTTGTTGTCATGCTCTCCATCATGTCTTTTCTCGGAGGAGGCGCCTCTATGTTGGCCGGTGTGGATCCTCAAACCATCCTGTTGCTTATGACATTCGTGATTACGCCTGCTGGCGTGGGGATAATGCTGTTGTTAGTTGATGGCTTGACGCCTCCGAGGTAAAACAAATGGGTAAAGTCTCTAAGAAAACCAAAAAGATAACCGCTGCTATTTCACTCGTTTTAGTCGTTGTTTTAGTGCTGGCTCTATGGGTTTTTTCATCGACTTTATTGATGAAATACCTTAATGAAGTATTCCTATTCAGCATATTGATTGTTTTGGTGCCTTCAGCAGTTCTTGATTTGCGGCATCAAAGGTGGCTCTCGTCAATTGAGGATCAGATGCCTCTTCTAGTGCGGGGAGTCGCTGAGTCTCAGGAGACTGGAATGACACTTATCAAAGCCTTGGAGAAAGTTGTAGATAACAAAATGGTTAGTGGACCTCTTTCAAAAGAAGTGAAGAAGATGGTTCTTCAAATGGCCTGGGGCACATCGTTTGAAGATGCACTAACCAATTTCAAAGACAACATTGACTCTCCCATAGTGAACAGGTTCTGCGTTTTGGTTCTGGAGGCAAGCCGCTCGGGCGGAACCATAAAGAAAGTTTTCACTGCCACATCAGGTTTTATGGAAGAAATGAAGGAGATCGACAGGGACACCAGCGCTCAGATGAAACCTTACACAATCGTGATTTACGCCGCTTTCTTGGTGTTTATTGTCACGGCTATTCTGCTGGTAAGATCGTTTTTTGCGCCCATGGAGGGATCTCAACAACTTTTAAGCCAAGCTACGGTGGGCGGTACAAGCGGGTTTAAAGATTTCTTCTACAAGAACATGATGGTTTCAGGATTAACCGGTGGTCTGATGGCGGGAAAAATAGGCGAGCGTCGAGTAGCCGGAGGATTAAAACACGCAATTATCCTTGTTGTCGTAGGCTATGCGATATTCCTAGTAGCTATACCGCCAAGTTGGATGTGAACTCATGAGGAAGCTGTCTAATAACAGAAGAGCCGTTTCGCCCGTTATCGCAACAGTGTTAATGATACTCATAACTATGATAGGAATGACTTTGCTGTTTGCCTTTGTGTCTTCGTACTCAGAAAGTTACAAAGCAGGAATCGGGAGTTCAGTGATGGAATCACTAACTGTTGAAGACATATGGTTACTTAATTCTTCTGCTTCACATTATAACAACACGGTTCAGTTTTCGGTGTATAACGTTGGGAAAGTAGATTCGGTTATCAATTCGATTTACGTTAACGGATTAGCTTTATCGGACGTTCCTGGTTCGTTAAACTTTAACTTTAATGTCGGGGTAAAAACTGGTGAACATTTGATAGTGACTGCTTATTGCTCTTTTGAGTGGAGTCCTGGGGCCGTATACACTTTCAGAATTCACACTTCAAGGGGATCTAATTTCGACGTAAACTATGGCCCCGTAAGATGAGGGATGAAAAAGCGTGTTAAGAAAACTCTTAAGAAACAAAAAAGGAACAGCTGAAATAATCGGATCCGTATTGTTCATAATAATATTGCTGTTCTTTTTTACAAATGTGTACCTTTGGCATGACGCCGCAACTAAGGAAATGAACGATTTGTATGTGGAAAAAATAAATTCTCCCATTACTGTGTCACTCATGACGGCTCCTTATACGTTAAATGTTACCAACAAGGGTGGAGTAGACACAACCCTTTCGATGCTTTGGCTAAACATAAAATCTTCCGATGGAGGTCCAGATCAATTACACAGTAACTTCATTCTTAACCAAGTTGTGCCTGCGGGGGGGTCTTTAAACATAACATTGGCTAGCCTCATTAACTATAATTTAGGAGTTGACCCTGTTCAGTTTAAAGTTATAACTACTGTTGGAAATTCTGCTGCTTGCGATTATTCTCCTCCGTAACTGCTGCAATCAACATAACGTTGACGACTGAATTTACTGGATTTTATTAAATAAACTTCTGTTTCGTTTTAAGTTGAAGAGAAAAAGGGCGGATGTCGGGTTATGTTAATCCTTTTCTTTTGCAAGCTTAATAATAGTCCCACAAGAGGATTATTTTGCCTACTTTAATCTCCAAAAAGAAACTCTTCCTGCTAAAGCTGAAATGTGTGCTCTGCGGCTCATACTCTAATGTCTTGATCGATTTGATTCGTTGATTATTTATTTATCTATGGTCAATTGAATCAGCACAACTCTGCTCCCACCAATTTAGCAAGCATGGTAAGCTATCTTGGTATATTCTCGTTTTCTATTGCTTCTATTTGGGCTGAAACGTTCTAGTCATGGCCCTTATGCAATACCCTATTTTAGATCTTTCAAATAAGCTTGATTTCGTTAAAGAAAGAATTTCAAATAGAAGATCCTAATTTCCAAACTCCCAGTTTTCTATTTTGTTTAGTTTGTTTTTCATGTTCTTGCTCCGTTATGATGTCAACAAGTTTTCTTCGCAACATAGACAAGTCTATCATTTTGGGGTTAAACTGATTGATCTCTGAATTTTTTAAACATTCAGAAATTCCTTGATCAGTCTCAGACTTACGGATTAAGCTCCAAATTGGAGACGAATCATTTTAAGTTGGGAAAAAAGAGGCTCTTTAAGGCGACCAATTTAAGTTGGCGCTGTAAGCTACTACTGGTTGTCCTGTATATGGGAATTGAATGTCGATTTTCTCGTACGTTCCTGGCTCCAAAGTGTTTATGGGTGCGGAGCTGTCAATAGCTGTGCTGTTGCCGTTTTGAATCGCGGAAACGTTAATGGTGCAATTTTTGGCGGTGCTTGTTCCAACGTTGACTATGTATCCTTTTGCTTGTAGGAAGGGCGCGTTGGGGTCTGTTCTGTTATCGATGTACTGCATTTCTATGCCGATGAGCTTCGGTGTTGCGACGGTTAACGTCTGGTTGTTTATTAAAGCTTGAATGTCGTTTATCTGATTGTTTAGCTGTTGTACCTCTGTGTTTTTGACGTTCACTTCTGAGAAGTAAAATGTAATTGAAATATTCAAGGCGACTATTAGGATTGTGCAGATTGCGGCTAAAGTGAGGAATAGTTTTTTGTTTGCGGTTTTGTTTGTTTGGGTCATGTTGATCCTCTTTCGAAGAGTAATCCTGCTTGTTTCTACATAAAACGTTTTTGTGTTTTTGTTCTAGAACAGAGATACTTCCGCTAAAGCTAAGTTAGGTACTCTTTTGCCTGCACTTTCATTGGTCTTGATCTGTTTACTCCATTAATTATCCATTCGCCGACCGACAAATTTGGAAGGACGCCGCTTCCTGCATTGGTCATGTTCGTGAGGTATTCAACATCGTCTTTGTCTGTTGTTTTTCCAACTATTAGGTTGCCTATTTGGGCTAGGACTCTGCCGCCAAGTTCAGTGGGATGAATCGATATTAGGCACATAGCTATCTCGTTCTTTCTCCCCTCGGTGACCATTTGGTCTAGGGTGTCGCCTTTGAAGTCCTCAGCTTCTTCAACGAACAATAAAAATGGCTCCGTTATTGCGTCGCTCCTGTTTTTCCACAGAGTTTTCAGGCAGTTCCCATAGAAGGTTCTTCTTTCCTCCACTGTTAAGCCTTCGCCGTTTAGGATTACTATTTGACCCGATTTGACTTCTCTGTTTAAAATTTCTTTTTCGGTTTTTTCGCTTAAACTTTTTACTTGATTCTTCTTGTTTTCGAGTTTTTTTGTTGCTTTTTCAGGTCTGGCAGCTAGTATGGAAACTTGGCCTTTGACATGAAGGTTCGTGTATTCTCCTATATGGTCAAGGATTACCATGGGGATTTTGGTTTTGTTGGATAATTCTTGAATTAGGACTTTTGCTGCGTGAGTTTTTCCTGCTCCTGTAATGGCGGCTATTAACGTATGTTTAGTTGTGAGGTCTTGGGCGTCCAGAAGACAGCTTATTTGGCTTTGCTCTTCCTCGCTTAAAGGAGCCTCTATTTTTCCGAAAGAAAGAGGCTGAGCGTAGGGTTCTCCCTTCAAGTTTCGGTTAAGAATATCTTCCAGAAAGTTTGCAAGAGGAACGTATACTCGGCTTCCAGGATTGGGCGGGACAAGTAGCTTGTGCAGCGGTTTATTCTGGTTTCTGAGATCCACGTAGCCAATTATTTCTGTGGTAGCGAGCAATTTTCCTATTCTATCAACAGTCGAGCCGGCAACTTCCTCATAGCTAGCTATGTCTTTTATCACAGCCAAAATTTGGCATGAATCGCCCAGACGCGGGTGATCAACAAGAACGTAATCTTCATTTTCTACACTTCCCCGATTCTTCGGGGGGCTCACTAGAAAACTAAATTGCCCTATGTGGGTGTCGTTTGATGCAAGACCAAAATGTTCCCTTATGCGCACATTCGATAGATCCATTAAATTAACCTCTGAGATGGTACTTATTTTGCGGTCTGAGAATTTTAATTTATTGGACGTTCGATTAAGACAGCTAATTCGGGGAAGATTAAAATTTGTCTTTTGTCCTGTTGTTATTTCGTCCCCTTTGAAAAATCTTCAAAAGTGTATAGTTAGAGCTTATAGAACAATATTCCACCTATTTTTATATACGGGTTCGGCTGATAGTAGCGCAAAGGAAGAGAAATACAATTTCTACTAAATTGAGACGTGAAAAAAATGAATAGAAATAGCAATGTTAGAAAAAGTACAAAAATTAAGCGTTCAATTAAAGCCATTTCTCCAGTAATCGCAACTCTGCTAATGATTGCCATCGCAGTCGTTGCCTCACTTGTAGCGTATGCATGGGTCATGGGATACATGGGTACAACCACGACAAAAGCCGGACGTGCAATTGACATACCCAGTTTTGCCTCGGCAGGCGGCGGTAACTTGGTTATCTATGTGCAAAACGTAGGTCAAGGACCAGTGACACTTAGCAAATCTGGTAGCATCTACATAAATGACCAAGGTATCGACATCAGCTCAATCACTGACAAACTAACCATAAATGAAGGCCAAACACAAGCACTCACCGTGTCTTACCCTAGCTGGTCCCCTGGACAGCAAATAAGAATCAAAGTGGTAACAACCGACGGAACATTCATGCAAACAAGCGGCGCAGGTACGAGTGTGAGTCAGACAGCTCCGCCGACGCAGTATTCTGTTGATTTTGTAATGAGCACAGGAGGTTTGACGATAAGTCCCACAGCGGGCGCTCATGCTGTTGGTGGAACTATTGCGGTATCAGCCACTCCTAACACCGATTATGTATTTAATCAGTGGCAAAGCACGGGCTCTATAACTTTTGCCAATGCAAATTCCGCCTCAACCACCGCCACAATTAGTGGCGCAGGTACCATAACAGCAACTTTCACGTATAGCCCAGCCGGCCAGTACTCAGTTACTTTTGATTATGGTGCTGGTGGGGCTTCAGTTACTCCGTCAGGTACTCAATCTTACGTTCCTGCTGCTAGTGTTCCGATAACTGCGACTGCCGCTTCAGGCAATCACTTCACCTTATGGACGAGTACGGGTTCTATTACTTTTGATGCCGCGGCTTCTGCTTCTACTAACGCTCACATTAATGGTGCAGGGACGATAACTGCAAACTTTGCGGCAAACACTGTTGTTCAGTATGATGTTGTTGTGACTCAGTCTGCTAATGGTGTGATTGCTCCTGGAACTACCAGTTATGATGCTGGTTCTACTCCGAGTTTTACGATTACGCCGAGTGCTGGTTATCATATTGCGAGTGTGACGACTAATGCTGGTGCGCAGGCTCTTGTTTCGCCTTATGTGTTTCCGGCTCTTTCTGCTGATGAAACTTTAACTGCGACTTTTGCGGCTGATACGGTTCAGTATTCGGTGTCTTTCAGTTTGGGTACGGGTGGTCAGTCTATGACTCCAACTGTTACGCAGCTGTATGATGCAGGTGCTTCAGTTCCGTTAACGGCTACAGCGGCTTCTGGGTATCATTTCACTTCGTGGACTAGCGATGCGGGTTCTATTACGTTTGACAGTGCGGCTTCGTCTTCGACGAATGCTCATATTGGTGCTGCAGGGACGATAACTGCAAACTTTGCGGCAAACACGCCTATTACAATTACTCTTCGACCAAACGCAGCAGGAAGCACAACTGAATGTTCAAGATCCGGCTCTGGAGGTGCGAACTGGGATCGCGTAGATGATACAACCGCAGATGAGGGCGCTACGTATGTTTATGGAACTAGTGAAACCAACCGCCAGACCGACACATACAACATTGCGGATCAATCACTATCTGGCACAATCAGTAACGTAAGGATTTACATAAGAGCTTTGGAGACGGTAAGCAGAACTGACGTTTACGCATGGACGGCAATTAGAATCGGCACTGGTTCAATACAATATGGAGCACAGATAGACACAACGACCAGTTGGGCAAACTACTATACCAACTATGCAACAAAAACTGGAAATCTTGGAAGCGGCGCCTGGTCTTGGACAGACATAAACAGCTTACAAATTGGGGTCGGTCTGCAATCTAATTTTGGCTCAAGCAATCGTTATGCTGAATGCACTCAGGTGTGGGTCGAAATCACCTACACCCCAGCATAACAAATCTTTCTCCATTTTCTTTTTTTGTAAACTAATAACAAAACTAAATCAATTTGTCTATATGTGACTTGTTTTTCTTATTTCCAAGATTCTACTCTAATCTTTTAACATTAGTACGCAAGTAAAGCACTATAAATTAATTCCGCAAAAGCACTGCTTTGGAACCCTATTTTTGTGGTTGTTGCTGCAGATAGCTTGTTTAGTCCTTAATTGTTTTTGACTACTTTATTGATTTGACCCATTTTGTTCTGTGGATTTTAGGCGGTCAAGTTTGAAGTTTCAAATGGCATTTGGATCTCACTCTTTCTTTCATACTAGGAAAATTCCAACGGAAAGCACATTAAGCTCGGACTACCTGATCAATAATGGAGTTGCAGCTCAGCTGAAAGGTTCGCGGTTAACCTGTGAATTCTCTAATTGTTTCTTGGAGGCTACGTAGATGTTAGCTTCAATCATTGTGTAATTCTTGTAGAGTGAGTAGCAAAAACACTTTCCTGATTGGTCAACGGAGGGTTATCCGCAACGGGGGAGAAAGCATTTTCCTCGGAGCTTGCCACTCACCGTTTACTATTATGGACCGCCAAAACAGCATAGTCCTTGGAAAACCACAACTTGTTTCCATCCAGACTCAAAGAAGGCTACCCCTCATCACTATGAGATTGATCGCGGCAACATTCTCGGGGGTTGACCACTTGCAGTTGACCCACTTTGAAACCCAATAACAAATACCACACTTTGTGCTTCAATACAACTGCACCCTTCATGCCATCAAGACAAAAGATGCCGATTATTGCTCTGTTTTTGAATATGAAGCATTCTCCACTTTAATAGCTGGTAGCCTACCCCCAAGATTGAAAGTTTTCTTCAAAACAGAACCAAAATCTTTTGACAAGAATAATGGATACCTTAACAATTGCTTAGAACTGTCTGTTGCGTGAGTTATTTGCGTAGTAGAACAATCATCCATAATGATTTAAATAATATAATACCAGAGTCTCGCCCAGAAATTAGACGCCAATTTGGCGTGTACTTAATAAATAAAAAATAAGGAGACGATAAAATTAGTAAGAAAAAAACCAACCTTTAAAAAAACAATGAAAGCAATATCCCCTGTTATAGCAACTTTGTTAATGATAGCAATAGCAGTAGTCGCTTCACTTGTTGCTTATGCGTGGGTTATGGGCTACATGGGCGGCACCACAACCAAAGCCGGAGAAGCCATTCAACTCCCAAGTTATGCAATGGACAGTTCCTCAAACTTGGTTGTGTATGTTCAGAACGTAGGGCAAGGATCGGTGCAACTTAGTACCATATACGTAAATGGTGTACTGAAAACATTTACACCTGACCCGAATTACCCAAACAACGTGCTTGGCGAAGGTAAAACAGCTGAGTTAACCGTTGCCGGACCCTTTGATCCTAATACGAGACTAAACATCAAAGTGACCACAACAGACGGGACCTTCATGGAAACAACTGGCACCGGTTCTTTAAGTGTGAGTCAGACAGCTCCGCCGACGCAGTATTCTGTTGATTTTGTAATGAGCACAGGAGGTTTGACGATAAGTCCCACAGCGGGCGCTCATGCTGTTGGTGGAACTATTGCGGTATCAGCCACTCCTAACACCGATTATGTATTTAATCAGTGGCAAAGCACGGGCTCTATAACTTTTGCCAATGCAAATTCCGCCTCAACCACCGCCACAATTAGTGGCGCAGGTACCATAACAGCAACTTTCACGTATAGCCCAGCCGGCCAGTACTCAGTTACTTTTGATTATGGTGCTGGTGGGGCTTCAGTTACTCCGTCAGGTACTCAATCTTACGTTCCTGCTGCTAGTGTTCCGATAACTGCGACTGCCGCTTCAGGCAATCACTTCACCTTATGGACGAGTACGGGTTCTATTACTTTTGATGCCGCGGCTTCTGCTTCTACTAACGCTCACATTAATGGTGCAGGGACGATAACTGCAAACTTTGCGGCAAACACTGTTGTTCAGTATGATGTTGTTGTGACTCAGTCTGCTAATGGTGTGATTGCTCCTGGAACTACCAGTTATGATGCTGGTTCTACTCCGAGTTTTACGATTACGCCGAGTGCTGGTTATCATATTGCGAGTGTGACGACTAATGCTGGTGCGCAGGCTCTTGTTTCGCCTTATGTGTTTCCGGCTCTTTCTGCTGATGAAACTTTAACTGCGACTTTTGCGGCTGATACGGTTCAGTATTCGGTGTCTTTCAGTTTGGGTACGGGTGGTCAGTCTATGACTCCAACTGTTACGCAGCTGTATGATGCAGGTGCTTCAGTTCCGTTAACGGCTACAGCGGCTTCTGGGTATCATTTCACTTCGTGGACTAGCGATGCGGGTTCTATTACGTTTGACAGTGCGGCTTCGTCTTCGACGAATGCTCATATTGGTGCTGCAGGGACGATAACTGCAAACTTTGCGGCAAACACGCCTATTACAATTACTCTTCGACCAAACGCAGCAGGACACACTGAACTCGACGACCGAGGCACTTCCCCCAACTATGCATGCGTCAATGAAGTTACTGACAACACCAACAACTACGTCCGCGGCACAGGCTATGATTCATGGCAATACGACAGCTACAACATTGCAGACCAATCACTTTCTGGCACAATAAACAGCGTCACAGTCCATATAACCGTACGAAAAGACGGATCAAGCACTGATAGTCACCTCGACGCATACACGGTAATTAGATTAAACAGCGGGACAACAAAAACTGGCATTGACCGCGATCTCTCACATACATCAAGCTGGACAGAATACAACGACCAATATACCACAAAACCCAGTGAACTCGGAGGCGGAACGTGGACATGGGCAGACATCAACAACCTGCAAATCGGAGTTGGCTTAAGATCACATTACAGTTCTGGTTGGGGCGGCGGCTGGACTTACGCTGAATGCACACAAGTCTGGGTGGAAATCAACTACACACCAAATTGATCTAATCCACACCCTCTTTTCTTTTTTTTAAAATTCTACAAAGCAATTTTCAATCGACAAATAAAACGAGACAAATTTAACGCTCAAAAACATGAACACCTGCAATTGGTTCACCATCTTTAAACTCTCTTCTTTTTTCGCAAAACACAAATTCTATTATTTACATTTCACAATATCGAACAATGAACCTAACTCACGATCAAAATCAGCCCTTCAAAAAATTTTGTTCTTATAGATTAATATTCCATAAGTTTTTAAATAGAACCTCAAACATCATTGTGTCTAACGATGTACGATAGTAAGTAAATTCATGTGTGATAATTTAAAGGAGAAGAGAGCTTTAATGAAAAGAACAACTCAAGTAAAAAGATCCATTCGTGCAATTTCACCTGTTATAGCAACTCTGCTAATGATTGCCATCGCAGTTGTGGCCTCATTAGTTGCATATGCCTGGGTAATGGGCTATATGGGCGGAACCACGGCAAAAGCTGGAAACGCAATACAAATTCAAAGTATTGCATTAGATCCAACTGATCATTTAGTTGTATACGTGCAGAATGTTGGACAAGGAGATGTAGTGCTTGATTCTGGATACGTCAACAGCGCCTCGGCGGCACAGTCGCTAAGCATGCCTTTAACTCAAGGCGAAACGGGCGTAGTAACCACAACATACACCGTGACCTCAGATACGCCAGTACTGATTAAAATTGTAACCACTGACGGTACATTCGCTCAGTACACGGGATCGCCTGACTTGGGAAGCGTCACAAATAATCAGGTAACTTTCATCTTGGGCGATGGAGGATCCTCGATGACTCCTACCGCCGGAGAAAAAGCCTACACATCAGGCACTACAGTATTCGTAAATGCAATAGCTGCTTCAGGCTATCAGTTTTCATCCTGGACCAGCACCACAGACAGTATCACGTTTGATTCTGCAAGTTCAGCTCTCACCAACGCCCATATTAATGGAGAAGGAACAATAGAAGCCAATTTTGTAGCTGTTCAGCAAACTCAAAACTATCAGGTAACCTTCAACTTGGGCGCAGGCGGATCGTCGATGAGCCCTACTGCGGGCACTCAACAAACATACTCGGGTGGCGCTTCTGTACCAATAAGTGCAGTAGCCGCTTCTGGCTATCAGTTTTCATCTTGGACCAGCTCGGGCACGATATCGTTTGATTCCGCAGCTTCTATTTTAACAACCGCCCACGTTAACGGTGCAGGTTCAATCACAGCTAATTTCGTAGCCACTCAGCCAACTCAGAACTATCAAGTCAACTGGAATTTAGGTGCAGGCGGATATACAATGAGCCCAACTGGGACTTACAGTTACGCGGGAGGTTCACTCATTGCAGTATTTGCGGCTCCTAACTCAGGATACCAGTTTTCCTACTGGGGAAGCTCTACTACATTCATCACATTTGACTCCGTAACATCAGCTTCCACGACAGCCCACATAAACGGCGCTGGCTCCGTAACAGCTAACTTTATCCCCGTTCAAACCGGACAAAACTACCAAGTCACCTTCAGCACAAACGGCGGAGGAAGTAGCTCTACCACAAGCCCATCAGGCACCAAAACCTACGCTGCAGGAACAGTAGTTCCAATCCTCGCAACTGCAGACTCAGGCTACCTATTCTCATCATGGAGCAGCACAGGAGCAATTTCAATCGACTCCTCAACTTCCGCTTCGACAAACGCCAGAATCAACGGTGAAGGATCAATAATAGCCAACTTCATAGTTCCACAACCAACCCAGAATTATCCAGTAACATTCAACTTAGGCACAGGAGGCGCATCTATGAGTCCCTCTGGCACACAGACATATGCAGGTGGATCAGCAGTCACAATATCTGCTGCAGCAGCATCCGGCTATCAATTCCACTCTTGGACTAGTACGGGCGCAATATCGTTTGATTCAGCAACATCAAGCTCCACAATTGTACATATCAACAGTGCAGGTTCGGTTACTGCTAATTTCGTTGCCACCGAAACCGGCCAAAACTATCAGGTTACGTTCAACTTAGGTGCAGGCGGTTTATCTATAAATCCAACAGGAACACAAACCTACGCAGCAGGCTCAACAGTAGCTATTAGTACAATCCCCGCATCCGGCTACAAGTTTGCAGGCTGGACAAGCGCAGGCACTATTTCATTCGACAGCGCAGCCTTAGCATCCACCAACGCACACATAAGTAGCGACGGTACAATCACAGCCAACTTCGCATTAGACCAAGTGCATATCACCGCAACCGCAGGAGCCAACGGCGTTATCAGTCCCTCAGGATTAGTGGCTGTCAACAGAGGAGCCGACCAAACATTCACAATCACACCCAACAGCGGATACGTAGTCGCAAGTTTAATGGTAGACGGCGTTTCCGCAGGTTACGGGCAATCATACACATTCACAGCTGTCACTGCAGATCACACTATAGCGGTAACTTTCGCCCAAGGCTCCACCGTCCTTAGCACTGGATTTGACGGGAACCCCTGGGACAACAACTGGATGGCGGGAGGAAACCCACCATGGCGTCAAGCACCCGGTGAAGGCGTAGGTGGTACAGTTGCCGCAAAATCGGATTCACTTACCGGAGACTCTGGACCATTCACCTCCAACTCGATGAATACTCAAGGAGCAACAACTATCCGAATAACCTTCATGTACAAAGTGCTCAACACCAATGCCGCGACCGACCTCAAAATAGAGTACGCCGCACGCAATACCGCATCAATGCCCGACCTCACAGCCGGCAGCCGCGACTTCACCTTAATCTCAAGCATAGGCCTAAGCGCTCCAAGTAACGTTTGGACCCCCGGAAGCGTCACATTAACAAGTTCCGCCGCAGCACCTTATTTCTACTTCAGATTCGAAAGCACCCTCCAAACCCACAACCCTGGCGGTATCGCAGAGACAGTATGGATCGACAACATAATAATCACAAGATCGCCTTGATGAGCCACAACACAGGGTAATTCTAAAAAACCCTTTTTTTCCTTATTTCAAAATCAGAAAACTTAAAAACTCAATAGACCCGATATTAGATTGGTAAACTATGAAAACCAACTTAACCAAAGCGGCAGTGATTGCTTTATTTCTAACATTAACTCTCACAGGAACAACAATAGCTCAAACCACTATTGTTGGAGTCAGTCAAGGAAACAGTTTTGACTATAGCTACAACCTTTCGTGGCACTCAACTAACCCAGCAGCAACAGTTCCTGATGAATATTTGGAACTAAACAACACCCAATCCATAAGAATCAGTATAGTTAACGTCACTGGCTCATTAATCAACGTTGATTTTACTAAACACTTCAAGAACGGAACTGAAACCACGCAAAACGGAAACATAAACGTCGACACACAAGTTCTAGAAATTCCATACAGTGTGCTACTAATCCGAGCAGGAGCAAACCCGGGAGAAAAAATTTATCCATCAGGAGGACATTCAACACTAAACGAGACAGAAACTATAACCTATCCAATTGGTCAAATAGAAACTATACAATACATTTCTCAAGAAACTTCAGGCACCAGTAATGAAACAACTGAAATCTTCTTTGACAGGGCAAACGGAGTCGGCGTTGAATACAATTGGGCGAGCAACGAAACGTCAGATTCATACGTGACCACAACTAAAGAAACACTCTTACTTACCAGCTGGGTTATACCAGAATTCACATCAATCATGATCCCGATCTTAGCAATAACTGCGATCGCAATCACACTAATATTCTGGAAAAAACACCGCAAAATAACACAAGCAGTAAGACCTTGTTAGAAAGTGAAATCTTACCTTAAATCGAACCCAAGCCTATTTTGCTTTGCATCCGAGACTTAGGTAGCAAGATGGGCAATTTTTCTCTTCGCCAGTGTTCCAACAAATTCTCTTAACCCTGCTGGCTGGTTCGTCAACAACTGCGTCAATTAGAATTGCTTCATAGGTCTCAGTTCCGGTCTTGGTTTCTCTTCGAGGCTTTGTCATATATATCAAAAAAGCGTTACTTTTTAGAATTTAAAAGCTTTATGAATTAGCGCTTAAAATTTGAGGCCAAAAAAACCCAATTTTCCAAGAAGAATCCGATTAGTTTTTTCTCCAAAATCTATTGCTCAAGAATGAATCTATTGCTCATTAATCAGTGTCTTGCGAACTCAAATTAACAAATTCGTAAAGTCTTCTTCTCAAGAACCTTCTTACACCAAAGGGGAGCCTTTACTTTATTGGGGATAATGTATGGCTAAGCGTAATAGAATAATTTCTCTTTTAGCAATGCCTTTTGTCGTTCTTGTTTGGTCCATTGGTTGGGTCTTTAGTTTTATAGGTTTTAGTAAACAAAACGTTAAAGTTGTAAAAAAACATTCGCCGTCTATTCTTGGCTGAGAGAGGGTGCTGCTATTATTTGGCTTTGCAGCCTTCGCTAAGGTAGCAGGAGGCGCAGTTTTTTTCTTCGCCGGTATTCCAGCATATTCTGAGAATCTTTGGTGGAGTGGTCACTTCTACAGTCGCGTCAATCACAATTCCGGTTTGGAGTTCTTCTTCGATCAGTGCTCTTTTTTGTGGGCTTTTCATGTTCCGTCAAAAACCTTATGGAGTGCTGTAAGATATAAATCTTACGATAGCATACTCTACCTCAGTAAACACTTAATCAAAAGGATCCTGACCCGTTCTGCAGGGGGTCAAGACTCCCGTCCTTTCTTCTTTAAGACGCTTTTGAGCTGAGGCTTTCGCACTTAACTATGAGTCGCATTTAAGGAATTTTTGACGGGAAAAACAAAAAGAAAAGAAGGTGGCTTTTTTAGCCTGTTCCGGAGATGGTGATGGTGTTGCTGTAGTCTGTGATGCCGGTTATGCTTGCTGACACTGTTATTGTTAGGGTTGCGGATATTGATTGCCCAGCGGCGAGTTGTGTTCCTTGTCGGTTCCAGGTTATGGTTATGTAGTTGGCGGCTGTTGTGGGAGTCCAGTTGGTTACGGCTAGGCTCAGCGTCATTGTGGCGGTTCCAGTGTTTTTGACGTAGACGGTTTGTGATGTGGTTCCGCCTGCTGTTATGGATCCCCAGGTTATTGAGGTTTTGTCGGTGGTGCAAGCGCTGTTAGAGTACACTCCTACGTTTGGACCTGCAAGTGGATTTGAAGATTGTGTAGGGGTAAAACCTGTATTGGGTGCTGGCATAGGGACCTGATTCTGTGTTTGCGTAGGAGTTGGTGAAGAGGAAAGCGTTGGGACGGGGGTTGCCGTTGGTGTCGGATCTGGAGTCTGAACGACTATGGGCGTTGGTGTAGGAGTTGTTATCGGAGCGGGTGAAGAAATTGGTGTAGGGGTTGCCGTTGGTGTGGGCGCTGTCGTAACTGTCGGTGTGGCTGTCCATGTGGGCATCTGGATCCAGAATGGCCAAGGTCTTTGTCTAGGAGTTGAAGACGCAGTAGGTAAAGGGGTTGATGTCGATGATGCTATCGAAGTAGGTTTTGGCGTGAGTGTTGGTGTTGCTGTCGGTGAAGGGTTCGGGGGAAGCGTCGGGTCTATGTTTGGAGTTGGAAGCGCCGAGGGTACGTAAGTAGCATATATGACCGCGGAACCGCTGTCTGCCATCGAAATGGTTCCGAATGTAGTTGTGAACTCATTGCTGTAGCGAGCTTCTTCCTCTCTTTCAACATGTGTAATTTCTGAACCAGAGTAACTGATTCTTCCTTGGGCTCTTGAACTGTCAGCAACCACGGCGAGCCAATAATTTCCTGCAGAAAGTGTTTTGCGTGGAACGTCAAAGGTGGTCCAGCCTGCTGATCTTATGTAAAGGCTACTGCTTTGGCTGATCAAAACTCCTGGTTCACCGTTTGAATCAGAATATATGGCTGTTTTTACGTTAAATCGCGACGTTTCAAAGTATACCGTAATGCTCTGGATTGTTCCGGGGCTAGTAAGCTGGAATTTAGATGAATCTTTATGGTAGGCGATGGGATTTGATTGGGTTCCAACTGTAGTATTGCCAAAAGTTAGTGTTGCCGCAGCATTAACAGTGATTGGCTGAACAACTAAACTCGCAAACACTGGTGACACTAAAAGCAAAGCAAAGAAAAGAACCGTTGCAAAATGTTTTTTCTTTGCAAAATACTTCCTTTTCTGAATCCTTGTGAACACTGCTAACACTAAAGCCAAAGCAAAGAAGAGAACCCTCGCAAAGTACTTTTTCTTCTGAATTTCTATTTCCTCCGGAGATTTCATCTAACCTTGAATAATTAAATCAAAGTGTATACGTGGACAACACAAAAACGGGGGAGACTTGGAAATTCTATATTATGACTGTGCCTCAAAATGCAAAATTACCCCGCACTCTTTCTGCGTGGACATCCCAAACTTTCTAACAGTTTGATAATGTGAACGAATTTTCTATATTTATTTTTTCCTAAAACTATCTTCACCGAGAAGAAACAGGTAATATTATGGCGTAGAAAATTAGACGTTGATCATAGTAAAGGTAACGCCGTTTCTCGATCATAGTCGGACAATACCCTATGGAAAAAACAAAAACCTTCAACTTGTAGATCTCCTTTTCTTCATAAAGTGAGCTGTTGGTAAATGCTTTATTACTAAATGTTTCTTCTTATGAAATCGGAGACAGACCTTCCGCAAACGTGTATATCATTAACACAGAAATACTCAAAAGAACCGACAAACCGTGAGAAGGAATAATTTCCTTGAGGGGTTTTTAGGCTATATAAAAGAGAAGAAAGGGTGGTGTTTTTAGCCTGTTCCGGAGATGGTGATGGTGTTGCTGTAGTCTGTGATGCCGGTTATGCTTGCTGACACTGTTATTGTTAGGGTTGCGGATATTGATTGCCCAGCGGCGAGTTGTGTTCCTTGTCGGTTCCAGGTTATGGTTATGTAGTTGCTTGCTGATGCAGGTGCCCAATTGGTTACTGCCAAGTTTAGTGTCATTGTGGCGGTTCCCGTGTTCTTTACGTACACTGTTTGTGAGGCAGTTCCGCCGGCAGCTATGGATCCCCAGGTTATTGAGGTTTTGTTGGTGGTGCAGGCGCTGTTAGAGTACACTCCTACGTTTGGAGCTGCAATCGGACTTTGAGATGGCGTTGGTGTTGGAGTTGGAGTAGGTGATGGCGACGGCACTGTGATTGATCCGGATGAGGGCAAGTTTTGGCTGACGACTATGGCTCCTAAGGTTGAGGATGCAAGTGCGAATGCGACTATCGTCAGGATGATTACCAACGGTTTTGAAGCTTTTGCGATTGCCATGAATATTTTCCCCGTCTATTCCCATTTAACACAAAGTGTATATTAAGACTTAATAAACATTATTTTTTATTGATGCGTACAGTACACATGTTCTTCATAAATACAAAACAAACGGTGAAGAAACCTGTTCAATGAGATAAAACAAATAACAAAAGCACCTTGTGTGTACAACACAAAAACAACCATTATTTAAATAAAAAACGCAAGCAAATAACAACAAAACTAATATTTAGACACAATAAGCTAAACATTATTGTATCCCTGTATATCAGCAATAACGTTCACCATTCTAAAAAGGTAAGAGACTCAACGACAATAACATATACAGGAGCACACAAAAGAGGGAAAAAATGCCAAAAAAAGAATTCTTATTCTTTTTTGTAATAATTCTCATGGGCTTTTTAGACTGGTTAACCACCGTCGCAGGAGTTCTTTTCTTTGGAGCAACAGAAGTTAACCCTCTACTCTCCGGACTAACACAATCAAACATGATCATCTTCAGCGCAGTAAAACTAGCCGCTGTCGTGCTCGCAGGCTTCGCATTCTACAAAGCAGCCGCCATAACCAAACCCACCGCCAACGACTGGCACTTCACAAAAAGATTCCTAGACGGAGGATGCTCACTAACCTTCCTCGCACTCACCGCAGTGGTCGCAAACAACATGATAGCAGTCTTCAGACTATAAAAAAACAAACCAAAAAACACCCCCGAAACCGACATCACCCACCTATTTAGCCCAAGGAAACTTTGGCTTTACCGTTGCGATGAAAACACTCAAAAAGAAAGGGAGGTAACCCGGATATCTCCGACAAAGAATAATCAGACCCAACTTATACAAAATTTCTCTTCCCAAACAAGAATGGCCCAACTTTGTTTGGGTCAGAATATGCCTATTTACCACGAAAACGAGTTTTTTTGTTCCCAGAGAATATTTATATTAGGCTAGGCAGTCTTACTGCAAGGAATACTCCTAGAAGAGATCGATAGTCTTGATAACTCCTCACGATGTCCCATCATCCCAATTCATCGAAAAACTAGCCAAGTACATAAAAGAAAACGTTGAGCAAGTCCAGCCTCCAGCTTGGGCAGCACTCGCCAAAACCGGCAGCCACGTGGAAAAACAGCCACAGGACCCCGACTGGTGGTACACCAGAACCGCAAGCGTCCTGCGCAAAGTCTACATCCACGGACCAATCGGCCTGGAAAAACTCAGATCCGACTACGGCGGACGAAAAGGCTTCAGCGTTAGACCAAACCACGCCTCCAAATCAGGCGGAAGCAACATCCGCAAAATCCTGCAGCAACTCGAAGCCGCCGGACTCATACAAACCACCCGTCCGAAAGGCCGAGTAATGTCTCCCAAAGGCAGAAAAATGATGCAGGAAATAAGCCAAGATCTCCACAAAGACATAGTTAAAGTCATCCCTGAACTCAAGAAATACCAAGGCGAATAAGTAATGTCTGATGAAGAGCTTAATGCTATACGCCGCAAAAAGCTCTCCGCGTACCAGCAACGAGCTTCTGACGAGCAGAGACAAAACCAAGCCGAAAAAGAAGTAGATGACCAAAAAGAGGCACTGCTCAAACAGATTTTGTCGCCTGAAGCGCGACAGCGGCTAACGAACCTGAAAATGGTAAAACGAGAATTCACAGAACAATTAGAGTTACAAATCATCCAGTTGGCGCAAATGGGCAAAATCCCCATTCCATTATCAGACGCACAGCTGAAACAAATATTAATCCAGCTTCAATCACGAAAGCGGGAAACAAAAATAACAAGGATTTGAAAAGTGTATGGCGCGAATCAAACCAGCAGCCAAAAAACTAAGACTAGCCAAAGCAGGTAAAGAGAAAGAATCCGTTCCCACATGGGTAATTGCTCGAACCGACGGCAAAGTTAGAACCAACCCTAAACGCCGAAGAAACTGGCGAACACGCAAAATAAAGGCATAGGAGAACCAAACAATGATTGATGAAGCAAAGAAAGAAGACATAGCCCAAGAACCCGCAGCGATAGCTGTCCCTGAGATGCCAGCGGAAACAGAAGAAAACCTCATGGAAACCATGGAGAAAGAAGTCGAAGCTGAAGCAGCCAAAACAGAAGAGACACCAGTCGAAGAAGCCCCTAAGCCAAAGAAGAAAAAGAAAGAAGAGGAAGAAATCGTCGAAGAAAAAACCTACACCATTCCTTTGGGCAAAGCATTGATTATGCCGCCGCGAAAACGTTCCCCCCGAGCAATGCACATGATACGCGCATTCGTCATGAAGCACATGAAAATACCCAGCCGCGCCGAAGAAGAAGACGAAGAACCTCCAACCCTCATAATAACTCAAGAAGTAAACGAACACGTCTGGAGCAAAGGCATCGAGAAACCGCCACGGAAAATCCGCGTACGCGCAACTAAAGACAAAGAAGGCAACGTCACAGTACACTTAGCCGAAGGAGAATAGTCTCCTTGGCCGTCTACCTAACCAGCATCATTGGAAGCGCCAGCATCGGCGTTTATTCTCTTGCCACCGACAAGTTTGTTTTAATCCCCAAAATGGTTCCGCAGGACAAAGCCGAAAAAACCGCGGAATGGCTCAAAGTTCCCCTCATCCACACAAGCATCGGAGGCAGCTTACTCAACGGCGCACTAGCATGTGCAAACTCAAACGGAATAATACTATCCTCCTTTGTCCGCCAAGAAGAAATCGACGCAATAAAAGCAAGTTTTGACGGCAACATCAAAATCATGGAAAGCAGAAAAACAGCATTTGGCAACCTGATTCTAGCCAACGACAAAGGCGCGCTAGTCGACTCACGCATGAAAGACTTCATCATGAAGCAGGTTTCAGACACCTTAGGCGTCGAAGTCGTTCCAGGCAAAATCGCCGGATTAACCTACGTTGGCTCACTAGGCGTAGCCACAAACAAAGGCGTCTTAGCCCATCCAATGCTTACAGAAGAGGAGAAAAAAATTCTAGAATCGGTTTTGAAAGTCCCAGTGGACGTGGGCACCGTTAACTGCGGCATACCCTACGTAGGCACAGGCTTAATCGCCAATAGTCATGCTGCAGTTGCTGGTTCTTTAACAACCGGACCCGAGATGTTTATAATTGGGAATGCACTGGATGTTGTGCAGGAAGTAGAATAGCATGAAAGTTTTCAAAGTAACAGGCAAAATTTACAAGCCGAACCTAAAAACTGACTTCGTTCGGGAAATGCTAGCAGACAAGCCAGAACACGCTGAAGAACGAGTCTACGCCGAAATCGGCAGCAGACACCGCGTGAAACGCTGCCACATGAAAGTCACCAAAGTCGAAGAAATCCCCGCCGAAGAAATCCAAAACCCAATTTTGAAGAAAATGGTCATCGGGGCATAAGCCTTGGCAACTGCGAACAGCGAAGACGAAGTCCGTAAATTAAGCATGCAACTTCGCTATTTTGAGCAGACAGCCGAAAACCTGCAGCAGCGCCTCAGCATGCTAAACGCTGCCTTAACAGACCTAACATACGCAAACATGACTCTGGAAAGCATCACGCAGGAAAAAGAAAACGCCGAGATGCTGGTTCCCATCGGCGGAAGCAGCTACATAAGCGTCAAACTCGCCAACTCCGACAAAGTAGTTGTAGGCTTAGGCGCAGGCGTAAGTGTAGAAAAAACAGTGACCGAAGCTAAAACCATCGTTAAAGAACGCATGGATGAACTGCAGAAAACCCAAGTTTCCGCACAGCAGCAACTCAGCCAAATCAGCGATCGCATTAATCAAGACCGAAGCCGCATGGAAAGTCTCCTCTCCGGGATAAGAGCAGGACAGCAGTAAACACATGTTTGAGAAGCTCAAGTCAGGGTTCAAAGGCTTAGTCAGCAAAGTAACAACAGCTGAGCTTAAACCCGAAAACCTGGGTCCGCTTCTCTCTGATTTTAAAATGACTCTTGCAGAAAACGATGTGGCGTTTCCAGTAGCCGACAAAGTCTGTGATGAACTGGAAAAACGCCTGACAGGCATGCAGGTTAAACGGCTTGAAGACCGCAAAAAAACCATAGAAGACAACCTCCGCCAAATTCTCCTAGAAGTCATGTTAACCGACAAAAAAATTGACATCCTCGCCTTAGCAGAAGAAAAACGAAGCAAAAAAGAACCTCTAATTCTACTTTTCGTGGGAATAAACGGCACAGGAAAAACAACCACAATCGCCAAAGTCGCCCAATTCTTCAAAGACAAAAAATACAGCGTCGTCCTCGCAGGCAGCGACACATACCGCGCAGGCAGCATCGAACAGCTTGAGGAACACGCAAAACGGCTAAACCTGAAAATGATTAAGCACCAGTACGGGGCTGACCCAGCTGCAGTTGCATACGACGCCGTCAGTCACGCTAAAGCACATGGAATAAGCATAGTTCTCGTCGACACGGCAGGGCGCATGCAGACCAACCAGAACCTGATGAGCGAACTGACTAAAGTGAAGCGGGTCGTAAAGCCTGACTTAACAATTTTAACGGTAGATTCGCTTGCAGGCAACGATGCGGTGCAGCAGGCGGAAGAATTCCACAAATGCGTCGGCATCGACGCCACTATACTGACGAAGGTGGATGCAGACGTGAAAGGCGGCGCAGCCTTAAGCGTAACATACGTGACACAAAAGCCGATCCTGTTCATCGGCGTGGGCCAATCATACAAGGATCTGGAAGTGTTTAATCCAGAAAAATTCGTCAACATGATACTAAGATAAGTCTCCTTTTAACATCAAGTCGTAATAATCCATCCCAAATTTCGCTAACTCTTTTGCGTCGATGGCTTTTATTCATCATCTCAAAGATGACAATGATGACAAAGATGATGCAGCAAAATGCACACCCTCGTCATCTTTCAAACAACCACACAAAAACCAAACAAATCCAACACCAACTCAAACCTGCAAAAGCAATCCCAACAAAGAATCAAGAAACCATCGCAATGTAGCATATAGAAAAGAAAGACAATCGAAACAAGCGAATTTGTCGATTATCCATTGCGGACGTAGGCGTAAAGGTTATGTGAAGTTGTCGACCCAAAATTTTTTTCATGGAAAGTCGTTCAACTGATAACGCTGAAACCTCTCAAGCTTTTTTAGAGAACGTTTGTTGTATCTTTGATGTGCCCACATAGTTTCTAATACTCTAATATCTCAAGACATAATAGAGCAACAATGCGGCACGAAAAACCCGGCATAGTTAAATGCCCAAATTGCGGGAAACAAATTTCTAAACCCGATAAGTCATTAGTAAGTCTACTGCGTCGTGTCGAAACATACACATGTCCAGAGTGTGGCACCCGCTTCAAAGGCAACTTACTGAACGCTAATCATAGACTTTTGACAAAGCCATGACACAAAGAACCTGATGCGTCATCTACATAATCTTGGAGAGAAAGCTAACCGAGTATATAGTAGATGTTTAAACTCTACTTCACATGCTGCTCCGACACTGGCACGATGAAGGTAATCTCTGTTTGAATTAGAGACTCAGCTTTCTGTCTACATGTTTCTTTTTTTGACGATGCCCAAAAGAGACTCCACCCAATAAGCCATAGAAGAATCGCTACGGGCATTCCCACAACGGAAAGCGCCCTGTTTCGCTTCAACATAAGATTTCATGGGTGAAAAGCGACTATAGCACTTAATAACACTTAAATTCATAATTTTGCACAACACCACAAGCATTTTTACCCAATTTTGTTAATTTTAACTCGATGGCTCTTTCAAATTAATATTTGAAACTACGACAAATAAACACAAACATGCTAATTCTGCAACCGTGACGAGCATACCAAGAGAGCATCCGGCTCTGTAAATTTTTGCACGTTTGGAACGTCCACTCCATTTTTTGAAGATTAAGCCGACAATATTACTAGAAAAGAAGTGGAAGAAAAATTGCACAACAGATGCGTGGCAGTTCCACTAATTCATCAGTTTGAGCAAAATTGCTTTTGCCGAATACAGCCTGTTGGCTGCTTGCTCATAAATCAGAGATTTAGGGCTCCCAATGGTTTCCGCGCTTATCTCATATCCCCTATGAATGGGCATATCATGCATAATGTATGCGTTGCTTGCATCGAGAAGTTCAGCGTTTATCTGGTACGGCATCATCTGTTTGAGCCGTTTCTCTTTCTCCGCCACGAATTTCGGATCCGTGAAGAATTCCATATCAATCCACGTGTCAGTGTAAACGAAATCCGCATCCTTGACCGCCTCCTTCACGTCCAACGTCCTCGTCCACAAACCCGTTTTCTTCGCTTCTTCCAACAACGGTTCGTCACGAGATGCTTCGTTGAAAATAGGGGTAACCGTAGTTAACTTCACACCAACCTTAGTACAGCCTTCAATAAGCGAGTTGCAGACGTTATTGTGAACGCCAATGTAAACGAGTTTTGCGCCTCTCAACGTGCCATGCTTCTGTTTCACAGTGATTAAGTCGGCAAGGCATTGACTTGGATGATACATCTCGTCACAACCATTTATTACTGGAACCTGAGAAGCCTTCATCATTTTCAGCAAATCCACATTATGCAGCAAACGGGCCATAATTCCATCAACATTACGCGAAAGATACTGCACTTCATCACCGAGGTCAGCCATCTCAAAGTTCGTGGTTCGCCAATCAATAAAAAGTGCATGCCCACCCAACTGCGTCATCGCAACTTCAAAGGAAACCCGTGTGCGCGTACTCGTTTTCTGAAAAATCAAAGCTAAAGACTTCTGCTCCAGTGCCTTCTCATATTTTTCCGGATATTGCTTAGTTTCGATGCCTTCGTCAACTAAATCGTTGAGGTCTTGGCTGGACAACTCTTTGAAGTTCATCAGGTGCATCTTTAAGCCTCTGCACACACGGTGAACCAGAACTGAGCAATTAAGCTTACGGGAAATTCTCCCTTCAAAAAAGGAACCCCCAATCGATATTTTCTACCAATGGCAAAAAAAAACAATGAATTTGGGGTCTTAATACGTTGCAACTTCGAGATTTGGGATTCTGTCAAAATCTTTTTTGTTCCTTGTAACAATGATGTTTTCTCCCTTGGAAATGGCAATCGCCGCAATCATTACGTCTCTATCTGCAATTTTTTGCCCTAACTTGTCTAATTCGCTCAAAATCTCTCCGAGTTTTTCGGCACCGAGCTCGTCCATTTCAAAGACTATAAGCCGGCTAAGGATCAGCTTCATTTTCTCTTTTTCTTTATCAACACTATTCGACTTGTAGGCCCCATAGAAGAGCTCTGCACTGTTAATTACGGTTGTAGACAAACTGCTACCTTCCTTTACAAAACTACTTAGTTTTTTGTCCGCGTCTGGATTTTTCCGAATCAGGTCTGCCAGAAAAGTTGTATCTAAAAACCATCAGTGAAGCTTCAGCCCCTGCCGCATCCTTTCAACTGCACTCTCAATATTATTCGCAAGCTCTTCATCTTTTTCCAAATTTGAGAGCAACCTCCGAACTTCTTCCGGGTTTCCCCTCTCAGGGACGCTAGTTATTGCAAAGCCTTTCAGGCGTAGCTCTATTTGGGTGCTAATTGGAACGCCTGTTTTCTCGCGAATTTGCTCCATCCCTTGCACAATGGATTCTTCAATTCTGAAGCAAATTTGGCGTTTTTTTTTCTTTAACCATTACTATGCCTGCATAATTAATTATGCAAATCCAGATTTAACTTTATCACATGTCAACGCATTACAATTGTACTAAAACTTTCGTAAGTGAACAACATTTTTAGAGGTAGTCAACATGAGCCATGTGGAAGTGTCCAGATGATTCTGCTCGTACATTCAACCAAAGACATTGCCGGCGTAAACATAGCCAAATACATTATTCGGCAATATCACTTGATTAAAACAGACATGATCTTCCAGAGCAACCCCGTTTACGAAATGGAAATCAACGGAAAAAAAGTCACTCATGTCACCCTAACAGAGGAAGCAGTAAACGCACAAAACCTGCCTGAAACCTTCCCAGACTCAGAACTGATTGTTTTCATTTCACGGCATAGCAGCCAAAGCGGAACCCCAACCTTATCAGTGCACACACCCGGAAACCTTGGCAACGCAGAACTAGGCGGATTACCACGATGCGTTTCCGTTTCACCAGCCAACGCCATGCAAACCGCACTAAAAGCACTAAACCGTCTAAAGCATGAAATGCTCCTAAACTACGAAGTTTCCTACGAAGGCACCCATCATGGACCATCGCTGCAGATCCCAACCATGTTCGTGGAGCTCGGTAGCTCCGAAAGACAATGGAACGACCAAACTGCAGCATCTGCAGTTGCACAAGCCGCAATGGAGGCGATAGCGAACTTTGGAAATTCCAAAAGCCCCGCCGTCATAGGTATCGGAGGAACCCACTATAACTCAAAGTTCACTCAGATGGCTTTGAACGACGAAGCCGTTTTCGGGCACATGATACCCAAATACGCCGTTCCACAAGTAGACTCCAAGATTCTGAACCAATGCGCAAAACGAACACTTGAACAAGTAGACTCCGTTATGCTGGATTGGAAAGGCATCAAAAGCGAAGACAAACCCCAACTCTTAGCCGCAATAGACGAGGTTGGCCTTTCAATCAAAAGAGTATAATGCACGCTTTCACAGCACCGCCAAAACGCCTATCGTGGAAAACTTAAACGTCATAGTAACATTTATTATGCCTAATTGAAATCTTCAGTGTGCGGTCAATATGGGATTACGCGATTGGCTATCTCAAGCAGCGAGAACCTTAAAACTAGCTTCAAAACCCGACAATGAAGAGCTTTGGCTATCAGTAAAAATCACCATCCTAGGCATGGGTGCAGTTGGCTTAATCGGGTTCGTTATCAGACTGATGGCTTCAATCCTTGTGCCAGGCGGCAGCGCAGCATCGGCTTAGAGGCAGAATTCTATGGAGAAAAAAGAGGATCAATTCCAAAACAAAATTTTTGCTGTTAAAACAACTACTGGACAAGAACGAAATGTAGCGAGGCTTTTAGCTGCAAAGATAGAGATGGAGAAAATTCCTATAAAAGCCATTTTGGTCCCTGACACGCTCAAAGGTTACGTATTCATCGAAGCAGATGGTCCACACCTAATAGAGGAAGCAATCGCCGGCGTAAGGCACGTGCGATCCAGAATCCCCGGTTTAGTAAGCTTCAACGAGATTGAACGCTACATCGTCCGCAAACCAGTCATCGAAGACTTAGGCGAAGACGACGTGGTAGAAATTACCGGTGGACCATTCAAGGGTATGCGCGCAAAAATCACCCGCATTGACAAATCCAAAGCCGAAGTAACTCTGGAACTGTTGGAAGCGACATTTACCTTGCCAATTACAGTTCACTCAGATTACGTAAAGTTAGTAGAAAAAGCAACCAGAAGTGAAGCATAATGGTAGAAAACAAAACTGTTGAATTGATTGTCGCTGGTGGACAAGCAACCGCTGGACCACCATTAGGTCCCGCACTTGGCCCATTAGGCATAAACATCATGCAAGTCGTTATCAAAATCAACGAACTCACCAAAGACTACGCCGGAATGAAAGTTCCCGTAAAAATCTCCGTAAACACCGAAGACAAATCCTTCGAAGTAACCGTCGGTGTCCCCACAAGCTCTGCACTCATAGTCTCCGAACTCAAAATAGAGAAAGGTTCAGGAACGCCCAACTCCGCAAAAGTAGGCGACATCCAAGTCGAACAAATTGTCCGTATCGCCAAAATCAAACGATCTGAACTGCTGTCAAGAACTCTGAAAGGCGCCGCTAAAGAAATCATGGGAACCTGCATAAGCATAGGTGTAACAGTTGAAGGCAAAGATCCACGCGACACACAAAAAGAAGTTGACGAAGGCAAATTCGACGACATGCTCAAAGAGTAACTGATAAGCGAATATATTTATAATCCCAAACTAAATCACTTTGACACGAGGCTTCAAAATGCCCTTAGACAAGAAAACCCTGTTAGATGCTGTTAAAGAAGCTAAAGAGAAATCAGGGCAAAAAAAGTTCAACCAGACAGTAGACCTGATTCTGGACATAAAAGAAATCGACATGAAGGCTCCTGAAGGCAAAATCCAGGAGATCGTTGAGCTTCCACACGTCACAGGAAAACCGAACAAAATCTGCATAATCGCTTCCGGAGAAACAGCCCTTAAAGCTAGACGCGCAAACGCTGAAAACGTTATTGAACGTGCAGACCTTGACGAATTAGCGGGCAAAAAGAAAGAACTCCGCAAAATCGCAAGTAGCTTCGATGTTTTCATTTCTGAAGCCCAAATGATGCAAACCGTAGGCAGAACTTTAGGTCCCGTTTTGGGTCCAAGAGGTAAGATGCCTATCCCGATTCCTCCAAACGCTGACATTGCCGCTCTGATTGAAAAACACCGCAAGACCATTGTGGTACGCATGCGAAACCAACCCATCATTCAAGCCACCATCGGTACTCAGAATCAGACAGACGAGGAATTGGTTGATAACATTCAAGCTGTTCTCCGCGTCTTGGAGGGCAAGCTGAAGCGCGGACTCAAAAACATTAAACTGGTCTTCATAAAAACTTCCATGGGTATCCCTGTGAAGATTAAACCTTAACCTGAGCGTGAATCTTAGATGCCATCTCAATTAGTGTTGCAAGAAAAATCCACTGAAGTTGAAGAAATTAAGAAATGGCTCGTAGAGTACAAGTCTATAGGCGTTGCCAGCTTAAGGAAGGTACGCGCCACTCAACTTCAGGCTCTAAAAAAGAGCCTTTACGGTCAAGTCTACATGCATGTTATGAAGAACACGCTGATGAGACTCGCCATTGAAAACATGGGCGAAACAGACCTCAAAAAACTTGAACCATACCTCGCAGGCTCAAACGTTCTGCTATTCACAAATCTTAACCCCTTCAAACTCGCACTTCTACTCGAAAAAGGAAAAGTGAAAACAACCGCGAAATCAGGCGACATCGCCGCAATGGACGTAATTGTTCCACAAGGGAACACAGCCCAACCACCAGGACCAATAATCAGCCAACTCAACGGTGTAGGTTTACCCACAAGAATCGAGTCCGGTAGCGTCTGGGTAGCTAAAGATACGTTGGTGGTTCGCCAAGGTGAAGTTATCAACGAACAGCTTGCAGGTGTCTTATCAAAACTAGGCATCAAAGCAGTTGAAGCTGGCCTTTCAATGCGCGCCGTTTACGATGAAGGCTTAATGGTTTTGGAGAACCAACTGCACATAGACCTAGCTGCTACTCTCAGAAGTCTGCAGCAGAATCAATCCGAAGCTTTCGCGCTTGCAATCGAAATTGCATATCCAAGTCCCGACACAATTAAGACACTTTTGCAGACTGCACACCAAAAGGCTGTTGCACTTTCGGTGAGCGCCGGAATAGTGACAAAAGACACCATCGCCGACCTGATCCGCAAGGCAAACTCCGAAATGGAAAGCCTCGGCAAAGCAGTTGAGAAAGCTAAACCCAAAGCTTAGTTTAAGACCAACCGGAGCAATTTGCTCCCCCAAAATTATTTTTGACTATTTAGCAATCGCAGTTTTCATACTGGTTGATGGTCACCTTTAAACTCCAGAGAAATTGTTGCTGCCGCCTAGTTCCGCACCCAAATACATCTATCAGACAAAAACAATCACACAAAAAAGCAAACCGACCTCAAAAAATAATACCGCCAGACACCAAACCAAAAATTTATTCACAATTTTCTAATCTTAATTTGTCAAAGCAGCAACTTTTGTCTACGTGCCTTCAGCTTGTGAGGCGATTGCAATATGGACGGAAAGTTTTAATGGATAACCTTGGCATAACTATATAGCAAGTTTTGCCTCAACGAGTTGTTTAACTTATGAAGTTTGAAACCCACGTGAAAGAGATTATTCCCCGCACAAATGACGTGTCCAGTTTTCGGTTCTCAAGACCTGCCGAATTGTCATATAAGCCTGGGCAATACATGTTGGTAACGATTAAGTCTGGCGAGAAAGAACTAATGCATCCTTTCAGTATATCAAGCAGCCCCACCGAAAAGAACTACATAGAATTCACCAAAAAATTCACCATGAACGAATATTCCATGGTTTTGAAGACGCTTAAGCCCGGTGACTGGGCACGCATAGATGCGCCTTACGGAAAATTCACGTTCGAAGGTGAGTACCCAAAGATCGCCCTCCTAACGGGAGGCATAGGCATTACTCCTTTCCGAAGCATCATAAAGTACTGCACGGACATGGGCTTAAACACGGATATAGCTTTGTTTTACGGCTGCCGCACTCCAGGTGACTTAGCCTTCAAAGATGAATTTGAAGAAATGAAAAAACAAAACAAAAACATCAAACTAGTCTTCACGGTGAACGAACCCAATGATACATGGAAATCCTCGGTGGGAAACATAACTGCTGAATTGGTTAAGAAAGAAATCCCTGACTTTAAGGACCGCGTCTTCTATGCATGTGGTCCACCGGGGATGGTAACTGCAATGACGAACCTCATGAAAGAATTAGGTTTACCCGAGAAGCAGTTGAAGCTTGAGTCTTTTGCAGGCTACGCTTAAACCTGCTCAAGCAACATTTTTCTCATGGGTAGAACCTGCGTGTAGTTCTGGGGAACGGAATCGCATCTAAAATGTTTTCCAAATCCAGCATCCACGTGAGCAACCGCTCCAAGCCCATGCCAAAACCTACATGCGGAACCGTGCCGTAGCGGCGCAGGTCTAGGTACCATTCGTAGTCTTCAGGTTTCAGACCCTGCGCTTTCATGCGTTCAATGAGCATTTCTTTGTCTTCTTCACGTTGCCCGCCAGTGCTTATCTCGCCGATGCGTGGCACCATCATGTCAACTGACAACGCCACCTCAGGGTGGTCACGATAGGTTTTGCAGTAAAACGCCTTAATCGCCGTCGGGTAATCGTAAACAAAGAATGGCTTGCCGAAGTCTTCTGCTAAAACTTTTTCGTCTTCGTAGCCTAAGTCGTCGCCCCACTTCAGGTCGGGGTTCTTTACTTTGAGCCTTTCGATTGCTTCAGCGTACGTTATTCTTGGAAACGGAGCCTTAACCGCAGTAAGTTTGTTAATGTCTGCGCCTAACTCTGCAAATTCCTTCTGGCAATTCTCAAAAACGCGTTTGCAAACATGTTCCATGAGTCCCTCCTCAAACCGCATGAGATCGTTCATGTCGGCGAAGGGCCATTCTGCTTCCATATGCCAATACTCGGTTAGGTGTCTTATGGTCCGGCTTTTCTCGGCACGGAACGAAGGAGCAATGCAGTAAACCTGCTCCAAACTGTAGATGAGGATTTCTAGGTACAGTTGGCTACTCTGCGTCAAATACAGATCCTGATCAAAATACTTTAAACCGAAAAGAGTAGAGCCGCCTTCAACTGCCGCGGAAATAAACATTGGCGGCGAAACCTCTGTGTAACCCGTCTTCTTAAAATATTCACGTGTATACTCTAACACTTCTCCACGAACTTTCATTACAAGGTTCATTTTGCGACTGCGAAGCCACAGGTGTCGCATATCCCGGATGAATTCTTCGCTTTTGTCTTTTGAAATAGGGAAAACTTCAGCTAACCCAACGATTGAGATGGCTTCCGCAGCGATCTCAAATCCGCCCGGAGCCCGCTTATCTGGCTTAGCAATGCCGTCAAGCATAAGAGAAGATTCAATGGTCAGTTTTTCAGCTTCAGCCCAGGCAGCAACAGCCGCTTTCTTGACTGTGCATTGTACAAAGCCGCTTGAATCTCTTACAACGAGAAAAATGAGTTCTTTTCCTTCCCGTTTGCGGTAAACCCAACCGCGTATCGTGACTTTTGTGTCGGCGCATTTTCCATCCAATATTTCGCGGATTTTTACCAGAGTCATTCGCATCAACCTTTGATTCGTAAGTTCTGTTCTCAAACGTAAGTGCCTGTCTATTTTAAACTTCCTAAACTAGAATTCGCTAGCCATCTTCTGCAGCTTCTTTCCCGCCACCCGATATATTGTCCATTCATCCATAGCTGTGGCGCCCATTTTCTTGTAAAAAGCAATTGACGGCTCATTCCAATCCAAGCAAGTCCACTCCAGCCGTCCACATATTCTTTCCACCGCAAGTTTCGCTATGAACGAAAATATAGCTTTGCCAAAGCCTTTTCCTCGCATCTTAGGTTTTACGTAGATGTCCTCAATAAAGATGCCCGGACGCCCAACGAAACTTGAAAAGTTGTGGAAAAAAATCGCGTAGCAAACTGTTTTCTCCTTGTATTCACCTATCAGCGCTTCGGCAACTTTGCGTTGAAACAACGATTCCGCTATTAGATCTTTTGTTGCCTCCAGTTTGTCCAGCAACTTTTCATATTCAGCTAACTCTTTGACCATTTCAAAAATTGTGCCTGTGTCTTTTTCCCCGGCAAACCGAATTGTGAAGTCTTCAATTTGCGTTTTGAACTGTTTTTCCATCTTTAGTTTCCCTGTCACAATATTTTGTAAATTCTGTTCCCTATAAAGGGAAAGCGGAGCAATTATGGCAAGAAACCTCGCAACGCGTCGGTTTCTTAAATTTCTTTGTTTTCGGGGTCAGAAATCTTGAATATGACAACTAACCCCAAGGGCACCGATGCAGCGGCAAGCAGAACAAATGGCAACCAAGACGCCACATACGAATACAAGAAACCCACCAGTAGATACACAAAAGCCTGCGCCAAATACAGGAAGAACTGTAAGAACCCAACTGCCTTGCCACGCAAATCACGCGGAATCAAATCGCCCAGCAAGACTTGACTGCTATTTACACGGAGCATGTTACCTAAGCCGAACAGGAAGAACGAAACCAGAAGCAGGTAGAAGTTTGCCACTACAAACAACAGCATCGCTGGAATATACAGCACATAACCCAACACGAGGAAGCGTTTTCTGCCTCGAATATCCATCCTGAAACCCGCCAGTAGAGCAGGGAGGGCGATGCTTAGATACATCAAAGCCATGACGACTGCGTACTGAGCGCCAGTTATACCTAAAACGCTTGTGGCGTAGATGACAAAGAAAATCTGGCAACCCGCAACCAAACTGTTTATGCCTATGGTGGTCAAGAACAGGTAGAACGCTGATTTGGGCACTTTACCCCAGACCTGCCAGCTTTCGCGGACAACTTTGGGGTACTCGCGAAAAGCCAGCAGAATCTTGGGGCGACCTTCGTTCCCGTTGGCGGGAAGCGTCTCTTTCAGTTTTAACCGTAAAGCAGCAGCCACCAGATAAGCCGCCAAAACTATCGTGAAAGTTATCCGCATGCCAAAGTCAGATTGCGGCGAAACATACTCGCCATTCACCAAGACTATGGCGGCCGCGATGAGAGGCGCAGGCAAAGAAATCAGCGACAAAAGAACAGACTGAAAATTCAGGCCCGTACCACGTTTGTTTGGTTCCAGCGAATCCAGCATCAGGGCCATCAACGCGGGCATATACAGTAAGCAGAAGTTCTGAACAACCATGCCAATGACTATGAACTCCCATGAAGGCGCTAAAATGAAAAACAGGTAACCTAACGCTAACCCAAACGACATGGTGGCAACGAGCCATCTTCTGCCATGTTTGTCAGCGAGGTATCCGCCTGGGAACTGCACAAACGCGATAGCCAACGAACCCACAAAAAACATAACCGACAGCAGAAACGGCGTCGCGCCCAAACTAAGGTAGTAAAGGCTGGAGTATGTGTCTGATATGGGCTGAGTGCTATACATCAGAATCCAGGTTATAATGAGGATTAGGAAGTTGCCTGAGAGGACAGCGTTTTTTCCCCGTAACTTTTCCGAGATCCCCATCTTAACCTAAGATTGCCTGACACGGTTATTTAAGCTGGGAGTTCCAAAATTTAGAGTTGATTTTTAGCTAATGGAATAGGCCACCACGGGCGCGGGCGTCTTCTAAAAAATGGATTCTTATCTCTAAAAGCGTAAAACCAGGCAACAAAGGCTACGCCTATAATTTTGTCAACTAACAGAGTTAGCCCCACTTTAAATTGCCCGATTTGACTGTTTTGAACCAGTACCGAACCTGAACTGTAGTCGACGCTTGCAATAATCAGAATCCCACCAGCCACGGCACACTTGTTGTGATCGCTAAGGCAACTATTGTAAGACGCGTCACAGTTACCCAACAATAAAAAAAAGACAAAAAGAAAGAAAGGAGAGTGGGTTTTAGTTTACAGGTCGATTTTGGCTAGCAGCGCGAAGTCGGTCAGACTGTTAAGCTGGACTCTGCTTTGGCTGAAGGTGTAAAGCACATTGCCGATGTAGAGCGAGCGGGTGATGAAGTGGTTTCCGTCCACCCACGGGTAGCTGCTTATTACCGCCAGCGAGGGGTTCGCCATCAAGGCTGCGGCGTTGTCCATCTGCGTAACATTGCCCTTTAGGGTGATGCCATGGACGAGGTCGATGTTGAATATGTAGGCGCCTTGCCACACAAACTGCGGGTAACTGTAATCTTCCACAGGCAGCATAGGCAGAGGGATTGCTATGCCTGAGTTGTCTTTTCCAGTAGGTAGCGCAACAGCAGTGGCAGTTGCTGTGGGTGTTGGAATGGAGGTTTTATTCGGCGTCAGGTACAGGTCAACGGGCAACACCAAAAGGTTGCGGCTCGCGTCAAACAGGATAGCTTTGGCGTCGTTGAGGGCTTCACTTGTGGTTCCGCGGTCGCCTATGACTATTTTTGACATTTCAACTGGATGAGAAACGTCGCTGACGTCGAACAGGGACACTTTTAAGCCCAACACGGCGGTGTAGTAGACAGCTCCTTGCTCGTGAACTTTGTCTGCGTCGATACTGGCATTAACATCTTGGCCGATGCCGATCAGGTGCGTTGCGTCGTAGGGCTGCAGGAAATCCGAGTAGCCGGGTATCGTCAAGTTGCCTAAGACCTTAGGCGCGGTGGGTTTGCTTAAGTCCACAACGAACAATGGATCAACTTGCTGGAAGGTAACGAGATAGCAGCGGTTGCCCATGAATCGAGCTGCGTGCAGGGTTTCGCCGCTGGCCAAATTCTCCAGTTTGCCGACGGTGTTAAGGTACAGGTCCAGCACGTACACATTGTTCTGCTGCGTTCCGGACCAGTAATCGTCGTTGGTGTAGTCGTAGCTAGTCGTCGCGATGCGGAAGTACCCGTTGCTTTCGTCCATGCTGTATTGGTTCATCACGCTGCCAGTGACGTTGCCTTGGGCTGCGAAGGACATGTCGCCCGCGAAGATGTGGATGCGGTAGATTGCTGTTCCCTGCCAGATTGGCCGCTGCCACATTATGGGCATCGGCAGGAAGGTGACGTCAGTTCCATTCTTGTCTTGCGCTGCTGGTGTGGCGACAGGAACAGGCTTGTAAGTTGTGATTGGGTACGTGATGTAGATGTTGCTTTCGGAGACGTAGATGGTGCCTGCGCCGCCCATCATAATTGTCTTGTTAGAGGGTTGTAGGGCATCGTTCATGATGTTTAGGTTGACTATTGTTGTGTAGCTATAGTAGGTGTCCGAGATGTTGTCGTAGTAGATTCTGTTGGGTGCAATGCTAATTGCGGTGGGTCCAGAGAACACGGTTGGCAGGTTTATGATGCCGTTGTTTAAGATGGCGGTTTCGGTGACGATATCATAAATGTAGTCGCCGATGAGGCGGCTGTTAACGTAGTTGCCAGTCATTGTGAAGTTGCGGGAAAGAACGGGGTTAGCTTTGTTGGCGATGTTGTAGACATACACGAAGGAGGAGCCGCTGTTATAGTAGGGCATGGGCAGTATGGCGTAGCCGCCGAGGTCCGCCTTCTGGAAGTAGTCGTAGGGTATGTATTGGTTGCCGACTACCGCGAGTTTGCTTCCGTCATTGCTCAGGTAAACGCCGGAGATGTAGGTGTTGTTGAGGAAAATCTTTGCGATGACTTTCGCGTTTTGCGGGTTCGCGTCCATGATGTAAACGACTTGGCTGTTGTTGCCAATGACATAGAGGTAATTGCCATCGGTTTTTACAGTGTCAGCTTCATCAACGCCTGCAACTTGGATGTTGGTGGTAGAGAACTCTTTTGTGTCTGAACTCTGCGCGGCGGTTGGTACCGACGTTGGGGCCCCGTTTGATAACGGAGGCAAAGTGCTCTCGGTGATGCGGAATTCATCATTAGCCCCAAATGCATAACTGTTTTTTGACGAACTTTGGTTAAGGAACTCCTTGAGTTCATCATATGACGTAAAAGTTTTCATCGGTGTAACTTCGGGCTCGGGCGAGTTTGATGGAAAGTTCGTAGAGGAGGGATATGGCGAACTATTAGGCGTGGCGTTCACGCTGGGAGAAGGCGATAGAAGATTAGGGGTGGTTCCGATGCTGTAGACAGTTGCGACAAGCATAACGGCTATAAGTAATCCGATTAAGCCGTAGATCCGAGTTTTTTTCGTAGCTTCTTTTTGTGCCATGTTTTTCACCTTTTTAGCTTGATTACGCTTAGTCCTCAAGTTTATTTTATGCTAAGCATGAGTACACCTTGTTCCAGCACTTAGTACGGATGCTTTATCTCATTCGGAAGACTGCACTTTTTTGTAGAACTCACAAGCGGCTTCAAGCGGTAACCCTTCAAAAAAAGAAGCCACTTTTACAAGAAACACAAAACGACTGATATGGAAAGAAAACAAAAAAAGAAAGGTTGGAAAGTTGAGAGTCTATTTTACAGATCTATCTTGGCTATCAACCCAAAGTCGGTGAGGCTATTCAACTGCACTCTGGCGTTGCTAAAGGTGTAGAGCGTGTTGCCGATGTACAGGGACCTGTTTATCCAATAGTTGCTGCTCATCCAGTATGAATCGCTGTTCTGTGTGGTTGTGCTGTCAATTTGGGTTACGGTGCCTTTTAGTGTGAAACCGCTGTCGGCGTTAACGTTGAAGATGTATGCACCTTGCCAATAGTTGGGAGTTTTTGCAGTAGCTCCAGCTGAACTCTGAGTTGATCCTGGAAGTAGTGGCATAATTATTGGCATATCGTTTATTGAAACTGGAATAACCAGCATCTGTTTTGCTGCGTCAAACAGGAAGGCATGCGGATCATAGAGGGCGTTTGAGTCAGAGTAACTGGCGTCAACGGTATATTTCGCAATTTCTGTAGGAGCGTTAACATTTGAGACGTCAAAGAGAGACAGCTTTACAGTGCCGTTTTCTTTGCCCAAACCGATTATGTGGGTTTCATCCATCGGGTAAAGGAAGCTTGAGTAGCCTGGAATCTTAAGTTGGCCTGCGATTTTGGGGGCAGCCGGGTTGCTCATGTCTATGACGAAGAATGGGTCTGTTTGCTTGGCAGTTACCACGTAGCATTTGTCGCCCATGAACCTAACGGCGTAGAGGTTTTCGTCCATCTTGAACTTCTCCAGTTTACCCATAACGTTCAAGGCAGAGTCCAGAACGTATATGCTGTTTACTTGTCGGGTCACTTGGAAGACGGCTCCGTCGCTTGTGGTTGCATTATCCTGAATCCAAGTAGTTGTGGCGATGCGGAAGTATCCGTTGAATTCATCCATGGCATACTGGTTAATCGGTGATCCGACAACTGCGCCTTTGGCTTGCGCCGCTATGGCAGTTTGATTTATGCTTATGCGGTATATGTTGGTGTTTTGGTTCGAGTCATACCATGTTGGGGTGGTTATGTAGATGTTGCTTGCTGAGACGTACATCTCGCTGGTTCCGCCCATCATTATTGTCGTGTTTGCTGGCGGCTGCGCGCTGTCCAGTATGTTTAAGCCGACAACTGTGGTGTAAGTGTAGTAGGTTTCTGGTGTGGGTATGTAGAGTATTCTGGTTGGTGCAACGTTGGATGCATCTGTTCCTGCGAAAACTATGGGAAGGTTAACTGTTCCATTGCTGCCGACGCTGACGCTTTCAGTGATTATGGCATAAACGTAGTTGCCTATCATTCGGGAGTTGACGTAATTGCCGCTCATCGTAAAGTTTCTCGACAGTACCGGATTCGCTTTGTCAGCGACGTCGTAAACTCTAACGAAGGTTGTGCTACCGCTCCAGTACGGAGGCAAAATTAAGGAATCTTTGCTGTTTGAAATGTAAGGTGTGTATTGGGTGCCGAGTACCGCTAGCTCGTTGCCGTCTTGGCTCAAGTAAATTCCAGACATGTACGAACTATCTCCACTGGAGACTTTTGCAATTACTTTGGCATCTTGCGGGTTGGAGGCGCCTGCATTCATGATGTAAACTGTGTTGTTTGCTATGAGGTAAATGTATTTGCCGTCAGTTTTCACGTTGTCAGCTTCGTCTACTCCAGCTACTTGAATATTCGTTTGGGAATAGTCGGTGCCTGAAGCATCTTTTCCTGAGGTGGCTGTAGTTGTTTGACCGGTAACTCCCGAAAGTGCTGGTGCTGTTGTTGGCGCTGGGGCTGGAACCGCCGTTGGAGCTGTAGAGGGAACTGGCGCAGATACGTCTGTTGTTCCAGGTCTCACCCAGTAGATGTTGCCGTTGTTGCTGTTGTTTGCAACGAAGTTTTGAATGTCATTGTACGACTGGAAAGTTTGAAGAGGCGAAACATCAGAATTAACTGCAGGTAGGGTTCCCGTTTCAGCTGAGGTTCCTGGCGTGTTCGAATTCAGCGAGGGCGACGGATTCGGAGTGCTGTTCACCATTGGTGAAGGATTAGGAGAAATCAGAGGAGTTGTGCCGTAGCTGTAGATCATTGCAACGAGAACTATGGCTGCAAGAATTCCGACTAAGCCGTAAATTGGCGCTTTTTTTCTTACTTGGTTTTGGACCATTATTTTTCACCTGTCTTATACATTACTATGAGTTTATTTTATGCTAAGCCTGAGTACAGGCTGTTCCAGCATTTAGTACGGGCGCATAGCCCAAACGCGTGCTGCTTCATACCAGAACACTATACACACGAAAGCTCCAAACGAGATGCCAAACAGGCTATCCCGCGTTAAACCCTGAACAAACAGCAACAAATAAGCCAAATAGAACGTAGTGGAGAATGCAGCATAGAAAAAGTACCTTGGAAACAAAACTTTACCCAACTTTACATAATGCCGCAAAACCCCAATTTTCACGTCGCCAACTAGGAAGTAATGTCCACCCAACTCCTGCTTCTCAACTAAACCCAACTCGCGAAGTTGTTCAAGGTGATGGTTTGCTACGCTCGGGCTGCTGAAGCGGAGGGCACGCTGGACCTCCCGGACGCTCTGAGGAGTGCCGTTTTTGAGTAAGTACCAGTAAACTTTCCAAGCTTTGCCACGTAAGGCGTATTCAAGTTCCTTTTCTTGTTCCTGGTTCAATCAGCGAGACCCCTTGCAATTATATTCTGGGCGCAGGAGGAATATAAGTCCAATTCTTAGAACAGGCTTTTTGGCATGGACTTTAGCGTTGCAGAAAACCCCAGACTGAGGGCTTTGCTGATTCCCGGGGGTGACTCGGTTTGAACCTGCTGTCAAGATGATTAGCTCTGTTTGTCAATACTATTTTGGGTGAATCATTGATTTAGCAGGCTACTCAAGCAAAACTTAAACCGATCCAGACAACATTGAATTATCCAAGTTTGGAGCGTGCAAAGATGAAGGAAAACGAACTCATCAAAAGTGGGCTAGGCGAAATGGAACAGATTCTCAAAGGCGCCGAAGTAGGCAGGCTCGCACTTAACGACGACTCAATTCCCTACATAATTCCCCTAAACTACGCCTACTTGCCTGGCAAAATCGGTTTTCATTGCGACTGGACAGGCAAAAAACTCGACCTCATTGAAAAGAACCCGCATTGCTGCTTCGAAGTTGACGAGTACACAGGTGAAGTGGGTTACCACTATGACGCGCTTTGCCACTTGGACTACGACAGCGTCATTGCAAGTGGCACGGCACGGATTGAAAAAGATGAGGAAGCGATTTGGCTTTTCTTTCAAGCTTTACATGCCAAGTATAAGGAAATCTACCGTAAACCCGTTGAGGACGGCGGCAAAGTTTTCGACCGCAAACGCGTTCGGGAAGCCTGCTGCGTAGTTATAGATGTTAAAGAGTTGACTGGGCGAAGAGAACGCACCGTCGATGGAAAACGAAGCAAAATAATGTGGCAACACAAATTCTAAAAGCAAGAAAGAAAAAGGATGGAAGGTAGAAGACTAAAAGAGAACGGTTTAGCTTCTTGATTTCTGATTTGCTGCGCCTGAGGGCATACCTGGGGGCAAGTCTGGGAAGTTTGCATTGACCTTCTGTTCTGCAACTGTTGCTGCTTCATCCAAGATTTTCGCTGCGTCCTCGTTGACGTTGTTGAAGTTCAATGATGACCCACAGGTTGTTCCTGCATCGAACATTAAACCGCTAAGCATATTGCCGATTTCGCCAAGTTCGTTTTCTGCCTCGGGTAAGACGCCGCACATTCCGACGCTGACACTGCGAAGTACGCCAATTGCTGGACCCAAGGTGTGCACGATGTCGCCGAATTCAGTTACCGTCTTTATTCTCAGGGAAACCTGGTCTAATGCGAGTCTTGCGTTCATTGTTAGTTTTGCCATTTTACGAACTTCAGCTAATTCGTTAGCGTAAATATTTGCGTGTGCTGTGTCATGTTTTGCGTATGCGTCAACTAGTTTGCCGAAGAGTGCCTTGTCTTTCTGGGTGAATCTTTCGTTGGCTTGGTCGAGTTTGTTAATTTGTAAATCCAGTTTTCTAACGGCGAAATCTAAGCGTGGCTTGAGGGGTTGTTGGGGTTGTACTGTTCCGCGTATTGTTTGTACTAGTGAGTTTTCTTCTCTTTTGCTCTCCCATTTTTTGGCAAAGCGTTCAGACATGTTAACATCCTCTAGACGTTGATTCAGCGGGGGACGTACTTATGCATTGTTAACATACCTAAATCATGGAGGTATATACGTGGAGTCAGAGGCTATGTTGGACGATGCCGATATCAACTAAACCCTGAGGTGAATGCATGGAGTAATAAACAAAAACATGAAAAATTTAACATTTCATAAAAACTATCTATTGAAAAAACAAATTGTTGCCTTTTAGTTTTAGAATTGGGTTGTTTTCTCGTCTGAGGTCGCGGAACTTAACACTCTAAATTAGCCTTCTCAGGTATTATCTGAAAACGCCGAAAACATACGCGAGCAAGCCCACCAAAAACAGCAGTAGAACAACGTTCTTGATTCTTCGGGCTTTCTCCCGCGAATGATCCAGCAGCAGAATCGCCGAACAAACCGCGAGCCCAACATCTGTCACCAATACGAAAGGCACAAACCAGAATCCAACCAAACCTAAAAGCCAAGTAACAGGCGTCAAAGCCACAGCGGAAACAAAAAACAGTACGGCGAAAACTGCGGCTTTTCCTTCTCCAAATCGCACTGCAAGCGTTTTCACTCCCTCAGCGCTGTCGCCTTTCACATCCACTATGCCCTTGGTAATTTCCCTGCCTGTGTTCGAAAGGAAAGCCATCGCAGCGAAAAGCACTACGTTTAATCCCACCGTGCCTATGGCCGTGACGCTTCCGTAGATAAATGGAGTAGCGACGCAAGCGCTTACCAAGAAGTTCCCAGGTAGCCCGCTTCGCTTCCCCACCGTGAGATAAGCTCCAGTTATGACCAGAGAGACAGCCGCCACCAAGAAACACAGCGGACTAACTAGCATGGCGAAGACAAAACCCACAACTATCAATACAGTCATAAACGCCAACGCCTCTTTCGCTTTAACTAAGCCGCTAGGGATAGGGCGCAACGGCTCATTAATAGCGTCAATCTTGCGATCGTAGTAGTCGTTTATGACCATGGCGGCTGCGCAGAAAGAAAAACCCGTCAGGAAACCAAACAGAACATTAGCCCAGAGTATGCTTTCAAGTTTAGGGCTCGCAAGAACCGCACCAACTAACACGGCGAAACCCATCATAACGCAGTTGACTGGCCGCATCAGTCGCACAAAACCGCCCAGCTTGTCCATACCCATCTGTAACCTTGCCCTGTACCTTTAAGGTTTAAACACAGAGTTATAAAACTCACCATAAGACTCCTTGGAAGCTAGCTTTTGAAAAAATATAAGAACTTGCAAGAGTAACTATAACTGTGGACTTTTTGATAAAAATCAAACGAGTGTACAACCCACCCGACAAAAATGACTGCTTCCGCATACTTGTTGACCGCCTGTGGCCAAGAGGCATGTCTAAAGATAAAGCCGCACTTGATCTATGGATGAAAGAGGTCGCACCCAGCAACGAACTGCGGCAATGGTTTAGTCATGAACCTGAGAAATGGGAAGAATTCCAAAAAAGATACGAAAAAGAACTTTCAACTAAGCGTGTTCTAACCGATCAGATTAAGAAAATTGAAAAAGAAAGAAGCACGATAACGCTCGTTTATTCCGCGAGAGACACTGAACACAACAACGCCGCAACCCTAAAAGCCATATTAGAACAAAAATAACCATCCGAGTATCTGCGTTTTTCAATTTCTATGGTAAGTCGCGTTCTGAACTGTTCAAAAAGGGTTATTACATCCCGAACAAGAGTACTATCAATATTCGTGGGTGAAAAATTTGAGCGACAACTACGCGCCCCTCTTGGGAGATAACTACGCTCCCGATAGAATCCGGGTCATAATCCCGGTAGGCGGCAAAGCTACCCGCCTGTTACCCCTCACAGCGGAAACCAGCAAAGCCTGCCTCCGCCTGCTGAATAGGCCTCTGGTGGAATTTTCTCTTTTATCACTGGCAAACCAGGGTATACGCCACTTCATATTTGGTGTAAAAGGCTACACCAACTATCGCGACCTCTACGACTACTTCGAATCAGGTTACGGCTTCAGCGCGAGGTACAACATTAAACCGCGAATTCACATAAAGTACCAGCCCAACGTGGCTGACATTGGAAGTGCCGACTCCGCGAGAATAAACATGGATTACTACGAAGTTCGAACTCCGGTTTTCGCTGTTCAAGGCGACAACATTTTCGATATCAACGTAAGAGATATCATGCAGTTTCACCGCGAAAAAAGTGCCCTTATGACTATCGTGCTCCGCGAAGTCGACAACGTAGAAGGCTTAGGCATAGCAGACATAGACAAAAACTGCCGCATCAAATGTTTCGTCGAGAAACCCCTGCCAAAGGATGCACCTAGCAACCTTGCCAACACAGGTTTGTACGTGGTTTCACCTGAAATAAAGAAGGTCTTCAAAGAAAAAGGAATCAAAGACATAGTCGAGCAGAAACATCGTCTAGATTTTGGCTACGACTTCATCCCATATATGACGCAGACGGGACGCCCAGTTTACGGTTACACTTTGACGGGCAGCTGGTTCGATGTAGGCACTCCGAAGAACTATTTGGACGCTATGAAAAACCTGCTGCATGGTGGCTTCAAAATGCTCACAGACTTCGGCGGAAGAATCAGCCATGATAAGCAGATTTGGGTTCAAGGCGATAGCAACGACGCTGCAAAAAGACGCCAAGAGATTGTCCGAAAGATTAAGCAAGGCAAAATAGAAATCGAAGGCGCTGTCCTCATCGGAAGACACTGCGAAATAGACGACGGCGTAAAAATTGTAAACTCTTGCATTGACAACTTTACTCACATCAGCAAAGGCACTATAGTGGAAAGCTCCGCCATAATGGACCGTGCAACAATCGGGGAACACGCTGAGATACGTGATAGCATCGTCGGTAGACACACAACAATATTTTCAAGCATGCGAAAACCAACAAAGATAACCGAGGTTTCAGTAATAGCTGACGATGTGGCCGTAGAAGAAGGCAGTACTTTGACGGCGTCAAAAATATTCCCTCATCAACAAGTGCGAGGAGACTTTAAGAACCAAACCCTCACTTTGAACTGACGCTTACGCTTTGAACCATTTAAAAATAAGATACTTGACTTTCTCGTTACCCAAGCCTGGCACTGCGATGATGAAGCGTTTCCGAACCGTCGTCGCCAATCGCCCCGCTTTCACGATTTCAGTTGCCGAAATACTCGCAGTGGCAGTTTTAACTGATACCATGTAAGGTGCATGTTCTACACCTGGACCATACTTGTAAACGGCGAAATCACATCCAAACTTAATGCCTGGGGTAACAATTAAGCCGCTCTCCCGCAAGTCTTGGTAAACAACATATTTCTCGTCAAACTCTTCATACAACTGTTTAGCTTTTTGTTTAAGCTTCGTTAAGCCTACCTTGCGTTTTCCGGAGCCTTCAAAAATAGCAACTGTGCCTTTTTCCGCGAGGTACACGCCTTCCATCAAATCCAGAATCAGCGGCACGTTAAACTCAGGAACCTTCGGCTTGGCGATGCCCAAAGGTTTGCCATAGTAACCGTTCTTGTAAAGAAGCGAACCCTCTGTTGTATCCCAAACAACTAAGAAGTTTTCGAGCAGTTCAACTTGGATTTTCCGAGGATTTTCAGACATAATTTCGCCGCCCAAACGGTTACATTATGAATGAGAGCAGTCGGGCAGCATCGGCGGCATCTTCAGCTTTATCCGCGGAATTCTCCAAAAGTTGCAGAACATCCCTCATTATGAACAACACGGGCAAGTCAAGTTTGCTGCTTAGAACCTTTATCGTTAACATGCGGTAATGGTCATCCACGATTCTCTCGGCAATTTCTACGTCCTTAGCTTTCTCCAAAGTTTTGGTTGAGCCATAGCTGAGCATCATCATGGTTTCCCTGAGTTTAAGCACTGTATCTAAAACCGCATCTGCGAGGTTTTGCAGATCTTTACGTATATCTGCTGGGACATTCCAGTTGTGCTCCATTATTTCGACTAGGTAAAAGGCTATGCCTTCTGAGAAATCTGCAATTTCACTTGTTAAGGTTGTGAATCTGAGGAAGTCTTCTCGGCTCATGAGAATGGCTCCTATCTCTGCCAGTTCCTGGCTGACCAATTGTCTGGCTTTGATGACTTCTTCTTCGCCTTTCTTGATTTCGCTGAAAAGTTGTCTGGCTGACACCTTGTCGCCTCTTGCGAAGTGTTCAGCCATTAAGGGAATCTTTCGGGTGACCTCCAGCACCTTACGTAAATTATCTTGACACGCGGTTAAAGCGCGACGTTTGACGCGTTCTTCGGTTTCTGCTGGAAGCACCAATGTTCATTTCCCGTCCATTATCATCGCTGATTGCTTTGAATTGTAGTGCGCGGGTGTATTAAAAAAGCTAACCCTTCAGCTTTCCACTAAACTGCCTAAGTCTTCAAAGTTTATCTTTCCCTGGAAATACCTGTTCAGGAGATCAGGCAACGCTGCAATTTGGCTTCTAACCTGTCGCCACGAATCACGGTCGCGAATAGTGACTGTGCCTTGACTTAAGGAGTCGTAGTCTACTGTTATCCCCAAAGGAATTCCTGCTTCGTCGGCGCGTGCATAGCGCCTACCTATGGAGCCTGCTTCATCAAACTCAACTGAGAATCCTTCTTGCATCAGATGTTTTTGAATTTCCTGTGCCTTCTCCGCCAAACCATCTTTACTCATTAAAGGGTAAACTCCAATCTGCGTGGGTGCGATGCTTCTTGGAAAACTCATGAGAACGCGGTCATCTTTGAGGCCGTAGGCATACTCCAACGCGACGTAGAAGAGTCTATCTGAGCCGAAACTGGGCTCCACTACATGCGGCACAAAACGCCTGCCCCTTACGACCACTTTCTGGGGAGCAATTTGAACATAATCGGAAAGAACCTTGAAGTTTTCTACCATGTAGCAGCCGTCTTTCTTTAAAGATGCCAAAACTGTTTCTGGATCGGTTTTAGAAAGCAATTCGCCAACTTTGGCGGCGTCCTTTTTGAACGCTGGACCCATCTGCGCCATAATAGGTTTCACCACAAGCTTCTCTGTTTCAACCGGTTTTTCGTACTCTCTGAAGACTCGCATGTCGGTACCGCTGGCTTTCATGTGGCAATTCAAATCGAAGTCGGTGCGGTATGCGTGGCCTGAAACTTCTGTCCAGCCGTACCTTTCAAGGAGCACTTCTTGGTCAAAGCTCTGGCTACTGTAATGTGCTTTCTCCCAAGGGAGTTTTTCAATAAAGCGTTGCTTCTCAGCTGGTACACCAATTTCCATCAACAATTTTTTCGCCATTGCCATAAAGAAGGCTTGCCATTCGCTGCGAACTATTTTTTTATCCAGAGCTTCGCGAACTGTGAAATTGGTTATGTCCTCGCAGTTCTTTTCTCTCTTCTCGCAAAGCACAATAGGTAGTGTCTCGTTTTCCACGTCCTTAAGCAGATGGCAGCATGGCTCTTCTGGGTCAAAGAAAAACTCCAAATCACATATTGTGAATTCACGCAGCCTAATTAATCCCTGTCTAGGTGAAATCTCGTTGCGCAAAGCATGACCTATCTGGATAACACCAAATGGAAGCTTCTCGCGTGCAGCCGAGTATAAACGGTTAAACTCTACGAATATACCCTGCGCCGCTTCAGGTCTCCCGTAGCCTGTTGCACCTGAATAAGGGCCAATAGTGGTTATGAACATGGTTAAGAACTGCTGTGGTGCTCTGAAGCCTCCGCCGCAGTCAGGGCATGTAATACCATTCTTCTCTATAGCGGCTTGAACTTCGTCAAGAGTCATTTTTTCAGCCTCCACTGACGATATCTTCGCATACTCCTCAAGTAGGTGGTCGGCCCGGAAACGTTTGTTGCACTTGACGCATTCCACCATAGGTTCCTTGAAATGGTCAACGTGACCTGAAGCCTCAAAGACTTTCCCCGGAGTGATTACAGAGGATTCCATCTCGAGAATACCAGTTTGCTTAACGAATAATTCTCTGAGTTTATTTTCGATGTTCTGCTTCAAACGGCTACCCAATGGACCGTAGGCTACAAATCCGCCTGCGCCGCCGTAGATCTCATACGAATTCCAGTAAAAGCCCCTACGTCGAGCCAACTCGTTAAGGGCTGTAAATTTGTCACAGGGTAATTTGTTACTTTTACATTCGTCGCTCAATTTCGCTTCGACCCTTTTTAGCTTAGATGCCTCTTGCAAATTAAAGCTTACTAAGGGGACCTGACCCTTTCCAGCCAGCAAACCACTTTAGACATATAAAAAAGATAATATTATTCCAAAAAAAGAGGCGTTGTGTTTTGATGTTTTACTTGTGTCGTCTACTTAACGCTATAACAGCTACTGCAACTACTATGATAATTATAATCGTCGCCGCGATTATGTAATACGTGTTGTTTGATGAGGTGCTTGTGGGCGGTGTTGATGAAGTTGCCGCTGTGGGCAATGGAGTAACTGAGGAACCCGGTGATGTCGAAAGCGACGGCGTTGGACTTGGGCTTTGCCCAATCGCGTAGATTTTGTTGTCGTACGAAGACACGTAGATTATTCCATTGGCAATGGCAGGAGACGAATAAAGATTGCCGCCTGTCTGGTAACTCCACAAAAACTTCCCTGACGTAGCGTCAAGTGCGTAGGTTTTGTTATCAAAGGAATTAACGTATAAAACATTCCCTGCAAGAGCTGGAGCAGTGAAGATTTCCCCCTCTGTGGTGAAATTCCATATTAACGCTCCGTTTACAGCGTTATATGCGTAGACGTTTTGGTCATATGAGCCGCCAGTGTAGACCAGGCCACCAGAAACCACTGGCGAAGCCTGCACACAGAGGTCGTAGCCCGTGGTAGCGTTCCAAAGCTGCGTGCCTGTTGATGCATCTAAAGCATATGTAATGTTGTCATAAGAGCCGATGTACAGGACACCGTTTGCTATGGCGGGAGAGGATTCAATTACGCCGGAAGTTGTATAATTCCATATTCGGTTGCCGTTAGCGGCATCTAAAGCGTAGACATTTTTGTCGTATGAACCAAAGTATACTGTGCCGTTATAAACGGTGGGCGTAGAAATCACATCTCCGCCAGTAGTCAGGTTCCACATTAGAGTTCCAGTTGCAGCGTTAAAGGCATAGAATTTATCATCATTTGAGCCTACATAAACAGTTCCGTTCGCCACAATTGGGTTAGATTGCACTTCTTTACCCGTTGTGAAGTTCCACATTTTTGTGCCGTCTGTAGCGCTTAAAGCGTAAACGTTATGATCATTAGAACCTATGTAGACTATGCCATCCGAAACTGCGGGGCTCGAAAATATCGGGCCAGCTGTGGTGTAATTCCAAACTGAAGTGCCTGATGTTGCGTTCACGGCGTAGACCTTACTGTCTAATGAACCCACATAAACGATTCCACCTTCAACAGCCGGACTAGACCACAATTTTTCGCCAGTAGAGTAGATCCAAAGGGTTTGGTTTGAACTAGGACCAGTTGAAGCTGTAACTCCTACATGGAACATTGGCCAAGACGTAGTCGAATCTGCCGCATTAACATTTAATGCAATCACCGAGACCGATGACAAGCAAAGAACTACCATGAGTGACGCACAAAGAATATTCTTCATTTTTTCTTACTCCATAAAACCGTTTTGCTATAACTGAATTCTACAACGACACTTATAGGTTTTGTCAAACTCAAAGAACGACATCGCCCAAAGATGGGTGATTAAGGGTAAAGAAGAAGAAACAGTGAAAAAACGCGCTTCTTCTTCTTTTGGAGTGAAATTGTCTTTGCCCCCAGAGCAGTTAACTGTAAAGGAGGCGCATAAAACTGAGGTCCGGATAAAGGCGAGTTTGAAAATGTAATGCTTCTTTTCTATCGGACAATAATAAGTGAGGTTGCCCTTCAAGCAGCGTAGCCTTTTATAAGACAGTTGCAAATAGAAATGTCCACATAAAGGTGGCGTAATAGTTGCCAAAAACAAAAATTGCATTAGTCGGTGTGGGAAACTGTGCCTCAGCCATAATTCAAGGAATCCAGTACTACGGCGAACCCGAAAAGAAACAAGCATTAACTGGACTGCGAAACCTCAGCTTAGGCGGATTGACCCCCAGCGACATCCAAGTAGTCGTTGCATTCGACGTAGATGAACGGAAAGTGGGTAAAGACCTATCTGAAGCCATTTTTTCCCAGCCAAATAATGCGCCAAAAGTCGCCGATGTTCCCAAGATGGGCGTAACCGTGCAGAAAGGTCCGCTTCTCGACGGCGTGGGCAATTCAACTAAAAACGTTATTCAAATTAGCCAAGCAAAAGATGTGGATGTCGCCAAAATACTTAGCCAATCTGGCGCAGAGATAGTTCTTAACCTGCTTCCCAGCGGTGCAACAAAAGCCTCAGAGTTCTATGCGGAACAGGCTTTAGCTGCAAAATGCGCTTTTGTTAACGGAACGCCCAACTTCATTGCTAGCGATGCAAAATGGGCAAAGAAATTCGCTGATGCAGGATTACCTTTGGTGGGCGACGACCTAGTTGACCAAGTCGGGTCAACCGCCCTGCATAGGACCCTCCTGCAGCTGCTCTCAAAGAACGGTGTAAAAATCACCGAAACCTACCAGCTAGACGTGGGCGGAGGAACAGAATCCATGGACACCATGGACAGAACACGGGACACGAAACGAGCCATCAAAACAGAATCGGTCGCTTCAACGCTGCCTTACAAGACGGATGTAGTTGCGGGCTCAACGGACTACGTGGATTTCCTTCAGAATAAACGTGATAGCTACTTCTGGATCAGCGGCACCTACTTCTGTAATGCACCCATGCAAATTGACCTCAAATTCTGCACTGTCGACGCCCCAAACGCGGGCAGTGTACTTCTCGATGTGGTTCGGGCCATGAAACTGGCTTTGAACAAGAAACAGATAGGCGCATTGGAGCCTATTTGTGCTTACGGGTTTAAACATCCGCCGCAGGCATTGACTTTGGAAGCCGCCGAAGAAGCGTTCAACAAATTCATAGTCGAAAATAGCTAAGCGCTATATAGCGCTTATTTTTTCTAGTTCCTCAAGTATCTTCCGTTTTACCCCATTCTGCTCAATCTTCTTTTTCATTACAGTTACCGTGTTGACAGGCGTAGGGTCCACTTTTCGCAGCATGGCTAAGTAGACGCTTGAAAAATCCCCCACAAGGATTGTTGAGAACATTTTTGCTAGGTTGCTTTTTCCCTGAGCCCAAACTTCAAACAACTTCGACAAATTCGGTTGCATCAAAATCTTGGTGGTTTCAATTCGGCTATGAATCTCCTTGGGCTCAAATTTGTCTCTGAGGAAAATTATGGCGTAGCACTCAGCGAGTTTTTTGGCGTTTTCCCAACCCATAGTCTCGTTGTGGTTGAGCTCGCTAAAGGTTTCCCATCTAGCAGGGACTTTTGCATTTTCGTTGAACTGTTGCTTAAAACGTAGCGCCACTCCACGGTAAATGCCAAAGCCGTATACCACGGGGGAGGCGTCGCTTAAGTTTTGAGCAAGTTTCTTAGCAAAGTTTTCCTCAACTGACTTCTCTGGCGCGTTTTCACAACTCACTCTCCCCAACATACGAGTTGCCTCCGAAAGCTCATCAGAAAATTTTGGTGTTATGTCGATTTTTTCCAAGCACGTTAACAAAGGCAGAAGCATATATGGTAAGGCTGCACGGGGTGCCATTCCCCCTTGAACCTGCAAAAAAGGCAAACTCAGTTTCTTCGCATATTTTATCAGGTTTCCACCTGAACCGACGCATAAAACCATACATTTCCGGTTCACCGCATCAAGCAAGCTGCTCAGGGTTTCTTCAGTGTCTCCCGAGTAACTTGCCAAGATTACAAGGCTTTTTTTGTCTGCATACGCGGGCAGATGGTATTCTCTGCTTACTTCCACAGGAACTTTAACAGTTGCGCGTGTGTAGTCTTTGAGAAGTTCTCCTCCGATTGCCGAGCCACCCATCCCAGCGACGATTATGTTCTCCGGAACAGGGTAGTCAAACTTTATTTTTTGGGCATTTTCTGCGGATTCCCTATAATGGGTCGCGGCGTTTACGCAGAATCCAAGCATATCGGCTTTGTCGATTTTGCGCATTCCATCAATATCGTTCAAGATTGGCTTTGACAATTTTTCCCCCGTTAACTTATCTGTATGCAGGTTTATATTTGATTTTTCACTCTATAGCCTCAACTTACGCGAAAGCAGCAATTTATCAGCAAAGGACGTGACAAATATAGTTAAGAATTATCTGGCTGTTGCGATCCCGGCATCAGTAATCGCCGACACGCCGCATTTGCGCGAAAAAACTTCAAAAATCGGCTTTATCGGACGTGCAGCCGCAATATTCCGCGTAGAAGAAATCATAGTTTACGCAGATAATCCAAAAGCCAACCAAAGACGAGACTTAGACTTCATTGACATGTTACTGACATATATAGAAACGCCACAGTACCTTCGCAAACGCCTCTTTGGTCTCGAACCTGAATTGCAGTACGCTGGAATTCTACCGCCGTTACGCACACCTCACCACCCCTTAAGCGGAAAAATCCGCGACCTGCATATAGGCGAGTACAGAGAAGGCATAGTCCTTTCTAAAACAAAAGACGGCGATTTGATAGACATTGGGTCTGAACACCCCGCCCTATTGCTTCATGCCAAAGTTCGCGTTGACCAGAGAATAACAACGAAGATCGTCAAGATAACTAACCACGTAGAAGTCCAACTGGCAAACGTAAACGAAATTCCTGATTACTGGGGCTACAACGTTTCGGTAGAAGAACAGCCGATGAAACAATTTTTGGAAAAACGACGCTTTGATTTAACGATAGCCACCTCCAGGTTCGCCACACCATTCCAAGAAGCACTAGAGCAGCTTGGGCGAAAATGGAAAAAAGCAAACAGTATTCTTATTTTGTTTGGGGCACCGGCGCGTGGATTACACGAGATTGCCAAAGACGAAGGCGCGAACCTGAACAGTTTAGTAGATTTTGTTTTAAACACAGTGCCTGGTCAAGGAACTGAAACGGTCCGTACAGAAGAGGCGCTTCTGGCAACATTGGCTATCCTGAACGTGCAGTTTGACGATTCACCTTAAAAAAGGTCCCTCTTCTTAATTCCGCGCATTCTCAGGTCGTGGACAAATTTCGGGTCAAATGTGTGGAGCTTTTCGCTTTTGCTGATGGCAACCTTTATGTTTGCGAGCGGTTTCTTCAGTGATGATAATTGGAAATTTACTTTTTCAATTACCCTTAGAACTAATCGAGGTGAATATAATGTCGCAAAAAACCATGTTTGAAGCGAAATGCACCACCTGCGGAAAAACTGCGATGGTTCCATTCAAGCCTACAGCGGGCAAACCAGTTTACTGCCGAGAATGCTTCTCCGAACACAGAGGAGGCCCCAGAATGCAAGAAACCACCACCAAGAGCACAACCGCTACAACAATCATTATCGGCAAAGAAGGGTGGGCACGCCGAAGAAATAACGCCCAAGCAAGAAAAGAGGACGAGCACGATAATGTCTTCCAAAAGTTCACACACGCCCCATAATCAAAGAAAGAAATGTGTCTACCGCACGTTGATGCATCTTGCAATTGAACCTTGACCGTGAGGCTTGCCTTTGAAAACTCCAAACGGCTGGAAAAGTCTAAGCCATGACCGAGGGTACATGAATGAATCCACTGGAAAGACTCTAATCGTCAAGAAAAAAGAGTTTGGAGAACACTACATAGTGTGGTTGTTCCCAAACGGGACCGAAGACGATGCAAACGGCAGGAAAATCTCGCCTGAATTTGCAACCCAATCCAAAGCAGAGGCTTTCGCGGTGGATTGGATGAAAAAAAATCCAAACGGCGCCGAGTGACTAGGCACCGATTTTTAGTTTCTCTCAAAATAAATATTTCGTGTTCTTGCGTTAACAGGAAATAAAGTTGTATTAACGCTAGTCTTCTGTTGACCTTAACTTAAAATTGGAAAACGCCTGCTGGCGGATTCAAATAATAAGGAGTCGTGCAGGTTTAGCTGATGACTACTTCAACAGTTGACCCTATTGCCTGACCAGGCAATCCTTTTTTAAATTTTGCTTTGAGCATGCCGTTCTTGCCGTGCAGCCCGATGATTTGTCCAACTAGCTTACTGGTTTGATTCTTCCAAACAACTTTCTTTCCGACAAGTTGTCCGACTTTACCGGCGGATTCGGCTTCTGCAACTTGGATAAGGATTTCTTTTGAGGCTTGAGTTTTGATGCCTATATGGTAATTGACTATTCTTGCGTAAACTGGTTGAGACATAAAGTTCACCTCCATTTTTACGGTGCACTTGCTATTAAAGGTGCCCACCTAGGAGTTGCTTTTGTGTGCGGGTCAAAGGTTATGGGTAGCTTTTTAGGTTTGTAGATGCCTGCGATTGTTTTTGGAATTTGTTTGGTATTAAGGGTAACCATTTTTTGTTTGAAAGATGCGCAGCTGAAAATGTGTAGTAGCAGCATCTTCTTTTAAGCTCATTTGAGAATGGGCTGATTTTACTCAATTAATAAAGTTTGAAGTTTTTCGAATATAGCTGAAATCAACTGCATTGCCTCTTCTCTATTCTTCGTGGCAACTTCACAAAAGCCCAAAAAAAACCGCTAATTAAATACACACAGGCGCTTTCCGAAGACCGGTACCGGGCAGTTTATTCGGATTCATAATAACGGCGGCTATAGGTTACTTTCACTTTTTTCATAGAAGAGAATCGCTGGAATTGCAATGGAGAACTGGTTCTCTGTATGGATAGGTTTAAACCTGAGTATGCAGGTATTGGGTTGTGCAAAACAGTTTTTGCACCGAATATAACAGGAAGTGAAAAAAGAGTATGTATCCTAAAGAGATGCACAAGGCAACCTGTGCTGACTGCGGAAAGGAATGTGAAGTTCCATTCAAGCCAGACGGTACTAGGCCAGTTTACTGCCGAGAGTGCTACGCGAAACGAAGACCACCACGCCGATATTAAGCATCTAGCTAATATCTTACTTCGTTCCAAAATATCCATCATTTCATCTTTATTTTTTATATCACTTCTTGATTCAAGCATCGTAAACCAAAACTCTTCTTTGTTGGGTAAAGGATTAAATGTCTGTTTCATGAGTCTGTGTTTATGCATTTCGACATCCTCATGCCAGCGATACTGTTCTTTGTGACACTTTCAGCTATGTTCATTGGACGCAAGGCAGAAACAAAGTTGAAGGCAACGGTTGAGGAACGCGAATTCAAGAATCGGGACGTTGCCCTGCTTGTAGCAATGATTGCAGTAGCAGTTTCCATCGTTGTGTTTATTCCGAGCTTGGCGCTGCTGGGTCTCTTCCTGTTTAGTTACTCATCTCTACTGTTCACCGTATCATATGCATTTTCAAATCTGGGAACTCATAGATTAGCGCTTTATTGCGGGGGCTTCATCGTTGCCAGCATCTTAGCTGGCGCTGCAGGTTTTCTAGGTGTTATTCCGTCTGACCTGAAATTCTACGGAATTACCGCGTTTGCCATATTTGCGTCCTTCACGTTTATGGCTTTGATTTATGCCACGAAAAAGCCTGATACAAAGCAGAAGTGGTATCTCGCTGGGTTGCCCCCTGCATTGTTCCTGCTGCTTTTTGTCTTCTTTAGCAGAACATTCATTTGGTTCCCGTATCTGTTGGATGTTTACGGCATAATCTTTGCCATGCTAATCGTAATTTACTTAAATAGCTTATTTACTTGGAAAACCGTGTTCATATTCGCAGGCTTCCTAACAGGCATGGACATTGTTCTTGTGTGGTTAACCCAGACAATGGTTCAGGCAGCCGAGCAAATTTCTGGATTGGGTCTGCCCGTGCTTGTGGCTTTCCCTACTATCCCAGTAATCTCCAGCGCGACAGGTATTCTTATCCTGAGACTAGGGCTAGGCGACTTCTTCTTCGCAGGAATACTGGCAAGCCAAACCTTGAAGAAGTTCGGCGCGAAAACAGCAATTGCGTCTCTATTGACTATTTGTGTATCCTTTGGGTTGTTTGAGCTTATCCTGCTAAATCCAGAGTTGACGGCTGCCCTTCCAGTTCCAGCGTTGCCTGCCACATTACCGATTCTTCTAGGTTGGCTTCCAGTTGCGGCGATAAAGGTTTATCTGGAAAGGAACAAAACCAAAATTTTGCCTAAAGTTAAGGATCAGTCAGAGGCCATTATCCCGGATACCGGTATGCCATCTTAAAGTTTCTTCTAAGTCGCACATTCTTCGCGTCCAATGAAAGATGGCTTTAGTTTCCACCTTTCTCCTTTTTTCCACTTTCAAGTCCTATTTGCTAGTCACGGGTGATGTGTTTTTTTAAAAAAGGAATGTTCGCTTCTCATTCAGAGAATTTGCTTACTGAAAGGGAACAAAAACGGCAATTTAGGGTGAAAAATTAAAAATAAAGAAGTTGGCGTTTACCCGAATAGGGCGCCTAATCCTTCGAGAGCTGCTTCTTCTTTGGCTTTTTCTTCTTCAGCTTTCTTCTTCTTGTCTTCTGGAGCGGCTGCTGCTGGTTTCTGTTCTGCTGCACCTGCTGCTGCTACTGGAGCTGCGGCCATCATTGTTGGTGCGGCTTTGATTGCTTCGTCAATGTTTACTTCGCTGAGTGAAGCAACTAATGCTTTAACTTGGACTGGGTCAACTGTGAGTCCTGCGGCTGTGAGAACTGCAGTGACTGTTTCTTCGTTTATTGTTTTTCCTGCCTTGTGAAGGAGCATTGCTGCGTATATATTTTCCATGTCTTTTCACCTCTCAATTCGGGTATTTTAACCTTTTTAGCTTATGCAGGCTGTTCCCCTTTGGAGGAGCGCGCTGTTATCTATAGATAAGGCTTTGATTTGCCTTTGTCTTGCCGCTTAGAAAAAGAAGCAATGCCTAATGAACCTTTCGTCGCTAGATTCTAGCTGTTTGCGATGATTTCACATACACGCATAACTGACTTCTGCTGCTTTTGTTCATAATGCATAGTGGCTAAACTGAAAAATGTTGATTACTAATTAGGGTTAAGCGTTGTTGGATCTAAATCTCATGTATCGGCAACTAACCATCTGTCCGCGGTCATCAGTTGTTCATCACAACTTTTTGGATCAAAAATCTCCAGTAAGTTAGAAATAATGCCTGAATGCTTTTCAGAAAAGCCTATAGCCTATAACGCTAAAAGCTAGCTGAAAATGGAGTGTTAGACCCAGTGAAACCTTGGCATGCGCTAAAACCTGAAGAAGCCATAGAGGAACTGAAAACCAGCCTGGAAGGCTTACCTCCTCAGGAGGCACAGAACCGCCTCTCGGTATATGGGCCTAATGAACTTAAAAAAGAAAAAGGCAAATCTCCCATTAAGCTCTTCTTTGCACAATTCACCGACGTCCTTATGATTATTCTGTTAATAGCCACGGGACTTTCCTTTGCTATTGGCGAAACTGTTGACGCCCTGATTATACTTGCGATAATTGTTGCCAGCGCAGTTTTGGGCTTCACTCAGGAGTTCCGCTCAGAGAAGGCAGTCGAAGCCCTCAAACGCATGACCGCGCCCACAGCCATTGTTTTGCGCGACGGCAAGGAAGCCAAAATCCCCGCTGTTGAGCTTGTGCCCGGAGACGTTATTCTGCTTTACACAGGCGACAAGGTTCCTGCAGATGCCCGAATCTTGGAAGCTTTTAACCTGAAAGTTGACGAGGCGGCTTTAACAGGTGAATCTGCACCCGTTGACAAGTATTCCCATGAAGTTGCCTGCAGATACCCAGCTTAACGACAAGCGCAACATGGTCTTCACAGGAACAATCGTGGTTTATGGCAGGGCCAAAGCTCTTGTTGCCACCACAGGCATGCAGACGGAGTTTGGCAAAATCGCCCAAATGGTTCAAGCTGCGCCTCAGGAGCAGACGCCGCTTGAGAAGCGTTTAGGAGCCGTGGGCAAATGGATTGGCATATTTGCTGTGGTTATCTGCATAGGTGTGGGCGCAGTGGGTATTGTAGTTGAGCAACGCCCAATCTTGGATATGCTTCTTTGGGCGGTCAGTCTTGCCGTAGCCGCGGTGCCTGAAGCGTTGCCCGCCATAGTCACAGGCGCGTTAGCCATTGGAATGTACCGGATGGCAAAGGTAAACACCATCGTGAAACGTTTGCCCGCCGTGGAAACGTTAGGCTGCACAAGCGTGATTTGCAGCGACAAAACCGGAACGATGACTAAAGGCGAAATGACAGTGCAACGGATTTATGTTAACGAAGTTGCGCTTAAGGTTTCAGGAATCGGATACAACCCTGAAGGCGAATTCCAACTTGAGGACAAAAAAGTAGTTCCCAACGCGGAGTTAACGACTCTTCTGAAAGTCGCTTCTTTATGTAACGATTCCAACTTGGAACGAGACGGAGCAACCGAGAAGTGGTTAATTAAAGGCGACCCAACCGAAGGTGCCCTAATCGTCGCAGCAGCTAAAGCTGATTTGTGGAAACAGGATTTGGAGCAACAAGAACCCCGCATTGCCGAAATCCCCTTCAGTTCCGAACGGAAACGCATGACCACTGTTCACCTGGTGGGAAACCGGAAAACTGCTTACATGAAGGGCGCGCCAGAAATTGTTCTGCAGAAATGCTCTCATATTCTACAAAACGGGAAACCAGAAAAACTAACGGCGGAAACTTATGCCCGCCTCGTTAAAATTACAGAAACCATGGCTATTCAGGCATTGCGCAACCTCGGCTTTGCTTACAGAGACTTGCCTCAAAAAGAAACCAAATTCGATGAGGGCATCGAAGAAGGCTTCACTTTCGTGGGCATAATCGGCATGATTGATCCGCCCCGAACAGAAGTTAAAGACGCCATAGCACTTTGCAAGAGCGCCGGCATTCGCGTAGTCATGATTACGGGTGACCACCAACTCACGGCAACCGCCGTTGCGAAGGAGCTTGGGTTACTAGCAGCTGATGAGGCCGAAAAAGTTCTCACAGGCGTTGAGCTGGAAGCCATGAGCGACGAGCAGCTGGGCGCAAGGGTTGAGGACGTAGTTATCTACGCTCGGGTTTCTCCTGAGCACAAAATGCGCATCGTGAAAGCATGGAAGCAAAAGGACCAAGTGGTTGCCATGACTGGCGATGGAGTTAATGATGCTCCTGCGTTGAAGATGAGTGACATAGGCGTGGCCATGGGCATCACAGGAACCGAAGTCACAAAAGAAGCTGCAGACATGGTTTTGGCGGATGATAACTTCGCCTCGATAGTAAAAGCCGTTAAGGAAGGCCGCGAAATCTACGGCAACATCAAGAAGTATCTAACTTATCTGCTTCAGTGTAACATCATGGAGATTCTAGTTATGTTCATTGCAGTCGTTGCCGTCCCGTATTTAGCTAGTATCCTATCGCCTGGCTCAAACCTCGAAGCCATAAACAGTGCCGCTATTGCGTTGACTGCGGTGCAGCTTCTGTGGATGAACCTCGTCACGGACGGGTTGCCTGCTATAGCTCTGGGCGTAGATCCCGGTGACCCAGATTTGATGCAACAGAAGCCACGCAAGCTTAAGGAGAGCATTTTCTCTCGAGACGTTAAAGTCTACCTTGCAACCATGCCTGTGTTGATGACTGCACTGTTGCTCACAGCTTTCTTCATCCACAAGCCTTGGACAGGCGATATCCAATTGCTGGAAGCGCGAACACAACTATTGACGGCCATGATTGTAATAGAGTTAGCTGTAGCGCTATCCGCACGGTCGCTCAAGTACCCCGTGTTTAAGGTTGGCGTATTCAAGAACAAGTTCCTTTGGCTCGCGATTCTATCATCGTTCGCACTGCAGCTGTTCATCCTTTACACGCCAGGCGTCCAAGCCATCTTCGATGTGCGTTCACCCGAACTCATTGACTGGGCAATTGCTGCTCTGTTCGGCGCAATCGTTTTTGCGGTTCTGGAGCTTGGTAAATTTGTTGCGTGTAAAAGAAGGGGAAACATGTAACAGAACCAATAAGATTATATGCGGAAACATTGAACAAACGTCTAAAACATTAGAAACTGATGCGATGTGGAAAGATGAGTGATAAACTGGCTAAATTAGCAAATCCCGCCCCTCTTGGTTTGCTCGGCTTTGGCTTGACTACGGTTCTGCTGAACTTGGCTAACGCTGGCGTTTTCCCATTGAACAGCATGATTTTGGCAATGGGCTTAGCATACGGAGGCTTGGCGCAAGTCATTGTAGGTGTCATGGAGTACAGGAACGGCAACACATTCGGCATGACTGCTTTCATGTCTTATGGATTGTTCTGGTGGAGTTTAGTGCTTCTCATTGTTTTGCCTAACATTTCGGTTTTCAACGGGATTCCCGGAGCGGCAAATGGCACGGCGATGGCAGCTTACTTCTTCATGTGGGGGCTGTTCACATTTGCAATGTTCTTTGGCACGTTGAAAGCAAATCGAGCGCTGCAATTAGTGTTTGGCAGCTTGGCGATTCTGTTCTTTTTGCTTACGGCAAAAGAACTGACTGGTAACGCGATACTGGGAACCGTAACAGGAGTGGAAGGCATAGTCTGCGGGTTAAGCGCTGTTTACTTGGGCATCGCCGAAGTCCTCAATGAAGCGCACGGAAAAACGGTTCTGCCCATCTACCCAACAAGCTAAAAAAAAGCAGATATACTCTTTTTTTCTTCTTTCTTTTAACAAAACAGTTACTGATTTGCAAAGCTTCTTGCTAGACGGCCTAATCAATAACCTAGAACCCGACACCAAAAATTAGTTAACGTGCCATGCCGGTCCATGACGCGGGTAGGCATGTCTGAAGAATGAAAGGCAAGTTTTTCGCATCGCTTTTTACACTAAGTTAAGGGTCAAGGTTTTGATTAGCTGTTTTGTCAGGCGTATAACTGAATCGTTATGTCCGGAAAGAAAAAAACCGTGCAATCACAATCTTATGATTAAACGTTCAATTTACCATCAAGAGACAATCAGAACCGTCTAAAACTAAAAAAAGCTTATATTCTTTGAATCTCAACGTTGTCCAACTAAATTCGGATGGAAAAGCAATGTCAGAAGCAAGCTTACCCTTCAACGAAAAATATTACCCGAGCTCCGAAAAGATTTCTTCAGGAGAAAAACGCAAAAAAACTTGGGAAGAATCAATAAATAACACAAATGAATTCTGGGCAGAAAAAGCCAAAGCAATCGACTGGTCAAAATCGCCCAGCAAAGTTTTAGACGATTCCAACCCGCCTTTCTTTAAGTGGTTCCCAGATGGCGAACTCAACATATCCTACAACGCATTGGATAGGCATGTTAAATCAGGTAAGAAAAATAAGCTTGCCTACATCTGGGAAGGAGAACTTGGAGAAGTAAAAACTTACACTTATTATCAACTTTACCGCGAAGTCAACAAACTCGCTAAAGTCTTCAAAGATTTTGGACTCAAAAAAGGAGACAGAGTCGCTGTCTACCTCCCCGTTATACCTGAACTCCCAATTACACTGCTTGCAACCGCACGAATTGGAGGAATACACGCAGTTGTTTTCTCAGGCTTTAGCGCAGAAGCCCTAGCCGATAGAGTAAACGACTCAGGAGCAAAAATCCTTATAACCGCAGACGGAAGCTTCCGCAGAGGCAAACCTGTCGCCATCAAAGATAACGCTGACCGCGCACTCAAAATCACACCCTCAGTCGAAAAAGTTATAGTTGTGAAACGTACAGGGCAACCAATCCAAATGCAACCCGGCAGAGATATCTGGTATGACGAAGCACTTACTCAAGCAGGAACAAGCGCGTACGTCGAACCCGAAACCATGCAATCAACTGATCCTCTCTTCATACTATACACCTCAGGCACTACAGGCAAACCAAAAGGGGTTCAACATGGAACAGGCGGATACCTAGTTTGGGCTTACTGGACCCTTAAATGGGCATTCAACCCCACTGATGAAGACATCTACTGGTGCGTAGCAGACATCGGATGGATCACAGGACACACCTACAATGTTTATGCACCTTTGAGTTTAGGTATCACAGCTTTCCTCTTCGAAGGTACGCCAGATTATCCAGCGCAGGATCGATGGTGGGATATCATCGAACGACACGGAATCACCATACTATACGGCACCCCAACCGCAGTTCGCATGTTCATGAAATTTGGCGAACAATGGCCAAACAAACACAACCTCAGCAGCTTACGTATACTAGGAACAGTCGGTGAACCCATTAACCCCGAAGCATGGAAATGGTACTACAAAGTCATCGGCAAAGAGCGCCTAGCAATAATTGATACTTGGTGGCAAACAGAAACAGGCGGATTCATGATTGCACCACTTAGTGGCATAGAGCTTACGGCTTTCAAGCCAGGTTCTGCGACCTTCCCACTGCCCGCGATAAACGCCGAAATCTACGACGACAAAGGCCAACCTGTTCCAGCTGGAACGAAAGGCTTTCTAGTAGTGAAATCTCCATGGCCAGGCATGTTGCAGACTCTGTGGAAAGACCCTGATCGCTTCAAACAGACATACTTTGGCAGATGGCCCAACATATATTATACAGGTGATTACGCCGTTCGCGACCCAGAAGGCTACTTCTGGCTACTGGGCAGAGCAGACGAAGTCCTCAAAGTTGCCGGACACCGAATCGGCACTGTAGAACTCGAATCCGCCTTGGTTTCGCACCCTGCAGTTTCCGAAGCCGCAGTTATGGGCAAAGAAGATGTAGTGAAAGGGGAAGTGCCAGTTGCCTTCGTAGTTTTGCGAAGCGGATTCCAGCCCAGCGAAGAACTCAGAGCTGAACTTATCAAACATATACGCACCACGATTGGTCCCATCGCAACGCCCGACGCAGTCGTCATCGTCAACAAGCTGCCTAAAACCAGAAGCGGCAAAATCATGCGCCGAATACTCAAAGCCGTCCTTGTAGGCGCGCCAATCGGCGATGTATCCACGCTCGAGGACGATGCAAGCGTAGAAGACATCAAGAACACATACGAAGAAATGCGCAAACAACTCAAAAAATAAGCGCAATTTTCTTCTCTTCCTTTATTTATTTTCTGAAGAACTTGTGTTGATTTTACGATCTCGGTTTTGAGGCTTTCAATATATCAGAGCCAAGAAATGTGTTACTCCAATCAGAATGTATTGCACCGATATCGCAGCTATAATCAGCGCCATTACACGTGCTATAACTAGTGACCCTGTTTTGCCCAAGAACTTGTAGACTCCATTCATAACCCTGAGGATTACCCAAGTAATCGCCATCACAACCAAAACTGAGAGAGCAGCCACGTACACATCGTAGGTTTGAAGATTAAGTATGGTCGTGGTTATGGCTCCTGGTCCGACTAGAAGCGGGATAGCTATTGGAACCGTACCTACGCTCTCAGGAGATTGGCTGTTTTCGTTCTTTGCATTATCCGATATCAGAATTCTGATAGAGATTATCAGCAGTAGAATGCCGCCTGCCAATTCAAAGCTGTATATTGAAACGCCGAAGATGTTGAAGATTTCTTGACCCGTGAAGGCGAAAACCAAGAGCAAAATGAAGCCGACAAGGCAGGCGGTATTAAAGACTTTCCGCTTTTGTTTTCCCGTCATGTTCCCCGTTAAGCTAGCGAAAATCGGAATGTTGCCGAAAGGGTCTACTATGATGAATAGAACTATGATGGCTTTAGCCAAGTTGACCGCAAAATCCACTGTTGCCATGACATGCCTCTTAAACAGAGTTACTGTTAAACCAGATAAAAGCGTTTCACAGATTATTCAGTTTTCCATTTTCAAGCTGTTGCTGTTGTCGCTACACAGTCACATATCCTTAAGAACGATCCAAAGGATAAAAATACTCTGTAATGCATTTTAGGAGGTGTAATAGTGTCTGATAAAACCATTAACGTGACCGAGAGGATGCAAAAAATCGGCGAGACCATTTCAGAATACAAAGATAAGTTAGTTGGAACTTTCAAGGACATGGACGTTGAAGTTAAAGATTGGCATTTCTCCGTTGGCAAAGCCGAAAAAGAATACACCGTTGAGGTCAACGTGAAGATAGGGATAAAGCCAAAGAATGCTCAGTAAATGTTGGTGTGATCGAGTCTGTCATTTATAACCAAATATCTTACAGCTCGAAGATCCTTTTTCTTCATGATTGTTGGATTAATCGTTTTTGCTCTTTACCTGTATTTTTTTGTGGGCTTTAACCAGGTGTTCCTAGTAGTTAGGAGCGTCAACCTGGCATCGTACTTGACTTTTTATTTTCTAGCGATAGGCGCAATGCTGGTCGTGATGCTTTTCTGGGTGAGCTCTTGGAGAACACTGCTACGCGCTTTAAATGTTAAGGTGAGTTTGAAGAACGCGTTTCTTTACTATTGGACTGGGTACTTCGTTGATTTGATTATTCCATGTCAATCGGTCTGTGGAGAAATCACAAGACTTTACTTGGTACAAAAAGAAACCCAGAACAATTACGGCGCGATCGCGGCAGCTGGCATAACCAATCGAATAGTTGCTTACAGCATAGTGACAGGCGGACTAACCACAGGGTTATTCTACTTGCTATTTCGAAACACTATTCCAGCCTTCGCAATAGATTTACTAATAATCTCCTGGTTTGGCGCTTTGGCTTTCCTCTCGGTGCTCTTTTACCTCGCACTCAGTGGAAACGCAGCCGAAAAACTAGCATCGCTACTGCTGAAAATATTGAGAGCGTTGAGAATTAAACGATTCAGTTCAGGCGGTTTGTCACCTGAACTTATGGAGTCGCTAAAGAGTTTTCATGAGGGTTTCAAGTTTTTCCGCGCTAACCCCAGGTACCTAGTGAAGCCAATTATTTTCCAAGCGCTATCTTACACTCTTAACCTCACCGTGTACGTTCTGGTATTCTATGCGTTGGGCTTCAACTATCTTCTCATTGATTTCTTCATTTTAGTTTACTTCCTCGCTGGAGCAGTCCAGGACGCGACTTCAGCGTTTTCGGTGGGCGCCTTAGAAATATTGTTAACGAACCTTTTCATATTCTTCGGAATCGCCCCTGCCACTAGCGGGGTAGCCGCAGCTGTTCTGCGTAGCGTTACGTTCTGGTTTCCGCTTCTGGTAGGTTACATAATAGTTCAGGTAGTTGGCGCGAGAAACCTACTTAGCCCGAAAGTCCGCGATAAAATAGAATCTGAACAGAAAAAAGACATCCGTGAGAGCCCGCTTTCTGCGGATACATCCACAGATACCACAACCTAAAGGTAAACTGTAACATCTTAACTCAATAGCCGCTTGTCTTTTTACACACCAAAACAGATAAAAACTCGTGGGGTATCCATGCAGGTGTCAAACCCGGTGGAAAAACTATGCCCGCTGAAATAACAAATGCAGAAAAATTCGTCGAAATGAGCGCAAACGCAAAGTTCTGCGCCGTCAAAAGACTAAAAAGTTCGGTGAAGTTGAAACTTCGTACGTCAGGCAAACTTTACACGCTTAAAGTTGAACCTATAAACGCTGAAGAAACCATAAAGAAGCTCAAGTGCGAAATCCAAGAAGTTTAACCGCTTCTCTGTTTTTGTTTCCCCCTGAATATACTTTGTTTTCTTTAATGTAATATACTGTACTTTGTGGTTTTTTGCTACACCCCATTTCAATTGTGTCTTTCATGTTGAATTTGGGATAGATTTGGGAATACTCCACAAACCATAAAAACTCTCCAACATGACTTATATCTTCAAAGAGGGATGGCATGAACAAAAAATTTGCAGCCACATCACCATTTTTACTCGTTCTTCTAGTGTTTTCAGCTGCCGGAACAGTGTTCGGGCAAAATACCGCATTGCCTGGCGTATCCGTGGGCGACACTTTCACGTATAGCAGCACTTACTTGTGGACATCTTCAAATCCAGCGGATGTAGTTCCTGCCAGCTTAGTTGCGCAGAACGAATCAACCTTGCAAATTACTGTGCAAGCTGTTGTTGGTTCAACAGTCACTATTGATAACCAATGGACATACAAAAACGGAACTAAGTTACCTGTCACCACTGAGCTTGATGAAGTTAATAGCCATATTACCCCAAACGACATACTAGTGTACGCCGGTAACTTGTCGGCTGGCGGTTTTCTTTTTCCGGGAGCAACGGATCTTAGTATCATCATAAACGAAACCATATTCCGAAACTACGGCGGTGTTTTTAGAGATACCAACCACATGGAAACCAACAGAACAGATCTTCAAGACACAGTTTACAGTTACCTGAGCCTGTATTTCGATAAACAAACCGGCATGACTGTAGAATACAACTGGATTACCGTCTACACCGCCACCCCCAACCAGATCCTAACTCAACACCTCGTGTTAACAGACACGAACGTTTGGGCAGTTTCAACATCACCCTTACCCAGTAGTCCTTCAACAACCACATCAACAACAGTGAATCCATCAATGACGGCAAATCCATCAGTAACTCCATCTTCAGAAGAAACCACGCCAGCCCCTTCAACAATAGAATTTTCAACGGAGCTTATTCTTGCAGTTATTATTATCGTCGTTATTGTCGTGGTTGCCACAATGGTGCTGCTCAAAAGACCAAAGCCGAAAGCCCCAGAAACAACATAAACAGCTAAAAACCCGAGAAATTTGAGGTAACATTCTATTTTAGTATCCCAAATCACTGACGATGTGTCTCTTTGTACTAGCTTACGATGACATGTTTGGCGCCTGTTTAGTCCGCCTCAGTTGAACATAACGACATTATCGGAACGCGTTTGTAAAGTTGCGTATGTTTTAGGGTGATATTTTGCTTTAAGATTTTTAAGAGGTTTTTTTAATGTGTCTGGTTGTTTTTTATGTGCAAGATATATCTCAAGTTGGTGGGATGTCACTTGCCAAACATTTCCTAGTCAAAAAAACTAAATCTCGGTCAAACATAATCTTTAAGAATCCGTTCGACGGAAGACAGAATTAACTTAAAGAGTTTGAATGTTGTGTCCGTAACTGAAGATGATATCCAAAAAATTCTGTTAAAGCATCCTTGGCTACCCCGTGAATTTGCAAAACGTATGGCCGAAGACCTTAAACGGAAAAATTGCAGTAACCCTGAGGCTCGAAGAGTCTATCATAGAGAATACAACAGGCTACGCAGAGCCAAAGCCAGAGGAGAAGTTACCGATGTTGAAGGAGTCATTTCTGGTAAGTATCTAAGAAAGCAGAAGCGACTGCAAGAGAAGAAATAATCGACAAAGAGTTTATCCATCCAAAACTTCTACACTTTAACGAAACATCGATTAGCGTGAAAAAAACACAAAAAGAGTGGGCAATGCCTAAGAGATGCTTAGAAGCCATTCCCTCGAACGTTCAAATAACGGAAAAATGTACTTTTTTGTTTTGCGGGTTTACCTATTTGTTTCCGTAAACTTTGTGAACATGCGTGCGAATGCACTATAAGCCGCGAAGTATGTATGGCTGAGGATGCAACCCAATCAGCAGAGGAGCCAAATCAAGCGTGGTATTCGCGTAAAAATCGTCTTGAAACAAGACCAGCGAAGCGCTAAATTAACCGAGGGTATCGTCAAGGATATCCTCACCAACAGCTCAACTCACCCCCGCGGAATCAAAGTGCGACTCACAGACGGCAAAGTAGGCAGAGTACAATTAATAGTAAATCTGCCTACCCCTTCGAATAACCTTTCAAACGAATAATACACTCCTACCCAAACAACTCACCTCAACTCCTGCATCCACTCCAGAAGCTCCAATCATTAATTTGGAAGACAGAAACTTAGTTTCACGAGTTGTTACGCCGTTCTCATATAAACGTGCCTTGCGAATGCCACATCGTTTTAAGATGCGGCAGCACTCGCGGTGTCTTGTTAAGTGCCAACTTGAGAATTTTGTCTAAGAGAAGTAGAATGCGGTTGCCGGGATTTGAACCCGGGTCATCAACGTGGCAGGCTGAAGTCCTAAACCAGGCTAGACTACAACCGCACTCGGTTTGCAAATTGGGGCTTGATTCTGTTGGCTTTTAACTGACCTATTTTGGTCAGGGCTGTAGTTTTCTCCAATTGCTAAAGCTTTAGATGATACACTTTCATTAAAAGGTTTTTGACCCAGCTTCTTTACTTCAGCTTCAGCACATGGCATTGGCTGGCTGAACTAGAGAACTTGGGCTTTCCAGCTTCAGCTTTAATCTAGATGCCTTATACAAGCGGATGTTTTGGTTCCATCTTCACGGTTCTCGCAACAATTCTTGGACTATTTGGGAAGTGAAAAAAGGAAAAGAAATTTCTAACTTAAATTTATAATTACGTTGCTTTGCCTTCTCTGCAGAAGTAACTCATGGGTTTAGCTTTCATAAGATTAAAGTCCTTGAAAACTTGGCAACTGCTGCAAATGCACATCTTATTAAAATCAAGGTCGTTGCACACTGCTGCACCATTAGCACAGTAAGGTCCAGGCATGTCTTCCACTTTAGGCATCATCTTAGCAATATCTTCTTTTGGCGTGTTCTTCATCATTTCGTCGCTCATGCTTTTCATTTGTTCTATAGACATGTTCCTCATCATTTCCGGAGTCATGTTTTTCATCATTTCCACGTTCTGCATCATTCCAGGACCCAAAATATTCTGCACATTCCCAGAGTTCATGTTCTGCATCATCTTACTTCTAGCTTCTATCTTGGGTTTAGCGCATGCACTATCCGCTTGGACTGGGCACTCTGCACACTTGCATTTTACCATCACATCATAAGTCAACATAACCTTAGGCTGTTTATTATGATCAAAAAGTTTCAAAAACTCACCTCCAACCTAATTGCCATAAATCAAAACAGGCAATTAAGGATTACTCTCAACAACTTGACCTCGGTACAAACTCATCATAGATTTATTCAGACAGGAATCAGTAAAATTGGATTAATAAGGAAGTTTTCCAAGTTTTCTTAAATTATTTTCTTTGTTTTGCAGACAAACCTCTTCAGTACCAAGCTATCAATCAAAACGGAAAGGAGAACTGAAAATTTTTGGTATTTGGATAATTTAAGGAAACCACTTTTTAAGCATCCACAGATTTCTGATAAAAAGTTTATTCAAATTCTGTTTATGTTTTCCATTCAATGAATCTTGGGGGTTTTCTGTGAAGAGAAAAAGGGTTGGGAGTAATGCTTGCTGATCGGGAGAAAGGGAGAGAGGAAAAACAATAAGCAAGCATTAGTTGCTCCTCAACCTTAATTTATCCTCTACTTTTGGGCTCTTAACCTTTTTTCAGAATCTAACTCAAATCTGTACCAAATCTCATCATGAAGACTCTGGTCTTAAAGTGTTAGCTGCGTCAAATTGGATACTTTGGAATGTTAGCTGATTTTGAAGAAAATGGGTTAAGGAAAGCCGGTTATCAGGTCGTAAAGGTAGGCGTCCCATTCAACTGATTCTTTCTTCAAAATGTCAAGCAACTCTGTTAATACTCGGTGATGTTTCTTTTCGTCTTCCAAAATATTCAGAACAAGTCGCTTGATCTTTTTGTCATTCACAACTTCACTGATGTCTTTTGCCTGCTTCAGCATTTTAGCTTCTTCTTTAATGTGACTTGTAAGCTCTTTTTCTCCAATTTCTTCGCTCTCTTTGCCTATTTGGGCTCTTGAATTCAAGTCTATTAACATCTGATAAGTGTCCGAGTGTCTCATGGTGTCTAAGATTATGCTGTGAATAAACAGTTTAATCAGGGGGTTTTGTGCCGATTCGTAAAGTGGTGTGAGTTTTTCAGCGGTTTGGTCTTCAAAATCTTTCTGGTTTTTGATTTTTATAAGTGCATTTTCGTCTAATATTTTCCAAGACAAAATACGTACCTCTCTTAATTCCACAGAATGATTTCCTATTTAACTCTTGAGCCGACTCACAGATCGAAACGCAGTAGTCTCGGGAAATGAGTTGTGAAAAATAACTCAAACGTTTTGAAATGAAAAGGCGGTGCATCTTGGAAACCTATTGGCTTGGCTCGTTTTTGTTTCTGCATTTTTGACATACTTTTTGAAGAAACCGTCCAAACTTTTTAGGCTCAAAAACGCAGCCGCACCTGACACATTTAGCTTTCGTCGTCGGTTGGGGCTGTAGAGTGTTCAAGCGTTTTTCAATCTCATTTTGTACTAAAACGTCTTTTTCCTTTCTGAGCGCATTAGACAGAAGTTTAATGGCTATTTGGCTGCTTTCTTTTCCAAAAATATTGAGAAATTTGCTACTTGGTTTGCCTCCTTTTTCAAGCTTTTTTGGTAGAAGGCAAACAAAATTCAAGGGGTAATTTTCTGCTTTGTCCAAATCAACTACTGTGAAAACGAATTCTTCCGTAAACCCTGAAGCTCTGTTCATGGGCTTTTTTGAAACTGCAAGCCTTAATTTCATGATAGTCACATAAGACAGCTGAAATAGTCGGACCTATCCAACTAACCAATTGTTAATTACATCTCAACGTCATCATGTCTAAAAAGAGTTTAGTTATTCTGCCAGTTAAGATCTGCTTGGAATGTTTGGAATAAAACTAACATGATTTTGTTTTTATGAGTGTAGCGAATCTTGCTGCCTTAAAGAGGAGAAAGCGAATGGAGATTAGGAGAGAATGGCTATGATTTGAATTTGCAAGATTCGCCCACTCACAGATACATAGTTATTGTGGATTAGAATAAAAAACATATGAATCCATAATTCATATACTGCAATTTCAACTTACGTTTGACAAGAAATCGTTAGGGCAAAAAGATGTGACCTCTGTTTGACATGTTAGAATATAACTTGGCCTATCAATGCAAGGCCTTTTTTAAGGTTCTTGTTTTTTAGTAAAGCTCAAAATAGTTCAGATTCTGTCATTCAAAAGGTGTTGGGCTATGATATAGTTTCAAGTTCCGACATTAGCTTCTAACGCGTTGTCATCGAATTTTTGGTTTTCTATAGTTCTCTAAGCTGTGTTAATGTTAAACATTAAGACTGAATCTCTTTAGATATGCGAAGCATTTAAAAAAGAACCGCATAAATATAATGAGTGTGGTAGCCCTTGGAAACTTGGGTCTTGGGAGCGATTATGGCGTTGGTTGGTTTATTGGTAGTTGGATGTAGTTTTGGACATAGCGAATTGGGGGTTCCATTTATCACCTCAGGTTTAGTTACTGCAGGAATTGGGTCATTGATTTTCCTAATCAAATTTAAGAAATGGTTAGACGTCCTTTAACAATTAGGAGGGGAGACGTATTAAGGATCCTAAAAAAGAATTCAAAACCATTGATGAATACATCGCAATTTTTCCTAAGAACATTCAAAGCATTTTGCAGGAACTACGGCGAAGTATTCGGGATTCGGCACCTGAAGCTGAGGAGGGGATCAGTTATCAAATGCCCACTTTCAAGTTAAATGGCAACTTGGTGTATTTCGCAGCTTTCAAGAATCATATTGGATTTTATCCTACTTCATCAGGTGTTGAGGCATTCAAGAAAGAATTGTCTGATTATGAAGTGTCCAAAGGCACAATTAGGTTTCCTTTAGACAAGCCGATTCCATTCGGCTTAGTTAGGAAAATTGTGAAGTTTAGAGTAAGGGAAAACTTGAACAAGAAGTGAACATGTTTAAAACATGCTTTCCTACCCAGTCAAATACGTTTAGTGAGTGCTTGAGCCAAGATTCTAAGGTAGATCTACGCTTTTCTGTCTTGCAGACAGTTGTGCCATGTATCAGAGATTAGGTTAACTCTGCCTTATTTATCGAGTATACCCTTTTCCTTCTAAGGAAGTGCCGTAACTGTACCTTTGATTATGACTTGAATGCCCTTCGGCTGAGAGGTGTGTCCACTGCTATCTTAGCTCCAAATAATTTTCAGGCAGGCCAAGTTGTCGTAGGAGAGATTAAATTTAATCCAACTAAACAATTTGATATTCAAAGGTACTTCACTTTCATTTCCGTTACTTTGATTTTTCGTTTCGCCCCAAAAGCATAGGGACCCACGCCGGGGACTGAATCCGGTTGAAACCCGCTCCCATGATGCATGGAAAATCCTAAACTAAAAGATTTGAAAAACTTAGGTGAACTCTTTTCTCTCGAAGAGTATTAGCCCCGCGATTGTGGTTATGATGAAGTATAATCCTATGATGGCGAGCCCTTCTGGAACTGTTGCGGTATATGTTGTTGCCACTATGCCTTTTCCAAGGTCAACCCCACCGGTCACATGAGCCGGATAGGGCACTGTTAGTACGCCGCCTATTATTCCCGCACTGTAATTTAGAATAAACCAAGGCTCAATTGGGATAAGCCCGGCAAGATTTGTGAAGGCGGTGAACCCGACCAGAAGTAACATGGCTGTCAAAAACACAGAGTTGATGCTGCTTTTGAACAGGGAACTGAAGAAAAACACGAACCCAAGCACAGCTGCAAGAAAGAACCACGCAAAAATTAAAGACAAACCGAACTCAGAAGGCGCGTTTCCACCGTATAGTCCAATACTCAGTATAATCGCGGCGAAAATGGCAAGCATAATTGAGGATGCTAAGAACGCAGAAAGCCACTTCCCAACATATAATGAGGCCCTTCGGACGGGATTTGTGACGCTAAAGTAACCCGTCTTGTTCTGGAATTCACCCGAAACCGCGTCACCGCCGAAGAAAATGCCTGAAAATATAACCATGACAGGTGCGAAGCTTCCCCAGATGAAGTAGATTGACAGATCAGAATATGCAACTACGACAGCCAGTATGGCGCTTAAAACAAGCACGATTGTTAGGAGTATGAAGAACCTGCGCGAGCGAACATAATCCAGAAACGTATATTGCATAACAACGCCAACCTGTGCCAAACTGCTTGGCAAAGTACTCTCACATTCAGCTCTTGTTTTGGTCATTTTGGTCACCTTGTGTCTTTGATTAATTTGAGATAGATGTCTTCTAGCCCGGATGAAACAGGTTTGTAACTGATTAAATCAACATTCAGTTTCACTAAGGTACGGAGAAGTTGTTTCTGTGCATCTGAGCCGCTGCTGATGGCAATTCTGAGAGTCTTGTCATCAGTTTTTTCTACGCCGATAACATCTGGAAGGGTAGCGATTGTCTGGGCAACTGTTTTGCCGTCTATGGGGCTTTGCAGGTCGACCTCTACAACCGCGTTGTCTCCAGAAAATTTGGCTGTCAAGCTAGAAATGCGGTCATAAGCGATCAATTTGCCCCGATCTATTATGGCCACTTCGTCACAGACATCCGAAACCTCACTTAGGATATGACTGCTCATGAAGATTAGCCGGTCTTTGCCCTTCAAGGACTTTATTATTTCTCTTATTTCGCACACGCCTCGAGGATCAAGCCCTACTGTTGGCTCATCCAGAAGAATCACTGTGGGATTGCTCAGCAGTGCAGAGGCGAGACAGATTCTCTGTTTCATGCCTTTGGAAAATTTGCCAACCCTTTTATCAATCCACTTTTCCATTTGAACTTCTGCAACGGCTTCTTCTATACGCTTAGCCCTTTCCGCTTTAGGTATTCCCCTGAGCTTAGCAATCATAGTCAGCGCTTCTATAGGAGTTAATGAAGGATAGATTTCTGGAGTTTCGATTAGATTGCCAACACAAGCTAAGGCTTCTCTTTTGTGTGCATGAACATCTACCCCGTTTATCAAAGCTTTTCCAGAGGAAGGTCTTATCAGGTCTGTGAACATTTTGAGGGTGGTTGTTTTTCCCGCCCCGTTGGGGCCTAAGAAACCCACGCATTTTGATCCTTCGATTTTTAGGTTCAGGTTCGAAACAGCGGCAAAGGAGTTGAAGCTTTTAGAAAGGTTTATTGCTTCAATGGAGGGGGATGTTGAGGCTTTTTGGGGTGAATTCATGTTGATCACATCCAGAATTCATTCGCCTATTTGACTCATAAGTCAAATTAGAAAATCATAATCGCTTTAATATACTTAGCGTCGTTAAAGCAACTTTTAAATTGCTTAAGCCGACAATAATACATGGTCCTAAATGCCTAAAATGATTCTTGAGTACAAGAAAGCGGTAATCGCCAAAATTATCGAGACTGCTCTTGACATTTTCTCCACAAAAGGAACCCGCGACTTAACAATGGACGAAATCGCCCAAAAACTAGGCGTAAGCAAGGGCGCTCTTTACTCATATTTCACAAGCAAGGAAGAGATTCTCAAAGAAATCTATCAATCAGGCCGCCAAATAATGTGCAAAATACTGAGTGAATCATCTGACGCCGACGACTTTGCGCAAACGATGGAGAACATATACACACTTTCGGTCGGGAAATACTGTAAGTATATTCGCGTTTATTTTGAACTTTTGGCTTTAGCTACACATGATGAAAAAATCAGAAAGATAGTGAAAGATGATTACGAGTAAGACTTCAAAATAACCTGTGAATTTATACAAAATTTAATTAGCAAAAAGAAGATCAGAACTGACGTAGACCCAAAAATTCTGGTACATCTTTTCCGGTCACTCTGGATGGGGGTCTCGGAAAAACTGGTTCTTGGATGTGACAATGAGGAAGCCCACGAAAACTGGATAACGACAACGTCATTGGTCTTGGGAGCATACTAAAGCAAGGTGTTTGGAAAAACCAATTGTCCTATTGCTGCTTGAGCAGGTATTGTGCTTCAAACTTTAATTTGAACTCGGGAAAAATTAGGTTTGAACATGAGGATTTGACCCTTCGGGCGAGTCTGGTCCATAGCTCATGGACCACTTTGAGACATCTTTGTTCTTTGTAATTTTGTTTCTCCCTTACTCGTTCATCTTTGCAATCTTTTGTTCAAGAACTTACTCATTGCGTAGGTCAGGAAAGGTGCGCTTGCAAGAAAAATTGTTGTTCGCAAAATAAACGCCCAAAGTAATAGAGTGTTATTTTCAATTGGTCCTCCGGGGCTCGTAAAAGTTAGATTGAGTGAGTAAACGGAATGGAAAGTTAAAGATGATAGAACAGAGACTAAACCGGCAAATATCGTTGAGTGTAGAACATTTGACTTAACTTTTTTGGAAAAATAGTGTCTGTCATAGAAAGTGAATAGAATTACACCTGCAACTAATCCCGTAAAACCAAGCAAGGAGAAACCCGCCAATTGCTCCAAAGGTTCGGCAAGGATACTTCGGACCGCTAAGGTAATGTCCACACTTGAGGGTATTAGCCAAGCTATGGATAAAATCGTAAAGAAGAAAAATATTTTTCCAACAGTTTTTTCGAGTTCTTTATGGACTTCAACACTTGTTCGATTTCTTTGTTTTTCCACTTTTCGGAAAAGGGTTATTGCGGCTTCGCCCGTTTGAGAGAGATGGTATTTGCCTCTTTCGGACTGTTCCAAGAAGGTGGCTAACTCTTTCAAATGATAGCTCATTTGTCCTGTGTCGTTTATGCCAACGGCGTCCTGAAGATTTGTGAATGATGCTTCGCCTTTCTGTTCAAGAATGAGCAGAATCTGGCGGCGTATAGGATTTTTTAGAGCGGCAAATATTTTGTCGTAATCGTCTGAGTCAGCCAAATCGGCACCAACCGTTTTTATCGTGGGATACGATTAAAACGTTCTCGTGAATAAAAACTGGAAAAAGTATTTGGACTGATGATTTCCTCTAAAACGCTTTCAATTCCCGTTACTTGGGATTTTCCGTTGCACCTTTGAGCGTCATGCAGGACCCAGTATCCGTTATTAATGCAGAGGCTGACTCAAAATTGTTACTGTGATAATTGGTGGCTGCGTTTGCTTGGCAGACAGAAATGCGGATGCTAAGATAAGAACTGCTGTTAGGGTGATTGTGATTTGGCGGTTTCTGGACATGGCACCCGTTTGTTGAATGGTTTCGCTTGCTTATGTAGTTTAGGGAAAAACGCTCTTCAGAAGTCGTTCCTGACTCCCTCCCTTTTTTCATAAATAAAAACGCCCTCCAAACCCAGCACCGACATCCCCAAAAACATCTTTACTATCAAGAAGCCGAACAGAAAACGGCTTATTCACATCCATAACAAGTTTTATTTACCAATATGTGGGATAGTAAGGTGGGAAATATATGGCAACTTCAAAGATGGACCAAAAAAACCGCATAGTCATCGACAAACAGACCCGAGCCAAAACCAACCTAAAAGCAGGCGACACCGTAATAATCGAACCCCTCGACGACCACAGCTTCAAAGTCAACATCTTAGACTTCACCTCAGAAAAGGTTGAAGACGACCCCGCATGGAAGGCGCTCCATAAACCCGGCAAAATCAAACACTACATTCCACCCGAAGAACTTGACAAACTCATGGAAGAAACAATGTGGGAAGAATAATCAACCCAGAAACTAAACCACTGGCACTAGTAGATTCAAACATACTAATCTACGCGTTAAATACAGATTACGCTGACCGGGAATGCCACGAAAAATGCCTGTCCCTCTTAGATAGAGGATTAAAAGGGCAACTGCTCCATACCCTCGCACTAAACCCCATAATAGTAGCTGAAGTTTTCACGGGTATAAAAAAACTCTTAGGCTGCGACGAAGCAAAATCGCGGGTAAATGGGTTGCTTCAATCAAAACGCCTCGGCTACGTTTCCATCTCGAAGGAAGCAAGCCAAAGAGGCGTTCAATGGGCAAAAAAACACAATATCCCCGTAAACGACGCCCTAATCGCAGCTTCAGCAGCAGAACACGCCCCAACTATCTACACCACCGACCAACACTTCAAAAAACTCAAAACCAAAAACCTAACAATAATCAACCCAACAACTACACTTTAAGTGCAAGGACCCAAATGCCGCCATAAAAACAATCTCACCACACAAAAAACCAAACAAAAAGCATTGGGATTTTCCGTTGCACTTCTGAATGTGGGTTGGCTAGCTGATTTATGATCACTCAGAAAGTCTTTAATACGTATTTAATACGTATATTACTGATGTTGGCAAATGCAGAAACCCTTACGCCTCACAAAACACGCCGTGCAGCGAGCACTAAAATACGACCTGCCGCCAGAAACAATCCAAAAAATAATTCAGGAAGGACAAAAACAAGCCGAAGGAAAAACAAAAACGCGCTATGTCCTAAACGCAAAAAACGGTGTCTGGGTAGCAATCTGTCAGGAGACCCCTGAATTTACCATAATCATAACAATAACCAGAGGAAGGAACAAATAATGAGTTGCCCAAAATGCAAAACCCAATATGTAGAAACAACAGTCGATTTTGAGTACGGAAACATCATCCTAAGAAACGTTAAGGCGTTCAAATGCCCGGAGTGTAAAGAGGAACTCTTCACCCCGGAGCAATACGGCCAAATCAGAGAGCGCATAAAAAGTGTTGCACAGCCCCTGAAGCTGAAGCGCAAAATCAGTACAGCAGGCAAAAAACCAATTGTGTACTTGCCAGAAGACGTAATAAATGCAGTAGATGCAAAAATAGGTGACGAAGTAGACATCTATGTAGAGGGCAAAAAAATAATTATTGAAAAAACATAGCACCGGCTAGCCAATCGCCTGCCTCTATAATAAACTATTCAGGATACAAACACTAAATTGCCTAGCCCCCCTTAAGTATGGATCAATAGGAAAGAGTTGCTATGCTCACTGCAGCTGGACGCCGCGTATAGAGAGTTAATCTTTCAATTCCCGTTACTTGGGATTTTCCATTGCACCCTGCTCTTGTGTCGTCTAATCCGGAAGGGTCAAGTGCCTTTCAATTCCCGTTACTTGGGATTTTCCATTGCACCGTTCTGTTGATGTCTGCTGTTCGGTTGCCATACTACTACTTTCAATTCCCGTTACTTGGGATTTTCCATTGCACCCAACGCGGATTTGAAGACGCGCGCGCCATAGCCACACACACTTTCAATTCCCGTTACTTGGGATTTTCCATTGCACCACCCATACTGATCGTACTCAAAGTGCTCGACAAAATTTACTTTCAATTCCCGTTACTTGGGATTTTCCATTGCACCTGACCTGCGGAAGATACAAATCACACAAATGCCTTCCCTCTTTCAATTCCCGTTACTTGGGATTTTCCATTGCACCTAACACTTTCGCTTGGCAATTTGTGCCCGCGCTTGCTATGTCTTTCAATTCCCGTTACTTGGGATTTTCCATTGCACCGGTATGGTTTTAATTCCTTAAAGAATTCGTGTATTGCCTTTCAATTCCCGTTACTTGGGATTTTCCATTGCACCTAAATGCCATGTGTCCGAATTATCATTTGACAAAATGCTTTCAATTCCCGTTACTTGGGATTTTCCATTGCACCAAGACTATACTACTAAAGAAGCATGGCTATGTAAGATAATCTTTCAATTCCCGTTACTTGGGATTTTCCATTGCACCGCACCTGACATTGGCCGCGTAGTTTGTGACTGTGGCCTGCTTTCAATTCCCGTTACTTGGGATTTTCCATTGCACCAGGATAAATGAAGATTTATCGCCAAGGTGAAGTTCTCTTCTTTCAATTCCCGTTACTTGGGATTTTCCATTGCACCTGGCATAGAGGTCCGTGATTTTTGCGTCAATTTCCTTGATCTTTCAATTCCCGTTACTTGGGATTTTCCATTGCACCTGGATATTTTGCAGATTCTTAAGCGTAGTCGGGGCCAGACTTTCAATTCCCGTTACTTGGGATTTTCCATTGCACCATTGCAATACTTATTCATGAACAACTTGTTTGAAAACTATCTTTCAATTCCCGTTACTTGGGATTTTCCATTGCACCTTCTAGGTGTGCGTGAACCTAGCCAAACATCATTAACCTCTTTCAATTCCCGTTACTTGGGATTTTCCATTGCACCGCAGATGCCTCGAACTCGAACTGGAAAAATTATAGTCTCCTTTCAATTCCCGTTACTTGGGATTTTCCATTGCACCCTATGCTGTGGAACATTTCTTGGTCGCTTGAAAAGAATGCTCTTTCAATTCCCGTTACTTGGGATTTTCCATTGCACCTTTCACAGTGGGACAGAATTTCTCAACGAGTATCTCGCTTTCAATTCCCGTTACTTGGGATTTTCCATTGCACCTAATAATATAAATTCTAATTAATCTTACATTTTTTACATTTCTTTCAATTCCCGTTACTTGGGATTTTCCATTGCACCGCAGATGCCTCGAACTCGAACTGGAAAAATTATAGTCTCCTTTCAATTCCCGTTACTTGGGATTTTCCATTGCACCCTATGCTGTGGAACATTTCTTGGTCGCTTGAAAAGAATGCTCTTTCAATTCCCGTTACTTGGGATTTTCCATTGCACCTTTCACAGTGGGACAGAATCTTCTCAACGAGTATCTCGCTTTCAATTCCCGTTACTTGGGATTTTCCATTGCACCAATAATATAAATTCTATTAATCTTACATTTTTTACATTTCTTTCAATTCCCGTTACTTGGGATTTTCCATTGCACCGGGCTCGGACGCGTTTGATCGATTCATCTTGGCGCCGGACTTTCAATTCCCGTTACTTGGGATTTTCCATTGCACCCTTTCCCTACGCACTCAAAACGGGCGACTTCACAACCGTACTTTCAATTCCCGTTACTTGGGATTTTCCATTGCACCACGAGCGCCTAAGAAACAAAGCTAAACGAACGGGAACCCTTTCAATTCCCGTTACTTGGGATTTTCCATTGCACCCCGCCTATTTCGTGGTCTATGTTCGCGCTTGAGCCGCCTCTTTCAATTCCCGTTACTTGGGATTTTCCATTGCACCAATGATTAATTACCCAAAAATAGGTTCAGCGTTAATACTCTTTCAATTCCCGTTACTTGGGATTTTCCATTGCACCGCGAAAGTGTTAGAAAGATACCTCTTTGGATGGAATTTGCTTTCAATTCCCGTTACTTGGGATTTTCCATTGCACCTTTCATCTTTTTTGATTGAACCCCCTTCATAACCCATCTTTCAATTCCCGTTACTTGGGATTTTCCATTGCACCGTCGTTTTGCGAGAAAGCTACCGCCTTAAGGCGTGTAGACTTTCAATTCCCGTTACTTGGGATTTTCCATTGCACCAAAGCCCGGACTACTGGAAGACGCAGTCGGGGCATCCTCTTTCAATTCCCGTTACTTGGGATTTTCCATTGCACCATTTCTGTTTGTGCTGCGCTCATTTTGAGGTCCAGAAACTTTCAATTCCCGTTACTTGGGATTTTCCATTGCACCGCTTTTAGGCTCAGTAATGGCAACGGGCGCTATTTTACCTTTCAATTCCCGTTACTTGGGATTTTCCATTGCACCATTATAATTCCCTTGAGTGACGTCAGCCCGTTCGACCGCTTTCAATTCCCGTTACTTGGGATTTTCCATTGCACCAGCTAAGACAACTGACCCAATGCAGAACGTAGTAAATCTTTCAATTCCCGTTACTTGGGATTTTCCATTGCACCAAGATGAAATGCCCGATTTAGTGCATCGTTTAGGATCTTTCAATTCCCGTTACTTGGGATTTTCCATTGCACCATCAAGTGTTGGGCTTCTTGTGCGACCTCGGCAATTCTCTTTCAATTCCCGTTACTTGGGATTTTCCATTGCACCACCAACCGTCACAGATCACGCCCTGGGCGCTTAACACTCAACTTTCAATTCCCGTTACTTGGGATTTTCCATTGCACCAAACTCAGGCGCTGAAACCAAGGCTTACGTGACGGTGAGCTTTCAATTCCCGTTACTTGGGATTTTCCATTGCACCCTCCAAGCCACCGCCGCAACAGCGGGGGAAAGTGTAACCTTCTTTCAATTCCCGTTACTTGGGATTTTCCATTGCACCTCATATTGGTTCGCCATCATGCCGATCGATGTTACTGAGCTTTCAATTCCCGTTACTTGGGATTTTCCATTGCACCCTCGACTTTTTCAGGTGTTTCGTTTGTTTCACTCATCTTTCAATTCCCGTTACTTGGGATTTTCCATTGCACCCTGCTGGAGCGGACGGTCTCTGGATTGGATTTGTCTTCACTTTCAATTCCCGTTACTTGGGATTTTCCATTGCACCGATCAACGAATTTCGAGGGGAGACCGAGAACGATTCCAGTCTTTCAATTCCCGTTACTTGGGATTTTCCATTGCACCTAAACGGACCCTACCACGTCGAAACCCTCGGCTACCAACTTTCAATTCCCGTTACTTGGGATTTTCCATTGCACCTAGCCTTCCATCCTGCTTGAGCCGTAGCCTTCCATCGTGCTCTTTCAATTCCCGTTACTTGGGATTTTCCATTGCACCTTGAACGGCGCCGTGGGCTTATCAAATGTGGGATTCAGTTCTTTCAATTCCCGTTACTTGGGATTTTCCATTGCACCGATTTTAATGTTGTTTACGTTAGTGCCATATATGCCAACCTTTCAATTCCCGTTACTTGGGATTTTCCATTGCACCTTTCATTCGCACCAGCGGCAATTTGCCATATGAACCCTTTCAATTCCCGTTACTTGGGATTTTCCATTGCACCCATTCTTCCGGGGACACATCAACATCAATAAGTTTGCAGTCTTTCAATTCCCGTTACTTGGGATTTTCCATTGCACCTACGCGGAGCTTACTAACCGCGCTGGCTTCTTAATTACCTTTCAATTCCCGTTACTTGGGATTTTCCATTGCACCGGTTGTTGTTTTGGCGTTCTGACAATTTAGTTCATCAACTTTCAATTCCCGTTACTTGGGATTTTCCATTGCACCTACCTAAGTTTCTTAGGTAGTTGTGCTCTAATCTTTTTACTTTCAATTCCCGTTACTTGGGATTTTCCATTGCACCTATACTTTCTGGTGTAACTATTGGAGATGGGGCAGTAATACTTTCAATTCCCGTTACTTGGGATTTTCCATTGCACCCGCACCTGATTTTGGCTTATTTCACCAATTAGAGGCCGTTTCATACATGATTCTGGATATGTAGCCTCGATTATTATTGAGATGTCACTCAATTTATAAAGATAATCGGTTAAACTTTTTTAACGGTTGATTCGGATTGTACTTTCTTTCTGATATCGAAAAGAAGCATCTCCTTTATCAGCTTCTGCCAACCGCGAGAGAAGTGGGCGTCAGTAAAGAGTTAAGGGGCTGGAACTGGCATCAGCCACCACTGAAACCCTATTTTGACAACGTTAAGCTACCCATGTATCAGGTCAGTTCTAAGTATTGTCCCTCAAATCGCGATGTTTACCTCCGGCATATAGAAAAGAAATATTGTATGCCAAGTCCAAGGATGGCCCTTGGCAAAATGTTCCACGGTGTAGTGAGCGATTGCTTGCAGAATTTTCGGCAACGACAAAACCTGAGTTTTGAAGCTTGGTGGCAAAAGATTAGATGGCAGGAGATTTCGGAAAAACCCGAGAACGTCATTGACAAGTGCAGGCAAGTCTGGAATTTCGTGCAGAAAATGTGCGAAGCTCAGATGGCTGGAACTCTCCTGCAGCCAGCCATATGCAACTGAAATGGATTTGATTGGTACTGCAGTTCCTTTTTTGGTTGAACACAAGCTTTCTGGCGAATTGCTCGGCTTAAGTGACGTGCTTAGCGTGGATTGTTTTGATTATCTGAGAACAATAATGTTTGACCTTAAAGTTACTACTTAAAGGAAGACTGGCACAGGCTTTACTCTTTGGGGTATGCACTTGTTTTCGAAAGCATTCATGAAGTTCCTGTGGATATTTGCTGCACCGTCTACTTGAACGTTGATAACGGCAAGATAAACATTCAGAAAGATCTGTTTTTCGCTAACGATGAACTCAGGCAATGGTGGATTGAAGAAAGAGACAAGAAATTGGAAATTGTGGCGGAGAGAAAAGACCCTGGCAAGCCTGAACGTTCACAATGCAAAGACTACTGTCAGTACTACACTGCCTGTTATGGATAGATTTTTCATGAATGTGTTTTTGGATGATTTTGGCATTTTCTTGGGACGAAAGCGAAATCGCTTCGTCGTTAAAAAAGGCGCCGAATCAAAGGAGATAGTAGCTGACGACGTTGATTCAATAATCTGCTGCTCTTCTGGAGTCGCCTTCTCAACAAGCGCTTTAGATTTAGCTGTAGAAAACAATATTCAAGTTGTTTTCGCAAAATACCGCGGCTGGCCTTATGCAGTACTGATGCCTTCGGCGATGACTGGTTCAGTTAGGGCAAGGCGTGAACAGTTCCTTGCTTACAATGATGAACGCAGCCTTGTTCTTGCCAAGAAGTTCATCGCTGGGAAACTGGTGAATCAGGCTAATTTTCTAAAGCTTATGGCGAAGAATAGGCGGCAAACTGACCCTGCGTTGGCCGGAAAACTCTATGATTCGGGCAAGTTGATTGATGATGCAAACGAGAGAATTAGCCTAGGAGCAAGGTTATAACATTGACGAGAAACGTCAGCAGATAATGAATTTGGAGGCGGAGGCAGCACGGTATTACTGGAGTTCGGTAAGGCAAATATTGCCAGCGGAATTAGGGTTCACTGGAAGACATACGCGGGGCGCCACTGACCCTTTTAATGCGATGCTGAATTTTGGCTATCAAGCGATTCTGTTTCCTGAAGTCTGGAAAGCAGTAAGTTATGCTGGTTTGGATTTTTACGCGGGATATTTGCATGCTGACCGGTCTGGGAAGCCTTCTCTTGTGTTGGATATGATGGAGGAGTTTCGTCAGCAGCTCATAGACCGGACATTAATTGGGTTGATTACAAAGGGCGTTATAAAGCCTGATCAGATTTTGGCAGTTGAAGCTGTTGAGGAAGGCCGGGTTTTGAGCAAAGATGTGATTAAGGTGTTGTTGACGAGTTTTCAGGAGCGTTTGGACAGCGAAGTCATGTTTTGTGGTCAGAAGGGTTCGCTGAAGAGTTTTATTCATCTACAGCCTCGGTGCATGGTTCGTTTCTTGTTAAAAGAGATGGATTACACGCCTTTTTGTTTGGGGTGGTGAATAAGCATGCGTTACGTGGTGATTTATGATGTTTCCGACGACAACTTGCGGACGCTTGTTTCGGAGACGCTTAAGGATTATGGGTTGCAGCGGATTCAGTACAGCGGGTTCATGGGGGACCTGCGACGGGATCAGCTGAACAGTTTGCTCGTCGACTTGAAGAATCTGATTAAAGAACTGGTTGAGAACGTCCAGCTTTTCCCCATGTGCGACAGCTGCCTCAAGGGGAAGAAGGAAGTGGGCAAGCCCAAAAAGTACGAGTTCAAGGAAAAGAAAGACAAAATTGCTTACTTCTAATTACGTTCGATAACCAAAAGCCGAATTTTTTTCGGTTTTACGAAAACAATTCTCGAAAACAAAAAGAGGTAAACCTTGAATCTGGATAAGTTGCTGGGAAGGGTACCAGAAGTTGAGGTAGTAATGCAGGGGTTGGGATTCGAACTCTCCATACGGTGACTATGCACGCGCTGGCGTGGGTGGTGATGTTGTGATTTATAGGTTTATTGCCAGTTACCTTCCCTTTTTTCTCTATAGCTGTTTTCTTTTTGCGCCCGGCAAGTTTGGCAGTTTGGTATTCTGTTTTAATTATTGCAAAACTTTAGAAAGTTATATATTTTTAGAAGTTCCTTCAAGTAAAACTGATCATTTGGCGATTAAAACTTCAATGTCTCTTTAAACAACTGTTTGGCAATGTCGTGATTGATGTCGGGGATTTAGAATGATAGTCATTCATGCCTTTTGGGAAATCGATATTGGTCTTCATCTTTGGGGAGAGTCTGCAGCTACATTAGATGATGCTTCCAACAGCATAAAAGAGCAGAAGAAGCCTGGTACTCATCCTTTTGCCTTGGCTCATAGTCAATTGCAAGATGTTATTAGAAATATTTCTGCGAAATCTTTCTCAGACAATACAGCGCCAGGAACTTTGATAGCCCTTTTACCCTCAACTGAGAGTCTGCCCAACGCTTCTAAGGATCTTCTTGCCAGTGGTTTTGGTGATGCAGGGAAGACCACTGATAAAATAGGAAGAGTGCCGTGGCGAATTGACAGTAAAGCGACTGATAAGCCCCTAATGTTTAGGAATGAGCAGTTACTTGAAGGGTGCGAAAGAAGTAGGTAAACCGAAGAAAGTAAAAGTTAGCTGTCATCACAATATCATATTGAAACCTGAAAGTGCACAATGAGAGTTACGAAAGAAACGAGGTGCCTTATATGCCAAGAAGGATAAAAGTGCCTGTTAACTTGAATGATCTCTGTTCTGCTTTTGAAGACTGCAGAGTTGATTACAAATATTTCCTCGATCTTGAGACAGGAGAGATTCTTTACATTTCAGACGAGTTCATGGATGATAAAGAAAGGGAAGAGGTTGAAGAAAAAGTTGACGAAGGTTTTGGAGAGCGATATATTTCTATCCCAGAGACATCCCCTGAAGAAGGTTATGGCGAAATGAGGGACTTCTTGGAGACCGTTAAGGATGGGAATCTTAAGGAAAAACTGTATATTGCATTAAATGGTAAAGGCGCGTTCAGGCGGTTTAAAGATACCCTGCTAAATTATCCGGATGAGCGGAAAAGATGGTTTGTTTTTGAAAGTGCCAGATTGACAGAAAAGGTCAAGGAATGGCTTGAAATTGAAGGTATCGAGATAATAGAGGTAAGACCAAATAGTTGAACAATAAGTAGATTAGATGATTGGCAAGGTTTTGAATGTTGGGCAAGCTTAAGGATGGATGGTTGAAGAGTCAGCAGCGAATACGTGTTTCTGATATTGCTGAGTCTTTTATTTCTGTTACTGACGTTAAGCATTACATTTACTGTCCGAGGTTGGTCTATTTTGATAGAGTTTTGCATGCGAAGCCCATTTTTGGTTCCCAGCAGGAAGAAGGCAAAGAATCGCATGAAGAACAAGTCGATAGGGAGCTTCGGCGCAAGGACGCGGTATACTATTCGCGAGAGTTTGTGGGCGCTGAAAAACTGCTGTTCACCACGTTGTGTTCGGATGCGCTGGGGCTGCAGGGCAACGTTGACCTCATAATCCGAACTGCCCGAGGCGAGTTTATTCCTGTCGAGTACAAGAACATGAACAGCGACGGCGGCAGAGTCTGCATGGACCACAAATACCAGCTTGTTGCATATGCCTTGCTCATAGAAGAAAGCTTTGGCACAACCGTAAAGAGCGGCATCGTAAACTACCTCCCACAAACGCAGATCCTGCAGTTCGACATAACGCCCACCATGAAAATCCACGTCAAACGCGTGCTCGGACACATAAAAAGAATAATCCAAACCGAAGAGCTGCCGCCGATACGAGTAGCGTCCTACAAGTGCCAAGGCGGATGCGGACACAGACAAACATGCCAGCCCTGCTGAATCTATAGTTAGGTGATTCACTGAAAACATTTCTTAACTTTCTTTCACTAATAATGAGTAAATTTCGTTATTTTTATTCAACAACAATGAATAAAATTAATAAGCGTCGAAAAAGATTACCAGTATCATGCTTTCCGAAATAAAATTAAGGAAATCTTAATCCGGCAAAGAGATGTTCTCCTAAAGAAAGACTACGGTATAGAAAGAACTCCGCTAAAAGAACTCAGAGAAAAACTGTTATGCCCCACGTAATCGTTCTAACTGGCCTTAGGCGAAGCGGAAAATCTACGCTTCTAAGACAAATTATAAAAAAATACTGCAACGACCAGACTTTCTATTACATTAATTTTGAGGATGAAAGACTACTTGGTTTCGAGGCGAACGAATTCAATAGACTATATGAGGCGTCTGTCAGCCTTTTTGGCGAAAACAAAATCTTTTTCATAGATGAAATTCAAAACGTCGCTCACTTCGACATTTTCGTGAGAAGGTTTTATCGAGGAAGGTTTCAAATTTGTAATTACCGGTTCAAGCGCCGCTTTACTTAGTAGGGAAATAGGAACAAAGCTTACCGGAAGACATTTCGACATAACTCTGAACCCCTTCTCATTCCCAAGAGTTATCACTCTGAGGGGGGTGAAACTAACCAAGGGTCTCTGGCTAAGGGCAGAGTAGAAGAGTTGAAATAAAGAAGCACTTTGAGGACTACCTATCAAAAGGGGACTGCCCGAGTACCTCCTCTACGGCGACCAAGAACTTCTGACTGAAGTTTAAGAACGACTTAGTAATGAAGGACATAGTTCCTAGGTACAAGGTAGAAGAAACTCTAACGCTTAGACAACTGTACTTGTACTTGATTTCCAATGTATCCAACCAAGTTTTAGTTTCAACTCGCTAAGAAAGTTCACCAGCATAAAGAGCGTTAACACCATCAAGAAGTTCATCGGATACATTGAACAAACTTACTTCGCCACAACAATAAACAAATTCGATTACTCCGTCAAGAAACAAATCATCAATGACAAGAAATTCTTCGTGGTCGACAACGGATTCATCGACGCTCTATCGAGAACGTTCTCAAAAGACAAAGGTAAGCTTCTTGAAAACCTTGTGTTTGTGAGTCTTAATGTTGATTACGAAATAGCTTACTATGCAGGTCCCAGAGGCGAATGCGATTTCATAGTGACAAAGAACAGGAGAATAGTGAGTGCAGTTCAAGTGTGCTACGACTTAAACGAGGCAAACAGAGACCGCGAGTTCGACGGCTTGCTTGCTGCTATGAAAGAATTTGATCTACCGGAAGGACTATTGCTGACAAATGCCCAGGAGGAGGAAATAAAAGTGGACAATAGAAAAATAACGGTAAAGCCTGTGTGGAAGTGGCTCCTAGAAAAGGAAGAACAGACAATTGAACCTCCATCAGACAACCTATAACACCCTTAAACCGAAAAAACAACATCGCAACAAGCGCATAAAGGCCAAGGCGGATGCGGACACAAACAAACCTGCCAACAAAAATAAACGATCAAGACACTGAAGAACTTATATGACCTGACGGGTCAATATAATGTGTCGGTGAACCCTAAAATGGAAAAGGCTCAATTAGGGGTAAGAATAATTGTGCAATATGCTAGGTATGCTAAAGATGAGCGAATTCTCCAGCTTATTCATGAGGATTCTAAACAACAAGCTTTGTCCTATTTGCAAAAGTTGGATGAGCCTTTGTTCATTAGGAGATTATTCGAATCAAAAGATTCATCGAGTATAGGCATTAGTCCTCAAGTATACAGGTATATTTTCACGAAACCAGACCCAAGCGATAGACTAGTCTCAATTGCAATAGATGGGTTTATCAAAGAATTCTTTGACTATCTTGAAAAAGATTTCTTTATAGCGGTGAGGCGAGACAAACGCGAGATTATTCTATGAAAGTTTTGAGAAGCTAAATTACGATGAGTTATTTTGGGACTTCCTGACAAAACAATATTCTGACGAGAACTTGAACTTATCGCTGGTCTTTAGTTAAAGCACTCTACAATTTGAAGACATTTTTTGACCCCTTCAAAATAAAAAAACAGCATATTGAAAAACAAAATCCCATTGGAAAGTCGGGAAAGCCTGTCCTTATTTAATGATAACTCGGCAAGTAACTGTCTTTTTTGCGGGCGAGAAATAACTGATGATGAAATCGCTCATGAAGTTAAAGGTGGTTTCGCCAGTTTTGCATCACAAAAACCTCAATCTGATATTAAAACCAATAACGCTATAGTTTGCTCAATTTGCCTATTTGCTTCCTGGTGTCTGACTTATTAGAACCGCAAATCCACAAGGCTTAGGTTATGCAAAAAATATCGTCTTAGTAGCTGAAAGTGATACGGAACCGTACGAGGCTGTTTTCAATAGGCTTATTGGAATATCTGTGGGCTCTTTCTTCACTATGAAAAACGCTGGAACATACATCGACAAATATGGTGAGACAACTGTAACTCATTTAGTGGCATCTACAGCACCCATTGAACTTTTGCAGGATCAGAATGTCAATTTAATTTCAGGTGCCTCTGAAAATCCATTAGACAAACAAAAAATCATTGCCATTAAATCTTTCGAAGAGCTAATAGGCTTTAGAAAAATGTACAAACCATATAATGAAAGTTGCTTCAGAAAAATCCATTATGATATCCTAACAGGTAACTTTTTTAGCATTTTTGGGCATCTCGCAGGTCTTTCAAATAGAAAAGAACTAATAGATAATGGAATATATCGCTTGGTTAGATATGGAGTGATAGAATTGGATGATGCGAGAATTGTGTTTGGGTCAGCTTTACTGATAGATGCTTTTTTGCCAAAGTCATGGGCAAAAGCTGCGGACGATGCAAAAACAGATACACGTAAAGTAGCTTACTATTTGGAACAGCCTGAGGAAGTATTGTACAGACTGAGAAAGATTAGCGATGAGACAAGCAAGCATAACCAGAACTTTCTCGAACGAGGCATCTTACAAGCTTTTGAAAGAATTATTGCAGGCAATATACAAAGAAGAAGGTTATGGTATATTTGCAGAAAAAATAAAACAACACGAATCAGGCCAAGAATATATGCTTCTTTCATTGGACGACGTCCTTAAGGTGTATCTGTACATCAGAGAATACTTACTGAAAAGATACAAGAATCAAGATGAAAACAAAATGAATAAGACCTATTCAGATTTTATGACAAAAATCAAATATGCACTGGTCGCTCGAAGACCTGAATTAGTGGAGAATGGTGGCAAGTAAATGTCCGAAGTTAATAAAAACTCAAGCAAGATTTTCTAATCCACATGGATATCTATGCCGTTGTGGAAGCAACTGAGGAGTTACATTTTGGCAATGTGAAAGATCTGAATATAAACCGAGTTGAAGTCTCTGGTCTCAGTTCCAAAGGATGATGGAACGGTAGTTCAAAAACCCTGATATGAGCCCCACAAAGGTAAGAGGCGTAGCTAGTAAGGGTGCTTTTATGGGAGCTGTATGCCGATTTGGGTGACCAAAGGGTATTGAGTTGCGGAATACCCGCAACATGTGGGAACTGTGATGTATGTCGGTTATATGGTGCCTTGGTCACAACACAAAAGGGAACCAATCCTCAAGGAACCGAGGAAGAGAATCTCGCTGGAAGCATTGCGAGTAGAGTCATCGAAGCAGGGGGCGTTGCCATACAAGAACTTACGCCTGCAATTAAACAAAGACTTAGCTCTCCGTGTTATGTCGTTAAAACGGAAAGAATAGGTCAATATAATGTGGAAGAAATCAAGAAAATGCTTCAAGAAAGAGGTATCGCTGGAGATGCACTGAATCGACTTTCGCAACCCATGCCTTATGAAAAGGAGTATGTTACAGGGCTCTTCCCGATATATTGGCATGCCTATTATCTTGAGACGCCAAAAAACAAAGAATCCAAGATGTCGGAACCACAGATGGTGGCTTTCAGTTTCATAGAGACTTGGAAAAGAATAGGCGCAGGGCATCCCAAGGGTGCAGAAATCAAAGAAGCAGAAATCTGCGGTAAACCACAACCGTTGATTGTTGTAGACGTTTATCACAAACCGCTTGGCAAAAGACCCATCATTAGTGTCAGCGAGTCAAATGAAAAAACCGCCATAGCAACTTTCATACGGAAAGCAATGATGGTCAATGGCAATAAAATTACAGAAGACCATATCACCATTCCCGAGAACGAAACCAATGTAATTTTGTTTGAACGGTTTATCGGGGATACAGCAGAAGATTTCCTCAGAAAGCTTGCAAGCGGATTGGACACAACCTCCAGCCTAATAGTGGCTCCGAAAAAGTGATTTAGTTGTTTTTGAAACGACTGGGCATCACTCCAACATCCGCTCTTTCATTCAGGAAATTGCCTATGTCTCACAAGACAATTTCTAGTGATAGTTTTATACCACCCACTGTCTTGTCTGGCTTTCTTTACAGGCTGATTAGGCTGTCTCGAGGCGAGATGATGCCTATTCCCAAAATGTTCAAAAATGATAAACCAATTGCTAATGAATATTTTATTATAGAAAATCACCTTACGAGTCCTGAGACAAATGGTGTCTTTTCCCTTGGTGCATATCCTGCTACTTATGCAAACTTTACGAGTCTCAGAATGGGTTATCAGGATATTTCCTTAGGCATAACGTTTGCAAGTGATCTGATGCCATTTAGGAAGAAAAGGGAAGACATCATATCGCTCTTGGAACAAAATTCCAGCAAATTCGAAGATTACAAGCAGGTCAAAGAGAAAATCGAAAGAGCTCATAATGACTCTCGTTACTTCAAGACAGTAGAGAACATAATCTCATATTACAACAACGAATTAACTCTAAACGAAAAGATGGTTCCTGATCATAGTCGAGTGAGTAAAGACGGTAAGATCACCTCAGGTACATCTTATGATAGAAAGATAAGGCGTGCTCCTCTTGACTGGGAATTCACGGTAACGGACAACTATTCGGCTTACTTAGTGTCTGAGAACAAAGAGAGTCTAGCCATCTTTGATTGCCTCCAAAACTACGGGTACAAAATCGGAAAAGAAGGATTTGCATTCGTGTCACACGTTTTTGAGACACAAGACCTAACTGCCGAGAATGGAAAATTTAAGTCAAGTGTAATAATACCATTGGATTCGGGAACGTATTATCCTAACAAAATGCAGTTTGAGTTGCTTTATTTTTTTGACGGAAAATCATTCTCAAAAGGTATGTTTGCCCGCGAAGGCTTCGAAATAGTGGGCGATTTTCTTACAACTGTTGATAATCAAATAATTATTCCAAAGGCCACTCTCACAAAACTAGGGTGTATATCTTGAGCGCGATAAATGGCATTGCGAAAGTCTTTAAGGATAATAGCATGATGAAGTTTGTTGACATCGTAAGCCATAATGAAAACCTCAGAAAAATTGCTGAATCCATGAGCGAAGATTTCGTAGGTAATAGACAGCTATTAGTCCATGCTGCTGCAATTCACGATTTATGGAAAAGTGCGACAATTAGACCAAATGTCTTGCTAGGGAAGGGTTCGTTGTTTAAAGGGCATAGTTCCCAGTTTCCAGCAAGTTTAGTCAATAAGGAATTTGACGACATTGAATTTGATAAGTCTATTCGCGAAAGACATTTCGATGACTACTATATTCTGAATCTTGTGCGTCTTCATCATTCGGGTTTTAACACGTATGCGCTTTATAGAAATGTTGATTTTATTTTTGAGACCTTTGAGAAAGATCGTTGGAAGATAATTGAGTTAACAAATGCGTTTATCAAAGATTGGTATGCATTAATGACTGCTGATTGGATAGACAGCGCAATAATAGGCTCTCTTTTTAATGCTGATGATCTAGAGGTCTATTTGTTTTCAGAAATCTCTTTGGGGCGAAGAGATGAAACTGAATTCTATGTTATCCCAGAGAATTTCCTCAAAACAGACTTAACTCTCTCGTATAAATGCGTTGACATACCTTTCAACGAAGTGACAAAAATTATTCGTAATTCAAGAAGGCATAACGAGCTGAACAAGGAGTTCCTTTCAAGATTAGAAAATGGTGTAGAGAAAAAGGTGCATTTGCATGGAACTTGATTGTGATTCAGCGTATAAGGAAATATGCGGATATGATTTTCCATTTGAGCACCAACGAGAAGCTTGGACGCAGATATCAGAAAATAGACCTGGCTTTTGTTTACAATCTGGGACAGGGTCGGGGAAAACCGAAGCAGTGATGGTTCCTGCTTTAGCTTTTGATAAACGTCTTATCATGGTATACCCTACCAGAAGCCTCGTAGACGATCAAATTGAACGAGCAAAAAGATATATTCAAAAAATGTTGACAGCAAAGAGGGCTATTAGAAGAACGCTAATCGTAGATGTTGGTGGGGTTGAAGATGCTTACAAATATAGATTGTTTGACGAAAAGTCTATGAAGGTTATCCTCGACCAGATTAGGTTTTGGGGTTCAACCAAAAACTTTAAGGGAATTCTTGTTAGTGAAAATAACTCAGAGGAAAGGAGAGAGTATTTTGATAAGAATACAGATATGCGAACAGTAGCGAGAAGACTTAAAGAATTAACAGCCAATCGGAAATGCTTTGAATTGGTTTTTTCCGCAGGTCCAAAAACAACTATAGACATAATAGATGTTGAAGATGGGGAATTCTTAGTCCTAAAAACTCACAAACATTACTACGGTGGGGATGTAATTCTGACAACCCTAGACAAATTTATTTATCGATTTTTTGGATATGGAGAAAGAAAATGGAACCTATCTATACCCATATAGATTCTTAGTAAACCCTAAGAAGCTAATCATAGCCTTCGATGAGGCTCATGTTTACGACGAAGTTGCGTATACAAACTTTGTTCGCCTTATATCGTCACTGATAGCAAATCCAAAAATAACTGTTGCCATAATGTCTGCTACTTTACCGAATGAGTTTACGGACTATTTTAAATCAAAATTCGGATTCGAGTTAGTTAAAGGAGGCGACTACAAAGGTGAAAAGACCTTTGAATTACATAAGATTGATCCTAATGCTAGAAACGGGAAGATTCTGGAAATAATCGCTCAAAACTCTAATAAAAAAACTATAGTTGTCCGAAATACAGTTGCGAATGCTTTCAGCATCTATTCCTCGCTCGCACAACCTTCGGAAGACAAAGAAGAAGGTAGCAATTTTAAGGGTGTTCCTGTTTTCTTTTATCATGGTAGATTATTTGATTTTGTGAAATCAGGTCGGTATAAGGAACTTAAGAAAATTGATAGCGCAGGCGAACCGTACATCCTGATCACAACACATGCTATAGAGGTTGGTTGCGACTTGAGCTCCGAAATTATGGTGACAGATTTCTGCAATCCACAACAATTAATTCAAAGATCGGGCAGGTGCGCTAGGAAAAAAGGATTCACATGGAATTTTACATGTAATAGGGACTGAGTTGTTAGAGGAAGAGAAATTTCTGAAAGAGGATCTTATAGATTATCAACATTTCGTTGAAGTATTAAATGACAATAATGGTAAGTCTTTGCCAGAAGAGAAGATAAGAAATGAAATTATAAAACACAGACTTGCTAATGATGAGATTACGGACGCACTTTTTAGATTGATGTATTCCTACGTATATAATTTTGATAGAACTAAAGAAACTTTACATGGAAGTGGAATTTTGGTGACTCGTTCATGGGAACCTTCTGTTAGTATGGTTTTGCTGAAAAAGGATGCTGATTTGAAAAGAATCCGCGAGATCGTAAGCGAAAAAGAAGAGAACGCCGAGGAATTACTCGATTTCTTGTTAGAACAAAAATGGAGTTACTCTATAAATCCAATAAGAATTTCGTTGGAATCATTATGCAAGAATGAAGGTGGCGGCGAAGCATATAATTTAAAGAATTTACAACAAGACACTCTTGTAATAGGGGTGGATGATTCCAGAACAATTGACGAGGAAAAGGGCTATGTTAAAGGCAAACTGAATCCATATCTGAACGAGATATACGTCTTTTACAAACCGCATGAACCACTAAACAGAAACCCGATTGGATTTGGATTAGTAAGTTTACCCAAAATCTTCGATTTGAAAACTTTAGACATCAAGAAACGTGTTTTAATAAAGAAGCAGCTAATGTCCGATGATTACAAAAATTGGACGGGTGACGTAAAGGTGGATTACATTGATTTATCTGCCCTGTCTTAGACGGATGTTTTCGCACCAATTCCTTAACTCTTAGGTTGTTATTGAGTGCAATTGATTAAAGAACTCAAAGGCTTTAGGGTTTTAACATAACTCTTGTTTGTCCGTATGCTGCTGTTTTGTTTCCGCCGATGTTGGCGTATTGTGCGTAGTGTGCGAGCATGTGGGTGGTTTTGTTCGGGTGTGTTTATTTGTTTTTCCATATATTGTGCCCTAAAAAGGCCTGCAGATGTGCCTTGATGATTTGTTATTAGGAAAGTGTTAATCACAAACTTTTTTAAAATGTATGTGAATAGGATTCCCATGGATGTTGAAGAGCTTAAAGCAGTAATAACGTCGCAGCATCAAGCTTTAGAAGAACTATTCCAAAAAGAGCGAATAATAGAGAGGAACCGGACAACGAGCAGATCAAAACTTTTTTAGCAAAACCTAACGTGCTGGCTATCCTTGGAATAAGACGATGCGGCAAATCAATATTCTCATGGCTACTGCTTAAAGGCGAAAAGTTCGGCTACATAAACTTCTTTGACGAACGCCTATCGGGGCTAAAGGCAAAGGAATTAAACAAGATTCTGCAAGCGTTTTACGAATTGTACGGCAGCGATGTGGAATACTTTGTATTCGACGAAATCCAGAAAGTGCCCGGATGGGAACGATTCATAAGCAGACTCAGAACATCCAACAAACTGAGATAATAACCGGCAGCAACTCTGATCTTCTACGGGGCGATTTAGCCACTTTCCTAACGGGAAGACACGTGGATGTGGAGCTCTTGCCCTTCAGCTTCAAAGAATACCTGCTCGTAACTGGCGTGGATTTGGAGGAGAATTGGGAGTATTCAACCAGCAGCATCGCCACACTAAAACGAACCCTTGTCGAATACTTGGAGAAAGGTGGTTTTCCAGAAGTCGACAAATTCGGCAGCGCAATTCTAAGCGGCATCTACAGAGACATAATAGAAAACGACATAATCGGGCACCACAAAATCAGAAACATCCAATGCCTACGGGACCTGGCTAAGTTCCTGATTTCCAATGCAGGGAAAGAAGTCACTTTCAACAAGCTAAAGTCGATAGGCATAAAGGATCCGCATACAATTTCGAAATATGTAAATTACATCTCCGACTCATACCTGATTTTCATGCTAGAAAGGTTTTCCTTCAAGCTGAAGGAGCAGTTCAAAGCGCCCAAAAAAAGTTTACTGCATTGACAGCGGGCTAGGCAGGCAATGTAGCTTTCAAACTAAGCAAAGACCCCGGAAGGCTTATGGAAAATGTAGTGTTCATCGAGCTAATGAGACGCAAGCTTTGCCAACAACCAGACTGGGAACTCTACTACTGGAAAGATCACAGAGGCAGGGAAATCGACTTTGTCATAAAAACTGCTGAATCCGTAAAACAACTCGTCCAAGTAACCTATGCATCGGCGAAAAACGAGATAGAAGCACGCGAGCTCGAAGCCTTCGAAATTGCTGCATCCGAACTGAGATGCGAAAATCTATTAGTCATAACATGGGACTACGAAGAGACGAGGACCGTTGGCGACAACAAAAAGGTCACCTTTTTTCCCCTGTGGAAATGGTGGCCTGAACCAAACCAGCATAAACCAGCTAAGGCATTATGAAATTACTCAGACGCGTGACCCTGTCCGTTCGTATGCGGCTGTTTTGTTTCCGCCTACGTTGGGTATTGGGATAGCGGCGAACATATGCTGTTTGTGATGTTCACTGTCTTTTAAACCGTACGTGTCGTTCCTATTTAATGCGGTTGAATAAAACAAGTTATTTTAGGTTGAACCTTTCAGTATTTTAGCAGGCACCTGATTGGTCAGTGGTTTAAGGAATACGCTGGGCAGATGCAAAAGAACAAACTTGGTGATGCTTTGAGTGATAAGCTTTCCTCTGAAGATTACCGGCTTTACCTGAAAGCTTAACCAAAACCTGCTAGGATTTCGCGGCTCAAAAGCTTGACCCAAAATCCACTGTGAAGAACAGAGAAGACTTTCTTAAACTACCTCTCGAAAAAAAGCTTCGTTTCAGAAACGACCTGATGGAAAGAATAAGCATCATCGACGAGTTTGTTGACTCTAACCCCTTCAATTTCACTCCGTCAGAACTTGAGATTATAAAGTCATGGAAAAACCATGTGAGGGGAACCTTCTTTGTGGTCAACTACACTAAAAACGGGGCCTTATTTCTCGAAGAAGAGGGTAAAGAGCCTAAAGCATACTTGGTCCTTGCGTTAGGAACCCCTTTGTGGGAACTGATACCCGTTCCTCCTCCAGCCAGAGTGGAAGCGGCGCTTTTGCCATTCAAAGGCAAAATAATATACGACGGCATGATAAACGCAGACAGGATAGTCTTCGGTCCTCATGTGGCACGCTCACTCAGGGCAATTTATGATAAGGCTATAATTGAGTATGGACTAATCGAGGCACTTCCATACAAAAAATCTGTTATGCAAAGCGACGAAGAGAAACTTGCATTCTATCTAAGCACTAAGGAACGCAGAGAAGATAACTGGGAAGAAATAGAGCAACTGCTGGAAAACGAGAAGTTACTTCCTACCTTCTTACTGGAGATGGGTAAAGCCAATTCGAAAGCCATGAAAAAAAGGCTAAAATACGTTGGTATAAAAAGAGGTGGTTCGCCATAGCTAACAACGTAATTGTGGCTAGCGCCAAAACAAGAGAAGGCCTAGAGGCGCAACTTGACGACATCATACCACACGGAAAAGAAGCGGTTTACATTTTCGAACTCAAATAACCCTCTTAATCATTTATCCAGCTTGCATCAAGATTGAATGGGGCAGAAGCGGGCATACTTTGAAATAACAGATGTTTTTTCCTTGGTAGCGCGTTTTGCATAAGTTTAATTGATTAGACGTCTGAATATTTGTTACTATGCCGCGTTTGTGGTTTGATAAAGGCACGCTTCTGTTGAAAGGGGAGGTCGGAACGCCGTATGGTAAATGGGATCCGCGGATTGGCTGTTACCGAATTAAAGCATACCATTACAGGGATGTCTTGGATTATTTTAGGGAAAGCAACATTCGAATTGAAGACGCCGTCTCGAATCCACCTGCTCTTGAACAATTGAAGGGTAATATCGAGTTAAGGTCTTACCAAAACAAGGCTTTAGATCAATGGTGTGTCGCAGGTAACAGGGGAGTGCTGGTTTTGCCAACAGCCGCCGGAAAAACTTTCATAGCGTTAAAGGCAATTGAGCTGCTCAAAACACAGACCTTGATTGTTGTTCCCACTTTAGATCTTATTGATCAGTGGAAAAAGCGCGTAAGGGAATGTCTTAACGTAGAAGCTGGTGTAGTAGGCGGCGGCGAAAACGTTGTGCGGATGGTGACTGCTGCAACTTATGATTCAGCGTATTCTCATGCGGCACAGTTAGGCAACAAATTTTTGTTCTTAATTTTCGACGAAGTGCATCACCTGGCTTCGCCGGGTTACATGCAAATCGCGGAAATGTACATTGCACCTTATCGCATGGGCTTAACTGCAACATACGAAAGAAGTGATCAAAGACACATGCTGCTTCCCCTAGTGGTAGGCGACCCAGTTTACTCAGCCTCTCTTGAAGAACTCACAAAAGATAAACATCTGTCACCCTACATATACGAAAAAATAGCTGTAGAGTTAACTCCTGAAGATCAACGAACCTATGATGCAGAAATGAAAATTTTCAGAAGCTATCTTATTGAGAGAAGAATTGTACTGAAAACCGCGGTTGACTTTCAACGGTTCATAATGACAACGGGCCGAGACCCCCATGCGCGGAAAGCGCTTCTTGCAAGAAACAAGGCGCTAAAAATTGCCGTCAACTCCGAAGCAAAACTGGACTTGCTGGCAGAAAAACTTGAAGCCTACAAAGATGAGAAGATACTGATTTTTACACTCTACAATGACTTGGTTTACAATGTTAGCAGGCGTTTTCTGATACCAGCCATTACACATCAGACACCCAGAGAAGAGCGGCGAAACATACTGGCTAATTTTGGAAGCGGTAAGTACAAAGTAATTGTTACTTCTCAGGTTCTAGACGAGGGCGTAGATGTTCCAGATGCTTCAGTTGGTTTAGTGCTTGGCGGAACGGGAAGCAAACGGGAATATGTACAACGACTTGGACGACTTCTCAGAAAAAAGGAAGGCAAAACAGCCAAGCTATTGGAGATTATCTCTAAAGAAACTGTGGAAGTAGGCATCAGCCGTCGGCGGCATCAAAAAGCAGAGGGGAAAACGTAATTGCTTCCAAGTAACTTGCTTGTGGTGTATAAACGCAAGGGCGAAATACAGCCCCGTTACGCAAAGCTCTCTTCTGAAAATCTCGAAGTTGCAAACCGCCTCATCGAAACTTACAAGGGTCACGTTGGAGAAAAGAAAAAAGTTCTCACAGCTTTCGCTGCTGACTTAGAAAATCAAGGATACGAATACCGTTTCGTTAGGGCATTATCGTTGCTGCTTGACCGAAAAGGCACCTTCGTCTGCAACAGCAAAATCAACCCCTCTGACTTGAGAAAGAAAATCTTTCAAGCAACAGAAAAACATGGTTTACCTACAACACCAAAAAAGCGCCAGCAAATTCTCGAGTTTGTTGCTTCCGAAACAGCGCTGACAACAGAAATCATTGAGGAACAACTGTACGCTGATTTAGATTCCGAGTTAATTCTCACAAAATTTGATGCTCCATCAGCGTCAGAACTGCTTCAACAGTACAATCTTAGCCTAGCACAAACGCTTCTTTTTGACTGTACAGAACTAAGCTTCAAAGCTTCGGGGAACTGGCAGAAACTGTTTTATTCGGTTAAGAAACTGGGGCTTATCTATGAGGTTTTTCGTGATGACTTTCTGGGTAAAAATCGATGGCCCCGCCAGTCTTTTCAAACTCACAAAACGCTATGGATTCAACATAGCCAAGCTTCTACCGATAATCGTCTGCTAATCAGGAATGGACCATAAACGCTAAGATACTTTGGAAGTACACAAACGAGATATGTAACTTCAAAATGGAAAGCATAAAACACAAAGAATTGTTACGCAAACCTAACTTGCAGCCAGGTAACTTACGATAGTGCTGTTGAAGAGAGTTTTGCTTAGTCAGTTTCAAGCCGTAAAATCTGGCTGGACACTTAAAAGAGAACCTGAACCTGTTTCAGCGGGCAACCAAGTTATTATACCTGATTTTTCGCTTGAAAGAGCCGGCCTCAAAATCTACTTGGAAATCGTTGGGTTCTGGACTGAAGAATATTTGCTTCGTAAAGCAGAAAAACTCAAACAAGTAGAAGTTAAAATGATTCTTTTAGTCAATGATGCACTGGCATGTGAGAAACTCGTCGCGTTAGAGAAGCGTCCACAATTGCACTTTATTTATTATCATGATAAAATTTCGTTGGCTCCGATTCTTCGTTACCTTAAAGTAGCGTTTGAAGAAGTCAAAACTAAAGAAATTAAATTATTGGAGAGCTTACCCGTTAAGTTTACGGAGCCAATTATCTCTTATGCTGAATTCGCTGATAGAGTCGGCGTATCAGTTGAGGCTGTTCAAGCAGTGCTCACGCTAATCCGCCCTCAGATTACGTTCCAATGCCTAACAATTTGGTTAGTAAAGAGAAACTCCAGCAAATATACACTACACTTAACGAAGCCTTGAAACAGTCAGGAAAACTAACTCTTAGCCAAGCGACAAGAATAATTGAAGCTGAAGGAATAAGCGACATAACCTACGTATTAAATTGCCTTGGCTACAAAATAACGTGGCACGGAATAAACAGCGAACAAGCCGAAATCTCGCCTTCAAAAGGCAAATAGCACAATTGTTAATAGCTAATTTCTTTTAGCGATGTACCGTTTTGTGGACCCATACGCAGTGTCTTGTTTCCACCTATATTAGCATATTCTGATATTGTTCCAGCATTTGGAAATTCTTAGTAACTTGCTTCCAGCTTCTCGGTTTCCCTTGCGTTATACCTGTCAGTTCTGTAGAACACTTTCGCCAAAAATCTTTTATCGCTTTAGTTCTACAGTATTATTTGGGTAATAATGGCTAAGAAGTTGACGTACGACGTTGTACTAAGAGCCGTTGTTGGAGCTTTATATTTCTGCGAGGGAAACCTTGAACTATTTTCTTTGGCCGCTTTTTCAGGGGCTTTGAACCTGTCTGGAGTCGGCTTGGAGGGTTTTGGAAGTGTATCCATAAGGAAACAGCTAATTGTGTACATCAAGAGAGCGTTAATAGATTGTCGTGTGGCTACAAACTTTTACCTGAGAGTGGATTTATCTGCCAAAATCCCAGATGAATACATGCCCTACCTTCAAAACTATAGAAACAGGAGAAGACTGGCAGAAACAAATTAAAGCATACATAGACAAACATCCAAAAACCCTCTCTTTTGACCTCCGTCATAAATCTAACAAAAGAGAAATAGGCAAGAAGTTTCCAACGCTATGATAAATTAGTCGTAAGGAAAACATATGTTTAGCTTGAAAATGAACAACATAAAATCTGACACTCTCAAACATATTTGCCTCGCCATAGTAAGGAACAAAAAAGCCATACCCTACTTTCTAACATTAAACGATGAACCAACCTGGCCTTATCACCGTTTCCACATAGAAGTAGACTCCAATCCTAAACCTTTAGCCTTTCCGCTATACTTTGATCCACCCATTTGCGAAACCATAAATGAGGCATCTATTTTTGACGATATACTCAGGGAAAAAGTAGACATCGCAATAAAGTGAACGTTGAAATACGAGTTAGAGGACAGGCAAAAAATGGCTCAAACAGAATTCAGTTCACACAAGGTCAAGCTTGGGTCGATGAAATAAGAAAGGCACAAGTTGGGAATTCGACAACGAACCAAATTTACTTATACAAGCCTACATCGATCCATACACAAAAACCGACAAAGAAAAACCAGCTAAGAAGCAAACATAAGCGCCTCCCCGCATTAATTGGTCTCGTTTAGCTATATGCAACACTTGGGCAATAACCACTGAGAACTAAGTCGATATTGCAAACAAGCTTAAACATTTATAGCACTTTGACTAAACCAAACCCGCCTGTTCTGTTGCCGCCAATACCCGCAAACTCCGCAAACTTCGCCAACATACAGGTTATCTTGTTCCATTCACCTTCCAGGTCAACCATTTCATACCAGACCCACCCCGCAAATCCGGCAGTCTGTTTATTCCGCATAACCACGCGCCGCGTATGTAACTCATACCTGCTCACACCTACATTCTGGGATAGCCAGCCCTTGTAAGCCATATACTCTTCCTTGCTAAAACGTCGTTCATCGCTGAACATGTTCCAGCAACGCATAAGGCTAGAGAAGACTTTGACCGCATCTGGAAACATCCAATGAAAATTGCTATTTAGGCTAGCCAGATACGTCGGTGTTCTAAAATCCAACTTGAACCCATCAACCGCCTGCGCTTCCTTTTCCAAATCCGCGTAACTCTTGCAGTTAATGTTCATTGAGGCAATTTGGAAAGTAGTGTCAAAAATCAAAGCACTGTTCTGTTTCTGGAAAAAACTAAGCAGATACGTCGAATACTCATCCTTCAAAAACCTAAAATCAACCTTACAGGGAAACAGTGGATCCAAGACATAACCGTCGCCAGTTCTATGCTGCTCCTAAACCTTAAAGGCGTCACACTATACGGCTTAGAAACATTCAACTCATGCAGCAATCCAGACGCAGCCAGATCAACTTCCGAATAAAATGCAATAGTAAACCTCGTGCAACATGGCCTGTGAAAAACGGTAATACAACAGGCTTCTCTCCATACATCTCCAACTCGATCTCAACAGGCATTTTCGGACTCCCGTTAATTGGGATTAAATCTGAATGATTCTCGGTATGCTATTTATGGGAAAATAGTTAAAACTTTTGCCTCTATTGAGAGAGCCTAAGACCGGCAAATAAAGACGGAAGGAATTCTATTTGGTGCCGCCCTCTTCTTTTTTTATTGAATCGCATAACAATTGAGGAAAAGTAAGATTCGTTTAATGTCTTAAGCATATACAGCCGAACTCGCTTTTGTGTTATGCCTCTTTTATCTGAAAAACTACAATAGTTATTTGACCTTCAGTGTATGTCCAATCAGAGTCTTAGGATGGCAATCTGTAATGATATTCACCTGCTAAGTGTTGCTATACGTAAGTTTACTTTGAGTCTGAAAATATAGTTCTGGGTCGTTTCTGAATCTTTTCTGGTTCAATCACTTGGAACTGCGGGTGTGAATAACAATATGTAAAGAGGAAAATGGTCTCGAAAACCTGTTCGTGATCTCTGTGGTTGTACAAAATCAGTTAGATTGTAACCGTTTTTGCTTAACGATGGTTAGGTTTATCAGTTTAGCATTATTAAATTATAGTGAACGTTAGCTGTTTTTTCTGGCGAATCTGTATTTTTGATGAAAACTTGACGCGGAAGTGAAAAAGTGAAAAACTTTGAGGTTGCCCAGATTCTGAGAAACATCTCAGTGCTGCTTGACATGGATGATGTTCCCTTCAAGCCTAGAGCCTACGAGAAAGCGGTTCGGTCCATTGAGGCTCTTGAAGAAGAAGTCGAAGACATCTACAGTAGGGGCGGTGTGAAAGCGTTAACGCAGATACCTGGAGTCGGCGAAAGCATTGCTGAGAAAATAGAGGAACTCATCAAAACAGGCAAACTCAACTATTACGAGGAACTGAGCAGTAAAACCCCAGTGGATCTAGACAGCCTCTGGGGATTGGAGGGCATGGGCCCAAAAACAATCAAGGTACTCTATCAGAAACTGGGAATAAAAAACATCAACGACCTTGAAAAAGCGGCACAAAAACACGAAATATCCAAGCTGCCCCATTTCAAGCAGAAAACCGAGGAAAACATCCTGCGAAGCATAGAGTTCGCCAAGAAAAGCCGCGGCAGATTCATTCTTGGTTTCGCGCTTCCCTTGATTCGGGAAATAGAAAGTAAACTGAAATCTCTGCCAGAAGTAAAAAAGGCGCTGGCGGCAGGCTCCGTTAGAAGAATGAAGGAAACAGTTGGTGACGTTGATTTCCTCGTCGTATCTGATAACCCTCAAATAGTCACCGATTTCTTCGTTTCCATGCCTGAAGTTCTGCAAATAATAGAAAGAGGCAACACCAAATCCGCTGTCAAACTTAAAACTGGAATGAACGCTGACATCAGAATACTGCCCGAAAAAAGCTTCGGCGCCGCCCTTCAATATTTCACCGGAAACAAAGACCACAATATAGCCCTAAGGAAAATAGCAACGAGCAAAGACTGGAAACTAAGCGAATACGGCATATTCCAGAAGGAAAAGCAAATCGCCGGACAAACCGAAGAGGAAGTGTACGAAAAACTTGGGTTGGCTTGGATTCCGCCAGAGTTGAGGGAAAACATGGGTGAGATTGAAGCGGCAAAGAAAAAACAGCTTCCGGAATTGATCGGTTACAAAGACTTGAAAGGCGATTTGCAGGTGCACACGAACTGGACTGATGGAGCAAACTCTATCAAGGAGATGGCGGAGCAAGCCAAAAAGAACGGATTGGAATACATCGTGATTTCCGATCACTCTAGAACGCTGGCGATGACTGGGGGCTTAGAGGAAAAAGACCTTCAGAAGCAACGAAAAGAGATAGACCAAGTAAACAAGCAGCTTAACGGCATAACGGTCCTGCAAGGGGTTGAGTTAAACATACTCAAAGATGGAAGTGTAGACATCTCCGATGCTGCATTGAAAGATTTAGATGTTGCCAGCGCTGCAGTTCACTCTTATTTCGACATGAGTAAAGAAGACATGACCAAGCGTGTCCTGAAGGCAATCGAGAACCCGAACATCGATATTCTCTTGCATCCCACCACGCGGGAGATTCAGAAGCGTGACCCAATACAGCTTAACATGGAGAAGCTGTTCGAGCTAGCAAAGTCAACCGGGACGATTTTGGATATCGATTCCTATCCCGATAGACTGGATCTCAAAGATGAATACATAAGGAAAGCCGTTCAGAATAATGTGAAACTTGGGATAAGCAGCGACAGCCACACCACCACACACCTGCACTATCTCGAGTTAGGAATCGCTCAAGCCAGAAGAGGATGGGCAACAGCCAAAGACATAGTCAACACCAAAAACCTTAGAGAGTTCCAAAAAAAACTCAAACAATAAGCAAGAACAAAAGAAAAACTATTTTTCATCAGCCTTTCAAAAAGACCTAAAGTCTACATTCTCAGCTTTTGCATGGACTCAAGCAAGAAAGAGTAGTTCTCAATCCGGAAAAGATGACTTTTACAGTGACAATCAGAGCAACCAAAACCGTTCATTACTTCCCCCACTACACTGATATGTTTGGCAACTGCACATTCAGACGCTTTGTCTCCTTGCATATAGAGTACTTCAACGATTTTTGCTGCGTCGCTATTTAGTAAGTAATCTATGTGCCAGAACAAGCGTTTGTCCCTTCTAAGATGCCGTTTTACCCTCTGTTCCAGATTGGCTTGTGCAGAGCCAACGTAAACGTATATGCCTTTTTTAAAATTGGTTTTTCCTAATGATCCTACTACGACGTTGACATCTTCGTTCAGGCGAATGATTAGTGAGTAGATGCCCTTCACGTTTTCAGCCGTTTTTACGGATAAGTGTGCGCGTCCACATCAACTGATTGGTGAAGTTTTTGGATTTTAACCTCAACTTTCTCCGCGGATTCCTCTGCTCCTTTAAGTGTCTTAGAGAAACCCATCATGATGTTCCCTATCGTTTCCTGCATCATGTTGTTTAGGGGTAACTGCTTTCCATCCACCCACATTTCAGTTTCAAAATTCTTCTGGATTATCCTATGTTTTTCTACCAAAATAATCGCGTCTCCACACTATTCTTTTTGATTCATAGACTGATAAAGATTCTTCAAGCACACGCGGAAGTCAATAAGAAGAAGGCGTGTTCCTAAAATCTTTACGCTATTGGAACAAGCGTCTTAAAATGCCTTCTAAGTCTTCAAATCCCTTAACTATGAAGTCTGAATGAACTACAATCCACGGGCTGAGGCAAGGCATATCGGAAATAACGACAACTTTTTTGTCTTTTCGTTTAGCATAGAAAAGCTCCATGCACGCTCCAGCTGAAAGCATCGGTAAATAAACAATCATGACATCGCATCGGTCAGCGTCGTCTAAATCTCTCTGAACAAACTGGGAAGCGGGAACCCTGTTCCACCAACATGGTTCTTCCCGGTTGTAAATTATTTTTTCGCGAAGCCACGGGTCGATCACCTCAAACCCTAAGCGGGTGCAGATTTTGGTGACGGTTTCGCGATATCCCTGTTCCGTTTCCATGCCCTGTATAGGACCAGAAATGAACGCCTTTTTCATGCTAACCAAGTCTGCCTCCTATTGATTTAACGGTTTCTTTTCGTTGACTCCAAGATGTTCAAGCATTTTATCAACGCTGTTTGTGGGAGGCAGACACATCTGTTCGCGACAAACATAAGCAGTTGCAGTTCCCCCGATTTTCTCGTATCCCAGACCAGCTTTGTCCGGCGCCTTGAGAAGTATAACCAAGTTGGGCATGTACTGTTTCTTCAAAGCTTCCAGCATTTCCACCATATTCTTTTCCTTTAAGTCACCGACCAATACGACGCTGTGGGATGGTCCAACCGCAAAGTCCATCCCTGCGAGCAGAAACGTATACGCATCTGGCGTACCTTGAACTTCCTGTGAAAAAGCCCTTACCAGTTTTCTTGCCATCTCCTCATAATGGGGTTCATTGACTAAACGACTGAGTCGCAGGAGATTCAACAGCGCCACCGAATTGCCCGAGGGAACCGCGCCATCATAAACCTGCTTCATTCTCGGCAGATCTGCTTCTGTTTTTCTTTCAGTTAAATAGAATCCGCCGTTTTTTTCATCCCAAAACTTCGCTACCATTACCTTAGTCAACTCTAAGGCAGCTTGCAAATACTTGTCTTCAAAAGATGCCTCGTAAAGCTCGATGAGTCCAAAAACGAAGAAAGCATAATCATCTAGAAAGCCTTCAATTGCCCTTTCGCCTCTGACAAAGCGGTGAAAAAGCGTGCCACCTTCGTCACGCATGCGGTCCAAGATAAAATCTGCAGATCTAACCGATGCCTGTAGGAACTGGTTTTCATTAAACACTTTACCTGCCTTTGCCAATGCAGCAATCATTAAGCCGTTCCAGTCCGTTAAGACCTTGTCATCCTTCGCTGGTGCTACGCGTTTTTTTCTCTCTTCAAAAAGGGTCTTCTGAATCTTACCCAGCCGACCGATCAGTTCGTCAAGAGTCAAGCCTTTTACTGTGGCAACCTCTTCCAAAGGCTCTGCAAGATAAAGTATATTTTTGCCGTTTCGTCTACCGACTGATGCATCAAAATAGTTACCCTCAATCGACAATCCAAACAGATGAACCGCCAAATCCGCATCTGAAGGCTCCAAAACATCAACAACCTCCTTCATGGTCCACTGATAAAATTTGCCTTCTTCACCCTCCGTGTCCGCATCCTGCGACGAATAAAAGCCGCCCTCTTGAGAGCCTAAATCCCTCATTACGTACTCCAACGTCTCTTTCGCGGTGAGTTTAAATTTCCCTGCCCCAGTTGCCTGATACATTTCGGTGTAAACAAACGTTAGAAGAGCCTGATCGTAGAGCATTTTTTCGAAATGCGGCACAAGCCAAACAGCATCGGTGCTGTAACGGTGGAAACCAAAGCCAACTTGGTCAAAGATGCCTCCTAAACGCATTTGCCGCAAGGTCTTCTCAACCATTTCTAGAGCGTCCTTGGTACCACTTCTCTTCCAGTAACGTAGTAGGAAAAGCAGGCTGTGGGGTCTTGGAAATTTGGGGGCTGTTCCAAATCCGCCGTGTTCAGAATCAAAAACCTGCGCCAGACTCTCGTACGCTTCATCCAAAACTTCTTTTCCAAGATCGTTTTCTGGCGTACGCTTCTCCATTGCTTCTATTCTGCTCTTAATGTCTGCGCCTACAATTTCCAGCTCCGCTCGGCGGAGTCTCCAAATCTGCATCACTTGGGGAACAAGCTGCATCATGCCCGTTAAGCCGTGCATACTATCTTTGGGGATGTAGCTAGCAGCAAAAAATGGGTTTAAACGCGGCGTCATCAAAATATTCAGTGGCCAACCGCAACTTCGCCCCATGGCTTGGCACACAGCCATATAGGCGGCATCAAGATCAGGCCGTTCTTCTCGGTCAACCTTTATGCAGACAAATGCTTCATTGAGGAGTTTAGCTACTTCTTCGTCTTCGAAGCATTCTTTCTCCATAACATGGCACCAATGACAAGACGCGTAACCAATGCTGACGAAAATGGGTTTGTTTTCGGCTTTCGCTTTATCAAAAGCTTCTTGACTCCACGGGTACCAGTCCACAGGGTTGTAAGCGTGTTGAAGTAGGTACGCACTTTTCTCTTTAATTAGCCTGTTAGATTTCCTTTCACGGTGAGATTGATCTTGCACAAAAAAGCTTCCTAATCCAAATTAGAATGCCTGGTGTTTTATTAAGCGTTTTCTCAGCAGCGTGTTATTTTAGTATTTTATGCTCAAGTACACAAGGACTGACAATGCTATAAGTTCAAACAGATCTGGCAGTAGCACCCACCAAAGCACAAACGGGCCCAAACCGAATAAACCAAAGCCAAATGCCCCAGGCAAGAAGGGGCTTGCTGCTATATCCTTTATGAGGAAAACCACAGCAAAAAGCAATAATCCAATTGTAAACTGGGAACGTGTCTTAAGGTAAATACTTGCATAAGTTATTAAGAGGACAACAAGAAGCGTTATGTTGATTGCGGAAAACACGGTCCGTGCGACGTAGTAGAGTTCTAAGTCCGAAAGGTTAACTTGCTGTGGCTGATGCGGAAAGGGGAACGTCTGAGGTTGCGTCTGGTCACTAAAAAAGAATGAAGCCAAAAGTGCAGTAATAATAGCAACCACTAGTAATCCTGCAATGGCGATTACGATTTTCAGGTTTCTACTCATGTTAGGTTCCTTCCGTGTCTCTTCCTTTTCTACTTTTTCCATATTTTCTTCAGAATCTCTTCAAACACGAAATAGTTGTCTTCCATTGTCTGCGTAAGAAAATATGTGGCTCCGTATTTGTCTCCGACCGATGTGACTATATGGTTTTTCTCCAGAACTTCAAGATGATATCGGGCCGTCTTATAATCTACCTTGAGCGTGTTCGCCAGTTGGTTCGCGTTTAGCGGAGTCTCATGTATCGTTTTAATTATTTCGGCACGTGTTACGCCGCCTCTGGTACCCGCAATCAGCCATCCAAGCAGATACCTTAGTGGGCGCGCGTTAGCAGACATGATTTCCGCTCCGAGCGAGATTCTTTTATGACTTTACTTAATTTCAGCTATAAACGTATTCCCATATTCACTCTTTCCATTCGAAATTCCGAAGATAGATTTGGAAGAGAATTGGGTCCAATCCTGAAAAATGGTTTTAAACAATTCTGAACCCTCACTGTTTGAGAGCGAAAATGCAACACCCCACTCTCTCTCGAAAAAACTCGTGAAAGATTCAGGGCAGACTGAAAGAATCATCTTTTTTCTTTCCCTGCCCTGAGCCTTAACGAGGAAAAATTTGGGTTATGGGAGAAAACCGAAAATGGCGAAAAACAGAGTTGGACCGTTAGAAACTACCGACAATTTATGTGTAAATTGTGGCAAGAAACTTTCATTGATGTGACCTGCTTTGAGAGCTGAAAGTGAAAGTTTCCAGAATTTTTCCAGCCGTAAAACAAAAGCGGTTCTCATCATGATTGCTTTATGCTTTTCATTGGTAGTAATGATCTCAAGTTCATCAAGTGTTTTCGCGGACACAGATCAATCCTATGCGTCAGTGAACAATACAATTGCTCAAACAGTAACATCTAACAACCTGGCTTGGGTGGAAATTGACTGCAGTCTTACTCCGACATTTAACAGCTCCAGCTTCGGAAACCTGCCTGGTAACGAAACCTTCATGCCGGGACAGTTCGGCAATGGCAATTTCACGCCTGGACAATTCGGCAGCAATGGCTTTCTGGGCAACTTCACACCTGGGCAATTTGGACCGTTTGGAAATTTCAGCTCTGGGCAATTTTTTAACGGAACCATTCCTGACGGATTTGGCAGCTCGCTTATGGGTGGAGAAACTATCGTTATGAATGAAACCTTGTATTCAGATATCAGTTCCATAGCAGGGGTGGTTGCTGTTGCGCCCATGTTGCAGGTGTCTGAGAACCAAAATCAAACAACGTTGGCGGTTGAGGGGAACTTTACACGTTTCACTTCAAATTACGTAATCTTGGGAGTCCCTCTTTCTTCATCAATAATTGGCACCTATCCTATCCTTCCGATAAACATCACTGCTGGGCGCAATCTGCAGGCAGGCGACAGTGGCGTGGTTGTAATCAGCGAGAGCAACTCGGAGTATTTTGATGCGAGCGTAGGTGATGCAATTACTCTTTTTGGGCGACCTTTCGAAGTGGTGGGTATTCACGGGGGCTCAGAAATCTCGACTTCTCAGACATTATACATGAGCCTTTCTGATGCCCAATCATTAACCAACAACACGGGAAACGTAACAAGTCTTAAAGTGTTTGCTGAGAGCAAAGTAGATGTTGCTTCTGTTGTTAACGCGATTCGGTCGCTTCATCCGGAGCTTTCTGTGGTTAATGCACAGGATTTCGGTATTTCAGCAGACTCCACTTCGTCACCTTCCACCCCTTCGGTTCAACAGAGCACGTCATCTTCTGATGTCAGTTATTTAGTGGCAGTAGCAGCGATTGTGGTCATACTTCTAGTTATAGCCGTTGTTATGTTTACGAAACGACGAAAAGCTAAAAGCTACAACATTGCCGCTTCAAGTTCTTCTGCGGAATCACCCGAAAGAGGAGCCTTCTCTTTCTTCAATGTTTCAATATCTGAATTAAGGACGAATTTGGGAACGATTCTGGTGAACTGTCTGAATAGTAAATTCTTTAATGAATTTTCGAAACTTAAAGGTGACATTTGAATGGTAAACAAAAAATTTGAAAATATATCTGGAAATATCAAACATTGTAAAGCATGTATTGTGGGAAAAAAGGGTCTCGCTCTCGCATTAATCTTATTGTTTTCTGTTTCCACGTTGACGTTTTTGTCAACATCACAGCCAGTCTACGCTTCAACGCAAAACACAGCTATTCATGGTACGGTTACCGATGAAGCTGGCTCAAAACTGAGCGATGTGGCCGTGAGCTTATACAATATCACCGGGGGACTCGTCACAGGTACAATCACTAATTCTTTTGGCGATTTCGTTTTGACGAATGTAGAGTTCGGAACCTATAACCTCCACATCAATCAGTTAGGATACACCGAATCTGTAACAAGCATCAGCGTAGACACCTTCGGGCAACAACTGGGTACATTCGTTTTGTCTTCAGGGTTAACGTTGTCCACCTCTATCATGAGTGTGACTGTTAGTCCTGGCGACAAAATTACAATTCCAATAACAGTTGGGTATTCTGGTGAAAAAACCGAAGTCGCCGATCTCATAGTCTCTCATCCAACAGGCTGGTCTACCCGAATTTTGAATGGGAACTATGAAGTAACAAAAGTTTCTTTGTCTTCTGGGCAGAACATAGCGCTTCAGCTAGAACTTACGATTTCATCAGCGACCGTTGCAGATACATCTTATAATGTTTCGTTGACAGCCCTTGGAACAACAAATGCAACGCTGACTTTTGCGTTCCTTGTTCAAACGCAAGCCACCGCTACGGTGTCTGGAACAGTTTTGGATGAAAACAAAAACGGGTTAAACGCTGTTGCAATTAACGCCTATTCTACAAATGGGCTTCTCCTCAAAAGCGCAGAAACCGCTTCCGACGGATCTTACACTATTGACTTGCCCATAGCCAGTGCTAGCTCGCTTCAATATTCAAAAGATGGGTACAAAGATTTTACCAAAAATATTTCATTAACAACCAGTAACCTGATCGTCAATCTTGACAGCATAACCTTAACCAAAGCTCTGAAGCTAACCTCGTCGATCTCCAGCATTGTAACAAATCCAGCAAACAAATTATTATTAACTTTCACAATAAGCAATGTTGGCGGAGATACAGAAACAGCTGCATTCTCGGTATCTTACCCCTCTGAATGGTCAACAAGAATTTTGGACGCAAACGGCCACGAGATCCAAAGTGTTTCTCTCTTATCAGGGGCAACCTCGAACTACCAGTTAGAAGTCACAATTCCTTTAGGATCAACGGGACCCTACAACCTCACGCTTAGCGCAATGGGAAAAATAACATCCACATTGAACTTTGAAGTGATGATTGAATCAGTAAGTAACTCGGTGTTATCTTGTCAGTTTCCAGGGAAGTCTGCCTCCTCGGGAGATTCTGTAAAGTTCCAAGTTTCATTGACGAATCCTTTCAGTGTTGAGATGCGCTTTAAAGTATCTGTTGATTCCGTTCCATCCAACTGGAGTGCTACCGTTAAGACCTCTAGCGGCGATTCACTCACGGAAGTACTCCTTAACGCAAGCGAATCTGTTAACCTGATAGTTCAAGTGGATACTTCTTCATCTGCTACTACGGGACAGGTCTATGAACTAATTGTGAAAGCAGAATCCGACGCGTATAATGTAACTGATTCCCTTCCAGTTACTGTGACTTTAACAGAGGCAACAAACGAAGTTACTCTTACAGCAGCCCTTCCCGAAATAGCAATTACAGCAGGAAACGCCGCAAGCTACTCAGTGACAATAGCAAACTTGGGAATTACGGACAAACTTCTCTTCTTATCGATTCAACCTCCTGCTGACTGGACAGCCGTCTTCAAATCGGGCAGCACAGAAGTAACAACCCTCTACCTATATTCTGGAAATACCAGTGCCCTCACCCTTACAGTAACTCCCCCAAGCACAGTCGCAGTCGGCAGCTATGTGATACCTGTTCAAGTTAAATCAGAAAGTGGTGTTGTACTCGACGACTTGAATCTAACAACAACTGTAACTGGTTCGTACGCTGTATCGTTAACCCTTTCAACATACTTGACTAGCACAAATAGCGGAGGCACCACAACATTTACGGCAACAGTAACCAACTCAGGTTACTCAACTCTCACAGGCGTTACAGTAGTAACTACTCTTCCAGAAACTGATTGGAGTTCGACAGGTACCCCCGTTCAAGTGGGTACCCTTGGACCAAAAGAATCCGCTTCCTTCACTATTAACGTGAAGACCACAGACAACACCGTATCAGGAGACTACATGGTCACAGCGAAGGCTTCAAGCGATCAGGTGAGTTCAGACTCTTCTCAAGTAAGGGTAACCGTCTCAACTTCCACTTCGTGGGGAATCTACGGCGTAGGGATTGCTGCAGTATTCATTGTCGCGCTTGTTTTAGTATTCAGGAAATTTAAGAGGAGGTAATGAAAATGTCTGAAGTGATAATAAAAACAAATAAACTGACCAAGAAATATGGGGATTTCACTGCCGTCGACAATTTGGACATATCAGTCTACAAAGGGGAGGTGCTGGGTCTTCTGGGTCGGAACGGATCAGGAAAAACCACGACTTTTCTTATGCTAATGGGACTGAGTCTGCCCACTTCGGGCACCGCTACTGTAGCTGGCTTTGATGTTGTTAAGGACTCAAAATCGGTTAGGACTGTTAGCGGACTTTTGCCCGATGGTGCAGGCTACTACGAAGACTTGACAGCGAAGCAGAACCTCAACTATATCGGTCAATTGAATGATGTGCCCAAATTTGAACGGGAGAAACGGGTAATCGAATTGCTTGAAGTTGTTGGATTAACTAAAGTTGCTGACAAGAAAGTTGAGCAGTTTTCTAGAGGCATGAAGCAACGGCTGGGAATTGCAGAGGTGCTCATGAAGAAGCCGCAGGTGGCCTTTTTCGATGAACCAACAATCGGCTTGGACCCTCAGGGCACGAAAGAAATGAGAGACATGATGATAAAACTGAACAAAGAACAAGGAATAACCATAATCTTGTCTTCCCACCTGCTGCATGACGTTCAACAAACTTGCCACAGAGTGCTCATAATACGAAACGGCAAGCTAATCGCCGCTGACACCATAGAAAATTTGTCCAACAAATTGTCGTCCGAAGAACAAACAGTGATTGAATTTGAGTTGACAACTATAAGCCCGGATTTGATTCACGAAATCGTAGGAATTAATGGCGTTACTTCAGTGAACCAAGAAAATCATAAGCTATATGTAAATATGGAGAGCAACCAAGCCAGAGAAGTTTCGGAAACCATAACGAAACATAAGTCAACAATTTTGTTAATGAAACCAAAAGAGCATAGTTTAGAGGAAATTTTCCTCAAATACTATGAGGGGGAGGATTAGATATGGCAAACTTTATGACGGTTTGCAGAAAAGAACTCGGAGACCAATTAGGTAGCAAACGATACCTTATGCTTTTCGCAATGATTGTAGGCTTAGCAGCATTATCAGCGTATCAAGGATCAACATTCATAAGAGAAAACTCAAATGCGAGCTTCATGTCTATCTTCTCTGGTTCCGCAGGCGGTTTCTCTTTCGTCTCGTTGATGGTCTATTTCGGCCCCATCATCGGTTTAGCCTTAGGCTTCGATGCCATAAACAAAGAGCGATCAACAGGCAGTCTTTCGGTTCTGCTATCTCAGCCTATATTCAGAGATTCAATCCTTAACGGGAAATTCCTCGCTGGCGTGGCAGCACTTGCACTGTTGGCAGGAAGCACAATCGGCATCATGGTCGGCATCGCAATACCATTGCTTGGCTTCGGTCCAGCACTCGCAGACATCTCAAGGATTGGCTTCTTTGCGTTATTCACAATACTTTATCTGGCCTTCTGGCTTGCCTTAAGTTTGCTCTTCTCAACAGCAATAAAGAAAACAACATCCTCAATACTTGCCGCTATCTCCACATGGCTCGTCTTCGCATTCATTATTGCGATTATTGCTTCGCTTGTTGCCACTGCTGCTTCACCAGTTTCTGCCCCTACCGGATTCACTGCAATAACTATTCCCGGAAATAGAACTCAGGGCGGCGAAGGATTCCCAGGTAATTTTAGCATCGGGCAATTCAACCAAAGCCAAACTTCGGTATATCAGCAGCAAATGCAGACCCAATCTAACATTGAATCTGGCATTCAAAGTATCTCGCCATCATATCTCTACAGTCAGGCAGCCTCAACAATCCTTGGCACAACATCTAGTTCAAACTCTATATTGGGTTTCATCAACGGGGCTTCAGGTTCACCGTTCCGCTCTTTAGAAACAACCCAAAGCGTCTACTCTTGCTGGCCACAGGTTACTGCCATAGCGGTCGGAACGGTTGCATGCTTCGTCGCAGCTTACATGTTGTTCCTACGCAGAGAAATTAGGGCGGGCGGCTAACACCAAATGAAAACCCATCATAGAAAAGATGCTCACGTTAAACATGAGCGCACATTTTCCCATTTTTCCGTAATCGGTAAATACGACCCCTCTTTCGTAAAAGAAACATCGACTTTAAAATTGAATAAGGAGAATGAAAGCTAATGGAAGAAGCCCCCTCCGAAAATACACAAGTTCCCCCGATTCTGCCTCCACCCCCTCAGCAACCGGCACAACCGTCAGCACAAAAAACTAAACCAAAGCATCTAGGCGCGGTCTTATTAGCGGCGGTTTTACTGGTTAGCTTAATAGGCGGAGGCTTAATCGGCTACGGCTTGAGCTATGCGACCTTTAACAACAAGATCAACACGTTGCAGACACAACTGCAGAATTTACCTCCAACCAACGCTACCTATGTATCCTATCCAAATACCACGTACCAGCTTAACGATAACGTTTCGCTTGCTGCTTTATACCAGCAGGTTGGATCATCAGTTGTTGTAATCCAGGACTTCGTGTCACAAATCACCTTCTTTGGTTATACGTACGCGCAACAGCAGGGTTCAGGATTCATTACAATGGTCCAAAATCAAGCCGTCATCGTAACTAACAACCACGTAACTGACTCTGCAATCAACATAACGGTGACCTTTGCAAACGGCGATAGTTACCCTGCGACGCTGCTGGGCGCCGATCCGTTAGCTGACCTTGCCGTCCTAACGATTAACGTAACGTCTGCGGATTTGAAACCTTTAACTTTGGTTAGCTCCGCAACTCTGCAGGTGGGCGACCCCGTTGTTGCTGTAGGCTCGCCCTACGGGTTATCAGGAACAGTAACGACGGGAATCGTTAGTGCGCTTGGCAGAACCATAACAGAATCAGACGGCACCCAGAACGGGGGTATAAACATTCCAGACGTAATCCAAACGAGCACCGCGATTAACCCTGGCAACTCTGGAGGACCACTGGTTAATTATAGAGGCGAAGTCGTGGGCATAACCACTGCGGCGGTAAGCAACTCGGAAGGCTTAGGCTTTGCAATACCCTCGGAAACGATATTGCGCGAAATCAACTCGCTAGTGCAAAAGGGTTCGTATGATAATCATCCGTCAATTGACGCCGCTGGCTCTGACATGAACTACCAAATTGCCCAAGCAGTTGGAACAAACGTCACGTATGGTTGGCTTGTGGAAAGCGTCTCAACCCAGAATGGACTCAGAGGAGGCACAACCCAAGTTACTGCTGGAGCATCAAGAATAGTCGTAGGCGGAGACATAATCATTGGCATAAACGGGACAAGAATAACAAACGTTGACGTATTGCTTTCCTATCTGGAGCAGCATACGTTGCCAGGACAAACCGTAGACTTCACTGTCATCAGAGATAATCAGGAACAAACGGTTGCGGTTACCATCGGGAAAATGTGACCGTGACTCTTCTTTCGCCACTTTCCCAAAATTTTCCTCTGTTCTTTTTTCTTCGTCGCTATTCTTATAAGGTGAATCTCTGAGTGTAGTTTTCATGCAAGCCGAAATCGGAATCATCGGAGGAACAGGTCTTTACGACCCCAAACTACTCAAGAACGTGCAAGAAGTAGAAGTTAATACGCCCTACGGCGCACCCTCGGACTCTTTTACGATCGGTGAGTTGTCAGGTCGGCGCGTGGCATTTCTGGCAAGGCACGGACACAAACACACGATTAGGCCTACAGACGTAAATTCCCGCGCGAACATGTTTGCTTTCAAAAAGCTTGGCGTCAAGCAGGTTCTTGCTGTCTCCACGGTTGGTTCTCTGCGAGAAGAATTTAAGCCTGGTGAATTGGCGTTTGTTGATCAATTCATCGATAGAACCACGCGGCGTGAGCAGTCCTTCTACAATCAAGACAAAGTTTGCCACATCTCAGTGGCGGACCCAATGTGTCCTGAGCTAAGAAAAACTCTCATCGCAGTGGCTAAGAAGGCAAAGATTAAGGCACATCCTACTGGAACATATGTTTGCATTGAGGGTCCGCGGTTCTCCACTAAGGCGGAATCTCGTATGTTTCAGATGTGGGGTGCTGATGTGGTTGGGATGACGATGGTCCCCGAATGCGTTCTTGCACGTGAAGCCGAACTGTGTTATGCCTCTACCGCCATGGTAACCGATTATGACTGCTGGAAAGACCATCCGGTTAGCACAGAAGAAATCGTGAGCACAATGAAGGCGAATGTTGAGAAAGTTAAGACGATTCTTGCAAAAACAGTGGCGACGTTGCCCAAAGAATGCAGTTGTGAATGTAACACCGCGTTAAAAAACGCGTTTGCTTAATGGAGATGTTGAAAAATGGATTTGAAAGCAAAAATCAGGCGAATACCCGAATTCAAAGGTGTGGTCTTCTGGGATATAACGCCCCTTCTTAGAGATCAGAAAGCCTTCAAAGAAACTATAGACAAAATGGCTGAACACTACAAAGACAAAGACATCGACCTGATCGTTTCCAACGAAGCCAGAGGCTTCATCATCGGCGCTCCACTGGCTTACAAGCTCGGCATCGGATTTGTACCCGTACGCAAAAAAGGTAAGCTCCCAAGCAAATGCGTTCAGCTCACTTATCAGAAAGAATACGAAAAAGACATCATAGAAATTCACGAAGATGCTGTCAAAAAAGGCGACAAAGTCCTCATAATTGATGACTTGCTTGCGACAGGAGGCACTGTTAAGGCCAACATCGATTTGGTTGAGAATTTGGGAGGCAAAGTTGTTGGATTAGGCTTTTTGATTGAGCTAGAGTACCTTGAAGGAAGAAAACAGCTTAACAACAAGTACGAGTTGTTCTCACTAATAAAATACGCAAACACCAACCCCTAACCCTTCCATCTTTGTTTTTGAAGACGAATCTTCGCTTTTCTATGGCTAAAACTTTGAGGCTCAGTAGTCAAATTATGAATTCTAAATTCGTAAATGCTTTATTAAAAAAGCAACAATCACAAACAGAGCGTATGGGCATTGCGAAGGTCTAAACTTGAACTTTACGAAGAGATCCTCTGCACATTAGCCAAGAAAGCGTTAACGATAGACGGAATAGCCTTCGAATGCAATACCAACTGCGTTTTGCTTCAAAACCAGTTGGAGTTCTTGGTCAACAACGATATAGTCAGTATGGAAGTCAGCCGCGACAACAAAGTCTTCTATGTTCTGACTAGAAGAGGGGTAGCAATTTCCAAAACCCTCGTAATCGCAAAGCGCCTCGAAAAGCTTCGACCTTCTCCACAAACCACAGTCAAAGCCGTTCAGTCAATTCAGGCTTTTTCGGAACAAAATGGAAAAAAAGATAGACGTTCACGGTAAAGAATAATGTTGAACTAAACCTGATCAACGCTGTTTTAGTTTGTTTCCGAATATTGGTTCCACAAGGATTCTTGTTGGCTCAGTTGTTAAGCTCAAAGCGGTTACTTTGCGGTTTTGTCCTTGTTCTCTTGCGCGCACCCAAACTCTGGGAATATTGACCACACGGTAAACGTTGTTTCCTTTGCGGATTTCGCGCAGCTTGCTCAATAAGGTGCCTTGTTTTAGCATAATCATCACCTGTTCCGGGGAACTGTTGCGTGGTTGTTCAACCTCGGAATTATCAAACACGGGATTTAGCACAAGTGCATATGCCTCAGCTTTGATAGCGAATTGCTGAATCTTTTTGCTCGCTTTTTTCTCTTCCGCATCCAGCCAGTATTTTGGCGGCATCAAAAAGTAACTGGTATCTTTGGCGCCATCGCTTATTCGCCCAAGTTTTCTAACCGTTGTTGCACTCATCCGAACTCAACCTAAAAGCTGTATGCTAAAAACTAGGTGAACTTGAATAAATATCCGTTTATCCGAAATTCCGCGCTTCAACGTGGAGTTGCTAAAATTGTCCTACTTCAGAATTTACAAATGGTTATCCGTAAACGCTGGGCGTTATGTAACCAAAACAGTTAAACAAACCTGCAGTAAACTTCTTCCACTGATAACCATGGCAGAGCCTTCCGCAGAAGCCGTCTGGAACGCAACCCAAGAAGAACTTGATAAGCTACTGAACTCGAAACCCCTCATTCCGCAGACCCGAAAAATTCGGTTCTACGCCCCAAGCTTTACCTACTACAAAACAGCAAGCTTCTGCAGTTCACCCAAAGATTTCCCAACCGTGTCCGTAACTGGAAACGGTTGCGCATTAAATTGTAAGCATTGTGGCGGGAAAGTTTTGGAAACCATGCATCCAGCAGATAAACCAGAAAAATTTCTTGCGTTATGCACTCAGCTCAAGCAAGAGGGCGCAAAGGGTGTTTTAGTTAGTGGTGGGTGCTTATCTGACGGTTCTGTTCCGCTTGAAAGATTCATTCCGGCCTTGGCAAAGGTTAAGCGTGATTTGGGTTTAACGGTTCTTGTTCACACGGGCATAATTGACGCAAAAATCGCTGGGCAGCTGAAAACTGCTGGCGTGGATGCTGCATTAATCGACGTTATCGGTAGCGACGAGACAATTCGAGAAATCTACAACCTAAAAACCACAGCCAAACGCTACGAGGATTCCCTAAGAGCCCTCAGCTCTGCAGGCATAGATTTTATTCCCCACGTCATCGTTGGCTTGCACAACGGCGAATTAAAAGGCGAACTTTCCGCACTCAACATGATTAAGGCATACACACCTTCAGCCGTCGTCATAATTAGCTTCATGCCCATACACGGCACAGCTATGGCGAAAACCAAGCCACCAACACCACAAGACATAGCAAGAACAGTAGCAACAGCGCGCCTCATGTTCCCAAAAACGCCGCTTGTGCTGGGCTGTATGCGACCCAAAGGCAAACATCGTGCGGAAACCGACGTGTTGGCGTTGAAAGCTGGCGTGGATGGCATGGCGTTTCCTAGCGAAGAAGCTATTCGTTACGCGGAAACTCGCGGTTACGCTGTTAATTTTTCATCTTTTTGCTGCGCCCAAATCTTCAGGGATTTACCAGCTCGGTAGCTTCGAAGGTTCGAATTGAAGTTGTCGTAGGCTTACGAGCTATTTCGAAGTTGTTTATCCCCGGCTTCTTTCAGCATTGTGTAACCCAAAACAATCACCCACGCTGAACCGGCCAAACCCGATGCGAACTCGGGAATGGCAACTTTCGAAACGTAATTAATTGCAAACTGGAGTATCCACGGCGTTGCCGCAGCTAAACCAACAGCCAACGTGAAAATGCTCAGTTTGTGTTTGCCATCACGCCAAAAAGCCCCGACAAGAATCAGCATCGAAATTGGTAAAAACACGAAGAAAGCCACAGAAACAATATAGTGAGTTGGGCTAAAAGACTCGTTGAAAACGCCAATGGCGACAAGCGCGATGCACGCCAAAACAAAGATTGCTGTGCCAACCTTTCCTAGAAGTTGCTTTCCGACAAAGATGTGTAATCCTGTGCCGAAAATTATGAAGAGGATTCCAGTGATTATAAGTCCACTGTTGAAGACAATTGCAGTTAAGCCATTTTGCACACCTAAATCGCTTAATGCATTATTCACCCAATTGAACTGAGGCCAAGAAGCAATAGCCAAGAGAATACATGCAAAGGACAAAAAAGGCGCTATTAGACCGATGGTTCCTGCAATTTCGAGTCGCCTACTCAATCTCTCAACCTTCAAAAATATTGTCGCGTCTAGTTGCTTTTAAGAGTTTTTTTGGTCCAAGGGAACAAACCTCCGCAGGCTCTGCAGCGCACGTGTTTTTTCTTTGTCGCCAACTTTTGTTGCTTGAACGATTTCCTTGAGAATTTGAATTGACTGGTCCATGGCTTCCCTGTTAACGGGGTACGGAACGCCGTCTTTTCCTCCGTATGCAAAGCTGTATTTGACTGGGTCATTCCAGCTGGGTTTCTCACCGTAGACCAGTTCTGAGATGAGAGCTAAGCCTCTTACGGTTGCGGATCCAACCCCTTTGATGCATAAGAGTTCTTCGTAGTTGCTGGGTTGGGTTTCGTAGGCTTGGGCGAGTGCGTTCCAGTTTATGTTTCTGGGCATGTTCAGAATTGGGACTACATTTCGGTTTTGGGTGCCTGAAAGCCATTGTTGCAGTGTTTTCTGTTGAGGTTGTGCCGGGAGTGTGATGTCTTGTGCGAGTCGGATGAGCTTTTTAGTTGGCTCTTTCGCCAAGTCCACCGAGACTTTGCGGCTCCCTTCGCTTTCGTGCGCAGTCATGTTTAATACGTTGGCGTGCTTGTTGTCGCAGACAATGGCGTTGTGCGGTTCCACCACGAAGGTTTTTGTTGTATCGCTGAGCCAGTGGTACCTGCGTGCAGTTTTATCCGTTCCGTTCATACCTTGCTGGATAACCGCCCATTTGCCATTTTCTGTTATGAAGAACGCATGGTGGTAAAGCTGGTAGCCCGCTTGGACGGCGGTGTTGTCGATTTTGGCAGTTATTTTACTTGTGTATGTCAGAGTTTTGATTTTGTTTCCTGAGAAGCCGAAGGCGTCCGCCGTTTCCTGAATTTCCATGGGAGTTTTTCGGCTGGTTTTACCTTTTCCGCCACAGACTATTATGCCCTGTTCTTTGGGCGATAACGCGGTTTTGAGGACTCCTGTTACCACGGTAGTTACGCCTGAACTGTGCCAGTCATAGCCAAGTGCGCAACCAAAAGCCTGAAACCAATAGGGGTCGCTTAGCCTGGCCAGAAAAGTATCTGTCCCATACTCGTCTATCATTATAGCGCTGATTTCCTCGGCGAGTCTACGCATTCTCCCAGTTAACCAAGATGGGGCCTTTCCTCCGTGAAGGGGCAAACTTGCATATCCCGTTCTTTGCATTAGCTTTCTAATTCTTTGATTGCGTTTGAGTTATTTCTGGGTTATTAACACAACTGTGGTGATTTTCTTACTGTCCATCTGCATTTGTTTGAGTTTTGCTTTTGTTTTGCTTTGTCTTGTGATTGTTTTTGTAACAAGAGGAAACTTGTTTTGATCACCATCAAGGAGACGACTTAAAGAGTTTTTGAGAGGCGGCTTTTTGGTTTAATATTAGAAGATGACAAAGGCCCGTGGTTTGCCCCATCATCATCTTCATCATCATCTTCTTTTTCTTGGTTTCAACATTATAGGTTCTCCAACTACACGCTATCCTGCTAGAAATTGATCAATCAGAATTGGTACAACCCGATGTGGACAAAATTTTGAGAGAAGAATGATGGAGAGGTGTACCGGGTAGACGCCAGAGCGAACACAAGGATGGTTAGAATGGAATGCCATTCACAACATCGCCGCTCTGGGCCCAACCCAACAGCAATTAAATTAATACACGAATTAAAACTCTAGTTGTCTCTTAAATGGGACAACATTTCTTGATGGGTGCTTTCCAGACTTCATAACTGCGTAATTATAAGTGGTTCTTTAATGCTGCAAAATCTTCGCGAAACCGCTTCCTCATCTTTGTAAACCTCATGGCAGCCGAAGGATGAACCGTCTCGACAAACTCAACGCCTGATATGGTTCGGGGAGTCTGCCATGCAACGGCGCCCATTAACACAACAATCCTCGGTTTTATCAGTTTCATTTGCTCAACCAAATAGGGAGCGCAAGCCGAAATCTCGTCAGGCAACGGTTTACGATTCTGGGGCGTTATGTGCTTAACAATGTTAGTTACGAAGACACCTTTGCGGTCAATGTCGTTCTCCGCCAGCATTTTGTTGAGGAATTTCCCTGCTCTACCGACAAAGGGTTTGCCTGCTTTGTCTTCTTCTGCTCCTGGGTTCTGCCCAACAAGCATCACTTCAGCGTCCGCTGGTCCTTCGCCTAAGACGGCGCATTTTGCTCCTTGCCACAGTCTGCATTTTCTACAGTTAGTTATCTGCTCATTCAAATCTGCCCAAATCAAACCTAAGTCAACCTTGTTGTTGTGTATTGACAGTCACAAGCATTTAAAAAAATCGCTTTCTTACTTTGAAATAGTGCTTGCTTTATAATACCGTTAAAGCTAACTTAAGTAGGAGGAAAAATCTGTCGCCATAGTAATTAATCCACGGCTAATGCGTTTTCTTCTGAGAGTAGCATTCGCCTTCGAACCCTTAGCGCCCACTGCTATCTCCTACTTCTTGACGCGGACCCTGCGCGATTGGAAACAACAAGGACTAATCATCGACTACAAAACCCACACCCAAAGGCTGGGTAAATTCCATTACAAGGTTATAATTGACATAGATGTAAACGAAAAACAAGTTCACCACTTTTTTGCTCACATATTACCAAAGCGTTCTAAAACTTTAGGGAGGTGGTTGAATGTCTGAAGAGAAAAAAGGTAAAGTAAAACTCACCCTCGAAGTGGAAATTAACGAGGAACTTATGGGCGTCATGAAGGAAGGCATTACTAAGATGCACTGGAAGATGCCTGAAATGATGAAGCACAGTGAAGAAGAGAAAAAGTAAGACTCTGAAAATGCATCTTCACCCTTTTCTTTTCATTTGTACTTGTTTTTTTCAAACATCAATAACAATTTTAGAAACATTTTATACTCTGGTTACTCAAAGTTCACTAGGTGATTCTATGAAATTCCTGATTATCCAAAAAGTTAAACGCGAGGTTGAGATAGAAAAATGGGCGAAACTGCTTCCTCTACAATTCAAATATTTTGACCAGCTTCAAAAACAGAAAACCCTTGAAGTCACCTATCACCTCATCGGCCAACAAGGCAGCATGCTGATCGTAAACGTGGATTCAGATGAAACGCTTTCGCGTGTTATAGGCGAGGACCCAATGTTTTTTCACTTGGACCGCGAAGTTTACCCTTTAACTACGCGTGAGAATCATGAGAAACAAATCCGTAAAATCCTCCAGCAATAGGTGACTAACATGGCATGCCACGGTGGCTTCTCTCTTGATGAAGCAACAAGGCGAAAATGGTATAATCCGGAAGCGATTCTCAAAGGCAACGGCTTACGAGCCGGAATGATTTTCATAGACGTCGGTTGCGGAGAGGGATTCTTCGCACTTTTAGCCTCCCAAATTGTGGAGGCAAGAGGGGTCGTCTATGCTGTGGACACAGACGCAGACGCGATTGAACGATTAAAAACTAAAGCCGAAGAAAAAGGCTTAACAAACATCAGAACGAAAGTCGGAGCAGGTGAAGAAACCATTTTTTGCACGGCTTGCGCTGACATCATTTTCTACAGTATGGTGCTCCACGACTTTAATGATCCCTTGCAAGTTTTGCTAAACGCAAAGAAAATGTTAAAACCATCCGGCGCGGTGGTTGATTTAGATTGGAAAAAAAAGCCAATGCAGTTTGGTCCACCAGAACGCATACGTTTCAGCGAAAAGTACGCTTCAGAACTGATGAATCAGGCAGGCTTCAACGTTGAAAACATCAAGGAAGCAGGACCATTTCACTACATTGTGACCGCAAAGTCCTAACTTAGGTTTCCTCGGCATATGCGTAAAGTTCCAGCAGATCACGTTTAAACCTATCAGGTTGGCTAACATAGGCTGAATGTCCGGCCCCCTCATATGTGACGAGTTTTGCATTGGGCAGCTTATCGGTCAAAGTTCGCATTTCTTCACCTGAAATAATGTTGTCTTCAGAACCCCAGATTATCCGAACCGGAAACTTGAACTTGCCATAAGCATTGAGCAGCGTCTCTTCAAGAGCTCTGGCGGGAGCAATCAACAGTAACCCTTTAACTGGAAACTGCGCCGCGTACTTCAATGAAATGTTACCTCCAATGCTGGCGCCTACCAGAACTGGCACAGTTGATCCGAAAACGTTTTCTACCGCTGCTTTTGCAACAGCAACATTCGTTTCGGTGCTGTGGGTTTTGGGTTGGCATTCACTCTTGAGCCCGTACGGCATGTCTAACGCTAAAAAAGGTATATTTTTCTCCTTTAACAGCTTGGTGACACTAATGCGCTGCCAAACGTCGCTTGTGTAAGAGAAACCGTGCATAAAAACTATCGGGACACCTTCGGCGTGGTTAATTATGGCTTTGCATTTGTGACCGGCTACCTGCAATGTTTTTTCACTCAAAACTTATGCCTCAAGTAGCTATAGAATCCGTCCGCTCTTATAACATTAGTTTTCAGTTTTCATTTTAGGGTTCTTTTTGTGTTTGGTCATTTAAGACGCTTCGTCTGATTCTTCTACGTTGCATTTCTCCCTCTGCGAAGAATAAACTCATGGCGGCTCCAGTTACCAAAATTAACAGTAAGAAAAATACTTTGAATCTGTAGTCTTCAACGGAGTAGTGAATCGCGAGCACAATAATTTCCACAATCAGAATGCATGTGAAAATTAGGCCGTAAAGAAACATCTTTGATAAGAACCTGTGGCCCACCCAAACGTATCCTTTCATATTCAGTTTTTGCTTAACTAAGTATTCTCCATAATCATTTTTCTGTAGCAGACCTAGCTCTTCAAGTTTCTGCAGGTGTCTATAAGCGACGCTTGGGCTGCTAAGGTGTGCCCCTTTCATGACATCCCGGGGCCCAACTGGTCTGCCTTCTTTTACTACGTACCAATATACGCTGAGGGTGATGCCTTCAAGTTCCGTGTTGTCCGCGTTGGTCACGTTAAACACCTGCCCGAATAAATGTCTTGAATGCGACGATTGCGTATTAGCTTTGCCCCAAGACAGCAACAAATCGCGATGTCAAGATCGCAAGTATCTTTCGAAAGAGATAATAGCTTTCGTAGCCATTGAATTAACGGTGTTTTCTTGGCGGTTCAAATCGGCGAAAAAGCTCCAGATTTCACTTTGCCCTCCCAAATGGGCGACAATGTAACCCTTTCAGAGTATCTGGGCAAAAAGAACATAGTTCTCTACTTTTATCCCAAAGACGAGACGCCTGGCTGTACCCGGGAAGCATGCACTTTCCGAGACAGCTACGAAGTCCTCACAAACTTGGGTGCCGAAGTGCTAGGGGTAAGTGCCCAAAGTGTAGAGTCCCACAAATCGTTCTCGTCGCATTACGGGTTGCCTTTTTTGTTATTAAGCGATGAAGGCAACAAGGTTAGACGGCTCTACGGAGTTCCCTCAACCATGGGTTTAATCCCCGGACGCGTGACCTACATCATTGACAAAAAAGGCATAGTCCGACATATTTTCATTTCACAGACTCAGGCTGAACGCCACGTTGAAGAAGCAACTAAAACTCTCAAAGAAATAGAAAAAGAACCGTAGGTCAAATAACTTGATGGAGAGATCGATAAATTGCTAACCCTATTCAATTCTTTAACTCTGAAACTTGAGTCTTTCAAGCCAGCCCAAGACTCAGAGATCAAGATGTACACATGCGGACCATCCACCTATCAGCGTCCCCATATAGGAAACTACCGTACCTTCCTCTTTGAAGACATCCTCCAACGGTACCTGGAATATTCTGGGTTCAAAGTAAACCGACTCATAACTCTTACAAACATTGAGGATAAAGCCATAGCCTACGCAATATCTGCAGGCTTATCAGTTGAGGAGCTAACTAACCGCAACGAAAACTTATTCTTCAAAGACTTCGAACAACTGCACATTAAACGCCCCAACTATACTATTCGAGCTTCAACAATCGTAGACCAAGCCGCAGAACTCACAAAGACTTTACTAGAAAAGGGCATCGCCTACAAGTACCCCTATAAAGGCGCGGAAAACGTATACTACGACCCCCTCAAATTCGTCGGGTTCGGTAAACTCGCCCATCTAAATATGAAGAAGTGGCCAAAGAAAAAACGGCGCTTCCACCTAGATACGTATCCTGGCATGCCTTGGAACAAGGGAGACTTCGTTTTGTGGCATGGCTGCAAAAGTGAAGACAAAGTTTGTTGGGACACCGAAATCGGAAGAGGAAGACCAGCATGGAACATACAAGATGCCGCCATGGTGACCAAACACTTGGGCTTCAGAATAGACATTGGATGTGGCGGAATAGATAACCTGGTTCGGCATCACGACTATACCATCGCCGTTGCAGAAGCTGTTTCAGGTGAGCCTTTTTCAAGGTACTGGCTGCACGGCGGGCACCTCTTCGTAGATGGCAAAAAGATGTCCAAAAGTAAAGGAAATGTGCTGTACCCACAAACCTTGACTGACAAAGGCTACACGAACGGGCAAATCCGTTTCTTTCTGATTTATGGGGCATACAGGAAAAGGCGAAATTTCACGTGGCAGAACCTGACAAAAACCAGCAAAAAACTCGACAAGTTCAAGAGCATGGTCAAAGATGTCCAAGCGGCTACGTCTACGGACTCCAGCGCATCAGCGAAGGCTCTTACCAAAAAAGTTGTCTCTACATTTGAGGAACACATGGAAAAAGATTTAGACGTGAAATCCGCGTTTGACGAGCTTTTTTCCCTCTTCGCTAAGCTTCAGAAGTTGAAGAAACAGAAAAAATTAAGTCCTAAAGATGCTGACGTTGCGGTTGAGGATTTACGAAAAGTTGACAATGTCCTGCAAGTAATCTTCTAAATATCTACTATGCGAGCACGCCAACTAGCTTCACTCGGTCTATGTTTTCCGGACCATGCGGCGCCAATTCCATTTCTGCAGTGAGATCTTGTCCTGCTTGATGAGCGCCAAGGTGATCTCCACCTAGCCAGAAACTGCTATCCGATACATCGTAAACTTTTCCCTTGTAAACTATGTAGGCGGGATTACCGTTTCTTCCATTATACTTTGCAAGTTCTTCGATTGTGAATTTTTTCTCTTCACTCAAATATGTCACCTTTGTCGTCTTCTTAGAAGGCAAAGGTTTTGTTTAAAGATTTAGGAAATTACTGAGCGAAAGTGTAGCCGGTCTGGATGATTGTGCCGTTTTGCCAGGTTCCTTCCCAAATTACCCTGTAAGGTATCCCAAAAGAAGGCGAGGAGTAATCCGCAGTCACCGTGTAAACTGGGTTAGGGTACACGGGGTACGTCATGGTTATGTTCCATCCGCCGCTGAGGTACATATACAGTTCCGAGCCGACGATTAAGCCTCGGTCAACTCTTCCGCCCGTCCAATTCAGGTCCTGCATGAACTGAGCCGTTTCTTCATGGTTGGTTTCAATGTACGCCATAACGTCGTCGCGGACTTGTTCCTGTCTGGAAGCTGCCCCTGGAACAAAGCTTGTTCCCGTCAGCGTCATAGCATAGTTTGTTTGCGTCACGGTTCCGCTTTGGTATGTTCCTTCCCAACTGATGGAAACATTTGCACCATAATCGCTTGGACCAGAATAAACTGCGATGACCGTGTAGGTCGGGTTTGGAATCACTGGGTAACTCACATTTACGTCCCACCCGCCACTTTGGTAAGCGTATATTTCGGCTCCCAAAAGTCCAGTGTCTACTCTACTGCCTGTCCAACTTAAACTCGTGATGTACCGTGCCGTTTCAGGATAATTCGTCCCTATATAATTCATGACGGCGTCGCGAACCTGCTCTTGGATTGACCCGCCACCTTTTTGCTCTTGGTATGCGGCGATTATGTGGACGCTGCCCGTTGTGGTTTGTGCGTTTACTAAGAAGTTATTGGCCGTTGGATAATTGCTAGAGTAAATGGGAGACTTGTTGCCGTTGAAATTCTGCAGGTCAGTTGATATGCTGCCCAAACTGGTGTGGGAGGTAATCTGTGCGCCAACGTCGTTGCTGATGCTCATTCCAACATTGACGTTGCCCGTGGTCGTTTTTGCATCCACGGAAACGTTGTTGGCAAGTGCGCTGTTATGGGTAAAGTTTGCCGTCACCGAACCTGTGGTCGTTGCCAGATTCACTGCCACGTTTCCGGAAACTTGAACATTGTTCCATGTGAACTGCACGGTTCCCGTCGTAGTGGTAAGTGAAATGTAGGAAACTGAAATGTCCCGGGTTAAAACGGCTATGTCGGATAAGTTAGTTTCTACGCTACCTGTTGTGCTGCGAAGATTTAATCCGCTAAAAACGACTGGTACTTCAGAATTTAATGAGACTTTTCCAACCGACGTTCGGGCGTTCACATTCAAAATGGCGTTTCGGTCAAGGTACAAATTGCAGATTACTTTGAGGTCAAATGAAGTTGGCCACGTTTCAGTTCTTGAAACCCCGGCTGTTACGATAAGATTGTTGCCGAGGGTTTCGTTGCTGAAATTTACCTTGATAGGTTGAGTGTTGGACCCAAAGACCCCAACTGAACCCGTTGCCGAAACATCCAATCTAACGAGTTGATTAGACAGATCACTTGGAATCACGTTTACATCCGCCACATCGGCGTCAAAGTTCAAGGTAATCGCGTTAACTCCGGGAATGGCTGGAGCGGAGTTTGACTGGCTAAAATCAACCGACTGCACAGGGATAAATGTGAAAATGGCGAAGAGAAACGCAACCAATAACACCGCAATCAAGATGACGACTGGTACGATGAAGGGTGTTCCCCTCTTCCTTTTGGTGGGTGCGCTTTGCGATGTTGGCATCGTTTCGACTGGTGTGCCGCAGACGCGACAGAACATGGCGTCTTCGTCCAGTTTTGCTCCACATTTATGACAAAAAGTCATCCTGAAACCTCACTATTCCAATGAACGGTTAAAAATTTAAACATTTAATCCAGTCCAAAATCTCCATCGTAGTGGAATGAAAAACAGATATATCCGTAAACATATAGGTGACTTCGAGGAACCTATGTGCCTTACTGCAAAAACTGCGGAAATGAAATCCAGCCAGACGCAAAATTCTGCCCAAGATGCGGAACTCCCGTTGAGGCTTCTCAACAGGCAACGCCATCCGCAGAAGCTTCCCCAATGATGCCTAGATTGGAAATCGCGTTTTGGGGCGAACGTTTCCTCGCTTGGCTCATAGACGTTGTACTTCTCGGAATTTTCGTAGGTATATTAGGTTTGGTCACTTGGTTTGCGTGGGAACCATTTGGGTTTTGGCCAAGTTGGTTTCCACTTTTCAACTTTGGGTCAGGTGGCTTAATTTATTTCCTCTACTGGACGCTACTGGAAGGTTCCTATGGTCAGTCTCTGGGTAAGATGATTATGCACCTCAGAGTCACGAGGATAGATGGCGGCAGAATCGGTATCGCAAACGCAGCTTTGGAAAGCGTCGGAAAAGCCTTCCTGCTAATCCTAGACGTTCTCATAGGTTGGGCGCTGTATCCGCGAAGGCGACAAAGAATATTCAATTACCTCTCAGAAACTATAGTAATCCGTGAGCGTCGCACCTAAAATAAACAGTTTTGCCACAATTCGAAGGTTCCAAAAGGATTGGCGAAGTAAACAGGGTATTATTTGAGAAACTCAAAATTAGCAAAAGTGTAGTTGCTATGAGATTTAAGAGGGCTTGTGTTTTCCTTCTCAAACGCTTCGGGTGCTGACAGATTTTCTATAATAGTTTTCTTTCGAGCGAAGGTATTTCCCGATCGGAATCGCCGTTAACTGAACAGGTTCTTTATGAATTTAACCGCGATTGTTGGCTCGTGGAATAGCGTCCCTAAGGTTTTGCCAGGATACCTTATGCTGTTAATCAATGACAGCCTCTTGTATTCTCTCAGGGCGTCTGCAGCAATTTCCTTCACGTCTTCCGCAGTGAAATCTTCAGTTTCAATTAGCGGTTTTCCTTTAGTCTGCCTAACCTCCGCTAACGCCCTCGGCGTTAAATCTTCCGTCAAGTAACCTTTTTTCATGCATTCATCGTAAAGTTTAGTGCCGAATGAGGGCGTGGCAATGAGAAGGTGCATACCAACATCGTAATCTCTTTTGAGTTTAAGGGCGAACTGTACGGTTTTCTTCATGTTCTCTTTCTTTTCTCCGGGAAACCCGATTATGTAGAAGGCACCACTTTTCAGGTGAATCTTTTTGCATATTTTGGCGACCTCAGTCACCTTCTTCAAGTCTAAATCTTTATGTATGATGTTATCAGAAACCAATTGGTCGCCTGATTCCACGCCAAAGAATACGCTACGGCATCCTGACCTCTTCATTTTCTTAAGAAGCTCTAAACTGAGACGATCTGCTCGTATACCGTTTGGGGTTTCCCAGTTGAATTTGGTTTTTCTTTCAATAATTAGGTCGCAAATGTTTTCCATTCTTTTCTGGTCGAAGGTAAGATTATCGTCTTCAAAGAATATGTTTTTAACATTGTACTTGTCCACAACGAATTTTATGTGGTCTGCGACGTAGCCTGGCGAATGCGCCCTAAACCCTCTTCCCATGTGCAGATGGACCGAGCAGAAACAGCAACTGTGGGGGCATCCGCGACTGGTAATCATTGCTAAAGCCCTAGGCTTGAAGCTGCGGTACTCGATTTTAGCCGGGTTCAGATACCTTTCCATGTCGACCAAGTGATAGGCTGGGTAAGGTAATTCGTCTAAGTTCTTCAAGAATGGTCTGGCGGGAGTAAGATTAACTTTTTCGTCTTGGCGATAGGCAATACCCTCAACTTCGGAGAGTTTTTTGGCTCCACCGCAGAACTTGGCTATATCCAGTATGGTGTATTCGCCTTCGCCAATTACTCCAATGTCAACGTTTCTTGCCTCCGATAGAAATTTTTCAGGCACCACAGTGACATGGGGTCCTCCAACAACAGTTAAGATTTTTGGATTAACCTCTTTGGCGAGATCGGCAATTTTTATAGCGTGTTCAACTTGAGTGGAGAAAGGGTTTGCGATGCCTACGATGTCTGGTTTTTGCCTCTGGATTTCCTCTTTTATCTCTTCGTTGGACATGCCAACTTCTACGGTATCTTCAGTCGCTCTGAAGGAAGAGCCGGTCATGAACGCGTCTAAAATATCCACTTTGTAGCTGGCTTTGTCCAAAACTGCTGCTATATACATCAAACCAAGGGGCAAATTACCTGCCACCAAGTCTGAGCCTGGATAAAATGTTTGGGGCGGATTTATGAGGAGAATCTTCGTTAGCTATGCCACCTCAGCAATGAACGAAAGCGAAGTTAAAACTTCAGGAAGATTTTGTTTTTCTTGGAGTTGCATCAATTGTTGCTCCAAAGACTATGTCCCTTGAGAAGGTAAAGCCCGAGCGTTCTATTTAAGACCTAGCTCATGCAATGCAAAAAGTGTTTCTTCAAAAACATCGATGTTTCAAAACGAATCTGAAAATGAGCATATAAATGGTTGTGTTTTCAGTGGCTTCAATAAACAGTGTCAAATACCTGAAGAAATGCCGTTTGTCAAGAGAAAAAGAACTGCAAGATTTAGAAACAGCATTCTCAAAACCGCACAAACTGTGCCTGTTGCAAACCTGAAATTTGGTATCTTCAAAATCTAAGACGGATCAACTTATTACTCTTCATTTTTGGTCAGGTTAAATGGAAGGGACACCGTAAACTTTGAACCTTTGCCTAGTTCGGTTTCTGCCTTAATTTCCCCACCATGGGCTTCGATTATGCGTTTGCAGATTGCCAAGCCAAAGCCCATTCCCTTCGCTTTGGTCGTGAATAAAGGCGTCCATATTTTGCTCATAACTTCTTTTGTCATACCTGTTCCCGTGTCTTTAAAGTTAAAGACAACTATGCTTCCAGTAATTTTGCTTTCTATTGTGAGTTTTCCACCATCAAGCATGGCGTCAAAAGCGTTTCTGATTATGCTAACGAAGACTCTCTCAACCCTTTCTCTGTCAATATTTAACAACGGTTGACTAATAGTCTGGTTTAAAATTTCAATGTTGACCGGCGCCTCAATCTGACTCAGAGCGTTGTCAGTTAACGATTTCGGGTTCATCTCAGAAAGCTGCAAATGTATAACTTGGGCGTACTCTACCAAGTCATTAATTATCTTATTTGAACGAGTAACGCAGGTTTCAATGTTTTCAATCATTTCCAGTGCAGTAACATCTGATTGGTCAACGCTGTGGGTTTTAAGATAATAAGCAGCGCCTACCACGCCTTGCAACGGGTTCCGCAGGTCATGTCCAATCATGCCCGCTAACTCGCCGATGGCAGCCAGTCTCTCCGCCTCAAGCAGCTTTTCCTCCATACTGTGAAGATTTTGATTTGCCTCATCCAATTTTTTCTCTAAAACAACAAACGAAGCCATAGCACTTACGTTCCCAGTTTTTGGCGTATTAAACATTAATGCTACGAAGACGACACCGAACAAGGAAAGTAGAACCGATATATCCTCGGATCCACCCAGGTCAAATTCAATACCCTGAAACAAAAAGCACAATGTTGCAAGCAAAAAATTGAGGTCAGCAAAGTCTCTGCTTTTAGCAAATAGGTAGATTAATGTGGGCAGTGCGAAACTCATGAAGGCAACCGTCAGCTCTAAACACAAGCTTCCAAATGAAAATTGGGTGAAATACGCAATTAACGCTAATCCGGTTCCAGTCATAAAGAGGGCAAATGGTCTTTCAAAATCTTTGACTTTAAACAGACTCGACATTGCCGCTACAAGAACAGCAAGCGTCATCGGCATAAATAGCCAATTTGCTGACGGAAAAATCGGTTTGACACCGAAGCTCTCAAACAACACGTTGTAAAACCCGAACGATGACACGAAAACTCCGATTGCAAAAACCAATTTCCGCTTATTTCTGTCTTTGTGATACATATAAGTAAGAATTAAAGCGAGAATCAGAGAAGCAAAAAATGGAACAATAAGAAGTATTGTTCGTTTAAGCATCTCGTACATTTCTCATGTTCCTTTCTCAAGTTTTATTATTATCACTCAACGCTGCTCTGTCGAATAGCGCAATTTTATTCCTTTTCAATTTAGTTCGTGATATCAAACTGGTAACCTGATTAAACCACTGGTTAGATTTAACGTTCCAGTTACTATATACACTATCTTTTTTTCTCTAATTTGTAAATTTGTGCGTATAATAAACAACAACTTTTTCCAAAAGTTCTTCAGATACTTTAGGAAACTAAATCTTGAAATTCACTTGTAGTTTTTTCGACACCGTTTAAGTAATAGGAATTTATATCATCTGTGAACAATCAAGCGTAGAGTATTGGAGACTGTCTTTATGCCCCAAAAAGTTCTGGTTACGTCAGCCTGGCCCTACATCAACGTGACGCCCCACTTGGGTAACCTCGTCGGTTCAGTCCTTTCGGCAGACGTCGTAGCCCGGTATTATCGGTTGCAGGGCGCAGATGTCCTCATGGTCAGCGGATCAGACACACATGGCACCCCTATAGAGGTGGAAGCCATGAAAGAAAAAATAACTCCAAAAGAACTCACTGACCGCAACCACGCCAAAGTAGCCGAACTTTTCAGGAAATGGGATGCCAGCTTCGACAATTACACCAGCACCGAAAGCTCCATCCACAAAGAATTCGTGCAACAGCATCTCATGAAAATCTACAAAAACGGCTACATATTCGAGAAAGAAACGGAGATGCTGTACTGTGAACATGATCAGCGTTTTCTGCCCGACCGTTTCGTGGAAGGCCACTGTCCCCACTGTGACTATGAGCATGCCCGCGGCGACCAATGTGACCGCTGTGGCAGACTTCTAGAACCCACACTGCTTCTGGAACCTTACTGTATTATATGTCACAACAAGCCCGTAATCAAGAAAACGAAGCATTGGTATATAGACTTATCAAAATTCGCCGACTCCCTCTGCCGTTTTCTTGAGGGGAATAAGCAAATTTCGAGCAACGCAAAAAGCTTCAGCTTAAACTGGATCAGAGAAGGCCTAAAGCCAAGAGCTGTTACAAGGGATGTGGAGTGGGGCATACCTGCGCCATTTCCTGGTGCCGAAGGCAAAACCATCTATGTTTGGGTCGACGCAGTTTTAGGCTACGTTTCCGCGACTATTGAGCAGTGCCAGCGGATGGGTGAGCCGGAGAAGTGGCGGGAATTCTGGTTCAACAAGAACGCGAAGACGCTCTATTTCGTGGGAAAAGATAACATTCCCTTCCACACAATAATCCTGCCAGCGTTGCTGCTTGCGTCAGGCGAAGACTACAATCTGCCATGGAATGTCTCCGCTACCGAGTTTCTGCAGTTTAAAGGCGAAAAAGCCAGCAAGAGCCGCAAAATCGGCATCTGGATAGACGAAGCCCTTGACATGTTCCCCGTTGATTATTGGCGTTTCTTCCTAATTGCAACTCGACCCGAAACCAAAGATTCAAACTTCAGTTGGGGCCTTTTCCTAGAAAAAATAAATGCCGACCTAAACGACACCTATGGCAACTTCATTCACCGAACCCTCACATTCATAACCTCAAAATTTAACGCTGAAGTTCCAGCCGCGACAAAACTAGACGCTGACGACGAAATGCTTCTAAACACGATACGCGAAAAAGTCGAAGAAATAGCTGAAGACTTTGAAACAGCGAAACTGCAGTCAGCCGCCAACACGCTCATCAGCTTAAGTCGCGTTGGTAATCAGTACCTGAACGAGAAGGAACCCTGGAAACTCCTCAAAACCGATCCAGCGAAAGCAGCAACAATATTCTACGTGGCTGTACAAATAGTCAAGGCCCTGGCAGTTACTTCGGCACCTTTCATACCAAGCCGGGCGGAGCAACTGTGGCAAACTTTGGGCTTGTCTGGAAGTGTAGCTAAGACTAGTTGGGAGGAAGCCATATCCCCTTTGGAGGCAGGACACAAAATTAATGTGCCAAAGCCGCTTTTCCACAAGATTGATGCTGACGAAAATATGCTTGACAAGTTGCTGCAGAAAATCAGAGATGAAAAAATGGAATCAACCTAACATGAATCCAAAAACGTCTGTTAAAGCCGATCTCCACGTTCACTCTTACTATAGTCCAGATTCACTGATAACTCCCAAAGACCTCATTTACTATGCCAAACAACGGGGCCTAAACGCTGTCGCTGTCACCGACCACAATCGCGTTGAAGGTGCCCTTAAAATTGCCAAGGAAACTGATTTCCTCGTAATTCCAGGAACCGAAGTTTCAAGCCTTCACGGGCACATCGTTGGGCTCAACGTCAGAGAAGTTATCCCGAAAAAACTCAGTGCCAAAGAGACTGTTGAGCGAATCCATAAGGCTGGCGGAGTAGCCGTTGCCTGCCACCCATTTGCACTGCTAAAGGGAAGCGTGGGAAAAAATGTGAACGCAGCATTTGATGCGGTTGAAGTCATCAACGCTTCAGCGTTCCCGTTTGGTCGTAGCGTACGGCGGGCACAAGAGTTAGCGGTAACTTTTGGGCTTTCCCGCGTTGCAGGAACGGATGCCCATTATGGCCCCCAAATAGGGAGCGCTTATACCGTTATCGACTCAGAGCTAAACGTCGACGCTATAGCAAAAGCAATCGTAGACGGCAAATGTGAGCCATTTGGAAAACCAGTATCATTTGCCCTGAAAATGGAAAAACAAATTCACTTCTACAAAAAGAAAATAAGCTGAGCTTAACCGATCCTTCTGAACTTTGATCACATAGTTTTTGGCGTAAACTCCTTATTTTCTTCCTTGCAGATTTTCTTAACCAAGTTTCGCCCTTGCGCAGCACATCCAGGAATCCCTGCACCGCCTGCAGTGCTGCCTATCATGTAAAAATCTTTCAAGCCAGGTAAAGTTTTAGGCGGTCCCTTCAATAATGCCATACCTTCAAAGAACCCGAGTTTGCTTTCGAATCCCTGTCCCACGCCCGTGTATCGTTCCATAGTCATTGGAGTTGCAACATCAGAGACTTCCACCTGGTCTCTGATCTCAGGAAAACGCCCCTCAAGCTCATCTAACAAAGCTTTTGCCACGTTTGCTTTTTCCTTCTCGTAACGCTCATGGTCACCGTAATAAAGATCTTTCCAGAACGCGTAACTCGTGTTCATCAATACTTTAAGCACCGATTTGCCTTTTGGCGCAAGCGAAGAATCATAGCCAAACAATTCCAAATCCAACCGGTCATGTTCCCGATCAGCTATTTTTACGGTCTTTTTAAGGAAGAGCACCATAGCGCGCGGTTCTTTTGAAAGGTCTCTTGCGATGCCGAAGGACACTTGGATACCCATAATCATATTGTCGGAGGCCTTGGAATACTGCTTTCTAATTTTTTGATCCACGAAGCGGCCCCCCAGTAAGGTAAAAATGGTGGTATATCCGAAGGCATCTGAGACCACTATGTTTGCTTTATGTTCAGACCCGTCTGCTAACTGTACACCAGCCGCTTTATTTCCTTCAACTAAAACCTCCTTAACATACGAATTGTAATGTATTTTTCCGCCTAAACGTTGGTATCTTTGTTCTATGACTTTAGAAAACTCCAAAGAGCCGCCTGCCGGAACACCATAATTCTTCGCGTAGCAATTGCCGATCATGTTCAAGTGAACAAATAAAGGAATGTCCGTCCAATCGTATTGAATTGTAGGGAACATTTTGCGCAGGAAGGGGTCCTTAAATTTTTCTGCGTAAACCTTCATGGGTGTACCCAGTCTCGCCAACTTAAGAAAACTGGGGAATCGTTTGGCAAACGCGCCACCGCTTAGTAGCGATGTCTCAAGTAGGTCAAGGTGCGTGAACTCGCGTGCACTTTTTATGTAGCTGTTTATAGCTTGGGCATCTTGGGGCGCGATTTCTTTCATGTGATCCCTTAGCTTGTCTAGGTCAATGTAAACTTTGAAAGTCTTGCCTTTTTCGTCTTCTACCTGAGCCATTTCTTCGGGAAAAATGATTGGTCTGGTTGGCAGGGCACCCAACTCTTCCCACATAGAGTACAGGCGGTAACCTGGTTTGCAGCCTGCCAAGTGGTGTATGCACCCGTCGAAGGTGTATCCGCTTCTTTTCCATGCGGTGCATTGCCCGCCTGGGAGATTGTGCATTTCGAAGATTTCTGTGTCAAAGCCGTTCATCTGGGCGTAGCAGCCGGCGGATAAGCCACCTATGCCGGCACCTATAATTATGATGTTATTTCTGGGCAAGCGCTTTATTCTCCAACACTAAACGTTATGGCGGTCTCTGCGTAAATATTGTTATGGTTCACTGCAAAGAAACGCTTCAACAAGATATTCAGGATATACCTGTTACTTCAAAAAATCAAACCCCAAACCGACTGGTCTGCAAAATGTTGCTATAAACCAAAAAGGGTGTTACTCTATTGTTGCCGCCAAATGCGTCGGAAAAGCATTCCCAACCTTTACCTGCAAAGTCTTACCCAACAGCGTTTTCCCACTTTGCACAGTCACTGGTTTGTACGCAAAGTTCCTGCCAATCCATGTACTCGGCACTTTTCCTTTTTCGTCAACGAGGATTTCTCCAGTCCAGCCAATCCACCGCAAATTCCGCTCCAAAGCAACTTGCCTGGCCAACTTCGCGGCTTCGGTGCTTCTTCTTTTAATTTCCGCCTTGTCAATAGCCTCGCTACGCATTTCCCAAGCGGCAGTTTTTGGACGCGCAAAAAACTTTGAAACATTCACTATGTCCGGTTTGACTTCCTTTATTAGTTTCAGCGTATTCTCAAACGCCAAAGAAGATTCTCGGGGGAAACCACAAATAACGTCAGTACTAAGCGTAACGTCTGGAAGCATCTTCCGGAACGTAGCTACCGTTTCTCTGAACTTCTCTGCACTGTACAATCGTCGCATGCGCCTTAATACCTCATCGTCGCCGCTTTGCACTGGCAAATGAATAAACTGGAAAACTTTTTTGCTCCCGAAAACCTCAACCAACTCATCAAGGAACGGTATAACTAAATTCGGCGTCATCATGCCGACGCGAACCCGAAAATCTCCCTCAATAGCGACAACGGCTTTGAGAAGCGTTGCAAGGTTTGTGCCGATGTCCCGGCCGTAGCACGCGGTGTCCTGTGATGTGACCCAGAATTCTCGTGCACCCGCCGCAACATCACGTTTAACGCGTTCTACCACTTCGTTTATGCTGTAACTGCGTAGATGTCCCCTTGCATGCACCACACAGCAGTACGCGCAGTTTCCCAAACAGCCATAATTCACTGGAACCACACTTATGACTGGATTGGTCTGGATTCGCGGCAGATCCAATTTTGGCTTCGCTGTTAGCGCATTTTGCAATTCAATTACGGTCTCGCCGTTCAAAACACGATTGACAACATTTACTATGTCTTTGCCTAATGCTGGACCCACAGCTGCGTCAAAACGGACTTCGTGTTCAAGTCGTTCAAGGCTGATTAGGGGCAAGCAACCCGCGATGATTATTTTCTTGTTTTTTGGCAGCTGTTTTAGGGCGTTGATTATGCGGTTTTCTGTGGGTCCCTTAACGGCGCAACTGTTGTATATGATGATGTCAGCGCTTGCTTCTGAGTTTGCCAAGGTGAAACCTGAAGCGGTTAAGCATCCTGATAAGACTTCGCTGTCAGCCGTATTTGCGCTGCATCCGAAGCTTCGAACGAAAACCTGCATGGTATTCATCTGTTTTGGTTTTAGAAAGACTAGCATCGGATAAAAACTTGCAGGTTGCACAAGGTTAGATTATACATGAAAGTGCAACATGCCATTTCTAAAGCTTATAAGGCATGTAACGAACATGTTATGTACATGTTCATAGCATGATATATACAAGTATAGGATAGAAGAAGCTGTCTCTACTTTACTGAGGGATAACCCAAATGAAACTAATCACTCTGTATTTGCCTGAAACGTATATAAAAGCTTTAGACCAGCTTGTAAACGAATGTTTCTATCCCAACAGAGCCGAAGCAATCCGCGTTGCAATCCGTGACTTAATCAGCGCTGAAGTTTGGAGGAGAAAAGGCGTTGACTAAACACGCGGTGGACGAAGGATTCCCAAAGTATCATATGCCTTTGGAAGAAGCGAACAAACTCATCGAAGAGAACATCAAAGTTCTAGATAGCAGCTCGCTTGGTATCTGCCCAGCTAACGTTAAATCCGTGCATAAAGTGGGCACTGAACCTACAATTTCTGCAGCCATAGTAGCTAAACCCAAAACAAATTCTATCAAAACCAGGTTGGGAAAAATCATGCATAAACTATACGACCTTGAATCGGACGATGCTCCAGAGAAACCGCTGAACGTTAATCTGGACGTTGACCTTTACCAGATGGAAAAATATTAGTTTTCCATCTTCTCCCCTTTTGTTCTTAGAAAAACTATTATCTGATTAACACCGTTTTATGTGCATGCATAAAATCCTTGCAAGCCTCAAAATAGACCTGAAAGCCAATGCTGATGAGAAAACTCTGCAAAGCTTCCAGCGTTTCTTCAAAGAAAAAGTTGTTTGTTACGGTGTAAAAACTGCAACCGTCGGAAAGATAGCTAAAAAATACTGGAGCCAAGTCGAGCTTCTTGAGAAGAAGGAGATCTTTGGACTCTGTGAGGAATTATTCCGTTCTAGGCATAACTGAGGAAGCGTTTGTGGTTTCTTTTTGGCTACCGAACATGGTTGAAAAGTTTGAGCGCAGTGACTTAAATATTTTCAAAGGCTGGATTGAGCGATATATCGACAATTGGGCTAAATGCGATGGATTCTGCAACCATACTGTTGGCGACTTAATAGCAAAATATCCTGAATGCATCGGCGAAGTGAAAAGTTGGGCAAAATCCGACTGCCGCTGGCTCAAACGAGCTTCCGCCGTATCTCTCATCGTTCCAGCAAAGAAAGGAGAGTTCCTGCAGAACGCCTTCGAAATCTGTGACACACTACTAGCTGATGAGGATGATATGGTACAGAAAGGTTACGGTTGGCTGCTGAAAGAGGAAAGCCGTAAGCACCAAAAAGAAGTCTTCGACTATGTTATGCAGAACAGAAAGGCTATGCCGCGAACAGCACTCCGATACGCCATAGAGCTAATGCCAAAAGAGCTCAAGGCAGAAGCGATGGCGAAAGGCTAACAACCAAAAACGATTGTCATTTATTCTTCTATTTCCCTCAGCCTTTTCTTCAGAATCATTTTTGGATCAATTTTTTTTCATGGGGTTGTTTTGGGCTTTGACGTCAAAAGCAGGCTTGATGTATTTGCTGCTGGTGGAGAAATTTCACTGTTGTGAGAAAGTAATTGGCGTGAAACTACTTGTTTAGTCAATGGGACGTGGTTTGACAAAATATCGATCCGTCCTCAAACAAAACTAACATAAGCTTTGGGTGCCCAAATAGGATTAACCGTGGCGAAAGTGAATAATTCCGACAACAATGATCTTAATGCACATGTTCTTTTAATGTCTGAGCATACAATGATGCTCTGTCTTCACAAGGTCCTCATTTTCTTTTTTAATCGGTACTGTGCGATTCTAAAAGTTAAGCCTCAATCTGTTTTTAATTCGTTTTTTTCGGAATCGACGAAAAGAAGCGGAAATGTGAACTGCAATTTGTTCAATTTACGGTACTTGTGGGCAAGTTTTTTATTTAAACCGAACATAATGGTTTCGTAAGGAGCAATATTGTGTATGAATGAAGAAGAAATCCTTGAGATTGGGACAGTTAACCACTTCTTCTCCAAAATCAACGTCGCAATAATCGACCTTACGGCCCCGTTATCCGTCGGAGACCATATACTCGTTAAAGGTCCCTCAACAGACTTCGAAATGACCGTCAATTCCATCCAGGTAGAACACCAAAATATCCAACGCGCCGAAGGCGGACAAAGCATAGGTTTAAAACTGGTTAAACCAGTCAAAGAACGCGACGTAGTCTATAAGAAACTGTAACGCTCCCTTTAATTGGCACGTGTTGAGTCATCTATAATGTTTTTTATTTCAGCATTCAACGCATCTGGTAAACCTAATATGCTCACATCCATGAAGCCTCGAACAATCAACGAAACCGCCTGATCACGAGAAAGCCTGCGCGTCATCAGGTACACGATCTCTTTCTCACTTATCTTACCAACAGCTGCTTCATGCGTAATCTCCACGCCTTTCTTCTTCGCAATCAACTCTGGAATTGACTGCATTACCGATTTGTCATCCATTAACAAACCACGACATTCTAAGTGACCTTTGCAGTCTGCGTTGTCGCCTTCAATCATGCCTCGAATTATCATTTTGGACCCTTCGCGGGCTATAGCGCGGCTAACCATCTCAGCCTTGCTGCCTCTGCCTGTTAACACGGCTTTTGACCCGATGTCCAGTTGGCTGTTTTTATGCCCGTAGAGTATGCTGTTAAAGCTGGCTCGCGAGTTTTCCCCCTTGCAGAAAGCTACTGGATACATCTGCGTGTCCCGAACAGGTCGCATACATATGTAGTTCGAAACAAACGTTGCGTTGTCTCCGATCTCCGTAGCACTTCTTGGTCGAACCAAAGTGTTTTCGCTCCACTGATGAATCATCGTGAAATTCAACATTGCGTTGTTCTTCACGTAGATTTCGCTCACACCCAAATGTGATGCATTAGCTACTGTGGAGTGTTGAACACAACTGGTGATTATGTGGACTTTAGACCCTTCTTCTGCGATGATAATATTGTGCACACGTTGCTCTAAATTCCGCTGGGTAATCATCAAGCAAGACTGTAACGGAAAAGCAATCTCAGCACCAGGCATTATACGCATAAAGTAACCACCGCTGAATTCATCCGCAACCTTGCGTGTAAACTCATCTTTGTCTTTGCTTACAATCTTCCACATGTAATCCTCAAGCCAACTGTACTTTTTCAAGGCAGCTTTGACGTCCATCAGCTCCAGTTTTCCCTCGTAAAGCTCGTTAATTTCTGAAGCAATGGTTTCTTGGTTGAGGTGGAAAAACGTCCCTGCGCGGTTCTTCTCCTCTGTCTCTAAACCTGCTTTTTGGGCTTCTTCCAAAATTTGGTGTGGAACTTTTGTTAAGTCACTTTGTTTGCTCACTTTTCCATCCCTCACGTGTTCTTATTCTGCACTCTACGCAGCCTTCGTAGCCAAGTTTTTTTATGTCTTCGTAGATGCCCATGGGCTCCGTGAAACAGTGAAACTGGCCCTCAAGCAGTATGCAACCGTAACCGGCTTTTACATGTTCCAAAATGTCGCCTTTGTGCGTGATAATGAGTGCGCTGCTCCCAGAGCTTTCGATGTAACGCTGAATTTCATTGGCAATTAATCGGAGGCTTTCAACGTCTACACCGCTATCCGGCTCATCTAACAAGAGCAGCTTCGGCTTTAGAAAAATCAACTGCAAAATCTCGCTGCGTTTCCTTTCTCCCCCAGAAAAACCCACATTAATATCCCTGTTTAAAAAGTCTGTAAGCCTAAACGCTTCAATTTGTTTTTGTTCCTCGACAGAAAACTCGTTACTAGTGGTTTTGCCAAGGCAAAGCTTTAACAGATCGCCCAATTTGACACCCGTGATTTCCGGGGGATTCTGAAAGCTAACCACCATACCGCGCTTTGCGCGTTCTTCTACATTCATGTTTGTTATGTCTTCTCCCAGAAAGAGAATCTTGCCTGTCGTAATTTCGTATCCTGGAATCCCCATAAGCGTGCTAATAAGCGTGGTTTTTCCTGAGCCGTTCGGACCGAAAAGAATGTGGCTAACGCCCTGTTTTAGGCTGAAAGAAACCCCTTTCAGAATAAGTTTGTCTTCAACCTTAACTGACAAGTTCGTGACTTCAAGCATATCCATAACAATCACAATGCATTGCTTTTGCGAAAAAATAAACTTTTAGCTCACAAACCCCAGTATAAGCTCGTCTACCGCCTGTAAAAACGAATCCTCCAAACTTACACCGTAACGTTCCGCAAGAATAAGCATAACAAAGAGCAGCTCTGAAAGCAACTTGGCGAATTCCTCTTTTTCCGCAGATAAACCCGAATTTTCCAATGTACCTATTCTCTCAGCGACTTCAGTTGCTTTTTTCACAAAATCCGCTGCTGACCCCAAACTACCTGAACGTTTTTGGTTAAACGCTTCAAATTTCTTGAAAGTCTTCCAACTTAGATGCTGAGCGTCGCGTAATGTTAGTGACAATAATCTTCACCTTTTGACATTGAAATGATGTGTGTAAAAAATAAAACTTTCCTAAATACCTTAGCCAAAGTGCCCCGTTGGAAATTTCGGATTTTAGTTGATTAGTGATTCATAAGACTTTATTTGAAATTAAGTTACCTTAGTCTAAGCGATCACGTGAGTTGGTAACCCCCTAAATTTCCCTTCAATACGGTGAGTAACATGCAGAAACCATTCCAGAAAATAACTGAATGCGACTTCAATGAGCTTTTTCTAGCGGCAATCGATGAAACTTTATCTTCATTAGGTGAAAGCGCAAAAACCGCTATATACTTTCACCTGGAACAAAAATTCAATGTGAAAAAACATGAAATACCTCGAAGCGTCGACAACTTTGTTAAAGCTTTGGGCATACTCTTCGGAATAGGTAGTAAATCCCTCGAACTAATGTTCATGAAGAAATTCCACGAAAAAGTAGGGGTAGATTGCGGACAAATCAAACCTGAAGATTTCAGCTTTTCTAATTACGTAAATATGGTTAAACAAAAAGTGGTCTCCAAAGACAAAACAGGAGAAACCGTTAACTCAGTCACAAAATCTGCTCAGGGTAACTATCTTGGAAAAGAAAGCAACTTTACGGCACTTCTGAACTTGATTGCTGATCCAGTGGTTGTAGTCGACGAAAAAGGTATTCTCTTACTAGTAAATAATGCGTTTGAAGTCTTTACTGGGTTAAAAAGTAACGAAATTGTTGGAAAATCGTTCTTGGAGTTGCCAAATGTTGCAGAAGAAAGCAAGCAATTGCTATTGAAAAATATGGCGAAAAGACATTTGGGGTTGCCTGTTGATCGATATGAAGTCATGTTTACCCATTACAAAACGGGTGAAACTGGATATTGTGAAGTAAAAGCAAAGAAAATTGACAACAAAGGGCAGCCTGCAGAGCTTGTCATCTTTAGCGATGTTACTCAAAGAAAAAAATACGAAACTAGACTTAGAGAATATTCCGAAAGATTAGAGTGGCTCGTCAGTAAGAAAACTGCTGAAATAGAAGAAAACGAAGAAACGCTTCGGGGCTTTTTTGAATCCTCCCCAGACGGAATTGTAGTTGTCAAGGGCAATGGTGTAATCGTTGAATGTAATCAGGCATTTGTTAACCTGTTGAAATGCTCTTCAAAAACAGAAGTGCTCGAGAAAACCAGCTACGAAATAATCTCTGTTAGAGACCAAAAGAAGGTTGCAGAGGCAATTGCCAAAGTGATGACGCGGGGTGGACAAGTAGCAAGAAACATAACCTGCTATTTAGCGACGAAGAACGGAACCGAGATTGCGGTTGAATTCTCCGCAAGCATCATCAGGGATTCTTTAGGCAAAGTAACTGGTTACGTCTGTACTACCAAAGACATTACTGAACGAAAGAAAGCGGAAGAGAAGATAAGAGAATCTGAGGAAAAATTTAGGAATTTGGCCGAAGAATCTCCAAACATGATTTTCATCAACAGCGGGAGAAGAGTGGTTTACGCTAACAAGAAATGTTTAGAAACGATGGGTTACACACGAGAAGAGTTCTATTCAAATGATTTCAATTTCTTAACTTTGATTGCTCAGGAATCTAAAGAAACTCTAGTCTCAAGTTTCAAAGCCCACATGAAAGGTGAAGAACTTGCGCCTTACGAATATGGACTTATAACTAAGACGGGGAAGAGAATTGAAGGAATCATAAATACAAAATTGATCAAATATCAGGGCGAAACGTCAATCTTGGGAATCGTAACTGACATCACCGAGCGAAAGAAGACCGAGAAAAACCTAATAATTTCTGAAGAAAAATATCGCACTTTATACGGGCAACTCAAGCAAGCCGAAGCCGAACTGTTTCAAGAAAAAGACCGCGCACAAAGCTATCTCGAAGTTGCGGATGTCTTGTTACTAGCTTTGGACTCCGAAGGTAACATTACGCTGCTTAATCGCAAAGGCTGCGCAATTTTGGGCTGCAAGATTGAAGATGTGTTTGGGAAGAACTGGTTCGACCTTTTCATACCCGAAGAGGAAAGGGCAGAAAGAAAAAGGAATTATCAGCATGTGATTAAGAGAAAACACAATTACTCAGAACACGTTGAAAACTTCGTCTTATGCACAAACGGCTACAAACGCATTATCGGTTGGCGGCACACACTTCTAAGAAGCCCCGAAGGCGAAGTTATCGGTACCTTAAGTTCGGGAGAAGACATAACTGAGCAGAAAAAAACGCAGCAAGCGCTACTTGACAGCGAAGAAAAATTCAGAAGTATAATTGAAAATTCCAACGATGTCATCATGCTCACCACTCCTTCTGGTCGTATTTCATACATGAGTCCATCATGTACCAATTTGGTGGGTTACAGCCCTGAAGAACTCGTCGGTAAGGTGCCTTCGATATGTCATCCTGACGACTCTGAAAAAGTAAACGATATTCTTATCAAGGGTTCACGCGGAGACAAAGGCTCAGACTTCGAATACAGAGTCTTAACAAAAAAAGGAGAAACCATATGGGTTTCGCATTCTTGGTCGCCTATTTTCGAAAATGGCAAAGTCAAAATGATTGCCAGCATAATCAGGGATATCACCAAACGTAGGCAGTTGGAAGACGACCTGAGAGCGAGCGAAGAGAGATTCCGCGCAATCAGTGCATCCGCAATGGACTCCATTATCCTGGCAGATGGCGAAGACTCTGTTATTTACTGGAACCCTGCGTCAGAGAAAATCTTCGGTTACACAGAGAAAGAAGCGGTGGGCAAAAAACTGTCAGGACTAGTTATTCCCCCGCATGGACAAAAAAGTCACGTAGCACTTCTTCAAGAACTAAAACATAAATCACTATCAAAGAGAGAGCTTGAGTTTATTGCACTTAAGAAGGATGGAACGAAATTTCCAATTGAACTATCCTTATCATCTGTGAACCTGAAAGGCAAAAACAACCTGCTTGCAATCACCAGAGATGTTTCCGAACAGCAAAAGATGGAAACCGCGCTTAAACAGGAACGAGACATGTTAGAAAGTATGGCTGCAAACATAGGGGCTGGTCTAACAATAATAGATCGAGACTACCGCATTCTTTGGGCTAACCAATTGCTGAAACAGATTAATGGTTACAATCTAGAAAACAAGTTGTGTTACTCAATTTATGACAAGTCAGGTAATATTTGTCCCGATTGCGGTGTGAAAAAAATTTTTGAAACCGGCGCTTCCGTTGACAGACACGACTACCATTACCAATTTGGAAGTCACGACGACTGGGTTGAGCTTATCGTCACTCCTGTGAAGGACAAAGATGGGAATATTATTGCTGCACTGGAACTTGCCGTGAACATAAATGAAAGAAAACGACTGCAGGATAAACTAGCTAACTATTCTCAGAAGCTTGAAGAAATGGTTGAGCAGAGAACTGAGCAGTTGAAGCAAACGCAATCGAAACTCGTAAGATCTGAAAGGCTCGCAGCTATCGGCGAATTAGCTGGCATGGTTGGACACGACCTTCGTAACCCGATGACAAGTATCAAAGGCGCCGCATATTTCCTCAAAGCCAAATATTCCTCAGTATTGGATGCCACAGGCAAAGAAATGCTTTCTACGATGGACGACAGTATAGACTACTCCAACAAAATCATAAACGACCTGCTCGACTACTCTAGAGACATGAAACTGGAACTCTCAGAAACCACTCCAAAAATGCTGCTGAAAAACGCTTTTTCACTTGTCGAAGTACCAGAAAAAATCGAAATCCGCGACACCACATCAGACACACCAATTGTGCGCGCTGACACGGGCAAGGTGGTAAGGGTCTTCGTTAATATAATTAAGAACGCCTTTGACGCTATGCCTAAAGGCGGGATTTTAGCGGTAACCAGCAGAGAAACCGAGAGAAGCTGGGAGATAACCTTTGAAGACAATGGAGCCGGAATGAAACAAGAAACGTTAAGCAAACTCTGGACTCCGCTGTTCACTACAAAGGCCAAAGGTATGGGTTTTGGCTTGGCAATCTGCAAACGCATAGTGGAAACCCATGGCGGAAAAATTGCTGTTGAAAGCACAGTTGGAAAAGGCACGCGGTTTACTGTAAACATCCCGATTGATCCAATACTGGACGATGAAGAAGCTTGGGTCTTTGACCCGCCGTTAGCGGCGATTGCGCAAACAAAACAGGTGCGGAGCGATAACTCGGTTTAGCCATATTTCTCGAAGCCGTTTTAGGTGGTATAATTAACTCAACATTCGCTCCCGCTTTTTTTCCGAGAAAATTTGAAACGTAGATTTTTCAACATTGAAAGAAAGGTCAAGCTATCAGAACAAGCTGATCAAGACGCCTAAGTCGATTTTTTTACTTTTTATATTTTGCATTTAATCTCAGCGAAGTCTTGAGCTAAGATTTCCTTCACAACTTGTGAAACTAGGTCTTTACCTTCTACATCAATGCCATTCGAGGTATCTTTGTATGTTACCGAATCAGCCCATAAGTGCCATGCGAAAATGCAAGTTAGTGCAACAGCAGGCAAGAGTAAGAATCTAAATATTCTATTTCGTTTGTGCAACTTCTCAACCTCTAACAAAGCTACGATCGCGATAAAATAAGATTTTTTGAGAACTACGCTTCATTACTTAGTTAATTCCTCTTGACAAAAGCGATTAGGCCCACCTGCAAGAAGAAAGGCGCTGAATTTCGGCTTGGCAAAAAAATACGGGTCCATCATGGTTTTTGTGTCCTCTTTTCAGAGAAAATTACTCAAACTCATGGGATTATTTCGCAACCGTTGTATTTGAGGTACTCAAAGTCGCTTAAACTTATTTTCTCTTCTTTCAACAGTTGCCTAATTCGCGGCAGCTCCGACTCCACGGACTTCACCAGACTTCTCACGGTTTGGCAGACCGTGGCGTAGGCTTCATTGCTCCAACGTTTCGTGATGTTTGCATAGAGACAACGCCCTCCGCAGACACCTAAAATATTGCATTCCGTGCATGGAGCGTCGTTTACGAAAACCTTTCCCAGCCTATTCGGGTCCGCGTCGCAGATGTGGCCGACATAGTACTTTTTCATCCCCCACATGGTTGGACATGGGATGATATAGCCGTCTGTTTGAATGGCGTAATTTATCCAGCCACCCCCGCAACGCATCAGCGCAGGCTCTTTGTCTAGCAAAAGCGAATTGGCTATGCCGAGAAGCGGATAAAGCTTAAGAACCACGCCTTTTTGCTGCATCTGGTCAACCCAAAACTTCGCTAACTTGTCCACTCCAGGAATGTAGGTCTCTTCGCTCCAGCGTTTGAAGTCTCGCCTTGCAAAGTCATTTCCCCAGAAACCCGCATTTAACTGCCAATGCACGCTAGAGAACGAAAATTCGCCGTTTTCCAACAACCAAGTTATCTGCTTGTAGATGTCAGTTTGCTCCATAACCGTGACCCGTGCGATAAGCTCGCCCCTGAACCCGTTCTTCGTGATAAGCTTCATATTGTTGATGACTTTTCGGAAAATTCCTTTTCCCCGGTAATAATCTGTTAAGGTTTCTTCTCCATCGATGGAAACTAAGATTGTGTGGAAACGGTTGACGTATTTTGGTTCCAAGCGGTCCAGTAATTGCCCATTGGTCTGGATCATAAAGTGCTTCGCCTGAACCTTATCCATGACCTGCTTAAGGGAGTCCATATTCAACAACGGTTCACCACCGTAAAAAGTTAACACGCAATCGGTGTCTTTCTGGCAAAAATTATTCAGGTATTTGATGTCGTAGTCTGCTTTTTTGGGAAGGGTATAATCCAGTTCGAAGTCGCCAAAGTCCTCGTCGAAATCATCCATAGTTTCGCCAAAACAGTACCTGCACTGCAAGTTGCATTCAGTTGTTAGGATGACATGGAAGAACATGGTTAAGCCTAAGCGGCAGACTTACTTAATAGTATTTTTCCGCGAGTTTCTGGGCTTCTTCGTTCTCTTCTTCATTTTCTTCAGGTTCCGACTCGAATTCTACATCATCATTTTCGGTTTTCTGGTTTTTCTTCTTCGGTTCCTTTCCTGATTCTTTGTGTACTTCTTTCAAGGCTTTGTCAAGGTAGCTTTTGAGGTCGCGGTCCTTTATTACTTTCTCAGGCAGAGTCTCAGGAGCATAGATCAGGGGTAGAACCGCTAAGAACAGGAAGAAGCTAGCAAAAGAAAATGCTGCAGTTGGAGAAATCGCACCGACATAAGGTCTAATCAGTATAGTTAAGAAGCCCGCAAGAAGATATGGAAGTCCACCAAGTATGTAATATTTCTCTTTTTTCTGATTTTCACCCAGATCTCCCCAAATTGCCATAAAGAAGACTGAAAAAAATAAGCCCCACGTTGTACCATCAAGTGCCAAATACAAATACACTACAATTGGCGATGCGGAAAAGGCGCTCAAGACAGCGTACTCTATGCCAAGCATAACAAATCCCGCGATGACTACTCGTTTTCTCCCTACAACGTCGGCGATAACACCGCCTACAATTGCAAAGACACCTATAAGCGCAAACTCCACAAGTTGCACAAAAACAAAAAAATCTACACCAAAAACTCTTTCCAATACAGGAACTTCTGCAAAGTTTATGATGGAGAACATTAACCATGGGAACAAGTACAACAATATCTCTTTTTTGCGAATTAGTTCCAAGTAATTAGGTGATTTTTGTGGATGCTCCTTCTCAGGCTTTCTAATCAAAAATAGAGAACCGGCACCGCCGAAAAACCGCCAAACGGTCAGCGCAATAATTGCTTCCACAGGGCTAAGCATGTTTATTAAAAAGGCAAAAATTAACACAGTGAATCCCACGCAGCTCCATATTATTCCTCCTGCAAAACCTCGATTCTTAAAGGATGTTGCGTCTGCAAAATGACCTAAGCAAGAGGGGAATCCTACTCCAATTGAAGCGCCCAAAAAAAAGGCTACAGCGGCATTAGTTAACAGACCATTGTCAGAAACAGTAATTAGAAGTAATGTTGCGAGCGCTCCCAAAAATACCCATATTTTTAAGAGATTATTTCGAGTATGAGGGAAAAGTTTTGGACCCAATATTGCAGAAACTGCAACGGCTAAATAAAATACTGTGAATAAACTCAATTTTTCGTTTTGAGCTACCTTCAATCCATCTATAATCGTATTAAATACAGCATAAGTCAAGGGGTACCAAACGAAACTGTTGAACACTAGAAGAATGGACGGTGCTGTCTCTTTCCAAACAATCTTTCCTCTAAGTGCTCTTATGTTAATCATGCTGCAGCAATAGCTAATATGACTTTTAGAGATAAAACTCTTCTTAATCACCATTCTGTATTACTGTTCAACAACAAAATTTATTAGTAGATGTGTTGTACACTACTACAAGAGGAGAAATATTATGAAGGCAGTTAAAAAATCAAAGAAAAATACACCAATTCGGGCATATATGTAAGCATTAAAGGTCTTCGAGCATAAACAATAATGTAGTTTGAAGCTGGCTTAATGCTGGTGTCTTCGGAAGTCTCTCAGTTAGGATACGTCCTTCCTCCGCTAGAATTTGCATTCGACCTTTAAGCTCAACGACTGGTTTAGCTTCAAAAAGTAAATCAAGTAGTTTAGCTACTTGATTTTTTGTTACTTTTGGATCTGAAATGATGCCCATTATTTTCTTCTTTGTTCGGTTATCCTGCATTGCAAACAGAAGCGGGAGTGGCAAATCGTTGGCTGTTAGCCGTTGGCGTAGCTCTTCTGCTTCGAAAATGTCTATAAATTCCTCTCGAAGCGTCCCTAACACGCCAAGGATTCTGCCTATTTTCGCCAAAGTTTCAACTTCCATCTTTTTTCCTCCGCCAAATAAAGCGCCCAGTTGCATTTCTGCTTCAATTGAGGCCGACTTCATCTCAACAATTTTCATGTAAGCCTCCGGCGCAAGGTTCTTCTGCGCACGTAACCCAATTTCTAAAGCGTGTGCATTGCCCACTTCAAATAGTAAACCCTTAACTTTCTCCAGCGTCGTTTTTCCTTTTTCTTTGGGTAGCTTTGTTGTAGAATCCACAAGCAGTTTGAAGCCTTCAAGCAAGAACGCGTTTCCCAACAGAAGCGCCATTTCTACGCCAAACTTGCCGTACACAGTGGGCGCTTCATGTTTGGTTTCCGATTTGTCAATAATGTCATCGTGAATATCGAATGCTGCCGTCATCATAATCATTGCTGCCTGCGTTCCTACAACATCATCCGGTTCTCCCCCAACAGCTTCACATGCCAACGAAAATAAGCCTGGATACGTAAAATCCTTCCAATTCACCAGGTAATGTTCAAGCGCCTCGCGGAGCTTAGGGTACTCCATTTTCTCTGCCAGCAACATTTGCTTTGCAAACTCAAACCCTTTTCGGCTTCTTCTTTCAAGGTCTGCAACTATGATATTACCTATTCTCGGCTTCATGCTCTACTCTTATCTACTTTATAGTTTAAAAGATTGATGAAACACGCCAACGCCAAGCTGCTACTTTCCAGATAATTAAACATTAACAAAAGCAAAACTCTTAATAGCTTACTGATGGATTCAACAGTTTCATGAGCTCCCACAAGCAAATCGAGGAAAAATGGCGCAACCGTTGGGAAAATGCGCGGGTTTTCGAGGCAGACCCTGACCTTAAGAAACAAAAGGTTTTCGTGACTTTCCCTTACCCCTATATGAACGGACCTTTGCATGTGGGTCACGCTTTTACCGCCGCCCGGGTGGATGTTTATGCTCGGTTTCGCCGTATGCAAGGCTTCAATGTCCTTTGGCCTTGGGGTTGGCACTGGACTGGGCAGCCACTTTTGGGTGCGAGTCAGCGTGTAGCAAAGGGAGACGAAGCGTACATTCGTGTGCTACGCGAAGTCGACGGCGTACCTCAAGAGGAGCTCAAGAAATTCGTTGATCCATTTTACATGGCCCAGTACTACACTAACGAGGGACGTCTCATCGCAAAACGAATAGGCTTTTCAGTGGATTGGAGGCGCGAGTTCACAACGGTTTGGCCAACTTATCAGAAGTTTATAGAGTGGCAGTATGCGAACCTGCGTGAAAAAGGTTACGTCACAAAGGGAACTCACCCCGTTGTTTGGTGCCCCAAAGACAAAAGCCCAACGGGTGACCATGACCGCCAGACAGGCGAAGGCGTTACGCCAGAAGAATATACGTTAATTAAGTACAAGCTGGATGAGAAAACTTTCTTGCCCGCCGCGACTTTCCGGCCTGAAACCATCTTTGGCGTCACAAACATGTGGATCAACCCCGACGCGACGTATGTTGAAGCCAACGTAAATGGGGAAACGTGGATAATTAGTCAAGAAGCCGCGGAGAAACTCAGTGAGCAGGAACGAACCGTTGAAGTGAAGCGTTCGTTCAAGGGTAAAGAACTCATCGGAAAAACCTTCGAGAACCCAGTGACGCATATGCGGTTTCCGATTTTGCCCGGCTGGTTCGTGGACTCAAAAACGGCGACGGGCGTAGTTTACAGTGTGCCCGCGCATGCTCCTTTCGATTGGTTGGCGCTGAGGGATTTGCAGCAAAAACCCGAAGTTTTAGCGGAATTTGGAGTTGACGCTGAAATGGTCAAGGCAATCAAGCCGATTTCCCTCATCAAAGTTGAAGGCTTCGGTGATTTTCCCGCTGTGGAAATTGTCGAACAGATGGGCGTCAAAGATCAACATGACCCTAAAGCTGACGAAGCGACAAAGGCTCTGTACAAGAAAGAGTTCCACGGTGGCTTCCTTAAGGAAAACTGCGGTATGTACGCGGGTAAGTGGGTGCGGGAAGTCAAAGATTCGCTTACACGGGACTTCAAGAGTTTAGGTGTTGCCGACAGTATGTATGATCTGCCTGAATCTGTGGTTTGCCGCTGCATGACCCCTTGTCTGGTTAAAGTTTTGAGCGATCAGTGGTTCCTCAACTATTCGGACGCAGGGTGGAAGACTCAGGCAAAGCAGGTTGTCGCGCAGATGAAGATTTTTCCTGAATCCGCAAAACCCTGGTTTAACACGGTAATCGATTGGCTTAAAGAGTGGGCTTGCGCTCGGACGACGGGTTTTGGGACGCCGTTGCCATGGGGAAAAGGCTGGATAATCGAAACACTCAGTGACAGCACAGTGTACATGGCGTTCTATACCGTTAACAAGCACATTCGTCAAAACAACATAAAACCTGAATTTCTCACTCGAGAAGTGTTCGATTACATTTTCCTGGGTAAAAACGACTCCGAGGAACTTGGCAAAACTTCAGGAATTACCGCCGAGTTGCTTAAGGAGATGCGCGAGGAATTTTTGTATTGGTATCCGCTTGACCTTCGTAACAGCGCCAAAGAACTCGTGCCAAATCACTTGACTTTCTGCATTTTTCACCACGCAGCCTTGTTTCCGCCTCAGCATTGGCCCCGTGCCATGGGGGTTAATGGTATGCTCATGATTGAGGGCAAACAGATGCATAAGTCAAAAGGCAACTTCATAACCATGAAAGGCGCTGTCGATAAATTCGGCGCTGACGCGACTCGTTGCGCTTTGATGCTTGGCGCCGAAGGTATGGATGACCCCGATTGGCGGGCAGAAAATGTCAGCGACATCCAAGGCAAGTTCGAGAGTATAATGGGCTTTGCAGGCGGCATAATCGCAACCGCCCAAGATCCTGAAGTTACTTCTCTGGAGCGTTGGTTGCAAAGCAGACTGCAGCGACGCATCGGCGAGGTCACGGTTGGGCTTGAGGAGTTGAAAACACGAACTGCTCTCCAGGCAGCACTGTTTGACACTTGGAACGACATACGATATTACATACAACGGAAAGGAAAATCTGATGCCTCTATTTTAAACGAGGCGGTGAAGGTGTGGCTTAGGCTCTTGGCGCCTTTTGCACCTTTCATGTGCGAGGAACTTTGGAGCCAAACAGGCGAAGAAGGTTTCATAAGCGTTGCACCTTGGCCAAAAGTAGATGAAACCAAATTGGATGTCACTGCGGAGGAGCAGGAGAACCTCATCACAGACATAATTGAAGACACATTGAACATTCTTCGAGCTACCAAGATTACGCCCAAACGCGTTTGTCTCTATACGGCTGCAGCATGGAAATGGCAAGTGTATCAAAAAATTCTCGAGAAGACAATATCGGGCGAAGCGAAGATGAATGAAGTTATGAAAGAACTTGCCGCTGACCCCGCGCTGAAACCACACTTGAAGGAAGCCGCAGGCTTAGTGCCGAGAATCATAAAAGCGCTGACTAAGCTATCAAGTGAAAGAAAAGCTAACTTGCTCAAAATCAAGACAGTCAACGAGACGGAAACAGTGCAGAGCGCATTTGTTTTCCTCAAAGACAGGTTCAACGCTGAAGTCTCAGTATACGGCGAAGACGATAAAGATCGTTATGACCCCAAGCAGCGTGCAGCCATGGCAATGCCTAACCAACCAGCAATATTTATAGAATAAAAACGCCCTTCCCTTTCTGGAAGGGCTTTGTTTGCTACGAGTTGTCTTTTCACACCATGCGTTGCATTATTTGTCCCTTGCGCCCGGTTTTAGAAATTTCTCTTCCGGGAGCGTTGCTTGTAAGTTTAAAGCCGCAAAGGGAACAATAGTGCTTCTCGCTGATTTCATAGAATGTGTTTGATACGTCGCCGACGCTTTTGCCGCACATCGAGCAGGGTATGCATCTGTTGACTTCGGTGACTAAAAGCGTGCTTATCTCTTCTTGTTCATGGATTAAACCTTCCTTTCGGAAAAGGTTGTTTCTCGGAATGAAAAACGAATAGTCCCAACCCATGTTTTCTCGCCTTCTCCAATTGAGACAAATAATTTATCAATTGAATACATTAAAGCCTTTCCTAACTCCCACTCAAAGCTTTTGCTTTCACTGTAATTTGATTCTAATGGGCGGTAGACCCGAATTTGTTTAGCCAAAGTCTTATTTTCTAACATGTTATATTGGTCTAAGGTTGTTTGGTATGGGCGCGATTTCCGAAGAAGCTGCACAACAAGTTAAAGATATTCTTGAGGAGCGCGGTGTGAATTCAGCTTGTCCAAGATGTGGAAGAAAAGATTTTGCGGTTGTAGTGGAAGGTTATCTGGAAAACTTTCTCTTGCCACCTGACCTTCGAGGTACCGCTGTAGCTCAAAGTTCGAATATTCCTTCGGTTGCATTGCTATGCAAGAACTGTGGCTTCATAAGCCAACATGCGTTGGGCGTTTTAGGTTTACTCCCGCGCAGGAATACAAAATAGAAAAGCAGAACAAAGAAATGATGCTGGAACCTTAAGTGTTGGTCAAAATAATCTGTAGATCCGTTTGTTCTTAAAAGGTCCATGTTGAAGTGGGCGTTGGGTTCAAAGTTGTGCGGAAGATGCCCGTGATGGCGAGCCATCAGATGCATTTCCCTCTGAACCCAGCCCAGTAAACGTAAATTAACTTCCATCTTTTTTAAAGTTTATGAACTGAGAATCTGCATTTGTCCACACTACCGCTTAGAAGAAGCATATTGTAGGAAAATATCGAACAATTTGACTCCGAGTTCTATTTGAATTGTTCTGTTTTCTACCTGAGTCGGTTTACGTAATCGTGAACTGTTTGACACTTAATCACAGCTCAATCACAAACGAGGGCGTTTGGGCGCTATCAAAAATGTAGCTTTCCCGCCTTTTCAGGGCAAATGGTTAAGTTAAACAAGCGGTATATAAGCGGCATTGTTGGGAGTGTGGGTAGTTGTGGCTAACGTTAAATGTTTAGACTGTGGAAACACATTTAAAATATCTGATTCTTCGTCTGAAGGCGACTTAGTTCGGTGTCCTATATGCGAAGCCGATTACGTTGTTGTCCTTAAAAACGGCAAAATCGAAATTAAAGAATCTGTTTACGAGAGCGATGATCCAGGCGAATTGTAAGCCATTGCACCACAAGGCTTTATAGTTCTTTTAGCGAAAACAGAGAAAACAAGGTGCAACAACGTGAGCATTGCAGTAAACGTTCAGGGGCTTACTAAAAAGTTCGGCAATATTCAAGCCCTTAACGATGTAACATTTAACATTAAAGAAGGCGAAGTTTACGGATTAATAGGGCCCAACGGAGCTGGAAAAACAACTACTCTTCGGATAATCAGCACCCTCATTCTCCCTACAAGTGGAACGGTAACAGTTTTCGGTACCGACGTTGTCAAGCAGGCTGACCAAATCCGCAGAATCCTCAGTTACCTCCCGGAGGAGGCAGGAGCCTACCGCAACCTGAGCGGCTACGAATACCTGCAGTTTATGGCGAAGTTTAGCAATTCAAACACTAAGGAAGTCATAGCGCAAGCCGTCGAAATCAGCGGCTTAGGTCCACGGCTCAAAGATAAGGCGAAAACTTACAGCAAAGGCATGAAACGTAGATTGCTACTCGCAAGGGCCCTCATGACTAAGCCTAGACTCGCAATTTTGGATGAACCCGCGAGTGGACTAGATGTTCTGCATGCTTACCACATTCGGCAAATCATAAAGCAATATGTCAAGCAGAATGGCGTAACGGTATTGCTAAGTAGCCACAACATGCTTGAAGTCGAATTCCTGTGTGACCGAGTGGCACTCGTAAATAAAGGCAAAATAGTGTTGGAAGGCAAACCCGCTGACCTCAAAGCTCAACATGGAGGAGCGAACTTGGAAGAAGTATTCGCGAAGGTGGTCGGCTATGCTTAAGGGCTTTAGCAACATCCTGATAAAAGAGCTTAAGGAGCTGATTCGCGACCCCAAAATTTTAATCGGCATGATTGTGGTGCCCCTAATAATGTTCCCCGTTCTAGGCCTGGTCTTTGGATACGCCCAAGAAACCGCTCAGCAACAGGCTCTGAACGCAAGGTTACTCGTTGTTGACAACGACAACGGAAACTGGAGCCAAGCATTCATCAGTTACCTCAACATAGGCCTAAACGTAACAGTCATAAAAGACACTACACCCCAGCAAGTCATTGACCAAGGCTTGCTCCCACAAAACAACGTGACAACGTTTCTGGAGATCCCTGCTGGCTTTAGCCAAAACATGACAGCTCACACAGAAGGAAACTTGAATATTACAGCCAAAGTCAACGCATATGGAGTCTATCAAGGCGGGAGTATATTCGGAGGTATAGGCTCCAGCGTTGTTGGCAGCTATGTGGATAGTTTCAACCGTGCAGTTGCTCCGGACCTAGTCAGGACGTCTAGTTCAACCATTATTAAAGGTGAGATAGAGCAGGGCGTTGACCCCAGTCAGCTTAGTGCGCTCATGCTTAGCCAGACCATTGCTTTGCCGATTACAGTTATGATTCTGTTGACTTACGCAATGCAAATTGCTGCCACCAGCGTCGCCATGGAAAAAGAAGAAAAAACCCTTGAAACCCTCCTCACAATGCCTGTGGACCGATTTGCTATCCTCATGGGTAAACTCAGCAGCACAATAATCGTCGCCGGCGTAGCCGCCTTAGCCATAATGTTCGGTTACAATTACATGCTCGGTGGAATCACAGGTACTCTGCAAACAGGTACACAAATCGACCTCGTCAAACTTGGATTGGTCCCCTCACCCCTTGGTTATACGCTGCTGGGTATCTCATTATTTGTTACGCTTCTCTCAGCGCTAGCGTTAGCAGTAATCATGTCAGCATTCAGCGAAGACGTCCGCGGCGCGCAAGCACTAGTCGGCTACATTTACCCGCTCATATTCATCCCCGCCTTCGCCCTAATCTATGTCGACATAAACACCCTCCCAACGGCAATCAAAGCGATTTTCTATGCAATTCCCTACAGTCACCCAATTATCGCCTCAAAAGCAGTAGTTCTAGGAGACTATACAACCGTTGTTTTCGGCATTGCATATGTTGCCGTATTCACGGTAGTCATCATGTATATCGCCTCGCGGCTGTTTGCTACAGAAAAAATCTTAACAGCCAAACTGAGATTCGGTAAAAACAAAAAGAAGGACGCACAAGCACAAGAATAAATCTTGCCAACTCAAAAACACTTTCTTTCTTATTCCCTCTTACGGTTTAGAAGAATGTAATCGGAAGCTAAATATGCAGCCAACCGCGGCCACTTTTCTTTTGTTGTTGTACTTCTTTCTTTTCGGGACAATGCGATGCAGCACGTTTGCTTCTTTGCGGTTTTTGGCTCGTAATTTCAGTTTTGATAAACTTGTTCCAACCGCCAACCTGAGGATTCGGCTGGACGTAACGTTCAGCGTTTTCTACTTCGTGCCTTTCTAAAATTTCTTTGAAGTTTAAAGCTTTGAAGTCTCTAGTAGCGTGGATTATAGTTCCTCGCTCAATAAACAACGATGAGTAGTCGGTGACGGCAACACCTTCCGCTCTCACTTTGTCGTCTAAGCGTTCTTGCCACAGTTTTTTCCACTCAACTTTTAGCTCTTCAACAACTTCTTTCTGAGGTGAGGTCATATAATTAAGACTCCTAGAAAAGACATGCGGAAAATGATTATCTGGTAGATTTTTATTTTTGTAATTCTCCTTAGTCTCTTTGTTCTAAACCCTTAAGTCTTGAACTAGGATATACCTTTATTTGTTTTATAGTAGAGATAGATAGGTTTTCTGTAGCGAAAAACCTAATCCTCTATAACTTTAGGATTTATTAGAGAACTCAGTCTCCAACATATAACTGTTTATGACTGCAGGGTGAAACAACAAATCAAGTTGTAGACATGATTTGGACATGTTTGCAACATTTAAATTCTACTTTACCCAGATACGAAGATGGAGCTAGCAATTATGATGAGTTCAATTTCTGTGAAAGATGTTCTTGCAACACAGTTTTATACTGTTAACGAAAATGATACATTGTCCAGATGTCTGGAGCTCTTCAAGAAAGATGCCCCGCCCGTCTTAGCAGTGCTTGACGAGAAGGGCAAATATGCGGGTGTAATTTCGAGAAGATGGATTGTTCGAGCAAGACTTGACCCTGCAACAACTAAAGTTAAAAACCTCATGCGGCCCGCGCCAAAAATGGAACCCGACATTTCTCTGAGCAAGGCCGCAAGAATGATGATTCAAAGCGGCGTACGTCAGTTGCCAGTTTTTGAGAAAGAGAAAATTCGGGGGTTCGTCACGGATGAAGCCATAATTCACGGTGCAGTAACGCAAGAATGGGGTAACGCACCTATAGAACAGATCATGACTAAAGCGCCTTACACCCTCGAATCTACACGGTCAGTTGGCGCCGTTCTCAGTCTGTTCAGAGAATACGGTATAAGCCACTTGCCAGTTATGGAGAATGGAAACCTTGTGGGCATCATTAGCACCCAAGATATAATCGAAAACGTCTTCCAACCGAACCAACGGCAAACCTTGGGCGACATCAAAGGCGAAAAAATCCAAGTTCTAAGCATTCCTGCGAAAGGGGTCATGAAAAGTCCTGTAGTCTCAGTTACGCCGGAAACCCCGTTGAAAGAGGCTGAAGATAAAATGCATAAGTTTAATGTTCACTGCCTCGTTGTTCTGGCGAAAGACCGGTTGGTGGGCATAGTAACCAAACTGGATTTCCTTGAACCGATTAGCCAAATGGAAGACCTTGACCGACGCTTGACGATTCAGTTTGCCTCTAAAGGCGCCGTTATAGACGAGAGCGCGCAGGGTTTCATGATGGGTGAATTCGACAGCTTCACAAGGAAGTATAAGGACCTTCTCGGGTCTGGTACATTGTTCGTTTACATGAAACTACATGGGACGAACCATAAGGGTCAACCGCTTATTCACTGCCGCCTTCAAATGCGTACCGTTAAGGGAGTTAAGGGCTTCTTCTTTGCTTCAGCTGAAGGTTTCGGTGTGGAACCTACCTTCCGTGTAGCCTTAGACAGATTGGATAGGAGAATTCTCAGAAGCAAGGAATTATCGTTTGACCCAACCTTCGCCAGAGAATACCTGAGGAAATTCGGGTTCCCCTCCGAAGAACTTTAACCCTCATTTTCTTTTTTTCAACTTTTTATCTGTTTTTTCAACAATGTTAGTTTTTAAGATCACGATTTAAACTTCTTTCTAGCCCACAAAGCCAGATTCACAAGACTTATCATTATTGGAACTTCAATAAGGGGTCCTATGACTGTTGCGAAAGCTTCCTGCGAGGCTAAGCCGAAAATAGAGATTGCGACGGCGATGGCTAGTTCGAAGTTGTTGCTAGCTGCCGTAAATGCAAGTGATGTTGTTCTTTTGTAATCGAGCTTGATGTAGTAACCTATGGCGAATGCGCCAAAGAACATAATCATGAAATACACCAGTAATGGGATGGCTATTCGGACAACGTCAAGAGGGCAGGTTAACTATGTGCCGCGCCTAAACTTCGATTCTACTGCCGTCAAAGCCCAATTTGGAAATGCCAAGTTCAGCTTTTATTTCTCTCAGCTGGGCTAGAGTGAATACCGGGCCGTCGCGGCATACGCGATATTTGCCTATCATGCAGCTTCCACATAAGCCTATGCCACAACGCATTAACCGTTCCAGACTTGCCTCCATGGCTACTTTACGTTTTTCTGCAAGGTCAAAGACTTTCCTCACCATCTTTTCTGGACCGCAAGCGTAGACCATGTTGAATTTCTGTTTATCTATCAACTTCTCTAGCGGTTCCGTTGCAAAACATTGTAATCCGTAGCTTCCGTCTTCTGTTGTGGCGATGGCACTTTCGTCGGTGCATACTGCATCAAGTTCGTTTAAGAATAAGAGTTCGTTTTTGGTTTTAGCGCCTACAACGAAGCTTAAGCGGTCAGCTTTAGCTGCCAAGCGTTTAGCTAAGAAGAGCAAGGGTGCTGTGCCTGTACCACCTCCAACTAAGAGTGCTCTGCCGCGGGTTTCGGTGAAGCTGTTTCCAAATGGTCCGCGGACGCCTATGAAATCTCCCATTTTCATTGTATGCAGATGTCTTGTGGCGTCGCCAACAGCTTTAACTGTGAACTGGACTTGACCTCCGCCAGCGTTCAAAATGCTGAGAGGTATTTCGTCAATGCCTGGTATCCAGAGCATAAGGAACTGGCCTGGGTTCGCTTTCGCGCATAAATCATCTTCAACAGTGAAAGTTTTTACAGTTGGGCTCTCGTCTTTAACGTTAATGATATTGGTGGTTCTTAAGGTATTAAGCTTGGTGAGATAGGCCGACAATTTCTTTCACACTCCCGTATTTTTTCTTTTTCAGATAACTGGTTACTCCCTTGTTGATGGCTTGGAAAACATTTGTTTCTTCAAACGCTATGGCTGTGCCGATTTGTACAGCTGAGGCGCCTGCAAGGAAAAACTCTACGGCGTCGCGCCAGTCGGTTATGCCTCCGCATCCGACAATGGGGATTTTTACAGCTTCGAATACGTCGTAGACACATCTCAATGCAATAGGCTTAATTGCTGGTCCTGAGAGTCCTCCTCTAACATTACTTAATACTGGGTTTTGGGTTTCAATGTCAATGGCTATGGCGCGGACGGTGTTGATTACGGTTAAGGCGTCTGCTCCTGCTTTTTCAACGTTTTTGGCAATTTCGGTTATATCTGTAACGTTGGGCGAGAGCTTGACGATTACTGGTTTTTGCACGGCAGCCTTGACCTTGCAGACGACATCTGTTAACAGTTTTGGGTTTTGCCCAATCTCTGAGCCTGTGTACCGGACATGAGGGCAGGAAACATTAAGTTCCACAGCGTCTGCGCCTGCCTCAGCAGCTTTCTGTGCCACCAAAGCGTATTCTTCTGCCGTGTAGCCGAATATACTGACGATGAGGGGAACTTTCAGGATTGATTTTGCATAGGTTAGTTCTTCTGCGTAGTCGTTTATACCCGGATTTGGCAAGCCAACGGCATTGATTAAGCTGTTTTTTGCTTGAACCACAGTTGGATTCGGGTAACCTACTCGAGGCGATACACCTACGGATTTAGTGACAACCGCTCCTGCGCCGCTTTCCGCCACTACATGCAAAGAATCTCCGCTGTACCCCAAGATGCCCGAAGCTAGGGCAGTTGGGCTGTGCAGTTTTAAGCCAGCAATGTTTACATTCAATAAATTGTTGCTCAAGGGTGTTTCCACCTGGAACATTACTATCTAGTGTTTACTGTGTTAACAGAGATAAATCTTCTTTTACAAGCTGAGAGGACTTTTGGTTTTGTTTTCAGCAAATTGTAGAACAAATTACAGGGGATTCTTTTTGAAAATGATTTTTAAGGAGCGAAAAGAAATTATACATTGATTCTTGGCGGAGCGAATAGAAGTGACAAAGACGGCAGAAGCTAAGCATTTAGACACAAATACAGACCTGAACGGTGCACAGCAACTTGGCACAAAGATGAGAAACGCTGTCATGGTGTTGGCAGCAGCTCTAAGTCTCATTGGCTTATATTTTCTGAGTCGCTACAACTATCTACTTTTCCACAGCTTAGCGGAAGTCTTCAGTATTGTCATTATCTTCGCCATCTTCGCAATCGCTTGGAACAGCCGCCGCATAATGGATAATGATTTCTTACTTTTCATCGGCATTGCTTTCCTATTTGTTGGCGGTTTAGATTTACTTCACACAGTAGCTTACAAAGGGATGGGCGTTTTGCTTGAGAATAGCTCTAACCCAGCTACTCAACTCTGGATAGCCATGCGGTACATGACTGCTTTTTCTCTTCTTGCTGCATCTTTGTTTTTTGTACGCCGCAAGATTCGTCCCATATTCGTTTTCGCAGTTTACTCGGTTGCCACCGCTTTGCTGCTTGGCTCCATTTTTTACTGGGGGAATTTCCCACAAGCTTACGTCGACGGTGTGGGTTTAACAGCGTTTAAAATATTGAGTGAATACGTAATCTCTCTGATTCTTTTTGGCTCTATCTTGCTGTTAATTGTTAAACGCAGGGAATTCAACGGAGATGTATTCAAGTATTTGGTAGCGGCTATTGTTGTTGCCATTGCTACTGAATTGGCTTTCACTTTGTACACCGATGTTTATGGCATATCCAATATGGTAGGGCATTTGCTTAACGTTGTCTCCTTCTATCTAATCTATAAAGCTCTAGTTGAAACTGGAATCAAAAAACCCCATGATCTGCTCTTTCGTAATTTGAAGCAGAATGAGATTAATTTGTCAAGACATACAACTGAGCTTACAGAAATTAACAACGAACTTGTTAAAGAGGCAGCTGAACGTAAGAAGGTCCAAGACGAGCTTCGGTCGAGCGAACAGCGCTGGGCTACTACTTTAGCCAGCATAGGGGATGCAGTTATAGCAACTGACCTGTCTGGAAAGATAACCTTCATGAACGCAGTGGCGGAGAACCTTACAGGTTGGCCTTTTAGCGAAGCTTCACAGAAACCCGTGATGGAAGTTTTCCACATTGTTAATGAACAGACTCATCTGGAAGTTGAAGACCCGGTTAGCAAAGTTCTTAAAACAGGACTGCTGGCGGGTTTAGCTAATCACACGGTTTTGGTGCGCAAAGACAAAAGTGAAGTTGCAGTTGATGACAGCGGAGCACCGATAAAAGATAAGGATGGCAACACCGTAGGCGTCGTGCTTGTCTTCCGAGATATCACGGAACGCAAAAAAGCTGAGCGGGCTCTTCAAGAGAGCGAAGAGCGGCTACGACTTAAGTTGGATTCGGTGCTTTCTCCCAATATGGAAATCGGTGAGCAGGAACTATCTAACATAATCGACGTACAAGCTTTGCAGTCGATGATGAACGACCTGTTCTCAGTAACGCAGATCGGATTCACTGTTGCAGACCTCAGAGGAAACATTTTTGTAGGAACAGGTTGGCAAGACATTTGTACCAATTTCCACCGTGTCAACCCGAAAACTCTGAAGAATTGCCTTGAAAGCGACCTTAACCTTTCTAGCGGAGTGAAACAAGGAGAATTCCGTGCTTACAAATGCAAAAATGGCTTGTGGGATATTGTCACGCCAATTATTATCGGAGGGAAACATGTTGGCAATGTCTTTTCTGGTCAGTTCTTTTTTAAAAACGAAAAAGTAGTTCGCGATACCTTTGCTGCTAAAGCTGAAAAATATGGTTTCGACAAAGATGCTTACTTAGCAGCTTTTGACAATGTTCCGCGTTGGAGCAGGGAAAAAGTAGAAGACCTGATGGTGTTTTATACAAAGCTTGCGGAGATGATTTCTAAATTAAGCTATAGCAACCTTAAACTGGCAAAGTCGTTGTCAATCGAAAAAGTTTTGCAAAGTGAGCTCGAACAATATAGCAAGCACTTAGAAACTCTAGTTGAAGAGAAGACCAAGCAGCTAAGAGATCAAGAGAAATTGGCAGCGATTGGTCAAACTGCAGGTATGGTTGGGCATGATATTCGCAATCCACTTCAGGCTATAACGAGTGAACTTTACCTCGAAAAAACCGAGCTTTCTTCTCTTCCTGATGGCGAGGCTAAAAAGAATTTGCAGGAAGGCATCCGTAGCATTGAAGAAAATCTGCTTTACATTAACAAAATCATTGCAGACCTGCAGGACTTCGCTAGGCCGTTGAGCCCCAAGAAAGAAGAAGTCCATGTTGAAATAGCAGCTAAAGAGGCATTAGCCATGGTAACTGTTCCCAGCAACGTTAACGTCAACATTTCGAGCGAAGCCGATTTGCCCCTGTTAACTGCTGACACTACCATGTTAAAACGAGTGCTTGTGAATCTAATGCAAAACGCTGTTCAGGCCATGCCAAATGGAGGGAACCTTACCGTCAATGTGATCTGCAAAGACCGCTATGTTATCGTTAACGTAGAAGATACCGGCGAAGGCATTGCTGAAGACGCAAAGAGCAAGTTATTCACGCCACTCTTTACCACTAAATCCAAAGGTCAAGGCTTCGGACTAGCAGTAGTTAAGCGACTTGTGGAAGCGCAAGGCGGCAGCATAACCTTCGAGAGCGAACTAAGTAAAGGTACAAAATTTTCCCTGCAATTCCCCGTTTAAAAATATTAACTCGAAACTACTTCCTCGCTTTCTTTACCAGCAAAAACGTGTTTGCCTTGATATCTTATGAATTTTATTTGAGTTGTTATGCGTTTAGAATTCAGACTGAACTAATATTTCTCCTAAGCGTGTCCGGATACTTAAGCCAGTGGCTGCTTCTTTTCAAGCAGCTTATTCTTGATAAGATTTTCTTAGAAGAAGGTTGGGTTGATTTTTAAAAGGCTACTCAACATCAAGCTAAGCGTGAAAACAATTGCAATGATGACGAAGTCCTTAGCTAAAACTTCACCCAGTTTGTGCAATTTTTTTGTGTCTGCTTCCTCGTTCTCGAATAAGGTAACTCTCTTCTGTATTATACGAAGTGAAACAAACATTGCAAGTCCAAGCAATGAAGCGTAGTAAATCCATCCGAGTTGGAAAAGCATGCCTACAAAAACCATCATCGGAATCATGGCGTAGCCCATAATTATTGTGAGGAACAGCCCTTTTCGGAAACCGAATATGATTGGAACAGTTCGTGAGCCGCTACTGAAGTCTGACGCGTAATCCGCCAAGTCCTCCCACAGACTGTTCACGGCTGTTGTTACGCCGATTAGCAAAACAAGAGATACAACGTTGATTGAGAATACGTTGAAGAAAGCAGCAACGATCAATACTGGAACAGCGCCTACCGTAAAGTTCACTACAGGTTTGTAGGCTGTTTTGCGCAGTCTAAAAGGCGGAACTGAATACAACACACCGAACAAGATGCCCAATGCTACAAACAATAGGACGAAGGGAATCATGGTGACAGCGCCCAATGCCAAAGACACTCCCGTGAAAACCGCAACAACGAACAAGCCCAATTTCCCAAGTTTCTTTGTGAATTTTGCGCGCATAGGGTCGGAAAAAATATCCAAATCAACATCGCAAACGTTGTTTATGGCATCGACCGCGCTCCAAATGCAAAACACCATTATGCCCAGGTAAAGCGCTTGAGAAAGCTGCACAGACTCAACAATCAGAAAGGTTGCCCCAACAGATATCATGAAAAGCATTAAGCCTCTTTCGACGCTTATGAACTGAGCAAAACCCTTCACATCTTGGAACATAGCTCAGAAAGGACAGTTATGTTACTTAAGGGTTGTTAGTTCAAATAATGGATTTGCGGGAAATCTTTCGGAAACAAAAAAATTGAAAAAGAAAACCGAAGGAAACACTTAGGCGTGTGCGAGCTTCCAAATCACGTTGCCGATTTCTTCGTCACGTGTAAATCCATAATACTTCTGTGCAATTTTTGCTGCGACTGGAATTGCTGCTTGGTTAATTGCTTTCAAAATTGCAGGATTCGTTATTCTGTTGCCTAAGAAGGTTCCACGCCAAATCCGAACGTTATATTCCCAGCACTTCGTCAGGAATTCCCAGCGCATCTTGGTTAATGAATCGTATTCTGCGCCCTGCTTGTTCATGAGCAAGCAGTTTTCTAGGGGAACAAAGAATAGCGGTACATAGAACGCATTGAAGTCTTTTAGGTCATCCATAAGGCTTAATGTTTCTAAAACATCAGCTTCCGTTTCATCAGGTAGCCCGACAATTAAGGTTGCCAGAGGGAACCAGTCATTGTCATTGAGGATGCCGAAAGCTTGCGTCACGATTTCTTTCCACTGTTCCGGTTTGTAAGGCAACATTTTTCCAGCCATGTACTTGCGCATTAGGCGGACACTGCCTGTTTCGATTCCTGTTTCCCCCGTGACAATGGCTTTACCATTGTGGTTGTACCAACTATGCTCAAGTAGGACTTCAGCGACCTGCTTGATCATGTTGGGTTTGCATACAACTGGAGCAAGAGACATGTGGCTCGGCTGAATCGCCTTCACGTTTGGCACAGCAGCCACGCTTTTAACGAGTTTAATTACGGTTTCTTCATTTGGAACGAAGGTTTTTTCTTTGGCGCCGTAAAGAAACAGGTCTTCGGTGACTAGCGTAATATGAGTGCCTTTTTCACCGCTTTCTCTGGCTGTCAATTCAACTTCTTTAATGATTTCTTCAATCGGCGTATCTGTCTTCTTCAGAACGGTTGGCGTACAGAACTGGCAATTTCTTCCACACCCTTTGCTTATCTCAACAGCTCCATGAATCGCGGCATGCTTAATCAACGGGAACTCTTCATCTGGCTTAGCTGGGGAACTAACTCTCTGTGGCAGAGTTTCGCCTGCAACTGCTTTCTTGAAAACCTGTATTATGCCCTCTTTTCCTGGACCTGTGACGAGGCAGTCTACGCCAAAGTCTCGGGTTAGCCGCTTGCGTTCCAACTGCCAACTGCCGAAGCCGCCAACGATGACTTTGGGTTTGAATCGACGTATGGCTGGGTGTCGCGCGAGGGCTTTGAACTCCACAGCGTTCATGGGTTCTCCGCCTCCGACCAGCGACGAATAAGTTTTGCTGACGTATCCCATGCCCGTTGGGTCCATGCTGCTGATGCCGACTGCCTTAGTATTTGGTCCGATGAACCTGTCCAAATTGATCGGATGCACCACAGCTACCTCTTCATCTGTGAATCCGTTTTGTAGGAGGATGGCCTCAACTTTTCTTAAGCCATAAGGGGAAACTTTAGCTCTTCCCTCAGTTGTGCGTTCAACTGGTGGATAAAGATATTTTCTTGTGATCCATTTTGGCACTGGTCCACTTGCGAATCCGCCAACGAATGCGATAAATTGACTATTGCCGAATTCGCTCATTTCTGTCGCTGATGCGGTTAGCACTATTTTTGTGCCTGGAATGTTATTAGCCATCTTGGTTCACTCTGTAAGCGAGTTAATTGGGTTGTTGTTCGAGCTTATTAATAATTATGGTTGAACGCACATAGCTTGCAAGATGCCTATGTTGAACGATTGAATAGATCGAAGAAAAACTATGCTCCCGGGTGCAAAGACATAAAATTTCACGACTGATGAAGCGCGATTTGTCAAGTTAACCCAAAAATCAGCTTCAAGAAGCGAAAGGTTAATCTGTGTAAGTGTTGTGCATGCTCTTTGTTTGCCGGCCATTGGGCGCGGGTTCCACCTGATCCCATTCCGAACTCAGAAGTTAAACCGTGTTCCGTTCCCCGCTGTATTGTGGTCTTCGGCCACGAGAAACCGGGAAAGCTGGCAACACCTCAACTCTTTTCCTCTTAATTCTTCAATCACCATTTTTGTGACCCTTTTGCTGCTGTTGCTTAGTCAAGAAACTTAGACAACAAACCTTCACAAACATGGTTTTAAGTGAATAGAGCCATGTGCCTTATTGTGGAGACATAGTAATGAAGAAATCGCTCCTAACAGGCACCCAAAACAACAAACCCACGCAGTTGTTATGCTAAGTAACTATTCAAACAAAAAACAAACCGCCAAAAACAGCTGGAAAAACAGAAAACTGCAAAAAATTTCCAAAAAACCCATTTTGCCTCCCGTTAGCATCTAAAGCAACGTTTATTTCTGTCCCTAACGCAATGTTTATATGGGCTGAAAGAGCTTCTGTGTAAAGTCAGCTAATTCAGCTGCCCCGCAATTATCAATAATTGGCGGCGGCTCAACCCCAACCGTAACGGCGTCTGCCTTTCAGGGATGCGGGTGTTGGCCTCCAGTTGCGGGGACACACATGTAGACTTGACTAATTGCTCAGTTAGGTCCGAAATGGGCTTTGACGTTTGTGGAATAGTTCTCCCTCCAAATCCAGTAAGAGGCAAAAAGCGAAAACGTACCATAAATAAACATAGTAGTGCCGACATGTTCATCGGAGTGCGCAGTTGTGCGTAACTCCGGTTGATCCTGCCGGACCCCACTGCTATCGGGATAGGACTAAGACATGCCTAGTCGCGCGCCTTCCAGCTATGTGGGAGGAGCGGCGTACAGCTCAGTAACACGTGGCTAACCTGCCCTTGGGATAGGAACACCCCCGGGAAACTGGGGCTAATTCCCAATAGGTGTAGAACTCTGGAATGAGTCTTCGCCCGAAAAGACGCTTAGATCATGCTTCTAGGCGTCGCCCAAGGATGGGGCCGCGACCGATCAGGTTGTTGGTGAGGTAATGGCCCACCAAGCCTATAACCGGTGCGGGCCGTGAGAGCGGGAGCCCGGAGATGGGCACTGAGACAAGGGCCCAGGTCCTACGGGGCGCAGCAGTCGCGAAAACTTTGCAATACACGCAAGTGTGACAGGGTTATCCCGAGTGCCGACCGCTGAGGTTGGCTTTTACCCAGTCTAGAAAGCTGGGGGAATAAGGAGAGGGCAAGTCTGGTGTCAGCCGCCGCGGTAATACCAGCTCTCCGAGTGGTGTGGACGTTTATTGGGCCTAAAGCATCCGTAGCTGGCCGAACAAGTCCCCTGTTAAACCCACCGATTTAATCGTTGGCTTGCGGGGGATACTGCTCGGCTAGGGGACGAGAGAGGCAGACGGTATTCCCGGGGTAGGGGTGAAATCCTATAATCCCGAGAAGACCACCAGTGGCGAAGGCTGTCTGCTAGAGCGCGCCCGACGGTGAGGGATGAAAGCTGGGGGAGCGAACCGGATTAGATACCCGGGTAGTCCCAGCTGTAAACGATGCAGACTAGGTGTTTGGACGGCCACGTGCCGTTCTAGTGCCGCAGGGAAGCTGTTAAGTCTGCCGCCTGGGGAGTACGATCGCAAGATTGAAACTTAAAGGAATTGGCGGGGGAGCACCACAAGGGGTGAAGCTTGCGGTTTAATTGGAGTCAACGCCGGAAATCTCACCGGGAGCGACAGCAGTGTGAAGGCCAGATTAAAGGTCTTGCCAGACGAGCTGAGAGGAGGTGCATGGCCGTCGCCAGTTCGTGCCGTGAGGTGTCCTGTTAAGTCAGGCAACGATCGAGACCCGCGTCCTCTGTTGCAACCAGTCTTGTGCTGGGCACACTGAGGAGACCGCCACTGATAAAGTGGAGGAAGGAGCGGGCCACGGCAGGTCAGTATGCCCCGAATCTCCCGGGCCACACGCGAGCTGCAATGGCAGGTACAATGGGTTCCGACCTCGAAAGGGGGAGGCAATCTCGAAAGCCTGCCGTAGTTGGGATCGAGGGCTGTAACCCGCCCTCGTGAACATGGAATCCCTAGTAATCGCGTGTCATCAGCGCGCGGTGAATACGTCCCTGCTCCTTGCACACACCGCCCGTCGTTCCACCCGAGCGACTTTTGGGTGAGGCGTCGTCTCTAAGGCGGCGTCGAATCTAAGTTTCGTGAGGGGGGAAAAGTCGTAACAAGGTGGCCGTAGGGGAACCTGCGGCCGGATCACCTCCTAAGAAAAGAAATGCGATTAGCGCGTTTGCTTTTTGCTGGGGGAGCAAGGAGAAGTAAACCACATCCTGTAGAAACAGGGAAACGTCAAAGCCCAAACATACATGTGAAATAGATGAGCAATCAAAAAGAAAATTTCTTCTTTTTGTTCTTCTTGTCGTATAGAAGTAAATTGAATTTTTGTAATCTTTTTCTTCTGGTTTAGAAATGCTGTGTTAACGCTGTTCAAAGGCTAGTTTCTGGCTAAAAACCGTTCGACATGTGAAGAGTGGACTTGCTGAACCATGCTATTTGTCCAATAAGGTCAAGTCTAAATTTCAAAATATTGTGGTTTCCGGGTTACTTTCATTAACTGCTTTTTTGAGAACCTGAAGATTTGCTTCTTTTTCTTTGGGCATATCCTTGAAGCTCTCTTCTATCCCTCTTCTCACAATCACAACATACTCATCTTCCGAACGGGTCTGTGTGTGTAATCGTTCATTTTCAGGAATAACGAAAAGTTGGGTAGTTCCCAAGTTTGATTCCAGTCGGAGAGGTCTGTAGCTGTTGAAACTGACTGCCTCGCCATGCTTCCATTTTTCGGCGTTCCCTTGCCCCATTTCTCTTCTCATAATTTCAATGTAGGTTCCTTCGTCAACTTCATACACAACAGTATAATACACGTCGTTGGAATTATTTGTCCGCACTAGATTCAAAACTGCTTCATTTTGACCAAAGCTTTTCTTATCAAAAGAAAGTTTCCATCCCTTCCTTTCGACTCTTCCTTTCTCCGTCATTGTTCCTTTGATTTTTTTCCTTTCATCTTGACTTAGCAATGAACCATATACTTCGATGAGCACAGAACGACCTCTTCAGATTATTCTCTTTGCGTCAGCTATAACATTTTTTGTTTCTCCAACAATGTTTGCATTACTGTTTTTCTTTTTGTCTATCCAGTTGTGCTATACGGTTAGTTGATCGCGCCGTCGTGAATGAAGGTCAAGTCCTGCATTGCCACTTCCTTGGAAAGAAAGTTAATTATTTCCTATCAGATACGATTCTTTTTCCGTTCTCTGCGCTGTTACTCTCCTTCGTTCTCTTCTTCTGCGGCTTTGCATCCTTGGCAACATTTGTTGGGGTTGCATTTGTCGGGGCAGTCTATTGAGAGGTCTGGAGGGCAGGTTGTTAGGCAGTCGCATTTTGATTTGTCTTCGGGGCAAGTGCGTTCTTTTAGTTCTCTGACCATGTTCATTAGCCATCCAGAAACAAATTACAGTACTGTGGCGACGCCTATATGCACATTTCTCAATTTTTATTCGATTTCTATGAGTTTTTGGTGTAGAGGTTATATGTTAGTTCTTGCTATTTATTCGGGTACGAGGTTTGATGTCTTATTAGTCCCAAGAAACGTGCGCCAAGAAACGCCAAGAACAAACGCGGCAGAGGTTTCGGACCGCTTCCTGTTGAAATGGATCAGGAATGCGAGTTTGACATTGTGGATATGAGCCCTAACGGGGAAGGTATAGCCAAAATAAAAGGATATTCCATCTTCATCGCGGGTGCAAAACTTGGTGAGCATGTTAAGGTGAAGATTACGCGGTTGGATTCTATGTGCGCAGACGCTGTACTTGCCCCTTAGAAGGCGATGCAGCTGCCCGTTTTTGAATGCACTACGTGCCACCGCAAAGTCAGGGCTGAATACGAGTTAAGTTGCACTGGTGACCCCAAGCGGAACCTGGAAAAAGCGCCTTTCTGTTGCGGCAAACCAATGATAGAGACAGTTGACGACTAGCCTAACAGTAGCCCTATGGCGAAGCTCAGAAACGGTGCAATTATCCAACCCGCTAAAATTGTTAAGAAGGGCTTTAGAGAAACAAATTTGGTTCTGTAAGATACGCCTGTCCCGAAAACCGCCGTGGTAGTTGTCTGGGTATTAGACAATGGGATATTGAAAACTGTAGCTATTTCTACCAAGATAGTCGAAGTTACAAGCGTTGCCGTCGCATTGGTGTAGCGCATTAGGAAAAACTCTTCTGAAATTCTCCGAATGGTACCGCCGCCAAGCAGAAATGAGCCAACGAAAATTGCTGCAATAGCTGCAGCTACGGTAGTCCACTCGAATCCGCCAGTGGCTACAACCAATCCAAGGGTGTTTGCGCCCAAAACATATGCCGACGAAAATGACAGAACGATAAGCATCAATTTATAGGCTTGTAGGCGATGCCAGAAGTTAACCGGCCAGCCGCGATTAAAGAAGCGAATAAGGAAAAAACCCGAGACAAAAGCAGCAATTGGAGCAGCCACCCATGTTAATGCTACAACAACGGCGAAACTTCCCTCGGCACCTGCGCCACCCGCAACAGACAAGCCGGAGAGCAGACCCACCAGCGACATGTTCAGCGACATTGGCACCCGGGCCACTGCCGCGATAATGAAAACCAGAATTGCAACGAGTAATGCTTCTCCTCGAAGCAACTCCGTCGCTTTAGGCAGCAGCACACCAACAGAATTTGTCATGCCTGATCCTTGAACCATGAGCCCTGCTGAAAAACCCAGTGCTCCCAGCAGAGTTCCAAATCGTTTGCTCACAATTCTGGAGCCCACTGCGGGACCCACGCAGGCGGAAAGATTGTTGCCCGCAACCAGCAATACGGCAACAAATGTCAAAGTCACTAAGATAATAGAAAAAAGCATGAGTTAATCACTTGAGAATTGACGTTACTACGGAAACAATTAGGTCTGATAGGTCTTCGCAGAAGTCCAGTATGTCGTCGACTTTGTGTAGCAATTCGCTGTAATGGTAAAACTGCAGAAAATGTAGCTTGGGCGCCACGCAGTAAAGTGTATCAAAGCCTGCGTCTTTGATGTCGTCGCCCTGCTCCTCCAAAGTCTCGATTTCCTTGCGCAACTCCAAGATCTGGGGCACGTTGCCTGAGGAGAGCGCTTCCTGCAGTTTTGAAAGCGACTTATCCGCGAGGGCAAACATGTTTTCGAAAACGGTAACCCACTCTGCCTCCTGATGCACGGCAAAATTCATTGGGTTTGATTTGGACATTCGGCATAATTCCCGACTCAGGTAATAGTATGTGTCCACGATGTCATCGGCAACCTGGGTGCATTCAATAAGGTCATCGATTATGTTGGGGCTGACAGCTCCACTTGTTATATCTTCACTCAGCTTGAAGGCGATTTCATCGGATTTCTTCTCAAGGGCTTTGATCGCGTGCATGTTCTCAAATAATATGTGTTCGTTATATTCTGCTTCGAACATGATTTTGATGATGGCGTTAGTTTGGGCGGCTATGATGACGATTTGAGCGAGTTCGCCGAAGATGTTTTTTTCGCCTATGACAAGGATGCCTTTGAGGCTTTTCAAAGCAAAATCTCCTGCAGATAGGTTAGTGGGGAAGTCGTCTATAAACTTCACGAGGTTTTTTAACAAGCGAAGTCTGTTGCAGGTGCATGAAATAATGACTAGTTTGATGGTGATTTGGTTTGTTTTTGGGGGAATCCGTATAAGCGCGTTTATGCCATATGTCATATGCAGATATTTCTTACTAAGAAAGGGCCGAAACAAGCAACTCACCGTTAACGTTTCAACACCGTTTCAATCTTGTATCACCCAACTATCAAATCCCGCCAGGCCCCATATGGTAAGCAGAAGAAGTGAACAAAAATGAACACAAGAAAAATAACCGCCTTAATCGCCATCGCAATAGTCGCAGTCGCACTCACGACCGCATCAGCCATAGCTTTCATAGGATTACCCGAAACCGCCACAACTGCAACAACCTACACGAAATACCCCAACGACATGATGAACGGATACTACCCCTCTACGTCAACAGTGCCCCCACAAGGAATCACAACCGAACCCACAACAATTCCACCAGCTCCTACCACTACGACGGCGACAACACAAAACACCACAAAGGAGCTAACAATAAATGACGCGGCAACAGCTGCCCAAAACTACCTATTAACACTTGGCAACCCCAACCTTGGGATCAAAACCGTACAAGAATACACAAGCACCTACAACGCCCAAGTAATCGAGAAGGATACTGGTGCCGGAGCGTTTGAGCTAGCGATAGACAAGTACACTGGCGCAGTTACTCCAATGCCGGGGCCAACCCTAATGTGGGACACCAAATACGGAACAACCGCAGACGGCATGATGGGCTATCTAACAACAGGAGAAACACGCTATAATTACGGAATGATGGGCGGCTACGGCGGCATGATGAACTGGCTTAGAGGAACTCCCACTATAACAATGCAAGTGACCACGCAGCAAGCCACAACCATAGCGCAACAATACCTCAACACAAACTACCCCGGAACCACAGTCGGCAACGCAGCAACCTACTACGGATATTACGCAATGCAAGTCCAAAGCGGCGGAAACATCATCGGCATGATGGGCATCAACGGAGCAACCGGACAAGTCATTTACTACACATGGTGTGGAACCTTCATGCAGCAGATATTGCTCGGCTAGGCCCCCTGAAAAGGTGGTCTAACTGGTCCCAGATTTTTATATAAAATTCTGTTTGAAATTTGAAAACATTTTAATCAACGTTTAATCCTTGATTCCATCGTGAGCCCTATGCCCGAGTTTCAATGCAAAAAATGCGGACGCAAAACCAAAGCCGACTACGAAAGTTGTTGCAGCCATGGACACGAATGCAGAGGGGATACACCTCCGGAATGTTGTGGTCAACCCATGTTTGAAATAATTGACGACTGAACTTTTTGAAAAGTGAAGAATTAAAAGAAGAAGCGCACCTTGAATACCTGACCATCAATGATGTCCAACTTAATAGACACCATTATCCAAAGGCGCAGTGTCAGGAAATTCCAAGATCGCTCCGTTCCCACAGAAACCCTCCGCGCCATTCTCGAAGCCGCAGCTTATGCCCCTTCCGCCCATAACGCACAGCCCTGGCGATTCATTGTCATTGCCGAAAGAGAACAAAAAATCAACCTTGCCAAAAAGATGGCGCAGGTGTGGCTTGACAAACTCGAAAAGGACAATGTCCCCAAAAACAATCGCTTGGCAACCGTTAACCGCTCAATCGATCGATTCACAGCAGCGCCCGTCCTCGTTGTTGCCTGCCTAACACTAGAAGATATGGACACATACCCAGATGTGGAACGACAACAAGCGGAACGTGACCTGGCAGTGCAGAGCTTAGCCGCAGCCACCCAAACCTTGCTTCTCGCAGCCCACGCAAACGGCCTAGGCGCATGCTGGTACTGCGCACCCATCTTCTGCAAAACTGCCGTTCGGAAAGCGTTGAAAATCCCAAGCGACGTGGAACCGCAGGCACTTATCACAATCGGATACCCGGATGAGACGCCGAAAGTGCCTCAGAGAAACCCGCTTGAAACCTTCGTTTTCAAGTGTAACTGGGGCAGTTCACTATAACTTGCCGAACACCAAATCGGGTTATGAAACCGAAAACAAGAATTATCAAAGCTTCCAAGCTTTCTTACTATAAATGGCTTTTAGAACACGTGCTTTGGAGAAAGATAATTAAGCCGTAAAAAAAGCTCAATCCACAGCCGATTTCCTAAAATAGGCTGTCGTCTAATGTCACATAACGAGGCTCAGAATCCTAAACGCTAACCCGCCTATAACCAGCGCCAAAGCGATGTCGATTACCGCCATGCCCAGAGATTTTTTCCAGCCGAACTCTCTCTTACACGCTGCTAATGTCGCGAGGCAGGGGATGTAAATCATTACGACTAAAGCGAACACAATCATTTGCACTGGGCTTAAAGACGTAAGTCCTAAGCCAACGGCGGCTAAAGTGGTGGACAGCAGGACTAAGGTCAACTCTTTGCGCAGGATTCCGAAAATCAGCGGAATCGCAGCCACTGCGGGGAGTCCTAACCACAAAGTCATTATTGGGCTTGCGCCGCTGACAAAGTAGGGCATCAAACCCGACAGCACAAACGCCTCAACCACGATGCTTCCAATTATCATTATTGGGAACGCGACGTAAACGAAGTCTTTGGTGCGGTTCCAAGTTTTGATGGCTATGGTTTTGGTAGAGGGTCTCTTGTAGTTGGGCATCTCCATGATTAAGCCAACTGGTTCTCCTGGCAAGACTTTGAAGGCGATTCTGCCAAGACCGAAGACAAGTGCCAAGTCAAACAAGTATATGCCAATGACTGCGGGCAACCCAACGTACCTTCCTACCAAGCCAAGTATGACTACGGTTCGGGCGGCGCAGGGAATAAGCAATACAACAAATGCAGTGAGGAGCCTTTCCCGTTTGGTTTCCATAATTCGGCAGCCAATGCACGCGGGAACGGTGCAACCGTAGCCAAGCATCAGCGGGATAAACGCCTTGCCGTGTAAGCCGATTTTATGCATGATTGTATCCATCAGGAATGCCGCGCGAGGTAAGTAACCGCTGTCTTCAAGAAACGCCAAAATCACATAGAACGGCACAATGTAAGGTAACGCGATTGTTATTCCTGCTGCTATTCCATCTATTACTCCTTTCACGATCAAGTCCACAGCAACAGAAGGCAGGAACGAACTCAACAGGTTAGACGCGCCTCCAGATACCCACGTCAATCCACTGTCTAGCAGCCCTGAAAGCAGGTTCCCGCCCTCAAAAATCACCGCGAAAACGGCAGCTACAACACCTGCCAAAATTAAGTACCCAAACGCCTTGTGGGTGGTTACTGCGGCTAGCTTCTGTTCGACGCTGATTCTGGGTGTCGTTTCAATCGTAATGGCGTCTTTGGCTATCTTACTTGCTAAAGCGTACCTTTCAGAAGCCATTATCACGGGCGGGGTTTCGCCGTGAACAGTTTCCAACTCTGCTGTTATTTCTTCTACGAGGTCCAACTGAGCTTTCCCATCGGTGAAAGCAGCAACTTTTCTCATGATGTCGCTGTCTTTTTCCAGCAGCTTAATTGCAAGCCACCTTGATGGGTAAACTTCGGTGAGCTGTTGAAGCTTGGAGACAACAAGTGTTTCAATTGCGGAAATGTGTTCTTCGATTTCTTTGCCATAAACAATTCTTCTGGCGGGAACCTTCTTTTTCTTGGTCGCTTCGTCCACAACGGTAGAGATCAATTCGCTAATGCCCGAGCCTGTAACTGCTACGGTTGGAACAACTTCCGCATCCAAAGTTTTGGAGAGTTTTTCTATATCAATTCGCAATCCTTTCTTGGTAGCAAAGTCAATTTGGTTTAGGGCTATTACAATTGGCACTTCAAGTTCCAAAAGCTGCAAAGTCAAGTACAGGTTTCGTTCCAGCGCTGATGCGTCCACTACATTGATTATTATGTCGGGTTTTTCCAGTGCCAAGTAATCCCGCGAAACTATCTCTTCCATGGAATAAGCTGAAAGCGAATACGTGCCCGGTAAGTCGATTACGCGGATGTTGTAGCCTTTAAAGTGCAGGGTTCCTTCTGCGCGTTCCACTGTTTTTCCAGGCCAGTTTCCCGTGACCTGATTTAACCCCGTTAGTTGGTTGAATATCGCACTTTTGCCGACGTTTGCATTTCCCGCTAAAGCAATGGTAAGTTCACTGTTCATCTAAGGTGCCTTCAATGGCTGCACAAGTATTTGCGACGACAAACCGTAGCCTAAGGCCAGCGCTACGCCTCTAACCTCGATTTCTATTGGTCCGCGAAAACTGCATTTACGCACAAGTTTAATCTCGCATCCAGGGGTCAACCCCATCTCGGAAAGTCTTCGCACGACTCCTAAACCTCCCGACGTATGGGTTACCGTGGCTTTACTGCCTTCCCGAAGACAAGTCAAAGGGACTTCTCCATCCAAGTTCACGCAAGGATCTTCCTCGGATCTGCCGCGTCTTCGCCTCAACTGCATGAACACGCCTCCCCTGTTTTTCTTAACAGAACGTTCTCAGCAAGACTGGTGCTAAGCTGGCATTCTTTTCCTGCAACACGAAGAATGATCTTGTCGAAATTTCGCTTCACAACCTGCAATATCGCTTGGGGCTTGATGTTGTCCGCGGCTAATACGTGAAGGTTTGCGTGTTCCTCATCAATTATTCTGTCCACAACATAGGTTTCACCCAAATCTGCCTCCGTAAGAGCAATGCAGGGTTGATCTTCTATTACCCCGTTTTCCGTCGGGATCGGGTTTCCATGAGGACAAAACTTCGGATGCCCCAGTCTCTCATCTAAGAGGTCAGCCAAATTCTTCGTTAACGCGTGCTCCAGTTTGCAAGCATCTTCATGTACGCTGCTCCATTCTGCTTTTAAAACGTCGGTGAGTAGGCATTCGGCGAGTCTGTGCTTTCGGATAATGTCTAACGCGATTCTTTCGCCTTCCCGCGTGAGCTTAACGCCTCGGTATGGTTCGTGAGTTACTAAGTGGTGGCTTTCCAGATGCTCTATGGTGTTAGTGATTGAGCCTGGGACGACATGCATAGTTTCCGCTAGTTCTTTGGTTTTTGCCACGCCGTTTCGCTTCTGGAGTTTATAGATTGTCTCAATGTATTCTTCAGCTTCTTGCGATAATGCTGTTTCCATCTGGTTGTAGCCTCTTAAGGTTGCGAGAGCTCGTAACATTTACGAGAGCTCGTAACTTTCCGAGTTCTTGGAACTTAATAAGCATTTTGCATCAAATCAAGAAAAATATCACTTTCAGAAACCCTGGGTAATCAAGCCTTTATCATAACTAGCATCATTTTAAACCGCGAAAGCGCCTTAACCGCATGGGTCTCACCAGCGGGCAACAACGTAGCCATCCCAGTTTTCAACTGGTCGACTATGCCCGAAATCGTCACTTCAGCTTCTCCATCAAAAACATATAACAGAGCGTCAAAGGGCGCCGTGTGCTCGCTTAAACTTTGGTCCGCATCGAAAGCGAACAATGTCACCGTTCCTGCTTTCTTCTCTATGAGTGTGCGACTTACAATTGAGCCTTCTTGGTAATCAACCAAACTCGTTAAGGCTGTTGCTTGGGCTGCAAGCTTTGTTCCGGTGTCAGCTTTTTTGTTCTTCATAAATGCTCTTCGCCTTTGCGTAAAATATCTCTCGGGAAGAAATTAAAGTCTATGCTTTTTACCTTAGCAAGTTTACCTCTTTCGTTCCTATTCCGCTGAAAACCGAAGTATCCTTTTTTCCCCATATGAATATGCTGAGCGTTACTTTAGGCAATTCTTTTATTGGAAACAGGTCTTTATATAATCAGGGGAGACTGATTCGTTTGAGTAGAAAGGCCCAAAAAGGTCTTCGAAAATTCGGAATAGATCTCGTGGGTGCTGTTCCGTGGGGAACACACCTTTGTCAACTCTACCAAACCAAACAGGACCTAATTGACATTTTGGTCCCATACTTTGTTGCGGGATTACGAAACAACGAGTACTGCTTTTGGGTTACGGCTGCGCCTCTTGAAGTGAAAGAATCAAAACAAGCACTTGAGGCGGCTGTTCCAGAAATAAATAGTTACCTCCAAAAAGGCCAAATTGAGATTCTCCCCTTCAAAAGTGTGTATCCCTCAAGCGGTAGGTTCAAAGCTGAAGCAATCCCCAACGGTTGGGCGGAAAAAGAAAAAGCCGCGCTTAACCGAGGCTTCGAAGGGTTAAGACTCGCAAACACCTTATCGTTTGTCGATGCAAACCAATGGGAACAAATATGGAAAGGCTTTTGTGACTACAAAAAAGCTGCAAACAAAATTCTTCCTTCACACCGAATACTCGGCTTGTGCAATTATCCCTTTGAAAATTGCACCCCTGGTAACATTGTTGACATTGAATCTCATTACGCTGGTACGCTCATTAAAAGAGGCAATAAATGGCTATTAGTTGAAGATGCTGGAAAACGCATAGAAAGCGAAGCAGAGTACAAGAGCATTATTCAGACATCCATTGACGCCTTCTGGATCGTGGATTCTGCAGGGCGTTTCTTAGAGTTAAACGGTGCTTTCTGCGACCTACTCGGGTACAGCCGTGAAGAACTACTATCGATGAATATTAAAGATATTGAGATGAATGAATCTCCGGAAGAAATTGTGAAGCATATGACAAAGATAAAGCTGCAGGGTCATGACCGCTTCGAAACTCGCCTACAATTAAAAGATGGCTTGCCCGTAGACATTGAGGTGAGCGCCAATTACATAAGCGAAGATGGTGGCGGGCGAATTTTCGTTTTTGCACATAATGTGACAAGGCGGAAGCGTAACGAGGAAGCGATTAGGCACAGTGAAGCCCAGTACAGGGAACTTGCAGATAGTATTGCCGATAGTTTCGTAGCATTGGACAGCGACCTGAGGTATGTTTACTGGAACAAAGCTTGTGAAAGAATAACCGGAATTCGCGCTGAAGAAGCGATAGGGCGGCACCTGTTTGAAGTCTTTAAAGAAGATGAAGGAACCAAAAAAATAGCCAAAACTTACTTGAAAGTTCTGAAAACAAAAAGGCCGCGTGTTTTCATCGACGAGTTGACCATGAATAATCGGAAAGTCATAGTTGAAAACCACATTTATCCTTCGAGAACAGGCGTTTGTGTTTTTACCAAAGACATCACACAGCGAAAAGAATTACAGCGGAAACTTGAAGCATACACGCAGCGGTTAGAGGACCTCGTTAGAATCAGGACGGAAAAACTGAAAACAGCTGAACGGTTGGCTGCAATAGGTGAAACCGCTGGCATGGTGGGACATGATATTCGGAATCCATTGCAGACAATCAACGGTGAGCTCTATCTGATGAAAGGGGACTTGCAGTCTTTGCCTGAGGGTGATGTTAAGAACAGCGTAAGGGAAAGCATGCAGATTATTGGAGAACAAATGGCTTACATTAACAAGATTGTTGCAGACCTACAGGACTTCGCAAAGACATCAACTCCTATTTTGGAAGAGGTTGATCTTGAGAAAACACTAAACGACATTTTGTCAACTGTAAGTGTTCCAGAGGATGTGCGGGTAGCCGTTTCCATTAGGGAAGGATTTCCGAAATTTCAATGTGACTCCTCATATCTAAAACGGATACTCATAAATCTGGTCACGAACGCAGTACAAGCAATGCCTAACGGGGGCAAGCTGATCGTGACCGCAATTTTTGATAACAAAAACGCGATCATAAATGTGGAAGACACAGGAGGCGGAATCTCTGAAGAAGATAGAGGAAAAATCTTCAAGCCCCTGTTTACCACAAAATCCAAAGGGCAAGGATTAGGCCTGGCAGTGGTTAAGAAACTTACGAATGCATTAGACGGCAACATAACTTTTGAGAGCGCCATAGGAAAAGGTACCTGCTTCACCGTGAAAATGCCTTTGGGGATCGAGTGAAAACAGTAACCCTTCACGAAAGGTGTATCCTGGTCGCTTTTTACGTGTTCTTGTGACTGTGTAAATACTACAACAAAACTCTATAAAGAAAATACTGGCTCATAAGGTAAAGCTCCTCCCGTAGCCATCTTTGCCTTAGCCGGTGAATCCTTGGCATGCCTGATACACAAAGAACAATCCTGATTGTAGACGACGACCGATCTATACTTCGTGTGTTTAGACGCGTTCTCGAAAAAAAAGGCTACACTGTTACGACGGTAGAAAATGGAAAAGACGCAATAAACCAGATAGAACATAACCTTTTCGATGCAGCGTTGATTGATGTGCGCCTTCCAGATATGGAGGGCACGGAGATTTTGCCAAAAATACAGGAGGATTCGCCCAAAACCGTAAAAATTGTTTTTACTGGCTCACCTGACTTGGAAAGTCTTGGTAATCGCGGGCGCAAGGATATGGATGCTTTCCTAATTAAACCCATAAACCCTGAGGTTCTCTTGGAAATTCTTGACGAAAAACTGAAAACAAGGAAAACGTCGCCGAGGTTAAAGAGCTAAGAAAAAACCTTTTTAACGTGGAAAAAGGCAGAATCACGTCGGTGCATGGCAAAGGTGAGTGAAAGGTTTTTATTAGCCGTTTAAACTTAGTTTCGAACCGCAAGTAAGAGTGAACCGTTATGGCACTTCAAAAAGGAGACTTCATATTAATTAACTACACTGCTAAAGTGAAGGAAACAAACGAAGTTTTCGACACTACAGTGGAAGAAACAGCGAAAAAAGAACACCTTCAAAAAGAAGGCGAAATCTACGAGCCAAAACTTATAGTTGTCGGCGAAGGCTGGGTCCTGAAATCATTAGATGATGCCCTAGCAAATATGGACGCTGACAAACCAGAGACTGTCGAGATTCCCGCTGAGAAAGCTTTCGGACAAAGAGACCCTGAAAAAGTCAAACAGGTACACATCAAAAAACTGGCGGAAAAAGGCATAAATCCCTCCCTTGGCATGCGCATAGAATACGGCGGAAAAAACGCCGTCATACGCAGCATCGGTGCAGGAAGAGTTCTCTTAGACTTCAATCCGCCACTCGCAGGAAAAACTCTGATCTATGACGTTACCGTAAACAAGAAACTTGAAACCGCTGAAGAAAAAATAGGCGCAATAATCCACCGCAGAATCCCCGTTGTGGAAGAAGGCAAATTTAAATTCGCAATTGCAGACAAAACCCTAACAGTCGACATGCCTGAAGACACTTTCTACTTGGAAGGCGTCCAAATCGCCAAACGTGGAATAGTATTGGACATCCAAAAGTTTTTCCCAGACCTGGAAGAAACCAAGTTTGTTGATACCTTCAAGGCACCACCAAAACCTGCCAAGCCAGAAGAGGCTAAAGCTGACGAGGCTAAACCTGCTGTTGTGGAAGAGAAATCTTCCGTTGTAGAAGAGAAACCTTCTGAACCAGAAGAAACAAAAAGCTAAACTCTGAAGAATTTTTTTCTTCCCTCTTCACTTTCTCGAAAAATCTTTAATTATGTTTGCTTAGCTTCCTGTTTTGATGGGTTTAGTAGCCGATTTTAAGGTTGATTTCTTGTTTTAGGTAATTATTTTGTTTAACGATTAAACTTTCGCTGCATTGCTCAGCAACAGCAATCTCTTTTCTGCTCAAATGCAATGGACTGTTTTCCAAAGTGGAAAATTTGACGCTTTTTCACATTAGACGCTAAAAACAACAGGCATCCTTTCCAGTTTTCAAAATCATCTTCAAAAACAGCCAGAAAAAACTCCCAAAAAATACACTTTAGTTTATTATTTCTGTTATTTTTGCAACTTTCCTACATGTTGCGTGGTCTAAATGGCGCTTTTGTAGTATGGTATATCTTTCGGGGCGTATTGTGGTTGCCAACTCTAAAGCTTTAACAATGTCTTCGTCTGAAACGCCTAGTTCAGCTGCGGTGACGGGTGCTGCCAGTTGCCTTAATGTATCTCGTATGCGTTTCCAGTTAGTCCCATATAAGTAAGCCATCATAATTGAGCCTACTCCGCATTGCTCTCCATGCATCGCGCTTGAAGGCTTAACAATGTCTAACGCATGGCTAAACAGATGCTCAGAGCCGCTGCAGGGCCGACTGCTTCCAGCAATGCTCATGGCAACTCCGCAGCTAATCAATGCTTCAAGAAGAAGCTGCGTGCCTTCCTCGTTTCCCTGTTGGATGCGGTCAGCGTTTTCTTCGACAAGAGTGGCGCTCATAAGGGCGAGGCTTGCGGCATATTCACCATAATACTCGTGGCGTTCAATGTGGGCTAGCCGCCAGTCTTTGACGGCGGTAAATTTTGAAATGACGTCTCCACATCCGCTGATGACAAAGCGCCAAGGTGCCTGTGCGATAACTTGAGTATCAGCAATTATGGCAAGAGGCGCTTGAGACATGGCTGAGTAGGGTTTGTCAAATCCTTTAACGGAGGCAAGAGGACTCGCGATCCCGTCGTGGCTAAGTGTGGTCGGCACGCTTACAAAAGGTATTCCTTGATGGGCACTGCTGAGTTTGGCTGCGTCGATTTTGGTTCCGCCGCCCACTCCAAAGAGAACCTGCGGCTTTAACTCGGCAATACGTTCCTCAATTGTTAAAACGTCTCTAATTGTGGCTGTCTGCACCAAAAGCGTATCAACCGTAATCCCGGATTGTACGAGGAGGTCGCGGACTGTGTTTCCTGCGATTTCGCAGCTTCTGTGCCCTGCAATGATTAATGCTGGTCCTTTTAGTCCTAATCGCTGCACGACTTCGGGAACGCGGCTAAGAGTTCCTTTTCCAACAATAACTTCGCGGGGAAGCTGCATGTAATGGTAACTTGAAGCCAAACATGGTCACACTGTGATATTCGTGGTATAAAGTCAGCTGGTCTAAGGTTTAAAACTTTGCGAACTCAAATCCAAATCATCCAATGGAAAAGCTTTTGATGAACATGCAAACGATTTTGACCATGTATCATCACGCTGGCAAATATCGTAAATATTACATGTTGAGTGCACAATTCAGAGAAGAGAGAATTAACATGACTGGTGCTTTAAAACCGCAGAAATCTGGATTTACTTTCTTGATAATTTTGTATGACTATAAACGCCGTCTTCATGGTTCTTGAGTTGACGATTTTCGGCGATACTGCAGATCTGAACCATTCGATTGAGCTGGTTCTTTGGTTATCTTCAATTGCGGGTTTGTTTTCGATGCGAAAGTGGGGTGAAGCCTTATCGATTTTTACGCTCTGTTATACTCTTGGCACAAGTATGAGCATCATGATATACTACAGTATCTGGCTCGTGAATGCACCCCGCGTTATCATAAATGCAAGTATCACAGCTTACCTGTTTAGGAGACTCTTCGCAGGCAAATTCAAGTAATAATCTTTAGACAGTTCGACCTTGAATGAGCATACAAACTGTAAAAATCTGCATTACGAGCCTCTTGGGTTCTTTCGGCTACTTATTGAAAATCGACAAGAAGACGTCAACGGGTGTTGTTGGGCATGCTCATCATGTGAACTTTTCCGCGGGAACTAAGCTCAACTGAAACCTTGGTAACGTCGTCATTTTTGTGGCTCAAATGTTAACGAAGTCGTATCTTCACAGAAAAGGGTGAATTGCCCCATGACCTTCGAGTCAAATGCTTCCATTTCCTCGTTTACTTCTATGCTTCTTTCAAGTCTTGTTTAATGGTTTTTTTCTTCAGAAGTTAGAGTTGACAAAGACTGTAGATGGGCTTAAAAGGGTTCCGTTTATCGATTTAAGCATTTACACAGAATATTTAGCGACATTGTTGAGGCTAATAAGAGTGAAGCTTGAAGTATATTTTGAACACATAGACTTGTGCTTTTGTCACTGCAAGATTTTTTCCCAACTAGTCACCAAATCCAAGACTTCCTGCACCGGTTTTCCACCGTAAGTTTTGAGGCGTTCTCGAAGCTCAACATTGTCAACTGCGGCTTTCTGAAAATTTTGGATTTGATTAGCCTTCTCAGTTAGATATAGGACGCCGTCGGCTCCTGCTCTGGCAATTCGTGTGCTAACGGTGAGCAGTTCTGCGGTTGTGGGGACGTCGTTTTGGGTATCGCCTGGACCAAAAACGTATAAGCTGACGTAGAACGGTTTCTTTAGAAGTTTCTTGAAGGCACGTGCAATTGTTTCGAAGTACCATGGGGTCGCATAGTTTTTGCTGAACATAACCACGTTGAAGGCGTCACAGTACTTTCCAAGGTCATTAAAGTCCACTCCGTAACGTTCAAGGCTTGTTACTGGGTCAGGTTGAATACACATCACCAGTTCCTTTTTGGTGCGTTCCCTGATTTGAGCAATATATTCGGTAACTTCTTTTCTGCGCCAATCTAACCAGCCGAGTCCACTTTTTTGCCAGAGCTCGGCGCACCGTGGGCAGTTGCAGTGTCCGTGATCTGCAAAATACTGGCTGTTAGGCCAAACGCCAGTTGATTGCCTATCTACGTCTTCCATGTAATCAAGTTGTTCTGCGCGGTGTTTAGGCTGAGTTGCGCAGATGATATTCCAGTAGATGTTGTAGTTGTTGTTTCCCATTTTGGCTGGACCAAGAGGAGATTGGCTAATCCAGTCGGGATGTTCGCGTGCGGCGATGTTGTCTCCGAAAACTGCGATGTTGCTGCCCATGTCGGGTTGAGGCGTAATCCTTGTGCCCATTTCGGTTTTCACGCGTAAAACGTGGAAATCAAAGCCTTCGGCTTTCTTTGGCTCCAAAGTAAATGTTCCAAACCTCAAGGCAACTCACCTGATGACACGCAGTGAAACGACTGATCAATAATAAAGTTTCGCATACCGTAGGTTTCTTTCTCTTTTTTCTTGTTTTCGGGTTGGCATGTTCTTGCAGGTTTGATTTTGTTTGATCAGTGTTGGGGTTACCGCATTTTTCTTATAATCAACTCTATTTGAAGCTGCTATGATTTTCTATTGGGTTGCTTATGCTCAATTGATGACGAGTGTTTGTTTATTCTGTATAACAAAATGCTTCTCTAGTTATTGTTCGCCATTTTTATCCTGATGATCAAATAGGGGTTATGTCTTTTGCCGAGCAGAATCGTAGTCACCCAAAAAGTTCTTGTTCAAGCAAAATGTCTCACCGGGTTCTGGTAACTTTTCGACGGTTTTGCTCTCCATGTTAACTCCATCGGATGAAATGAAGAGGAAAAATAAATGATGCAAGACAAAAATCGGTTAAGCATACTAGGGCAAAAATGCTTTATACAACAAACGCCAAATGCGGAACCTAATAGACCTTCAGCTTCAAAAACTGGTGAAAAAAGACTTGACATATATTCTCGGTGCAAAATGTAAAGATGGGGTAGTTTTAGTTAGTGACACAAAAATAACGTTAGGTGATGGTACTAACTACGAATACGGTCACAAACTCTTCAAACCATTTACATCTGTAGTAATGGGTGCATCAGGAGCTAGCGGATTATATGCTTCTTTTCAAAACAGAATGGAGGTAACTGTTAGGGAACAGGAAGCCAAAGGAATAAAATTAAATGACCATGAAAAACTAAAAACATTAGCCGAAAACGTAATCCGTGAAATGCATCAAATCTACGAACAAGATAGATACTTCTTAACCAATAACTTGAATGTGCTTATGGCAATTCGGGTTGGTTCTACTCCAGAATTAGTCAACATAACAGGTCTTGGGTTACCCGAACGAGTTAATTCTATTAAAGTAATTGGTCATGGGGAACCGCATGGTGCATTATTTATAAAAAAAATGTGGAACGATAATATGACGATGGAACAAACTGCAAAGTTAGCATTATTCATAATAAAACTGATAGAAGATACACAGATAGATGCCAGCGTTGGTTTCTCTAAAAATTGCCTACCACAAGTGTATTTCTTGCCCAATGTATTGTTTTCTGACAAAGATACAAAACATTGGGATAGTTTTACACCCAAAGAACAACAAGAAATAATTGACATAACATATGAAAAATATCCAATACACGACCTAAGTCGTGAGGATACAAATCGATACATAAATTCCATTAGCGGAAAAATATCTATCCTTGATGATTTGTTCATCAAAGGGGAACTTAAGATTTAATCTTTGGTCTTAGCACAATTTTCCCGTTTTCTACAGTAGCTTCTAATTCTGTTCCTTCTTTCCACCCTACTTTTTCTATATATTTTGGTGATAGAGTAACAACGTATTTTGGATAACTTATGTCGCCCACTTTCCGTGATAGTTGCTTTTGAAGTTTGACCAATTTAGGCACCTATTCAATCACTTTAGAAGCCTGAAATATATAAGTGTTAGGTACCGATAAACTTGAAAATTAATCATGAATATAAAACTGGAATAATTACAACTAATAAATAGAAATCAGTAATTTTTACTGTTTTTTTAAAGTTTATAACGAATTGTTTAAAAGGACGAGTTTTAGATATATGTAAGGTAGTTGCCAATTAAGGGGCAGGTCAACCAGAGCTGAACACCCTAACTCACTCACTTCACCCATGGATGAAGTGTAACAGGTTAGGCAACCCATCCTGCCCTAACTTAGGCAACCACCATTACTTCTAGTCTTTCTTCGTTTCTGTTGTTGGCTCAGATTTTTCTTTTAGTCTCTGCTCCATGAAAGCCAAAAAGTCTTTTGCGTATTCGATGTTACTTAGCATTCCTGCGTCTGCAGAGATTTCAATGTATAATCCGCCTTTCTGGATTTTTAATGGTTCTTTTCCAATTTCTGTTTCTATGGTTGTTTCCCTCCTGCCTGAGCTTGGCCCAAATGTCTTGATAGGTGCAGAGGGGGCAAGCCTTTAGGGTAGGAGTAATATAGTTTGACACTTTTTTGTATATTCATGTCGATGTTTTCTGCCATTTTTTGTGCCTTAGAAATATCCACGTTTGCCTTTTGCCTTAGAAATGCCTTAATTTGCTCTATTTGAACATCTTTACTGTATTGTTCGAATAGTTCTCTAAAAAGGTCAATGCTTGAGACGGCTTTCTTCTTTGCTTGTTCTATTTCCGATGGTTCGCCGTAGAGTATGAGCTTACATAAGGGTAGTAAGGTAACATTTCCTCCACCCGTTTTGACTAAGCCATATTTCTCCATGGCAGAGATAAGATACGCAAAACCACCCCTTTGATGGACATTTTAAGGGTTTCTGCAACAAGCTCTCGTTTATTTTCGTCTGTTTTGGTTATGCTGTGCAGTTCTCTCAGTTTGTCTATGCAGGCATCCAAATCGAAGAAAGGATAATCATATTTCCCCGCTTTTGGCATTTTGCTCACCATTCTAAACGTATGGCAAACTTGTATATAAAACAATTGGTTTTTAGTAGTTTGCTATGTAAAATATGCCATAAATTACCGTGAAAAGTAATATAATTGGCATATAGCTAAACAACACCGAAACGGATAAATAGTTAGGTACCTAATAGTATTTTAGGTGCCTAAAATGACAGCACAACTAACAACCACAAGAGAAGAACGCGGTCAACAAATCGCGCAACTCAACGGACAAGTAAAAAGAATAGATGATTACATCTACACCGTCAAATCTCAATCCAACAACGGCGAATACACAGTGAGTAAAGTAAACGGACAATGGTCATGCGACTGCCCCGACAACACATACCGACACATCCCATGCAAACACATCCACGCCGTAAACTTCTCAATGACCATAAGAGCAAAAGTACAAGAAACAGCAAAGTTAGTTATCGCAGAAGTCAACCTCGAACAATGCCCATATTGCACATCAAAAGACATAGTAAAAGATGGATTACGCCACAACAAAAGCGGAGATAAACAAATCTACCTCTGCCAAGCATGCAAAAGATTCTTCACCCCAAACTTAGGCTTCAAAAAAATGACAGTCTCACCCCAAATAATTACCTCTGCCATGCAACTGTACTTCACAGGAGAATCATTAAGAAATGTTCAAAAATTCCTCAAACTTCAAGGAATAACAATTAGCCACGTAGCAATCGGGAAATGGATAAAGAAGTACGTTGTTCTAATGAACGAATACCTCGCAAAAATCAAGCCAAACGTAAGTGACACATGGAGAGCCGACGAAGTTTGGGTGAAAATTAATGGCGACCTCAAATACCTCTTCGCCATGATGGACGACGAAACCCGCTTCTGGATAGCTCAAGAAGTCGCAGATACAAAAGATCGACATGACGCAAGAAATCTTCTCAAAATGGCAAAGCAAGCAACAGGAAAAAAACCCTTAACCTTCATAACAGACGGACTTCCCGCATACAATGACGCTTACAAAAAAGAGTTCCGAACATTAGGACTCCCACAAACCCAACACATCAGACACATTACTCTAAGAGGAGACCGAAATAATAATAAAATGGAACGATTCAACGGCGAAGTTAGAGACCGCGAGAAAGTTTTAAGAGGATTAAAGAAAGACGATTCGGTTTTGCTTTCGGGTTATCAGCTTTACCACAATTATTTTAGACCACATGAAGCGTTAGAGGGAAAGACTCCAGCGGAAGCGTGTGGAATTAAAATCGAGGGCGAAAATAAATGGAAAACGCTAATCGAAAATGCAAGCAGAAAACTAAATGATCTTTAGTTGAATTAGTGCCAGATAAATCCACGGAACCAGACTTATGAGACTGAGAAGTGCTCGCTTTTCTCTTGAAATCTTTCTTTTGCTGACGATTACTGGTAACAAACCAAAAATGCCAGGTATCAAGAAAAGTATAGTCACAAACAGCCAAAAAAGGTTCGGTCCTGTAGGAAATGTCTGAAAGAATAAGGCAACAAATATGACAAGGTCAACAAACCCGAATGCGATTCCAACTACTTCCACCCAATCGGTCCATTCGACGCTAGGATTGTGTTTTGGGTGCTTCGGGACCTCGGTCTTCTCCATTTGTTCAACGCATTCTTTTATTTTGTAGGGCAATATTTTTTCTAACGATTCAAGTTTCAATTCGACTTCTAGTAGTTTTTCTGAAAGGTATTAAAGAATCCATAGAGTTTCCATAGCAAAGCAAGAGTTAGAGCGGCAGGAATCAATGTTCCGATGTTAAGAGCTTGAAGCACATCAATTAAGGTTGTTACTTGTTGGGGTGATGACATTCTTGGTTCTTTTAATGATTGATAGCGAATAGTTTTAAAGCTTTGTTGTAAACCCAGAATATACCCCTCTTTTTAGAAAAAGAAAAGGGGTTATTTCGGTAAGTCTACGTTTGGGATGTTGTAGCGGTTTGGTTTTGCTAGCCATTGTTGAACTGTTCTAGCTATTGGCGCTTTTTTCTGTGAGTCAACTTCTTTAGCCATAGAAGTTCTGTGAAACTGGTACATTCTTACTCTTTTGGTTGCTCTCGCATAACCCCGATTATGACGACCTCGATAACTCAAGTCAAACTACCTCAAAAGAAAAACGGTATATGATAAGAAAAGAGAATAGCTGAATCTGCTATTCTTTAAAATGGTAGTCGGGTTTGCTGTATTTGTTGGCGTGACCTCTGGGGCAAATATGTCCATTATCGACAAGTGTACATGTTTCAAAGCTCTTCTTATCAATATTCATTCCTGTGGCAAAATCTAAGCCACATCCTTTTGTTTTGCATTTCACATAAATCATAGGCAATCTTATCACCACCTTGTTCCTGTAGTGAATATTTGCCGAATTAAGCTTTTTTGCATTAAACAAATCAACTCAGAGTCATCTTATTGAGATGGCAATGAACTAATTACAGGTAAAATTAGGTAGATGGAGAATTTAATTCAGGAATCGGAATCTGTGGATTAAAAATCCTAAGAGTTTGAACAACTGTAGCGGCATTACCGAAAAGATTCAATCTACAATCATAAAACTGGCAATTTACTAAGTCATATTCTCCATGCTGAACCATTATTGTGCAGTTCCTAAATGTACAGTTTCTCCATCTTGTAAAATCGAGTTTGATTTCTTGGTTAGTAAATTCTTGTCCTTCAACCCAAATCATTTCAATCACCTTATGTTATCGTGCTTGGTTCCCATTTACGATGTTGATATCTCCAGTTGGATTATTAATATTAACGAGGTTCCTAGATTTAATTTTTGTTATGTCACTCTTGTTCTTCCATGAGACAATAATCGCTATTATCGACACAGGAAGCGATAAGACAGTTGCGACACTCGCTATAGTGGTCAAGATATCCACTGTTTCTCACCTTTTTCTGAAGCTTTATTATTCTTCTATCCAAATAAGTTTTTCATCCGATGAACAGTTAAGATGGACATGAATCCGATGAGTTAACAGCTAAAACCTCTCCGTCGAAAAGTTACCAGAACCTCTCACCGTAATATTAATAAATCCCATGGTGAAATTACATGATGCTACTTCCTACAGATGGAATTCCGTTCCACGCGAGGATTCCAAAAAGAGTTCAGTTTTAGGGAGACAAAATAAAATGACATACAATAATACGGTTAATCAGCTAGTCGTAAAGGGGACAACCACAATCGGTGTCGTCTGCAAAGACGGCGTAATCTTAGCTTCAGACACACGAGTAACCATGGGTTACTATGTGGCACATAAACAGGGCAAGAAAGTCTACAAAATCGACGATCACATAGGCATGACCATTGCAGGAAGCGTCGCCGACGCTCAAAAAGTCATTGATATTATTACTGCTAACGCGCAACTCTACCGAATAAACCTCAACCGACCCATGCCAATTAGTTCTGCAGCCAGAATGACTAGTAACCTGCTGTTTTCAGCGAGAGGGTTGATGGCACAGATTCTTGTTGGTGGTGTTGATGAAAGTGGACCTCACCTTTACAATCTGGACCCGTTCGGAAGCTTAACTGAGGAGAAAATGACCAGCACCGGTTCAGGATCGCCGCTGGCGATCGGTGTTTTGGAAGACAAATTTAAGGAAGGCATGTCTGTTAAGGAAGCGTTGCCAATAATTGCCAGAGCTGTTAATGCAGCTATGAAGCGTGACGTTGCAAGTGGCAATAACTACAACATTATAGTCATAGACAACAACGGCTACAGGGAACTTGGCGACACGGAGAAAAAGGAGCTCCTATCTAAAGGAAGTTAAATCAAGTGGCGCGTACACAACAAGACAAAGACAAAGTGGAAATCACTCAATATATTTTACAGCATGTTCCTAAGGAAGCGGAAGTTACTCGCATCGAATACGAAGGTCCTATGCTGAGCGTTTATACCAAGAAGCCTGAAATCTTGGTGGAGCAAACTGGTGTCATAGCTGAAATTGTGGGCGTCATCCGTAAGCGTATTGTTGTTCGTCCTGACCCTTCTGTGCGCTTGCCTGAAGTTGAAGCCGAAAAAATCACTCGCGAACTCATTGCTAAGGAAGCCGAGATAACCGACATAAACTTTGACCCAAGTCTGGGCGAAATAATCATAGAGACCAAGAAGCCTGGTTTAGTTATCGGTAGAAACGGCATTGTTCTTCAAGAAATCATCAAGAAGACCAAGTGGCGACCGCACGTTTTGCGGAGCCCCCCAATAAAATCCAAAATCGTAACTAACATGCGACATTACCTGCATTCTGAAAGCGCAGAACGCGAACGCATATTGCGAACTATTGGCGAAAGGATTTTCCGACCGAAAACCTTTGACGTAGGCGATGTTCGTTTAACAGTGCTTGGCGGAGCACAAGAAGTTGGGCGCTCATCTTTTCTGGTTAAAACCCGCGAAAGCGCCGTTTTACTGGATTGCGGCATTAACCCCGGTTCGCAGAGGCCATTTGAGTCTTTTCCAAGGTTTGATTCACCTGAATTTCAGATTGATTCGCTTGACGCTGTTATCATCACTCATGCACACTTGGACCACTGCGGTTTAGTGCCATTTCTTTACAAGTACGGTTATGATGGTCCAGTTTACTGTTCTGCTCCGACGTCGAATTTGATGACTATGTTACAGCTGGATTACTTGGATGTAGCCGGGAAACAAGGCGTCACACCATATTATGACCAAAAGGACGTGCGCGAATGTGTCTTGCACACGATTCCACTGCGTTACGGTGTGGTTACGGACATTGCGCCTGATATTCGATTGACGTTGCATAATAGTGGGCATATTTTGGGTTCTTCGATGGCTCATTTACACATCGGCGAAGGCTTGCATAATATTGTCTACACAGGTGACTACAAATTTGCGCGAACTATGCTTTTGGAGGCTGCAGCAAACGAGTTCCCCCGTGTCGAAACCATCATCAGCGAAAGTACCTACGGTGGATCAGACGATGTTATGCCAACTCGCATAGAAGCTGAAGAACGTTTAACACATGTGATTAATCAGACTCTAGAGCGAAAAGGAAAAGTGCTCATTCCAGTTCCAGCCGTTGGCAGAGCACAGGAAATTATGCTCATAATCGACGGTTACATGAAACGTGGCATGATGAAAGAAGCACCAGTTTTCATCGAAGGCATGATCAGTGAAGCAACGGCAATTCACACGGCTTATCCTGAATATCTAGGTAGGGAAGTTCGACACAGCATCCTACATGAAGAAGTAAACCCCTTCAAGAGTGATTATTTCACCATTGTCGAGCATCCTAGTATACGTCAAGGCATCATTGAGGGAGAACCTTGCATTGTTTTGGCGACTTCAGGCATGCTTGAAGGTGGACCAGTTATAGAGTACTTCAAGAATTGGTCAGACAATGCGAATAACACCATAATATTCGTGAGTTACCAGATTGAGGGAACCATGGGACGCAGAGTTCAGAAAGGCATCAACGAAGTAACTATGATGGATAACGAGGGAAAAATGGCTGTTGTCCAATGCAAACTGCAAGTGGAATCCATTGAAGGCTTTTCAGGACACAGCGACAGAAGACAACTAGTAGGTTACTTGACAAATTTGTCGCCTAAACCGGAAAGAATCTTTTTGGTCCACGGGGAAAAGTCAAAGATAAATAATTTGGCTAACTTCATCTATAACAAAGCAGGCATTAACACAGTTGTTCCATCAGTAATGGAGACTTTTAGGCTGCTGTAGGCAACGGTTCATCTTGAACGGCCGTTTTTTCTCTCCAGATTCTGATTTTTGGTGGGCATATGACTATGCGCTCTTCACCTAAACGGGCAATGTCTCCGCCGATTTCCTCGGCGAAAGAGTAGAGTTCGTTTACCGCGCGTGATACGTCTAGGATGTTCTTGTTTGCGAGTGGGGTTATTTTGAGTATGAGTATGTTTCCGTTGCTGACTTCGGCTTTAATATTTTCTAAGTCTGATAAGTCGCGAAGAGGCATAGCTTTGAGGTAAGTTTTTGCGGCAGTTTCCTTGTTTTCCTGTGGCTCTGTAGCCGTTGTTGATTGTGCTGTTTGGGGTTCAGATGGTAGGTTTGGGGCTGGATCTGTTTTTTCTTCCATATTTGGTTCCTCTTCTTTCTTGGGTTTGCGGAATATACCCAAATTCGGCAAACTGTTCCTCCCTAGCTGCTACTTATATGTGGTTTCAGCAGTTAAGCGTTTCTTTATTTTGAGGGCAAAACTTGTTCGTTAAGGAGAATAGATTCAATTTTCTGATGGATTTTTTCTTAAGTGGTTTTTGCGTGTTTCCTGTTTCGCTTTTCTTCTGAATCATTTTGCTGTACCTTCAACGCTGGCAAGATTCTATTGTTTGATTTCACGGATTCTCATTAACGTACTTGCTGGGGTGAACTGCTTGTTTTGGCAGCGCTTGATTTTGGCGTTGAAGTGTTGTTCAATCGTTTAGGAACATAACCAAAGATTTGGAAAACTGGAAAAGTAGGTAGGACTCTATAGCATAAAAATGATGATTTTAGAGTATAAACAGCGATCTCCATAACCCGAACCATTTTGAAAAACCAAACTCCGATTCTGCAAAAAAAAGACGCAAAATCGAACTCGTAGGAACCCTTTAATCCCAGTTCCTGAAATGGTAACAATTTAGTGATTATTCTATGTCGCGGCTAAAATGCAAGAAATGCGGAAATGTGTTTGAATACAGTTATCGGCCGTTGGATTCGATGGTGCATCTTGGACCGTACAAGCGAATTCAGTGTCCAGCTTGTGGAAAAAGTAGCTTCTTTAACGTATACTCCTCCGTGAAAGATCCGATTACGTTTCCGCCTCAGGAGAAGAAACCCGAAGAAATGCCTGAACGCCCGCTTTCGGAGGAAGAGCTGGAGAAGAAACGTATCGAAGAATCCAAGTATGAACATTCATAGCTATTACGATGATTTTATTGTTCAATAAATCGATGCATCAATCGGCGGGTCCTATGAAGGAGTAATTATGGTTGCCGTTATTGCCATCGGGGCTTCCCGCCTTAACCAAGTTAGACATCTTGGAACAATGTGCGCGAAATGCCCAATGTGGTAATGTTTTTGATGATTCGCGCAGATTCTCCAGAATCCGTCTTGGAACTAAGAGCAGCTTAAATGCCCCGTCTGCGCTAAAACTAGCTTGAATACTCACGTGAAAATCCAATCGCTTGGTCACCACCTCAAGATGACAAATTGCAGCAGTCCGAACGGCTGTTGCCGAGGACGAAGTGGAAAAGAAGCGTATCGAAGAATCTAAATACGAAAAAACCTAACTTAGATTAGGAGCCGCCCGCAATGATAGAAACCGAAAATTTAACTCGAAAATTCGGTAGCTTAACTGCTGTCGAAAACCTTACGCTACAGGTTGATGAAGGCGAAGTGTTCGGTTTCCTTGGACCCAACGCGGCTGGAAAAACCACCACCGTCCGCATGCTTTGCTGTCTCATTTCGGCTACCAGCGGCAAAGCTCACATAGGAGAATATGAAGTCGGCAAAGATGCAGACTGTTTAGCCATCAGGAAAATGGTGGGAATCTTGCCCGAAAACGTCGGGCTGTACGATAACTTGAGTGCGTACCGAAACTTGGACTTCTATGGGAAACTCTATGAAGTTCCTGACGGGATACGCCGAGAAAACATTGAGCGCCTCCTCAAAATTTTGGGCATCTGGGAACGCCGGGACGATAACGTCGGAAACTTCTCCAAAGGTACCAAACAGAAAATTGCCATAGCCCGAGCGCTTATACATGAACCCAAAGTTCTCTTCTTGGACGAGCCAACAGCGAACTTGGACCCTGAAGCCTCAAAAACCGTTCGCGACTTCGTCCTCGAACTCAAAAAAGAAAAACGCACCATATTCCTAAATACCCACAACCTCGACGAGGCAGAACGGCTATGTGACCGCATAGGTATCCTCAAAACCAAATTAGTTGCTGTCGGTGCACCCAAAGATCTGGAACGTAGCCTCTATAATCGTAAAACCGTTGTTCACCTCCAAATTGTAACCGACGAAGTTACAAACGCTGTCAAGAAGCTTAATGCCGTTAAGAACTTGCGAACCATGGAAAACAAACTCGTTATTGATATGGATAATCCAGAAAAAGACAATCCCGAATTGGTCCGCGCTATAGTGGCGGCGGGTGGAAATATCCAGTATGTGACGGAGCTTAAGTCCACGCTTGAGGATGTGTATTTGAAGTTGATTCGGGAGGTAAACGCCCAATGAGGCTTTGGAAATCCTGGATTGTAACGTCAAAAGACCTTGCGGTCTTCAAGAAGAACAAGTACATACTTTACTCGCTGATTGCCTTGCCGTTGCTCATGGGAATCGTAATACCCTCAATTCTAATATTCTCGCTTCAAGCAGAATCAGCCACGCTCACAGATGTTCAACTCAAGGAAAGCGCCAGCATGCTCATCAACATATTCACCGCCTACTTCGTCATCATTGCTGCTGTGCTCCCCACAATCATTGCCTCTTACAGTTTCGTAGGCGAAAAACTGGAAAAAAGCCTCGAACCCCTACTTGCCACGCCAACCACGGATAGCGAACTTCTTTTCGGCAAAAGCATAGCCGCCTTTATTCCCTGCGTGGGGGCAACCTATATCGGAACAGCCATATTCGTCGTTATCGTTGACACATGGTCTTTCATAAACCTGGGCGTTTTTCTGCTTCCAAACCCATACTGGGCGTTAATTATGGGCGCAGTTACGCCGCTGGCCTGCGTACTCAGCGTCGAAGCCAACGTGATAATCTCATCCAAAGTTAACGACATTCGCGCCGCCCAGCAAATAGGCGGCTTCGTGACTTTGCCCCTGCTATTTGTAATGATTCTGGCTTCTACTGTCACAACTTTCCCGCTCATAACTCTTGCATTTATTCTGTCTGGGAGCTTGGCAATCGCAGACATCGCGCTGTTTTACCTTGCCAAGGCAACGTTCCGTCGGGAAGAAATCCTCACCAAATGGAAGTGACCTAAAATGACTGACACACAGCCTGTTAGATGCCAAAAATGCGGAAAACCAGTAGGATACATCACAGTGCTTGGAAAAGGAGGTTTTTTAAGCAACAAGCAACCAACTCAAAATATGAAAATCGTTGCCATATGCACAAACTGCAAACAGAAAAAGTTCACAGTCGTCTAAGTTTACTCCGTCAATTTCTTTGCAAAATTCCAAACCTTGTCGCTCACGTAATGCTTGGTTTTGATGACGGGACCTTTCTTTACGGTCTTTACTTCATCAGAACTGTAAAGTATCTCGCCTAAAGCTAAGGGTTTTCCATGTTTTACATCAACGACGACAACTACGTTGCCCTTGTTAAAGCTGCCTTCATAGCGGACAATTCCTGGAGCCATTACGTCGGCACCGTTACACACGAAACGAACAGCGCCCATATCAACCACTGCGGTTGGTAACTGAGCCAGAATCTCCGTAGACAACAACGTGGGCAAAACCGAATCTACAGTTTTGAACAATGCAGGCTTTCCGTCCATAAGTAGTATCTCTCCAAACTCCCCTTCAACAACTTCAAGGCTAGCTTTAGCGCCAAACATGATTTCTAGATCGATTTTTAACTTCTCTGATGCCTGCGTAAGGATTTGCTTTGATTCTTTGGCTTTCAACGTATACCTTCTGTATTTCTGGGGCATCCTAATTTTCTCCTATTTTGTTTTTCTCAAGGTTTTTATAAGGTTAAAAGATGACGAGGGTGAAAAATACGCTCCATCATCTTTGTCATCATTGTCATCTTTAGTTGGACCGAGGTATCCGTGAGTGGCAGGTTTAATTTAGTTTTTTCTCTCAGGCTTCGTTCAGCTCGTTGAATTGGCCTCTTGAGTTGACTTTTCTGTTTTTCTTTTCATAAACCTCTCAGCGAGCTTGCCAAAATCCACTTTCAGCAGCATAATCGTGATAACTATGGTTAGAACTACAGAAAGCACAATCAATGCATTCTGATCTAGAATGTTTGTGCCTTCTACCCAGCTTCCGAAAAAAGCGCCAAATATAGTTATTGAGAGCTTTCCCAAGAAGAAAGCTATGAAGAACTTGATTGGACTGTACTTCATCAACCCCAACGGAATAACAATAGGTTCGTCAGGGATGGGTGTGGCAGCGGCTGCAAATAGAAGCAAAAAAGCCCACCGCTTAACCTTCGAGGCGTCTGCGTTGAGTCGCTGTTGTCTTTTTTCGCTTAAGTGTTTGCTAACAAAGAACGTGACCATGTAGTGAATGCCTTTTGCGAAGGCTGCTCCTAAAGCAACAACTAACCCCAACGCCACTAAACTTGCCGGATCAGAGTAACCTAAACTCAAAGCCCAAGTGGACGCAATCAACAGATTCGAAGGTCCAGCAAAAGGTATCAGACCAAACCCGAAAGAGCTGAACAAAACTATCAGAAGCTCAATGATTGCCGCCATTAGAGTATTTCCCGCGTGTTTCTCAGCTTACAAAGGGGCTGATTGAATTTATAAGTGTAGGCATAAAGTTCAGCTATAAAAATGCTTTAGTGAGCAAAAAGCGTTACGAGCAATAGAGCAATGCCCAGAGCCCAAGTGTAGAACGCGAAGTAATGGAATTTCTTGCCTTGAATAACCTTAGAAACAAGTTTCAATGCAAAATAACCCGCCACAACTGCTGCCGTGAAGCCCACTGCAATGTCAAACCCGCTTATTCCCCCCGTTGAGAACATTCCCCGTTGACTGTAAGCTTCCACGCCAAAGTCGCCAATAATTGCTGGAATGGAAAGCAGGAACGAGAATTTGAAGGCTTTCTGTCTTTTCTGTCCCAGCAACAGAGCCATGGATATGGTGACTCCGCTTCTGGAGAGCCCAGGAAAGATGGCGAAACCCTGTGCGACACCCATTAGCAGAACCGTTTTGTAGGGTAGATTGTCGTCGTTTTCTTTAGCAAATTTGGTTGTGTAAACGATTGTTGCGCCGATGAGGAAGGTGACAGCGATTATGGGGATTGTTCCGAGGCTGTCTTGGAGGAATTGGTCGTAAGTGATTCCGATTATAGCGGTGGGAATTGTGGCGACGACTATGCGTGGGATAAGCATGCCACTATCAGACTTAAAATCCAAATGTGCAAGTGCAACGAGAATGTTTTTTACTTCTTTGCGGAAAAAGAAAACCACAACAGTTAACGTGCCGAGATGGAGAATCAGGTTGAACAAGGGTGTAACAGCTAATCCAAAGAATGTCTCGGCGAGTTTCAAGTGGGCAGTGCTAGAAATCGGCAACCACTCTGATGTGCCCTGGAGTAAGCCAAGGATTAAAGTTTGGAGCCATTGGATAAGCAAAGTCGCACCCATTACGCTAAATGTATGGTGTCTACAGTGAGATATTCCGATTAATAGGTTTTTACATCGTCTTGCTTTAACATTCTAAAATGAAGCTTTGTTGTTTGCTCAGGCAACAGCGCGCACTTTTTTAGTTGATCCCTTTACTTTCTGGCTATACTTTACGAACGTTGCTCCAGGATCATAGCGAATAGACAGCTCTGCACCGCAATTCAAGCATTTTTTTGTGCTCCATCTTACCGTGAAGTTTCCAACTGTATCAATCTCAATTCGTTTGCCACAATTGGGACAGTGAAGATGAGTCATAAAACAAAACATAGACTCGTAAGTTAATAAAATTTTTACATCCAGAATCTATATTTCAACACTTCTTAAGGGGCTTAAATGTATAGAGATTGTTGATGCCTTTGGGCCCTTCCTGGTTTAAATTCGAACATTTTTGTACCGTGTATGAGCTTTAATTATTTTTGACTCACCTTAGAGGCACCTTCGGTTTTAGGCTTTTTAATCTGTTTATCTTTTTGGATTTCTTTCTATCCATTCTTAACTGGATGATTCATGTTTAGATAGGTTTAAATGGTTAAAGTTTAAGTATAGAAAGAAGAATAACACTCACGAAGGGTCCAAAATGAGCGAAATGACCACAGAAATCCTCGAGCAGAACATAGGCAAAATAGTGCTAGTTCGGCTGAAGGGTGGAAAAAGCCTGCGTGGTAGATTGAAGGGCTTTGACCAACACCTTAACCTAGTTTTAGAAGAGACCGAAGACACAACAGACGTTGAAAGCCAAAGAAAACTGGGCTTAATAATTGTCCGCGGGGACAACGTCGTTCTGATTTCTCCGCCTCCAAGATAAGGTGACATGAATGGGTAAAGGCACACCATCAATGGGTAAACGCCAAGGCAAAACAGTTCATATCATGTGTAGGCGTTGCGGTAGGCGTGCTTACCACGTGCGCGATAAGCGATGCGCAGCCTGCGGCTACGGCGAAACCACAACTATCCGCCACTACAATTGGCAAACAAAGACGCTGCTAAGGCAAAGAGTCTGCTAAGCAGCTTTCCAAAATTTATTAAATATTTTTTAGTTTTCTTCTCTTTCCAATAAGCCCATTAATCACTTTGTTTTTGAGATATTTATTTGAAAAAGTGAAAGTGACGAGTTTTTACTCGTTTCCGGCGCCGTAATAACCTTTGTCGATTTTGACAAAGATCAACGGGCCTCTGCTTTGGGCCATTTCTCGGGCTTTTCTCAGAGCATCGTTTAACACGTTCAGAATCTGCTCTTTCTCGTTTATGCTATGGTTAGCTTTCTCGCCCAACTCCATTTTCAAGAGGTTTTCCGAAAGAATTTCTGTACCGCAGATTTCTCCGTTCTTTACAAGCGTCGCAACAACGATTTCCATAACTTCCTGTTTATGCTGCAGGTTTCTCCATAAAGGTTCAGCATTAGCCAAAGTCTTAGCGACCTTATTCCATTTGTTCTGGTTCTGATTGCCTATGAGCAGCTTAACGCGTTCCTTCCATTTTTTAAGCCAAATGCCAACCCACACGGTTAGGAACGCCTCAAGTTCCGATGGGTTTTCCTTGAAGAATGTCTCCATTTTTTCGACGAGTTCAAAATTGTTTTCTTCTTTGCCGATGAGCTCCCACTGGAATTTAAGGTAGTTTGTAAAGTCTTGACAAGCGACTTGTAGAACTTTCCTGTCAGAACCCAAAATGTCTAGGGCTGGGTCCGCGTCCTTCAGTTTCTCCGTTAAGACTATTTCAACAAAGTTCATTTTACCAGTTCCGCTCCGAAGCCTTCTCCATTATACTTATGCGTTTGAGGGTTTTATTAAACTTTATTTTCGATCGCCCATATAACTGGTTTAGGTAGTTTTCTGCAATATTCCAATTTCAGCAATATGAATTGAGAAAAAAATGCCGCTACTGGATGATTTCCGGCACTTCAGAAATATCGTTTACTATAAAGTTTGGCTCAGCTTTTAACAGTTCCACACGGGAATATAATCCGCTTAAGACGGCAATGGTTTTTGCCCCTGCCGCTTTCCCTGCTTGCACGTCAACGACAGAGTCGCCAACGATGACGCATTCGCACATTTGAACATCCATCGCGGCTACAGCTTTAATAAGTGCCTCAGGCGAAGGCTTAGGCTTATGCGTATCCAAAGCAGTTACTATATGCGCAAAGTACCCGTCGAGCTGATATTGCTTTAGCTCCTTGGCGATTAATTCTTTGGGCATGAACCGCATGGTGATGACGGCAAGCTTCGATTTCTTGGATAATGCTTCAAGGGTTTCCAAGGCGTAGGGCACCGGCTTTGTCTCATATTGGGCTATTTTGTAAAATGTTTTCAGATACAAATCCAAGAATTTTTGAGTATCCATTTTCACAATGTCATCAATCGACTGTTTCTGCTCCAACCGCTTAGGGATCTCAAGCAGAAGCGGCATTTCCGGGGCTTTTTGACTTACACTTTGAAAGGTGATTTTTGCGGCTTCAATGTAAGCTGATCTCGTGTCTAGTATGGTGCCGTCAAGATCGAACATTATGCCTTTAGTGATGATTTTAGAGTCTTTCATTTCGCCTATACTCTGACGTTGTTTGTGTTTGGTTGGGCCTTCCTTCATAAGTGCATTGTGTTCAAATTTTGCCAAATGCTTGCTTCAAGTAGCTCATGAAAGCCTACGCTTTTTACATAACTATTAGCCTTTGGTGGCAGTTGATTGGATCCCCCCGTTCTTGGTAGTTTGATGCAAACTTCTTATTAACCCAATTCACCTTTGTCTGTATGAGATCTAAATTCAATAGAAGGTTATGTTATGGAAGAAAAGCCCGCCCAAGAAAGCAATGTGAACAGTCTCTGCAGGTGTCCGCACTGTGCATGCTGTTTCTGCACTGAAACAGACTTGAAACGGCACATGGAAGTCTACGGTACCTCAAAAGCTGAGCATTCGAGAGAGTTTCAGAGGGTTCATGGAAGGCTAGAACACGGGTCATTTGGGAGTTCAGAATAACCTATTTTTTCGGTGGATTCTTGGCAAATAGGCGTTTACTATTCGTGTTCTACGTAGGTTTCTTTTGCGGCTTCTCTTTTCATATATTCTTTTAGTTTTTCTTCAGGGATACACTTTTGCAGGTTAGGGCAATGTTTGGCAACATGAAAGGCTAAAATGTGACCAAGAGGTTCAACAATTTCTTTGTTTAGAGAGTACCGTTTTTCTTCTCCCACGCCTTCTGAATGCAGAAATGCACATTCTGTAAGCGGCTTGAGGTTTTGAGCGGTTACCGCGGGTTCCTGTTTGAGCGCCGCTGAAATCTCGGAAACGGTTTTTGGTCCATCTTCTAAAACGTCTAAAATGGCTAATCGTGTTCGGTTTGCCAGAGTGCTGAAAAACTTGTAGTAGGCTTCATTGCAGAATTTTTCCATCTCAAGTCACCAACAAGAATAACCATCATTTTACATTACAAAGAACTGGTTATTTAAATCTCATCCTACCCAAACTGATTCGTCCAAACCAGCTTCTGCTCCCTGTTAATGCAAAGGCTATAAAGAAGGAAATCGTACATCTTAGCGTTGCAAGAAGACTGAATTAAGATGACTGAACAACCACAAAACAATCAAGAACCAACCCCTGAAAAACTCCAAATTGATGACCCATTAAATTTTCAGTTCCACGCTGCATTCCTTGTCTACTCAGAATTGTTTGACAACGTAAACGGGGATGACGCCAAAAAAGACCTAAATCTCAATATTGAAGACCTCAAAGAGAACAAAATTAGCCCTGAAGTATTCTATCGAAACGTTGCCCGTTACCGGGGTGACGTGATGTCGGATCGCCGCCGTGACAGATTTACTGTTCAGACGCAAAGGAAAAGAGACTGGCGCATGAAATCTCAAAAGCAGGAAAGAATTAGACGCCACAAAAAATAGTCCTTTCACTTTTTCCGGTTATAAATATTTGTTATTTTCTGTAATGTCCTGCATTTCCGGATTAAGTGCACTATAATTGTATGGATAAACTTAAATTGACATTAGTAATATAGAGAGCGCGTGCAAAACCTGCCTTTGCGCAAATAACGATAACAGGAAGTGAAAAAGAGTATGTATCCTAAAGAGATGCACAAGGCAACCTGTGCTGACTGCGGAAAGGAATGTGAAGTTCCATTCAAGCCAGACGGTTCCAGGCCAGTTTACTGCCGAGAGTGCTACGCGAAACGAAGACCACCACGCCGATATTAAGCCGCAAACTGATCTTCCTTGTTTCAAATTATCTTTTTTTCTTTTTTAACCAAGCCTAAAACGTTTGGTGTTGTTTGCCCTACCAAGCTTTCAAACTTTAATCGATGAATGTTTTATGTGTGGGCTATTCTTTCAATTGAACCCATAAATCAAAAATCCATTCAGTCTTAGGCTTCTGCTCCTGCCAGTTTACTTGTTCCTCAAATCCACTAACCCATCCGTTCTTTCCCTTTTGCCACCCTATATGTTCATATCCGTTATTTTCAATCCAGTTCCAGAGTTTCTTCCACGCAAACCCAATGTTTTCCAGACTTTTGAACCTGAGAACCGCATATAATCCGCCAGGAACATCAGCTGTTTCGATTCCGCCACATTCTTCTGCACGGTTGTCAATAGTCAAGTAAAATTCGTAGCCGTGAGGGCTTGGTTTGTCGGTTGGGTAAGTGTTTCTGCCAAACAGTCGCATCCCACTTTTTCCAAGCATCTCTTTGGCTTTTGCCCACTCCATCAGCTTCTTTGCTGCATCTTCCTCTGGAGTAGCGCTTAGCGAGCAAACATACGCGGCACGCATGGCAGCGAGTCGCTCGATCCGAACTTCAAGCTCTTTTATTCCCAGCCTTCTTCACCTATCCGGTTTTTGTTTGAAACCCTTTAATTGTTTTTCCGTAGAAACTGTGACTGGCAAGAAAATGTGTCAAAAAATGAGTATAAATTGGGACAAACAAAAAGATGGTGCTAATAGGTTTCAGAATGTTTGCTTGGGGGATTTTTTGTTTAAGCATTTTACGCAAATATTGAACCACCCCTTTGGGTTACACGCAATTTTCTCTTTTTTTCCTTTGGCTAAGAGCTAATCCATTTTTACAAATAAGAAGAAAATACTTCATTATTGGTTCTTTAATTCCCACCAAAAAAGGCGGAACAGTTTGTACTAAAGGTTTAGTACAGTCGTTCTAAAGTATAGCACTAAATAGCTCTTCTCATAAGAGTTGACGGCAGTTAAACGCAAATGTAAAAAATGCAAAATTGAGTTGCTTGGCGATTGATTTTGTTGAGACCGCAATAGAAAAATCGTTTCAAAGATAGGACTGACTGCCTCGGAGGCATGTCCCTCTCGTCCCAATGGAGGGACCGAAAGAGAACGAATAAAAACGGAGGACACGAAAAATGAATGAAAGAATCATAAAAACAATGAAAGCCGTAACGCTTTTGGCAATTATAGCTGTATTTTTTGCTTTAAGTCCAAATCTTATTTTACAACAAGTAAGTGCAAGCACCAGATATAGCAAAAATAATATTGCTGCGGTAGTCAATGCATTAAACGAGAAATACATCAGTATATCGGCTGGGCGTTCCTTCCGTTGAACCAAGGGAATTTTGGACCACACACTGGTACATGGCCGAATGGTTGGTGACAATAGTATTGGAACCTACTGTTAAGAAATCTTTGAGAAATGTGGGTGTACACTGTGGAGCAATCGTTGATCTCTTTTTAAAATAAAAGGGTTGTCATCGGACTATGGCTGTTGGGATTCGTAGTGTTAGTAGGCGCTTTGGTAGTTCTGGCTGCTGCCGCTTTTGGTATGCTTAACGATACCTCAAAGTTTTATGCAATCATTTTTGTGTTTGTTGGTTTTTCCTTAATTTTGCTTAGTCTGATGCTAAACGACTGGAAACCAATTCTTAGAAATTGAAGCAAACATTGACGATCACACCTACATTTCTTTTTTTGAAAAAATACAAATTTTTCCCTCAAGATATTTGTCTAAAATCGAAAGAAATTCGTCTGAATTACCTCTAGGAAATACTCCTAAAAACGTGGACGCTTAGTATTGTTCAGACGAGATACATAAGTGACGCATTAGCATGAGTTTGGAGTTGGCAATAGCTGACTCTTACGTGAAAGTGCAATTTCAACAAACGATGTTTTGTTTATACATGTTTAAACATTACATACGGAATACTTATTTGGAAGCCAAGTTTTCAGTGTTCAGCTTAATAGAGAGGACCACTCACGAAAACGATTAATGTTGCAGCTTTCGCATTGAATGCAGCTTTGTACGTTGCTGCAGGTATACTGTTTTCCTCCTTTGTTCCATTGAGCTTTGGTCCAGTGCGATTTTGGCCTCAAGCAGTTATTCCCGCAATCTTTGCAGTTGTTTTCGGACCGTGGGTTGGCGGTTTAGGTGCTGCTCTGGGGATATTTGCGAATGATCTTGTTCTTAATGGCAATCCTGTGCTGAGCCTTATGGCTGGCGTAACAGCGAACTTTGCTTGCTACTGGCTAATAGGGTATATTGCAAAAAAGAAAATCAGTTGGATGCCTTCAGTGATAGGGTACAGCATAATTACTGGCTTGCTTTTGTGGATTGCATACGTTTACACTGATTTTATCTACGTGGCCATAGTTGCAGCGAGTTACGTCATTTTTCTAGTTTTTGCTTTGCTTACAAAGAAGCGGATTGTTCAGAAATGGCAAAGTTACAATGTCAGTTCAGTAATCGGCTTACTTGTCGGTAGTGCAGTAATTGGCCTCATGGTGCCAGTTTATTTCCAGTATTTTGCGCCAAATTCAATAGCGCTCAGTTTGGGTAGTGGTCTTGCATATTTTATTTGGACATTCACCACTGAGATTCCCTTTCTGTTAATCCTTGGTCCACCCATAATCTCGGTGATTTACAAGGCGTTTCCAAACCTTAACCGCAAAGAGGACACAAGGGAACAGCTTTGAAAAAAGCCGCACAAGCCTTTGCTCCTGCGGGAATCTCAAGCTTCTTCGAAATCTGCGACCGAACAGACAACGGTGAACCAATCGTCAATTTGGAACGAGTAGGCGCGAGAGGCGGAGGTTTTGGGCTTCAAAAAGGCGTCTTGACTAAAGTCTCAGTTTCTTCTGCAAAAGCCTGCTCCATTCAAGTTTTCATCAATGGGAAACCAGCACCCGAAGCTAAAACCACAACAACAGTGCTGAAGACGTTGCTTTCAGGAGCAAAAGACCTATACGAAGTTATAGCAGAGCACCAAATTGAAGTCCCAATCGGCGCAGGCTTCGGAACAAGCGCAGGCGGAGCTTTGACGGCTGGGTTAGCGCTTAAAGAGGCTTTAGGTTTACCCTTAACATTTAATCAGGTGGGACGAGCAGCCCACATAGCTGAAATTCGTTGCCAAACCGGTTTGGGAACAGTAAGTTCTCTAGCAACATGCGGCGGTTGCGTTCTCGTCGTTGAACCGGGTGCGCCCGGGAACTGCGTAATTGACCGCATCCCGTTACCTCCAGAATACGTGACAGTTGCCGGCATCTTCAAAAGTGTGTCGAAAGAATCTGTTCTTTCCTCTCCGGAGAAGCGAGAAGGAGTCAACCGCTTTGGAAAAAAAACATTGGCTAAAATTTTAGATGATCCTTCACTGGAGAATTTTTTGGACTGTTGTTGGCAATTTTCTCAAGATGCCGGCTTCGCTACGGAGAGCGTTTCTCAACTTGTGAATTTGGCAAAGAAAGCGGGAGCAGTGGGCGCCGCTCAAAATATGGTTGGTGAGGCAGTTCATGCAGTTGTCCTTGAAGAGAACGCAACAGGTGTAGTGGAAGCTTTTAAGCAAGTTTTACCCAAAGAGCGCATAATTGTAAGCAAGCTTGATTTCCAAGGAGCAAGGCTGGTGGGGAAGGCATGAAGAAGTTTGAGAAAGTTGCCGTCGGCGGGACATTTGATGAACTTCACCGAGGACACAAAACCCTTCTTATGGAAGCCTTCGAGATAGGCGACCGTGTGGTAATAGGTTTGTCATCTGATGAGCTTGTTTCAAAGCTTAGCAAGCCCCATGTGACTGCGTCTTACGAGGAGCGACAGGCAGGGGTGAAATCATTTCTGGGGGATTTGGGGTTGTTGAAGCGAGCTGAGATTGTCCCATTGTTTGACGCCTACGGTTCCACCGTGAAAGACTCTGCGATAGAAGCCTTAGTTGTAAGCGAGGAAACTAAACCCACGGCAGAGCAAATCAATGATCGCCGAAAAAAAGCTGGATTACCAACTTTGGTGATAGTTGCCATTAACATGGTTCCCTCGCAGAACTGCGGGCCCATATCAACTACTAGGATTCGCCGGGGCGAAATGGACCGTGAAGGCCGCCTTACAAAGAAAGCTAGGAGCATCTAAATTCTGCCTTCTTGGGCTAGTTCTTTTTTGATCTGATGAATTCTTGTTTGTTTTTCTTTTGGAAGGCAAAAGTTAAATCTAACTTCATGAAATTACACCCGTTTCAGCCCATAGATGAGGAAAGTTCGAAGGTGAATGAAAAGTGGCCTTAGATCCTGTACTGAGAGCTATCGTGACAATTTGTATTTTGGTTTTCTCAGCGAAAGTTCTGGGCGAACTTTTCGGTAAATTAAAGCTGCCTTCAGTTCTAGGTGAATTATTTGCAGGCATCATTTTGGGGCCATTTGCCCTAGGCTCAGTAATTGCAGTTGCAGGTAGCCCTATAATTCAGATAAATGATATCGTTCGTGCGTTCGGAGAGATTGGCGGTATCCTTATTCTGTTTGCCGCCGGTTTAGAAATGACTTTTACTGAGTTTCGACATGTCGGTTCAGCATCTTTCATAACTGGAACACTGGGAGTCATCATACCATTCCTGCTAGGCTACGGCGTTTCAGCTCTGCTAGGTTTTGACGCAATCGCAAGCATGGTTATTGCTTCTGCTTTGGTTGCAACCAGCGTTTCCATCACTTCCCTTGTTCTCATAGAGATGGGCAAGATACACGCTGTCGAGTCAAAAGTCATCATAGGCGCAGCTGTCGTAGACGACATTTTGGGCCTTGCCATATTGGGAGTTATTATTTCTTTCATTTCTAGCGGGACAGCAATAGACCCATTAAACGTCGTTTTTGTGGTTTTAGAGTCACTTGCCTTATGGTTGGTTCTAGTGCTTGTAATCTCCCCCATTCTTCCACGCGTAATCAACCTAACTGCACACGGCAAATCAGAGGAAACAGTAGAAGCCGCAGCAACCGCATCATGCTTCGGCGCCGCAGCAGTAGCGGCCTTAATTGGCTTATCGCCAATTGTTGGCGCTTTCGCGGCCGGTATGGCCGTAGCAAGCTCCCAAGCTATTACAAAGATACGTGAATATGCAAAGAAGATAAGCGTAATTTTCTCACCCGTCTTCTTCGCCCTTGCAGGTGCAGAATTCAACTATCGAAGCTTTGTAACCTCAGACTTATCCTTCTACGCATTCTTTGCTGTCCTCATGATAGTTGCAGTCGCCAGCAAATTGATTGGCTGCGGCATCCCGTCTGCGCTGCTCCTCAAAGATCGCAGTAAAGGCCTCAAGGTGGGTATAGGCATGATTTCACGTGGCGAAGTCGGGTTAATAGTAGCAGGAGTTGCTATCACCGCCCAAGTAATAACCCAAAGCACATACTCCGCGATTGTAAGCATGGTGATTATAACAACTATCCTAACTCCGGTGTGGATGAGGATAATATACGACAAAGATGCTGCTAAGGAAAAAAACTTTCTGAAAGAGTCCAAACAAGCAGAAATCCCTCCACCTGCAAACGGAAAGACACCCGAAAAAAACCCTGAAGAAACTGCCTTAATCCAAAAAGTGAGGAATGTTATCGGTTTTAGAAGGGATGTTGAGCGAGACTATGCCCCAAAGTAGCAACAGAGCTCTGTCAACGTTAATTTTGTGTCACTTTGTTCCTTGAAAAAGCTTGTGAATAAGAAAGACCAAAAATCAATATGTTTTTTGGAGATCAAAAATCGAGAATCTTAAATATCTCTGTTAGGCTGATGAAAATCTTCACGTAATATCGCTAGTGTTTCGAATAACGCGGGAATCTTCCTGTCAAAAGTGGGCGATCACTTATTTTATGTGTTCTTCAAGAAATACCAGTTGCTGTTTAGGATGGCATGATGAAGTTGACATAAGCGTAAACCTCTGAAATTATAGGTAAAAGTAATTAACCCAAATGATACTCTGGTTTGACATGCCTGGAGACACAGTAGTTACTCTTCCGCGTGAAATCCTAGACGCCATATACGCAGGTGCAAAGCAGCTTTACCCGCGAGAAAGCTTCCTGCTTTTACGAGGTAAAAAACGAAAAGGTATAATTTACGTTTCAGATTTGGTTTTGGCTCCGTTTGCGGTTCACGGCGAAGGATTCGCCCACTTCAACCCCTACATGCTGCCCGGTGACTTCAGCCTTGTTGGAACCGTCCACAGTCACCCTTCTGGAAATATTTCGCCTAGCCACGTGGATATGAATCATTTTTTCGGGAGGATTTTGATGATTGTGGGTTACCCCTTCCAAGGGGAAGGTTGTATCGCGGTTTATGACAGTAACGGCGAAAAAATGCATCTGCAAATAACCGAGGAGAGCATGGATAACCGTTAAATGCCGTTGCCTGAAGCGGCTTTTGCGGCTAATGCTTGGTATTCTCGGATAAATTCGACAGCGAATTTGTCGGCGTTCTTCTCCGTTCCCTTGTGCTGTTTATCCACGCTCTTGCTTCGCAAGTGATGGTAGAACTCATGCAGAATCACAAAGGGGTTGCTGAAAATTTCACTGTCCAGAACGCAGATAGTTTGTTTCTGTGCGTTGTAGGTTCCATAAGCGGTTCGATTGTGTCCTTTTGGTAAACCTACTTTGAGCTTGGGAACAGCTACACCATAGTTTAGCGATAGCATTTTCAGAGCTTCTTCTGTTTGCTTGTTAAGAATGAGGTAAACAATTGAAGGTTTGAAGTTGTCTTGGGCGGACTGTTCTGGTGGCATTTGAAAGGTTTATGTTAGCGCAACTAAAAGACGTTCTGTTAGAGGTTCAAAGGGCGTTTGCCAGAACGATAGAGTTGTTCGCCACCACCACGACCAGAAACACAATTACCCCTGCATATGCGACTTTGAGCAATTTTCGCGTCAATGAGAAGGCCTTGCTCGTTTTGTCTTGTGTTCTCATTAGAATTTTTTCTGCCTGAAAAAAAATCAAACATACCATGACAGTTGTGGTTAACTTCAAAACTACAAAGGCTGCCAAGCTTGTGCTCACAACGCCGGCTATGAATGGGTTAAGCTCAACCGCTCCAAAGTAGAGTGTACCGATAACTGTAGTTATGCAGTCGATGGAACCCATCAGGACTACTAGCAAAGTCGGGTAAGTTCTTACGTGCATCATTGTAAGCTTTCTCCTTTCGTTCTCGGTCGACTTTGATTTTCTCTGTTAAGCCTTAATAGTCAGCTTGCGTTTTCCGACATATTACTAATTGCGAAGCACAGAAAACGTTAAAACAACAGTTCGCAATGTTACAACGCAGTTTCCGCGGTGGAGGTGAACCGCAACATGCCAATAGTCATAGTTGAAACTTGGGCCGGAAAAACAGATGACCAAAAAGCCACCTTGATAAAAGGAATAACTCGAGCTTTCGAAGAAATCGGCGTAACAGCAAACCAAGTGCAGGTAATAATCCACGATGTTCCAAAGTCAAATTGGGGAATGCATGGCGAGCAAACAAGTAGGCTTCCACCCTAAACTCAAGTTTTTCTTTTCTGTATAATGTTTTTTGGTCAACACATTCTACAAAAAACGCAGAGCCGCCTATCTAAGTTTCAGCATTTGGCGGTCTATGAAAAATCAGCCCGTTTTCACATGGCTATCTCTTGTTTCTAAAGATGCTTTCTCCGCCCAGTTGGGTTACGGTGCGCAAAACCCATAAATACATCGGAAACCGAAAACTTGTAGCACAACATAAACGTGGGCCGGTCGTCTAGCCTGGTTAGGACATCTGCTTGACGTGCAGAAGGTCGCCGGTCCGAATCCGGTCCGGCCCACCACACAGTAAATGCTTGTAGTGCTTCGTTTAACATATGGTTTTTTAAAAGAACGGTTTTTTTCATCATTACTTTCTTACTTTTTAAGCTTTGATTATGTTTTGTTGTTTTTAGCTTATGATTTTGTTTATTTGTCGTGTCTTTGTTATTTTCTGTGACATGTGTGCTGTTTTTGCATAACTTTTATGAAAATATATCAACTAAGTTTATATTTGTTTGGACATTAGTCTTTTTCAATAAACGAGGGACTTAGTGAAAGGCTGGGGAAAACAAAGCAAAAATCGCCACAAAGCTTGTTTGCTTCCAGCATTTACGGGTGAAAAAGAATGATTAACACAATCATGCTCTCAACAGCGTTGGGCACAAGCACGTTAATGATGAGCTTCACGTATTATGAGGTTAAAATTCGCAGGTTAATGAGGACAAAATCTAAAAATCAAACACGCATACTTTGTGAGCTAAGGAGGACCTGTCTCAAATGTTAAAAGCTGCAAAGTGTCCTAAATGTCATAGCCCAAAACACGTTATCTGCCTTGCAGGAGGTGCCGTTACAACTATTCGGGAGCAGTTTCCACTTTATTGCTTGCTCTGCAAAGAGCGTTTTAGCGTTCTCAACAACCATCTAAATGTGACGGATGGCCACTCCGTACCGCAAAAGCGAGATAATCCGAAAGTCGGCTAGCTAATCCTTTTAAATGCTTCTTCCAGGATTCGGTTCAAAGTCAGCGATGCGATTATGGCGGGTTTTACGTTTTTTCTACGCTGCCTGAAAGTCTTTCTTCTTCGTCTAGTCGTGAATTGATTTCGATTCTATAGACTCGCCAGATGTCTTCTCGGGTAACTATGCCTATTATGTGTTTCTTGTTGTTGGGGTTGACAACAGGTAGCCGTCCTATTTGATTGCCCGTTAATTGTTCTACAATGTAAAGTAAGTTCTCATCTGGGTAGGTTACAACTGGGTCTTTTGTCATGGTGGCTCCCACAGTCTCCTTGCTTCTTTTGTCTGGGTGAATCTGCAGAATGTCGTTGAGGGTGATTATTCCTACAAGTTCATCCTGCCGGTTTGTCACGGGAAGGCCGCGTATTCCATTTTTCTTCATGGTCTCTGCGACTTCTGAAACTAGCATGTCAGGGTTTGCCGTAATCACGTGGTTGGTCATAGCGTCTTTTACAGACAGTTTCTGCAAGAGCGGGATAGAATACTCTCCCCGGTGAGCAGGAGATTCAGCTCTAGAGTGCAGTTGACTTTTGTAAATTGTATTTTTGCCAGTGATTATATACGCAATAGCCGTCGCTATCATAGAAGGCACTAGAAGCGTGTATGTTCCAGTCATTTCACTTGCCATTAATATCACTGCGACAGGTACTTTTCCCACACCTCCGAAAAAGGCCATCATGCCAACTATGACAAATACCGCTACACTCGGTTGAAAGTTTGGAACTATACTATTAAAGAGGGCCCAAACTATCGCCCCAACCATACCTCCAATCACCAATGCTGGACCAAAAACTCCACCGCTTCCACCTGACCCTACAGTAAGCGAAGTTGCAACAATTTTTAGTCCTATGATAATTGGAAGAACAATTAGGGGCAAGAGCGTAAAGTTTCCATTCATTATAATTTGGAGCCAGCCGTAACCTACTCCTAATATCTGCGGGAAACACAAGGCAATAAGACCTACTGCGAGTCCGCCTATGGCGGGTTTGATGAATTTTGGAATTTTAAGACGCTGAAACGCATCTTTTATTCCATAGAAACTCGTGACGTAAATTATGCCAACTAAACCGCATGCTATACCCAAGATTCCATAAAACGGTAGATTAATGGGATCTTGAAAAGAACCCAGATTCATTGAACCGAAGATAGGGGTCCAGCCTTTAACATACCCGAAAATACTGTAGCCGATGGTAGACGCGATAAACGCAGGAAATAGTGCATCAACTTCAAAATCGCCCATGTACAGGATTTCAGCTGCCAGTATGGCACCGCCGAAAGGCGCTTTGAAAATTGCGCCTATGCCTGCGCCGATGCCTACTGCAAGCGCGATTCTTCGGTCGTGGTAATTCAGGTGCAGAACTTTGCCTAAGAATGATCCGAAACCAGCCGCCATTTGCGCAGTTGGGCCTTCTCTGCCTGCGCTCCCTCCAGAGCCTATTGTTATGGCTGATGCTAAAAGTTTGACCAGCGGGATTCTTGAGCGAATTGACCCTTTTTTGTTATGGAAAGCGTCTATCGCGGAATCCGTTCCGTGGCCTTCCGCCTCGGGTGCTAGACCAAAGACTATTATGCCGCTGATAAGCCCGCCCAAGGTGGTTACGAGAGGGAGCAAGTATGGATTAAACGAAAGTGACGGTAGTATTCCGCCTTCGCCTAATGGAGTGGGCGGGTAATAACCTGCTATGTTGCCTAGTAGGAGACCGTTAAAGAAAGCTATTGCTTCATCGAATACGAGGGCTCCTACACCGCTCACTATTCCTATTAAGATAGCGATCGTGATCCATTTTCTTAGGTACTGTAGTTCTCCCGAAAAAGGAATAGATTTGCCTGTGTGCAATTACGTTTCAGGGTCCTTTCTATGTCGTTAAATGAATTCGATACCCCGACTGTTGTGTGCTTGTGTTTTGCATGCCTAATTCCCCTCCGTCAAAATGGTTGAGAATTTTTCGATTTTCACAGGGTTCAGCTTTTACCAGGTTTAATTGTGGTGCATTATTCAAGGTTACTGAAAGGATTGGAACACAGTTTTGCAGGTTTGCGGTTCCTAATTCAGATATTTGGATTACGCAACTTCTTTCCGTTAGACCCGAGAGGTTGCAGGGTAAGTTCGGTGCCGTGAAATCTTCAGTTAAAGAATAAAATTGACTGACTCTTTCGTAAGAAGCCTTGGTCGTGAGCATCGCTTTTCATCGGACTCACGGAGTATGCGGCAAGAGAATTAAGCATTTCGCAATGGAAACTTCGAAGAGATGTCCAATATTGGTCGCTTCGCCGCAAAAAATTGAGTTATTGTCTACTATTTGCTCAGAAAGGAAAAAATAATTGCCGATGTACCGAAATATTGGTTCTACTTTTTGGATCCGTGTTATTTCCGTTTCTACTATCAACAGAGAATAGCTGTATTTGTTTGGGCTAATCTTCGCCTTTATCATCGCAACATTTTAAGTTCGCCTCTCTGCTATTCGGTAGTACAGCAAAGTTTAGCAAACAGTTAAAGGTGCCATTAGGCGTCTTTGTCGGATTTTTTTACAGAATACTTATTGCTCTACGGAAACAATCGCGCCTAAAGACTTTGATTAAGCAACGAGATCAATGAATGGAAATACAAAAACTAATTATTGATGAGTAGAGCTCTTTTCACAGCAAGGAGTTGTTTTTAATGTCTATTAAGGATCCCGTTTGCGGAATGCCGTTAGACCCCAAAAAAACCCCCTTCAGCACGAAATTTTTGGGGCGGCAGTATTATTTTGACAGCGAATATTGCATGAGCAGCTTCATTGAAGGCCCAAAAGTGGCTTATTTTTCTATGGAAATCGGCATAAACGCTGACATGCCTACCTACAGCGGAGGATTGGGTGTTCTAGCAGGCGACGTAGTTCGATCAAGCGCTGACTTGAGAATACCATTGGTTGCAGTAACCTTAGTCAGCAAAAAGGGCTATTTGAGGCAGAAAATAACCCTTGACGGGCGACAATTGGAATACCCCGAAGAATGGGAACCATCAAAGCTCATGAAGCTCTTACCAGAAACAGCGACAGTTAAGATTGCAGGAAGGAATGTCAAAATTGGAGTCTGGGTCTATGAACAAGAAAGCTTAACTGGTGGCACCATTCCCGTGCTGTTTCTAACAACCGACATTGAAGGAAACGACTCGGAGGACAGGAGAATTACTGATTTCCTTTACGGCGATGGCGAAACATATCGGCTGAAACAAGAAATAGTGCTTGGGATAGGCGGGCTTCGTATCCTTGAGGCATTGAATATAACTGTTAAAAAGTACCACATGAACGAAGGGCATTCTAGTCTTCTCACTCTGGAACTATTGAAAAAGAACCAAATGAACTCTGATAAAGTAAAAAATCTATGTGTTTTTACAACTCATACACCCGTGGCAGCAGCATTTGACAAATTCTCATATGACCTTCTCTCAGAAGTGTTAAATGCTGAGGTACCCTCAGAAATCCTCAAGAAATACGGCGGACAAGACCAATTGAACATGACACTCTTGGCCCTAAATCTTAGCAAATACACAAACGGCGTTACCGAAGCACACATGGAATACTCAAGAAGACTTTTTCCGGGATACCATATACAAGAAATAACTAACGGTGTTCATTCTTACACCTGGACATGCGGCCACTTTAGAAGGCTATTCGACAAACACATTAACAGATGGGCTAACGAACCTGAGCTCCTCGTTAGAGTAGATGCTATTCCCGATGAGGAATTGTGGGAGGCTCATGTGAAAGCGAAGCAGGATTTGCTAGACTTTGTTCACGACACTTCAGGGCTCCAGATGGATACTGAAGTTTTGACACTGGGCTTTGCGAGAAGAGCCACTGAATATAAGCGAGCAACAATGATTTTTTCAGATATAGAAAAATTAGAAGAAATCAAGAGTCAAGGCGATATTCAATTAATTTTTGCTGGGAAAGCACATCCAAAAGACGAACTTGGAAAAACTCTCATCAAAGAAATTTACCAGTATATGGAACGTTTGAAAGGCGAAATAAAAATAGTTTATCTTGAAAATTACAACATGGAAATGGCTGGAAAACTGACTTCGGGCGTTGACGTTTGGCTGAACACGCCTTTGCCTCCGTATGAGGCTTCCGGAACAAGCGGGATGAAGGCAGCGCATAACGGTGTAGTCAACTTTAGCGTTTTAGACGGATGGTGGATAGAGGGTTGCGTGGAAGGTCTCACCGGTTGGGCTATAGGCCCTTCTCGTAATCAAGGGCTTAATGAACAAGAAACAAGGAAAAGAGAACTATCAGATCTATACAACAAACTCGAATATCTCATTATCCCAAAATTCTATCAACAGCGAGATACTTGGATAGATTTAATGAAAAACTCTATAGGTAAAGTTGCTTACTATTTTAATACTCATCGGATGATGCGAAGGTACACAACGGACGCCTATCTCTAATGTGATCTTGGAAAATCAATGGCTCCTGGATTTGAGAGAGGCAGAAAACTTATGGACCAGAATTCTATAACCACTGAAGAGGCAAAAAAAACCGATATTGATGAATTGCTAAAGAAGCTGTCGGCGAATCGGAAAGGTCTTTCTTCCTCTGAAGCGGAAAAGCGACTTCAGCTGTATGGTCCTAATGAAATTCAGGAGAAAAAAGTTAACCCGCTCCTAAAGTTTCTACGTTATTTTTGGGGTCCAATTCCTTGGATGATTGAGGCGGCAGTGATAATGTCTGGGGTTATTCAGCGGTGGCCTGATTTTGCAATAATTTTGACGTTGTTAATGGTAAACGCCGTTGTTGGTTCGTGGCAGGAACGCAAAGCAGGCAACGCTATTGAACTGCTGAAACAAAGGCTTGCTATAAAGGCTCGTGTTCTGCGGGATGGGAAGTGGCTGGAGTTGTCGGCTGGAGTGCTGGTGCCAGGTGATGTTGTTCGGTTGCGTTTGGGCGATGTTGTTCCTGCTGACGTAAAGCTTGTTGATGGAGATTATCTTTTAACTGATGAATCTGCGTTGACTGGTGAGTCTCTTCCTGTGGAGAAGCGTCTCTCCGATATAGGGTATGCAAGCTCAATCGTTAAGCAGGGTGAAATGAATGCACTCGTTGTTAACACTGCCGCCAAAACCTTTTTTGGCAAAACTGCTAAACTCGTTGAGCAAGCTCAAACCCCAAGTCACTTTCAAAAAGCCATCAGCAAAATAGGTGATTACCTTATTTTCCTCGCGATAGGACTTGTGTTAATTATCGCTTTTGTATCGATTTTTCGGGGTCAAAACATCTTAGATATTATTCAGTTTGCGCTGATTTTGACTGTTGCAGGTATACCTGCTGCGCTTCCCGCGGTTCTCTCTGTTACTATGGCTATAGGTGCTATAGCGCTGGCGAAAAAGGAAGCTATTGTTAGTAAGTTGGTTGCAATTGAGGAGATGGCAAGTATGGATGTGTTGTGCTCTGACAAAACTGGTACTATCACTAAGAACGAGCTCACTTTGGGCGGAACCAAGCCTTATGGTGGATTCTCAGAGAATGATGTGTTGCTGTTTGGTGCGCTGGCTTCAAGAGAGGAAGATCAAGATCCCATTGACAAAGCGATCTTTGCAAAAACCAGGAGCACGGCTGCTATTGAAGACAGAATTAATGGTATTGAAGTGACTGGTTTTAAGCCTTTTGACCCTGTGGTAAAGAGAACTGAGGCAACCGTGCAGGAAGATGGGGGTCGGTTTAAGGTTACTAAGGGTGCTCCTCAGGCGATTTTGGCTTTGATTGACGATAAGGAGTCAATTAACGATGAATTGACTGAAGATGTGAATGGGTTCGCTGTGAAAGGGTATCGTGCTTTGGGTGTGGCTCAAACTGACAAGGGGGGTAGGTGGCGATTTGTGGGTTTAATTGCGTTGTTTGATCCGCCGCGGGAAGATTCGGCTCAGACGATAAAGACTGCTCAGTCGATGGGTGTTAGCGTGAAAATGGTTACTGGGGACCATATAGCTATCGCCAGAGAGATATCTTCTGAGGTGAATTTGGGGACTTCTATTGTGCTTCCTGATGCTTTTATGGGGTTGTCGCATGAAAGAGATGCGCAGGATGTTGTTGAGGGAGCTGAGGGGTTTGCTGAGGTTTTTCCTGAGCATAAATATCATATTGTTGAGCTTCTTCAAAATGGAGGGCATGTTGTGGGTATGACTGGGGATGGGGTTAATGATGCGCCTGCTTTGAAGAGGGCTAATGCGGGTATTGCTGTTGAGGGTGCTACGGATGCTGCAAAGTCGGCGGCGGATATAGTTTTGACTAAGCCTGGTCTTTCTGTTATTATCGATGCGATTAAGGAGAGTCGCAAGATTTTCCAGCGTATGACGAATTACGGAACGTACCGCATCGCCGAAACCATACGGGTTTTGCTTTTTATGACTGCGTCAATTGTCATTTTCCAGTTTTACCCTGTTACTGCTTTGATGTTGGTTTTGTTGGCGCTTCTAAATGACCTTCCGATAATGACCATAGCTTATGATAACGTGAAGTACTCGGATAAACCTGAGAAATGGGACATGCGGACTTTGTTGGGCATGGCGACTTTTCTCGGGATAATCGGAGTGTTTTCATCCTTCGGGATTCTCTATATCGGATTACTGGTGTTCAAGCTAAATCCCCTTGTGTTGCAGTCTTTCATTTATCTAAAACTCTCCGTGGCAGGCCATTTGACTGTGTTTGTCGCGAGAACTAGGGGTCATTTTTGGTCCGTAAAACCTGCCAAGCCTCTTTTGTTTGCAGTCATAATTACTCAAATGGTGGCTACAATAATTACCGTCTATGGAATTTTGCTTCCTCCAATGGGGTGGGGACTAGCTCTTCTCGTTTGGGGATATGCGCTTTCCTTGTTTATTGTGACAGACTTCGCAAAAGTTCGACTCTACAAGCTTCTTGACCACACGGGAATTAAATTTCATAAATAGAACAAAGGAATGCTCTTAAAAATATAATTCACTATTACTTGTCAACACAATAAACTACGTGTGTATCTTCTTTTTTTTGCTCTAAAACTTAGACTCCCCTCGCTTCAAATTTGCACAATTCGTAAAATCAGTGTTGGAGCAATCTAGAACATCTTTGAGTATTGATTGCGCTTCCTCTTCATTTCTTAGGTCCTTAGTTAAATGTCTAGAAATGATGACCGTTTTCACAAATGGCCTGATAGCTGAGAAATGACTGTGGCAATTCACACATTGATCTTTTTTTAGTATACATGGTTTTTCCATTTTTGAGTAGCCTTTTCAAGTTGATGTGCTAACTGTAAATGCATTGCCAAGGCCTTACCTTTGCAGTATCCCTCTGCAATCTGTTTTTTAGTCATGGAAAAATACCTTTTTGCTTGAGAACACTATTGGCACTTTACCCCCCGATTAACCCTGTTAACCGCACTCTTTTTTTATTTCATCTTGATGGTCCTTTCTTGGGGTTCCAGTGACAAATGGAACAACTAAAGAAGTAATTAGTGTCGCTAGAACAACCATTGCAAAACCGTTATTGTTTAGTACTCCGTCGCTTAATGCAACAGACGCTATAACGATTCCTATAGCGCCTCTTCCTCCTAAAATTGCCGCGGTCTGTCTAGGCGACAAAGTCATTTTACACTGCAACGATCTTCTCGTAATCCAGTAAGATAGTGCAATTCCTACACCCAACGCAATTATTATCATAATTGCTAAGGCTGCATAGAGAGAAGCGTTAATTCCGAGAAGACTAACTTCCACCCCCGCAAACCCAAAAAAAAGAGGGACAAAAAATACTTTGTTCATAGTTCCCATCGTTTGAGAAACCCTGTCAAAAGCTTTCCTACCAATGAGCCCGTCGTGAAAAAGTAAACCCGCGAAAAAAGGGCCTAAAATATAACTTAAACCGATGCTTTGAAATACGAATGAGAAAGTCAAGCCAACAATTATCAAAAAAGCAATCGAGAAATCCTCTCTCTTGAAATACCGAGAAATTTTTTGAAGCACGGTTAGGAAACTTGCGGGTTTTCTGTTTAAAACAAAGTCAACTAAAGCAAAAACTAAAACAAAAGCCAGAGTCTCCAAAATAATCGTTAATGTTGCTGAAAACGGGCGGGTAACTCCAGCAAGAATGATGAAAGCTAAAACATCTGATATAGTTACAGAAGCAAGAATTAATTGGCCTGTGTTTGTGCTGAGTAAATCATACTTCAGTACAAGAACTGACACGATGGAAATAGAGGGCACAGAAATAGCCAGCGCTACTATGAGGTTCATTTGAGTTCCAAATGGTAACAGAAAAATCGCTGCGAGAGAAGTTATGACTAATGGAACCAAAAAACTCGTTATTGAAAGTAAAGAAGCGCCCGTTAATTTCTTTCTCACCATTTGCGTATTCATTTCAAAACCTATGTGAAAGACGATGAAAAAAAGAGCTATAGAGGAAACCGCCTCTATTTCGGTGGTGGTTGCAACAAGACCCAAAATCGTTGGACCGACAATCATTCCGCTTAGAATTTCTCCAGCAACTGAAGGCAGTCGTGCCTGCTCAAATACCTCACCCATCAAAAGGGCTGCGAATAAAACTATTAGAGAATCAGTAATTATACTGAATTGCAGAGTTAAAATCCCCTTGGGAGTTGTTTTGCCAAAGCGAGACAATTAATCAAGCTTAAGAGAAGAATAAATTTCTTTTCTATGCTTGTCCAGTCTAAAATCAAAGAGGCCGATCAGCCGCTTTACTTGGATCTTAACCTGAACCTAGCGAAATATATGCTTTTGGTTTACCCCAATAGCTTTCCATTGATCGAAGAATAACTCTTATTTTAGGCATTGCATGCTTTAATTCGAGACCTTGAACTTTGGTTTTTGGACAGTGCAGAATTAATTATATACTTAAAGCGTTTACACATTAGATTGGCGTCTGATTGATCAGAAAGAAAATAACAACAAAACTTGTATTTGGATCAGTTCAGACTCTGCTGGCTTTCTTAGCCATAATTTCAGCACTAATTATTAAGTTTGACGTGTTCAATGTTCAATCTTTGAATATTCCCAAAGATTCCTTAAGCTTCTACGTTGTTGTTCTTCTGGCCATTGGTATTATCTCTTTGGCGGGAGGGCTTTTTTTAATTTACGATTGGTGGGAGTCACGAGGATAAGGGGCTAAATTATATGAAAAAAACAAAGGGCCTTGGATTATTCGACATCGTAATAGCTGGCCTTAGCGGCGCGATAGGTTTCGAAATTTTTGTGCTTCTTAACTACGCTTATTTTCATCTTGCTGGACCTGCAATCGTCTTTGCTCTTGCCTTAGGCGGACTCATAAACCTCCTAATCATGCTAAGTTACTGTGAGCTCGGTGCCGCCATGCCACTAGTGGGCGGCGAATACACCTACATAAAAACAGCCTACGGCGGCTATGTCGGGTTCATATTTGGCTGCTTTAGGTGGCTTGCCGCCATTTTCGCCGCTGCATTAGCTGCTGTTGCTTTCGTCTTGCAGCTCGCCTATTTGGCTTCAATAATTTCTCCTCAGGCACAAACAGCAATTCTAAACCAATCATGGATTCTTGCCATACTCATAATTGCAGTTATGGGCGTATTAGAGGTTAAAGGCTCTAGGAGCGCTGGTAGCATAATCGTTATCTCCTTTATCCTTCTGTTCGTCGGATTCATCATCGGAGGATTTATTCATGGAATAGTTCAAGCCAACCTGTTCTCGTCACCACTTTCAGTAGGAGCTTCAGGAGTATTTGCGGCTACCGTATTTGTCTTCCCAATGTTTATAGGAACAAAAGCCCTCATAGCAAGCGCCGCTAACGCAGAAAAACCTGGAAAAGACATCCCTAGAGCCTTGATTTTGTCAGCAGTTATAATAATTCCACTTTACATTTTGCTTGCCCTCGTGGCAATAGGAACCGTGAGTTCCACGGAAACGGCCCAGCAAATCCCGCTTCTAAACTGGGCGGCCAACAGCATATTCGGGGGTTACGGCGGCATAATTTTTGCAATAGCTGGAATGGTGGCTTGTCTGTCAGCGTTGGGAACTGCTCTGTCTGTACAATCTAGTATTGCCCGAGGAATGAGTCGAGATGGATATTTCCCCAAAATTCTATTGTCAATTCATGCGCGATTTGGGACTTTTTATATAGCTGCAATTATTGGGTCGCTTCTGATTATGGCTTTAAGTGTGTTAGGTGCCGTTCCATTTCTTGGGTACGCTGCCAGTTTTGGATCGCTATTGGTCTTCGCTCTAGTCAATCTTTCGCTGATACGATTAAGAAAGACAATGCCGCACATGGACCGACCTTTTAAGACTCCACTTTACCCGATCACGCCCATTTTGGGGGTAATCCTTTCCCTATCTTTACTAGTTGTTCCTGTACTCTTCGGAGATGGAAATGCATCGGATGCTTTAACTTCTGCACTAGGGATAACGGCCATCGTATTAGGGTCATATTATTTGAGAATGGTCGGTAGATTCCGTGTACAAATAGCTTTGGGCGGAATAGGAATTGGCACCGGCATTTCTATCGCGGTATTTTCATTAATGAATCTGGCTGGACTTGCACAATCACTTATACCTTTCATACCCAGCTACGTTCAATTCTTCTTCAGCATTATCTTAATCATAACAGGCTATTTCAACTTAAACGCACACCGCGACAAAAGAAAGAAAACACAAAACAACGACGAGGAGCAAAACATGGACAAACAAGTTACGTAAGAACCTGTCCAAAGAAAACAAACTCGTCGTCTGACAACCATCCCTGCGTTTTCAATTCGCTCAGTCCATTCTTAATTGACTCAACTGATTCTTTTGACCGCATCAAGTCAACTTTGCTGCAGGCTTCATTAATCTCATGACTAAAGGCCACGTTCTCTCCAAGCATAACTACAAAGTTGTTCAGGATCGAGATTAATTTTTGCGATCGAGGCTGAAGTAACAGAGTGATTTTCTTTTTGCCAATTGCCTTTAACCGCGCATTAATATCCATGCTACTCACGATTGAAGGAGCCACATAGTTGAATCGCTTCTTAGAGTCCGACAAGTGGCTAGACAAATAGAACGGCATGTAAACCAACGTAAAAGACGCTTCTTCCTGGCGAATCCCCAAGCTATCAAAACGTCCCAAAGCTGTCTCCATCATTTTCGACAGCTTATCAATATCCCCGTTTATTTTTGAAGTCAACTCTTCTATCTTTTCCATCTCGTCTTGACAGTTTTTTTTCTCAGCATCTCGAGTAGACTCAATTTCTTGAAGATCCTTTCCAGCATTCTTTAATTCTGCATCATTTTCTTGCCGAGCTTGAAAAAGCTCATTTTTCTTGTTTTCTTCAATAGCCTGAATCTTTTCCTGCAGATTTTTGATTGTTGACGCAATGTCAGGAAGCTTGCCCTTTAATTCGTTTCTTTTTTCTTTCCATTTCTGCTCCAAGCCGTCATCTTTATTGATTATGGCAGTTTTTATTTCAGCTTCGACATGCTCAATCTCGGAGCTTAAATTTTCTCTTTCCTTTTCAAGCTTGATAACTTCTTTGCTTAACGCTACGGTTTCCTGTTCAAACTTGTTCGACAATTCAGTAACTTTTTCTGAGTAATCATTGTTTATTTGGGATTTCTTTTTCGCCAAAGCCGCTTCAGCATCTTCGATTTGTCCAACAAATTTTTTCTCAATGGCAGTAATCTCCTCTTGCAACCCAGCTATGAACCTTTGAGTTTTTGCGTTTAAAAGTTTAATTATCCCGCTAAGGTCCGCGCCCTCTTGAGCAACTTCTGCATATGACTCTTCTAGTTCTTTGACATTAGTAATGAGCAGTTTTTCGGTAAATGCCGGTGAAATCAAAACTCCATCAACAACCGGTTTTTCAGTCGTTGTTCCTTCTTTTACGTATTCCGAGAATTCTCTAATAAAGTCCAAATCGGAAATAAGACCCTCTACGACTTTGGTTTTTTCACCATTCGAATTCTGGAAATATTCAACGTGGTCTGAAAGAAAATTCGAATAGCTTTGACGAGTTGATGATCTATCGTTCACATTATCTGTAAAAATTTTGATGTCAGGAATAGCTGGGAACGTTAGAGTATTCGACGAAAGGTTCAACCCATCAAAAAGAAGAGTTAATTCTCTAAAAGAGGCAATCCAGAAAGGGTAATAGACTTCTGCAATGAAAACCGTTTTTTCCGAGAGTTTTTTTCTGAAAAGTCCTCCGCCTTTTTCTCTATCCAATTCAGCTAAGCAAAATACTGCGGCTTTTTCGACCTCGCTTTTAAGCAACTCGTTTTCAACGCCCGGACAGTGAGCGAACGGTAGAAGTGTTTTCTGGTTTTTTTCCTGCACAGTTTCAACCCGTGTTGCTGACATATTTATGTGAGTAAGAGGCGAATTTATAATTTATGACTGCTTATCAGTTGCTGGCACCAAAAATTGAAGCAAAAACAATTTAATGATAGAACGTTGATATTATTTTGAGGTTGTCTTTGGAGGGAAGTCGCTGGCAGAGAATGAAGAGAAAAAAGAAATAATTGTTGAAGCACCTTCAAAGCCGGTAGTTGCTCCTCAGAAGAAAGCTGAAAAAGCCACTGAGAAAGCTCTCGAGGAAGAACGGTATAAAGTACTTCAGATTCCTAACAAGGTCGGTAAGTACATCGGCATTTCAGCTGCGTGTTTGGGCGCCGCACTTCTTGTTTTCTTTGCCATCGCAAGCCTGATGGGGCAAAGTAACTGGGCATTTCTATCATCCACATCATCATTACCTGTTATCGGTCTTTGGGTAGCTATTGGATTAATCAGTATTTTCGTTGGGTTTCTCTTGATGGGCAGTGAACGATAAGACAATTTCTTTGTTTCTGAAAACAAGAAGGAGCCCACAAGCAACATCTAAACCACCAACTATTGTGACAATAATTGCTGACACCGCGTCTTGGAAGATTGATGCAAGATTAGCTGCTCCTGTCAAAGTTAGAATCGTGCAGGCAAGAATAGCTAAGCCTGTGAAGGAAACAAATCCGCCCAAAGCAATTTTCAGCCTTTGAGCAGTTGAGAATGTTGGCATGGTTATCCAAACTAATTTATGATGAGGTGAGAGATAACTATTTTGTAGCTAATAACATTAGAAAGACCAATATCACAAAGTACGTCTTCAGTTGATTGTAGAGTTGATCTTGCCTAACTTCTTTATTTTTATTTTCTACAGGAACGTTTTATCTTCCTTCATCTTGGGATGAAGCAAGTGAATTCAAGAAAGGTAGCAAATGAATATTGAGTGATCGCTATGGATACGCGCTAAAATAGATTTTTTTCACAAATATTAAAAACGAGTTATCCATGATTCAGTGAAGGCTGAGCTGGACATGTCAAACAGTTTCTGTAAATTCATAACTTCTCGCATTAACGCTCAACCTTTGCTGCCGAATAACTCACGGTCGGACACCTTTTTCGGCAATAGCTATCTGAGAAGTCTTTTAAGCAATTCTCGACTAACTCTTCGTCGTGTTTCAAAATGGTAGACCTTGTTCCCTTAGCCCTTATCATAAGTGCACTGATTATTGTAATAGGCTTCTTCGGCAACTACCTTTTTGAGAAAAAAGGCATACCTGACATGATGTTCCTAATAATTCTAGGCATGATCGTTGGGCCAATACTCCACATATTTGACCCAGGTGTCATCCAAAGTTTTGCTCCATACATTTCAGCCTTGGCACTGGTTTTCATATTGTTCGACGGTGGAATGGGAATAGGTATCCGTCAAGCACTTTCTAACAGTCCCCGAGCAGTTTTGCTTGCAATATTAGGTTTCCTATTGAGTGTCCTAACGCTCTCGCTCGTTATGATTCTATTTTTCGGCATGCCTCTGTCTTATGGTTTACTCTTCGGGAGCATTTACGGCGGAAGTAGTTCAATAGTTGTGGTGTCCTTGGCGACAAAAATCAAAATAAGCGAAAAGGGGTCAACAACATTAGTTCTCGAGTCAGCTACAACCGATATTCTTTGTATCGTTGTCTCGCTTGCCCTTATCGGAGTCATCCTAACTGGGCACACAGATTACCTGTCGGTTGGAGTGGGAATTGCAGGAAAATTCCTGATAGGTGCTGGAATCGGAGCAGCTTTAGGAATTGTAGGGCTCTTTCTGCTGAGGAGACTTTCATATTTGCCTTTTTCTTACATGTTAACTTTAGCAATAGCTCTTTTCGCTTATGCAATTTCAGAAACTCTTGGAGGCAGCGGAGCCCTGAGCGCACTCCTTTTCGGTTTGATACTTGGCAACGAGGCTGCCATTTTCAAGCTTCTCCGAAGAAAAACAACCACTAACGTAGCCGTGGACAGTGGATTAAAGCGTTTTGAGTCTGAAATCGCCTTTTTTGTCCGAACCTTCTTCTTCGTTTTTCTCGGAATAATTGTAACGATATCAGATGTTTCTTTCATTTTTATAGGAATCGCACTTTCTTTCCTTCTTCTCCTCGTCAGGTTTGGCGCAGTTTATATATCAACAGTAAAAAGCGAGTTGAAAAATGAACGATACCTCTTGACCGTTATATTAACACGCGGTTTAGCCGCTGCGGTGCTAGCAACTTTGCCAATTCAATACGGCTTATCCTACTCATCATTATTCATCAACTTTGCAGTGGTAATAATCATGTCCACGGCGATTATTGCAACGGTAGGCGTTCTCGTCCTTTCACGAAAAAATGGACGACTAAAATAAGGCTTACCACAATAGTTTAGACTAACAGTCAAGCGTAAACGATTGAATTATTTGGGAGGCTCGATCAGCTTCTTAAGCTCAGCTATTGGTTTGTTGAGGCTAATTACGTCTGCCACCGCGTTTATAGCTTCAACTGAAAGGAGAACTTCGACGCGTCCCATGAATGGTCTCTTATAGCCCAGCATTTCAATTGCTTCGTCTGCGAGCTCCATCCGTAAGCTGGTTACTTTCCAGCTTACAGGGTCAATTTCAACGTCAAATACTGTGCCTACTATTTTGGCCCCAGCTTCGACTACCTTTTTCCCGTTTAATTCGGAAGGTCGCATCGATATTACCCCTGAACCCTTATCGCGTATCTTTCTTTTACCATTTAAAGATTTCCTGTGCATCAAATCCCCTTCAGACCTTACGTGTTGTAAGCTAAGTGCTGATTAGCGCTTAATTATTTCGGTTGTAGTGAAGTGAGTAAATTTGCTAGAATAAGTCCAAAAAAGGTTTAAAGGTGTTGAAGCTTCAGGTAGCTTAAGATTATTGATCACAGGCAACTAAAAACAGATAGTTTGCTTGTAGCTTCATTATGCGTTGAGGTGTATTGAATGGGAACTGTTGTCGGTAATAATGGTGAAAATCTGAAAATGTGCGCTTGCCCCGAATGCCCAAGCTACAAAAGCTCGCCTTTAAGCGGAGCACTTTTCTGTTCAAGAGGAAAATCCACAGAAACAGTTCTTGAATCCGGATGTATGTGCAGTTTCTGTCCAGTAGCTACAATGCATAAATTGAAGCTGGAATACTACTGTGTGCGAGGAAAATCGTCCGATTTACCATAGATCTGCATTTTTCTCCAATCGTCAGAAAACATTAAAAAGCAACGACTCTCATGATGTTTGCCTATTCAGTTAATAAATTACTTGTTTGGTTAGCGAAATAGAAGGCTTTATAAGTGGATCCCCAAAAACCTAAAACACCATCTGCAGAAGAAACTCCATTTTCAATATACGTTAAGACCGGACTATCTTCGGAAGAAGTAGGAAAAAAACTGCAGCAATACGGACTTAACGAAATCCCTGAGAAGAAAGTTAATCCTCTTAGAAAGTTCATGAGCTATTTCTGGGGACCCATTCCCTGGATGATAGAAGTTGCAGCAATACTGTCTGTCGTTATACAACATTACGAGGATTTTGCGATTATTTTCACGCTCCTAATCGTGAATGCCGTAGTTGGATTTTGGCAAGAGCGCAAAGCAGATAACGCCATCGAACTCCTGAAGAAGCGTCTTGCGCCCAAAGCCCGTGTTCTAAGAGACGGAACCTGGCGTGAAATACCTTCAAAAGAACTTGTCCCCGGAGACATAGTACGTGTGCGATTGGGTGACATCGTGCCTGCAGACGTTAAGCTCATGAAAGGCGATTATCTGCTCGCAGATGAATCTGCATTAACCGGAGAGTCTCTGCCAGTAGAAAAACACATTTCCGACGTTGCTTACGCTGGAGCCATCATTAAACAAGGTGAAATGGACGCTTACGTTGTGGCAACTGGGATCAGCAGCTTCTTTGGCAGAACCGCCAAGTTAGTGGCAGAAGCCAGAACAGGAAGCCACTTCCAAAAAGCTGTCGTAAGAATAGGTAATTACCTGATCATTCTTGCAGCAGTGATGGTTTCTGCAGTTTTTATTGCCGCTCTCGCAAGGCATGCAAACCCGTTGGAACTCCTTCAATTTGCACTGGTTCTGGTTGTAGCGGCTATACCCGTTGCTTTACCTGCTGTCTTAACAGTAACAATGGCAATTGGAGCAATTGCTCTCGCCAAAAAAGAAGCAATTGTGAGTAAATTGGTTTCCATTGAAGAAATGGCTGGAGTTGATGTGCTTTGTTCGGACAAGACGGGTACAATAACAAAAAATGAGCTCACTATTGCAGAGGCGCAAGCTTTTGGCAGATTCGAAATAGACGACGCCCTCTTATATGGGACATTAGCTTCCAGAGAGGAAAATCATGACCCCATTGATGACGCGGTAATCACAAAGGCAAGGTCAATCCATGAAGTTGCTGACGTGCTAGGTCGATACAGCGTGGTTGATTTTAAGCCCTTTGACCCAGTTTCAAAAAGAACCGAGGCCACCGTAGAAGGCGGAGACGGTGCACACTTCAAAGTGTCTAAGGGTGCTCCACAAGTCGTTTTGTCTCTTGTGTCGAACAAATCTGAAATCGAAGACAAAGTTAATGAAATTATTAGTGCTTTCGCAAGTAAAGGGCATCGAGCGTTAGGCGTAATTAGAGAAGAAGCTGGCACATGGCAATTTGTTGGTCTTCTTGCAATTTACGATCCACCCCGCGAAGATTCTGCAGAGACGATAAAAACAGCCCAGAAAATGGGTATAAGTGTCAAAATGGTGACTGGGGACCATATCGCAATAGCAAAACAGATTTCTCAAGAAGTTAATCTGGGCACAAACATCATACCTGCTTCTTCTTTTATTGATAAGTCTGATAGCGAAACAAAAGGACTCATTGAAAACGCTGACGGTTTTGCTCAAGTTTTTCCAGAGCATAAGTATCGTATAGTCGCTCTGCTTCAAGAGAAAGGTCATATTGTCGGGATGACTGGCGACGGCGTAAACGATGCTCCTGCTCTCAAGAAAGCAGACGCAGGGGTTGCTGTTGCAGGAGCCACTGACGCGGCAAAATCTGCAGCAGACGTTGTGTTAACGAAACCTGGGCTTTCGGTGATTATTGACGCGATAAAAGAAAGCCGCAAGATTTTTGAACGCATGACTAATTACGCTATCTATCGCATTGCCGAGACAACTCGGGTGTTGATTTTCTTGTCGCTTGCAATTTTAGCGTTCAACTTTTACCCTTTGACCGCTGTTATGATTGTAATTCTTGCATTGCTTAACGACATGCCAATAATGACAATCGCATATGACAATGTCAGGGTTCAAGAAAAACCAGTTCGCTGGAACATGCGCGGAGTTCTGATTGTGGCGTCTCTGCTCGGAGCAACAGGCGTGGTCTCCAGCTTTGGGGTCTTTCTAATAGGCTTAGACATGTATCACTTAAGCTTCGGCACATTGCAGACGCTAATTTTCCTTAAAATGACAGTGGCTGGTCATCTAACCATCTATCTAGCGCGCACGGGCGTGAACCACTTTTGGAAACGTCCGTTTCCAGCTAAAATTCTATTTGTGACAACCGAGGTAACCCAGATTATTGGAACATTGTTCGCCGTTTACGGAGTTTTTATGGCACCTATAGGATGGGGATTTGCAGCGTTCGTTTGGGGCTATGCATTGCTAAGTTTCCTGATAACTGACCAGCTGAAGATTCACTTCTTCAGATTAATGGGGCATAATGAGGCTTTGATCAAGAATTAGCAACTATCCATTGATTTACTCTGAACAGTATCCCCAAATAGTTTTTTCTTCAAAAATTATACGAATAAATTGAAGAAAAAATGTTATTGCTACCCTGCAACTGCAAAAAATTAAATAAAATCCGCGGCAATCCCAACTCATAATACGGCTTTTTTCATTGCAACATTAGTCTCCAAAAAAGAGTATACCAGACAGATTTTCGAGTTGAAATAATTTCCAAAGGCACGTAAATGTAGATCAACAAATAATCAACTGTCGGGCAAGCGCAAGAAACAAATTGAGAGAAATTAAGGACTAGGAAAGACATTATTCTGGTCGGAAACACCTCTATAGAGGAAACATGGCAAAGCAAGTAAGATAAATTTTGGGTGCTATCGAAAATCGAAGATAGCTGCTACGTTCTTGAATTTTCCGAATCAGAGTTTTCGAAGCCTATTCAAATAAACTCATCCGGTACTAGACAGCGGCTAATGTGGTTGCTAAGAAAAGTGCATATAAGAACAGGAACAATGCACCTTCTCTCCAGCCTATTCTTTCACGGGAAAGGAAATACCAGAAGAACAGGTTAGCGATTATTGAGAAAATGACCAAGCTCTGGAAAATTTCTATTTGCATAACTATGGGTGAACCGATAAGTGCGGGAACGAAAAGCGTAATGCCTAGAATTAGAGTTATGTTTACAAAGCTGCTGCCAACGATGTCGCCAAAAGCGAGACCTGGGTGACCTCTGAGGAAAGCCTTTAAGTCCAAAGTGAGTTCTGGAAGGCTAGTGCCAAAAGCTATTATTGTTGCACCAATAACCTGTTGAGATAAACCGGCAGAGCTTGCTATACTCACTGCTGACTCTACTAGAAAATAAGCACTAATAACAACTCCGAGAGCGCCTATAATTGTGAAGAGCATATATCTTTTCAGCTTGTTCTTCTCTTCTTGGGTAACCTCACCGTTCTCAGAGGGCATCCTTACCCTTGACAGCCTGTACATGTAGCCGACGAAAATGAAAAGTAAAAGTAAACCCACAGCCCAGGTTGCACCCGAAATATAGATTAAAATCATTGGAACAATGGATGCAATGAAAAGACCGAAATAGATGCTGCTAAGTTCTGATTTGGCGAAAGATGGAATTACATTGGTCTCGTCGTTTTCCGGCGATTTATTAGGCTTTACATGTCTCTCTATGTGAAGGAAAAATTCTTTGAAGCTAATTTTTCCCTTGATTTTTTTCAAATGAAGCAGTATTGCAGCTAAGCCTATTATTACACAAATGTTGACAATGTTTGAACCAAAGACGTTACCTACAGAAATTGCTGCACCACCAGACAAGGCTGCTATTAACGCCACAGTTAGTTCAGGCAACGAGGTCGAAAAGGCAATTAGACTAAAACCGACGGCTGTTTTTCCAAGCTGAGTGATATTAGAAACCTTTACAGCATTGTTTATAGCGAGGTTGCTTGCCCAGTTCAAACCAAGAAAGGAAATCGCTATTATGAGTATGTTGAAAATCAGGTCTGTGATTATCATTTTTCAGCGCATTCCATTTTCCATATATTGTTTACGCGTGCAGTTGCCGTCACTATTTAATGCCTCACTAATGGTCATAAGAATTCATAAAAATTTATAAATATTGTTAAAGAGCTATCTTTTTCTTGATGTATTACATGGGGCAATAGCAGACAGCTTCCAATCTGAAGGTTTTCGCCTTGTACCAGAAGTTGCGGGATGAATTCACTATAAATTCCAATAAGAATTACTAAATACTTATAAATATTACCATTAAATATTTGTATGTTCATCAACATACTAATCGTAATGACGGAGGCAACCAAAAATGGATTTTGAACAAGGAAGGATAACCCGAATACACGACTTAAGCATAAATTTTAACAATTTAAAATCCCGCCTACGTCAACTAAAAGAAAAACATCCTTCTGGCGTAATAATTCCATTGCACGAAAAAGACCTTGGGAATCCTGGGCTGCAAAAAATAATCGAAGGCTTGAATGAATGTGATTATCTGAGCAAAGTTTTTGTCGCCCTTTCCGCATCAAATGACAACAATTACGAAAAAGCAAAAAAACTTTCTGCATACTTCAAAATCCCATGCGAAATTATCTGGTGCAATAAACCTCAAGTTAATGAAATCCTGGATGAATTAAAGGGTCGCGGTCTTGACGTTACAAAATCAAACGGTAAAGGTAAAGATCTATGGCTCGCAATTGGAATAGCTTCTCTTGAACTCTATGCTTTTGCGGTACACGATGCCGACATTGTTTCTTACTCCGGAATGATACCAACGAAACTTCTCTATTCAGTAGTAGAACCCAGCATGGATTTCTCCTTCTCCAAAGGTTACTATGCAAGGGTGAATTTTGAAAACAGAAAAATGTATGGCCGAATTTACAGGCTGTTCATAAACCCAATACTTGAAGCATTACAAAAAAAACTAAATCACAATTCAACATTTATTAGGTATCTCCAGTCTTTCAGATATCCACTCTCAGGCGAAATTGCCATTTACAGTGATTTAGCCATGAACTTGAGAATACCTGAGGACTGGGGTCTAGAAATAGGAACGCTTGCTGAACTTTACAGAAATGTATCAAACAAACGCATTTGCGAGGTAGACCTCGGATTCTATGATCACAAACATAAAGAAATGAGTTCTACCGCTTTGCTAAGAACTGCAGAAGATGCGCTGACAACCCTGCTTAGAACTCTGACGGAAACTGAAGGAATAGATGTATCGGAAGCTTTTCTCCTAAGTCTCCAAGTCACCTACAGGCGATTTGCGCAAGACAGAATAAGGCAATATAGCGCTGATGCATTATTCAATTCACTGGATTTTGATAGACATGATGAAGAGACTACCGTGGATGTTCTATCAGAGGTCATATTGCGTGCTGGAAAGCGATATCTCCAAAATCCAACTAGCACCCAACTTCCTGATTGGTTGCGCATGATTTCTGCGATGCCGGATGCAAGAGAAAGACTAAGGCGGGCAGCAATTGAATAGCAAAACCGACAAGACGATTATTTTCTCTGATCTCGATGGAACTATCTTGAATGAAAACTATAGCTTTGAAGATGTTCGCTCAGAAATCGCTCGCTTGATTGCTTTGAACATCCCAATAGTACTTTGCAGCAGTAAGACAAGAGCCGAAATTGAGTATTACAGGAAAAAGTTAAGCATACATTCTCCATTCATATCAGAAAATGGCGCCGCAATTTTTCTTCCCAAAGGATCCTTCAAAATAGAGACCGCTTTCACTAAGCAAACAGGCCAATTTGACATTGTTGAACTTGGAATAACGTACTCATCAATTAGAAAAAAATTTAATGAAATTAAGAAGACATTAGCTGACGAAATAATAGGGTTCGGGGATATGACCGCCGAAGAAATCGCAAAAGACTCGGGGTTACCAATTGAGCTTGCAAAATTGGCAAAGCAGAGAGAATATTCAGAACCATTCTGTTACAATGGAAAACAAGAAACTGAACTTTTCAGTTCAATAAGAAAAGACGGGTGGAGAATTTCAAAAGGTGGTAAATACTTTAATTTAAGTGGAGATCATGACAAGGGAAAAGCAGTTTTGCTTCTCAAAGAACTCTACTCCAAGAGATTTGAAAATCTGAGAACAGTGGGCGTCGGAAATGGGCCGAATGATGCAGAAATGTTAGACGCGGTTGACGAATCTTTCTTCATCGTTCAACCTGAAGAGATGCAACGAGTGTGGAAAAAAATAATTTGCAAAGTATTAAACTTGTCTCCATTAACATGATTAACTCTTTTTTTCAAAAAGAGGTTTTTTCAAGCTACTGGGACGATTTTCTTAAAAAACATTTTATCATCCTTGCTTTTTGTGAATATTTTTCTGTTGTTTACTAATCCAAGTATATCGCTTTATCGCATACTTTATAAGTAATTGCCTATATATATCGATTAATTAGGTGTAAACCTATGGCAAAAAGCAAAAAGAAATCAAAAACTAAGAAGAGCAAAAAATAGAAAAAAAGGGCTGTTCCTGAACATATAACAAAAATTTTTTTGGTTCAGACCTAAGAACCACCCCATTTTTCGAGTAGGAACAAAATGGGTTCTAAATAGTTTGGAGTCTAGAATTTTGAGGTGCTTCGGAATGTTGTTTTTGCATGTAGCCTTTGCGTCTTTCTGGCTTTCGTCAATAAAACTAGATGTGTAGAAAATGTTGATGTGCTATTGCAACTACATTTTTTCAGGGTTGCATTTCAAACCAAAACAACAAACTTGCCCGAAACGGACTAAGGGGACCCAGTAATCAAAGAGTTAGACGCAAACGCCAAAAATGTATGTATCATTATTTATCTCTAATTATTATGATTACTTTCTCGACAGCAGATTCGCATATCTTTCTTACGCCTCTTTTTCCTCGCTCATAGGTTACATTGATTAGTTTTAAATCTTCGAGTAGGCGAACCTGTCCGCTTATGTAGGCTTCGCTAAGTCCTAGACGTTTTCCGATGGTCGAAACATCAAGTCTCTCTTTCCAAAGTATTTGCAGCATCTGCAGGGTCGTTGCATTAATCGCGTCTGCTATTTTCAAAGCTTCCTCGCCAGAAACGATCATTTCTTTTTCTTCTGTTAGCACACTCTCACTCTATTTAAGATATACTTGATAAGCTATATTAATTCTTTATTGTAATACTTATGAAATATCGATTATATTTATCATATTTTCTGCAAAGTCAAAACAATGCCGAAACAAAAAGCACAAACATCTTGCTCAAAACAAGAATTAAGTTGAGCTTCGATCATTTATTTGCAGCTTTGAGGCGCTTTTTCAGTAAGAAATCTCTTTGATCCAATCTTCGTTTCCAGATAGATTTTTTAGTTAGTTATTATCCAATCTAATTAACAAAAAAGCTATACAGATAACTATAAATTAAAGTGAATTGACCCAAAAATAGGAGACTCATTTATGGATTCTAAAAAGATAAAAAGATTAACCATAGTAGCCTTAATTATGCTTTCAGCGACATCTGTGTCCATGATAGCCGCGCAAACTGCGAGCGCTTCTAACTCCTCCACCCTTGCTGAGAAACTTCCAAAAACCTTCTCTATAGTGGGTTCTTCCGATTATAACCTTAAAATCGAATCTGATTTCCGTTTTGTTCAGACAACACCATTAACAGAGGTAACTCCTCTGATAACTTTACCTATGGCGCCAACTTTTACGTCAGCTTCCGCTTCATCTTCTCCCCAAACGTCAATAAATGATCAATCGTCTGGCTATGATAACTCGGCAACTATTGGCATTGTTATTGTCGCAATCGTTCTCGTCGCAATTGTGGCATTTCTGTTAAGCATTGAAAGGCATGAAGCAAAACGGAAAAACATGAAGAAAACTGGTTCGGAATTAAACGAAGGCAACTTTACTGCAAAAATCAGTTTATGAACATAAACATCAATCTTCTTTTTCGAGTAAGGCAAAATGCGGATGTGTAGAGCATACCAAAAAGGGGGTCTATCATAAGTTTCCACGGCAAATCTACGCTTTAAAAATAAAGAAGCAAATCATAATCTTATTCATGGCATTGCAATTTTTTCCTTCAAAAATATTCTCCAATTTCAACAATATATAATTAAAGTCCGCAGAACTTTGGTTTGATATGAAGAAATCAATTTCTGTTTTCGAGTTTAGCAACCGCCTTCGAGATATCGCTCTTCAGATTTACGCCTAAAGTTCAAAGCAGCATTTGGTTTACGCGCAGAAGATCATCCGCTTCTCTGTTTTTGGGAAAAAGGTTTTAGGTAAACCCGCATTTACAATGTGTATCACAGTAGGGATTTCAATGGATAAGAAATGTCCAGTTTGCAAAAAAGTCTACATGACCTTCGATAGTAAGAAAAAGTATTGCAGTGACGCTTGCGCAAAAAAAGCTAACAAGGCAAAATAAAGCAATCTGAGGTTCTTTTTACTCAGTGTTAGGATTGGCCAAGCAAAAGGTAGTTGGTGTTTTGTTGCTAAAGTTCATATCTCTGGGTGTCAAGTTGAGAACCGCATTTGGGTGTGACAAAATAGAAGATTTCTCCACATTGACTGCAGCGAAACTCTTGATTGTTGCCTTTCTCCACCGAAAGGGAACCACATTTTGGGCAGCATTTCTTAACGGTCGGCGTTTTATTTCCCTCCCAGTTTAGCATGAACTGTTTTTGTATTAAAGGTAGCGACGTGTTCTGGGCTCATTTGAGGCAAGGGTAAGGTTTTTGAGTCTCCATGTTTTCTAATGCCTTCCAAGGTTGAAGAACTTTGTCTAAGAAAGCAAAAAAGGCCGAAGGTCTAGAACAGCACAAGAAACTACAGCGCGAAAAAGACCAAAAACGAAAAGAAAAAAAACAGGTTTCTCTCCCAGCCAAACATGCCAAGGGCAAAAAATAGCTTTTTCCGCCAAACGACGTTTGTCCACTGCGCTGTAATCCACTTTTTCCTTTCAGTACATTATACAGCGTAGCATTGATCTAAAATTGCCTTTTCAAGCAGCTTCTGCCAAAAATTAGAAAAGGTTTTGCCAATAATTAATCCGTTGCAAAAAAATGTTGCATTCCTATCTTTTTTAAAGAAAGATGATTACAAAAGAGGGAAGTGTTTTGAAGGTTTAGCTCTATGGTTCATTTTTTGTTTTTTGGTTATGCTTTTCCTGAGCTTCCGAGAAGTTGCATCTTGCTTTTGGCTACTTGCTTCATGGCCTCTTTTGCCGGACCTAAAATCTTTCTTGGGTCAAACTCTTTAGGCAAAGTAGCAAGCACTTCGCGCACTGAACCTGTAAACGCTAACCGTAGATCTGTGTCCACGTTTACTTTGGCGATTCCAAGTGCTATGGCTTTTTTGATTTCTGTCTCCGGAATCCCTTTCGCATTGGTCAATTCTGCGCCGTATTTGGTAGCTTTCTCGATAAGCGATTCAGGTACGCTTGATGCTCCATGCAAAACAAGTGGGACAGATACTTTTTGGCTGATTTTTCTAAGTCTTTCTATATCTAGCTTAGATTCACTCTTGAACTTGTATGCGCCGTGTGATGTTCCTATGGCCACAGCGAGTGCGTCAACGCCCGTTTTCTCCACGAAGTCTTTTGCGTTTTCTGGGTCAGTTAAGATAGCGTCTTTTTCTGCCACGGTTCGCTCTTCAACGCCAGCAAGTTTGCCCAGTTCAGCTTCAACTGACACCCCTCTGGGTTTGGCAATGGCGACTACTTTTTTAGTGATTGCAACGTTTTCCTCATATTTTAGGAAACTTCCATCAATCATTACTGAAGTGAATCCAGCTTCGATGCATTTTGAAGTTATCTCAAAGTCTTCTCCGTGGTCAAGGTGAATTGACAATGGAACTAATGAGAGTTGAGCCGCAGTTTTTGCTAAAGCAGTTATGTAAGGCATTCCCGCGTATTTGACTACGCTGGGACTGATTGCTAAAATTACCGGCGATTTTTCTTCAACTGCTGCTTCCGCTACCGCTTTGAGACTTTCAAGGTTTTGGACGTTAAGGGCTGGAATTGCATAACCGTTTTTACGTGCGGGAACCATTAACTCTTTGTTTGTAACAAGCACAGTTTGTCACTTCTCTTTGTTTAGTTGTGAGACTATTCGAGGGTTTCAGTCTATTTAATTTTTCTGACCCTGAAAAGTGCTGGGCCTTTTGTTGCTTGAAAAACGCCGTTGACTTCCTATTTGACGTGTTCACAAGTGGTTTGTATAGTTAGACTACCGCTTTTTATTAGCAAGCCAGATTTAACAATCCTTATTTGCAACGTTGCAAACCTTTTCTTGTGGTGTTTTCATGACGTGTTATTTCAGGCATCTAAGCGAAGTATTCAATAAAGTTGGAATAACTGTTACTCCTGAAAACAGAAAACAACTCGACAAAGTAATCCACAATCTTATGGGTACCGAATACATGAATTGCCCCAGCATTTGGCGGGAAATAAAAAAGCGCCTTGCCGAGGATGAAGCAGGCTTCCTTTTGAAGTTGGAGGAAGCTTGGAAAGACGGTGACTTTTCTGGCAAAGGGAGTCACAGCTGATTAGAGCGATCACTCAACTTGATAACATGCAGCAACAACTGAAAGAGTAACCAAAAATAAATCAGGCAGCAAGGAATAGCAAGGTATGCACATGCGACTACACATTTACTCAGACGGTGGCTCACGAGGTAACCCAGGTCCCGCAGCTGCAGCATACCTAATTTTAGGGGAAAACAGCGATGTCGTGAAATCCGGCTCGCGTTTTCTAGGTAAACGCACTAATAACCAAGCCGAGTATGAAGCTTTAATCGCGGGTTTAGAAGCGGCCTCAGTATTGGGCGCGCGAGAGGTTGTTTCCTATATGGATAGCGAACTGGTGTGCAGGCATCTTACGGGAAAATACAGAGTGAAAAACTCAGATCTTCTGAAGCTATGGACAAAAACTTGCAGGTTGATAAGTTGTTTTGAAAAGGTTAGTTTCGTGAATGTGCCTCGAACCAATCGCTTCATTGGGAAAGCAGATAGCTTAGTTAACGAAAGGCTGGATGAAGCAGCTAAATTTAATCTCAAAACTTAAAGTCACTTATGTCAAAAGAAAATTTCTTTAAAGCTTTTTCATATTCTCGTTCAGTCACCATTTTATACGTTATTCTTAAATATTGACCTCTCACCATTAAAAGCGGGGTCACGAATTGACAGAAAATAATGCTTACGCAGTTGAACTTATTAATGTCACAAAGCGTTACAACGAACTCGTTGCCGTAAACAATCTAAACTTAACCATAAACCGAGGTGAAATCTTCGGTCTCTTAGGTCCAAATGGCTCAGGGAAATCCACCACCCTTAAGATGCTTCTGGGCTTGGTTCAACCCGACCAAGGCAGCGTCCAAGTCTTGGGGATAAACGCAAAGCAGGACCCAGTTGGCGTCAAGAAACTAGTCGGCTACGCTCCAGAATCGCCTCACCTCTATGAGTTCCTAACCGGTATCGAGTTTTTGGATTTCATAGGCGACATTTACGGCATGCAAGCCGAAGAAAAACGTAGCCGCATAAATGAGTACCTTAAAGCTTTGCAACTTGAAGGTAGAGAAGGCGACATGATAAGTAGCTACAGCGAGGGCATGAAGCAGAAAATCGCTTTAATTGCTGCGTTCCTTCATAGACCTAAGTTGCTCATCTTGGATGAGCCCTTGAACGCTTTGGACCCGCGTTCCGCTAGGATAGTGAAAGATTTTTTATATGAGCTCAAGCTGCAGGGCGTCACTACGATAATGTCCACGCATATTTTGGAGATTTCACAGGCAGTTTGTGACCGTATCGGCATCATGTACCAAGGTAAACTGATGGCTTTGGGTAACATGGAAGAGCTGCGAAAAATGGCGAGTCTGCCCAGCTCAGGATTGGAAGACATATTCTTGAAACTTACGGGTACGGGCGACATAAGAGCCGTCGTTGAGGAACTCGTCAAATGAACTGGAAGACAATTCTCCATCTTATCCGTGTAGACATGAAGTCAACTCGTCTCTTGCGAGGACGACGACTTATAAAATATAATGTCGCGCGAAATCGTCTCTACAGCTACCTTACGTACACTGCGGCGATATTAATTGGCGTAGTTGCCGGAGCATTGGTAAGTTGGTTCTATAATTCCCAGGCGCTCACCGCAGACTTCCAGAGCCTCTTCAAGACGGGATTCGCGAATTTTCAACTTTCCCTACCCACCATAATCGTTATTTTAACATTGGTTTTCACAATGATGCAGCAGCTTCAACGCAGCGGAGCCAGCTTTACCCATCAAGCGCCCTATTGGTTGCCGGTCACGTGGCAAGAGCATACCCTAGCATCCATTCTCGCTGACATGCTGGGCCTTCCAATGATGACAATCGCAGCGTTCTCCCCAGCCATCCTTTTGGTTTCTGCTTTCACAGGGCAAGTGCCATTGGCTGTCGGTGCCGTTTTCGCCATGTTCGCAGCGGCTTTCATGGCAGGTGCCACCACCGAAGTTTTCAGGATTCTGCAGGTACGCTTCGTCGGAGCAGTTTATAAATCCACGGGCAAAGCAGCGGTTTGGGTGCGTTTCGCAGGAACCATACTTTTCTTCATTATCTTCTACATCGTGTACTTCTACATCGTTTATGGGACAGGCTTGGCAAACTTTGTCCAGACTTTCGCTTCAATCCAGAACGCAACTTGGTTTGTACCATTTGTTTGGCTTGGTATGACGTTATACGCGCTAATGAACGGGGCGGTTCTTCAGGGTATAGCTTTTCTTAGTTCATCAGCTCTGTTTATCCTTGGCTTATTCTTCCTTTGCGTCACGTTGAATAGGCGACTTGGACTTTACGAGCCCCCGGCAATCACAGTTAGCAGCGGCGTATATGCGCCCAAAACAGGATTCCTTGGCAAGCTCGGCTTTTCCGAGGTTGAAAGTGCGTTGATACGCAAAGACATGAAAGCTTTCACGCGAAGGAGAGAATTAATGTCCGCTTTCATTCTACCGATAGTTTTTCTCTTAATACCGATAATGTCTTCACTCAACAATACCCCAGGGGCCGCATCGGGTTTTCCACCCCAATTTGGCTTTGCATTCACCTCGCTCTTTCCAGTGAGCGTCATGGCTATGAGTTTAGGAAACTTTATGACTGGAGAAGAAGGGCAGAACATCTGGCGCATCTACTCCTCGCCTGTTTCCGGAAAGAACTTCGTAAAAAGCAAATTTGCTTTCATGCTCTTCTTCGCGCTCATAATCTTACCGATTACGGGAGCCGTCGGCCTCTTCTTCTATCATCCTTCCTTTAACACAGCATTTGCATTGGCGGCTGAAGCAATTTTTGTGGCTTTCCCAGTGGGTGCCCTATCACTTGCAAATGGTATCAAAGGCGCCGACTTCAACGAGGTGCCCCGGCCCCGGATGATACGCACTGAATGGAGCCTGATCAACTTAGTTACATGTGGTGCGGTAGCGCTGGCAGTGCTCGTTCCGCTTGTTCCGTTTGTGATTTCTGAGTTTGCCGGATTCCAGGTTGCCTCGTTTTTGGGGCTTTACCAGGCTCTAATAATCAGCGGAGTCATCTCAGCCATTTTAACAGTGATTTTCTATAAGATGGCAGTGGGCAACGCGAAGGAGCTACTAGTAAAAGCAGAAGTTTAAACCCAGAAAAATAAATATGCGAAGTTAGGGGACCGGATTATTCTGCTTTCTTTCCCAGCTTAGGAGGCTTTGTACGCGCATCCCACACATGATGTAATGCTAACCCGGGGTGATGTAGCAGCATTCGTGGTCCCGAGTACCGCATGACAGTCTTCACTTTTTCTTTCATATCAGGTCGGTAGCAATGGATGAGGCATTTGCCGCAGGTGCTTTTCTTCTCCTGAAAAGGGCATTTCTCTAGGCGCATGAAAGCATATGCTTTGAACTCAGTGCATTCGGGGCAGAGTTCGCCGTGGGTTTCGTGGTGAGCTTTGCAGTAGATGTGTACCATAGCGTCTATTGTTTTCTTTTCGCGTGTTATGCGTGGGTGCTCAGTTCTGGGTTGTTCGCTCAACATCTTGTGGTCCTCATCTTGATAATTCTGAAGGTGGTAGCGTCAAATAAGGATTTACCCTAAGATTTGCGGGATTCTTATCATGCACAATCTCTTCAAAATAGATTACGATGCGGATCCCTCAAAAAGGAAAACCAATAAAAGCCCAAACACGCAGTAGTTTATTGGGAGTTTTTAGGTATTGCCACTTCAAAGAGGCTTTTTGACTTTAACCTCTAAAAGTAAAGAAGTTTTGTTGGTTTTTCCAGGCAGGTATAAAGCGCCTGACCCTCAAATCCCTCTTGCTCTGCTATACATCGCCAGCCCACTTCAACATGCAGGTTACACTGTACGCATTATTGATATGCGCCTTGAAAATTACAGCGAAATCGATATTGGTAGCCCCGTTTTTGTGGGCATAAGTTGCATGAGCGGCTCCCAAATCCAATACGGACTCGAATTTGCTCGGAAAGTCCGCAACGAGAGACCCGAAATACCTTTAGTTTGGGGTGGGGTTCACCCGACCTTGTTGCCGGAGCAGACGGCTGCAAACGAATACGTTGATGTTGTTGTCCGCGGGGAAGGGGAAATGGTGGTTGCCGAACTTGCAGATAAACTGGCTTTCGGTGAGCCGTTGGATAATGTAGCAGGATTAACTTACAAGTCTGGCGGCGTCGTAAAGAGCAACCCCGATGCCTCACTAGCAGACCTGGACGGCATTCCAGTTAATCTGCCCTACGATCTGCTGCAAATGGACAAGTACCCCGCTGTGAAATCGGGTCGTATCCATATCCAAACCAGCCGAGGTTGCCCTCACAGATGCGGATTTTGCTACAACACAATATTCAACAAGCGGGCATGGAGAGGCAAAAGTGCAAACCGCGTACTCGATGAAATCGAATATTTACTTAAAAAGTTCCCCAACGCCAAAATCGTTGATCCCATTGATGACAATGTCTTCGTGGATAAGAAACGCGTCGAAGACATCTGCAATGGTATTTTGGCCAGAGGAATAAAAGTAGTGTGGCGCGCGAACTGCCGATTCGACTACATGAGCACATATGACGAACGCTTCATTAACCTCTTGGCGAAAGCAGGATGCGTTGAGCTGGATTTCGGGGGAGAAACAGGGTCTGACAGACTTCAAAAACTTATATGCAAAGACGTAACCCCAGAGCAGATGGTACAATCTGTCACGAACCTAAAAGAGTGGGCACCCACCATTGAGCCTTACGTTTCATGGATGAGCGGATTACCTGGAGAAACCAACGAGGATTTGAATGCGACTTTTGACTTGATGGACCTAATGGTCCAAGCTAACCCCCGGACCCAACACTATGGAATCTTCGTGTACACGCCTTTTCCCAGTCCAGTACTTTTAGAGTTGCCCAGCGAGTTCAAGCCTCCCAAAACGTTGGAAGAATGGGGAAACATCGACGTTTTTCACTTCAAACCACCCTGGCACAGTGAAAAACAGGTTGAGAAACTCGAAGCCATCTCTGCTGTGACAAGGTTTGCATTTTTCCCCGAAGCACGAATCAAGGAGCGTGGACTTGGGTTTAAGCTGAGCTACGGCGTCATAAACCGATTAGCCCGTTATCGCTGGAGGCGAAGATACTTCGGCGTACCTTTAGAGCTAAGACTAGTTAATGCCGCCGCAAAGAGGCTCAAAGGTTATCTGTAACTTCTTAAATTGGGAAAGGAATAATACAGTCTCTCTCCATGTATTGTGATAGTCAAAGTTTTAGTTAAACAAAAACGTAAACGGAGGGATTTTCAAGTTGAAATACCAAATCGAAGTTAACCGAGAAGACTGCATCCGATGCGGCAGCTGCTATGGTTTAGACCCAGTCCATTTTGAAAGCGATTCCGACGGCAAATCGCAAGTAATAGGCGGAACCACAAACGGCAAATCAACCAAAATCATCGAAGATGACAAAATGGCAGAGGCACAAGAGGCTGCGGACGCATGTCCAGTCAGCGTTATCACTGTCACCAAAATGTAACGCAAATCATCTAAAAACGAAGAAAACGCAGTTTGACCTCCCATTTTTAATTTTCTAATTTCTTAGAAAACCAGCAAATTTTAAAACCTCGCATACAAATCTTATGAATAGGAGAATTTTTGTGATTGAAGTTACTAATGAACGCGACCTAGCAAAACAACTTAAAGCGAACCTGAAAGTCGTGGCGTTATTCTATGCGTCATGGTGTCCTTTCTGCAGAAGTTTCCTTTCAATCTTCAGCAAACATGCTCAAAACCCCCACTCAGGTTCTGCCATTTTCTTGCGAGTTAAAATTGACGAAGACGAAAACCCTCTGTGGGAAACGTACTCCTTGGAGGCGGTGCCATCTATTATAATCTTTGAAAACGGAAACGTTTCCCGAAGGCTCGACTGTGACCTCGGCGCTGGATTAAACGAAAAACAATTCGTCAACTGGCTAGGAACGCACTGAACGTCTTTATGGAAAAAATTACAAAAATACATTTTGAACGTCCGAGGACGCCATTTGCCATGGCAAACTGGTTCGTAGAAAGACACTGAATAAAGCCAGCTTGCGCCACATCATTATTTCCAGTTGAAGCCATAACTGAAAACCTAAAAAAATGCAATGCACGACTAAAGAGATCAGGAAACCCGGAACTCTCAGCGACTGCGATATGGTCTACGATGCAAAAAGTTGGATTAGCCACTTATTAAGCTACTCCACTTCTCATTTTTGCTATCGATGTTGAAGCATCTATTTCCGAAGATTTGGCTTTGACTTTACTGTGTCACGCTATGATACCAGCTGAGAATATACTCGGGCAAGTTTAAACCGCGAATAGCCAACCTTTCTGCTAACTTAACTGGTAAGGGGCTGAGAACGAAAGCTGCTCGCGTGTAGAATCGCCTTGGCGTGGCGGGCCTACTTTCTTCTTCCAATATTATCTGCATATCAGATTTCTTGGCTAAGGTGGAGTTTTTTCCGCCTGTTATTCCAAGCACTATACCGTTGAATTTCTTCAGAACATCACACCAAAGCAGAACAGGGTTGCTTTCACCTGAATAAGATATAAGAATCTCCAAGTCGCCCGCCCGCGGGTGAGGCGTGTTCACTCCTCGGGTCATGAAAACGTTATCACCCATGGCTGTTTTTATGTGGAACAGCCTGACGCCTGTCATTTTGGCAATTTCATTCGCTGTCCCCCGTCCGCCCAGGTAAACATTAGTGCGCCTCTCCAAGAGGTCCACAAGTTTCGTGTAAGTTTCTGATTCTACGTTTCGGTCGATGAAGTCGCCGATGATTCCGAATTCTTCCTCGCATATGCTGAAGACTTTATCCACGTCTAAGTTTCGCACTATAGCTTCAATCATTGAGTTCAAAAGTTCTAGGGTGCCGAGCTCAAATATGTCGCCCATCATGCCGGTTTCGCTGTAAATGTCTGAGGGTCTCATTTTGCCGCGACCCTTAATTTGAACCACTGTACCATGTTTATTGGTTATTTTAGCTAAGGGCGATTCCAAGTTGCTAGTCAAAAGACCCATGCTGAATTTCTTCGTTTTCTTCTCTTCGATGTATCGCGAAAGGTCTTGAGCCATGTTCAGCGGGTCATCAGAGAAGCCGCTTCCAGAGTTCATGAGTAACAATATTTTCTTGTAGCGCCTTTCAAGATCGTGGGCCGCGTCGTACATGTTCTTACCTGGAAATCCGGGGTCATCAGGAGTAATGACAACTTTGTTCCGCCAGCCTACTTGACTTAGAGCAATTTGGCTTATTGCGGCGTTAAGCGAGTACAAAGAGCGCCCTGCGCCACTGCATAGAACGCAATCAGCAGACTTCAAATCATCATATAATGGTGCGAGATTATTTTTCTTGATGTTGAGGACGTTGTCTCGGATTTTGTTGGCGAATCCGATGTTGCTAATTTTGCTTTTCACGCTAACGGCACACCGTCCAAACAGTTGTTTCCGATTGCCTATATTACACTTGCGCTCTGTTACTCGAAAATACCCGTTACTTTTCCTAAACTTAAGGAAACAAGCGTTGCTAAACATTTATATCGTCTTAAGGCGTCAACCATGGAAACGGTGAAATCTCGTGTCAGCTCAAAGTGAATCTGAAAAATTCGATTTTCTGCGAAAGCTGGCTTTGGAATTGGGCGCTTCAGACGCGAAAGTCATTCCCGCTAGCAGCGTAGTTGTAGAAGACCGTGTTGTACTCAAATGCAAAGTCGGATGCAACAACTATGGCAAAACCTTGGCTTGTCCACCGTACACGCCTTCCGCTCAGGAATTCCGCAAAATCGTAAGTGAATATAGCTATGCCCTGTTCATGAAGTTTACATCAAAAGCAGAAGCTGATTCTGAGTTGCAGAAGAGCCTGTCAAAAACCGAAACTGACCCAACAAACTCCGGCGAGGCAAAGCAGAAGGCGGCAGAATTCTGGTTAGCTTGGAAAGAAGACAAGAAGGAAATGCTGGCGTCAGTTTTGAAGCTTGAGAAGGAAGCAATGCACAAAGGTTACTCGTTGGCGATAAGTTTCGTTTCAGGTTCGTGTCAACTGTGCGAGAAATGCAGCACCGAAACACGCATCTGTGTTCACCCAGACATGGCCAGGTACAGCGAAGACGCAGTCGGCGTAAACGTAAAAAAAACCGCCAAGAACGCAGGGATACAATTCATTTTTCCTTTCCCCAAGAACCCAGAATCATTCGCGCTGCTGCTCATAGACTAAAGTCTTATCTGCTTACCCCTTTCTATAATATTATCGTGATTTGATTTGGACGTTCTCGAAGCCATCCAGAAACGTAAATCCTCCCGTAAGTACGAGCCTACACCTGTACCTAAGGAAGTGTTGGAGAGACTTATGGAAGCTGCAAGATTTTCGCCATCGGCAAAGAACCTTCAACCTTGGCATTTCATTGTCGTCACCGAAGCCGAAAAGCGCAAGGCACTTTCAAAAGGCATATTCGCCAAGTTCTTAGCCGAAACCCCTGCTGTTATCGTTTTATGCGGAGACGAGAAGGCTTCCCCTGACTGGTACGTAGTCGACGTGGCGTTAGCTGGAGAGAACATTGTGCTTGCGGCCACAGCAGAGGGTCTAGGAACTTGCTGGGTAGGCAGCTTCGACGAAAAAGAGGTCAGAGTATTACTTGGAATTCCCGAAAACCTGCGTGTTGTCGCGCTCATGGCCGTTGGTTACGCCAAAGAAAAGATCAGTATCACAACTAAAATGATTCATTTTATACGAAGGAGGAAAACTCTCGGCGAAATCGCAAGCTGGGAGGTCTACGGTCAAAAACTTGAGAGCGTTTGAGGTGCTCATAAATTGAAGCTTTTGCTTGACGAAATGTACGCGGGTTTAAAAGAGTACTTTGAAACCTTAGGCTACGATGTATTGACCGCGCAAGAGGCAGGGTTGAAAGGAGCTAAAGACCGCGACATCGTGGAATATGCTGGCGAGCACTGCATGATTTTGGTAACCCAGGATCAGAAGCCTTCGGAACTTGCAGAATTAACCGGTATACGCTGCGTCCTAGTCAGCAACGCGATGATCGCCAAAGTCGCGGACGCCAAAATTAAGGAAAAATATCCATTAAATAGGTAACCTTCTTCCAAATAATCAAGGTGTTATAACCTTTTTTTTGGAAAAGTTGCATAGGATTATTAAAGCTGAAGCCTTAAAATGATGGTAAATGGTGAATGCTCGGTGCTTCAACTTGAAGAAGAATTGAACGAGACCACGTTCGAAATCTACCTGTACCTGGCAAAGGTTAAGGAAGGCGCGGGTCCAAGAGACATCATGCGTGCAATGGGCATCACCAGTCCAGGCGTTGTACACAGGCACCTGCAAAAACTTGCAGATTGGGGCTGGGTAAATAGGGACTCGTACGGGAGATACACGTTAAAGAAAAAGGTGGGCTTCAAGGGTTACGTGTGGGTTGGAAAGAAGTTGCTGCCGACATCAATTCTGTTCGCTTTTTCTTTCATCGGGCTCACTGCTGCCTTCATTGCCATATTAGTGATCCATTTGTTGGCTGGGTCACCCATCGACGAGTCTTTTATGATACTTACCTTAGTAACTATGTTGGCAGCATCCTTTCTTCTGGCAGAAGCTCTCAGACCGAGGAAAAGGCTCCCAAAAAATCCTTTAAACCATTCAGGCTAAAGTTTGTTGTTTCTCCGCGGAAACAAAAGTGGACACCCGCACGCCAATTAACCTAATTTTTCTGTCCAAACGCAAGTAAGGCAACAGAAGTTCATGTGCGTTTTTCTTCAGGTCTTGAGCGCGGTTAGTCATAAACTGAAGAGTTCTTGTCCTGGTATGGGTTTCGAAGTTTTCGTATCGAATTTTAATTGTGACAGTTTTGAAGAACAATTTTTGGTTCTCTGTTTCTCTGCTGACCTCTTCGGCGAGGTCTTCCAATGCTTTTAGAACCTTTTGGGGGTCGGCGGTGTCTTCTTCGAAGGTGGTTTCATGGCTGATGGATTTAAACTCGCTTCGCTCTTCCACCTCGCTGCGGTCAATGCCGCTTGCCATCAGGTACATTTGCGTTCCTGCCACCCCGAACGTTTCTGCGAGCACCGTCGGGTCAAACCGTGCCAAATCTCCGATGGTGTTTACACCCATTTTCTTTAGCTTCTCTTCTGTTTTGCGTCCTACCCACAGTAGCTTCCGCACTGGAAGCGGTTGGAGAATTTTTTCTACATCCTCTTTTTTGATTACCGTTAAGCCGTCGGGTTTTCGGTAGTCGCTAGCAATTTTCGCAATGAGTTTGTTTGGTCCCACGCCAACGGAGCCTGTAATGTTTTGCTTTTCAAAGATTTCTTGCTTAAGCTTTTTGGCAAGGGCTTCAGCGTCCGAATAATCTTTAACACGGGAAGACACATCGAGAAACGCCTCGTCTATGCCCCATTGTTCAAACTTGTCCGCGTATCTTCTTGCTATAGTCATGATTTCATTGGATACCCGGATGTATAATGGGAAATTGGGTGGCAAGTAAATGGCTTCCGGACATAGCTTCCATGCCCTCGAGATAGGAATACCTGAGCGAACCCCTGCATTCCGCGCCTCGTAGTTGCTGGTTGAAACGACCCCTCTGCCCCTCCCGGCCTTTGGGTCAGCTCCGACCACAACGGGTTTTCCCTTGATTTCCGGTTTTTCACGGGTCTCTACTGCTGTGTAGAAATGATCCATATCTAAATGAAAAATAATGCGTTTCTTCTCCGTCATTTATTCGTCATTATCCTTTGGGCGGTTGAATGATTTGAATTTATTGAACTCTTCATGTACGCTGAATCGATATTGCCTGTTCATAACCCTTAAGCATCCAAGCCCACATAAAGAGGTAAAGACGTATTGAGGAGAATTTATGCCTCAAATTACAAAGGAAGTAGCAAGTCAAATTGCACTTAACTATGTAAAGATGCAGAAGGCAACCGAGAAAATTGACATTGCCTTGGTTGAGGAAAACCGCGGTGGTTGGATTGTTCGCGGAACGTGCCCGATTGATATAGCTGGACATCAGTGGGCTGAAAAATTCGCCGTTGTCGTGGATGAAAAGGGGAGAGTCACGTCATCAGATTTTGCTCTGTTGTAAGTTTATTTTTTGTTCTTCGCCTAACTCTTCTTCACCAATCAAATACATTATAACTTAAAGCTAACGAAACGTGTTTCATTTTAAACCTCGCCCGTTGACAAATTTATGCGTGATTATTTTCTGCCCTTTTTGCCCAACAGAAAATCATTTCCAAAAATTTCCTTTGCCTGGTCAGGTTTCAATACGCCTTTTTCCAAAGCGACATTCTTAACGCTGCGCTTTTCTTTGAGGGCCAGCTTAGCAACTTCGCCGGCCTGTAAATAGCCGACGTAGGGCGAAAGGAAAATAGCTAGCGACGGATTCAAATCCACGAAGCTAGCGCACCGAGAGTCATCGACCATTATGCCTTCCACACACTTCTTTGTGAACACTGGCAAATAGTTGCTCAGAAGCTGGATGCTTTGCAGGAGGTTATGCATCATAACCGGCATCATCACGTTTAATTCCAGTTGCCCCGCCTGGACAGCTAAAGAAACTGTCAAGTCGTTTCCAACAACCTGAAACGCCACCATGTCAAGACACTCAGCCATCACAGGGTTCACTTTTCCCGGCATAATCGAAGAGCCAGGCTGCACGGCAGGCAACAAAATCTCCGCGACACCGGTTGTGGGACCAGAAGATAGAAATCTCAAGTCATTTGCTATTCGAATAAGTTCGAGAGCCAGCTCCTTAAGTGCGCCCGAAACCGAGGAGATTGCGCTGCGGCTCTGTAGGGCTTCGAATGGGTTCGAAGCAGCTTTCAATGTCAATCCCGTTACTCGAGCAAGTTCCTCAATGGCAATTTTCGCGAAGTCAACGTGAGCGTTTACGCCTGTGCCGACAGCGGTTCCGCCTAAAGCCAACTCCTCTAAGAGTTTGCTTCTTTCCTTGAGTTGTAATTTTGCTTTACTAATGGCGGCAGCATAGGCGCCGAACTCCTGCCCGATTGTGATTGGCACTGCATCTTGTAAGTGGGTCCTACCTGACTTCATTACTTCTGAGTAATCCCTGCTAAGTTTGCCAAAAGCTGAAGCGAGGTTTTGTAACTCCACTAATAGCGGCTCAAGTGCCAACAATGCTGCAACATGCAGCGCGGTAGGAAACGTGTCGTTTGTGGATTGCCCCATGTTTACGTGGTCATTTGGGTTGACTGATTTGTAGTCGCCTTTCTCTTTGTCCAATAGTTCCAGTGCGCAGTTGCAAAGAACCTCGTTCACGTTCATGTTGAACGATGTGCCCGCGCCAGCCTGAAAAACATCAACAATAAACTGGTCCAGCAACTTACCATTAAGCACCTCGTCGCAGGCTCTGACCACAGCCCCGCCGATTTTCTTGTCTAGCCACCCAACTTGCATGTTGGCTTTTGCGGAAGCTTTCTTCAATTGGACGTACGCATAAATGAAGACAAGAGGCGCTTTCAAGCCGCTTACAGGAAAATTCTCCATGGCGCGCAACGTCTGAACTCCATAGTAAGCAGATTTGGGCACTTGTTTTTCGCCTAGGGAATCAATTTCAGTTCTTGTTTCCATAGTGGTTCTCCTTCTGCTATTTTGCTCTTTATAGTTGGGTTAAGGGCGCTTACCCGTAAAAGTTTGTTTAAACCCAATTCTTACTAACTGGGAACAGATAAAAACAATTTGCTGCCGTAGTGTTGTCTAACGCTCGCGATTCCAATAATCGGTTTAGGACTCATGGAGTAAGTCCTCAGCCCTGAGTGCGACAATGCAATATTTTGTGGTAACTATCGTTGCCATAACTGTTGTGCATGTGGCTTGGATTTTGCGCTCTATTTCTTACTTAGTAGATAAAGAAAGAACGAACATGACAGCCGTTTTCTAAAGCATATACATAACTATGTAGAATATTTCTCCAGAGAAGAAAGCAATCCACCAGATTCCAAACAGAATCTTTGAGAGCTTGCCATGTAAATTTAGTTTCTTCTTCGTCTGCAGTTGTCTTATGCCTGTGCCTAACACTATGATTTCCAGCGCCATGACAACAACGGCAACAGCTCCGTGAATGGCAAAATACGTGTTATAAGAGGAGCTTAACTGCAAAGATGCGCCTTCAATTGCTCCGCCGAATGACCGGTATAACATGTAGCCGATGGACAGCGAAAGGTCCCAAATAATGGCGATTAAGCCTGACGATGAGTGGAACTTCTTCTTTTTCCATCCGCTGTAGAAAGCGTGTACGAAGAAGAATGCGACTGGTATTAACCCAATTGAGACGATTGTGCTTGAAAGTGGTGCAGCTGTCAATTTCGGTCGGTCCTTTTTCTGGTGAAAACACAGCAGACGCCTATAAGGATTGAGGCTAAAATTGGTCTGACCAGTTAGAAGTAGCCCCTAATTTCTGTCCATATTTGCCTGACAAGGCTTCTTGCTTCAGCGTCAATCGCAAACAGTAAAGCAGCGTATACTGCGATTCCGATTAAGACTTTACCAAAGGTTGCAAGCAACGTGGATGTCTGTGGAAGAACCAGCAGAACCCCGCCTGCGGCTATGGCGCTGACGGCATATTTAGCTATACTCTTCCAAGCAAAAGGTAAACTCACCGATTTACGCATGAAAACATACAAGCCGACAAATGTGCCTATATGCACAATCATGTTGATAGCAACCACGTACGCGGCAGCAAGTACAGGATCCGAAAAAACCACCAGCGTCAAAACCAAATAAGCCGAGGGCAACGCGACTGCAGCTTGGATATAGGGCATCGTGAAAACTTTGAAAATTTTGCTTCTTACAAGCTGCCGAAGAGGGATTTTGCCTTCAATGTCAAGTGTATCCGCGGCCATTAGACATTGACTGTAGAATTGGGAAACCAAAACCACTAGGGCGTCAACCGTTAGCAGCATTAAAATAGGGAAAGCCGCGGCGTAGTCAACCTTCAAAACGGTGAGAAGCGACCGCGACATGGTAAAAGTAACGGCTGCTATGGGCAGGGCAAGCATAATCATGGTTTTAAAGGAATCTCCGATGTCAGCGGGGCAGTCTTGGGCAAGCATCTTAGGGTACAGGGCAAATGCTAACGAGAACGCGTAGCCGATTACTGCTGAGAACGTAACTGCCGCTTGATAATAGCCTAACGCGGCTTGCCCACTGTAGAATACTAGCAAGTACAAGACGAGGTTTACGAGTTGGGTACCGACGGCGTTGTATACAAATGCGGCTGAACCGCCTTTGAGCCATTCTTTGAGGTAAACCCATTTTACTGCATGCCGAAGCTCGTCTTTCAAGAGCCAACTGTAAAATAATGTTTGAACCGCCGCTCCAGTGATGAGACCTATCATTGCGCCCAACAGCAACTGATTAAAAGTAACGATCAGCACGTAAGCCAAAGACACCTTAACCACCTCTTCGATTAGCAACCCGTATCCTATTGCCTGCGGCTTCACTGCCCGCAGGCAACCTTCGAAAATGGCAATTAGAAACGTGTTTACGATTTGGAGAGCGGCAAGCAAGTAAATGAATAGGTAAGTGTTGTTTATGCCGAAGGCCCCCATTATGGGGGAGATCAGGGCAAGGTAGATGGCGGCGGCAATTAACGCGGAGATGAGGTTTGCTGAAACACCTGTCTTAATTGCTCCTTCTTTTCCACGTGCAACGAAACGAGTTGCCCAGAACGGAAATAGTCCGCTTATGAGCGTGAACAATCCAACTAAATAAAAGATGAATGACCAAGTACCAAACTCATCTGGGTTCTTGGCAGAAATTCTGGTTAACAGCAAAAGGAAGATTATGCCTGTGAACACGCTAAGTATCTGTGCGGCGAAAATGATGAAGCCTGAATAGCGAACTCGAATCGGGTTCTTGGACACCTTCGTGGCCTCTTTTGATCGCGTTTCTTTACCGTTTGGCGTGTGATTGCCTTCAGATTAAGGTAATCCCAAATCTAGCCAAATGTAAACCTGAACGAAAGAGTTTTACGGAGAAATCAAAGCTAACGGCTTACTTAAGGGGCGGCTTTTTCATCGACTTATTCAATGGAAGCCCGAGACTACATCCAAACCCTCTTCTCCAACACCCACAGCCGTGAATTTTCTCAAATTCTTCATCGTTTTCTCTGATATTTCGAAGCAGGCATAACTGCAACGCCTCCTTAAGCAAGACACTATTGAGTTTAGCATCCGAGTGAGGAACAAAAGGGCATGGTTCCACGTTGCCTTCCACACACTTTGTCTTCAAAAGTCGAGTATCAGCTATCTGTCTTACTCCCTGAAAACCATGATTTTGGAAAGTCAGCTTTTGCTAAACAGTTTTTACAGCTTGTTCTTTGTTGAATCTGGTAACGAAGATTATGCCTATCAAGATGCCCACAGCCAACAGGGCGATGCCTAGCCCCGCAAAAATCAGGGGCGACATGGGTTGTGAGGGCGTCTGTGTCGGCGTGGGGTTAGGAGACACTGACGTTATGTTCAGGGTAGGCAGAACTACAATGTACCCTATCATTTGGTCGTGACCTGCTCCGCAGTTGTTGCTGCAGAAAAACTCGTAGATGCCGGGTTGGCTAACGTAGAACTCCGTGAGATACGTATCCGTCGGAATTAGATCGGTGGATGCATTTCCTGTTGCTGCCGCAATTGATTGGTTATTTATGCTGAAGGTTGGCAATGAGAAGCCGTGGGCTACTGTGTCTGTGTTTCGCACTTTGATGTAGACTAAGTCGTTTTGGTTAGCAAAAATTGTGTCTGGAAGGTATTTGTCGAAGCCTTCTCCAGCGACATCAGGTTTAATCGTTAAGTAGCTGTACTGGGTCACTGGGTCAGGAGTGTATTGGCTTCCGCCTGTTGGCAGCACGATCAAGGAACCTTCCATCTCCCAATGCCCCGGTCCACATGGAACCGTGCAGAGAAATCGAAATACTCCTGCAGTGGATGCGATGAAAGGTTGGATAGAGGTGTCTTCGGGCGCGATTGTTCCATCGGATAAATCTTGACCTGGCTGAACTGCCGCGTCTATTCCATAGGCAGCTAGCGCAAAGCCATGCGGCATATCGTCTGTGTTTCTCACAGTTAGGTTAACAGTGTCCCCTTGGTTCACAACCATGATGCCTGGAAAGAACTTATCGTATCCTTCGCCTGCGAAGTCTGGTAGAACCAACTGAGTGAAGCTTCGCGTTTGCGCTGATGGATTATAGGCTACCCAGTCTGTGGGGAGAACAACAATTTGCCCGTTCATTTCTGGCGAATTGATGGCAAAGAAATTAAAGATGCCAGAAGTGGACGCAGTAAATAAGGGAACCGCTGTATCCACAGGGGTCACTGCAGATCCGTTTTGTGTTCCAGCTTGTATGGCGACCGTCGCTTGTCCTTCTATTTGAAGCTGAAATGTTTGGTTTTCCATGTTTCTGACCGTCAGATTAACTTGGTTACCCTGTTCAACTGTAAGGGTTTGAGGTGAGAAAACGCTGAAGCTTGTGCCGCTGAATTCTGGACCGGCAGTAACAAAGAAATCCCGGGCGGTGCCAGTGGAGTCCGCAAACACGTTCCGCGTGATCAAAGAAGAACAAAATATAGAAATGAGCAAAATTGCTGAAACGGAAAATATAGATAGTTTTCTTTTTGACTTAAAAAAACAAAGAATACCCTTTATAATTGCCGAGCTATTCAAAGTTCAAAAACCTTCTGTCTGACCTAGTTAGGTAAATGTAAAGCATCAGAATTATATGTTACGGAGTAGGTGGCCAGTACTCGGTTTTTAAGGGTTGAAGTGTCCCTTACTCTGCTCAAGTTTAGAAGAAGAAAAACAGGCTATTCAAAATAAAAATCCTGTTTTTTCAATTTGAGAGCGTCTACATCAAAACCTACAATCCTTACAAAGAAAACTTCATTGGAAAACTCAAAGTTTCCTTTCAGAACTTAAACTGGAATCGACTTAGTAGCCTGAAAGAAGTGGAGAAACATGATAGATCCGTGTGTGGTGTGGCGGGCCCGACGGGAATTGAACCCGCGGCCTACGGATTAAGAGTCCGCCGCTCTGGCCTGACTGAGCTACGGGCCCGCAAAGGCTTGTCGAGAAGGAATTTTCATCTACGAATATAGACGTTTCGCTTACGAAGCGGCACTTTCTTTTCATACATCCATTTGTCGGATGGAACAGAGACGGACAAATCGTTAAACCTTCAGCTCACCAATTAGAGTGCAATTGGAGATTGTTGACTTGAAGAATGCAAAGCGCAACAAACCTCAAACTGCAGAAATGAGTTTAATTGAATGCTTCCTGTCCTTGGATATCGATGCAGAAGGCAAAACAGCCTAGGTGCACTTTGAAAAATGCTTGCGACTAATGATCGAATGTTTTCGCTTGGATGTAAAAACTTAAAAGCAATAATTTCTTTTTTGTAGAAAAAATCTCGGGTGGTGTATTGCGATATGTTTGACTTTACTTCTGCTTTGATGTGGGTTACTGTAGGAATTGGCGTTTTCGCTTTAGCCTTCGCAGAATACCGCTTCTCAAGCAAGAAAAGAACCGTAAAAGACGAAATGTAACTGATCACATGTTACTAATTCCGTTTGCCTTCAAAGATAGGTCACTTATTCAATTTGGTGCCTTAACATAACTTGAGCTTACTCTATTGCAAAAACTATGCTCTCCGCTAGCTACTGATCAAAAAAAGAAAAAAGGATTAAGATATCTGATAGAGTTTCTCTACAGATCAACTGATTTTCCTTTGACGCAGAACGAGCCACCCTTCAACTCATATTTGGAGTGTACAGGACATTTGCCGCACACGCAACCGGCTTTTTTCACTGGCTCTTTAGCTTTGCCCATTGAACAGAAGAAGCCTCCGGTTAGTGGTGATCCCTCAAAGGTTGGGCAGGTTCCGCACTTACATAGGTTCATGTTTTCCGGTGTATTAGGTACCGCAATACCCACTTTTAATTCACCTTCTACAAACTTGCAGGATACTTAACTTCTCAAAATCGCATTAACAACTATGCTGTAGCGGCAATTTGAATATTTCGGAGACCAAAAATACTCCTTTTCCGAACCGTTCACCATTTCAGTTCAGGAACGTTTTTTTGCAACGTTCAACAAGAGAACTATTAAGACGAAGATTTGTGAGGCCGGATGATTAATAATGTCTAACGAATCAGCCATAGGAAAAAAACATCATCTAAAAGAACTGAGAGAGATGATTCAAGAGAAAAAACCCTCAGAGCCTGTTAGCGAAGTTTTAACAAACTTCTGTCATCGTCATGGTGTGCCCATGGAGCAATGCCGAAAATATTATGATGAGTTGGTTACCCAGGGCGAAATAAAAGAAAAATAGGTGGTTCAAGCGTTAAAAGAGAAAGTTGTTTATGGCTTTATTCTATTTTAATTCTCTTTCCCTTTATCGGAGCTTTCAGAGGTACCTCAATTTTTAGTAAGCCATTTTCAAATTTTGCTTTGGCTTTTGTCTCGTCTACAGGATGAGCGAGGCTGAAACACCCCAAGTAAACAACATCATCACGAGCGGCTTCTACACATACACTTTGTTCACCGATAGAAAGGTCCACATGTTCCTTTTCTACGCCAGGCAACTCAACATCAATGAAATAAGCGGCGTCGTCGTGGTCAACGCAAACTTCGGGAGTAATTACGGTCGTGGTTTCTTCGTCCTCGTTTTCTTCAGACTCTTTAACAGTTTTCTTTTTAGGCAATAAAATCACCTTTTCAAAAATACTGTAATTAAAAATCTAGCTTGTTCAAGCTAAAAAACTTGCCGTATAACACGTTTGAACAGCAAATAGTAGAATTTTTCCACCTTCCTCATATATCAATGGATATACAGAAATTGGCCCTAACCGGAATCTATTTGGAAGGAATCAGATTAATCTCATAAAGCTTTGGCCAGTCTTTTCCCGTTACGAAAAGCCTATTGTCTTTTGCATCGTAAGCTATTCCGTTCAATACATTATTGCCGTTTGAACCAACAGAACCTTGTAGCCCAGTCAAATCAATCCACGCTTTCACATTCCCAGTCTCAGGGTCGATTATAACGATTTTCTGCTGCTCAAAAATGTTAGCGTACACATCTCCATTTACGTATTCGAGCTCATTAAGCTTAGAAACCGAAACGTTCCCATCGTGAACCTCAACTCGCCCAACCTGCTTAAAAGTTGCGGGGTCAAGAGAATACAAGTTGCTTGAACCATCACTCATAATTAGATGTGTGCCATCGAAAGTAATTCCCCAACCCTCAGTTGGGTAGCTAAAATTTCCAAGCAAAGCGAAAGACTCCTTGTCGTAAACGAAGCCTACGTGCGACTGCCATGTCAACTGCACTATAGATTTATTCAATGGGGTTATGCCTTCGCCGAAAAACTGAGCTGGAAGTGTCGTTTCACGCAGGACTTTTCCAGAAGCCAAGTCCACTTGCCGTAATGTGGAATAACCATTCAATCCCGTGCTTTCATATAAGAAGCCGTTAGCGTAAAAAAGCCCTTCAGTGAAGGCATTTGGATCATGAGGAAAACTGTTTACAACCGAGTAAGTGTATTCTTGTATCGGGGAGCTTACTGGTTTGTTCATGTCCAAAGAAACAAATATTAAAATGCTAAGTAGCAGAATAATTGCAGCGAGCAACGCGGCAACTGTAGTCGACTTCTTCATTACCTTTCATAAGGTTGCTCACATTAATAGGCAAAACTGTCAATCATTCAGTTCCAAACGAATTGGCTCGATAAAATGAACTTCCAAAAATGGCTCGCAAAAAACGCAACTGCAATCAAACCGCAAGCCTTAAGAACAGCCGCTAAGCTACTCTTGTTTGTCTATAAACCACAAGGTGTTGAATCAGATTGGCAGTTGAAGGTTTTTTCGAAAACAAGCGACCACAACCAGTTGAAGCCAAAGTTGGCGAACTGACCCCACAATCCCGAGCAGTGAACGTTACAGCGAAAGTTGTTTCCAAAAGTGAGATACGCGAAATTCCAATGGGCAGAGACGGATCAGCCCATAAAGTCTGCGACGCATTAGTCGGGGACGAAACAGGCGTAGTCTACCTTACACTATGGGATGATAACATAACGAAGGTTAACGAAGGCGACTCTATACGCGTTGAAAACGGCTACGTTACCCTCTTCAAAGGCAACATACGCCTAAACATAGGCAAGTATGGCAAGCTAGAACCGGCAAAAGAACCGCTTACGGCAGAAGTTAACACAGAAAACAACGTATCTAGTAAAGCATACGAGCAAGAACGTAGACCATTCAGAGGCGGACGAGGCGGCGGCTACGGTGGAGACCGACGCGGTGGCGGCGGTTTTGGCGGAGGCGGCTACGGTGGCGGACGCGGTGGCAGTGGCGGCGGCTACGGTGGCGGCAGAGACCGACGCGGTGGCGGCGGATTCAGAGACCGCAGGTATTAGAATCAATTAAAGCATATTTTTATGCTTTTTTATAATTTTTATTTAGTTTTGTTCCTGCAAGCATCATTTTGCTTATTCGGAATATTTTTCACCTTTGAAAATTGTTTTGGTGATTTTCTTCGTTTCCAGCATTGTTTCATTGTCAGAATTCAAATGTGCTGAGTGGAGCGAGTATATTTCTGAAAAGAGAAACCAATTGGGTCTTTGCTCACTACTTTGTTCGATTCAGGTTTGTGGGTGCAAAAGGTTTATAGCAGTATTACTAATTTAATATTTCGTGTTACTATGGAATGATTGGTTATGGCTTACCTCAACAGCAAACAAGTTGCGGCAATAGTTATGTGTTCCGCGTTATGGGGCGTTTTTAATTCTATTTTTTCCCCTATGTTTTTCAGCTTAACCCATCTTCCCCTTCTATGTGACTTAATAGGCTTTACAGTTCTAACAGTTGCTGCGTGGTGGATAAGAAGATTCGGTGCCATAATCACCATAGGGCTAATTTCCACAATTATAAATTTCGTATTTAACCCTCAAGCTCTCACATTCTTAGGTTTCACAGCCGCAGCAGTTGTATTCGACGTAGCGCTAGGGCTCATAGGGTATTCCAGAGTATTCACAAAACCCCTCTATACTTCAGTCGCTACAATCGGCATCTCCGTACTTTCAGCAGCCGTCGCAGGCTTCCTCATAGGTACCTTCTTTATGGCCGCACCCGCGCTCGTATCTTGGGGCGGCGTAATGGGCTGGGCTGGATTACACGCTGTCGGAGGAGTAATTGGCGGAACAATAGGCGCCAGTCTAGTTTTGGGGCTGGTTTCGAGAAAAATTTTAGGTCCAGAATTCAAGCGGTGACCATGATGGCAAATATCTTGGGCTGTCAAGAAATACTTAGAGAAACTCGCAGGACCTTCTTTAACAAAGTGGCAAGCAGCTGGGATAGCCGATTCTGCAATGAAAATTTGACGCGCTTTCTGGAGAAGTTTGTACCTACGTTTGAGCTCGGGCGCGGCGAAAAGATTTTGGATGTTGGAACAGGCACTGGGGTTTTGATTCCGCACTTAGTCCGAGCTACTGGTTCCTCTGGATTGGTTGTCGCGGTAGATTTCGCAGAAAAAATGGTGCAAGTTTGTAACGAAAAATGTTCAGGCTCATCAAACGTTATGGTTGGGCTGCAGACTGTAGAGAAACTCGGTTTCCTTCCGGAATCCTTCGACACTGTAACATGTTTTGGATTGTTCCCACACATTGAAAATAAAGAAAAAGCCCTAAGGGAAATTAACCGAGTTCTAAAATGCGGCAGCAAACTCGTGATTGCCCACGCATTAAGCAGCGAAGAGATAAAGCAACATCACCAAAACGGGACTTCGGTTGTTGTCCACGATGTCCTTCCCAACAAAGAAAAAATGAGAAAATTACTGCGGGTTTCGGGATTCGCTGTCAATTACATCAAAGATGAACTCGGATGCTACATCTGCGTAGCCTCAAAAATAAGCCAATAATTACACACCATTGAGAGAAATAAATCGACAGACGTTTTCAGAATTTTTTCGAAATTATAAATTGACATTTTGCCAAACTGGTTTTCAAATGTGCCTAACTAATTAAAAAGAGAATAAGCACAATTGCCTTATATCAAAAAGAAAAACTTTTAACTGCATGCAAGTTTTCATTCCCTGACTAAGGCGTTAATTCTATGGTGTCCGAAAAAAAAGTAAAACCAACCGTTGATGAATTACTAGCAAAAGCCAAGAAACCCGCTCAACTTGCTCCTGCAATGCACCGTTTCTACGAAGGCAAAATGCAGGTCATGCCCAGATGCTCCATCACCAGCCCCGCTGATTTTGCAGTTTGGTACACCCCCGGCGTTGCAGCACCATGCAGGATTATTCAGGCTGACCCCGACAAGTCTTTTGAGTTAACTAATCGATGGAACAGCGTCGCAGTTGTTACAGACGGCACCCGAGTTCTCGGCTTAGGTGACATCGGACCTGAAGCAGCCATGCCTGTAATGGAGGGAAAAGCTATGCTTTTCAAATACCTCGGGGGCGTGGACGCAGTTGCCATCTGCCTACGGACTAAAGACCCTGACGAGATCGTCCGCACCTGCGAGTTGCTGGAACCGACTTTCGGCGGTATAAACCTCGAAGACATAGAGAAGCCCAAATGCTTCTATGCGCTTGAGAAAGCACGCGATAAGCTGCATATTCCAGTGTGGCATGACGACCAGCAGGGAACCGCAACTGTAATTTTAGCAGGTTTGATTAACAGCTTCAAAATTGTGGACAAAAAACCAAGCGATGTATTAATTACGCTCGTAGGCGCAGGATCGGCGAACATACGAACAGCATATGTCCTCATGAAGTGGGGCGTTAAGCCAGGCAACATAATTTTTGTTGACACCAAAGGCGTTGTACACAAAGGCAGAGCAGACATCAACAAGGAAGAAGACCCTTGGAAATACGATTTAACCCAAAAAACTAATGGCGAAGACAGAACAGGCGGCATCACCGAAGCTTTCAAAGGAGTAGATGCCGTGGTAGCCGCTTCAAAACAAGGCCCAGGCACTATTAAACCCGAATGGATCAAAACAATGGCCAACGACGCTGTAATCTTTGCCTGCGCTAACCCGATTCCTGAAATTTGGCCTTGGGAAGCCGAAGCTGCAGGCGCTCGCATAGTTGCCACAGGCAGGAACGATTTCCCCAACCAAGTTAACAACAGCCTGGGGTTCCCGGGAATCTTCCGAGGAGTATTGGATGTGAAGGCAAAAACAATCACTGACGACATGTGCATAGCCGCAGCACAAGAGCTAGCGAAGTTCGCTGAGGAAAGAGGTATGAACGAAAAAGACATCTTGCCACGTATGGAGGAGTGGGAAGTTTTCCCCCGTGAATCAGTTGCATGTGCCCTGAAATCAATTGAGCAGGGTGTTGCCAGAATCAAGCCGAGCAGACAGGAATTGTACGACCGTGCGACTGCTATAATCCAAAACGCCAGAGAATCGACGAGGCTGCTAATGAAGGAGGGATTGATTAAGCAGCTTCCAAGCGAAGATCAACTTCTGAAATAGCTTTGCTGAACTTTGCAGTGCAGATTATTTTCTGGTTGTATAGGAGAAAATTATTTAAGTGAATCCATAAGATACATGGAATGGGGAATATGATTATGCGTCTGGATTACGCTCTTTACGGCTTGGCAATTGTTTTATTCGCATTAACAGTAGTAACGTTAGCGCTTGCGCAAGATGAAACTATCTACGCCGCATCCACAGCTATCGTCGGACTCTTGTTAGTCGGGGGCGGCTACTTCCTAAAACCAAAAGCAAATGTCCGGACCGAACCTTCTCCACCTCAGCAGGATGCGATGGCAGAGCTTGTGGAACAAACACCAATGTCTGCTGTTGAAGCCCCAAAAATGGATACTCATGTCACAACAGCTTCCAAAACAGAAACTCCAATTGAGAATGTATTATCTGACCAGATTGCTCCTTCAGTTGAGACTCAAAAAATTGAAACGCCTCCTATAGCTGAAATGCAAACGGTTGAACAAGTTTTAACACCAATGGCGGAAGAAACGGCTACTAAGACTATACCTGCTACGGCAAAGTTAGAGTTCACGCAGATACGAGGCATAAGCGAAAAGAGAGCAGAGCAACTGAAAGCTAACGGGGTAAATACTGTTGAAAAATTAGCCGCTGCTTCTGCTGATGATTTAGCTATAAAACTTGATGTTTCGCCCAAAATCGTAAAGATGTGGATTGGAAGCGCCAAAAAACTCTTAAAATAAAAAAGGGCTTGTTGAGGACAGTTTCCTAAGTCTACAAGAGTCTAACTATATTTCTTTTTTCTAAGCGTCTGAGAGCATCCAAGAACTCGTTTCTTTTCTCTCCAGCCAGATTCAGGTTGTACATCATGTCTTTGACCGACATCTCGGATTTTCCGAAGTTCTCATGTCGTTTGTGGAGGTGTTTAACTATGGATCTTTCAAGCTTTCCGCAGCGCCACGTAGTATTCCGGATCAAAACAACAATTGTCCTCACAAGTGTTTGCTCGTTGGTTTGTCGTTTAGACAAATCTCCATTGCCCCCATTAAGTAAAGGGGGCACGGTTTTTAAGGGTTTGTGTCTGGAAATTTTATAGGTATTTTTGGATCTCATCAAAAGTTGGAGCGTCAAAGCGGATTTTTTCTAAGATATAAACCATTTGCTTCCCCATAATAATGGTCAAGAGTAGCAATCTTCTTGTACCCCAGCTTCAGGTAGAGATTATACGCTGCAATATTGCCCTCCCGAACCTCTAATCGACATTCCTCAGCGCCTTTCTGTTTGAAAAGCGCTTCAGTTTCCAGCAATAGTCGTTGGGCGATCCCTTTTCGGCGACAAAGTGGTAAAACATCAATGGTCATAATATGCCCAACGGGTTGGTTAAGTATCAAATCGATTCTTCCAATTATGAAGCCCACAATTTCGTCATTTACTCTTGCGACGAAGCTAATAGCATTATAATCCGCCAACAGATAACCAATTTGTTGTTTTGAGAAAGCTTCCTCTTTGAAACACTGCCTCTCTATTTCGCAAAGGGGATCTAGAAGCCTAATTGTTGCGTCTTCTATCTTGAGTTTCATTCTCTTCAAAGTTAACTAGATATTTGGGCGATTTAGGTTTTTTCTGTGAATTTGCTGTTTTTTGAGATTAATCTGGTTTTTAGTTCTATCCATTGTTGCGCTGCAAAGCCTACGCCGAACCCGAGCCAGAGTTGATTATTCTGCTTAGGATTGTTGCAGTGGCTCTTTTCCAGCTGGAACACCCATGGATGTATAAAGAGTATCATTGTTATTTCTGGAAGCCCAACATCAAAGGGTACGCCAATTGGTATTGACTTTACTGCTTTCCCAAGTTTATAGTTTATCAATAAATTGGTCTGCATGGTGGCCGTCATCGTAATTCTCTTCGGGCTTTGGTTAATCTTTATAGCTTTCCGCAGAAACCGAAAATATCTACAACATCAACGAGAGACACTTCCTTCTCCATTTTATCTTGTTCCCACCCTTAAGATTAATTTTATTAACACTGTGCACAATTGTTCAGCTTTTTGCACAAAAAAGTTAAATTAACTCCGCTCGAAAGGTGTAGTCTATTATGGGGAAACGTGCATGGTGAAGTATCTTTTCGTTACAGGAGGAGTCTTAAGTTCGGTTGGCAAAGGCATCTTAACAAGTTCAATTGGCAAGATGCTTCAAAGCCGCGGATTAAAAGTTACAGTCATAAAAATCGATCCTTACGTAAATGTTGACGCTGGAACCATGAACCCATACATGCACGGCGAGGTGTTCGTGACCGACGATGGAGGCGAAACAGACTTGGACTTGGGCTGGTACGAACGTTTCCTGGACCTCAGTCTAAAACAGGAAAACAACATAACCACTGGCTCAATATACAAGTCAGTTATCGAAAAAGAACGTAAAGGCGATTTTCTGGGCAGATGTGTCCAAATTATTCCACATGTAACTAACGAAATTAAGACTCATTTCCGAAAAATTGCCAAAACATCCAACGCTGAAGTTGTCTTAACCGAAGTCGGGGGAACAGTCGGCGACATTGAAGGGTTGCCTTTTCTCGAAGCCATACGTCAAATGCGTCTGGAAGAAGGCTACGAGAATACGCTTTATGTGCATGTTGCATTGGTTCCCATTTTGGATGTTACTCAAGAGATGAAAACCAAACCTTTGCAGCACAGCGTAAATGAACTGCGGCGTATTGGTATTCAGCCTGACACAATTGTAGCGCGAAGTCCAAAAATGATTGATGCTGAGGCCCTCCGCAAGATCGCCCTGTTCGGTACAATACCTGAAAGCGCTGTTTTTTGTAGTTTTAACGCAGATTCCGTGTATCAGGTGCCTCTTATTCTTGATAGGCAAGGCATGGGCGACTTCATCTGTCAAAGATTTAATTATACATGCACTCGACCAGATTTTGTTCAATGGAAAGAGTTTGTTGATGCAACGGTGAAGCCTGAACATGAAGTCAGCGTTGCTCTTGTTGGTAAGTACGCGGGTTTAACTGACAGTTATGTCAGCATGAGTGAAGCTCTACGTCATGGCGGCGCAGCAAACAACACCAAAGTTTGCATAGCGTATTTGGAAGCAGAAAAGTTCGAGCAAAATCCGCAATGCATTAACGAATTGAAAACCTACGACGGCGTTTTTGTGCCATATGGTTTTGGCCCCCGAGGGACTGAAGGTAAAATGGCTGCGGCAAGATTTGCAAGAGAAAACGACATTCCCTTCTTGGGTATATGTTACGGTTTCCAGATTGCTACTATTGAGTTTGCCCGCAACGTGTGTGGCTTAAAAGACGCCAACAGCACAGAAATTAATCCAGATACGCCTCATCCAGTAATTGATTTAATGCCAGAACAGCGGGGCATAGAAATAAAAGGAGCCACCATGCGGCTTGGTGCGCACAAAATTAAGTTGGAAAAGGGTACTATGGCCTGTAGCCTTTACAAGGCGGAGGAGGCTTACGAGCGCCACCGACATCGATTCGAAGTAAACCTAGATTACCTTGAGGTTCTCTCTAAAAACGGCATGATTTACTCAGGAAAAAGCGCTGATGGCCGAAGGATGGAGACACTGGAGATTCCAAATAAATACTTCTATTTTGCGTCGCAGTTCCACGGCGAATTCAAAAGTCGCCCTGGTCGGCCTTCGCCAGAGTATTACGGGTTCATTAAAGCCTGTTTGAACAAAAAAATGGGTAAAGCAAAGCCCACTTTTTAGTTTTTCGCGAGCCTGAAGCTTTTAACGTTGCCTGATTCTGTTTGCGGGTCAGTAAAGAAAAGGATTTATCTGACGCGTTTAAAGCCTGGGCGGCAGAATTCTTCCATCATTTTAATCATTGAAGGAACTGCAAACATTATTTCGTCTGTTGTCAATACTCCAACGAGCTCTCCTTTCTTTCCTGTCACGGGCAAATGTTTGACTCCCCAGTGCTTCATTAGCTTAACGGCTTCTTCAACTGTTGCGTCTTCGTCGATGGTGAATATCGGGTTAGTATATACCATTCGGGCTATAACTGCGCTTGGTGCTAGTCCTTGAGTAACGAGTCGAACTAATATGTCATGTTCAGTTATGATGCCGGTTGGTTTGCCGCTCATTTCAACCATTATGTAGCTCAAGTCGTATTTGGTCATTGTCGCAATTACTTCTTGCATGCTTGTGTCGTTTCGGACAACGTGGACATCTTTGGTCATGATGTCTTTTACTATGACATTGCTTGCCATTCAGATTATCTCCTGTTTGTCTATGACAGACGCTGTGGTCATTTATCAATTTTTTGTTGTTACCAGACTGTCAGTTGCCAGGATGAGAGTTTTAAGTCTGCTTTTCCATCTTATTATTGGAGCGAGTGTTCTTGAGCAAAGACGAATCTGAATTCAGAGGCAAGTTCGTTAAAAACCTAGAAACCGCCAAAAACTATGCTGAGGTGTGGCAGACTGTGAAGGACACAGTGGAGTATGCGGTTGGCAAGCGGCGCGGTAGCATGATGCTTTTCCTTGACGATTTGCCTCTGCAGATTGGCGCTTACTATCCAGTGGGCACCAATAACATCGTCTTGAATAGGCACCTTGTGGAAATCGTGGAAGCAACATTGAGCGACAAGAATACCGTAAACGCATTGGTATACAACCTGTTGCTGCATGAATATTTACACGCTTTAGGCGAGCTTTCAGAGGTTGAAGTGCGCCGTCAAGTAGTTACCGTGGCAACAAAGTGTTTTGGAGAGGAACATGTGACCACGATTTTAGCTCAGAAGTCACCTTGGATTCTCCTCAAGGACATACCGCTTGAAGCCGCGGCAGCGCCAAAACGGGTTATTCAGATTGTGCGCGATTTTGAAAAAACTACAGACAGGTACATAGTATAGATGTGATGATAACCAAATCTTTGGAATTGCAAACTTTATTGGAAACACTTCACAGTTAGCAACGGTGTCGCCAGACTGTTTTTGTTGGCACAATATTTTAATTCCGAAACCTTGTTACATTAACTAGGAGAATTGGTATGCCTAAGGCTTTTGTACTAGTTAACGTTGAGTCAGGCTTCGAAGATAGTGTTTTAAGAGAGTTAAAAGCCATTTCTGGCGTCGAAGAAGCTTATTTTTCATATGGCGTTTATGACATAATAAGCAAAGTTAAGGCCGTAACGATGGAGCAACTCAAAGAAATGGTTACCAAAAACGTACGAGCTTTGCCCAAAGTGCGTTCTACATTAACACTTATTATGATGGATGAGTAGCGTAAGCAACTGGTCACCATCACCTATACCAATTTTTTCTTATTTTTTTCAGGATTTTAGTGTAACGTTAAGCTTCGTCAAGTTCTCGTTAATCTCCACTTTAATTGCCATCGCCAAAAAGAATTCCTCTAAGAAAACGCGGACGAACTTTTTAGGTAGCTCCGAACCAAAAATCAACGTAAATTCCTTATCCGATTTCTTCGTTAGCCGATAGAAGTTGCATGTCTCCAACCTATTCAAAAGTTCCTCAGCAGAATGTACTTTATTCTTCAATTGTTCTTTATGAGCTCGAGCTACTTCCTTGTGTTCGGTCCAGAATTTATTTTTATCAGGGCTGCTTTCAATTAATTGCAGAAAAAGAAGCCAATGGTCAACATCAAGGATGATGTGTTCTCCATCTAACAACAAATCCATGTATGCATAGGCTTTTTTGCGAAGAACAGGATCCGTTAAAACCTTGTTCTCGTTGTAAAACCTCAGAGCTCGTCGCATGATTTCGCTTTGCGATAACTCAGCTTCCACGCTGATTTTCTCCAGCAAATTTGCTGTTGCCTGATCAAACGCTACAGTTATTCTCGTCGGATTCTTTGCCATGATTAATTCTCTTCTTTCCTTGCAATTTAGATTTTTCTATGTCAGGGAAGCTTAATCCTGAAATCTTCTTTAACCGTGTTTAGGGAAACATTAGTTATGGTTCTTTTAACATGCGGAGTAGAAGCTAAATGCTTTATAAAGATGTTTAAATCTTCTCGGCCTTTGAACTTGGCAATTACGGCAGCGTCAAATTCTCCGGTTACATCGTAAACTGCAACTACGTTGTTTGCTTTTGCGATTTCCTTCTCAACATCTGGCAAATATTCGCCTTCTGCTTGAACAAAAATCACAGCCGTCAAACCATATCCCAGCTTGCCTGAGTCAACAAGCGCAGTATATCCTTTCACAAAGCCTTTTGCCTCCAAAATCTTGATCCGGTTATAGGCTGTGCCCACAGAAACTTCAGCTTTAGCAGCAACTTTGTTGAAGCTTAGGCGGCAATCTTTTTGGAGAAGGCTAAGGATGTGGCGATCTGTGAGATCTACTTTTTCGTTTTGGGAGTTTTCGGTTTTGAGCAAAGCTTGCCGCATGAGCACACACCTGAAACGACTGTTCAAGCATAATCAGTTTATATAAACATTTCTTCATAGAATTGAGACAAATGTGCACATTATTTGCCTAAATCGACTGAATATGGTGATGCGTGTTTATGGGGGTTCCATAGCGGTGTGACCAGCCAATGTATGCGCGTCTTTATTAAAAACTTAAACAAAACGGAAGTGTGCGTTCAAATACGGTACACACACAGCTACAATAAACGAATCCGTGTATAGTCTCTTCAGCGGTTCAGATGGGTATAAGGGTCTCTCTCCTATGAGTTAGGGTTCGGGCTTACCCTGGCCCTAGTTTAGCTTAGATACTTATGTGCAAGATGTAGTTGGGTTTCTTAGTTCTAAACTGTAAATTGTATATTGAATCTTGAGACAGAAGAGATTTATAAGGAATTCGCCAATCCAATGTTCAAAGATAAGTCGGCGAAAAAACATGAAACCACTAAAAACAACTCGACTACAAACTAACATGAAACCCCCAGCATCATGGGGCAAATGTCGAAAACAACGCAACATAACAGAGCACTTTTAGGGAGGTGGAAAAGTAAACATGAACCCCATAAGCAAACTACTAAAGAACCGCTACGCTCTCAGCACAGTCGTCACAACCCTCATCATACTCGTCATCTCCGTGCTGCTCGCCAGCGTAGTTACATACTTTGCCATCAACGTAGTAAGCACAAGAGTCCAAGAAGAAAGCTTAGCATTAACAAAACAACACATATGGCACAATGCAACCGCGGATGCCGGAACAGTCAGTTACTCTCAATCTTCCCTAATGGTCATTAACACTGGCGGCAGAGATGTAGTAATTGACAAACTTAGCGTCCGAGGCCAAGACTGCTCTTGGAACGATACCACAACAACCAACAAGAAATTGGTGCTTTACTGCATTACAAACGACCCAGTTGCAGCAGACATGGTATATGTGCCTAACTTCAACACGACCGACACTGAGGGTAACAATACAGTAACCTCCGGAACCACAACTTACCACTTCACTGTTGCAAACAACGCTTTGGTCCTAAGATCAGGCTACACAATGCTGGTCTACATAGTTAACCCAGATAGCATCACCATCAACGACATCGGCTTAACTGCAAGCGTTACATTGTACACTGCACAAGCAATGTACTACCGAGAAGCAAACGTACAAGCAGTATCATAGCACCATCAATATCCCTTTTTGTGTTTTTTCCTTTTTCGTTTTTCTTTAATTGTATGTGTATTTTTTTTTATGCACAAATTTACTTATCCAAAATTTGTGTTACTCTTTTTTAGTGAGATTGAAAATGAGAAACATACTGAAGAATCGTTTGGCTCTAAGCACCGTCGTTACTACATTGATTATTCTGGTGGTTTCAGTGCTGCTCGCAGGCGTCGTCACCTACTTTGCTATAAACGTAACTAGCACACGCGTTCAAGAAGAAGACTTGGCTCTTACCAAGCAACACGTCTGGTATTCTGCAAGTGGAACAACTCAGGCAGCTATCATGGTTATCAACACTGGTGGTAGAGACGTTGTCATACAGAAGCTTACCTGCAGAGGTCAAGAAGCAGCCTGGAATACTGTACTTTATGGCGTTACTACATCGTCAGTTCCCGATGATATCGCATGCAACACTACCGCTGTAGCAGGTCCGTACGCAATAGGTTCAGTTCCAATAACACTGGCTAATGCAACTACTGATCTTACGTTGCAGTCTGGAAAAACGATGGTTATCTTCATCAGCAGCCCAGACAGCATCACCATCAACGACATCGGCTTAACTGTTGCAATAACGGTCTTCACATCGCAAGCGATGTACTATAAAGAGTGCAAACGTCCAAGCAAGCTAAACAGCTTGAATGAAAACAACCCCCCACCCTTTTCTTTTTATCCTTAAGTTATCCAAAATTAAATTCTTCAAATTAGTAGCCAGTCCAAGAATCTTTGATAACTAAAGATTCAATAACGTGCATGTATGCATCTTTCGCTTGGAAATAAAAACGATAGCGCTCAAAATTAATTAAGGAATTAAAGAGACTGAGCATTAGTTTACCCACGATCGTTTATGATAGCCTTGAATTAAACTTGGTTTTTGCATATGTGTATTTTTTTTTATGCACAAATTTACTTATCCAAAATTTGTGTTACTCTTTTTTAGTGAGATTGAAAATGAGAAACATACTGAAGAATCGTTTGGCTCTAAGCACCGTCGTTACTACATTGATTATTCTGGTGGTTTCAGTGCTTCTCGCAGGCGTCGTCACCTACTTTGCTATAAACGTAACTAGCACACGCGTTCAAGAAGAAGACTTGGCTCTTACCAAGCAACACGTCTGGTACACCTCAAGCGGAGCAACTCAGGCAGCTATCATGGTTATCAACACTGGCGGTAGAGACGTTGTCATACAGAAGCTTACCTGCAGAGGTCAAGAAGCAGCCTGGACTAGTGTGGTCTATGGCGTTACTACATCGTCAGTTCCCGATGATATCGCATGCAATACCACCGCTGCCGCAGGTACTATGCAATAGGTGCTGTTGGTATAACACTGGCTAATGCAACTACTGATCTTACGTTGCAGTCTGGTAAAACGATGATTATCTTCATCAGCAGCCCAGACAGCATCACAATCAACGACATCGGCTTAACAGTTGCAATCACTGTCTTTACATCGCAAGCGATGTACTATAAAGAGACAAACGTCCAAGCAAGCTAAACAGCTTAATAGAAACAACCCCCCACCCTTTTCTTTTATTCTTAAGTTATCCACATTTAAAAGCCTTCAAGCGAAGGCAATTCTGCACATTAAATTCAAGCAAATTAATTCATTTACTCCCAAGAGCTGACTAAAAGAAACTTCCCGGCTTCCAAAGTTATATGTATAGGGTTTCTACGCACAAATATCTTAATCCAATTTTCAAGTTACTTTGCAGTAACCGGCACTTGGAAGAGAGACAAGACTTGATAAAAAATCTAAGCAGTCATTTGTATTCGAAGTTTAGGCATTCGAGGAAAGCCTTAGCGCTTCCAATGACCTTCCTTATACTCTTCGTTACAACGCTTGGCCTAATTTCTGCCACATACTATTTTGCTGTTGAAAAGGTTAACGCTAAAGGTCAAGCCCTCAAAATTACAACGGCAAAGCAGAACTTGCTGTCTCTCGACGAAAGTGTACTTAATGTTGTGTGGCAGCCAGGTTCGGCACGCACGGTTGATATCGCTGATTCAGGTGGAAAGTTAAACATTCAGCCGGCTGTCAATTTCCTTACGATCGGCGTAACTGACAGTGAAGATATCAACGAGACTATTTACAATGAAACTGTCGGGCAAGTTGTGTATGAGCTCCCATACTCGGGGTCGCCTGACACAGGACTTTTCTTGAAGGGTGACAGCCGCACAGTAACCAACCAAACTGGATCAGTCGTAACTCAGCTGAGTATCCAAAGCGGTGTAGAGCATCCAGAAATTCAGTTGCGTTATCGTCCAAGCGTGTCCTGCACAACGGCAGGTATCGAAAGCAACCGAGCCGTAAACAACCTACGCATATACGTAATTAACATGAACAATTCTGATCCGATGGCGCTGTACGGTGAAGTTCCCCTTAGAATTTCATGTGAATCCACCCAGGTAACACACGTTACGTATAGTGTTGATTACACGCCCGAGCGACTGCAGGTGACGTCAACTTTGAACGGGGTAGGTGGTCAAGTCTTGATTTCCCTTGCGAGTACGCCTGACGGGGCAGTAGTTAATGTCGAAATTGTGCAGTGTAATATTAAAATAGAGAGGTGTTTGAGGTAGTTTGCCGTCAATAATTCCAAGCTACATTTACACGCTTTTCGCGTCTATAATCGTGGGAACCCTTATAATCGCTAGTTCGCGGCCTAAGCGTAGCCAACATTAAAGCAGAAGCCGAAAACCAGCAGCTATCAAATATTGCTGATTACGTTGCAACAAAAACCATGGAACTTGTGACGAACGCACCTGCAAACAACTTCACCTTAAAACTTTCTTTAGACATTCCACAATTAATCGGGAACCAAAGATACTGGGTCCAAATTCTAAACGACTCATCAAAAGTCTGGGTGGAAACCGGCTTTGGTAACATCGTTATGCATAGAGAACAAAAAACTATAATTCCCCTCCAGCTTGCAGCGTCAGGCTTTTATATAAGCGGGTCAGGCGCCGCTTTTCTGGAATACTACTCTGACAACACAGGGGTTTTTCTTACTCTAATTGGAGGTAAATAGAATGAAACTTGGAAAAAAGAAATCAGAAGACTTCGAAGAACAACAAAAAACTTCTGAAGACGAATTAATCGGTTATTTAGGTATTCAGGGTGCCCGCGTACCCGAAGGCTACACCCAAATCGAAAGTTACCCCCTTAAACCCCCTTTCTCTTACGCATGGATATTCCAAGATGAATCTGAAGGTGGATACTTCTATGTTGTCGACGAACTTACAATGACTCGTGAGGAACGAGAAGCTTACAAACAGTTGAAGGGCACGCTCGAGTTTGAGTTGAAGGCGCCTCGGGCTGAGGAGACGCTTTCGGAATCATTTCATAGGCAACTGCCAATAATAATTGATGAACATCAAGCAGTCATAGCTGGAACTAATCCTGTAGGTTTAAAGAAGATTATGTATTATCTTGAACGGGACCTGGTGGGCTTTGGAAGAATTGATGGGCTCATATGTGACCCCTATATTGAAGATATCAGCTGCTTAGGTGTTAACAAGCCTATCTTTCTGTGGCATCGCAAATATGAAAGCGCCAAAACTAACATAATCTATACGGACGAGGAAGAACTTGACGACTTCATAACCCGTTTAGTGCATAGACAAGGTAAACACATCAGCATAGCCCACCCTATTGTTGACCTGACGCTGCCTGGTAAGCATCGACTCGCCGTATCATTCGGAAAGGAAACCACTCCTGCAGGAACAAGCTTTACTATACGAAAGTTCCGCGAAGACCCCATAACCATTGTGGACCTGATAATGAACGAGACTATTGATGAATCTATTGCGGCGTATTTGTGGTTACTTATGGAAAACAAAATGTCGGTGATGGTTGTTGGTCCTACAGGTGCAGGAAAAACAACCGCATTAAACGCCATCGCCTGTCTCGTAAAACCGGATTTCAAAATGATCTCAGTAGAAGAGGTTTCTGAAATTAATTTGCCTCAGGAAAACTGGGTTTCAACAATCGCTCGTGCTGGGTTCGGTGGAACCAGCCAAGGTGAAGTTAGCCTTTATGAACTTATCAAGTCAGCTGTGCGTCATCGCCCGGAGTTGATTCTGGTAGGCGAAGTCAGAGGCGAAGAGGCGTATGTTCTCTTTCAGGCGTTAGCTACGGGTCACGGTGGCATGTGTACTATGCACGCTGAAGACACTGAAACAGTGATTCAGCGTCTGACGCAGCCGCCCATGAATATTCCTCAAGGAATTCTACCGTTAATGAACTGCATAATAGTTGTTAAGCAGGTGAAAACGCCAGGGTTTGTTGCTTCAGACAAGAAGATTTCCACCCGCAAGTTTGTGCGTGTCTCAGAGTTAGACGCAGGTGGCATGATTCATGACATATTCTTGCATAATCCATCAACCGACTCTTTCCAAGAAAAACTAGATGAGAGTTATCTGCTTGCAAAGATGGCGAAGAACCTTGCAGTACCATTAAGCGTCATTAAGCAGGAGATAATGCGTCGCAAACAAATCCTGTTAACTATGGTTGACAAGAATTTGCGCGACTTCCGAAGCGTACATAAAGCGTTAAGCAGCTCGTTGAATATTGCTGAGTTGGATAAGACATCTGAAGCGGAGCAGTGAAATAGTGAAAGCTAAAAAGAAGGACGGTTTTTTTGGAAAACTTTTTGGTCCTTTGCTGAACGCAGCCAGTGAAGAACGAGAAAAGCTTGAACATGAACTTCCGTTTGTGGTTATGATATTTACGCTCTTGGCTTCCAGCGGAGTGTCGCCTTACGATAGCTGGAAAAAAATTCGCCGGTTCTCGTTTTTGCCCAATTTTAAAAAGGAAGCGGAAGAGGTAGTGCGTCAAGTTGAAGTTTTAGGAAAAGACCCATTGACAGTTATGCGTCTGCGGGCGGAGCAGACGGAGTCTAAACTTTACCGGAACTTTTTAGGTGGTTTTGTTTCGTCGGTGCGAAGCGGCGGTAAAATGGCTGATTACCTCAAGAGCGAGTTAAAGGTGATTTTTGAGCTTCGCCATGGCGAGCTTACTCGTTCAGTAGAGAAAGCTGCAACTATTGTTGAAGCGTACTCAGTTATGCTAATTGTTGTTTTGTGTACGTATATCTTGTTTGTTGTCTTTTCGTCGGCCGGCATGAGTGATTTAATGGGTGGGACTTCGTTTGCTACAACACCTGTAATGTCGTATCTTATTGCTTTTATTTTGTTGCCTGTAATGTCGCTGATTTTTATATTGATAGCTCATAACATGCAGAAAAGTGCCTTTGGTAGCCTCCAGGACCTTTACAAAAAGGCTTTGGTGATACTTGTGCCCTGCATCGCAATGGTAGCTGTTTTCTTACTTGTCCCTTCCGTTTCAGAAGCAATGGGGCCTATTGGTTTACCTGAAATCGCAACAATATGTTTGGTAGTTGGATCTTTTATTCCAGCCATTCAGTACCAGAAAATTGCCAAAATTAACTATAATGCTGAAGACTCTGTTCCTCCCTTCATTCGAGATGTAACAGAAGCACACAAGATTGGGCTTTCACCCGAGAAAAGCATCATGCAGGCCACTAAGCGAAAATCATACGGAGACTTCCAAAGGTTTCTTGAGTTGATGCGTAGCCAAATTGAATGGGGTGTCCCAATTCGGAAGACTTTCATCAACATAACTAAGGAAATTAGGAGTTGGTTCGTTATCGCAAACCTGGCAATGATGATTGAAACAATTGAAATCGGCGGGGAGAGCGAGCAGTCGTTGGAGATTCTTTCAGAGTACAGCGAAAAAGAGCGGGAGTTGCAGATTAACAGGCGTGCGTTGTTGAAGCCTTATGTTTTACTTGCATTCATGTGGAGTGTGCTAATTGCAGTAACCACAATTATCGTTGCAATGACGACTCAGATGATGTCAAGTGTTGTAACTACTAGCGTTACAAGTTCCGCCTTATTGGTAATGAATAGTCAGCTGAAAATGTTCTCCGTGGGTATAATTTTGCAGTGCTGGATTTCCGGTTTCTTCATTGGAAAAATAAGTGAAGGTAATCTTGGCGCTGGATTCAAATACTCTGCTATGCTCGCGGCGACAGCTTACGTGTCCCTCGTGGTATCTCAGGTTTTCCTCTCAGGGCTGTTCGGAGCTGGGGGCAGTTTCAATTTAAGTTAGTAAATTGATGGAGGAAGACTTGGATGCCTGCTACCACTATTGACATGTTCTTCGCGTGTACCCTAGTAGTGTCTGTTGCGCTGATAGCGACAGCTTTCCTCGCGGGAACTATGCAGACGCAGATTAATAGCATGCAAGACCTAAACAAGCAAGACTACCTTAGGACTATAGCCGACCACATTGTGTTAGATCATGGGTCCCCAGAAAACTGGGGCTCCTCAGATGGTGTTCCAACCAACTTTGGGTTGTCCGCGGCAAACGCCATAGGCTTAAGCGAACTTGACGTAGACAAAGTAACTCGGCTAAACAATCAAAACGCTTACGCTCTTTCCTACCTTGAGGTTTTTGACGCAGCAAGATTGAACAATATTGCCTTTGGAGCATCTGTATCTCAAATATTGCAGATTGAAGTTGTTGCCTCGGGCAACACCTCGATGGGCGACATAACAACATATACTTTCCAAGTTTCAGTCAGCGACGACTCTGGGCCAATAAGTTCTATCTTGCATTGTTACGCTTTAGCACCAGGTTTTGTAAGTAATGTCGTCGATGTTACGTCAAATCTTGGTTCAGGTTTTGTGACAGTTGAGTTGCCCAACTCCGTAAGCGGACCCGCATTGCTCGTAGTTTTTGCTAGGGCTTCGTTTGACGACCACATCACCTCTTATTACGTATATCCCTTCACTCACTTGTCCGAGGAAACGCCGTCAAACCAGAGTTTTTTGAGTTTGAGCCCGCTTAATTACACGTTGACAGTCAACTCTACATATCCAGGGATTTCCGTTGGAAACATCTACGCTTTCAGCTACTCTTATCAGTCAAACCTAACGTCACCAACAAGCGGCACCTATTCCATTCCAGTGTTTACGGATAAAAGCCCTATAATCTTGGTTGCCCAAGGTATCAATGGCACCACCCAATTCAACGAATGGACTGCGTACCCTCAGGTTCCCCTTGAATTTGGCGCAGATTTCTCTCACTCGGAAACTTACGTATTCACTTACCCCGTTACGATTAACGGCGTCATTTACAAGTTGAATTTGCGTTTTGGAGATGTAGTAAAATGAGGCGGCTACTAGGAAACAAACGGGGTCAGATTCGCGTAATAGAAGCTTTTTTTGCTGCGATCTTGATGCTTTCGTCGTTGACGTTGATTCCGACGGTACAGAAATTCTCGTCTGGGTCAAATAGTATCCTCTCTTCCACAGCGCTCAATATCCTTGACAGTTTGGACAGCGATGGTCACCTAGCAACCCTTGTGGATCAAAGAAACTGGACCGTTCTCCAAAGCTGCGTTGACGCTTTGGTTCCGCCTGCAATTTGGTTTAACCTCACTATTTACGACGAGAACATGACCCTTATCAACAATATGCCCATTTGCAACGGCGGTGCTATAGGTAACCACATTGAGGTCGCAGACTACCTTTGCGCAAGCTCCAGCGGAACATATGCAATCTACAATGTGAGGTTGCAACTTGCAGGATTGGATTAAAATGGAAAATGCTCCCGCGAACCGCAGAAAAAACTCGGGGCAAGTGCTTGTGATTACATCATTAATAGTGGTGATGCTTTTGCTGTCCACGGTTGTTTATGTCACTGAAACTGAGAAGAATGTCCCAGTGTATCATCCTGAATCTAATAAGAATTTGCAAGCGATTAAGCAAGCTGCATGGCATACGGTGGTGAGCGCGTTAGTGAATATCTCGAACGGTGGAGATTCCAACGTTTTTGCTGAAGATTTAACCCGTTTCAAATCTGCCGTTGAAAGTCAATCTTGTAATGCAATTCTGGATTTAGAATTCGCTGCCGCGGGTTCCGACCCATACGTTGACGGGCTCTTTCTTTCGTGGGATATAAAGGGAGAAGGTCTTTTCTAGTGCGTCCGTAAATTTTGCTTTGAATTCCACAGGTTTTTCTGCAAGTTACTATTCAGAATATACTGTGAATGTTACTTCATCAATTAGCGTTGCTGGTCACTACACTCCCCTGAACGAGTCCCTGAGCCAAGTAAGTTTGTCCTGCGTTGTTTTAAACGAAGGCAAACCTGCGCAAGCGGAAAATTTCGTAATTTATTACGAGCAAAGTAGTCCGCAAAGATGGGTTCAGGCTGCCTCGCCGTCAACCACAGACTACGGAAACGGTACTTACGTGATGTCATTTACTTCTGAAAATGCAACACTGAGTTTTCTGCCTGTTTCGGTGCAATGGACAGATTCCCGCGGTATATCTGTATGGGCGAATGCAACATGTACTCTTGAGTAAACAGTGCTTAATTTTTTCGAGGTTAGGAACAGCTAGATTGCGCTTCTCAAAGTCATTAGTTTTCCGGCAATATCCTTTTTTAGCAATTATTTCTCATCGTTAATTACGGCAACACTTATATTTTGTTCAAATATATCTGGATAAATAGTAAAGGGCAGTTTAGCGACATAGAAATTGCTATATTGCCTGAGAAACAGCTGATTTGGAGGCCAAACATGGTTACCCTCTGCTCTAAATGTCCGTTCTTTCAACTAGCTCCGTTGATCAAGCGGAAAAACGCTAGGAAACGATGCCGCATTGAACCCCAAAGGCCAATACATATCTATAAATGTAATGACTTCCCCCAAGAGAAGAGATTCAAATGGAAATAACTGAAGCGAAAACATCAGTTTTTTCACAAATTGGCACTATCTTTTTAACATTTATAGACTAAAATTTTTAATTGAGTTAGTATGTAGCTCTGTTTTTTAAACCGCTTGCTGAGCGATAAGAAGAAATTTCGCTTTTCCACCCTAAACTCAGTTTTTTGATTGGAGCTCGTTAGAGTGGAAAGATGAATTACTGATCAATATTCTCAAGTCGGATTTCAAGGTCGTAATCGTCTAATATATAGTCCGCAGAATCAAGAGCCAAGATTCAGACGGAGAAACTAAAGGAGAAACCTGAAATGGAACTCGCAATCGAAACCCAGAGTCAAAACAGCGACCTAATAAAATTGTATGACGAAAAAACCGACAGTGTCAAATTCATCAAAAGAGACAGAGGGTTCAGTAAGCAACTCACAACAATCGAAGAAACTCTTGCACGATTCGGACTCCTCAAAAACGAAATTAAAGTTTACCTTCACCTTGCACGTGTAGGCGAAAAGAAAGCGGGCGAGATCGCCGAATCCATAAGCTTACACCGTACAGAAACTTATCGTATCCTACGCGATTTGGAAAAGAAAGGTATACTCTTCTCCGTGTTCGAGAAACCCCTCAAATTCACGGCTGTCCCTCTTGACAAAGCTATCGACCTACTTGTCGACGCGCAGAAAATGAAGATTAAGCTCTTGGAAAAAGAGAAAGCAAACGTCGTTGAACTCTGGCTCAGCATGCCACAAATCAAGATAGAAAAAGCCAAGAAAGAACTGTTCCAAATGCTTGAAGGCGAACAACAAGTTATCCTTAAAGCTGAAGAGCTGCTGGAGCGAACAGAAAAAGAATTCCAAATCTTTGCCCCAAGCGACTACCTTTCACAGCTGTACTACAGCGACTTCACCGACAAACTTAAGAAGCATTATGAAAAACTTGATATCACTTTGCTCACGGAAAACTCGCCAAAAAGCAGTTTCTTCCTTGACCAACTGCTGCTGCCAAAAAGCCAAACCCGCATGGTTGAAGCTCAAAGTTTACCTTGCTTCATGATTTCTGACCGTAAAGAGCTCCTAATTGCTTTTCACGAAAACGACAATGTAAGCGAAGATGGAGACAAGAAAAAATTCAAGACCGCCGCCATATGGACAAACTATAGTGCCTTCATCTGGACTCTTCAGATGCTGTTCAGTAAGCTTGGGGAAAGTGAAAGCGCAAAGCCAGTCCAAGAAATAACCAGCCAAAAAATAATTTCCCACGCTCAACATCAATAGCCCATATTTTTAACATAATTCTCGAACTATTGAAGGGTTGGAACCTAAAATGTGGAGACAAAGAAAACATCTGCTCATTGTACTACTTGTAACGATTACCATTGTTTCTGCATTAACGGCAACTGCAGCCATAACCGCTACACCAGCAAAACCGGAAATTGCAAAAGGGGCCAGTCTTATTTGGGAAAAAACCTTCGGCGGAACCGGAGACGACCGAGCTTTCTATGCCGCAAATGTTGGAGACGGCTACATTGTGGCTGGTTCCTCAACCTCTTTCGAACAGGGAAAAACCGTTGCCTGCGTTGCTCGGTTAGACAGCGATGGCAACCAATTGTGGAATCAAACGTTCTTGGAAAATTACGGGTCAGAATTCCGCTACATTAGCTCCACACCGGATGGCTTTTTGTTAGTTGGGAATACTTTCTTTGCGTCAGGCAAGGTTAATGGATATGTCCTCAAAGTGGACACCAACGGAAATCCACTTTGGAACGTTACGTTGAAGGTAAGCGAAGGTGTAAACAAGCTGTTTTCCGGAGCGACTGATGGCAGCAACCTTATCGTTGTAGGCCTAACCCAGCCTCAAAGCAACACGACAAACTCACAGGCGTGGGTCGTTAAACTTGATGCAAAAGGTAACGTAGTATGGAACAAAACCTATGGTGGCTCAGCCGAAAGCGCAGCGCGAGCAATAACGTTAACCTCTGATAATTGCTACATGACCGCGGGTTATGTGGATTCGAATGGAAATGGGGATTACGATTTTCTAACGCTGAAACTTGATAAAGACGGAAACTTGCTTTGGAACAAAACTTATGGTGGACTCCAAAGCGACAAGGCATATAGCTTGACTTCAACGGCAAATGGTTGCGTAATCGCAGGTGACACTCGCTCGAAAGGCGCTGGAGACTGTGATGCATGGATAATCAAGATTGATTTAGACGGGAATTTGCTGTGGGATCAGACAGCTGGAGGAGACAAGTTTGACTCGCCAACGTGTATTATTACTTCCCCAAATGGAGACGACTACTTAGTTGCTGGTACAACGTTCTCGTTTGGTAACGGCCAACGTGATTTTTGGTTGTTCAAAGTGAGTGATGCTGGCAAGGTTTTGGGGACATGCACAATTGGCAGAAGCGATTACGAAGAGGCCTATGCAGTGCTTTCCGCTGGGGGCAATGATTACGTTTTAGCCGGCTGGACCAACTCTGTTGTCAGCAGTGGAAGATATGATTTCTACATTGTCAAAGTTAACGTTGCCTTCGGCTAGACAGAAACCCCTTTTGTTTTGGCGTCTTTCAGTTTGAGTGAACCTTAAAAGAAATGTTTTGGTTGCTCAACGATGCAAGAAGACTTCGATAAGAGGGATAAGAAAGAGGTTTTAAGATTTAGACTACGTATTGGACTTGGGCCTCTGCGACCTGAACCTGCACTTTGTCCACGTTTCCTAGTTGCGTGTTATCTATGAGCCATTCTGAGAGTTTTTTGCATTTGTGGGGGTTGCAGGAGAAATTTTTCGCTTGTGCATTCCACTGCTGGCAAGCTGAGCAGGGTATATCTGTATTGTTGCTCATAGCAATCCTGAATTACTTCGTTGCAGAACTGATTTATCCCTTATGAAGCCACAATCAAGAGCAATCTTGCAGATTCCTAAAGAAGCAAACAATAGGCAGACTGTTGCTTTTTTTCTTATTACTCCTGTTTAAAAAACTGTTCATCCATTAATCCTTTGAGAAAAGTGAGCTATTGACAATCCCCCCGATCCATGATTTGCTTGCGTCTTTTGATGCACCGGGCTAAGTTTTGGCATAACGGAAAGGCTATAATTCAAGTCTGAGATTAAGTACGGATAACCTAAAAATTGGATGTAAAAGAAATGACAGAACGCGATAATCTTACTGACCCCCAAAAATCAAAAGAGTACAGTCTAACAATGACAGATCGCGCGAATGAACTGGAATCTTTGAGAGCGGAACTGCAAAGCCTCATGGTAAGATTCGGATTGCGCGCGTTGAAACTTTACCAGACCGGTACACCTGAAGCGTTGCAGCCCCAGCAAATGTCGTACCTAATTAAATACGAGCTCACCAACGCAATCGCCGATTTACAAGAAGCAAAAACCATGGAAACAATAATCAACCAAACAAAGGAAGAATGGAAAAAACTCCAAGAAAAATAATCTCCTCCTATTTTGTTGTTTTTGATTAATTATTCTCGGCAGAAAGCAAACTTGCCCCTAAGCCTCTTAGTTTTCTATCTATATCGGAGGTTTAACGCTGCTTAATTTCACCGAATCCATTTTTGTCCACTTCTTAAATTCATCAGATGGTGGAAATTCTGCGTAAAGCTGCCTCCTCTTTGATTCCAAGAATTGGTTTTTTTCTCCCGCATACTCCGCGGCAGTCATCAATTGGTGTCCAACTTTTTCGGCCACGGCGTAAATCGGCTCCGTTTTTGAGCGCCATTGTTCGTCTCTCAAGGCGTGATGTTCCATAATGGTTATGGGCACCGCTTCAACAATCGAACTTAAGTTTTCTGTTCCTCTATGGATTTGTGTTTCATTTACTTTGAAGCCGCCAAGGTAAAATGGTGGACCCCCAACAATTAATACATCAGGCTTAGCCAACTTGATAAGTTCCGTGGTGCGAGTCGACATTGGTCCTTGGACGTCAGGTGCGTGCATGAACCTTTCGCCTCCGAATTCAATCGTTGCCATGATTACCCAGCCGAGCATGGAGTCTTCGGGTCCGTGTGGAACTGCTTCGGAGAAACGCAATTTTGTGTCTCCGAAGGCGAATTCTTTGCCGTCTGCGATTGACAGTTTTTCGGCGTATTTGCCGCTTGTCCTCTGGAACATACATGCACGTTGCCGTTGGCTTGAATTGATTTTCTCTTTTGGGTTTTTCACGAGCACAGTTTTGCCTTGATAGATTTGACGTGCAGTTTTGTCGTTTTGGGTCCAGTTTACCAGCCAATCCTCATAGCTCGGAGTATGATGGTCAAAATGATAATGGCTTATAGTCACGACTTGAGCCTTTTCAGCGGCTTCTGCAACGCGCATTCGGAGTCTTGCAATGGTCTGGAACTCAAGGAAGTGGGGCAGAAGACTGAACCGGTACGGTGCCAAAGAAATACCCGCATCTAACAAAACTTTAACGTCTGGCGTTTCCACAAGTGTGCACATCGAGCGGACACCAAAGCTTTCTGCAGCCAACGGAGTCAATTTAATCTTTTTCAGCATAAGGAACCACTCTCAATACGGAGATAAGTATTAATATTATTTAACAGCCTTCAGGCAAGGCGGCTATGGCATTAGCCCAGGTCTAGCAATGATCTAAACCGCGCCCAAAGATAAGGAGCCGCTGATAATGCCTACCTAAACGGGGAAAAGTACGGTGGGCAAAAAAATGCAGTTTACAGAAATTGGGTTGTTAGCAATAGGAGCGGTAATGGGTGCACTTTTAAGATATAAACTTGTGGAGTCGCCATTTTTACTGGGTGGATTGCAGATCAATGTTTTGATAGTTAACGTTTTAGGCGGCTTCATCTTAGGCGTGTTTTCCGTAGCGGCGTTGGCGTTTAACTTGGATGCAAAGTATTCGTTGCTGGTAGCTGTTGGTTTCTGCGGCTCATTTACCACAATGTCTTCGTTTGCGCTGGAAACCAGTAACTTGTTAGACAACAATCGTTTTAATCTCGTAGTTATAAATATCATAGCCAATGTTGGATTATCTTTAGGTGCCGTCATCGGCGGCAGAGCAGTAAGTAACGTGTTGCTGGAGCGTGTTATGCAGTGAAACAGAAAATGTGGAATTTAACCATACGCATAAAGAAGAACGACCAAGTAGGCGGCAAACGTCTTGAATTATTAATCATGGATTTTCTAATGAAAGCTGGAATTGCAGGCGCAACTGCTTGGACGGGTGTTGACGGGTTTGGGAAACGCGGAAAAAGTACATTGCATTTGGAAGGTGTTGCAGTGAATATGCCTCTTATAATCGAAGTTATTGACGAGCAATTCAAGCTTGAGCCTCTTCTGCCTGAACTTAAACTAATTGTTGGAGATAACGGGTTAGTAAGTATAAGCGAAGTCTACGTTCTCTAAGTGCTCTTTTGCCTTAACGTTTTAATGTAGCAAAGGTTGTTTTGCGTTTGGTGGGCGATGACGACTTTGGCCCGAAGACGTGTAGGATGATTTCGATCTTGAGTACGAAGCGTGAATTGGCTAGAAAAAGTTGCTGGTTCACGCGCGAGCCCCCAAAAAAGGTGTTAAGCAAACGTGGATATTATTTTTCCTCAGGCTTCTCCCAAAGCTCCAGTTGCTGTTTCTTGAGTTCACGCCGCTTTTTCTGCAGGAAATTGTAAACCGTATGGTGCTCGCTGCCCTGAATAATCATTTGCACTGCGTTCCTTGCGGCATCAACTTGTTCGAAGGTGCCGATAAAACCAACAGTGTGCCCGTAAACGACCACGTCTGCCTCTGTTAACTCCTCTATGGTTCTTCTGGTTTTGCCGTTCATCCCGATGATGCGGCTTTTGACGCGGCGGATGTCAGAATCCGATCTGCCGAAAATTTGTCGTAAATCGATGAAGTCAAAGGCTGTTTCTTCGCTACGAATCAAGCGAAAAGCCTGGTCGGGAGCAAAACCTCTGCCTACGGCTGTTACTAAATCTTTGGCTCTTAAAAGCAAAGATGGATCCGTAGAATTTTCACTCAAAGTAATTTCTACGCCGCCTGCATCGCTTTCGATTTCCAGCTTAACCTGCAAGCGTTCTTCAATGTCCCTTTTCACTTTCCCTTCGGGACCAATGAGCACGCCGACTCGTTCTTTGGGTATTCGGACAAACGCGTTAGGTCTTGACATTTTTTTCAGTAACCTGCTTGTTGACTTCTTCGTTTGAAATAACTTTTACTCCTTGGCGACTAAAAAATCTGTTTACGTTTGTAATGTCCCTGTTTAAGAGGAACTGGGCAAGGGGATGTGACGTTGGTACAGACTGGGACATGTCAAACATGATGAGTTTGCCTTTCCAAGTCATGAGGTTGTACTCACTTAAATCGCCGTGGATAAGCTCTGCCTTCTGATAAAGCCTCTTCATATAAGTTAGCAAAAGCTTGTACATTTTCTGCGGATCCTCAGGCGGTTCCTCTTTCAGGCTGGGAGCGCTGACTCCGTCTTTGCCAATGAACTCCATGATAACAACGTTCCGTTCAACCGCGATAGGCCTGGGCACACGTACTTTCGCCTTGTCCGCAGCATCTAAGTTCCTGAACTCTTTTTGTGCCCATGTTGAAATCAGCGACCGAGTGTCGCGTTTAACATTTTTGAAACGGTAATCACCTTCAATGTACATCATCATGCCTTTCTTGAATTCAGCAGATGATGTCAAGTATATTTTGACTGCTCGCTCTTCGCCGGCTTTAGTTTTGCCCCAATAAACTCGAGCTTCTTTTCCAGCGCTTACGACGCCGTTGACTTCATTTAGGACTCCACTGCTCAGGAAACGGTAGAGGACCATGCGGGTGGATTGGTCAAAGACTTCTTCTATGGTTGCTCTTTCATGGGTTTGGTCATGAATGAGCATTCGGTCTCGTCTCTCAAATGTTTTTTCTTGGCGCGTAATCCTTTCGTGGGCTTTTGACATATTTAACCATTAACATATTCGGTGAACGGATATTAAAAGGGTTCAACTGCAAAAAGGAAAGACATAGAAAATCTGAGATTGAGAAATTTTTTGGTTAAACAGTGAGGTAGCCTTTTCTGCGCAGAGTCTCAGCTTGCCCATGCGTGTAGCGCCAGGTTACGTCGCCACGTGTATCGCTTTGAAAGTCCCATGGCGAAACCAGTACAACGTCGTTTTCTCGGATCCAAACCCTGCGTTTCATTTTGCCACGGATTCTGCATAATCGTTCTTTTCCGTCTTGACATTTGACCATGATACGGTCAAAGCCTAGTAACTTCGTAACTACGCCTAACAGCTCGCCTTGCGAGGGGTAAACCATCTCGTTTAGGTTGCCTTCGCTTAGTACTTTTTTCTTACCCATCAGCCATCTCTCGGGTTCGTCTCTTTTGAAAAAGATTATTAGATGTTCCTTAAAAGCATGTTTATTCCTTTTCGCTGGAGTATCAAAGATTTGCTAATTTTGCGTTGTCGTTCTTACAGCGGACAACAAGATTTATCTGATTTAAGCTGAATTGTCTATAGTGAGGTTTGTGAAATGCCTTTCTATCTAGTGCAGCTTTCATACACAAGCAGGGCCTGGGATATCCTGATTAAAGATCCTCAAAATCGCTTGGACCTTGTGCGCCCGGCGATTGAAGGTATGGGCGGAAAAATCGAAAACGCCTTTCTCTCATTCGGAGAGTATGATGTGGTTGCTTTGTTTAATATGCCTGACAATGTGAGCGCGGAGGCTGTAACCATGATGTTCATGGCAGGAGACGCTTGTAAAACAGTGAAAATTACACCCCTCTTGACATGGGATAATGGGGTTGAAGCCATGAGGAAAGCGCGAAAAGCCACCTACAAACCTCCAGAATTGAACCCTATGCTCAAAAGAAACGAGTAGCAACCTCCAAATTTGATTTTGCTCAGGTTTAAATTTTTGCCGGACCTTATGCTTATGCAGTAATGTGGAGATGGTAAAGGATGGCTTACGTTTTCAACATACCCTACAGGGATAACTACAAACTTAAACAGGTCATGGAAAAGGTTAAGGTCGATAAGAAACTTCAGACCTACTGGCGATGCAGCAATGTTATGGCTATGGAACGCATGGGATACACGGACCATGGACCCACACACGTAAAAATTGTTGCTAATCTCTCGCTAAAGCTTTTACGCATCCTTATTGAGAAGCAAGTTAAACCCAGCATCGTTAAGGATTACGGCATGAAAAACGAGGATGCCGAAGTTGTCGTGGTTTTAGGCTCTATCTTCCATGATTTAGGCATGATTGTCATAAGAAATCATCATGAAATGTATAGTGGTCTTTTATCATTGGAGTTCATTGAAAGGTGTTTAGCGCCCACTTATGATGAAGAAGAACGAGCCATAATTACATCTGAAGTATTGCACGCCATAGTTGCTCATGAAGTCCCAAAGGCTCAGTCGAACAGACCGATTAGGCCATTGACTATTGAAGCAGGTATAGTTGGAATTGCTGATGCCCTAGACATGGAAGCTGGTCGTGCCAGGATTCCGTTTCAGGCGGGAAAAATCGATATCCACGCAGTTTCGGCGCTGAGCATTGAGAAGGTGGAAATTATGGAGAAAGAGGAAAAAGAGAAAAAGCCGATTACAATCAAGATTACCATGTCCAACTCGGCTGGCGTCTTCCAAATAGACGAATTGCTTAAGCCGAGGATTGAAACTTCTGGGCTTCAGGATTATTTCCATGTGGTGGCTGAGATTACCGGCGAGAAGGAACGAAAGATTATTGATAAGTTCGAAATCTAATTTTGTCTTTCTAAGAATGACTACCCTTCATCATTATAATCGCAGACTTAGGTAGATCCAGTAGTTTTCTCTTAGATACGGATAAATCAGGTTGTCATACCGTAGATGTCAACTTGAACTGTTGCATCCGTTACTGCAGAGGATACTTTTGCGTCAACGAGTATAGCGTATATCACATCTGGATATGCGTACAATTGCAGAAAGTCATCGTCGCTAAGCCATAATGAACCGCTACTGTTGAAAGATTTTTCAACGCTGCTTGAGACAACGTTATCCACAAATTCCAACCGGAACCTCACAGTAACCGTTTCGTTGCTCAGAAAACCGCCTTGAACGGTTATCTTCGGCTTGAAACTTGCTATGGTGGCAGGGTGAACTTGAATCGCTTGACTGTCACCGTAACTGTTTAAGCCGATTGGGACCGTTATGTTCGCTAGTTTGAAGACGCCGCCGACCCCGTATATCCAGACGCTGTTTGGATTGAATACGCGGGCTGTCCAGTTGCCCAAGATGTTTACGCCTGATTCAAGAATAGGTGACTGGTATGCAGTGGCGCCGATTTTCATAGCGTACAGTAGCGAGTCATTCAACGGTTGAGGCGCGAAGGATTCAAACACTACCCCGTTCATAAGTGTCTTGTACATGGATCCGTCCAGTAGTATACCTGTCTGATTGTACCTCCCAAATTCGCCAATCCACATTCGGATATCCTGCATTTGACCGTCAGTGAACTCAGCTTGCCTTTCAACTGTGATAGCGACTGAGTTATCAAGCTGGTTAAAGTAGCATCGATTGACTTCGGTGTTAGCGTAGGATCCGGTTGAATTCCCCTGTGACATTAAACTGCTGGTAGTTAGTCCTAAAAACAAGGCCTTGGATGCATTTGTCAAAGTGGATCGTGTCAATTCTTGTGCCTTCCGTCCAAGTGTCCGTGTTCGCCAGTTCCAATCCAACTGTTGAATTCTCAAAAATCATGTTTGTAACTGTAGTTTTGAAGGAGTTTTGGATTCGCACGGTACCGTTTACAATGATTAGGCCTGATATTTGGTTATTCTCTGAATGCTCAAAGTCATCTCCGCTGACTATGATTTTGTTTCCGTTCAAAGTCAATATGGCTCCGTCGCTGTCCAGTCTTGCATTCTTCTTATTTGTCATCTGAACGTCAGCGTTTATTGTATATTCGTCGGACTTGACGAAGATGCTGTTGCCCCTTGAGAGTGCTTGGTTAAAGACAAAAGCCGCGTCTGTGGAGTTTAAATCAACCGCACCTGTTCTCCCGTTTTTAGCCATGTACACTGAAACGTTGGTGTTGTAGTCCCAGTTACGGTAAATTACGTAGTCATATTGTTCTACAGGCAAGCGCGCGTTGAGATTATCAATTTTCCCAGTCAGCAAATCCTGAATCACATAATCGGTCTGGTTCAGCGAGGTGTAGGTTTGGTTTAGCGCCTGATTCTGGTCGGAGATATCCTGGTTGCGCTGTTTCTGAAGTGTTTCATTGCTATAGACTATTAGAAACGTGTTGACTACTGAAACAACAAGGATTACGATGAAGAGCACAGCCAAGGTGCGGTTGGAAGGAGCCAATTTCATGGTTTGTTTCGTCCTAAAGCGATCGTTATGGTTTTGAAATACAAGTAGAGAGTAGTACGTTAAATAAAGTTTCCATAAAATAAAAAATGGCGCTTTGACATTACAAAAGCATAAATGATACAAGAAACAACGTTCAAGAGGTATTTGCATGCCAGCGTCATACTCACGAATCTTGGGGGTAATCGGGAAACCTAACACGGGAAAGTCCACGTTTTTCAGCGCCGCCACACTTGCAACGGCGGAAATCGCAAATTACCCCTTCACCACGATTAAGCCGAATCGAGGCATCGGCTACGTGAGAACACCTTGCGTGCATACCGAATTCAAAGTTCAGGACAATCCAAACAACAGCCTTTGCCTTGACGGCGTTCGCTTGATTCCTGTGGAACTCATCGATGTCGCGGGGTTGGTTCCCGGCGCTTGGGAGGGACGAGGCTTAGGTAACCAGTTTCTCGACGAGATTCGCCGAGCAGATGCGTTGGTCCATATCGTTGATGCTTCTGGAGGAACGGATTGCGAAGGTAAGACTTGCAAACCGGGGGAACATGACCCGCTCGAAGACGTTAAGTTCCTTGAAAAAGAGATCACCATGTGGCTAACTTCAATTCTCAAAAAAGATTGGCAAAAAATTGCTCGCACTGCAGAAACTGAGAAAAAAGGCATTTTGGTACCATTGGAAGAGCGATTAACTGGATTGGGGATAAAGCGCAGCTCTATCTTCGAAGCTATTCGAAAATCGGCGTTGAACGCGGATAAGCCTGCAAGTTGGAGCGATGACGACTTCTTGCGTTTCGTGGATAACCTGCGGCGTACAAGCAAGCCAATGCTTATCGTGGCAAACAAAATTGATTTGCCAACAGCAGAAGCAAATGTGGAGCGTCTCAAACAGTCCGATTACACAGTTATTCCAGCCAGCGCGGAGGCAGAGCTTGGGCTTAGGCGGGCAGCAGAAAAGAAATTGATAAAATATAGACCGGGCGATTCTGACTTCAGTGTAGTTCAGTCAGAAAAGCTTTCTCCAAGCCAAGTCAAAGCCTTGGACGCCATACGGGAAAAAATCCTTGTAAAAAATGGTTCTACAGGTATCCAGGACGCGATTAATACTGCTTACTTTAAGCTGCTAAATATGATAACTGTTTACCCAGTTGAAGACGTGGAGCATTTAGCTAACCACAACGGGAAAGTCCTCCCCGACGCCTACTTAATTCCCAAAGGGACAACGGCGCATCAGTTTGCCTACATCATTCATACGGAGCTGGGCGAAAGCTTCCTATATGCTGTGGACGCGCGAAATAAAACCCGAATAGGTGAAGATGCAGTGTTGAAAGACCGCGATGTCATAAGCATAGTGAGCACAAAAAGACGCGCTTAACCTTTTTCATTTGCCGAAGCGACGCTTGCGGTTTTGGAAAGTCCTAATAGCCCTGAGCAGGTCAATAAATCGGAAATCTGGCCAATAGACATCCAAAAACAGAAGCTCGCTGTAAGCCGACTGCCACAAAAGAAAACCGCTCAAACGTTCCTCGCCTGAAGTGCGTATAATCAATTCGGGGTCTTGTTTGGGCATATGTGAAGTGTACAAATACTTTTCAAAAGTGGCTTCATCAACGTCTTCAACGTTAAGATCCCCGTTTTTTACTTTTTCCGCGATGATTTTTGCTGCATCTACGATTTCGGCTCTCCCACCGTAAGCGAAGGCAAAATTCAGGAATTGATTATTGTAGTTCGCAGTAGCTTTCTCTACGTCAGCAATGAGTTTCCGGAGACTTTCAGGGAGTAGGTTCACTCTGCCGATGACTTTAACGTGAACTTTGCCGCGGTGTATGCGCTCATCAGTCAGCAGCTTGCGGAACTTTTCCTCCGCAATCCGCATGATTTCCTCAACTTCTTCCGATGGACGACTAAAATTCTCTGTTGAAAACGTATAGAGCGTAACGAATTTGACGTCGACCATCTGGAGCCAATCCAACAAATGCTCCACGGTTTCGGCACCTTGCTTATGACCCAGCCAAGGATTTATTTCCAGCTCGTTCGCCCAACGTCTGTTTCCATCTAGTATAATTGCTATGTGCTCAGGTTTCGCACCGTTTCTAATCTGGTACCATAGCCACTTCTCATACGCTTTGTATGCTCCAATGATTCTTAGAAACTTCTGCAGAACCACTAAGTAAACCCCGCAATTCTAAGCGAACTTGATGCACCCATTCTTTTTGTGCCAGTGGTAAAGCTACACGCGTTAAAATTAAAGCTTGCTCCAATTGCCGTATAATTGAGTTGTACCCTGCTAAAGAAACGGTCATCTCTTTCTTGCTTGGACAATTGTATTAAGTCAGTTTGACGAGTGGCTTCGAATTTAGTTTTCCCCAAATTCATCCGCCTTTTCTCTGGATTTGGCGAAGAAGTCTTTTGCTGAACGGTGAACTATCAGAATTACCAGAACAGAGGCAATCGCTATCAATATGCCCACGATAATGTAGAAAATCAGGTTTTGTAATCCAGCAGAGGGACTGATAAGCACGTCTGCTGCTCCATTGATAATTACACTGGACCATGCCACAGATACAATTAAGACTGCGTTTCTTAACACACGCACGTCATGGTCAAAGTACATGCGTACGGTTCGTCCAATCAGAATAGTGCATAAGCCTACTACTACAAGGTATACAGAACCTTGGAGGAAAAACGCTGAAAGCTTAGGCAAATTGCTCAGCCAACCTCCCATGTCCATCGGGAGGGGTTTACCATTGTCAATTGTGCTGGAGTAACCTGAATATACGCTAACTGCGATACATAAGATGCCGGCTATTGTTGCGTAATTTCCAACTTGAACCGGCAACGCGGGCGGTGAATATTCCTTTGCCCACTTATAGAAGCTTTTAGCCGACCTGTCAACACCAAAGCCTTTAATGAGCATAAAGCTACCCACAACAAGAACAATTGTGACGGCATAGTAGTATACACCTACACCAAGTATGGCAAGTATGCTCCAGATGAAAATGAGCAAACCGGGCAAGCCTAAAGCGATGCGGGAGTATTTGGGGTTCTGCACCAACATTTTCATATATCTTGAGAAGAGCGCAGCGGTTTCTTCGATTGACTCACTGTGCTTAACGACTATTCGTCTAATTGACGAAACAGGTACTCTTGACTCTACAACAGGCAAAACAGCCTCGTCTGTGTAGCCGTCAGTTACTAAAATGACTTCATTAGCGTTGAACGTTTCCAGAAGCGTGTTCAATTCTGCGACGAGTTTTCTGTCTGCGCCTACTCCGCCTAGTTCTGAACCGCATATGGTGGCAACTTCAAAAACTTCCTCAGGCGTCTTTTCTTTAAGCAGTCGGTCATGTAGGCTGACGGCTTCAAACATCGCGTTTGCGTCAGCTTCCTCGGGGTCCCTAAGCGCCAAGGAAACCGCTGCTTCCAAGTTAACCTTTCTTCCAATAAGAGGCGTTTTTATGCCTGCTTTTGTCCCCAAATCGCAGTCTCTGTCAACGCAAAGGATGAGGATTCGCTTTTGCTTTGGTTCCCCAGTTTTCTCAGTCATCAGTTCTCTATTCCATATTTAATGGGCGACGTGAAAGTTTAATCTTCTGTTTCAGAATCATCGCCTGCAAGAAGTTGGAATTCTCTCCAGTCGAGTTTCTCGCCCCGTTGAAGCTTCTCGCGAACTAAGGAACCCATTTTATCCTTTATTTCTTGTTCCTTAGCTTTCTTCTGTTTGTCGTTTTCGATTTTGGCATCTTCAAACTGTTTTTGCCTCTGCTCATATTGCCCTTGCCTTACGCCGAACAGTTTCTGCCTCTCCACTATCATTCTGCTAATTTCGTCGTGTAACGGCTTGATTTTTTCTCTGGCCAAAAGGAAGTGTAAATGCAGGTTTGTTGCTTCTTCGCGTATCTTCTTCATTTCCTCGAATTTAGCAAGCATTTTGGAGTGGAGTTCCTGGCTTTTTTTGGCGTTTTCAGTTAGAGCTTTGTGGAAGATGTCTGCTTTGTCCTGGAACACTTTAAGCTCGCTTTTTATCTCAACTATTTTTCTACTGTGTGCATCCATCTTTTTGTAGACGTTTAATTGGATTTCAATTTCTTTGACTTGGTCAATGAGCCGTTTCTCTTCATGCACGTCGAGGGTAGTTGTGGCAATTTTGAACTCGAGAGCATCGAAAGCTTTCTGCAATTGCTGGCGGCTTTCGCCAGAATGTTTCTCCTTCAATTCTCGAATTCTCTGGCTGTGCCCCTTTATCTCTTCGATAAACGGAACCATTTGCCCCCGCACTTCGTCACGTTGGATCTTTAGGGCTTTGACGTTAACGTTTAGTTGATCGCGTTCTTTCTTGATCTCGCCGATATCCTGTCGGAGAGTTTTTACTTTCGCGTTTAATTGGTCTCTCTTGGCGATGTGGCTGGTTATGTCCTCATGTGTTTTGTTTAACTCTTCTTTCAAGTCTGCAATTCGTTTGTTGATTGCTTCGATTTGCTGGTTGACCGCAGCGATTTCGGTTATCTTTTGTTCAGTCAAATGGTTTCCTCTTTCGCGCCACTTTTAATGTTAAGACTGTAGCTTTCGAATTAATATGGGTTTCAGATGATGCTTTTATCTTTAATGGATGGATGAGGCTTTTCAGGGTTTAAAAGTTATAAGTTTTAAATAGTTGCTGCGTCCTTCAATGTCGTGAAAGCCAAATGAACTATAATTATGATGAACTGTTGAAGCGCGCGCGGGCTGAAGTTCCAGAGGTTACATTGAAAAAGGAACGTTTAGAGATGCCCCGACTATTTGTCTCCATGGTTGGTATGCGAACCACGATTTCAAACTTCAAAGAGGTCGCCGAAACATTGGACCGAGACCCGCAGCACATTTTGAAGTTCCTTACACGAGAAATGGCTACAGCCGCCACCTATCATGATGGCCGAGCAATTTTTCAAGGTAAATTCCCCCGAGACACCTTTGAACGGCTACTGCAAAGGTACATGGATGCCTTCGTGATTTGCCCTGTATGTAAGCGTCCGGATACGAAAATCTTGAAGGAGAAACGTTTGTCCTTCACAGTCTGTAATGCATGTGGCGCAAAATCATCCGTTAAACAGCTATAAAACGAGAGCGCTTTAATATGGAAGTGTACGTTAACCTCAAAAAAGTGGGCAGAAACGTACTGCTCGCCATATGCGACTGCGAAGTGCTTGGAAAAACCCTGCGCGAAGGCAAAATCGTTTTCCACGTGAAAGAAGAATTCTACAATGGCGGACGGGTAACAATCGAAGACGCCGTTGCTATGATTGCGAACTCAAACATCGTAAACATGGTGGGGAAAAACTGTGTCGAGAAAGCTATAGCTAACGGCTACGTTCACCCTGAGGCTGTGTTGAACATCGAAGGCGTACCACACGCCCAGATAGTCAAACTTTGACCATACTTTTGGACAAATAATAAAACTTTTCTTATTTTCGCTTCTGAAGAGTTTGACTTCACCGAAATCAGTAACGTACTCAAAACCAGCTTCAATAAGTTGTAGAGCTTCTACTTCAGTTCTCGCGGTTTCAGCGTGGTATTCATCGCCACTTCTTGAGTAGCATGCGATATCTAAGTCGGGTCTGTGTGTCCGAGAAACTTCATGACGTATAGGATGTCTCTTGTTTCGTGGTAGAGTTGGGTTGCTTTCCAGTGCCTTAAGGTACGATAGTGTTTCTTTAGTAATCGTGGATTTCGTAGTTTCTCTGCTATCCTTTTTCTTGGATGTGCGAGTAAAGCTTTTTGTCGTTTCAGAAGGCGCATGTGCAATTTGGGATCTTCAATGACCTATCTGGGTATTAGGGCTGCATGTGAAGAGGTACTGGTTGACTTTTGGTAGGTTTTGTAGCATTTCTACGAGTGGTGCTGATATTTTGAAAATTCTAGGTTTGCTGTTCTTCTCTGGGTGATTGAATACCAATGCGACTAAACGCGGTAGATGCTCTGGGAAAGATAGGGATGCGAGAGCATTTGAACCCCTCATAAAGATTCTAAAAGAGGAAGATTGCTATATGCGAAAAGAAGCAGTGAAAGCTCTTGGGCTGATAAGGGATGCGCGCTGTTGAACCCATTTGGCGATTCTGAAAAATAGGTGTGAATTTAGCGAGTTGAGGTTGAACGCGGTGGGAGCACTTGGGCAGATAGGAGATACGCGAGCTACTGACCTTCTCATTCAAGCTCTAAATGATGCAGATAACTATATTCGATCAAGTGCTGCATGGGCTCTTGGAGAAATTGGGGATGTTCGAGCTGTTGAACGTCTCCAACAAGCTAAAAGATATGATACCGAGTGGTGGATGCAAAAGAATGCGCCAGAAGCTCTTGAAAAGATAAGAGCGAAGTCTTCAAACAAAAAGCAAAGTTAGTATTAGTGTGAGAACCCAATTTAAATCGTTCAAACCTCCTCCACACAATATTCCTAAATATGATTCTACTTAAATCAAAATCTAAACGACACCTAGATGAAGGCATGTTTAAGAAAAAAATGGGAGTTTGCGGGGGAGAAAGCAATATAATAATCAAGAAAGGACAGTTGAAAACGATCTGATTTGCTATATGGCGGCCTTTTACCTGTCCTATATGTCAAGGTGTATTAGAAATCAAGCCGTGGATATTTGAAAAATGGAAGAATGAAGATTCATAGTCCACCCTTCAAGAAACTTTATTTTACGAAAACCTTGCCAGGAAATAAGCTATTTAATAGGTCCAAGTTCTGTTGATACATTGTGCCCACAATTCTGAAATCTTTTTTCTCCGTTCTCCCTGCAACAAAAAAGAGCTTTAACTCATTTTTATTAAATGTAAATTCAATTTTTTCAATTTGAGAATAGGCAATTTCTTCATGCTTCAAACTAAGAAGGCTTTCAAGAGTAGCTTTACGATAGCTCTCAGCAATTTTTCCAGATTTCGAAACAAATATGGCACCGATAACGATCAAAACCAAAATAACTGGGATGATTATGAGCATGGTGCGAATAACACCCACTAGAAAAGTCCCGGGATAAATGAAAATAAATGCACAAACTGCAAAAGTCATTAGAATGTCCATTATTTTTCCATAAAGATTTCTTATTATAATAAGACGAGTCGAGGTAAATACCAAGTTGGGGCTTCGCCTACCTTCTGTTTCTAAAATATCTACTATAGTTTCGTTTTGAACCATAAAACTGATTATGTTAATAACTTGCATATAAGGAGTAGTGCAATATTGCTTGAGAAAAAATAAAACTTTTAACGCCTTCATTTAAGTTTAGCATTTAAGGAATAGTTTTTGTCGTCTAAGGCTTCAACTTGTGATTGCTAAATGTCCTGACATAACTAAAAGCGGCATAAATTGTCGTTTGGAGTAGCGTTTCTTTTCGGATTCACTATTAGAAGAAAAAAGGGGTTATGCGGAAGACAACTTTAGCATCGCCAACTTTTGTTCAAACGCCCAAATCGTAAAACTTTAAACATGGCTTTTTCGGTATCATCAACCCTCGCGGTCATTTTTAGTTCCGGTTCATTCTGTCTTTTCGCGGCGCCAACCTTATGTTTTCCTCAAATTGCCCTCAATCTTCTTAGAAAAAGAAGCTTCAAAAGAACTTTAGCTCTAAGCACATTGCATGCGTAAAAGATTGCTGTCCCCAGCTTAGGAGAAATGCACAAACCTAAGCTAGGAACCGCTTTAGTTCATGAAGCGAAGCCTTCTCCTTTTTCCTCGCCTTTCTCCAGCAATCTAAAGATAAGCATGTAATAAAAGCCATATTTCGAAAATAGGAATATGTCGACAAAAAAGGCAATTGTCTGCTCTTCATTCAACACATAATTCTCACGAAAGTGAATGAGTGAAATCTGTGAGTCTTGAAGAAAATCGGTTTGGGTAGATTCGATCCTTGCGGTTTGTTTTATTATCGGTTTTCCAGTTGAGACTATTTCTGAAATCGGAATATTGCCGGAAACAGCCTAAACCAGTTATATTGCCACGCGAAAATTGATTTGTAGCCCACAGCCAAACAGGCACTGGCTTCACTGAAAGGATTGAAAAAATATGAACTCTTTAGAAACGATAATTGCGAAGAAAATGAAGGAGGCCGAGCCTGCCTTAGACATTCAAGGCTCAGACCGCAAAGTTCTCCAAGTCGCTTGCCAAGACTTTACGAACTATCTCAAGTTCAACACAATGCATGGTGACTCAAAAAAGAATCACTGCTTAAATGAGAAAATTGGGCAGTTCATTACAGAAGAACCAGCTGAGTTAGAATCGTTTCTAACTGTTTGGACAGGTATGTGGCTAAAGAAATGGAAACAAAGAGTTAAGTTGCTCTTTGGCGACCAGAATCAAAAGAACTTGAGCAAAATCTCCAAGAACCTTGCTGACATTTCTGATCTGTGGACAAAACTTGAATGCAAACAAGAAATGATGGAGATCGTGGTATGTGCGTTAATACGAAATGCTGAAATCTGCGGAACAGAAATCTTGGCTGAAAACATTTTAAAAACGGAATTAGGCAAGAACAGCAACCATGATATCGCTGACAAAGAACAAATGTTTGCAATCTTAAACAATGCTCTACGCCGGGCACGCGAAATGACTCAGGGAACAGGTCCTTTGATCTATGTCAAGATTGACAAACGTTACTATGGGCAATAAGAATAGCAAAAATAGAAACCATCTACCTTTCTTATTGGTATTTGTCTGTCTGAAGAGTAACGATGAAGCAGAACAGTTTTTTCCTTGTTCTTGTTGCTCCGAAAACGGATGCAAATAGGCTGGAGACAAAAATATTGTTGTCCGTAAGAAAATGGCTTTTTTCTTTGTTAAATGTTGATTGAGAGGTATTTAGTTTGAAAGAAAAAAAAATTACGTGTGGTGGCGCAACGGCGATTTTTTTTCTTCTAATTGCGGCCAAAATGTTGTAAACAGGATATGCTGAACATAGTAAGGTTTTTTTGCTGTGTTATGTTTGTTAGATTCCACAGTTCAATTTGAAGGTTTAACCTGACATGATGGATAAGGCGGAGATTCTACGGTGGAGCCGAAAATACGACAAGGACCAAGGTTGGTGGGCTCAAAAAGAACAAGAGTTAGGCGCAAGGTTCCGCAGAACAAAAGTGCTAACTCTAGACGATTTGGCTCAGGTTGTGCAATGGAAGTTCCAGGAGGCTGAAGAAAAGAAGAAACGGGTTTTGGATGCAGTAGCCAAAAACGACGCTGCAGTTGTTGCCCGCGTCTCCAGTCAAGTTTTCAACGTTCCTTCAGATGAGGATGCTTTCAGGATGAATAGCCTCACAATGCTTAACGGGGTAAGTCCCACTCTGGCAAGCGTTATACTAACCTTTTTTGACCCGAAAAACTATGGTGTTTTTGATGTGCAAATATGGCGGGTGCTGCTGGGAAATGAACCGCCTAACCTTTTCACAACTCAGAACTACCTGAAACTTCTTGCAGCGTTGAGAAAAACGGCTGGAAAACATAATTTAGATGCCCGGATTGTCGAGAAAGCGTTTTTCAAGAAAAACCTATAGACGAATCTAAATAATTACCGCGTTACCAACGTTTACCGGCAAATCAACTGATAAGACGAACGCGGTGGAGCTATCGCAAAGAATGGATTGAGTGTTGGATGATATCCTGCTTTATTTTTGGAGAGAAAGAGTTTAAACCAAAATGCTAAATATTATAGAGGGAGTGATTGGATGCCTCAAACAGTTAACCTGCCCGATACGGTATACCAAGATTTGGTTTCCGTCGCCGAAGAACTAGCGGACATGGCAAAAAAACCCATTTCCCTAAGCATGGCAATTTACCTTATCACAGCGGTTTACCGCGCCCATCTCAATGACCCTTGTGCCCGCGATCTTTTCAGGCAAAAAATGGCAAATTCAGACATAATGTCTCCTGAAGAATTCGAGAAAGCATGGGACTTAACGCCGTCCACAAAGCCAAAGCAAGCAATTCGTAAAAAGAAAAAGAAATAAATCGATATCCTAACCTTCTACGCTTGTGACGAGAACTTTTTCTCGTTTTTCCTTAGGTTTTCTGGTAATTTGAAGCAAAGAAGGTATTATTGCTAAAGCGTTGATTATGCCTAAGGCAAAATAGGTGTTTTTGAGACTGTTGAAAAAGAGGATTTTGTCAGCCGCCGTTAACGTTTCAGGGTTTATACCTGAGATTATTCTAGTGATGAGGTCGTAGGGTGCGGTGAATGACATAAACAAGATGGCGAAGTTGAGGCTTACGGTTAACCCAATGTTCAGAAACAGGCCGACCAATGCGGAGCCTATTCCTCTTCTTTGGTCTGGAAGGGCGCCCATTACTCCTCTCAGGTTAGGCGCAAGGAAAAGCCCCGTTCCAACCCCTAAGATTACCATGTAAACGCTTAACACAGTGTACGGTGTGCTTTCTCCAACTGTGGAAAAAAGAAATAACGATAAAGTGCCCAAGATTAAGCCTGAAACGGTGAAGCGAACATATCCAAACTTGTCAGATAGACTGCCGCTTAAAGGTCCTATCGCCAGAAAAGCGATTTCGAAGGGAAGAATTCGTAAGCCCGCTTCCAGAGGAGTCTCGTGGAGAATGAGCTGAAACTGGAGACTAAGCAACAGAAGCACGGCAGCCCATGCAATAACGTTGAAAAGCACGGCAGTGATGCCGCCGGTGACTGCTTTTATTTTGAACATCTGAAAATCCAGCAGTGGATAGTTAATTTTTCTTTCTCGGATTATGAAAAGCACAAGGAATATGGCTGATATTGGCAGGAGTGCATAAATCGTGTTTAGCTCTCCGATGCCGTAAGCGCTAAACGTCAAAGAAAGCATAAGGCTAAGCATAAAAACCGTGAAGAAGCCAAAGCCAACCCAGTCTATTCGCCTGTTTTTATCAAGATCCGCGGTTTCTTTAAGTCTTCTTCTTGCCCAAACGGTGCCAAAAATTCCTACGGGAATGTTGATGTAGAAGAGGGCTCGCCAATCAAAGAATGAAAGGATAAGACCGCTAATTGTCAAGCCAAGAAGAGCGCCTGCTCTGTAGGATATTTGATTTATGCCAACAAATAGCCCCAACTGTGCTTTGGGTGCGGAATCCGTAACTATAGCGATGCTGTTGGCGAAAATGAGTGCAGCGCCGAATCCTTGAATTGCCCTGAAAACAATGACCTGAATTGGATTCAAGCCCAAACTAGTTAAGGCCGACCCAACAGTGAAGATCGCAAAGCCATAGGAGTAGATGCGAATTCTACCAAAAATATCTGCTAATCGCCCAATTAAAAGCAACATTACAGTGGTTGCTAAGACATATGATTGGGTAATCCAGATGGCTTGCTCCGCGTCAGCTTTCAGTTGTTCAGCAACTTGAGGTAAACCTATGATGACTATTCGGGCGTCTAAACCAACCATGAAAATCCCAATAGTAGTGACCGTTAAAGCTACCCACTTGTACTCCAAGTGTTCAACTCCAAAAAATCTCTGAGAATTAACTGAAATCCTCAACTAGGACTATAATTCAGAAGGTAATTAACTTTTCAGCCTTGGCGACACAATGAACATCGCCTTTAGGTGGGAAATGACTCTTTTCAACAGAATCACTAACTAAACACAATTCTTTTAGGATAGAAAAACCGAACTCATTGATTAAGAGCGGTCTTACGCAAAGAATCCCGGCAGAATTCATTCATGCAAAACTTCCCTGCTAGGCCTATCTTAGATCGTAAGAAAAATGGCAAAAGCATAAAATGTTGACTTCATTCTCGATTTTAGTACTTCGCCTTTACTCTATGCTTTTTCCGTTTGTGACAACTGCAGAACCGCGTACTCGATAGCATGGCTCCGTGACGCATATTTGCGGACTTCCACCTGCTTATCCATCCATTTAACTATGTCGTCTCGAATTGTAACTTGAATTCTAACTTTTCCCATTTAACGGTCCCTACTTTAAACACTATTATAGGTTAAGCTTATTGGATTTATGAATCTAGGCTACATTACGTTTTACGAAGCTTATTTCTGTTTGTGCCCTTGGTACACAACAATACACATACACAATCCTTCTTGCTGCCTACTCATTTAGCAAAATAGCAAAGCATCACAGCATCTTCGGAACTTCAGATTTAGCATCGACCAAACCTTTCGAATCTCAACGAACCAGCTCAACTATATCCCCACAAACCACTTGAACCCGTACAACATACTTTGCATAAATTCTTCGAGTACCAACTCATCACCGATTTGTTGAAAAACATGCCAAACTTGAAATATATTCGAAACCTCTACTTAAAATTGGGAAAAGGTTATCTGTCTTCCAAACCAAAAGCATTACGGTGTTTCATTTTGGATGTTCTAGAAGCTGTGAAAACAAGACGAAGTATAAGATGTTACCAAAAGAAACAGGTCGAAGAGCAGAAACTCTCCAGAATTCTTGAAGCAGGTCGGCTTTCGCCAAGTGCTGTAAACTTTCAACCATGGCGGTTCATACTAGTCAAAGACCAAACCGTCAAAGAGCGGTTGTCAAAGTCTTACACGCGGCCTTGGTTTGTGAAAGCGCCCATCATAATCGTTGTTTGTGCAATCCCTGAAAAAGCTTGGAAAAGAAGCGATGGAGAAGAGTTTTGGAAAATCGATGCTGCTATCGCAACTCAGTGCATGGTGCTTGCTGCCACAGCGGAGGGCTTGGGCACTTGCTGGATCGGTGCTTTCGACGAAAATAAAGCCAAAGAGGCCCTTGGAATTCCAGAGAATGTGCGTGTGGTTGTAATGGTGTCTCTTGGTTACGCCGCTGAGCAGAAAGGGCAAGTTACTGAACGAAAGTCACTTGCTGAAATCATCCATAATGATCATTGGTAAAGATTTTTCCCGGCGGCAGCATTCTGCAGAGAAATATCTACGTAGTTTCGTTTCTAATATGGGATAAGTGTTATAAGCGCGTTGTGTTCTCTGAAATGGAAGTGAATAACATGGAATTATGGAAACTTCGTCTCTCCATGGTTGCCACATTGGCTTTAATATTCGGCTTATCTACCTTAGTTTTCGGTTTAATTTTAACTTGGGCTGGATCCTTTGATCTGATAACCATGGCGATCTTGGTTGTTTCCTTTAACATTGTACAATGGCTCTTCGCACCCTATCTTGTGGGGGCAATCTACAGAGTCCGCGAGATGAAGCAAGATGAAAACCCCAAACTCCACCAGATTGTCACTGACCTGAGCCGCAAAAGCGGGATCAGCACACCAAAACTTATGCTTTCCCAAATCCCTATGCCAAACGCCTTCGCGTATGGCTCACCAGTTTCAGGCAGCAGAGTAGCCGTAACCCAAGGTTTACTTAGTAACCTTAACGAAGGAGAAGTCGAAGCAGTTCTGGGTCACGAACTTGGGCACCTCAAGCACCGAGACGTGCAAGTTATGATGGTTGTTAGCTTTCTGCCCGCATTATGCTACTACCTCGGCTATTCGCTGATGTTGTCAGGCATGTTCGGCGGAAACCAAAGGAACAACAACGGAAACGGCGCATTAATCGGCATAGGATTTATGGGTTTCAGTTGGGTTCTAAACCTATTCACATTACATGTCAGTAGACTAAGAGAGTATTATGCTGACAGACACAGCGTCTCCGTGGTCGACGACGGCGCAAACAAGCTAAGCACGGGCTTAGCTAAAATCGTTCATGCAAGCGCAAAAATGCCCAAGACGCCACAGCAAAAGCAGCAGTCAAAGAACTTCAACGGCTTCAAATCACTCTTCATTACCAACCCAGAAACCGCACAGGAAGACTCCGCGGCGGTGCACTCGTTTGAGAGTAACCAGAAACTCGTCGACGACATCTTAACCAAAAAAATCACGTTCGGCGACAAACTCATCGAAGCACTGTCAACGCACCCCAACATTGTTAAGCGGTTACGTGCTCTGCAAGAGCTAAGCAAAAGTTCACCTTCATACGCCGTTTAAATATTTTTTACTTTTCTTTTTCTCTTTGCTTTATTTTGCTTCGGAAAACATTAAAACACTCTAATAACCCATTCAGTATTTCGGTGAGCAGTTGTGGAAACCCAAAGCATTTTCCAGCAAGTCGAAGCTCTTAAACCTGAAATGGTCAGCACGCTCATGCAACTTATCCGCGTCGCTGCCATCGGACCAGAAAGCAGCGGCGAAGGTGAACACGCAAAAGCAGACGCGCTAATGCAAGTTCTATCTGTGATAGGCTTTGACAAAATTGAACGATTCGACGCTGTTGACCCACGTGTTCCTTCTGGGAAAAGACCAAACATAGTGGCTTGCCTAAACGGGAAGTCAGATGATAAACGGCTTTGGATTGTAACGCATTTGGATGTAGTTCCTCCGGGAGAAGAATCCCAATGGAAAGTTACCAAACCTTTTGAGCCCACAGTAAAGAACAGTTGCGTTTTTGGGCGTGGAAGCGAAGACAACGGACAATCATTGGTGGCTTCCATCTTCGCAATTAAGGCGCTCAAACAGTTGGGTATAAAGCCGAATCGCACGGTAGCTTTGGCTTTTGTCGCTGACGAAGAGCAGGGAAGTACCATGGGCATTCAACACTTAATTGCAGAGGGCGTTTTCCACAAAAACGATTTGGTTTTGGTTCCTGACAGTGGCGAACCATCGGGAAACTTTATTGAAATCGCCGAGAAAAGCATTCTATGGTTCAAAGTTGTTACTGTCGGGAAGCAGACTCATGGTAGCTTGCCAAACAAAGGTCTGAATGCACATCGTATCGGTATGCAAGTCGCTTTGGCGTTGGATACGAGGATGCACCAAAAATACAGTGCAAAAAATAATTACTTCAACGTTCCATACAGCACGTTTGAGCCCACAAAGAAAGACAAGAACGTTGATGCTGTAAACATTGTGCCCGGAGAAGACACGGTTTATTTTGATTGCCGAATCTTACCACAATATTGCTTAGATGATGTGCTTACGGATGTATGCAGGCTAGCAGCGGAGTTTGAAGCCAAAACAGGAGCAAAAATCAAGGTGGAAGTCTTGCAAAAGCAAGCAGCTCCACCAATGCTGAACAGCGATTCCGAAATCGTTGCCCTCCTTAAAGAAGCTCTCATGCAAGCTAGAGGTTTGGACGCTACTGTTGGAGGCATCGGAGGCGGAACTTGCGCGGCATTCTTCCGTAAACAAGGGATTCCTGCAGTTGTTTGGAGCACCATTGACGAGGTCGCCCATCAGCCAGATGAATACTCCAAGATCGCTAATATGGTTGAAGATACGAAAGTCTTTGCGCTTCTAACAGTTATGTAGCGGATTTTCACCTGGGCGCTTACGTTTATTTTTCTTGCGGCAAAACCGTTTTAAACCTCGACTAAAGTGTTATTTCACCCATCCCATTAACGGAGTGTAACAGGTTGAACAAGACCGACAAAATAATCAGCCAAGCCCTCAAAGAAGGACGCAAAGTCCTGCTGGAGCCGGAAGCAAAATCCATCTGCATGGAATACAACTTGCCGGTTACAAAGTTTAAAGTTGCGAAAAACGAGCAGGAAGCCGCCGAATTTGGGGAAAAGATTGGATTCCCCGTGGTTTTGAAGATCGTTTCCCAAGACATTATCCACAAATCAGATGCTGGCGGTGTCGTAGTGAACTTGAAAACCAAAGATGACGTCAAGGAAGCATACAAGAAAATTCTTGAAGCCGTCAAGAAATACAAAGCTGACGCCAGAATCGAGGGTATTTTAGTTCAGGAAATGGCTCCGCAAGCAACCGAAGTTATCATCGGTTCCATTAAAGATCCACAGTTTGGGCAAACCATCATGTTTGGCTTAGGCGGAATCTTCGTGGAACTCCTCAAAGACGTGACTTTCCGTGTTGCCCCGATTACGGAGCAAGAAGCCGCAGAAATGGTTGTGGGAGTGAAGGCTTATCCGTTGCTGAACGGTTACAGAAACACTCCTGCAGCCGATGTCAAAGCAATCGTAAATCTGTTGATGCGCATTTCGAAGCTGGTTATGGATCACCAGGAAATTAAAGAGTTGGACCTTAATCCTGTGATGGCATACGAGAAAGGGGCAAAAATTGTGGATGCCCGAATAATTTTGGAATAACCGCTCATATCTGTTGCTTGGAAAAAGCAACATCGCCTTATCCAAAGAAAATGAACATACAATTGGCCCATTAGTAAAGCTTGGTTCACTCTCGAATGTTCATACATCAACGTGATGGTGCAAACGTATACTATAGTGGGCTCAGTACATACAAACTTGGGCTATCATCCTGAATGCAATCAATAAAAAAACGGGTGCTCTTAGCTTTTAAAAAAGAAAAACTGAGGCAGATTATCTTCCTCACATTTGTTTGCTGGTTTTCTGTTGTTGCGGCTGAGTTATTGGGATGATGGTGTCTTTGTTGAGATTTTCTTGCTCATTGAGTATTAGAGATATGGCTTTGCCTTCGGGGACGATTATTTTGGTGTTGTTTTGTAAGGAAGCTGCAATCGTATCCAGTTGCTTGAAGACGACAGCGCTATCCTTGAAGTATGTAGTCAGCGCTTCATTGCGCAGTTTGGTCGCTTGGGCATCTCCTTCTGCTATTGCGACTGTTGCGGTTTTCTGTCCCTCCGCTTGAAGAATCGCGGCTTGCTTCTGTCCTTCTGCACGTTGGATTGCGGCGTTCTTTTCCCCACTTGCCAAGGTAGCTTCAGCTATGGCTGTTTTCTCAGCTGCTTGCCTATCGTTATCTGCTTTTAAGACGGACTCCATGGATATGATTAGTTCTCTAGGCGGCTCCAGGTCTTTGATTTCTGCTCTAACGATTTCAATCCCCCATTTCTCGGTCTGCTCGTCAAGTGCCTCTTTTAACGTTTTATTAATTGTTGGTCTTGAAGTGTTAGCTACGCTCATATCCATACCGCCTATGATATCTCTGAGGACCGTACGGGCTAAGGTATCTATTTGGGCTTGATAATTCGCGACATAGTATTGTGAAGCTTTAACCGAAAGCTCATCAGGTTTAATTTTGTAAAACACGACGGCATCCACTCCCATGAAAACCTTATCCTTTGTGATTACATCTTGCCTTTGCACGGGTGTCATTCGTTCAGTTATGTTGACTTTAATGATTCTGTCGACAAACGGAACCAGCAGGGTTATGCCGCCCTGGACAAACCTGTGATATTTACCGAACCTTTCCACTAAACCTTTCTCGGTTGGTCTAACTATGCGTAGTGACGACACAACTGCATACAGGATAACTGCTAACGGTATAATTATCGCGAGAATTTGGATAAAATCTATCATGTTTTCTCCCCACTCTTCTTGTTCTTCTTAGGGATACTTAGGTAGATTTAAAATTTACTTAAAATAGACAGACAACTTGGGCAAAGACGACCAAATTCGAGTTTTTTCGATCTTCCATGTCTCTTTCTGTTGGTTTTTGGAGTAATATTCAAAAGCCACCTGTGACCTCTGCTTTTGTAGCCTATGATAATTCCTTTGCTTGATGTCTCCTTGCAGGGTATGCCCGATTGGTCTCTTAGCGAACGCGATGTAGATGTCCTTACCTTTTTGAGCGAAGAAGAATTTCACTTCTTTACGTTTGAAGGGCTCAAGCGAAGGCTTGGTTTGCATCCTGAAACGCTCTCGCGGATTCTTGATCGCCTCGAAGCAGAAGGTATAGTGAAAAAGAGCAGTGAAGGCTACACTGTAACAAAAGAAATAGCCAAACACTTGCGACAACAAGGAGGTAACGGTGGCGAGAATCGGCTTATGCTGTTGCAGACCTTTTTGCCTTCCGACTTACCTGTTGAAGAGTTAATTTCAAACCTTCGAGGAAGATGGTTTGGGTTGCTTCGATGGCTAGGTCTATCAGAAAACTTCGAAGGTGTTGTGTTGAAGTGGGTTACGGAAGATGGCGATATCCAAGTTGACGCTAAAGTCACTATGAATGCGCTGACCATCGAAGCCAAATTCCTTCACGGATATAACCAGAACCTTGCGTTAAGGGCAGCTTACCAGCTTATGACTCATATAAGCAAGCTTAGCTCGCGCACGCGTGCTCCACTGGCTAGGCACGTTGGATACTTTGGCGGTTCCAGTTTTTACTTGATGCCAACTTAAACCTCTTGTGACTGACTTTTGTGTTGTCTTAGTCAACAAATACTATTTTGCCTATTCTATTCAATAGAGGTGCATGTAATTGACTCAACTCGTTAACAGTTTAGAACTGCTCAAGTCCATCAGCGACGCTACCACGGCGCTTGTGCAGAAACTTAGTAAGTCCGTGGTAAGTGTAAACGCTCAGATGAGCCGAGGAACCGGTGTAGTCCTAAATCAACAAGGCTACATCGTAACCTGCAATCACGTTCTGCAGGGATGTAGCACCGTTCGCGTGGGACAAGGCGAAAAAACCTTCGAAGCACAAGTAGTGGGTACAGATGCATATAACGACTTAGCTCTGTTAAAAGCCGAACTGGGAAACTTTGACCCTATCGAACTTGGGAACATAGAAAACTTGCGGACGGGGCAATTCGTTCTGGCACTGGCGAACCCATTCAATAGGAAACAATCAACTGCAACAACTGGTATCGTAACAAACCCTGATAGCACTATCCGCGGTTTCCGAGGCACAGCCATGGAAAACGTTATCGCAACAGACGCCAAACTTAACCCTGGCTTCAGCGGCGGACCACTGGTAGACGCAGAAGGCAAACTCATAGGCATAAACACAGCTTACGTTTGGCAACGAGGCATAGCAATACCTGTTAATAAGGTCAAAGCAGTCGCTGATCGTCTCATAACTGGAGGAAAAATCAGGAAAGCTTACCTTGGATTGGTAGCCAACACTGTTGCAATTCCCGAAGAAATTCAGCAGGAAGCAAACATAGATCAAGAAACTGGTGTAATGGTCTTTCAAGTGGAAGCTGGCGGCCCAGCAAGAAAAGCAGGGCTTACAATGGGCGATGTTATAGTAGCATTCAATGGGAAACCGGTCAGGGACTTCTATGACCTTCCCCGGCTGCTTTCCGAAGACGTAGCAAGCAAGAAAACCACGCTGACAGTGATTCGCGGAGAAAAACTGCTCGCGCTCACCATAACGCCAACAACTAAAGAGGAGGGAAACGATGATTAATCATCTTGATTCGCCTACTCTTATGGAGCCTGAATCTCCTCAGCCTCTGAATCCTTCATCTGGACCGCAGCGCCCGTTTCCGTCGCCAACGCCACACATCACCATTCGCCAAGCTGCATATGTACCAATTCCCTATGTAGTATAGGGCACCCTTTTTCTCTTTTTCAATTAAGCCTACTACGTTCACATGAATCGTTATAAGGAGAAATCTACATTTCTCAATAGGTGAACGTTCATGCACGGTTGGTTAGTCTTCATTTCAGGAGTTTCCGTAGTAATCGGAATGGTGCTGCTTTTCGAGTTGTTTTACGGCGTAACATACTACGGGCTAAACGTTCAAACAACGATAGCTGTAGCGGTAGCTTTGCTTGTTGTTGCTGCAATCGCGGCGTGGCTGCTATACGCGGCGATAAAGGCGCAGTACCGACGTGTGAAAACCGGTAAAGAAGCATTAATCGGTGCAACGGGCACAGCGATTACGGACCTTAAACCTAAAGGCGAAATCCGAGTGGCCGGAGAGTTCTGGCAAGCCACCGCCAAAGACGCAGAGATAAGCAGCGGGCAAACTGTAGAAATCATCGGCATGGAAGGAATGTCCCTCATAGTAAAACCCGTCGAGGAAAAGCTTAACTCCTTAAACCACGGTAAGCATTACTGAAGGTGAAACGGATGGTTGATGTTTTAACTCCGATTTTAGGATTCATAGCTCTAGTGGTTGTAGTCTTCATACTCAGCGGAATACGTGTACTTAAAGAGTGGGAACGTATGCCGGTCTTGAGGCTTGGCCGATATATGGGTTTGAAAGGCCCCGGAATCGTGTACCTCATTCCCCTTATTGACAGGGCACCCGTAAAAATCTCCACAAGGCTCGATACCATTCAATTCAGGACAGAGTCAACATTAACAAAAGATAACGTTCCCGTTAATGTTGATTCCGTTTTGTATATGAAACCCGTTGATTTGGAGAAAGCAGTTCTTCAAGTTGAAAACTATTATCAAGCTACACAGCTTGCCTCTCAGACAACTCTGCGAGAAGTCATTGGCAAAGTCAGCCTTAATGAGCTACTTGCCGAACGTGAGAAAGTTGGAGCTCACTTGCGCGAAATCATAGACGAAAAAACGGAGTCGTGGGGTATAAAAGCCACTGCTGTCGAAGTGCGCGATGTCATCATCCCAGGAAACCTGCAGGATGCGATGAGTCGCCAAGCTCAAGCTGAACGTGAACGTATGGCAAGAGTAACTTTAGCCACAGCCGAGTTTGAAGCGTCAGCAAAAATGATTGAGGCAGCAAAAATGTACGAGGCAAGTCCAGAAGGCCTAAGGCTTCGTTGGATGAACATACTCTATGAGTTAGGCCAACAGTCGCAGACAAACACAATCATGCTAGTGCCAGCGGTTATGCCTGAAGCAGGTTGGCCTCCGGTAGGAACCTTCGGCTTTAAAGATCTAACTACGGCGCAACAAGCTTTGGCAAAGAAGAAACCAATGACGAAACAAGAACAGTCCCCACAACCTGAGCAACCTGAGTAAGCAACTTTTCTTTCTCTTTTTTCCATTAAGCAGACAATGAGGTACTTTTGACTGCCTTGACGGTTCGCTCCAAAAGCAGCTGCGCAGCTTCCTGAGAAGGCCAACTTCCCAACCCGCAGTCTGGACCTGTAAAAGTCATCGCGTCGCCGAACTTTTCTTTGGCGAAAAAGTATCTTTTCTTGATTGTGTCTTCGCTTTCTACTATTTGCTCGGCTGACGGTTGGCTAATGCCTTGGTCATGCAGGTCCGCTAAGATTGCATCTATGTCTGTTCTGGTTACGCCGACGCGGACTTGCTTGTCTGCGCTTTCGAGCATGTATTTAGAGATTCCTTCAATATTTCTGGGTGACGCAGCGTACTCAAAAGTTAGTACATCTAAGTTCTTAAGCTGAAGTAAATCGGGTAGCCTTGAAGACGAGTGAAGGTGAATCTGTCTGGTGGTTCCCTGAAAATCAAGAGTTTTCTCCAAAACCGCGCATAAGAGGTCTTTTTCTGCTGCAACGTTTAGGAACCCGAGGCTAGGCTCGTCAATGGAAACAACTTCCGTTTTAATGTACTTGGTGTTTAGAATGCTATTTTTTGCGAACCGCTGTATTGTCTCAGCGAATCCTTCTAGAACGTCGGTGTAGGGCGTGGTTCCAATTTCTTTGAGGTACAGTTCTAGTGGGCCAAACAGAGATACCCGGAGCAGGATTTTCTTGCCAACTTCTTCGCTAAGGCTCTTCGCTTCTTCTGCAATCACACGTACTTCAGGAAGGAATGCGTTTTTGTTGTCGACAATAAAAGTGCCGTTCTCCATTGCCTTATGGATGACATCGCCGACTTGCCTGATGCCGTCATAATGCTGAGGATAGTTAACCACGTCAAGTCCCGTGGCGAGTTTTTTCCTGAAGGACTGCAATATGATTTCGCGAAAGTTTGTGTTTAAAAATTTGTCGTTGCTAATATCCTCTTCTTTGGCTATGGCTTCCCTTGCGCCTTGGTAAGCTTTGTTGAATGTTTCTCTGTACACAGAGTGTGGTAGAGGGAAACTTCCGATGTCGTCAACTAATGTACCCATAAATGTAGGTAATGTTTTAGTTAATTTAAGATTAGTGCTGAACCAAAAGTGGAGAAAGCGAAAAGTGACTTTGTTATTTAGGTAAAGTTTTGTCTGCCGATTCAGGAGAGGTATTTGCCGTCGCGGTTAATGGTTGCGTGGTTGCAGGTGCCTCAGTATTTTCGGGTTGAGGATTGCAGGCTATTATCTGAATTTTTTCTGCCATAGGATGTAGCAAGTCAGGCGGTGGATAAGGTGTGTTCAATATTGAACTCAGCATGAATATGCTATTGAAGACATGTTGGTAAACGGTGAAGAGGATCTGAGGAATTTTGGTTTTTGGGTTAACCTCTAACTTCTTTTTGACATCTGCCGATTTTCCTTCAAGAATGACGCTGCCAGATGTGCTGTAGCGGACAACGTTAGGTTTAGTGGATATCAACAGGCTAAAGCTGAGCGTGACTTCGTCGCCGTTTTTCTTCTGCTCCTCCAGTTTTGCATTCACGTCAAAGAAAAGGTTTTCCGTTGGTACGATTTGCCCCGTTCTTTCAGCTTGTAGACTGTCAATGTGTATGGTAACGGTGACGCCTGAAACTGAATAGTTCGGGCAGATGATTGATTCCCTCTACAGTATCTCTTTCTATTTCATATTTAACTTTTGTACTTTCGTCTTAACGGACCTGAACAGATAGACTCCTGAAGCCAACCTTACTCTGCTGATAGGGTGCTGATGCAGGCAGCAACGGAAAGCTCCGTGGCGAACTTGAAGCTATCTTCAGCCTGGTTGCCTTTTGCTCTAAGCACGATTTTCTTGGGTATGTCGTCTTCCATAAAAACGAGGTAATTGACGTTTTTTCCCAAGCCTATGCGTTCAAGCTGTTGGGTAGTGGCTTTGAATTTTTCAAGCTCTACGATCTTGGTGCTGATCTTCTCAATTGCTTCAAACAATATTTCCACCTGTCCCTGCTCTGTGGACGAAAGCAAGACGGTGCCGGATTGGACCCAACACGAGGATTCGGTACCTTTCCCTTTGCCACCGCCCTTTTTCCCGGCAGGTTTTGTTTCGGGGGCCTTTTTGGGTGGACCTTTCAGGCTTTTCTGTATTGCTGCTGATTTCTGGTACCACTCTTCGTTTTTGTGCTCTGCCTCAACGGTTCGTAACAGAGAGCCAAGCCATTGACTATAATCCTCAAACAGTGCCCTATACTGGCCTGTTTGATCCACTAAGTATTCGTTTGTCTCTTTCAAAGATGTGAATGTGCGTATTTCTGTTCCCATTATGGTTTCACCTCTAATTTTTTTCCAGATCAGGAATTAACTGGAGTACAGGTTTCTGGAGTCACTGTAAGATAACTGATTTTTGAAATAATAGTATTTGTCCATTACAATAGTTACATACTGATTTTAAACTACGGCAAGAACAATTTTCACTCATCAGCAAAAGTGAATAAATGATGTTACAACGATTTTGAAGAAAGAAGCAGAAATCTTGTTGAGTCAGAGAAATATTTGTAAAAATGGAAAACAAAGTTTAAGAGAGAAAAGAAGCCGCTTCTCTCCTAATCGGCATCCTTGTTTGCATTTACTTCTTCAAGTGCCTTCTTTCGTTGCTCGATAAGTGATTGAAGTTCATTTTTCATTTGTTCTGTGACTTCAGCCATTGCTGTAACCTGTGTTACTGCGGTGTTAGATACGGTTCCTACTTTTCCTATTTCCACTAGTATTTCTTTGACAGAGGCTTCGACTTTTAATGCGCTGTCGGCTACGCTCCATGCTAGCTTTGCCATTTCTTGTGCTTCCCCAACAACTTCCTGAGTAACTTTTGCTACGTTTTCAGATGTTGAAGAGACGTCTTTAGCTATTGCCGCCATCTCTTGTGAAGATGCGGTTTGTTCCTCGATTGCTGAGGACGCTTCTTCTGACGCTGAACTGCTTTCTTCAGCAATGCTGGCGACTTCCTCTATTGTCTTTATAACCGCGTTTAGTGCGTCGAGTCCTTGTTCCACACCATTAGTTAATTTGCTGACTTTGCCCGTCATTTCACCCATTATTCTTGCGATGCCTTCAGCTTCTTTGATTGCGCCTAAAACTACGTTAGCGCCATCTGCCGCGCCAACCTGGGATTGTTGTGTGATGTTACTTGTTTGGTTACCCGCATCTTTTATGCCTTTTACCAAGTTTATCGCCGAGCCCGCAGCGACTTTGGACTGTCCGGCGAGACCCTTAACGGCGTCCGCGACTACTGCAAATCCTCGTCCAGCTTCGCCCGCTCGTGCAGCCTCAATTGCTGCATTCAAAGCTAACATGTTAGTTTGACCCGCTATGTCGGAGACTGAATTAGCCATTTGCCCAACTTGCTCTACCGAATTAATCATCTGGGTTACTGCTTCTGACACTCGAGAAATGTTTGCTTTAATATTTTCGATTGCTACAAGTCCTTTTTGGCCTTTTTCGTTCGCTTCTTTTGACTTGTTTAATGCTTCATCGGTGACTGTGGATGCTTCTCGAGCGATTAATCCAGCTTCATCCATGACTTTTTTAAGTGATTCAGTGCTCCTTGCGGCACTTTGGGCGAGGTCTGCAAGTTTCTGAGCGCCTGTTGAAACCTGTTGTGATGCTGTGCTTACCTGTTGCATGCCAATTGCCATTTGGTTCGAAACGCTGGCTGCTTGTTTGCCCATTTCAACAACTTTTGATGTTGACTGCGTTGCGCCCTCCGCGCTTGTAGCTACTTTGTTTGCTACCTCTTCAACACTTTTTGCATTTAGGGTAACAAAAGTGATAATATCATTGGAGCTGGTGGCCAATTCGGCTACTTTTATAGCTGACTGTTCGGCCTGATAAACAAGGTCTGCAGCTTGAGCTGCGTTCTGAATTGTCTCGTCTGCCCGTGCAGAAATTTTTTCTGCACTTGAAATCGCGTCTTCAATTGTTTGAATTAATTGCTTTTTTAGTTCTTTATTTTCAGTTAGTAAGTGCTTGTTTTCCTTTTCGAGCCGCTCTTGTTGTTTTTCAATCTCGGAGGCCTTTTTCTCTTTTGGTTCATTAGTCATTTTTAGGTTACACCCAAGTCTAAGTTTGGATGTTTATTTTCCGTTTTACTTATAAGTAGATTATGAAGCTGACATTATCAGTACTGATATGTATCGCAAATGCGTATTCTCAGCTTAGATTCAACAGATTCTGATAAAATTTCCAAAGAGGTGATTGAAACAAAATAGTGGAAAATTAAGTCTACGAGAAGATTGTAACGGGAAAAAATAAATTTTCTTCCTTCTTTATTCATTCTTCGCATGCTATTAGGATCTCTTTATGGATACGTTCCAAAGGAGCAACCACATCTACACATCCAGTTTGTGCAGCCATTTTAGGCATACCAAAAACAACAGATGTTTTTTCGTCTTGTGCAATTGTGGCTCCGCCTTTCTCTTTAATGGAGCGAATACCTTGGGCTCCGTCAGACCCCATACCAGTTAGCACAACACCAACATTCTTAGAACCGTAAACTTCAGCTGACGAAATCATCGTAACGTCTGCTGCGGGGCGCACATAATTAACTGGCGGATGTTGGTTCAGGCTGATTCTGCCGTTATTGGTGATAGCCATGTGAAATCCCCCGGGAGCGATTAGCGCTAATCCCTCTTGGAGATAGTCGCCCTCTTCCGCTTCTTTTACTTTGAACTTGCAGGATTGATTTAATCCGTCAGCAAACAACTTTGTAACTCCCTTTGGCATGTGTTGCACTAAAAGCATAGGTGGTATCGCGCTGGGAAGATGCGTTAGCACCTGCGTTACTGCTTGAGGGCCTCCCGTGGACGCGGCTATAACTATAATTTTTTCGCTAAGCCTCAACATTGAATGCTCAGTTTCTTGAACTTCGTCAAGTTTAGCTTGCCTTACATTTGCTGACGCAGCCATCTTGACTTTTAGCAGAAGCTCGTCTTTTACACTATTCATATTCAAGGATATCTGTCCTGAAGGTTTGGGAACGTAATCCACTGCGCCAAACTCCAATGCTTTCAGTGTAAGTTGAGCTTCTCTTTGCGTTAAAGCGCTGATCATGACAACTGGGACAGGGTTGGTTTCCATGATTTTTCTGACTGCTGTCAACCCGTTCATTCGAGGCATCTCAATATCTAGCGTAACCACATCAGGATGCAATTTGGGGATTTTAGAAAGTGCCTCTTCGCCGTCTCTTGCGGTGCCTACTACGATAACTTTCGGGTCACTCTGCAGAAGATCAGTTAACACATGCTGCATTAGAAGCGAATCATCAACAACGAGTATCTTTATCTGTTCCATGGTTACCGCCAAAAAGGTCAATTACGCAGGTAAACTTTTCCAAAAAAGGAATAAGATTTTGCTGCGGCTACTTAGGCGGCGGATTGATTTGTGTTTCAATCTGGAAGCCTTTGGCGCTTTCTTTCATGTTTTCCAAGTCGTTCTTTGATACTACTTTCATGAGGTCCAACAGGATTATAAGGTCTTTTTCATGCTTAGCGACGCCTATAACTGCTTGTGACCTATCTGCGATTAAGCTGTCTGGGTTGGATTCTATGTCTTTCTTTGGCAGCGTCAGGACTTCCATAACGGAGTCAACCATGACACCTATTGGGTGTTTATCTTGAACGATAATCATGATTCCGCTGTCGTCGTTTCCTTTCTTCGCTGCCATGCCGAATCGTTTGCGCAGGTCGATAACGGGGATGACCTCGCCACGAAGATTTGTTACGCCTTTCACGTAGACTGGCGCGTAAGGTACGGGTGTGACGCCTTCGAAGTTTTTGACTTCGCGGACTTGATGCACGTTTACGCCGTAAGAGACGCTGTCAAGTGAGAAAGTTAACATCTGCATTTCTTCTCGGCTGGTTTTCTGCTGGTCGAAACTTGCCATATTCTGGATTCTCCTTGTTGCAAGCAATATTTCCCACACGCTTATAATATTCTTGTGACGCAACATTCCATATTGTAGATTCGTATTTTCGCTGCCTCCTGTTAGTCAGCTACACCTATCCCCCTCCTTCTGCGGCAGGGTTTGTTGAGTTGGCACTTAAATCAGGTTTTTCCGCAAGTCTAAATGGGTGGAAAAGGGCTGGAAATGGTTAAACTGGATTCAAAACGTTCAAAGCGAACGGTTTCCGAATACAAATACCATAGACCCTAAACATACTCATGCTTCCCAACTTTTTCCCAAGTAAACTTCATATCCCCCTTCAACTAATCCAACAAACAACATGTACTTCGAGACGCCTCAGAAATTCACCGTATTCATATGATTCTTTTTATGGGCGTTGAATCGAAGTCTTTGTCGTTTGAAACAATTTCTTGGGCACCGATTCTCGTCGCTACTGCTAAATGTAAGGCGTCCTCGTAGCCGAGTTTGCAGTCATTCATTAGGTTTTTTGCTTCAATGAAGTCTTCAGGTTCGAGGGGTTCAAAGGTTAAGCCTTTGATATGCATCAGTGAGTAGACAACCTCTTCAACGAAACTCGCGTTTTTCATGGTTTTTCCTGAGAATCCCGCTATAACTGCGAGTGTTTCATAGATTGTGAGGCTTGATGTGACATATGTCCCTACTGGGCTGTTTTCAATTTTATTTATCCATTCGCGGGCTAATTCGCCGAATTTTGGGTGTTTGCCAAGCCAATAAACGAACACGTTGACGTCTATGTATCGCGTTTGGCCCATTGTTTCTGCACTGCCTCCGTTACGCATTCGTCTAAGTCTTCGGGCCATTTGTCAATCTTGAATGCGCCATAATATTTGTCAGCGACAGGTTCAGCCGCTTCCATAATGATGGTTTTTCCTTTTGTTTTGATGTTGACGTAGCTGCCTTCTTTGAGTTTGGCGGTTTCCCTGATGCGCTTTGGGATCCTGACGCGTCCTTTCTCATCTACTTTTGCAGTGGTCTCGCTCATTGTTTTTCCCACATAGTGTTACTGCGCCCACAGATTTACCTATTCCCACTTTATGAAGCGATTAGGTTGTTGGTTTAGGCTTTTTGCGCCCTCCGCCGTGACCTGCACGGTGTCCTCAAATTTTACTCCGCCCACACCCTTAACGGGCAAAATAGAATGCCCAATCGCCAGCGTCCAATTTTGTGCAATCTCCAATTGCCCATGCCCAAAATAGTGGCTGGGGTGGGGCCATTCTTCAAATTCCAGTCCGACGCCGTGGACGGGTCCGGGGATCCATTGGTTGCCATAGCCTTGGGCGGCGAACGCTGCGGTGAAAGCCTGAGTTACTTGCATGACTTTCCAGCCCTGCTTGATCTGCGCAATAATGGCTTGCTGGGTTTCCTTGTAGGCGTTGATGAGTTTTTGCTGTTCCAGGCTGGGGTCGCCACAGGTGAAGGTTCGGGCGCAGTCGTTGGCGTACATATCCACCACGGGGTGCACATCCACAACCACCAAATCGCCTTTTTCGATTTTCCTCCTTGAGGTTCCCCCGTGAAGCCAGATGCTATGGGGTCCGCTGTCCACGAACGTGCTGGAGGCGTAGCGCATAGCGCCTGCTTTGCGCATGGCGTACTCGGCTTCGGCGGCAACATCGATTTCTGTTATGCCTGGCTTGACTGCTGAGATTGCTGCTTGGATGCCTTTGTCGGCGGCTTCTGCGGCCCGTTTCATGGCAGCTATCTCTTCCGTGTTTTTAACGTAGCGCTGGGGCATGAGAACTTCTTCGTTTTCGATGACTGTCATTTTTGGATTTGACCGCAGAAATTTATAGACTAGGAAACCTGGATTGCTATGAGTGCAGAAACCCACCTTTTTGTTTGATAAGCCGTGCTCTTTCACAAGCGTGAAGTAGTGCTGCATGAGCTGGGCGGGGGTTCGCCAGCCGCGTACATCACTTATGCCTGAAGCCGATTTTGCAGGCTCCACTTCTTCGTCAAATGCAATTATGGTCGGTTCGCCTTGCTGAGGCAGGAAGAGTCTCGCGACGTTTCGCACGTCACCCGTGAGGTAGTAGTAGTTTTCTTTGCTCGTAACCTGAAGGGCAGCTACGTCGTTTTGTGCCATGGTTTCTTGAGCTTTTTTCCTATGCATTTCAAAGGGGTTCATAGAACACAAGTCTCCATTACCGTCTTAAGTAAAAGAAGCGGCAAAATAAAACCGTTTAGTGTTGAAAGAGTCAGTTCCAAGAAAACAGCTGGATCCCATTGAGAGATATCCAGTACTGGAATAGATGTGTCCTTGATGATTTTTAGATCCATGTTATGTTGAAAATGCTGGAAAGGTGACTGGAAAGGTAGTGGGTGGAAACGTGAAATAAGTGGCGGGACGTGAGAAGCTAGACGACATACGCGTTTTTTCCGGCGATATTTGCTTGGTTTTGAAGCCAGTTTTCGCTCATCAGGCACCACTTGGCGTCGTCGCCCTGAATCTGCAAAACCAAAATCAAGTCAAGCTTGTCCAGTTTAGCATATTCCATTAGCATATCGTATATGTGTTGGTTGATTTCAATGTCTAAGTCTTCAGGTTCATTGCTTGGGAGTCTGCGGGCATGGAATATCGCTTTGAGTTTTTGTGCGCCTTCGTTGACTTGGACGTTTACTTTGTTTACGAAGTAGACGTTGTCGCCGTAACTTAGGATGACGTTTCGGGCGTTCTCCGATTTCACCTCAGAATGTTCAGTCAATTGGGTCAAATTCTCCTTCCCTAGAGAAATTAGATGAATCTGGAAAGCAATTAAAGAAGCTTTCAGAAAGCGAAATATTCCTAAACGTGAACATATGCGTTTTGAACTGTAGAGTGAGAGAACTGGAACTTGAAAAACAAACTAAAATTAGACGAAGAAAAAATGGGTGATTTTTGTTTTTCCGGGTTTTACTTTAGTGCAAGTAGGCCCAGTTTAACTTTTTCAGCGACCTGCGGACCAAGAGTTAGTTGAGTTCCGATTTGACACCATTTTGCAAGTTCATCAAGATCTGCTTTTTGTAACGCTGACGGCTCTTTCTTGAGGTGGTGTCTGCATTGCCGGTCGAGGAAAGCTTTCGCGGCTGGTCCCATCTGTTTCGTAATTACTAACAGGCAATCCTGTTCGAAGGTCATTGTGGGTTAGTCTCCCTCGTTTTCTTTGCTGAGTGCCACCGTCATTTTGAAAGCATTGATCATTCTTTGGAAGGCTTCTGCGAGATCGTTGATTTCGTCGCCTGTCTTTATGTTTATTTCTTGGTCAAGTTCGCCCATGCTGACTTTGCCTGCAATGTTTGTGAGTCTCTTGAGTGGGTTAGTGATGCGTCTGCCAATTATAATGGCTATGGCAACGGATGAAATGCTTATGATTATCAGGGCGGAGACATCGAGTAAGTTACTGAAGTTTGCGTAGTTTTGGGATTCGGTTGTGGCGTTTTGGACGCTTGTCATGGTGGCATTCCTAAAGTCTGCCAAGTTGAGATCGACCCTTCCGATAGCGGTCATAAGATAGCCTAGTTGAGTCTGGGTTTCTGCAAACTTGTTTGTGTCGTTATCGTTCGAGAGGTTGACTATTTGGGTGATTGCATCGTTGATGGGGTTTGTGTCAATTTGGTAGCATGCGTCGAATTTGTTAAAGAGGTCAGAGCCGACGGGTAAGGTATTGATTAGATAGGTTTCCGCTGGTTGCTTTATGTTTTCAGCGTCAGCAATCATTTGTTCGCCTGCTTGGGTGTTTCCTTGGCTGTATACGAAAACAGCGAATTTTTTCTGATCAATTCCCTGCTGGTATGTATAGGCGTTGTTGTTAATTTCGACCTGTTGTTTTACTTGATTTTGCAGGTCGGTCGTTTTCATTGTGTTGTAAGTGACTGTTGCACCTACAGCAACGAATAGTCCGACTATCAGAATATACGAGAGCAATAGTTTTCGTTGTATTTTCATTCATTTCTCTCCATGCAATTCTTTTCAATTGTTTGTTTATGGCTGGTACAAGCTAATATGAATATTGTGTAGCATGAAACCATATGTTGGAAGTTGACAGTGGCTAAACTAAGAAAATGGCTAGCTGCAAATTACCTACTGCGGCTTAACCAGGCGTTTGTTATGCGTTTAGACCTGTTGCTCCAATCTTTTTCGACCGATTAACAAACTGCCCCACATCTAAAACAAGCACTACTTGTCCGTCCCCGAGGATTGTCGCGCCGCTTATGCCTCTGGTTCCCTGTAATGTTTCGTTAAGTGATTTCACTAGAATGTCTTGCTGTCGCAGAACAGAATCCACGGCCAAACCCAGTTTAGTGTTCTCGTCGCCTAAGTAGGTTATGAGCAGTTCAAGGTTTTCTTCGTCTTCGCCTTCGATGCCAAGAAGCTTATGTAAGTGAACCACAGGGATGACGCGATCTCTTACGATTATGGCGTCTGTTTTGCCTAGAGATTTAACGTCGCTCTTTTTTGCCTGCACAATCTCTGAAACTTGGCTAGTGGGAATTGCAAAGGTTTGCTTTGAGTCGTTCACTAGAATTGCCTGAATAATTGCTAGCGTCAATGGTAATCTTATGATGGTTTTGGTTCCTTGTCCCAGATGAGTTTCCAGGTGCACGGTGCCGCCTAACGCGGAAATTTTGGTTTTCACAACATCCATTCCAACTCCGCGTCCGCTCGTATCTGTAATTTCTTTAGCTGTGGAGAAGCCAGGCAAGAAAATCAAATTAATTAACTGGTCGTTGTTCATTTTTTCTAGTTCACTTTCGGTAGCGAAGCCTTTTTTGATGGCGGTTTTCTTAATTTTTTCTGGATCTATGCCTGATCCGTTATCTTCAATTTCAATAATAACATGGTCGCCGTTTCTCTGCGCGGAAAGCCTAATTATGCCTGAAGCGTCTTTTTTGGCGCTTTCTCGTTCGGCTGGCATTTCTATTCCATGATCAATGCTATTTCTCAGTAAGTGAATCAGCGGCTCACCTATTTCGTCAAGTACGGTGCGGTCAACTTCTATGTCTCTGCCCTCCATCACGAGCTCAATTTTCTTGCCTTTCTTTAACGAAAGGTCTCGCACAAGCCTTGGGAATCGATCAAAAATCTGGCTAACAGGAACCATGCGCACTTGCATAACGAGATCCTGCAAATCAGCGGTTAAACGGTCAATGTTTTCGGTGATGCGTTTTAACCCCTCATTTCTGCTATCCACCGTTACCTGAAGTAATGCAATCTTGTTAATTACTAGTTCGCCAACCCAATTCATCAGCTTATCCAATTGCTCAAACTTTACACGTACAGTTTGAGCGGATTGCACGTCTGCAAGCACCTTCGTAATTTTTCCATTTTCTATCGAGTCGACGCCTTCTTTTTCTATTCCTGAAGGAGTTGGTGCCTCTTTACCGTGGCTTATGTTGTTTTCAAAAGGAACTACGTTCACTTGTTCTACTTCGAGGATCTGTTGAGTGCATTCTTCGATAGCTTTCTTGTCTAATGCAGTGGCAACTGCAATCTTGAAGCCTGCACTTAGAATTTGCTCGTCCATTTCTTTTGAGTTTGGAATAGTCTTAATTACATCTGCAAGCTCTGCAACCTTTTCTAAAACCATGTTTGCCCTAATACTCTTAAATTCACAATCTTTACTAAAGTTCAAATCAACGATGTAGCAGTGTTTACCATTGTTTTCGGCTTTTCTTACAGCGTCCCTTTCGTTTTCATCAAACTCAATGGCTTTTTCTATTTTGCCTTGAAGCTCTGGAGAGGGTTGCGCTTGGTCATCCTTTTTTGATTCTGCATCGACCGCCTTACCCTTGTCGGCTACGGTAAGCTTTTCTTTGAATGTGGCAACTGTTATTTCTCCTTCTACGTTGTTTTGAATGTTTTGCAAGCGTGCTGAAAGTTCATCAACGCATTCTAAGAGTACACTGATTAAGTTACTAGTAGGTGATTTTCCTTTTCTCATTCCGTCAAAGATGTCTTCCATATCGTGGGTGAGTTCTTGGAAGTCTTTGAAACCCATCATTCCAGATGAGCCTTTCAGTGTATGGGCGGAGCGGAAAAGTGTGTTTACCACTTCCTTGTTTTGAGGTTCTTTCTCGAGAGTCAAAAGGCACTTTGTTAAATTATCAATATGTTCTTTTGCCTCTTCAATGAATAATTGTCTATACTCATCATTGTCCAATGACAATTGTACTTCACCCTGCCTTTTTTACTGGATGGTCCCTTGTTGAGTATGACACTTGACAAAATAGTATAATTTGTATGCGTGTGTCTCATAAAATTACACGCAAAAGGTTCGTTGTGCATCAAGACTTTTTTTTCATCTGAGACTTGGTTGATGAGTCTCACGAATAAGGCCAGTTTGAACTGTGTGCTCATTTGGTTTTTTGTAGACTCGACATTTAAGGTCGATAGATCGGAATTTTCTGCTTGGTTCCCCGCTTAGCATCTCCGCTTTTCCTGTGATGAAAGTTCCATCGTCACGTAGCGCATCATAGAAGTTCATGTGGACGTGTTGTTGGCCTACTTTAGAGAAGTAAATCATAACGTTTCGGCAGAGAATAAGGTCAAGGTTCTTACGAGGTGAAGGCTTGTTTAGGTCGAATTGTTCAAACCGGATGAATCTACGTACAAAGTCGCGCACCCTGTATATTCCCCCTTCTTGAGTGAAGTATTTTTCAATGAGGCTGTTGGGCATATTGTTCAGTTGCTTCTCCTGGTATTCCCCTTTCTGGGCTTTAGTCAATGCGTCCTTGTCAATGTCTGAAGCAAAAATGAGAACCTGATGGCTTAACGGCGAGTCTCCAAGTAGTTTGTGAATGAGGATAGCAAGTGAATAGGGCTCTTCGCCAGAGGCGCATCCTGCGCTCCAGATTCTCACCGTGTTGTTTGAGGCAAAAAGCTTAGGAAAAAGTACTTTTTGGAGATATTCGTATACATCTTGGTCTCTGAAGAACATGGTATAATTAATTGCCAGGTCATTGAGAAGTAGTTGGTATTCTTCAGGGTGCTTATTTAGATATATAACGTATCTGCCGTAAGATGTCGAAGCTGTTGCTCTTAATCTAACTTCAAAGCGTCTTCTGAGATATTCGTCGCGGTATCCGTCACAGTCTAGTCCTGCATTTTCTTTAAGGAGCCTTTTCACTTTTTGGAAGGCAACGTTCTCTAAGAAATCGCTGACGGATTCCATTCTGGTTGATTCAGTCAAAGTTTTCTGCATCCTGTTTGTAACTTTTTCTTTTAATAAATTTGAAGCAGATTATTTTTAGTCGGTTGTGATTTAATCTAACGTCCATATTCATTGCGCTGAAAGCAACATTATGTTCTTATCTTTGGAATTATTTTCCAGCCATTTTTTCCCTCTGTTAGCGAGCATTTTTTGCAGGTTGCCTCCGGGGAATATTATAAGGTATCCTTCTGCGGAACTAGCGCTTCTCTTAAAGCGGGCGTCGAAAATGGCAGCAACATCGCTGCAAAGTGCCTGTTTAGCTAATAGTCCGTCTATTACTGCATCAAATGCATCAAAGATTAGTTGCGGTGGGGTGGGCAGTAGCTCTGTTCCCGTGAAGTTTGCGACAGCATTGAGGAATGAACCAATCATAATTGAGCCAAGTTCTTCAATGGCCGAGTTTTCTATTTCCTCGTTGTTTTTGCTTTCTCCTGTGCTGTCTGTCATTAAGGCAGCGATTTTTTTTGCTTCTTCTGCTTCGAAAATGAGCATTATGTCGCAGTCTGCTTCGCCTCTTAGCTGCATGAATATTGCAGCAACTGCAGTGTCATGTTCTTCGTAGATACGAGGAACCATGTGTGGCGGTTTTGTATGTAGCCTTGGTACTTCCACGTTTACCTGCTCATGGAGGACTGTTGAAAGCGCAATAGTGGCATGTCCCGCGCCCATGCTTCCGATCTCCAGCAAAACATCTTGATCATTTATTCCTTTGTCGCCTAACGCGCTAACTTGATCTGTGGCTTGTTTGTTTTTGATTGGTTCGGCTTTGCTGTTTTTCATTTTATTCACCCATTAGCTCCTTGGACTTTTGGACTAGTAAGTCTTGCAACTTTGGACCTGGGAAAATCATCAGCATTGAGTTTGCATCTTCGCCTGCGCGTTTAAACTTTGTATCAAAAATTAGTGCTTCATCGGTTACTAGCGATTGTTTTACCATGAAGTTGTCCATTATTGCTTCGAAGGTGTCCACGGTTCTCTGGGGAGTCGTTGGCAGGAGTTGTACTCCGGTGAAGTCAGAAATTGCCGTTAGAAATGATCCTATCAGAATGTTTGCAAGCTCTTGAATTGCTGATTCTTCCATAACCGGATCAAGTTCCTCAATAGAGGGTGCCATGGTCATCATGGCTGCGATTTTTTTTGCTTCAGTTAGCTCAAACATTAGTAATATGTCGCATTCAGAATCTGAAAGTTGCATGTATATCGCAGTTGTCGGTATTCCGTCTCTTTGGTAAAGCTTATGCAGTAAGTGAGGTGGAATCTTGTGGATTTTAGGTATGTCTATTTGAACGGGTTGTTGGAGAACCTCTGATAACGATGTGGCTGCATGTCCTGCTCCAATGCTACCTAGTTCCAACAGAATCTCCAGTTCGGCTGGTTTACTGGGTGTGCAATTATAAGTTCCTAAATTATTCAGCTCACAGCTTATGCTGCTTGTACTTTCAATTTGGTTTTTCATAGTTTTGTTACTGCTCCGTTAAAGCGTTTAACTGTCGCAACTCCTGTATTGATGTTGAATGTAATTCTTCGGCCGTTTGATCCCCCGACTTCTTCTGCAACCAGCCTTATTTTGTTCTTTGCAAGCGCAACTTTGACAGCTTCAATATTTTTCAAGCCTATGTTGAGTGCGTTCATGGTTGGAAACATGTTGGCTCCACCTGCAATCTTCGCGGTTAATCGGGTTTGGTTGCCACCTATTTTTCTTATTGCTTTGGCGAGGGTAGGAACGGCTGTATCAGCGAATTTTGCTGGAAGAGGTTCATGTGGTGCGATGGATGAGTCTGGAAGCATTATATGAGCCAACCCCCCACACTTGTTCGTTGAATCGTGCATGCATATTGCCACGCACGATCCCACGCTTGTCACTAATTCTATTGGCTTATTTTCTGCTTTCATCTCTGCCATGTTCACTCGAACCTCTTCCAGCGCCGCTTCTGTTGTTGTCTCGATAATGATTGGTTGCAGTGCTTGGGCCTGCGAGACGGTTGTCAGCGGCATATGTATTGTTTGTAAGTTGTTGGCTGTTTTCGAGAACTGCAGCCAGAACAGGGTAGCTAACAATTTTGTTGCCGCCTCAGCAGTATTTGGATAGAACTTCCATTACTTTCTGAGGTTGGAATGGTTTGACGACGAAGTCTTTTGCGCCTGATTTAAGAGCCTCAGCAATGAGGGCTTGTTGTCCCATGCTGCTGCACATGACGATTTTTGCGTTTGGGTCAGTTTGAACTATCTGTTTGAGTGCTTCGATGCCGTCTTTTGCGCGTGGTGTGGGTGGCATGACGATGTCCATTAGGACAAGATCGGGTTTGTTGTTTTGGTATTGGTTGATGGCTTCGTCGCCGTTGGCTGCTTCTGCTATTATTTCGTGTCCTGATTGGAGAATTATTTTTTTGAGTACTGCTCGCATGAATGATGCGTCATCTACTACCATAACTGTTCCCATTGTTTTTCCTCTTGTCATGTTGTTAGATGTTTTATCGGTGGCTTCAGGATATAAAAGTATTGTGTAGTAAGATACACTATTAAGAATTAGAGGAAAGGACACTTAATTATCAATATCTATTCGAAGTTAAGTTGGAGCCTTTGGGTTAGGCGGTTATTTTTCTGGTTTGGACATCACTGCGTCTAGAGCATCGCCGCTTTTTTGCATTTCTTTGGTTAGGCTTGAGAGAAATTTTATGCGGTTTTCAACTTTGCGTTTCGCTTGGCTCGTTAAGCTTTTGAATTTTGGCACTGTGTCGCCCACGACAGCCATCATGAGGTCGCGGTTATTGTTTTCACCCAGGTCTTTGAGCTCCATGTGGCCATCTTCAAACGTTAATGCCAGATGTCCTGTTGGGTCAATATGTGCCTGGGCTACATTTCCGATTTCTATGGGAAGTATAGATGTGGAAACCGCGATTGAAGGCGTGAGCGGCTGCATGAGTTTTAGGAGTGATGAGAAGAATTGGGCCACCAGGAGTTTCTCTTCTGAGGATAATTCGCTAATTTGCCCTATGTCGTCGCCGGCGCTTTTGAGAGATTCCACGATTTCTTGGATGTTTATTTGCTTTTTTTCTACCTTTTTCGGCTCTGGTATCGTGAATTCTGCTGGGCTTGGTTTAGATACTGTTTCCTGAGTCATAGTGGGTCAACTCGTCAATAGTGCGTTCCGAAAAGAAAAGTGCTTGCCTGTCTCAGAACTTACACACAGCTTCAGGTGTTTTCGTACTTTGCTGCAGTTTTTGCTTTTTTGGGGTATATTCAGTTATTACTTTCAGGGGTAGCTACTTTTGATAACTTTTTGTTGTTTTTCGCATTGTCTGTTTTCAGAAATCCCGGGGTGCGATTACGGGCAATTAATTGCTCTGTGAGGCATTGTGTTGAAATTTCGCATTAAGGTCAGTTTACTGACGCTTCGAGGATAAGTTGGTTTGCCGATTGAGAAATGCGTTTGTATGACGTTGGATTTTGCCGGGTTTCTATTCGTTTTTAAGTAGGTAATAACAAGTAGTAATACACAATACTTATATCGGTTTTTGTAAACCCAATACTGTATCCGAGTTCAGAGGCGGCACTAAACGTGAGTTATGGACATCAAGGTTTAAAAGAGAAAGCGTCAGCGAGTAGAATCCAAGAAGTCAGTTCGCTTCGCAGTGACAATTACAAAGTAACCGTGTCGCTGGATAAAGAACGGCCAATGTCCAAATGCCCCCTTTATGATAAATACGACATTAGCAAGTATGACCTTCACCCCAACTTCAGCTTTGATCACCTAGCAGATATGATTCCTAAAGGCACGCCTGAGTATCTTGATCATGGACAGCACTATGTGGAGCGAATTGTGCGTGCAATGTACTATTTTAAACAGTGCAGCTTAATTGGGCCTTCAGGTACGGGTAAAACTCACATTGTTTATCTTGTGGCGGAGCTTACGGGTTTGCCGATTTGGGAAGTCAACTGTGGTTTGTCCACTTCTTCTTTTGACTTAATTGGGCGTTTTATTGGTTTAGGCAAAGAAAATTGGGTTGATGGCTTGCTAACTCAGTGGCTCCGCAAAGGGGGGATAATGTATTTGGATGAAGCTAACATGATGAAACAGGATGTTGCCACAAGACTTAACCCTGTTTTGGACACCCGTGGGCACCTTGTCTTGAACGAGAAGGACAGTGAAGTCATTGAGCGCCACAAATATGGTTACATGATTATTAGCATGAACCCTGCAACTGCTGAGTTTTCAGGGACCAAACCTCTCAACGCGGCTATGCGCAGACGAATGGCTGTTTGGATTAACTTTGACTTTCTAAGTGTGGGCGAAACCATTAGTCCAAATGAGGTGGAGATGCTTCAGAAGAGAACTAAAATTGACAAAGACACCGCTTACAAAATTATTCAGGCAGGCGCGGAGTTGCGTAGGCAGTATAAAGCAGGTGATTTGCCTTACGGTCCGTCGTTGGGTGATTTGATTAACTGGGGTACTTTGGTTTTCGATGGATATACGCCAATGAATGCTGCGGAGGAAACTATAATTGGGTTAACTAGCGACAGTCCTGAGGTTCAGGCTGATGTTAGGCGTATCCTTGAGCCTATATTCACCAAACAACAATAGGGTTGACCATGGGCTTTCTGGAATATGCTTGGCAAATTTCTTTTCAAAAAGACAATCAGAAAGTGAAAATTCTCCAAGACGCCGACTTGGAACAGCCTACGCTGGAGTTGGACAATTTTGGTTTCACTATAAATCTTCCCACTGTCCACAAGACCCCGGATGGGCAATTTTTGTTTTTGGGACAAAAGTTTCCTGCTAGCGCTCAAGGCAAAGGTCGAATAGGTAGACTGTTTAGAGCTTGCGTTTTGCATTTGACCACCCATACTTTGGCGCCTCTTCCCAGGGAAAAAGTTGCACCCAGCAGTTCAGATTCCATAACGGGGGCTTTTGCTAAGGCTTTAATTAGGGATACTTACGCCAATGCTTATTTGCAGGCCTGGTATCCTGATAGATTTGTTGACATTGCTTACGCTAATGCTTTGGGTTACCAAAAAATTAAGCTTGCTCACAGGATTTTCTCTCCTTCAACCCGGGTTATGTCGGCTGTTCTTGTTAAAACTAACGTTGGCTCCGTTAAAGGAAACCTGACCGCTGAAGAAGAGCAAGCTGTAAATGAAATTTGTGCTGAATTGACTTCAGTTAGAGATGCTTTTTTGTCTACGTTGGCGGGTGAGCAGATTAACCTTGAAGCTTTGTTTGACGAAAGAGTTAAAGCTATAATTAATATGTTGGAGCCTTTTGGTCCTTTTCTTGAGGCGCCTTCACTTCGTCATACCGAAGAAATCGGTCGATGCAGTATCTATACTGAAGCTGAAGTTCCAGGTGAGGATGTCGAAGGCTTATTTGTTCAGTCTCTTGAAGCATTAGGGGGCAGTGTGCCTGCGGTAGATGATATTGAGCAGTGTTGGCGTCCTGAACAAGAGGCTGAAGCGTTGCAGGCGTTTAATTCAGATCAGAATCAGCGGGAGCGGCGAGAAAAGATTCTTGCTAAAATCAGTCCTTATGTGGGGTGGACGCGTTTTAAGTCTGTGGGTTTTCCAGATGAAGATTATACTCAGTACTTGAGGGCTAAAAGTTTGGTGCAGGGTACAAGTCGCAGGCTGCTTGATGCTTTGCGGAGTGCGCTGAATTACCTTGATGAGGATCCGCGGCAGGAAATGGGGCAGCTGGATTTGAGCGCCGTGATTCAGGCTATGGCCAGTAACAAACCTGCAACGGACGTGTTTGTCTTAGATGAGTATTTGAAGCAGAGTTTTGCGTGGTCCATAATTGTAGATGTCAGCAGTAGTATGCAGGTTAAAGGCGAGTATGGTCGTGCCTTAGCCATTGCTGTGGCGGAAGCTGCGAAAGAACTTATGCTTGATTCTACTTCTTGGACGCTGTTTGGGTTCAGTGACCGTTTCTACATACTTAAAGACAGTTCTGATTCTTACTCGCAGAGGGTGAAAGCTCGAATCGGGGGACTCAGATTCGAGGGTCTTACGTTTATTCCTGATGCGGTGCATATGGCAGGCAAGATGTTGGCGAAGCGGTTTGAGGAACAACGGGTTCTCGTCGTTATTTCTGACGGTTGGCCCTACGGCTACGCGAACATGCCTATAGCGTTGAAGGAAAACGTGGATGAACTGCTCAAGAAAGGAGTGATAGTTATCGGTATAGGAGTGGAAACTAACCGAATGGGCAACTTTTTCAGATTAAACAGCTCCGTTTACACGCCTAAGGATTTGATTAAGAAGTTCGCTAATGTTTACATTGAGGCTTCAGCTAAATCCCTCGAATCATAACTAGTCGATGTTTGGCAAATTCTGCGGCCATTCACTTTTGTCGCTGGATGGCGCGGTGTGTTTTCACAATTAAAACAACAACACGGTTTTTTACAAATCTTTGTTGTTGTTCTTTTTTCCTTTTTTGTTCGTCATTTTTTTAAGAAAAAGTTGGTTTAGAAAAAAAAGAAGAGAGGGTTGGGTTTATTCTATGCCCCATTTCTTGGTTACTTTCACTATGAGGAAGATGACGAAAGCTACAATTACAAAGGTAATAATCGCTACCAAGAAATTTCCCATTCCGAATATTTGGCCTCCGTAACCAGCCGGCGGATTTCCTTGCGCATCAAATGTTGTCGAGGGATAAGCAAACTTTATAGTTGATAAATTGCCTAGTCCAGGAACTGCAAGACCTATTAAAGGTAAAATCAGGTCTTTGACTAATGACTGTACCACTCCACCAAGATACAAACCCAAGATGAAAGCCACCGCAAGCCCCATCACTTTGTACTTCGATATGAAATCAACAAACTCATTCCACATGCCCTTTGGCGGCGCAGCAGCAGGAGGCGCAGGTTTCGGCTCAAGTAATGCGCGGATTTTCCTTAGTTCTTCTATCATTTCGTTTTCTTCGTTCAAAATTCCTTTCCTCAATATTAAGAGTGGAGGCCTTCGATTTATAAGATTTACAGTTCTCAGAAAGCTTAAATTGATTGATATTCAAATTTTATGAACTTATTTAGAATGTATTTGATGTGTGAACTGAATTTGAAATCAAAAACGGAAACGTGCGTGGTGGGCCGAGCCGGATTTGAACCGGCGACCTTTCGATTATCAGTCGAACGCTCCAGCCAAGCTGAGCTACCAGCCCTCGCGTGTGACACCAAAGTAAATAATATGTTGGTTAAAAGTGTTTTCATGAACCTTGTTGATTGAGCAACCGTGAAATGAAGATTTGCGGGTTTTTTATCTTAATCCAGAGATATGTATTATTGCTCCGAGTGCAAGAGCCATCACCCATGCTAACAGTGTAGGTTTCATAAGTCTCCATCGCTTGGAGCAGCCTAGCTCGTTTAGGGGTACTCTTGTCCATTCAATTATCATTATGAAGCCTGAAACCATTGTGATTGCTCCCAGTATCGTGTGTAGCCACATGATTGGAAACTGGGAAAAACTTGATGTTGAAGTGTTGCTGAGAATCTTTAGGAAAAACGGAACCATAATCACTAAAACCGTGACTAAACTTATTGCAGTGGCTATCGTGGAAAAGAAACCGTGTTTGATCAGATTCAAGCTGTTTTCTCTGCTTTTCGAAGGATAGACTCCAATAAGAAGCAAAACAAATCCAACTGCCAAAACAGCAATGACAGCGAGACCCTCAAGGTCTAATTGCACAAAAACCATAAGGACCCATGAGGGTCCAAGAAATAAAAGGCTTTGGCTACTCAATTCACCCTCAGGTCTAATGAGAAAACAAAAACGTCTCCGCGCGAGCGGTAGGCTTAACGACATGGAAATCTGGTTTAGTTACCTTTTTTAATGGCATGCCTGATTTTGGTAATATTGAACGGTGGGCTCGTAGCCTAGCACGGTATACTTTCTAAGTGGTGACATCACCTTCAAGTTTTCTCTCAGCGAAACGCAATACCCCTCTTTTTCTTTTTTTGCCTGCAATAACCGTTCAGGAGGATTCTAATTTTGAATGATGATAGAATTAAACGCAAGCTTCCAAGCTTACTCCTCGAGGGCAGTACAACAAAAAAGAAAAGCTGGAATAGCCTCATGCGTTACCGTTATCGATTTGCTCAGTTTAAGAAGCGACAGCCTGAGAAATTTAACTCTATCATTAACCGCATTCTTTTAGATCTCGCTGATTTAGAAAAAGCGGTCAATGAGCCAAAAAACCAATAATCAGGGCCATAAAAGCTTCAGGTATTTCAAATAATTTTTCCACCTTAGAACCTTATCAGTAAGTTGTTGGAGTATCGGGAAGACGTCAAGGAAAACGACCATGCGGCCGACGCCCTGCGGTACAGTTTGCCGCGGCTCAGGAAGGGAAGCGGTTTTTTCGTGTGGTTCGGCGCTAAGACTATTTCCTTCCTTCAAAGTAATTCATGACCTATCGCTCGCCCAAATTCGAGCGTTGTAAATTCAGTTTTGTACTTAAAAGAAACTGTCGCAAATTCCTAGATCCATTTACCGCTTAGCTCTTTGGGGGGGGGTAAACGCAAAGTAAATGTTGTGCCTTTTCCCTCTTGGCTCTCAAACGTAACAGTTCCGCCTAATGACTCAGTCATGCGCTTCACAACTGGCAAACCGAAACCTTGCCCTTTGGATTTTGTTGTAAACATAAGCGTAAACATTTTATCCCGAATTTGCTGGGAATTCCAATTCCCGTATCTTTAACCGATAAAACGGTATCGTCTGCTTCTTTATGTGCTTCTATCGTTAACTTGCCTCCGTTCGGCATTGCCTGAACAGCGTTGGTAACTAAGTTAAACAAGATTCGGTTCAGGTAGTACGAGTCAGCTCTAATCCTTCTAGCTTCATCTGCTACTTTTACCTTAACCGTAATGTTTTTGGGCAAACCGTTTTTTGCAATGAATGCCTCAACGATGGACTTCAAATCGCTTTCTTCAATCTTTGGGTTAAGAGGTCTTGCGTAGTCCTGAAGGTCCTGAACAATTTTGTTAATATAATCGATATTTTTCTCGATTTCATCCATACTCTCCAAGGCATTTTTCTTCTCTTCACTATCCGGTGTAGAAGCCAATTCTGTTTTAGCTAAGAACACATCGCTTGTAATAGCTTGCAATGGGTTACGAATATCATGCCCAACCATACCTGCAGTGGCACCGATAGCTGCTAAACGCTCTGAGTCTTTGAGCTGATTTGCTCTCTGTTCTGCAAGCTCCTCCATTTGACTAGAGTATTCCTCAAGCTGTACAGCATTTTCTTCAAGCTTTTTCTGTGTACTCTCTAACTGTTCAGTACGTTCCCTAAGTGCCTCTTCTGCTCTTTTGCGGGAAAACGCTTCAACTATAACTGGAGCTAAACTTTCCAAAGAATTCAGCTCGGTTTGAGAGTAGCCGCCCTCGCGGTTAGCCAAAGCAATTAAGCCAGTGGTCTTATCTTTGTCTTTAAGGGGAACACCGATGAAAGATTTCAGTGGAGGATGCCCTTGAGGCAACCCAATTCGATCGGGGTGACTCGAAGGTTCATTTGTGAAGAAGCTTTTTCCGTCTCCTAGAACGCGGCCGTAAATGCCATGAATTTTAAAGTTACCTGGGGGTCGTCGGTGCCCGCTTTTGTCGTACATAACGCATGCGTTCCATCCGGGATTACTTATAGCGATGTCTTCCAAACCTCTTTCATTAACCTCCCCAATAAACCCAAACGCACTACCTGTTAGCTCTTGAGCAACCTCTAAACAAACCTCGCCTAACGTCTCAAATGTGCCACCACGTAACGCTTCTTGCAACATCCTATTGCGTCCGTTTCGGATGGCAAGTTGGCGCTTAAGTTCTTCTTCCGCTTCCTTTCTTTGGGTGATGTCTGTGGAAATACTGCAGATGGCAATAACCTCTCCAGCGGAATTAAACAACGGGAACTTGTTGGCAAGAAGTGTATATTTCTTGCCATCAGGAGAGTCAAAAATCTCTTCACTCTGTACTGGCTGCTTTTTTTCTAAAACCTGCAGATCATTTTTACGATAAGAATCTGCTGCTTCCTTGGGAAAAATATCGTAGTCTGTTTTTCCCCTGATCTCCTCTCGCTTCATTCCAAGAGACTCTTCAAGCCATTTATTAATTGTAATGAAACGACCATCCTTGTCCTTGAGGAAGATAAATGCTGGGCTTCCATCAATTATATTTTCGGAGCGTGCTTTCGCTTTCTCTTAGCGCTTCTTCGGCTTTCTTGCGCGCTGTTATATCCTCAAAAATTGCGACAAAATAGCCCTTTCTTGGACTGTACGCTGAAACCTGATACCATCGGTCTAATGGTACAGCATAATTCTCGAAAATCACGGGTTGACCTGTAATCGCGACCTTCCCATACACTCCTATCCAGTCTGCAGGGTCTTTCTCTATTCCAGGCAAGATTTCCGTTACTCTTTTCCCAATGACATCTTTACGTTTTAGTCCGGTCATTTTCTCGAATGCATCATTGACGGCAATATAGACGTAGTCTACCGGTTGCCCTTCTTTGACCAAGATTTTGTGGTAAGAAAAGCCGTCGAACATACTTGAAAACAAGTTTTCCAGCTGTCGACTGTCATTGCGGAATGCCTCAGCCCAATTAGATGAAACCCCTACTTCAGAACTTGAATCCAAACTAGTCTAGGGCGAGCCATTAATATAGCCACCAAGAAATAGATGCCTCCTAGCCAATACGACACTCTAGTAGCCCAGTTATACGGGCCGTTGGGTGTTTTGTAAGTCGCCAAGCCTACAAGAGATATTGCGAGAAGTGCCAATGCCAATGCGTACCAGAAAATAACTTTAGATTTTGAAAGTCGATATTGCCAACCTAGAAGGATACTGCTAACTGCGCTCAATGCTCCAGCTCCAACGATAATCCATTGCCGAATAGCTGTGGGGCCTGATGCTGCAAAAAAAGTGGGTGCGAAACCGCCAAGAACTAGAACAGTTGATATAATAACAAGCGTTGCAACTGCAACATAACCTAAGAACAAGAGATGTTTGCGACGGCTTTGCGAGCTTGGGAATGCACCGGACACAATTAGTACGGCGCTCAATAGCTGAAAACCGCCAGAAAAGAGAAAGCCAAGGTTGAAGAGGGTGACGTTATCATTCACGGATATTGAAGCTGCAAACCCTGCGACTGAAGCTAACACTCCGCCCACTGCAGTTGCCATTCCTAAAAACAGCAAACTCAAGTCTCCTTCAGAATGGTAACTCCATGCAGAGAGGATAGCGACAATTAGACCTGAAACCGTCAAGAACAGTGTGTTAAGTGCGAACAGGAGGTCGGGTGATGGATAAGCTGTGCCCTCGCCTATGTTAAGCAGTGCCATTATCAGGTAGAGAACCACGAGACCGATCGGTGGGATTAATGCCACTTTTTGTAAAGACGGCTTGAAAGGTCCCATTTTATTATTAATTCTTCGGTTTAGCTACATATAACTTTCGCGAAAGATTGAAAACAAAGTTTAGCGCCCTCTGAAATCAACATTTCTCCAGGGACGGGGCGAACCGCTAAAAAATTCAACAACCCAGAACTACTGAAAATACATTTTCACAGCGAAAGATACTGGAGAGCAACTAAAGAAAGACACGCTAAAGGAAACCCCGATGCAGTACAGTATTTGCTTGGACACAGCTCACTTGCTTACGTTCAAATTTATGCGCAGTTGGCACAGCAATGCTTTGGCGATCAGGAATACACGGTATTTGAAACGCGAAGTAGTGAGCAACGGCGTGAGGCTATATCGAAGGGCTTTGAGTTCGTCTAAAAAGACAGTGATGGAGTTTCTTGGTATAGAAAGCCAAAGGCGGAGTAGAAGCGATGGAAAGCCTAAATAAAACTGATGCATCACCTTTAGCACCGTATACCACTAGTGTGGTACGTAAAAGGGCTCGTAGCCTAGCACGGATTAAGGTGTCGGCCTTCGGAGCCGGAGATCGTGGGTTCAAATCCTACCGGGCCCGCCATTTTAGTCACGAATTTATCCTGTTTTAATCACTCTTTTTTATTTTCGAAACACCAAACCAGATAGTTCAAGTTACGACTGGGGCAGACTCTAAGGCCAAAGTTTTTCAATGCATGGACCGCGTTTTTGGTGCGGACACTACAGCGAGCCCACAATGAAGGGCAGAAGATCAATTAACAGAATGTCCTCAAGCGAAGCCTGCTCGGCATTCAACGGTAGCGGTCAGGAAATCCAGCCCGAGGAGGGATATTTTGGATCTGACTCTTAGTAAGAGTAGACGCCTACTAGGCATCAGAGAAGGATTTGCAAGCTAAAGGCGTGACTCTACATAGCGCTTCTGACGAAGAGTCTAGCTTATGGCCTTGACCGAATGTGAGAGGCATTTTTGCGTTTGAAGGCTGGAGTGTCTGATTGTAGGATTGCCCACAGGCTAAAGATGGAAACGCCCAATGTAAACAGTCTAGAAAGAATGGTTTAAAGAAATTTGAGTTTGCGCAAGCTGGTTTAGAGTTTTTTGGCCGCCTCACGTAAAAGGGTTCCGCTTAAACCATTTGGGGCGTTCTATGACTTGGCTACCGATGTTTTACCCTAGCCACAGACCCCCAGATAAGTAACAGAATGGCTGCAATGAGCACTAAGCCTGACAAACCTGCCATCCCTCCATCCGCGATGGGGCTTTTGCCTGCATATTGATATATCAACCCTGCGATGGTTGCGCCAAGGGTAGACCCGAATGCTACAGTGGCTGCGGCTCTATTGCGCGAGCTTGGTAAACGAAATGAAATAATTACCGCTAATACGGTGACTGCCAGCAATAATATTTTTGCTAGGGCATGGAAAACTAGGAATCCAAAGTCATAGGGGATGCCTGCAACCCTTTGATCCGCTAGCAGTGATCCTGATGCGATCTCCATTGCTAAGAAAACGAGAATTGGTATTGATAGGACCCGAAGAATTTTGCTTTTCGGTTGGTTGTTTTCGAGTTTACGCCCTTCTGGAGACGTCTCAATCATCATTTGTTTCTCCCGTTGATTTAATTAACCTTGATTTACTATATTAACCTTAGTTTAAATTGATGACTGTTAAGGGAAAAATATATAGCAGAAGCGGCAATATTTGCCAACCTAGAAAGAATTGCCTTTCATACAAAGTTTAAGAGAATAAATAATGCCTCGAATAATCGCCAATTATAAGAGTCAAGCAAAAGCACTCATTATTCAAGCAGGAATAGCCGAATTCTCCAAACGAGGTTATCAGAACACAACGATGGAGGAAATCGCAAACCAGGTAGGAGTAACAAAGGGGAACCTCTATCATTATTTTCCTAGCAAGCTAGCTTTACTTCGCGAGATATTCTTAACACTTCGGCAAGATTTTCTCCAATCTCTTCTTGAAGGCTTAGGCAAAGCTGACTCCTTGGAGGCGCTGATAGGCGCTGTCGAGCGAATTCTGGACAAGCAGACTCCCAATGCCGAAGTCAATCTTTGGTTCGACTTGTTGGCTGAATCTACAAACGATTCGGAGGTAGAAGCCCTCTTGAGAAAGTTAAATGATGAGTATCGGGAAGCGGTGAAGATGGCACTATCTCGTTTTCCTAAATCAACCACTTCTGGTTCGAACTCTGACGACTTTGCAATGTCAATTATGTTTTTACTTCATGGTGTGCTAGTAAACATTAAATTGGGCACACCTCGAGAGTCGATTCGGGGCACCCTTCGGGAAGGGATAAGGTCCATTCTTAGATAGAGTTTTTTCATAATATACTTCAAACTTTTGGAGCTCTAGTAAGCTTCAGTATCGTTGTATGTCCTGTTTGTGATATTATCTTGTTTAGGCTCTAAAGCAATTAATGCTTAGTTTCAGGATTGTTTGTGGGCGATTTAGTAATGTCTCAGGCTAGATCTGGCTGTAAGGATTGTAAGCGTTTTCGCGAGCATGTTGCTTCGATTTTGCCGTTTAGGGTTGTTGAGCAAGCAAACTGCATTGACCAACTCAAAGAAATCGTACGGGCATAGGAGAAAACCCTGAAGAAATCTTGTCAAAAGATGCAGATTTTAGAGGCAACATTACAGAAACATAAGAACAGCACCCGAATCATCAGCTGTAACTTCTTGCAGAGCAGCTCAAGCAGATTATCCTTAAGGAACTAAAAAAATGACCTAAAATTCTAGTACTTTTTCCGGCATATGTGTTCGAACCCACCGGGATCGCCATCACTACTGAAGCGCTCTCGAAGCAAGTTCAACTTAGTGGTTCCTGCTAGGCTTTCTCAAAGTGGGTCCATGTTTGAAACAAGCTTTACTGAAATACTTGGTAATGTTTCTGCGATCACTCTTTAATAAACAATCAATTATAATATGTTTTGTCGAGAAGAAGACTCGGCATCGTTTGTTCCAGCAACTTTGTCTTCTCCTTATACTATTTAATTAAAAGATCGTTTTTTCATGGATACCGGGCACATTTCTCCTTTGAATTATAGCCGGCAGGTCATTTGTTGAACATGTTCTTCTAAAGATCGCTTGTTCGCTTCTGATATTTTGCTTTTTTCTTTATGGTTAGTTATAAATTTGGTTTTCGGCATCAGAAATTCCCTGAGGAAATGTTGCAAGTTTGGGGAATCATTGGTGAAGAATTAAGCCGATGAAAATTCATCTTGATAATTCCTGTGGGGGGTCATTCATGTTTGATCGAAAAATAGATAATGAAATCGTGTTGCTTTCGAATGCTAAGATAAAGCTCAAGAATGCCCTAAGTTTTGAAAACGTTGGCAAGTTTGAAAGTGCTTTAATGTCTATTGAAGAGGCCTTTGAATTTAAGGAAGATTACGTTGATGCTTGGCTTATGAAGGGCGTTATTTTGGGTAAACAAGGCAAATGTGCTGAGTCGATAAAATGCTTCGATAGAGTAATCGAGCTGAGTCCTGGTTCGATAGACGCTTGGCGCCTAAAAGGAGCAACATTCGGCTCAATGAACCTGCATGTTAAAGCCGCCGAGTGTTACAGTCGCGCGATTGAGTTAGATCCCAATAACACGGAGACCTATTTTAGTTTGGCTTATTCTTTTCAGAAACTAAAACGGTTTGAAGAGAGCCTCAAATGTTATGAAGAGTTAATTAAACAGAAGCCTGACGATGTAAGAATTCACTATTCTATGGGAATTATGTTAGGAAATAAGGGAGAATATGCAAAAGCTCTCGAGGCTCTTGAGCAAGCGTTGAGGCTAAGTCCCAACTTCACTGAAGCTCTGATTGGCAAAGGAGTCATTTTGGCAAAGCTCGGTAGAACCGATGAAGCAAAACTATGCGCCAAACAGGTTTTAGAAATGAAAAATGCGTCAGAAAAAGAGAGCCAAACGCGATCTAATTCATCAAGTAACTCTTTTCAGGAGGATTACGAGGTTGCCCGGGATCGATTCAAGAAAGCATTCTCATCAAAGTGTTGATTTCTGCACTATGCTAAAAAAGGAAAACCAAGAGTTGACATCACAGTACGGAGGTTTATGTTCCAGTTGTATTCAAAAATTTAAGCCGCATAGGTTGGAACGGAGAGGGGTTTGATTAACTTAGAGTGAACAAGATTCGTTTGGGTGATTTCTTCTAATTTCGGTTAGTTCTTTCTTTTTGTTGCAGTCCACAACGTATTTTAATTGGTATCGTGTAACTTACGATAGTAGAGAGTATGAGTAATAGCGAAATTTACGGTCACGCCGTTATCGTAGACTTATACGAAAAAGAGCACAAGAAGATAGTTGTAATTGAAGATTTTTCAGAGGACACATGTGAAGAATCGTTTCGATGTGTCGCTAGTGAAGATGAGAATGAAACAACCTTGACTCTTAAAGTCTATCACATGCCAAAAGACCCGAACGAATGGATGATGTTTGACAATTACATGAAACTATTTAATGCCGACCCAAAAGCAATACGTAAACAAGGCTTGGAATTAGAGAAATTGAAAATTGAAATGCATAAACCGAATGCCTTACTATTTACCTTCAAAAAAGTTTGGAAGAAATACTAAAACGAGAATCCGTTTGATCGCATAGTTTTTCTACAATTTACCTTATGTGCATGTTAAGCGTTATCCGAGATTTCTTAATTCTTAAAGCAATTATAAACGCGGTACCAACAGAGCAGCCATAGCCGTCAAGAGAGCTCAAGTAGCCTGCCGCTGAACAAGCATATCTGCGTGATTTCCTATTTTCTATTTTTCCTTAACTTTCATAGATAAAGGCGTCAACGAAAAGGAAAGTTACTGCTCAGTATTGACGGGTTAATGATTGATGGATAACTAGGGAGTGGTTTTTGCAAAAAAGCCAGTCTGAGAAAGTTTTTGGTGGACGTATATATAGCATCTTTTGCGAATAACAATGTTTAAACCGCGCCATGGCAAGGTAAACTTTACTATTCTATTGTGAGGTGAAAAATAATGTTCATTGAAGAAGACGAGGAAGGGGAAGAAAGCGAAGAAGACGGCGATGAAGAGGAATGGTAAATAACAAGTCGAGGCAAATTAGCCTTAAGTGTCTTTTCTTTATTAAAACAAATTAAATCTTGTGTCTATCACCCAGAAACAATACTTGTTGGATTCATCGCCCGGGCAAAACCCTGAAATCCATACCTTAACAAATTGAACCCTGATGAAAACAGACAGCCCTTAGGGCTTTGTTTCCTGTTGAGGTTTTCGTCGCTTTTCACAGAAAGAAGGTTTTCTGGGTGAAGCTCAACATTTTTTACTATCTCTTTTCACGAGGTACCTTGGGCTTTTGGACGGTAAAGAATTATAGTATTCCCTTCTTGCCTCATTGCAAGTTTGTGCTTGCTTACAACAGTGTTAATACAAAGTCTGAGGTCATCGTCAACCATGCAGCCAATTCGTACTTCAAAGTGACCATAATCGTCCAGAGTTTGAGGAGTAACAGGAGCCAACCAAACGCAACGTTCCAAAAGCGATCCTGCGCATTCTGCTAAAACATCACGCAAAACCACTGCTGCTTCATGTTTATCCATAATCTCTATCCTGCCTGCATTTTTACTTTCAGGGCATGCTTAAGAATTTTATCCTCACATGTTTTCAAGCCCATTCGTCAAAAGATATGGCTTGGACAAAATCAACTTCAAGCTTGTCTGTTCAGTTCTCTACTGACCTCCGTAAATTGGCTTTGCTCTATTGATGGAGCAGAAAAAGTGGGTCCATTCTCAATAGGCGGCGGGAAGCGACCTTCTTTCTTCTTCGACTATTGGAAGCGCTTTGTTTAGTTCTCTAAAGTATTTGAGAACAGTTACCCCGCGGGGTGTGTTCGCGTAGACTGTTCGGCTTCTTCCAACTATTCTTTCTTCAACGAGACCTTGCTTTAATAAAAATTCTAAATATTCTTTTAGGACTTTGCAGTTAACGTTTGCTTTGTACATAATATGTGTCATTTTTAGTGGTCCTCTTTGTCCCAAGACTTTGAGGATATCAACGTACATTTCAAGTTTAGAGCGCCTCATATGCAATCCCTATCATATGAGTTAGAAAGAATCCAGTATAATGATTTGTGCGTAAATTATATGCGCACAACAGAAATCTGAGCTTTTCTTCAGATAACTGGCATCTCCGTGGAATGGAAATTGAACCGCTGAAAATTGGTCCCAGTTCTGAGAATGGACGATTCTGTCATTGTATATTGTTGCATTTTGGTTCTCACTGTTTTAAAGGGAGAGCTTAGGTTTAGTTAAGTCTGGCTAACTCTGGGGTTTAATGGCTGTTCGCTTACAGATATATTTTAGAATTTAAACCTAAGTTGAATTAGGGAAATCTTAAATAGAACTTTTGCAGAAACCTCAAATAGTAAGTTTTAGGAGAGAAAATTGAGAAATGGAAAAAACTTTATCTGGAATTAAACTGAAAATCCAAGGAAAAAAAACGTTTTGCGCGATTGCTTTGATTCTGGTGATAACTCTGCCAATTTTTGCTATAGAAACAAACCTAACCCACGCTGCAACGCTTCAGTATTTTCCAACCTACGGTCACATTAGCCCTGTTCCAAACCCTGTGGGTGTTGGACAAACTTTACTCATCAACTTTGGTCTGCAGCCAGTTCCTCCGAACTCAGGGGCCACCATTAACAATCCTAATTCAATATACAACTGGAACAACTTGACGGTAAACGTCGTCAAACCTGACGGAAGTAACGATACATTGGGGCCTTTCATTTCTGATCCGACAGGAAATACGTACGTAGAATATGTTCCTACAATTACTGGAACCTACATTTTCCAGCTTGTTTTTCCAGGACAATGGATGAACTATACAAGTGGCGCGAATACCTATACTAACTACTATTATGCAAGCATGACACCAGCAGCTATGGGACAAATTGTAGTGCAGCAAGACCCAGTACCTAGCTACCCCGATTCTCCGTTTCCAACAGGTTACTGGACAGTACCCATTTACGGAGAAATTAAAAACGCAGCGTCATATGCCGACAACTGGCTCATGAATGGCTACGACTACACAAGCCGAAGCTTTACTATAGCAAGCACCGTCTCCCCGTACACCTCTGCCCCAAATTCACCTCACGTCATTTGGACAGCCCCGTAATATTTGGAGGAGCAATGGGCGGACAATATGGTTCAGATCAATATTACACTGGACTGGCGTACGAGCAGTACTATTCGCCGCTTTACATTCTTAATGGACAAATCATTTACACCGATCATGGGCCAACAACTAGCTCTGCCAGCTACGGCACACGGTGCTTAAGCCTCTACACAGGTCAACAATTGTGGTACATAGCCAACACAACCTTCGCCTTTGCCCAAGTGCTGGAAATGGATAATCCAAACGAACACGGAGGCATTCCGTATCTATGGAGTACTTCGGGCTTCGGAGTTAACCAAACGTGGACAATGTGGGATGCATTCTCAGCAAATACAGGACAACCACCACGCCCGTACCTAACAATCACGAATGTAACATCTGGTTCATCTTCAAGACGCGGTGCAATCAACTTTGGTCCAAACGGAGAAATCCTAGCATATTATCTTAGCAGTGGAACAGCGGGAAACTGGCTCTCTATGTGGAACTCAACTAAAGCCATTCTTGGACCTGGAGCGGTTGGCAGTATGTCTATTTGGAATACTGCTTACGGATCCACCGTAAACGGGGAAAGAGGAATTCAATGGAACGTAACCTTGCATAGCTTTGGACAGACAATCGCTTTAATGGAGGTCAACGGCGGATACATTTTGGCTTCAAACGTTTCAGGGATTTCGCTAACTTATGGACAAACGCAAATGGCGTTTCCAGCTTTATTGCCGCAGAACCCAGATGGAACCTATCCAACAACGCTTGAACCACTTTGGGTCCAGAACCGCACCTGCTACATGTCCTCCTACAAGTTCAGCAACGTTAACAACGGGGCATACGCCATGTTTGACGAACAAACATCACAACTATTCTGTTACAGCGTCACAACAGGAGCTCAACTTTGGTCAGCACCCCCGTTGACGACCGCTTGGGGCATCTTCTCCGGCTACGCTCTTGTCATAGCTTACAACAATGTCTACGAAGTCGGCTACGATGGATACGTGCGTGCTTATGATGTAACTACTGGACAACTCAGTTGGGATTTCTATCAAGGAAGCGCAGGATATGAAACACCATATGGCAGTTGGCCTGCTTATTGGGGCATGAACATCGCTGACGGCAAGGTATTCTTTAGCAACGATGAACACTCACCAAACGCAGATCTATGGAGAGGCGGGAGATTCTTTGCTCTAAACGCAACCACTGGGGATATGATTTTCAACATGTCCGGTCAAATGCATGAGGGCGCCATCTCCGACGGATATTACACCGCATGCAACAACTACGATCAGCAAGCCTATACCTTCGGTAAAGGTCCAAGCGCAACTACAGTATCCGCCCCCCAAGTCGGAGTCCCTCGAGGAACAACGGTTCTCTTAACTGGAACAGTTACGGATCAATCTACAGGAAAGCCAGGCACCCCTGCCATCTCAGATGAAAACATGTCCGCTTGGATGGAATACCTTTACGAGCAAAAGCCAATGCCAACAAACGTTAAAGGTGTCCCCGTGACTTTGACAGCCATTGACCCTAACGGCAACTTCCAAAACATCGGCGTTGTCACAAGCGACGTAGGAGGCACTTACGGTTTATCCTGGACTCCACCAGTGGAAGGCAAATACCAAATAACCGCCACCTTCGCAGGAACTAACTCATACGGTAACTCATACGCCACAACTTATCTATACGTTGTTCCAGCAACCTCACCAGCACCAGTAGTCACACCAACTCCAACTCAAACTGCAATCTCAAACCCCACTTCAACGCCACTGCAAACAGCAACACCTTCGCCAAGTCAAGCTGCCCAGCCACCAACAAGCGGAATTCCAGCGAGCGTCTACATCGGTATCGCCGCAGCAGTCCTGATAGTCGTTGTTGTAGCGGCTGCTCTTGTTCTAAGAAAACGGAAATAAACGCCTACTTCAAAAACCAACTTTTCTTTTTTTAGGGCATGAAAAATGGGGGCTGATGGGGTTCAGGAAAATGATATCAAGCTTCATCGTTGAGTTTCCAATCTTTATGTTTCCCACTTTCGTCTGGAGCCCAGAAAATCCTCTTCTCTTCTTTAACGAAAAACTAACGCAACCATCCTTCAACTGAATCGTCGATAACCGAGCCGAATTCGAACCTCGCGTTGACTGCGCGAATATTCGCTGAATCTTATAAATTGCGCTTTTCCAAAGATCATCATCCGCGCAAAACAGAAAACAGCTTTTCCTAGCAAGCGTTCGCCAGAACGATCGTGGCTGAGAGTTAACCTAAATTTTTGGTGCTTCTTATACTGTAGCTATTGCTTGCGCGCACCAATTTATTGATGCAAATGCCCTGACGGTTGAAGTTTTCGCTCTGGCTTCAAATCAAAATTCAGCTGTTCAAAAAGGGATCTGGCAGATGGATCTTGAATTTTGATCCGCGTTTCATAATCAACAAATAGTCACTTTCGAAAATAATTTCCAAGCAAGTTGAGAAATCAGGTTGTACAAAAATGATGAGTGCCGATAACGAGAAAGCTTTGCGAGAAGAAATGCAGATATTAACATTCTCTTTAAACGACGTTTCCTACGGCGTGGACGTTCATCAAGTACGCGAGGTCAAGAATTTTGGAGGCGTCACACCTGTTCCGTACGCTCCCCCTTATGTCAAAGGCGTAACCAACCTCAGAGGCGAAGTTGTTCCGGTCATTGATCTGCGTAGACGTTTTGGAATCGGGGACAAAAAAACAGGCGAGGATAATGGTATAATGGTGATAGTTCAAGATAAGCATCCGATAGGTGTGATGGTTGACTCGGTAATGGAAGTGCTCACTTTGTCAAAAAAAGATATCGAATCCAATCATGATAGTCTAACCACTGAGCGATCGGGAGCGGTGCTCGGCGTAGCGAAACACGACAAAGATCTCGTAATCTTACTGGACCTGATGAAAGTGGTGTCTAAAAATGACTTGGAAAATATGAAAGAAAATGCGAAAGCCTTCGAAGCCCAGAACCAAGATCAACTCCAAGAAGAATCTCCAGCTTAGTTTCATACATTAATAGCCATTTTCTTTTGTAACTCTCGTTTCAGTGGTATCAAGCGGTGCCCAAAATATTCGATGACTGGCTCATAACTCACTAATGAATTCAAGTTAGGAACTTTTAATCTGAATATCACAACGAGCTTTTACTACATAGGTTTGTGCTCTGAGGAAAATATCGGAGGCCTTCTTTGCCTTATTTTTGTAATTGTTTTTTTCAAGATTTTCTCTCTGTACTTTATTGCTGCTTAATTGGGTAACTTGCGGCGTAACAAAACTTAAAAGTTGAAATCCAAAGGTGAAAATAACGCTCCTGTGACATCCCGAATAAATTACATGTGACGTAAATTGAAGAGTTCATTTTGAATATACATCAAAAATCAACAGTTGAATTCTATATCATGAATTCTGAAGATATTTAACTAATAAACCCTGAACTGGATGGAAAGAAATCAAAAAAGGCGAAGATAGAATGACTGATGAATCATTTGAGAAAAAAAATTCAGAGCTCAGAAAACAACTAGACGAACTTAGTAAAGAAAACAAACAACTCCAAACAGAGAATAAACGAAATAGCCAGCAATTGCAGTATCTTAATGGAATTCCTTCGCCTATAATGGCTATTGATGAGAGTTTCAGTGTTACTTACATGAACGAAACCGGCGCAAAACTTGTTGGTGAAACGGCAGAGTCAGTTGTCGGAAAGAAATGCTTCAGTCTGTTCAAAACTACTGACTGCAAAACCGACAAATGCGCTTGCGGCGTCGCAATGAGAACTGAACGAACAGCGACATCCACAGCAGTTGCGCATCCGGGAAATATGGAAATACCTATCCAATACGTAGGCCGCCTACTTACTAAATAAAAGCAAGTGCGGTGAGAAATAACCGACATAACCAGATAAAAGACATTATAGCCAAAGCCACCGCAGCCTCCAAAAAAGTCATGGATATCGCAGATTTAGTCCACAACAAATGTCTCAAAGTGGAGGAAATGGGTAAACAGACTGCTGAAGTTGCTGCTCAAATGTCAGTCGGCATGACTCAAGTCAGCAGCGCTTCTCAACAAGTGTCCACTGGAGCACTAAAACTTGCCGAACTAGCTCAAACTACTGCTAGACAAACTGGCGATTTAAACAAAATTATGGCTGAAGCAGGAACTGTTGCAAGAGAAACCTCGATTGTGGCTAATGAGGCATCAAAGAGAGCTTCGGATGCTAACGTTAAGGGTCAAAAAGGGATTGCCGCTATAGAGAGCATCAGGAAGGATATTGTGAAAGTTGCTGAAGCAGTAGGCGGTATGGTCGGGTCAATCGATAAGGTTGGCGTACTCGCTAGTTCTGTTGCTGACATAGCTAGTCAAACTAACATGTTGGCTTTGAACGCGGCTATCGAAGCGGCTAGGGCAGGTGAGGCAGGACGAGGTTTTGCAGTAGTTGCGGACGCCGTTAAGGGTCTAGCTGGGCAGTCGAAAGAAGCAGCAGGCGGGGCAATCACTTTGGTAAAAGGCATAAAAGATTCTGGAACACAAACCAGCGACATAACAGAGCAATCTAAAAAGGGTGCTGAGGAAAGCTCGATTGTAGTTCAAGGAGCAATCCGCGAGACAGAAGGGATCTCAAAGATTATGGATGATACAAATGAAAAGGTCCGCAAACTTACAAATAGCGTTGAACAGGGACTTCACACTCTTGATGAAGTTGTCAAGGCAATTGAAGAAGTATCCAGCATCGCCCAGGAAAGCTCATCAGCCTCGGAAGAAACAAGTTCAGCAATTCAAGAGCAAACAGCATCGGCAGAAGAGTTAACAGCAATCGCCAAAAACATTCAAGTCGCCGCTACAGAGGTTGCGAAAGAAGCCGAGAATACAAAAAAGGAAGCCGAATTGCTGATCCGGCAGCTTACTGCAGACAACTAGGAAGGAAACTGAAATTATCTTAGAGAGCGTAATCTCTCTTTTTTGTTTAGTTATAATAGTTGAATATTTCCTAAAATCAAGCTTATGTTAAACAACGTGCTGAAGTCGGCAAGCGCGTTCAGTAAATGTTTCTATTTCGTATCCGTTCCGAATTTTGGTCCAGTTTTCTTTTTGGTTTTAAGTTTTTTTGGATAGCATGAGGCTTTCTTCATCAAATGTGAATTCTCGGTTTCTTTCATTAAAGAAAAGTTTTAGGTACTCTTCTGCGTCTTGGGCCTCAAAGGGTAAATCTTGGATGGAAATGCGTTTCTTCTTCTTTAGGGCATCCTCAATAGCTGTCTTTGCTATGGGATAGTTCAAGAGCAATTCGTTTTTCACGTTATATTGTGCAATTGTCCAGAGGCAAGGGTCAATGAATGATAACGCCTGGGGAAGAGTTTTCATCATTTGATTTGGCGAATATTTTTTTGTGCTGGAGATTTTCTCAACGGCTTCAGCTGTCTGTTCTCTTAGCGTGACGTTTTTCTCCCAGAAGCTGTCTTCAACCGGCATTAAAGATTCAATTGAGTCTTCTTTGGTTTTCAGCTCTTCGTAGAGAATTGAAAGAACGTTTTTGACAATGTTTAGTGAGCTTTGTAGTGATTCTTTAAGAACTGGTACGGTCAGTATGGTAATGGCTTTTGAGGATAGCGAATTTTTCAGTTCTTCAGCTTTCCGAATTTCTTCTGCAATGACTGGGTATTTCTCGCCTAAAGTTGACTGTAATGTAATGTTTTTAGTGCTTAAAGCTGCAATGGTGCCAAGTGATTCTTGAAGGCTTGCAATTGAGCGGGAAATTTCAGGGCTGTATTGTTTGGTCCAATTCTTGAAAGCGATTACAAGGGCGTCGCAGGCAATCCAAGGTGCAGTTTTTTCCGCCAGTTTCTGTTTGGAATAGGCTATTGTTCGACTTTCCGCGGGCAAGGTGGGGTCGTACATGGATTTTATGACATCGTATACTTGCTCTGCGAGTTGGCAGACCTCATTTGCGAGAAGCTTGCTGGCAGCGAGCACGCTACTGATGTATTCCACTCTTACTTCGGGAAGTTGATCTTTCTCGAAGTTTATCTGAACGGGGTTTTTGACTTCGTAGCCTATCTCTCTAAGTTTCTTCATCCAGTTGGCGTACGCGTAGTTCAGGTTTAGCTGGTAATGCTCCAAAATAAGGCTGAGTTCAGGTTGCAGGCTCATGATTGCGTCTGCTAGGTCTTTGTCGAGTTCTTTTATTTTCTCGTAAGTTTCGGGTACCTTGTACTTTCTGCCTTCAGCCTTTGCAAGCATGTCGCTGAGTTTGTCTTTAATTATGCCCATCTTGGTTTCTGGCGAACTAACGTCCACAGGTATACTTGCTTTAACTTTTTCAAGCAATGCTTCAAAAGTGCTCAGCTTTTTCATTAGGTCGCCGGCTTTGACCAAGATTAACTGGGAGTTTTTCTCAATTTCCGCTTTCTTTTTGGGTGCAAAGTTAAGCATGGTTGCAGGCACAGCAAAAAGTAGGGATGAAAGTACGCCGATGATCATTCCAGTGCTGTTAAGTTGTGCCGAAAAAGCAAGCGGAATTTGAAGAGCGGTCATGAATAAGAAGAACAAGGCTGTTACTCCCGCAGCTGTCAAAGCTGGAAAGAGAGTTTCTGCCTGCATAACGCTGCTAATTTTTACAAGCGAAGGCAAAATTAGGGAAACAGCCCAAACCAAACCGGCAACCATGGCTATGAACAGAATCATGCCTGGAAAAGAATCAAGATACTGGTTAATTGCTTGACCAGCTGTGTGCAACATGTTTGGAGAGGGTTCAACGACGTTCCAGAGGATTTTTCCTAAAGTTTCAGATACGTCGAACAACCTGAACTGGAACATACCGTTCTGCATGTGACCAAACACCGGAGATAATGACGTGTAGATGGATGGAACGGCGGATGGATCATTCCAAAAGTCTACGCGGGCAATAGTTAGGATGTGCTGGAAATACTGCATTATCATTAAAGGTACGGAAATCAAAACGTAATAGGAAAAAGCCAGCCCTGACTGGGTTCTTTTGAAAAGGATTGCTATGGTTAGAAGTAAAGGTAAAGCCATGAAGTAGGTGGCGTTGAAGAAAAGCAGCGTTGCGGCAATTATACCTAAGTTGATGCCGATTGCGTCTTCATAGCGGCGGAAGCGAATTGGCAGTGCGACAAAGAAGAAGACGAGTAGGCTGATGAAGAGGACACGAATTATCATAGGGCCCATCATGCCGATGAAGTCTACAGTTGACAATTGGAATAGTATACCCAACACGATAGGTATGGAACCTAAAGCCATTCCAGCTGCTGGATTCATGTAAACAATAAACGCAATTAGCACAGCAACCAGAATGGGAACTGGTTGAGGGAATAGGGGAATAAACGACAAGGCCAGCATCATGCTGACTAGCGTAAGAAAGAATGCGATGTTTCGAAGTCCATTGCCTTCTTTGGCAAGTTCATCTTTTTCCTTCTGCACTCGCCGATTGTAAGAGGCAACGGGGCCATTCTTAATTGATCCTATGATTGACTTTCGCCTTATTGCTTTTAGGCGTTCTTTCAGCTTTTTTGTCCTTGAGGCCAAGTGGATCGTCTAAAACTTTATTTGCACCCTCTTGTCTTAAAGCTTTATCGCGAGTTAGCTTGTATGTGTGAAGAAAAATTGACTTTGGACGTCAATGCAAGCATTAGAAAACATATTGAGATGTTAAAGTCGATTTTTCCGCGGCGGGCAGTTATTTCAATAGGTGACTACACCTCTCAGCTGCTCAATAAAAGTGCAGTCATTGGAAAGAATGAAGAAGATTTAACTCTCTTTATCAAGGTGAACGAAAATTTGTCTGGGCGAAAAATGTCCAGCCAAAATGAAAATGACATTATAGGTATCGACGATAAGGCTGATACCCATTATTGGTTTAACGTACAGCAATATATTGGAGAGAAGGATGCTGTCGTTGAGAAGCTGAAAAACAAGCCCATAGACAAACTCGATGGCGCCATAATGGTAGCTTCCACAGGCGAAGGCGTTGGCAGTGCTTTGTTACCTGACTTGACCTCGCGATTCAAAGAGGCAAAAGTAAAAACTGTGGCTTTCGCCATTTTGCCGTCTCAACTTCAACCGCCAGACGCCCACTTTAACGCTCTTTGGTCCATGGCAACCTGCGCTGACAAGGGTCTTACTCAGATTCTTATCGACAGAGACGCTTTAGAGGGTTATGTAGGGGTAGACCGAAAGGGTTCAGTCCTGAAAGGTGACTTGGTTCTTAACTACTTGTTGGAGCTTGTCTTAAGCAAGGAGCGGTTTGTGCAGGAATTCTGGGAGCTTTCTAAATCGTTTAACCTTAAAATGTTCACGGTTCTTTCAGCCACTGGAGCAAGTCTAAAAGTCTACGGCTCAATAAAAAACATGCTTGACACCACATTGTTAAGGCCGTTTGCGGTATTTGATTTATCGACAGCGTCCATGCTTTATGTGCTTGTCAGAATGCCCCTTCGGTTGAAAGATAAGTTTCCGCGTGGAAAAATAGAGCTTGCTGTGGACGAGTGGTTTAAGGATAAAACTAGTCTCAAATCTGTTCATGTAAGCGAACCCGTGTATGTAGAGGACGGAAGCGACCGACTGGATATCGTACTTTTTGTCGGGGGCTTTGATCTATCCGCCATGGTTAATTCCGTTGACAAGAAGGTAAAAGAAATTAGAGACTTCGCGACGAAAAACGCCTTTGTTAAGGAAAAAGAGTGGCAGAAGCTAATTAACAACTTGGTTAATTGAGCTTATGTCTTTTCTGCAGTTGAAGTCAGTTTCTTTTCGGTTTTGTGATTGTCGTGGTTCATGTTGTTGATTAATGGTACTGCTGCGACTCCGTGTTCAATTAGGTAGGAGCGGCTGAGGTGTCTTTCGAAGTTGTTGGATTTGCTGTAGAGTAGTTGCATTTCGTCGAAGGCTTCCATATCTTCGGGTTTGCCTCTTCCTGCTACTACGAGAATTCGGGTGGTCCATTCGTCGCGGCTGTCCATGACTCTTACTGTTATGGTTCTTGAAACTTCGCTGGTGACGTAGCCGGCTAGAGATGTGTAAATTTCTTGCGTTAGGTCCTCGCTCCATAGGTCCTCGGGCGTTGAGACAGTGACCCAGATGTAATCAGTCTTATACGTGGGTTTGAAACCCATAACGCTGGGTGTCTTAAATACTCGTATGAGGCTCTTCATGTAGTCTTTGAAGTGAGCCATATCTATCACTTGCTTCAGGATTGCCTTCTTGGTCAACGCATCTTCTTGCTCCATCAGAATCTTGAAAATTATCTTCATCTGCTCGGCTTCAGTTAATTCAGTGGATCGTTCAAAGTACTTCTTTGGCTGGATAATCTCTGAAATCTTTTCATGGTATTCTTCGGTTATGTCTGCGATTTTGTGGAGCGTTTTTCTGTAGTCGGATACGGGGTCAATTTTCTTTGCTAGCGTCTCATACAGAGCGACGACTTGGTCCATTTGGTTAACTGCGTCAAGTGCTAATGCTTCTTCTTGTTCAAGCCTCTTCAGATCACGTTCAATATTCCTGTGCTGTTCCTTAGCGTAGCGCTTTGAGCTGAACATTTTCTTGAGGTCACGTTCAACTCGTTTCTTATCGAACTCTTTGCGTTTCTTAGCTTCTTGAACCATGAGTAACTCGTTTTCGACATCAGCCTTCTTGTGGGTAAATATGGACTTCACTTCGTTCACGTAAGTCAGATGTTCATCAATCATTTTTGTTTCGTCAGAAGGTGTGCGCAACATCAATTGCATCATAAGGTACAATGTAGAAAGTTCAGATCGGATGTTACGCAGTTCAGCAAGTTCCGCCTCAGATTCCGGCAAAACTTCATAGAACCCAATTACTGCTTCGGCTAAGTAGCGGCTTTCGTCGTAGAATTTCAAAGTTCCAAGAGACTTCTCTGTTAACTCTGCTAAGTTCATGAAGTCTTCAAGAAGCTTCTTCTGCCTCAACGTGAACACTTGGCTGCTTGGAATCAAGTGTTTTAGGCGTTCAAAGATAGCCGCTTTCTTAACGGAAAAGTCCAAGTGCGTTTTCGCAAGAGTTCCAAGGAGGGCTTCAAGGCTATCGATTTTCCTGGACCCTGCTTTGCGCAACGAAAGGTTCACAATGGTTTCTTCGATTGGACCAATCTTAGGCATCAACTTAATCGTCGATAGGAATTTCATGAGTTCATTTAGCCAAGTTTCGACCTGATCTTCGATGGCTCTAACATGTAATACGTAATCTTCTTCGAGTTTCGGGTTGCCATAGGTAACTTCTTTGACTTTGTCGGCAAATTCCTCTTCGACGAAGGTGCCGGTTTTTATGAGGTACTTTTTGTACAGTTCTTGAATGTCTTTGTTAGTTTGTACTATGATATCGTGTACTGCATCCATAATGACGAGTTTTTCTTTACGGAGGTCATGAAGCATTTCGAGTCTTTCAAAGTATAGTTTGAGGGCAAAAATGTATTCTTCAACTGGGTACATTACCTTAATAGATCCCAGAGTGTGGACAAAGTTGTTTGTCAACCCCACTTCCGTACCTATGCCGCCCATTAGGTCTGCTAAGTCAAAGTCCATCATAACGTACAGCATGTCAACAACCATTTCATCCATTTCGCGTCGAGCGCTTACAATGTTACCCACTTTGGAATATGCGGGTAGTAACGGCAGGTAGATGAGTGCATTCAACGGGTTTCGGTAGCAGTCACCAAAGGTTTTCATGACATATTCATTGTAATCTTTGTTTAAGAGTAATGAAAGCTCGTTCATGGCTGTGAAGGCTGAGCAGCCTTTGGCTGGAGGGTCATCTCCGCCGCATGGAGAGATCACGAACGCGATTATGGGTACACTTGAACCCAAAACCTTTCTTAAGTGTCTGGCGAAGTCGAAGAATACGCCGCTTCCTGTTCCGCCTCCTAAGCCGTAAATAAGAATCACCGTTGGAGTGACGATGGAAGAGAGGGCTTGTTCTTTGAATGTAGTTATTGAATTGCGAATGATACCAAGTTGATAGTAGTTTAGAGAGTAAATTGCCTTCGCTAATGCTCGTCTTCTGCCAGCGCCGCCTGCCATTGGGGGAATAGCCATTGTGGAGGTTAACCAAGGGGTGAAATCTTCAATTTTGGCGCCTTCATTAACGAGATACTCGTTGTATTTCTGGTTTATGAAGTCAAACATTGTCTCAGCTGTAGGAAACTTTATAGACTGAGCGACCAGGCGCAAACGTTCTTTGGGGATGCCTGCTTTAACCATAGCTTTCAATATTTTCTCGTTGGTTTCCTGTAGCGCTCTGATTTCAGCGTCAGCTATGTCTATTGCCAGAAGAGAAACGCGGGCGATGTCGCTTTGAAGCAGCTCCATAGTTTTTTTGCTGTTTAGAAAGGTTTCTACAATGTTGGTTCCGGCTGAGCCAAGCCCGATTACCTGCACTGTGTTTTGAAATGCTCTCGTGGTGATTACGCCCCAACTAGGCTCTTTAGCCTTTCTTTAACGCTTTCCAAGCTTACGTTGAGATTCTTGTCAATCTTTGCCGCTCTTAGGGTTAGTCCTTCCAAATCTTTGATTTGGTCTTCGATAACGAGTTTGTCGTAGTTTACTTTTCCTCTTGCCCTAACGAACATAAAACTAACAAGAACAACGATAACAATCAAAGCAATTACCGCTGGAAGGAACAAAGTTGCCTCGATTGGTGTACTTGTGGATACCGGTGAAGAGGAGCTTTGAATACTGTTAAGCTGCGTTAATGTGGCAATTCCATTGTCGACTAAACCTTCGTTAGCTTGGTTTTGTGCGCTGTCTACTACACTCTGGAAGAGGGATATGTATGCGGGGTCAACACCGTTGTTTTGCATCGTTTGTATAATATTTTGGGCGGTTGCGAACAATGTGTCGAATTGATCTATTTTGGCGTCGACAACACTCACGCCAATTTTGTCTAATTGGTTGCCTACAGGGTCAGTCAATGTGATTAGAGCTTGGTCGACTTTTTTGTATAATGTTATTGATCCAGCTTGTGTCTGGGTTATGCCGGGAGAAATCGCGCCGTAACAGGATATAACTAGGGTTCCCGTTGTTTGACTGAACGTTACGGTTGGCTGGTTCGGATTATAGGTAGACCCTGATATCCCCGTGAAGGTTTTTGTTTGCAGTTCCCAGTAAGTGCCCTGAACGGTTGAATGTGCCATGTTGGTTGAAAGCGTCAGCTCAGTATTTGGGCTAGTTGTGGTAATCTTAATTGTAATTGTAACGTTTAATTCCGCACCTGCAAGAATTGGCGCGTTAGAGGTGGTCTGTCCAGTTACCAAGTCCACCTGCTTCAAGATTTGTCCGGTCTTTAAATCAGTAATAGAATAATTAGTAATCCATTGCGCGCTACCCTGCGCATTGGCGGGTGCAACGGATAAGACTGTTACTAATAGAAAGAGGTTTATGACTATAATGGCTGCTAGTGTTTTTTTCATCGTTTACTCCCCTTACCCTTTTTTTTAACAATCGATTAGCATATAACTTTTGTGCCATTCAGGAGAAACGAAAAGCTTTCAAAATTTCGCCACGATTTAGTCAATTTAGTGCTGGTAGTTTTAGCTGTTTCTTGAAAATAGCCCTGGTTTCTTCAGCATGGGATACCTTTCCATGATCCGCAAAAAGTCTGTTCAATGAGTTTACAACTCCTTCCACATTCATTAATATCCCAGTTTCCTTTGACAGATTTTCAAGCGAAACAGTTAGCTGATTGACTTCGTCTCCGATGTTTTCGTCGCCTACAACCCACGCTAAAATGATGTCGTTTAACAAGTAGTACGATTTAACCGCGCATTTCGGATTCAAACTGGGTCATTTTTTCCTGATCTGATTCGTCGCCTGAAGGTGCCTTTTCGAAATTACTGTAGATAGACTCCAAAAGGCGATAGCTCTCTTTTGAGATTAATTCCACGTTATGATCGTTGATGGCTGATGAAAGTAAAGAGAAATCCTGTTGCTCTAAACCTGTTTTTTTGTCACTGGGGTTTGTGAGGTCTTTTTCGATTTGCCTTAGATAATTATTCATCAGTTTCCATTCTATACGCCCTTGAAGACTTCGTAGGATATCAAACAGCGAGTCAACGACAGATAATGATGTATTAATAGTAATTGCCGCTGTGGCTTGACTGACTGCAATTTGTTCTTCAGTTGATTTCTCTTTGAGACTACGAAATTCGTTTGCTTTTTCTAAAATTAACTGAGCTAAGGCGACGTTTTCAACAACAAATCTCTCTACGCCGCTCTTGCCAGTAACTGTTAGCTCCTTTTTTTCTAAGATTATGCTTTCTATGTCTGCAAAAGGTATCTTCTTGACAACCTCTTTTCGTTTTGCAACAAGCCCTTTCTCCGAATAAAACTTCAGTGTGTCATCAGCGTATTCTATTTGACCTTTGCCAAAATTTCTCATATACGCTTTCGACGTTGAACCCGTTAAACCGGATTTGCGAAATGGTAGCTTCAGTTTTTTTGGTTTCTTTAGCTGCGTCATCTTTCTCTCACTGTGCTGGTTGCTCTTTTTCAATTTTTCCCCAGGCAGTTATTGCGTGGTCAGATTCAAATGCAGCAAACCCGATGGCTGCTTCAATCAAGACTGTTACGGCAACGCCTATTCCCGCAATTGGTAATCCTTTGGTGTCATATAAATAGAAAAACAATACTATTGCTGAAACTAATATGAACAGAACATAGAAGAACTCTACGTCTTCTCTCCAGTTAACCATCAACATCCCCCAAGTTGAAAGTTGTTTCTGTATATTTTGGCATGGCTGATATTATGGGTCGAAGAGCATAAAAAGCTAACATAAAAATTTTAATGAAAAATGTTGTTCTCGCTGACGGAATTCCTGTGGAAATGGTAGCATTTTTTCTACTTTAGCCTCTTTCGACAGTATGGACAGACATTATAGTCGGCTTTGACATTTTGTCTGCAGTGTGGGCATGTCTTCGTGTTCGTTGACTGTGTGGTTCTGCCTAATTGGCTATACGCCGATGTTACAACCGGCTTTTTCGGTATTGTTGGATTGTAGCTTAGCGGTTGGGTATGTCTCGTGATCGGGAATTGGTCATATTTAGATGCTGCTGTGGATTGCTTGATTGTTCTTAGGGTGGTGGGGGGCTCTGGTTTGTACGATTGAGGTTCTTCATTAAGTAACATATCTCCCTTGCTGCGTCTTCGATATATGAACATTAATGGAAGGGTGACTGCTATTGCAACTGCAACCGTTAACAAGGCGGTAACTGGCAGGGTCCAAAAAGCTGTTTTTGTTGCTTTGGGACTTGTGGTTGGACTTAACCCTGTGCCCATGGTGGCTGATGCTTGTGTAACGATAAACGTCGCTGCGGCATATTTGCCTCCGGTGCCTGAAACTGATATGGTGTAGGCGCCTGCCGGAACTGATGGAATATTGAAGGCTGAGTTTATATTTCCTGATCCGTCTGCTGTCGACCCTGCGACGTATGTTGAGTCGAAATTGACGCTTACTGATCCGCCTGCACTGAACCCTGATCCTGTAACTCTGATGGTTGTGCCCGAAAGGCCTTGTGATGAGCTCAGTGATATGAAGGCGCTTGAAGAACCTGTGCCTGTTGAAGATGTTACGGTGAATGTTGCTGAAGCTTTGTTGCCCACCGAGTCAGTTGCGGTAACAGTATACGTGCCTGTGGGCATGGATGGAATAGTGTAACTTGCCGTTATCCGCCCGAGCCAGCCAGTGTAGGATCCTGCGATGTATTTCGAGTTAAGAGTGATGGTGACTTGGCCTGTCACGAATCCCATTCCGTAAACGCTTACGTGCGTGCCTACCGGACCTTGTGTTGGGCTCAGATTGATAGCTACATCATTTGCCTTCACGGTTGGAGCCACTGTTAGTGTCAAGATGAATATGCTTAAAACAAGAAGTCCAATTGGCCTCTTAGTGCTCCATTTCCTTAAGTGTGTAAAATCCTTTTCCAATGTCCCCGCCCGTCATAGTAGTTGAGTTTTTGCAGATATAAGATTTTTCGAAAAAGCGTTTGGAGAATCTGCAAAACCTGAGACTGATGATGCAACAGGGGGATTATTGTTGATTCAGTTAAATTTTTGAAGTACTATTGAAATTTGAGTGTCTACTAGGTTAGGTTAATAATCAAATCATGCGTGAAAACTAAGGGAAAATAGCTGCGGAGAGCCAATGATCCAAATCTCTCAATTACAAAACTTCGTAGTGCATGAATTGGTTTGGGTTAATTTTTTATAAGGGAACTGACTTTGCCGTTATGGTGGTGAACCACTTTGCTGTTTGGGCATCATAAGGAAGAAAAGAGTAAGTTGCAAGTTAATTTAGGGGATTTACAGGATGAAAAAGATCATCTCTCCAACTTTTTGCGGTCAAACTTGAAAGTTAACGTCACATCAGACCAGAAAACGGTGTTAATTGATTCGGAGACGCTGTCTCCCCAAGAGCTTCTCCATGTTGTAACCAAATTTATTTATCATCGAAACCTAAATGGCTCCCATTGGGCTTCATTGGAAGATAAATCAGTTAAGATCAACAGATTCGAGAACAGCAAAAAGAAAAAAGAAAAGCCCAAAAAGAATGCTTCACACCAGACAATAACGCAGAGTTGGGGACTTTAAAAAATTCAGAAATCCAAGTGGGTTAAAGCCTGAGTGACTTGTTCCGATTATGGCTTGAGACCAAGGAAACTGATTGAACCGCGCTGATCGTTCATCTTTGGGGATTTTAAGTTGCGTGGTCGGGGTGAGTAATGAGCTTGGGACTAAATGGGTGTTATGATGTTTGGAGGTTCAAACGTATGTCTGAAGTGAAAAATAGTTAAGTTTTTTTTTGGAATTTCGTGAAGCTAAAAAGGGGTTGGGAGTAATGTTTGCCGATTAGGAGATAGGAGAGAGGAAACCAGCAGGCATTACTTTATCCCTTGCCCTTAATTAATTATTAAAATGCTGTTTTGCTCTTAACTTTTTTTCAGATTCTCACTCAAATCTATACCAAATCTCTGTGTAACAAATTAGGAACTATAAATGGTTATGATGTGTCAAAGAATGATTTTTAGGCGAAACCAAATTTTTTCGCTACCGCAGAAATAAAACTCTCTCCTTCACTATTGTCCATTAACTATTCTAAAAATAATTGCTGAACCAAATTCAAATTTAAAAATTGCAGCAACAAGGGCTTGTTTGTGGCAAATTTTATATTTCCACTGGGTCAACTATTTCTTGGGAGAAAGAAATGAGCGAAAAACCAACTATTGGATTTATTATTTCTTTGCTTGGAGGCGTCCTCGTTCTACTTGGAGGGCTGGTCTGGTCAGCAGTGGGCACAGTGTTAGCGATTTTTCTTGGCATTGGCTTCTTGCTCTACGCGTTCCTCATATTTGGGATCTTAATTATTATTGGCGCCTTGATGATGAACAGTAACCCGCGGTCCGCCCACACTTGGGGCATCATAATTATCCTACTGGGAGTGTTCTCGCTGGTTGGCATAACAACAACTCTAGGTGGCATATTGGCGATAGTCGGCGGGGCCTTGGCGTTATCTTGGAACCCAACATATGAGTCAAACGTTCAATACATCCCTCCACCGCCTGTTGCAGCGCGATTCTGCCCAACCTGCGGTAATCAATTGACCTACATTCAACAATATCAGCGATGGTACTGCAACACTGAACAGAAATACGTTTAATCATATCCGCTGCCAAAGCCGTATCGTTTTGGTGACTGTCTTTTTTTTCTTTCTTAAGGCTAAATGCACATAATCTATTTTCTGTCTTTTCATGCGAGGGGTATTCAGGAATTCCAACGTATTCGTTTTTTGTTAGCAACCTTCGCGCCTTAGCCAAAATATCTCGCAGTATATAATTTGGTGCAATCTGAGAAGAACTTTGTCTAATTAAGCGCGGCTTTTTGTGTTTTAGGATTCCGAAAAGTGTCTGTTAAAAGGACAAACAAAAGACTAGACGTCCCCAACGTATACAAGGCCCAGTTTTTGGAGCCTGAGAATTGCTCGGCAAATCTCTGTTTCATCTATTTTTAGTATCTTAGAAATAGACTCAAACGTTGATGGGCCCTTCTTTGATAGAGTTGAATAGATTTTCGTTTGGGGTGCGGAAAGACCTTGTTCAGTAGCGATTTTTAATGTTGTCTCTTCAGATGTAGTTCTTACACATCTTAACGCGGGGTTCTCCGTGTATTCTCTAAATCCACACACTATTTCAACCGTCACATTCGTTCACCAAATTTTTGCATGACTATACTAATGTCCAATATAATATAAACATGCTTGAGAATTGTTCATAAAAATTATGAAAATCTGAGTAAAAAAACAAAGGCTAATTAGATCAAATTCAGCCTATAAATTTGATCAGCTTTAGGTTTGAACACCATTGAAGAAGGCTCAAAAATGGCCGTTTGCCCACATAAAATTACAGTGGGAAAACTCACATAATTGTGAATACCGATTTCATGTGGGAAACCCATGAGGGAAACTATAGCAAAATAGACGAAAAGGCAGATCGCGCTTTCATAAAGGCTAATTAAGATGCTCGCTTCGGAAACGCCCTGTCTTTCGCTGAACAAGAGCAACGCAAACCAAGAAAACAACCGCTGGCAGGACGATCAAAGCTGTTAATATAGGCATGGGGTTTGCGTTTGTCAATTGAAGCAACTGAGTAGCGTCTGGCACAGGACCTGTAATTATAAACGAAATTGCAGGTGTGAACGAATCAAATTCAGCCCAATACTGATCTGCTTCTTGCCAAACGTAGTAGTGACTGAAAAATTGGCAGGTGTGATTTCCCGGTGCAACTATGGTTGAAACATTCGTTTGCCATGTGTACCAATTTTGAGCACCGGTCTCGCCGGGAGCCAATTTCGTTTGTGATGCCTTGGTATGTTAGAGGGATGGGTTGTCCGCCGTCGAAACTAACAGAAACAGTAGTGTTGGTGTTAACGGCAGAGATCTGCATCAGAAAATGATCAATACAATTATATGTTCCACCATCGTTTGGAAAATAATTCGCCTCAGCAATTGACCCGCCGCTAGCAGAAACCATTTCCCCCGATAAAGCAAATAGAACCATCAAAGTAGATATTGTAATAAGCAAAACTGCCACAGATCTCTTTTCAGTTATTTTGAACATTCTCTTATTCCTCTCTTAATTTTTTGCGGACTGCCCGATTACCACCGAGCAACTAAACTTTCCACAAGACTACAATTATTCGCTGAACCAAACCTTAATTGTCTATATTGTATAACACGACTTAAATCAACTTCCGAAAATCGAAATATTACAAAACTTAACCCATGCCATCCTAAACAAATTCCCAAAAATCAGGACTCTAACAATATCTCTTTTCCGCGCACGTCACAGAAATCATCAGTCACCATTTTACTGGTACCCAATTCATTCCCACAACAATTGCAAACCGAAATTTAGGAAAATGAAAGTGGTTAGCTAATAACCACAGATACTCGTCCTCACAATCTTCTAGTCTTGCCGTAAACCCAGCTGAAGGCGTTTTGAACCTAAAATGGGAAATGTTGTGCAACAATTCTAAGAACGTCTAAGCACGTATACTGCGATGGATAATTCTGCAAGCGCCGTTCCAACCATAACCAAAAGGGAAAAACTATGGTCAAACGATGAAAGAAATGCGGCTCCATACGCAATCACAGGAACCAATATAGTAACGACTCCAATGATCAATTTTTCCAAATCGTTGACGACAGCTGATATTTTGCCTTTGGCCGTAGTTCTTAAGAAAAGAATGATTTCAAAAATGCTCGCAGAAGCCACTGACATTATAATGAAAAAAGGGATAAGAACACTGGAAAACGAAGTCAAAGGTTTCACTAAAGATAAAGCAACCAACGCTAATGGTACCGGAACATAAGTTGCAGTGGAAACCAATGCCTTGGAAATTATGATTCTGCGAGAACTAATAGGCAGGGTCTTAGTATACTCCAATCCTCTTCCTTCAGCACTTAACAAGGCAAGCGGCAATAACAAAGCGAAAATTCCACCCATGGAAGTAGCGACAAGCACCACAGCAGTTTTTAACGTTTCAAAATTGGAAATTAACAAAGTTATAATCACCGTTTCCAAAACAGGAAGGGCGAAAAAGAAGGCAGTCGCCGGATTTCTAGACGCGACCTTGAGGTCTTTCAAAATATAACCCGTCAGCGGATTACGAATTTTAAATGAAAAGTTCCTAGTTGGTACTCGACTGAAATTCACTCCAAATCCCTGGGATATACGTTTCACAGTTCTCAAACTCCATTTTCCCGCGAAGATTGCAAGCAAAATGTAGCCCACCATCGCAGCGGAAGCCATCAAAACAGTGGTGAATGCTACGTTGGAGTAAACAAGGTCTGTAATGATTATGCCTGTTGAGAATGGATAGAAAAGACCCAACAAGTTCGATAAGTGGCCTACACCAAGTAACGCGTTCTCCAGATTGGGCACAATGTACCAAGGGACACTAAACAAGAAGCCCACACCCACAAGCAATAAGCCCCACATCAAAATGAATGTCAAACGCAAAGCTGTGTTAAGCTTCGATCTTCCTCCGCGCAACAGATTCTTCTGGAAAATCCTTGAAAACCAAAGAGCAACAGTGACAGCAAACAACGCATTCAATGCGGACGCAACAAACATAACCAGGGTAGCTAGTCGGAGATCCCGTCAGATAAGCCACTATTATGACTTGACTAAAAATCGAGCCGATTACCATGTAATCTACCGATCGGATGAAAGAAAACAGAGTAATTAAGGAATAATCATCCTTCGCTATAGGCAAAGTTGACAATAAACCTGGCGAATCACCGTTCACAAACGATGAAAGGGTCTGAATTGCAAATAACGTCGTAAACCCAAAAGTTACAGCTAAGCTTAATGAGATTGAACTAGTTAAACCGAAAACTGCAGGTCCAAGAAATAGTGACGCAAAAGGCGCTACTGAGACTATAATGTTAAAAAGGGCAACAATCATTTTATCGAATTTGGCGATTCTTAACGCCATCTTAGTCAATTCGACATCGTCCTGGGCTTCCTTGCTGGGGCGATTTCGTCCGAAGGCTCCCCACCACATGCGCCCTCTTTCCTCAGCTATCGATCGGTAAACCACTTCCCCGTAGGGTATCCTACTTAGACGCCAGGCTTCAGTTAACTTCAACCTTGAAGAATGCCTCCCTGAGCATCCTTGTAGTGTCGGCAACTTCTGCTTCTTCATGTGTCAGCTTCAAGAAGACTTCCTCCAGTGTCCCCCCTTTGCCTTCAGTTTTGCCTCTAAGCTGGTCAAGTGTTCCCTCCGCTATCACCTTGCCCTGGTATATTATGCCGATTTTTGTGCAGATTTGCTCCGCCACTTCCATTATATGTGTTGAGAACAAAACTGCACCACCCTTTTGGGCTTGAAATGAAACCAGATCTTTGACTATCCGACTGCTCTTGGCGTCAAGACCATTAAGGGGTTCATCCAATAGCAAGACAAGTGGTTGATGAATAAGCGAAGCAATCAAAGCCACTTTCTGTTTCATACCAAGAGAAAGCGTAGCTATGGGCGAATCGAAATACTGCGCCATATCAAAAGCATTTGCTAGTTGAGTAACCATCTCATTAGTTCTTATTTGACCAATTTTTCTAATGGACGCTACAAATTCCAAAAAATCCCGAGGAGACAAAGAATCATAGACTATCGGATTTTCGGCAACATAGCCGATCTTTGACTTGACCTCAATCGAGTTTTTAACCGGGTCAAAGCCTCCTACCTTGACCCAACCTGAAGTTGGTTCCAATAAACCGAGGATAGTTTTGATAGTTGTTGTCTTGCCGGCGCCATTCGGACCTAGCAGCCCATAAATTTCCCCGGGCATGACTCGCAGGTTCAAATTGGCCAGCGCCTTGACGGAACCGAACTGTTTAGTAAGCTCAAATGTTTCAATCAAGGGCTCAGAAATAAAATCAGACTTTCTTTGCATCTCGACACGCCTTGCGGATTCAAATAATTCTCTGCATCATAACAAATTATATCTTGCTTATTTACGATTCATACTTGATCATTTTTGAAGCAGACCCGCGTTTCAACTTGGGCAATTTACAGATTTCATTCTTCTATCTACTTTCACAAGTAACAAAATTTTAGCCAGAGGCTCAATTCAGAATGTAGACGAGGGGCACAAATTTTAATTAAGCTGTCTGATAGTTGAATTGGCCCTTCTTATTCATCATAGGAATAGTTATTATGAATTTTACGCCCTCCTCTGGTTGGCCAGCCTCCTTGATCTCCCAACCGTAAATTTCCATCATCCTCTTTGAAAGAAAAAGCCCAAAGCCTGTGCTGCCACCAGTGCTGAAGCCTTCACAGAAAAGTCTCGGTTTATCCTCGGTGGTCACACCAACACCATTATCTTCATAGATCAAACAAATGGAATCATGCTTAATTTCTTCGAAATAAATCCTCACAGTCGTGGCTTTCCTACCGTATTTTATCGTGTTATCAATAAAATTGTAGAACATCTGCCTAAGAAAAGAATCAGCCAATAGAGTCAGCCCGTGGCAATCATTAACAACTTTTAAGTTTAGACTCGAAAAAAGAGCACTTGCCTCGTTAATTGCCCTATCCACTTCGATGTATTTTAGTTCTTCAACACCTAACTGCTCATACATTTTGGCGAAATCAAACAGCCTCTCAATTTCTTTGCAGGATTGTTCCACACTTCCAACACATCCTGCAATTTCCGTTCTGTCGCCCATTTTTTTCTTAATTAAGTATGTGTTCCCTGTTACCCCGCAAAGTTTGTTACGGACATCATGTCTGATTAGCCCTCCAACAACCCTAAGTTTCTCGTTCATAAGTTCAAGGCGGGCTTGATTTTCCTTAAGGTTTTCTTCAATTTTCTTAAGGGCAGATATATCAACATAGTTCTCTACAAGCAATGTTCTGCCATTATGTTTCACTTTAACAACGCTTTTAATTACAGGGCGACTTTGACCATCAGCTGTAAGCATTACTTCTTCTGTTTTGTCCAGTGTCCGTCCTAGGTCCATTATTGGGCATCTCCCATTTTCATTTGGGCAAATAAATTGGTGGCAAACTTTTCCCACTACCTCTTCTTTAGTAGCACCGATGAAACCCATAGCCGCAGGGTTAGCATCAACAATCTCCCGAGTTTCCCCATCTACTACTATTATTCCGGATAGAACAGAGTTAAGCAATGTTTCAAAGTAGTTTTTGTTGTTTTCCAGCGTTTCTTCGGCTTTTTTGCGTTCGGTAATTGGAACTACAAGTTCAATGGCAGCAGTAACGTTTCCATCTCTGTTTTTGAGGGGAGTTGCTATAAGCTCGACCCAGATAGATTCTCCCTCTGATTTTTTAGATTCATACTCATGTGTGTCATATGGCACGTTTTGTTCGAATACTTTTTTTACGCCACAATCTGGACAAACCGTATCTAATCTATTAAATATCTGATGGCATTTTTTGTTTGGAACAAATCCGACTTTTCTTAGCGCTGTATTAGCCCAAACAATACGATAATCTTTACCGATAATGACTAAACCGGCACCAATGCTTTCCGTTACTCTGTCCAGAACTTCATATTTCTGTTCCAGTTCCAACTCAGATTTCTTCTTTTCAGTGATGTCTTCCAATTCAGCTATGAAAAAAACGGGTTTGCCCTCTTTGTCCCGCATAACACTTACGGTGATTTTTCCATTTATCAAGGCTCCATCTTTTCTAATATACCGCTTCTCCTGACTGAAAAATGGAATTTGCCCGGAACTTAGCTTTTGGTTATTCAGGATACTTTCTTGAATATCTCCTTCAAAAGTAATGTCCCTAAAAGTTAATTTTCGCAGCTCATTTTCTGAGTAACCCAGTATTTTGCAAAATGATTCGTTTGCACTTAAGAAATACTCGTTAGAATCAGAAGTCGCTATCCCAATTGGGGCATTCGATATAATCGCTTTGAGTTGCTCTTCGCTTTTCTTAAGCAATTCCTCAGCTTTTTTACGTTCGGTAATATCCAAGAACACGCCTTGTACCGCTCGATGCCCGTTATACTCAATGAGACTGCTGCGTACCTCCACCCACGTCATTGAACCGTCCTTGCGAATTCCCCTAAACTCATACGACGACTCTATATCTTCCCCCGCGTAACGCTTGCTTAAACGATTCAGAAAAACCTCTCTGTCACTAGGATGGATCAATTTCCCAATCTCCTTTGGTGAGAAAGAATACAGTTCCTCGCTAGAAAAGCCTGTTATTCTTTCCATCGCAGGATTAGCAAAGACAATGCACGGCTGAAATCCTTGAGCAATAATTATTCCCTGTAACATGTCTTCTACCAATGAGCGATATTTCAATTCGGAGTCGGCAAGCTGCTTCTTGGACCTCTTACGCTCAACTGTTTTGAGCAAAGCGTGAGATAATTCGCCGTAGACCGTTTCTGGGTCACCTAACTTATTGATGTAGGCGTCAGAACCAAGATTTAATGCCTTAATGGCAACTTCCTCTCGGCCTTTCCCAGTAAACAGAATAAAAGGAATTTCGCTCTTCTCTTCTCTTAGCTCTTTTAGAAATTGTAAGCCGTCTTTTTTGGGCATTTCATAATCACAAATAACAACATCGTAAGATTGACTGCGCAGTCTCTTGAAGGCTCCGTCAACGGAGGTTTCAATGTCAATCTCGAAGTTGCCCTCTATAGAAAGAATCTGCCTTGAAACCTCTAGGAAACTAAGATCGTCGTCAACATGCAAAACGCGAATAAAACCAGATGTACTCGAAGAAGCCAAGTTAGCCTCATCAACAACTACCATAGCCTTATCTGATTTCTGCATTAGGCGATACCTTTTATCAAAGTTTATGAACGCAGGAAATAAAGCAGTTATGTATCAAGAATATTGAGTACCGACTTCTAAAAATATCGTATTGCCATCCTTTTCCTGGATGCTAATTTGCAGAATAAACATATCTCCTCTAAAATCTGAACTTTCAACGATTCTCTAACAGACATTCTTGATATTAAAACGGAACACATTCCAATAGACCCTCAGGTCGAATTAAGTCAGCCACGACAGTGGTCCTTTAGCTTACCTCACCTTCGCCTTCTCTGGAACATTGGATGCAGCACGTTTTCTCCTCCAAAATTTGTCTAGCAAGATATAGCTTTTACGAAATTTATATCATCTGCCCACATTTATCAAGCAAGACAAATAAGTTGTTAAATGTAATAACAAGTAATGCCATGGAACAAGAAGGGGAACACAGTTGAAGACTGCAATAATTTTGGGAACCCGTCCCGAAATAATAAAATGCTCACCAATCATTCGTGAATGCGAACGCAAAGGTTTAGACTATTTTATCCTTCATACAGGTCAGCATTATTCCTACAATATGGATAAAGTCTTTTTTGAGCAATTGCGCCTTCCACGAGCTAAGTATAATCTTGACGTCGGTTCCGGCTCTCATGGAAAACAAACAGGAGAAATGCTGATAGGAATTGAGAGTGTCCTGCAAAAGGAATCTCCAAACATAGTGATGGTTCAGGGCGACACAAATACGGTTCTTGCTGGCGCAATTGCCGCATCAAAACTCGGAATCAAAGTAAGCCACCTCGAAGCGGGTTTACGGAGTTACGACCGAAACATGCCCGAAGAAACAAACAGAGTTTTGGCAGACCACTGTTCAGACTACTTGTTCGCCCCAACCATGAAATCAAAGGAAATACTGCTCCACGAAGGAATCGCTGAAGGCAAAATTTTCACGGTAGGCAATACAGTTGTCGATGCCGTTTACCAGAACTTAGAGATAGCTAAGTTAGAAAAACAAGTCTTCAATCGCTTGGGCATAGAAAACTGTGAATACCTTTTGGCTACGAGCCATCGGCAAGAAAACGTCGATAACAAAGAAAGATTTGCAGGTATAATCGACGGGCTTAAGCAGGTTCAGAGATACCTTGGGGTGCCGCTGATTTACCCTATCCATCCTAGGGCCAAAAAACAGCTGAAGGAATTCGGTTTAGACTCAAACGGCATCACTTTGATTGAACCTTTAGATTATTTGGCATTTCTGCAACTTGAAAGCAAAGCGATGCTCGTGTTAACGGATTCTGGAGGTGTTCAGGAAGAAACCTGCATTCTAAAGGTTCCCTGCGTCACCTTAAGAGAAAATACCGAGCGCCCTGAAACCTTGGATGTTGGCTCAAACATCCTCGCAGGCACAAATCCAAATAGAATTCTCGAAGCAGCTAAAATAATTCACTCCAAGAGCAGAAACTGGGCAAACCCATTTGGCGACGGCAAAACTGGTGAAAAAGTCATTGAAATTTTGCTAAAGAATTCCGCTAAAACAAATTCCCGCTGAACTACTTATAAGAAGTACCAAACAAAGCTTTCTTTTTGTTGCGACCAAACCATTAAAGCTTAAAAGCTGAAAATCAGGAAAAAGAAAAATGGAGGCTGAAAAAGCCACTAACCAGGAGTCTGCTACCGCTTCTTCCTCAACAAGACGAAAGCTGCAACAATAACTACTGCCGCTACTACCAATGCAACCACAATATAAACAAGGTCTAACGACGATGATGATTGCTGTTGGCCTTCAGATGATTGGGTGGGCTCTGCTGAGATAACAGGTGTCGCTGTTGGTGATGAGCTTGGAGACTGCGAAGCCGTGGGTGTGGGTGAGCTTGACGGCAAATCTTGAGGTGGCATAGTTTGAATTAACACGGAGTAACTCTCAATTTGACTGGATAGTGCGGCAGTATTATCCATTGGGGTTGCAGTGAATGGGATTGTGCTGCCGGGCGCTAAGGAATTAGCTAAGAAATCAGTGGTGTTCACTGCTATTGCGCCCCCTGTGGAGTTGTAGAATGTTGTTACAGCCCAAACGTTGCCTGTTAGTTGGCTGCCATTGTTCTGGATTATTCCTGTTACTGTGAAGGCGTTGCCCGATGTGAAAGAAGTTTTCGCAGCTAAAGTTAATCCTCGGTACATCTGGTCAGCTGTAGCATTTGCATATCCCGGAGTGGCAGTCACGTGATCAAGAAGTGGAATCCATGCGAGGGTGCCACTGTAGTTACCGCCAGTGCTTGCGTCGATGTCGAAATCCAGGTAGAAAGGTGCTTTTTGTTGCGGAAGCAAATCTTTTACGTATGCTGTGGTATAAACTACTGCTGCAGCTTGTCCATCTTTAGTATATGCGACAGCTTGTACCCATGGGAGATCTATAGGTTGTGTGCCAACGTTTTGTATTTCTCCGACCACAACGAGATCGCCTGCCGAGCTTGTGGGGTAGTTGCCAGCGGCGCTGACGTACCAAGAGTAGCTGAGAATTTTTATATCCGATGGGTCTGCTTTGGCCTTAGGCGCCACAATAACATACAAAGAAGAAATGCTTAAAATTATAACTAAGAATATTGCAATTTTCTTGTTCAATTTGTCCCTCTCGCTTCTCATTCTTATTAAACGTTCATGAAGACTTATTTAATTATTAAAGTTTTTCAGAATTGCACCCAAATCTAACCCAAATCAAATTTTACCTGTTTTATCTATTGTGAATAGAAAAGTTGACTTGTTACTTATTTCTCATGAGAAATTGGTTGAGCTGAAAATTCACCTTGTTGATTAATTGCTGCCGTTGATGGCTTTGTAGACTTCTATAGCTATTAGTTTTGCTCCGTCCCCGTTTGGGTGAACTCCATCGGGGAAGTATTCTGGGTGGTCTACCAACGCAGCGTAGATGTTGACTGTAGAGAGGCCTATTTCGTTTGCTACCTGTTGCAGACGCGGAATCACGCCGTCCAACAGATTTGAACTGCTTAGGCTAAGCGAGTTGTTAAATATTGGTGGCGGAATTGCAAGCCAGATTTTCGGTTTACTTGGAAAGGCCTGAACTTCGCTGATCAGTTGTTTGTAGTCAGCTTCAAGGTTTTCGCTGTACTGATAGATATTTATGCGCGCATCGTTGGTTCCAAGCATGATGACCACGATGTTGGGCCGGAAATCTTTCACATTTTGGAACGCTGTCTGATTCAAGTAAGGTCTATCAGTGTTAAGAAGTATGGTTGCCCCTGTAACCCCAAAATTTCCAACGTTATAGTTGAGTCCCAGCAGACTCTGCAGGTCCCCTGGATAAGCGGTTATTTCAGTAATGCTGTCACCTACGCACGCAACCCGGATTTCACTGTTTGATTTGGCTTTGCTGTCTAAGGCTTCAAAATATAATGCTGTTAGACCAGACGAGATTATTATGATTGCGATTAGGACAGCCAGCAGCTTCAATTTTGTAGTCTTTTGTTTTTGTTCATTCACGGCGTTTGCCAGCGTGGCATAGATTACGTTGCGCTGCCTTTATTTTTTTGTGCACTCGATTTCAGAAAAAACCACTGAAGATGCTGTATAAACTGTATATCAAGTACAACTTTTTGTCGAATTGGACGAGTAAAACGAGGTAATATACGAAAAGACGCAATTTTCTTGAATTAAGTTTTAATCCCGGTGGTTTCAATAGTTTAATGCAGTGAAGTTGCAAAGCTAACGTGTTTCACACCTTGAAAGTCACATTTTATTTATCAAAGCTGTTATTTGACAAACGATAAGAACGCAAAGCATTATAAACATAATTAAACATAATTTCGTGAGAAAACGCGGGGAGTGAATACTGTATGCAAATGTTGGGTTTAGTTTTGATTCTAATAAATATAGGTGCGATAGCAGCGCCAGTTGCTGGTGCCGCAATTATGTACAGAGACAACTTATCCGCATTAGTTGTTCCCCCCGAAATGAATCAACTTATTGACGAAACTGAGGCCGTGGGGTCACAAATTCAGCTTCCCCAGTTTGTGAACTACACATACGACCAAGTAGCCAAAACGGTTACTGTAATATTTAATTTTACTAATCCCTTCAATCTTAACGTGACAATTAACTCTCTTGCAGCAGACGTGGTTTGCAATGAACACGGAGTCACTCTTGGACGAGCTGGCATAAGCAATCCAGTCGAGCTGAACAAGAACGTAACAGTTTTCATAACAACCTTTTTCGTCTGGACCGCAGATGCTGAAAACCACTTCCTAACTGAACACATGGGGGAGTCAAGCATTGGCATTTCTTTGGAAAACATAGTTGTTGACATCAGTGGAATCACCGTGGAAACTCCATCGAGCTATAACATCGGTAATATCCCAATACCTACGGTGTAAAACTTGATGCAGAATAAAATGAACTGGTTCGGAATTGCTGGCGCCATCTCAATATTTCTGTTGATAGCTGTCTCGATATTTGTTCCATGGTGGCAAGTCACCGTGGGCTCAGTTGATAAACCCTTTGCTAACTTTAACGCGTCACCCTTAAACATGAACTTAAGTTTTCTGGGTCAAGCATTTACTTTTCCTTTAATAATAGCAATTAACATTTCCGTAATTCTTTCCCTGCTTGCAGGCGGAATAGCCATTTTGATTTATTCAATTAATCCAACAAAGTCCTACGCTAAACGATTGCTAGGTTTCTCGTATAGAAAACCACTATATGCTTTTCTAATTTTCGTAATCGGATTGATTGCCACTCTAATGTTGATAAAATTTACGACAGGATTGGATGTTCCCCTGATCGGATCTGTGAACGCAAAAGCGACAGGATCAATAATTCAGTCTTTACTTGGTGATGTGTCAATCACAAACGTTTTGTTTACGGCGGGATTCCAATGGCCTTTCTACTTGGCCATTGTCTCAGTAGGACTCTGCATCGCTGCTAGACTTTACAACAAAAAATTTGCTCCTGGTCCAGCAACGATCGAAGCTCCAGCAATGTCGCCCCCGCTTGCAACGTCCGCAACAGTAAATAAGCAAGCTTGAAAGCAACGAAATAAGCATTAATTTTTTTCTTGTCGTCGTAGCTTCGCAGAGCTTTGGGTTAGTTTGTGGTGAGCACATATTTTTACAAAAAATGAAATGTTGTCAAAGGTTCAAATTCTGTGATCCGCAAGAATGTAAACATGCGTCACAACTAACTAAGAAACAGGAACAAATTGAACTAGCTAAATCGTAAGGACCGCTAAACCGCTTATCCCTAATCTTAAATATTCAGGACAATTCATGAGTGCCTTAACAATGTGTATTTTCGTTGAAAGGTTCAAGTACGGGCACGTTTTGAACAACATAAGGTTCGGAGACGAATTAACCGTCCTGAGGCGACTAAACAAAAAAAGCTCGCCCAACCACTATATTTCCAGACTCGAAATATTCCTTGAAAAACAGGTTCATTCTTAAGGCTACTCGTTCTCAAGCAACCTGAAGCTGAAAGGCATGCCACAAAATGACAGCATGGACAATACAAATTCAGACACGCTAACCTTCGTTGTTAAAGCTCTAAGGCAGCACGAAAAACGGATGGATCACTTAATCAGCAAACTAGACACAAAAAAAGATGAACTCTTAACAGGAACTAAAAAGCTAAATGTCGACGTAGAAGAAATCACAAAAAAACTAGATGCTATAAGAAACGAAATTGAAAAATTAAAAACCATTCTGCTCACTTGATTGATTCAACGATAACTTATCAAAATGGCTCTTTCTAATAGACTAGAGCTTCAGAATTTAATACACCAACGTTATTTTTGTTTTGGGTGTTGTTTGGGTGTTGGGGAAAAATGCTTAAATTGGGTTGTGTTTATAGTTGGTTTTGTTGGGAGGTTGTGTTTGTTGGAGTCTTTGAAGGGTTTGAAGGATAGGATTGAGGCTTTGGAGTTGGAGCGGGCTAGTCTTTGTGCTGAGGTTGAGCGTTTGCGTCGGGCTGCTGAGGCTAGGGTTGTTGCTCTTGAGGGTGAGGTTGGTTTGATGCGTGAGGAGGCTGGTGTTTTGCGTGGGCTTTTGGGTTCTGATGATAAGGTTGGCAGGGGTTCTGTTTCTAAGTCTACCGCAGGGCCTGTTGCCGAAGCATCTACACCTTCGGTTCCCGAAAGTAAACAGGCTGTTGAATCCGTTGAATCATCAGTTTCAGCGGGGACTGATACTGAAGATGAGGATGTTGAGGCTGTTTTCGGCGTTTTGGGTGGTGACGAGCGTAAGGTGGTTGATATTTTGCTGATGCATGGAGGAAGGTTTGGTCAGAAGGATATTCGAGTTGAGGCTGGCCTTAGTTGGTTAGCGGCTAATCGGGTGATTTCGGGCTTAGTTGATCGTGGCGTTGTCTCATTAGAGAAGAACGGAGTTAACACAGACGTGCTATTGAAGGAAAAAGCAAAATAAACTTTAGCCCTTCTAACAAACAAAGGAAACATATCAATTCAACAAAAAATGTTGGCGCAAGTTAATCGTTAAAGTAACAAAATAGTTAAGTTCAGGCTTCTGCACTCTTAACTGAGACATATGAGTAAAGTTCTTGTTACTGGCGGGGCAGGTTTCATAGGTTCACATTTGGTCCCGCGGTTATTAGAAAGAGGCCACTCAGTAGTTGTTATTGATAATTTGTCCTCTGGAAAACTGGATAATCTAAGTGGCGTTCGAGATAATCCCAATTTTGATTTTGTTGAAGCAGATATCCGTGACAAAACAGCGTTACATGAATCCTCTCGCGGAGTTAATGCAGTCGTACATCTAGCGGCGTTGATTGATGTTGCCGTTTCGGTTTCTGATCCAGCTTTGACACATGAAGTAAACGTGACGGGAACCTTAAATGTTCTGCAAGAAGCTGCCAAACGCAGCGCAAAACGATTTGTATTTGCTTCCTCCACCGCGGTATATGGAGACGTGAAGTCTCTGCCAGTTAAGGAAGACGAGGTTTTGCACCCTATTTCCCCTTATGCTGCGTCTAAGGCTGCTTGTGAGGCATATTGCAGCGCTTTCGCAGGATGTTTTGGTCTTGACACAATTGCCCTTCGATTCTTTAACGTTTACGGGCCAAGAAATGAAAATAGTCCCTACAGCGGAGTAATCACCAAGTTTCTACGACAAGCAATGAACGGTGAAATTTTGGTTGTGGAGGGTGACGGAGAACAAACACGCGATTTCATTCACGTAAGCGACATAGCCAAGGCGTTGACATTGGCTTTGGAGGCAAAAAAATTGCGTGGTGAAACATTTAACGTTTGCACAGGCGTGCCTACGAGCATTAACGGGCTTGTTGAAGTATTAAGTAAGGTTACGAGCAAAGAAATGCAGGTCAAACATGCTCCTCCACGAGTGGGCGACATAAGGTTCAGTTATGGCGACGCTTCTAAAGCGGCTGACAAACTTGGGTTTAGGGCAAGCGTTGATATGGTAGAGGGTTTAAAACTGCTGTTTGAGGCTAATTAGCAACCATGTAAAAGGGTTCTCAAAAACCCTAACCGAAGTTATTTTTCTCATAGTCATGGTTCTTCAGAGTGGTATGTTTTTGAGATATTTGTTCCACAAATAAGCAGCCGCGTAACCTGCCGTTATGCCGCTGCCTGTTCCCAAGAAAAACATTAGTACCGCCAGCATTAGGTTTAATGGGATAACATCCGTTAAAACCGCGAACGTGTAGTAAGTTGACAACCCAATTATGGCGGTGCTAAATGCCATCGCGAGAATCACCCTGTTACGGTTCACTATTTCCTCTGGGGAAGAAACCTTGAAGGCAAAAAAGAAAATATCCACCAAGAGACCGTAAAGAAAAGTGAAGATGAAAGTGAAAGGACCAAAAGCAGGACGTGACAAAGCGGATAAAACTCCGCCGGTTAACCCCACGTAAGTGGCTCCTGCTTTTCCCACGAAGAGAGCTGCAAGTGCAAGTACTACGGCTTGAACTACAATGACCAGGTTGTTTATGGGTGAAGGCACAAAGAAATTGATAACAAATATGATTGAGCTAAAGAGCGCCGTTATGAATATCCGTTTCGCCTTATGCAACTTGCCCCAGTCCTTGCAGTATGATTAATCCTTTAACTAAAAAACCTTAAGAAAACAAATATCCAAATTTACCGTGCCCAATTTCAGCAGAAAAACCTGCCAACTCTTCACTAGGCTCAGAGGCAAATGAAAAACCGTTGAAACAAGAAAGACAATCCTCAAATGCTTTCGTTTGGTTTAGGCGCTTGTGCGTCAGTTAGGCTTTTACCGCACTTGAAACAATAAGTTGCGCTGGCGGGGTTTTTTTCTCCGCAGTTTGGACAAACCACTGGTTCTTTGTTGATGGTTCTTTGGATGTTATTTCTTGCTATTTGGAACGCTTCTTGAAGTTCTTTTGCTGCTACGTTAAATGCTTTTTCCATCTCTTGACTCATCCTAAGGAATGCATCACGCACCTCATCTGATGGAGTTGCCGCGCTTGCTCCAACACCAACCGTTGCTTTGGTTCCACATTTTGGGCAAAACAATGCATCTTCAGAAAGTTTTTGTCCACAATTAGAGCAGTAACCCATATCTACCACAAACAAAGAGGAAAATGAGCCAAAAATTTAAACTTGCTGGTTTTTACAATCTGCAAAAAAACCACAAGAAAAAAAATGAAGAGAAAAAGAGCCAAGTTAGCTAAAGCAGGAACCCCGCGCCAAGCAAAGCAAGTCCGAACACCAACGCTAGAATAGCAACGATTACAATGTAGATTATTACGGCGACAATAGCTATTACCAGAGACATTAGCCATCCTGCATCAAAGAAATGCTTTATCAAGCCTAACCAGACTATCAACATAATGATAGAACCGACAATTCCTAACGATAAAAACTGAAAGACAGCGCCGATAATTGTTCCCAAAAGCACAATCCATAATGCATCAGTAAATTTTGCTTTGTCTTTACCAACTAAGAGTCTGCCTGCTACCCAAAGAACCGGCGACAGCACAATGAAGTTTACGATTAAAGCTGCAAGTATTGCAAAGAGATTAATTTCTACCATTCAAAATTCTCCTTAAGAAACTCCAATATACACTATAAAGCGATGCGTTTAAAAATCTATCGTGAGAAGATCGAATTGAAATCCACAAAAATCCGTGTGTATGCTTCGCCTGTTTTAGGGGGCTAACATTTTTCTTAATTTTCACGTGAAACTTGAACTAAACACACCAGAGTTTGAAAAAATCAGAAGTGTAATTTGTGACCTCTAGGTTGCGACATCTCACCGAACTCTTTTGCCAACTGCTCAACAGCTGCCTTCTGCTGGGAAGTTAGTTTCTCCGGAACAGAAAGCCCAATGCGGACGATGAGGTCACCTTTACCGTAGCCCCTAAATCGTGGCATCCCTCTTCCCTTTAAACGAATATTTTCGCCAGGCTGCGTTCCAGGTCGGATTTTCAGTGTTGTGGGTCCCTCTAAGGTGGGAACCTGTATTTCGGCGCCTAGAACAGCTTGAGGATAATTAATCATCAGCACATAATGCAAGTCGTCTCCGTCTCTGACAAACAGCTCATTTGGAAAGATGTGGACAAGTACGTATAGGTCCCCTGATTCTCCGTAATCTCCAGCCATGTCCCCTTCGCCTCTGAGACGCAGCTGATAACCCTCGTCAATCCCAACTGGTATGTTAACCGTGATTTTCCTTCGCTTTTTAACTAACCCCGAACCACGACAGTTCCGACACGGCGTATCAATAATTCTGCCTTTTCCCCTGCACTCTGGACAAGGTGCCACCTGCACAAATGTCCCAAACGCGCTTCTCCGCATTGTCTGTACCCTGCCTTGACCATGACATCGCGGACAAATCTTAGCTTGCGTTCCTGGGTTTGCTCCTGAACCGCCACAGACGTCACACTTTTCAGTTCGTGGGACCTCGATTTCTTTCTGTACGCCTTTAGCGGCTTCTTCGAGGGTAATGTTAAGTTCATAAAGTAGATCTTGCCCTCTTTGAATACGTTCGCCGCCTCCTCCGCCAAATCCGCCTCCGCCGAAAAACATCCGAAAGACGTCGCTGAATCCTCCGCCTCCAAAATCCCTGAAAATGTCATTGAAATCGGCGCCGCGGAAAATGTCCTCTTCCGTGTATCGCTGATCAAAACCTTGATGTCCCAACGTGTCGTATTGTTGCCGTTTCTGATCATCTGAAAGAACAGCGTATGCTTCAGATATTTCTTTGAATTTTTCTTCTGCTTCAGGTGCCTTGTTTCGATCTGGGTGAAACTGCATAGCTAGTTTTCTGTAAGCATCTTTAATTTGATCCTTAGACGCATCTTTGGGTACACCGAGCACTTCGTAGAAGTCTTTTTTTTCAGCCATACACGTTTACCGCGACAAACAAAAGGAAGGGTGGGTAGATTAAGTCTGTTTCGCTCTCTACTTCACTTTGTAATCTTCTGAATCCACAACTTTTTCTCCGCTTGGACCTGAAGTTTCCTGCTCCTGCTGTTCTTGAGGTCCCGCCTGAGTTTGCTGCCCCTGTGCACCCTGCGCTTGCTGTTTTGCCTGTTCTGCCGCTGCTGCCTGCTGGTAAATTACCGTGCCGACTTCTTGAAGAACTTTGCTCAATTCATCAGTTTTCGTTTTAACTTCGGTCATGTCGAGTTTCGCTAAAGCATCTTTTAGTGCTGCAACTGCTGTGTCTATTTTGCCTGATTGCTCCGCTGTGAGTTTGTCTGCGAGGTCCTTTTTGGTTTTCTCGGCTGTATATACCATACTGTCAGCGTTGTTGCGCAATTCTGCCTCTTCACGTTTCTTTCTGTCTTGGTCAGCGAATTGTTCCGCGTCTTTGACCATGCGCTCTTTTTCTTCTTTTGAGAGCTTGGTTGATGCAGTTATTCGGATTTTAGATTCTTTGCCTGTGCCTCGATCTTTAGCAGTTACATTAAGGATCCCGTTTGCATCTATGTCAAAGGTTACTTCGATCTGTGGGACTCCCCTTGGGGATGGTGGGATTCCTTCGAGATTAAATACGCCCAGTGAAACGTTATCTGCAGACATCTGCCTCTCGCCTTGCAGAACATGAATGGTTACAGCGGTCTGGAAATCTGCGGCAGTTGTGAAAACTTGGCTTTTCTTTGTGGGAATAGTGGTGTTTTTCTCTATGACTTTCGTGAAAATTCCGCCCATGGTTTCCACTCCCAGCGATAACGGCGTGACGTCCAAGAGCAGTATGTCGTGTACTTCGCCTGTGAGAACTGCACCTTGTATGGCTGCTCCTATAGCAACGCACTCCATGGGGTCCAATCCGCGTTCTGGTGCCTTGCCCAAGATTTGCTCTACGAACCTTTGAACCAGAGGCATTCGGGTCATACCTCCGATTAAGATGATTTTGTCCACTCCCTGGGGAGTGAGTTTCGCGTCTTCCAGCGCTTTGAGTATGGTACGTTCTGTCTTCTGAACTATGGGCTGCGCGAGGGACTCCAGTTTCGTACGGGTCAACGTAAGGTGGAGGTGTTGGGGTCCAGTATTTGTCGCTGTTAAGAAAGGCAAGTCTATGTCTGTGCTCATGAGTGTTGTGAGTTCGATTTTTGCTTTTTCAGCTGCTTCTTTTAAACGTGCACTTGCCATCTGATCGTTTGAGACGTCAACGCCGGTTTGACGCTTGAATTCATCAACAACGTACGCCATTACAGCTTTGTCGACGTCTGTCCCGCCAAGCTGCGTGTCTCCGCTTGTGCTGAGAACTTGGAAAACGCCTTTGCCGAAGTCCATGACGGTTACGTCGTGGGTTCCGCCGCCGAAACTGAAAACCAAAATTTTCATTTCTTTTTCAAGCTTGTCGATGCCGTAAGCGAGGCACGCGGCTGTGGGCTCGTTGATTATACGCATGACTTCGTAGCCTGCGATTTCGCCCGCGTCCTTGGTGGCTTGGCGTTGGTTGTCGTCGAAGTGTGCTGGCACTGTTATGACTGCTTTGCCTATCGGGTTTCCGAGGTATATTTCGGTGTCCTTTTTGATTTTTTGGAGGATGAAGGCGCTGATTTGTTGCGGGGTATATTCTTTTCCATATATGGTGAGTTTTTGGTTGGTGCCCATTTTGCGTTTTATCTCAAAAATTGTTCCTTCGGGGTTTGCTGTAGCTTGACGTTTCGCAGACTCGCCTATGAGTAGTTGGCCGTCTTTTGTAAACGCCACAACTGAAGGGAACATTTTTCCCGCCATAGTGGGCCCTTCTGCACTTGGGATTACCGTGGCGTGCCCGTTTTCATAAATTGCCGCGGCGCTGTTTGTTGTTCCTAGGTCTATTCCTAAAATTTTTTCTCCACTTTTAACTTGACTCAATATTGTTTTCCTCCTTGTTTTGTGACTGTGAACTTTTCTTAACTGCAACCTTTACTATAGTTGGTCTAATCACTTTTTCTTTCATCATATAGCCTTTTCTCACTTCTTCAATTACAACACAGTTTTCAACGTCATCGCGTTCTTCGGCGGCAATGGCACTGTGTTTGGAAGGATCAAAAGGCTTACCTTTGCTTTCTATTGGAGAGACTCCTTCTAGCTCAAGAACCTTTCGCAAACGCTTTAGCGTCATCTGTACACCTTCAACCAGCGTTTGGCCCGAATTCGTGCACTGAGCATTTTTAACGGCCAACTCCAATTCATCCACCACTTCCAGCAGCTGAATTATTATGCGTTCATTGCTATATTGACTAACTTCTTGTATTTGTCGGTCACATCGCTTTCTGATGTTCTCGAAGTCTGCCTGCAAATACCTTAATCGCGTCAAATAATCTTCGCTGCGCTTCTTCTCTGCTTCCAGCTGTTGCTCCAAGTTTTCTGGCTGGCTTAATTCTTCTGAGTGGTTGTTGTCTTGGTTCATAACGCAAATCGCCTAACCAATGTTGTTGGCTTGTAGATTTTTAGCTACACAAACAAAAATATAGGTTTCGCCTCTACAAAAGCAACCATTGTATCTGTTCCAGCATATTCTTATTAGTGGACAACAAAAATTAAAAAAAGAAGGAGTTGATGGTTTAAGTTTTTTAAACTTGGGTCACGTTTTGGGGTGGTGCAGCAGCGAATTGCGGGGCCTCTGGTTGCTTGATTTGGAAGAGTGCGATTGCAAAAAGAAGCATTGCTATCCAGATCAGAAGGTAGCCGATTAAAATTATGGTTAAGACCCCTCCCACAAGCATCACCGTTCCTGTAGCGCCGAATAAGCCTACGCCAGTTTTATTTGACAGTTGTCCAAGTGTTCTTCTGTAAAGTAACGCGAAGACCAAAGCGAAAACGAAGAGCAGAACGTAATCTAGTAAGAAAAGTCCTGCGTATGGTGCTATGTCGCTGAAGGTTATGTTTGTGTTAACGTTCACTTGATTGAGTACTGTTGTTAAAGTTGTCCAATCTCCATTCCAACTTGGCACAAGTACCGAAAAGAGCCCAAGCAACGCTGTAAATGCGATGGCGGCAACAACTACAACGCCTACGATAGCAACGATGGTTCCGTACAAAGCGTTGTTGAAGATGCCTGCTTCTTTATAGTATTCAGCCAAGCCCTTCAAGCCAATAAGTAGCAGTATTAGTCCAATGAGCGGTAAGATAGCAAAAGTGTTTGCGTACGGCAGAAGACCTGCGAATAGCAGTATTGCTCCTATCCCTGCTAAGTTTTTGCTTGTTTCAAAGTTCATTTTCTCTCACTTTCTCCTATGTTCTTTCGTTTTACGGTTTAAGCTTAAAAATCTTCCTATATTTAAAAACCTGAGGAAAGAATGCTTCATTTCGATTTTGAGTCAAATAAGTCGAGTTTTGGCTCTATGTTTTCTTCAAAAATGAGAGTTTACTAATGGACACTGTTTGATGGTTTCTTCTTTATTTGCTCTTTGAGGACATCATAATAACTTTCGAGAAATTCCTTGCCCTTCACCGTTACGCTATAAGTTTTTCTGGCTCTACCCTCATGCTGCTGTTTTTGACTTGAAAGAAAACCGCCAAGTTCAAGGCTGTTGAGGGTTGGGTAGAGTGCACCATGTCTTAGTTTCACTCCATAATCCGTTTCAAAGGTTTTTTTGATTTTATAGCCCCACATTGGTTCGTTCTCCAGCACGCGCAGAAGCTGGATGTCGAGTAAGTTTTTGGTGATTCGCTGAACAATTTCTTTCCTGCGGTCTTCGGTCATGTTTTGCGTCTTCTCATATTGGTTGATATGCATTTGCTTATCTATTTTGTGTTGAAAAACGATTTGAATTTTTTTGCAGATCTAATTTGTTTCAACATTATTGCGAATAAGTTGGATGAAAGCTTATAAGCGGGTTCATTGCATATTGAGACTTAAGACTATATGTCTGTGAAAGGACATATAGTAGAGGTGTCCAACACAACTACACAAAGAAAAGGAAAATAGAAATGCCTAACCAACAAAAAGAAACCCAAAGCAAACTCATGAAAGGCCTGATTGATTTCATAGTTCTGCAGCTCCTAAACAACCAACCTATGCATGGCTACCAGCTAATCGTCAAAATCCGCAAGACATTTGGCGTATACCTTGGAGCTAGCACAGTGTACCCTCTCCTAAACATTTTAGAAAAGAAAGGCCACGTGAAGAGCAAGTGGAACATGGACACCGAAAGACCCCGTAAAATCTATCATCTGACTGACGAAGGCAAAAACATCTTGAGCTTTACTGAAAACTCACTTAATCTTATATGCAAAAAACTCAGCGCCCAACCATTCACAGATCCCGACTTAACAGTTGAATCAGCAGAAATTCAATCAGCCTCTTAAAAATGGATGCGTATCCCAAAATAAAAATGCCTTAAATACGTTCCTTTGTTCAATAGTTTGGTAGGTCAACCGGCGATGGATAAAGATTCGGTTCAAGATTTTGCCTAGTGTAAACAGAGAACTTCAGAGTCAAATCTTTGACTTCTGCAAGCATATCGCCGGATCCTACAAAATAGTCGCGATTTGCCAATCCGACGATTACACGATTGAAGCACCAAATCCAAAATCCGCTTTAGAAGTCCTACTGGTTCTGCACAATTTTTCACCCAGACTCATGAGTTACGTGCGAAATATCGGCAACCGAAACATAATATTCTTCGTTGTTGACCAATGGGTTTTGGAAACAGATGTTGAACGCGGTTTTCTAGGCGAAGCCCTCGCAAGCCTACTCATTTTTCCTTACACTGCCCTCAACAACCAAGAGTATCTGCACACCCAAGAAGTTGCATTAAAAAAACGCTTCATCTTGGAGCTCATGGAAAACATGATTCTTAGCTATCCCGAACTGTCCCATAGCCTACGAATAAAACCTGAATATTTCATGTACGAGGTTATGCTGAACCGAGTTAGAGTTTTTCCACCTATGGCTTATGGTACATCCCATTTTTTGTGTGGCGATGCCAACCAAAAGAAAGTAGAGTTTGTCCTCCTCGGCTACATAGAAGCCCTAACTCAGCTTCATAAAGCCGGAACAATCACGTTGTCTGATCAACAAGTAACCATCTCCAACAAGTTCATCGCGGAAAGTAAAAACCCCAGAACACGTTTCACCAACAGCATAAAAAATGCTCCCCGTGCTCTCTTCTCTTCTTTGTTCTCGGTTTTCCCGCAGATGCTCAATTTCCTCTCACAGAATTCTGAGGCATTCTTCCGATTCCAAACGCCCCCATGGAAGAAAGAGTTCGATTTCACACGCAACTTTGTTGACCCCCAAAAGTACGTATTTGTACCAACCTCCGAGGGCTTTGTCTCTTTAGCGGACAAAATGGACATCCGTTCATACACCAAAAGAGTGCTTAAAGACGGCGATTACAGCAAAATCAAAGTTGAAGAGTTCGGAGGAGTCCTCAACGACGTTTACCTCATAAGAGCCAGCACAGATCACACTGAAAAGAAGATTCTAGTCAAGCGATTCAAGGACCTGTCCAGCATGAAATGGCTTCCACTGTCCATGTGGAGCATCGGTGCAAGAAGCTTCGCTCTCATGGGCAGGTCGCGTCTGGAAAGGGAATGCGCCATAAACAAGCTTCTGGGTACAGCAGGGTTTAGGGTTCCCAAAATTCTCCATGTGAGCGCGAACGAGCGCCTGGTTTTCATGGAGTTTCTAGAAGGCGAAGACCTTAGCAATGCTATTAAACGAATAGGCATGGCTCACAATAACGAGCTGGTCAGGAAAGACCTCGCTCTCGTTGCCCAAGTTGGAGAAAATTACGCCAAAGTACACGCCTTAGACGTGGTTTTGGGTGACACTAAACCTGAAAACGTCATGGTTAGTCCTAAAGGCGAATTGTTCCTGTTAGATTTTGAGCAGGCCAGCCGAAACGGAGACAAATCTTGGGATGTGGCTTGCTTCCTTTATTACTGTGGACATTACTTGCCCTTGAACAGTGAGCAGAAAGCAGAAGATATTGCTAGGGCATTCATTATAGGCTATCTAAATGCGGGAGGAACGGCTGAAGTCATAAAATGCGCAGGAATAACCAAATACACGCGAGTTTTCAGCATCTTTACGTTACCAAGCGTGCTACGTGTCCTGTCGAATACCTGCAAGAAAACAGAGGGCCCGAAATGCAAGAAAACATAGAAAAGCGAAGGACATTATTGTTCAAGTCTTCTTCTGACCAATCCTTAATTCGTATACTTCTTTTCCTTACTTCAAGACCCAGTTTATAGCATCTAAAGTTTTAACCCGCGCCATTTTTATTCTCCCACCCAAATAATATTTGTAGGTGAATGTTTTTGAGTGAAGAAATCCGCTACTACCGTGGACTACACAAAGTAAAGGTTGTAACCCAAAGTCAAGGCTACTGGACAGTTGAAGCATTGGAGAATTTTGAAGACTGCGTTGACAACCAAAAAACCCTCGTCAAAGTGGGCGAACAGCGAATTGTCACACCCAACTTGGTTTACAAAGAAAAGACTTTGCCGCCTATAGTAAAAGAGCACGCGTACGAACTGGAAATGGAGAAGAAGCTAAAACGCATGATCGCTGAAAAAGACCAAAAGCAGTCAAAGAAAAAACAAGCTCCATAATCATAACTTGAATTCACGTTCTAACTCATAATTCTCCCCATTCGCTGTTCCTCTTTTGTTCAGCAGTTCCAAATGGCTTCAGAATCCTGGTATAATTATACACTTAGTCCCGCTATACCTAGCTTGTTTCCTTCTTTATTCGCAGAGAATACACTTGGGACTTGGATTCAGTTAACACCCGTCATTACAGCACTAAACTCCACCTTTCCTACCCCCTGATAGGTGACCGACAAAAAGTACCCTCTAGTGATAGGTTGCGACCCTTTTTTAGCAGTTGGTTACATTCTGTCGAAGTATTCCATTGGCGCGTACCAATAGATGGTGATTGGTTTTCTGCATTTAGGATTTTGACAAATGATTTCTTGCTTTTTCACTTCGCCGTAAAAACTACTCATTAGAGGCTCTTCAAAGGAGTATGCAGAATGCCAGCTGTCAGGTGGTTTGGCTTGATAAACCCAGTCGCAGTAGGGGCATCTTAGAACAAGCTGAGATTCAGTCATGAAATTCCCTTCACCTATTAATAAGCTGAACTAGGTAAAAAATTTGGCGCTATTAAACAAAAATTATTAAATGTGATCTAAAGACCAAACCGACACAGCAAAGGAAAATAACGTAATGCATCAAAATAGCCCTTTCAATCTTTAAATTCTTCTAAAGCTTGTAAAAAACAGATTGAAGCCCGGAAACAAAAATATTTGATAAAAGCCTTTTGGGAAAATGACGGACGAACAAACTTATAGCCCCCAATTCATGAAAGCCGCAAATGATGATTAAACCGCAAAAAAGGAATTCAAAGTTTAAATGAGAAGAAACGCAAGATACCCATCCAAAGAGGAAAGACCTCCAAGGAGAAAATCGAACAATTGACTGACCAGACGATAAGCGAAGGCGACAACATACTTCTCTACTTAGATGTCAGAAGAACCTACATGATAAAAGTTCAAGCAGGACAAACATTCCACACCCACAAAGGATACATAAAATTCGATGACCTTATCGGCAAAGACTACGGATCAACCCACAAAAGCAGCTTAGGCATAAACTTCACCGTCCTCAAACCCCAACTAACCGACTACATCCTCAAATCCCAGCGTAACACCCAAATAATCTATGCTAAAGACGCTGCACTAATCGTTATGTTCAGTGGCATAGGACCAGGAAGCAAAGTGGTCGAATCAGGCACAGGAACAGGTGCGTTAACAACAGCAATAGCCCACTACGTTCAGCCAACGGGTAAAGTCTACAGTTACGATATACGCGAAGAAGGGCAAAAAACAGCCGAAAAAAACCTTAAACGTTGCGGACTTCTTGATTTTGTAGAGCTGAAACTCAAAGACGTAGTTACTGGAATCGACGAACGTGACGTTGACGCAGTCATCCTTGATCTAGCGGTTCCATGGCTTGTTGTTCCCCAAGCATACGAAGCATTGAAACCTTCAGGAACAATTGTATCATTTAGTCCAACCATAGATCAAGTTGTCAAAACTGTTGAAGTCCTGCGAGAATACAATTTTGTCTGCATCGAAACCTTCGAATGCATCATGCGCGGAATGCAAATTGAACGCGGAAAAACACGACCTCAAACCCTAATGACAGGACACACCGGATACATAACTCACGCACGCAAGGTCACAAAACCACCAGCAGCAGAACAGCCAGAAAAACCCCTGCCCGAATCTGAACCAACAGGTGAAACCACTGAAACCACCCCTGAACCAGAACAAGGCGCCGAGTGACAAATCCGCTTTCTCACTTCACGTCAAAATTACAAAACTAAAAGTTTCGCAATCATTTGTTGGGTGACGTCGCCTAAATCTTTTGAACAATTTAGGCAAGTTTTTCGCGGTATTTTGGACGTTTATACTCTCTAACCCAAAACTGAGGATCCATAATCGTTACCACTTGAACCTCAATTACGTTTTTGGGGTCCGTTAACACCGCGCGGAATTTCGGAGATAAATCGGTTTTTTTCAGGAGCTCCATTCGGGATGCCTCCAACTCTTCCGCAATTCGTTCAATTTTCTTGTTTGCGTAGAAACCGTACTTTACACTTTTTCCGTCAACGATTGCTTTATCAAATGCTTCTTTACTGCATTGTATCAGTTTTTCGCCGTCTCGAATGAGCCAGTATGGAGAGGTTTTAGGCATACTTCCTGTGTACAAATCTATGCTCTTAAAGGGTTTGTACAAAAACCGACAGTTACATGGAAACTCCCTTTCGATTGATCAGTCGCCTCTTTCACGCTTCAATGTCGCAAGGCGCAAAGGTTGCCGTTCGACGAAAAACATTTAACCCGCCCCAGAAGCAAACCCATTTTAGATAATCAAGCAGACACTGATACGCCTATGATGATAAACACGTCAGTATGACGGGAATTCAGGTTAAATCCTGTTCCCAAATGATTACCGATTTAATTCTGAGGCACTGTCTGTTACTTCAGTACCGACAAATTTGCTGCTGAATATCTTCAAAACAGCTTTCCGTTGCCGTTACATTAACTTGATAGTGCAATTGGAGGATGAGTAACTAAGACTTGTAGCTTTTCATACGTGAAGTAAACACCATAAAAGCGGGTGTTGGGGAATTTTAACACGTTTGGTTCAAGCTGCAATCGGCTCACTTTCTTAGGCAGACTCTTTACCTTAAAATCCAAGTTTCGCATTTTTCACTTGGTTTTTTCCATGACTTTCTTAGCTATCGCCACAGCTTCTTCTCTGGTTTTGCCAAACAAGGCTCCGATTTTATCAGCATCTTCTTTCGTTACAGCGGCACCGCCTATCATAACCGCGACTTTACCTTTTAGTCCTTCAGTCTCTATTGCGGAAATCAACTTCGGCAAATTTTCTTTAGCGGGAGGAAGGTTGACTGAAACTACTATGATGTCGGCGTTTTCTTCTTTAGCTTTTATCGCAAAAGTTGCCGCGGGAACACCTGATCCAAGGTTTACAGTTTTAAACTGAGCGTTTTTTAGAGATTTTCTAACCATCTCTTTGGGTGTATCCATCATGTCAGGTTGAAGATTTCCTATAACAACTGTTCCTGTGGGGTTAGTTGGTTCAGGTGGCTCTTTCTCTCTCATTGCTTTTAACCAGGACATATATATCAAACCTTAAGCGGTTTTTTCCATGTGCGGCTTAAATTTTGATTCAATATGAGCTTTCGAACAGGCACCAACTAGAGTTTCTACTGGTTTGCCGTTCTTGAAAACAATTAGTGTGGGAATTCCTTGGACCCCAAATTGGCTTGGGATTATTTGGTTGTCGTCAACGTTTATTTTTCCAAAGGTGACTTCTCCAGAGTATTCGGCTGCAAGCTGCTCAATTATTGGTCCAACCATCCTGCATGGACCGCACCATGGAGCCCAGAAATCGACCACTATCAAATTTTGTTTCGCAACTTCGGATGAGAAACTAGCATCCGTTAAGCTAATCGGGTTTCCGTTTGCTTTCTCTACTGGTGTTGATTGTGTTTGAGTTCGCTGAAGCATTTCAACTGCTTTTTGTCTTTTGATTCTTGAAATTTCTTTATCTTCAGACATGTTAATCACAACTTACGCGTTTCTGATGATAACTTCTCTATGGGTTTCTTTCAATAAATATGTTACGGTATTGTCAATACTGCACAATACTTATATGTGGGTAAAACTATTAAAAAAGCATGGACAGCATCCAATTACTTACAAGAAAAGGAGCTACGTGTTCCGACCTTCTTAGTTGTTTGTACAACCTTAAAACAATAGATCTTGAAGTTTTTCTTGAAGTAGCAAAACAAGACTACGCTACACTTGATCAAGTCGCCGAATCGGTGAAGAGAGATCGAAGTTCGATTCATCGATGTCTCGCAAAACTAGTGAGCACAGGTCTCGTTCATAAGCAATCTAGAACTCTAAAAGGCGGCGGGTATTATCACGTTTACAGTGCGGTTGACCCTTCCCGAATTAAAGAACACGCCCGGCAGAAAGTGAAGGAGATAACAGAGGGCCTTGAGGATTTGATCAACAACTTCGAATCTGACCTCACAAAACACCTTAAAGAAAAATCATCAGCCTGATTAATCACCGGTACTTGGTTGGTTGAATTAAGCTCTGGGAAGAGAAGTACTTCGGATTCAGGAAAAAGCACGTTCGCTAAAGCCTGGCCAGAGCAATGCGTACACCTTGCGCCGCAGTTCCCTAGTCACCTGCTCCTCACCCGATGCATTGCTCTTTTTGCTGCGAACCAAAAAGGCGGCGAATTCAAAACATGGTCAAAATGGATAAGCCTTGGACAGTAAATATAATGCTTGACATCAGTGACGGGATAAAAGACTCAACAAATCGGGAAACATTCAGCTTCTGTCGCTGTTTCAGCAGATCCTCATTAGATTTTCGCAAGACTACGCCCTTACATTTTGTCTATTAGCTCCATTATCTTGGCATAGGTTTCCACGTTACAGCGCCAACCTGAAAAAACCATATCCTTAACAGCGCTTTTGGCTTGCTCTTTTGACAGGAATCCTTCAGAAACCGCCCTTGCCAAAATATAAGGTGTGCCCACGTAACTGATTTTGTAGACTTTAGCGGTTTTCCTTGCCACCTCATCATCAATAACCGCAAGCCCTGCATGCTCAACAGCAAGTGCTAAAACCTCAGCGTCCGCGGCATGAAGCCCACGTGTCTTGGATAACCGTGAAAGGAACAGCTTGTCTTTGGGGTTGCAAAGTTTAAAAACGCCGTTTTCAAACAGTTTTTCCAGGGCAATCGCGTCGGGAACGCCTTTTTGCTTGCCTTTATCCACAACTTCAGTTTTAACCAGCGGAGAAGTCAACTTTTCCTCCTGCAAGCTTTCAATAATCCCGCTTAGCCCTGCTTTAGACAGGTATATCAAGGGCGTAGAATTGAAAACTAACAGTTTCAATTACGTTTCGCCGCCGATGCCTTCTCAAATTCTTGCTCAACTTCTTCTGGTTCAAACCTGACCCATTCAACGTTACGCTGTTTTACTAAATCGGCAAATTCCCAAAGAGAAAGCCTTGCAAAATCCGCAGCTTCGGCAAAAGTGGCTTTCCCTTTACCTAAGAGTTCAAGGGAGGTTTGTTTTCTCCACTCAGTGATGCCAGTTTCAAGAAGATTTCGAACAACTGTTGCCTTGTCTATCTTCTCTTTTTTTATGATTTCAGAAATTTCTTTATCCAATTCAACGGGAACGCGCACTGCTAATGGTTTAAGCGTCAACACATTACACCGTATACAATAGATATCATATGCATACAAAAACATTGTGCCTAAAAATACGGAATTTGTCTTTGCCTTCTTTGAACTCTTACTTCGTGGGCTTACCCACCATCTTTTGGTGCAACTGAAAATCCTAAGTAACGGGAATTGAAAGTCGACTCTGTTCGAAGAGAGATAACAAAGCCGTTTTTGCTTTCGAGCTGTGTTATGTGCTCGAGTTAATCGAACATTGGCGTCCGACTAATTGTTGTTTCTTGGTTTCAAATGTGCTGTTTCTAATACAATCCTTGAACATCTCTTTTCTAATACATGCTGCGAAACGGAAACTTGGTCACTCCTACATTTACTTCTGAATAACAGTTAAAGCGCCATGTTTTGCCGTCCGAGTAACTCTGAGTTGTCATCCCGTTTGGTCAAATAAATGCCTTCTCTTCATCCGGCAAAAGAACAGTAGGCAGCGTCAACAATAAAAGCATTGATTAACGAAAACTGGGAAAGTAAACTCCGATAGCAGCACTTTTTTTCAGCCGAGTCACTTTTAGGAAGAGAAAAATTCAGCGGATTTTGCAAAAAGGTTTAATACCTATTTTGGGGCTTCCACTGTTCAACGTTTGGGGGAACATGAAATGCGGGTTGTTGTCCACTGGAGCGGCGGAAAAGACTGCTGCACAGCTTACCACAAAGTCATTGAGCAAGGACATGAGGTTGCCCACATGGTAACCTACGTTTACATGGACCCTTACATTTTCCACAGCTTCAAAGTCATAGAACAGCAGGTTAAGGCGCTTGGTGTTCCTCACAGCTTTGTCAAAATCACCGATAACCGTTACGATGACATCATGGGGACCTTGGAGCGGTTACATAAGGAGCAGAAAGTCGAAGCCATTGTTACAGGGGACATTGATAACGTGCATCACCGGCGCGTTTGGAGAGATGCCTGCAAAAAACTGGATATGAAGCTGATTATGCCTCTGTGGGATAGACCCTTAAACTTGATTCCTGGCAGTCGCTACCGAAAACGGATAATGAACATGGAGCTTTCCACAGGCGTAAAAGCGATTCTCAGCTGTGTAGACCAAAGGTACTTCACAGAAGATTGGCTTGGACGCAAAATTGACGAGAAATGCGTAGAGGACATGAAGCCGCTTGTGGGTCCAGCGGGCAAAGGCATAGACGTTTCAGGGGAACCAGGAGAATACCATTCAACCACGCTTGATGCACCATTGTTTAAACAGGCAATCGAAATCAGCAAATTCACCAAAAAAAGCAAAGTTGTGGATTTCGGCGGTTCACCATATCGTGAAGGCAACTTCCTGTACATGGATATCGAAGAAGCGGTGCTGAAACCCAAAGAACCAGCTGACCCCATTTGAGTCTTTTTTGTAAAGAGAAACTAAAGATTAATGTTCTTCGGGCTTTGAGTTGAGGACTATTTTTCTATGTATTTCTCGGGCTTAGGCGGCCGTATGAGTTTGTAACTCTGTTTCAGGGTGCTGAAGAAGCCTTCTCGTCGGATTTTGCGTATTATTCTTCTGGGTGACTTGGCGAACGTCATGTGGAACCTCATCTGAATCTTAGACAACGATTCAAAGTCAAACTGGTCCGTTTTCACGTAAAGCAGAAAGTCTTCTTCGCGGTCGTACAGCTTGTTCTGCTTAACTTCCTCATACAAAACGCTGTCAGGGTAAGCCACATAGATGTTGAATCTGCACCAGTCAGGATCCAGTTTCAAAGCGAATTTGAGGGATTCTTCCATGTCGGCTAAGGTTTCGCTTGGAATACCCATGATGAATGAGCAGGCAACTTGGAGGTGTTCTTTTCTGCAGAGCTTAACTGCCTGGGTAACCTGCTCAAGCGTAATACGCTTATTTAGTCGCTCTAACATTCGCGGCGAACCAGATTCTACGCCAAACCAGATTGTTTCGCAACCTGCAGCATGCATCTTGTGCAGAAGTTCCTGCGAAATCAAGTCGGGTCTGGTGTCGCATGCCCAGCGAACATCTAATTGTCTTCTAATGATTTCGTCGCAGATTTCCTCAGTGACTTTTTTCTTGATTGTAAAGTTATCGTTTATGAAGTAGATACCTTTAGAGTTGTATTTCTCTTGGAGGTACTGGATTTCGTCTACGACTCTGTTGGGGCTGAATGTTCGGCAGGTGTTTCCCCAAAGCTTTTTTGTTTCGCAGAATGCGCAGCTGAATGGGCAACCACGCACGATGCTCATGGTGTCTGCTGGTTTGACGCTGAGGAACTCGATTGTTCGGTCGTAAAGCTCCATGGGCAGCAGATGCCTCGCGGGAAAAGGAACTTGGTCCAAGTCTTTGATGTATTGCGGCGTGTTTTTGATGGTTTGCCCGTTTTTCTTGTAGCCTACGCCAGGAATGGTTATGTCAGCATTATCTGCCGAGCCTTTGCTATTGTCAGTTAATCGGGTGGCGAGCTCCACCATTGCTTGTTCGCCTTCACCCATAACAACAAAGTCTATCTCTGGAATCTCCAGTATACTGTCAGGAACGTAGGATGCATGCCAGCCGCCTACCACGATTTTGCAGGAGGGCAGCGCCTCTTTCACGGCTTTGGCGGTTTCGACGCATCTTCGAAAAGTTGCTGAACCGCACGTAATTCCTACGATTTCAGGGCTAAGTTTCTTGACGAGTTCTTTGACTTCGTCGATGGATTTTTTGAGCATGTAGTTGTCGAGAACTTGAACCTGGAAGCCTGATTTTTCCAAAGCTCCTGCAACGTAAGATAACCCTAGGGGAGGAAGTTTTTTTCCAAGGTACCACGGGGCATCTGAAGGCGGAGCTGTGGTCATGAGCAGAATGGTCAATAGGTTGTTCTCCATTGAGCGGGCTGCTCTTTGAATAAAATTGATAAGCAATTGCGTTTAACTTGCATTTTGGGGTCATTACCGTTTGATTCATGAGTTTCAGTGAGGTGTCTATGTGTGTCTTTCAGCCCGAAACGCAAATATTGCATATCAGCTTCATATGACGCGAATTTTATAAGCGTTACGAGAAACGATGTTTGTTTTGATTAGGCAATATTCGAGGAGAGGTTGTTAGGCTTTGGTTGATTACAGAATGGTTCGCAAGTGAATTTGTCAGAAGCTTTTTATTATCTTGGGTTTGGGAACTAGACTTTGAAAACAATTGGTTTAAGCGTCTTTTTGGCTGGCTAATCCGCAGGCCTCCTGGTTCTCGCAACTTTGAAGTAAATTAAGTTTGAAAGAAAAAAAAATTAGTGTGGCACCACCAACCGATTTTTTTTTCTTCTCTTAAGATTAGAAGCCAGTTTGCATGCACAACGGAACAATCGCAGTCTTCTTTCCATCTCCCTAGGACTAAAAATGAATTTTGGAAGAAGAAAATAGTTGAATGCGAATTTTAGCTCCCTTTCTTCTTCTATTTTTAACATGGGACCGCTACTTTGAAAAAGCCGGGTTGAGGTGTTGCCTAATGGTTTTGTGGGAATATTCATAAAGCAAACTGGTGCAGTATTCATAAGCGGTTGCTAATGGGTGAGAACGATTGAGTGGGCTTGAGGAAAAGGAATCTGCAGTGAAGTTGCCCATAAAGGTTGTTTGGCTTTGCGGAGGAACCACAGCCGACATTACTCCAGAAAAACCTGTGAAGTTCAACATGCACGAGGCGCAGGAGAAAATTAAGAAGAACCATTGTAAGGTTCGAATGAAATCCCAGATGGCAACGATTTTTGATTACGGCAAATTGGAGATTAGCCTTTTTGACGGCGGAAGGATGCTGATGAAGAACGTGACCGATGAGAAGTCCACGATGATGGCTTACCGCGAACTTCTCCAAATTCTATGTATAGTCTTTTAGCAATGGCAATCTAAGAAATGACCTTCTTGCGTGGAGTTTAAACAGTTTGCTTTAACCTTTCAGAACGAGAGCGGCGCTCTTCTTAAGAGCACTCACTAAACCTTCCCTCTTGACAATCCGAATTAGCCTTGCCGGCGACCTGTTGTAGCTTTTTTGAAACTGCCTCTGAATCTTTTGAAGCATCTCGTAGTCAAATTCTTTGGTTTTTACCCGAGCCAAAAAATTGTCAATTTGGTCATATAAGCCCTCGCGCATGACTTCATTGTACAGTTTGCTTCCTGGACACGCGACGTAGATGTTGAATTGGCACCAGTCAGGATTAAGCTGCTTTGCGAACTTGAATGTCGCGTTCATGTCGTTTACGGTTTCTCCGGGAACGCCAAGCATGAAGGAAGCAGCAGTTTGGATTTCCTCCTTTCTGCATAGGTCAAACGCGTCTGCAACTTCCTGCAGGTTGATGTTTTTGTTCAGTTTCTCCAAGATCGGCGGGGAACCTGATTCTACCCCAAAGAAGATGGTTTGGCATCCCGCTGCTTTCATTTCCCGCAGCACTTCTCGGTTGACAAGGTCGGCTCTGGTATCGCAGACCCACTTGATGCCTAAATTGCTTTTCTTGATGAGCTGGCAAAGTTCTGCGGTTTCTTTCTTGTTGATGGTGAAGTTATCGCCTACAAAGTAAATTCCCTTCGTTCCATACGCCTTGACCATGTGCTCAATTTCTTGGATGATTCTTTGAGGTGTGAAAGTTCGGCAGGTGTTTCCCCAAAGCTCCTTAGTCTCGCAGTAAGCGCAGCTATAGGGACAGCCACGTATAATGCTCATCGTGTCAACCGGTTCGACGTTCAGATACGGGATTTTTCTATCGTACATCTTCATCGGCAAAAGATGTCTTGCTGGAAAAGGAATCTGGTCTAAGTCACTGATGAATTCAGGGGGATTTTTCGTTTTTCCATAAGCGATTCCTGGGATTTTAGCGATGGCTGAATAATCTTTGCTTCTGAGTAGAGCTGCCGCCAGCTTCACCGTTGCTTGTTCGCCTTCGCCGATAACCACGTAGTCTATCTCTGCATGTTGCAGCATGGTTTCCGGCATGTACGACGGGTGGGGTCCGCCTACTACTACCTTACAGGATGGAAGCGTTTCTTTGACTGCTTTGGCAGTTTCTACGCATCGCTCATATGTCAATGAACTGCATGTTATGCCAACCACTTCGGGGGCAAGCTTTTTCACTTCAATTTTGAGGTCTTCGATTGACTTTTCGATCAAGTAATTGTCAAGTATCTGAACTTCAAAACCGGCCTTTTCCAAGGCAGCTGCAACGTAGGCGAGTCCCAGTGGTGGAAGCCTACCGGCCATGCCCCAGGGCGACTTTTTGGGCGGCGCAGTGGTCATCAAAAGTATTGACATAGGCTTTCTCCTAAAGTCACATCAGATTTTGCGTTGTTAGCCTCATTTTTCTTAACCAATTATAGTCCGGCTTTTGCTTTCACAGCCCTTCTGAAGTGAGCCAAGATTAATCTTGTTGCGCCTAAACCCCACATTTTTCCTTGTTTAAACATTCCCAGGGCGCTGACGAAATATCTTGGGCTAAGGTAGAATGTCTGGAATGCTTGCTCCCGAATCTTCACCAATTCTTCCATGCTCAAGGTTGGGATTTCAAACACTGGGGTTGCGGTGTCGTATCTATCGAAGTCTGTTATCCTTAGCCAGCCCTTTGCCTTGACCTCATCGTACATAGGGGTTCCAGGGTAAGGTGTGGCAATGTAGAATCCGACGTCGTTAGGGTTCAGCTCCTGCACGAACCGAATTGTTTCCCACGCTGTTTCTTTGGTTTCGCCTGGAAAACCTAAAATTACGCCTGCCACCGTCATCAAACCCGCTTCTTTTGCCCACTTGAAAGCCCTTCGAATTTGGTTAAGCGAGAACCCCTTCGCCATAGCGTTTACAACCTGTTGTGAGCCTGATTCAACGCCGAACCACACGGCGATGCAGCCTGCTTTCCTCATTTTTACAAGCAGCTCTTTGGAAACCATGTCAACGCGGGTTTCGCAGTCCCACTTAATTTTTAGTCCACGGCGCTCAATTTCTTCGCATATCTGTGCCGTTCTAGCTTGGTCAACAGTGAACGCGTCGTCATAGAAGGTGAATTGTCCTGCGTTGTAGTTTTTGTGGAGGAACTCTATTTCGTCGACAACGTTTTTTGGGCTGCGCATACGGTATCTTCGTCCGAACATGCGGACTGCTGTGCAGAAGTTACACCAGAAGACGCATCCTCGGCTGGTCATTATCGGGTAGGGAATGGTGCCGTACTTGCGCAGATTCTCAAAATGCCATAGGTGATGAGCTGGAAACGGCAGGCTGTCCAAGTCTTCTATGTACGGTCGATCAGGGTTCTTTACTGTCCCCTCGCCCATTCTACAAGTAGTCCCAGCAAGATCACAGACGCTTTGTCCCGCGGCAACTCTTTCTGCGAGTTCCAGTATTGTGCTTTCTGCCTCTCCCCTTACAACAACGTCGAGGAATGGAGATTCCTGCAGGGCTTTGTCATCCCAGAAGGTGACATGGGGGCCTCCGATGGCGGTTAAGCAGCTTGGCCAAACTTCCTTTGTTATTTTGGCTACTTTAAGCGCTGATTTGTAAGTGAGCGTGGTTGATGTTATTCCGACTATGTCGGGTTTGGTTTTGGCAAGCTCAGTTTTAAACTGTTCAAGCGTGAGTTTTTGCGCTTGACAATCAATCACATTAACTTGATAATTGCCTCTTTCTAAAACAGCCGATAGGTACCCAAGGCCTAAAGGGATAAAGGCTGGGTGCTGATGGGATCCAAACGGGTAAGGTGGATTAACAAGAGTTATATGTATCCTCATTATTCGTCCCTGAAATGTCCTGATTCCATGCTTTTTAAGCATATGCCCGTCTATTTACCTTTTGCAAATCCATAACAATTCTGCAAGGACGAACTGTTTCCAGACTTTCAACGAAGTTCTATTTGTCTTTTTTAGGAGCGGTTTTTCCGAGAATTGATCCGATAAGTTGAGGGACTTTGGTTCGCCACAGCAGATGGTTTAATGCAGTTCGCGCCATGATTTTGCTGTAAAAGTCTCCTTTAAGCGACTCCCGAATGTAATATGATGGCGAGAAGAAGCTGTTGAAGAACTCTTTTCGGGTCTTGTCTATTGTTTCCTGAGGCAACAGGGGACTCGTAAAAATCGGCGTCACTTCATCATAGTGGTTCCACTCTGGATCCATTGCCCAGCCAAGTTTTTCCAACTGGGCCGCCATTTCTGTGCCCGGGTACGGTATGGCTTGACACATGTACACGTAGTCGGGCTTGGTTTTATTCATGAAATCGACGGTTTGTTTGAGCATCTCGGGGGTTTCGCCCGGGTACCCGACCACGACAGATATGGCGGCGCCTATCCCTGCTTCCTTAGTTAACCTGATGGCGCGCGCGTTCTGTTCTACAGTTGTGCCCTTTTTCATAAGGTTCAGCATTTTTTGGCTGCCCGACTCTACACCGTAATGGATGAGTTCACATTTCGCTTTCTTCATTTTGCCAAGCATTTCCACTGTCACTTGGTCCACTCGGGTTCGGCAGTCCCAAGGCAAATCCACCTTACGAGCTATCATTTCCTCGCATATGTCGTAAGCCCGCTTCTTGTCAAACGTGAATGTATCATCATAAAATGCAAACGCGTCTGCGCCCTGCTCGTCACGTAGCCACTCTAGCTCGTTAACTACGTTTTTTGGACTTCTTGCCCTGAACCCTCGTCCACACATCTTGGAAGCTAAGCAGAAGGCGCAGTTGAAGGGGCAGCCCCTGCTGGTGATTATGGGCAAGTACATTTTGTCTGCAAACTTGTAGCCCCGCAGCTCAAAGTGGTTGTAAGCTGGGTGCGGCAAATCGTCAAGGTTCTGGATGAATTCTCTGTCTTTTGTTCGGACCAGTTGACCGTTTTTCTTGAAGGTTATCCCATCAACTTTTCCGAGGTTGCCTAAGTCAGAGTTAGAAGCTAAATCTGCAAGTTCGAGAAGTGTCTGTTCGCCCTCGCCCCGTGCAACAACGTCAGGCGCGTTTGGTTCCTGCATCGTTTCTTCGTCCAGCACCGTAACGTGGGGTCCTCCCATTATGGTTAAGCAGTTTGGACGCACCTCTTTGGCGATTTTCACAATATCCAATGCTGGCTTGTATGTGAGGGTTGCACAGGTTAAACCGATGACGTCAGGTTGGGTTTTAGAGAACTCGTTAGCCAGTTGTTTAGGCGAAGGATAATTAACTTGACAATCAATAACGTTGACTTCGTACTGATTTTTTTCCAAAAATGCCGCTAAGTAACCGATACCTAAGGGAATAAAAGGTGCCTGAACAGCGCCGGTTGGGTAAGGCGGGTTGATGAGGGTTACGCGTGCCTTCACGTTTTTTTCGCCTAAACTTTGGTTGTTCAACCAAACTGGCGCTGCCAGCTATTATGTGTTTTGCATGTTAATCTCAGACTCCACTTTGGCTATTCAACGGCAGAATCGAAAAGAAAATAGCAAAAACAGGCTGTTTTCCAGCTCCTTACCCTAGCTGATGTTTCCTTACATTTTACATAAGCTATTAATCCCAGTGCATCTTCTTAACCACCCACGCCAACTCAAGGGTACATGCGGATTTTCCGAATGTGCCCAACGGATAGTGGGTCTACGATATGCGTGTTTGCCTGATTAATCCTCCTCGTTTGCAACCTAAAATGTGGGGAAAACCCAGCACCTTTCAACCCACAGATTTGGCATATGTGGCTGCGGTGCTTGAGAAAGAGCATCAGGTGACCATTTTGGATTGCCCCACGGAGGGCTGGACAAACCTTAATGAAATAGGCTCCAGAAAATATCGATTGGGTTTAAGCAATCAGGAAATTGCGGTTAGGCTCAAGAAGTTGGCGCCCGATTTTGTTGTGATCACTATTCCGTTTTCGGGTTGGTGGGAAACTGCTTTCGAAGTTGCTGCCATATCCAAAAGAGTTAACAAGCAAATTCCCATTGCCGTGATCGGGTTACATCCTTCCTCGCGTCCTGAGGAATGCCTTAGAGGGCAAAATATTGACTTTGTAGTTATCGGCGAACCAGAGCTCACTGTGCTTGAGTTGGCTGACACTTTGGAGCGTGGCGCAACGGAAGAGGACCTTCGGAAAGTTCTGGGCATCGGTTTCCTCAGCGACAAAGAAGTAGTTATCAACGCTCGCAGACCGTTCATCGAAGACCTTGACAGCTTGCCCTTCCCAGCGCGGCATCTGTTGCCTTTAGAGACGTTTTTTGCGTCCTTAAAGAAGAGACCTCAGCGTGGAGAAATTCGCAAACCCTACGCTCGCGTCATCACCAGCCGAGGCTGCCCTAACGTGTGCATCTTCTGCAGTAACCACATCATGAACGGCAGACGATGGCGTGCCCGAAGTCCAGAAAATGTAATTGCCGAACTGGAAGAGGTCGTGCGCAGGTACCATGTGAAGCAGGTGGATTTTGACGATGAAAACTTGACTTGTGACATGAAGCGGTTTGAGCGTATCTGCGATTTAATTGTTGAAAAGAAGTTGAAGCTTGAGTGGTTTACGCCAAATGGTGTTCGAGCTGACGGTTTGGATGAGAATTTGCTTCGGAAGATGCGTGCTGCAGGTTGTCAGCGTCTCCTAATCGCGCCCGAATCTGGCTCTCAACGGGTCGTGAACCAGCTAATCAAGAAGAACCTTGACTTGAAGAAGGTGGAAAGCGCCGTGATTGCAGCGCGGAAAGTAGGCATCAAAGTCGGCTGCTTCTTCATCATCGGCATGATAGGGGAAACAAAAAAAGAGATAGTGCAAACCATAAAATTTGCCTATAAACTTCGGCAGTTGGGCGCCGACCGATTCTACTTCAGTTTTGCCACGCCTTTGTATGGCACAGAATTGTATGAGCAGGCTAAACGTGGCGGCTACCTGAAGGCAGGCTTCAACGATGAAGCGTTATCTGAAGCTCAACCCCTCATCGAAACACCTGAATTCACGGCGGAGGACCTGCGAGAACTGTGTGCACAAGCCATAATGGTTAATCCAACTGTCAACAGCGACCGCTTCAAAAGGGCAATCCTAAACCCTAGACGCGCTTTGGAAACGTTGATTGGGCGAACCCTCGCTCGGCATTACCAGCGGCAAATAAGTAAAAGCAGCGCCAAGAAACAAAAATAACAAAAAATTGTGCTCTTTAGACGTTATGGCGTCTGCGTTTTAGGCTCCAAGGAAGCTTCTTTGATGTCCATGTAGAGCCAGTTGCGTTTCCAGTTTTTGCTTTTCTCTTTGTGCTTTCCCTTCTTGAATTTGCTGATTTTGATGTTTTCTTTAAAGAAGGGGGCTTCGACTACTTCGCTGTGGTATCCTTGTCCGTCTTCGCTGCAAACGTCTATGCCTTTTTCGTCTGCAAGGGCTTTAAGGTCTTTGATGGAGTTTTCATCTATTTTGCGTCCAAGCCACTCTTCTCCAAAGAAGTCCGAGTTGACGCAGTTTAAGATTGGTCTTAAGCCATATTGAATTACTTCTTGTTTGAGAACATCGTAGGTGTCTCCTGAAGGATTCTCGTTGGGCATTAGAAAACTCATGCCTGCTTCTTTACACATGCTCTCGTAGTAACTGGAGTGAACGATAGCGCAGCCTGCGCCAACTATGTCTCCAGTCACTATAGCTTCGATGCCTTCCTCATTGTGCAGGCGTTTGAAGGTTTTTAGAATTTCCTCGTAGGGATGTTTGATTTTTACCCTCATCAGGGGTTTACCCAAGGTTTTGGATTGAAGCTCCATCACTTTGAAGCTGTGGAAAATGTAGGGTTTCATGTATTCAAAAGTTAAAAGATAAGCGACCTGGTGTCCCTGATTGAGTACCTTCTGGTAAGCAAGGGCGCATTCTTTGCCTCCGCTCCAGTTTACTACAACTTTCATTTCGTGGGTCCCCTTCAACATCGAAAGACAATGGAAGAGTATTAAACTTTTTGCAGTTAGTCGCGTTTGAAGGTTCTGGCAACGTTCTCTATTTTTTCGCCCAAAACCTCGATGTCGTCTATGTTACCTAAGCCTTTTTCGTGGGCTCTTCGAATATGCGCAAGGCTGTGAGGGTCTATGCCCATCACGCGACAGCCTGTAGAGTCAGCGGCGACGACGTCTTTTGACGCGATAATTAAGTCCATCTTTACAGGGGTGCCGTCAACTGGCCCGTGCCCCTCCATGCCAACGAAGCCGTCGATTACGGTCAAAGCGGGTCTAATGACGCTGTTTATGTCAACGATGACTTTGCCTATTCCGCGGGCGTGATATTTTGCTTTGAATTTGTCAGGGAGCAAACCAAACATATTCTTCATTCCTAACGTTACGCCGGTTGACATGTGAGTTTTCAGCTTTGCGGCGCTTATGATGGCGGATTCGGCGACGATTCTTGGCACTGTGATGCTGCCTAAAACCTCCTCGTTTGGGACGTCTATCTTGACTTTGTCTTTGACGTATCGCAGGTTAATGCATTCGACGCCGTTACGGGTACACATCTCTTTCATACCTGTTTTCTCAAAGGCTTTGTCCGCGTTAGTCATAGTTGCGTCTGATTCCACAACGTTAATTGTAACCGGCAATTCCTTCAACTTCTCAATTATAGCTTCAACGACGACAGGGTCGGTTGTGGCGCCTGTGTCCCAGGTTTTGTCGGTGATGAAATTCACTTTGATTAGAACTCTACTTTGGCCTGCGAAAGCCGTTTTAAAGTCTATGAGTTCTAACGCTTTGAAAACGGGTTCCATCCCACGTTCGCCTTTAGCAAGAGCAACTTCAGACTTCTTTTTCTCCATAATAAGTCGCCTTAACTAATGTGCCTCTACTAGGTTTGAGTCGGTTCAATTATTTATGCGTTAAAGACCATGTGAAAGCGAAAAGTAAACAAGATAACAAACTGTTGCCTGAACCGATAATTTGACTCAGGAACATTACACTTGGATCCGTGGAAGTATTTGAGTATAAGTCGTCTGATTACCCGACAAAATCTGGCTGACCCTCTCAGGATGCTGACCATTTACAACATAACACTCCAATGAGTGCTTTGTGAGATATTCAGGCAGGAATTTATCCACACTTGTTCGTCGGCTAAGAACCTGCAGTTCGTTAACTAACACCTTTGAAAGCAAAACAGCATCCTTGTGCAACTTGGGGTCTTCTGTGAAAATCCCGTCAACATCGGTTACCAAAATCAATTTGGAAGCACCCACCTTAACGGCGATGTAAGCGGCTATTGAATCTGAAGTAACGTCCCATGATGGCTCAAACGAGTCATCGCAAAACAACAATTTTGAAGGCAACATGACCGCCACTTTCCCAGATTCTGAAAGCAATTTGGCATCTTTAAGCGAATAGAGAGCCTCGCAACTAGGAATAACTTGCGATAGCAGCAAGCCATACTGATCCATAGCCAAAATGGCCATCTTATGAGAAATAGCCCCGGTCAAAGCAAATTTAGAGTCCAGTTCTCGCACTACATCCGCGAATTTTCCGCCACCTGGAACTACTAGAATTGCATGTTTCTTAGCAATTCGGAAAACTTCAGCACATAATTCTTTCAGTGCTTCCGGATTATCGGCTAGGCTTCCTCCGATTTTTATTACTGCGTCCAATTCAAGCCCCTGCCCTCAAGTTTAGTTGCAGCCATCAACGCGACCCCCGCCGCAGGAGAAGCCAACGCGGCGCCTTTCGGCATAACGTCGTCAAAATCTAAGATTTCATTTATTCCGATTTTTTCAGCAGCTTTTCTGGCAAGAAAGTTTCTGCCTAAACCTGTTACCACGGCAGGGAAATTCGCCTCCGATTTGGACTTGAGTCGTGAATATACTTGGCTTAGTCCTTCTGCAATTTGCTCAATCTGCCTCTTGTAAACGTAAGTTGCAATTTGGAGGATTTCCTGTTCCGTGAGTATGTCGGTGTCGGCACAGACAACTCGGGCAAGCCTTGCTAATGCATCATTTCGAGTTTTTCCTTTACCGTCGGGTGTGTCAACTGTGTAATCTTCCATTTTGATGTTGTCCAAGACGAGGTGGACGTCGCCGCTTTGGGCGAAAAGCTCTGAAGAAACCCTTGCGATGCCGCCCCTAACAGGAACTGAATTAATAATGGCGGATACATTAGTTCGCAGGCTTCCAGTGTAGACGAGTTCGCCGTTTGTAAGCTTCTCCAAATCCGTTTTGCCTTCAGCTACAACCTTTCCGTCGGCTACCGGGATTATGCTTGTGCTTGTGCTCCCAACGTCAACGACTACGCAATCGCTGATTTTCTGGGCCACTATCCAACCCGTCGCCGCCCAATTCGCCGCTGCCACCTTAAGCGGTTCCGCTTTCGCTGACTCAATTGATCGTAAACCGCCGTCCACATCCAAAACCATTACTTCAAGACCGCTGAACGCTTCGTTAACGCAGTCAAGGATGTGGCGGACGCCTTCGCTTTTCGTACGGTAGGCATCTGACAACTCCGCCGTTAACGTTACGCATACGCAATCCAGAATCGATGAAGCTGCAACCTTGCCCTTCAATGCAGAAAGCATATCACAGAGTTGCTGAGAGTTGCGTTTCCAAAACGGGAAGTATTCAAGAGCCGCTTCAAACGCGATTACCGCTCCGTTTTGTGTTCGTACAAGGGCAGCCTTTGTGTTTGCCCCACCTATATCCAAGCCTAACACGTTTACCACGGTCACGCGCCTCCTTGACTTATTGTCTTCAAGCGTTTTTTAGCTTGCTGCAAACCAAACGAAGCTCTCTCCAAAGTATTACCGATTGACTGGACAAGAGCGTAGGATAATTCGGCATCTGCCGACGGGAAAGGCGGTGAAACAACCTCAACCATTTTATCCATTTTCTTATAGATTAGCGGTGATAGATGGGAAATAGGAATCTTAGAGAAGCATGAATACCCTTTGATAAGAGGATTTTTTGGGAGCTCACCTTTAACGACGGCTTTGAATATGGCTTCTGCCGGATTGAAGTCGGCAACTTTGCGCAGCCCCACGTATGATGTGGTTAAGCGTGGATTAATCTCCAAAACAAACGCCCTGTCTTTGGTGAGAATTAGGTCTACGCCCACGTAGCCTCTCAATCCCCCAAAAGACTCGGTGAGCTGCTTCGCAGCCCCAAGAGCCTCCGACTTAAGCGAGTGGTCAAACGGGACCGCGCCCCCATCGTAACTTGACTGGCCTTCGGGAGGTGCCATTGTGACCTCCTGCAGGTTCAAGCTGACCGGCAAAGCTTCAGCGCCAGTGCTGAATAAGCTGACGCTGACAGAGACGCCCTCGATAAGTTCTTGGGCCGCAACTTGGTCCCCTGCTGTTTCCCGCCTGATTTTGACAATTGCCTCTACCGCCTGCTGCTCGTTTCGGACTACGCTTAATCCGCTGCAGCCAGCGCCGCTTACAGGCTTAATTACAGAAGGAAAACCCAGCTTGTTCTTGATGGTGTAAACTGATTTTTCAACTGGGTCGTTACTGGGGAACAATTGGGTTTTAGGAAAATTCAGTCCATTCTGTTTCACGTGCTCGTTTAGCGCTGCTTTGTCAGCGGCTGCCTCAATCCCCACAGATTGACAATTCAACGAAAGCGTCCCTGTTGTTTCAATGCATTCTACAATTGACTGCAAGACGTGATTAGGCTCCGGTGCCACAACGTATACAGCGTCTGCTTCTTCAGCGGCTTTCTCCATGGTTGGATCCGCCTCGCCCGAAGATGCGATCTGCACCACATGATCTGCGTTCAGCGACGGATTAAAAGATGCAATTCGGGCGTCAAGCAGAGTCGTCACCTCGTGCCCTGCCGCTTTAAAGTCTGCAGTTAAGCCTCGAAGCATGGCGTAGCCTTCACAGAGCAGGCTGGGTGGAAGAGGTTCAGCTGCATATCCACCGCCTGAAACGTGCTCGTAAATCAGAATCCTCAATGCGTCACGTCACTAAAACCCCAAGGAACCGCTGTTGCCTTAAAGCTTTTGCTCGAGAAAAGCTGCGGATCCAAGTTGCTTTCAAAAAGGGTAATTAATCCAACTGTTAAGGAAGCACAGCTTTTATACCGCACCCGAATGAGTCGCCCATTACGCAAAGTGAAATTGTTGATCCCGGGGCATATTCTGTGCAAGGCAATGTGAGGTTGACTTGGAGGCTATCACCAGCCTTCAAGTAACTAAGTGGATAAGTGTTCATTGCGGTACCGTTTACGTAAATAGTTACGTCTGTTGCGGTTTCTGGGCTATTTGGATTTACAAGGATATTATCCAATCGTTCAGAATTGATTACGCTAGAAAATCCTAAAGAAATATTGTAGTACCCGTTGCTTTTTGTGACGCTTTGAAGAACGGGCAAATCTATGGAATACGAATTATCGTATCCGCTGGATTCGTTGTGGGGCAAAATAATAGCTAATGATATGAGCGACAGACTGATGGCTCCGATTGATGCGATGATGCAAGCTAAAGCTATAATGTTTGACTTTTTCATTATTAAATGCCTCAGTTCTATTGAACCTAATTCTATGCTATTACGGCATGTGCATCATTACAATCACGGACAATCTGAATTAGAGCCCGCTTTGTTTCAGGGATTCAAAAAAAATCTATCTCTTTAATCTTCCAGGAATCAGAAAGAAATTCGCTTCAATCTTTGCTTAGGTCACGTAGACAATTCAGGAAATCCGTTATGTGTTGCACTGTTGAATGAGGCATCAATACAACACGCAGGCATTTGAGCCTGGGAACATATGAGACAAACCAGCCACGCTGTTGCAGTTTTTTCATGAGGAGCTTCGGGTTTGTGTCGCGGAACGCTATGATGTTCATTGTTGGTCGAAGTAAAACTTCGAAGCCAGCCTCTTCGAGACCCTCGTACAGGAACGTGGTCACATCCATGCAGTGTTTAACCGTGTTCTTGAAGCCTTCGCGTCCAAGCGACTCAAAAACCGCCCAGGTCGCAGCTGCCGAAGCCGCGGGTCGGGTGCCCACAAAGGTGCACTGGTACTCCTCAGTCAAATACGGCGTCTGCGTCTTGATGCACTCTAAACTTCTGCTGTTCCGAAACAGAATGCCGCCGGCAGGTATTGTTGCCAGTCCCATCTTGTGAGGATCCACCGTTACAGATTGAACGCCTTCCAGCTGAAAATCGAATTCGGGAACTACATAGCCTAGTTCCTTCAGGAATGGAAGCACAAGGCCGCCGAAAGCGGCATCAACATGCAACGGCACGTCATTTTCCAAAGCAATTTTCGAAAGCGCCTCAATTGGGTCTACTGTGCCAAGCTCGGCGGAGCCCGCGTTTCCAACTATGGCAATTGTGCGGTCTGTGATTTGTTGCTCTACTGAAGCTGGGTCAACTCTGAAAGAGGCGTCCAGTTTCGCTTTGACCTGCTTTATCCGAAGTAAGTTGCAGATTTTTTCAAACGAGAAATGCGCCGACTCAGGAACCACAACTTCAGGTGCTTCAACCTTTTCTGCATTCCGTGCAGCGTTCATTGCAAGCAGATTGGCCTCTGTTCCGCCTGAAACAATAAGTCCCGTGCTGCTTTTGGGTCCATGTAGGAGCCCAATCAAATTTCCTACAGCTTCTTTCTCGAGTTGTGTGCTTCCGGGAAACAGACCTGGGTCGCCAAGGTTCGCGTCGAGAAACATTTCGTGCGCCGCCTTAGCCATTGGATGTGCGCTGGTGCACATTGAACACAGAATTCGTCCATCTTCGTAATTCAAGTCTTTTTCATGTGCTTGCTTTAGCTTCGCCAAAACTTCTTCTTTGTCCAATCCTTTGGCTCGCATGCTGACTCCTCAGAAAACTGCGGACCCTTGCAGCTGCTTCGCACCTTGAACAATTTGGACAAGGTCAGCAACTTTCTCTTTAGTAACGTACCCGTTAACCCGGTCACCGCCAGTGCAAGCGGCGCCTCTAACCCCTATGATGTCAACGCCCAAAGCACACAGTGTACACAAATTTTCCTTTCTCAATGATCCCGCAAGCGCCGCTTTCAATCCGCAGTTGTGCGCCTCATCCACGAACCATTTTAACTCGTCGATTCTGAGAAAGTTTAGCAGGTTTTTTCCGTCTTTAACCGCGGTATCGAGCATAGCGATGTCGGCTTGTGCTTCTTTGGCAATCTGTGGTACCATTAGGGGATTGACGGAGCCGACGCGGTCAGCATCAGCAAACCCTGCGACCACAACCATAATTGAAGAATTATAGTCTCGAACTGCTTTAACGACGTTCCGTATCAGGTAAACTGCTTCCTCTTTGGTTTTTACCCCGTAAAGGCTCGCTTTAATGTAATTGACGCCTGTTGAAGCTGCGCCCAAAGCAGCCAAAGCAACGCTACCGGGAAGATTCGGCAAGTCGCCAAGCGTACAGCTGACCTCAAAACGTTTTGGAGTGACCTCCCGAATTCTCTTTATAACCCAGGGAAAACTGGCCCCCAGCGCTCCTTCCTTGGGGTTTTTTACGTCTATAATGTCTGCGCCGCCAGCTACCGCTTCTAACGCTTCCTTTTCGTCAATTGGGCTTACCAGCAGCTTCAGTGAAGTGACGCTCCGTTCTTACTCTGATGCGGATTTTCTTAACCTTAAAGGTTTTGCCTCTAAATTCCAGTCTGGCAGCACGTAAAGGCAAGCTTTTTTACTGTATCCTCCAAACCTCAGTGAGGGAAACTGTTGAGAATAATCCCCGTAATCGACATTATAGACGGTATAGCGGTTCACGCTGTGAGAGGCGAAAGGAAAGAGTACCAGCCACTGGAAAGCTTACTTTGTGACTCCGATGAACCTGTGGCAATTGCCACTGTGTTCAAGGCGTGCGGCTTTAAAGAGTTGTATGTTGCCGATTTAGATGCCATCATGGGCAAAGGCGGAAACCTTTCCCTCTTAAATGCAATCGTGGAGAAAACTGGTTTGCGACTCATGGTTGACGCAGGTATCTCCGATCTCAACCAAGCAAAAAAGATTTTCAACTGTAAAGTTTCGAAGTTAATTGTTGGAACCGAGACCTTGACAAGTTTGAGCTTTGTCAAGCGCGCGATTACATGTTTCGGGAGCGACAAAGTCATTGTTAGCCTCGATTTGAAGGAGGGAAAAGTGTTAAGCCCGTCGGATTCATTGCGGTCAGTGAGTGTTTTGGAAGTTGCGCGTAAGCTTCAAAACATTGGCGTCTGCGAGTTGATTGTGTTGGACTTGGCGAAGGTGGGAAGCGGCGAAGGTCCAGATTTTTCTCTCTTGAAGCAACTAGTGAACAATTTACAAATGAATTTGCTCGTCGGAGGAGGCGTCCGCGACATTAAAGACTTGATGAAGTTAAAAAGATTAGGCATTCATGGAGTTTTGTTAGCGACTGCTCTGCACTCTGGAGCAATCTCTATGGAAGAAATACGTCGCCTAAGCTGAAGTTATGTACCGAAGGTATCGTCCAGTGCAGTAATAAATTATGGTGTTGGTTAACAATTATTAGGAATTTGGAGATTTGTCGGGTGCAAATATTTGCCGATTGAATGGATCATCAGAAAACTTGAGCCTCGTGATGAATACGCAGTGAAGGAGATCTGCAAAATATCTTTTGGTAAAATTTACCGATATTTTGCCATTCAAAGCCTAAGTTCAGTTGGCGACGTTCTGGTATGCGAAGCAGATAATGTCATTGCAGGCTTCGCCAAGCTTACCCAAAATCACATCGGCAATCATGCCGTAGGCGATATCTTATGGCTTGCTGTCAGCCCTCAATTCCGAAAAAGAAGTGTGGCTTCCACTCTGATATCTGCAGGCGTCAACAACTTCAGAAACAACGGAATAACCTGCATCTACGTTTCTACAAGAAAAAACAACAAGCCTGCACTTGCTCTGTTTCAGAAAAACGGTTTCCGTAAAATCGGGTTTTTCAAATTGATGAAACGCTATGGGCTTCGGGTCTTCAAGTTTTATTCAGAATTTTGGATTGCCCCGACTGAAGTTGTCTTAGAACGCGAAGAAACGGCTATGTCTTCATAACGCAGACTATTCCGCCAAGCTGCAACAGTCTCTTACCAGCTGCCGTTTTAGCATTGACGATTCTTGTTTTTACAGCTTTGTTTATCGCGATTTGCATCAGCCTTTGCAATCGGTTCTTCTGGCGAGAACTTGAAAGATACATATCGGTTAAAAGCAGGAATTCAGGTCTAGGCTTGCCAGGTAACCATGAACCAAGAATCTTATCTTCTATTTCTTCAAGAGAGTATAGCACAAGAGGTTCTTGACTTGGCGCATTAAGGCGTTTCTCCAGCAGTTCCAGCAGGTTCTCTGTTTCTTCTAATGTGGTTTCGCCAACTATCCTCCGAAAATCCGGTGCTCTAGTCAACACGGTCACTTCATGTATCGTTGCAGCGGAACCCGTTATCTCCGCAAACGTAGCCCTGCTTGACCCTTGGATAAGCCATGTGTGATGTTCTCGGATGTGCCTTAGGAAATCCGCGGCGTAATCCGTTCGCGGTGGAGATGCAAGAATTATGCTTTTTACTCCCTCTTTCATGGCTGGTCTCAACGCGTTTATGACTGATTCGTGGAAGTTGTAAACTGCTTTCGGGTCGCTTCTACAACCAATAACGTTCAGGGCTTTTTCTGGTTTGACGACGTGGCTGTAAACTTTCCATAGGACCGCTTGGTCTTCCTTTAGCCCCACCAATAGAGCTACTGGGTAACCTCGACGATATGCTCTTGAAAAAGTCAAACAAAGCACCTGTTAGTGGTTCTTTCTTCTTCGCGTTTGAACCAACGCAATAGCAGCTGCAATTGCTACGAATATTATTGCGAAAAACATCAAGTTCGTTAGGTCTAATCCGGGTTTCTGAGGTTGCCACAGATTTGTTTTGTCTGCAACAGTTGTCATTGTGAAGTTGTAGTCAGGGTACGATGAGTGCGCTTCGACTAAAATTCCCGTTAGCTCATCCCAATAGAACGAAGTCTGCGGGGTGCTCCCTAAAACTACTGTGCGCTCTGTGCCCGCGTAGGTTCTCTGTTCCACTCCGCTTATTGTAATATTGCCTGCGAGGGCGTCGAAGAAAACATCTCCCGTTGTCAAGTTTGCAGGTACAAAGAAGTCATCTCCAAGCTGGCCTGTTTCCAGATTCAAAGTTATGTTTTCATACAAGAAGGTTCCGTTGCTGAATTGAGTTGTCACGTTGAGGTTTATGATTTCTCCCTGTACATTCGTAACTTCCATTTTTCCCCACTTTGCATCATGTTCTCCAGGAGGAGAACCTGTTGTGGACACTTGGTATTCTATCCAGTCTCCTTTTTTCACGCCAACAGAAACAGTGGACTCAGCATTAGGAATAACCGTTAACAACAGCAAGATGAGCACAATCAATGTTATGAAACCTCTGTTCATGAGGGGCACTCAGGGTTCTGTATCAACAATGGACCCTTTTAAGATTTGCCAAAACGATTTGGTAAATAACAAGGTTTGATGATAATCTTCCAACTTGAGGCATCATCATGTTACTCAATAGATTATACACGTTAACCGTTCGCCAAGAATGCGTGCATTCAGATATCAACCACTATTTGATACTTGCACTATCCCTGCAGGAAATCGGTTAAAGTCAGGTTTTCTGTGGGGTATTCAGCGGCGCCCAACATGAAACGTGGATGCTTCTCCAATGTAAATTCACGGTCATACATTGTTTGTTTGAGAGCAAGGACCACGTTTGCTCTTTCGCAGGTTACAGTTTGAAGGTAAGCATTGCGGTTGCTTTTCTGGCGTGGAGGGTATGTAGCGATGAGGATTATTTGATTTTGGCGGGCAAAGTTCTGGAGGTATGCAACGATTTGGCTAAAAACCCGTTTTGCTTCTTCTTCAGGTATATCTTTATCTAGGAATAGCCCTGCAATGTCGGATATTATCACGAGTTTGGCGTTGTATTTTTCAACCGCGTTTTTTAGACGTTCCATAATTAGTGAGGTCATTTGGTATGCTGTGAAGGCTCGCGAAAGGTAGACTTTGTCCAGTGCCTGTTTGGGGTCAAGGTGGTGCAGTTGGGCAAGGCGGGAGACTTGATAGAGCCTAAAAGTGTTTCCGCCGTCGATGAAGACGACGTTGCTGCTTAAGCCGCCAAGCTGAGTGGGCAACTGGGCGCGGACGCAAAGTAAGGAAGTTAAGGAGATCACTGAGGGTGAGCCGTAGACAACTGCGAAGTCGCCTGGAGCAAAGCCCGGAAACAGGTCGTTTACGTTTCGCATATTCAGCGAGAACAGTTCTTGCTTTGCCGCGGTGTTGACTAGGGTCGGTTTGACTAAGATGTTTTGGGACATTTTCACGCTCTCCACTTGTCTGAAAATCACTTGCTCTTTTTGTTGCTTTTAAGCTGCTGTTGAAACGACTGTATTGTGCTGTAGGGAGAGGTGAGTTAAAATGAACAGTAGATCATCAGTTCTCGAAAAATGCCATATGGTTTTTTGGCTCTTCAAAGTGTTAAGGCTTGGGCAGAGACAAAACTTAAATTCGTTCCGACCTCAATTATTCTGATCATCATGTCACAAAGACTGGGCGATTATCTTTCCGAGTATATTAAGGGCCGAGTGGGCGTATTCAAAAAATACCTTCTTGCAGCCTTAGAAAATAAGGAACAAGGTATTTGGTATCTAGAAGCAAGTGCAGGAATGATGATTCCTTCCTCAGACCTGAAAAACTGTGAGCTTCTAAGGGATGCACAGCTTTTCCGCGAAGACATGAAAGTCTCAAGAAACGGGCGAAATACATACAAAACTTACTACCTAACAGACTTAGGCAAGAAAATTGCTGAGGAGCTAAAAGTAGAGAGCCTAATAAGTGAAGAGCAAGAAAAGCTTCTAAGTCCTATGACATACCTCTCTGAATAGCTTCAACGCTATTCTTACAAGTAAAGTCTCCCACTTTCTAGGTTTTTCTTTAAACTGGTTACGGAGAGGTTACAGAGAATTGTACAGAGCGGACCTTATTGTTGAGCGCAACGAATTCTTGGCGGCGTTTATGCTTTTTTGATATCTAAAGGTGTTTTTTGAACCAGTTGATTGATAGATTTGCTGCTTCCTGTAGTTTTCCAGGCTCCTCAAAGAGGTGCGTAGCACCCGGCACGACTTCAAGTTTCTTTTCAGCGTGGATACGCTTCAAGGCTTCTCTGTTTAACTCCAGAACTTCGGTGTCGTCTCCCCCGACGATTAACAAGGTTGGTGCTTTCACTTTAGGAAGTTGTTCCCCTGCTAAGTCTGGGCGTCCTCCTCGTGAAACCACCGCTTTGACGTCGTTTGGGAGTTTTGCGGCCGCAATTAACGCTGCGGCAGCGCCTGTGCTGGCTCCGAAGTAGCCGATTTTCAATTTTTCCGTTGCCGGATTCCTTTTTAACCATTGGGTTGAGTCTACGAGTCGTTCCGCTAACATATTTACGTCGAAGCGATATTGCCCGGTGTATTCGTCTATATCCTCTTCGTCAGCTGTTAACAAATCAATCAGCAATGTAGCGATGCCCTCTTTGTTCATCAGTTCTGCAACGTATGTGTTTCTTGGGCTGAATCTGCTGCTGCCGCTGCCGTGAGCAAACAGCACAATGCGTCTGGCGTCTTCGGGAATTTTCAAATTGCCATTTATGATTGCTTTTCCTGAGGAAATCTTCACAGCGTTTTTCTCATCATTAACCGATTTCATTCAGTTACCTCCCATCTTGGTGCTCTTGCCTGCATCGGGTGAGCAACTCGATGACTTCTTCATCGGTGGTCTGATCAAAATTCTCGTAAAATTCTCCAATCGCGTAGAACGGTTCAGGCGTCAGAAGGCAGACGACGCGGTCTGCTTCGCCCTCCAATTCATGAACAGTTTCTGGTGGGCCAACAGGCACGGCAACAGTTACTGATTTAGCGCCTCTATTTCGCAGTGAACGCAGTGCCGCTTTCAATGTGGCGCCGGTAGCAACGCCATCATCCACAAGAATAACATCGCGACCTGCAACTTCAATTGTTGGGGCATCTCCTCGATAGTTTTTGAGTCTACGTTTTATTTCAGTTTTCTGCCGTTCAACTTCTGACTTAATGTAAATTTGAGAAACGCCTAGCATCCTCACCAGATTGTCATCCAGCAGGTAACTTCCGTCCTCTGCTACCGCTCCAATCGCCAATTCTGGATTACTTGGAGCACCAATTTTCTTAGTTATGATAACATCCAATGGTATGTTTAGGGCATGTGCGATTTCAAAGCCAACGACAACTCCACCTCTGGGAACAGCCAGCACAATCGCGTCTTTGTCAACATTCTTCAGGGCAGAAAATAGCTGTTTTCCAGCTTCTGTCCGATTCGAGAAACGTATCATTCTGTAAAATCACCTTTCCAGAATCTTCTTGATAAATCAGCTCTTGATTCGCCTACTATTTAGTATGTCACGAGGTTTTTATTGTATGCGGAAACACATCAGAACGGATCCTGATGTCTTTGAGAAGTTTACAATAAAAAGTTGGAGCGGAGAAAAGTTCTCTCCTTTAGTTCTTAAATCAGGTGTAAGAGGTTGATGAATAGCGGGATGAACACGATGGACAGCGTGCTAAGCAGCTTTATCAGCACATGTAAGCTTGGTCCTGCGGTGTCTTTTAATGGGTCTCCAACTGTGTCGCCTACGACTGCTGCTTGATGTGCGGGCGAGTTTTTGCCGCCTAAGTTGCCTGCTTCAATGTGTTTCTTAGCGTTGTCCCATGCGCCTCCGCCAGTGTTCATTAATAGCGCTAACGGAACTGCGGTTAAGGTTGCGCCTATGACTAGTGCGCCTACAGCTTCGGGTCCCATGAGGACACCCACAACGATGGGTATAACTAAGACAACGAGTCCTGGAAGTACCATGCCTTTGAGCGCCGATTTAGTGCTGATGTCGACTGCTTTTCCGTAATCGGGTTTTTGTGTTCCTTCAAGGATGCCTGGCATTTCTTTGAATTGACGTCTGACTTCTGCAACCATTTCAGCAGCTGCTTTGCCTACAGCACTAATGGCTTGTGATGAGAACAGGAAGGGCATCATAGCACCTATGAAGGCAGCGACGAGTACGACGGGTCTTGAAATGTCTAATGGCTAAAGTAAAGTGTAGTTGGGTGGTAACTTCTTGTGAGTAAGTTTGGAACAGTAGCTGGGCTGCCTAGTAAAGCTGAGCCTAAAGCGAAACCCTTTGTGAGAGCTTTAGTCGTGTTGCCTACTGCGTCGAGTGCTTCCATGGTTTCTTCGGCGCCTTTCTCGCCTGACATTTCCGCAATTCCTGCAGCGTTATCCGCGATTGGACCAAAGCCGTCTAGTGCCAGAACCATGCCCATTACTGCGAGCATGCCCATGGTTGCGAGTGTGGTTCCGTAGATTCCGCCAATGAAGGGGTCGATGCCGATTTGGTTGGCGAATTGGGTTCCGAAGAAGTAAGAAACAATTAGGGCTATAACGAGTGAGATTATGGGCATTGCGGTTGTTTCGAGTCCCACGGCTAAGCCTGTGATTATGTTTGTTGCAGCTCCAGTTTCGCTTGCTTTGGCGATTTTTTTGACTGGGCCGCGGTCTCTTCCTGTGTAGTAGTCCGTGATGTAATCTATTGCTACGCTGGCACCTAACCCTGCAAGTAAGCAGTAGTATAGGTAGATGTTGCCTAAGAGGAAGATTGTAACGATGCCAAACAGGATGGCTGAGACTATGGTGGTTACCATGAGTCCTTTTCTGAGTGCTTTCATCGGGTGTTTGGCCTCTGCCTCGTTAAGTTTGACAAAAGGCATGCCGATCAAAGTTGCGAAAATGCCCAATGCGCGGGCTATGAGTGGGAAGATCAGGAAGATTAGGTTGTAATGCCCCGTGGCTTGTCCAACTGCTATTGTAATTAATCCACCGATGACCATGCCGCCGATGTTTTCGCCGGTGGCTGACTCGAATAGGTCTGCGCCTCTGCCTGCAGAGTCTCCTACGTTGTCTCCAACGTTGTCTGCTATGCAGGCTGGGTTGCGGGGGTCATCTTCAGGTATCCCTGCTTCAACTTTGCCTACTAGGTCTGCGCCGATGTCTGCAGCTTTGGTGTAGATTCCGCCGCCAAGCTGAGCAAAAAGTGCGATTAGTGAAGCGCCAAAGCCCATGCCGACGATGCCGCTCGCTGCGGTTCTGCCAAGTTCAGCTGCATCTGCAACTGAAACAGTGCCGAACAGAGCGTTGTATCCGCCGTAAATTAGAAACAGAAAACTTACACCTAAAAGCGATAAGCCAACTACGGCCATGCCCATTGTGGCCCCACCATAAAAAGCGGTTTTGAGGGCTGCTTCGGCGCCGTTTTTAGCCGCCGCCACGGTTCGCACGTTAGCTTTTGTGGCGTTGTCCATGGCTATGTAGCCTGCAGCAAGCGACGCTACTGCACCGACAAGGAAGGCAATTGCTGTGTTTGACCCGAGGGCTACCCACAAGAGAACAAAGAGTATGCCTGTTATGATGGCTATCGTTTTGTATTGCCGTTTTAGGAATGCGTAAGCGCCTTCACGTATGGCATCGCCGACTTCTACCGCTTTGGGTCCGCCAGGACTCATTTTTCCTATGCGGCGCATTAGGAGGAGCGAAACTGCTATGGCTAATATGCCTGCGATTGGTGCTATCCAGAAAACAGCTGGTGAATCAAAAACGGTGATGCCGAATACTTGAAGTGGAAGTACCATTCCAAACAACCTGTTTTTATAAACCGATACCTGCTGGATTTATATATGTTTTCTCCGCTTGGACCTGCTAACTTCAATGTTTCTTGGAAAAGTGTGGGAACGTGTGTTTGCAGCATCGGATTTTTAAGGAAGATGGATATACCTTCAAGTGCAGCGTATAATTTGCAACGAAAGGAGCCCGAATATGCCTTCAAGATTAGTTGTGGTTAAAATTGGAACCAGCAGTATAACTACCGCTGGGGAAGCTTTAGATGAAAAAGAAATGGCGCGATTAGCTCAACAAATAGCTGCTGCGGTTAAGGGCGGAGACAAAATTGTTCTAGTAACTTCAGGCGCTGTGGCTGCAGGCAAAGCGGAGCTCGAGAACGCTGGAAAGCCGAAGGACATCGTGTTTCAACAAGCAGCTGCGGCTTCGGGGCAGGGTGTGTTAATGGCAAAATACCGGGAAGTGTTCAGACAGCAGGGCCTTAAAGTGGCGCAGATTCTGCTTACTGCAGAGGACCTGTCGAATCGTGCTTCATATTTGCACACTTGCAATGTGTTAGGCATGCTCTTGAAGCTAAATGTGGTTCCTATAATTAACGAAAACGACGTAACAAGTATAGATGAACTTATGCCTGTAAATGAAAGTTACAAAGTGAACTTCAGCGATAATGACATCCTAAGTGTGCTTGTTGCGAACGCTATTGGTGCAGACTTAGTAATTATTCTGTCCGACGTGGACGGACTGTACACAAGTGACCCGTCCAAACCCGACGCTGTAATTATTCGCACCGTGGAAAACGTAACTTCAGAACTGAAAAATGCGCTAAATGGCAAAAGCAAGCTTGGCAGAGGCGGTATCCAAAGCAAGGTACGCGCTGCAGAAATTGCGACTACATCCGGAATACCCTTGGTCATAGCCAACAGTCGAAGAGAAGGCGTCATAGTAGACATACTTTCAGGGAAAGAGGTTGGAACCTACTTCAAGCCTCAAATGCGGATGCCTGCAATGAAACGTTGGATAGCCTACGGTGCATCAGTAAAGGGGCAGATTCACGTGAATGCAGGTGCCAAAACAGCCATTTTGGAAGGCTCCAGTCTCTTGCCTGTGGGCGTGACAAAGGTTGTTGGGCACTTTAAAGCCTGCGACGTTGTTAGCGTTATCGATGAAGAAGGCAAAGAGTTCGCGAAGGGTAACCCCAACTACGCAAGTGGAGAGTTAAACCTAATTAAAGGGATGCAGGTTACTGAAGCTAAGAAAAGCTTAAGGTCAAACTGCCCCAAGGAAGTAATTGAACACAGAAATATCCATCTTATTGAGGGAGAAAAATGAGCCTAACCATATTGGAAATCTGCAAGAAAGCCCGCTCCGCCTCTTTTGTACTTGCCCAACTTTCAGGCGAAGCCAAGAATGTAGCGCTTTGCCGAATGGCCAACGCATTAGAAGCGAATGCCCAGAAGATTTTGGCAGCAAACCAATTAGATGTTGAAACTGCTAAAGCCAAAGGCATGAAAGCGGCGTTGCTAGACCGTTTAGCCTTGGATATGAAGAAAATTAGCAACATGGCAAAAGAGCTGCGCGAAGTCTCCTCCTTAGCTGACCCTGTTGGCAGCATCGAAAAAACTTGGACCAGACCCAACGGCCTAGTAATCGGGCTGCTACGCGTTCCGATGGGCGTGATAGGCGTGATATATGAGTCCAGGCCTAATGTAACCTCAGACGCAGCAGGCATATGCATCAAATCGGGCAACGCAATTATCCTCCGAGGCGGCTCTGATGCCATAAACAGCAACGTTGCAATCGGTGAAGTTCTGCGTGACTCTTTAACGGGAACAGGTGTGCCTGCGGACGCGATTCAGGTAGTTGCCAACCCTGGACGCGCTGCAGCAGAGGAATTGATGGGCATGCGAGAATATATCGATGTGCTCGTTCCCAGAGGTGGCGCGGATTTGATCAAGACGGTTGTTGAGAAGTCCCGGATTCCCGTTATCGAAACGGGCACAGGCAACTGTCACATTTACGTAGCTGAGGACGCAGACCTAAAACAGGCAATTCCAATTATAGTTAACGCGAAGTGCCAGCGACCTGGAGTATGCAATGCTGCCGAGAAGCTGCTTGTGGATGAAAGCATTGCCCAGACATTTTTGCCCAAAGCAATCGTCGCATTACGAGAGAACGGTGTAGAGATACGCGGCGACCAAGAAACCAAACGGATAGTGTCTGATGTGAAACCCGCAAACGATCAGGACTGGAGTACAGAATACCTTGACCTCGTTATGGGCGTAAAAGTGGTAAAAGGCTTAGACGAAGCTATATCACACATAAACAAGTACAGCAGCAAACATAGCGACAGCATCCTAACCGCCAGCTTTGACAAAGCACTCAAGTTCATCAAGCAGGTGGATTCTGCAGCGGTTTACTGGAACGCAAGCACAAGGTTCACGGATGGTAATCAGTTTGGGCTAGGCGCGGAAATCGGTATCTCAACCCAGAAGTTACATGCACGTGGACCCATGAGTGCACAACATCTGACGACAACGAAATACTTCGTGCTAGGCAGAGGGCACATCAGGGAATAAAAAAAGCCTTTTTCTAGGACGCTGTGCTTCACAGTTTTTTCTGTATCAGTCTCTGAACAGCGAGTTGCCGCGTTTTTGATGGAACATTTGGGAAATAAATAGAGGAAAAAATTTCACAATGCAGCCTCGCTACCAATTAGACGTTACGTGACACCCTGTTTTGCCAAAAATGTTTCTTCAGGAATTATTTGCTAATCTTCTATAAAGGAAAAACGCATGTTTGCTTACCACTTATTGATGGAGCGTGAATAAAATTGTTATTGCTACTCTAGTTTTAATGAACTTATTAGTTCCGTTGCTTCTTCAATCAGGCGAACAAGGAAGCAGTTTCCGGAGCAATTACTCAACTTCGGCTTCAGGCAAATAGAGGGTAACTGTAAACGGTTGCGCCGCAGAGTTTCTCGTCGCGTATTAATCGTAGAATCTTGCGGGGTACCGCTACCTTATGACCCGGGGACCAAAAATTGTGCTCTGCACTTATCGAAGAGGTGTTCTTCTTGAAGAACACTCTGTTCCTCGGGGAGAGCTAATAAACACTGTCAATCAATATGTAATTGGGGGCAGATGCTATGAAAAGAATTGCCGTTTTCACATTAATTCTAATAAGCATAATTAGCCTATGCACAATTTTATGCAACCCTATCTGGGTTCATGCGCAAACAAACGTTATCACAACTGCAACCGTAACCCCGGAACCTAACCTCGTAGAAGTTAACCAGATGATAGTAGTTGTTCTTAGAATCGAACCGCCTCCGCCATCTTCCAGCGACTTATTCAGCAACGTAACTGTCACATTCATAAACCCCAACCTAGTTAAAACATATAACACCTACTTCTCAGTAGGTGGCTCATACGGCTTCAGTTACACGCCAAGTTTAGCCGGTAACTGGATACTACAACTAAATTTTCCAGGTCAAACTTTCGCCAACGGAACCATACATTACCTGCCGTCTGAGAACCAAACAACACTAACCGTACTCCCACAACCTTCACCCGCAACTGTTGGTTCCTGGACTGAGAAAACACCAATGCCCACTCCACGGCTTGATCTTGGGGTCGCCGCGGTGAACGGGAAAATCTATGCAATAGGCGGTTCAAATCAGAGAACACCATTGGCAACCAACGAAATGTACGATCCCTCCACAGACACATGGACAACAAAAGCATCAATGCCTACTCCAAGGATAGGATTTGGGATATCAGTTTACCAAAACAAAATCTACTGCATAGGAGGAGTTGAAGGTCCTAACAATACAGCGTCTGGAGCAAACGAAGTCTATGATCCCGCAACAGATACTTGGCAAACAAAAACTCCGATACCTATTCCAGGTGTTGTGCAAGCAAACGTTGCCGACGGAAAAATCTTCCTTTTGAGCATCCTTAATCAAGTTTACGACCCCAGAACTGATACATGGACCAAAAAAGCTTCCGTACCCACTGGCATGGACGCCTATGTATCCGCATCTGTTGATGACAAGATTTGTTTGTTCCAAGGCGGCTCAACACCCTCAATCCCATACGCTATATATTACGGCTGGAGCCCCCTAACCTACATCTATAACACCCAAAACGACTCGTGGAGCAACGGAGCACAAATTCCCGATAAGGCGTATGAACAGTTCCTTGGAGGAGCAGCCGCAACCACGGGCCAATGCGCGCCCAAAAGAATCTACGTTATCGGAGGCTACGGAGGGGGCCTTCCAGATAACGGTCAGACCATTCTTAACGAAGTACAAATTTACAACCCCGAGAGCAACAGTTGGACAACTGGCGTTTCTATGCCTACCCGCCGAACAGGATTAGGCATTGCAGTCCTAAATGACACGTTATACGCTATTGGAGGAGGCTACCAAGATGGGTGGGGAGCTACAAATGCAAACGAACAGTATACGCCTCCAGGTTACGGTACTCCTGACCCAACCTACCAAACTCCAAGCCCTTCGCCTTCAACCTCCCAGAGCCCAACACCATCCCCGATTCCGTCTCTTTCCAAACCACCAACCGCATCACCAACACCAACAACCGCACCTTCTTCGCCAACAGCAACACAACAGCCTACGCCATCGAACTCAGCGCCCACGGGAAGCAACAATACAAGCTTGCAGGCAAACGTGTTCTGGATAGCCGCAGCAACTGCCATCTTGGTGGTCGGGCTGATAGCCGTGGTAGCAATCTTAAAGAAAAAACAAAGCCCCCAAAATACAAAACAAATAAACTAACCATAATTGATTCATCCTAACATAACGGCTGCCGCAGATGATCTCGCGTTTCCATAAAGTGGTAAGCTTGGGTTTCTGACGCGGCGATCCAAAAGAACCGCTTAAAACTCTTCATACCTATTCACGATGAAAACTCGCAGGTTATCAACATCGATTTCTCCTGTTTACTCGTTGCCGATGGTTTCCAAAGGTTGCCCGCAGCATTTCCACTCGATTTACCGTATCCTTCTATCTAAACCCCGCAACCCACTAGACATTACACCTATACATAACTCGCATTAACATTTTCGGCTGTACCCAAAACGCCTTAGGCGTTGAAAAATGCCTTTTAAGAGCGGGAATTAACGTGAGGCAAAAAAAGGTTTTTCGATTCAATTCAAAACGGAATTTAACAACCTGAAGGAGGGAATAAGCCGTTTTCTGGAAACTCGAAAACACCATTGACTCCAACCACGAAATTCGACTTAATAATCATTCACAAAAGTAATGATGTCTGCAAGCGTTTTAGGTGTAATTATATTATAAGCAAGAATAGAATAGCGATTGGCAGAATTAACGAAATATTCCCAATTGGGTCAAGCAGAACATTCATCAAAATGAATATGCTGCCAACTTTCTGTGCAGACTATTTAGATGCATTCTGGCGGTAAACTTTTTTCAAATTTTAGGTCGTATTGGAACCCAACTTGGAATACCCTTCAGCAAGACAGACATGTTCGTGTTTTTCGTCACTTTTCTGCATAGTTTGCGAAATTAACGCATTCTTTTCTTCCTCAGTCAACTCGTCCAATGCAGTCTTTTGGGATTGACAACGCAGCAGGGCTTCTTCGAGCATTACTTTGGCTTCTTCTTGCTTATGCCGCACCGCTTCTACTATTGCTTGTCTTGTTCGGTCAAAAATTAATGCTAGATCTTCGTAGCTGTAGCCGCGTTGGACCAGGCTGGGCTTGTTTCTAGGAAAAAGATCTTTAGCCTTAAGTTCTTCCTCCGGCTCTTTAGCGGGTTCTTCTGCGGGTTTGGGCTTGCTACCAAAATAGAATAATGCTGCTATGAGTTTTAGGTGTTCGGTCATGGTTTTGCTGCACATGCTAACGGGGTACAGTGCGATTAGATTAAGGAAGTATGCTTCGGCGAAGGGGGCAACTTCAAGATGGCTTTCTCTTTTGAGGCGTTGGTGGAACAGGTTGATTTTTTCAACTATTTGGTTGGCTGTTAAGTCGCCTAAGAAAGTTTCTTTCTCTGGTATTTTTACCCCGCGAAGCTCCAAATCACACAGACTCATTCTTTACCTCTGCTCCACTTCTTCAACCGATAAGGCAAGCTCACATTAAAAGCTGCCCATTCAAGGGGTATACCAAACTGATGTGGTTCAAACAGGCAAAATGAAACGGTTAAATTTTTAGTTGTTAGAGTGTGGTCACGTCACCCGCGTCAGTTCTCCTTCTCAGCATTGGGAATGGAGTTAGCTAAATTGCGGTTATTTCTAAAATGTGAGTTTACGATTTCCGGCTTCAAGCCTCGAAACATTGACCAAGAAATGACAAGAGAAAATATATTAACAAGAGAGGGAAATCTAACCAAAAATGACAATTTTCTTATTTCAAGTTAGAATTTAACAAAGCCTAAATATTTAATCGAACAAAACATAAACGTAGATTTTAGAGTGCGAGGGAATTGTAACGTTTAGGGTTGTAAAAAGAAAGTTAATTGTTATTCGGAAACATTTTCCGAAGGCAGTTTTGATGGGCGTAATATTAGGTATGATAAGTACTTTTGTCATTAATTATGGTTACTTAGAGTATTTTTTTGACACCTTTTTTATAGCTTGGTTTTATTGGACAATCACTTTAGCAATTGTTTTGCCAGCGATATTAGATGATGATTTCTATGCTGTAAGGGATTTAGGTTTTTAGCGGCGCGGTTGGAGTAAAAACACTTAGATTTTTAAGCATATCCGCAATTTCTGAGGGATTCAATTCGTTGTTGCTGTTCGATTTATTCGCTGGAGCCTGCTCGGTGCATGAAAATTTGTTCATCCTGAACGTTGACGATTAAAGAAAAAAAGAAGAAGGTGAAGGTGTGGATTTTTCCATCTTATTTGGCTGGCGATCCAGAAGGCGTTTGCTTTCTTTTGAGGACAACTGCTACGACTGCGATTACGATGATAACTATGACTGCAGCTAAGGCGATAATGTACGCTTCATTCAACGGACCTGTGCCTGTTGTTGGGGCAGTTGCCGTGGGTATTGATGGCGCTGGTGTTCCTGGAACCGATGAGCTAACTGTTATGGCTGTTTCTGCGGATGAGTCTCCATATGAGTCGGATCCTGGAAAAGTGGCAATTATTCTGTATAGTCCTGTGCTTGGGGGCGTCCAGCTGTAGAAGAAGTTGCCGTAAGAGTCGCTTATCACGTTTGCGATGGAGATAGTGTTTCCGTCTGGGGCGTGAGCAGTTAGCTGCACTGGAACTCCGCTAACATGTGCCATGTCTAAGGTCTGCTGCTCCTTTAGCGACTCCATATATTGTCCCATGATCGAGTCAGCAATTGCTGGAGTGCCAGGCTGGCCAGAAGACTGATCAGTCACCGTTCCCGAGATGGTGATGGCAGTTCCCTGTGATACAGCTGTTTGAGGTGCTGAAACGGTTGTGGCGCTTGGCCCTTTCCCGAAAACATATATTTGGTTGTCGTAGCCATTGTAGCCTACCAGATAGCCGTCGGCAATAGCTTGTATAGCCAATAGCCCGCTGATGTTCCATAGTCCTTGCCCAGTGTTTGCGTTGATGGCGAAAAGCTTTTCGCCTCTAATCAAGGGCTGGGTGGGCGAGTGCTCTCCTGTACCTGCGAAGACTACTCCATCAGCGATAATTGGACCGTAGAAGAACGGGTAGGTTCCGTATGGCGAATCGATGCCAGAGTTTCCGCTGAAGAATTTCCACAATTCCTTGCCGGTGGCGGTGTCAAAGCAGTGAACGTATCCGTCGTATGCCATCGAATACATTTTCCCGTTTGCAATGACAGCTCCTGTTCCACCATTGTAGACTCCAAAAGGCGCAACCTGCGGGTCACTTATCCATTTCTGGACTCCTGTTTGGAGGTCCCATGCGATCCACTGCTCAGATGCAACATCAAATTGAGCGTAGATTCCTTCTCCTATCGCTGAAAAAGCTTCCAGCGTCAAGGGACCTGACAATGTTCTGTTGAAAGCCCACAGCTCTTGCCCTGTGTCTGCACTGTATGCCAAGTGATCAACATAGTTGCCGACTGATCCGTAGTATGCTAGTATTACTCCATCGGATATTCCTGTTATGCCCAGTGAGTAGACTGTTGTGAATCCCTGAGGGAAACTAACCGGGTGAGGCGTTACGTGTGTAGTCCATTGGATTCCTAAGGTCCAGTCAAATGTTCCGGGGTGAACTCGCAAGAAACCAACCGGGGTTCCACTGTAGACGATTAGACCGTTAGCTTCGAATGCTTTGGTTGAGTTCCACATTGAAAGCATTCCGCTGTTGCCATCTAGGAAGTAAACGAACAGGGTTCCATCAGCACCGTAAGTGATCGAAGAGCCTAAGAAGTTGGCGTACGGCTGCGCATTCGCAAAACTACATAATTGGACTCCGGTGTTTGCATCATACAAGTTCCAAGTAGTGTCCTCTATGCTCCAGAGGTATGGCACCATTCCTTCTTGATTGCCAGACGTAAAATCAAACAGTTGGCCTACGTCCACTATATCGTTATCGTTTTTCCAGATCTCTTTTCCAGTGCGTAAATCGACACATACAACACCAGATGGAACTGTCGAGTTCGGAACAGGGATATTTCCTCCTGTCAGACCGAACGCACTCTTATACTCGCGGTAAAAGAGCCTTCCATCCATGATTATTGGAGGCGTCAAAAATGACTCATAAGACAGCCCAGAATAGAACGTGTGATCGTTCGCTCCTCCGACGATTCCGCCCATTCCTAAGGGTTTAGTCCACATGACGTGAGGTGCTCTAGGGGCTTGAGTGTATGGTGCATACGCTCCAACGGAATCCCACAGACGACCCTTAGCGTTGTAGCCTCGCTGTAGCCAATTTCCTCCTATGCTTGACCATTCTCTGTTATTTCCGTATATTGGTCGAGTCCAATAACCTGTTGGAAGTGGTGTTGACGGGTAAGGTTGTATCGGCTCCTGCTGAACAACTACTGAAGTTGATGCTTGTGCTGCCTGGATCTGCATCCCACGGATTGTCTCGCCAGGGTACGTAAACTCTAAGGTCCACGTACCTATTTGGTCGGGTGTGATGGCGAAAAATGCGGTTCCGATTGTTTCAGAATCATACGGTCCCATGTTCTGCGTAGTGCCATCAGGTTTTGTAACTTGAACGGTGTAGTGATGATAAATATCAGCAGCTGACGGCGGAATAGGTAACACCCAAAAACTGACATAAATAGTTTGTCCGATGCCGACGGGGTTTGGTTCGGCGGCGATGTAGGCTGCGGTTGATACGGTTTGGGCGTCAGCAAATGGCGCACATGCCACGATGCCGGCAAAAATGAAAATTAGAATCAAAGCCAATGCGAGCGATGCTGTTGTTTTGTTTCTTCGAACTTCCAGTTTGTTTATATCAAAGTTTTTGAACATTTTTTTGCTCTCCTTAATATTATGAATTCGAAATTATTACCTGACGCTTTTATAATGTGGCAAGAAAGCCTCTTGCTTTCTGCAAAGATTTAAAAATAAATAAGTACCAAATGCATAATGGGGAGAAAAAGATGCTTCTGAACGAAGATGTTCAGACTCTCACGGGATTTGGACTCACAGTTCTACAAGCAAAAGTGTATCTTACCCTCGTCAAATCAGGCAAGTGCACCGTGAAGAAAACTGCTGAGTTAACAAACATAGCTCGCCAAGAAGCTCAGCGCGTCATTATTGAACTAAGTAGTCTAGGCTTTGTAGAAAAAATTCTAGCAAAACCAGCAGAGTTTCAGCCGATTCCCATAAATGATGTTATTTCTTTCTTGCTTGAGCGCAGAGAAAAAAAATCTCTGGACCTTAAAGAGAAAACAAACGTGTTGCTTAAGAAATTTGACCACAGCCAACCGAAAAGTGCAGAAAATGCCGAGAATCAATTTGTCATGACAACTGGGAAAGAATCTATAATAAAAAAATCAAGAAGTGTGGTAGATAGAACCCGAGAGTCTTGCGATCTCATCAACGGTGTATGGAAAAATGTCGGTTATGCAAGCGCGCTTTTCAAAGATCAAAATATCCAAGCGTTAAAAAGACATGTGAAAATCCGGATTGTTGCCCAAAGGATCGCTGTTCAGCAATCCGTGCGAAAGATCTATCAGCATTCCTTTGGAGACCCGAATTTCGAAATCAGGTTTGTTCCATTTTCCCTACCTGCAATTCTTGGAGTTTACGACAGGAAAGAGCTGCTAGTGTATACGTCGCCCGATAAACTCGTAGGTGATTCTCCCATGCTGTGGACGAACAGCCTTGCGCTTATCGCGTCAGTCGAAGCTTACTTCGAAAAGCTATGGAAGGAAGCTGAATGTGTGGCGGGCAAAGGCAGCTTGACGCGAGCAAATGATGCAGCAGAAATTGCGCTTCAATGATGATGTAAATGTTGAGTCCCAGCAGCACTTATCATGAAATCACGATCTCTATAGGCTGATAGATGACGTCAACATTATCTCTCAAAACAAGAAGAATCATAATTCCCAAGCCCGTGTTTTATTTATCCCCTAAAACTATTATCCGAAGATCAATTAGCCAACCAAACCGCTACATACCCATTCCTTCCAGGCATAATTCTCGGACAAAACACCCTTAGAATACATTTCATTTTTTGGCGAGTCTAAAAGGGCTCTTTATAAAATGCGAGACTCAGGAGTGGAAAAAACGTTAAGATGCTCGCGGTATATGCCCATTGATTTTTACAAAGAAGCAAAGTTTGCAACTGTGTGCCGTTCAATGTATTACGCTTCGAGGTATTCAAGAAAATCTACAGCACGGAACAAAGAACCCCCAACTGCTAGGTATCAGTTCAAATCGTTTTAACCTTGGGCGGCTCCATGATTGAGGCTAAATTCTTAAGTTCAACAATCACATAAGAGCATAGCAACACCGCAAAAGGCATGATTCATTTGGATATAGAAAAACGAATTGGACTAATCTGCAGACCTCCAACTGAAGAGGTCCTGACGCCGGAAGACTTAAGGTGCCTGCTAGAAACGGAGGCGCATCCAGTCGCCTACAACGGTTTTGAGCCGTCAGGATTGGCCCATCTGGGTACTGGCGTCATCTGCGCTTACAAGATGAAGGATTTTGTGGAAGCAGGTATTCAATTCAAGGCTTATTTGTCAACTTGGCACGCGTGGCTAAATAATAAGTTAGGTGGAGACCGAGAACTCATCAGGAAGGCAGCAGACCTCTTCCGCCACAGCTGGATCAGCCTTGGCGTTCCAGCCGACAAAGTGGAGTTTATTTATTCTGACAAGCTTTACGATGACATTGGGTTCTGGGAGAAAACCGTAAGAATCGCCAAAAACCTCACAATTGCCCGAACCACTAGAACTTTAGAAATTGCAGGTCGCAAAGAAACCGAAGCACATTACGTATCCGACTACCTTTACACACCCATGCAAGTCGCCGATATATTCCATCTCAACGTCAAAATTTGCCAGTTGGGTATGGATCAGCGCAAAGCGAACGTAGTTGCCAGAGAAATTGGAGAAAAAATTGGTTACTGGAAACCAGTCTGTGTTCACCATCACTTGCTGCAAGGCTTGGAGAAACCTACGGTTTGGCCGATTCCGGAGGGGCAAGAAAAGGAAGCTGTTGCCAGCGCAAAGATGAGTAAAAGTAAGCCAGACACTTGCATATTCATTTATGACTCACCCACGGAAATTAAGCAGAAGATGGCGAAGGCATTTTGTCCAGAAAAAACTGTAAAGTTCAACCCAATCTTAGACATATGCAAGTACATTATTTTCCGAGAGAGATCAGTTTTCAATATTGAGCGACCAGCTAAGTTTGGGGGTTCAATCCAGTTCGGTAGCTTCAGCGAGCTTGCCGCAGCCTACACGGAAGGCAAGTTGCACCCGATGGACCTTAAATGTGGTGTAGCTGAAGAACTAAGCAAAATACTGGAGCCAGTGCGACAGTACTTTGAAAACAACAAAGAAGCAAAAGAATGTTTAAAAACCATACGCGAAGCAAAAGTAACAAGGTAAAGTAGCGTTGTCGACGCGACTAAAAGAGAAGCAGGAAAAAATCCGGTGCATCTTAACTGAGCTTGCCGCGGAATCAGCACAAGGAATCCCAATTGCTGTTGAGGGCAAAAAAGATGTTGCTGCTCTTCGCGGTTTTGGCGTGGCTGGAGCCGTTTTAACTGTTAAGACCGGCGGTAAATCCTTCATGCAGGCTCTGCACGAAATTGAGCAAACGGGTGCCTTGGAGGTTATTCTTCTGCTGGATTTTGATAGGAGAGGCAAACAGGGAACTAACCAACTAAAAGTGAACTTGGAACGAGCAAAAATTAAGCCTAATCTCAGTTTTTGGCTTGCCTTCTCAGCCTTGGTTGGGCGAGAAGTCCAGTGTATTGAGAGTTTAACATCGTATATGCAGACTTTAGAACAGAAAACTCTTTGAAATCTGTGACTGTCTTGGTACAATCACATACTCTTAAATTTTCTCAAGACCGAAGAGGTACCTGTGCATCCAGAGGCAGTGGGAGAATAAACAAAAAATGTTAAACGCCGCTTGTTGGGCTCCAATGTGCCGATTGCATCATCGTCTCCTAATGCAGCGGGATGCCGGAAAATCTTTTGCCGGTTGGATGAAGGGGTTTGGAAACTGGATAACCCTTTTTGGTTTCCCCGCAGTTCACAGCTAAAAGCAAGCCTCTGAGTCCAACCTCGATCCAAGTGTCGGAGGGTTATATAGATGCCCATGGCTTACGTCCTCTTAAACGCGGAAATCGGTTCTGAACGTGAAGTTTTGAATGCTGTTAAGACGGTTGATGGCGTTCAGGAAGCGTTTTATCTTTGGGGTGTATACGACATAATTGCCCGGATAAAGGCGGACACTATGGACAAGCTCTCTCAGATCATCAATGATAGACTTATGGTCCGCAGGGTTCATACGAAACTAACGGTTATCATAACCGAGACTTAACCTTCTTCAAGAGAAAGGTTACACGCTCAGAAACTTTCGTTTTTAATTCTCATACGAATTAATGGTCGTGTTTTTGCATGAACCCTGACGGTAAGGTTGCAATTGTGACGGGTGCTTCATCGGGCATCGGCTTAGCTACAGCAATTCTTCTTTCCAAAAAAGGCGCAAAGCTTGCTTTGGTGGCCAGGTCAAAGGGCAAATTAGAACAGCTAGCATCGAAACTTCAGAATTCAATCGTTGTTTCCGCGGACATGACGAAAATTCCCGATGTCGAAAAAATGGTTAAGGAAACCAAAGACCACTTTGGAAGGATAGACATACTTGTTAATAATGCGGGAAGAGGGTATGATGCTCCTGTGGAGAAAACTGACATCGACGTTTTGCATTACATTTTTGATTTGGATGTGGTAGGTCCAGTTGTGGCTATGGAGCAGGTTATCCCAGTCATGCGCAGCCAAGGCGCGGGGGCAATCGTTAACGTGAGTTCAGGAACCGCCCTCATGTACCTGCCAAACAACGGCCCCTATGCGGGGATGAAGCGGGCGCTGGCCCAAATCAGCTTAACGGCACGCGAAGAACTCAAAGATGACAACATAGTCATCAGCGTTGTATACCCGTACATAACTGACACGGATTTTGAGAAAAACACCATCAAAGCTTCTGTAGCTCAAAACTGGGGTGAAAACGAGGGTGGCGGTCCGCCGTTTCCCGCTGACTCCTCAGAGTATACTGCACAGAAGATAGTTGAAGCCGTAGAATCTGGGGTCGCAGAAGTTTTCGCGCATGATTGGATGAAGAACCGGCCGCACCAGTAAAGCGCAGTTTAAGAACATTTTCTTAAAGAATCGCATGCCCAGATACAGCCACTAAAACGACAGCAACAATGGGTCGTTGAAAAAGCTTCCCACTAGAAAAGATGCAGATACTGACTGACCGTTCTGCCTTTCAAGTTCCATATAAGATAAGAAATTTTCTTTTCTTGCAAGCTTCATCTAAAGAATCCATGAGACGCCTGCATGGCTTCTTCAGCTGCAATTTTGAGAGTATCATAAAGGCTACACTAAAAAAATAGTAACAAGCGACCAGTTCTCAACATGAAAGAAAACCGTTTTTTATAAACAATCTTTTTAGCACTCCGAAACCAACCTTAAGCTACAGGGGACATGATACAAACGGGCAAGCAGCAGATGCATATTGGCTTTGACGATACAGACTCCACAAGGCAAGGATGCACCACGTACGTTGCTGCGCTACTCATTGAGGAACTGGAAAAACTCGGCGCAACTTTCCTTGATTACCCCCGATTAATCAGACTAAACCCGAATGTGCCCTGGAAAACCCGTGGAAACGGTGCGCTTTGTCTAAGAATACAATATGACGAGGCATTGGAAGCCGAAATAAAAGAGCGCACTATAAGTTTGGTCGAAGATTGCTCAGATTTGGGTTGGAAAGGCACTGATCCAGGGATCGTGTTCTTAAATGGCGAACAAGTTCCACCTGAACTCACTGCCTTTGCCAAGAACGCCGAAACAGACATCGTTACTCTCAAAATAGCAACGCAGCTCATTTGCAAGTTCCATGCTGAAGCTTTAGGTTACAACACGCAACGAGGAATAATCGGTGCATTAGCCGCCATAGGCGAAACTCTGAAGCAGGACCACACCTACGAGCTCATCGCATACCGCGAAAAAGAAAACCTCGGCACAAAACGTAGAGTCGACGAAGAATCAATCTTCAAAATGGACATTGCGCTACAGCCTAGTACGTTCAATAATGTGGATTTGGAAACGCGAAGAGTTATAATTACTCCACGTGGACCAGACCCAATTCTTCTGGGGATCAGAGGCGAAACACCGCAAGTCGTCAAACAAGGTTTCAGTATGGTAAAGCCGCTTGAGCCGGTGGAACGCTGGGTGATTTTCCGAAGTAATCAAGGTACTGATATGCACCTTAAACACGTAGATACACTTGGAGAGGCGCAGCCTTACAGCAGCATCGTGGCCAAAGGCAGAGTTTCACGTAACCCCAAAGTGGTTCCTGTTCGACACGTAGTTTTCGCCATAAAGGACCAAACTTCAGAAGTGGATTGTGTAGCATATGAACCTACAGGGGCTTTGCGCAAAATTGCAAGGCAACTTATGGTTGGCGATGAAATCGAAGTTTATGGGGCAATCCGCAAGCCGAATGGATGTAAGCCTTTAACCATTAACCTCGAAAAAATCAATATTCTTAAACTTGCTCCAAAAATGCAGGTCCAGAACCCAAAGTGTCCAAACTGCGGCAAACACCTAAAATCAATGGGCAAAAATCAAGGCTTCAAATGCGAGAAATGTAAAACTAAATTCTCAAATGTCCAGAAAATAGATGTTGCCCAGCAGCGCGATCTGAAGCTTGGGTTGTACATAACCAGCACCAGGTCTCAGCGGCATTTGACTAAACCTCTTAGACGTTACGGCTTGGAAAAGCACGGCGAATCTTCCGTAACCCTGTTTGAGGAATGGCATTCAAAGATTTAACACCAGCTTTTCATCTTTTGACGAAATAATTTAGAACTATGCACAATGAAGCTATCTATTGATGATTTTCTCAACAAAAATGGTCATTGGCTGAAGTTTTTCAAGTTTATTTAGATCCGAAATTATTTCGTTAATTAGAGCACCGAAATGTTCTTTTGGTCATTCTTCCTGTTTTTGATATATGGTAGTTATCGGAACTGCTGTTATAACTTACGCTGTTGTTAGATAAATTATTGAAGTCTTCAAGAGTTTGGTGTAGGATTTGACCCGTCTTTCTATGAACCAAAAAAGAATTTTGGGAATGTTAGAGATAAAACCTGAAATGACGACAAAAGAAATAGCTGAGATGATTTTTGGCAAAATGGTGGAATATAAATCTAAAGAATACGCGTCGGTTCACCGTAGCCTACTTTCTCTGGAACGGGATGGATACATCAATCGAGTGCAGGTTCATCTCCGCTGGCGAAAAGCAGACAAAAAGATTGAATTAAAGAGTAATTAACTTCTGAGTTAAGCATGTTATCTCTCGGAACTGCTGTTGGCACCATTTTGGGTGTTCGCTTTGTAAAGCGTATGCTAGTCACGTCTCTGATTTGTTTTTTGATCCTTTTTTCGTTTCTTTAGGGCTCAAAACCTTGCGTTTAGGTTAAAACGTATGAAGTTGTCTAAATTTTTATGATGCCGTCCGCTCAAAATTATTTTGTCGGTTAACTAAAAGAAATAGCGGTTGTTAGGCACGGCGGCATATTCAAAATATGGGATACGCTTTAAATCTGACAATTCTATAAATCCAACAGCAGCATAGGTGCAAAGGCATGTCAAAAAGTTTCCCAGCTGAAGCATACGAACTTCCGTTTTTCAAGCAGGAAGGCTTCATCCGTAAACTCTGCCCAAAATGCGGTGAATACTTCTGGACTCAAAACGCGACAATGGAAACTTGTGGTGAAGCAGGCAGCGATGAATGCGGATATTACACGTTTATAGGCAACCCTGCGGCCAAGAAAAGTTTCTCGTTGCCCGAGATGAGAGAAGCCTTCCTGAGTTTTTTTGAGAAGAATGGTCACACGCGGATTAAGCCTTACCCAGTTGTTGCGCGTTGGAGAAGCGACATTTACCTCACACACGCAAGCATCATCGACTTCCAACCCTACGTTACCGAAGGAATTTCACCGCCTCCGGCAAATCCGTTGGTGATCTCGCAGCCCAGCATAAGATTAACGGATATCCCGAATACTGGACCCACGTTTGGCAGACACTTGACAATTTTTGAGATGGGAGGAGCCCATGCCTTCAATTATCCAGATAAAGAAATTTATTGGAAAGACCAAACCGTACGTTACCATCAACGATTCGCAACAGAAGCCTTAGGCATTCCATCTGAAGAAGTAATATACAAAGAGGGTGTTTGGGTTGGCGGCGGAAATGCAGGTCCGGATGTTGAATGCATTGTCCGAGGGTTAGAAGTTGGCACTCTAGTGTTTATGCAATACAAAGTTGTGGGTGACGATTTTGTTGAGTTGCCTATACGTACAGTAGATACTGGTTACGGTATTGATCGTTTCGCTTGGATTAGTCAAGGCACCCCTAGTTTATTTCAAGCAATCTATGGTGACATGTTAAATGAAATTTATGGATTTGCAGGTATCTCACATGTGGACAATGAGTTTCTTGCTCGCGTAGGGAAGTATTCTGGTTTGGTGAATGTTGACAAAACTTCTAACCGCATGGTTCTTCGCAAACGCGTTTCTCAACTCACGGGCATAGATTTGCCAACGCTGGAAAAAGAGCTCATACCCATCGAGAACGCTTGGGCACTTACAGACCACACTAAAACCTTATGCTTCATGCTTTCCGAAGGCGTAGTGCCCAGTAACATCCAGGAAGGATACCTTGCAAGACTGCTTTTCCGAAGGGCTTACCGCTTAATGCGCGGGTTAGACATGAACCCAGACAAGTTCTACGACATCGTAGACTTGCAAGTTGCCAAATGGGGAACGGATTTTCCGCAGATTAAACAGATGCGTGACGAAATCATCGAGATGCTCAAAGTTGAGCAGGAAAAGTTTGAAGATACGTTGAAACGCGGCGAAGCCATGGTGAAACGCATCGCAGCAGACCTTAAAGCCAAAAACACCAGCCAAATCTCGAACGATACGCTTTCGGAACTTTACGATTCACATGGGTTGCCTCCCGAAATAGTCAAGCAGGCTGCAGAGGCGGAAGGCGTGAAAGTTGATGTTCCCGAAAATTTCTATTCGCTGGTAGCTCAACGTCATATGGTAGCTAACAAGGCGACTGAAGAGGAATCTGAAGCCGATCAGGCTCTAGAAATCGGCTGTCGAGGGGCTTTCACCAACGGAGCTGATGTTCTACGCTGAACCTTACACTCGGGAGTGGGATGCAAAAGTCCTCAAAGTGGTAAACGCAGAATACGTCGTCTTAGACAGAACTTGCTTTTATCCTGAAGGTGGCGGCCAACCAACTGACCATGGCTACTTCGCTTATGGTGGCGGTGTGCAAGCCGAGGTTGTGGACGTTCAAAAAATCGGCAGAGTCGTTGTACACAAAGTCAAAACTGAGAATCCGCTTCCGAAAGAAAACTCAACTTTAACAGGCATATTGGATTGGGAACGTCGTTATTCACTGATGAAGGCTCATACTGGAACCCACTTGATCAATGGCGCTGCTAGGCGCGCTTTGGGGAATCACGTTTGGCAGAGCGGTACCCAGAAAGGCATCGAAAGCACTAGGTTAGATATCACGCATTATCGTAAGTTAACTCAGGAAGAAGTCCACAAAATAGAGACGTTGGCAAACGAAGCTGTCCTTGCAAACATGACTGTGGAGACAACGTGGTTTTCGAGAAACGAAGCGGAATCACGCTACGGTTTCCGTCTTTACCAGGGCGGAGCTGTTCCTGGAAAAGAAATCCGAGTGGTGAAAACTGGCAACTGGGATGTCGAAGCATGCGCAGGAACGCACCTCAAGACCACGGGCGAAATCGGCTTCATTAAAATCCTCTACACCGAACGTGTGCAGGACGGCGTAGAACGATTGGTTTACGCGGTGGGCATGCAAGCCGTGAAGGCAGTTCAGAATCAGGAAACGTTGCTGCAGAAGGTTGCACAAACGTTGAGTGCGCCTTTAGAGAAGTTAGATAAAACTGCCGAGCGGCTAGTTCGGGAGCTTAAGGAAGCAAACACCGAGAAGAAAAAGCTGCTCAAAGAGCTGACAGCAAAGGAAAGCGGCGCTTTGGTTGAAGTCGTCGCAGAAGCCCAAGAGGTTGCAGGTGTAAAGCTCGTGAAGCGTGACTTTGGAACTGAGACTGATACAAACAGAATGTTGCAGACAGCCAGCGAAATCATCAAACGTAACGAAGCCACAATCACTCTGTTTTTCGCCGCTGACCAAAAATCCGCAAAAATCTTAATAATGGCAGGAACCACAGCGGTTGCGAAAGGCGTCAATGCCGGTAATGCCGTCAAGGATGCAGCGCCGATTTTCGGTGGCGGTGGCGGCGGAAGACCCAACTTCGCGCAAGGCGGAGGCACCAAACCAGACAAACTGCCTGAAGCAGTTAAAGTAGCTGAAGAAGCAATAAAGAAACAGCTGAAATCATAATTTTACTTCCTTTTTTAGTTGCTCAAGGAGATTCCTACCTTGGCGGTTGAAAACTGGTTTCAAGTACTCAACGACGCCTTTTTTCAAAAGGTAACTTGATGTCGGGCAAATATTTTTCATTTTTTAGCCGGCATGTTTTTTCTTTTTGTAAAGCGTATAGCATATTTCTGTTCGTCTAAGGTTTTTGTCTGGCTGTCGATTAGTCCTTGCTTAACCGCCTCGGCAACAGCTTGAGCAAACGAGACTGGCTGAGGATTCACATGTCGCTTTTTTGTTAAAATTACCCACATTTCGTGGTACTCTTCTTTATGGGAGTTGAAGAAAACGGAAAGTTCATCGCGGTTTTTCGGTTCAAAGGTAATCGTTGATTTTTCTAATGTCGCCAAAGTTTTCTCCTGCTATTTCTTAACGGGCTGGATTGTCTCCCATGTAACCTAACACTATAGCTTCACTGTGGGGCGGTGCGCCTCTCTAAGCCAAGCTCTCTCTGGCATGGGATTTTTAGCCCGCGTGTCTCGCGCCATGTTGCACGGTTTGGTAAGAGCTAATGTTCACTGGTACAAGGTTTGTGCGACTTGCTCCTCTGTTAGTTCCGTCTTACGTGCTTGCTCTTCTGGTTGAGACATTACAAGTAAGATAGCCAGAGTTATTTGTTTATTTCCTCTTGCTATAGATTTTTTCCTTCAATCGCGTCTACGAGTTCGTTGCTGCTATATAGTTTTGTTGGAGTAATAGCAAAGATTCCACGATTGAGTGCTTTTACGAAGAGAGTGTTCCATGGCCTGAACGTTGTGCTTTGCCCGATTGTGGGCTGCTATGGGAAAATTTGTAAGCTGCTTATACAGAGAGTAGGAATTTTCGTTTTTCCGTGAATTTCTCTGGCTTCATAAAGGCTGCTTTCCCAATACCAGACAGGCTTAATCTGCAAAAGAGCATCGACTTTGGTTTGCACGTGTCCCATTCGTGTCCTTAGGCTTTTTGATGGGAGCTCCCACATGTATAACCTTTTATACTTAACGTTGTTATGCTTCAGCCATTCTTCTGTCTGGGGACGGTATTTCTCTAGCCGACTCGTAATTACTGCCTCCAATTCAAATGCAGGGATGTACTTGGGTATTGCTTTTCTAATCCAGTCTAAATACTGTGCTTCGTTTCCGTCTGCGCCATCAGGGCATTCTTCACAGAGAACTCCATCCATGTCTGACGCAGTTGGCCCTGTGAAGGCATGCATAAGATTCCATTCAAACCTATGTGGAGTTGGCGGCAGAACAGTATAGTAGCGGTCGAGGAATGATTTCGTTTTCTCGGTGCAAAACAAGGCAGACTTTATGATTTCCAATTCGGGATGATCAGCTTTAAGTTTAGAATATACTTTTTCCATTGTTCCATGGACTCTTGTTACTGAATCATCAAATAGTAACACTCTTCTAAATGGCGCTTTCTTTTCACTACCCAATTGGTTTGTCCACCAGTATTGATTTTGAGAAAAGCTTGAAGGGGTGGTTATCGGTTTTCCGAGTTTCTGAGCGACAACCTCCCCGAAAAGTAGACCGCTTCTTGGAATAGCAATAACTAAGTCAAAATCGTTTGCCATTGATTTTACCCAGTCACCAGTCATTGCTACTGCTTCGTTTATTGTTATGAACCAAAACTCGCCGCGCTTGATATGGCGAAGAGTCAAGTATACTTGAGCGACTGCAGAGTTTCTAGATTCCTTTATTTTGCTTTTGAACGGCATCATATTTTTACGAAGTGCGCAGTAAATTGGTGTAAATATTTTTCGGGAATCCTTAATTATACATTTGAGCGGCATCAAATCGAATCATCTCCTTCTATTCTTTTGACGAAAACCGATATGTTAACGGTATCTCTATTTTGCCTTCCCACTCTACGCAACTTTTGCATCTTGTTGGCCAAATTTTGGCTTTATTTGCGATCTTCAATTCCCTGAATTTCTCATTATTCATTATTTCCTCGATGTTGTTAACTCTTAAGTTACCGAGGATTATCTGCCCGTCATAATCCAAGCAACAAGGAGAAACATCCAAACTGTACCAAACATACCAAGTGTGGCCAATTATTGTGCAAGGTCGAGTTCGAACTCCATGAAGTTTTGCGGTTCGCTGAAATTCAGTGTGCCCATAGCGCCGCCAATAAGTTTCCCATTCTTTAATCAAAGGCGCAGTTACATCATTTACAACGCATACAAAGGTAACATCAATATGGGACCCATATTCCTTGCGGGAAGTCAAAAACTGCATTATGTTCTTATGAATTTTTGAATATTCGTGTTTTCTTACAGCTTCGTAACTTTTGTCGAATCCGTCTATGCTAAATCTGATTTCATCCAATTTGCTATTCAATATTCTGTCAATATTATCTGTCGTCAGTAGCGACGCATTGGTCGGCATTGTGGTACGTACACCTTTATCCTCAGCATAATTTATCATCTTAATTATGTCTGGGTGCAGCAGAGGTTCACCCCATCCAGTAAAACTGACGCGACTAAGATGTGAAAGGTTTTGATCAACAACGTATTTCCTAAAATCATCAAGCGCCATGAACCCCTTGGGACGAGTCATTATGGGATTAAAGCAATGTTCACATTTAAAATTACATACATTCGTTGGTTCAGCCATTATGGTAAGTTTAGTTGTGCTTTTTTTACTCGTTGCCTTGACAACGTTCCGAGTCAATTTCCATACATTTTCATTTTTTCGAAGCAATAAACGGGTGCTGGAACGTACATGTGACATTAAGACTTTCAATTTGTGAACATTTCCTTGTAATTGGTTTCACTTTTTGAACGAATCCAATTCTGCTTTCAGATATACTTTACACTTTAGACTTTGAAGTATAGATTCAGAATTCAGATTCGGAAATTGGCTTCTCTGCTGCCGCAGAAACTTTAAAAATTAACAAATTTTTAAGATTTAATTCCTCGTAACGAAGGGGGCTCAAAGAAAATTGAAATTGCATTTACAGTCGCTACAACTATGCACTTGTGCCAACAAGAGCCTCTGACTGCATAGAAGCAATGTCCTGATAACTCTGGACTTAGGGGGAACTCTGCAAACAGTTTTCTTTTTTGTAAAAAAATTTGAAATGAGGCCTTTTAACTTGCTGCTTGCTTCGTAAGCGTATTTAATTCCCTGGCTTGTTAAGAGTTTTTGTTTATGTTCGTGAGTTCCATCTGTTTACCGCTTCTTCAACGATTTGATTGAAAGTAGTCCGAAATTAGTTCTAACGTCGGTTTTTGAGGTTAACACCCAGATTTCAAGATTGAACGTTTTCGGTGATTATTTTGTCCTCTCAAATCTGAACAGATAACTTGGTTTTCCAATATTCCTTGAAATACATCGAATTGAGAGACTTGAACGAATAAAATACTGCCTTCCAAATGGGTACATGATAATCCGTTACTCCTATTTGTGCTCTGAATTTAATGCTGCGGTCGCAATCGGGCCTCAGATGCAGGCAACGACTACTTTCGAATTTATATCTGAACCGCTTTTTCGCACAGGTGTTAAGGAAAAGCTGATCTTCTGCGTCGTAATCCTGATGTTGAACCACGTCATAAACATATTTCCTGTAAGCATAGACGCCTGTTGCGAATCTCAAACCAACCAGTCGGCACTTAAGTTTTTCATAAAAATTTCCTGTATTTTCTCTTATTTGAACCATTAGCATACGTTCTTTTTTTGTCAATGGATAACCTTCATGGCTCCAACTACGATAATCTATGTTTGACCAGTTTGCATGGAAGATTTTTTGGTCAGCGTAAATATCTGCGCCCAAAACATAAACAATGTCGCCAGTGGCTGCTTTTGCTGCTAGGGCAAAGGGTTCAGCGGTGGGGTTTTTCCAGCGCTTCTCGTGGAGTTGAATAATCTTCTTCTCGAAGTTACACTTGAAATTCTTGACTATTTCTAGGCTACTGTCAGTGCAGCGGTCGAGCACAATGACTAGTTCGTCAATAGGTGCTCCTGCGAGGCTATTCAAGCTGTAGGGCAAGTATTCTTCTTCGTTATGAGCGGCCATAACCACGCTGATCCTCAGCTTTTTTTGTTTTGTCGGTTCTTCTTGTTGAAGACTTAATATTACTTGGGGTTTTTGAAGAACTTGTGCCATTTCAAAGCCTCAGACTAAGTTATTTTCTCCAATCGAATTGATTCCATCTTCAGCCATATTTTATACTTAGGACTTCTAAGTCTGAATTTTGAATTCAGATTTTCTTTTCATAAGCGCTATACATATCTTAGAGAAATAGGGAGTTCCAGCTCAAAAATGGGGCCTTCGATGGAAAAATGACAGCACAAAAAACCATTACAAGCTTAGAGCAAGATAGGCAGGCACTTGAAACCGAAGTAACTCTCCGGTCGAGCTGAATTTGCCGGAATTTAACATTCACGCACCCTTAGTAACCGTGATTATCCCTACTCGTAATTGTTCACATTTTATATCTGAGGCAATAGAAAGCGTTTTTGACCAGACCTATAAAAACTTGGAGATTGTTGTTATCGACGACGGTTCAACTGATAATACAGAGGAAGTAGTAAGGAATTACCCAAATGTTAGGTACCTATATCAAGAACACAGGGAAAACTCCACGACTGCGCGGGTAGCCAATGCTGGCTTGATTGCATCCAACGGAGATTACATTATTTGCCTATGCGCGGTTGATAAATTAGCTCCTACTTATGTGGAAAAAAGCCTCAAGGCAATCACTCAGGATCCTAAAGTGGGAATAGTTTTCACGGGCACAAAAGAATTTGGAGCTTCTTACAACGTTCGTTTCCCGCGTTCATTACCCCACAAATACAGTATCCTCCGAGATCCAGGCGGCCAAATGGGCCCGATGATGGTAAAACGAGCCTTGTACTTCCCGTGCGACGCCAGCAATGCCGTGTCAGATGATATGGTGTTTCCAGATTCCGTCAACAATAACTACCCGTTATCACCCAACAAATTGGTGGGCTTTTACGATGAGCGATTGCATAGTCTGGACGATTGGGACTTTGGTATCCGAGCAAGCCTAAAGGGATGGAAAATCGTCGCGATTCCCGAAATTCTACATGAAACACGAGTTCACCCTGGAAAAATATCTGTTCATTCGGACAAGTCAGAGCTGTATGCCAGATATCCCTACATGATACTTTACACAATAATTAGTCGAGGTTTGGATGCGAGTAAACAGTTTTTTGTCAATCCTAACATGTTCCTTCATAAGCTGTACAACAAAGGTGCTGTGCGTTTTCTCCAAGCGAATCGGCATCCATACCCCCCCAGCAATCATCAACACTCATGGGTGAACGAAAAATCGATATTACAAAAAATGCGCCAGTCTAAGCCATCAACAATACTGGATTGCGGATGTGGCGAAGGTAGGTGGGGGTATTTGCTAAAAGGTATATCTGTAATAGGCATCGACAGATACAAACCTTATTTGCGGCAAGCAAAACGGTACGAACAAGTTGTATGTGCGTCAGTAACCTGCCTGCCTTTTCAACGAAAATCCTTTGACGCCTGCATAGCAATCGAATTGATTGAACATTTGCCTAAGCAAGACGGCTTCCGTTTTCTCTACGAGCTGAAGCAAACAATACGCAAAAAAATCGTACTAACCACGCCTAAAGTCTATGTGCCTATAAATTTCGGTGAGGACCATCCTGAGACTCATCGGTCATTTTGGGAAAAAGCCGAAATCCTTGCTTGCATATAACAGTAATGGAAAGTCAAACCGTTTTAGGCTCTAAATTGTAAGATGACCGCTAAAGATTAGCTGGGGTTTATTCTAACCTCTGAAAACTCATTTACCTATTTTTGATATGATGAGAGGCGATTGTGCTGCTGTATTTGAAGCCCGACGGGGAGATAAGGGGGATCGAAAAAGAATAGCTATTCTTATTGCTGTAATCATTGTTGCAACAGCAATGTAGCTCTTCTCAAACGCTTCTTGTAAGAAGCTCTGTTAGGGTAACAATTACGGCGATTCATTTCCAACACCATTTTGTTGTGAAAGAAAGATTACAGGTGAAACCTCTACTTGACACCCGTGTTCAGATCTTAGCGGCCCAGTACAATTTCAACATGCTTTTTTGGTTAAAAGATTGAAAATAGGTTTGCGAGTACAATCTTCGTTGCCTTTAGGGTTCGAAGTAATCCCAATTTAGGCAATGCACAGGTGCAGTTGTTTCTCCTGCAGGCTTCATCTCTTTTAGAATTAGGGTTTGCTGGGACTCTGGAACAGAAATATAGGCGAGATAGAGAACGGAAACCCAATGAGCTAGCTGGCACCCTTTTCCAATGCCCACTCAGTCCCAAATTTCTCTGATGCAACTAACAAAAAGAAAAAATTGAGGAACCGAAAAAAGGAGGGATTGCGGGGGAGATATCGCCAAACATTTCAGCTCCGAAGAGAACCGCATTATATTCCAGCGCGAATCTTCCTTTAGCAAAAAGAGTCATTGTTTTTTTAGAACTTAGGCGAATGACTGAAAAACTCATGGCTTATACGAGAAACTAAACTGAAACACTTCTTTTAAGAGTGTTGACGCAAAATTGAAATCTCATTGACAATACTTAACCTAATCTTCAAATATTGTGATCTGTTTGCCAGATAGGGGATGAATCAGGCTTTTTTCAGAGTGTAGACGGGTTTTCAGAAGAGGAAAAACTGAAGAGCTATTCTATTGGCGCAATCACGAAAATGAGCTCAGATTTAGTCTGTTTCAGGCATGTTAGTTGATGGGCGGGGAAGAGGTCCACACTCTCGTCCAAACTCTGAAAACACAATTAACATTATTTTGTCAAAATCTTGCGGCGGAGGTGTTGTCTTGCAGTGAATGTTTTTTAAACTACGGGCTGAAGTGGGGAGGGTTGTGACTAAACTGTCGTCAAATATGAAAGATTGATGCTGAGGAAAAAAAGCAAGTTATCGCCGTTTTCTCATAGCTATCAAAAACGCTGAGGCGACAACTATTAAGGAAAGAACTATCCATGTTGGGAATTCTGGGATTGAAGGGGAAGGCTCAAGGGTTTGGCTCGGTGAAGGTGACAAAATTGAGGCATAGATAGGACTTGACGTTGAAGTGGGTGCGGAAATAGATGAAGTTGATATTGGATTTATCAGTGGATGGCTGTCGGTGTAGTTTCCTAAACTTTCACCGTAATTGTAGGGTGTATCCCAAAAAAGATTGTAAAACCCTGACTTTTCTATTTCCTTTGCGTTCGGATACTTTGTTAGATAGTTGCTCCAATAATTCCCATCTACAAAAGGCTCGGTGGAAAGCCAAACCAACAGACTATTGTTTATAATGTTATTTTCTGTGATTATGTTAAAACCTGCATAATTTATGGAGATACCAGTTACACAGTCCTTAACTGTATTGTGCATGAGGGTGTTGTTGCTGCTACCTGTAATCCAGAAGCCTGTATCACAGTCTGCTATGTAATTTCCAATGAAAGTGTTATTTTTAGTATTTGAGTTGTCTATCGCATAATAACAATCTATGATTTTTAAGTTCTGAACCGTTACGTTATTAATCATGGAATGCGTGGGGTCTTGTCCCACCCCGTTTGAAAGGTCAATTCCTCTCGCATATTGACTATTCCCCTCAATGGTAAATCCTTGCCCATCAATTACAATATAGCTCTTTTGAACCTGAATGCCGCCAGAAATGTTGCCAGTCAAAGTGTACACATTACCATTTCGCTGGATATTGTTTGTTCCTGTTACTGAGCCGTCTGGGTTTATGGTCACAGTTGCAGAAATCTGAGCCTGTGCCAACTCAACAACATGCAATCCAATCACCAGTGAAACCAATAGTGTCAAGATGACAGTTACTACTGAGTGTGCTTTCTTCATGTCCCTCATTACTCCAATGAACATGGATAAATATAACTCTCCTTGAAGAACAGACATGTTCTGCTAATTAGAACAGCTTGACCAAGAACTAGGTTTCTTCCCACTTCCGAATACATATGTGATTGTTCTTATATCAACCGTGAAGAGGAATTACCTGCGATTCAAAACTTGATGTTTGTTGGTAGAAAGAGCAAGAATCAGTTTTGAACGGGCACAAAGTCGAGTCACCTTTTTAAAGAGTGTAGACGAAAAATCGAAACCTCATGGACGCGACTGACTCCATCTTCAATTGTTGCGGTCTGTTTGCCAGATAGAGGCTGAATCAGGCTTGTTTTTCATAGTGCAGGCGGGTTTTTGAAAGGGGAAAATCTGAAAATCCGCCTCATTGCCGCAATTACGAAAAGAAGCTCAGATTTAGCCTATTTCAGCAATGTTATTGGATGGGCCGGGGCTGGGATTTGAACCCAGGCAAAAGGCTCCACAGGCCTCTAGGCTACCAAGCTACCTCACCTCGGCCACTTTTCCATGCCTTTCTATGACTTCGACCACTTTTGATTGTTTTCGGCCGTTCTTGGTATTCCGATAGTTTCATAGCAAACACCTTATTTTCGCTTTCGGAAGATTTTTCTACCATCGTTGTACGTTGTCTGAAATTACGCAAACAAAAAAATTTCATAACATTAAACTGTAGGCTCCTGAGCTATTGGTAAGCACGTTGGAGCGTAGATTAATTAATCAACACAAAGTCCATAATAATCTTGAGGTTACTTAGTTCTTGCCGCAATATCTTATTGGCACTGGCAGTTGGACGTACCTATTATTCCGCAGGCTGTCAACCTGATGAAGGATTTGAACATTGTTCGTTCTGCGGTTCTCTCCAGAGAAAAGCCAGCTGTCGCCTTTGTTGTTGTGTATTCGCGGTTGTTTGGAAGTGGCCGTTGAATCTTTACCAGTTTATTGACGAGGAGCTTGTTGATGTTGATCGGAAGGTGCTGGAGGGCTTAGCGAGCGGCGTCAGGGTTGCCGTAGTTCCACATCCTTTTTTTCCAAGTTTAGATGGAGATTAGAAGGTTTTTTGTCGATCTGTTGTACAGTTCCCTACAAGCGAAATATACGTTTGAAATAATGGTTTTTAAGCTACATTTCATGTCTTGACATGTTCTTGGGTTCGACAATTGAGGTTTCCCGGATGTTTTGATATGCTTGAGTTATGTGTGAGGGTTTAAGAGGGTGCGTGCGTACTATGAAGACATAAGAAATGTGTCTTAAAAAGACATATTGTACACTCGTACAACACAACAACAAATAGGAAACAAGCAAAATGATCAATAATTACCAAAAAGAAATCCAAACCAAACTCGCCAAAGGCCTTCTCGATATGATTATCCTTCAGATCCTTGACCAACAACCCATGCATGGCTACCAAGTGATAACGAAAATACGCAAAAGCTTCGGCGTCTACTTCGGACCAAGCACCATCTACCCTCTACTAGGAACGCTGGAGAAGAAAGGCTACGTCAAAAGCATGTGGAACATGAACTCTGAAAGGCCAAGAAAAGTCTATCAACTAACAAAAGACGGAGAAGCAGTCCTCAACTTCACTGAAGGCTCACTTAACATAATCTGCAAAACAATGACAACAGAGAACAAAATCCGAATAGAAGCAGCACCCTTGCCTTCAATGGGGTCAAGGCTTCAAGAAAGAAAATGTCAAATTGTAGTGTGAAGTGGCAGTGTGAAGAGTGTAGAAAATAGTGTGAAGAAAGAGAAGGTTCGCGTTCGGTGTCCGCTTTCTTTTCCACTTCTTCTAAGTAAGCCTTTAGAAATAGAAGGCTTTTGGTTAGTGTTTTTTTTTCAGCTCTTCTTTTTTTCACGCTGTTAAACAAAACTACACCACCTTCAGTTAACATAGTCTAATCAACAACAAATACCGCCGGCAAAGTTGTGACAAGATAAGCAGTCACAAAAATCTGAAAGCAACTCAGAAGAAGAGAAATCACCACTCGGGTCTGAGGTAACTCACCTCGGCCAGATTTCTTGTGATTTCTTAACTCTTGTTTGAATTTTTCTTATCTTCGCTTTCTGATAATTTATTGTCAACGATGAATCCCTTGATAGCAAAGTTTTAGCTCCGCATGCTTCAGGCGAGGATTTGGGGCGATCTTTAGTTTTCGATAAGGATGTTGCTCGGTTTTACCTTAATGTGGCATTGTTTGGGTATCCTCTGCTTTCCCAGTAACCCAAGTAGTTTGCGTTGTCTGAAACTTCAATTTGGGTTACCCATTTTATCCATTTGTAGCCGTATTGGCTCTCCGCCACCAGTTCAAATGGGAAGCCTCTTTCTGGTGGAATAGTTATGTTGTTCATTTTGTACGCCAGTATTATGTTATTGTTTACAATGTAGCTCAGTGGAAGCGCGGTTGAATAGCCGTCAGAGGCTCGAAATATAACTACGGGTGCACTCATGTTTGCTCCTGCTTTCGTCAGCAGGTCTTTCACCAAGACGCCTTCCCAAAGAATTTTTGCCTGCCACCCCTCTACACAGAAAATAGTGACGACTTTCTGGTAATTCTGGAAGCCATTTACAACCCCACTGTAAGAAAGATTCAATGTTTGATTTACGAGTCCCGTTACGGTTAGCTGATAAGTGGATTCGTTGATTTGCTGGATTCCTCTTATGGCGTTTTCTTCAACTTCCGCTATGGACGCGAGGTTTTCTCCTTGGTAATTACGGACCTCTGCAGGATACAGGATTTGGGCTGAGCGGGGCGAACCGGCGATGAACAACGCTATCAGAGTTACTGCTACGATTGCTACGATGAGGTAGGGCCAAATTTTTCTTGTAGGTTTAGACATATTTTTCATTTCTCTTGTAATCTTGTCATCCAGACGCTAAGTAACTCACTGTGAAGCTTGTTCCATCAACGCTGAGTGCGGAGACATCGGTTAATTGAACAGAGTTAACTCCTGGAGAGGTAGATGAATACATCACGCTTTCCTGTGCGGGAAAACTGGTTATGCTTCCTGAAATCGAACCAACGTTTGCTTGGCAATCTTCGAAGGTTACGCTTCCAAAATCCGCCAAAGCGCCAATGACCCGGTTGACTGTGGGTCTTTCCACTATCCATTCAGCGGACAGCCTATTTGAATTATAACGGAAAGTATTCTGGAATGAAAGCCCCGTTGTAACGTCGGTTATGTTAATCGACCATTGACTAAGGGCGACGTCAACAAGCTGAATTGATGCCTGCATCTGGTCTCCAGGTGAAACCAAAATGGTGCGGATAGTGACTGAAGTTCTGGGGAGCAACTCATACCACGCGGAATAGACAAGTTGACCCCTAATTGAATCCTGTTCAGTTCCGCACTGAATAAGAGAGGTGTCCATTGGAAATTGGCCTCCGATGCCAATCCAAACTGCTGAAAATGTGTCATCAACCGATGGCGCAACTGTTGGAACTATCCACGAGGCATTAACACTGGCTATTATTGGTTGTGGGGTTTGAAGGTCGGAGGCAATTACGTACCCTCCCCAGTTTATCGCCTTCGTAACAACTGGCGTAGGCACCGGAGTCGGTGAAGGCAATTGGGAGGGTGTTGGAGTAGGAGTTGGGGTGGGAGTTGGAGTAGCGGTGGGGGTTGGCGATGGTGTAGGTGAAGGTGTGGCGGAAGGGGTCACAATAGGTTTGGGGCTAGGTGTCGGCGTTGGAGACGCAGGAGTGGTAGCTGTGGGCGTATTGATTGACGTTGTTTTTGGGGTCGGTGATGGAGTTGAATTCGGGGTGGGGGACTGTGAGGGCGATGTCTCAGGTGTGCCACTGGGTAGTCCTGTTTGAGTTATGGCGTACGCTCCGATTGCAATTGCAACGGCAACAATGGCTATCAAAATGGCTACGTAAACCTTGGCTACTGCCTTATTCCTCAAAACAAAACATCCGTTCGGATAATGTTAATGGTGCTTATCAATCAGAATCCGCTAAAATAAAGGTATGTGACTACTGCGAATATACTACAATAAGCATCAGAAAATAAGTTTGTTAAATTGCTATGCAAGTTTGAGCCTGGGCATCTTTTGCATAGTGAAGTCGGGCGTGCATGTCCAACGTTTTGCTATCTTGAAAATGTAGGTCGCACCAGGGACATTTGAATTCAGCCTTCTTTTTCTGCAAAATCTTCACCTGCAATTAATTCGATAGTTTACGCTTTAAAATTATGTGCGTGTATTTTAGCTACAACAGTTTCTTTAAAGGGAAAAATGAATTTTAACGACTTCTTTTCGGTTAAAACGTAGAGGAAAAAAGAATTTGATTTTACTGCTTCTCTTCTACAACGATCATCGTGAGTGTGGAACGTACTTTGTCAAGTCTGCGGATGCGCCATGTTACGATTTCTTTTAATCGGTCCATGGTGTCGGCTCTAACTCGCGCCACAATGTCGTAGACGCCGTATACTGCTGACGCCTCTTCTACGCCCTCAACTTTCTTTAACTCCTTCAAAACGTCAGTTTCAGAACCAATTTCGGTGTTGATCAATACAAACGCTGTTGGCATGTTATAATCCTCATATACTGTTGTCGCGTATGCATTAAAATATTTTTCTAGGAGTCACGCATGACAGGCAATATTTTTCCATCAGCTTGGCTCGGTGCCGTGCGCGTTTGTTTTTTGCTTAGCAAGATTCCAACGCCGGCCAACTGGAAAGTCACGTAGCCAAGTACGAGTTTAAACCAGAGCGTAATCACTCGCGTCAGTAATGTAACTGAGAAGCTTACAGCTAAGGGAACCAAGAGCACCTGATACGCGGTACTCATGATGATTTCAGTTAACCCAACGAAAGATACGCCGATTGAAGCTAAAGTGCCCGTTAACGCGTAAACAATGAGCACCCTGTCAATGGGGATAGGGTAACCTAGCGAGGCGAAGACAAAAAAGACTACTGATACGTCAAATGCCACGCTTATGATATAAAACGTTACGGGACGAAGCAATGCTCTTTTCTCGGAGCTCAAAGTGTTAATGCCCTTGTGAAACATGTTCAAGAATTTTTCCGCGTCAGCACGAAACTGAGTTTGATTGAAGCGGCTCCGCAGAAAGAAGGATAGCACAGGAATCATAAACTTGTTGAGAATTGTTTTCGTCGCTTTTTGACTTGTGCTCATGGAATAAACAATCAGAAAAGAACCAACGGAAACTGTCATTACAACGCCGAAGAAAACCACGACCTGTGTTGGCAAGGTAACGTTGACTGCCAACAACCCAAAACCCACAACTAACAAGACGATGGTAACAGCCATACCTATAACTTTTTGACTAACCACCGAGGCCACAATTTTACCCGCGTCTTCATCGGTCTTTTTGCTCAACATGTACGCTTTGGAAATATCTCCTGACCAACCAGGCTCAGGGAGAGTGGCGTCAAAGAAGTAGCCTGCCCACGTCAATAGCAGTGCCCTCCGTAGGCTGTTCTTAAGATTGAGAGTATCCAGAAGACTATGCCAGGTTATAGCTGAAAAGAGGCTTGCAATAATGAACGCGACAAATGCAGAGGTATAGTAGTAAAGATTTGCCTGTTTGATTACGTCCACGAAGTTGCCTGTGCCTACATAATAATACAAGTAAAGAAGAAACGCAGTTAATCCAGCTGCAACAAACAAGAAAACTCTTTTTGACTGCAGTGATTTCAGCGACAAGGCGATGCAAATCCTTCCTTATCTTCGTGGAAGGATTAATAGTTAAATCTTTAGTTTTAAGGGACCACAGAATTGTTTTCGGAAAATTGGGAAAAAGGTTTTTCAGTGGCATTGCCTTGGGAATTCAGCCAGTTCTGATTGTATCTTTGTTTCTTCGTCGTCAGTTTTCTTTTGAAGATTGCACGTTTTGTGTGCGATGCAATCTTCACAGTTTAGGTTAATGTTCTTGGTTTGACATTCGATGATAATGGGTTGGTACATTTTTTTCTGCTCCCTCAAAATTGAATAACGTTATTTTAGCAGGGTGCGGTTCTCACTCTTCTTCGATATGAAACGGCGTATTCCGCGAAAGCCGTCAGTATTGCGCCAGCTCCCAGCCCTATCCATAAGATAGTTGTTAACTCGAACATGCTCTTTTTCACCTCGCTTCCAATTAAATGTGGGGGAAGTACACAAGTTCCCACTTTTTGGGGAATTCCTTTTTTTTCATGTGTTTAGCTTTTATTTTGCTTCACCATTTCTTTTTTGATACAGTTAAGCAAGAATGGAATAAAAGGATAGTTGAGATTTATTCATAAAATTTATGAAATATTGGAAACATTTGCATAATTATGTCTAATAGACAAACGTATTTACTGTAAATAGGTCTTAATTAGAAAATTAGAAAAGAAACGTTTCAGCAATAACCTTAATACCGTGCTATTACTCAGATTATTTTAAGATTTCAACCCTAAAACAGGGCGGCATCGAAGGTGACTTCTGAAAAACAAGAAATCGCCTAAGCCAACCCAAAGTTACGGTGACAAAAAAATCTCCCCTACGTTGTTTCCAGCGTATTGACAAGTGGAAAGCGCATCAAGCATCCCGAGAAAAATGCCGATACAGAAAACTGTGGAATAAATCATTCCGCGAAACCAGTCATTTTCCAGGAAAAAATAAACAACATACGGAGAAAAAGATTCATGAACCAAAACAATATTGAACCCGATCTTGAAGAAGTATTAAAAACCAAACAAAAATTTTTTGCCCTTTTTTATGCTTCTTGGTGTCCCTTCTCGCGAAGGTTTCTGCCCATCTACGAGAAGTGCACTCTGAACAGTTCCGTTCCTTGCCTACGCGTAATGGTGGATGACCGAGAAGATCTATGTGAAAAATTCGCTATAGCAGTTTTTCCAACTGTGCTTCTTTTCGAGAATTCTGAAGTTGCCAAACGTTTGGATGGTGAACCAGGCGAGGGATTAAGCGAGAAGCAGCTGAAAAAGCTGCTCGGTTCAGGTAATTAGTTCAAAATGCCTTCTTTAAGAATTTGGTCAATTCAGAGGGAAAAATCAGCCGAGTTAAGGAGTATCAAACTGAAAACTCGGAATAACAAAAACACATAGCAGGCGACTCCAAAAACAAACACGCTTTTATTGACAGACCCACAAACTAAGCTTATGATTCGTGCTGTAGACCTTGGCGTTAACAGTGAAATCGCCGTTAACCTCGAAACCCTGCGAACACTCAACATACACAACTTTTGGCTCGAACTCATAGATCCAACCCCTGAAGAGATGCAAGCAGTTGCCGAGAAAACGGCTATCCCACGACATTTTTTAGACTTTCCTAAAACAGAGGGCACAGTCAACCTGCGTTTGGAAGAAGAGTTTACCATAATCAATTTTGTTATACCGCGAGACATAGTTGTCACCAAGGAAGTTGACCCCTTAGTGATAGCTTTCTCCAAAACCTTCCTTGTAACCGTGAAGAAAAAACCTGATCAGCACATTTTTGAAACCGTGAAGGAGCGAATGAGTAAAGTCAAAATCGACCCGCCAGCGTTGGTCACATATTTCATAATTGACGAAATAGTCAGTACCCATTTTGTCTATCTTCAAAAACTTGAAACGCTAACTTCTCGAATTGAAGAGGAAGTTGTTGAAAAAATCAACCCAGAAACTCTGAAAAAAATTTTTAAACTCAAATCAAAACTGAGTTAGCTTCAATAAGTTGCTGTGGTATGAGAGAGGCTTGATTTTTAATCTTAAGACTTGTGGCGAATCGTGCATGCCTGGCAAGTCACGGGATATGTTTAGTACGACTCATGAAGACTTGACTAGGCAGATAGACATTGTTGAAACCTACCGTGAAATCATGTCTGACGCCATAAATGTGCATTTATCGGCAGTTTCTAACAAAATTAACTTCTCTATCAAAAGCCTCACTGTAGTAATTTTCTACTTAACCATCGTAACAACAGTGACATCTTTCCCGAACACAGTCGCAACGTTTTTTGGCATCAGCCAATTTGGAGGCACCAACATAATAGTAATCGTAGTAGCCATTATCTTATCCACTGCCTTGCCCTTCCTGTGGCTGTGGCGAAAGAAATGGTTAAAACTCGAACAATCCACCTGACTAAAAATGTGTCAAATCAAAACCCACCTTCTCCGATAACTGCGGGAGATCATTCAGGACATAAACAAAAGCGTATCCCATCCACTTTCCCCAGCGTTCCTCAGCAACCTTCTTCAGATCAGGTATGACTTCTCGAGGGTTGTATGGCACTTTTCCAAAGAAAAGAACGCTGAAGATTTTTGCACTCCAAACATCCAACGGAAACCCCATCCCTGGCATCACCAACTCAGCAGAGTAATCTCCGATTCCGCAAAGAGTCAAAAGTTTCTTTTTGGCCTGGATCGGTTCCATGTTGTAGAGCTCGTCCATCCTGGGAAAGCCTTCATTCAAAGCCTCAGCAATAGCCACCAAGTTTTTCGCCCTGTACCCCAACTTGGCCTTTAGCTCCAGTTCTCTTACAGGTGTTGAAGCAATTTTCTTCGTCGAAGGCCAGTAACAAATGGTTTGCCCGCTGAAATGAGCTTTTTCCCCAAAATTATTCATCAGCATGTCCATCATCTGATTGCTACGCTTCATGGGCGCCATCTGCAGCGTCACAGCAAGAATCAACGCCGGAAAAAGTTCGGGCCACGCAACCGTGTGCATGCCCCATAAATCTTTAACAATGAGCGCCAGGGTTTTATCTTTTTCTGCAAGCGCATAAAACTCTGTTAGGTCCTCCTGGGTCCGCAAGGCCCTTTGCAGCATGTGTGACAGTTCATCTTTTTCTGATTGCTCCGTTTTTTGGTTCGAAAAAAAAGTGCACCTTACTTTAGGTTTCATTATAGTTCCTGCTGACTGCAGCTTCAAACCAAAGAGCCTCTGGTCGAACCGCGTAGCGGTCCACATCGAGCCGTTCTCGAATCTTTCATCGGGAGTGCTCCACCACCAACCTGCAGGCTTATGTACAGTTAACTCAAAACTGTACGGAGAAACAGCGTCAAACTCTACGGAATAAGCTTTTTTAAAAGTCAACAAAATCATCTATATAAATTATTCTATCAGGAACTAGATAAAGAATTTTGCCACTTTTCATTCTTCTTTTAAGGTGAAGTTTTTTCTACAGTTATCCACCAGTTTGCCACGCTGTATGTTACTTGTCCGCTTCCGAAGCATTCGTTTACCAAGTAGACGCTTTCTATGAAAGTGAGATTTGACGCTGAGAAAAAGGGTTGGGCAAATGGAGAAGTTGACTGGTTCTGCATGAATTCTTCAAAAGGCACATCCAAATGAACCCATGTATCACTAGGTATATTGGCATAAAAGTTTTCAGCCACGTTCCCCCCAACGAGAGGTAGCGATGCTTCGGCTCTTGGGCTATCCTGAATGTCCTGTTCAAAGAATATTCGGCTGGAATCTGCTTCGTTCTGTAGCGCAACTACAACGCCAGTTCTCAGCCAGCCTCGACTGTTGAAAGCAAATTCCTGAAGGTTAATGTCAAAGTGGACAACTAGATTTCGGGTTTGATTGAGGTACAGTTTTGGGAAAGCATCGTTGAGAGTGCTCATATACGGAAAGGGGCGATTGCCGTTTGAATGTTCAAAGTCAATATTGCACTGCGCGACTGGATTAACTGAATCATTCAAGTTATAGCCTAAACTAATCTGAGATTGCCCGGAATCCCCGGAAAACCAGTCGAGCTCGCCAGGATACTTTCCTTTCCAGATTATGTCCCGCTGTTCAGATGAAATTGATGAGTTTAAGTTGCCATCGACATTGATGGCTGCTGCGTTCAAATTATTGTCCGGTGCATGCTCCTGTCCGAGTTCAGAAAGCGAAATCGAGATCCCTGCAATTGATCTTGCTTGGGACAAAATAATAAGCGCAACAAATACGCAGGCTATCGACAGTTTCAGATGCGCGTTTATGTTGAGGTTCCCCTAAAAAGGCTTGGGCGTCTACCGATGGAGACTGGCTCTACACTTTTCATTTGAGTGCAAGCTTTAGAGTCCACAATTCTCAATAATTGGAACGTGCTTAGTCCCCTCGTTCTCAGCTCTCGTATTGCTTTAACATTTAATAAAACTTGCGAAGCAGCCTTCAGGCTAAAGCCTAATGATTTGGAGAAAAAAAATTAGTTCAGGTTTGCAGAAAAAATATTAAACCAATTCAAGGGAAAGTTTGATTCCAGTAATAAATGTGGGCGTACTTACCTGCCACAGGAAACGCTGGGTCATCATAAACTATATCCAGATGAACTCCAAACTGTGAAAGGAGTTTTTGCGACGTATTCCAGACTTGCGTTGCTTTGTCGTCGGGTCCCCAGTAGCCCCAGATTCTGTCGTCAGCGCGTCTCAAACCAAAGCCGTAGTTGTTGGGCAAAACCAGAACCGCGTCTGCTTTGCTGTTGTCACTCAGAGTTCGTAACTTGGAGGTTGCCATGACGTCGTTTGAGAATTTCTCCATCGCTGCGAAATGCTCATCTTGAAGAACGCCGTAGGGATTTCCATCCATCTGTGGGTAATCGAATATTATTATGTACTTTGCGCCGGCTTGATATGCTATGAGCATTTGCTTATAGATTTCGTCCCCGCTGTCTAGGTATGGCGGTTGCGTATACTTCCACGTTATTATGGCACCCCATTCCTTGTTCTGCATACGCGCTGCTCCTCTGACTTGCTCTATAGCTTGAACGTAGCTGTCGTTTGCGCCGAACTGGGCGAGCACTACGTCGTAGCCGCCTAAGTAGTCAAACCAGTGCAGAGCATAATCGGAAACGAAGGTTTTGATTCCGTTGTTTTTGAGTTCTTGTAAGGCAGTGTTATTGAAGTAGTTGAGGAAGACTTGTGCTTCATCGTTATAATCAGTTGGTTGGGTACCGTTAACTTTCCAATCGAGCAGCTTCGCGTAAACGTCATAGGCCCATTTAGAGGTCAAGTTTTGTGGAAGACTGTAGTTCAAGCGGTCTACTAGGAAACTGTTCCAGTCGTAGTCAATTTGGGCGCCACCAGGCTCGTCATCATAATAGGCTCCCAAGAATTTTTCCCCCCACCTTGCGTTGCCGTTTTTCCAGACTTGTAACTGCCAGGCCCAAACAGACGGGTCCGTTCGCGTACCTAAATTAATTATGATGTTAAGGCCATTTGCAAAAGCGTAGTCGCAGACCTCGTAAACTGCTGTTTCGTTTCTGCTCACTGGCCACGACTGCAGTACAAACAAGTTTGTGTATGACTTTACTTTGTCGATGAGCAGTTTTGCTTCGGTTGTGGTGTTTCCGCAGAAAGATACGCCCACGTAGATGGGGGTGTCCTTGTTCTTGTCAGCTATTCCAGCAGGAACGATGACGGCAACCGTCATGGAAGTTAACAAGAAGATAATTAAAGGAACAATAAGAAAATATTTCATGTTAACTTCTCCATTTCCCAACTTTGTCTCCAGACTTTTTATTTTGCTCGATTTGGCCGACAATAAGCTGGTCACTTTCCACTTTGCGGCTTCAGATAGATATGTCTTGCCGTTTTGTTCTATATAGCCTATGAATTAGAAGTATTCAACCAGAATTAAGAGTAAGAATTAACATAATGCCTGCAAGAAAAGAAAATTTTGTGGTAATGTTTACCATGGGTTTTAATTTTGGATTCAGGGGCTGTTTTTTTGAATGATTGTGTTTGATGTTTGTTTTTCTTTGAAGTGCTTAGAAGATGACAAATGCGCGATTTGCTTTGTCATCATCATCATCTTCTTTTCTTTGATTGAAGAAATGGAGATGCTGCTGGGTTTTACGGGTTTGCGGCATCTCGCTCTAACTTATGAAGGGCCAGTAGACCCGACCGTAACCGCCAAAAAGAACTAAACGAAAACAATGGACCTAAAACAAGTCGCTAATGTCGTTTGAGAAAAGCCCAGCGAAAACCATGTTTTCTTGTTTAGCAATTCGTTTTTCTCTTTTTCCTCTCTCTTGCAAATTTTTGGAGGGCAAAGTTAAATTCTAACCTGCCACAAACACGTAACCATGAAAATTACAACCATATTGAGCGCACTCGCAGCTGCAGTCCTGTTCTTCTTTGGCTTAATTTTCGCAATTGCCGCCTCCGTTCAAGAAGCAGCCACCCGACTAGCTGCTGCCGCGGCGCTTCTCATACTGGGTTCCGCTATAGCTTATGTTTCCTACATGACTAGCCGCAAACCCACCAAGATTATCCAGCAGCTGGAGATTTCTGGGCAGATGAAAGGTGCCGCGATAAAATGCCCTAACTGCTCCGCTTCGGTGGATGCCAACACAATCAAAATCATTTCCGGCGTGCCGTACGCTACTTGCCCCTACTGTGGCACTACGTTTGAAGTTACTGAGGAACCAAAATGGTAAAATGTATTCCTCTGCTCCTAGTGGTGTTGCTGACTTTTGCGTTGGCAATTTCTGCTGTTACGTGTGTTAGGGCTCAGAGTATAGTATACAGCGTGAATCATCAGTGGGCTCAAATCTTCATTAATCAAGATGGCACTATCGACTTAACTTATAACATTACGTTGACCGTTACCTCAGGAGTTATTCACGGGTTCTATGTTGGTCAACCAAAAAGTGACTTCACTGCGGGTCAAGCAGTTGACCAATACGGAAACCCGCTCCGAGTCACCGATGCAAGTGTCGGTGGGGACTACAGGGTTGATGTAACGTTAAACCAGCCTTTAACCGCTGGAGCCTCTGTCTGGTTTACAGTCACAACCAATGTTGCAGGCATGATAAGCAACGACACCCAAAACCCTGGCAACTACGGCATGCAGTTTATCCCCGAATGGACGGATGTGCCAATTGACGATGCGCGTATACAGATTGTTATGCCGCCAGGCACAACCGTAAGCGACGTGAAAACCACCCAGAACTTCTACAACAGCACCTCAACCATTGAGGGGCGATTAGCCGTTTACTGGGAAAAACCAGTGTTACAGGCAAACGAACAGTTCAAAGTCGGAGTTTCTTTCCCTGCTACCTTCTTGCCCAACTATAAACCAAGTTCAGGCGGATTCAGCTTTGACTCGTTAGGTGCCATCATAGGCGTTGTTGGGATATTGTTTGCTGTTTTGGTTTTTATTTTGGTTATTTTTAAGGTTCGCAAAAGTACGTATGCTGCGCCGAAGGTCAGCATGGAAACCTTGGGTGTGAAACGTGGCTTAACCGCTGTTGAAGCTTCTTACCTTCTTGATTTGAAGCCCACCCAGATAGTTACCGAAGTACTTTACAGTCTTTTGCAGAAGAGGGCTGTTTGGGCTCAAGAAACTAAACCCGCGCTCAAACTAAAAGTGCTACCGCCGTTTGAGAACAAAATTGGCTCAAAAGAAAATCCTTTGCGATACTACGAGATTGACTTCCTAAACTCACTTAAAGCCGATGGCACGTTGGATGAAGAGAAACTAGCTCATGTCATAATGTTTCTACGTGATACGGTGGAGCAGAAACTGCAGGGTTACAGCAGAAAAGACACCGTTGACTATTACAGAAAAATCGCAGCTCAAGCTTGGACTCAAGTTGAACAAGCCGGCACGGTAGAGTTGGCTTCAAACGCTTATGATGAACAACTACTTTGGCTTTTACTTGATCCAAACCAGCGAGCACGTACTGAAACCGTGTTTAAAGACCGGGTTATTCAGCCTAATCCTCTCTGGTTCTGGTGGTGGTATGGATATACAACATATCATCCGCATCCCACATATACACCAAACGTTAATGTTCCTACTCAATCGGGTACACCACCAGCGATTCCGGGAGCAGAATTCGCCAACAACATAGCTACAGCGGTAGAGAAAACTTCGAGCAATATAGTTGTTAATGTGGAAAAATTCGCAAACGCAATTGTTCCGCCACCGCAAAAAACTTCCCACGCTCCAGCGCATCCGAAAGCGGACTGCGTTTGTGCGTGTGCAGCTTGTGCCTGCGCTTGTGCTTGCGTTTCATGCGCTTGTGCATGTGCAGGTGGAGGTGCCCATTAAATGAGTTTCATAACGAAAATTTTTGGTAAGCTAAAGGTTCCTACGGGACGCTACAGCTACCGTGGAACCGATAAGTTTGCAGGAATGTCGCTTCAGCTACGCATCGAACAATCTGGGCAAGGCGTGATGGTAATCAACGCAAACACGGTTCTTCACTTAAACCATACGGCAACAGCGTTCGCCTACTATTTCATGCAGGGTTTACCCCAAACTGAGATCGTAGCCAAAATGCAACGTATGTATCACGTGAAAGCTGACACGGCCAAAGCGGACTACGAGAAACTTGTATACACAATTAGCACTCTGGCACAAACCGAAAAAATTGACCCCGTTACCTTTCTGGGAATCGAAAAAGAAGAACCCTTCAGCTACGAATACTCAGCGCCTCTGCGCATGGACATGGCGTTAACTTTCCGCTGCCAGAACAACTGCATTCACTGCTACGCAGGCGGACCCCACGAAACCCCAGAGTTGACTACGCAACAGTGGAAGGAAGCCGTTGACAGATTAAGCGACATCGGAGTCTTCATTTTAACCTTCACCGGCGGCGAGCCTACTCTACGTCAGGACCTGCCTGAACTGCTGCTTTACGCCCAGAACAAGGGTTTAGTAACTGGTCTTATAACTAACGGAAGAAACCTTAAAGACAAAGCCTACGTGGACACGTTGGAAAAAGCGGGCCTGGACTTTGTGCAGGTGACACTCGAATCCCACAAGCCCCAGATTCATGACTCGATGACTGAAGCCATGGGTAGCTGGAAAGAAACAGTGACTGGAATTAGAAACGCAGTCAACTCCCAGATATATGTAAGTACGAATACAACATTGAGCAAGCATAATGCGTCCAGCTTCTTAGATACAGTTGACTTCATCAAAGGGCTTGGCGTGGATGCTTTCGGCTGCAACAGCCTCATATACTCTGGCAAAGCCAACGCAGTAAGCCAAGAGTTCGCATTAACTATCGACGAACTGACTGATTTACTGCCTAAAATCCGCGACAAAGCCCATCAACTAGGACTAAAGTTTCTGTGGTACACTCCTACCCAATATTGCCAATTTGACCCTGTCCAACATGGTTTAGGCGTCAAATCTTGCACTGCTGCGTTGATTAATATGTGCGTGGGACCCAACGGCGACGTTTACCCCTGCCAAAGCTACTTTGAAAGCTTAGGAAATATCCTCACGGACAGCTGGAGCAAAATTTGGAATCACCCAACAGCCGTTAAAATCCGTAGCCGCGCGTACATTGAAGCCAAATGCAAAGACTGCCCTCAGTTGCAAGTCTGCGGCGGAGGCTGCCCGTTGGAGCTGCAAAACGGAAAACTCCTTTGCAGCGAATCCATATAAAAGGATTCCTCCAATTTGGCAGAAACCCCTTTTAGAACCCAGATACGTATTGTAGCGTTAGACTTGTTAAGACAGGTTTAAAGTGAAAATGTTGACTGTACCTAATGGTGGGAAACCGAAGCTTGCAGTTTTTGACGTTGAAGGCGTCCTGATACCCAAAAACCGCCTGTTCTTTGACGTAGCCAAAAGCCTAGGTACAGTACAGCTGTTGAAAGTACTCTTTTTCGGCTTCCTTTACGAGGTTGGTGTGTTGCCGCTTAAGCAAGCGTTGACCGGAATTTTTAGGGTTATGAAAGGCGCCAATGTTGAACTACTTTTTCAGAAACTCACGAAGCTTCCACTTATGCCAAGCGCCACCGAAGTTTTTGCCCAGTTAAAAGCTCAAGGGTACAAAACTGCATTGATAAGTTCTGGGCTTCCAACATTCTTGGTGGAGAAAATAGCGGCTGACATGGGAGCGGATTCCGCCATCGGCGTCGAAGTGGGAGTTAAGGACAATGTTTTGACCGGTGAAGTTTGGGGCGACGTCACCGAACGAAACGGCAAATTCTTGGTCTTGAAAGAACTCATGGAAGACCAACAGGTTACCGAGTCAGATTGTGTTGTGGTCGCTGACGATCGAAACAACGCCAGCATTTTCCTCAAAGAAGCAAAAAAAATTGGCTACAACGCTGATTTTATAATACGAATCAAAGCTGACGCCGTGGTGAACGGTCGATTAACAAAGATTTTGCCGCTAGTAAACGGAGAAACCAAAACAAGAAAATGGCCTTCGCGAAGTGACCTTTTTCGAGAATTCATTCATGGCTCAGGCTTCTTTATTGCAGTACTTGCTATACTGTTTGGCGTTCCACTTGTGTCATTATTCATAATTTCTGTTGTTATCTTCTACTCCGTCTCTGAAATCTCTCGCGTCAGAGGCAAAAATTTTCCCTTCTTTTCTACAGTAACGCGTCACGCTGCATCCAAATCGGAACTCTGCGAATTCACATTGGCACCCGTTTACTTCGCCACAGGAATTCTGCTAACGTTATTGCTTATTCCTGCACCAGCAAGTTATGCCGGAATAGCCATTTTTGCTTTAGGTGACAGCACTGCCTCCCTGTTTGGGGGAACACTTTCTAAAAAGCCGTTGCCGTTCAATAGCGCTAAGACAGCAGAGGGAACGTTAGTGGGTTTCTTTTTCGCGTTTTTGGCCGGTTCAATATTTGTGGCGCCTTGGATAGCAGTGATAGGTGCAGCTGTGGGCATGACGGTGGAGTATTTGCCGCTGCCTGTTAACGACAACTTGCTTATTCCCTTATGTGCAGGTTTCGCATTAATGTTCCTGATTTAGCGGGCATATCTATTTGTTTACTGTGCTGAATCTTCTGTTTCTTTTCGATTGGTTTTTTGTGATTTCGCGAGAGCTGCCTTTTGCTGGTGATTTAGTTTCTTTATTGTTTTTTCCCGTTTCATAGCTTCTGATCGCGAACTCAACTCTTCAATATACACAACATCTCTGGGCGGATGAGATTTTGTGTATTTTGCCCCTCTACCATTAATGTGGAGTTTTGCGCGTTCTTCCACGTTTTTGGTGTATCCCGTGTAGAAAGTGCCATCCCGGCACAACATTATGTAGACGTAATATGGCATAGCGCGTTGAACCCCAATCATTTGATGTAAAAGTCGAGCTTCTCGTTTTCCCGAATCTCTTTGACTGATTTTCTCCCTTCAAGGATGGCTTCGTCTTCGAGGGTAAATACCACGCCTTTGTTTAAGGCACGTTTCATGTAGGCTTCTGGATCCATTTCCTGAACTCTCAGTTGGTCAACGTTAATCATGTATATTTCCTGTATGCGAGCATTTCTGATGCCATCTTCGGTCAAGGGCGGTTTTTGGTAGTAACGGTCACATAGGTTTTTTATGTGTTCAATGTCTTGGGGTGTTCTCTTTTTAGGTGGAGCGGCTAGCCGAGTAGGCAACGGAAGAACATAATGAAGAGGGACTCCTATAGCGAATTTTCCGGCGAAGCTGCTGTACCGAACAATTTTGCTGGCTAATCGCGCTGCGGTATAAGTAAGCGGGTCCATGGCGTGCTCTGGAGGAATATAGCCTGTTTCGATTTCCACGATCAGGTTACCGTAACCTTTGGTTGAATACAGGTCACACGTTAAAAGTTCATCCAACGGATATTCGACTTGAACTTCGTAGCCTTTGAGTATGAGGTATTTTGCGCATACTAACTCCATGACCGAATGGTTGATTTTGACTACGTTGGCTTTTTGCATTTCCAGAAGATCATTTTTGAGTTTGAAAAGTTTCTGCTTGGCGTTTTCAGTCATGTCAACTGAAAGCTTTGCTACAAGCATCGTTAGGTCTTCTTCGAATTTTCCTTTTCCGTTAGTCATTTATGTCTTACCCGAGAGGTTGCGGACTTTAATGTACAGAATACAATGAACAAAAGGTTAAGCCTTATGGATATTTAGAACAAACATTCACCTATTGCAGGGAAACCGATGTTGAAGAATCTAGTGCAGCTACTCTATTCATTGCTGGTTTAAAAAATTTTAACTCGCGATCAAAGATTTTTTTGATTTTAATGATAACGTTAGTTGCCAATTTCTAAACCGAAAATTGGCTTACAGTATGCTTTATTTGAGTTTTGTCTTCCGGGCGTTGTTTTGCTTTTGCGACTTCAGTTTTCGAAGTATTTCTGAAGCTTCAAAAGCGTTTTCGGCTGAGGCCAAGTTTCTGGCTTTTTTTAGGTCCACTCGGGTACCACAATATGGGCAGGTTCGGGTTTTCTGGTTTTTGGTTGCAAGCAGCAAACCCTTGCATTGATTACATTCTAGGATAACTGTGGCGGGCATTATTGTGCGCCTTCTAGCGAAAGCCTTTTCCACACACGCTTAGATAACGTTATGGGCAAGGCGTTAAGCGGATGAGCGACGAAGAAAAGCAAAAGTCAAGTGCGCTTTTGATTCAAAGCGCGGTTACTTACTTCAAGAAGGAAGGGTATAAAGTTAAGAGCCAGGCCGTCCGGTTAGAAGGTTCCAGCGGGGTTACTCGACAATTTGACCTTATTGTCCAGAAGGGACGCGACGAGCAGGTGGTTTGGATAAGGGACTGGAACCGCACCATCGGCGTCAACGTTATCATCGGGTTAGATACGTCTTCAGCAGATGTTAACATGCCTAATCCCATAATGATTGGCGAAAAATTTAGCGACCACGCCAAGTCATACTCTAACAGAAGAAAAATTACTCTTTTGACTAAACAGAAGTTGACAACGAGCTTCCGCTAAACTTTAAAGTCAGGTTTTTAGGTACTCGTCAAGTTTACCTTCTCGCTCAAGCAATCCAAGCCAATCTACACCGCCGACACTGCAACTTTTTTTGCCGGATAGGACAGCTAAAACATCGGTTAAGGTATCTTCCACGGTTTTGTCGGTGATATCGAGTTCGCAGACTTTCTCTTTTTCCTGCTTTTGCATTGCTTCCACGAGACAGATATCGAGGATCTCAGCGGCCAAATTCTCGTCCTGTTTACGCTGGTTGTAACCTCGTTTCTGCATTGAAACTCTAAGTTCGATGGGGTTGCGCCTGAGGACAAACACGTTGGTGACTTGAGTTTTGGGAGTTACTGCGGCTGCGTAGTGCCCATCAATTACGATGGGCGTTTGGGTTTTCTGGATGAGATTTCGGATTTTGCGGCGCATTTTTGCCTCGTCTATGACGGTGGTTTGGCGTTCTTCATCTTGGGAAAGTGTCAGATGTTCAGTTTCCGTTAACTCTGTCAAGTTGACGTATTCCGCGTTTAGTTGCTTTGCGAGCTTTTTGGCGAGGGTTGTTTTGCCAACTGCAGGTGTACCTGTGATTAAGATGACGTGTTTCTGCATGTTTGCTCATAAGTGGATGGGCTTAGTTATTGGTTGCGCCCGTTTTTTGTTTTGTTACTATCTGCTGCAGGGGCAATTTCTGCATGTCATCATGTCTTTTGTTTCACGTGTTGGTTTGCTTTGCTGTTTTTATTTTGGTAGTGTTGCAGATACCAGTGCGGTTCAGTTTGTCTGCGGTTCGCTGTTTTGCCTGTTTTGTTGTTTTTAATGTGGCTTAATTTTAATATAGACTATCTGCAAAGTGTGTATGGCGGTATGGTCATGACTGAATTGGTTTTTTACTTCGTGGACGTGTTTGCTGAAGCAAAATACGCGGGCAACCAGTTGGCTGTCGTCAGAAACGCTGCAGTCCTCTCCTCCGAGCAGATGCAGGCGATAGCGAACGAGATGCATTTCTCTGAAACCACCTTCGTACTCTCTGACCAGCCTAGAAATGGCGGTTACGATGTACGCATATTTACACCCGCCAACGAAGTTCCTTTCGCTGGACACCCCACCCTCGGCACGGCTTACATAATCAAAAGGTACATAGCTAAAGAAAAAAGCGCAGAGGTTGTGCTTAACCTGAAAGTAGGTCAAATAACGGTGAGTTTTCAAGAGGACGGGAAATGTTGGATGAAGCAGCTGCCGCCCACTTTCGGAAAAACCTTTCAAACCGCTGATTTAGCGAAGGTTCTGCAGCTTGAAGAGAAAGATTTCGACAACCGCTTTCCTCTTCAAGAAGTATCCACAGGGTTGCCCTTCGTCATTGTTCCTTTGCGTACGCTTGACGCGGTTAAACGCGCGAAAAGTAACTTGGAAAGCCTAACGAAGTTGACCGTTGAAGGCGGGGTTCTTGTTTTTTCGCCTCAAACATATGTTCGAGGCAACGACTTGAATGTGCGGGTGTTTGTGGATTTGCTGGATATCCCTGAGGATCCAGCGACCGGTTCAGGCAACGGATGCCTTGCGGGTTATCTGTCGCGTTACAGGTATTTTGGATCCGATCAAGTGGACATTCGAGTGGAACAGGGTTATGAGGTGCGGCGTCCCTCGCTGCTTTTGCTGAAAGCAGAAAGCCAAGATAATGGGATACAGGTTTGGGTGGGCGGAAAAGTAGTTTTGGTTGCTGAAGGTAAACTGGTTTAACTGTTGTTTCTGCCCAGAAAGTCTTATTTGCTCGGCGGTACTGTTAGGTTTGGGCTGGCGAGTTGGTGTGTGGCTTTCGGACCCTGAAAAATGAAGGGTCTGAGGAAACTCCGCCCACATGTAGAATTGCACCCCTTTTTGGGGGGAAGCCGAGAGGCTTGGCTACGGAGCAGAAACGAAACGTCCAACTGGACTTGTCGATGACACATGAGTAATGTCGAGTGCGCCGATTGGAAACGGTGAAACGGCCGTCCTGCAAGTGGAAAGGGCAAACATGCGCTGATGACAATCTACAGGAGAGCGCGGGTAGCCCGATTAGCCGAATGCCACAGAAAACAAAAGGCGGGTTACTGCCAACACACCAGCCCTATATTAAACAGTAAGTATTTTGCAATAGCGAATGTGAGTGTTTATCAAAGCGAAAGCTTACAATAAACGCGGGCGGCGACAGACATAAAATGAGGGAATTATCTGAAGAATTTATGAATGATTTGTCCAAGCCAGAAGGAAAGCTTCATCCTATACTTGATCGAGTAAGAAAAGATCATAATCTGATGCTGGCCACACGTGACGGTTATATCAATATTTACTATCGGGGTGGAAACATCTTGAGAGTAACTGAGCGCGAGGGTTTTTATCAAACTTTCTTTGATGTTAAATACGCTAATTCTGGACAAATTGTTGTTAATCCAGAAGAAGATATTAGAAATCAAGCTGATTCCCAGAAAGTTGTGGCCTGTTTGTCCGATCGGAAGATCATCATGGACGAATACTTTGCGCTTAAAAGTAAGACGACTGAGCGGGAATTTCAGCAATTAGTCGCTCGAGAAAATAACAATTCGTCAATCTCCAATGAAAGTGAATATTTCGTATCAGACATTGAGGTCACCATTCCTCGTCTTGCACGCTTTGATATTATTGCTATCCGGTGGTTGGCGAGTCAACGCAAACAAGGAAACAAATGTAGAGCTGCTTTGATTGAGATGAAATATGGAGATAGCGCTCTTGGAGGTGATGCTGGATTACTCAAACATTTGAAAGATATGGATGCACTCATCTCTAACAAGGAAGTATACGTTGACCTATTGCAGACTATGGAGAACCAGTTTAATCAACTGAACGAACTGGGATTGCTAAACTTCAACAAAGGGACAAGCAATGCCAAGGTAAAGCTTAACCCCGAAAATAAGCCTGAAGTAATATTTATTCTTGCCAATCACAATCCGCGTAGTCCAAAATTGAAGAAGATTCTCAGTAATCCAGAAATTGACGAATACGAACAGTCAAAAAAATTTGATATCAGATTCTATGTCGCGAGTTTCGCTGGCTACGGATTGCACGCAAAATGTATGCATCCTCTGGGGGAATTTCGGGATTTGTGTAAGGTTTAGAAACACACCAGCCCCAACATTAAACAGTAATATTTGAGTCACACCCTCGCAAGAAAGGACTCTGTCTTGCAAAAGTAGGTTCAAAAAAGAATCTGTTAATAAAAACAAGCGTTACACTTTCTGCAACACATAAAATGCATAACCATAGTAATCGGAGTATTTACGGTACATTTCGACTTCCCTCTCTTCACTGGCAAAATATTTCAACGCTTTTTTTTCATCTTTATATTTGGCTTTGAGGGAAGGCAATTTTGCTAATATTAACGAGTAATAATCCCACCAATCTTTCTTAGGAAGAGTAAATGAATTTAGAACCTGAAAACCTAATTTCTTTGCAGTTTCTATGTTCTCTTCTATGCTTCTAACTCCTGAGCCTTCAATTCCTGCGTACATTTCTTTCATAAAAGACTGTAGTTCTTCTGGTAAATCTTTCCTTAACCAAACGAGCTCTGAAAGGACAAGATATCCATTTTTTGCCAACAAAGGTCTCCATTCTGTTAATCCCTTTTCAAAACCAATGACAAATATTGCTCCTTCGCACCAAATTAAATCAAAGCTTTCTTTGTCGTATTTGAGATAGAACATGTCGCCCTTGATTGTCTTAATTCTATCTCCTAGACCTTCTTTTTTGGCACTTAAATTTAATTGGTCCAGAAAGGGTTGATGGTTATCTAATGCTTCTATTTGTCCGCTCGATAGTTTTGCTAATTGAATAGTTTGCATTCCAGGACCGCACCCGATGTCAAGTATGCGTGGTTTTGCAGGCAAATTCTTGAGCGAATTGAATGCTCTGCAAGTTGATTCATTGTCTCCTGGTCCTTCTCTGGGAAGATTGTTGTGCACTTCATAGAATATTTGCGGCATTTCCATTGGATTATCAAATCCTTGAATTGGAACAATTGTAATTGAATGCTAATAATGCTTATCGTTCAAAAAGCTTATAACAAGATTTTAACAACAGAACCTCTTAGAATTAGATTTGAGTACAGATAGCAATGAATTACTAAGCCCAACGGCGGTTACTGCCAACACATCAGCCTATTTCAACTGTACACCGCCAATTTTTCCAATCCAACTCTTCTTTGCAAGATCAAGTAATCGCGACATCGCTTGCGTCTTTTATCAACGGTCCAGAACTCTTACCAGAGTTTCACTAAAAACGTATATACTTAAACGAGGAACTGAAGAACTGGGAAAGGCAGAAGGCTTTCAATATGCAAGAAACCTTCAGGTCGTTCTTGCAGGAACTGGAAGAGCCAGGTCTTGCTGAGAGCTCGGGCAAGGAACTTCTCGAAGCAGAAGTTATAGGGATAATGCGGAAGGAAGGCTTCTCCGACGAACAAATCTATGGGATGCCTCTGGAGAAACTGTTAGATCTTTTTTACGACGCCTACCTTTGGAAAGCCAACAGAATTCTGTCTAAAACCACGATAGAGGCTTTTCTGAAGAGATTAAAGCGCATTTTGGTTTAGGCGCGCTCAATGATTCTCGATGTCGCTTGAGCTCCACATCGAATGTTCCAGCCGCCGCAAAAGACAAACGCTAGGCAAGAAAAACGCTGTTAGTTAAGTTACTCAGCACAATTTTAATTAAAATTACGTTAACTATGGAGTGCATTTTCTTGTTTAATCATTCTTAGATGTAAGCATACGGTACTGGAACAAAAAGCACTTGAGAAGTCTTTCTTGCTTATTGTGCGCTATTCTTTTAACTAATTATAATTACTGTATTGTGAGTTTGGTTAGTGATGCCGGATGAGGAAAAAAGCTTTAGATGAAGACGAAGGCTCTTATCGCAAAATGGTCGAAATAAGCAATGCCGCTGACAAAGGGAAAAGCGCATTGAGATCTATGGGTTCACATAAGGAAATGCCATTTTCGTTAGATGACTTTCACTTCGTGCCTGCTCAAATCTTCAAGATGCCCCTCAATGACAGCGAAAAGGTGAATTTGGAAGTTGTTGTTGGACCTAAAGCGAAAAAGCCTCTGAGACTTTCTTCGCCCATCATGTTTGGGGGAATGAGCTACGGGGCTGTATCCAAAAATGTTAGGTTGGTTCTAGGCAAGAGTCGCCTCAAACTTGAAGATTGGATCCAACTCTGGCGAAGATCTTGTTCTGCCAGAAGAGCTTGATATTGCGTCAAAACAACTCATTGCGCAGTATTCTACGGGGCGGCATGGAACCACCGAAGAAATTCTAAAGAGATGTTCAGCGGTGGAAATTAGGTTCGGTCAAGGGGCTTATCCAGGATGGAAAAGTCTTTTGCCTGCAGCAAAAATGTCGCCGGAAATAGCTAAGTTTATGGGATTACAAGAGGGTGAAGATGCCAACTCTCCTGCACGTCATTCTGATATAGGAAACCAAAATGAGCTCAGGGAAAAAATAAGCTGGTTGCGGAAGCTTACAGGTGGCAATCCGGTAGGGGCTAAGATAGGTTGTGGAAATGTAGAAAGGGATGTTGAAATTTTAGTTGAAAGTGGTGTGGACTTCATTTCGCTTGATGGGTTTGGTGGAGGAACAGGGGCGACTGAGTTGTTTGTCAGAGAGAATGTCGGAGTACCAATTGTTGTGGCGCTTCCTAGAGCTGACGCACACTTGAGGAAGATTGGCAAGAGGGACAAAGTTAGCCTGATCGCTGGAGGAGGACTTAGAACTTCAGCTGATTTCGCCAAGTGTCTTGCTTTGGGGGCAGATGCAGTTTACATTGGGACTTCTGCTTTGATAGCCATAAATTGTGAGCAATATAGAGTCTGTCACACAGGACTCTGCCCAACTGGAGTAACTACAAATAATCCCGTTCTGGTTCAACGACTAGAGGTTGACGAGGGCGTTCGTAGACTAACCAATTTCATTAATGTTTCAAATACGGAAGTTGCGGGTTTATTGAGAATTATTGGGAAGGATGATGTTGGGGAGTTGGGGCCGGAAGACCTTGTTGCTCTGAAAAAAGAACTTGCCGAAGCTACTGGAGTTCAATGGATGAATGGAAAAAGCGTTTAACCTTCCATTTGACCTTAGAATTTAAGCCCATATGAGATTAAAATTTCACCTCACACAGACTTGTAATAAATGTGTCGAAAAGAAAGCTATTAACAAGAACCTGACAAGCTAACACAAAAACGATGGCTTATAACCAACACACCACGTTCCGTCAAACTTCACAAATCCTAAGTGGAGGTAAAGAACTGGCTGAAGTTTTGAGGTTCTTTAGAAAATTATTAAAGCACATTACGCATACCGTATCTTTTGGAGAAACATAAATGCCGAAAAAAGAAAAACCGTTAACTAAGAAAGAGCGAGACGAGAAAAGAAAAGCGAAAAAGGCAAAGCAAAGCAAAACGCAAACTTCATAAGCCCAAAACAGCTTTGCAAAACTTTTTTTTCTATTTGACTTTACTTTGGCTTTTTTTCAAGCCGGATGTGAAGAAAGAAAAGGTCTCCAAATCTTAACATTAACACAAAACAAATGTATTTTCGCGCTAAATTATCGTAATTGATCACATGATTGCGAAATATGTTTTAGCTTGTGTGCTATTACTTGTTGTTTGTTGAGATTTATGCCGAGTGTATCGAGACGTAAAGCAAAAAATACCCACAACGAACAACGCAAAAAGATGGAACGGGATAAAGAAGCGAAAAAGAAACAGGAGCGGCAGCAACTTCCCGCCAAGGGCAAAAAACATTAAAACCAAGAAATTATTAAGCCCTAAGGCAGGTTACAACCAACATACAACGCCCATTAACAACACAAAAATATAGTCAAGAACGTTTTTTTAGGTTAGTTCACAAATTTTGATGTCTTTGTTGAAGAGTTGCAAATCTTTATCTTGGGAGTATATGATGTCGGCTGCGTGTTCAATTGCCTTGGCTACAATTAAAGCGTCGGGTAATCCTCCGCCATTTTTGGCTCTCAGATTGGCTGCTAAGTCCGCAATCTCAAATGTGACAGAGACTATCTTCAAACTGTTAAGAGTTAAGTCGCCTAACAGTTTTTTCGTCTCTCTTCAAAAGTCCCGTCCGTAATTAGTTTCCCTTTCGGCAGCTATTAATGCATTTAATTCCTCAAGCGTTTTTCTTTCGTTTTTCATAATCCCTCCAAATCGCAAAACCGAAAAACATTGCATGGCACGATTTTTCTTGACACAAGAAATCTTTACAAGTATCCCTTTTAGATCAACTGCTTAGCGTTTGTTGTGTCAAGAAATATTTACAAACACCCTCTTTTAGGTGAAAAGGCTAGCTAATCATTGGTGCTCAGGCATGAAAAAGCAGCATCCAACTGCACTCCTGATAACAATAATGTGCGCGTTGGTTTCTGTTAACAATCTACAACCGAGCATGACTCTACCGAACTCGTCTGTTCCAAAATTCACTGTGAAGCTTACAGATTCAACCCAGGATACTCCGCTGCTACCACTATGGACCCTTTGACTGCGCAGGAGGCAGTTAGGTGGAGAACCTAAATCAAATCAGAGGGCGGGCTGTCAACGTTGACCTAATTCGGACGATAGCTATGATAGGCGTTCTCCTGCTTCACGCTTCAGGTCGATATGTTGTAACTATCCAAGAACTGAACCAAATGAACCCGTCGGGAATTACCTGTTGGGGTGTTGTTGACATCTACCAAAGCGTGGCGGTACCTCTGGGGGTTCCATTATTTCTAATGTTAACTGGTGCGCTTCTTCTTCAACCTGAAAAGAAGGATACCCTCAGCGTTTTCTTTAAGAAACGATGGGCTCGAATAGGCTTGCCATCCTTGTTTTGGGGCGTCGCCTATTTTGCATGGGACTTTTTAGTGCAAAAAATACCTTTTAGTTCAGGCGCCATCGTCCAAGGTATATTGAATGGCCCTTACACTCAGTTATGGTACCTCTATGTACTCGCTGGCCTTTACCTCTTGACCCCGATTCTGCGCATATTTATAGCGAACGCAGACCAGACACTGATAAAATACTTTGTTATACTGTGGGTTTTGGGCGCAGCCATCATACCTTTTGTGGGCTTATTTTCAATATACGAGTTGAACAGCAATGTTTTCACACTTACAGGATACATAGGATTCTTCGTTTTAGGCACATACCTTTCCACCATACAATTACGCCGCAAAACGCTTTCGTTTTTCATTATACTTGGAATAGCTTTAACTGGAATCGGCACTTACGCGCTGGCCGCCACAGTCGGAGGGGCGGAAATGTACTTCTTTCAACAATATTTCAGCCCAACAGTCATTTTCGCCTCAGTTATGATGTTCCTACTGTTACTCACCATCAAGCCGCATTCGGCTCAGAAAGAAAGTAGCCCTTCAAAAATCCAAAAACTAAGTCAACTAATCAGCCAAAACACTCTAGGAATATTCTTTATTCACGTAATGATAATTGAATCCATTCAAAGAGGTTACTTCGGCTTCTCAATTAACCGCGACGTAATCAACCCCATCATCGAGGTCCCGCTGCTAACAGCAATTGTCTTGTTTGCTTCGCTCGCAATAATTCTTTTACTAAAAAAAATACCCCACTTAAAACAACTAATTGGATGAGAAGACAGATATGAATAAAAACAATTCAAAATTACTGACGATAGGATTGGTCATTCTGCTTGCAGCCTCAGCAATAGCAGCCTTCTTCATTTTGGCAACCCAAAACAAAAAAACTCCGTCAGATGCAATCCGCGTTGCATGCGTTGGCGACAGCCTCACCCAATCAGCCGAGTACCCACTTGACCTTGGGCAAATGCTTGGTAGCGCAAACTCTGTGGTCGGCAACTTTGGAGCTGGCTCCACAACGGTCCTGCTCAATACAGAGACACCGTACATGAACACGAGCATATTCCAAAGCGCCTTAGAATTTAGGCCTAACATAGTAATTATAATGTTGGGAACCAACGACGCTCAGCCAAACCTTGAGCGATACAATGCAAGTTTCGTTGGCGACTACATGATACTGGTCGCGGCGTTCCAGGCACTCCCAAGTAGACCAAAAGTTTGGTGTGTGCTGCCACCGCCGATTTTCAGCAATCAATCTGGCAAAATAGACCCTCAATATTTTGAGCTCACCATAATTCCCAGCATCGAGCAAGCAGCAAACCAGACAGCTTCGCCAACAATTAATGTGTATTCCGCTTTGGCTAATCACTCTGACTATTTTCCTGACGGAATCCATCCTAACAGTGCGGCTTCAAAATTAATCGCTAACGAGATATACACTGCCGTAATCTCATAAAACACATCCGACGTCAGCGACCTTACCAATAACGTTAACTCTGCTAAACTTTCCCTATGACAATAAAGCAAGCATCAGTTTACGGTGGACAAGCAGGTGGCTTTATCAGTTTTTCCACAGTGAAAAATAGGCGTTTGGCTTTTGATGCAGCAACGTTTAACACCGCTGAAAAGGCATTTTCATTTTGACGGATCAGTTTTGAAGTGACCCCGTCAAATTCCAGGAAGGCTTCCTTTCCTATTTTCGGACATTTATACGTGACCTTAAATCTAGGCGTGTAAATTAGAGAGCGTTCTTCAATTTCGAACACTTCATTTACGATTCTGTTTATGTCATTTGGACGCTGTTCTATTTTCTTGCGAATAACCTCTATATCAACGTTTGAATCTACTTCCTGCATCTTGAATGACTCAATTAACTCATCCGGATTCTTCTCAGACGGAGCGGAAGGAAAATTTTTAAGCTTTGAGTCTTGCCCAAATTTATCTAAAATGAGAAAAGCCCTCAACTCTTTAACCAACCGTTCTTCGCCCTCAAGCTTAATGCTTCGTTCGCTCACATCTGGTGCAAATGTTTGGTTAAGAAGAATAACTTCCTGAACTTCTCCATCTACTTTTATCCGGTAAGCACACTTGCGATAATAATCAATTAAATACTTTCCACTTACCACGATGTAGGGTTCATAATACTTTTCGATGGAAACAAACTCGATTTCCTCTGGTCGATTTAGCTTAAACAGAAACCTGCTGAATAGTTTGTTCTTATTTTTTTCGGCCGCAATCCTAACTACAGCAGGATCTATAAGCGTCTCATAAACGATGGTTCTTCTTGCAGCAATTTTATCTATTGAGGATGAAACTGAAGCTGATGTGACTACTTCTTCTGCTGCAAATATTAATTCACCCAATACGAAGCCCCAATATTAAATCGCAAGCTATACGATGCTAATAAACTATTTGATACACCTGAAGCACAAAAATACACATTTCTTCCGGAAGTTACGGCCTGAATTAACTCAACATTAACCGCAAAAGTATGTTGGGAACCCTTTTGCCTCTTTCAAGTAACGAAACGCGCGTTTCTATTCATTCCAGTTCACAAAAGAAAAGACCAATTAGAATCCGCAAAACGTGTCTTACCAATTCCAAGGAAACAAGCCCGGATAATAAATTAGAAGCACAATGATAGTAAGTCCAATTATCAAGCCCCCTGTGACTATGGCTTTTTTAGCGTTATATGAAAACCTGACTTTAGGGGTAGAAGTCCTTTGGGAGCTTGAAGTTGCCTGAATAACAGGTTGCATTACTGGCTGTGGTGAAGTTTGCTGGGGCAGCGCTTTTCCACAGAATGTACAAAATGAAACACTATCCCGATTTTGTTTGCCGCACGAGGGACAAAACATTTTCCTTAACTCCTATATTCATTAGCAAGGTGAAGGCAGATAAGTCTTGTTCCCTTGTTATTACCTTCAAAGTATTGTTAACGCAGTTTGTTTCAGGACCACAATTCATCTTGAACGGCTACTTGTCCAATGATAACTGGGCCTCCACCAATCGGAACGCCAGCGGTAATTTCCAAGACTCCATAACTTAAATTGTCGCAGTTTGCCCGGGTAAATATCGCACTACGACACCTATTGAAGGGTGTGCCTGTATGCGGTTATTATGACTGTGTAGCTGCTTATCCTGTTGCTGCGTATCCTAAAATGTTGGTTTCTTTGTGGTACATGGCTTGTGACGTGTAGATGGAAATTGCAACTGTCAAGCCGACGTCGTTGGTGGCTATGCTGTCCGGATTCTTAATGTACAAAACCATCGAGTAACCAGACGGGAGAGTCAATTCGTTGTCTGTTGTCATTACAGCTTCAAATCCTCCATGCCCATCATCAATGTTGGTAAGCGAACCTGATGTAATAGACGGTATGTACGCGATGTCTGTAGGCAATTGGAATCCACCTTCAAAATAAAATACCGACCCCCAATTTACACTTTGACCTCGAACGGTTAGCATGTTGATGACGATGTCTCGACCGCCACTATTCACTAACAAAATTGCTGCCTCTGAAGTTTGATCTTGAGAATTGTACCAAATATGTTGCTTCATGAGGCTCAGGCTTTCCTCCTCGACTCTAGTGCCGGTAACGTTGATTGCGAAGTAAGTAACTAATCCAGCAAGGAGCACAGCAACTACAAGAATAATCAACGTTGTCACAACGGTACTCAGAGCTAAACGATGTCTTAAAATCCTCCTTATCGAGCACCCACTCAAGCTTTATTCGAAAACTAATTAGCATTATTTGAAATGATCCCCCACGTCTCTTGACAGAGAATCTAAAGCTTCGATGTTAAAAGGGGTTATGAACTTAAAATTAACATGCACAAACCGTATTCATTCATGCAGGTCACTTTTGATCCTGATCGCAACTATAATCGTAGGAAACACCTGCTGTTCGGCTTTCAGAAAACAAAGGTCAAGATACAAAACTGTAATCTGCACATCAGATTCTAGTGACGCCTTTCAGGAGATTAAAGTCTGGACATGCTAAAATTCCAAGTTAGCTAACTCTACGCCTCTACGCAGTAATCGTGCCCTCGCTTCTGAAGCGACCCTCCTATCTGACTCTGACAAGCAGAGATCTTTTGCAGTAACCGACAAAATTTTCTGAACAATCTTTTGAGCCGCACGCCCCATAACCTCAACAGGTACAAATCCACCTTTCTCTGAGACCCCCTCACAACTGCATCCAAACGGGAAATTCAATTCCAACTCAATTTGATTTCGTTCAAAATCGTAATCCTTAATCGTGAAAGGCTCCAGCCGACAAATTGCAGGCCGCAAATCGTAAATGGCGCATTTGTTTTTTTCCGTAAAAAAGAAGCAGCTGCCATCTTTTTTTCTGCGAATCCACATGAGTCCAGTTTCGTCAGGTCTATCCAAGAAATCCCTAAAACCAGCTGCCTCTATAAGCTTTCTCTCCGCTAAGTCAACATCAGGCGGCTGCACACGGCAGCAACACCCACAGTTTCTGCATCTAAAACCCACCGAATCGGGAAAGACAACATTTTCGAAATTCAAGGTGAATGTAAATGGAAGATAAATCGTTATTTAAGTTGGCGCTGTAAAACGGATTTTCTATTCATGAAATCCGTATTGCGCCTCAGCATGCAATTTTGTTTCAAGTCATATCGCAGGAAACAGTGCGAGCTGTAGCCTGCTGATTTTTTCGTGCAATTATCATCATAGGCGCAGGTCAATTTTTCGCGACCAAGTTGCGGTTGGAACTTGGAACACAACCCATCTAAGACCATAATCTAGTATATCAAGAATTAAGCTTGGCCGTTCTGGAAGAACAACAACAAAAGTTTGGGCATCTGTTGTTGTTTAAGCAGTATTTTAGTGCAGAAACAAGGTTAAAAATTCGCCCTTCTTTCAAGTAAATGAATGTAGATTTTAATAACCTCCGAATCTTTGATTATTCGAGGTTTGGCGTCAGTGTCTTTGGACTGCTTTATTCCCGGCAACGAAATTTTCATCGACGCCGCGGGCTGGAGCGACCTCCTCTTAGGCGTCGTAATAGGCGCAATTAGGCCACCTGACCCAAGGCTAATGGAACGCAGAATTCCCACCACATCGTTTCAGCCCCCAAACTTTGCAAGTAGAAAGTACTTGGCGGACGCAATCAAAATTGCAGATCAAATCGTCGAGGTTTTGGAGCCTGATGAAAAAACGTGCTTCAAAGTTTGCTCAGAATACGTTTTATCAAGTGTTGTCAAACATTTGCAGAGCAGAGGCTTCAACGTCCAAATAGTCAAAGACACTTGCGAATTGAAAGCAATGGTGGAGAGAGGCTATGTGCGATGGTGTATCGAAGCAGGCATACCGGAAGATTTAATCAGAGACAAGAGGCGCTTCTGGACCGAGCTAGATTGGGTTGCAGAGAAGCCTCGTCTGCGCGAAGGGATTGTGAAGACAGGTTGGGCAAGTTGGCAGCGCAAGTGGCGCCAAGAAATATACAAAAAGCCACCTGCCACACGTCAACTCTGAAGCAAAAACCGCGCGTGTTTAGAAGGTTCTATGGACTGCTTTAAAGTTGTCCTTAAAACCAGAGAACATGCTACTGTTGTTGCCGCGGAAATTTGACAGCTTCAATTTTGACTCTATACATGTGAGATAACCTTCAGAGTTTCTAGCACAGAAAAGTTATAACGACTAAACCCCATTTTAGTGAAACCAAGGAAGGATCGCAATATCTCCTAAACCAACGAAATCAAAACCTGTCAAAACACCCAAAACAGTTACAGTCGGGCTTATCCAAACCGCAGTCTCAGAGAACATAGCGGAGAATATGAAAAAGACCATCATTAAAATTGAAGAAGCCGCCGAAAAAGGCGCAAAAATAATCTGCCTCCAAGAATTATACCGCACCCAATACTTCCCTCAAGAAGAAAACCAAGACGTCATCGAATTGGCAGAAACAATTCCAGGAGAATCCACAAGAGTTTTCTCAAATCTGGCAAAAAAACACCAAATCGTCATAATCGTACCTTTATTCGAAAAGAACCCAAACGGTAAATTCTACAATTCAGCCGTAACCATCGGTGCAGACGGAGAAATATTGGGCGTATACCGAAAAGTCCACATACCTAACGATCCATACTTCTACGAAAAAAACTATTTTGAACCAGGCAATTCAGGCTACAAAGTTTACAAAACACCATATGCCTGCATCGGAGTTCTCATCTGCTATGACCAATGGTTTCCTGAAGCAGCAAGAATCAACGTCCTAAACGGAGCAGATATCATATTCTACCCAACCGCCATAGGAACCATCAAAGGCTCCACGTCGCCAGACGGCGACTGGCACGACGCTTGGAAAACCATCCAACGCGCCCACGCCATCGCAAACGGAGTTCATGTAGCAGCAGTAAACAGGGTAGGCGAAGAGGGCCAAATTCAGTTTTGGGGCGGATCCTTTGTATGCGACTCCTTCGGGAAAGTGCTCAAGGAAGCAAGTAGCAAAAAAGAAGAAGCGCTTATCGTTAAAGTGAACCTGAGCAAAAACAGACGAATTCAGGAAGGCTGGGGTTTCCTCAAGAATCGACGCCCAGAAACATATAACCCACTCACAAAAGAAAACACCTGAGGCACATCCCGTGATTAATACACAGATTCGAGACAAAACACCCCGAGAGTTATGCTATCGTATGCCTGCAGAATGGGAAAAACACGACGCTATCTGGTTATCTTGGCCCCATGACCCCACCACGTTTCCATCCCGAGTCAAAAAAGCCGAGGAAACCTACGTCCAAATTGTCAAGCTAATCCACGAAGGCGAATACGTTAACCTCTTCGTCAAAGACGAAAAAATGAAACAGAAAGCGACAAAACTCTTCAAAAAAGAAAACATTGATTTAGATAAAGTCCGCTTCTTCGAATTCGACTACGCCGACGTATGGTTCCGAGATTACGGACCGACTTTCATAGTAAATCAAAAACGAGAATTGGCAATGGTTCACTGGATTTTCAACTCCTGGGGCGAAAAATACACCGAGCTTCTTAAGGATCGCCAAATTCCCGAAATAATAAATCGAGAGTTGCATCTGCCTTATTTTGAACCTGGAATTGTTCTAGAAGGCGGCTCAATCGAAGTCAATGGCAAAGGAACCGTGCTTACCACGGAGCAATGCCTGCTGAACAAAAACAGAAACCCGAACCTTAACAAGAAAGAAATCGAAACATTACTAAAGAATTACTTAGGCGCAGACAACGTTATCTGGCTAAGAAAAGGCATCGTGGGCGATGATACCGACGGGCACATTGACGACCTTGCAAGATTTGTGAACTCAACAACCGTCGTATGCGGTTATGAAGAAGACAAAAATGACGAAAATTACTTGATTTTAAAAGAGAACTACGAAGTACTGGTCAAAGCACTTGACCAAGACGGCAGAAAATTAAATGTTATAAAACTGCCTATGCCCGTAACAATTGGTTATCGGAAGCAGAGGCTTCCCGCGAGCTATGCTAACTTCTACATAGGCAACAAAACAGTGTTAGTTCCAATCTTCGGACACAAAAACGACCAATTAGCCTTATCCATTATTCAAGAACAATTTCCAGATAGAAAAGTTGCAGGAGTCAACTGTGTTGATCTGGTTTATGGTCTTGGAACTATCCACTGCATAACCCAGCAACAACCAAGTGCACTTCTCGACTGAAAAACCCGTAACGCCAAAAAAATGCAGCCTCAAAAAGAAAAACTGAACCAGCAACCTTTTTCTTTTTTCTTAGTAAATATACATAAGTGTTAAATCCATAAGGGAACTTTACAGTTAACTAAGCCAGCTGTCTTATTCAGCAGCGTAAGGTCTTCGCGCAGAACTGTACGGAGTCTGAATGAAGCATGGCAAAACCCAAAGACTTAGCATTATACGTTGTTGTTACAGTAATTGTTGCAGTTTTCATGTATTATTTCACGTTTACCTCTTTTGGCTATGGCAATTGGCTCTTCGTCGTGATGAACATCATCTTTTTCAGCCTTTTCTTTTTGCTGACTCAGTTCAGGAAAAAAATGACGCGTCTACCAAACAGCGTATACATAGCCTTCATAGTTGCTCTATTCGCAGAAATGTACGGATTCCCCCTGACAATGTACCTATTTATGGGCGTATTCGGGCTCGACAAAATATATTCACTGGAGTTCCTCCTCACCGGAATAATGGGCCAAAACCTGTTCTATAACATATTTCACTATTTTATTTTTCCAGCTTCAAAAGTGGTAATGGGCGTCGGGATCCTTCTCGTTATCTTTGGCTGGAAACAAATCTTCGATGCAAAGACAAAACTCGTCACCACAGGACTTTATGCACGTATTCGCCACCCACAATACGTTGGATTCCTCCTAATCACTCTCGGGTTAAACATTCAATGGCTGACTATAATCACGTTCATGCTGTGGCCCGCATTAGCCTTATTATATTATCGTCTGGCCAAAACCGAAGACAGGGAAGTTGAAGCCAAGTTCGGGGAAGAATTCCGAAAATACAAAGAAACCGTCCCAATGTTTTGGCCGCGCAAACAAAAAAAGAAAAGCATCACACAATAAACATGAGACTTCAGTAAAAATGGTTGCCGACAGAACTTTCGATCGATTAAATGTAAGCTTCAAAAATTAGCCGATCCGTGGAAAATTTGAAATTACGCTTGGCGGGTCACAGCACGTCTTGGCAAAGACACGACAGTTATCTTTTGTTGGGCTAAGTAGCCTCCACGTCTTGCCAAGGGTGACCCAGCCAAAGCGCGGGCATGTGTTGCATGGGGGTTTATCCCTGTTCTTCTCTTTTCAATAAAGAGATAAATGCGTTTTCAACTTCGATTTTGTACTTCGAAGTTTAGAAAAATCCAAGTGGATAATCAAAAAATGATGAAAGACCAGAAAGCCTCAGTTAGCCACATTCTTTACCAGTGGTTGTTGCTAGATTAGACTTAGGCAAGCTTTTTGGTAACAGTTTTAACAGCACTATCAAGTAAAATGATGAGGGCAAAACCTATTCTTCTGATCGAAGGGTTGCCTTCTTAGCCTATCTGAAAAACTTGCTAAATTAATGGCTAAGAAAAAATTACGGCTCAGGTGTATTCTCTGAAGGTGTGGTTGCATTTTGTGCAACGGAAAAACTGAGTTGATGCTTCATCGCCACCGCGTGTTTGCACCTGCCAAACATAAACTAACATGTTCCCGCATTTAGGGCACTCCATACGCATGGTTGGCATCGTATTTACTTGATCTTCCTTCCCGATGACTATTACCTGCTGCTGAAGGCCGTGCTTTATGACTTTGCCACTTGCTCTTGATTCATTTTTTGCATCAGAATCTTGTTTGACATATCCGCATTTGAGGCAAACCATTGAAACCGCTGTTTCAGATTTTTTGGGCACGAGCCTTGAACCGCAATCTGGGCAAAAATCCATTAATATCCATCCTTTTGTCTGATGTTTCAATCTACGCTTCTCTTCATGAAAGAACTAGATAAAATATAAGTGTGTCTCCTTAATTTGGTGAAAAACGCGAAAGAAGCAGCATTTTGAGTACCTATAGGGTTACCGAATGTGAGTTGAAGTTTCGTGAAAGTAAATCCGGTGTAGAAATCACTCCAGCATGGACTGATGTACGAAAATTCGTACTTTATGTTAACTTAGGTCTTTGTCGTTTGCCAAGTTAATATATTTGGATATTTGCTTAAGAATTAAACAGGGATTTAAATGGAAAAATCAGCATCCAACTACAGCGAATGGCAACGGGGTGACCATGCATTGGCATATCTGGCAAGAGCAGATAACCTGGCGCATCGAACTGAAGGAGAACGCGTGCTACTAGACTTAATCCCCGAAAATGTCAAACGAGTATTAGACTTGGGTACTGGCGACGGAAGAACCCTCGCGCTGATAAAACTTGCCAGGCCAAATATTGAAGGCGTGGGTTTGGATTTCTCAGAACCTATGTTGCAGCAAGCCCAAAAACGCTTCGCAAACGACAAACTTGTAAAGATAGTTAAACACGATTTCAGCCATCCACTGCCAGCTTCTGAGCTTGGACGCTTTGACGCCGTTGTTTCGAGCTTAGCTATTCATCATTTAGTTCATGATCGAAAAAAGGCGCTCTACCAGGAAATATTTCGATTGTTGAATCCAAACGGTGTATTCTGCAATTTAGAGCATGTCTCTCCCCCATCCCAACGTATTCATTTGAAGTTTTTGAAGGCGGTTAACCAGACCCCTGAAACTGAGGACCCTTCAAACAAGCTGCTGGACGTTGAAACTCAGCTTGAGTGGCTTAAGCAAATTGGTTTTGAAGATGTTGACTGCTATTGGAAATGGTTAGAAATGGCTCTTTTAGTAGGGTTTAAACCCGCGTAAAGCATAAAAATCAACATTTTTGGTTTAACTAAAAAATTGAAACTATTGGAATGCTTCAATGTATTGTTCGTAGAAGTCTGCGTCTTGAACTATGGCAGCTTCATCAACTAAATGCGCAGTGCCGTCCAAACAGTAAACTTTTCCGCCTTTGCCTACTGCACGGTACCTTCTGTGGCAGACTTTAAATTGCGAGCATCCGTCACAATCTCTTGATAACATTTTATTCTTCACTTCCTTTTTTGATAACTATATATCTTAAACACACTTTTATGTTTGTCCTTTATAATATATATAGACTATGAAATCCTGCAGAAAACTCATCAACGAAAAACACGACAAAATAAAGAAATGAGAAAAAAGAATAGGATTTTTAATAGTTTAGATTTTCTTCTTTTCCAGGACCTGTCGGAAAGTCTTTCCGCAGCATTCGAACAAGCCAATCGTCAGTTGAGTCCTTTTTCCTGCCTTGTCAGGTTTGCCAGCCATCTTCCAGGTTTTCTTCGCGGTTTTAACCTCTTTTCCACAATCGGGACACTTAGCCATATTTCTAACCTCCATTTCACCGTTATGTATGGTATTAGCATAAAACATTTTCCATATACTCAGTAAAAAGAAGCCGAAAAGCATCAAAATCTACCGTTAAAACTACTCCACTTAAAGAAAATAAATGTAAAATCTGTCTTCTTAAAATCAGAAAGAAGAGAAAAAGCGGGGACGTTTCAGAACTATACCCAGATACAGGATTTGCAATTGTCTATTTTACTTCTTCAGCTTCCAAAATTGATGCTATTGGCACGTTAATTCTATTGAACGCTTCCAAAACGCTGTCACGGCTTTCGCCTTCAACCACAAAAACGACGCTTCCGTACTCAGAACAACAATAGCAAGACCGCAATTTCAAATTTCTGATGCCTGCTTGCATCAACATATTTGGAGCGCCAACAGCGCAAGCCTTTGGATCTTGAGCTGGACGCAAAATAGCTGAATTCGCTATAAAAGTCGGCATGAAATTACTCCTCATTAAAGTTATGACCTGTGAACCTTATAATAATCTGTGATAACCAGGCGACAGTCACAACCGATCTTAGGTATTTCTCAGTAACACTTCGGTTACAGCGTTTCTGTAAACCTCTAAATCCGCCTCAGAAAACAAAACAAAAACCACCTCGTCTAAGCCAGGGTTGTCTTCCAAAAACTGCTTAATCGTCTTCAATGCGATTCGACTAGCTTTTTCAATCGGGTAACCAAAAGCACCTGTACTGATGGAGGGAAATGCTATTGACGGCAACTTGTTTGAAATCGCTATTTGCAGAGAGTTTACATAAGCTTGTGCCAATAGCTGAGGTTCGCCGTGAGATCCACCCCGCCAAACAGGTCCAACCGTGTGGATGACTTTTTTGGCTTTCAGGTTTCCACCAGAAGTTATCACGGCTTTTCCGGTTGGGAGCCCTTCAGGGTAACTTGTTTGCCGTATTTTTCTGCACTCTTCAAGAATTTTAGGTCCGCCCTTCCTGTGGATTGCTCCGTCGACGCCTCCGCCGCCCATGAGTGTGGAATTTGCGGCGTTCACTATTGCGTTGGTTTCCATTTCTGTAATGTCGCCTTTGATTAGGTACATCTTCGATTTGCCAATATCAAATTCATCAAGGACCATTAATTCTTCGCCTTAAATGATTGTGCTTATCACTTGCCAGAGGGCAGAGCTGAAGAACCAGACTCCAAAACCAACTAGCACAGCGACACAGAAAAAGGTAATTGCCTGATGAACTTGTGTAGTCCAGAATTTACGCGATTTGAAAATCAGAAATGCAACTACAGTATACCATGCGAAGTCACAAAACCAATGTAGTCCTGCAAACGCTGAGAAACCTAGAAAACCAAAAATTTGCGCGTTTAAAATGAGCGCTGTACCAATGGTAAGCCACCACAGTATAAATGCAGGGTTAGCCGCCGTGGTTCGTATTCCTGCAAAAAAAGAATCTTGCATGGACCCAACGTATTTCTCGTCTTTTTTGTTTCGGTTCCTGAATGTTTGCACGCCCATATACATCATTAAAAAACCGCCGACAAGCCCCACACCTGCCTGTACATACCAAGGGACTCTAAACTCACTTAACAAAAAGAAAATCAAAAACATCAATGGAAACTCCACAAGACCATGCCCAAGTGCTATTAAGGCACCGGCAGTTTTGCGCTTTGCAGCTTTCTCAATAGTAACTGCGAAAAGTGGACCAGGCAGGAGAACGCCTGACAGCGAGATGAACGCTACTGACACCAGAAATAGAGGAAAGTCAGTTATGAGTGCCAAGCCACTTACTCCAAGGTGAAAAGAAAAGCGTTTCACCGACTCAAAAACGTTCTCTATCGCTCTACGCTTTTCCAAGCTTGCTTTGCATAATTGCAACAACTTCAGAGCTGTCTTTAGCAGCTGCATAGTCGTCAAGCAGCATAGCGTTCAACTCGAAAAAGGTGTGTCCCCAAATAAAAATCGAAAGCAGCTTTTTCGCTTCTTCTTTGAAGCCAGCAATGTACAATGCGCCAGCCAAAGCTTCAGCAGTGCTTAACTTCGTTGCCTTCGCAAAATTTGTAGGGTTACCTGCAATCAAAATAGGCAAGCAACGCGACGTCCCCCGCACATGATGCGACAGCACCTTCTCAGCGTGTTCCCAACTGCAATCCAAAGCAACTAAACCAGCTTCGACTACTCGTTCACGGTCAGCAGGAGAAAAAGCAATCTCTGAAAAAGGATTAAGAACAACCGCTCGCTTAGGCAGAAACCTAGTTTGCTTAACTATTCTTGCAAATCCATGTCGTTTCAATTTCAAGCCTGTGCAACGTTTAGGGTCACATTGATTCGCATGATAAATGGTTATGTTGATATCAAGCGGTCTTTCCAGTTTTTTGCACCTTCAAGTGGCTAAAGGGGTCATTTAAGACCTGAGGGATGAAATCAAGCAAGTCAGAAGCTACCATATGGTAGCCCACTTTATCGGCAACGAAGTCACCTGCTACCCCATTCACAAAAGCTCCCGCAACCGCTGCTTCAAACGGGTCATTTTTCTGAGCCAGCAACGCGCCCACCACGCCAGAAAGCACGTCACCAGTGCCGCCGACCGTCATGCCCGGATTACCTGTGAAGTTCAGCTTGACACGTGTACCGTCAGAAATTATGTCTACTTTCCCTTTAAGTAGAATCACAGCGCCCAGTTCAGCGGCTGCTCGCTTGACTTCTTTCACTCGTCCCTCAATATCTTCAGGCAGTTTCTTTCCCATAAGGATTGAATATTCTCCAGCGTGGGGCGTTAGAACAAGTGGCACTTTCAGCGGCCTTTTAAATTCTGCGAATGCTTTCAACCCGTCGGCGTCCAGCAGTAAGGGTTTGCCTGCATCTTCAACATATTTTATGCAATCTTTCATGAACTGTTTGGTTTCAGGATGCAAGCCAGCGCCTGGTCCAGCAACAACCGCATCAATCACGTCCAAATAATCTTTCAAAACAGCCATATTTTCAGGGTTAAGGTGGCTGCCTTCTAGCTTGACCGATATTAGGTTTGGGGACATTGAAGCTATATCGTGCGCGGTTTTTTCAGGTGCAGCAGTATATGCGATGTCAACACCTGTGCGCAAGGCAGCCATAGACATTAACGCTGGTGCGCCTGAGAAGACTTCGCTGCCGCCGATGAACAACACTTTCCCAAAATCTCCTTTGTGTGCAGCCAAACCACGCTTTTTTGTAACGAGCATAACGTCTCCTGGACCAGCAAACGTCTCAAACTCCGAAGGCAAACCAATATCTCGAACAACCAACTTTCCAACATATTCTTTTGAAGCTGCTAATCCCTTCTTGGCCTTGTAAAAAGTCACTGTAAAATCCGCTTTCACGGCACAACCTAAGACTTCGCCTGTATCCGAATCGATTCCCGTGGGCACATCCACCGCGACTTTGACTGCCTTCAACGAATTTATGTGATTGACAAACTGTGAAATAGGCGGTTTCAATTTCCCCTTTGTACCAGTTCCCAGCAACGCGTCTACAACGACGTCAACTGGAACAATAGGCAAATCAGAAACATCATTAGCTTCTAAGATTGGGACACTTTCACGCAGGTACTGAAGAGCTACCCAATTTACTTTTGCCGCTTCATGAGTCAAGTCTTTGCTTTTTCCAGCCAGAACCACCGCCAACCTGCTAAAACCCATGGATAAAAGGTGCCTTGCAGCCACAAAGCCGTCGCCGCCATTTCCACCTAACCCACAAAAAATAACGATTCGCTGGTCTTTTTGAAACCGCATATTAATTTCAGCGGCGATGTTTCTTCCAGCGTTTTCCATAAGTTGGAGTAGGGACACACCAAAATATTCAGCGTTAACTTCCAAAGCGCGCATGTTTCGGCTTGTGATGTATTCTTGCGGCATGATAACACCTTGAATAATCTATTGCTGCCTGATAAAAGATAAGCCTATCCTTAAGAAGACCGACTCAACAACGAAAAGGACCAGATTTATGTCCGTATACAAAAGCATCAACGAAAACTCATTTTTTCACCGAAAACTTGGAAAACAGGTGTAAGAATAGCTGTTACGCTTACGTTATGCGTCTTATTGAATAGAACTTGAGATAAGGAGTTACTTGGTTTTTGGCCGCTGACTTTTGGCTTTGTATTCATGCGAAATAATCATTGTTGAGGTGACAAGAACGTTTGGTACGTTTCTAACGTGGTCAGACACGAAATCCTCTAGTGCATCCAAGTCTTTCGTTAACAACTTTGCAATGACATCGTATTCGCCGAAGATTACGTGTGCCTGCATGACTTCGTCAAACTCGATTAGTTTCTGGGCTACTTCCTTTTCAGTTCCTGAACTTACTTTAAACAAAACATATGCCAGAATAGTCGACATGGGTTCACCAATAATGCCTATTGCTGGAAGGCTTAATTACTTTTCCATTGACAGGTTTAGGTGACTGAAAAACTTTATCCATAACCACATAGTATTCTACTGTTGAGCCTTCGAAGATGAGGTGAAGGCAGCTACTTGTTAAAGGTGAACTGTTTGAAAAAAACATTAGATTTAGACATAAGCAGTAAGGATGCTTTAATTATCGCAGACATTCAGAAAGATTTCCTCCCCGGCGGAGCCTTACCTGTTAATGAAGGCAACCTGATAATCCCTGTTCTCAACGAATACGCAAAAGCCTTCAAAAAAGCCAAAGCCCATATTGTCGCGACAAGAGATTGGCATCCGCCAAAGCACATATCCTTCACCGCTCAAGGGGGACCATGGCCACCACATTGCGTTAAAGAAACCGACGGCGCCAAATTTAGTCCCGACCTCAAACTGCCCGAGGGAACAGCAATTGTTTCCAAAGCTACTGACTCAGGCAAAGAAGCGTACTCAGTTTTTGACGAAACAGGACTCGGTGAACAGTTGAAGGCTCAGGGCGTCACACGGATTTTCATAGGCGGCGTTGCCACGGATTATTGCGTGTTAAATTCGGTCCTTGACGCTCGAAAAATGGGTTTTGACGTAGTCGTTTTGGTTGATGCTACACGCGGTATCAATGTTAATCCAGGCGATGTCACTAAAGCATTTGAAACAATGGCTCGCAAGGGCGCTGCTCAAGTTACATTGGCTGATTTTCCTGAACCTGAAGCTCTATCTGGCGTTGAAAGCCCAGTAGATGTTGAAGCCGATGGACCGCTGGTAAAGTCTTATGCTAAAAAGAAGGCACGCATGAGACCGAAAGGTTCCTACAAGCGGGTTAAAACTGAACACGGATAAAAAGTTCAGCGGTGAATTGTGTGGTTTCAACGTTTAAACTGTTCATTAACGGTGAGTGGATGGTTTCCGAGTCAGGGGAAACTTACACTCGAGTTAACCCGGCAGACCCAGATGAAGTTCTTGGAAAAATCCAGAAGGGAAACGCCGATGACGCAAAAAAAGCAATTGAAGCCGCACAAACCGCTTTTGAAACTTGGTCCGAAATGCCTGCTCCAAAACGTGCGGAATACTTGCTTAAAGCTGCTCAATTATTGATTGAGCAAAAGGATACTCTTTCAAGAATTATGACCCGCGAGATGGGAAAAACTCTACGAGACTCGAACGCTGATGTTCAAGAAGCAATTGATATAGCATACTACACAGCTGGGGAAGCAAAAAGACTAACAGGAAATACGGTGCCCTCAGAAAAACCAGACAAGTTCGCCATGACAATTCGGCTTCCTATTGGCGTCGCAGGATTAATTTCGCCATGGAATTTCCCAATAGCAATTCCCGCCAGAAAAATTTTTTACGCCTTAGTTTGCGGAAACACTGCAGTTTTGAAGCCCGCCTCAGACACACCCATATGCGCCACCAAACTCGTGGAAATCCTTGAGAAGACAGGTATTCCTAAAGGGGTACTAAATCTGGTTACTGGTCCAGGCGAAAGCGTAGGCATGACTCTAATCAATGACAAGCGGGTTCGCGTAGTGAGCTTTACAGGTCACAAAGATACTGGAGCAACTATTCTGCGGGAAGCAGGAATCAAACGTGTTAATCTTGAGCTTGGAGGAAAAAACCCGATAATAGTTATGGACGATGCCGATCTTAAACTTGCCGTGGCCGGCGTATTGTGGGGAGGCTTTGAAACTTCCGGACAAAGATGCACAGCTGCATCCAGAGTTATAGTTCACAGCAAAATCAAGACCACATTCGAGCAGATGCTTCTCGAAGAGGTTCGAAGGCTTCGAGTTGGAAACGGTTTAGACAGCAAAACGGATGTTGGACCTTTAGTCAACAAGGCTGCACAGGACAAAGTCGCAAAGTACGTTGAAATCGGTAAAAACGAAGGTGCCAAACTGCTCACAGGCGGGAGGATACCCAGCAACTTGAAAGGCTGGTTCTTCGAACCCACTCTGTTCACTGATTGCACACGTGACATGCGTGTTGCCCAAGAGGAGATTTTTGGTCCAGTTGTTTCACTGCTTTCGGCCAAAGACTTGAATGAGGTAATCGACATTGCGAACTCGGTAGACTACGGTTTAAGCTCCTCGATTTACACCAGCAATATCAGGAACGTCTTCATTGCAGTCAACAAGTTGCAGGCAGGCTTAACCTACGTTAACAGCTCCACGATCGGCAGCGAACCTCATTTGCCCTTCGGAGGAACAAAACAATCTGGAAACACTCGTGAAGACGGATCGGAAGGCACAAGGGAATTTACTGAATTGAAAACGGTCTACATTGATTATTCGGGAAAACAGCAGAAAGCCTTTGCAGATAAACCGCTTCTCAGCAATTAACACCTCCTCCTTTACTTCGTTTATTTTGACGTATACAAAAGCATCAACAAAACACTTTTCGCTACTTGATTCTGCATGATTTAGTCGCCAAGTTTATTTAGAATCTTCGAATTTTTCTCGAACTCCCCCGAACCTTATATAATCATGCAGAGCACAATCAAGAAAAGAAGCTCAATCAGGGATGAAGGGGGAAGTAATTGCCAATTTTGAGTCCAAGCGAAGTTTTTTCGGCCTATTTTACGGGCTGGCGGAAGGCTTTGGGAAGAGAACTACTGAAAATGGCCGTAAAATAGTTCCCTGGGGGATTTAGATGCACTATATTCTCATTATTGAAAGCCAATACACGCGTATTGAACGTTTCTTGAAGCAAATTTTATGCCCAAAATGTCGGTTCCAGAAATTTTGACGATCGAAAAAATCTCGAATGGTCACTATTTACAATAAAACGATAAATCCACTATAGATGTTAGTTGGATTTTAGCTGAAATAGTAAAAATCCATGTTGGCTCTTCTCATTTTTACTGTACGAAGGGCGAAAAGCGCGCCTGAGCAAAAGGAGCCTTCAAAGTGAAACTGAATATGTTTAGAAATCGTGGACCTTTTGACTGTGTTAAGGTTGGTGTTCAAACCCAAAAGATGAATTATAGTCTGCCCATCATCTATTCTGGAAATCTTCAAAACTATTCCATAAGACAAAAACGGCTTAGTTCATGAACTGAACCGCGGATTGTTGCTTCATTAGCGTTCTGGGAATCAGGCTGAAATAACTGGCAAACAACAATTTCCATTACATAAACCAACTAAACCAACCTCAAAAGTGAGTACTAAAAATCATCAAATCAAAGAAGCAAAGCATACACAATTGCGTAATTCTTTAAACAAAGATTATTCAGGGTGAACTGCATTTGGAAAGGTTGGAGAATTGACGTTCAGTGCTGAAAAGTATGAAAGGAAGTCGTTGTTAGTAAGAGGTTGTATTCGTTGATGCTTTTGTATACAGCTTTTTCAGAATTTGAGTTTGACCAACTGGCTGGCGCTTTTGGAATCTCTGAAACGGTTGTTTTAAACAAATCTATTGATAGTTTATGTGGTGTACTTGTTGTTAGTTGAGGGAAAACTGTTAATTTCTCTCCTAGAATTAACCAAAAATGGTGCCGCTTTAATCGAACATGTCAATATGGAAGCCAAACTACCTTCAATTGTAACATTAAATTTGCTTAAAAAGCTGCAAAATGAAGGCCTTATTTATCTAAAAGGGGACATAATAGAGGTTGACTCTCAGAATAGGCTAAAGTTGGCTGTCAAGGCTGTTGAGTTGGGTGCTGATGTTGAATGCATAAGCAATTGTCTTCTGTGGCAAGAATTTGAAGCTATGGCTGCTTTGGCTTTGCAACTTAATGGATACCAAACGTTGAAAAACGTGAGGTTTAAGCATGCTGGGCGGCGATGGGAAATTGATGTCGTTGGCTGCAGAAAGCCTCATGTTGTATGCATTGACTGCAAACATTGGCATCATGGAATGCAATTTTCCAGACTGAAAACAGTGGTTGAGTCGCAAACTGCGCGTGTTGCAGCCTTCGCAGATTCTTTGCCTAATCCGTCTCTTAATTTGCATTGTGTAAGCTGGGAGAAAGCAAAATTTTTGCCAGTTATACTGTCGCTTGTTCCATTTAGATCCAAGTTCTGTAATGAAGTTCCGGCTGTGCCTGTGCTTCAGCTACAGGACTTCATTAGCCAGTTGCCCCTCCAGGTTCAAAGTTTGCGCTGTTTTGATAGGACGTTTAATCGATTATGACATGATTTCCAGAAGTGGTTTTTTGGCGAATTTGACCGCTGGATAAAGACTCAACAGTAACATGCCTAGTAGGGAGCCAAGTAGCCACCCTGAAATTGTCAATATGGTGAAGGCGGAAACTACAGGGTTGGCTGTTAGTATTAATATGCAGATTATAGTTCCCAGCGAGACCCCTACAGCGAAACTGGCAAGCAAAACCGTTAAACTCTGAACTGCCAGAATTGCGATGATTGTTTTTGGCTTTCCGCCAGTGGCTCGAAGAATCGCAAATTCTTGATGTTGCTCATCTATGGTTAGCATTTGGAAGCTTATCAAGCACAAAGTTGCGGCCGCCAAGGCAAAAGCAGGCAGAAACAAGATAATGCCCCATAATGAACTGAGAAAATTGATGTTTTGTTGGGTCACTTGGTTAAGTTCGACTACGGTCAAGTCTGGATTTATCGAGTGCATTTTGTTTTGTATTTGATTCGCAATTTGCGCATAGTTAGTTGAAGAATCTATGCTGACAAGCGCAATATTTGGATTAAAAATGCCAGTTAGGTTTTCAAGTTGGCTCAGGGGAACATAGGTTACGTTGCCGTTGTTTAATGGGTCCAGGCAGATGCCCGTGATTTTGAAAGTTGCGCCTAGTATTCCGGCGGTTTCTTGTAAAGCGTCGCCCATTACTGTTTGCTCTCGCATACCTAGCATCGTTTGGAAGGGCTTGTAAATGGTCTGAGCTATAGAATCGCCTACAACAGCTTCAAATTGTGATGTGGAATTCAAGAATGTCCCTTTTGTGAAAGGGTCATTTACGGTTTTTGCTGGGTCAACGCCTACTATTATTGAGTCGCATTGGCGGTTGTCGCCCACGGTTACTGTGGCCAACGTTTCCGGGTCAACGGTGAACCCAGCTATTTCTTGAATGGTACCTCTCCAGACCAGTCGAGTTTCAACATTTACCACGCCTTGGGTTTGGCTGAGTTGCTCAATTGCTTGGTCGGGGATTGCAAGTTGCAGATCTGAATAGTTAAAATCGTTGTTTACTTTGGCACCCGAATACGTTAGTAGAAGTTGAGTGTATTGGGTTGCCATGTTACTGTTTGCTACTAATAATACGTTTTTGCCAATGGCTTTTTGTACCCATGATGTCGAGGTATCGTTTGCAATTAGGCCGCCTGCAATGGACACTGTCAGCAGCAGAAAAACGACTGAGAGAAAAATAATGATTCTGACGGTTGCAGATTTTCGGCGAAATAGGCTTCTTGAAGCGATTCTTATGGTTAATCCCGTCTTGGAGAGGGGTTTTAGTGTGGTTCCTTTGGCTAATCCAAAGTACTGCACGGGCGATAATGCTTTTATGGGTGACATTCGGGCAGCGTCAAGGATTGGTTTAGCTCCAAAGATTAATGCAAACGCAAAATATGCTGCGAAGACTAGGGGAACAAACCAGAAATTCGGTGCCTTATTGTAAACTTGGAACATACTCATGTTGATGACGCCGTAATCTATTGCGAGCCCAACAATTACACCCAGTACACATCCGATGAACGTCACGCCCAAAAGTTCGGTCATGAAGTAGCCAAATACCAGACTGTTTGGACAACCGGTGGCTTTCATTAAGCCGTAGTCTTTGGTCCTTTGTGCCATCATTAAAAAAACAATAAATGCGACGATAACTGCGCCGACCGCGAAAATCAAGACGCCGACGAAAGTCAAGAACTGGGCAAGCACGTTGGATGTCCCGGTAGTTAGGGTGTCCTGAGCGACTGCGGCAATTCCGAAGCCGATTTGCCCGCTGAATATTAACAAGAAAAGTGTTGAAGCAACACAAGTTGTGAGGCTGATTATGGTTAATCCTGTTTGGAGCCTTCGACGCAGCAAATCGTTAACCGGAAATGCAGTTTCACTCATTCGGCGTTCGCCAATTTTCCATCTTCCAAACAAAATTTCAAGTCTGCAAGAGGCATAATTTCGCTGTCATGCGTTGAGACAATAATTGTTTTTCCTTCATTCTTCAGGGTTTGAAGGATCTGTATTATTTTTTGCCCATTTTTTGTATCCAAGTTTCCGGTAGGTTCATCAGCAAGTAACAATGGCGGGTCATTGGCTAAGGCACGTGCAAAAGCTACTCTTTGTTGTTCTCCTCCGCTTAACTGTGCGGGAAAATGGTTCGCTCTATTCTGCAATCCCAGTGTTTGGATAAGATCAGCGACTTTAGATTGGATTTGTTCCGATTCTGTCCTTTTCCATTCCATCGGGAACGCAATGTTTTCTGCGACTGTCAGTGTTGATATGAGGTTATAAGATTGAAAAACAAAACCGACTTTGTTGCATCGATAATCTGCTAAGACATCTTCGTTTTGGTCGGCGAGGTCTTGGTCAAAGACGATTATTTTTCCGCTTGTTGGCTTATCAATACCGCTTATCATATTAAGCAGGGTTGTTTTTCCAGCTCCGCTTGGACCATAAATTGCTGCAAACTGACCTTTCTGCACGAGCAAGTTAATGTCTTTTAAAACTTCAATGGCAGTGTCTTCTATCGGGTAAGCTTTGCATAACGAAACTGCAGTGACTACTGGTATGGGTACGGGAAGCATAAAGACAGAATAATTATTGGGAGATAATATGCTTTGAGGTACATTCCCTTACTTATGTCAGTAGCTTTTTTCTAGACTAAGGTTGCCCCGGTCACGTTTGAGAATACGTACTTTGTCGGGAAGCTTACCTTTTTCCCAGTCTGCCCAAGCGATTTCTTTAAAAGTCCACTTCTTGCCCAAATGCGCTGCAACCACGGAATGTTTGTATACTTTGTCGGTTGGGATGAGCTCGTTGAGGAACCGGAAAAGCTTGTCGATCTGAGGTTTAGGAAAGTACGCGTAGTAAGTGGCGTTCTTAACTTCGAAGGCATATGAGTGTTCGCCTTTTCGGGCCATGATGTCAGGAAGAGGGTTAAGGCTTGGATTACTGACAGGGATGCGAACGGCATTGTAACCATTTTTCTGCAGGAGTTTAACTAAGACACTTTCGCTGTAAAAGCCCCTTTTGCGCCATCGACGGAGCGCGATCTTGTCGATTTCTTTCACGCCAACTCTCCGTAAAGACTAGGATGTTCCTTTTGTGAGCAGCTATGATAAAAAACTATTGCACATAAGCTTGATCAATTATGTTTGGGTGATGCTTCTGTATACGGGACTTTTTCCAACAAGCTACTTGGTGAAGTATGGTGAGGGAAAATATGAACAGTAATTTATACACAACCACCACAACCGCTTAAGAAAGCTTGAACATGCTGATAAGAAATTTATTCGCAATATAGCCTACATCTGGAAGAACAAATGCATGAATTCGCCTAAAAAAAGCCAATCCAAGCTTATTTGAAAACAAGAAGATACATCTCTAAACCGTTGGTTAAGAGCAACGAAACATCAAAAACACCGAAACAACCACTTAACGAAAAAATATAGGACCGAACGATCAAGAAAAAGGGTTCACTTTTGTAGCACCCTACATCAGGAGCTAACGACAGGTGCAACAAGAAATCTTTTATTAAGAAATCGGCTTAGAGCAGCTGAATGAGGAACTCAGAAAAACAAAGTGGACCAGACAACCCTAGCCTAAAGCAAAATCAGCTAAATACAAAAACAAACTTAGTTGTCTACTCGCCGTTCAAGACTCAAGATAGCAACACAAAAAACACTTTTCTTAGCTAACCAAACCTGACAGCACGTCATGTTGAGGTAAATAATTTCGGCCAAAAAGAGACAACGCAAAACCGATACAGAGCATTATTTTAAGGGTTGCTATTGCGCGTATGAATTTTTTGTTTTTTGCCAAAGTTTTCTATCAGCCTCAGAAAAGAAGGCTCCAGCTCGAAGCTAGGTCGAAGGGGGAGGCAGTTTGTTTCGCATGGAGATTTTCGTAGGTACTTATATGAGGCCACGGTAATCCCCATGACTTGCTCTCTAAGGGACATCAAAAGGGGTTAAATCGGGGCTATTTTACTGTTTAGAGTACAATTTGGTCGTTTCGGTTTTCGCTCTGTAACAAAAAACTGAGGCGTTTTTTATAGACCTTTTGATTCGATTATGAACAAGACCTAAAATAGATTTATTTGTTAATATACGCCTGAATCAGGTTGTTTTTAACAAACAACTCTATACGGATACTCGAAAATTTTGTCAAAAAAAAAACAGGGTTACTCTTTTTTTCAGATTGCGTTTTTTCGCTCTTTGAAATAAGATTTTAGTTCCTAACAAAAGGCATCCCGCCTTTTCTAGAAGCTTATCTCATTAAGCACTTTCCACTCTAAGAAAACCTACCAGGTTAATCTAAAAACATTTTTGAGTTTAGCCTTCAAACACCAATTGGCAATCTCAGTATGCTTCCCGGCTCTGTTGGATCTATTTCGGGGTTCTTTCTACAGCATAAATCATTGAGTATGAACGGTGAAAAACTACGAAGCTCTCTGTGAAAGCCCAGGCATCTTTTCTGGTTGTTGCCTCCACACATACAAACTCGCAGTCAGACAACTTGGCTCGACTCCACAGAGTTAAGCCAGATTACAATAGAATCACCGTCGATCATTTTTCGGATCTGCAATTCGCAGAAATACCACCTCAAGTCAGTGACGCACACACTTCAGTCATGTAACCACTTAATAGCTCTATGCGGATTTTCTATGTCTACTAAATAGTTCCGGTTACGCCCAATTCCAGTGTGCACTTTTTTGCGGCCACCCCTCGCCTGAGTTCATTTTTGCTTCAAAAGTTCCACCGACATGTACATCACGCGCGTTCCTAACAGGCATGCTTCACTCCTGCAGCTGCTTTTTTCAGATATCAAATCTGCCTGTTTTCAGGGTAATTTGTTGTCACATCAACAATAGCTTTGAATACGCTTGGCAATATCACGCCACTTTTTTAAAGGTTCATTGTTGATGATTTAGCGTTAAGTGAACTTGGTTAATCAAATCTACCCTATGATTTGTTCTTCACCAGAGTTCACCTAAAATCGATCTCTCAAAGTCTGTATACGAAAGCATCCCCGAAAACTCCCTTTTAGACTCTTTTTTGTCAGAGTTAGTAATTGAATTAAAACTCTTTGACTCTATGACCAAAGCTACAATGGCACAAAATGTTTGAGGCGTAAGAAGGATGCAAGAGGCAATCAAAAGAAAAAAGCAAACTTTATCGAAAAAACACTTAAGACAGAGTTGTTATGGTGTAATTCGGGAACATAATTGGTAATTAACTACTGGATTTTCAAAGTAAAAGACGAAGTAGGCGGCATATTCGGCAGACGCGGGTTCGCTATCTTTGAGCATCGCACACGTGAAGGTTTCTGGGCACTTAAAGAATATGACGAAAAAGGACATTTAGACCCAAACGTTGGCTTGCTGAAAAAGGGCGACCATGTTGTCTTCTATTTGGTTGGGCAAGGTGGAAGCCGTTTTGTGGGCACCTGCGTGCTGGATTCAGGGTTTGAGAAACTCGACAATGAAAAAGCTGAACAGATTGTTCACCGAGACTACTTGGATTGGGATCAGGGCGTCTTTCTAAAAGATGTTCATAAATGGGTTAAGCCTTTGCCAATGGAGTGCTTACGAGGGAAAGAATCTTTTGTTCCCAACGGTGGAAAATTCGGAGCATATTTCCAGGGAAGCATAAAGAAAATAAAAACCAAACAAGAGTTCGACACCATTCTTCGTGAGCACGAATTGATGGTTTAAACTAATCGTGGGGCTACTGAAAACTCCAGGAAGTATCAAAAAGATCATCTCTGATTATTTTTAGTTAAAGCAAAAACTTTTTCAACGCCAAAAGTCAATTTCACACTGTGAATTTCACATGTCCGATTTTAAAATAGTCAACACCCGTATAACCTTCTCAACTCAAGGCGAAATCGACTTCATAGACCTCTCGGACAAAACTCAAGCAGCAGTTTCAAAAGCAAACATCCAAAATGGATTAGTTCACGTTTTTGCGCCTCACGCAACCGGCATCCTCATTCTAACCGAAAACGACCCAGCGCTGTTAAGTGACATTAAGGGTTTGCTGGAAGAGCTTGCCCCAAAAAGCAAAGTATACAGTCACCCATCGAACGCTCATGCACACCTGCGGTCGATATTGCTTCCGCCGGACAAGACTTTACCCGTGATTGATGGGCATGTGGAATTTGGAACTTGGCAATCGTTGATGTTTGTGGAGACAGATGTTTACCCGCGGAAAAGAACTGTAATCCTTCAAGTCATGGGTGAAACATAGAGTCGACCTTTCTTGAGTATTAACGAGTCTCTTCACATTCTTCGCTTTTTCCTGCGTCAAAAGAGCCACGTATTCATGGAAATTTAACTTGAAGATGATAAACCAGAAAGTCGCGCAGATAAATTTTAGCTGTAAATTGTAAAAAGTGTTCATTCGACAATTTTTCGGAAACCTGGTGAACTGCAAATAGCAAAAATCAAGGATCAAAAACCAATGCAGCAACAAAACCGGATAGTTTCGCCCTCGATTTTCTAGTTACAAAGCTATTTAGCGGTGCCTTTTATGCGTCATAGCTCATTTTTATGAAACATGCGAGCTAAAGGGAGTAGTTAATCACAGTTCGCAGACAAAGCTACGCTGAAATCGGCGCGTTTGTTCATGATTATATATAATTCGCTCGCCTTCGTAATCTGCAGGATTTCTCACGCTTATACAAAAGGATCAGACTTCTTTCCTATCCTCAGTTCAGTTTTTAGCCGCCCCTCGTAAAATTTGGTTTTTTGTAAGATTCCAAAGCCATTTCGTTTACTTCATTAATTCGGATCAACAAAAATGTGCTTTACCCATCAGTTTTTAGTCCATACTGTATATTTATAATAATATCAATGTGTGTTTTTAACTGTATATTGTAAAAAATATCCATTCGACATTCTTTCGAAAGGTCAAAAATCACGTTCTCAGGAATTCAAGCGTGCAATCGCCTGGAAAAAGGTTTCACAGCGACAAAGCACGCCAAAACAGCAAGGTTTTAGGCCGAAGGCAATAAAGAAACCAGAGTTTTCGGAGACAAACAGAGCTGTTTTCCATTCTGAAAAGGTTCTTGATGGCAAAAAAGGGGTTGTGACGTCTAATTCGAAGGCTTAATTCTTGATTTCGTTTTATTCGGTCTGATTTATTTGAGCAAGGATCCATGATTATATATAGTTCGGTTAACTTCGAGAGGACTCAAGGATTTTTTACATCAACTCATCAATTGAAACATAGAAAAAAATATGCGCCAATGTGTTTTGGTGACACTTTTGTATATGGCAGCTGAAACCCTGATGTTCTTGTAAGCAAAAACAAGCTATCGCTTTCGCGCAGCCTTCGTTCGCCTAGGTTTAGCCAAAGCTTCAGCCATCTTCAGATCCACAGGCGAATTTACTTTGAAAAACGTCTTCAAGTCAGGATCAAACTCTTGAATGGCGAGCGTAGAAATGTAACGTACTCCACCCATATTCTCAATCATATCTTCAACGTCAAACATTCCGTCTTCAATTGCCATTTTTGCAGCTGCGACTGCCGTCTTGGTGTGGTAAACTGCTTGCAGCGGTTCAATCTGTTGGTTTGGCCACCGTGGAATCACTGCGGTTTTGCCATGGCAAAGTTCAAAGAATAATGTTACAACGTCGGAGGACACAAGTGGCAGGTCGGAAGCCAAAAGCAAGCTGTACTTACCTTGCGCAATGTTGAAGCCGGCTAAGGCGCCAATAAGCAGGCCGTTATCCTCTTCAGCGTTAACAACTAACTTTACATCCGGTCCAAGAAGTTTAGTGTAAACTTCTTTTTGTTCTTCGTTGTCGGCGACTATGACAACTTCTTCGACGATTGGGTGAATAACGTCAACAACGCGTTTTATGATTGGTTTGCCATTTAGCTCGGGAACAGATTTGTCCTCTCCAACGGTGCCTGAGAAGCCGCCGGCGAGCACAACTGCGGATCGATCCATGTTTATTCCTCAGCTTAAACTGATTTTTACGTTGCATTAAGCTTTTACGGTGCAGTTTCGTTGATGCTTTTGTATACGAATAATCCTGATAGAATAGAGACTTAAAAGGTGAAAGGGGGTGTTTTTTGGACTATTTGACTTCGTTTGCGTCTATTTTCTTTGCCATTTCGTCTAATAGCATTGAGAATGGGTGATCTGGCTTGTCTTGAGCAAAGATGAAGTTGCCTTCTGCACGTAGAATATCGCAGAAGCAAGGTACCATGCCTAGCAATGGAACTTGGTAGGTGTTTTTGACTCTGTCGTAAAGCTCTTCGCGTTTGTTCTTTGAGTTGTAGTCTAAGACTTTGTTGAGGACGATACCTGTTTTTTTCTCAAATAAGTTGTAAAGCTCTTTTAGCATACGGCTTGTACCGTCAACATCTGATCTGTCGCCCGTTGTTGCAACGGCAACAAGATCGGCTGCTACTATTGCGTTTATTGAACTGTACTGGAGGCCTGGACTTGTGTCAAAGACTATATAGTCAAACTGTTTTTCGTTTATCAAGATGTTTCTAAGATGCAGCAATCTGCCAAGAGCGCGCATTTCCCATTTTCGGTCTTTTGCAGACATATCTCTTATTGCTTCGGTTGCTGGATTTGCAAGGCCAACATATAGTTTGCCTTTACCTGGAATTCTGCTACTGATATCTATGAGGACTTTATTTATGTCGCAGGTGTTGTTCAAGTAATCGTTGAACCAGTTTTCTGCGGAAGCAATTTTAAGTATGGCAAAGAGGCTTGGTGCTCGGAAGTCAAGATCGAAAAGGCAGACCTTTTTTCCTTGCTTAGCAAAGGTTGCTGCTAAGTTTACTGATAGCAGCGTTTTTCCAGTTCCGCCTTTGTATGAGTGTACAGCTATTATCTTACCCAAATTGTTCACCATCGGTTTCTCTTTCAGCGTAGAAGTACGCTTTTCTTCCTTTACGTTCTTTCTTGAGGTACCCCATTAGGACCAACTGGTTAAGGTATGCACTTTCAACGGCCCTAGCTCTGCTTGTCTGCTGAGAAATTTCATCTGCAGTTGCTCTGCCAGATCTGCAAACAGTCATTGCTGTTTTTCTCAGGTGATCAGGCATAGAGAGCAGCGTCATTACATCCAGTGGAGTATCCTGAAGCGGTTGCCGGGTATCCTTGTAGTCATGCTTTTGCAGTTCAATCATGACCTCCATTTTCTCATTTAGCCGCTCCAAATTTTCCCTAATTTTTTCCAAGATGGCTACGGGTTTTTTACCCAGAACCTGTTCTTTGCTCATGAACTTCCCCCTAAGTGATATTGTACCGTTGTAGTACAACTAAACTATAGTGTTTATTAAGTGTTACGAAACGCAACTACTTATTGATGATCAAACGAAAAAAGAACAGAAGGATAAAATTTCCCATGTTCCAAATGCGATCTTTAGAAGAATCTTAAGAGAACTCAAAAATTGTGATTTAATTGTATAAGGAAAAAGCTTTTTGGCGCGTTATTTGCGCCTGTTTGCAGGGTAGAATGTTTGAGTTTCTCAGTGTTTAGTAAGGTATGGCTGCTTGGTTTCGGGCTTCTTCTACGATGGGTAGCACTTGTTTGAGTTCGCGGAAGTATTTTAATACGGTTATACCGCGTTGCGTAACGGCGAAGACTACTCTGGCTTTGCCGATAGTCCGCTCTTCAACTAGGCCTTGTTTGATGAGGAAATCTAAGTATTCTTTGAGGACGCTACAGTTCACGTTAGCTTTGTACATTATGTGGGTTAGTTTCAATGGGCCTCGGTGAGCGAGGACTTTTAGTATATCAACGTACATTTCGAGTTTACTGCGTCTCATGATTGTCCCTTTCCCGCATCTTTCTAATGACTTGATATTTAGCTTTTATGTATGCGAAATTCATGGTTTTTACCTCATTCACCATCGAATTCGATTTCGAACCTTAGAGCGATTTAACACATATAGTCTATTTTCGAATGCCGTAACCATGTCATCTATCAATATTTGTTGCAATTCTGTCGAGAGTTCCTTGATTTCTTTCCCGAAGACAGCAGCCATTTTTGCTTCCAGCTCGTCACGTTCTTTTAATTCAATACTTTCGTTCAAGGAATTTCCACCAATCCTATTGCCCACAAATATGCCGTCTGTATTTAACTGCCTTATGAAAACAAGATATGAATCCGAAATCCACAAACCCAGCAAGGTCAGTTTCGATGGAAAAAGACTTTTCTGACCAGCTAATTATGCATATGTAAAGGCTCATTTATAGCTTGCGAGTTTAGTTAAATCGATATGACTGCTTGCAGTTGAAAGATCCCTCATTGAGACGACGCGATTTTTGCTGTCGCATTTTAATGGATTAGGTTTTTGAATAACCGCATTACCCATTTTTTCAACGCGTCACTTAAGTGTAAAAACCAAGTTGTACGTTTCTTCAGTAGTCTGCACGATTTCCCAGATATCCAAAATCTTATAGAAACTGTTTTTGCAATTAGAGAAAAGGAAATTTTGAAAATCAACTGAAAATGAGTTCTGTTTATTTTTTGTGTGAAAAATAGAAATTAGCTTTGTTTTGTGGCTGATACTTTTATGCTTACTGCAGCACTGAAGATTTCGGTAGCTTCTTTTTTTGTCATTTTTAGCTTCTTTAAGACCTGATTTGCTGTTTTGTCGGTGATTAGTGCTTCGATTGGCATATTTGTTTCATCAACTATATGTACATCTTTGAATCCTGCTTGTTTAATTTGATTGATGTAATCAGTTTTCTTTTCTGCGCCAGAGATGCAGCCGATGTAGGCAGCTATGTTCTTTATCAACGCATCGGGTATTTCTTTATTCAGTACCATGTCTGAAATCATCAAACGCCCGTTTGGTTTCAGCACTCGGAACGCTTCATTGAAAACACGTTGCTTGTTTGGCGACAAATTAATGACGCAATTGCTGATTATTACGTCAGCTGTATTGTCAGCTATAGGCAGATTTTCAATTTCACCTAAGCGGAATTCAACGTTTTTGTATTTGCTCTTTTTGAGGTTCGATCTGGCTCTATCCAGCATTTCAGGCGTCATATCCACTCCGATGACTTTGCCGTTCTCGCCGACTTTTTTTGCGGCAATAAAACAGTCTAAGCCTCCTCCGGAACCCAAGTCAACAACCGTTTCACCTAGTTTTAGCGAAGCCAATGCTACTGGGTTCCCGCAGCCTAAGTTCAAGTCAGCGCCTTTTGGAACTGAGTTTAATTCTTCTTTGCTGTAACCTACTTGCTCGCTAACGTTGGTGGCACTGCCGCAGCCGCACCCGCATCCTGATTGTTGTTGTTTGGCGATTTTGCCGTAGCCCTTTCGAACCATTTTATGTACTTTTTCTTCCTTCATTATGTTTCGCCTCCCTTGCCGAATGCTTCACTGAAGATTGGGCCAAGCAGGCATTTTACTTGGTCTCCAAGCGCATCGGCTTTCATCATTACAATACAACAAATGGAATCTCCTCGTTCTACGCCTATAACTGCCAGTTTGGCGTTTGGTTTTATGTTAGCCCTTTCACGCAAGTCTTTTGGCAATACGATTTGCCCTTTTGCGTCCACAGTAACGACTGCATTGATTTTGCAGCATTCCCTACTGGTTGATTCCGTCATTACTTTCACTGGTTAAATTTATTGTTGCACGGATTATTTATATTTTTCTTAAAAATAAGAAAAATCTTATAAATCTGAATGAAGGCTGCCTGAATCTAACAGACTTTTGACAAATAAGGAGGCGTACCCGTAAGAATTCATAAAAACGACCATAATTACAAACCGTAAACAAACCAGCATGATATTACTTGACTATTAACACTGCGCACCGTGCCAAATGAGCAATTCGTTCACTTGTTCCGCCTAAAAATAGTTCTTGAATCCTGCTCGCACCACCATGCCCCACAACAATGACATCAAAATTGCCTTCGTCAGCTACAGCAACAATCTGAGCTGGAGGATTTCCTTCACGCAAATCACTAGTTATGTTCAATTTAGGGTAGAGACTTGCCGCTTTTTCAACAGCTCCATTTAACAGGTCTTGATGAGATTTACGCTGGTCCTCTGCAAATCCAATCATCCCCGCGGATGTAGCCAACGGATTATCAGGATTAGTGTAGGGAGGTGGTTCGAGAACGTTCATTATCAGAACTGAGGCCGAATATTTTTCGGCTAAATTCAAACCAAAATCTAAAGCCCTATTAGCACATTCAGTTCCGTCGAAGCCAATGAGAACTTTTGTTATCAAACAAAAACATCTCCTAATGATAAGTGCAGTCTTCGGGTTCATAGGCTTTTCGCAGAGTACAAAAACTTTAGAAACCACGCAAACGCTATCGTAAGTGTGGAAAAATGGAGAAGGTTTGGGAAGAACTCAAGAAAATCGAAACTCAAGCTGAACAAATCCGCAACGAAGCTGCGAACAAATCAAAGCAACTAACTAAACTTGCTAAGGAAGAAGCCGAAAAGTTACTTACAAACTCAAAAACCTACGCTGAACAAGAAGCCCAACAACTCCAAAGTGTGGCCTCCAAAGAAGCCAACCGTAAACATGACGAGGCAATAAAAAGCGGTCAAGAAGCTGTGGAAAAACTCAGTCTGCAAGCTCAAAAACGCATGGATCAAGCGGTAGATGCGATAGTAAAAGCGGTGTTGGAAGAAGAAAACGTTGCCGAAAACCACTAGGTACGCTAATGTTTTAGCAAAAATTGGCGCGGAAAGAGGCACTTTGATAAGTGGAGCAAAGCTGAAAACGCTAACAGAAAATAAGAGCTTAAGTGATATTGTTTCACAACTCAGAGAAACCAGTTACCAAGAAAAACTAGCAAAAGCGTCCTTGCCCCTGAGCAGCCGCAAGCTTGAAAGGTTCTTCCAGGAAAACTTGATTGATATTTACATTAAAACCATTAAAAACTCTCCTAAAAAAGTGAAGAGTTTCCTGAAAATGTACCTTTTAAAATTCGAAGTGGAAAACATCAAGGCGCTCGTTAAAGGCGTTTACGCGGAATTGAGCTTTGAAGAAAAACTTGCCAAAATTTACTTGCAGGTACAAGATTTCCTTAAAAACCGCGCCGTTTTCGAAGAAGCCGCCAAAGCAGTTAACCTTAAGCAACTTGTAAGCGTGTTAAAGAAAACCGAATATTCATTTGTCTTGAGTTTGGGATATAAAAAATATGAGGAAAATGGGTCAACGATGTTTTTTGATATCCTGCTTGACAAAGCGTTCTATGAAAAGCTCTATGAAGAATATCAACGACTTCCAAAAAAAGAACAGAAACATGCTCGTTTTTATGCAAGCATGGAAATCGACAGTTTCCTAATCTTTACGATTTTACGCGGAAAAGCTTTGAATTATGATGTGGAGTGGCTAAAAGTAGCTATTCCGAGTAACAGCCTAAATTTATCGCAGATAATTCTTGATGATTTGGTTTCAGCTCCAGATTATGGTGCCGCCCTGAAAATCGTTTTGAAAAGCCATTATGGTAGATTCTTCGTAAACTCTGGGGTGCCTGAAGAGACAATTGCAAATGCTCAAAAAGCGTTTAGGCAGGCCGTGTTTAATTATGCTGAAGAAAAGCTGGTAGCTGAAACGTTCAACGTTGGAGCACCGCTTGGCTTTATGATGCAAAAAGAAGCAGAAACGCGTAACCTGACAGCCATAAGCTTAGGAATAGATGAATCGATGAAACCGGAAGAAATCGAACGTATGTTGCTATTCCCGAGTTAAGTCTTTAACTCTTCTTTTTCCCAAGGCTACTTCCGTGTAGATGAAGTGTTGCTTGAAGGGGCTAAACGGGCTTCCGCTTCCTTCATAGAATTTGCTGAACCACTCGTAAAAGTGTAGCCTTAAAGTGTGAATAAACACAATCAGTCCCTCTAAAGCAATAACGAAAACGTTTCCGACGATGATCACAAAGGCACCGATAACTATGCCTAAAATGGAACTTGAACCAACTAAACCGGCGATAACGTAGGTTACAAGAATTAGGGCCCAATGAGCCATAAGCAATGCTAGAATACGTGTATAAGACATGGTGTTACTCAGAAGCCTAGCCACCAAGTCGCTGCTTTCAAAAAAACGTTCTCCCAGCGAAACCTCTACTCTTTGACCTTCAAGACCAGCCATCGATAAAGGCGAGATATGAGAAACTATTGTTTTTCCGAAAACCAAAACTAAGAAGGGGATTATAGCCAAAAGTATTGGGCCGCTGAGCCAAAGGCCGAAATTTAGCTGGTAGACAGCAATTAGGTAAACGGAACCAATGTAAAAAGCGATTTTCGGTACAGAAGTCAACACTGCATCAAAAACATTCTTTCGCAACACGAAGTCCACTAGTTCCAAAACCAAACCGCTTACAATCTGAAGTACACCAACGAAAAGGCTGAAGATTAGAAAAGACAACACGTTGTCAAATGGGCTGAACCATAACGGAGCAAAAATCTGTTTACCAAAAAACTCTCCAAACAGCAGTCCAGCAATAATGGCCCCCAAACCGCAAGCTGCTAGTATCCAGCACATGTTCTTGATTGGAGACTGTTTTTTAATTAAAAACCAAAGCGTTAATCCGCCAATAAGTAGGACTAAACCATGCCCCATATCACCAAACATGAGACCGAAAATAATTGGGAACGTAATAGCAATGAACGGGGTGGGGTCCAACTCGTCATAATGTGGCAAGCCATAAAGTTTGGTAATCTCCTCAAATGGCTTCACCCAGCGGTTGTTACTGATTTTCGTCGGTGGGTCTTCAACGGCGGAAACTTGATTTTCGAGCACCAATCCGTTTCCGTTTAGGGTTGAATTGACTTTTTCCTTGAGTTGGTTAAGCAATTTTTTTGGAACGAATCCTTTTATCGTTGCGAGCCGCTCAGATAGAAGAATCTTCTTTTTAGCATATAGCAAAGTCAATATGTTTTGGTGGGTTTCTTTCATCGAAATGAGCTTGTTCCTGTTAGAAATGCCCAATTTTCTCAGCGATTCTTCGTCTTCCTTCTGTTTTTGAAGATTCTCTTCCAGCTGTTTGGTAACTTTGTCTAAGGCTTCTGCGACGTTGTGCGGTAGGTTTTCTGGGAGTTGAAAGATTTCTCCGTGATACGTTTTTAAAATTCTTTCAGCATCAGTTGTGTATTTGCTTGGTAAGGCTAAGCAGACAAATTCAGTTTCCTTCTCTAGGTAACAACGGTGAAAAATCAGGGGAAAACCAACCAAGGCTTTGTCCAAACTTGGCAAGTTTTTGCTCGGTACGCTAGCGACGGCAATGTGGATTAACCGCAACTCTTCCATTGCTGCGAGGTCAGCGTCCATATTATCCAAAACTGAAAGCATTTTTTGAACATGAGTTAGCTCGGCAGTTTTTTCCCGTGACGCCGCCAGGGCAGAGCTAAATTTCGCAGCTTCTAACTGCAACTTCTCGATTTCTTGACTGTTTGATTCTGAAAGCTGTTGCCAGTTTTCTGCTGTTATACGGGTCTTAGCTTGTTCCTCAACTCGGAAAATGTCCAGAAGTCCTGTTTTTTCGGTTATAAGTTGCTTCATTAACTCGCTTACATTTGCTAGAGCTTCTTCAACTTTCAGTATGTTTTGATTATATTCAACTAGGGTTTCGGCTTCAGCCGCCTGATCGACATGGAATTCGCCAAACTGATTTAGCCCTTCCAGTATTACGTCTATGTCTCTTTTGAGACAAATTATTGAAGCAGAAGTCATTCTTTCAGGTCGGAACGTTGTTCCCTAACAAAATGTTGATTAACCAAGGCATTTAAAGTTTCATAGGGAGGGTACGAAGTGCTCGGCTTTGTTATTGGCGACAACGACCTGATTACAGGATTTCGGCTTGTAGGCGTGGAAGGCAAAGAGGTAACCTCAGTTGATGAAGCTCGTCAAGCTCTATTCAAAGTGTTGGCACGCAAAGACGTAGCCGTAGTCTTAGTTAGCGAGGAGTTTGCCACTCAAATGCGCAGTGACCTCGAAAAAGCACGCATGGAATACCTAACACCGCTAATCGTGGAAGTTCCGGGACCGAAAGGTCCTTCGGGGGAAACTCGAATGTCCGACCTTATTAGTAAAACCTTGGGAGTCAGGATCTAGGAAATACCTTATGAGTATTACAAGAATAAAAGATGGCCTTAAGGCGATTGCGACCGAAGTCTTAGAAGATGTTCGCAAAGAATCAGAAGCGATAATCCTGAAGGCTGAAGGAGAAGCCAAAGAAATCCTTAGAATGGGTAAAGAGGAAGCAGACAAAGCATACGCGGCGACTATGACTGATGTGACGAGGGAGATGGAGGATGAAAAGAGGCGAACCGAGTCATTAACGGAAGTGGAGTTACGCAACATGCTTCTACAAACAAAAGAGTCGCTGGTTGATGTTGCCTTTGAAAAAGGCGTTACAAAGATTAATGATTTCACTAAATTTGAAAGTTATCATGATTATCTTTTGAAACTTATCGAGGAAGCAGCAAAGAAGGTCGGCGCAAAAGAACTCGATGTCTTCGTGAATTCCGTAGATAAAGCTTGGCTCAAACAAAGAAAACTTGAGGACCTATCCAAAAAACTGGGTGTTGATCTAAAGCTGGCTTCAGAAAACGAAAATTGCATGGGCGGCTGCAAAATACAGACAACCGACGGGAAAATAGTTTACAACAATACCTTAGAAAATAGGTTGCGGCAACTCAAACCTGAGCTTCGTCTAAATACTGCAAAAATACTTTTTGCAAGGGAGGCGTTAGAAAACGCAGGTTAAAGGTAGCGTTATTCGCGTTGCAGGCCCTGTTGTTGAAGCTAATGGCATGGCTCAAGCCGTTATGCATGAACTCGTTGAGGTAGGCAAGGATCGATTAATCGGCGAAATTATACGTTTAGATGGCGAACGCGCCACTATCCAGGTGTACCAAAACACTACGGGGCTAAAATTAAACGAAGTTGTAATGGGCACAGGTAGCCCGCTTTCGGTGGAGTTAGGTCCAGGTTTGGTGGGAAATGTTTTTGATGGCATTCAGAGGCCTTTAGAGACAGTGAAGCAGCTAACTGGCGCGTTCATTAAACATGCGTACGGGGTGCTTCCTCTATCTAGAAGCAAGAAGTGGTTTTTTACTCCAAGCCTCAACGTTGGACAGCGGGTTAATGGCGGCGAAATTGTTGGATTCGTCAAAGAAACCGAACTGATCGAACATCGAGTACTTGTTCCGCCTAGCGTTCAGGGAAAACTCACCAGTATAGTGAAGCAAAGTGATTATACTATTGATGAGGCAATTGCTGCAGTAGACGTCAACGGCGAAACAGTCCAAATTCGGATGTTTCAAAAATGGCCGGTTAGAAAACCCCGACCGTATAAGCTTAGGCTTTTGCCGTCAACTCCGCTAATTACGGGCCAGCGGGTGATCGATACGCTTTTCCCCATTGCAAAAGGCGGAAGCGCAGCTATTCCAGGAGGTTTTGGAACAGGAAAAACCATAACGCAGCAGCAGCTTGCTAAATGGTCAAACGCTAACTTAATTGTGTATGTGGGTTGCGGTGAACGCGGTAACGAAATGGTTGATGTGCTGACTAGCTTTCCGAAGCTGGTTGATCCGACAACTGGACATCCTCTTATGCAGCGGACAATACTAATCGCAAATACAAGTAATATGCCCGTGTCCGCTAGAGAAGCCAGCATTTACACAGGCATAACAATAGCTGAATACTATCGTGACATGGGTTACGACGTAGCATTAATGGCTGATTCCACCAGTCGATGGGCCGAGGCTTTGCGTGAGGTTTCTGGGCGCCTAGAGGAGATGCCTGCGGAAGAAGGGTTCCCGTCATACTTGCCGTCAAGGCTTGCTGAGTTTTATGAGCGGACCGGGGTCGTTGAAACTTTAGGGTCTGATCATCGTTTGGGTTCAATCTGTGCCATTGGAGCTGTTTCACCGCCTGGCGGTGACTTCTCTGAGCCAGTGACACAGCACACGAAACGTTTTACGCGGGTCTTTTGGGCTTTGGACCCTGAATTGGCTGATGCGAGACACTACCCTTCGATTAATTGGATGCAGAGCTACTCTGGCTACGTAAGTGACCTTGCAGCGTGGTGGACTAAGGAAGTAAACAAGGAATGGAACAGTTATCGTGAAGAGGCAATGCGTATTCTGCAGACAGAGGATGATTTAAAAAACATTGTTAAGCTGGTTGGTCCCGAAGCTTTGCCGGATAAACAACGGCTGGTTTTGGAGACAGCTCGAATAATTCGCACAGCTTTTCTGCAGCAGAACGCATTAGACGCAATAGATACTTATTGCAGCCCCCAAAAGCAGTTCAGAATGTTGAAAATTATCCTTGATTTTCATGAGCTTGCAGAACGCGTTGTCAATAAAGGGGCACCAATTTTTAAAGTAACTCAGTTGCCGGTGATGACAGAGATTGTTCGCATGAAAACCAGCATACCCAACGACCAGATTGGAGTTTTGGATGATTTGGACAAAGAAATGCGCCTGCGGTTTGAGGAATTGGAGGCTAGTTTGAGGTAGATGAGTATATGGCAGATGTTGGTTTAGAGTACAAAGGTGTATCCCAAATTTACGGTCCGATAGTTATTGTCGAAAACGTTCGGGACGTTGGATACGATGAGCTCGTCGAGGTTAAAACTGAAACTGGAGAAGTAAGGCTTGGTAAAGTTATCGAGTTAAGTCAAAAAGCTGTAATGGTCCAAGTGTTTGAGGGAACTACTGGTTTTTCGCCTTTGGAAACGAGAACTCGTTTTCTGGGAAGACCTTTGGAAGTGCCTGTCTCTACCGAGATGTTGGGGAGAGTCATGAATAGTTTTGGTGAGCCCATAGATGGTCATCCAAGGTTTTTTACAGAAGATAAAAGAGATGTAAATGGTTATCCGCTGAACCCTACTGCTCGCGCGTATCCTCAAGATTTTATTCAAACGGGAATTTCAGCAATCGATGGCTTATGCAGTTTAGTTAGGGGACAGAAGCTGCCAGTTTTTTCGGGTCCCGGGCTGTCTCATAATATTCTTGCTGCACAAATAGTTAGGCAAGCTCGTATACTTGGAGCCGGTGAAGAATTTTACTTAGTATTCATTGGAATGGGATTGGGTCACGATGACGCGGCTTTTTTCCGTAACAGCTTTGAGGCTACTGGCGCAATTAAGAATGTGGCAATGTTTCTGAATCTTGCTGAGGATCCGCCTGTGGAACGGATAATTACGCCTCGCGCTGGCCTGACTTTGGCGGAGCATTTGGCGTTTGAGCAAGACGCCCACGTGTTGGTTTTGTTAACTGATATGACTAATTATTGTGAGGCGTTGCGTGAAGTTAGTGCAGCCATGGAAGAGGTTCCAAGTCGTAAAGGTTATCCGGGTTACATGTATAGCGACCTTGCTAGCATTTATGAGCGGGCAGGCAGAATTGAGGGCAAAAAGGGTTCCATAACGCAGATGCCTATGTTAACGATGCCTAATGATGATATTACGCACCCGATTCCTGACTTAACAGGTTACATTACTGAAGGTCAGATTGTTCTTTCGCGTAGTTTGGAAAAACAGGGCATATATCCGCCTATAACGATTTCTACGAGTCTTTCAAGGTTGATGAAAGATGGTATCGGAAAAGACCATACCCGAGAAGATCATGCGGATGTTGCAAGTCAATTGTATGCGGCGTATGCACAGTATAATGCAGTTAAGTCTTTGGCAACGATAATTGGCGAGGAAGGCTTAGTAAGCAGGGATAAGGATTATCTGCGTTTTGGCGACAAATTTGAGAAAGCGGTTATTAATCAAGGTGTAAGCGAGAATCGTTCAATTGAAGAGACTTTGAAGATTGCGTGGGATACATTATCACTTTTGCCTGAAGAGGAGTTGACGCGTGTTCATCCTGAGTTCTTGGAGCGGTATTATCCGAAGATTATTGTGCAGGAGTAAGTTGATTTGTCTGTTGAGAACGTAAGTCCAACTAGGATTAATTTGATTCAGATGAAGAAGACGCTGGGTCTTGCTGAGTCTGGGCGCGACATTTTGGAGCGAAAACGGGATATTCTGCTTCGGGAACTTCGGCATAGTATTTACGATGCGGAGAAAGCAAGAGAAGCACTTTCGGAGGCTCTTGCAAAGGCATATTTAAGTTTAAAGGAGGCTAAATTTGCGAAGGGTTCTGAGACTGTGGGAAACGTTGCGTTGGGTTCGAGTTTTAAGGCGGATTTTTTGTTAGATTTTCGAAGTATTATGGGTGTGACTGTTCCAGTTGTAGAGCTTGTTGGAGATGCCGATGTTAAGCCTGATTATGGTTTCGCGAATACAAGTGCGGAGTTGGATAAGGCTTTTAAGCAGTTTTATGGAGTTTTGAGTTTGGTGGCTGAGACTGCAAGAGCAGAGGGGATCACATTTCAGATAGCGCGAGATATTCGCCGGACACAGAGGCGTGTGAATGCACTGAATCATGTTTTGATTCCGATGTATCGTGGAACTGTGAAGCGCATTGAGTTGGTTTTGGAAGAGAAAGAGCGTGAGGAGTTTGTTAGGACAAAGCGTATTAAACGATTGGTTAGGGAGCGTGTGTCGAGCTGAGTTTAAGGTTTGAGAGTGTGCGAAAGATTTTGATTCCTACTGATGGTTCGGATTACAGTGTACGTGCTGCTGAATATGGTGTTAGTGTCGCGAAGCTACTTAACGCCGAAATTACGGTGGTGTACGTTGTTGATACCATTGTTTTGGACCAAATCGTTAAGGTTACAGAGCGAGATAGTATGGAGCTTGAGTTAAAAGCTGACGGGGAGAGGTATTTGCGATATGTCGTTGGCGTGGCGCAGAAGGAAGGTGTAAAAGCAGGGTCTTTTCTTGCGAAGGGTAGACCTTTTGAACAGATTGTTCATTTAGCTAAAGGTTTGAAGATGGATTTGATTGTTATGGGGACGTACGGTCGAAGGGGCGCAGAGCGAATTTTGATTGGAAGTGTGGCTGAGCGAGTTATCGAATATGCGAGTTGCCCAGTGCTAGTTGTGAAGTGAGGTGCTGTTATTTGTCTGGTGAAGATGAAATTGAGCAGAATTATCACGACTCCGAAATGTGTGTTGAGGCGTTAGCGAAGGAAGAGATAGAGAAAATCAAGAAGAAAACGGATGTGCTTAAGCTGGAAGCTGAAAAGGTCGGTGCAGATGTTGAAGCTTCGTTGGAGGAAAACGAATCAAAGGCACGTAAGAAAAAAAGTTAATACATACCTGCAACAACTGTGATACTGGAGATTGGTTGATTGAAGAAACCTATGCTAATTTTGGTTATGTTACTTCCCCTAATGCTTATGCCAGCTGTGGGTGCAGCCGTGGTTTTTGCCATTGTACCTTCGACGTCTGCGCCTCAACCTCAAGTTGCAGCTTCGGGTGCCTACGACCGTTTGGGAATCGCCATCGGCGCAGGAATCGCGGTAGGTTTGGCTACGTTAGGTGCTGGCATGGCAATTAGTGCAGCGGGCACGGCTGCAATTAGTGCCTTAGCGGAGAAACCTGAAACGTTCTTCCGCAGCTTCCTCGTAGTTGCGTTGGCAGAAGCATTAGCAATTTACGGTTTGATCATGGGTATACTGCTTTGGCTGAAGCTATAGCTTGCGTGTCTGTCGCGATTTTGGTCTATAGCCGGCTTATTTAAGGAGAGGCGATTTTTTTCTTTTTGCAGTCAGGTCGCCTACGTTTCCACCCTACTCCCATGCCTCTGCACCTTCCCGTTCTTTCTCGTTGCGATGAGCACTTTTGTAGAATAGCCCCAACCAAAGCCTCCGCTACACGCCATCAACTCTCAACAGTTCACGATACCCGAATTCTGTTACAAAATCCATTTGGCTAGGCAACGTAAGCTTGTGTGACAACTACAAGAAAAATAGAAAACACTGGCATCATAAATTCACAAATTTACCAACGTTAAGCTAAAACAAGTTACGAAAAGCCAAAATATGTATTTAGAGCCTGTACACTTCAGCGATTTTACGGTTTACTTCTCTCTTAAGCCTGACTCCTAGTTCACCAATTTGCCCAACAACAAGGGTTTTTGATATAGTCGCCACTTTGTCAAGTTTAACGATCGATGTGAGTTTGAGCCCCGTTTGCTTGAATTCAGGCTCTTCGTCGTCAATAATGATGTCTGTTGATAGGCTTGTCTATTCGAGAAGAAATGAAGGCTACAATTATGTCTTTTTCGCCTTCATAAATGGTAAGTGCAGGTCTCAATTTGGTTGCTGAGAAATCGGTGTATGGGAAAGGAATGAGGACGATTTTTCCCTTCAAGTGCAGCTAACCTTGGCTTTTATGTCTTTTAGAGTGTAAATATCGGGCTCTTTTTCGAGGAAATCCCTTAGTGACTTCTCAGATAGAGCCATTAAGGTAGCGGTTTCTTTCTCTTCGATTAATACGTCTATTTTCTTGTTTAATTCTGAAAGCAGGACTCGAATTTCCTTCAATTCAGATTCGGTTGTCATTTTCTCTCAAAGCTTAAAGGCTTTAGGAGTTATTTAACAGTTGCCAAAGTTGGACGAACGCCGTCCTTCAGAAAAGGATCTACCTCAATAGATTTCTACAATAGGTTATTCTTCGGTTTTTTCAGCGCTCAAGTTAGCGCGTTCCCAGTGGTTCAGCTATATCTCGATAATATCAAAGAAATGTATTTTTCAAAAATCAATTATGGATTTCTCTTCAACTAAGCAGCTACGTTCAAGTTTTAATCCTTTAATTTTCTTTCATGTACTATGATTTCGAGCGGCATTCTTTCGTGCTCTTCCTAAGTCTGATTGCCCAAAATAGTGTTAGTTGCTAATTGGCATTGGCTTTGTTGTTGTGATTGGCGCCTTTTGCCTTTGCTTATATATTTGGTTTTCTTATTGCAGCTTCCTAGTGGAGTTGGTTATTGTAATGGGAAGGGAGTCTCAGTTTGCGGTTTTCTCGGTTGGACATTCTACTAGGTCGCTTGACGAGTTCGTTTCGCTTTTGAAAGCCTATGGTGTCGGCATGGTTGTTGATGTGCGTACCGTTCCGCGTTCCCGCCATAACCCCCAATTCAACAAAGAAACCCTTCCTGATAGTCTCAGAGCCGCAGGCTTAAAGTACGTTCATATTCCGGAACTTGGAGGGCTCCGCAGACCCATCGCGGATTCGATTAATCTTGCTTGGGAGAATAAGTCGTTTCGGGGCTACGCCGATTACATGCAGACTAAGGAGTTTGCGGAGAACTTGCTGCAACTCGTGGCTCTTATTCAGGAGAACTGCGTTGCGGTTATGTGTGCTGAAGCGGTTCCTTGGCGTTGCCACCGCAACTTACTCTCTGACGCATTAGTGGCAAGGCGCATAAAAGTAATACATATCCTAACGGAAAACAGCAGCACAAACCATGAGTTAACGCCTTTTGCCCATTTGGAAGGAACAAAAGTGACCTATCCACTTTTCATAAAAGAGAAAACACAGCGAACACTTTTCGACTTCGGGTCCACCGCTACTTAGACCCATTACTTTCTTCATCCATTGCTTCCCGAATCAACTCAACATCTCGCACTGTCAATGGCTTATTTGTTGCCTTCAGGACAACGCGTTCTTGCCAGCCGCATTCTGGACACTCATAACTTGGAGGCACAAGCCCAATATGACCCCACATGTCCCCGCCCGTGCTTTTGGCTCTCCGAACCTTGGGACTCTTACATTTGGGACAAACCTGAATTTCTACATGTTTTCCCTGCTTTTCCAGCTCAGCCAGAGCATCCGCAACTTCAACCGCGTTTTGGATTGCTTCTTCTTCCTGCACCTGTTCCAAGACAACGCGTTGTTGTTTCTTCCGTTTTTTCTTTTGTGTTTGGGTTTCTGTCATTTTTAACCGCACCGTGGGCTCTTCTGTATAAGCTGTAACAATTACAAAGGTTTTCTGGTACAAGGTTTTACAATTAGTACAGTAGTTTACAGAATGTGATAAATAGCGGAAAACCATCCTTCTGGACGGGGATGTGTGTGAACCGAAAAGCCGTCTTATCGGTAATGCTTATCGCGCTAACTCTCTCAATCTCTTTTGCAGCGGTGGCGTGTGCACAGAGCCAATTTCCTAACATCAGTGGAGTTCAAAACGCAGAAGGCGCCCAGCGACTGACATTTACCTTGCCCTTAATGCTGGGTGCGAAATTACATAACAGCTCGGAATCGCCACTTAACCAGCCTACCAGACTAGAAATATGTTCGTTCATCAAAAACAATCCAGGCACACACTTCAGGGGCATATGCGAAGGTTTAGGCTTATCCGTAGGTGTAGTCCAGCATCATCTATATGTTCTTGAACATGCAGGCTTAGTCACTGTTTACGTTGAAGGGCAAAACAAACGTTTCTTCGAACCGAACATCTACAAAGAATCAGAAATAATCCTGATTTCGCTCTTAAGACATGAAACCACCGCCAAAATATTAACAATCATTGCCAAAAACGACTCGGTTCTCCACCAAGAGATAGCGCAAAGCCTGGGTATATCTTCACAAGCTTTGTCGTGGCAAATGAGTCAACTCAAAAAGACTGGGTTAATCAACGCAGAAAAAGAAGGAGTAAATGTAAAGTACAACCTAAACGAAATAAACGCAAACTCGCTGAAATTTCTACTCGAAGTCATCCGGCTATAAAATGTAGCTTACTTCTTCCACTTTGGGTCATTAACGCAGTACCTCCAAAAAAGTTAATTCTGGAAAAACTATAAGTTTAACTGCAAAGAACCAATCTTTGGAGAGCATAGTATGGCAAAGCTGAGCCCACGACTGAAAATCGCCGTGCTGTGTCTGCTTTTGTTCGCCTTTGCCTTCGTGGTTTACTACGCCACTGGCGAAGGCCACCCAACATACTACAACTATTATGTACGATTGGCAGACGCGTTTCTGCATGGAAGACTTTACCTTACCGACAACCCCAGTTGGCTAAACGAGCTTGTCCCTAACCCGTCTGGACCAGGCTTCTACGTGGTTTACCCGCCGCTGCCAGCATTCCTCATGACTCCGCTGGTTGCCCTATTCGGCTTGAAGCTTGACCAAACACTAATTTCCGTGACCGTCGGCGCCGCCACGGTGGTCGTCGCGTATTTTGTGGCTAAGGATGTACTCAGAAAAGCAGAAGGCGACCAAAGCAAAAACCACCAGACGTACTTGTGGGCTGCCGCGTTGTTCGGGTTTGGCACAATTTTCTGGTGGCTAGCTAGCGTTGGTTCTGTATGGTTATTGGCCCAAGTCTTCTCGGCGTTCTTTTTGCTCTTGGCTATTCATGAAGCCTTCAACAAGGCACGACCACTAGTCATGGGACTGCTAGTTGGCGCCTCATTCTGGTGCAGACTGCCAACAATTCTGGGTGTCTTCTTCTTTGCAGGCTTAATCATCTCGAGACAGCAAAACCAGAATTGGAACGCCAAAATCCGCAACGCAATCAAACCTTTGCTCTTGTTAGCCGTCGGCACGGGCATCTTCGTCGCATTTGATATGGTTTACAACTTCGTCCGGTTTGGTTCGTTCTTTGATGTTGCCTATTGGATGATACCAGGAATTTTGAACGAGCCCTGGTTCCACCTGGGACTTTTCAACCTTGCCTACATACCTGAAAACCTAGCAGCATTCCTCACGGGGCTGCCCACCTTCAACCTAACAGCGCCGTTGATGCACGCGCCAGTACAGGGCATCGCCATATGGTTCACGACACCCGCATTTATCTTCGCGTTGCGTTCAAAACTCAAAGACGCAGTGACATGGTCAGCTTGGGCAGCCATATTCGCTATATCATTTGTGATTTTCACAAAGGGCTTATCGGGCTGGGGGTTTGGATACCGCTACGCAGTAGACTTTTACCCGTTCCTGTTTGTGCTAACGATTCGGGGCATGGGCGTTAAGCTTCGTTGGTACCATAAGCTTCTCATAGTATTGGGCGTAGTGGTGAATTTGTGGGGCGTTGTAGCTTTTAATAAGTTCTAATGTTACCAGGAACTCGAACAACTAAGATATGTAAGTTTGAGGCTGCGTTCTTTTCACTCTTATGCGGCGCCACACCATGAAAATCACAAACCCAACAATCAATACAACTGCCGCAGCGATGATTAATTCGCGGGAAACTCCAGCAACTGCTGTCCACCTGGAACCGAGCCAATATCCCACGTAAATCAGTAGACCATTCCAAACTAGGCAACCAGCTATCGTGTACACCAAGAATTTTGCGATAGGCATCTTAACTGCGCCTGCAGGAAAAGACACAATTGTTCGAAATCCTGGAATTAACCGGCTGAAAAATACTACCGCTGCGCCGTACTTGCTAAACCAGTGCACCGCAATCTCCAGTTGGTTTCGGGTGAAGAAAACTTTACCTAGAATTCGATGTTCTGACAATGCGTGAGCAACCTTCAAACCTATGTAATAGTCGATTAGGGAACCCGCGGTCCCTGCGACGGTGGCAACGGCTATTGTTGCCCACAGGTTAAGCTGTCCAAGAGAAACCAAATAGCCTGCAAACGGCAAAACCACCTCGCTGGGAATGGGCAAACTGCTGGACTCCAGCAGCATCAACCCAAAAACTCCAGCGTAACCCCAAGATGACACAGTTGCCGTCACGTTCCTAGTAAGCAAGACGATTCCGTTTAGCAACGCGCTAAGGGGACCACCTGTAACAGGGGTGCCTTCGATGAAGACGTCTTCCAGAATCTCGAGCAGAAGCAAAACGACTACTGCGATTGCTATTGCTGCAACAATGATTTGCGGCGCTTTTCTGCGCAATCCCTGAAGCTTCACGGAAATCAACCGATATCGCTTTCATTTTACGACGAACTTACATTTAACCTAGCATTCCCGATCGTGAAATTTTACGGAATGAGAAAACCACACTTTATATTCATGGGCCAACCCTGAATCTTACAAGCTAATTGGTGTTTTTCATGGAGATAATTGAAGGAGTACATCGTGTGGATCAAGCAAGCGCCAACATGGCACACAGTAATGTTTACCTCGTAATTAACGGAAATGACCTACTTGTTATTGATACGGGAACAGCGGGAAACGCGAAGAAAACTGTTGAATACATTCAGAAAATAGGCCGCCAACCAGCCGATGTCACCGCAATCGTGTTGACTCACTTTCATATGGACCATATTGGAAGCGCCAGGGAACTCAAAGACTTATGTCCAAACGCAAAGGTTGCCGTACATGAAGAAGACGCTGACTACATTTCGGGAAAAAAGCCGCTTCCAAAACCCAAAAACATCCTGTTCAGGGCAGTTTCATCATTCATCAAACCTGAACCTGTAGAAGTTGATGTTACCCTTAAAGATAAAGATAAAATCGGATCGCTCACAGTCATACATGTGCCTGGACATACCCCCGGAAGCATTGCATTGCTTGATGAAGAGCGAAAAGTGCTGTTCGCAGGTGACACCGTCAGGTTCGACGGAAAAAAAGTAGGTGAGGCACCTGAGCATTTCAGCTTGGACCCTAAAATCGCTCGAGAATCTATTGGAAAGCTGTCACAGCTAACCTTCGATGTGATGCTGCCGGGTCACGGCGAACCCCTCCGATACAGCGCTTCAGACACCGTTAAGAAGTTTTATGAATCTCTGAAGAATTAATCCGGTAATCTAAATTGAAGTGGAGTAAAAGCTCTCGCCTCCGCCGCTGAGACGTATCAGAGACTAAGCTGCCTATCAGTGTGTGGTTGCTTCTTGAGGTTCGTTGCAGTTTTGCACGTGTATGTTTCTTCTCACTTGTTAACATGCCTATGAGGTAGCGCATTGTTGTTTTGAGTTTTTCGCGTTCTAATCCTGTTTCCGCTAAAATTGTGAATAGTGAAATTTGTGCTGAACAGAGCCCTTGACTTGGTTTAGAATTGTTTTAATATGGGTTTGCTCGTTTGTTGTTTGAAAAATGGATGTGGGGTCATAGTCTAGACCGGTATGACGACGGGCTCCAGAAGACACAGAACGGGTTTACTGACCCTTCGGGGTATGACGAAGTTCTGGAGCTGTCATGAAGAAACCCGTAAGGATTCGCTTCGCGCGTTTCCTGGGTACAGGTCGCCCGTTCAAATCGGGCTGGCCCCACCACACATTTTTCCTCTGTAAAAGAGCAGGCTCAGAAATGGGGGTCACTTTCGTTTTCTGAAATATTTTGGGTAATCGCTTTTTGTGTCGGTCACAAATGCCCAATCCGTGCAGATTGCAAGAAATAAATTTAACCCACAACCTAAAACGCAGCACTTTGGAAGTTGCGATGTAAAGCGGCTTTTTCCCACTTCAACAAATAAGAAACAAACCTGCCAAACCAAACAATAAGCTCGAAGCGAAAGGTTAATGAAGGAAAGTTTAGGTGTATTGCTGGGTTGCCGGCCATTGGGCGCGGGTTCCACCTGATCCCATTCCGAACTCAGAAGTTAAACCGTGTTCCGTTCCCCGCTGTATTGTGGTCTTCGGCCACGAGAAACCGGGAAAGCTGGCACCCACTTAAACCCATTTAAGCACCTTTAAAAGCAACTCAGATTTAGCTAAGCTTTATAACCAACCGCAAATAGTTTTGAAGAGAAGTGATGATGAAATGATGAATATGCTGGCTCAGTCACCAATTCTGACGAACCAATTCATTGGTTCAAGCGACATAATCGTCCAAATTCTAAGTTTACTTTCGTACTTGTTCATTTTCGTATTCATATTTTATGGACAAAGAATCCAAATGTACGTCATGATTAGGGAAGTTGAAAGCTCCCTTTTCAAACTTAAGCTTATGAAGGAAGAAGCCAGAAAAACAGCCGTGGAAACCATAAAAGAAATCGGCAAACCCACCACTGATCCTTCAAGCAAGGTAGATCGATACCTTGAGTACTTCACAATTCCCCCGCAAAGCATGGATCCCGCGGGCGTAGTATACAAACTGGATCATATCCTTGACACGCGAGATTCCAGACTCAAAGACGAAGTAAAACTTATGGCTCCAGCCAGCGATGAAGTTCAAGTATACAACTTAGAGAACACTTTGGAAGCTGCGATGGCGTTGAACTTTATCTACAAAGTAGTACGCCACTATTACCTTCAAGGCAAAAAATCACTTAGCCTCTACACCATAATGCAACTCCAGATGATTTTGCCCATGGTAATGAAAGAGGCAGAAGCGTACTCAAGCGCATTAAAAGCCTTCGCTTACGGACAACCAATAGGCGACGGCGCAGGACCCTTAATTGCAGCAAGACTTATGCACGGTCATGAAATTCGTAAAGTACCAAAAGACTGCGTTGTAGCGACGGTAGACTTCGAAGGACGCACAGCCTTGGTTATGAAAGCGGAAGGCCCAGGCGGAAACGTGGGCAAACCAGGAGATGCAGTTAAGGTCCTTGTTGAAGAAAACAAAGGCAAAATCGCAGCAGTAATAATGATTGACGCAGGCTTAAAACTAGAAGGAGAAGCACTGGGCGAAATAGCGGAAGGCATAGGTGCAGCAATCGGAGGACCTGGAGTTGACCAGTACAAGATTGAAGAATCAATCATGGAAGACAAGATCCCCCTCTATGCAGTCATAGTCAAAGAGGACATAGGTGATGCAGTTTCCATGATGCGTAAAGAAATCTCTGATGCAGCTGAAAAAGCCATTGAACGAGTCAAAGACGTAGTGAAGGAACGAACCAAAGAAGGAGACCAAATCATAATCGTTGGTGTAGGTAACACCATCGGTATCGGACAATAGGAGGACACAGAAAATGACAAATAAAGCAAACTCAACGGGAACAACCAAAATCTCAACTTTCGTGCTAGCCGCGATATACATCACCCTAATATTATCCGTAATAGCCATAATAGTCGCAGTAACAGCGTTCTACGAGACAGGATCCATCGAAGTAACCGCTTACTTGCTGGCAATAGGCTTCATCGCAATGGCCTTATCAGGATACTACCTATTCCAATCCCGCAAACATGTTGCCGCGTTGAAAATTGAAACTCCACCAATCCTGACGACCGTAGAATGCAAAAGCTGCAACCAAAAAGTAACCCGCGAATTCAAACGCGGCGATTATGTCTTCAAAGACGGGGAGAAATGCCCCAAATGCGACAGCCTCGGCATGATTGTTGCGATCTATCGTGAAGCCACGCAGAAAGAAAAAGAGAAACCGACAAATCTCTAAGTTAAAACTTCACATCCTTTCTCTTTTACTAACATCGTATGCTCGGCTTGAGCAACAGTTTTTCTGGTCACCTCAACGAAAACTGGATACCCCATTATTGCTTTTGTGGCAAAGAGCTCCTTGAAGGCTTCGGTATGCTTCTCTTTTGGGAGGACTCCTTGGAGCCAGCGTTCAGCAAACGGCAAAGTATGAAAATTTGTCTCTATAAACTCCAAAAGCCGTTTCGCGTTAGGGCTCTTGGTTGACTTAGTTTTTACCAACCGAAAGATCGTCTTCTGAGGATAATCCTCCACGGCCCCACCTGCATCTCTGACTGTGACGAAAGGTTCGATAGCGTAAAGTTCGCCTGCTTTCAGTTTTCCGAAGGTGATTTGGTGAACGTTAGGTATGCTGGTTCCGGCGTGAATCAGATACCTGCCTACGCTGTGTCCTGTGAGGTTCTGTATAGGTTTGTAACCTCGGTTTTTGATGACGTTCTCGATGACGCCCCCAATTTTGGAGGGCGAAACATCGCCTTCAACAGTGTCTATAGCTGCTTTTAGCGCAAGCTGGGCTGTTTCTACCATGTCATTGTATTCAGGGTTAAAGCAGGCGGTAAAGGCGGTGTCTGTAACGTAACCGTCTACGTGGACCCCAATATCCACTTTGACAACAGAATTCTCAGGAATTAAGCTCCGATCACCTGGAGGCGATGTATAATGAGCTGCAACTTCATTGATGGATACGTTACAGGGGAAAGCGGGTTTCCCTCCTTTCTGCCTAATTAACCCTTCAGCTTTTTCGCAAACTTCTATTATTGGCATGTTTTCATGAACAAAACTTCTCATTTCCTCTCGGGTTTCGCGTAGAATTTTTCCCGATAATCGAAACTTGTCTAGGGCTTCATCATCGTAAAGAGGCATGTGGCATTTTCACTTCGCATTTTCCTTTTTCCGATTTCATGTTACGCTTTAGATACTTAAATGCGTAATGCAAAAACCGTGCCGACATCCCTGCAACAGATTCCTCTTATTTGCTTAATCGATATTTGGCAGAAAAACAAAACGAGGTTGGCTCCGCGCTAATGTGAGCCCGATTTGTCTCTGTTTGATTTAGAATTAAAATAGAAAAAAATTTTGATTAAACAATTGTCAATTAAGGCTTGTAAGTTTTGGGTTCTAAGATTGCGAAATTGTTGCCGCCCAAATGATACAGCATCCGTGCGTTTTTCAACTCATAACTTTCTGTGAAAACGCCTGGGTTAGCGTAAGCAGCAATGACTTTGCCTACGAAAACGGTATGGTCACCGGTCTGGAACTGGCTCTCTACAGTGCATTCTAGATGAGCTATGCATTCGCGAATAGCAGGTGCTTTAACCTTCTTAGCTGGAATCGGCGTCAAGCCTGCCTTCTTGAATTTGTCAAAGCTTCGGCCACTGAAGGAACCACAAGCATAAACTGACTGGAGTAGCTCAAGCGTTGGGATGTTTATGATGAATTCTTCGGATTCTTCGATTAATGTGTGGGAATGCCGTTGAGGCGAGACGCTTATCGCTACAAGAGGCGGATTGCTGCTAGTTGGCATAGCCCAAGCAACGGTAGTAATGTTTGGTTTGCCTGCTTTCCCCGCGCATGAGACAAGGACGGTGTGCATTGGATGAAGAAGCCTGTAGGAGTATTGCGAGTTAACTTCAATTTTGCCTGACATTTCAATCACTGCAGTGGTTGAGACGTTTCCAACCTTATTTCTCTTTTCTTCGTTTTGGGTACTGTAGAGTAAAAATTATAAACGCTTTTACATTGCCCATGTGCCTAAAACTATACAACGCTGGCACAAACAGGGTTCAGTTTTTCGTTTTCTCCGATATTATTAAGGATTTGATTCTGAAAGGCCTTTTTCTCCAACTTGCTTCTTGTTTAAGTGAATTATGAGTTTGTGATTTTTGTTGACAATAACAACATCTTCTTCCGTGACATTATCAACAATTACTTCTCCGTTGTACTTCATGCGACTGGCAAAGCCCAAATCTTTTAGCTCTTTCATGAGAAGCTCGCGTGAGGCCCTCAAAATTTCGCTTGACATTTGTGGTCCTCTGTTAAAGGCGAAAGTGATAGTTTTTTTAGCAGGGTCATAATTTGCTTTTGTGCCTTTGCCAATTTTTTCCACCTGGCCCCACATCGGTTTTTCATTGGAATCTCTCAAGTGTACACCTTCTATTTTGCCCTCTTGAAGGCGCCATGTCCGCCTGATTTGGTAATGTTTGAGACTACGCTTTCACTTACTTTATCGAGAAGCTCCTCCGCACGTTTCCAATTATCAGCTGAAACTTCTACACTGTATCTTGGAGCAGCGATTATGCTGAATTCGATTTTTGCATCTTTAGCTTTCTGTGATTTCTTAGCGCCAAGGAATGCGTCTTGGATACATTTGACGCCGTTGGGCTTCGGGCAGCGAACCTCAAGGACACCCCGAACTTTTACCATCTTGATTCTAATGCGTTCCTCAGCAACCTGAGCGATGACTGTGGCGATATCTTCAGGAATGTCGAGCTTATTGAGGACTTCGATGCCTTCTTTCACTACTTTTTCAAAGCCTTCGTATAAACCGTATTTTTCTTCAAGAATTACGCCCGCTTTCTGGTAAACTTCGTGCACAGGTAAGCCAACTTTTTCAGCTACTGCATGCAATAAAGCGTCACCCTTGCGGTCCTTCTTCCAAGATTTAATTTTTTCAATTCTCTCGCGTTTTGTAACTCGTCTAAGCGACAGGTCAATGTGTCCTTTTTCAACATCTACGCGAAGAACTTTAAGAACCATTTTTTGGTTTTCACGAACAAAGTCGCGGACGTTTCTTATGCGGGCGCTGGAGATTTCGGAGATGTGTAGAAAGCCTCGTCTCTTGTATTCGTCGAGGTTAGCATAGGCTCCGTAATCCATTACACTTTCTATCGTAGCGATTACAAGGTCGCCAGATTCGGGCCATTCAGGTTTATGTTCAGACATTATTTACAGCCTACTCAAGGAGTTCTTCTTTTGTGTTTCCGAATTCGTTTTTCAAGAGACAGAATCGTCTCTCTTACCTGCGAAAAACTCCTGAAATATATCTTGCCATGTTGAAGATAAGGTTTTCCACTTGAAGAAATTTTAATGTTTCGAAAGAAGAGATGGTGTGAGGGTATTCTATTCTTTCTTATCTAGTTTAACAATGTAAACCTCTTTGTTGCGGACTCTTAGAGCTACATTGAATTTTCTGTCTGGTTTCTTGTTGAATGACTTCACGCGGAATGAGAATGGTGCGTACATCGATTTCACTGTTTTACCCTCAACCTCGACTTTAAACATCTTTTCGGGGCTTTCAATAATTTGCTTGAACACTGCATCATACTCGGGTATCTTGGCGAGTTTTCTTCCTTCAGGTATTTCCTTTACTGGAGTTGCTTTGGCAACTATTTGTTTATGCTTGCCTTTTTCTAGTTTTGACATAAAAATCACACTATGGCATATGTTAATCGCACTATAAATGGCTAGCAGTAATACTAGCACAAAACTAACATGATTCTAGCTATATAGTACTTAAGGAGAATATCAATTCAGGAAATCCTTAACACTCAAAATTTTGGTTCATTTTTTATTGATTCTTTAGCGAATATAAACGCGATACTCTTCCCCTAAAAGTACTGAGACATTAGTTTCGATAATTACGCGAGCCATTTTGTTCAACTTTTGGGTGCGCATCTCATATCTTTCTGCTCGAATCTATCTCAAAATTTTTTCAGCAGGCTACTTCTTTTCTTTGTTCTGTTCATCGATCTCTCGAAATACATCGTTCAATTCCTCACCCAAAGGAGGAACATTGAGTTTAACGACTACGAGTTTATTGTCCCTTCGATAAACCACAAGTTTGGTATTGGGAGTTATGGCTAAGTCTTTTCTAAATCGTTGCGGAATAACTATCTGGCCTTTAGTTCCAACAACCGCAATTTCAGTTTCTCCTCGCCCCATTTTCTTCACAGTATAACTTTCATACCAACGCGCACATAAAGTTTACTGTTATTAACTTCCACCATGCTTCCATGAAATTATCGAGGCAAAAAATCATCGTTTTACGTGGTATTGCTCGATTACATCTCTGGCTTTTTCCCGACGTTCTCGGTGCTCTTCAAGGAACTTGTTAAGTTTACTCACTATGTCCATTTTGCATTCGCCGCATAACATTTCGCCAGCTCGGCACTTGCGCTCGCGTTCAGCAAGTTTCTGATTTTCTTCTTCGAACAAGTAAAAATAATACTGGAAAATACTGCACACGATTGGATCAGCCCCAAGTTTACGCTGTTCCGCCGCAGTACCTTTGCCGCCGGTGAAAGCGTTCCAGATCTTCTTCTTGACTACGTCGGGCGGATCCATGGTGAATATACTGGTTTCCGGTTGAGACGCGCTCATTTTGCCTCCCGCAGCCAACCCTGGCAGAAAACGGCAATGAATTTGCGCTGGCTTGTAGTAGCCGAGTTTCTGGGCGATATCGCGGGTTACACGCCAATATGGGTCTTGGTCGATTGCTGCTGGGATGAGAGCAGGAACGTTTTCGCCAGTGAGTTTTTTGTGGAGGAAGCAGGGTGCGGCTTGAATAGCGGGCCAGTACACCCAGCCTATGTTGGTGCTGTCTTGGAAGCCAAATGTGGAGCGCGCAGTAGAATATGTGATGCGTTTGGCGACTTCTAAGGTTATGTCATACAGCAAATCCATATCTTGCGTATCGTAAATGATGAAAGTGTCTTTTGGCTTGAAGCCAACGGCGATAAGATCCAATGCGTTCTCGTATGACCATTTTTGTGTTTCAGCAAGTGAAGCATCATCGTCAATGAGAAATTTCTCGTCGTCCGTCATTTGGAAGTAAAGACGAACACCGAATTTTTCTTGCAAATGCCGCGTGAAAATCCACGGAACAAGGTGACCAATATGCACGGGTCCGCTGGGTCCTCTGCCCGTATACAGAACGAATTTTGTGCCTTGCTCGTATAGGTTTAGGACGGCATCAAGGTCGCGGTGGCTGAAGAATATGCGGCGTTCTATTTGCAGGTGCAGTTTGTCAGTATATTTGGCGATTTTTTCGAGGAGTTCTTCTGTTAGAGGTTGGGTTCCGAACTCGCGGATTAGGCGTTCGTAGTCGACTTTGCCTTTGACTTCCCAAGGTGTGACTATCATTTCGTTGTTGTTTTCTTTGTTGGGAGAGGACATGCTAACTCACAGTTGACGTTGATTGTTTGGAGAGAAGAAGGATGCATGTAATATATCTATTTTTAAGGTCAACGATAACCGCGAATTTAGAAAACACAATCTCTTTGATGCTTGTGATATGACTTAACAAATCCTAACAACCTCAGTTAACGTCCCTTGAATTTTCTTTCTCCTAAGTAAGAAGCTGAATCCGAGAAATGATTTAAACGCACAAAAATATCGACAAAACTTGTTTATGGCAAATTAAAAATTAAAAAAATGGCTCTAAAATCAGATATTCACTCAGTTGATGCATGTTTGTTAATTTCTGATCCGAGCAGTATATATGCACCGCAAAAAATGTGGTTGGAGGCTTCCCGGAGAGAGAAGGAAAATGTTCCAAAAGAAGAGTAGCCAAAATAAACCACAGCCATTTGAGATGGAAGAAAACCAAATAAAACGTGAACCTGAAATTTCTAACTTTAACTTGCTTAAAGAGCTGCTGGAGTTTAACGCTGACAAAAACGAGGTCCAAGCAGCTAATTCCGACTGGGTAATCATACGTGGAGGATTATTAAGAGACCTTTTTGCGGCGTTAAGCAACAATTCTGGCAAAAGTGGAAACGATTTGGAACGAGTGGGAAAAAAAGTCGGTGGCAATTTTGTTCTAACTATGTTGGAGAGCGGCTTGAGTCTGGATGAAGTTCCTACAATTCTAAGTCTGTTGCTTAACCAGGGTGGATGGGGCAAAACCGAAATCGAAATGAGTTTCGAGAAGAAAAGTGCTGTCGTTACAATGCAAAATTGTGTAACAGCTAGAAACGTAAAAACAAAAGTGCCCAATTGTCACTTCCTCAGAGGATATTTTGAAGGTTTTTTCGGGAAGCTGTTTAAAGTAGAAACAGAATGCCGGGAAACCTCGTGCAGCGCCACCGGTGAACTTGCCTGCAAATTCAACGTCGAGCAACAGAAAATATAATTGGTGACAGCCAACGAATACGTGAAGTAAAATGCGTCAATGAAAAGAGCCGTATTAAGCACATAAGTGAGTGAACAAACCAGACATGCGTTTGTTTGCAAAAAAATCGTCCTTTTTATTGATTCTTCGGTGTGAGCTTTTTTAAAACCTGAATTAGCTAATGAATATTGTTTTTTCATAATTTAATTATAAACAAACCGCTGAGGGCTTTGTATAGAAATTAATTCAAGAAAATGAGGGAACCATAAATGACTGAAGATGCAAAGGAAAAAAAGAATTCTGAACTTGAAAAACAAATTCAAACCCTTCAAAAAGAAAACAGCAAACTTCGAGCAATAACTGAAGAGCTCGTAAAGTCCCAGGCGAAAGTGCTTGAGGACGCCATCCAAGGCGCTAAAGAAACCATGGACGCCAACGAAGAGACAATAAAGAATGGGCGAGAAATGGCTGAGCTTTCAACAACTGTCGAAGCCGCTGCTGTTGCAGTTGCCAAATTAGCGTCAGATACTACCGTAACTATTGAGAAAATTGCGGTTGCAGCAAAAAATGTCGGAGATGTCGCAACCAAGGTTGCTGCAAACGCAGGAGAAGCCACTCAGGCAGGCACAAAGATGATGGAGATGGGTAAACAAGCTGCCACTGTTTCAAACCAGATGGCTCAGGGCATGGAGCAAGTTAGCACCGCTTCACAGCAAGTATCTACGGGTGCGCAAAAACTTGCCGAACTGTCCCAGAACGCAGCATTAAGCACGGATTCTTTAAAGAGAGTCATGGATGAAGCAGGCTTAATTGCGAAGGAAGCATCAAACGTTACGGATGAAGCCTTATCGAAATCGAAAGAGGTCAATTACAAAGGCCAACAGGGTCTACAGGCAATCGAAAACATCAAGACCAACATAACTAAAGTTTCAGACGCCGTCGTATCTATGGTCAATTCAATTGATCAAGTGGGTCAGATGGCTAATTCCGTCTCTGACATTGCAGGTCAAACTAACATGCTTGCATTGAACGCTGCCATCGAAGCCGCTAGGGCAGGCGAAGCAGGAAGAGGATTCGCCGTAGTCGCTGATGCGGTCAAAGGTCTAGCTGGACAATCAAAGGTCGCGGCAGGATCAGCAATAAATCTTGTGAAAGGAATCAAAGACTCAGGCAACCAAACGAGCTTAATTTCAACTCAATCTCAGGCAGGCGCTGCGGAAGGTGCTACCGTTGTACAGGGTGCCATCAAGGAGGCTGAAGGCATAGCTAGGATAATGGAGAACATGTCGCAGAAAGTCGGCAAACTGACCAACGGAGTTGAAAATGGACTTGACTCGATAAATAAGGTCGCCAAGACTATTCAGGAAGTTGCTAGCATTGCCGAGGAGAGTTCTTCTGCCTCTGAAGAAGCTTCTTCAGCAGTCGAAGAGCAAACTGCTGCAGCGCAACAGATGGCTGGAATCGCAAAAGATGTCTCTGACACTGCAGAGGGCGTTCAAAAGGTAACCCGAATGGTTGTCAGTAGCGCAGATGAATTGGCAAAGTTAGCGGTCGATGTCAGCATTGACGCGGAGACTGTAGAAAAATCCGCCAAAGAAATAGCGTCGCAAGCAGAAAAAGTTAACTCGACAACTCATACTGTGCGTGAAGGCGCCTTAGCCGCAGTTAAAGCAGCAGAAAAAACCAACGCCGGTGTTCAAAAACTAATCGAAAAACGTACACAGATCCTCAATGAACTGCATCAAAAATACAAACTCCAAAAAGAAGCAGGAGCGCAATAAAACTCCTGCAGCCATGACTGCGAAGAGGTGTAATAGGTGTCTGAGAAATTAGCTAATGCAGCGCCACTTGGGCTGTTGGGTTTCGGACTCACTACTGTCTTGTTGAATTTAGTAAACGCTGGCTTCTTCCCTCTTAACAGCATGATTCTTGCCATGGGCTTAGTCTACGGTGGAATCGCCCAAGTAATTGTAGGGGCAATGGAGTACAAACGAGGCAACACCTTCGGAACCACCGCATTCACCTCTTACGGACTCTTCTGGATATCCCTAGGTAATGCTCATTGTCTTGCCTAACACCGCAATCTTCGCAGGCATTAATGCGGCCACAGAAACCGCCATGGGTGCATACTTCTTCATGTGGGGCCTCTTCAGCTTTGCCATGTTCTTTGGGACACTCAAAGCCAACCGTGCACTACAATTCGTCTTCATGAGCGTAACCGTTCTGTTCTTTCTCTTAGCAGCAAGAGACCTGACGGGAAACGCAGCATTGCTTGGAAACTTTAGAATAGGCACACTCGCTGGCTACGAAGGCATAATCTGCGGACTAAGCGCAATCTACCTGGGCACGGCTGAAGTGCTAAACGAAGCCCATAAGAGAACTATTCTCCCAATTGGCGTTAAAGCCAAAATGTAAAACTAAAATGAAAAAATAAGGTGAAAAAATGACAAACATGGAAAACCAAAAAGTCTCAAGAGAGGAAATACAAATGTTGACCTTCTCGCTGGAAAACGTATCCTACGGTGTAAATGTGCATCAGGTCCGAGAAGTCAAAAACTTTGAAGGCGTCACACCCGTTCCCTACGCTCCGCCCTACGTTAAGGGCGTAACTAACCTGAGGGGCGAAGTGATTCCCGTAATTGACCTGCGTAAACGTTTTGGAATGTCAGACAAGAAAAGCGCTGAAGACGCCGGCATAATGGTGATAGTTCAAGACAAACATCCAATCGGAGTGATGGTTGATTCAGTAATGGAAGTTCTGACACTATCAAAGAAAGACATCGAATCTAGCCCAGACAGTCTAACTACTGACAAATCAGATGCTGTGTTAGGTGTTGCAAAACATGATAAAGACTTGATAATCCTCTTGGACCTGATGAAAGTGGTTTCCAAAAGCGAATTAGAAAACGCTAAAGGCTTCGCGGTTCAAACCGAGGGCTCAAAAAAGGAAGAGACAGTATCTTCCTAAATTCCCTTTTTAATTTCTTTCAAGAATGTGATCGGGCCTTTTTCTTCATTCACACTGTTTACGGATGAGGTTATAGATTACCCGAGTAACAGAGGTAAGCATGCTTTTTATTAGCCACGATGTTAGAACTACATTAACCAAAACCGCACTTCACGTTAACAAGGGGAACAAGTTATGGTTGAGCTCAGGGAGAATGAAATCCGAATCCTCGCAGCCCTAGACAAACTCGACGGAAAAGCCTCTGTTGAACAGCTAATGGCTGAATGCGAATTGCCAGAGGCCGCAGTTATGCGTGCTGCCCTGATTCTGCAGGAGAATGGTCTCGTTCATGTGCACGCAAAACTTGAAACAAAAATTAAGCTGACTGCAGAAGGCGAAATTCACGCTCAAAACGGCGTACCCGAAAGGCGAATAGTCAACGCTGTGATTGCGTTAGGGGGAAAGGCAACCCTGCAGCAAGCCGCAAAAGAAGCGCAACTTGAACAGCAATTTGCCCAAATAGCTCTAGGTTGGACGCAACGCAAAAAGTGGGCAACTTTTGATTCCAAAACGGGTATGCTTCAGGTGACTTCAGCGCCAAACGAGGGTAGCGACGAAAAAATTCTAAGTATCCTATGCGGCAAAGAGGAAGTCGCGTTGGAAAAATTAAATCAGGAACTAACTCCTGCGGTTGATCTCCTTAAAAAACGCAAAGCAGTTACCGTTGAAGATAAGACCGAACGTATCCTTGAACTCACCAAAGAGGGTAAACAAGCCGTCGAAGGCGGCGCTGCAGACTTAACGGTAGGCACCAAAGAAATTACGCAGATTACACCCGATCTAATCATCAAAGGCGGATGGCGCAACGTGCGCTTCCAAAAATACAATATCGAAGCGCCCGTCGCAAAGGCTTGGCCGGGAAAAAAGCATCCGTATCTTAGTTTTCTGGATGAAGTCCGAGCGAAACTGGTTACGTTAGGTTTCAAAGAAATGACTGGGACAGCTGTGGAAACTTCATTCTTCAACTTTGACGCTTTATACACTCCTCAGGATCACCCTGCACGGGAGTTAGATGGTATCTACTACATCAAGAACCCCCAACAGGGAGACATAACCAAGTACGCAGACACAGTTGAACGCGTAAAGGCTACTCATGAAAATGGCGGGAACACAGGCTCTAAAGGCTGGGGCTATAAGTATTCCGAGCAGGAAGCCAGACGATTAATTCTGCGTGGACATGGAACATGCCTGAGCGCTAGAACCCTTTTGAGCAAAGACCTGCAGGTTCCCAGCAAATACTTCAGCATCGCACGGGTATATCGACCTGAAGTAGTTGACAAAACCCACCTATCCGAATTCAATCAAGTCGAAGGCATCGTGGTTGACGAGAAACTAAATCTTAGAGACCTTCTGGGCGTCTTAGGTAAGTTTGCCAAAGAAATTGCAGGCGCAGACAAAATTCGCTTCAAACCTGATTATTTCCCATTCACGGAGCCAAGCGTCGAATTAAGCGCTTACAAAGAAGGCTACGGCTGGGTAGAATTCGGCGGGTCCGGAATCTTCCGACCTGAAGTCACGCAGCCTTTAGGAGTAAAAGTGCCGGTTATCGCTTGGGGTTTAGGAGTGGACCGCTTGTTTATGATGCGTGCTGGTTTAGAGGATATTCGCAGCATTTTCAGTCAGGATTTAGATTGGCTTAGGAAGAAAGAGGTTGCTTAACATGCCCACAATCGACGTTAATTTAGCTGAATTCGAGAAATTGCTCGGAATCGATTACCGCGGTGACATGAACAAACTTGACGAAGCCTTAGCATTTGTTAAGAGCGAAGTAAAAGCTTACAATGAGAAGGAAGACGTAGTAAGCATCGAAATTAAAGACACCAACCGCCCCGACCTATGGAGCGTCGAAGGCTTAGCCCGAGGCTTACGTTGCTATCTCAACTTGGAAAAAGGACTACGCCAATACAACGTCGGCGAGTCCATATTGGACGTTCATGTTGACGTTGGATTAAGAAACATTAGACCATTCATCGGGTGTTCTGTTCTCAAAAACGTGCATTTAACGGATACCGTTATTCGAGGCCTCATGCACCTGCAAGACAAGCTTGACAAGACCTATGGACGTAGCAGACAAAAAACCTCTATTGGAATCTACTGCTTAGACCTGCTGTCTCCACCACTAAGATACACAGTGGCTCAACCTTCTGAATTTACTTTTATTCCACTTGGATTCTCTGAAAAAATGACTTTAAACGAGATGCTGGAGCGTCACCCGAAGGGTCAGGAGTACGGACATATAGTCAAAAAACACAGTCTTTACCCAATTCTGATAGACGCGGAACAGAAGGTATTGTCTTTCCCGCCAATTATCAACTCAAACGATTTGGGCAGGGTAACCGAGGATACTCATAACCTTCTTGTAGAAGTTACCGGAACAAGTAATCAAACGGTTCTTAACGCATTGAACCTCGTCACCACGGCGCTAATTGATCGCGGTGGCAAAGCCTACTCGGCAACCGTAAACTACCCGCAAGACCCAGCTTACCCTGCGAGAAAAGTTATCACCCCAGATTTCAGCAGCAAATGCGTAAAGTTAAGCGTTGAATACACAAACCAAGTGATAGGCCTGAAGCTTACGAGCGAACGCATTTCAGAGTTGCTTTTGACAGCTGGCTTAGGTGTCGAGGCGGTAAGCGCAAAAACAGTTGACGTGCTGGTCCCTTGCTACCGTGTTGATGTAATGCACCAAATTGACATCGTAGAAGACGTCGCGGTGGCCTATGGTTATAACAATATTGAGCCTGTGTGGAGAGATTTGCCGACGACTGGCTCTGCAAGGTCTGAGCAGCGGGTGGTAAACATTGCTCGTGAACTCATGATTGGCTCAGGATTTCAGGAAGTCTTGAACTATACTTTGACGAATCCTGATAACCTTTTCACTAAAATGAACATGGAACAAACAAAGATGGTGGAGATTGCAAATCCAAAACTGGTTACTATGACATGCCTGAGAAATTGGCTACTGCCTGGCTTAATGGAGTTCTTAAGCGTCAACCAATCAGTTGAATTTCCCCAGAAGATCTTTGAACTTGGCGTAGTTACGCTTCCCGACGAATCACGGGAAACAAAAACACGGGATGAAGAATGGCTTGCAGCGGCAACTAGCCATCCAAGTGCTGGTTTTAGCGAAATAAAATCGTGTTTAGACGCGCTCTTCATGAATTTGGGCGTCGCTTGGCAGATAAAATCAACTAGTCACCCCAGCTTCATTGATGGGCGCACTGGTGCAGTTGTGGTGAACGGAGTTGACGTCGGTGTAGTCGGCGAGTTAAATCCATGTGTATTAGAGGCTTGGAAGCTTGAGAATCCAACCGCAGCCTTCGAAGTAAATCTGCACAATTTCTTGAGATGAAGAAAACTAAAGCTGTCGCCTAATTTCAAATGCAAAATTTGCAGTGGTCATGGTTGCAACTGATAGATAGATTTACCTGAAAAGCAAACGTGTTTGTTTTGGTTGTTATGGTAAATTTATACATTTAAAGCGCAATCGGCTTATTTGTTTTTGTCAGGACTGCTCATTTTGACCCTAACCGGATACTGGAATTTGAAGTGTTAAGACGTAATATATACTGCAGAGGCTATACGAGCATATTATGAATACTTAAAACATGAATCCCAGAAATAGATTCAACATTCACCAAGAACAGAATGGAAAGGCGAATGAAATGACCGAACTAACCTACAATGATAGTGAACTAAGAGCAATTTACCAGAAAGTAATCGAAGAACCCAACAGGAATGTCGCCAAAAAAGGCTTCATCAGATGCCCTGAATGCGGCGAAGAAATCCTAATGATACCCACACTAAGAGTTATGCATGAAGCAATCGAAAATCACGTGCGCTTACACAAAGAGCAACTTAAAGCAGATCCAATTAAGGAACATCAAACAGCGATCTTCATTCGACTTTCCCTAATGGAACAAGTTCTACAATATGCTTGCAGACCACAAATTTCCTAACTTAATAACAACAAAAATTTTATTCTTTTTTAGAAAAATATGTTCCAGATCCATAAGTGAGTTAGTTTCCGCTGAGGCGTTCCTTAAAGTTCATCAAAGCTGGGCTTTTCCCTGCAATTAGTCTAATTCAGGAATTGTTTTTATTTTTCGCTTTGCTAGAATATGATTAGGAAGTATTTGTTATGGAGTTTAAAGGTAGCCAAACTGAAAAAAACCTCTTAGCTGCATTCGCTGGAGAATCTCAAGCTCGCAACCGTTATACCTTCTTTGCCAGCGTGGCCAAAAAAGAAGGCTATGAACAAATAGCGGCAATCTTTCAGGAAACAGCCGATAACGAAAAGGAACACGCGGAACTCTATTTTAAGCATCTGAAGGGAGGTATGACAGAAATAACTGCTAGTTACCCTGCCGGCATGATTGCTACTACTGCAGAGAACCTGCAAGCCGCTGCAAGCGGAGAAAACCTCGAATGGACTTATTTGTACCCTCACTTTGGAGATGTCGCTGAACAAGAAGGCTTTTTGGCGGCAGCGCAAACTTTCCGCGCAGTGGCTAAAGTTGAAACATATCATGAACGCAGATACCTAAAACTTTTGGAGAATTTAAAACAGCAGAAAGTCTTCAAGAGAGATGCACCAATAAAGTGGAAATGCAGAAACTGTGGATACGTCCATGAAAGCAGCGAAGCACCCGGAGTTTGCCCCGTTTGCGGTCATGTGCAGGGCTACTTTGAAGTCTGGACTGAACCATATTAGACATTCCAATTTTTCTTCTTTTTAATGAGCATTAAGGTATGGTTTCGTTCCAGAAAAACAACTTGTCGTAGTGGTTCGTTAAAGCGCCTGTGAATTGTGGGTCACTGTAAACGATGTCCAAGTTTGAGCCATATTGGCTTATCAGCTTGTTTGTGTCGTTCCACACCTTTAGGGATATCTCGTCTGCATTCCATATTCCCCAGATGCTGTCGTTGGGACTTCTAAAGCCAAAACCGTAGTCTTGGGGAAGAACATACGCCACCTTGCCCTGTTGCACGCCATGGTCCCCTGGATTATTGTTGATATAGGTCCAGAAGTTTTTCAGGGCATCAAAATGTTCCTCGGTGAGAATGCCGTACTGGGTGGAGTTAGGGTAATCGAAAATCACGGCGTACTTCGCGCCTGATTGGTAGGCTAAAGTCAAGTCGCTGTACAGTTTTTGCCCGGATTCGATGTATGGCTCCTGATTGTACGTCCAAGTAACCGTGACTCCCCAATCCTTGTTCTGAGCTTGGGCTGCTCCCCTGCAAAGCGAAACTGCTATCTGCTTGCTTTGGTTCCCCACGAATTCTCCGAAGACCGCCTCGTACCCAGCTTTATAATCAAACCAGTAAAGCCCATAATCCGATGTAAATATTTTGGAAGATAAAATGGTGCTCAGAATATCCAAGTGCAATCCAAGGAAGTTTATGTATTCTTGGGATGCTCCGGTATAGTTTTTGACGTTTGGGTTATAGTTTTTTTGATTCAAGAATCGGTTTGGGGCATTGTTGAAGGTAGCATTATCGAGTTCTTTTCCGCCAGGTTCATCAATACGGTATACTCCTAAGAAGAGGTTACCATAATTTTCGTGAGCATTGGTGGTCCAGTTGGTCACATCATATCGATATTGTGTTGTGTCTGTGAAGAGAATAATGAAGTGCAAACCAGCGTTGGAGATATAGTCGCAGGATTCAGTGAGGGCAGTCTGGTTTAGGGATATCTCGGGGATACCGATAATGAAGAGATTCGTGTAGTTCTCAACTTTATCAACCAAAGCTTTCAGGCAGTTAACGTTTACCTGAGAATCCGAGAGGTTGTTGCTATAAGCGAATTCCACGCCTACATAAAAATCCGGAGAATGAGGGGTGGTAATTGGGTCAAGTTCGAAAAATATTGATACCGCGAAAAGTGCAATAAGAACAATTGCCGGAACTGCCCCTTTTGTATTCAAAGACTGCTCAACTCAGCTACTCCTTGATGAGTACCACTTGTAATCATTTAGCTATAAATAATATTTCTCAAATGTCGCACGAATCGGGGCAAGGCTCAAATTTTGAGGTTACCACACAGTTTATCGACGGTAGAGGCCTATTAGTTCCCCTTTGGCAAGGATATGCCCCTGCATAGCTTTTTCCAAATCCTTCTTTTTCGTCTGTTCTGGCTTCAATTCCAGCTTTACACCTAAAGCGTAGACTTTGAAAAAGTATCTATGTGTGCCCGAAGGCGGACACATTCCGATGTAACTACGTTGACCGGCACTGTTCATGCCTTCCGTTCCGGGAACACTGTTTTCTTCAATTTTGCTCTTTGGAGAAATGTTCCAGACAATCCAATGGTCAAACGTGCCCCGTGGCGCGTCAGGGTCATCAACGATTAAGGCGAGAGTTGTTGTTTCTTCTGGGATGCCTTCTATTGTTAAAGGCGGGTTTATTTCCTGGCCATCGCAACTGTACTTTCGGGGTATAATCTTGTTGTTTTCAAAAACTGGACTCGTAACAACCAAATCAGGCATAACTTTAACCTCACAGAAAACCTCAAAAGACTAATTGTTCTCCAAACAAAAAAAGGTTATCCAAGACAAAAGTTATCTATACAAAAAAATGGGCGCTACCGATTTGATATATAAATTCGAGAGTTGCCTGACTTATTGATTGAGATCGCCCCATGAAATCAACTCAATAAACAATTCACGAACGATTTCTTTTAGTTGATTGTTGTTCAGAAAATTGTTGGGCGGAAAGGCGATAGGCCAAACCCGACAAAGGGCGATAATAAGATTTTGCATTCCATCAATGTAATTGAAAATGAAGCAAAATGAAGAAGAAGGCCAACTGGAAAAATAATTGCGCGAAAGGCTATTAACAAGAACACACAAAGTACCTTTTAGGAGAAGCACACAATGTGCGGAATTTTCGGGTTCATTCTAAAAAAACCAATAACTATGAATAAAGTTTTCAAGATCCTCAAGAAACTGGAAACCAGCAAGTACCTTGATGAATCTCATCCGGTCGGCGGATACGGCGCGGGGATAGCCGTTATGCTTTCAGATGGGGACGTGATAAGCGAGAAAGTCGGCAAAACTGCGGATTCTCCCGTCGCGCAGCTTGAAGAAATAATAAAGAACAAGACAATTATGAATGCTAAACTCGCCGATGCCTCGGTTTTGCTGGGGCATGTTAGGTTTCCAAGCCCTGAAAACATGGGTACAACCAAATACAAGGAGGCAGCTCAGCCCTACGTTGAACACTTCGAAACCGAACTTACCATCGTTTCTACACATAACGGCAACGTCGAAAACAGCAAAGAACTCAAATCCAAACTTAAAACACATGTGTTTGAAAGCGAAAAGACCGGCTTCATAGACTCCGAAGTTATTCCACACTACTTCGGCGAAATGCTTAACGAACAGGAAGACACGAACGCCGCTGTGTATGAACTTCTGTCGGCTTTGAAGGGCTCAAACGTTGCTGCACTGCTTCAGATTGACGAAGATGATGCTCTACTGCATCTAATTTACAGGGGCAAAGCCAGAGGCTTAACGGTTTGGACCAATGACAAAGGGGAAGTCATCTTTTGCTCTAGATCTGAACCTGTTGAAGAGGAACTGAAGGAGCTTTTAGCTGTAGGGAAGTTCAAGGAGAAAGTTGTGATAAACCGTAAAGAAGACGCAGGGCTTAAACTTTCGTTTCCAGCAATCTTTAGATGAACAAAATCGTAAGCAAAAGAAAAATCAGTTTTTCTTTCAATTTCTCTTCTTCTTCCACTGATTAAGTTTAGTTTTGGCTCCTTTGTGAAGCTGATTCGAACAAGGATGGAATCGGCAACTTATTGACTAAGCTTCTGGCAGAGACGCCGTTTTAGTTGGACCATGGCGCCTTCGAACAGAAATCGCCGCAACTGCGACGATTACAATTATGATAGCAGCAATCAAGCCAAAGGTTGGCAGGCTTGTGAAGATTTTTGCTGTTGCGTTAGATTGCGTCGATGCGTTGCCTGCGACTGTGGTTGATGTCCCAAAGTACGAAATCGTTGCGGTATAGGTTTCCAGAGGAATCATTGGAAGGTTAACCGTGCCATCGCTTGCAGTGACTGCCTGAATGCTAGTTTGGTTTGCAAGGGTTACCGTTACCTGTGCACCAGATACTGGAATGTTAAGGTAGTCCTTCGTTGTCAACGTGGCGTTGAAAATGTTGCATTGAACGGTTTGGTTAAGTGGAGCGTTGGCAACGTAGGTGGTTTGTTGGGAGGGTTTAACGTCTGAGTTTTGCCAGATGATACTGTGGATTTGGAAGGTGGTTCCATTGTCTAGCCATATGCTGAACTGTGGAACATCTGCTACGTTGGAGTTGTCAGTTTCTAAGTCAAAGTGTGACGGAGTAATCGGATTGTTTCCGCTGTGATCTGTAAACCGGAACGAAATCAGGTATTGAGTGACAGAGTTGAATGTTAGTTCGTGTGCTTTGTTAAAGGTAATTGGCGTTGTGGTGAATGTTTCTGTCTGCGTTTCCGAAACTGGAACTGTTGACCCGTCAAGGGTATAGAAAACAAGGCGCTGCCGGGAGTTCGGGTCTGATTGATTCCATATGTTTTGGGTTGTGGTGGAAACAGTGGTTCCTGAATCGAAGAAATCGTCGCCTGATGGTGAAGCCTCTGAAAAGCTTATGTTCTTTCCGCCTGACACGGAGAGTTCAAATTGGGTAACTGACGAGATAGCAAACGTTGTGGGCTTGGTTATCTCTATTTTGATTGGGAATGTTCCGTTTCCATGTCGCTGCAAAGGTGTCGCGATGCCTTGTCCAACTGTGTATCCGACGGCGTTGAGCCTAGAGTTTGACGTTGCATTCCATGAGTAGTCGAATGTTGCTGTGACGACTGTTCCGGCGTCGTACCAATAGTTGTCTTCCTCGATTGTTGGCTTGGTGATTGACGATAAGGCTTTTGCCGCTGAACTATCCAATGCTACCTGGTACTGTGGAACCAAGTTTAACTGCAGCTGGTGGGATGAATTCATCACAACCGAGATATTCTCGGTACCCAACGTGGGCTGCACCTGAGTTGGGGAACCGCTGTCGACTGAGTAGGAGGTTAGTCTTTGTCCGGTGTCTGAATCTCGCCCTAAGATCGTAGGGACGGACAATTGTGCCACAGTGCTACTGTTATACCATTGAGAACTTATCTGCCCGCCAGTGACAACAAGCAAATATTGATGGTAGTAAATGAAATTTAATGAAACGGCGCTTTGTACGTGCGTAGAATTTGACTGCGTAATCCACTGCTCGGTTGAGGTTGCCGAAATTGGATTCGTAACGGAGATGTCTGTTCCTTTTAATGCCCAGATTGTCTGGGGGCTTTGGATTAGGTTTATGTTAACCGTTTGGGTGGCTTGCTGACCTGATGCGGCCAAGGGTGCTGTAGAATACGTGAGGGTTGGGTTAGGAGGATTTCCGCCACCATCAATCGTGTAGCTTGTTGTTTGGGCGACCAAGTCGTAGTAATAGAGTGTCATGTTCGCGCCGGTAACTGGGTTGTTCTCGGAGTTTAAAACCCATTTTTCTTGGGACGTTGAACCGCTGGATAATCCAGCGATGGTAAGGTAAGTGTTGAGATCTGTGTTCAGGGTTAAGGTTCCGTTTGAGGCATATGCTGTTTGTTGTATGCCGTTCAGAACGTAATTTACCGTGAATTGGTTTGTGGAGGTTAACGGTGATGATTGACCAGCTGGGATAAACGTTACAAAGTTGGCGGCGGTAGCTGACGATACGAAGTTTGTGGTTAACGGGCTGCCTAATCCTGTAACGTAATCATAGCCTACGCCTGCGCTGTATCTTCCATTTGTTCCCACAGTTATGTCTCGGAAGTAAAAAGCGTTAGATGATGATTTCGCTTTTGGGTAGAAGTTGGAGTTTGAAGCAGAGCGGCCAAGCGCATGTATTGCGGCCCACTGTGGAGCTCCAGCACTTGTGCCCCCTATCTTGTACCAGTTAGAATTACTGTAAACTGCAAAGCCAGTGCTCGGATTTGCATCGTAAGAAACATCGGGAGTCGCACGTCTGTTGCCACTTATGCCATAAGTCGCTTGAAAAGCGGGTATAGTTTCGTAAGCACTTATACCTCCACCGCTGCCGCTCCACGCGGTCTCTGAAAATGAGGACCCGTCAGAATTAAGGCTGAGCGTTGTTCCGCCAACGGAAACTACGTTTATGGAGCTTGAAGGCCACATTACGCCAGCGCCGTTGTCCCCCGATGATATAAAAAAGACGGCGCCATACGCACTTGTAAAGTGATAATCGTAAGACTTCTCCGAGGAGAACTCATCGTCGCCCCAGCTCATTGATACGGCCACAACGTCCGAGCGACCTCGAGCATAATCGACAGCGGCTAGAAGATTATTCAAACTAGGCGACCTAGCTTGAACCAAGAGTATCTTAGCCTGTGGTGCTATTGCGTGCGCCCACTCCACATCAAGAGCTGTTTCTTGTGCCCAGCCGCTGTCCGTGGCAAGTGATGTTGCCATTCTGTGTATTTCGAAGTTTTCAGAGGTTGGGGGCGGCAGACCATATTGGTTGCTGAATATTGTTAAGTCGTCCAGGATGGTTGGAGCATCGTAGGCGTCTATTATGGCGATTGTTGCTCCAGCGCCGCCTGTGGAAGGAAGATTATACGCGGCTTGAATTTGGCTTGGAGAATATCCGGCTATTGCGTAAGAAGTTGCGAGTTCAGCATAATGAAAGGGGCGTGCGACCCATTGATCTTGAGATTGAGATGAATAAGCGGAGGAAAATTTTATGACACCGCTGGCGAGGAACATGGAACAAATTGCTAATGTGGCGAGTATTATTATGCGGACCTTAATCACTTGTCCCGGTTCCCTCTAGAAAATACTTGCCGTGAATCTATAATAATCTTGTCCAGAATGTAGCAAGTTTGAGAATTCAAAACAATTCAACAGAATGCATTTGAACAAGAGTAACGCGAATGACGGGGATTATTTGCTTTGAAGGAATTTCTTTTCGCAAAAAACTAAATGGTTGCTTTAGCATGTGCAACAGACTTTGACAGTTTTAACTTATTTATCTAATTTTATTTTGGCGATGTTGTCAGGAAAAGCAAAAACTTTTATGCTCAATATGTTATAATCGATAAATTGGGAGAAGGAAAAATACGTTTGTTCCTTATAGTCTGCGACGCCTTGAAGAGAGAATACTTGAAGAATTGCACAATGAAAGACTTACGGTTTATTTTGAGATAAAGAATTATGACCCACAAACTGATGTCGTAGCATACAATCTTGCTCATATTGACCCCAATCAAGAACCGCCAGCTAAAGCGAAGGCGATAGTTAAGAAGAATCTTGATAAATGGAAAAGAACGTTCATAAGCACTTAGTTATTCTTAAAAGCAGTTTGATTTGAGAGCTTTTTATTTAAGCGGTGCAGAGATTTTTGGGCTGAGTCCGCATTTTTGTTTTTTGAACTGTACAACGTGTAGGTTTGGTGTCGCTGTGTTGGGTGTTGTAAAAAACGCTTATTAGGAAGCTAATCGTGCATATTGTTAGTGAAGTATTAATATATAATATATAGAAGGAAAATAACTTGGTAAACATGTTTGCCAACCCCAAAAAGAAAGACGAACCCATCATTAATGAAGACCCAAAGCAAATTCAGAAAACAGACGTTCCGCCGGCACAAGCGTCTGGTCAACCAACGAGCGTCCTTCAAAAGCTAAAGATGGAAGAAGCACAATTGGCGGAAGAGAAACGAAACCTCGCGCAACTAAAAGAGCAACTCGAAAAGAAACTCAAAGATCAAATAGAGAACAGCAAAGGCAACGTACAGAAACTGAGGACTGAAGTCAACTCATTGAAAGCTGAATGTGCAGAGTTGAAGCAAAACCTCCAACCCGAAGTATTCGCGGAGTAACAGACACAAAGACAAGAATTCGCGCTTTCGTCAAGTTGATTAAGCGCAGGCCTTGATTCAAATCAGGAAATGGGAGGAATCAAATGAAACTCGAATCCATGACAGGATCAGTTGAAAACAATATCATTCGTTTATTGAAGAAGTTCAAAGAGAAGCCTGCAGTGTTTCTAAGCAAATCAGACGTTATGTGTTACATGTACTATCTGCTAATCACTGACCCATTTCTTGGTAACTCCCCAATGGTTAGAAACTTCACTTCAACCGTCGAGCGATCGAAAACTTTTTTGATTCATGCAGGACTCGAAGTTTCAACTGAAAGCCAAAATAACCGAGTGTCTCTGTCCATAGGCGAATCGCTAAAGGATGTAGAGCTGCAAACTTGGGACTTCCTGGTTGGAATCGAGTTTGAGCACAATACAAAGAACTTGTCAAAAACGGTTTCTCCTTTTTCTGAAGACATCGAAAAATTAGCCAAATTCAAAAAGGGCTACTTATTGTGGTTGAATTGGGACGGCGCCATAGATGACAATGACATTATAAAGGTGGAAAAACTCATTGCAAATCACGATAACGTTAGATTATGTTACTTAGATCTGTATTCCAAACCTGCAAAAACCAACCTGAAGAAACTTGTATAACCTTTTGTCTAGAATCAAATTTACGTTCATGTCGCTTGAACATCAGCTACCTTTTATTTTGTGAGATTTGGCAAACGCAAAGTGAATGTAGTCCCGTTACCTTCTTGACTTTCAAAGGTCACAGTTCCGCCTAATGCTTCTGTTAATCTCTTAACCACTGCCAAGCCAAAACCTTGACCCTTAGATTTCGTAGTGAACAGGGGAGTAAACAGTTTAGATTTAACGTGTTTTGGGATTCCAACGCCAGTATCAGTGATAGTTATGACAGTTTCGCCCTCTTCTCGATATGCATGCAAAGAGAGTTTTCCTCCATGCGGCATAGCTTGTACCGCATTGTTCACCAGGTTACTTAAAATGCGTTTCAACAGGTCAGGATCGGCAACCAGTTTCTTCGCTTCTACGTCGATATTGCAGGAAGCATCAATATTTTCTGAAATCCCATTCCTGAATACTACGTCCATGCAAAGAGCTTCAAGATCCGTTTTTTTAACGGATGGGTTGATTGCTCTTGCGTAATCTTGCAGATCCGCCACAATCTTGTTGATGTAATCGATATTCTTTTCAATCTCTTGCAGACTCTCTAAGGCGTTTTTTTTCTCTTCACTGTCAGGAGTCGAAGCTAATTCCATTTTGGTCAGATAGACGTCACTGGTGATTGACTGCAAAGGATTGCGAATGTCATGGCCTACCATGCCGGCTGTTTCGCCTATGGCTGCCATTCGTTGAGACTTCTTCAGTTCATCAACGTCCACAAAAGACAAAACAGCCCCGTCAATTTTGCCTTCCTGAGTTATATATGGCCTTATTCGCATGTCATAGTAGCGACCTTGTGTGTCTCTAACTTCCCTGCTTACACCGTTAAGTTTAGCAATAACTTCGTAGATGGTTCCTTCCAGGTTTTCAACTAATACGTTTAGTTTTATGCTTGTTATTGGCAATCCAATTTCATTCGGTACGAGATTCAAAACCTTCTGGGCTGATGGAGAAAGCATCCTAACCTTCAAACCCTTATCAACCACAACAATGGCTGCATCAACATTCTTGGTTAAGTTGTCTAAGTCATCGTTTAGTTGGGCAAGTGTTTGATTGCGGTTCTTCAATTCATCATTTAACGTTTTCAATTCTTCATTGCTTGACTGGAGCTCTTCCTTTGCGGTCTCCAACTCTTCATTTGTACTTTGCAATTCCTCATTGCTCGACTGCGCCTCTTCCATCGTTGTCCTTAACTCTTCGTTTGTTGCTTCTTGATTTTCAATTACCTTCTGCAAGGAATCCTTGGTTAACTCCAACTCGTCTCTGAGTTCTTTGTTCTGGCGGTCTTTGACGTTTTCTCGACCTTCAGGTGTAAATGTCAACTCCATTGTTTGACGCAGGAGTGCGGCGGCTGAACTAACGTCTTCAAAAAGCAACAGGAAAAAAGGTTCTTCATATTGGGCCACGTGAAGGGGAACGGCTTGGATGTTAATTGTTTTTTGTTCTCCGGCATGTTCGAACCTAACTGCGTTTTCCTTGGCAGGTTTGTTTTCTTTTTTGGCTCTGTAAATCGCCGTTTGAACTTCAGATCTTAATTCTTTGCGAACGATTTTGGATAAATTCAAGCTGGCGTATCCGGATTCCGGCATTACATACGGAGATATGTTTCCACGGAAAACAAGAACATCCAATGCTGCGTTAACTAACAACACGGCAGGGCCATACTCGGTTACTATTAAGCGATCAACCTCATCTTTCAAAGCTGCAAGCACATCTTTTTTCCCGAGTTCCCTTTTGGCAACGGGTTTGAGGTAGCTGGTGGACGTTTGTAAGCCAAAGGTTACTGTTGGTTGAACTCTTTTCTTTGTGTAGATTGTGCCTCTTTTGTTGAGAGGTTCAAACAGGGTAGTAAATTTTCCGATGCTTTCAGAGGCGCCCAGGATAAGAAAACCACCAATCTTTAGTGAATAATGTAAAATTGGCACAATTTTTTCGTGGAGATAGGAGTCGAAATAGATCAGCATGTTGCGGCAACTGATAAGGTCCATGTTGGAGAAAGGCGGGTCAGCGGTTATGTCCTGTTTTGCGAAAACGCATATGTCTCGAATTTCTTTGGCGATTTGGTAATTGCCGTTTGAGCTTATGAAGAAGCGCCTCAGGCGGCTTTCGGCAACGTCTGTTTCTATTGTTTTCGGGTAGGTGCCTTGCCTTGCTTTTTCAATGTTTTTTTCGTTTACGTCGGTTCCAAAGATTTGGATTTGAAGATTTCTTATCATGTTTCGTTCAAGGTACTCTTGAATTGCGATGGCGAAGGAATAGGCTTCTTCTCCTGTTGAGCAGCCCGGAACCCAAACCCGAATAGGTTCTTTAAGTGAACGTTTTTCCATAAGTTTCGGAAAAACTGTTTCCCTCAACATATCGAATGTGTCAGGTTCTCTGAAGAAATTTGTTACTCCGATCAGCATATCATTGTATAAGGCTTCTAACTCATTTGGATGTGTGCGTAGGTATTCTGCGTATTGCGACATTTTGTTGATGTGGTTAATCACCATTCGGCGTGAGACACGTCTTTTAACAACCGTTTCTTTGTAGTGTGAGAAATCTACATTGAAAGCTGACTTTAAGAAAGCAAATATTTCGTCTAGGGCTTTTTCTTTCGTTATCTTTGTCTTTTTTTCTACTTCCTCTTTTGTGTCTATTTCCGTGCGAGCTATTTGTGGGTTTTTGGCGATTTTACGCAGTTCCATAGCGATCTCATCTGGAGGCAAAACGAAGTCTGCGGCTTCTGCTAAAATGGCACTTCTCGGCATATCTGGGTACTGGGCGGACTCCGGAGTTTGTGCAAATGTGATTCCACCGTGCGCTTTGATGGCTTTTAATCCTTCAGTTCCGTCGGCACCTGTTCCGGAAAGAACGATACCTATACTTTGGCCGTTCGAGTCCTCAGCTAAAGAAGTAAAAAATGTGTCTATAGGTTTTAGAAATTTACCTTTGGGGTTAAGGCTGAGAACATTGTTGTCTATAGTTATTATTGTTCCAGGTGGAATTACATAAATTTGGTTTGGTTCAACCTGCATTCTGTCTTTAGCTGCTTGGACAGACATTTTAGTGAATCTTGAAAGAATGTCGGACAACATGCTTTCCTGACCAGTAGCTAGATGCTGGATTATTACAAAAGATAATCCTGTATCTTCAGGCAGACATTCTAGGAATACTTTGAATGCTTCTAAGCCGCCAGCTGAAGCGCCGATTCCCACTATAACGGGAGTTTGTTTAGCAATTGGTATTTGCTGCCTTTCTTTTGGAAACTTTGTGTTTCCTTGATTTTTCGCCAAAATAAATGCACAATCCGCTGAGACCTTTACTTAATGTTGTGATAAATCATCTGACAATACAATTAGGAGCTACTAGTATTAATGATGCTAGTTCAAAACAAGAAACAATCGCCCCAAGAATACAGGTGGTTCTTAGCTCTGCAAACAGTCGATTGACTGCTAATCCTTTAATTTGTTTATTGTTCATTCTGTCTTAGCGCTGTGGCTGTTTTCGAACGCCTGTTTCAACTTCGGCAAGAACTTTTCCAGAAACTTCAGAGCTTCCTTGCAGACTTCCGGCGAGACATATGTGGCGGCATAAACGGTCTTGTTTCTAAGAATCCTATATCTGTCAAAAACGGATATCTCGTGTTCCGGAAACTGGTAGAACTCTCTTAGGAATGAAATCAATGATTCATGCGAATATGGCTTGTATCCTTTTATAGACATGAGTGACTGCGATGCTTCCCTCAGAGTTTCGTAAACGTCCTCAAAGACAAACGATGAAGTATCCTCGTTGATTTCTTACTTCTTTATGTAGTCCAATCTATGTAGCGCCTTCTTCATGAACGATTTAGCCTGTTCCCTGTCGGCCGCCACTTTTCTCGCTAAACCTTGATCCAAATAATACTGGACCCGCTCTATCATTGCAGCACCCTCAAGAACCCGTAGACAACGATTCCATTGGCCAAGTTGTTCAAGAACTCACTCCTAGCCGTCCCTATTTGGATTTCATATGTGTTGATTTTTCTCTTTAAATATTTTTCATAGTCCTTAAGGTCCAGTTCAATTTCTTTTTTTGTCACAATAGCTATGTCGATGTCGCTTTGAGAGATGTCTTCCCCTTTTGAATAGCTTCCGAAGATCACGATAGCTTCGGGTTCTTCGTAATTGTCCTTTAGATACCTAATTAATCCGGATTCGAAGAGGGAAATGGTGTTGTATGCTCTCTTAAGGAGGAAGAATTTTTCGTTTCTTGAAGCCGTCACATTCTCCACAACATTCTCCTTCTCAGACACCAGCAAGGTTTCCTCCTTCAGTTTTTTGAGAATTATCAGAACACCTGACGGCGACAAACCAGTTTGCCTAGCAATCTCTCGTATGTGGAATTTCTTGTCTGGGCTGTCAAAAAATAGCTTCATTACTTTGTAATTATTGTCCTTACGCAGCATATCATCATCTGTTCACAATAGTTAACAGTTGTTAATAATACTGAACAACTGTTATTTAAAGTTAACAATCAGCTTGTTCGAACGTATTAAGGATATAGAACAAGAATATGACAGTAATCCTCAGGATCACAATCCGATAAATCCCGATAGGTCTGGTGCGGGAAGAGGCGCTCTCGCTCTGACCATTTCTTTTGCATAGACCCAGGCAATGCTACGATTGTCGGCAAATTAAAGAATGCACCGAATGTTAATGTCAAACCCATGCAAAGCTATGATGGAGACACTCCATATTCAATTCAAAAGGTTTTGGACACATCAAAAGGCTTCCCAATATGAGCGCTCAACAACTGCGTTTCGAAGCGCGGAATCAGAGAGACCGATTGAACCCTAAAAACGTCCAACTGTCACTCCCGAAATTGATCGATTCAAGAGCAAAAGAACAATACCATGAAGGTTCCCACACCACGACATTGAGACTTCCAACCAGTTCTCGCAGTTGGACATCATTTGACTGGGACGAGTTTGAGACGCAGGTCAAAGGCAAAATGGCAGTTGTTGAATTAGCCATTCTTTTGCGGCAAAAAATCCTCGCCATCTATGAATCTGAAATAGCTGCCAGAAAAAAATCCGCCAAGGCAAAAGAGATAATCAACCGCATGACCACAATCGTCAAACAAGCAGAAAAAATACGTCCAACAATCGCCAAAACCAACGCAAAGGCACAGAGAGCGTTAGATAATCACGACAAACCAGACGTTAAAACCTCGAAGGCCTACGTTGACGCATACGCCCAATTTTCTGACCTCAGCAACGAACACCAATCTCTCCGTACCCAACTTGAATTCTACACCACTGAATTGCCTGAAACCGCTTCTCTTCCACCGCTAAGATTTGAGGATACAACCGCGAAGGATGCAATCGAAAAAATCTGGAGGAACCTTGCCTAAACATCGGAAGCCACATCTCCGAAAAAGACGTAGGCATCGTATTACGCAAGCGAGGTTATGTCCACGGAAAATTTTCCTGCACAGTAGGTCGCTATTGCCTCTTCACGTCCTGGTTCTCCCTCTGCTCGCTGAGGGCTCCTGCTTGGAGATTCATTCCGTCATGTGATGCCAACGTTCTGCGGAAAGGATGTGGCTTCCAAAATCATTCATGGAGACGAAAAAATGGAAAAAGCATACAGGGCAAATCCACACGCAGTTGCGAATCAACCCCAACGAAAAAAATGCGTATCATACGTTTACGTAATACAACAAAAAGGGAGGTGAAAAGTTGTTGATGAAGCATAAGTTAGTAGTGTACAGAGAAAAAACTGCCAATTTCAAAACCAAGCCACTAAGGGTAATTTCAATCAGAGTTTCAGACGAAGACGCTGAATTCCTAAAGTCCCTTCCTAACGCATCAGAATTCCTAAGAAAAGCAATAGACGAAGAAAAAAGAAAACAATGCATGCTTGAAAGCAAAGGATTACCTTCAGAAATAGTTCATGAAATAGCACACGCATATACTGAACTTTCAATTCGTTACCTTCAAAAAGATGACTATGACCTCAAATGGCACAATGAAACACTTTCACAAGCGTTGTATAATATTGCGCAGCTAACACTTGACTGCCCAAATCCTCACCACCCAAACTCTCTATCATATCCATATCTTGATGAAATCGTTGAAAAACTGCAAAGCAAAGAGGCAAAGGCATTCATTGAAGGCATTGGGGAAAAGGTAGTCTATAACGGTCCCAAGATTGAAGTCAAACCCTTAGATGCTGATGAGCTTGAAACGGTGCGAAAGATTTACGATGAAGCTAAAATGCTGCTTGAAAAAGCCTACCGCAAAACCTTCCACAAGCTACCTCCGGAAGACTGGTACTTAACAATCACCGATGGCAGAGGATATCACGAACACGACAGACTACGCTATAAGCTACCATAGAAAGGAATTGTAATACGTAAACGAATTACAATCTTTTTTTCTCTTTTTGTGAATTCGCAACTTCGCAACTTAACTCTCAAGGGGCTATCCAAGTAATTTCCTTTGCAGCATATTTATCCCATTTTTCCACTAATTCACCAATTCCATACTTGAGGTCAAAGTTTTTACCCAGGCAAGCAACTCCAATAACGGTGACTTGAGCGTTATCTATAGCTACCACTGGAACGCTATGTCCATTTGCTTTTCCTCCTGCTTCTCCAATAACTACAACCAAGCAAGGGATGTCATGCTCAATTAGGTCTCTGACAAATTTGATTTCCTCAGTTCCATTAGGAAAATCCTTCACTTGAATCTTAATCTTAGGATATTTCGCCATTATCATTCTGGATACATACAGAAAACTGTTGTTCGGGTGAAAATTAAAATCATCTTGAAAAGTTTTAAAATTCACACCTTGAATGCCATGATATTTAATTAGCCACTCATAGCCCGTTGGAATACAACCTTCATCTGGCTTTCTTTGTTCTACAACAATATCTTTCCAATGCGAAAGTTCCAAACTCATCAGTCTCCCATCAATCAATATTCTTCTCTGGGAAATTAAAGATTGCTTGGAAACCATATAGTTCTAAACAGACCTAACTCGTACCGTTTTTGAGGTTGTCGTACATTTTTCGGGTTTTTCTGCACATTTTGACACCGTTGCTTGAAACCCAATAAAATCCCATGAATCGCCCATCGTTTACGTTCGGTTAAACTATACTCACATCGAATATCCGACTGAAAACGTTCACCGCGTTGGATTCGTGGAGGACGAAACTCGGGAAAATCTTACTCACCTTTGAGCGAACAGCGATGTTAAAAAGTCTGAAAATATAGGTAATCATCCTTTTTCATTAATGAATGAACATACAATTTAATAATGTACTTCTATTATCGCAAACGCACTATGAAGACCTAACCAAACGGTCCAAAGCCTCACAGTACATCCCAATTTTTGTTCCATCCCCATAACAATTTGTATAATGCCCCCAACAACATTCAAACACATACGCAGAAATCGCTCTGGTGTCAAACTGCAAGAAACGTATCACTCTTTCACCCAAATGTTTTCCTCTTGTCGGCGCACTTGCCTCTGCAATGAACCGCACAGAAATCTTCTCTGTTTCTAAAGTACACTCACCGTTTGCACTCATAAACTCCCATCCTTGTCAAAACTATTTACTAATCTAACGTCGCCCTGATGTTGCACAGACAAATATTTTCACCCTGTCAATTGGAAGCTGCGAGTATTTAAAAATATTTTTCGTTGAATGGTAGCCTTAGGCTAAATTCTTTCTCGTTTTTGAAGGTGTCATGTCATTTCAAAAAGCCATGATTTTAGGCTATCACATTTTTCATCGGTGAATCAATGCTATTTTTTTAGGTTACGCGCTTCACGAATCCCAAATAGAGGACAACTTCCATTTGCATTAAAGTATCTGTTTCGAATGACAATAATGATAAACGGCTAAAGTAGAAGAAAGGAACAAGGAAATATGAAAAACCTCACACAGAAGCAAGAAACTCTTGGAAACTTGGACAAGTCTTAAGTTTGTCAATGTCAAGCTTTGACACATAAGAAGGGAGTTGATATTTTTCATATCCAAACTGTTTCTGCAATATTCTCGCAGTTCTTCCATTACACATTATTCCTAACCCGGAACAAAGCCAATCTTCAATCTCATAATCGAATACTATTATGTGAGCAAATTCAGCCAAAGCTTTGGGAACATGTTGCTTAACTCTCTGCAACAACAGCGTTTTATCATGTCCGTCCGAGTCTACCAAAATGACGAAATTTCGAATAGAGGCGCCCGATTTGAGAAGTAATTGAGCTTCGAGTTTCGAGTTACACGCGCCATAAAACTTTACAGCATCAAATCCAATAGAACTGGGAATTACGCCTATACTTTTGAGCTTATTCGTAAGTGCTCTTAGAAAGGGTTCGCCGTATTTATCTTCGCAGAAAATGAGCGTTCTATGACTCATCTTTGAGTTCTCCATAAAGCCATGAATCGCTCTGTGTAATCTTTAGCTCCGCGAGTTTCTTTCGAACCTTTTCAGGTTGACGTAGTCTAATAAGATGTGTGCCTTCAATATCTCGTTCAACAATCAGCAAGTCTTCTAATTTTACGATGTCAACGACCAACGGCGAGTGAGTTGTCACTATTACGGTCGATTTACAATTTCTGAGTTCATCCAAAACATATTCTAACGCTTCTTTGTGAAGGGAGTTCTCGACTTCATCAATCGCAAGGATGGATGGCTCGAGCTCTATAGCAGCTAAAATGGACAAAATTTTGTAAAAACCATCAGGAATCATTGGAGGATGGAGTTCGATGTTGTTTTCCCTTAGTTTTATATAAATTCGCCCATCAAAAGTTGATTCAAAACCGATCGAAATATTAGGGAATAATTGAGCCATTAAGGTCAGAATCCGCTCAGGAATTTTCCCATTTTCCACAAACCATTGATAAAGTATGTTATTGAGATTTGATGAATTTTCAGAAATATTTTCCTCTTTTTTTGGGTAAGACGCCGTTTTTAATTCCTTAAAGTTCGGGTGTCTAAGAATCGTAATGTTGCTAATTGCGTTAATAAGCTCAACCAAGACCCTTCTCAAAGTAATTCCAGAGTCAGCTTTTAGCGGCGAAATCATTACTGCAAAATCACTCCGTTTCGAAATTTCTAAGAAATCACCAAGAAACTCGAAAACCAAGTCTGATGAATCGTCTGTTTTGAGCAAGCTGGGCAGTCGAGAGGTTCTTAACCATAACAAATTGGGAACATCAATTGGAGAGAGATTAATGATTTGCTCGGAAAGACTTTGGATTGTTAACTCTTTAGAAAGATTAGGGTCCACTGGCTTGTCAGATAGCATGTTTAGCGCGTTGGGGAGACCTAACATTTGTTTTCTAATTTGTTCTTTTTTTTCCTTTATGAACTCAGGTTTATGCCTTATTCTTAATATTGAACTTTCTTTTTCAATTGTGAGAAAATTCTCAAATTCAAGTTTCTCGTAAATAATTTTGAAGATTCCTCCAATCCCTGAAAAAGATATGTGATATTCTAAGTTTAAACCACGAATATTGCCGCAAATCCTCACTTTTATCGGTAAATCTTCTTTCCGTTGCCAAACAATATTTTTATAATCCCACCAATCCAAATAAGGCGAGTAAGTGCTTGATTCCAAAGTAAGTGCTTTTCTCAAGAACTTAAAAAACTCTACAAAGTTGGTTTTTCCCGAACCATTTGGTCCTACTAAGACGTTAAATTTCTTGAGAGGAATCGTGACGCTTTTTAAACTTTTGAAATTGGTTATTTCTATTTCCTTTATAACCAAAGCCAATTTATCAATTCTCCCAATCAAATAATCCTATTGCGCATCTCTTATTTAATAAGCCTTCACTCGGGGCAACTTGGGGGATTGAGCGTAGGCATTTTCCGCCGACCGCAGAATGTCATAAGTATGATGGCAGAATCGATATACTTCTCAACCCCTTTGGTTATCCGTGTGAGTTCAAGTGATAGCTTTGCAAGTTCTTCGCGCTTTCATGACTCATCTTTTTGTTTTAACAGTTACATTTTTGCGTACTGCTTGTATATTTTAGATGGTGCGTGCATATAGCTTTTTAGAGACGCCGATAGCCAATTTGATACTCGTGTAAAAAATTAAATAGTAAAACTTATGATTGGAATCAAAGGAAAGTGTAACAAACGAGAGAGCTGGAAGTATTTGTAAGCTCTGACCAAGAAGAGTTTCAGAAATTAAGGCAACTGCTTAGAGATTCTATTTCTGGAATCCCTTTCCTAAAGTGCTCCCTGATGGAAGACAAAGGAGCTGACCCATTATCCGTCTTAGAAGCGTCCCTAAAAGCAGTAAGAGAAAGCGACATCTACGTTGGAATTTTCGGTCGTAAATACTCTGAAGTCACAATGGTTGAATACCAAGAGGCAGTAAAGCTGAAAAAACCAATTTTTGCTTACGTTAAGAGAGCACGGAATAGAGACAAAAGAGTAGAAAAATTCATAATAGAAGTGTTAAAAAGAGATTTTAAGTATTTCTTATTCGGAAGCGAAACTAAAGAGCTGACCCAACAGCTAGAAGTTGACCTTAAGAATTTTATTGTTTACACACTGAGAATGGGTATACAAGCAAGAGCAGAGAGGGCAGGCGAAGCAGTCGAGTCAATTTCAAGGGAAGAGAAAAACGCAGTTAGCTATGTAGCCTCGCAAGACCCTCTGTATGGAGCCCAGAATTTATTTGATTCTAAGGAATATAATGAGTCTCTCTTCTTGACAGTAGCCATAGTTGAAGCAAGCCTCAAAAAAGATTTAATCGGTAAAGGTAACTCTGTAAGCTCTGCAGATAATTTCGGCGAGTTAGTGACGTTAGCGCAAGAATCCAAACTTTATAATGACGATGTTATCAAGATGCTAAGAACCCTTTCAATTCAAAGAAACCTAATAATACATATGGGAAAAATGGCTGAAAAAGACCAAATGTCCCGCATTTTGGAAACCGCTCGACTTTTAATTGATAAACTCTCACGATCAGACGCGAGAAACAATCTGGCTAAATTGTGGAAGCCGTTTCCCAAAATCAATTTTAAGGTGGGGCAATGGGTTCGGCGCTCATGCAAATTTCCTCAGGTTGCGTGGGAAGCTTACAATGATAGCCCATATCAATTAAAAGTGTGGATAGAAGTACATCCTCTACTTGGTAGAAGAGATTTGCATCCTTTAAAGGACAATGATATCAATGGCAGCAATTTTTATGATGCTGAACCTGAAAGTTATGTTTTCACGAATGGCTGTTTCACTCTTCCTGGCGAATGCGCTACAAGTAAAGAAGAGCTCGTTTTAGATATTCGAGCCACAGTTGAAGATGTCAATGACTCCTCAAAAAGTAAATACAAACTTTTGCCAAAGCGATGGAAGTATATACGGGAAACCAACCTTTGGTCGTATTACCCCCAACATCCAGAGAAATAACTGTGCTCGCAACACCTAGAAGCAACCCAATATAACAGGCAATTATTGCCGATATAATCAAGCAAGCGATTAAGGGAATATCGAGCGGCTTTATGGCGGGAATCGGAGGATTCTTGACCGACCTTATTGTTGGGTCGATGTTGGATGCTTTCTGAGTAATTAGTTCTGTCTTAATAGTTATAGGACTTTTGCATGCCATTGCCGCATTATTTTAGGGGAAAGTGAAGCTTATGTCGCCGGTGTTTTCTTTCATTTGGTATTATATGTGCAGGTTTAGTCTTGAGTGACCCAGTTGCTGTAATTGGCGGTTTAATTTAGTTCGGCGGCTTAGTGTTAAGTTACTTTGCGAAGCCCACGACAGATTGAGACTCGATAAAAAGTTAAGGAAACGCGAGCTGTGTATTACTTGATTAGAAAATAACTCGGTTTTGATTAACCATTATGCCGCCATTCCTATTAAGGTGCATCCGGACAACAGACACGTACGAAACGTGGAGGTCAAATAAATGGTTGCAGAAAGTAACACAATAATAGAATTAAACCCTGAATTAGCCAATTTAGCTTACGAAATGGGGTTAAACGCCTCCAAAATTTGTGAAAACGCCTTAAAACAGGCGATTGGGCGCTTGCAGGGGTTAAATCAAAATATTAGATTGGTGGACGGGGCGGGATTTGAACCCGCGACCTCCACGATGCCAACGTGGCGATCATACCAGGCTGATCTACCCGCCCAGTTAGCTGGTCTTTCTGAAGCTTTAAGCCACAGCTTATACCTATAAGCGTTTCTTTGTCTTTAGCCTCGTTGAGTGTGAATTTGGAAGAAAGAGAACGGCTATTATAGATTTTTCGTTAAGCTAATCTTAGAAAAAGTCCGTTGGGACCTTTTGCACCTCTTTATGAGTCCATGAGGGCCAGAATATTTCTTTGAAACTATTTTGGACTTTTTCTCTTTTTCTGTTTAGTGATTCCTGAGTCAGATTTGGGAGACATAAGGTTTATTTTACATTGTTCTCCGTTTTTGTGGTTAAGTGATTGCGTTGGCTAAAGAAGCGAAGCTTGCGTTCAAGGATCTGCTGGCTCAATCTGGCTATGGCGATAAAGTAGCTGATGCTCTTTGGCAATGGTATGATTTCCGTGATAAAAAGGGCGTTGCCAGCTTCTAAGCTCATTTATTATGTTTTGTGTGTAGATGTGTTGTACAGACAACTCTTTATCTTAGCGAAGAATGTTAGTTTTGTTGCTGAAAAAAATACTGCAATTGAGAAAAGCTGCACAGTATTAGTAATCATTACGTCTGTATCTTCACTTGGATACATTTTTGGGATTCGTTAGGCTTATTAGCAGTTTGAAGCATTAGGGTTTCTTGAGGACACAGAGGAACATGTCGGAGAAACCACCATCTAAAGACGAAGCCTTAGAAGCGTTAGACTTCATCGTGAATGTTCTCAAAGAACACGAGAAGGATCTTGATAGGCTCGTGAGCGAACTTGGCACAGTTGCGGGTCAACTTGGGGAATCAGGCGAGTTAAGCGACAAAGTGAAAAAAATCGAGGATAAAATTAATGGCGTGCAAAATGACGTCGGCAACCTCGTGAAATCCTTGTCAACTTCGCTCGATGCAACAGCGACTGTAACGGCACCAAAGGAATTGGCCAAAGACACTAAACCTGAAAGTGCAAGCTCAAATCTGCCAAACGGTTTGCCCTTGCTTTTGCAGTGTAAACAGTGGGAAGATTTCCAGGGTCTGGCTGTTAAAGCGCAAACTGTGTCTTTCGCTCTTAAAGAAGCAGAAAAAACTTTTGAAGTTGACGCGCTGAAAAATAACCGCGTAATCACCTATGTTGGTGAAACGCCAAAATTATCGTTTCTTCTAAAAATGTACTTGAGCAAGCAACTTGAGACGCCTGAGCGGCAAATTTTAGAGGGAAACATGGCGCTAGGTTAAGCGCCTAAGCGTGTTTTTTCTTATTTATTTTGAATACATAACGCTTTTATAAACCATTATCTTAAGTCTTGAGACGTAGCATGGAAGGGTGAATGAGGTTGAAGGCGCACCAAATAGCCAAAACGAATTTTTCCGTTTTCGAAGCCTTCTCCTTTCTCCTCGAATAACGGATTGGCCTTGGTAGCCAACATACAATGATCCACCCTTCTATGCACAATTCACCTACAAGGTTGAACAAGATGGATACGACCACTGCAATGCAAACGAAAATCCTGCGCGAAATGATGAATTTCCAAAAAACCATGGATGAGCTGCATTTGCTAAAGAAGGTTTCGCAGGATCTGCGGAAATATAAAAAGATGGTGCAGGTCAAAAAATTTGATTAAGTGCTTCTAAGCTTTGAACGAGGAACCGCTTTTTGTTTGAAAAGAAATGAAAAAGGGAAAGAGTTTAGGAAAGTTTTGGGTTTAGCTGGCTGGGACAACTTCTTGGAATGTGTTCAAGTCAACGTTTAAGGCTGGTTTGACTGCTTCGGAAACGCGAGAGGCAATTACTCGTTTGATGTTTTTCTCGCTTGCAATGTCAACAATGCGCTGAGTGATTATACCGTCGAAAATCAAAGTATCAACACCAGTGATTTGAGTCAGCTTCTCGGCTAGTTGGCTAACGGGTAAACGCTCTATTTGTTCAAGTTTCTCGTTGAGGAGAACAGCTTCCAAGGACCCAACTAAGCCTTTGGCCGTTTGGACTATCTGTTCTGGGAGTTCGATCAATTTTGGTTTTTCCGGCGGTTTTTCGGGTTGCTTTTCAATTTGTTTTTCTGGACGTTCGGCTTTTTTAGGCTTGAATAAGTCAGCTACGGCTACTTTTTGGTCTATGGCTTCGGCGACTTCTTTACAGTTGCACTCTTCGATTTCTTTGCCTCTTGGAGCGCGACCAACATATTTTATGGCGGTAACTTGAAGAAGTTCTTTGAGGATTAAGTCGCCGCCGCGGTCTCCGTCTAACAGCGCAGTGGCTTCTTTATCTTTGGTTAAGCGCTTTATTGATTCGGGAACTTTGGCGCCTTCCAAGGCTACTGTGTTGGTTATGCCGCAACGCATGAGGTTTATGATGTCTGCACGTCCTTCCACGACGTATATTTCTTTGCTGCTTTCAAGCGTTGGTCCTGCTGGCAAGTCCTCTGGTCCATATTTTTCGACTTTGCCGGCTTTCATGGTTTCACTGATTTCTTTGTAGACTTCGTCAACACTTGGCATGGATTCAATGTTCCATCTGTGGAGGATTTCTTTGGCGCGGTCGATTATTATTTTGCGTCTAGCTTCGCGTATATCTTCGATTTTTTCGAGAAGAACTCTGGCGCCGCAAGGGCCCACGCGGTTTATGCTTTCGACGCTGGCTGCAATTAATGCTGTAGAAACGCGGTCTAAGCTTGTAGGTATGGTTATTGTGCCTGCGGTTCGGTCGTTTTTGCTGTGCAGGTCAATTTCGATTCTGCCGATGCGACCTGTTTTCTGGAGTTCTCTTAGGTCAAGTTCAGGTCCAAATAAGCCTTCTGTTTGCCCGAAAACTGCGCCGATTACGTCTGGTTTTTCTACGACGCCTTCAATTTCAAATCTTGCATGTATAACATACTTTATAGTGAACGTTTGGGATGTTCCCGTAATTGTTAGCCTCCTGTTTTGTGATGTTTAAGTTAAGGTTTAATTGCGTGAATTGCGAGTTTGTATCGCATTTCATGCGACTGTTAACTGTTACTAAGTTACCACCCTGAAATATGTCTCTGCGTTTAATAACACTTGTGGTTTCCTCTTCCAATAGTGGTTGCGGTAGAACTCGCCTTGAACATAAGCAATTTTGATGTTTAAAACAGCATGAAGATTATCCGAGGGCAAAAGATGCTGAAAAGCATAAGGTAAACGTAGGTTAACGTAAGCAACTGCTAAAGCTGTTTCAATCAGGTTGAAGAAAAAAGTTTTTCTGAAGAAGATTAGCTACAGATTTCAGGTTCATAAACCTCTTAAACGTAAAAACGCATTTTTCATGAAGGAGACAAAAAAGTCATGGGCGAAGTTGTTGATACCACTGTTAACGGGGCGTCCGCTACCGGTGAAGAAAATCAATATGCCATTTACCTCAAAGGAATCCAGACTCCCGTCATGGTAATAGATTCAAACTTTAATGTAACGTACATGAACCAATACGGCAGAAAAATGATCGGGTTAAAGAAAAAAGACCTCCAAGGCAAGAAATGCTATGACTTGTTCAAAACAGATGAGTGCAACACTGAAAAGTGCGCTTGCGCCCGCATGTTCAAATCAAAGAATCCGGAAATGTCGCAGACCACAGCAAGGTTTGGCGGAGGCGCTTTACCAGTTCAGTACACTTGTTCTCCACTGTACGATAATGAACTTACTCATATTGTCGGCGGAATCGAGATATTCACAGACATTACCCAACTCAAAGAAACAATGACGAAAATGGAAAACATCATCAAATCCGCAACGGCCGCATCAGAACATGTTGAAACCTTGTCACAAGAAGTGCTTGAATCATCTAAGAGCGTAGGCGAACTAGGCATAAAAGCTGCTCAGGAAGTTGAGAAACTGCATGGCAACATGCGCCAGCTTCAGTCAGCAAGCCAGAACGTTTCCACTGGCGCCCAAAACCTCTCAGACCTAGCACAAACAACTGCGAAAACTGTAGAAACCCTTATGGGATTAATGAACGCAGTGGACAAAAATACAGACGAAGTTAACATTCAGGTTAACGAATCAAATGAGTTAGCTTCGAAAGTTGAAGAGAATGGAAAATTAACTCTAACCTCGTTGGGCAACATTGGCGATTCAGTAGTAAAAGCAGACAAAACAATCACTGAAGTAAACTCGTCAGTGAAAAACGTAGCTGGATTAGCAAGTGACATTTCTGAAATTGCAGGGCAAGTTAATATGCTTGCGCTCAATGCTGCAATCGAAGCTGCAAGAGCAGGCGAAGCAGGACGCGGTTTCGCTGTTGTTGCAGATGCTGTCAAGCAGTTAGCAGGCCGAACCCGAGCTAGCGCCGAAACAGCTGTTAGGACCATTGACGACATTACAAAATCGGGAACTAAAGCTGTCCAGATGACGCAGTCAGCGTCTCAGGCAGCAAACGAAGGCACCTCAATTGTCAATGAGTCAGTAAAAGATTCACAGCAGGTTGCGACTTCGATGGATAACATTCTGACAATTACAAAGAAACTGAGGGAAAACGTCGTTAAAAGCGTGCGATCTCTGGAAGAAGTTAACGAGGCAATCCAGCAGGTGGCAGCGGTATCCGAAGAGTCAGCTTCAGCGGCAGAAGAGTCTACTTCAACAGTTGAAGAACAAACTGCGGGTGCAGAACAGGTTTCAGCTGTGTTTAAGAAAGTTGAAGAGCAAAGTGCTAAGGCTATTGAACTCGCAGAAAGAATTGCCTCTGAAGTGAAGAACCTCAAAGAAGAACTTGCCAACGCACGTGGAACCATGGCATAACCCGTGCAAACTTAGCTATTTTCTCCTCTTTTATTGTAAAAGAACTAAAAAAAGTGAAAAATAACTCCTTTTTTGAGATTCATTCAAATGTTATTGTGCAAAGACTACAACAACTCCTTATATCAAATTTATGCGGATATAGTATGTAGCTCAATAATTGATGAATGAATCTGAAGACTTACGGTGAACGGTAAAACATGACGAAAAAAAACGTACATGATCTCAGGTTTGCGGGTAGTCAAAATCCAAGCTTGAAGTTACCTGCCCATGAGAGGAGCCAACAGAAAGGCATGCCCATTGTAAAATGCGTCTGTGGCTTTCAGATACTTGTAGTTCCAGATATGAAAGCCATGGATCTAGCGGTAGAACGACACATAGAAAAACATGCAAAGTTATCTAAAAGATTTAAGAAAAAAAGAATCGCCGCCGGCTTTTTAAGGCAATTCTTGACTGAGCAAATACTCACTGTAACTAGCCACATAAACGCTTAAGTTGAAGCAACTGCCCAAATGGTTTACCTCTTTCGGGATTCCAAGCAAAATTTTTAGCGAAACATTCATTCAACACTGGGAAAAATTTTTCTGCTAAACCTCATTTGTTAAATATCTGGACCGTCATATTCTTTTTACCTGCAGGTTTTTGCTTTGAATGTTAAAAATGAAGTTGTGACGCTGGTCTTTGGAGCACTGCTTGTTCTTGTCACTTTTGGAGACAACCATTTAGGAAGGACCGTCGGTATTGCAGTGGGTAACTTGGACACAATATTCGGTTTTAAGCTTTGGCCAATCATGGATGTAATTTACCCTGCGGCGACAATAGCGACTTTCTTACTGTATGGATGGATGAAAGAGAAAAGACTAAAAATTAACTTGTCAACTGGTCTGCTGTTTGTTTCTTTTCTTGCAGCTCTTGCCCTGATGAACATTGATGACGTAGCAATTGCACTCAACGTCGCAGTTTACCCGCCGACGGCTTATTGGGTGGCGATTTCATGGATTTACCCTCTTTACGGCGCAGTGGCTTTCTTACTGTTTGGAAAATTACATGAGCCTGATTCCCGCCCTCCAGATGAAAAAAGCACTTTTTGAGCGAAATTATCCGCTCCCAAGAGCTACCAGCCTACGGGAAGCACTTAGATCTTTAGCTTATCACGAAAAAGCTGAGGAGGTAGCCAGACTTGGCACTATTGCTGAAGGGAATCTTTCAAAGTTTTGTGGCACTTGCTGCACTCAAACATCGAATATCCACATGAGGGGCAAAACAGCTGTTTCTCGACCAAGCTTTTCAGCAAGGCCAAAAGGGCCTCCTTGTTCTGAGCAGCAAGTGAGTCTTCGAGGACAGGTGTCAAGGTGGTGTCTTCCTTCACGTTATCGGGTTCAGCTTCAGGCACAACAACTTCCCTATAAACCTGCGCAATGCTTGCTTTTCCCTCACGAAGTTTCTGCTTGTCTTCTTCGCTAGCTTTTTCCAAAATCTTCTTGCCACGTTCAAAAGTTCTGGTTGACAACCCAACCCTTTTTGCAACAACTTCAGCTGTTTTAGCATTGAACACGGGCTTAGCGTCATCTGGCGCTAACCCTAATTGCAAATCGCGCCCTAATTTTCCGCCCTGCACTTTCCGCTTCTTGGCCAACTCTTTCTCGATCTCCAGCAGGGGGACAGCCAACTCCACTAGTTGGAAGTTGTTTAGATGGCGTCGCCTCAGATTGGCTTCTATAACGAATTTTTTTTCAAGCATTTTGTCTTCAAATTTGCGCACTTCAAAATCAGGTTCAATGCCGAGTTCGGTGCAGGCTCTGAACCTATGATGCCCGTCTAAGACTTCTAGGTCTTCGTTAGCTATGATAGAGTAATGTTGACCTTCTTCTTCTATTGAGATTTTGAGTTGTGCGAATTCTTCCTCGGTCATTTTTGGAAGCAGTTTTTCGTATTCTGAATTTATACGCAAACTCATATTCAGTCGGCCTAAGTCACCTTTTGTTTAAACCCTTATTTAAAATCGTGGTCTAATAGGGCTCTTTGAGAAAGTTTAAGGCATTTGAACAACCTTTGAATGGAGAAATCGAATTCTTTATTCAAGTTTGAATGAAGGGGAGTCTGTAACTAATCTTTTGTACACACAAATTGATTTATCCCGTTGAAGCATTATTGGTTATTGCCGACTCTGAAAAGCCAAAAGAAGCAGTGCTTTTGGCGGATTACCAGTTTGCAAGTTGCGAGAAATTAGTGCCATCTCCCCCAGTAGTGGTTTCTTGTCCTCCTCGCGGCTTAAGAGGCTAGGTAATCCGCCAAGCCACACTTTTAGAAAGTTTGCGGTTGTGTCTATTCTCGCTGTACCCTTATTAGCCCACGTTTTGGTGGCGCGCAGGGGTCCGCCAAAAAGAATTCTGATGTTATTTGCTGGTTTCTTTTTTGTCGGAGCTGGCGCTTTCTGATTTTAGTTGTTTAACAAGCGCCAACAGAAAAGAGTCAATTCGTTCCCGTGTCCTGCCGAAATCCACAATCCCAGTGATGGTGGTAACTGGAGTTTCAGCTGAAACTGTGACTCTTGTCGTTTTATCGCCTACGTTTGTGACCACAACGGTAAGGTTAGAGGCATACGCCATGAAGTTTGCTTTTGACTTCACCTTCAATTGATGAATGGATTCATTTGTTTCTTCTACTTTCCATTCTAAACTGGTTGTTGCCTTGGCTATCGCGTCCCACACTTTGCTAATGGGAAAATCCATTTCCACTATTTCCTTCTCTTTACGCAAGTAAGCCATGTCGTCCACGCTGATTCCCTCTGGGAACTTATATTTAAAATGTTCATCTCTCAAGAAACAAATAGTTGCAGTTCAGGAAAACAAAATCAAAAAGATGAAAAAAATTAGGAAATTGCGCGTTTTCTGCTTTGTCTCAAGAAGAAAAAGAGGCCAACCAGAAAAACAAAACCAACAGTGAGTTCGGTCCAGAACCACCATTCCGCCCACAAAGGCTGGGTGGTGGGTTCTTTTGGGATTGTGCTGATGGAAACTTCGTCTATAGTGCTTATTGAATCATGACCGATGTAGAATTCGGTTCCCTTCGCTATTTGACCTGTTGGATTTTGAACACCTGAAGTTACTTCCACTTTTTTCTCTTGGCCGTTTACGTAGATGTGCATGCCGTTGGAGAGGCTGCGGACAAACACTACATGGACCCATTGGTTCAGTGGAACAACCGATTCAGTTGTGACTACCTCGTTGAAGACACCTTTATCGTCTAGGAGAAAGCCTCGAAGTGCACCCAGAGGTGGTGAACTGCTGCTCTGCGGTGTTTCTCCGTTTATTGCGAAACCCATGATTCGGTCGGGATATTTGTCGGGAGTGCGCATGCATTCAACGACGATGTTGTTGTAGGTGACGTTCTTGTATTCTTGAACGTTAACCCAGGCATCTATTGTAACCTCTCCTTGAATATCCAGAGTGGGCGAGGTATGCACGTAAGCGTAGTCTGTCCCGTTAAAACGCAACGCGTTGCCGAACTTGCCGTCTACAAGCACAGGAGTAAAAGTGTTGTCTCCTGAAGGTTCCAGAACCACAAGGCTATTGCCCACTGAGTCAGGCGTGGCACCATACGGGAAAACCTCGTCGAAATGCCATAATCCGACGATTCCGTTGACCGGTTTAGGCGTGACTGGCAATGTTGGTTCAAGAGCGCCCTGGCCGAAAACATATGGGACAATAAGGGGATAATTATCGACGTTGCCTGCGTACACAGTATAGGGGGCGTCTGCGATTCCGTCTCCGTTAACATCTGAACCGTTGTAGCTGCTCCAGAAGTTACCTACTGACCCGCTATACCAAACCTGCACATCATAGGTTGAGCTGGTTCCAACAGGCGTTGTGTTATTTACAAAGTTGTTGTCGTAAAACGTGTTATTGTTTGGAGCAGCAAAGTAGGATGTGAAGTAAATGCCCCATTTGTTTTGAGTAAAATTATTTGAAGAAACGATGCTGTTTGAAGCGCCAAAGTACATACCGCTTTCGATGTTTCCAGCCAAATTGTTGCCGAACACCACGGAGTACGAGGCGCCTAAGCCGATGCCTCGTCCGTTGCCGTCGATTTCGTTTTGTGAAATCGTATCTGAGTACCCATCTATGGCTATGCCTGATGCAGCGTTTCCAGTTATGAGATTGTCGGTAATTGTGTTTTTGGAGCCTCCGCAGATCCGTATAGCATCTTTCAGTGTGTCAGATATGTTGTTGTTGGAGATCGCGATTGAAGATTGAATTGAACAGAAAACACCGTAATACGTGCCCACTATATTGTTGCCTGATACGACGCAGTTGTCGCCTGCTATATTCACGCCAGTTGCAAAATAGGTTGTTTCATTGTAGTTGAGGCTTTTGATGGTAAAGCCTGAAAGCGTTACGTCGTCGGCGGCTAACGTGAAAACCGGTTTAGCACCGCGTTCGACTCCACCTTCGCCTATCACGACCGTTTCTTTGACGTCTTCAGCAACGATAGAAAGCGCTTTGTCGACTACTGGGTTTTCATGGTATTCGCCTTTTTTGACGAGTATGCTGTCGCCGGCGGATGCGTTTCCAACCGCAGCACTTATTGTTGGATAGTTGTCAGGCACAATTATGGTCTTGGATTCAGCCTTGACAGGGTGAATACTTAGCGAAATTACGCCGACAAGCTGGATGATAATCAGCCCTAAAGCAACGATTAAAACCAATGCGCTGTGTGAGTTTTTGAATAACTTCACCGTTCTTCACCACTCAGATTCCAATGCGAATGTTCCTATTAGCTCTCCCTAGAGAACAGCATGGTTCCGCGAAAAGAACACAGAGCAAAAACAAAAAATCGATGAAAAACATACACTTTAACCGTACCTTGCCTCCCGTCATCTGCAAATCTTTGCGGCAAAAACCTTTCAAGAGGCAAAACGTAACGGTCCATCAGAACAAGTCACTGATGAACAAGCGCTTGCTTCTGAAGAAGAACTTCGAGTGAATTAGACTTTCCAAGATTCGGTCCGTCAATCTGGTTAAGAGTTTACGCTGTTGAATATATCGAAAAAGCACTATTCAGAAAGCTTGAAGAGTTCTCCAGAGCCACATAATAGAGGCATGTTGGTAAGAAAAGAGTTGCTTACCGAAGCATCAACCAAAAAAGGAAGAAGTACGGTTTGCTACCGTTTTCTGCCGCCCTTTTTCCGCATCATAAGAACAACAGCTAACACCACGACCACTATAACGACTGAAACGATGGCGATTATAATTGGCATTGTAATTTCGGGGAAGCTGGAGTCTGCCGAAACGGTCCAGAGGTTGGTGTCCTTAAGCGTCCAGATGACGGAGCCGCTCTCGGGCGCGGTAAAGGAGTCTATTTCGGTGTTTTGCTCAACAAGCACACCGGTTGCCTTGTCAATGTAGTAGATCAGTGTTTCGTTGCCAATTGTGTTGTAGGTCGTTTCGTTTGTGTCGCTGTTTGTCGTTGCGTTCTGAACAGGGTTGATGAGTTCAACAACGTTTGTTTCTCTTGGGCCGCTGGCGTAGTTACGGGTTATGGTCTGATTTACCGCAAACGTGTCGTTGCCACCGGGATGAAGCAGATCGCCCACATTCAAGTTGGCGCCAACTATGCCTTCAAACTCTGATGACATATAGTAGCTTTGGGCAGTCTCTATGTTCCAAACAACAAGGAAAGGAATCTCTGTTCCATTTTTGAAATCCCAAAGCTGGGTGGTTGTAATGTTTCCATCTTGAACCGCTGAGATTGTAACGTTGTACACTTTGGTATTGTTAAGGTCTGTTAAGTCGAATGGGGTGTCGCTGGCGTTGTCAGAGGTCCAGTGAGTGGTTAAGTTGTAAATCAGGTAGTCGCCTCCTTTGACTCCGGGGGTGCGTGTTTGAGCCAAAGCTTGGCCGGCTACTCCGATACTCAAAATGAGTATGAGTGAAATTGCGGTAGCGAGTTTCATGTTCATAGCAATCCACGCTTAATGGTCCCGTCTTGTTTTTATGGTTTTTCCCAAAACAGCTTAGAGACGCCTAAAAGCTGACATCGCTATTTTGAGCTGGATTAGCGGCTTAACAGGTCGGCACGTTTCTATTTCTTATTGGTAGTTTTTGGAAGTTTAAGCCGGTTCAGAACCATTTTTGACCTTACTGCGGGCTGCTTTTTCTACTCAGCTGGTTTAAATTTGAAAGAAAAAAAAATTAGTTTGGCACCACCAACCGATTTTTTTTCTTCTCTTAAGATTAGACGCCATTTTGCTTGTGCAAGGGAACAACCGCCGTCTGTTTTTCATCCTCAAAGGTCAAATGAATTTAAAGAAGAAAAACAGCCGCAAAAAATTGCATTCAACCTGTTCTTCTTCCAGCTCTAGCTTTGCGTTACTATCCTCACCAAGCATAATCATACCTGTGACAAACTTAGATTGCAAATTATCCAAGATACCTAGAGTATTGCTGGTTCAAAAATTGAACAACTGCCTCTCCTTATATCTAACATACCTTTTCTAATTATTCATAATTGGAAGCTGAATGTTGGCTGCGCGATATGATTGCGACTGAGAACCTTACAAGGAAATTTGGTGACTTGACCGCCGTTGATAATCTTACCCTTCGTGTAGACGATGGCGAAGTCTTCGGCTTCCTTGGACCTAACGGGGCAGGAAAAACCACCACAGTTCGGATGCTCTGCTGCCTGATAGCCAAAACAAGCGGCAAAGCTAGAATTGGGGATTATGAGATTGGCAATCAAGAAGATGCTTTGAAGATAAGGAAGATCATTGGGCTGGTTCCCGACAATGTGGGTCTTTACGAGTCGCTCACCGCTTATGAGAACTTGGACTACTACGGAGTACTGTACAGGCTAACAGACGCCCAGAGGAAAGAGAGCAACGAGTACTTTCTTAAGCTGCTTGGGCTTTGGGAGAAGAGAAATGTTTTGGCGGGGGCGTTCTCAAAAGGGATGAAGCAGAAACTAGCCATAGCACGCGCCTTAGTTCACGATCCTGAGATAATTTTCATGGATGAGCCGACGGCGAATCTGGACCCTGAGTCTTCAAAGGCCGTGAGGGAATTCATCCTCGAATTAAAGAAGAAAAAGAAGACTATTTTTCTAAACACCCACAACCTTGATGAGGCGCAGAGGATATGCGACAGGATCGGCATCTTGAACACAAAGCTCATGGCTGTTGGGACCCCTCAAGAACTTGAACGTTCTGTCCACGGAAGGAAGACAGTAATTCAGCTCAGGCAGGTGAATGAGGCGATTCTGGATTCGCTGAAAAAACTGCAGTTCAAGAACGTCGTCAGGGAAGGTAACAAGCTGACAGTCGATGTCATAAATCCCGAAGAGGAGAATCCTGACATGGTTAACGCGATTGTCGCCGCAGGAGGACGCATTGAAACCGTTAACGTGCTCAGCAGTTCGCTTGAAGATGCGTACCTGAAATTAGTGAAGGAGAACGTACAATGACCACTTGGATGCCCTGGAAGATAGCGCGTAAAGAGTTGAAGGTAATCAGCCGAAAGAAAAGTATACTCTTCTACACTGTTGGGCTTCCCCTTCTTATCGCAATTGTTTTCTCAATGGTCCTCAGGAACCAAATAGCATCTGGAATCCCCGATACGATATCGCTTGGTGCCGACTCAATCATTTACCTTTTTGTTATTTTAGCAACTGTTCTGCCCAGCACGATTGCAGCGTACAGTATAGTGGGTGAAAAAGTTGAGAAAACATTGGAACCGCTGCTTACAACTCCGACCACTGATGGCGAGATTCTCCTTGGAAAAAGCATTGCAGCGTTCATACCGCCTATTCTATCCACGTGGGCAGGAGCATCAATCTTCATGGCGGCAACGGATTACTTTTTGTACAACGGGGGGTTAGGCTACTATTATTTCCCCAACTGGAACGCCGGCATTATGCTGTTACTCCTCGCTCCACTTGCAGCAATTCTCAGCATCGAAGTAGCAGTGATTGCATCGTCACGAGTGAACGACGTTAGGGGTGCAAACCAGATTGCTGGCCTCATGTTTATCCCGTTTGTCGCTGTCTTCTTTGCTGGGGCAGAAGGAATTTTCACGTTTAGCACTGGTAACCTTCTGATCTTCGCGGGCATTGTTTTGATCGCTGATGTAGTCCTGTTCTTTTTGAGCAAATCAACATTCAAACGAGAAGAGATCCTAACCAAATGGAAGTGAATATAGGATTTGGCTACGAGTGTTAAAGGAGCAGATAATTGTGCCTTTGTCGATCAATACCCAAACTTAAGCGATGGCTCGATCTACCCGCGGTTGATACAATTTGACAATGAATGCACTCCCGGATGATCATAGATAGCCAACTAATGCGTAAATTCATGCATATACTTCCAGATAGACATATTTACTATAGCGGCTATAGTTAATGTGAACTCTATGACTACAATATCAGTAACTGAGGATGTAAAAGAAAAACTCTTGAAAGTTGCATCCGAACTTCAAATCAAGACGGGCCGCCGAGTTGACCTAAATGATGCCCTTCGTTTCTTAGTAGATCAACGGGAAAAGAAGAACCCTCGCTTGCTGGATGAAGCTTGCAGCCCAACCTCAGGAGTTAAAGAGGCTCTTGGAGAATTAGAGACAGAACGGAAGATTGATGATGACAGACTTGAAAGGAAAATTAGCCATAGACACAAGCGCACTAATTGAGCTAATATACTGCGATAGCTTAGGACAAAAGCTCAAAAAAGCTCTCGAAACCGACATGGTTGAAGCCTACACCACCGAATTAGCCATAACAGAACTGAGATATGTCCTCTGCAGAAAACTTGGATGGCAACAATCAAAAGAAAGAGTAAACAAACTTCTGGCATCAAGATATTTTACGGTTGAAGACACCTCACAATTAATCAACGAAGCGGCCAAAATCAAATGTCAAAGAGCCATTTCGCTTCCCGACTGCTTCATTTTGGCATTGGCTCATAAAATTGCGGGTAACGCCCTTTTTGCGCGTCGAGAGCAAGAGGTGGCAGAAGAAATGAGAAAAAAATCGTTCGGCATTATCTTGCTTTTCTTGGAAGAGCCAGAATAGGCCTAATTGAGCATCTCCGCACTCCCGTCGCGTAGACTACGGAGTCCGCGAGTTCCCCCCGTCGATTTCCTTCTCCATTTTGTGCTGTGTTTTCGCGGCTTCAATTGCCGTTGACTCTCCAGCGGGGCAAGAGCGGTTTTTTCCTTGATGAATGCTCTTTGTTTTTCTGCGAATTCTTTGCCTGCCACGTTGAAGGTTCTCGCATAGACTTCGGCGAGGCAAATTGTAGGAGTCATTTTTTCTTCTGAGCTTTCAATACGGCTTTAGTTTTTTCTCCCGCTCCGGTTTCCATGAAATAAGCTAACCAGGCAATAGGAGTCTATAACCTATTTCATAGACAGCGGTCCTTGTGGTCTCTGATGTCTGTGAGGTCTGCTTTTTTCATGGTGCCAAACATGCTTTCTGTCTCTGAAAAGTGGTCGATGAGGATTTTGTTTATTTGGCTTGAGATGTTTCGAGCGTCGCCTTTTTCTTTCAGGGTCTGGTAGACATCGTCTCGCAGGGTTATGGTTGTTTTCTTCGCCATAAACATCACCGTAAACATCTATGTCTAAAGTTCGAGTTTAAGCCTGTTGCCCTGCAACATACGCAATTTTACTTGAAATTATTCCTGAAAAAGATGGTAGGGCCGATTTTGGTGCAGGGGGTGCGATTCGACCCGTTAGTTGAGGTGCCCTTCCAGTCTGCCTTATCTATACTGTTGGTTTTCAACATATTAAGGCACCTTGAAGTGTAGATTTTCGTGGCCTGAAATAAGGCTTTCTAAACCTCTTCAAGTATGAAATGATTTATCTTGGCGTCAAAGCTTATATGACCTAAACAGGCTTCTCTTATCGCAGTGAACGTTATGGTGGAAATCAAGGGCAGAAAATTCACCGTCTTACTGAGAGAGGAACCTGAAGGTGGCTACTCAGCGCAATGTATTGAGCTCCCAGGGGCAATAAGCCAAGGCGAAAGCCGTAAGGAGGCTTTAACCAACATCAAAGAAGCCATCGAAGGTTATCTGGAAGCCTTCCCTGAAGAAGTTGACCAGCTTAAGCGGAAGAAAGAGCTGGTGGAGATAACTGTCTGAAAAGCTGCCCTCTGCTTCTTGGCGAAAAGTCATTAAGGCGCTCACAAGAACTGGGTTTAAAGTCGTCAGTCAGAAAGGAAGCCACATAGTAATGAGGCTTGCTGACAAAGAGAAATACGTCTCTTTATTCGGCTGTAGGAAAAACGAGGTCATGGTGGTTGTTCCCGCGCATAAACCGATTGGAAAGGGAATGTTGCGCACCATTATCGGGAAAGTCGACCTCTCAGTTGATGAATTCAATAAGCTTCTTTGAAAATCTCGTTTGCTTGGCAGGAGTTTAATATCCTCTGTTAGCTTCTTTGGACTAAAACAGTCTTGCCCTAAGCGGTTCAAAATGCTTATACTTCAAATTATTACTCACCCCAGATTCTCCCTTTCAATCAAAGAGACTGCAATCTCCATTTCTCAAATATTCTGCATATTAATCGCGCGTTTGATTCGATTAGACTTTTGTTGTAGTCGTGGACAGGAGTGGGGATTGATAGATAGTGTATTGAGAATTTAGAAAACAAGAGCTTTGCTTTTGGATTCGGTTAGTCGCAGCCTGTGCTCCGGCAATCAAGTTCGATTCCGATCCTCAAAACACGTGTTTTGGTTTTAAGACAAGATGCAAAGGTTTCTTCTAATAGTCTCCAATAAGACGTAGAGATATCGGAGGCTCCTGCGGTTCTTTATTTAACAAGGTTTCTTCAAAGAAGCCTCCAAGCCTCACTCTCCTTAAGAACCCTTATCCAATACTGCTTGAGCCTTTCGCCTTCATCTTAGCGTTTAGCCTCGATGGACACCACACCGAGGATGTATCCGCCAAAAACTCATCAAACTGGGACTGATAGAAGAACAACAACAAAATGCCACCAACCGTTGTTGTTCTTTTAATCTTGAATTACCTGAAAAAATGAGCAAGCTCAAAGAGGCATTCATCAAAAACAAGCACCTGCGGTTCAAGAAAGAATTTGAAATCAGCCGACATCAACCATTCGGGAAAACATCAGATTGCATTAGATGCGGTAAAAGGGCAGCATCGCCAAATTTGCTAAACTCACCAAGCTTACAGGAATGCTACTTCAGACAAAAGTTTGCCTCTTTCGGAGAGCGAAAAAAAACCAGTATAATGGCAGGGAAGAGTTCGACAATTTTTTAGCCATTTTTCCCATTATTTCCAAAATTTGTTCCTTAAGATACCCTTCAGCCCTTGGCAAAACCTAATCCACTCTCAAAGGTAGCTAAAACCAAAAAAGACTCTGCAACTTAGTTAAGGCAGAACCTGAATATGTTACCGAATTTCAAGACGCTAAATCTTTAGAAAAAGAGAGTTTAACATGACAAAAAACCATCTAACAACGCCAGAAAAGACCCCAAACGATTTACTCATATGGTGCAGGGGTGGGATTCGAACCTCTGGTCAGCTAACGACATCGCCAATTACGATAACTTGCAGCTATTTTCCCTTTTTCCCTCTTAAAAGGAAGGAGAAACTCGTTTTCAGAGCTTCATTTCTCTGGCAACATTTTTAGGAATCGGGTTTTCGATGATGAGGTCGCGCTCCTTGCAAAGCCTTGCAATGTGATGATCATTGCTTACAATCACGGAGATTCTATTGGTTTCTGCAGACGCTATCAAGTTTGCATCAAAAGACCTGACCTTGTGCTGCTTGGCTATCTCTAAGGCTTTTCGGGCAGTATCAACTGATAATGGCAGAAACCGAATTTTCGTGCTTCTAGTCAACCCATCAAGTTTGTAGGCTGCTTCTTCTCTTTCCACTCCATAATCATCAACCAATGCATGATATGCTTCAAGCAAGCTAATAATTGCAATTGAAGTACTTGTTTTTCCGTGGATTGCGCCCTGCAAAAGTGGCCAACAGTATTGATGGGCATCATGTTTCTCAAAGAGAGCGTAGGAAAGAATGTCTGCGTCGATTAGTCTCATCGTTTCCAAGCCTTCTCTCTTGAGAAAGCCTTCTTTCCGGCTTCTGGATTACCTGTTTTGCAGGGTTCCTTTAGGGAATGAATGGCCAAGTCATCCTTGCCAATAATTGGAACAAGCTCTATTGCATTCTCTCGGGCTACCAATTCTAGTTTGCCATCTTCCGAAAGACCATATTTATCCCTAATTTCTTTTGGTATGACTATGCGTCCTTGCTTGTCAATTGCAACTTCCAAGTGGAATCACCATTTACCATTGCCACGATGTGCACTTAAACTTTGTGACTATGAGGTAGATCAAATTACTACATCACCGAATTTGAAGGCAATAAGATTTTAAGAAAAAGTAACTTTGGGCAATCCATCACTCGACGACCCCTATAAGTTTATTTATACATTGGTGCAGGGGGTGGGATTCGAACCCACGAACCTCTACAGGATAGGCTCCTGAAGCTTGCACACCGCTTTCGTGGAAGAAAGCGATTCTACGCCTTTGACCATGCTCGGCGACCCCTGCGCAGAATCCTCATTGCCATCGTCCAAAATAACTCTTGCTGTCAAATCATGCCACCTCGCATTTTATTCCTAAACCCCTCTTAAGGCAAGAACACAATACGACTTATACAAGACCAGAAAAAGGAGAGCAAAAAAACATAAATTTAAACAAAATGCAGTGGTCGACGGGTTAGCATTAACTATTTTTTTCCCCAGTTTGTTCTTCCTTCTTAACTGGTTTGCTTGTTCTTCTTCAGCGTCATGTTTCTTGTTGTTGCGTCTTTTCGCCACAGTTCTGTAAAGCAGAGTAGCCCGTGTTCTGATAATCTTTCTAGTTTTAAGCAAAGCGGCAGATTCATGAATTGCTTGGTCGAGCGCATCTTTGTTCTCCTCCAGCCTCTCTGCCAGTTCATCGTCAGATATTTTGCCTTCAGCTAGAAGTGCCCTTGTTTCCTCCACTGAAGAACATACATTAGCCAGTCTCTCCTCGAATTTCTCCACTTGCGTTTCTTCTTGCCCTTTCAGCTTGCTTCTGACGTACCTAAACAGCAACGGGACTTGAACGGTAATAGAGATGAAAGCCACCCCCAAAGCCATGGTGCTTATGGTTCGTATGTCTGAAACTGATACGACTGCCGAAACTGTAATTGTAGTTGCTAATACTATAGACAGGGCCCCTCTGACGCCGCCTAACAGGGCAATGTGGCTCCATACCCGGGGCATTTTCTCCCCTCGTCTGTTAAAGAAGCCAAAAATCGGGTAAACTGTAGCTGCTCGTGCGATGGTTACTGCGATGAATGCAACTGCGATGAGAACAACGGACTGCGCGAGATTGAGCAGGTCAGTTTGAAAACCTATGAATAGAAAAGCCACCGAGTTTGCTAAAAAGGCAACTACCGCCCAGAAATTATTAATGGTATTTCTGGTCGCTGCCCCCATCGCAGCGCGAACTGTGAAGTTGCCAAAGTACAAACCAGCCGTAGCCACTGCTATAATTCCAGATGCCCCGATTCCAGAAGCCAATGCAAATGAACCATAAACCAAGGAAACTGTTAGAATACATTCGGCCACTTTGTCCTCTATTAAGCTTGAAAGGATTTCTCCTACGAAAGCAACGCCCAATCCAACAAGCAGACCCATTATAAGAGTGAACCCGAAACTTCCGGCAGCTTCCACTATTCCTGCTTGATGAAGAGCAGCGGAAGAAAGAATTATAGTGAACATAACTATGGCAGTTGCATCGTTGAATGCAGCTTCAGTGCTTAGAAGTACAGTGAGTTTAGCCGGGACTTTGACCTTACGAAAAACTTCAAGTATCGTTACAACATCTGTTGGAGCAATCAGCGCAGCGAAGAGGAAGGCAACATAGAAAGGCAAACCAGCAAGCAGCCACAGGACCAGCCCACCTGTTAAGGTTGCTACAACAACGCCGACTGTTGCCAGAACTATTGACGGATTAATTACACTGCGCAAATCTCCCGCGCGTATGTGCATCATAGACTCAAAAACCAAAGGAGGCACAACAATGCCGACAAACAAGCCGGTTCCTCCACCTTCAATCAGCAGGTTGTCGAAGGACCGTATTTGGGTAACTATAGTTTGTGCTATGCCGTGGAGCGGTCCTCCTACGAGACTTAACAGTGTGGCTGCGGCGGTTACTCCTACCCCAACAAGAACTAGGACAAGAGTATAAGGTGTCTTGATGCGAATTGACAGTACTGCAGCTACGAATGTCACAAGCAGAAACGCCGCTATTATCAATTCTATATTAGCCATTGTCTCTCAACTATATGATGTTGTCTGGCTTTGCCTCTCATCAACGGATATACCGGATGCCCTGATTTTATTAGTTTACAGAGAAATACCTTTTCATTAAAACATGATTTCGCACAAAAACTGATACCTAGTCGGCGAAGTTCGCCATCGCGGCTGACCAAGATAAACAACGTAATCGTGAAAGTCAATGCATTCGCAAAAATACAAGGCCTTTGCCAGTCAAAAAGAAGCTCAGTGCCGTAACTTGCCATTATAACGTAGTTGATTGGTTGGAGCCCGATCGGGTCTTTCACCGACAAAGGGAGTTTGACCAAAAAAAGAGCCAGATAGCCTGTTGAATTAAAAATTAATCGCTGCAACGCTTCGCTTTGGCAAATGTTTCGGCAAAATCATTATCTAAGTACATCGTGGGTTCCTAATGCTCGATGATACTGCGCTTTCTAACAAGAAAGATCAAGCTTTCATCGCAGTCGTCCACATCCATATGAGAGTCCAATCTACCGGGGTCTCCAGATCTCGTTGCCTTCCCACACTATCAAAGAACAGGCGCAGGAAAACGGTTCTTAAATTTCGTAGCTGAACTCTACACTTCCAAAACAAAGCACCTTAATCCATGTTGACAAGCAACCCGCAGATAATCCGAGGCAACATGGCGAGTTGGAAAATCACCCGATTGGTACTCCAGCAGAAAAAAAAGCAACCACGAAGATAAACCCTAAAATACGAGCCAGCATTAGTTGACAACCCATAACCGTTACTTTGCAGTGCCTGCCAAAACTAAGTTAATCAATATTTGAAAAATGCAAACTTTTTAAGCTAAATTTAGTTAAATAAAACGTGAGGTTAATTGATTGAAGGAAGCAATTAAGATAATCAACCTAACACCTGTGGACGGATACACTCCGAAAATGAAGAAAGTGGCAGATACCAGAGAAAAGTACGAGGTTGAGTTGGAATTGGAAGAAAGCCCTGACAATGTTTGGGCAGCTATGTTTAAGGATGAGTTGATAAAAAGTTCACCTCCAGACTATTTGGAAAATTCAAGAAAAGACCCGCATCTAAATGCTAATTCCATTACATTCTATACATCTTTACGCCAAATTGAAACTGATGGCAAACGAATAGCAAAATTAGTGGATTCAGTTAACGAACAAGTAAAACAAGAAAACATAAAGATTGAAGAAGAAAACAATGTCGAAAAGGGAGCAGAGGCAGAAGACGAAGCCAGTATAAGACAAATGCGCGATGCATTGAAGAAAATAATCTAAAAACAGCACCGTTGTTACTTACCTTCAACTTGCAGGCGTCTCCTGCCTAAGAACGCAGTCTGTCTACGAAGCGGGTTTTCAAAAATTCAATAAATTCAACTGTGTGTACTTTTTAGGCGACTTAAGAGATTCGAGAACTAAAAAATGTAACCCTTAAAAGTAAAAATGTCGGAGGTAAAGGTTTAAGTGTTACATCTCTTTTTTATGTGCCAACAGGTCGAATATAATGCCAACTCACGGTTCACTCTCAAAAGCGGGAAAAGTCCGATCACAAACACCAAAAATCGCAGGTGTCGAAAAAACAAAGGCCAGCCCAAAAAACAGAACACGCCGCAACTACGAGAAACGCGTTATTCTGCAACGCAAGCCTGGCCAAAACTGGATGTAAGCGCAAACGCTTTTTTTCAAGATAAATTCCTTATCTGTTAATTAGTAATTGTAAATCAGGCAACATTTTATCAAGCCTATACATGTAAAGGTTATCCGTTTGGGAAACGTTTAGTCAAAAATTGGGGCAGAAATATGGCTTACCCACCTGAATGGAAAACTGCATTCACCACAAAAAATGGAAAGGCAGTTAGTTTTCGTCCAGAAAGAGACAGTGATACGGAAATGCTCTGGGCAATGTTCTCAACTCTCTCAGAATCAAGTATTTTAAACCTAGTTCCTCCGTTCACTCGAAAAAGAGTAGAAAGTTGGACAAGCAACATAGACTATAACGAAGCGCTAGCAATCATTGCAGTTGTAAAAGAAGAAAAAATGAAGCGAATTGTTGGTTCTGCATCACTCAAGTTTAACTCGCAGGAAGTTTTCAGACACAAAGCGGAATTAGGTCTCACTGTACACGACGACTATCAAAATCTGGGTATAGGCACAGCTTTGCTGAATCACATGCTTTTCATTGCCAAAATGAAGAATCTAAAAAAAGTCTGGCTTATAGTAAACACCCAAAATAATAGAGCGATTCAATTATACAAGAAAGCAGGTTTCAGAGTAGAAGGAACCCTGCGTAAAGAGATGCATTTCAAGGGCAGGTACAGCGACGAGTATCGCATGGCAATTTTTCTGTAAGCAAAACGTTCTCCGAACTTAAGGTGCTGCTTGGTTCACCAAAACGTAGATGTTCCAAACTAAATTTCTTTCTTAGCTAGCGTAGTTTATGTATCTCTTCACAGAATTTTGTAACGGTAACTAATCCATGTCTATCGCGGAATCGGCGCGGGAAATTATAGAAGCTTTAATGCTTTTGAAAATGCCCACTCATGACGATGTTCATCGAGTGAAACTCGAAGTGGCAGCTAAACGTCATCTGCAGGATTTTCCGTCAAACGCCGACTTAATAGCCGCATTGACGACCAAAGAAAAACCCAAACTTTCAAAGATTCTGCGTAGAAAAAACACTCGCGGCATGTCAGGTGTAACAATCGTCGCCGTCATGACCAAACCTCAGCCTTGCCCACAGTCTGAACCATGTGCCTACTGTCCCGGAGGACCCACCACAGGCAGTCCCCAAAGCTATACAGGACATGAACCCGCCGCCATGCGCGGAGGACAAAACAACTACGACCCGTACCTACAAGTCCGCAGCCGAATTGACCAGCTAACAGCGATTGGACACCAAGTGGACAAAATTGAGCTCATAATTATGGGCGGAACCTTCCCCTCCACGCCAACCGAGTATCAACAATGGTTTATTCAGCGATGCTTAGATGCAATAACAGAAAAAGCATCAAAGAACCTCGAGAAGGCGAAGGCAAATGCAGAGAAAAGCAAAATACGCAACGTTGGCATCACTGTGGAAACTCGACCTGACTGGGCAAAGCAGCCACACATTGATGCCATGTTAGATATGGGTGTGACCCGGGTAGAGTTGGGCGTGCAAAATCCCAACGACAAAATCTACAAGTTAGTCGGCAGAACACATACCGTTGCCGACGTAAAAGAGGCTACACGCATAGCTAAAGACGCGGGATTGAAAATTGCGTATCACATGATGCCTGGAATGCCCGGTTCCAACCCAGAAAAAGATTTGAAAGCATTCAAACAGGTTTTCACAGACTCCGCCTTCAAACCGGACATGATAAAAATCTATCCTTGCCTCGTCATAGATGGCACAAAAATCTATCAGTGGTACCAACAAGGCACATACAAACCATATACAAACGAGGAAGCAACAGATCTAATCGCGCGGGTAAAACGAATTATTCCTCCCTGGGTTCGAGTTATGCGTGTGCAACGGGACATCCCCGCGCGCCTCATCGTCGCAGGCGTAAAAAAGAGTAATCTTCGGCAATTAGCACAAGCAAAACTTGCTGAACAGGGAAAACAATGCCATTGCATCCGCTGCCGAGAAGTAGGACACCGCCTAAATGTTGAAGGTGTCAAGCCTGATTTGAACAAAGTCAAAATCAATTTAACAACTTACGATGCCTCTGAAGGCAAAGAAGTTTTCATCTCTGCTGAAGACCAAGAAAACGACGTGTTAATTGGCTATCTACGCCTACGCATTCCCTCTGCAAAAGCCCACCGGCCAGAAATCACCGCTGTGCCATCCGGAATTGTGCGTGAACTTCACGTTTATGGTCCCCTTGTGCCTGTGGGTAAAAGTCCAGGAGATGCATGGCAGCATAGAGGCTTCGGAGCTGATTTGCTGGAGGAAGCGGAACGAGTAGCCAAAGAGAATTATGATTTAAGAAAGCTTTTAGTTATCAGTGCGTTAGGTACAAAGCAGTATTACATGCGGTTCGGCTATAGCCGAGACGGAGTTTACGTTTCAAAAGACCTGAAAACATGAGGAATCAGACGTGAGCCAAACTGAAGATAATTTGGGTTACAAAGGCGAAGCTTTAGAAGCCATCAAAAAAGCCGGCGTTGAAGTAGGAGACATCGTACGTATCAGCGGCGACGGCAAAATATATGAAGGCATTCTTATCCCCCGCTCTGAAAGCACCGACAACAAGCATATAGTCGTTAAAATGAAGAGCGGCTACAACATAGGCATCCGCATCACCCTAAACTTGAAAATAGAAAAAATAGGCAAAGGCGTCAAACCCACCTTTGCATCACCCCCTCTTCCACCCCAGAGACTGGACCTGCCAAAAGTCGTCATAATGAGCACCGGAGGAACCATTGCTAGCCGAGTAGACTACCGAACAGGCGCCGTCAGATCAGCAATTTCCGCAAGCGACCTATACGGAGTCGTACCTGAGTTGGCAGACCTCGCTCAAGTAGACACCCAAATTGTCTTGAGCATTTACAGTGAAAACATCACACAGAGACATTGGAGCCAAATAGCTAAGGCAGCCGCAGTAAACATCGAAAAAGGCGCAAAAGGTATTGTCATCGCACACGGCACAGACACAATGGCTTACACAGCAGCCGCGCTGAGTTTTGCACTACAGAATCTGCCCGTTCCAGTGATTGTGGTTGGTGCACAGCGAAGTTCTGACCGCCCCAGCTCAGATGCCGCAACGAACTTGATCGGCGCAGTAAAAGCCGCTGCTTACGGCCCCTTCGCTGAAGTGGTTATCGCCATGCACGAGACCGTCGCAGACACCACGATTGTCTTTAATCGCGGAACCAGAGTGCGTAAATGCCACACAAGCCGCAGAGACACCTTCAAACCTGTTAATGCATCTCCGATTGCCCGGTCCAACGATGAAGGAGTAACGGTGCTCACTAAGGACTTTCGGAAACGTAACCCCGAAGCAAAGCTCCTGTTGAAGCCAAATTTCAGCGAGAAAGTGGCGCTGGTAAAGTTTTACCCGGGATTAGACCCCGCCGTAATCGACTGGTACGTCGAAAAAGGCTTCAAAGGCATTCTTCTGGAAGGGTCTGGTCTGGGCCACGTAAGCAAAACATGCTTTGGCTCCATCGAAAACGCAGTTAGCCATCAAGTTGTGGTTGCGTTGGCATCGCAATGCATTTGGGGCCGCGTGAACATGAACGTGTACGATACTGGACGCGACCTGCTCGACCGAGGCGTAATTCCAACAGATGATATGTTCCCTGAGACTGCATTGGTGAAACTCATGTGGACGCTGGGACAAACAAGCGATGTTGACGAAGCCAAGAAGTTGTTTAAAACTAACATCGCTGGAGAACTTTCACCACGGACACTTCCACAAGAGCAAACCATCATGGAAGGAGGACACTAAAATGACCATTGACTACGCTAAAGTGGGCTTGAAAGTCGGCTTGGAAATCCACCAGCAGCTTGCCACACAAACAAAATTGTTCTGCAGTTGCCCACCGCAACTGTTCAAAGAGGAACCAGAAATCGTTTTCTTAAGGCGCTTAAGACCCACGCAAAGTGAACTTGGACAGATTGACCCGGCAGCATACTTCGAGTTTCAAAAGGGAGTAAAAGTCCTCTACGAAGCCAACCGCGAATCCGCTTGCCTTGTCGAGATGGATGAGGAACCGCCGCACCCCATGAACATGGAAGCTGTTGAAGTTGTGCTCATGGCTTCATTGATGATGAACATGAAGCCAATCGATGAAGTCCACGTAATGCGTAAAACCGTCATAGACGGCTCCAACACAACGGGCTTCCAACGAACCAGTATAATCGCCCTTGACGGCTGGATAAAAGTTGGCGAGAAAACGATTCCGATGCAGGCAGCCAGCTTAGAAGAGGATGCCGCTAGAAAAACCGGAACGGAAGCCGAAGGCAAAATTATTCGCTACCGCATCGACCGCTTGGGAATTCCATTGATTGAAGTTGCAACTGCACCAGTGATTTATTCGCCGCAGGAAGCTCAGGAAGTGGCATTAGCAATTGGACGGATTTTGCGGGATACGGGTAAAGTCATGCGTGGCTTAGGAACCATACGCCAAGACCTGAACGTTTCGTTGCCAAATGGTGCCTTAATTGAGATTAAAGGGGTACAGCAATTAGACTTGATTAGTACCGTGGTCGAGTACGAGGTGCAGCGGCAACTGGGATTAATCGCAGTCAAAGAAGAACTGAGCTCCAAAGGCATTAAGACAGAAGATCTCAAAGATGAGCTTGTTGACGTAACAGAGCTTTTGAAAGATACAAAATCCAAGGTCATACGCAAAGCCATTGACAAAAAACAGACAGTTAAAGCCTTGAAACTGCCTGGATTCGCAGGCTTTCTGGGGCGCGAATTAATGCCTAATTTCCGCGTGGGAACCGAATTGTCTGATCGGGCAAAGTTCTGGGGCAGAGTCGGAGGCATATTCCACACTGACGAAATGCCAAACTACGGCATAACCTTGGAAGAAGTGAACGCAATACGGAAAGCTGTAAACGCTATCGAAGAGGATGCGGTGGTTTTCGTCGCGGACACCGCCGAGAATGCGGTGGACGCGTTGAAGGCAGTGGCGGAAAGAGCAAAAGAACTCTTAACTGGTGTGCCAGCTGAAACCCGCACGGCAAAAGAAGATGGTACCACAAGGTACATGCGGCCCAGACCAGGCGCAGCAAGAATGTATCCTGAAACCGACATTCCCCCCACGCTTATAACGGAGGCACTTGTTGAGAAAATCAGCGCAAACCTGCCAGAATCCGCCGAGAAAAAGCAACAGCGCTTATTAGAACAATACAACCTAAACGAGAAACTAGCGAAACAAATCGTTGACTCCGAGTACAACCTGCTGTTTGACGCCATCGTAAAGGAGAGCGGCGTTTCAGCGACGACTGTCGCGGTGTTTCTCACTGAAACTTTAAAAGCTCTAAAACGCGACGGAGTTCAACTCGAAAAAGTCTCCGACAATCAAGTGAAAGAGATTTTCCAAGGTGTCAGATCAGGAGAAATCACCAAAGAATCAGTCGGGGACGTGTTTTCTTGGCTTGCAGAAAACGAGGGCAAAAGCGTACGCGAAGCTGTCGAAGCGCTTGGCTTGAAGATATTGTCAATTGAAGAATTGGGAATACTGGTTGACCGCATAATCGACCAGAACAAGGTTCAGGTTGACAAGCTGGGCAAGGGTGCTTTCGGTTTAATTATGGGTTTAGTTATGAAGGAAGCCCGCGGCAAAGCAAACCCTGAATTGGTTAGCCAAGTAATAAAGCAGAAACTGGAGTAGCAACGGCTTTTTTCCGCCTTTTTTCATTGTTTTAGTGGCCTGTTGAGTTTGCAGCGCGTTTCCTCATTTCCTCTGTCGCGTAAAGCTCAATTTTCCCGCAAAAGGGACAAACGAAGACATACATCGGTACCATTTGTTCTCCGACTTCTGCCCATTCACCAAACAGAAGCTTCATTCCACCGCTGGTTCCGCCTATTCGGAAGTTAGCCGTGTATAGATAGCGGGCAGCTTGTCCACATGCACTACATCTTCTAGTTTGTTCAGCCATGTTTTAGCCCTCTTTCTTGTTGCCTGTCTTTTTCTCAATTGATAGCATGACAGTTTTTGGCTAATTATGCGTTTTGTTTCTCTTGGAAAATCGCTCATTGATGCGCCATTTTCTGTTTTGACATTTTTATGTCACAAATCCTAAAAAGCAAAACATAGGAGTATAACGTGGGCATTACGTTGCAGAAAAAAGGCACAGACAAGAACAGCGGAGGCTTCTCGTTGCGAGTCAAAATCGGCGACTACGAGGTAGAACTCAGTGGATCTCGCCAAGAAGTCATGGAAACAGTTAGGAACCTCCCAGAACTGATTGCAAACGTCAACAAGGCTTTTGAGGTCGCCAAACCCAAAACCATCGCGACCATCACAGTTAAAACTGCTGAAGAAACCAAAACAGCAAAACCAGCGGAGACACCAATCCAGAACTTTCCAAAAATAGCCGCAACTGAGAACGCTGAACAGGCTGTTCTGAGTATTTTAGAAAGCGATTGGGGCAAATGGCGCCCCCGAACGGTTGAGGAACTCAAGCAAGCCATACAAAGTAATAACCTCAAATTTACTGACCACGTTTTGGATTCCGCGCTTGACGGGCTCTCTAAGAAAGGACTGGTGAGGCGTTGGAACACTAACACAGGTTTCGTTTACATTTTAGCTGAACAAAAAGTAAAATCTAAAGGAGAAAGATAACATGAAACGAATTCAAGCGAAAATAAAGACGCCGTTTGGCGAAGTCATCGTAGAAGGTGACACGCCACAAGAGATTTTGAGTATGTTAGAGTCGGTTCCTGAAAACTTCGTGGAGAAACTCTCGGAATTTGTATCTAACAGGCTTGTACCCAGCGGTGCCCAACTTAAAGGCATTGTTGAATCCACCACTGAAGGACCAGTTATCGTCACACGCGAGAATCTTACCCACTACGAAGCAGTCGGGCTAGTCCTCTACGCATCCGATGAAAAGAAAAACACAGCCTCACAAGTGCAAAAACTACTAGAGAGCAGTGGGATTAAAAGCATGGTTCCCGCGCGCCTAAACGAAATGACCAAACGTGGGCAAGTTTTCAAGCCTGACCCGACCAAACCAGAATTCAAACTCACCATTCAAGGCGAGAAATGGGTAGAGGAAGAGGTTCTAACCAAGCTAAGAGGAAAAATGGCGTGACCGAGAAAACGGACAAAGTCCATGTCCAAATAAAATATAAGGATACGGAAAAAACTTTTGAGGGCACAGTGGAGGAAACGTGGCTACTACTTGGCAAGTTTTTTGGAGAATTTATTCCCTCGTTTAATGTTGCCCGCAAACTTTGGCTCAATGTGGATGTGCAGACTCTGGCTAGGGACTGCGAAGGCTTAATCGCGTTTTCGCCGGAAGGTCCAAGTTTGCTCGTGCCAAAAAGCAAACTGACAGACAACGAAACTTTGGCGCTTTGGCTTTTAGCGAATTATCTCGGGGAGAAGCTCAGCTTGCTGGACGACGATGCACTTTCAAAGGAGGAACTGCAAACTAAACTTGGCAAATCAGGCAAAATAACTAGCACAAGGCTTGGCGAATTGGTCAAGACTAATTGGGTGGAAAAAACAGACGCTGAAAAGTTCAGGATGACGACTTTCGGCATCGTCCAAATGCAAAAAGACACCCTTCCGAGGATAATAGCAAAAACAGGATATTAACTGTTGACAGCAAAACGTCGCAGGAAACATCTTACAATTTCTTTCAGAAACTGGTAACTTTCGTAGTACATTTAGCGCAACCCGCAAAGTTGCTTTTCTAAATCAAATCTGTCATTAACCCATACAGTTATAACACAGAAAAACCAAATTAAATTACAGAGCTTTTCAGGTTTTGGAGTCAAATGGTATCATCACCTGTTTCTTACAAAATCGACACCGAAGTCCCACCAACATACTTCGAAAAACTACTTGACTTTGTCTATAATCAGTTCCTGATACCCCAAAAACAGCGATTCGCTAACCTGACTAAAGAAACTACCCAAACAAGCAACAGCATTTCATACGCTGTCCTTGATCCACAAGGAAAAGATCTTCTCAAAGTTGAATTAACAGGCACTGACATTTTAAACGCAACTATAACCCCGCTCGACATGGAAGTCTCCGACAAAACCATCGACGAAGCCCGGCAAGACCTAATAATCGCCACTCAAATGTTCGAAGAAAAAGCCCGCAAAGCCACCTGGTACTTTGCATGGAGAGAAGGCGAAGATATCGTACCTGAAAAAGTGAAACTTCACGAAAAAAGCTTCAATCGACTTTTTCTTGAAACCCAAGTCCTTCTAACTTTCGTATTTATTGCACTAGGATTAGGGTTGTTTGTGGTTATTTTGACGTTTTATCCATCGTATTTCTGGATTGTCCCAATAGCCCTAATTGCTTCACAGTTCGTATTCGTTTTCTACTCCAATAAGATAATTGCCAGATCAGGTGACTGGACAATAACCAAAGACAACCCGATTATACACTTCTTAGAATATCAGCCTCCAGTCGGTTCTTTGGGCACGCTTGACGATTACAAACAAATCCCGCCCGAGCAACTTGTAGCATTAAAGAAAGAAGTTTATGACGAGATAATAGCTAAGCGTGGCGTAATCGACTGTCAAGAAGCAGAAAAAATCTTCACAAAATACAATGTATCTTGTAGACTGGGTAGCCTGACAGCCAGAAAAATCAATGTCTACGAACTTGTGAAAAAAGTTGCTGACCGCTTCGGGTACAAAGTGCCAAAAATCGTTATTTCAAACACGATGGTTCCCAACGCCGCAGCTTCGGGTCCTAGCCCCAGCAGAGGCATCGTCCTAATAACCACAGGCTTGCTTGTTCAGCTGGAAGAGCCTGAAGTAGTGAGTGTTTTAGGACACGAATTCGGTCACCTCAAAGGCAGAGACCCTCTAATTCTGTTTGGACTTTTAAGTGCAGAGTTCCTCTTCAGATTCTACGTGCTATTCACTTTATTCCCATTCATATTCGTGTCTTTCTTGTTCTTCATCTATTTCTTCGCAGTCATGACGCTCATATTCTTCATAGCAAAATTCTTCGAAGCCCGCGCAGACCTAACCTCAGCCATAATGATGGGACAACCTAAAATCATGGCGAGATCACTGGAAAAAATTGGGTTCCACAGGCTCCTCTTCGAGCGGACACCAAGTTTTCGCTTGCAAGAATGGGTTGGTTTGGACTCACATCCGCCGATTTATTGGCGAATAGACCGGCTGCAGAGACTAGATGAGCCAGTGCAAGTAAAACATCCACTAATCGAAAGCATCAGAGGAGTCATCCGAGGATTCGCCGCAAGCCTATAAAGAAAACAAGGTATAAACAAAAACCCTAAGTCAGCACACACAAAACAGCGGAAAAACAGACTGCGACCGCCCATAACCAGCATGATAAAAATGATCGGAAGAGAGATGACTACGATGAAGAAGATTTTCCTGCTCAAAAGGGACCCGCATGACAACAACATTGTAACTTCTTTGTCGACTGATGAAGCGCTGCAATATCTTTTGACACATGACTTCTGCAATCCACACCAACTCGTCAAAGATCAAAGAAAAATTGAATTACGTAAAGACTTTTTCAAAAGATACTTCGGCCAAACGGATGTTTACCTCGTCAACACAAGGGGAACTCCGCAGCATACACAAGAAGAAATTAGGCAGGTTCTCACCGTCAAAAAATAGAAACGTGCAAAAAGGAAATAAAGCTTAAATGCACATTAGGGTTTCCAAGACTTACGGAGGAAAACTCCAGCCTTGAAACTACTTTACATCGTTATCGATGGCATGGGAGACTTGCCAAACGAAGAATTAGGAAACAAAACTCCCTTAGAAGCTGCGAAAACGCCGAACTTAGATGCATTGGCAAACGCTGGAAAAACCGGCCTTATGTATTCTGTTCGCAAGGGAGTTGCACCTGAAAGTGACGTTGCAGTAATTTCACTCTTAGGTTACGACCCTTTTAAGTTCAGCACTGGTCGCGGAATAATCGAGGCAGTCGGCGCAGGCATAAAGCTGAAAGATGGTGATTTAGCGCTAAGATGCAACTTCGCAACTTTGGGGAAAGACAAAGAAATTCTGGATAGACGAGTAGCGCGAAGCTTAACCACTGAAGAAGCCGTTGAGCTAAGCAAAGCAGCGAACGATGAAGTGAAGCTTACTTCACATCCGGCAACTTTTGAGTTTGAAAATACCTTGGGACACCGGGCAGTTTTAGTCATTAAACACAACGGGCAAGCTCTTTCCAGCAGAATTACTAACACAGATCCAGCTTACTCTGTTGTCAACGGGTTAGGGGTCGCTGAGAAAACTGTCGACATGCATCTTAAAACTTGCATGCCCATTGACGACTCTGAGGAAGCACAGATTTCCGCGGATCTTGTAAACGAATTCACCGAAAAAACTCATCAACTTTGGGAGAACCATCCGATAAACGAGAAACGCTTCGCAGAAGGAAAACTGAAAGGAAACGTTCTGTTATCTCGCGATGCAGGAAGTCACCTGCCAAACTTCTTCAGCATAAACAAACAGTACGGTGTAGAATTTGCAGCGCTTGCTGACATGCATGCAGAAAGCGGAATTGCTAAACTTGCAGGCATGAAGTCATCTTTACTTCCTCCACCATCAGGTGATTTGAAGAAAGACTGCGAAATCCGGGTGAAGCGCTTATTGGATATCATGCCTCTGTATGATTGCTTCTACATTCACCTTAAAGGTCCAGATGAACCAGGACATGACGGCAACTGTCAAAAGAAAACTGACGTAATCTCAGCTATAGACAAATACTTCTTTGGCGAACTGATACCACAAATAGAAATGAAAAATGTTTTGTTCTGCATAACCGCAGATCACGCAACGCCATGCACCTTGAAAGTTCACAGCGACACACCTGTCCCAGTGCTCATCTCCGGAGGTTCAGTCTCCGATGACCACATTGAGAAGTTCTGTGAAAAGGACTGCTCAAAAGGAAGCCTAGGAACGTTGGACCATGGCTATGAACTCATGCCTATACTGATGAAGCTACTAAAGAACAACAAATGATACCTACGCTGGCTAGTCCAAGCAGGAATCAACGGAGCAGCTTTTCCTTTTCTTGGCAGTCACCCTGTTTACTTTTTGTCCGGGATAAAATCCATTGAAATTGAATTGACACAATGCCGAGTATTCTTTTCCGTGAAGTGTTCACCAGCAAAAACATGTCCAAGGTGGGCGCCACATTTTGCGCAACTTATTTCTGTGCGTTCTCCATCTGGATCGGGTTTTTTGATAACGGCGCCGGGGATTTCTTCATCGAAGCTTGGCCATCCACAATTTGCCTCGAACTTGTTTTCTGACCGATACAGTGGTGTGCCGCAACGTTTGCAGACGTAAGTTCCTTTTTCCCAGAAAGCAAAATATTTTCCTGTGAAGGGTGTTTCGGTGCCTTTGTGAACGATTACGCTTTCCTCTTCACTGGTTAATTTCTTGTTTTGAGTTTGATTTTGTGTCATAAAAATCAGCACTTTTAATATTGGTTTTTCCACTTGAAAAAGTGTTCGCTTTGAGCTATCATGTTCTGGTTTTGCCTGTGGAACGTCTATACTCAGCCGTGTTCTAAGGGTAACGAAAAATTTACTTTCAGTTTCTTTACTTAGTGTATTGCCGTTAGCTTTACGTATAGAATCTACCTGCAGCCAGCACCCACAATACAGCAAGAAGAAAAAAAGAATTACGCCTTTTTTCTTATTTCAAGAGAGACTTCGTAAGGGAAAAATTGCTGTTGCGTTGACGGACCAACCTTTATACTGCCTGACCCATCCTCGAAAACTAACGGATATTCTTTAACAAGTATCTTAATAAATTCTTCCAGAGCATGCGTTGCTTGAATAAACTGTATTTCCTTGGCGTCAGAAGACATTTTTATCATCGAACAAGTTTATCTCAACTTTGCCTTTAAGTCTATTCCATCTCGTTACATCCTGCAGTGAGCAATGCATCGAAGACAAGTTAACATGTAATGCAGCCCATGCTATCACAAAAGTGCTTTGTCGTGTTTCGGTTTGAGGTTTATAGTTTGTTGATTACTCCTGGAAGTTCGCTGAGGTTCCTGATTGTTTGATCAGGTTTAGTGTTTTCAAGCTCTTTTTGAGGCCTTCTTTCTATGTAGACAGTTTTCATGCCTGCTTCCTGTGCGCCTTGGATGTCTGCTTCCACTGTGTCACCGACGAATGCAGCTTCTGTTGGACTCAGGTTGAGTTTTCGGAGTGCGATTTTAAAGATTTCTGGGTGGGGTTTGCGTTTGTTTACGGCAGCTGAGACGATTACAACGTCGAAGAGTCCGGTGAGTTCTTGCTGCTCCAGGAGTTTGCTTACACATTCAGGTATCGCGAAGTTGGACACTATACCAAGCCGGTACGTGAGGTGCAGTTCTCGCAGAGCAGATTTTGCGTTTTCATCCATGCTTACATATTTAATGAATTCTTCGCAGAATGCATCAGTAGCTCCTTGAACTATGTCACTTTTCGCCTCGGTTTTATAGCCTAGGTTTTGGAGGGCGTTTTTTACACGAAGATTGAAGTGGGGTTCCTCCATTTTTTGGTCTGCTTCTTCATAAAGTTGATCTCTAGCTTTGATGTATGCGTCTCTGAAAGTAGCGAAGGAAACTTGTACGCCGTTTTGAAACAGAAATTGGTGCATACTCTTGACCGCTGGGCTGTAAAATGCATGATCTTTCTTGATGAGCATCAACGTATCGAACATATCGAAGAGGACCGCTTTAATGGGCATTCGGTTTTCCTTCCAAAGTGCAGATTGGGTTGATGGCTTAAAATGGTTTTGTAAAGGAACACTATTTTAACTCATGGCAACCTACTTCACGAAGGTGATGATAAAAATCAATAATGAAAAGTTGATTCTTAAGTTAATTTAGGTTTAATCAGCTGTTGAGTTTCTTGAAAACAGTTTCACCCAGAAGATGGCGCACAGCAAATTTTGCCTTTTCCACTGACTAAATTTGAATCCAAATAGTTTTGAACTTTTTCCCAAAGTGCTGGATTTTCGTCAAGGATAGCTTTCACGATTTGCCATCGGAATTCTTCAACTTCCAAGTTGTTTTTCATCTTCATACCCTCAAGTTTAAGCAAGATTTTTCGAACAGACTTTCATGCGGCATCTTAACACCGTTTCTGCCCGCTTTCTCGACGCAAAGCAGTTCCATTATTTCTTGTTGCCGCTCCAAGAAGTCTAATCCTTTTTGTGTAGCTTTGTAGATTTCTTTACCTTGATAGGGAAATTTCTCAAGCAAGTTTGTTTGTGCTAGAAGGTTTAGGTAATCATTAAGTTGAGCAAAGCTAAGGTTGGCTTTGTACATTATTTGCGTTTTTAAGGCGCCGTTTTTTGAAATACTCATAATTTCTGCCATGATGACGAGTTTGTCTCGTCTTTTTGGAGAGGAGTCAGTTATTTGCATGTTCATTTTTGGGTTCCTTCTTCTGGAGTTCTGTTCTATAATTGGCTACGTGGTTTTGTATATTAAGTCGTGTTTCGGAAGTCTAATTATTCCGAATACCGTAATATTCTAGAATAATCTTCGAGGGTCTAAAACTATAGGAAAGCCTTTATTGGTTTGGAGAGAAGAAACAAACAGGTGAACAAACAGTGCTTATTGGAATAATCAGTGACACACATGACAATCTACCCTTTATCGAGAAGGCCATAAACCTTCTCAATAATGAAAAGACAAATCTGGTTCTTCATGCTGGGGACTACACATCACCTTTTGTCATTCCAAAATTCAAAGCTTTAAACTGCAGACTTATCGGTGTATTCGGCAACAATGACGGCGACCACGAACTCCTCCGGAAAAGAGTTGAGGAAACAGGCAACTGCGAAATTCGAGGTCGATTTGCAGAAGTTGATGCTGACGGCTTCAAAATTGCGTTGTTGCATGGTGACGAAACAGACCTTCTTAATGCGCTTACTTCACGCGAATGTTTTGATGCGGTAGTCTACGGACACGCCCATGTAACTGTTACTAAAAACAAGGGCAAAACCTTGATTGTTAGTCCAGGCGAGCTTTGCGGTTATTTAACGGGCAAATCGACTTTGGCTTTGCTCGATACTGTGAAAAGAGAAGCGAAGATAATTGAGCTGTAATGACGTTCACGAAATACAACCAGGAGAAACGTTGACCATGCATTTGGAAGAAATGAAAAGAGAAATCGAAAATCTCGTCGTCGCAAAAGGTTTTTACAATAAGCCTGAAGACATCCCAAAGAAGCTGCTTTTCGCCTTTATCGAGCTAGGCGAAGCAAGCGATGCCTGGAAAAAAGGGGCTGACGAAAAGAAAATTGCTGAGGAACTAGTTGATGTCATATTCTACATTCTGGATGCAAGTCGCTTGGCTTGCCCGAAAGTGAATATGGATGAGATGTTCCAATGGAAGCTGGCAAAAAACCTTGGCAGACCTTATCAATACGGTGAAGGACACAGAGATAAATAACATCCATTTCCCTTTTTGAACGCTTATAGTTTTTATCTTCGGCCAATTAAATTCATGTAGAGGATCAACATTTGCGCTTTGAGTACCCCTCTAACTTATTCTTTAGCTGCTCAAAATGTGGTATTTGTTGCGGAGACACCAAACAAAAAAAGCGCCATATTCTATTATTGAAATCAGATGTAGAACGTATCGCAGTCCACACTAGGCAACAAATAAACACGTTTGCAGAGGAAACCGCGGGTTTACAGCCTTATGTTTTTGAAATGCGAAAAAACTCTAAAGATGGAAAATGCATATTTCTTCAGAAAAATGAATGCAATATTTACGAAGTTAGGCCCTTGATTTGCAGGTTTTATCCGTTTGAGCTTTCAACTAGCCAAGAAAAAGTTTACAAGTTTAAGGTTACTGATGAGTGTCCGGGCATTTTTAGCTTAAGCACCAAAGGGGTAAAGAAATTGGATTCAAGGTTTTTTAGGGCTCTGCTAGAGTTGGCGTGCGCTGAGTTTGATGCTGCTTCGCCGTGAAGATTTGTGTAAATGGGTTTGAACGCTCGGGTCATTGTATGGTTGGGACACGCGGCTTAGAAGAGGCCGTTTTTGTGTGTACCGATGGCCGCATTGGCATTCGAAACCTATGATTTCGCCCTTCTTCAGCGTCAAGGGCTGCATTTTTTGGCCGTTACAAGTTGAGGTTTGTTTATGAAGAGTCCAGAGCATGTTAGCATCTTTGCGGGTTATGGGTGCATTTATTTTCGCTTTCGCGAGGCATATTACGACGGCGAATGCCGCTGCACATGAGGTTACTATTTGGGGCAAGATTGTTGTTAACATGTTTTTTCACTTCTTGTGTAGTTGTGTGTTACACAGATACAATATGTCTGCGCTGAGACATATTGCTCAATACAGTATATTACGTATTACGATATAAGCATTATGCATACGTGTACAACACAACAATCTACAATAGAATCTATATGTTAAAACTGACGAAGCAAATCCGCTTTCTCCAAAGAGTAGCCACAATAATGGCACCTAAGCAGCAAAGGCTCTTCTGACTCCACAAGAAACCTCGGCGAAACAGGTTCATTGCTGTTACTTATGCAAGTGGGATTTATGCACTTAACAATATCATCTATTACTTTTGGCAGCTTAACTTCCTGTTTCTCCACCACAATATATTCACGAATTATATTGATAGTTGCTCTGGGCGCTACAAGTGCAATACGGTTAACTTCTTTCCGATTCAACGCGCGACCTTCAATTTTCACAATGTCTTTGGCACGGAGATGTTCACTGGGCACATTAATAGCGATCGTGACAACTTGGCATTCATGACCAGTGATACCTAAAATCTTAACCACATCCAAAGCATAACCACTACTAATATGATCAATAACAGTGCCATCCTTAATCTTTGACACACGCACTTCCCTATCCTCAGTCAAGGGTCAATCCACCTGCTCAATCATCTTTCCGCTTGAGTCATAAATAATACTTACTATCAACCTGTGTCAATTTTTCGAAAAAATCGTTTTGTTACAATATGCCGATTTTTACGTTTATTTAACAAACAGGAGTAGTGATTGCAGTTAATCAACTGAAACAGTTTATTAACTAGGCAAGTTTTTATGTAGATTCAAAACAATTTATCTGAGGGAAAAATCGTTGGAAGTGCTCGCAAAGATTTACTGGATAAGAGTTGCATTAGGCGTTGTCGCAGGTTTGATAAGTACAAGTGCTGTTCTCCTATTTCAGACCCTCAGTCCATCTATCTCGCTTGTCACAATGATTAGCTCAATTAACACACTGCTAAACGGTATAACCATAGCTTTACTCGTTTACCTAGTAAGTTACTACGTGCTCAAAGCCAAATATACTTCAAAAATAGAGAAGCAATCAAAAATCATGAGCATGGGCATATTCATCTATTTCTTCACATGGTTAATCGTCTGGGTATTGACACTCAGCGCAATCATTGGCCCATTATAGTTAGAAAATTATTTACTTTTCTTTTGCTTCTTCCTTGCCGTTTTTATTCTTCAGAAAATTCGCGATTGTTGCCTGACTCTTGTCACTTCTTAGCGTCTCAAGATGCTCTTGTCCAGCTTCTTCAACCGGTGCCTCGGCTTTCTGGCTTGGAGTAACTGCAACATCCATGCGGGCGAGAACTCGCATACAATCTGACCAGGCTGAGAAAAAGCCACGGTCAAAATCTCCGTGGAGCCCATTTCGAGTATGCTCTAGAAACTCTCGTCGGTAATTGTGTAACGCTGGTTTGTCAGTTAAATCTATTTTTGAAAAGAAAGAGTAAGTGTCGTTTGTGGTTCTGCGTGAAAGTAGCATACCGTATAAGGCTCGGAAGTAGCCTCTATTCCACTCTGTTTTCTGCATTTTCTGCTTAAGTCTTTCCAACTCTCGTTGAGCTTCGGTGAACTGTCTTCCGACGACAAGCTGGAAATAGCGTGTAACTAATGCTTGAGGTACAGGCATGCTTAACGACCACGAGTTTTTGCTGCTTTCTCCTCTTCAGTTACATCTTCTATGCCGTTCTCGGTTACTTTAAGGATTTCCTCGCCTTCAGGCAAATATGGACTTGAAACCAATCTGGCAATGCGAACTGGACCATGGGAAGCGCGTCGAAGGTAGATTCTTGTGTGACTTGTGTGCCCAACGATGTTTCCTCCAATGGGGTGAATGGCATCGCCAAAGAACTGGTCAGGTTTGGCCATGACTTGGTTAGTCACAACTAATACTGCATTGAATGCTCGCCCAAGCGAGATGAGTTTGTGCATATGTTTATTGAGTTTTTGTTGCCTTGACGCAAGCATTTCTCTCCCGATGTATTCGCTTCTGAAGTGCGCTGTGAGGGAGTCTACGATAATTAGTTTGACGTTGTTTGCTTTGATGATTTCGTCGGCATTCTCTAATAGGAACATCTGGTGGTCTGAGGTGAATGCTTCTGCATAAATAATGTTCTTTACTACCTGTTCAGGGTCCAAACCTAGATGCCTAGCCATTTGGATTATACGTTCTAGACGAAAAGTGTTCTCGGTGTCCACATACAATGCAGAGCCGTTCAAGCCCCCACGTTCAAGGGGTAACTGGACATTTACGCATAACTGATGACAGAATTGGCTTTTGCCGCAACCATATTCGCCATAGAACTCCGTTATGGTTTGTGTTTCTAAACCGCCGTCAACCATTTTATCGACGGCTTTACTGCCCGTTGTAAGACGCAAAACGGTTTGACGCCTTTTATAGAGTTCATCTGCGCGCACAAAGTTGATTCCAAGGGCGGAACGTGCGGCATCAATTATTTGGAAGGCTTTTTTTTCGCTAACGCCGACTGGTTCCAGTTCGCGGGATGTAGCCATCGCAAGCGACTCGACGGTGTGATAACCGAGTTCTCGAAGTTTTTGCGATGTGGCTGGCCCAACCCCTGGGAGGTCTTCGATAAATTCGTATTTTGGTTTTTTCTCGTCTTCACGTTCCTTTTCTTCGTTTCCTGCTGTTGTTTTTGCTTCGTCTTCTGACATTAATTCTCACGTTCTCTGCTATATGTGAACAAGGGGAACATTTGCTTTAGGCTGTATTTAAAATAAACGAAGGATGTGACGGTTTAGCCTGTGGGGAGGTGAGTTAAAGTGAACAGGTTTTTCGTGGAAGTAACGTTTCAGTTTTCTTGATACGCCAATATATATGTGCAATTCAAATTTATAGAGAGAATAATTAACTGAAGGTGTGTCTGCAACGGTTAAGCAATCAAGTGTTAACATAGAAGAGATGGCTTTTAATCTCATCAAACAAGCAGTCATTTTCTTGCCAGATGATGTCAAAACCGCATTGCACAAAGCTTACGCAGAAGAAACTAGCGACATTGGAAAAACTCAGCTTAAAGCCATCTTGGACAATGTTGCATTGGCTGAAAAACTGCAAGCGCCAATCTGCCAAGATACCGGGACAATAACCTTTTACGTTAAGGCGGGTGCTGACGCGAAAAATTTGAATTACGTTGAACGTGCTTTGGTTTTAGCAACGCAGAGGGCCTCCATGGAAGTTCCGCTTAGACCAAACGCAGTCAATCCGTTTTCTGCCAAGAACAGCGGTGACAACACGGGTCGGTTGATTCCGCCTGTACATTGGGAAATTGTATCAGGCGATAGCGTAGAGGTCACGGTTTTAGCTAAAGGTGGAGGTTCTGAGAACGTTTGCGCATTGGGCATGTTATCTCCAAGTGAGGGGCTGAAGGGTTTGAAGCGGTTTGTTGTTGATGCCATTGTTAAAGCTGGTGCACAGCCTTGTCCGCCGACGATTTTAGGCGTAGGAATTGGGGGAGGCGCTGATGTGGCTGCGGCTTTGGCTAAGAGGGCTTTGCTTTTGCCGCTAGATGAAGCAAACGAGGATCCCGAAGTTGCATGTTTAGAACGGGAGCTTTTTGAAGCAGCTAACCTGACGGGGATAGGCCCAATGGGACTTGGAGGAAAAACTACTGTTATAGGTGTGCATATAGATTATGCTTTTAGGCATCCTGCGTCTTTTCCGGTGGCCGTTGCTTTCAATTGTTGGGCGTCTAGGCGTGCTTCGGCGCGAATTAATGCTGATGGAAAAGTGAGATATTTGACGCATAGATTGGAGGTTAAGCATTAGATGGCTGTTTACCGATTTAGGTTGCCGGTTTCTGAAGCTAAAGTGCGCAAACTCAAAGTGAATGATGTGTTGTATCTTTCTGGAACAATAGTTACAGCTCGTGACCAAGCACACAAACGAGCTTTGGAGCTGGCAAAAGCCGGCAAACCTTTGCCTGTTAATTTGGAAGGGTCAGGGGTTTTCCATTGCGGTCCAGTCATGAGCAGACAGAGCGGAAAGTGGGTTGCTGTTGCTGCTGGACCCACCACGAGCACCAGAATGGACCTTTTTGAGGACAAGTTCATTGAGGCCTTCAAACCGCGAATTATCGTGGGTAAGGGCGGAATGGGGAAGCGGACTGCGGATGCGATGGCGAAATTTGGGGCTGTTTACTGCGCGTTTACGGGCGGAGCTGCAGTTCTGGCCGCGAAATCGATAACGCATGTTACGGGCGTTGAATGGCTTGACTTGGGAATGCCTGAAGCTATGTGGATTCTTGAGATTAAGCAGTTTGGTCCTTTGGTTGTTGCTATCGATTCACACGGAAATAACCTGTTTGATGAAGTTGCCCATAAAGCAGAAGCGAATAAACAAGAAATTTATCGAAAGCTATGTTTGCAGCCGTAGCTTGCAGTGTTCTGAACGATTTGTGGATGCATAACCGTTTATGTAAAATCTGCATGAGCCTAAGTGGAACTTAAAATGGTAAACCAAACAACGCTAAAGGGTACTTTGGTTTTATTCGGCAAGAGAAGCTATAAATATTTTTCCAATGATAGTTGAAGCTGCATGCTTGGTGAATGTTTTGAGAATTGGCTTTTTTGTTTGGGAGTATCCGCCAGCACTTGTCGGCGGCTTAGGAACATATGCAGAATACGTTACGCAGGAATACGTAGACATAGGACACGACGTATCAGTTTTTACCCTTAACCCTGGCAACTTGAGAACCAGGGAAATTTTGCGCGGCGTAGAAGTTCACCGACCTCTAATTGCAGATGCTAGCAACGTTTTCCCATTCTTTGTGGTTGATGACCTCAAGAAATGGGGAACCAACATTAGACTCTTCAACGACATTTTCATCTACAACATCCTAAGCGCTAGCAAATTCATCAACGCCCTAATCAAAAAAGAGCAATACAAATTTGACGTAGTTTGCGTGCATGACTGGCTTAGCAGCATCTCTGGTCTTGTCATCAAGAACGAATCAAAAATCCCTGTTGTTTTTCACACTCATAGCACGGAATGGGGCAGGAGTGGCGGCCAAGGTTCTGAGGTTGTAAGTCACTTCGAAAATGCCATGGCTCAGAACTCAGATCGGATAATAACTGTCAGTTATGCAATGCAGCAGGATCTTGTAAAGCATGGTTGGCCGCAGTCAAAAGTCAGTGTAGTTTGGAACGGTGTGGATGCTAACCGTTACGACCCCGGCAGAGTTAGGCAGGAAGACACTAAAGCTATCCGTGAAAAATATGGCATCCCTGCGGACTGGAAAATGGTCCTTTACGTGGGAAGACTTGCATGGGTCAAAGGTGTACGCAACATTTTGCAAGCAATGCCCACTGTGCTTAAGGAGTTTCCAAACACTATGCTTGTGATTTTAGGCAAAGGGGAAGAGCAAAGGGACATCGTGGAAACGGCGGACAGACTTAACATCAAAAATAACGTTGTATACCGCTTTGACTTCGTTCCCGAAAATGAACGTATTCTTCATTATGCAGCTTCAGACTTGTGTGTTTTCCCCTCCACGTATGAGCCGTTTGGCATTGTGAGTTTGGAGGCAATGGCTATGGAGAAACCTGTCGTCGTAGGCGCTCGTGGCGTAGTAGGGTTCCGAGAGCAAGTGGTGAACTCGGGTGTGGACCAATGCGGCATACACGTAAATGGCGAGGACCCCGCGGATATTGCGTGGGGCATAAAAGAAACGTTGCGGAATCCAGAGAAATCCCGAAACTGGGGCGAAAACGGGCGAAAAAGGGTCTTGGAGTTTTTCACGTGGCGTAAAGTGGCGGATGAAACTTTGAAGATTTACGAGTCGCTACTTCCATAATCTTCTTGTTTTGGACTAAAAACCAGTAAAATTGGAAAGGAAAAGGGCTAAGTTGCCAGCATGTCCGCAAGCTTCAGCAAACTGATGTCTAACTGTTTTGTTTTGCTGCAAGACTCTTCCAGACCGATGCATGTGACTTTGCCGTTTCTTAGTCCCACTGCTTGACTGTCTTGTCCTTCGCAAATCGAATCGATGGCTTTTTCGGCGAAGAGGCTTGCTAGAAGCCTGCTTCTGGCTGTGGGACTGCCGCCTCGCTGTACGTAGCCGAGTATGGTAAGCCTGACTTCTGAGCCTGTTTTCTCTTCAATGTCTTTGGCTAGGTCGCTGACTTTTCCGCAGCCTTCTGCAGCAACAATTATGCCTGCTTTCTTTCCCTTTCGGGAGTTCTCCTTTAAGGTTCTGACGACACTTGACAAATCGCAGTGTGCTTCAGGAACAAGGATCACTTCTGCACCCACCGTAATGCCAACTGTCAACGCTAAGAACCCTCTTTCCCTGCCCATGACTTCAACTATGAATATACGTTCGTGGCTTATGGCGGTGTCGCGGATTTTGTCGATTTCTGCTACAGCGGTGTTAACTGCGGTGTCGAAGCCAATAGTTTCGTCTGTGCCATAGACATCATTATCTATTGTTGCGGGAATCCCAGCTATCTTGGCATTGCAATGTTTGCTTAGCTCCAATGCACCTTTGAAGGAGCCATCGCCTCCGATGACGACTAAGCCGTCCACGGAACGCGACTTGATAATTTTTACGGCTTTCTGGATACCTTCGGCAGTTTTGAATTCGGGGCATCGCGCAGTGTGCAGTATGGTTCCTCCAAGTTGGATAATGCCGCCTACGCTTCGCGGCGTCAATGGTCTGCAGGTATCTGTGATTAGTCCTTCCCAGCCGCGCTCGAAACCTATAACTTGCAGACCTTTTGAGTGGGCAATGCGGGTAACAGCTCGGATAGCTGCATTCATACCTGGTGCGTCTCCACCCGTGGTTAATACGCCGATAGTTTTGATTTGGGTCAACTTCGAACACTCCCAAGGTCGGTCTATAATACTCAGAAAGAGTAATGCGAATAACAAGATAAATCTGATGTTGTATAAAACTTTACGTATTCCAAGTTTACAGGCAAGACTTTACTTCTACCTTGATCAAATTAGGAAGCAGGTAGAGAAAGATGCAAAACTCTTACATCATTGTTTTGGTTACAACAAGTAACAAACAGGAAGCCGAAACCATCGCCCGAAAACTTCTTGAGCAGAAGCTTATTGCCTGTGCTAACATTGTTGGCCCTGTTTCGTCTCATTTTCATTGGAGTGGGAAAGTGGAGCACGCAGAGGAATTTTTGGTTTTTATGAAGTCGCGGTTGGATTTGTTTGAGGCGGTGTCTGAGCAGGTGAAAACTTTGCACAGTTATGAAGTTCCGGAGATTTTGGCGCTGCCTGTTGTTGCGGGTTCTAAGGGCTATCTTGATTGGCTGGCTGGTTCCCTCAAGTAAATTTACGTACACTTTTGTACAAATAAGCCTTAAATAATACATTCACGTATGCATGTGAACTATAAGGAGCACATAGAAAATGGGGTATCGTCTTTGGCACGCAAACGCCAACATCAATAACCACAACAAAACTAGTTGAACCTCTCAATTTCAAAAGAATCAGTTTTGAAAAATCGCCCCTCGAAATCTTCTCTAAACTTTACAAACAATACAAAACAGCTTACCTGCTGGAATCAATTGAGGGACCTAAAAAACTTGCCCAATTCTCTTTTCTAGGATTTGAACCAAAACTTACGATCCAAATAAAAAATGGGAAAGCCGTAACGCGTAACGAAAAAACTGGTCAAGAAAACAAAGAAACCCCTACCGACCCCCTGCAAGTCATCAAACAGGCAATAGCAGGTAGAGCAACAGCGAACAAAGACTTCAGGTTCGCGGGAGGCGCAGTTGGCTACATCAGTTATGACGTCATTCGATACTTCGAAAAACTCCCCAGTAACGCGGTTGACGACTTAGGTTTTCCCGATGTTGAAATGGGTATATTCGATGACGGCATCGTTTTTGACCACAAACAGAAACGCGCATATTACTACTATTACGGGGAAAACCGCTTATCTGAAATTGAACAGATAATCAAGCAGCCCGCCGACTCTACAGGTTTCTCTTCAACTCAGCCGAAAGTAAACGTTACTAGGGATCGATACGAGTGTGCTGTTGAAAAAGCCAAAGAGTACATAACTCAAGGGGACATCTTCCAAGTTGTTCTCAGTAAACGTTTTGACTTCAACATAAAAGGAGACCTCACTGAGTTTTATTGTGCCCTCCGCGCGATTAACCCGTCGCCATATATGTACTTCTACAAGGCGGGAGACAAGCAAATTGTTGGCTCAAGCCCTGAAATGCTCGCTCGCGTTGAAAACCGGACCGTCGAAACTTTTCCCATTGCTGGCACCAGACCCTGTACCGCAAACTCAGCTGAGAACAGGAGGCTAGCCAAAGAACTTCTTGCTGATCCTAAAGAACGCGCTGAACACGTCATGTTAGTAGACTTAGCCAGAAACGATGTGGGAAAAGTCGCCAAGTTCGGCAGCGTCCGCGTCCCCGAATTCATGCAGGTTCACCCCTACAGCCACGTTCAACACATCGTTTCCCGCGTGGTCGGTGACCTCACGGATGACTGCGACAGTTTCGACGCTTTGAAAGCGGTGTTTCCAGCAGGAACTGTCTCAGGCGCGCCCAAAGTCCGAGCCATGGAAATTATTGATGAACTTGAACCCACCAGACGTGGACCCTACGCCGGTGCGGTGGGGTACTTCAGCTATAATGGCAACTCAGACTTCGCTATTACAATACGCACGTTATTTGCTGAGAAGAATAAGGCGTACATTCAAGCTGGAGCAGGTATCGTTGCAGATTCGGTTCCCGCGAATGAGTGGGTTGAAACTGAGCATAAAGCCAGCGCGTTGATGAAGTCGTTGCAGTCATGTGGAGGAGAAAAGCAGTGAAGGTTTTGGTCATTGACAACTACGATTCTTTCGTCTACAACCTCGTTCAGTATATCGGAGAATTGGGAACCGATGTTACTGTTCATAGAAATAATCAAGTTACGCTAAAGCAGGTCCAGCAGCTAAAGCCCGAAAGGATAGTTATCTCTCCTGGTCCAGGCACCCCTGAAGACGAACGATATTTCGGCGTCTGCAGAGAAGTCCTTCTGCAGGTCAGCCCAAAAGTTCCTACGCTTGGCGTTTGCTTGGGACATCAGGGCATAATCAGCACGTTCGGCGGCAAAGTTGTCTCGGCCAAAAGGCTAATGCATGGCAAAACCAGCCGAATAAAACATGACGGCAACGGCATATTTCGCGATGTCGAGAATCCGTTTACCGCAACTCGGTATCACTCGCTCGCAGGAGAACAAGAAACCATTCCTGAATGCCTGGCGGTTACAGCCGTTTCTGTTGACGACGGCGAAATTATGGGTGTCCGCCACAAGGAATTCCCCATAGAGGGCGTTCAGTTTCACCCCGAATCAATTCTTTGCGAAGAGGGAAAACTCATTATAAAGAACTTCCTAGAAGGTAATCGCGCTTGATACGGGAAAACATTCAAAGCCTCGTTGAAGGCGCAAGCCTTTCCTGCCAGGAATCCCGGCGGGCCATGCATGAAATCATGTCTGGACAAGCCACAAACGCACAGATAGCCGCTTTTTTAACAGCGTTGCGTATGAAAGGCGAAACAGTTGAGGAGATAACTGCCTTAGCGCAAGTGATGCGGGAAAACTGCATCCGAATCAGCCCCCGAGTACTGGGACGTCTAGTTGATACTTGCGGAACGGGAGGCGACAAAGTAAAAACTTTCAACATAAGCACTGCAGCGGCTTTTGTGGCAGCTGGTGCAGGATTAGCCATTGCAAAACATGGAAACCGGTCAGTCACAAGCAAAAGCGGAAGCGCAGACGTGCTAGAGAAGTTAGGGCTCAACTTAAACGTAGACCCAGACGCGGTCAAACGCGCGATTGAACAAGTTGGAGTAGGTTTCATGTTTGCGCCCGTCTTTCACCCAGCGATGAAATATGCTGTGGCCCCAAGAAGAGAAGTGGGTATACGAACGATTTTCAACGTTTTAGGTCCGCTCACCAACCCTGCGTCCGCAAACGCACAAATACTTGGAGTCTACGATTCAAAACTAACGGAGCCGATAGCTCACGTATTGAGGAACCTGGGATGCAAAGAGGCAATGGTTATCCATGGTTTGGATGGGCTTGATGAGATATCAACGGTAGGAAAAACCGTCATTTCACATTTGAAAGATGATAAAGTTACCAACACGGAGACTGCTCCGAAAGATTTTGGGGTGTGCCAAGTTCAAAAAGACGACCTGCGTGGGGCAACCTCTGAAGAAAATGCAGAGGTTCTCTTCAAAATCTTAAGTGGTGGCTACGCAATCGATGACCCGAAAGTGGAAGTTGTTTTAGTCAATAGTGCCGCTGCGCTTATGGTAGGTGGAAAAGCTGAAGACTTCAGCACTGGAATGGAAATTGCAAGTAAATCGATTTGTAGCGGTGCGGCCTACAAAAAACTTAGTTTATTGATCAGATTTTCAGGCGGTGACGCTGCTAAACTGGAGGAGCTGGAACGAAAATATGTCTGACTTCCTCGACGTTTTAGCGGCAGATGCAAAAAACAGGGTTAACTCAGGTTATTATGAACAGCCACCCATGAATAAGCCAGTTGAAGCCAGTTTGAAAAAAGCAATCCTTCAAAGCAAATCTACTCCGGTAATCGCCGAAGTTAAGGGTGCTTCTCCCTCCAGAGGTTTAATCAGGAAAAAATTTGCACCCGAACAAATCGCAGAAGCCATGGTACAGGGCGGCGCTGTGGGTTTATCCGTGTTAACTGAACCTACACACTTCAACGGTTCTCTATTGAACATCACAAAAATCCGAGAAAGCTTAAGACTCCCAATTCTAATGAAAGACATAATTGTTGACTCAACGCAACTGAATGCGGCTTCGAAGGTCGGCGCCAACGTCGTGCTTCTAATTCAGGCCATCTTTGACAGAGGCTATTGCAGCCTCAAAGTGGGCGAAATGGTCGCGAAGGCACATTCGAACAACCTCGAAGTCCTATTGGAAACCCACAACCCCGACGAATTTGCTCGTGCCACGGAAACGGAAGCGGACTTTGTCGGGATTAACAATCGTAATCTGGGAACGCTTACAGTTGACTTGAACGTCACCAAGAACGTCTTGGCGAATTGCTCTTGCAAAGACAAATTGGTCGTGAGCGAAAGCGGAATCAACACACCTGCAGACCTGAATTTTCTGCGGGAACAAGGAGCAAAAGCTTTCCTGATTGGTTCCGCGATTATGTTGTCTGAAAATGTTGAAGCTAAGGTCAGGGAGTTCGTGAATGCCTAATGTCTGAGAAGAAAACAAAAAACAATATTCTCCGGAGAGAAGCAGAAAATGAATAATTTAAAAATAAGCAGCTACCCTGTAAACGGAAAATACGGCAAATACGGTGGCCGCTTTGTCCCAGAGGTACTTATGCAGGCTATCAATGAACTTGAAGAAGCCTACAAACAAGCGCAATCAGACGAGAAGTTCACTGAAGAACTGAACTACTACCTAAGAGAGTATGCAGGAAGACCTACTCCGCTCTATTATGCGGAGAACCTGACGCGCAAAGTTGGCGGAGCAAAAATTTACCTCAAACGCGAAGACCTTGCGCATGGTGGTGCTCACAAAATTAACAACACGCTTGGACAAGGGTTGCTGGCGAAACGGATGGGTAAGATGCGACTTATTGCCGAAACCGGAGCGGGGCAACACGGCGTGGCGACTGCGATGGCGGCTGCGGTACTTGGATTGAAGGCGGAAATTTACATGGGCACCGATGACATGGCGCGACAACGGCTTAACGTGTTCCGCATGAAGCTGCTTGGCGCCGAAGTCCATTCTGTTGAAGCAGGAAGTAAAACAATGAAAGATGCAATAAACAATGCCTTCCGTGACTGGGTAACCAACATAGAAAGCACATATTACCTCATAGGCTCAGTAGTTGGACCGCATCCGTATCCAATGATGGTTCGAGATTTCCAAAGAGTCATCGGCACCGAGTTGAAAGCAGAATTCCTCAATAAAGAAGGTCGCTTACCTGAGGCGTTGGTTGCTTGCGTGGGCGGCGGAAGCAATGCTGCTGGAACGTTTTTCCCATTCGAAGACGACGAATCAGTAAATCTTTACGGAGTGGAAGCGGCAGGCGAGGGCATAGAAACAGGTAAACACGCCGCCTCTATAGGCGCAGGCGCTGAAGGAGTTTTCCACGGTATGCTAACGTTTGTTCTCCAAGATAGTGAGGGGCAAATCCAGAATACACACAGCATCTCTGCAGGCCTAGATTACCCTGGTGTAGGTCCAGAACACTCTTTCCTTAACTCGTTAAAGCGTGCAAAGTACGTTTCTATTAACGATAAAGAAGCTGTAGCCGCTTTCTTATCGCTTTCACAGACCGAAGGAATCATTCCCGCCTTGGAATCCTCACATGCCCTAGCTTACGCTATGAAAATAGCAGCTAAAATGAAGAAGAAAGAAGCTGTTGTTGTTACGCTATCTGGACGCGGTGACAAAGACGTGGAATCCGTAGCAAAGTTCTTGGGGGCAAAAATATGAGCAACATAAGCAAAGTTTTCGAAAAGCTGAATGCTTCTGGAAATGGAGCATTAATAGGTTATGTCATGGGTGGCGATCCACAACCCAAGTATACGGCTACAATCGCGGAAGCCTTAATCAAGGGAGGCGTTGACATTTTGGAGTTGGGCATCCCCTTTTCCGACCCCATAGCTGATGGCCCCACCATTCAGGCGGCGAGCCTGCGCGCCCTGAACGCAGGAACCACGCCGAAAAAAGTGCTTGAAATTGCAGAGGATATCAAGAAGCATCATGATGTGCCCATTGCAGTTATGACTTATTTCAATCCTGTTTTTAGAATGGGCATGAAGAAGTTCTTCGCTTTGGCAAAAGACTGCGATGTCGACGGCGTTATTGTTCCTGACTTGCCAGTGGAAGAAGCAGGTGATTATACAAAAACTGCTCAAGCTTCAGGTATAGATACCGTGTTCCTCGCTGCGCCTTCGACTACAAATAAAAGGCTAGAGAAAATCGTTGAATGTAGCTCTGGCTTTGTATATCTGGTTTCCCGCTTCGGCGTGACGGGGACAAAAGCCTCACTGGAAGAATCAACAATTAGCCTAATCAAAAGAGTCAAACCTTTCACGGCAGGTCGAGTTCCGTTGGCGGTTGGGTTCGGCGTGTCAAAACCGGAGCATGTCGAGCGCATAATCAAAGCAGGTGCGGAAGGAGTTATAGTGGGAAGTGCTTTTGTAAACATCATCGAAAACAATAGCAATAAAGAGAATATGCTTTTGGAACTTGAGGAGTTGGCGCAAAAAATGAAAAAACCTACTACTCTCCGATAGTTTCTTCTTTGTCTAATGAAGCAGTTTGAGAAATCTTATGTACTTCTAATCAAACATAAAAAGCGAAGACTGATATCTATGCAAGATGAAAAAGACAAGCAGGTACAAGAGATACTTCGTGCAGAGATTGATGCACTCCAAAAATATTATTCCACAATAAACGAATTTCTCTCCGGAAAAGACTGCGACCTAATTGAAGTAGCGGCTACCCTTGAAGTATTCAAAGATAGCTTAAACAGAATCAGCTCGCACATCCTCACGTTGTACGTGCTGAAAGGACAAAAAACTAAGATAACCTGGGAACAACTTCTCCAAAATTTGAACAACGTCACAGCCCCAAAGAAGTTGCCTGACCAACAAAACTACAGGTCCGCCATTGAACTAGCTTTCAACATGAGCCAACCCAACGCCCAAGAAGTCATGGCTTACTTAGCAAAACTCAAAGAATCCCTAAAATAGCCTCTTCCTTTTTCTAGCAGGTTCTTTCTCGCCCAGGACGCGAAACCGCCTTATTTCAACATGCCCGCCAAGATTCTTACCGTGTTTAATGCGGAAAATGCGGAGGTTTCCATGCTGGAAACTGACGGTTCAATGGAATTTAAATAAAATAATCCCCTGTCAATCTGGGTCGAGGGAAACTTGTTGATTGGTTTGAACATTGGGTAGGCAGCTTTCCAGCAGTGGTCCCAAACCGTCACGCTTTCGTTTTTGAACATGCCTCCAAAAACGTCGTCTTTTAGAGGTTCAGGCGAAGAAACGGTTACCAAAGATTCATTGTTGCTTGTTTTTTGGATGCTATAATGGGTAATTGGCCCAGCATCTTTTGTTGTCAGCACAATATTTGGAGGCTCAGTTGAGTTTTCTAAACCAAAGTATTTTGGATCAAATACGCCTTTTACAGCTCGTCTGTAAACTTTCTGGTATTGGGTCTCTCCACTGGGCATTGGGAAACCCTCTAAATTTATGTCTGCAAATTCGAGGGGAACAGCTATAATTACGCCGTTAAAAATCGCTTCATCTTGTCCAGCGTATACTCTGTATGAGTTTTGTGGCGTTTTTTCAATCCTGTCAACTTTTTGTCCCAACTTGACAGTTGAATTTGAAGATTCTGCCAGATACATGGGCAAGGCACTGTTACCGTTAACAAAACTGTATATCGCCTCCGAGTAGACTCCGATCAAGCTGGCGATACCTGCGAGTCCCCCGATGTCTGCGTTCTGAGAGTATATGGTCCGTGTAATCGGAGCGGCAATTTCATCAATGAATGTTTGGCTTACATCTGCTTCAAGGAGGATTTCATCGAAGGTTTTTTTGTACCATTTGTCAAATCCTGCAGACTCAAAGAGGCCACCCATATCAGATGGATTCTTCTGTTCCTCTTGAACTAGTTTAGCAAATCTCCTTTTTGCTTCTCTGAGCAAAAGAAACGTTTGCACTAGACTCAGTTTGTACCTTTCTAAAAGTTTAGCGTCGGTAATCAATGATTTTTTGTTTGATCTAAAAATAAATTTTGAGCCATTCCAAACGGCGAAATTCATGCGTTCTTCTAACCGGTTAACTTTAAGCTGTTCAGCTTTCACGATGCTCACGATTATCTTATTCGTGTCATTGTAGAAAGCGGCTCCCACCTCAGAAGCTACCCCCGACAGGTGGTGGGATAAGATTCTGCCTCCTAACCTGTCTTGTGCCTCGTAGACAGTAACTTTTATGTTTGGAAGGTACTTGCGTGCAAAATACGCTGCAGAACATCCGCCGATACCTCCGCCGATAACCGCTAAGCTTGTCATGGCAAGTTCAGAAGCTCATAGTGTAAGCATAAGATAAACCTGCTTACACGCAGCACGTCTTCTTAAAATGGTTGCAGATCGTTTGTAATTTCTGTTGAGGCGTCAAAAGGTTTAAGTTGTTAAACTTGGGGGTTAGTTTGGGTTTTACAAATGGTAAAACAACTGTTTGGATTCGAAGAAGAAGATTGTGAAGACTGCGAATGCGACGAATGTGAAGAGGAAGAATAAGATAGCATTATTGCATTTGCCTTTTACCATTTTTTCTTTTACCGAGATTTATCATTAATCTGTAAAAGTTCGCTTTTTCCAAAAGAGCGCTTTCTCAACAATTTTTTGATTTTTTGGCGCTAGTTAAATGATGATTTAGACATTCTTTTTGCAGGAGTAAAACCGAGTTTTCTAACGCATTTCTAAGTATTGTTGCAAAATTCTTAAGAAGCCGTTGAAGTAGCGGCGGGTCACGGAGGTTCGACGCCTAGACTCCGAATGGCACCTCAAGTCCTACGCTCTTACCCGTGCCCCCTTGTGCGCTGAACGTCCAAACTTAGGTTGCTCTCTCCCGAGCCTAGCCGGATTCGCCTGGTGAACACCGAAGACGATTCCCCTACGGAAACCGCTCGGAAACCGCCAGCCTCAAAGGACGGATAGTCAATGTTTCGGAAATGAGGGTCCAGACGGCCTTTTGCGCCTCAGCCTCTGCTGTCAGCCCGTCATGTAGAGGGTTTACGGTGCAAGGGACCCCTACCCCCCCGCCTAAGACCCACCGCCAACATAACTGACCCTGCTCAACTGTATAAAAGTTTATGTTGCGTGAATGATTTTCTTGCGCCTTATTGTGTTGTTATAGTGCCTTTTTTGTTGATTCGGATTTGCGGCTCATGTTTGTATTGACTAACGTGGGCGTTTTGTATGTTAATGGTGTTCCCCAGTTTTGCTGTTTCAATTTGCTCGTTCCAGAGACAGAGTTTGATGGTTCCTGTTTGATCGGTTAGTGTAGCGTTGGCTACTGTAGCACAGTTACCGAATCTTGTTATGACGCACGTAGGTTTAGCTATATCCGTGATGGTTGCTTTGAGGTTGACTTTTTTCATGCCGACTCTCAGGTCTTTTATCTGCAAAGACTCCTGCTGTTGCTGAAGGTTGAGTTTTCTTTGCTGATGCCGTTCTTGCAAATAGGCAGCTTTGGATGCAGTCTTAATGGGGTTACCTTGTTCTTTGAGAAATTCTTCCGGCAAGTGAAACTGCGCGATAACTTTAGTATCCTGCATAATCAACATGCTCAGCGTGCTTTTGTTTCGATTCCTTAACTCGACGGTAAAATCTCCGCAGGTCTGCTTCTCATTTTCCAAGTTAGCTTTCACCAGCGCAGCGAAAAACTTGTCCACATCAACCTCGTATTTTAACGCTAAAAACGCCAAGTATTCGCTGGGGTAAATTTTGTTTCGCGCCATTTTCCGTCGGTTCCCTGAAGCATGTTTTGTGCGAGGTAAAGAATGCCGTTACCCCGTGCTTGGCACGTGCAAACGGACAGAAATTGCCTCAATGCATTGTGTTAATGTTAACCGATGTTATTATGGCTAATGTTTCACTGCACAAAAAATAGAAACCAAATGAAAAAGATAATTGAACTATTGCGGGTTTGTGCAGCTAAAACACTGAAGCTCCACATTCCAAAGGTAAGGTACATTGGTGGGGAAAAGAGCGTTAGCTTTTATGAACTCGGTATAGCTGGCTTTTTCCAAACTAACGCTTATGGAAAAACCTTGTGTCTGATTAACGTCGAAGTAGATAGTTTTCTCGTTGGAATCTCCTTGATGAAGTACAAATTTTATTTTCACGGTTGAGTTGTCCACCAAAGTGTAGGGAAGATCTGTTTGCTGTGAAAACGTTGCGTTGGTAAATTTGACTATTAGGTTAAAGTCACCGTCCATGCCGCCTCCGTTTCTGCAATAAACCGTAATGCTGTTTAATCCGGGCATAAGCGTGTTTGGTTTTTGGAGCCAATAGTCAATTGAGGCTTGGGTACTCTGAATAGTGGCCATCGCAACAATGAGTCCGACGACGACGCTGAGTACGGTTAGGATTGCGCCTTTTTTTGAGCCCAAACTTGTGCACCTAAATCCGTTTCTGAATCCCTTAAACGGATTCTTTGTGCTATGCAGCCTCGTGTTCTTTAAGCTTGTGCCCGACAAGTCCTTCATCGCGGGCAGAGGCAGAAAACCTATTTATCCAGCTTTAGAGAATGCTTAATTATGGATTTTGAACGATACAAAAACCTCCTAGTGGTATTGGGCATTGTACTGTTTATCCAATTTGGGCTGGGTATGTCCATGAATCTGTTTGTGGCAATCCCCCTAAATTCGCCCCTGAATTTCCTCGGCTACGGCGGCGGAGTTGCAGTCGCAGTACACATCGTCAACGGCATACTCGTGTTAGGAGTCACAATCGCCACAGTCAATTACAGCTTCGAATTCGAAAAAGCTCTCATGTTCAAGCTTTCCATCCTGGGCGTATTCCTAGTTATTCTAGCGGCTACCAATGGGCTTATTTTCGCTTTTATGGTGCAAAATGACGGCTTCTCCATGGGCATGGCTATAAGTTTCCTAACCGTCTACACCATATACTTTACAGAATTGTATTACATCGGAAAAATGCAAACCACCCAGAATCTGGCAACAAACAAAAATCCAAATTAGATTCTTAAGCCCCGAGTAATAAGCTACGTTTTTCACGGAAAAACCCTTGTTGGTTGAAGGTATGCTGAGACCCTGACGACCTTATAGGAGAAAAGAGAATGAAAACCCAATTACTGGCAAATTGGTTTTCGTCAAGGTCTTCTCAGTTCTTCATGCCCAACTCGATAGACAAATAGGTCTAAGAGCGGAAGTTGTACCGCCGCCAACAGCCAAGGCTACTTCTGCGTTCGTCAAACTTTGGTCCAACGCTGGTTTATGGCTTGCAAACCAGCTCTGCTTCGATTGCAATGCTGGGGTCTGTTCCCATTTGTTTTTGTCAGCATTTTTCCAATCATACTAGTGTCTTCGAAGATGACTTTTTCACAGCCGCGGCAGTAACACCACGAGTTGAAGGTTGAGCCTTTCGCGAATTCTGCATTTGTGGACCTCCAGTTCGGACAAAGTTTTGATTGCTTTTTGTTTCCTATTATCTAAATCGCTTTCGTTTCTTTTTGTTTTCTAATTGTAGGATAGCATATTAATCGATTTTCCAGAATCTGAACCAAAATTGTTCAAAATTATGCCCTAATTACCCCACAATCGCCAGAAGAAGATTTAGGTTTAGAATAGGATATTGTCGTTGGCGGGCTCCGCGAATCCACAAATCTTGATCCAAGCATCGTAAGGGGTTTTATTCACTTTGGTTTTTTCAACACTCACCGACAAACATATCCATTTTTAACTATCGAAGGCAGTCGGTGCAAGATATTTTATGTAAGTACCATTAACCAGTAATAAACCTAAACTGAAAACCCCTTTAGAAGTTCAACCAGGCGATAGGATTTGTCACCTTGAGCAAACGACATCGTCAGACTGGACGAATTCCTCCTTGGTCCGGTTATGCAGCTGCCAAGAAGCCAAAAGAGTCACGGCGAGCACAATAGCCGAAATGGGCACAATTCCCGGAGTAACCACCGCGAAGAAATTGTTCGAAAAGTGAAGCCCAACAGCCGCCAAATAATATGGAATCGGACGCCGCGTAGCGATGCCGTACGCGGTTATCGAAGTGCTTGCCGGATGGAAAAATAGTCCAGGTATCCTTGTCGGGATGATTTGAGGTCCATAAGTGACTACATAGGTGACGAATTCGACGATCCCAAATCCTAAACCGACGAGCAAGGCAAGGGTGAAGATAGACCGCTGCGTTTCTCCATGGCGGTAGAAAAGTGGAAAAACCTTTGCGAATTCTTCTATGAAAGGGGCAAAAACTGCGATTGAGATCAAGGTTACGCTAAATGTTGAAAAACCTGCTATTAGTGGATCCGCGAAGTATTGTTCCACGAACAGGGTCAAGGGAACGCTCACGGTTGCTCCGGAAAGAAGAAAAAATAACATTTCGTTAACGCTTGGTTTATGAAGATGAATTGTGACGTCGCTTTTCTTCATTTGTCAATTTCCTCAAGGCGGTTTTGAGTAGAAAAAATCAAGCGGGAATTTTTGGCTATATCCAGTCTTCTGCAGTTATTTAATATTTTGGGTAACAAAATTTGGAAGAAAAAAAATTGCCTTGTGGTTTGCAGCAGTGATTTTTTTTTCTTTCAAATTAAATCCTTCTTAATCAACATTTAACAAAGAAAAAAGCCATTTTCTTACGGCGCTGAAGGATCAAAGGAAGGGTAGGTTTGCTGTAATAGGGGCTGATTGTGTTTTTCTTATTTTCTTCACGAAGAGTTATTTACAGTCTCTGCGGGATATATGAATCCGGAAAAGATGTGACGCTCCTTGCCTAAGAAAGACTTCACAAGCTTCGATCTACATGCCATAGTCCACGAGTTAAAAGACAAACTCTTAGATGCCAGAGTCAACAACGTTTACCAGCTTGACGCGAAAACCTTACTTCTGAAACTTCACAAGGTAAACGAGCAACCGATGCGGTTAATTCTCGAAGCAGGCAGAAGGCTCCATTTAACCAGTTACTCTTTAGAGAAACCAAAGATGCCGCCCGCTTTCTGTATGAGTCTGCGCAAATACCTGCCTGGCGCATGGATATGCAACGTGGAACAACACGAGTTTGAACGCGTTGTTACCTTCCAGTTCAGAGCTAAAGAAGAAACATTACGATTGGTCCTAGAGCTCTTTGGAGAAGGCAACATTATCTTAACTGCTGAAAAAGGCGATATTTTGCAGGCGCTATTCCTTAAGCGAATGCGAGACCGCAACATAGTCCGTAACGAAGTCTACCAGCTGCCGCCTTCAAACTCAAAAAATCCTTTCAAAGTAACTAAACCAGAGTTGGATGCAGGGCTCAAAGCTGCTGGCGATGCCGATGTGGTGAGGGCAATTGTCCGCTTTTTGGGCATAGGCGGAGTATACGCTGAAGAACTCCTGTTGAGAGCAAACGTAGAGAAAGCCAAGCACTGCAACGTTTTAACAGGCGTAGAAGTTGAGGCTATTTTTGAAGCACTTCAAGTTTTACTTTCAGCGGTGTCAACTCAGAACCTTGAACCCAACATTGTCCTGGACGAAACAGGAGGCTTCGCAGATGTGGTGCCCATTAAGCTGAAGCGTTACGAAAGTTTCAAGATTCAACCTTACACCAGCTTCAGCGAAGCGCTAGATGAGTATTACGTGCGAGTTACAGCCGCCGAAAAAGCTGTCGCAGGCATCGATATAACACAATTCAAGCGTGAAGCAGAGCGGCTTAAACGGATGATAGCTGAACAAGAAGAGGCATTGCGCGAGGACGACCGCAAAAGGGCACGAGACAAACAGATAGGTGACGCAATATACGGACGGTTTAATGAGCTTCAGATTTTACTCGAGAAGTTTTCCGTCGTATGGCGCGAAGGAAGAGACCTAAATCCCGTAGTTTCGGAAGTAAAAGCAGCAAAACAAGCTGGCAAGGTGCCGGAAGCGTTCTTTGATTCGTTTGATGGCAAAAACCTAGCTATTAACGTTTCCTTGAATGATTTGGCGTTTAGCCTAAGTCTGCGCAAAAGCCTCTACGAGAACGCCGCAGACTTTTACGATCGTGGAAAACGAGAGAAACAGAAGATGGCAGGCGTTTCAGGGGCGCTGGAGGATTCGCGTAAGAAAATGGCCGATATCGAGAAAAAAGTTAGCAAGGTGGAAGCTTTGAAAACTGCTGCGCCGGCAGAAGCCATGGAGGACCTTGCCACGCGTAAAGTTGAGGCGAAAGAATGGTTTGAGAAGTTCCGTTGGTTTACCTCAAGTGAAGGATTTTTGGTGGTCGCCGGCAAAGATGTAGTTAGCAACGAGGTTCTCATCAAGAAATACACTGACTCTCTCGATGTGGTTTTCCATGCTGAAATTGTTGGCGCTCCATTTGCAGTCATAAAAACCGAAGCAAAAGAGGCAGGCGAGAAGACTCTGCGGGAAGCAGGCGAGTTTGCCGCGGCTTTTTCTAGGGCTTGGCGCGAAAGCATGGGTTCAATTGACGTTTACTGGGTTAAACCTGAACAGCTAAGTAAAGGTGGTCCTTCTGGCGAGTCTGTTCCTCATGGCGCGTTTGTAGTCAACGGAAAACGGAATTGGATGAGGGGAACAGCTTTGAAGGTAGCAGTGGGCGTAGTCGAAGGGGAAGAACCCAAGTTTATCGGCGGACCGGTAGATGCTGTTAGGGCCCAGACGAAAGTTTACGTAGTGCTTGTTCCAGGCGACTTAACTGGCAAGGACTTCCTGAAGCAGGTTCTGAGGTCTTTGACGTTAATGATGCCAAAGGAGCAACGGGAAAAGATGGGCAAAACCTCCATTGAAAGCATTAGGGAATTTGTGCCATACACCAAAGGGCGAATCGCTTTAAACACGAAAACCCCCTAAAATCCATTTTTTATTTAGCGATATCTGAGAATTTTCAATTCTGGTTTAACCTACACAAACATGGTTCCGACATTCAATTAGCAAGATATAAAAACGCTGATTGCCCGTCTTGTAAGGAGGCACTGAAAATGAAGAAGTCCGTCCTGACTTTTGCCGTAATCGTAATCATCGCAACTCTTGGGGGAGCGGCGTTTTTTAGTTTGAACCAAGCAAACACCTCAAACACAGGGGCAACAACAGACTTAGCTAAGCTTCAGAAAGACTACGAATCTCTCCAAATGAAGTATTATGCTCTGATGGGAAATTACAGTGCCTTAGAATATGATTATCAGAGCATTTTGCTGCAGAACCCTTATTCGCTTGTTCCTAATCCGGCCGGTTCTGGAACATCAGATACTCAACAAGTTTTGTCACGTTACCAGGCGCTGCAGCAAATGTACGTAAACCTGCTATCCGAGTACAATCAGTACGTATCTGACTATCTGAAACTGAAAAGCCTGACCGACCAAAGGCTTATGCAAGGAGACCTCAAGTCTCTAGTCACTCCTAACGACCCAGAAGTTGTAAGTCTCACATACAATATTACGGGTAAAATAGGCAACACAACTGACCCGAACTCTTACTTTAAAGACATCAAAGCAATCTACAACTGGGTCAGCAACAACATCAAATATCGAGACGACGGATTATACCCGGTTTTGCCATATAACCCAGGGGATATCACTGCGGATGGATTAAAAAATACTGACCAGATGGCACAGTTACCTAACGAGACCTTGCGTATTCGCATGGGTGACTGCGAAGACTTCGCGGTTCTTTTAACCTCCATGATACGTGCTTATTTCGACAGCAGGTTCCTAGTCGAATGCATATGGATAACTGGTGCTAACGCGGGGCACGTGGCAGTTGTGATTCCTTTCAACGGCGACCAAATTGTAATCTTGGATCCGATACGCGACTATTACAGTCATGATACTCTGGGCAATATTGCGTTGAACACGATTTCAACCGAAATTTACAATTGGATGCAGATTTGGCGGCCCTCGCTTGGCAATGATGTCCACGTTTACCGCGTATTCAGCGACTACATGGACCAATACTTCAACGGCACCGAAGAATACATTAACTGGATGTACAACCGATGACAAAGACACGGCTGCACCGTGTCGCTAATTTCAGATCACAAATTGCAATAACAGATTAAGCTTTCCGCTTCTTAACTTCACGACAAAGCTCATGTCCTTCAGTTCCTTCAAGTCATTCTAAAAAAAGCACACAAAGAAAAACTTGAATTATTTAGTTGGGTATATCATGCTTTAACGGTATTCTTTTTCAAAACCTTCTTTGAAAAGATCAAAGAAGCTGTCACGAAAACCGCCAACAACGTCAGAACAAGCATTTCTGGGAACTCTGGAATCGCTGTTACGTTAACAGAGCCGTTTACGTCTATGTGAGTAATCGGTTCAGATATGGTTTCTCCCGGCTGGGGATGATCTGCAAGATCACTTTGCAAGGTAAGTTCCGAGTGACCAAGGTTGGTGACGTTAAATTTGAGTGTAACTATTGTTCCGTCGCCGTTGAAAGCATCTGCAGAGCCTTGAGAAGATGCGATGAGATGGTATTCCCCGATTTCCTGAGAAGAATTGTCCTGCACTACTATTATTGGATAGTCAGAAGTTTCGTGCAAAACGCCGCCAAAATGAGACTCCACACCCAACTGGGAACTGGCGCTTTGAATCTGTAACACTGAGCTATTCCAGTCTAAAGTCACGTCGATACCGTAGAGATTCTGTACGTTACTAATGGTAATGTTAACTGTCAAAGCTTCGCCTAACCGTACCGAGTTCTGTTCAGGCAAAACAGACACATTTGTGTCTGAGGATGTTTGTGATTTGCCAAATTGCATTGAACCCAAAACAAGCAAAGTACAGACAATTACGGCTAACGTGATAATTTGCCATTTTGCTTTCAAGGAGTTTCACTTCTACGTTTTTCACTTAAAGTCACTATTTTATCTCTCCCCTTCTTATACCTTGTCACAACACCTTTCTTCTCCAAAGCAGATAAGAGCTGACTTGTTTTAGCTTTAGAGAAACGGCATTTTTCAGTTATGGCAGATTGGAATGCACTACCACCGCTGGCTTGTATGAGTTTGATTATTTTTTCTTCTTCGGTTTCAATCGCGGGCAAGTCTAAATACGGTTCTCCTTTGATGGTTCCGCCTCTTTTAGGCTTACTACGCTTAAACAGATAGAAACCAGTTAAGGACACAGCGGTTGCCAAGGCGATGCCTATTCCTATTAGCACATAGGTTGACAATCCTGAACCATTTGTGGCTTGACCAGGAGTGGTCGAAGAAGATGGAGATACTGTAAGAATAATGCTGGGGTTGCTGTTAACAAAGAACTGGGTCCCTAACCAATCAAGCGTCTGGGGAGTGGCGTTTCCCCCATTTGGCTGTGGAGAAACAGATTTTACGGTGTAAGTAGGGGGATATGAGATTTGAAGTTCGCCGTCTCCATAGAGTTGACTGAAGAAATCGCCAACGCTAAAAACATCTCCAAACGAGATCTGCCCATTTTGAATTATGGAGAAGTTTAGCCACGTGAATTGGTACTCGGTCGTCTGCGACTGAGTTTCCCATACAGTATTCATTTCCAGGGAATTTGGATCCACAGTCATTTCTCGTTGAGTCTGGTTCATGGCAGCTTCAGTGAGGCTTTCAATCCTTTGCTGAAAACCCTTCCAAGTGTCTATTGTGCCGTTTAAGTCAGAAGCTTGGGTTATGGTCCACATAGCTGAGCCGTCAACGTCAACTTGAACCTTGTACCGTACGAAGCCCTGGGCGCGTGCCTCGTAAAAAGGCATAGATAGGATCAGAATTGTGCACAGGGCGCAGGTTATGATTGCGGCGCTATTTTTCATTTTAACCTAAACTTTACAATTACGCTCTTACTTATTTAAGAATTGGAACTTTGAGGATGTTCCGCACGGAAAACCTCGCAACGAAAAATCTCTCAGGCAACCTTCAGGAACTTGAAATTAAACCTTGGATACACAATTGAGACTGGCAAAGCTTGAAATTAGCTGCTGAAAGCAGAATACAGTTAATTTGAGCTTAAAAACTGTTAATGAACTCAAATGAACTTTTATGAACCAAAATAAACAGTATTTACAAATCTTTTTTAAAAAGAGGCTCAGAAACGCTTTTATTACGCCTTTCATATGGGTTTAAAGTGAAAATCCTTAAGAGGTAATGAAAAGTGAAAAAGACTTTAGCCGTAATACTCGCAGCGATAATCGCAGTGTCAGCCTTAAGCTTTACAGCCAGCGCATTTGCTATGCCTTTCATGAACTGGAAGAATTTCGGCATCATGGGAGACTCTCACAGAATAGCTACTCAACAAAGTTTCTCACGCGTGGACGGGTTAATAACCCAATGGGGTGATACAAACGTGACAGGCACAATTGATGCCCAATCCAGAACCGTCCTTGTTAACAGTAGCGATGTCCGGGAGGGTTCCTCAGCAACAGCCATTTGGACAACCAACACAACGCGAGCTATAAGCGCCTACAGATCAACGGACAACTTCACCTACAGCTTCTACACAGCAAGACTAACGAATGCTTCAGTAGCATCGCTAAATGTTACAGGATACAGTTACTTCCTAAATGGCACATGGAATGTGTACCAAGTAACAACCACCTTCACAGTAACAACGGATAGTGCAGGAACCGTAACTGGTTTCAACCGCAACCAGAACGCAGTTGCAGTGGCAACAAACGCATACGGAGAACTCAAAGTAGCTAGTAGCGGAAGCATCTTTACGCTGTCAATAACCGGCGTGGACCAATTAACAGGCTCAGTGCATGTTCAGAGAATCACGACAAAGATGTTCAATCCCTTCATAGTAAACAGCGATGACAGCACAAGCACTGTAACCAAGGCAGACGTAGCAACCGTTGTAAGCTCTTATGGTTCATCGCCTGGCTGGGGCAACTATGACCAACGCATGGACTACAACTTCAACTACAAAATCGACATAACTGACCTCTGCACGGCCGCAGCAAACGTAAACGCATAGAAAACAAACTCTCAACCCTTTCATTTTCTTTTATTTTTCAAAATAAAACTTCGTTTCTAATTTTCTACCAAGAATTATTAACAATTAAAACTTCTATGAAATTAAATGAGTGAGCCTGCGAAAACGGCTTAGGCAGGCAAACTCATTGAAGTGACTTGCGTATGCTCGTTAGGACAAGGGCTTGTTGCTGAGGCAGGTCAGAGTGCAATTACCGCAACGAATGCGCACATGGAAGAGACAGTACAGTCCAAGGCGAAATGCGTCAGGCTATATTGCAGGCTCGGAAAGTTTTTTCGGCGTAAAGATAGTTATGTGATTTTAGTAGACTGCAAATCCAGCGGTTCTTCTATGAAGCTTTTGGCCCGAGGAGCTTAACGGTGCGGCCTCGATACTTATTTTGTTGTCAGTTGTCATGGTTTTGCAAATTATGTTGAGGGAGCCTTCGGTGAAGTTGAGGACGGTTTCGCCTTCTTTTGTTAGTTCATAGACTTTTCGTGGCCTTTCCGTGTCCATATTCCAAGTGCTTTTCACGTATCCTTTTTTCTCCAGTGAGCCTAGCAGCGGGTAAACTGTGCTTGGCCCGAAATAGACGCCGAAGCCTTTGCGGATTCTGGTGATAAGCTGGTAGCCATGCATTGGTTCTTGATCTAGGAATTGAAGGATTATCATATCGAGAAGCCCTTTGGTGAGCTTAGTCTGGATCTCTTTTTGATAGTTGTTAGCCATTTTGTTTTTTTCTCCTGTTGCTGTGTTGAACATGTATACAATATGTCTTTCTCAGACATATCGTACGTCTTTATAGACCCTAGACGGCGATATAAATCCTCACACATACTTAAAGCATATTAAAACATATACAAAAAATAAACCATCGCTCATGAGAACATATCAAAACGCGAAATATGACTAAAAATCACAATTTAAAATCCAGACGCACCATTAAACACTCAACTGAACATCACATATACAAAAACAGCAAAAAACAAACATAAAAACTGGAAAAAAAGGTGCAGCTAACTACAGAAAAGGCGGAGAGCTTCGGCATAACCGGTAAACGAAAAAGCTACGTTGTTTGTGGAAAAGATAAAGCTTGGAACTTTTCTGTGGAGCGCGTGCATGATACCCATTTCGATCATCGATGCTGCTTGTCCAAAAATTTCTTCAAGTACCTCCACAAAAGTTCCAACGTGGTTAGGAATATCAGCCCTGTCGATGCCACAGATCTTCTTTAAATGGCAATAAAGTGTTCGCTTGTTTGACTCACCTAGCATTGAGAAAGCCGAATCAACCGCTTCCAGGAATATTTTGTCAAAATTACATGTTTCTGAATTAGTTCCCGGATTTTCCAGGGTAATTTCGACTGGAAGCTCAAAGTTTTGTGTTTGTGTCATGTATTGTCCTTCTGTATTTGTGTTGTACTGTTTACTTGCTATACTTCAATACACAAGCGTATCGTAAATCTTAATATAATCATTATTTTGGTTTCTGATATATTTCTAAACTCGATATATGTTCCTGTAAGGACACATAATCATAATCTGCCGTTAGTTTAACTTTGTTTTTGGAAGAATCCAGGCGATCAATAGGTCAATACCCAGAAAGATTACCCCAAGCAAAAATAACAAACAAATTGTTACTATTTTTTGGAATTCTCAAGAGTTTCTTGTGTGATGTTTAAACAAGGCAGTCCATCAATCCCATCATTGATTTCATTCAGAGTTGATCTTTTGGAAACGTAGTGGAGCTATCTAAAAATAGGCAAAACTTCAGTAAAATATGCTACAATAAGGTGACTGGAAAGTTGAAACTAAGCTTTTCTAGCGGAACTTTCTCCAAACAAGCGTTAAACAAAAATTTGTCAGCCATTAAAAAACTGGGATTTGAAAACATAGAGTTTAACATGAAAAGCGTGGAAACAGAAGATGATGTTTCAGTCTACGCAGCCAAGAAGTTGATAGATGAATACGGCTTAAGCTGCCTAACTCTCCATGCTGCCACCTTTCCAGTGAAGGATGCTGTTGAAGTGCACAGAGCTGTCTACTACGGAAAAATCTCAGCGGATTTTGCCTACAAACTTTCAGCGCCGACCATGGTAGTTCACTCCAACATTTCCCGAGGCATCCTACAAAAACAAAGAAATATGTTGTTGGAAAGAATCTTTAAAGAACTCAGGCCTTACGCAGAAAACTTGAACTTGAAGTTAGCTTTGGAGAATCTTTCTAATGCGTCCAGGGGGTTTGGCAAAAATGTAGCTGAACTCGAACAAGTATTTGGCATGATTGACGATGGGTCTATGGGTTTTACGTTGGATTTTTGCCACGCCACAACCACTGGAGCCACCGACAGCCTACTTAGAAAATACCAGAAGCGCCTTTGTAATGTTCACATGAGTAACAGGGAGCACAAGCCATTCGCTGAGGAAACACCTAAACTCAGAAATTTCATTTCAAATCTTCAAGGGTGCGGATATGACGGTCCAATAACTCTGGAGCTGACCCAAAAATGTACTACAAAAGAAATCCGCAAGACGAAGAATATCCTTGAAAAAGTTTTGGGCATTAGCTGAATTATTCAGATAGATCGTTCAGAAACAATTATAGCCCTCTATTAACAGAGGTAATTGTGACGAATTGTTTCATTTAAACTGAAAAAATTTAGTGAGGCGTGGAACCAAATGCCACCAAGAGTTATAATGTACAACACAATCAGCGTTGATGGTTCAATCAAAGATTTTGAATTGGATATAGGATTACATTACGAGGTTGCGGATAAAATTAAAGCTGATGCCCACCTTATTGGTTCGGAAACTGCTAAAACCGGGATCGAAATGTTCACTGATAACATTCCAGCTGAAGAACAATCCGACTTTGTCAAACCGATGATGAAAACAGACGAAACTAGGCCTTTCTGGATTTTGTCTGACAGCAAAGGCAAACTGAAAGGTCTTCTTCACATTTATCGGCGATCGTGCTACTGCAAAGAAGTAATCATCCTTGTCACAAATAAAACTCCTGAAGAATACATCAACTACCTTAAGGAAAGAAATTACAGCATTATTGTTGCAGGAGACGAAACCCTCGACTTTCACGTTGCTCTTGATAAGCTTTCAATGTACTTTAACGTGAAGAGTGTGCTAACGGATAGCGGCGGCGGTCTAAATAGCGTCTTGCTAAAAGAGGGGCTTGTTGACGAAGTGGTTATGCTCATTTCCCCAGTAATTGTTGGAAAAAGTGGAACCAACCTCTTCAGACACCTGGAGAATAAGGTGAACCTGGAACTTATTAGGAGCGAACGGGTACGAGGCAATCACATCCTTGTTTTCTACAGAGTGCTAAGCAACACTAGCGCGTTGACCCCACCTCATATTGACAGCGAAAACCAACACGTATAACTGACGGGTCTAGGATAATGCAGTCATTGGAGTTATCAAAATGAAGCCAACAGTAAAGAATCCGACCCCAAAAGAGGTCCAAGAAGCACAATCTTGGCCTATATGGGAAAAAGAAGAATCCGTCTTCCCGTGGGAGTATGAAGAACAAGAAACCTGTCTTGTCCTAAATGGTAAAGCTGTAGTAAAATGCTCTGCGGGAACAGTAGAGTTCGGTGCAGGAGACTATGTGGTTTTTCCAGTTGGACTCAAATGCACTTGGGAAGTAAAAGAGAAAATTAAGAAACACTATAAATTCGGATAATTGTGCTAATATTCTTCAGGCAACTGGTGCCTTCTTCTCACGCCTTATCTTCAATCATTTTTCGACGTACTTTTGGTCTGATCACTACAAATTAATTTCTTAAATTCCTTTTACGTTTTTGGCGCGATAATGGCTTTTGCAAAGTTCTCTTCTTGGAGGTACTTGTTAGCGATGTCGCGAACTTGGTCTGCTGTTACAGCTTTAACTCCGTTTATGTAGTTGATCAGGGCGTTTGCGTTGCCGAACTGGATTTCCATAACGGCCAGAATTTCAGGACAGCTTTCGGCGTTGTCTATGCCGCGAAGGATATCTCCGAGGATCATGTCTTTGCCTTTGTTCAATTCTTCATTAGGTACCTTCTCTGTTTTCAGCTTGGCAAGTTCTCTCATAATCAAGCGTTCAGCGACTTCCAAATGTTTCTGTTTCAGAGCGCAGTTAATACTGAAATAGCCAAAATCTGAACCGTCAATCTGCGATGAACCTACGTCGTACATGAGCGCGTGTTTTTCACGCAACTCAATAAATAAACGGGAACTGGCGCCGGCACCGAGTATAACGTCTAACAAGTCTAAGGCTGGAACATCGGGATGCCTTGAATGTGTTGTTCTTGCGCCTATGCTCAGATAGGTCTGGGAGAGACCCTCCTTCTTTTTGGAGAATGTCCGTCGAGGGTTTCTCACTTCTGGATTGGGCTTTTCTTTTGCTGTCACTCTCTGAGCGAGCTTGCAGCTGAAATCCTGAACTGCAACCTCAACATCCTTTTGTGAGAAGTTCCCTGTTAAAATCAATATCAGATTTTGTGGCTCATAATGTCGAAGATAAATTTGATTTAACTTTTCCAAGGTAAGTTGCCTAACAGATTTTACAGACCCGCCAATCGGCCGCCTCACTGGATGCATCTCAAACAGACATCGCGCAATCATTTCACCTACTTTTTCCCTGGGATCATCCGCTATTTCAGCAAGCTCATTAAAGATTATTTTGCGCTCTGAACAAAACTGTTCCTCCTCAAAGCAGCCGTCAAAAAATAACTCTGACATAAGATGCGAAACCTGCGTTAGTTTGTTTGGCATAATGTCTGCTAAGCTCATTGTGTACTCGTGGTTCGTGAAGAAATCAAGAAAACCACCCAAACGTTCTACTTCCCTGGACAAACCTATGCGCCGAGGTGAACCACCGGGAACCATGTGTTCCAAAAAATGCGCTGCGCCTGCCTGTTGGTCGGGATCGTCGTTTGAGCCATACTGGACCACAACAGACAACTGTGCAGTCAAGGTTGACGGTTTCGGGTAAAGAAGCAAGCGGACGCCGTTTGGAAGTAGTTCCCTTTTCCACAGAAGGCCTTCGTTCATGATGTGAGGTGTTTGCGCCGGTTCTAAAATACCTTAAGGACTTACGCATAAAAATCGGTTGAAAAATTATTAAGTAAAGAAGTGAATGGTTAATTGAAGGATAATGTTGACTGTTGGTTTGGACTTGGCCGGCGTCGAAACCAGACCCACAGGTTTCTGTAGGCTCATTGGTATGGAAGCAGCAACTTCGCTTGTTTACACCGACCAAGAGATATTGAGAATTATAGGGGAAGCAAAACCCTTGGTCGTTGCCATTGACGCGCCTTTGAGCCTGCCACCTGGACGTAAATCACTTGAGGAAAGAACGGGTGTTCATCTGAGAGAAAGCGACCGAGAACTTTTGCGCAGAAGGATAAAGTTTTTCCCGATTACGCTGGGGCCTATGAGAAAATTGACCGTCCGCGGCATAAAGCTGAGGGGAATTTTGGAAAGCACGGGCTTGAAGGCAATTGAGGTTTATCCTGGGGGAGCACAGGACATCTTGGGTATTCCCCGAAAACATCAGGGGCTTGACAAGCTGAAAGCTGGACTGGAGGCTTTGGGTATTAAGGGTCTCAAGAACGGGTTAAGTGACCACGAACTTGATGCTGTTACTTGTGCGTTTGTGGGTAATTTGTTTTTGGAGGGAAAAAGTGTCGCGTACGGACCTGTTGAAGATGCGATTATTATGCCGGAGGGCGAGAGGCAACGTCGTTTGGATTAGGTTTTGGGGGCAGTTGATATCTTCGTTTCTTGTACAAATCCATAAACTTGCTGTAGTAGTCCACTGGCTGGAAAACAGGTGCGTAGGGCAACTTTTCTTCCAGTCCACATGTGCAGACGACGTATACTTCTTTTTTGTTTGGGTCAGCCAAGATTTGCATTAGCTCCTTTTTGCATTGAGGGCAATAGTAGGGTCCATTTACCATCTGCTTTGCTTCTTTTACCAGAATTTTGATGCGGTTGTGAGGAGTCCGATATGACTTGTTAACTGGGCACATGTTGCTCTACCTAAACCTGCCGAACTTAATTCTGAAGTAATTATGGTTGGGGGTAACTTAGAGATATACTCTTCTCCTTACAAAACCCGTTTCTTAACGTCTATTCAGGGCATGTTGCGTTATGTCTGGCTTCATCCATCGGAGAAAAAATAGGCAACAAGCTTTAGCTAGCAATATCGCATAAGATAAAAGAATTGCAGGTAGAGTCTAAGCCTTAATATGTTCGCGGTCCATTGAGGCGATGTCTTGATCGCAACATGGTCTTTCACCGTTTTGACCACGCAGCTCACTACCTCGATGCAACATCGCATGTCCAGCCCATCGAGGCAAAGTCTTAGTCGCGTATCGATTTTTCGCTGTTTGAATCGATGCGCTCTATGCCTCAATGCATCGCAGTTAAAGCGTGCTCCTCGACCTGCAACTTATACATAAGCACAGACTTTGATTTAACTTGTCTTGAACAGAAATTTGGCAATAAAGCAAGCGGTTTACCTTATAATGGTCTGTTTTCTAACCAACACTGGGGCAGAGAACATAAACTAACTCCAAGAGCGGGGAGAAGCAATTTTTAATTTTAACATAAACTGCGCAATTTAACATGAACGAAGCAAGTTTTATAAAATTAACGTTCAGTAGCAAAATAGTAACCAAAACACATGCGGCCCAAAAATCAGAATACATGAAGAATTTTTGCTTGTATTCTCTAAGAATACTTGCAGGATTTCCCATTTTTGAATGTGTTAATGCCACGTCTAAACGCCTTGCAAAACATCCGTCTCAGCTATAAAAGACGAAAACTAACTTTAGCCATGCAAAACGTCTCTTTTCAGAGGAGATGCTAATATATCATGAGTCCTCTCGTTAGATTTGCACACTTAGTTCAGCAATAATAGGAGTGTTTGCTATTGAACGTAAAAATAATCCGCAAAATGAATAAATCCGTATGTCCTTTCACAGATAACTTCAGGAATTTTGGAAACGTTGAAGCCGTTCAGAGAATTTTCGGCGACAGAACAAGTGATGTGTTGGCAAAGCTTCTAGTAGAGTTTACAGAATCCACTCGCTACATGGGAGTAGACTATAATGGACGTCTGTTGATCAATCCACAATACTTCATGAGCGGAAAGTTCACTGACATTTATCTTGACGTGATTCATGAGCTTGTTCATGTGCATCAAGTATTAAATGGCAAAAATTGTAATCACCAATTGAAGTATGTGGAACGACCACTGGAGATTCAAGCTTATCAAGTAGCGGTCGATGAGGCCAGGGCAATAGGATTAGACGATAACAGAATCCTAGATTATTTAGAGTCGGATTTACTCAACGAAGAAGGTTTGAAGCAGCTAGCGCAAACGCTTGATGTGAAAACTCAAGAATCTTCCTCAACAGAAATTGATAGCGAAAGCGAGTTCACTCTCTAATTGGAAAAGTTTTTCAGCTCACTCAAAACCGTGTATAACGAGCACTAACTATCTTTCTGAAAGGGATTCCTCTTCAATGTAATTCAAGAAAACATTTTACACTCGTTGTTCATAGCAAACAACAAGTTTAGAAATAACGTAACATAAATTTAGCCAGCTTTTAACCACAGACATATTCGCTTGAGCCGACTCAAAGAACTTATTTCTGTTTTCCAATTTCATTATCTAAGAAAAATGGGCATTTACGGTTACAGCGTCAACCTTTTTCACGGCGCCTTTATTACCCAACGTCAGCTGCTGGGCACCTCTGAACTTTGTTACTTTCGCATCCTCTATTTCTATTTGGTCACCTTTGGAAACAGCACATACATTCGTTTTCCACAGGCAAAGGTTGATTTCTCCTGTTCCATCTTTTATTAGCGCTTTTGCAAGACGTATTCGATTTCCAAATCTGGTGTTGACATATTCAGGTTTTGAAACTTTTAAAACCTCAGCTTTAAGATTAACGTGCGTTTTTCCAACTCTCAGGTCTTCTATTTGGCTATATGCTTTCTCTTGAGTCTGGTCGGGCTTGTAGTTTTGAACGGCATCAGTTTCCATGAAGCTTCTGATGGGGTTTCTATGCCGGGCCAGGAACTCTTCAGATATTGGAAACTGCGAGACAACTTGAGACCCCTCTTTTATTAAAAAGTAGACTTTGTCGTCGATTTTACCCCGGTACTCAATCTTGAGGGGACCACACTTAGCTTCACCAATTTCCCCAGCTGAAAGTAACGCACAGAAGAGAAGGTCGGGGTGGATGTCATATTTCACTGTCAGAAGCGCTAGATATTCTCCTTTAGTTTTTTTACTTTTCAACTTTTTTTCACATCATTTGTTTTTAATTACCAGAATTTCAGGTCACTAACAGGGAGTAATTTGTTTGCTAAGCTTGGTTGAAAATTGCTTTGGCAGATCAAAAAGGTAATTAGAGCCCCAAATGAAATGCTCCAGAAACTCTGGTTCTTATTATTACATGGAGCGCCCATTATATTAATCTGGTCATGAAAAAAAAGGGTTTTGAATGTTCTTTATGGTGGTTTTGCTTTTTGCGGGGTGTCTTGCTCTTTGAGGAAATAGTTGAAGCGGATTGGCGCAATACTGAGGCGTTTGTACTGTCGGAATTTGTCTCGAGCATCACGACTTCGGAAGGCAAGAGTGGAGATGGCTTCCCACAGGAAAACCCAGCCACCTATGCTTACTGCATCTACTAAAGTGATGAAAATAACATCGTTACCCTTAATTTGGGCCTGAAGTGAGTAAGACGTAAACAAGAGGAGAAAAGAAGCCAATACGTAAAAAGCGCTTTTCTCGTAAGAACCGCGTATTTTGCTTTGCAAGGAGTTTCTTACGAAAGAAAAGTACGTTCTTAATCCTATTCTTATCCGGTCTTCTTTTTCGATGTCCTTTTTTTCTTTGGATACGCTAAACTGAAGGATGATATCATACCTTAAGGGTATGTCTGAAGAAGACTCTTCCAAGAAAGCTCGCAGATCATAATCCAGATCTCTTCTTCTCCAAGGAGCCGAGTCCAACTCATTGAATACATCTGGATATTCCTCGATGGCAACGCTTATTATGTATGCACCTGAAGATTGGTCACGTTCGTAAATGCGCTCCAGCGTTTTCTCTTGCCGCTTCATATGCAGAGATTTAATGAAACGGAATATAAATCATATACCGTGCGCTCCATCGCGATTTAATCCCTTGCGAAAAAGGCAACTGAATCAATTTTTTGGCGCCTATAATATCGATTTCCAAGTTTGCGGTAAAATGAGGGGGTTCTGTAGATAAGTGTACAACGATTGAGGGCCCTTGTTTTTATTATTTTTCTGCAACTTGTTTTTGTGCCTTTAATGCTCATCTGAATAACAAGTTTTACATTCCTCTTGTTAGGTACATTTAGCTCATGTCAGATGATTCTGACCTTGGAGCGTTAAGTGGCTCATCAGTGAGCAATTCTGAAAAGGGTTCGCGAGCGAGAAGCCCAAGGTTTGGTTTTCTTAACCGAGCAAACCGTTCTAGTTGGGTGAGTTCCGTTCTGCCGTTTAATATTGCCGTAGGTCCTATGGGCACTTTGGTTCAGTTATTGATTTTGAATTTTAACGGAACCGTCCTAGAGGTTGGTCTGGCAATTACTTTGTTTAACGCCGTGAGTATCCCGACAGCATTGTTTTGGGGTTTTGTGACTGACCGATTTCATCGACGAAGGTCCTTGATCGTGATTAGTTTTTTGACCACGACTTTAATTCTAATGTTGTTTTTGTTTGTGCGAACAGGTTATTGGGTTTCTTTTCTATACGCTTTGTTTTCTTTTTCTACAACTGCCTCAACGACACCGCTTAACCTTTTGGTTATGGAAACCGAGCAGAAACCTAAGTGGGCTTCGGCGTTTGCTAAGTTCTCAATGTTTTCAAGCGTAGGGCAGACGCTTGGTTTGCTATTAGGGATGGTTTGGTCATTTTATGTTTCTTTGGAATACTTAGTTATTCCTTTGGCTGTTTTATCGTTAATTTCTGCAGGGTTAGCTGCATTTTTAATAAAGGAACCTCAAATGGTGTTTGAGAGGCAAGTTTTAGTTATGAACAAACAGAGTTTCTTTCATAGGCTTCGTCATTTGCCTTATTTATTTCTTAAATTTCCTGATTTGAATGATTTTAAGGGAGTTTTTAGGAGCCTGAGGCATGAGCTTACTCGACATACCCCTTTGCTATACTTAGCCATTTTCGCTTTCTTTTTGTCTTCAGGTATCTTTAATACATCATTGGTCCCTGCTTTAGAAGCTAACGATATTTCAAATTTATTGATTTTTTCAGTTATAATGTTAGGTATGATTGTGCAGATAGTATCCTTTAGGTACGCGGGGCCTTACACCGAACGAAAATCACCAATTAAGGCTGCTATTGGAGGGCTGACGCTCAGGATTGTTGGCTATGGAACTTTAGGTGTGTTTGCGTATTTGTTTACTGGGTTGTGGTTTTTGGTTCCTGTTTTGATTTTTTACCCGCTGGCTTCGGGAATTGCTTACTCGATTTATTACACGGCCTCAAATACGCTGGTATTTAATTCGCTTAGTCCTAGAAGGAATGGCTCGGCTTTAGGCGTATACAGTGCTCTTGTGGGTGTGGCTACGATGATTGGTTCCTTTGCTTCGGGTTTTTCATCATTCTATTTAGGTTTCTACTTCACTTTTTTGGTTTCGGCAGTTTGTTTGATTTTTTCGGTTTGGCTCATGTCGCTAATGCAAAGTTCGAATTAACCGCTTACCCTTATTTCTGGAGAATCAAATTACGTTTTCAATTTTAGAGAGTACATTAGCTACGCAGAATTCTGACGTCCACCCCAAGTCGGAGAAAACTTTTAGCGGTTCTATGGTTGTAAAATGTTTGGCGTTCATCTTTGGTCAATTGGAATAAAGGTTGTTTGAAACTCACCAACGTTACACTTCAGTTTGACAATGTGACAAAAGAATACCTGCTAAACCGCTATTCTTCTATCCTGCTTAGAATCTAAATTATGTGTCAGAGAAACCTAGCCTTATTGAAAGCGGATCAGGAATTGGGTCAAATCACTAATACCGATGTTGAACGGCAAACTGAGAATTAGCCCCCGAATTTTACTCTTAAGCTGGCTAATTGTCCTGATACTGTGTGTTGAGGTAGATTGTATTGCCTGCTCCTCCTGAAAATCCTCAAAAAGAGGATCGAAAACTACAAGGCTAAAACAAGCTCAATCGGGTATTTCTAGATTTAGCTGTTTCTTTAGTGCCTTGTACCTATTTCTAACTGTAACTTCGGTTACTCCTGCTGCTTCCGCAATGTCTTTTTGCGTTTTCTTCTCTCTATTCTGCAAGCAAGCAATGTAAAGCGCAGCTGCGGCTAAGCCCATAGGATCTTTTCCAGCTGCAGCTCGTTTTCGTCTAGTTTCCCTAAGTATTGCTATGGCCGCACCCTGTGTTTTACCTGATATTTCATTCTTTTCTGCAATTTTTGAAACATACGTCAAAGGGTCAGCAATGGGCATGTGAAAGTCCAGCTCTCGCAAAAGAAGCCTGTAACAGCGCGCAACATCTTTCTTGTCAACTGTACTAGCTTCAGCGATTTCGCGAAGAGTTCTGGGTGTTCCGCTTCCACGGCAAGCAGCATAAAGTGAAGCGGCAGTGATGGATACGATTGATCTTCCTCGGACTAAGCCTTTGTCTAATGCTTTACGATAAATAACAGCCGCTTTTTCCTTGATTGGTGGCGAAATGTAAACTTTGTCTGATAAACGGTCAAGTTCTGACATGGCTTGAGCAAGGTTTCTGTCGGTTGATGAGTGCACTCGACTGCGTATTTGCCATTTCCTGAGGCGCCACATTTGCAGCCTTGTTGCAAGAGGTAATTTTCTTCCAAACGCATCTCTGTCAACTTGACTAATAGCAGTGGATAATCCTTTGTCGTGAATTGAATATGACGATGGACTACCGACTCGGCTTCTTGATGTTTTCTCTTGCTGGGTAAAAGCTCGCCATTCTGGTCCTTTATCTAACATCTGCTCATATAAGACGAGACCGCAATCCCCGCAGATGGTCTCGCCTGTGTCGTAATCGTGAACTAGATTTTTGCTTGTACATTCTGGGCACTTATCAACTGAGCGTTGATGCGGTTTAGAAACTTCTTGGGTTATGCTCATCTTTTCTCATCCATAAACTCTTTTTCAAAATGTTCTGCTTTTTCTTTCAAAGAATTGCTGATGAAGGGTGTTATAGGCACTTTCTTCATATTAACTCTCTTTATGCTATTTGACAAGTAAGCAAAGACCCTTTCGCAGTCGCCGTCTTTTTCGACAAATGCTGAGGCTCCAAACTCCAATGCTTGAGAAGCGATTTCCCCATGAACCGAGAATATGATGAAAGGAATCTTGTTGTCTTTTGCTCTCAATTCGCTCATAAAGTCAAAGATATTCTTCTTGCCGAGGTTATATCCAGAAACTATTACATCATACTGTTTCTTTTTCAATGCTTTGTTTGCTTTAAGAACAGTGGTAGCTAAATCAATTTCAAAATTGCCAAGTAACTGCAATATTTCCTTTGATACAATGAGAAATTCCATGTCTCTATCAACATGAAGAACTTTGATATTTTTACTATTTATTCTCTGAGTCAAATCCATATGCGACACTTCTTATCCAAATTCAGACTGGACTCAGTAGCCAAAAGATAGCTGGTTCAGGTTAACTTCCAAACGTAGAGTTAACAATATAACAGCTCATATAGGATAAACGTTTTGTATGCAGCAGAAGACATTGACCTTAAATTGGAGCTAATCATAAGATTAAGATATTACTCTCTTTTTTACCCCTTTTAAGAAAACTCAGCTCTTCTTATTCACTATTCTGGAAAGAGGTTAAAAGCGAATAGCCGACAGGGTTGTGCACTTTATTTTTACCTTCAATTTTCGGCGAAGATGGCGAAATAGGTTTTTCCGATGTCCCAAAGGCCAAGTAAAACAGCAAGCACCGTTAAGCGTGATGCAACTATTGAAGATACATTACAAACATCTTTTCGCGGTAGCTCCGGTGGCTTATTCATTCTATTTCTCATTTCTTTCAGAAACAGAAAAGAGAAGTGTTTGTGAACACCAAACTGTCTACGCCGATCTGGACTTTTGTCTTTCAAGTCGAGCAGACTTTTTCTTCTTACGTTTATCATCTCTCGCCTTCTTGGTTTCAGGCTGAGGTTTCGACCGATCTTGCTGGCCTGTTTCTCCTTTATTTGGCATGTTCAGCGCTCCTTCTCATAAAAGAATAACTACGGTTGTTCTTGAAGCTATCCTTTCCTTCGTGTATAGCGTAAACTTTTCCCCAAACATAATATAATCAAGAGTGCCACTCATTACTCGATGTCCCGTTTGGATCTTTTTTCCGGATTTTGACACTGTCTTGAGCAGCTTGGCTCGTAATCTTGTCGCCTTTTAAGCTCTGTAGTTATTGCGTACGTTACGCCGACTATTTTTTCCAAGGGTATGGCATTAATGCCAGAGTTAGGTCTGGAAAAGGGCAATATTTTACTTAAAGGAAAGTTTTTCAAAATATTCGTTTATTGTCTTGTTTAAATAAATCTTCTTTGTGTCTTATCAGATTTGGTGCACGGGTAAAGTGAACCTCCTCGATGGTAGAGATGTCACCCGAATATAGAATAGGTTCAGCTAAAATAACGGGGTTTACTATTTTGCATGCTCAAGGGCGATACAAGAAAAATTAATAAAAGGAATACCGAAATACACTTCGAATCAGTCAATAGAGTGACGCAAAATGAATAACAGACTCAAAACAGAGAGGTATGCTTGGGAATATAGAGTAAAAGGGCTTTCGAAGCTTCGAATGTTTTTATGCCATACGTCATACATCAGAAAAGGATACACCCCTAAATAAAGCCCGAATAAGAGCATAAATTGGCGCGCGCTTAAGGCTTTCCTTCTTACGGCTACAAATTTTGAAGGTATTTGATTAGCTTTTGAAATTCTCCGGTTTTTTTCATCTGCTTATTTTGAAGCATTTCCTCTATGTTAGATTTGACGTAGAGCCCGCCCGGAGGGTACAGTTGACGTGCCACTAAGGTAAAGACTTTACAGTTTTCCTTGCCTATCATATCTTCTCTGAATCGCCATTTGTAAGGGCCTCCAGGTGGAAGTAGCGTTTCAGAAAGAACGATAACAGCAAAATTCTTCACATTGGTTGTTCCTTCAAGCTCATTGAATTTAAAGCGAACCACCTTGTTGGGGTCTTCTCGCTTTCCGTTTTCCAGGGTTTTGCCACCGGCACCGTTGTTTTTAACCTCTATCACCATTTTTACATTGTCAACTGGGAAGGTTTCTTGGTTTTGGTCGACGCCGCTCTTCAGAAGGAGTAAATCATTTTTAATCTTTGATCCTTGAATTGTGACTTCTGGAACCGTTGAAAGGTTAAGGTTTCTTCTCAGGAGATGATTGCGTATGATTATTCCCGTTGGATTTCCAGATTTCTCTCGAGCTGTTTTATCAATTTTTTGTTTTTCAAATTCTTCACAGACCTCAATAAGCATCATGTATTCTTCATCGATCGCCGTTAGTAATGGTTGCTTGGAATACTTGGGCATGAAAAGAGTATGTTCCTTTTACCTAAAAGAACTATCTAGTGCTTTTTGCAAATTCCGTAACAATATTGCGAGCAGTTTGCCTTTCAGCGTTTCCCTTTGATAAGAGACGGGTTTGAGCAACCGTCTTGAGGAAGAATACCGAAAATAGTTACAGAAATAACCCCCAAAGCGGAAATGGCGAGGGATATAAGGTTTACAACCACGGGATCCTGTTAAGTTATTTGTCATAGAGGATAACAGAAACGAGAACTTTGTTACATGATTAGGATGAGTAGCGTAGAATATGTCCCTAAAGTATATTAGGAAATTAACTTTACCATTTTTCACGAGGACCAAAAATGGTTAACATAACAAAAGAAGTTGTAGACACCCTAACAGCAGCAGATTCAGCAAAAATGCTGGCAACAGTCAGCCCGGATGGCACCCCCAACGTAGTTCCAGTATGGAGCGTATTCCCCGTTGACTCAGAAACAATAGCGTTCGCGGAAATATTCATCATAAAAACGAAAGAAAACCTGCAGAAAAACAAAAAAGTTGCAATCGCCGTGTTTAAAGGACCAATGACTGGATACCAATTAAAAGGAACCTTCTTAGAATTCCAAACTTCAGGACCGGTCTTTGAGAGCTTTTCAAAGAAAATTATGGAAGCTAGGAAGCTTCAAATTAAAAGCGTTGGCATAATCAAGGTAGATGCAGTTTTCTCAGCCTCTGCAGGACAAAACAGCAAACAACTTTCTTAGCAACGCCTTTACTCAAATGCCACGCACCCTTTTCTTTTTTGGCGCGGAATGATAGATTACACCTACGTTTAAATTCCACACGAAAAGCATTGGATAATTGGAATTTTGTTGGAACCGCTGGGATGCCCAAAACACGACTCCATAAAGCATCCTAATGCGCCCAGATAATAGAAGATTTAGCTGAACGGGTTCTTGTTCGAGCAGCTGAAATCGGCGCTACACTCAGCAAAGAACCCGCCATAACCCTTCACACTGCGGACGCGACGCACTAACCCTTTTCCGTTTTTGTCAGCTATTTGTTCATTGGGCTTTTTCAAATGGTTTTTATTTGGGACTGCCCTAGTTACGACTGGTGTTTTTAAATGGTTGAAGATTTTGAACAAGACGATTTCGACATGATTGACCCGACAGCCAAAAGAGTCCTTGTAGTCCTTTCCCAATTTGAGAAAGGTCTCGTAGTGACGGTGGACCTCTTACACAGAAAAACAGGTTTAATGCCTGAAGCCCTAAACGACGCAGTGCGGCACCTGTCAAAATCCAAGCTCATCGACATACCTGAGCCCGAAAAAAGACATGGCCCCTACGATTTCAACACCATTGAAATAACCGACTTCGGAAGAGAAGTGCTAGCGAAATTCGGATAAAACCTTGCGACAAAGCCCTCATCTTTAATAGCAACTCTATTTTTTTCTTTTTTTGTGCTAATGCATATTGATTATTAGGGAGATTTTAGCCCCATCTTTTCAGTTACTTCAAGCTTTATTATGAGAATTTCCGGATTTTCTGAAAAGTTAAGCCATTCTGATCCTTTAGAAAAACCATGAGCAACCAGAAAGTTTGGGGAAAGTCTCTTTTTACCTACCTCAGCCATTTTCTGCACTGCTACTTTTTTCTCCTCTGAGTTTTTAACTAATTTCAGTCTTCCAGTCAAGACTACAAAGGCATACTCGCTGAGATTTGGGGTGTATCTTTCGATTTCCACGGAAACAGGGGTGCCTTGCTCAAGAAAGTTCATTTTCTTGCCGTATTCTGTGAAGTGCAAATAGATGGTTCCACTTACCACTGCGTATTGGAAAGGCGCAATATACGGATATGTGGTTCCTTTGAATGCGACGCGGCACAAGAATTGTTCGTTTATGAGTTCCTCTACTTCTCGATCTTGCATTTTAGGCAGTTTAACAGTTTCCATAGCTGATCCCTATTAATTAACTGTAAGATTCGAGCTATTTTAGGCTAGAATAATTCACACTCTGACTATGAGGCATTTCTATTTCCAGTATTCTTTTGCCATGCTGTTTAGACGCAAAATATCCTAAACAAGTCATATGGAGAATGGAAAAATGGTTCAAACAATAAAGTACAAAGTTATCCGAGAAGTAGGCAAAGTAGAGATACGTGCTTACCCCAAAATTATCGTTGCCAAAGTGCAAGATCCAAATGCAGATGCCTTTAGTCTGCTCTATAACTTTATTACTGGTGGGAACAAGCAGAAAGAAAAAGTGAAAATGACTGCTCCAGTGGTATCTCAGAAGATTGCGATGACTTCGCCTGTACTTTCTGATACAGGATCAATGGCTTTTGTCATGCCTGAAGAATTCGCGCTTGAAACTACACCTGAACCCTCTGACAACAGAGTAAGCATAGCTGAAATTCCAAAGCGTCTAGTTGCTGCTTTGTGCTTTTCTGGAGGCTGGTCAGAAGCCCATTTTGAAAAGGAAACCCAAGAATTATTAGACGAATTAGCCAAGGCAGAAATTAAAATAAAAGGCAAGGTATTTACAATGTTGTATAATCCGCCGTTTATTCCTGGTTTCCTTAGGAGAAATGAAGTTGCAGTAGAAGTAGAGGATCCAGCTGCTCCATTAATTTAATTAACACTGACAGACAAAAAGAAAACAGAAAGGAGAAAGCCAAATGAATTATAAAGAGAGACAGGAAATAATCGCTAAATCACCAATATCTTTTCCCTACCTTAAACGATTCAACATCGGCGCGGGTATCTTACAACTCATAAACGGCATCATTATTCTGGCACTAACCTTTACCTTAACATGGCCAAAAGGAACAGACCTGTACACATTCTACCTAAGCTTCCAACATGTATCTCCAACAAACCCAGCATTCTTTGGCGTTCCCACCCCACAAATAATCTTCTCAGTAAATCACTTGGGTGCATTGCTCGCAGCTTTCCCGCTGATATCAGCATTTGCACACTTAATAATCGCTTTCCCCAAGAACAAAAGCTACAACGAGAACTTAAAGAAAGGCATGAACCCCTACAGGTGGTACGAGTACGCCTTTTCAAGCTCAATAATGATTTGGGTTATATCAACTTTCGTTGGAATCTGGGATTTCTGGTCACTGGCAATGATATTTGTCTTAAACGCGATGATGATAATGTTTGGCTACCTGATGGAGAAATTGAACCAAAATACTGAAAAAACCAGTTGGTCTCCCTTCATATTGGGCAGCATCTCAGGAGGATTTCCATGGGTCGTTCTCTTCGCTTACTTTACTGGTGCTGTAATTAATAGCGGAAACAATGTTCCAAACTTTGTCTATGCGATATTATTTGTATATCTGGTGCTGTTCATGAGCTTTGCAGTTAACCAAGTTCTTCAATACAAAGGCGTCGGGAAATGGAAAGACTATCTCTACGGAGAAAGAACATACATAGTGCTTAGTTTCATAGCTAAAACTCTTCTAGTATGGCTTGTATTCACGGGTTTGTTCAAACCATTCTAGAAACATCTTCATTTTTTCTTTTTGATTTACGGACTAAGTGGATTGGAGAGTAAGGAAGTATTAGTTTGACTGATATGAAAGGAAAAGTTTGCGTAATAACTGGGAGCAACTCGGGGATTGGGAAAGAGACCGCATTAGGCCTATCGAATATGGGTGCAACTGTTGTCATGGTTGTGCGTGATCAGACTCGAGGAGAGAATGCTCAAAGAGAAATAATTCAGCAGACAGGTAACAACTCTGTTGATCTTATGATTTGTGACTTGTCTTCGATGGATTCAATTCGGCGTTTCGCAAAGGCGTTCAAAAAGAGATATGACCGACTTGACGTGCTGGTAAATAATGCTGGGGCGCTTTTCAATAAGCGAGAGGTTACGCCTGAAGGTTTTGAGCGAACACTCGCAGTTAATTATTTAGGTCCGTTTCTGCTTGTGCACGAGCTGGTTGATTTGCTAGAGAAAAGTGCTCCTTCCAGAATAATAAATGTGAGCTCTGGACTAGCCAAGAATGGCCGAGTTGATCTTGAAGATCTTCAGAGCGAAAAGAATTATGTGGAAACGAAAGCCTACTCAAGCATGCGTGCGCCAGTCTATTCAAACACCAAGCTGATGCTAATGATGTTCACCTATGAGTTGGCTAGGCGTCTAAGAGGATCTGGTGTAACGGCAAATGTGCTTATGCCTGGTTTTGTCGCGACTAACCTAGGAAAAAACAGCGGCAGCCTAAGCTCATTCATTATGTTTAAAATGGTTCGTCCAATGCAGATAAACGCCAAAAAAGGGGCGGAAACATCGATTTACCTATCTTCCTCCGATGAAGTTAAGGATGTTTCAGGAAAATGTTTCGCTAAGAAAAAGGAAGTATTTACTTGTCCTGCGTCGTACGACGAAGATTTGCAGAGACAGTTATGGAGCAAGACGGAGCACTTGCTTGGGTTAGCTGCAGGATAGCAAGACGAAGTTTTAGAAGTTGCTTGACCGATGATTGTAAAAAACAAATACTGATTCGTTGGGTAATCAAGAAACAAGTTCGGATCGGACTCATCCCCAAAATGGCTATTTATTACCTAACGTTGATTGGGTCTTGATTCGCGTGGAATTTAAACGCCGACCAAAAAGGGCATACATCAAAATTTCTGGACAAAAATTGAGCCCAATAAGGAAAAAAAACTAATTTTGATGCTAAATTGAGAAAATAAGCATGACGCGGGATGTTTGATTTACACCCACGTTTAAATTCCACACGAAAACTCGTGGATTATCGGAATTTGGTGGACCCACTGATTGCATAACGAAACGGGTTCAAACCAGACCAAAATTAGGCTTGCCCGTGCAGCTTTTTGTATAGGTAGCTAATAGTTATTCCAATAGCGAGAAACCTTGGCAGGCTAACAGTGAAGACCTCAAACATGCGGAAGCCTTCGCTGAGAAGCTGAGAGTTCAAACCAAACTAAAACTGAAAAGCTTGACAAACTTGAGCTTTCCCACGGTATTCTTCAGCGTTAGTCCCAACAAATTATTCCCATTTTCCGTTTGTTTAAACTGCATCTGAACCACACGGCAATCCTCACACCAGATCCTACGCATCTTCAAAACAGATATGGTTAGTACTTGTCTGATTGGCGTAAACTCTCTGATCCGTACAGCTTTTTGTATAGATAGCCAATAACTATTCCAACAAAAAGAAACCTTGGTACATTAAGCACTGTTCCGAAGAGGAAGTAATAAAGGGCATCACTCGTCCCAAAACTTGCGGGAGCTTCCAGTAGGATTGCGCCAATGACTAGGGCAATGAGGCTTAGTATTAAGGATTTTAGAATTGGATTCTTTGTCGGAATCTTGTCAAAAAAACGAACCAGAACAAAGCTCATTAAAAATCCGATAATCATACCAGCAGGCAAAGAACCGACCCAAACCGTTTCTGCACTCCATCGCGCAGCTCTATAATCCACTGTGATGGGAACCAGGGAAGTTGCGATGGAAACTGCCCAGAAGGCTAATCCACCCACGACCGCCAGCACTACTATCTTTCTCCAGATATCTTTTGATTGAGCTATCTTTTTTCAACCTCTTTACTTAATCATAGTCATTCTATTTCTGGTTCTTTACTGCCATAATCAAAAGCCATGCAGTAAGAGCAATTTCGGCAATGAAGCTGATCGCATTTCCTGGATACCGTAATATTTCATAGTTGGGGAGAAGGAAACCCTGTAAAAACCAACTCATATTACCGAAGAAATCAAGGATTATCAGTAAGCCTAACCATTTAGGAAGGAAGCGCGATTTGTAAATTAAGTATCCAAGGGGAATTAACCAAGCGCTAAAAAATATCTGGGTGAGTAGAAAACCATTTGTGTACAAATCGAGAGAGGACATTGCCATGGCTTGCAGTTGACCTGTTTGAAATACGCTTAAGTAGTTAGCGCCGCTCAAAAACTGAAGGGCAGCAAACAGATTCAGCGCATTAAGGCACTCTACAGCGACACCGCCCAAGTTTAATAACAAGAACAGCAAAGCCAGGTTCTTGTTAACAGGTTTTAACAACACATAAAGCGCCCATGCGGCTAAAACGAAAAACGTTGCGGAGACTAATTCAGTTACAAAACCAACTCGGAATAGCCCCTGAGAAGAAATAATATTGTTTGCTGTGGCGGCTGCATCTCCTGATACAATAAATCTATCGCGGATAGACGTGGCTAAGACAGTAGTTAATATGAAAATGAGGTAAAAAAGCCCCGCCATTCTTGCGGTCTTGCGTGGCGATAAATCTGCGATCTTCTGGCGGATAGAATTTTCTTCTTCAACAGGCATAATAATCCTCGATCTTTCAATTTACGCTACTTAGCGCTAATAAGACTTTTCATAAGTCTGACAATCGTAAAACAAATGAACTTGGCAGAGCCGTCTTCTGCCCAATTAATTCGCGTGGAATTTAAACGCTAAGGGGAAACCGGTGCATGGTAAAATTTTGGGCTATAAAAATTCAGCCTTATTTAGGAAAATAAACCATATTCAAGCTTTAATTGTGAAAAGAAGCTTGGCGCGGGATGTGGGACTTGAACCCACGCGGCCTTTCGACCACAGACTTAGCAGGCCTGCCCCATACCAGGCTTGGGCAATCCCGCACGCCAACAAATTTTTAGCCCCGCTGGTTTACGCGAGGTTAATCGGTTCTTCTACCGTTGGTTTTCTCTAACACTGCTATGTTGTAGCAGGTCTTATTTATTTGCGTTTTTATAAGTGTTTGGCAGCGTTTGTTTGCGGTGGTTGTAGTTTGGGTTTTCTGGGCTTCTATTTAGCATTGAAACGTGGCGCCATTAACTCTTCTGGCTTCGAAGATTTTTCGTTTTGTTCATCCCGAAGATAGTGTTAAAGCTAAACGCATTCCCTTAGGCATATCTCTGCGCAAAATCAGAAAGCGGATATTTAACTTATTTTGCTTTGTTCAATTTCGTAACCGCATTCTTGCAACGCCTTTGCTATTTTGAATTTCCAAGTGCCTTCCTCATCAAACTTTGAATAGCCAATGCTTAGAATGTCCACTGGCAGATCGAATCCTTTTGTTTCCCTGTAAAATGGCAGAACACCTTTTCTTCCAAGCTTGCCCAGGAAAAACCCGAATTCAAGAATTATGTTTTGGCTTGCCCTAGGTACAGCTACTGCAGGATCGCCGGGAGAAAGCAAAACGACTGCAAAGGTAACGTCTGAATATTCTGAAAACTCGCCCAGTAAAGTTCGCCCTTGGTTTGGTTGCTCATGCAGAATTACGGGTTCAAGACCCAGCTTCCTCAAAAGTTTAGCAACTGCTTGTTTCATGGCTTCGTCTTTCCCGTGAATTATATGTACTCGCCTTCTTCCGCCGCCGGTAACCGCCCCAGAAGCAGCACTTTTCGATTCACCTGTCTTATCAAGCAGAATAAGAAATTTTTCTGTACAAAGGTGAACACCCTTGACTTTTCCCAAACAAACGCTTTCAATAACGAGTTTTTTGTCTTTGCAGCTTGTGACGCCTTCGCCGGTAGGTAGGACGAGTTTGTTACAGTCTTCGCTGGACCAAAAGATGATTGCCCTCTCAACTTTTGAAGGGCTGAGTAATCTGCCGCCGAACCAAAAAGGCTTCCCAGCGTTAAACGGCAAAACAAAAGTTCTCCTGAGTTCCTCTTCAGAAATGTTGAAGCGCAAGCCTGACTTTTCTGTGTCTTGCTCATATTCAATGTAAACGTGGTATTTCGGCGGCGTCACTTCAATCAACTGTTAATCAACATGGGGTTGGCGCACAAAAGCTTTGCCTCGCACCAAATGTCTTGGAAGACAAGTTAGAAACTCGAAGATTAGCTAAAACTACTGTTTATCCAAAGCCAACATCTTATTCAACAGTTCAACAACTCTGTCAGAAGCTTCGTGATCAGGCAATTCCAAATCCTCTTCTTTGGGTTCGGTGCTGGCGAAAAGACATAGCGCATCAATTTCCTTGAGCTTCGCTAACCCAAATACGAGACCCGAAAAACCCATGAATGGACCTTTGTAGCCGATCCCCACGTCGAATTTTTCTTTCATGTCGCTAATGGCTTTTTGACTGTTTGCGGCACAGCAGATTTTCTTGTCTTTTGACCCGAAACCCGCCACAACAATCATCTGCTTCACATGCTTTTCGCTTAGAAAGTCCACAACCTTCTCCGCGACCGCGAACTGCCCCTCAAAGTTTGGATGGTAGCCCCTCGCAAGAATCAAAGATGGATTTTGACATGCGTAAAACTGAACTTTGGGAAAATCTAACGTTCCGGATTCCACTATAGCTCCACCCATTCCCGGTAATGATGGATGGGCAGCGTAGGTAGGTTTGGTCTGGTAAATTGATGGCATATGAGTTGAATAAAGGTCTGCAGTTAACTTCGCTTTTGTTTGGGTAATTAGACTATCCACAACAAGCTTGCCGATGCTACGCAATCCAGGAGAACCCACAATTGCCACTGGCGCACTCAGTTTCCCCGCAGGGTAGCGTTTTATCCAAATGTCCTTTTCCACACAAGCACCCCGTTTTTAGGTAACGTAGCTGGGTTTCTTGCCTGACTGCGTCATTTCTTCTCTTACGCGCCGCTCAATTTCAGCCATCTTCGCGAATGCCTCATCCATTTCGATGGCTTGTTTCTCCATAGGCTCCATGTCCACTTTAATGTTTAGAATTTTGGTAAGAACATTTAACGCTGCCTTAGCGGCCCTTGGATCAATCACATATTCGCCTGTTGGAGTTTGATAAGCATGGGTTTCCGCCAGCAAGCAAGCACCGTCAATACCTTTCTTCTTCGCAAGACCTATGATTAACCCGTTTTCACCCCCAATTATGCCATGATCCAAAGACTTAGCACCCTGTGCTTTGGCTTCATCTAGCAAAGCGGCGGAGGTGGCTGTAACGTAAACGTCTGGGACATCAAACTGCCTCTCGGTAGCTAACGCCGCTACAGAGTAGACTTTTTTTGCGCCGTTTTCAATAGCCCAGTCTAAGGCCATCTCGGAAACCTCGTATTGTCCCTCAGGAGAGAAAGCCTGAGAATTTCCTGAAAGAAAAACGATGTTTTGTCCAGTTTCGTCTTTGAACGCGTGTATTTCGTTGCTTAGGAGCTCCACGAGCCCATCTTCTTTTATGATGACATAAGGTGGGAAATGTTTCGAGTAAATTTCACCTATCAATTCTGCCTTGAGTTGCTGTATGAGATAGTCCACTGAGAGTTTTCCAATGTATGCCATACCGGGTAATCCGCAGATGAGAATAATCTCGCTTGGTTTGAATGGTTTCAGAATTTTTATCTCGGCGTTCATAAATTATCAACTCGCGCACACATTATTAAGTTAAATGCTCACTAAAAACGATAAACTAATACGATACATTGTGAAAAACTTTTGCCTATGGCATCCTTGACCGGCAGAAGGCCAAAAATGGGTGAAAGCGAAGGACAACGCTTCCTTGCTACAGGTTTTTGTTTCCGAATTGGTTATGGTGGGAGAAGTCTTCGACATCTCGACGGACTCTGAGATACTTGGTTGAGCCAACCGGATATCCTAAGCGGCAAGTATAAGCAATTTTCATGTATGAGGGAACGCTGAGAAGTTGCTTTAGCTCTGTTTCTACTGGGGCAGTGGCAAAGGAACTAAGAATCTGCAGGCTAATGCCCAAAGAATTCGCCATAAGCCAAATGTTCTCCATAACACAGCCAAGACTCATAAAACCCAAAACGTCGCCTCCTGAAGCGGGTGCCCTCTTCCTAGAATCAAACAAGACAAGCAAAAGAGTTGGGCTACCACGGATAGACTGAGTCAACGGCATGGGCGCAGTTTCACGGGCAACTTCAGCGATCTTCAACGGGTCAACCCAGGCAGGCGGAAACATCGCACCCAAGATTCCGGTTTTCTTTTTCAACAACTCCTCTTTTGAGAAAGAAAGCTGCTCATAATTTTCCCGCAGAAACTCTTCAGAGATACGTGATTTGATGCTACCTATCTTTTCAAGAACCATCTGATCGTCGATAACTACCACTTCAAAGTTTTGCATGTTATGCGCGGTAGGGGCCCAACTTGCAGCCTCTAAAATCTGCTTCAAGTTCTCCCTTGATACTGGCCGATTCGGATCAAAAGGCACTCTCGCGGACTGTCTTTCTTGAATGATTTTTAAAAGATCACTCATGCTTTACCCTCACTTATCTTTAAGACAGCTCTGAAATGAACCTTTGCAGTCATCATCCGCTCAAAAGCCACCCCGGCTTGTTCAAGCGGAAAAACCTCCACCATCGGAACAACATGCGTTAGAACGCTGAACTTCAGCGTGTCGGCAGCGTTTCCTCCAACCCAGCCGCTTACAGATCGAACGGCACGCATTAGTTGGACTGGTGAAATCTGCATCGGCTCATTAACAAAAGTAATAATTATCAATTGCCCATTACGGGAAAGCCCTTCAACGAGTTCCGCGATGGCGTTACTGTTTGGTGCCGTGCAGAAGATGGCTCGTGCTCCCCCCAGCTTCATCAATTCGTCCGCTGCATTCGCAGTGTTTGTATCGATGTAGATTTTAGCTCCAAGCTCGCGTGCTAATGCCTCTTTTTCCTTGCCCCGAGATATGACAGCAGTTTTTAAACCGAGCCTGACCGCGAACTGTAACGCTAAGTGACCGAGCCCTCCGAAACCTTGAATGGCGATTAAGTCGCCTCCTTTTGCTGAACTGCTTTTTAAAGCGCCGAGGGTGGTTGCGCCTGCGCAAAGAAGGGGTGCCGCTTCTACAGATGTGAGTTCATCTGGAATAGAGGTAAGTACTTCCATGCGGGCAATCATGTATTCGGCGTATCCACCGTCAGTTGAGATGCCTGTCGCCAGGGGGCTTTCGCAGGCCCAGTATTCACCTTTGAGGCAGGACTTGCAGCGAAAGCAGTGTCCTCCACGCCAGCCTACGCCGACTCGTTGCCCAATCTTCCAATAATGTGACTCTGAACCTAATTTTGCGATCCTTCCAACAACTTCGTGACCAGGGGTTCTTGGATACTGTAAGCCGGGAAAATGTCCTTGTTTGACGATTGCGTCCCCGTGACAGACTCCGCAGGCTTCCACCTTAAGGAGCACTTCATGCTCTTTTGGTTCAGGAATTTCCTTTTGAACCAGCTCAAAATCCGCTCCCGGAGCACTAACTTGAATCGCTTTCATAAGTGGCATAAAACTTATCCATTTCTCTAAATTAGCCGTTCAATATAAACATGGTTAAAAACAAACATTAAGAATCTCTCATGGACCAAAACACGAGTAAGGTAACAGACAGAAGAAACTCCTCCTCTTGGAACCATTAAGAAGTAACAGTTACAAACAAAAAGACAAAAGAGAAAGTGCAACATATTATTTGTTGGTGGTTGAGACTATAAATTCAGCTTTTATAATGATTCCTGTCCCATCTTACTCTCAACAATTTGCGTGCCCAAAATGCGGTGCCCCAGTAGCTTCAAGCTGGAAATACTGCAACATGTGCGGCAAACCACTCCATCCTCAGATTATCTTGAAAATTTGCCCCCGCTGCAGAAACAAGATTCCGGAAACGGCTCATTTTTGCCCTGAATGCGG
>CAVXEQ010000002.1:0-455711 GCA_963760905.1 Candidatus Bathyarchaeota archaeon
TTTGCCCTGAATGCGGCGCAATTCAACAAGATGACAAAAGCTCCCCCAGCGGCATTTCCTCTAAATGAACATTTTCCCTTGAGGGTACAATTTCACTTGAACCTGAATCGGCATTAAGCAACATAAAAATGTGCATCTCACAGATTCGGGTATTCTGTCATTTCATCGATATGTCGCTATCTTCTGTTTTCTGTCAAATGACGCATTACTTTTATAGCCACCTATGAGACTCTAAACCGATTGAGTTGCCAGTTAATTACGTCTGCGGAAAATGCGGCAAAATTCATTCTTTAAAAGACTATGAGGAGAACAAGTTCTGCAAGTCATGCAACTTTTTTTTACTTCCAACATTCACGATAACCCGTGGTTCTACTTGCCTTAAGGAAACGCCAAGCAGGCAGGCGGTTTCAGAACAAAGAACATCTGAACCTGATGGCGCTTCTAAAGACAAAATGGCGCTAATGCGAGCGGCTGAGAGCTTACGCCACAGAATTGTGAGCACCAAAGAATACACGGTTATCTCTGAAAACGAGAAGAAAACAGAACCGGCCCGAAGCAGGGCAGAAAGCTGGATATGGAATACAGAATACGATAAAGCGTTAAAACTCAAAAGAAAACTGATCCATAAATTCAAAAACAAAAATCTGACAGAAGCAATTCCGGGAAAAGTTATTTCCAATGAACATGGCGAATGTTATCAAATCTCGAGTACCAGCGTTTGCAATTTTAAAACCGCAAACTATGAAGAAAGCAGAAGACTAATGATCTCCGACCTCAAAATCATCCCTGGAATTGGCCCAACACGCGAACGCGCCCTCAAACAACAAGGCTATCAAACAATAGAAGAACTTAAAAATCATCCTCTATGGAGAAAACACGCTCAAGCTTTTATGAGACTAATAGATGAAAAAGAAGTTTTGCAGACCCAAAACTGGCTGGGACAACGCCTTCCAAAGTCCCACCCATTAGTTCACTACTTAGCAGGATTCTGCAATAATGAAAACTTTGCGATAGTAGACATCGAGACTTTGGGTCTTTCAGAAAGGCCCATAATTCTGTTGGGCATTGCTAAACCGAATAAAAGTAGCATCGCCACAAGCCAGTTCTTGCTTCGCGACATCCAGGATGAACCAAGCGCCATTTGGGCTCTTATCTCACAACTTGAACCCCAATCGTCGCTTATTACTTTTAACGGACGAAGCTTCGACATTCCATACATTAAACAGAGATTAGCATATTATGGTTTGGACGCCGCCTTGGACAACCCCCACTTTGACGTTCTCCATTTTACCAGACGTGCATTTAAGAAGAAACTTGCTAATTGCCGTCTCGAAACTGTGGAAAAATATTATGGCATCAAAAGAGAAATCGACATTCCAGGCGCATTGGTTCCAGACTTCTATGACACATATCTTAAAACTGGAAACATCGGACCCCTAGTTGCGATCGTGGAACATAACAGGCAAGACCTAATAACTCTTGGAGATCTGTTTTCCAGGCTTTATGAGGAGTGGAACCTGTGATAGAGGATTTCATCCGAAGCTTGGAAGGAATGAGTTCTTACAAGAAACAGATTGTACACCTTCAAGAAATTCCTCCTCAAGAAGCCATCTTCGGCGACCTAGAAAAGCCCTTACCCGAGAATATTCAAAACTGCTTGCTTAATAGAAAAATCCGTCTGTATTCCCATCAAGCTGAAGCTATAAACAAAGTGCGACAGGGCAAGAACGTCGTAATAGTCACTCCGACCGCTTCAGGAAAAACCTTGGCATTTAACATTCCAGTTCTTGAAGCCCTAACCAATAACAAGAACACCACCGCATTGTACCTATATCCGACGAAAGCCCTCACAAATGACCAGTTAAAAGTCTTGCGAGAAATGGAAAAAGAAACAGGAATAGATGCGTATACCAATGTTTACGATGGCGATACTCCTCAACATCAGCGGGCAAGCATACGTGAAAACTCCAAAATTATCCTCAGCAACCCATACGGGCTTCACCAGTATCTTCCATGGCACTTTAAGTGGCGGGCTTTCCTGCAAAACCTCAAATTTGTTATTATCGATGAAGCGCACGTTTACAGGGGAGTCTTTGGCTCCAACGTTGCAATGTTGCTCAGGCGACTGATGCGAATATGCAACTACTACCATGCGGATCCGCGAATAATACTCTCGTCAGCCACAATCGCAAACCCAGAAGAACATGCGAAAAGACTAACCGGAAAAGACTTTGAGATCATCTCAGCAGACGGCGCCCCAAGAGGAAAAAAATTATTCGCCTTCTGGAACCCTCCATTTATCGATTACACACAAACTACTCGGCGATCCACACATCAGGAAACCAAAGACCTCTTAACCCTCAACGTTATCAACAATCTCCAAACCCTTTGCTTTACAACTTCGAGACAAATGGCTGAACTCATCACGCGATGGACCAAAGAAGAACTCCAAAAGAAGTCTCCAAAATTAGCAAACTCCGTTACCGCCTACCGAGCAGGTTATTTACCCCAAGAACGACGAGAAATCGAAAACCGACTAAAAAACAAGAACCTGATTGGCGTAGTTTCAACCAACGCCTTGGAATTGGGAATTGACATTGGCTCCTTAGATTCTGTAATAATCTCGGGATACCCAGGAACAGTTATTTCAACTTGGCAACAGGCAGGGCGCGCAGGAAGAAGCAATACAGACTCATTAGTCACCTTGGTGGCCTTCCAAAACCCGCTGGATCAGTACTTCATGAAGCATCCACAAGACTTCTTTGGCCGACCCCATGAGCAAGCAATAATTGATTTGCATAATCAATACATTTCTTTAGGCCACATAATGTGCGCCGCCTCTGAACTTCCCATAACAGAGAAAGACAAAGAGTATTTTCCACAGCTTTTTGAAGAAAGCATCAGCGCTCTTGAACAGCAAAACTTGGTCCGCAAAACACCCCGAGGCTGGGTCTATTCTGGCACTGCAAGACCAGTGGAAATCGTAAACCTTGAAAGCATCTCAGACAAAACCGTGACGGTAACCTGCAACGGGAACATTCTAGAAACACTTGCATTGACTAAAGCCTACGAAGAAGTCCACGAAGGTGCCGTCCTACTACATCAAGGCGAAACTTACATCTCAGAAGAACTAAACTTGAACAACTTGACAGCTAGAGTAAAACGAGAAGACGTCAATTACCACACTGAAACCAAGAAAACCGTGGATGTTGCTGTAAAGAAAACATACGAAGAGAAACAAAATGGAGTAACAGTCGGAATCGGAGAGTTGTCGATTACAGAAATTTACCATGAATATGTCGTAAAGACATACGATGCTGTTGTGGATAGAAAACCACTTTGTTTGCCGCCTTTGTCTTTTTCAACGGTGGGCATGTGGTTCATAATTCCTGAGGAAATCAGACTGGAAATTGAAGATAAAGAACTTGATTTCGACGGAGGACTGCATGCGGTCGAACACGCTATGATAGCAATGTCTCCGATATTTGCCATGTGTGACAGATGGGACATAGGAGGACTCTCAACGCCTCTACATCCCGACACGGGGCGACCAACAATTTTCATTTATGACGGATTCGAAGGGGGCATCGGGATCTCAGAAACTCTTTATGCCAAAATAAACGAGTTGTGGGATAAAACATTGCAGTTAGTCGACAACTGTGAATGCAAAGAAGGGTGCCCTTCATGTATATACTCGCCAAAATGTGGAAACGAAAATGAACCGTTGGACAAGAAGGCCGCGAGAATCATTCTGAAACGACTTTTAAGTGCTGTCTCCGAACACCTTAAGAAAATAGCAAAAAAATAGGCTTATGCTAGGAGTAGAAGAACAAAATGAGATTGCCCAGATTAACAATCCTAAACGGAAGAAATGCCAAAGGAACGGGGCTAAGTAGGGCAAAGATTTTGCCGAACATGCTTTTATGCATCTATTACCACTGAATCAAAAAGTTTTAGCTGATTAAAAAATTTTGCTTTGACGGACCCCCAACGCGGCAAGACTCAAGGGGACAAAAACAACGAGCAGTCGAAGATATCATTTTTTTTTGAACCCTGCCCTGCGTTTTGACCCGCCAAAGATTTTACTCCCGACGAAGGCACTCGAGGCTGCATTTCTATATAGACTATTTCATGAACTTAAGATTTGCACCAATACACTATGTAAACTATACAGAAAAGTCTCGCGAACGGAGAAAAAGTATGCAACATTCTCAGTCTAACACAATCAACCTTAATTCTAATTTAGCTTAATTCCATTCCGTCAAACAGGTAAGCATTCAAAGCATGCAGAACATCACATTATGCATATTCTTCCACAGCGTTTTTACGCCACAAAACGCATCACAATACTAAAACTGAGATGCACCAAACTTGAAAATCATCGAAACAAACCTCCGTCAAGGCTTCGTCAAAGTTGTTCCTGACTCTCAAGATGACCTTTGGCATCTGTATAACGTCATTTACAAGGACGACGAAGTCTACGCCTACACGAGCCGTGCAATCAAATCCGACACTGAAGCAAGCCGACCAAAAAGCGGTGAGCGCGTCTCAGCATTCATGGGAGTGAAAGTCGAATCGGTAGCATGGGACAAGTTTCTAGGCAAGCTGCGGGTTCACGGCATCATCATCCACGCGCCCGACATCATCCCCACAGGCGCACATCATACTATTAGCGTCAGCCTCAACCAACCCATTACCATCGTGAAACCCAGCTGGCAAAAACACGCACTAGACAGGTTAACTCGCGCCTGCGAAGTCGAGAAGCCTCTTCTCATAATCGCAATAGACGACGAAGGCTACGCTGTAGCTGAAACCAAACAGTACGGTATAGAAATTAAAGTTGAGGAACGCATTAAGTTGCCAGGGAAGCACGAGGCAGAGAAGCGAGATGGTGCCACCAACGAATATTACAAACGCGCCACAAACAGCCTAAGCCAGCAATGGAGCCAAAACCACAATTCTATCGTGGTCGTTGGCGTGGGATTTACAAAGAACGGTTTCACCACGTACCTCAAAGATAACGCACCCGACATGGCAAAATCCATTGCAGATGTAAAAAGCGTAAACAACGGAGGCGTAGCTGGGATCTATGAAGCGATGCGTTCAGGCGTTCTGCTAAAAGCAGCTCACAAAATGCGCGTACTGGAAGAAACAGAGGTTATGGAGGAAGCAATGAAGCGCCTTGGAAAAGGCGAAAACACAATAACTTATGGTCTTGCCGATGTGGAGAACGCAGCACAAATAGGCGCAATAGAGAAGCTCATTTTGGCTGACACTTTGCTGCGAGATTCGGAGGATGAGCAGCGAGTTCTTATCGAGAAGATCATGCGGGAGGTTGAGCAACGTGCGGGCAGCGTTACAGTTGTCAGCACTGAACACGAAGCAGGAAGCAAATTACTGGCTTTAGGCGGCGTAGCAGCACTCCTCAGGTTCCCCATCTACCGCGGCTAGACGAACATGAAAATTTGTCCAAAACCAGTCTTACAGGTTCTGTAACGTCTTCGTCTGTTCTTTCTCCATGAAGGAAACTGTTTCTTTTCGTCTGCTATTGTGTAGTTTGGTTCTTGTTTTATCCATGCTTTAGCTTGAGCAGTTGTTAGCCCGAAAAGTTTGGCTATACGTTCTGGTATTAACACAGTTTTATCATTCTCGGTTTGTGCGCCATTGACTATTTTTTCAAATTCTTCTCTCAATTTGCGAAGCTCATCGCCAACTGGATCGTTTCTCATTGTGGTTTCCCTTCTGAGATTTTTTCTGGAGCGAAAACGGCTTCATAGTCTTTTTGTTGCGCTTCTAGGAAAGTTATATTCTTCTTTAACATATCGAGAACTAACTTGAGAATATTTACAATTTCCTTATCGTGCCTGTCAACGGTGTTTTTTATGTCCACAAGCTCCATGTCAAATGAGCGAAAGAGCTTCTGCCAATCATAAGGAGCTATCATTTGAACTCTTTCATCTATTTCAAGGTGATCTGCGCTCTGTAATATGTGGATAAAATGAAATAATTGGTCAATTGCCTTTTTGATTGTTTCTTCAGAAATATTTTCTTTTGTGGTGTCTGAGACAGCCGATACAAGCCATTCATAGTATTCGCAAGCATCGGCATTTGTATAGAATTCTTTGTAGATTCCAGTTTTGTATCCGTAACGGTCAAGTTTTGCTTGTTTTCCACTTTTAGTTATTGGGTGTAATAGTTCTACTCGGTTAGAATTGAGGTATTCAGCTATTTCATTATACTGGTTGATTCTTGCTTTTCCATTGTGGCATGCTACAAGAAAGGTTCTGACCGATCCCGCTTTTTTCTTCATCTGAAAATAATGGCTTCACTTCTTCTCGCGCTCCTTGATGTATTTCTCTATCGCCGCTTCTACAAGTTCAGAAGCTGTTATGTTCTCTTTTATTGCGGCGATCTTGGCATCTTGCCAAACTTTAGGCTTAATTTTTATGGATGTCGCGGTTCTTGTTTCTTTTTTCGTTTCTGACATGTTATATCACTATATACATATCAGGTTAAAGTGGTATATAACTTTTTACCACCAAACTTATATAATACCCACATATTACTATATTATTGGTGGTATAGTAGTATGATGATAACAACCCGAGAAGAACGCGGTCAAGAAATCGCAAAACTCTCAAACCAAATACAGAGAGTTGACGATTTAGCTTACACCGTGAAATCTCAATCAGGTAACGGCGAATACTGCGTTACCAAAGTCTGTGGCGAATGGGTCTGCGAATGCCCAGATAACAAATATCGCCATGTAGTCTGCAAGCATATTCACGCAGTTATCTTCTCTCAAGCTGTCCGCTCAGAAGTAGCAGTTAACCGAATTATCCAAGAAGTCAACGTAAGCAACTGCCAATACTGCCACTCAACAAACCTCAAAAAAGACGGCTTACGCAAAAACAAGTCAGGAACAATCCAGAAATTCTATTGCAGAGACTGCCACCACTACTTCACCATAAACATAGGCTTCGAAAAAATGAAGCACAACCCACAAGCAGTAACCACCGCAATGCAACTATACTTTAGCGGAGAAAGCCTAAGAAACACCCAGAAATCACTTAGACTATTAGGAGTTGATGTTTCTCATAAGACTGTTTTCATGTGGATAAAGAAGTATGTCACATTGATGAAAGAGTATGCGGACAAAATAACTCCTAATGTTAGTAACACTTGGAGAGCAGACGAAGTTTACGTTAAAGTCGCGGGAAACATGAAGTACCTTTTCGCCATGATGGACGATGAAACCCGCTTTTGGATAGCTCAAGAAGTCGCGGAGACAAAAGACAAACATGATAGCAGACTGCTTTTTGTTCAGGCAAAAAGGCTCATGGGAAAACAGCCAAAACACATCATAACTGATGGGTTGAAGTCTTATGCGGTTTCTGCTCAGAAGATTTTTCCAGAAGCAAAACACACTTGTGAAATCCAACTTAAAAGGCAGAATCCACAACAACAAAATGGAGCGCATGAACGGAGAAATCCGAGACAGAGAAAAAACCATGAGAGGACTAAAAATAAACGAAACCGACATCCTCAAAGGAATGCAACTATTCCACAACTACATCCGACCACACGAAGCCTTAGACGGGAAAACACCTGCTGACGCATGCGGAATAACATTGAGGGAAAGAATAAGTGGAAAACTCTGATACAGAATGCTTCACAAGAAAAGAAAGTTCCCTACTGGTGGCTATAGAGTGAAAGAAGAACAAACAGAAAACAATAATTTAGAACGCAAGCAGAAGCACTTCATTTATCTAATTTCCTAAAATTATTAATTTCACCATTTTCGCTCTTTCCGCGTCATTTTGAAATTATATCGAAGTAATTCGACATCAACGTCATGAATATGCGTTTTTTTCCAAAAAGAAGCGTTTTTCAACTGCTTTAAATCCCAACCCAGCTAATTCAATATCTTCAAATTTATCTGACTCTGTTTCTCTCTGAAACACTGGCCAAAAATGAACATTAAATGAACGATAAACTTCTTCCCCAATTTCGTCACCCGTTATCCGAATGTTTGCCTCAAAGTGAGGTTTTATTTGTGTTTTTCCACATGTTGGTTCAAAATAGCCCCGTGGAATAGTGTAATAACCATCGGTTAAAAGGATAGGTTGTGGCTTAGTTCGGTTATCATAAACACTTTTGTTTTGATATAGCCTAATGATTACAAATTGTTCTGTATCAGTTATTGACGAATTGGTGAATTCATAGAAAAAGGGGAAAAAGTAAGATGGATTAGCACCAACCTGAAGTTTTTTTGAAGGATATTCGTTACCATCTAAGTTTTCCCAAGGCACAGCGATTTCGTTACATATCACACTAGCATCTCTAACGGGTTTATCCTTCACTCTAACAGAAAATCCAACTTTGGTTAATTTGTTACAAGGTTCTATTAGAATAATTGGTTCTCTTAACCGTTTAGATAATTCAATAAATAACAAATTGATAATCGCCGTTCCTACAATTACATAAAGAAAGTCTATGTATTGCTCGGGAATCCACTCGACAAAAACTAGATACAGTATAATTCCTGTCGTAACAAGAACTGTTGACCATACGCTTATGAGTATATTTGATTTTTTCAACTTTGCTCTGTTTCTCGATTATTGTTAATTTGTTATCTTTTCTGGTTTGGGTATTTAGATTTTTGCCGAACCTCCAAACAGACGAAAGGTAACATGGAAACAAACAGTCGAAGAGGTAACAGAACCGTCTTACAGCGCTTATAAAGGAATGCTGTTATATACCCGTGCATATATAAATACAGTTTGCACGGGATTTAAAAATGAGCAAACGACAACCGAAAATCTCAATTCAAAATATTGTCGCCTCAGTTTCCTTGAACCAGAAAATTGACCTCCAAAAAATCGTGGAAAAGTTCCCCCAGACCGAGTACAACCCCAGCGTATTTCCAGGCTTAGTTTTCAGGCTAAAGAAACCTAAAACTGCGACATTGATTTTTGGCACTGGAAAAATGGTCTGCACCGGCGCTAAATCTGAGAAGGAATCCCGTGCTGCAGTGGAGAAAGTTGTCAAAGAACTCAGAGGTCAAGGTATCCAAATAACCGAGAAACCCGTGGTCATGATCCAAAACATCGTTGCCTCTGCAGAGTTAGGCGGAGAAATCGACTTAGAAAGTCTTGTGTACAAACTTGGCAGAGTAATGTATGAGCCAGAGCAATTCCCAGGTGCCGTCTACCGCATGGACGAACCTAAAGTTGTGTTCCTAATCTTCAGCGCAGGCAAACTGGTGTGTGTGGGCGCTAAAAAAGAAGAACAAGTTTACGCTGCCGTCGACAAAATCCAAGCTTTGCTTGAAGAAAAGGATCTAATATTCTACCCTGAAGCAGAAGGCGCAGCGATCCCACCGTAAAGGCTTTTATAGCCTTTTTCTTGTTTCTTCCTGAAACATGAATTTGTTGAGTAAATTTCAAGTCTTGATAAGTTAATTCTTCTTTCTTTTTTTGTTGTGTCCATCCAAGTGCCTCTGTCGAGCTTAATCACTTAAGAAAGCAAATTAATTATTACTTCGTAACGTGTCTTTGATATTTGCTACTATGAAGACGGAAAAAGAAGCAAAAGAAAACATGGCTGAAATAATTGAACATTTCAAGGATTCAGGTACGCTGAAAGAAAAAACGTTCTGAATTCAAGTGAAGCCAGTTTTTAAGTTCTCAGTCTACGTCGCACGGCAGGATTTTCATCAGCGAGGCGTTTCAATGCCAGCTCGAAAGTTTCGTCTGCCGCCAGTTCCTTCTTCACAAATACGCCCGTTCTACCTACAGCATCGCGTTTCATGAGTGCGTGTACCCTATCGAGAACGGTTTCGACAACTACACCGAGAACTTTAGCCACTTGCTCTTCCCGCCCGATGATGTTGCTTTCAACATGTCCCGCCGGAGTAGGTTCGATAATCATTAACCGCTTGTCCACTCCCATTGCTCGCATGTTGTTTTCAAGCATGTAAAGGTTAGCTTCACCGCTGAACCTGTAAAACTCACGCTCTACCCGCCTTAATCTCATCAACGGAAATGAAACTGTAGTTGTCGAGTCAACTTCGACGTAAGCTTTCATTGCGTAGGCTGGGGTTGCTTGAATAACCGAGCGCGTGGCGATTGGGATGTTTGCTTGCTCCAATGCAGTTTCCACAAGGAAGCTGCTAGGCGGATTTGGAATGAATATGTCAATGTCACTAACCTTATCGACATCACCTCGCGCGATGCTACCGTGCACGATAGCTTCGATATGGTGGCTTTCGAATGTGTGAATCAGGTGTGCAGCTTTCTTCCGGAATTGCTCTAGAAGTGCCCATTGTTCGCTGCTATAAGTAACTTCAACTGTGTCGTGATGTCGTTCGGGTTTTGTAGTCATCTTTATCGTCTCTTAGGGGGAATTTGGGCTGAATGGTTTATTAGCTGTTCGCCAATCAACAATTCTTATACGTGAATCCTGATGAGCCCAGCGTCAGCCGGTAAATGCAGCGCGTGTAAGCGCAAGGAACCTTTCTTTTATCGAAATTACAGCGGCGAACGGCTTTGCAGGAAATGTTTTGCTGAATCCATCGAGGACAAAGTCCGCGCCACCATAGTCAAATACAAAATGCTCAACTACAACGACCATGTTGCCGTTTCTGTTTCCGGCGGAAAAGACAGCATTAGTCTGTTAGAAGTTCTGGCGAAGATGGAACGTAAGTACCCGCGGGCAACGCTCGTGGCTGTAACCGTTGACGAAGGCATTGCAGGGTATAGGGACGAAGCTTTGGAAATCACGGCAGCAACATGTAAGCGGCTGCGTATCCCGCATCACACGGTCAGTTTCAAGAAGCTTTACGGCTACACGTTAGACGAGATTGTTGAGCGGATTCGGGAGCGGGGTAGTCAATTAACGCCTTGCGCCTTCTGCGGTGTGCTTAGACGTAAAGCCATGAACGCAGCAGCCCTCGAAGTCAAGGCCGACAAAATCGCTACAGGGCACACTTTAGACGATGAGGTTCAGACTTCGCTTATGAACATTTTCCACGGAGATGTCCCCAAATTGGCATCTGAGAAACCAGTCACCGACAAAGTGCATCCTCAGGCTAGTGCAGAAGGTGAAACCGCTCTGCGAAATCCCAGAGAAGGAAAGCGCACTGTACGCTTACGTAAAAGGCTTCGCGTTCCAGAATACCCCATGCCCCTATGCTGGGGAAGCCCTCAGAAATGACATCCGAGCCTTGCTAAACCGCATGGAGGATCGTCACGCGGGAACCAAATTCACCGTTTTCAAATCCATAGAAAAACTAAGACCGGCACTCGCAAACCAAGAAGTGAAGGGTGAGTTCAAGGAATGTGAAGAATGCGGTGACCCGGCAGCAGGAGAATTGTGCATGGCATGCCAACTACTGAGACAGATACGATAAGGAATTTTTAGTGTCTTCAAGTTTTCGAGATTTAAAAAAAGGAGACACCGTTTTTGTTCTCCATTGTTCTCATTCTCCAAAAAGTTTACTCGTTTATCTATATTTGTGATTGGGGTAGGCATAAACGAGAAAATCGCAGCAGACAAAAATGCTGAAAAAGCATACGGGCATTCAGCATTAGGGTAAGTATCCCGCATTTACCGAAGAGAGAAAAATTTTTTGTAACAAAAGAAAGAAAAGGGTTATGCGGTTTGTTCGACTTTTTTCTGCAGCTTCGCCCAGCGCTCGTCAGTCCAGCGTTGAATCTCGTCAATGACGTGTTTGTTTTGTGGCTTAAACAGGTGTCTGTATCTTCCTTGTCCTTTGAGGTATTCGGTGGCTGGCTTCTTCTTTTGTGGTGCAAGCGCAACTAATTTGCTTGGTGTTGACAGCTCATATTTGCCTTTGACGACTTCGTAAACTGGGAAGATGCACGACTCAACGGCGAGTTTTGTATATTCTATTGATTTTGCAGGGTCACTTCTCCAGCCACGTGGGCATGGCGCGAAAACATGAAGGAATGCGGGACCTTCAACTTCTAAGCCTCTGCGCACTTTCTGAAGCATATCCTTCCAATAATAAGGTGAAGCTGTAGCAACGTACTCAATGCCATGGGCAACCATTATGTCAGTTATGGGTTTTTTGTGTTGCAGTTTCCCAGGCATAACAGAGCCGGCAGGTGTTGTAGTTGTGGCTGCACCAAGTGGAGTTCCGCCGCTACGTTGAATTCCAGTGTTCATGTAGCCTTCGTTGTCGTAAAGCACAAACAAGAAATCGTGCCCGCGTTCCACCGCACCTGAAAGAGCTTGCAAACCTATGTCGTATGTTCCGCCGTCGCCAGCAATTGCAATTACGTCTATATGTTCCTGCTTGACTTTGCCTTTTTTCTTCATTATTTTCAAAGCAGCCTCAATGCCTGAAGCGTTAGCGGCCGCGGTCTCAAATGCGGTGTGCAACCAAGGAACCGCCCAAGATGTATATGGGTAAATCGAAGTTACAACTTCCATGCACCCAGTAGCTTCAGTCACGATGGTTGGTCCACGTAAAGCCTTCATAATCATTCGCAATGCGTTTGCTGGTCCGCAACCCGCACATGCACGATGCCCAGGAAGGAAAACGTCTGGTTTTTCTGCAATTTCTTTTGCCGTAAACTTCCATTCTTGACTTGTCACCATTTTCTTTTCCTCCATTACTCCCGAAGCCCCACAAAATTCACAAGCTTGTCTACACGCTTGCTGTGTGCCATCTGGTGCAGTGCAGTGAAGATTTTCTTGAATTCCTTGGGACTTGTGTCTCTTCCACCTAAACCATAAATGTAGTCTACGATCAGAGGACGCACTGCAGCATCATAGAGGGCGTGACGAACTTCATGGAAAACCGCTCCACCGTTCCCGCCAAAGCTCATGCTTTTATCCATAATTCCGACGGCAACGATGTTAGCTAAGGCACCTTTAATTTCTTCAGTTGGAAAAGGCCTAAACGTCCGAAGCTTCAGCAGCCCAGCCTTTACGCCTTCAGCTCTAAGTTCATCAACAACGTCCTTCAGGGTACCGGCTGTTGAGCCAACAACGACGACGGCGATTTCTGCGTCTTCGAGCCGATATTTCTCGATAAGCCCGTTGCCGTAGCTTCTGCCGCTTAAAGCGGAGAATTCATCATGAACCTGCTGGATCACTTTCAATGCGTTATTCATGCCTTCCTCTTGTTGACGCTTAAACTCGAAATAGTAGTTCTGCAGAGCTATTGGACCCATCGTCATCGGGTTATCAGGATCAAGCTTAAACGGCACCAATTTACCTTCGTGTGTAAGGACGTTGGGCAACTTACGCTCCCCGACAAACTCCTTAACTGCTTCGTCAGCAAACGTTGTTACGTTCTCCAATGTATGACTCAGCGTGAACCCGTCCAAGCCTATAAGAACCGGAAGTGATACATCTCCGTGCTCAGCTATTCGGAAAGCCTGAATTATCGAATCATAAGCTTCCTGCGCATTCTCCACGTAGATCTGTATCCAGCCGCTATCCCGCTCAGCCATGCTGTCAGATTGATCTCCGTGAATGTTTAAAGGAGCGGATAATGCTCTGTTCGCAACAGCCATAACAACCGGCACTCGGCAGCCTGAAGCAACAAACAACATTTCATGCATCAATGCCAGCCCTGCGGAAGCAGTCGCCGTAAATGCTCTGGCACCAGTCGCTGAAGCCGCTACAGAAGCAGCCATCGCACTATGCTCAGACTCTGTACATACAAACTCAGTTTGAACTTCGCCATCAGCAACGTACTCACTAAACTTTTCAACAATAATAGTTTGAGGCGTAATTGGATATGCAGCCACGACATCAACGTCAGACTGTTTGGCGGCGTATGCAACGGCTTCATCGCCGTTCATTGCCATAGTTACTTGTTTGACGTTATTCTTCACTTTACTCATCCTCCTCTTTTTCAGGCAACTTCATAGTTATCGCTTTAGTTGGACATTCATTAGCGCAAATTCCGCATCCTTTGCAGAAGTTGTAGTCAAATTCTATTTTGCCAAGTCCTGGACGCCACCGAATAGCACCTTCAGGACAATAAAGCACGCATAAGAGGCATTTAGTGCATTTCTCCAAGTCGCGAATCGGCATGTAAGTTTTCCAGTCACCAGTCATAAATCCAGTACTGGACTTTGAAGAGACACCTGCCGGAGCAATTTCCCGCCAACCTTTTTCTTTGCTGCTCATTCAGATTTTGCCTCCTCGTACGCTTGCTTGATAACTGCAATATTCTTTTCTGCAATTTCGGGTTTAAAACGTTCTTTCACGTTTTTCTCTATGCCATCCATTGTAACAACGTTCGTTGCTTTCGCAACTGCGCCCAGCAGAGCGGTATTTGTTATAGGTGCACCCAAAAACTTCAAAGCAATTTCAGTGGCTGGAACAGTCCAGACCTTACCCGTTGTCACTTTAAGGCTTCGTCGGAATTTCGCTGGTTCTTCTATGGAGTTAATTATAATTACGTCTTCTTCACGGTTTATTCCAGAGGTCACGGGCACTGTCTTCAAGAGGGTGTTGTCCAAAACCACAACAACGTCAGGGTCGTAAACCGAACAGTGCAACCTGATTGGTTCAGCGCTGATGCGAGTGAAGGCAGTTACAGGCGCACCCATCCTTTCAGGCCCAAACTCTGGAAAAGACTGAATGTATTTACCTTCAAATATTGCGGTTCTGGCGAGGAGTTCGCTTGCGGTCCAAGCTCCTTGCCCGCCTCTTCCGTGCCATCTGAATTCTAACATTTTCTTCAAGGTTACCCTTTGCTCCCTGATAGTTTTTCTTTAATAGTAAAGTTCCTACATATACATTTTTGTAGAAAACGCAACTTTTTGCATGTCAATTGGCAAAGTCGCGCTTTCATTGGGATCTGTTCCCAGCAGCTTTCATGTACAAACAGCTTTGGGACATATAAATTTTACATAAATGAAGAGTTATCGACAAAATTACTCGAAAAGCTTTTACATTGAAGAAACGCCTAGTTTCATAGGAAAGTGAGAAGAGATGCCGAGAGTAATTTTGACAAGCGACAGAACCCTCATGAGCAATTACCACAGCAATGAATTCCTAGGCTTTGGCACTTGTGCGCCACCAAATTTTGTTCCCGACTGGCTCTACAGTTACCTCTTCTTTCCAAACATCAAAACAAAAAAAGGCGTCCCAGAGGCCGCGCCATACGGATTGAGGAAAGCAGAAGCGCAGCTCATGAAAGAAGGCTTTAACGTTGTCACAGTTAATCCGAATAATTTGAAAAACTTCTTGGTTGATGCTGATGTTTTAGGCATTCACGCGATGGATCCATTCGGGTTAGGTCCGGCGTCAACCACTCTTGCAACACTATTCAAGAAGGAACCCTTTTTAGCAAAACATTTCAAGGAATTGTTGAATAAACCTGAGGTGCAAGAAGCAAAAAAACGTGGGCTAAAAATAATTGTCGGTGGTCCAGGAGCGTGGCAATTTCAGTATAGGCCGGAGTTTGCAGAGCAAAACGGCATAGACTGCGTAGTAGAAGGAGAAGGGGAAAAAATTCTTGGAAAAGTCTTCACTACCGCTTTGAAAGGGGAACAGTTGCCAGGGCATTGGGCTACCTCTGTTGCAGATACGCCCAAACTTGATGATATTCCAGACATAACTGCACCTTCAATTAACGGGTTAGTTGAGATTGGAAGAGGTTGCTGCAGGGGCTGCGAATTCTGCAATGTAACGCTTCGGCCTTTGCGTTGGTACCCAATTGAGAAGATTATGCGAGAAATAGACGTCAACATTGAAGTTGGCAAGAATATGGGTTGTTGTCTTCACGGCGAAGATGTTATGCTTTACGGTAGCACCAATGTTACGCCAAACGAAGAAAAACTCTTGGATCTGCATGAGAGAGTTATGAAAAAAATCGACAGCATCTCATGGAGTCACTGTTCCCTGGCTGCAGTGGCATCAAAGCCGAAGCTGTTTGCACAGTTAAGCGAGATCATACGGACTAAACAGACGTGGTGGGGCGCAGAAATAGGCATCGAAACAGGTTCGGCAGATTTAGCTAAAAGAATCATGCCGGCAAAGGCGCTTCCTTTCAAGCCTGAGGAATGGCCTGAAGTGGTGAAGCAGGGCATGGGGCTTATGCATGATAACATGTTAGTTCCAGCTGGAACACTTATCGTGGGTCTGCCAGAAGAACACGAAGAAGACCTGCTGAAGACTATGGAGATGATGGATGATCTGAAAGACTGCCGAAGCCTGATTGTCCCCTTATTCTTTGTTCCACTGGGCAAACTGAAAAGCCAAGACTGGTTTAAGGATACCGCGATAACTGAGTTACATCGGCAACTACTTGTCCAATGTGCAGAACACGATTTCAAATGGATGGGCAATCTCATGGATATGGCGTTCGCAGGCAAATGGTATAGTCCAGCTTTAAAGGGAGGATACAAAGTCTTTGCGTATGTCGCGAAGAGGAAAGCTAGGCAAAAAGAGTTTGGCACGCTCCCCAAGGATCGATGACTAAACTTAATTTTAGGGTTCCACCGAAGGCACTAATTTTTTTATGTGCCATCCCGTTTCCGCCTCACAAATAGTAAAGCATCATTCAGTTTAAAGGTTATTGAAATAAAACTCTAAAAATTTAAGTCAAAACAGGGAAGACCTTAAGGAAGCTGCTAAGAAGCTGTAACCTTTAAGATCGAAATCAAATTATGGAACAAACCAGTCTAACTCAAGAATAGCTATCTCATAATGGTTAGGAAAGAGTTAAAAAAAAGGGTTTACTGGGGCTCTGGAAGGGAAATGTAGGAGAGAAGAGAATGAAAACCCAACGAGCAAGTTGGTAATTTTCACCAGAGCCCACTCAGCCCCGTTTATTCCAATGCATTTCTCTCCATCTGAACAAAAAAAGAAGGGTGTAGTTTAGTTTTTGCATATCTATTTTCTTCGTCTTAGAGCAACAGCTGCTGCGACCACTGCTATGATAACGACTACTGCGGCGATGGCGATGTAGGTTGTTGTGGGCATACCGCTAGTTGGCTGCGGCGCTTGACTTGGCAAAAGCGAAATTATTGGAGCGGCAGTTTGCGAAGGCATTGGAGCGGCAGTTTGCGAAGGCACAACCGAAGCCTGTGGAGCAACCGCGGAAAGCACTTTGGCTTCCCCGAAACAGTACATTACAGAATCTGTGCAACCAAGGTACAAGTTTCCATCATAGGGCACTGCAGTAGAACGCATCGATAATGTTCCAAATTCATGGTAAGATAGTTTAGCTCCCGTTTTGGCATCGATAACGTAAAGTACACCTGTTTCGCATGAAGCATAGAGTTGATTGTAAGAGTATGTTATTCCGCCATTGTTGATTTCTCTAGACAGATACAAGTCCCAAATTGTTTCTCCGTTCGTAGCGTTGAGAGCAGTGACATCATAGAAGTTGCCTATGTAAACCACGCCGTACGCGTAGCATGGGGCATCGGTTTGAGGCTGACCACCTGCTTGTTGTGGAGTTCCAGGGTTATAAAAGCCATCGTGGTCCCACATAATGTCGCCAGTGGACATGCTAACACCATAGGTTTCGCGATAGCCGTTGCGCAGAAACACTAAGCCCAAATCAGGCGCTACTGTTGGCGTTGCAAATAACCAGTTTCCAAGACTTGTCGAGTTCATGTTGTAGGGGATTACCTTGTGCCATATAACGTTCCCGTTGAGATCAAGCTTGTAGAAGTCGCCGTCCGGAATTTTAGGACCTTGAGGTCCATTTCTTAGGTTATAGCCGCCTGTGGATGAAGCCAGATAGATTTCGCCGTTGTAAATGGTCGGTGATGCATAGATATTGCAGGGTGCAGTTCCCATAAACTTCCAGATGACTGAGCCGCTGTTTGCGTCTAAACAATAGAGATTCCCATCAAGAGCGCCAACATAGACTTTGCCGTCGAGTACAGCAGGTGAACTCCTTATAGAGGAATACCCAATGCCAATCCAGCTGTTTGTAACTCCGCCTGCAGCAGTCTTCCATACTTGTGTGCCAGTGTTCGCATCTATACAATAAATGTTACCATCGTCAGCACCAGTGTACACCTTACCATTAACTACTGCGGGGGTAGACCATTGTGCAAAGCTTGTCGCGAATGTCCATTTCTGAGTTCCAGTGTTTGCGTCAACTGCATAGATTTTTTGGTCGGATGAACCGAAGTAAACTACGCCGTTTGAACAAGCTGCAGAAGATACAATTGGACCGCCTGATTCGAATGACCATTTAAGTTGCAAGTTGGTTGGTCCGCTCCCCATAGTCGTGCGTGATGGACTGCCAAGGAACATTGGGTAGTCAGCAGTACTACTACTGATGCACCAGAGTTCACCAACATAGTCGCTTCCAGCATATACTCCAGGTTCCGCGGAAGACGTTGTTGGACTAACGTAAAGGTTTCCGTAGGCGTTACATTGTTGCATAGCCGGTCCGGCGCCGACTTCAAACGGAGCGGTCCAAAGCAGTTTTCCGGTGTAAGCGTCGTAGCAGTCAAATTCTGATTGTGCAAACTCGCCAGTTGCGAAGTTACGGTACTGCGTCTCGCCCATTTGAACATAGATTTTGCCGTCAGCAATGCTGAACTTGTTTGAGTATGCAATTCCAGGTCCAGGTTGACTCCATATTAGTTTTCCTGTTGTTGCGTTTATGGCGTACATAGAGTTGTCTTGGTTGTGTTCATAAACTATGCCGTAGGCGTATCCACAGCCTGAAGCCCATTGACCATAGTAGGTGTGTGGATTATAAGTCCAAAGCAGTGCGCCAGTGTTGGCATCCCAACAGTACATAGTGTTGTCAAGTCCACCCCAGAATAGTTTACCATCAGCATAAGTGCATCCGTAAGTAGCTTCACTCTCGCATAAGGTTGTCCAAAGTATGCTTCCTGAACGCGCATCGATGCATCTCACTCTAAAGTCCTGGTTTATGGCGAATATTTTCCCGTTACCATAGACGACGGATCCTTGACCAACATTTACTTGATCAGTTATGTTCCACACTAATGTTGGCTGAATTGTCGGGTCAGGAAGAGCAAAGCCGTAAAGTCCGTTGCAGAACATTTTCAGCTCTGGAATGTAGTTTCCTCCAGGCAAGCCGGCAGGAGCTTTCAGACAACTGATCCGTCGGCAATCTTTACACAGGTGCTTCCCATCATCATGTATGTATCATCAATTTTGGTTGCGGCGCCACTAGTTCCTTCTGCAGATGCCCAAACCAGATCTCCGGTGCCTCCGTCGAAAGCAAAAAATCTTCCCTTGTACGTCCCTCCAACGCTAATCAAGTTGGGAACAGAAACAAAGACATACCCGTTGAACGCATTTATTGTCAGATCTTCGTATGACCCTTTATGAGTGTATGCTATGCCCGGTATTGTAACCTTCCACGCAACATTGAATGCGCTAGGACCTGGCCCCCCAACGAAATACGTGTTTTGTGGGTCACTGTTTGGGCTGGCCCATTGGTATTGTAGTAGGTTGCTGGGAATAGTAGAGCCAACTGATTGGGCTTTAACAGTTGAGGTAGAGGTAGCCAACACTAGAAAAGTTGAAGTTAACATCAGCAAAGCAAAAGCCAAAGCAAACGTCTTCATTTTAGAACTGCGATTTAAATTCAGAGTTTTTTTCTCTCCAAATATTTTTATGTTTTTCAACATAGTATTTCTCCCATATTTCAATGCCAAAGTATTCTAACGTTCGAAATTTAAGATGGCGTTAAGTACAGCATGTACTTACACTTTGAAACTGAAACACAAGAAAAAATAATTCGTTGACCTCACTTTTCCAAAAATATGAATAAAGTCTAAAGTATATTTTAAAATTTAGAATCCATATGAGTTTGTAGCAAAGGTCAAGAATTGTTGACCAACAAAATATTGAGAAAACTGTCAGCGTTTCTTTGCTTTCTAAATACGTCAGCGATCCAACAACTAAAATAATGGCTATAGCGGCAACGAAAAGCCATATTGTTCCTACGTCTAGCTTGAGGACTTGATTACGGTAATTATAGGCATCTTTCGAAACCGTGATGTCAAGTTCTGCTGCTTCAGGTACATTAGCTGTAACAATTACGTTGGCTTTCCATTCTTATCTGTGAATGTATTGTAGATTCTGTCTGTAAATGTGCCTTTTTGATGTACAGTTATGTTTGCATTCGGGAAGGGCTTCCCGTCGTATGTTACACTCAGGTTAGTGTCGTTTTCAGATGCAGATCGTCAACTATGGCTGTTGTGTTTTGCACGATCCTGGGTTCCACGGAAACAAGAGTGTAATTTCCATTTTTTAAGGGCATATAAGAGGCCTGGTATAGTCCAACTGGATCTGGAGCGGTGTAACTAAGCGTCTTGCCAACAGATCTGAATGCCAAATATTGCCCAAATAACCCCAACTCAGAGCCCACATCCGCGTTTGAAACCTGTACGGAAAGGTTGTGATAAATTGAGGTTTCTGTGACATTTACTTGGTCGAAATAGGAGATGCTGCTTGTTTGGTTCTGCCAATAATACAGCGTCATGTCAAAGTATATGCTATAGGTTTGGTTGGAGATGTTGCTTACACCGAACGTTGTATTCGTAGGAGTCGCAAGCAGAGGAGCTTGATATGGATCATAAACTGCCAGATTGGTTAGTTTGAACGGATATTCTGGTGAATAGAGCGAGAGCGTAATGTTGCTATCGATCACCCCATAGGCGTAGGTCCATCCTTCCAAAGCTGGGACTTCGAGGTAGAAATCTTGTTGCGGGTTTAAAGTTATCTCGTTGTGTTTGAATACCCACGCGCCAATGTAAGGAGATGTAGGATTCTTTAGACCGTTTTCTTGTAGTTTAAATAGAAAAGAGGTGTCGGTTAATGGAGAATAGAAAACAGCTGCAGTACTAACCTTTTCCATCATAAGAGGGTTATTAGAAGATAGAATGCTTCGGTCAACTTCAGAACCATTAACTTAAGACCAAATAGCACTCCAAAAAAGCCCCGCTCACCGAAATTGGTCTGCCACAGTGTCAGTCTTGAATGCTATCGAGTGAGTTGTTCTGTCAACAGAGTCTGTAGCGTAAGCGACATGGATGTACGTATTGCTTATTTTGAGGAAAATTTCTTGCGTCACGAAGCCGGGGTTAGTTATGTTGAAGTTTTCGTTTGGTGTCCAAGCGCCAATAGTGCCTCCAAAAAGATAATTGTAGGTTTCAAAATAGAGATCCGTTCCTATTTCTTTAAGGAAAGTGTATTTGCGGCATCAATATTAACATGCGTGCTTTTGAACGTAAAACCGTCAGGCTGGTCAGTCACGTTGAAGGTGATCGTTACTCCAGATTCAGAAAGATGTGCTCTTCCCTCTGCAGGATTTTTGTATAAGTAAGTGGGATTAATTTCGTGGAGAGAGTGTTCGCCTGTAATCGGTCTTGGTTTGCAATTTCAACAGACCGGCGAAGTAAAAACAGAAAATAAGATTGATAGCAGCATAAATGTAGCAGCAAACGCGGCGAGTTTTGTCATTAGTAATGATTTGTCAGGCATGCTTTTTCATATCCTTGAGTCTAACACTGAGCAGAATCATTAATCTTGTTTTCACCTGCAAATATAAATCCCCGGTTTGAAACTTGAACCATCTGTTGGTAGTTTGCCCTTCAAAATTTAAAGTGGCGTTAAGTACAGCATGTACTTACACTTTGAAACTGAAACACAAGAAAACAAAATAAGCCGCCACTTTTGAAGCAGTGCCTTCAATTCTTTTCTTGTTTTTCCTATTGTTGCTCTTATGTTTTGCCAAAATGGATAACCCGTCGTGAAATTAATAGTTTTTACATGTTTGGACTACTGATTGTTTTCTTCAAGAGACCATTTCTTAGAGTCTTAGGATTTCGATAAGCGTTGAATCGCTCAATACTTGTTAATTTTGCGACCGACCTTACTGTTTGCTTTCTATCACTGCAAATTTGCCTAAACCAAGTTAACTGGTCTTTCTCCATTCGCCCTACCTCTTCAAACAGAACAGCGTTTTCAACTGCAAATTACCTGATGAAAAAATCTTCTATAAGCCGTCTTTAAGAGTTCTATGCTTGCGGCGTCAGAAAGGTCTATTACAAAATCCTGTTGATACTGCAATTCCCCATCTTGTTGGAGCCATCACTTGTACAACCCTTTTTTTATTCCCTTAACAATGAATAGAATGTGACATTTACTGGAGTGGTTTTGTCTCGATAGCCCCCTTTAAATTAGCTATATTGGGTTTATTACATTTCTGTTTACGATTTTCTTCAATAGGTTTGTAATCTTGCGCCTGTTTCCATATAACTTCAAAGTGTTTTTGGAAAGCGCCCACCATAGTTGTGTTGTTGGTCCAAAGTGTTCGAGAATACTTTACACAGGGTGTTGGATCAAGGAAAAAGATTGCAAACTTATTATCACACGTGATTCCGTAGGGCTTTAGGGACTCAAAACTCGTTCTCATTTTTAATGTTGGGTACGAAAGTAAGTCTTCAAATTGTCTTACTCGAAGGGCAAACTCTTTTTCGTTATGTTTAGACCTATCTAATACCCATCTAACTTTGATTCCTTTTGGCAATAAGTCCCTATATATCTCCCAAATGGGATCATCTCTTGGCTCCCTCTTCTCAGTTGCAATAAGATCCACATTTTGTTCAACCTGCTGAAGAGTTTTTTCCCACTTCTTGATGAAGGCTTCTTTTCCTGGTAATATGGTAAAATATTCTTTTTCCGGTATCTTTTTTTGGTGTATGGAAAATTTTTCAAGGAAATCATTAGCATTTTTCTTTGTGAGTGCGTATTCTTGTTCTTTGTGTTTTAGAAGAATTGAGACTGCGTATTCTATCGGAAGGGCAACATACGAATTGGGTGGGCCTACTATCTGTTCGACCAATCCGAGGTTTTGGAGACTTTCGATTGTCTTATAGACGTTTGATCGATCCATTTCTGCAGTAATTGACAGGTCTTTTATTTCCACTTTCCCCGTTTGAATGAGGGCAAAATAGACTCTTGACTGCGAAAGGGTGAGTCCTGCATTTGTGAGGGCTTTCACGGCTTCTTCTCTTAAGGGCATCTGGCCTTTCTCTCTCCAACTTCTATTGTGAGTTGAATAAAAAAGCTTTGTCATTGGTAAGTAGGTTACCTACGCTTCGTCTTATGTATACTTTTATTTAATTAGATAGTATAGCCAAAATTTGGATTGAGAGAATGAAAAATTTATTGAATAAAAAATCAACGAAGAAAACCGAAATAGAAAGAGCATGCCGTCAAAAAAACGTTTTGCCAATCCAAATACGACCTACATGGAAAGTAATGAACTGAATTCGGAGAGAGGACCACTTTGCCTTTAATTCAAGCACAAGACACAGCAGTTCTAATCGAATTAGGATTCACCATTTCTGAAGCAAAAGTGTACTTAACCCTCAACCAAACAGGCACCTCCGGAATAAGATCCATCGCAAAAGCCACAGGAATACACAGAGAACACCTATACCAAATAGTAAATTCGCTCGAAAAAGAAAGCCTCATCGAAAAAGAAGTAGGATCCCCAACCCTATACAGAGCAATCCCACTTGAGGAAGCGCTGCCAATGCTTATTAAACAGAAACAAGCACAGATCAAAGAACTGAAAACAAAAACCGAAACAATAGTAAAAGACGCCAAAAATAAAAAACAAAACAACGCGCCGCCCACAGCAAACAAGGAAACAGAAAATCATCAATTCTCAATTGTTCCCGGAAAAGAAATCATCATCAACAAACTAAGAGAAAACATTCAGAAAACCCAAACAAGCGCAGAAATTGTCACCACCCCCGCAAGGTTTTCATCAGCAGTCCAAGAATTCGCCAACGACTACAAACAAGCTCTATCAAGAGGTGTAAAAATTCGGATAGCCGTAGAAAAACATGCACCCGAAAAAGAAGCCTTAAAGATCGTGCGAACACTCACAAAAAACCCCGGCTTTGAGGTAAAGTTTTTTTCAGGTTCTGCAGATGCTATCGTGTCGATATTCGACAGAAAACTAGCCTTCGTTAACCTATCAGCAACAGCTAACCTGGAATCAGTCTCATCTTTATGTTCAACCAACCCCAGCTTCATAGCATTAGCACAAAACTTCTTTGAACATAAATGGAACAACTCAAACCCAACAGAAAAGTAAACGCATATACAACGAAAAACGACACATCACTAAACGAAGATTTTAATTTATTCTGAAACTTCGGGTGAAATTTCCACTTGACCCTCGTGTTCAGATCTTAGCGGCCAGTACAATTCTAACTGCTCTTTTGGTAAAAAGATTGAAAAAAGTTTTTGGGTGACATCTTCGTTGCCTTTAGGGTTCAAGTAATCACAATTCAGACAATGCACGGTATGACTGCTTTCTCCTGCAGGCGTCATCTCTTCTAAATTAGGGTTTGCTGGGGCTCCGGACCTAAATAGGAGAGAAGAGAATGAAAACCCAACGAAAGTTGGTAATTTTCACCAGAGCCCACTCAGCCCCAGCCCCATTTTTCCCATTCTAATTTGGTGAGCTCGCCGTAAACACAGCCTCACTTGCCAATGTTTGCTTGTTTCGAAACGTTCCAAGCTAGCGTTGGTAACTCGAACGGGTTCGTGAAGGTTTTCGTGAAGGTTCCAGCCGTAGGTCGAGTCAAGAACATTTTCAGCTCAGGAATATACTCAGAACCGCTGAAGGCGACAGCGTTATCGCTGAATCCTGGGGGCCATCCGCACTAATATTCCATTCGCTATTTTAGACACTTATTGCCTATCATCAAGTAAGTATCGTCGATTTTATTAGCCAGAGAAACAAGCGACAAATTGGCGACGTTGAATTCAGGAGCTTTCCAAACAATGTTCCCTGTAGCACCGCCAAGAGTACAATATTCTCAGCGATGTTGTTAAGGACAAAAACTAAATGGTTGAAGGCGGTTAGTGGGCTTGTACGCGTAGATTTTGCTTTCCACAATACGTTCGGTGCGCTTGAAGTAGTCAGTCGGCGAAATAGGTTCGGGTGGATGTGGAGGCGGCTTTGTCCCCAATTGCATTGGAATATGTTGTGGGACACTCGTGGCTTGGGCTTTAGCAGCCGATGTTTAAGAGCTTGAAAATACCAGAAACACTGAAGCAAGGCCATCAGTAAGGTAAAGGCTAAGGCAAACACCTTTGCCCCTCATCTTAACTAATTTTTGTGGTTTTTATCTCTCTAATAATAATTTTTACTTTGTTATCTGTTATTTTCTTTTCATCTACCTAATTTTTCAATAAAATTTTGTTCTTTACTCAATCATTTAAGTCCTCGTTCGGCACAATCTGCACTTACACATCTTTTGCAATGAACGAGAAACTAAGATGTGCCTCTTACTTTGAATCTAAATACATCTTTTATTCTTTGAATAACTAATTTTCAGGATCTGGAGTTAAAGGGAAAGAGAAATTGTTGTCTCCAATTTATGAGAGAGACAAAAATACTAATTATGCTGGGCTTCACAATTTTTGAGCCAAAAGTTTAATTCTCATTCATTACAATCGAAAAGGTGAAATTCACCTCGACCAATAACATAAACATATTAAGACGAGGTTAGGTTATTTGAAAACTCAAAAGAATTTCGCGGTTTTAGTCATTATTTTCATGGTTGCTTTTGGAGTAGTTTCTCTATTCCCTCAGCAAAGTCAATTTCTCAAACGCCGCAGGTTCAGTGGCAACAGTCGCTTGGGGGAACATTTGGGCGTTCAATAATTCAGACCTCGGATGGAGGGTACATAATACTCGGAGCTGACCGTTCAACCGGTTATGACAGGTCTCAGAGTCCCTCATTAATCAGTTTAACTTCCCTACTGATAAGGACGGACAATCAAGGCAATCCATTGTGGCGTAACGATCTTCGATTTGCAGGAAGCGAGACAAATTTTAATTCCATGATCCCAACGATCAGTGGAATCCCAACGACCTTTGGAATTGCCTTGGCAGGCTCAAGCTCAAACGGTACACGTTTAGTCAGTCTCGACCTTGGAGGAAACCTGCAATGGACACAAACCCTCAATGGAACATATGACGGTATTGTCAGATCACTTATCCAAACTAGCGATGGAGGCTTCGCTTTGGTTGGAACATACTATCAGTCCTCTCCAGGGGTGAACCAAATTTGGTGTATCAAAACCGATGAATTTGGCAACCAAACGTGGAATAAAACTATTGGATCAGTGGGCGAATCCGCTTCAACTATTTTGGAAAGTGAGGATGGTGGATATGCAATAATCGGGACGAAAACCAATCCTGGCTCTTCTCGAGGATCTCTTGAAATCACCAAAATTGATACAACCGGCGTTGTAGAATGGACCAAAAATTACGCTACACCAGTTCAAGGAGACGTTGAATGGACAGCTTCAGCCAACGATGGCATCGCCACCCAGGACGGAGGATACCTAATAGCTGGAATGCTTTCGAGCCCGAACTCTCAAAATGGACCGACGCATGTCTGGTTGGTCAAAACCGATTCACTTGGAAATCTATCATGGAACAAAACCGTTGGAAACAACAACAGCTACATATCTTCCATAGTGCAAGCTGCAGATGGAGGGTACACACTTTCAGGAATGTTGAGCCAAGATGCTTGGATAGCCAAAACCGACCCACTTGGTAACATGGAATGGAATTCAACTTATTCAGGCGTATCCATCATAACCCCCGGAAAATCGATTATTCAGACCAACGATACAGGATACGCAGTCGTAGGAGCGGCAGATAATGGCATTTGGCTTGCAAAGACAGCATCTGAATCCACCCCTCTCTCGTCCAATGGGACAACTGTCGTTGTTAGAGCAACTGCGGGCGGGACCACAGATCCAGTTCCGGGGACATACACTTGCAACGCAAGCACTCAGGTCTCTCTTCTTGCAAAACCAGATGTTGGATATATCTTTGAAAAATGGGTTTCCGATACACAAGAATTCAAACTTAACCCGTTGATTTTTGTGATTGAAAATGGCACTTACAACCTTGAGGCCGTGTTTGCGGTGTCAAATCAGTCATCATCTCAATCATTTTCGTCGAAAGTAACTTCATTTTTCGTTTCACCTCAAGGAGCAATAATCGTTTTGGCAATAACTCTGAGTATTAGTGTTATACTAGTTGTGATTTTTCAAATGAAGAGAAAAAAGAAAAATACTGCCGCTGCATAGATAGACATATCAAGATTATGGAGTAAACCTCAGGCACACGATTTCACCCAAGTCCATTGAAGTTTTAAGCATATAAAGAAAGGACAGAAACGAAAAACAGCTTCTATACAAGAACGCAATAATAATTTTTGATAGCAGAGATTTGACTTTAAAAAGATAGCACCATGAATTAAGGGCAAAACTGAAGCATAAACAGAGATATTAAGAAACGAAGATTTGCCTAAAAATTCAAAATGGAAAAGGGGTTTGTTGGGGCTCTGGACCTAAATAGGAGAGTTAGAGAATAAAAACATTAGAGAATGAAAACCCAACGAGCAAGTTGGAAATCATTTTCCAGTGATCTATCTTCCAAGCCAATTTACCAAAAATCTAACAGGGATCTTAACGTTCATGAAGAACAGCTCCTACACCACCATTTAAAAAACGATGTTTTCTGGTTATTCGTGCTTGCAAGAAGAAATTTCTAACCTCCACCCATAGAAACAGATTTCATATCCACGAGCTTTTTGTATCGCCGAAAGTGGGCACAATTAAGAAAGTTTCATGTTTACCTGATCAAAATAGTATTCATCGGTTAGACGTAGTGTGAATGCTGGAAGTACCCATTCGACGGCTTGATTAAGAAATTGGCAAAGTGCTTAACCTATCCTCTCCGAATATTAGACTGCTAAAAGAGGATAAGTCACACCAGATTACCCGAGAGCACTTCCCTCACCACATAGTTAAAGTGCATAAGATTAAGGACCTGCTCTCGAGACCGAAATTTCTTTTTGAAAAAAACGAGAATGAATGTTACATTCTGCTTGGAAACGCATTTCATTACCTGCAGACAAATGGACGTTTCGGGTCAGGACCTGAGATAAACATGCAAAATGGGAAACAATGGTTGAACACAAACTCTTAGGGGAAAAAAAGATTCTCTTAATTATTGAAAAATCGGCTTTACCTGAGAAATATAAAAAAGCTTACATAACGTACATAAAAATATTTATCGAAGACTTAGAATCGTCAACGTTTTGCGAGAACATATCAACCCTTCAAGTGGCAGAGGCTAAACATGGTTGTGAAATGAGTGAAACTAAAGGTGATGCGGAACTTATTATAGAGGATAACAAAAGTAAGAAATTTTTTTGAGACCTCTTAAGGATAGTCATCGTAAGGAAATCTGGCGAGAATGCGAGAAACGCGCCGAGTTTGAAGCCTACATAAATCGTTGCTGCTGCGAAGGTCACTGTGCGAAACGCGATGATGGGAAAGCCGTTTTGGCTTGAAACGGTGTTGTGAGGGTTTGCTGGCAAATCAATTTCTCGGGTATTCCAATCTTGCAAGTAATTCTGGTGGGCAGCATCGTTTGGGTAGCTTTCATCTGGGGGGTAGGGAAAACCGGTCATGTTTTGGAAAGGCAACGGGTCGGAAGTGAAGTTGAAGCCGAAGCCCCAGTTGCCTGTTTCGTCTTTGAACCAGCAGGACTCATTCAGGAAGTAATCGCGCACCATACCAGGTGCAGGTGCTGGGAGGTCGCCTATTGGGAATTGTAGTGAAACTGCGTCGCCTTGTTTACCTATAACAAATAGGTCGTCTGGGTTTAGCAGAAGCTCAGTTACATTGCCGTATCTTGTGAAGTTCCCCGTAGCTGAAGCTATACCAGGAGAGAACGCTTGGTAGAGATATGCTTGCGAGTTAATTATTTTAGTAGTTACATTTTGCTGCGGGGTTGTATCTATGCCAATGTAGTCGAAAGTCACGTTCCAGAAGTTGCTAATTCTCAGATGATAGTCGTTAGTTGGAAACAAACCAGTTAAATCAACCACGTAAGTTCGGGCAAGTCCGTCAGGCGGCAGCGGGAAGTCTCGGCTCTGGGGTACACGTACCCAACTGCCGCTCGCATCTTTAACTTCCATGTAGGGCGGCGGAGTAATTTCAGTTCCGTTAGGTACTGATTGGGCAAAGAACTTGCCAAGCCAAGTGGTGTAGTCGTCGCCAGAGCCCCAGTCAACAATTGCTCTAACTACGAGTTTGATCTGTGAGGCATCAGATAAATCACCGAGGTCCAATGTTATCTTGTTCCAAGTGATGTTGTCCCATGCGGGGCTTTGGATGCCGTTGGTTCCGTTTGTGAAAACGTTGTCCATTTGGGAAATTTGAGGCAACACGCTTTGACCACTTTGAGAAACAGCCGAAACCGGGGTCTGTGGATTTTTGCTGACTGTGTAGATGTTGCCCATGTAGTTAGGGTCCAGATACTGCTCTTCCATTGTGGAGTAGACGCTTACGTTCGCGGGGTGGTCAACAACAACCAGCTGGGCACTGTCCAAGTAAAAGACTTCGTTCCAACGTTGCTGTAGGGTTATGTTGAAGTTTCCGTTGGTTGCTGCTAGCTGGGTGCTGTTCAAGGGGATATAGTCCCACGGGTTGTTTCTGTAATACACGATGGACGAATTTGGGTTATCACTGATGTAGTTGATGTATCCTAGCCAGCCGTGGTTTGAAATCTCGGAAACGTAAACATAGTCTGTTTCGTTCCATGTGTAAGTGGAAGGGACCACGATGACCCTGCCCCACTGTAATATGCGATCGCAACAACTTCTTCATTTAAGTTATAATAATTCTCCTAGGATTTCCAGAACCCATCGATTCCCAGCTATGAAAGGTGTATACTCCTGTTGGGTCATTTAGCGGTGCCTGAATAATGTAAGTTCCCACATGCAACAGTCCCCGAGTAAGGTAGCGGATAGCTTTTGCCATTCAGGAGTATCTGTTACGCCTTAGCTACACCGTTTCCACTAATTGGACCTGCAGCAACGATGAGTGTGTGGTAGCCATTTCGCACGACTGAAAAATTTCCCGACAATGTGTTTCTCATAAACGTTCCAGCTACGGTCTGAACTTGAACAAAATATGTTCCCTGGCTCGCTTCACTTAACGCCGAGAATTTTACATCAGTTCCTGTTCCCGCAGGCAATTGGACGGTTTCAGTTTCTTGTATTACGCCGTTGATTACGAGGCTAATTGTGAGGCTACCTGCGGAAGTTCCCCAATTAAAAGCCTTGGCGGATACGTTAACAGGATTATTAGGCCAGACTTCAAGTGGACTAATGGTTAATGCGGATATTCTTATGTCCTGAGGTTGCGAAGGACGAGATGTCGTTGGATTCGATGTCTCAGATGGACTCGGAAACGGCAAAGGCGAGGACAACGTTAAACTTGGAGTTGCAGATGGACTGGAAACGGCAAAGGCGAGGACAACGTTAAACTTGGAGTTTCAAACTCTGCAGAAGACGGCAGTGGAGTTGGGGGAGACGACATTGGAGTTGGACCACTATTTGGTTGGCGGGCAGCCTGCAAATTTATATAAATGTATCCTGTCGCAGCGAATGCGACGACAATCAAATCTATGATTAAGATAATGTGCAACTTCCCTATAGCCGATTGCCTTGTCATGATCCTCTATTCTTCCACTATTGTGAGTAGACGTGATGTTTTCATATATTCTTAAACAAAAAAGGGTTTACTGGGGCTCTGGACCTAATAGGAGAGAAGAGAATGAAAACCCAACGAGCAAGTTGGTAATTTTCACCAGAGCCCACTCAGCCCCGTTTATTCCAATGCATTTCTCTCCATCTGAACAAAAAAAGAAGGGTGTAGTTTAGTTTTTGCATATCTATTTTCTTCGTCTTAGAGCAACAGCTGCTGCGACCACTGCTATGATAACGACTACTGCGGCGATGGCGATGTAGGTTGTTGTGGGCATACCGCTAGTTGGCTGCGGCGCTTGACTTGGCAAAAGCGAAATTATTGGAGCGGCAGTTTGCGAAGGCATTGGAGCGGCAGTTTGCGAAGGCATTGGAGCGCAGTTGCGAAGGCATTGGAGCGGCAGTTTGCGAAGGCACAACCGAAGCCTGCGGGGCAACGGCATTGATTATTCTTGCGTCTCCGAAGCAGTAGAGATTCCAGTCTTCGCATCCCACATATAGGTTTCCGTTGTAAGGTGCTGGGATTGACCATGTCATGCTGCGGAAATCTTCATAGTATAAAGTTCGCTCCAGTTTGCGCGTCCAGGACGTAGAGGACCCTGTTTTGGTTGACGAAGTATAGTCTTTGGTAGGCGTAGGATATGCCTGGAGCAACGGTCTCCATTGCAAGGTTGCAGAGCTTCCACACTACACTTCCGTCAGTTGCATTGAGGCAATCAGTAACGTAAGTAGTTATTGAAGTAGAGCAGACTGTCGACATAGAGTATAGCGTCATGTTGCTCGGGTCCTCCTCTCAAAGGTTTCCTGGATAGAACATAATTCTTGTGTATCCATATGGTTTGCCCTGTTGTCGCGTTTAAGGCATAATTGAAGCATCTATCGGCTCGCACAAAACCATGCCCAAGTCAGAAGCGACTGTTGGCGATGCAAACAGGTTCCCTCCCGGAGCAGTAGACCAGTCAGGAATTGTCGACGTAGTTCCAGATTACGCTTCCACTATTGGCATCAAGCTTATAGCACGTACCGTTAGGGTACTTCATGCTTGCGGGAGACGTAGACTGCGTTGTCAACTATCGTTGCCGTGACAAGGATGGGTCCTCCCATCTGAGAGACCTTCCAAAGAACTGTTCCGGAGTCAGCGCTAAGGCAGTAGAGGTTGCCGTTAAGCGTGCCCACGTAGACGCTGTTTTTCCAACAACCGTGGAGAGAGCTTCTTACTGCAGCGGCACCATAGATCAATGTGGCGTCGAGCGCTTGTTTTCCATACTGTCAGTCTTGCCCGTGGCTGCGTTTAAGCAGTAAACGTTTCCGTCGTCAGCGCCAGTATACACTCTGCCGTTAACCACAGCTGGTGAGGACATAACCTCAAAACCTGTCTTGAAGGTCCATAGCTGGGTTCCGCTGGTGGCGTCGATGGCGTCTCGGTTGCCGCTCATTGTCCCAAAGTAGCATATTCCATTAGCAAGTGTTGGCGGGTGCCGATTTTGCGGCGTCGGCATTGAACTTCCAGTTTAGCACTAAGTTTGTTGGGCCTGCTCCTTCACCCGTATGCGCTGGATTGCCAAGTAACATAACCAATCTTAGATTAACCCGCTGATGCACCAAACCTCCAGTCCCGAGTGGTATAGTCCCCAGTATACGATCCTTCTACTGATGGTGTTGGTGTAGGTATGATGTAGAGGTTTCCATATGCAATACACGCATAGAGCTGTGGAACACCAGATTCTAAGGGCAGGGTCCAAATGAGTTGTCCAGTGTAAGCGTTGAAGCAGTCATACTCGGAGGTGCCGCAGACTCACCAGTCGCTGGGTCACGGTAAGCAGTAGACCCCACTGTAGCGTAGGCTTTTCCGTCCGCAATCATTACTTCGCCTTGGTAGGCGACACCAGGTCCTTTAGCTCGCCACACTAGCTGGCCCGTTGTTCCGTTAATGGCGTATAGGAATGCGTCTTGGTTCAATTCGTAGACCATGCCGTAAGCGTAAGACGTTGATGAAGCCCAGAAATTGTAAAAGGTATGTGGGTTATATGTCCAAAGTAATGTACCTGTGGTTGCGTTCCAGCAACGCATGTTGCCGTCGAGTGCGCCATGAAACAGCAAGCCATCGCCATATGACATTCCGTAGGTCCATAAATCAGTAGTGTCCGGTGTTTGCCAGAGTAGAGCTCCTGTTGTAGCATCATATGCACGTAGGAAGGTGTCAGCGCATCCAACGAATAGCTTTCCGTCACCATAAACAACTCCGCCCGCGCCACCGTTTATTTTGCCAGCAATGCTCCAGACTAAGGTTGGGGGTTTAGAAGGATCAGACATATCCCAGGCATTGCTGCTATCGAACAACATCTTAAGCTCTGGGACATAACCTGCTCCGCTAAATGACGATGCAGGTCCACCGAATCCTGTTGGACCCACCCATGCTGTTGTACCGTTGGCTATGTAAACACAAGTAGTCCCGATTAACATGTAGTCATTGTTGATCTTGCATATTGCAGGGCCAGCTCCAGGTGTAACTCCTGTCGAAGGTGCACCTACTCCTTTGGCTATCCAAACTATAGCGCCCGTGGCTGCGTTGAGAGCAACAGTTCCTCCATCTCCTAAAGTGTGGGCGAAGACCATGCCATTAAAGGCCGCCATAAGACCACTTACCATGCCATGCCCGCTTAAGGCTTTCCATTGGATATTTGGCGAGGTCGGAGCGGGCCCAGCGCTGACAAACGAGCCTGACGGTGAAGCACGACTCGAGGTCCATTCGTATTGGAGGAGGTTGCTGGGTATGCTTGTCGTTTGAGCACTAGCCGTCTTAGTTTCTGAAGGTGAAAAAACCAGAAAAGCCGAAGCAAGCATTAGCAAAGTGAAAGTTAAAGCAAACGTCTTCATTCTTGATTTGTGACTAATTTTTGTAGTTTTTGTCTCTACGCATAATTTTTTTACGTTAAACATTCTTTCATCTCCCAATTTTCAATAATTTTTTATTTACCTTTCAACGGTTAAGGGCGTGTGAAGTACAGCATGTACTTACACTTTTAAACTAAAACGCAAAAAACAAAATGAGCCGACACTTTTTTTGGCAAGAATATAAATACAACATATATGGTACCTTCTGCCATAGCTTCAACGGAAGCTGAAGAGAGAAGTATCATGCCTTTAATTAAGGCACAAGACACAGCAGTTCTAATCGAATTAGGATTCACCATTTCTGAAGCAAAAGTGTACTTAACCCTCAACCAAACAGGCACCTCCGGAATAAGATCCATCGCAAAAGCCACAGGAATACACAGAGAACACCTATACCAAATAGTAAATTCGCTCGAAAAAGAAAGCCTCATCGAAAAAGAAGTAGGATCCCCAACCCTATACAGAGCAATCCCACTTGAGGAAGCGCTGCCAATGCTTATTAAACAGAAACAAGCACAGATCAAAGAACTGAAAACAAAAACCGAAACAATAGTAAAAGACGCCAAAAATAAAAAACAAAACAACGCGCCGCCCACAGCAAACAAGGAAACAGAAAATCATCAATTCTCAATTGTTCCCGGAAAAGAAATCATCATCAACAAACTAAGAGAAAACATTCAGAAAACCCAAACAAGCGCAGAAATTGTCACCACCCCCGCAAGGTTTTCATCAGCAGTCCAAGAATTCGCCAACGACTACAAACAAGCTCTATCAAGAGGTGTAAAAATTCGGATAGCCGTAGAAAAACATGCACCCGAAAAAGAAGCCTTAAAGATCGTGCGAACACTCACAAAAAACCCCGGCTTTGAGGTAAAGTTTTTTTCAGGTTCTGCAGATGCTATCGTGTCGATATTCGACAGAAAACTAGCCTTCGTTAACCTATCAGCAACAGCTAACCTGGAATCAGTCTCATCTTTATGTTCAACCAACCCCAGCTTCATAGCATTAGCACAAAACTTCTTTGAACATAAATGGAACAACTCAAACCCAACAGAAAAGTAAACGCATATACAACAAAGATTTAGTTTCCTCTTAAACGTTTAGACATAGTGCAGGTATGAGATTCTCGATACTCCACCGAAACGTCAATAGCAGCATAAAACCAACAAGAAATTGGACCTTCGGGAAATATTGCCAAACATTTCAGCTTCGCCTAAAGCCTACCATTTTCAAGGTTCTTCTGGGGAAGAGTGAGAAGCAATAGTCAAATCAAAATATGCCTATCCAGAAGTCTGATTTAACCGACTATATGATGATGAAAGCTTTTCTTCGGATGGTGGATGAGGCCGCTGAAGTGAAAGATAGGTGTTGGAAGCAGGAAATAATCGAAATAGCTTTCAAATCACCTCGAAGCTGGAAGCCGCAACTTTCGCGGATGCCCTAAATGAAGTGCTTTTCTTATTTGAAACGCGAGGCCACTGAAGGTCCTAAGGAAGATAAGGACCGCTAAAGCTAACACAAATCATATGCTCCCCTGGACGTTAAACGATTCCAATACTTGCGTAGATTTTGCGTTCTGTTACTGTAGGCATCAGTCCTTGTTTCTTATATCCATTTTACAACAATATATTTATTACAATTAAAAGGGAGAAGGAAAAAATGTTTAAGAATTTGTTTGTAAACAAGTTGAGAATTCAAGGAAACAGAAACCAAACATTATCTGCGATTGCTTTGATTCTGATGCTAACTCTTTGCATCACCCCTTTACTGAACCCAAAAACAACAACTGTCAACGCACAAACAACGTCAAGCAATTTGCTCCAATACGAATGGACATCTGACCGTGCATCGCCCACAGGCTCATTTTACAGCGCTGGGCCAGGACCAAACTCGCCCAACATCCAATGGAAAACTTCAATTCCCGGAATAACGGGACCTATGGTAGCCTTTAACGGTTTAGTGTTCGCTCAAGACGCCCAAGCAACTTATGCCCTTGATGGATTCACTGGAGATGTCGTTTGGACACACCCTGGTCTAGGTGTTGGCTTCTATGGAATGGCGGGCAACATCGCAAAGATCGATGACACCTACATGGTTATTGCTAGCCCTCTGGGAGGTGCTGTCTGCGTCAAAATAGCTGATGGAACAACTGTCTGGACAATGGGTCCTGAATTTGCGGGTCTAGCAAGCGCGTTCAGTGGAGCAGGCTATGTCCCAGAGCTAAAAATGTTCATTGACGCAAGCTTTGGCTGGAACCTTCCCGACCCATCAAAGCCGCCAACATTGGCTTGGAACTTAACAGCTCAACAAGATGTCGGAATGTACGCTTGTGTCTACGGTGATGGAAAAGTGTTCATCGGAGGCGGCGACATGTACCTAAGGGCTTATGACGCAAAAACGGGAACCCAACTTTGGCAAGCCCCGTTAACAAGCGCTTTCCTGTACGGAGCATCTTACATCGACGGCAAGGTGATTCAAGGCGGGCTCGATAATAATATGCGCGCTTGGGATGCTAACACTGGCGCATTGCTTTGGACCTACAACCCTCATACCTACTATGGAGAATGGGCTTCATCAACCGCTGTAGCCTATGGAATAGTCTATGAGCACAATCAAGACACATACTTATATGCGGTAAACGCGTCGACAGGCGAACTAATCTGGCGAGAGAACGGACCAGGCATCGGATATTCAAACATTCTTGCAATTGCTGACGGCAAAGTCTACTGCAACATGGGCGAAAGCCAATATCGAGATTTCGCAACTGGCCAATACGGATACTCAGAATACGACTGCTTTGATGCTTACACTGGAAAACTGATTTGGACACTGCCCATGGAAAATGGCGCTCCACAAAACTCTGAGTGCATCGCATACGGCAACCTATACGTTATACCGAAATACTCAACAGGAGTCCCAGGCGTATGGACATACACCTTTGGAGGCGGAGGACTTTCCGAGGTTTGGTGCATAAGCGGCCAAGCCAGCCAAGTCAAAGACTGGCCCATGTTCTTAGCGGACCCAGCACACACAGCTGAAGGCGCTGGTCCCACTAACCTGCAGGTAAACTGGAAATTCACAGCAGGCGCTGGAATGGTATCCTCGCCGACTCTAGTGAATGGAGTATGTTACTTCGGATGCTTAGACAGCAACATCTACGCCATCGACGCTAGCACTGGAAGCATGAAATGGACTTTCCAAACAGGCTATCAGGTCAAATCAACAGTGGCAGTTGTTAATGGCAAACTTTTCACAGGTGCAGATGACGGCAACATATACTGCTTAGACGCAAACACAGGCAGCAAACTCTGGGAAACCCCTGCCGGCGGCATCACAATTAGCCCACTAGGTATTGGTCTAGAAGCTCCGGTGAGAAGTTCACCCATGGTTGTGGGGAACAAGGTCTACGTGGGTTCGCTTGATGGGAACCTCTATTGTCTTGATACCAACAGCGGAAACGTCCTTTGGAAATACCAAACTGGGGGACAGATTCTAGCAACGCCCTCCATAGTTGACAATGCAGTCTATGTAGCCTCTTGCAACCAGCCAGTGAACGGCATCCTTTTCAAGCTTGACGCCAATAGCGGAGCAGTCATCTGGCAAAAGGACATTCCGTACGTTCTGGACAAAACTCTCGGTTCAGGAAACTTCCTGTTTGCGTCGCCAACAGTAGCAGACGGCATGGTCTTCGTGCGTAGCGGTTTAAGGATGAATTACGCCTTAAACGCGGCAACTGGCGCAACCATATGGACATATGATGGCAGATTTAATCCAGGAACTCCGCAGCAATCAGGCGGAGTGATTCAACAGAATGCTGTTCTCTACAAGAATGGCGCAGTTTACTTCAACGACTTCTACGGAATAACCTGCCGCAACGCAACCGACGGAACCGAAGTCTGGTACACATATCTGTCACGAGAAAACCTATCGCCAGGACTATCCTACGCATACGGCAGAATATACACCGTTGCAGAATCAGGAGTCCTCTATGTCCTCGATGCCTCAAGCGGTGCAAAACTCTCGTTCTACACCTTTGAAAACCAAGTGCATTCAACCCCAACACCCTACAACGGCTCTTTGTATGTTGCAGGCAACGATTGGAACGTCTACTGCTTCGGAGATGCGCGAATACTGGCAGCTCAAACACAACCAGTTACAACATCTACTCCAGCTCCAACATCAACAGCTTCAGTTGCCCCCACTGCAACACCATCGCCAACCGTTGTTACCACAGCAGCAGAAACATCAATCTTGACATACGGAGCAATAGCAATATCAGTTGCAGCAATCACAATCGCTTCAGCCACCTTGCTGCTTAGAAAACGCAAAACATAAAAAAACAATCTTCCCCTTTTCTTTTTGAGTTAAGTGCTAGAAGCACTGGAGACAATCTGGGCTGAGAAGGCTCTGAAGAGATCAACAACTTGATCTCTAGTCATAAATCTTTTCTTCCCTTTTTTCAGAGCCCCAGCAAACCATATCCGAGTTGAAAGATCAGCTCAAAACTTTTCCAGATTTATTCATGGATGTCATGGCCAAGCTTGCTCAAAACAACGCTTTCCGCTATTTTATTGTTGCTGACCTTAAGCTGCAAGCTCAATCAACAGAGAGAAACCGCTAATTCCTTTTTTGCCAGAGGCACTTTTTCTTCTGTTTGCAGTGGGTCGGTGAAAGGTGAAAAGTCTGTTTTCTCCCAAACAAAGCCAACGGACACGTCTGCTTCGGCCTCATCAAAATCTTCTAGGGTAGATCTTATCTTTTGAATTATGTCACCCTCTTCGCCTTTTGCTGCAAAAGCAACCAGGATTATGTTGTGGCCGCCGTAAGTTCGCCAGAGCAACCTGACACTCTTGTTGGCACCAAGCAGTTTAAGTGCTCTATTAACTTCTTTTTCGTGAACTTGAATTGAAATACAGATGGGGATGATGTCGAGTTGATCCATGTTTACGTTGCATCGCAAAGTGTTTCGGATAACCCCTCGGTTTTCGAGGGATGCGATTCTGCGGTAAACAGTGTTTCTGGTGACGTCACACTTGCGAGCTAAGTCCTCATAGGAGCTTATGCCGCCGCTTAAGTGCATTATTATTCTTTTATCTAATTCGTCAAGAAACAATTGTACTCAGCATATTACAAAGAGCCACGCAGCTTATATAGCTTAGTTATCATTTGAGAGTAAATATAGAATTCAATAATCATTGGTTTAAAATTTTTCCCTTGAATTAAATCAATAGACCATGCCTGCTTTCTGGATATTTAAAAATTAATTCAGAACACACAAAATTGTGTGCTTTTGCTATTCTCTTGTGTTTAGTTAGGAAGCCCAGCCTCAACTGAACATAATAAGAACTGGGTATAATGTAGGTTTTGATATTACTTATTACTTTATTACTTATACTAATTAATTTCGGTAAGTTATATTAGTATTCTATAGTGTTCTTTTATGGATGCAGATAAGTAATAAGTAATATAAGCTATAAGTAATACCTAAGTTTCACCTATCCATTCATAAAATACTGGTACCTTGCCTCGTACAGGTAACTTCACTTTTTGGAAGTCTATCCAGCCTTTTTCAGATTTGTGTTCTTCGATAAGTGCACGCGCATCTTGCATAGCATACGTTTTTATTTTATTTTCACTTACAAATGAACCTAAAGTGTCTTTAAAGTAATTGCTACCATCATTCCATCCTGTTTCTTCTATTACTCTTTGGCGTGATACTTGTGGCATTAATTGAAGCACAGCTTTTAATCTTTCACGTTTTGCTTCATCTGTAAATAATGTGCTTTCACCGCTTTTAGGGCTAAGTTTCCACTCTGTCAGCATTCTATTCCAATGCCCATAATACTCTTCTTGGTTGTGAATTGCCATGTTCATTTCTTCTGCTGTAACAATAATTGAACCCACTTTTGCTTCATCAATTAAGTCTATGAATTTGCTTATGGTGTACAAAACTGCACGTTTCAATACTTTTTCTGCCATGCGGTTTTTGTAGCCACGTCGAAGGTCTTTTTCTGCCATACGCAAGGCTTCCATCTTGTTTTTCAATTCGTATTTTACCCAAATTTTTGTAGCTTCTTCGTCAAAGTGAACACGGTCTGTTTTTGACCAAATTACTTTGATTAGTTGATTTGAAAAATGTTCGTAAAGGTCGTCCCATTGTGCAGTTGACATTCTTCTGAAAAATGTGTCTGGGTCGTGTTCCTTGAGAAATTCTGGGTCTATTGGTATTCCTACAACTACGTCGAAGCGGTTCCATCCACCTTGGATAACGTCTGTTTGTTCCATGATACCGTATATTACTGGTGTAGTGGCTGATATTTTGGCTTTGTAACAGAACGGAACTTGGTGAAGACCATGTGTCATTGTGTATCTTTCGGGTACTCCACCGTCATAAATTAAGCTGTCAACTTCAAGTAGTCCACTCATGTAATCTTTGGTTTTAGCACCGCGTGTAAGTATTGAGCTTTCATCAACCCATATTAATCCAAGGTTGCCTTTTTGCAGTTGTTCTTCAATGGTATTAGTATCTCCGTTGTATGTTGTTTCTTTGTGAACATTCATGAATTTTATTATGCTTTCCTGTGTGTAGCTTGAAATTAATAGTTTGTCGTGTATATCGTCTTCTTTAACACATCCTTCGTTTAAGCATTCTTCAAGCTTACGTATTATTGGTAACACCAATTTTGTGATTGGATTTGATTTTATGTCACCACTTGGCAACACTACTTGTATCCAAATGTTAGGCTGGTTCGTACCATAGCCATTGTCAAAGTGTATATTCCAACAAGCAGAACTTAACAAAACTTCACTGAGGGCAAAAGCGTAATCAATATTTATTCTATCTTTATACCTCTCTTGAAGAAGTTCAATAAATTCTTTGATAAATCCGCCTGGGCACTGCATCATTGTTTACACACTCCATAAATTCGTGAAGGTTGTATAGTCATCGGGCAGTGGTACCAATCGTTACGGTCATTCTTTATCATTTTGCCTTCAATGCTTATTGGAAAAACCTTCAAAAGAACGTCTAAAGTTTGTTTAACATCATATTCTTTTTCGCCAACAATCTTAATTGTAACTTTATTTGTCATTCAATTTCCCTTCCATGTGAGTTATTTTTATTCTAGTTTTTGACTTTCAGGGTTCTTTCTTTTCAGGCATTTTGTCTCAGCTTTGGAAGCTTCTTGACGGGCTTCCCAATTTTTGCGCAATTGTACGCGTTCTTCAGGCGTAAGCGCGTTTAGCCATCTTGTATGCTGTCTATCTTCTTTTTCATCCCACAATCTTTGGGCGGTCTCAAGTTCGGCCTTAATGTTGTCTTCCTTAAAATCAGCGCTTCTATCAATAACTACGATTGCGCCCTTCATTACTACGAGATCGACTAAGTCGCCCTTCTCCAAGTAAAACTCACGCAGCCACTTGTTAGGGAGTATTACTGCAATTGAGTCGCCAACTTTTTGAAGTCTTTTCGTTTCAATATTAATCATTTTACTCGACCTACATTAATATACTATTAAAATACAGGCAAGTATTTAACTCCGTGCTCCTAATACGGGTGAATACTGCCTGTTTTAAACAATCAACCCCTAAGTGAACAGATAATTCAATTTGGGTTGTAAATTGACGGTAGTTGATTTTAACGACCGCTAAGTTGTAGGTGGCAGATGGTTCAGCTCAGGTCTTATTCTCGCCAACTCTTGATGTAAATGAAAAACGCCAATGTCGTTTTTCTTGGATAGGTTCGGTCAAAGTTTTCCTCTTCATTTTTTAATCATTCTGTTTCAAGTATATGTACAACAACGGTATACATAGGGGTTTTTTGACAAGAAAGCGCTGTTTTTCTGAAGCAAAAAAATCTGGATACTAGCCCATTTGGAACAATCCATGTCAAGAATTATTCATAGAGAATATAGTTCATTTTTTATGAGAAAATTTAGCTTTTTAATTCCTTAGATGCGGTGGCGAATAAGTAATTATTTCTCTAATTGTGTTTAATAATTAATTGTTAGGGGTTTGTGATTAGATATTTGTATATTTTCATTAACCTTTGGAAAATGTTAAATAATATTTTGGAAAGGTGCAAAATCAAGGTTCTGTCAAGTTGTCGGTAAAAGGTTCTCCATGTAAACTTTCGGTTATCGAGTGGTAAGCGAAAATAGAGTGACTGATTAAACCAATTCTTTTAATATAGCCCCTTGTGTTTAGGGAAATTAACGACATTATACTCTTTCTGCTTTGCAATGAGTCTAATCGCCTTCAAAGCTTTTTCATCAAGATTCTCATCTTTTTCCACAAGTATAATTGCTTCCCCAGAACGGTCTTCAACTGTTGTCTTGAGGTTCAAAACCCAAAGTTCTTTCAATACTGGCGGCACTTCATTGTATTTCAAGGGCAACTCCGAAATAAGAGATGTTTAGAAGTTCGGTTAAGCTTTGCCCTTAATTCCTTCTGCTTGAGTTCTGAATCAGCGGTTTCCATTTGTTTTTTCCCTCAATGATAATTCCGCAAGCCTCAGCGGGTGTTCCTTTCAACGATTTAAGCCCTATTTACTTCCTAATTTTATTTACAATTAGTAAATAAGGACATGTAACTTTTTAGAAAAGATATCAAACGTGCGTTATGTGGCAAAGAAAATCCTGAGGCAAATGCGCTGGAATAAAAGACGCCATTTGAAGGTCCAGACGACGACCTTATGTTCGCGCTGAAAAACTGGGGACCTTTTTGGTCTTATTTAGGTAGGTATGTACCCAACGCCACCACCTAGAAAAGCACTTATCCACTATAAGCAAATAAAGACAATGTTGTATCCCCTAAAATACCATATTAGGGGATAATCTTCTTGCATTTACATAATGCAGTAAATAATATAATGGAAGAGAGATACGAAGGTTGCTTCTTTTTAATCCAATTTGTCAGGAACACTGCGTCTAATGTAGGCCCATGCAGTCTCTTCCTTTTCAAGATCCAAAGTTGTTTTTACTTTGGTAACAGCCTCCATGGTCCTGCCGTACTTCTTGGCAACCTCTCCCCCTTTCAATTCTCGAAATAAATGCATCCACAAATTAGGGTTAAGTTCTTTTAATATTCGAAAAAGTCTGTCGCCACTTAAGTGCTTGTCGTCGTACACCTTATACTCATTAAATACCGCTTTGCCGAGGGGAAAAAGAAACTTTGCGTTTGGGTATGTTAACTTTACATAGAGAAGATAATCTAAAATTAGTTTAGCGTGAAGGCTGCTTGCATCTACGCTTTTTAGCGATTTGGTTTTCTTTTCATTAATTCCCTCTTTAGTTTGCTGCCACCTTTTCCATTCATCTTCGAGTTGTTTTTGAGTTTTGTCCGCAAGTTCTTTGTAGGGAATTTGTCCTTTCCTAACTCTTGTTTCAAGATACTTTTTGTACTGGAACAAACCGCGTTTACGTTTTTTGCTCAGAGTGAAGTTAATCGTTAACTCATTATTTGTTACCTCTAAATCGTCCATTTCTATTGAAGCAACTTCACTTCTTCTTTTACCAAAAAGCCTAGCGAGCGACACTAATGCCTTTGCACGTTTTCTAAAATAAGAATCACCGATTTTGTCTGCCTGTTGCAGAGTAAACTGAATTTCTTCTTCTGTTATTGGTCGGCGGCTTTTCCTTTCCTCTGTTGCTTCCTTATCAAGCCTGTATTCATGTTCAGTGAAACTTTGCATCACTCTAACATTAGTCATGTTTTATTCATTCCAAAAAACTTCGGATTCATTTTCCTTTTTGAAAGTTATTGAATAGTTTGGAGATAGACTTGTCTGTTTTGGCTTTTTCTAGTAATTTAACCACTTTTGGATCGACTATTCTCCGTTTTATAACTTGTTTGCCCACTTATGCACATCCAATAATTAACTATTACATAAACCTCCACATAAAGTCTGGCTCTTTAGTTCCTCCAAAAATGCTTAAATAAGCATTTCAGACTCAAAATGTGTCCGTAATTTGAAAATAGCTCCAAAATCAGCCCTTATGTTCGGCAGAGTTTTAAACCTCCAACGCATATTTAATGCTGGTTTGAATCAAATGAATAAAAGCACGAACGTATTCACATCAGCTACGAACTTCACCTTAACAGACTCCATAAAAGCAGAGGAACAGTCATTTGAAGCTTTCAATACTTTTCAATATACAAGCGGAGAGAACAGAAAGAAAATCAAAGCCGCTTTACTAAAAGCTATAAAAAAATCTCGCGCCAAGGGGCAGACCTTTGTATCTTCAAAATATCAAGAAATATATGTAAAACTAGAGTTTGAAAAACAAAGACTTTGCAAGTGACTTAAAATCTGAAATATGCTATCAATGGAACTTCCTCTACAATTTGCCCCAGGGACATTGAGATTCTAGCTGTTATTTATCCTGAAAAGTACTGCATTATCGACTATCGAGCTTGGAGAGCTTTGATGTGGTGGAGACACACCTCTTACGATGGACAGCTTGTTTTGGATTCTTTCGGAAAATACTGTGAATATTTGGATGGCTTGGGAACATATTCAAGGCTACAAAAGTACCTTTGGCACTTGAAAGTTTTGAGGACTCTTCCCAAAAAAGCAAACAAAACTCCACGACAAACAGAAATTGCACTGCGGAAATTTGACCAAATGTATCAAGGTAAAAAAATAATAAATATTGCTTTGTTTTGTTTCCGACTTGGTCTGAACCTTGAAGAAGCAAAAAGCACAGCTAAATACCACGATTATCTAACGTGATAAGGGTAAGTAATTGAAAATAATTGATATAAATTTAGATTTTACGCAGATTCTCATGGAAGAGACCCTGACGTATTTAGCCCAACTCTCAAGAAATACCACAAAATTCTCTGGAGCAAACCATTGCCAAATGGCAAACTGTTTAATTTACGAGATAACAAAGATGGCAGATATCTATATCACAAATCTGAACTCGGCGAATTTATTTTGGGGAGTGATTCAATTTCACACTCCTATAAAAATCATAAACGCAAACAATGGTTAACTCGGCAAATTCCAGAGGCAGTTAACGAACTTATTCTACTGGAAGCACGATTGGCGCTTATATCATTTTTCCTAATAATGAAATTGATAACAAACAAACTATCAATGGTGCACGTGGCTGTAATAGCAAAATCGATGACAGATTTGATTTAACATTAGAATGCATCAGGCGATTTTATCTTGGGGTCGATAGTCCTTTGCAGGATGTTTTGTAGCGATATCGAGATTTTTTTGATTTATTCGGAGATTTTCGGGGCTATGTTGACTTCTTTTTATTGCAAGACTTAGTGACAGAAGATTATTTGCGGATTAAGTTCTATTTGCCATTTAATAATTTTAAAAGCACTCCAAATTTTCGTGAAGTAGCTGATTATTTACTTTATAAAAAAGGGGTGATTGATTTTATTAAATTAAGAAGTGATAGAATTGATAAAATGTATAATGAGGGAGAAAACAACCTGCGAAATGTGTTTTTGAAAATCTTTTGGTGTCTACTATATGAAACTTGAAGGCAAGTCGTGACATTCAGACTTGAAAAACTCGCAGTATTCCGTTGTCAGTTTGAACCAATCGGTAAATCAACCCAAACGCACCGACGATAACATCGATTTCAACACAAAACCTCCGATTCAAGACGCTTCAGGCATATTACGGAGAATTTTTCTCGATTTCAAGCAACTGGCAATGTTAAAAGTCCGAAAATTCTGGATAATAATACTTTTCCAAAACAGAGGTGATTTGCTTTCTTCATCGCATTTTTAGTTAAAAGAGCAGGCACATCATAGACGTAATTAGCTGATTTTTTTATTGTTATGTTATTTAGAATGCTCGTCTTAAAAAAGCAAAACCACCTTAGCAAGGTATAATGTACAGATTCTTTTTGCTTTTTCTAATAAATTGATTCAAAGAGAGTCTTGATAATTGAAATATTTTGTTATTGTTTAAAATGTAGGGAGAATTAGTGATTCTTTGAAACCAAGTCATCAGAATACTCCACAAACAATTGTGGAGTCTTCGAAACGTGAGTGTTCAAATATCGAAAATGAGACAAATGAATTTCCATCATTTAGATATACATTTGATTGTTTCATTAAATTTACTATGTTTAAGTGAGATCTGTAAATTAGTATGAGCCAAGTGAACCAATGAACACTTTTATACTTACTCTTATTCGATTGAATTTGAGATAAGATTAATCTCATTATTTTCCACAGTGCCTTTTATTTTTTCCTGCATTCTCGGGCCTAGCTTTCCTCGCAGGTGCCAAAGAAAGTCACTAAATCAAATAAGTAAGTTCTCATACGTTTAACCCTTTTTTATGCATTTTAGTTAAAGAGCTTTTTTTTCAGATGAAATCTTCCAAATCATTTGGGGTGTGCAGAGGCAGAAGTGTGTGGGTAGCTTCGTAAACGCATTTCTTTGTGTCAATGTCGGGGAATACATCTAGTATAATGTTGACTGTCCTTTTAACAAACAGTATATTTCTTTAAAAAACATAAGAAAGAATGGAAGAGGTAGCTTGAAAAGCCATCTCCCCAAATCAATGGGTCTTCTTTTGGAGAGATGTGATCAATGCTATCCATACCCATGCTTTGTCAAGATAGTGAAGTTGTGGATGAATGTTCCTAATGATACTTCAAACTCAATAGTTCTTTTTTTCTTTAAAGCTGACTCATAATATGACTTTATAGGGGTGGTCCATTTTTCCACATTTCTTTCTTGTATAGTTTTAGAAATAGAAAAGGAAATTAGCATCATTCATAATAAACAATTACGTAGTAATTAATCACCAAAGTGAAAATTGTCAAAGTTCTTAGTACACAGTCAAAAACAGATTTAGACATTGTGTTATCAATCTCGGTTCACAATGAGGTAAAAATCTTGAGGTAATGTATTTAATCATCATGTTTGCCTTCATAAATACAGTTCAGCTATACTTTTAACCAAATAATACTTTTGAAGACTTGCTTCCTCTTTGAAACTTAGTTTCATAAATATTTGGGTTTAATAAAAGCAAACGGTTCTTCAAGAGCGAATTGTTTCTTATTCATCCAAGCACCAGCCAATCCAGAAATGAGAGCTTCTTGGAAACCAAAATCAAGTTCTAAAAATGGTTTCATATTCGTTATGAATCTTGTCGGATTATCCTTTACCACTCCCCTGAAACTATAGAGAAGGTCTTCTTTATTCTGGAAAATGTCACGTTCTTTGGGTTTATACTCTCTAATATAATTAACAAGTTCACTGTTAGATTTTGCAAGAATGTCAGGGGAGAATGCCTCCGGAGTGCCTATTTGAGTGATTTGTACTGGGTCTGACCACCAAATATAACCAGGATGGTCAATTTCGTAGGGATAGATTTTTGAGTATTTTTCTCTAAGTTCGGTTATTCTTTTATCGCAGATTCCCTCTAAAGAATAAAGCCACTCCAATCTTGCATGAGCTTCGATTTGTAGGAATTTATCTGACCCTTCAGGTATTTCTTTAGTTGCGGGAAATTTAATCGATTCAATCAAATTGATGAATCTATCTATTTGCTCGGAAGAAAAGTACTTCTTATTTTTTGAAATCAACTCGTAAAGCTCATGTTTTAACTCATATTCCAAAAGCGGGTTTCCATTCCATTGCCAGAATAGTTGGCTATATGCTTCATAATAATATCCTATCAAATGAATGCTCAGTCTTCGGAGAATTTGCACGTCGCTATTTACCATAGTTTTTAATAATGATTCTTGTTCAGGTGGTTTCAGGGTTTCAAGCGTTTTCCTGAGTAGGTGAGTTATTTGAAGTTGATAGTTGTCTTCTAAAAAGTTTTGAGGATTATCTTCAATTGCAGGAACTGCACCTATATTAAATGATTTAGCTTCTTTCGATATTATTTCCTTAATTATTTCTATGATTATATTTGCAAGAGAGATACCACAAACATCGATAATTTTAGACCCATTTTTACCAATTAATTCTGAAAACCAGTAGTCTTCTATGACTGACGTAAAACTCAAGAATGATAAATATTCTCTCTTGTCTACCTTAAATTTTAATACTATTTTCATTGCCTCTAAAAGGAGGTCTTTTGCTATGTTATCTATAAGGTAAGGTATTACTGTGTTTACGATTTCCGAAGATAATAACGATACAGCAGTAAATCTATTCATAAGTGCTGTATCTATAAAATCAATATGCTTCTTCGTTATTCGAGAAATTGGTAACTTGAAAATAATTCTTATTAGCATGTAATCAGTGTGAGAGTTCTCAATTCTTTTTCCGTCTCCTCGATAATCAATAAATGAATTAATTAGAGCGACCAACTGGTTGAGCAATTTCTCATCTGGTTTTTTTGCGAGATGCATTGCAAGGTTTTCGAGATAGTCCAAAGCAAACCAATAGGGCACATTATAATGGTCGCCTTCTAAAACTGGATTCTTGTTGCATGTACGTGGGTCTAAAAACCCTGCCTTATGAAGTTGTTCAAACCATGGAAATGGGTTTTCAGTAGTTGATAATTTTTTAAAAAACATACGTTTGAAAGCCTCATCTTTTTCAACCCTACGTAAAATGAATTCGACTTTATCTTTTATCAAAGGTTATCAACCGTTTCTTCCATCATTTTTACCATTTCATGTGGAACAATAGTTATTTCCGTCAAATCTTTTGTCCATTTCTTTACTACTCGGTATAGCTGGGCATGGCCTTTATCATCTTTTTTGAATCCCACAACTTCTATTCCTAAAGGTTTAAAATAGTCTTTATCAAAATCAAAAAGGTATTTTTCATCATTATAATAAGGAAGAAGAATGCAATGTCTTCGCCCCACTGTTTTCTCACCCATTTTTGTTACAAGAAAATCTAATATTTCAAACTCTTCCAAGCCATATCCTATGAACACTATTGAACAAGAGGCAAAAATCTGTTTTAGGAAATTTGAAAAATCTTGATTTCTATATCTTTGAATATATTGCGGAACTGTAAAAATAATAGAGGTAGGTTGTTCAATTGTGCCATGAATTTTATACAATTTATCTACAAAAATATTTTTCGGGTTGAAATCTTTTTCCTCAATAACTATGTCAGACTTCTTAAAAGCAAAATCAAAATTTGAATCTATATTAGTTGTTAAATAAATTGCTGGAATCTGGGAAAGTAGGGTTGATAACTCTATGTAAACATTTTGATTCTTATAAAGCTCAGAATCGGTATCCAAGCATTGACTTATAGTTTCAAAGAAGGCCTGTTTATGTCCTTTGTCACATAAAATATTATAACAGATGGTAATTATTTTCTTAGGGTCGTTTATTCCGATTATACTTTCCTTTATTCGGTAATTGATACATTCAAGTTTATAGCATTTTTCTATAAGGTTCGCCGCTACTTCCTTCCATCCTTTACAACCAATTAACCTCGAAACACCAGCGCCTAAGAAAAAGCACAATTTTTCTACATTTGCACTTTGAATAATATTCTCGGGAATATTCGGCTCTTCTGGGATTTCTAATGAACTCAAGGTTATCCCTGCTGTTTTTGTTGCTAACAATATTTTAAAGTATCTTTTTAATTTGGCAACTTATATTTTACAAGCCTCGTCTTTTAGGCGGCTATAATCAAAACAATTTATAGAAAAAGTCAAATTCAGAACTATCTGTAATAGAATAACCATGTTTCAGATACCATGGAATCGGTACTCAGAATCCGAGATTCTTGAGGTTGTTAGCCAAATTTTCCAAGAAAAAGGTTACAATATCTATAACATTCATAAGACAGATAGACGCGGTGAAGAAGGGGTAGACATTGAATGTACTAAGACCGGCGAAAACGAGCGATTGGTTCTTGCAGCCAAGAAGAAACCAGAAAAACTTGATGTAGGTCAACTCAGAGATTTCGCCAAAAACCCTGCTTCTTCTAAAATCTACTTGTATATTGAAGAACCGTCTGCTTCTTTCAAAGATGCTATGGCGGAATACAAGAAAATTAGCTTTTGGAATGCTGAAAAACTGACTAAAGAATTATTCAGCACCAACCTTCGCTTCTACTTGTTTATGGTCTTAGAAAATTCCTTTGAGCAACCGATATTTGAGATAGTGTTTTCTTTTTTTAAGGTCTATTTTGAAGTAGAGAAAAAAGAAGTCGAACCACCTGTAAAAGCTAATACGGAAATGCTAAACTTACTATGGGCAGCTAAGGACAGAAGCGCCAGTTTGCATAAGTCACTAAGAAATCTGCAAGAACTTTTCGAACAGATGGATTTAGAGGAAGTCAATGAAACTACAAAAGAAGCGATGACAACCGCATTTCTTCAAAGTGTAGAAACACTAAAATTCGAAAATTTAGACCAACTACAATGTCTTTTTAGTGAGTTTTTACACAAATATCCCTCCAATTTTGAACAATTCTGTAAACAAACGAAAGGACGCTCAAATTGGACACATTGGACTACATCGATTCCAACGCTATCACCTGGTTTCATAATAAAAAGCATCGAAAAAGACAAGGAAATGACTAAAAAAATAGAAAAATTCTTGGATAAAGCACGCGCCATGAACAAACAGGAGGTGCCAGAAGACAAACCCGATTCTATAAGTGACATTCTTGGAGACGTTGCTAGAGTCCTTGCAAACGAGATTTTTATGTTTGAGGATGCCGTTGATGATTTATTCAGCATCGGTTTATTCGGGAAATGGGATGATATGCGAGAAGAATTTTCCAAGATGAGCGACAAACGGTCAAAGGAACTCAAAAATGGAATTAAAGCTGAGTTAACAGGAATTGTGGAGCAAATCGAGGGAAAATTAAAGGAAAATGATTTTCAAAATAGTTTTTTCTCTGATTCCGTGTTTACTAACTATACCGTGGAATTGAAGCAACACCTTTGCGTAGACGATTTTTTGTTGTTACAAAAAACTTACTCAAAAATCAATGGTTTAATGACACCGAGTAATTTGGAGGATTTGAATAGAAAAAGACACGAAGAGGCAAAGGCACTTATTCAAAAAACAATTCAAATGTTAGATAAAAAAGATGTTTGGGATAATATAGATTGGACCCGTAGTGATTGAACAATTCTTTTGGAAATGATAGAAACAGACTGACCTATATCGATAGATTGAATCAATATTTAGTTGAGGTCTGCACTGTGACCACACAAATAAGCACAATAGAATTGAACCCTGAACTTGTAAACATGGCTTATGAGATGGGTTTGAACATTCAAAAGACGTGTGAAAACAGCTTAAAAGAAGCAATAAGGCGACTACAAGGCTTTATTCCTGAAAATACCAGTGTTTGCAACGCGGTGGTCGCACAGTTTTCGTTCGAGCTTTTCCTATGCAAATCCTCAACAGAAGGCGCGCAATTGAAAGTGAGATTATTAGTCCATCCGCATAGCGTTTAATGAATGGTCTTAAGCTCGCGTGGTTTAGTACCCTTTTCTTTTTAGAGAGTTAATTATCGGATCTAAGCATCTTCTCACGAAGGCTCTCATTTCTTTGCGTCCTGCAATAATATTTGCAATTGGAGGGCTAACAAAATAGTACAAATCAACTAATTTGCTTCCAACAAGATTAGATTTCAGCGTTATATCTCTAAACTTCCTCAGATCGTTAAGTTCTTTGGCAGTTGCTGTTCCATACGCAGCTGTAGCTATGAAACACGCGTTTTGCTTGTATATGCTCTTTTGACTTTGAATTATTTGAGAGAGTTGGAAGGTGACGTTCTGAGGGTTGTTGAGAACGTCGCAATTGCCAAAATGAAATACTTGTATATTTTTTCTATACAAAACGATGTCTCTATGTCTGTCATATTCTTCTCTTCCTTCGTGTATGGAACCATCGACCTCTATGGCTAATCTCAGTGTTGGACAGTAAAAATCCAAAATATAGCCAGAGTTTACAGACTGACTGTAGAAAACGTGTTCTGGGTATTGAGAGCTAAGAGTCTGATAGAGAATTTCGCACATTTTTGCTTCTGCGCGGGTAGGATTTCTTCGCATCTCGTCAGCTTTATCGTATTTCCACTGAGCGCTTCGGCGATTATATTGGCGACGATACATACCTAATTACCTGTTGCCGTTGCTTTTCTCGGGGATGTTTTCTTTCTGGCACCATAGTGAACATTTTTGTCGCGCTTTACCAATCAAACCTTTTCTATTGGCATGGGGAAATATTGACTCATTCTTAACTTAAAACTTGTGAACCCTGACTATAACAATTCGAGGCTTTCTTAAACACACCGTTGAATGGGCTAATTTTTCTCTTTTACCCTCACTTCATTTTCTAAATTTTATTATTTTTCTACAAACATAACCAAACATGATTTTGACAATTGGTAACAAGGGGTAAATGGTCGTCGTAGTCGTAAGGTTGGTTGGATTAAGTTTTAATCTTTCTCTCTCTGCCTTCCCTACCTACCGCAACTTAAACTGTTAACTCGAATCTTCCTTTACTCCTACTATACTACTAACCCCTAAGCACACCTACAACAACACAACACGACGCAACACAGGCTCCTATGTCTTTCAGTCACTGTCAGCCTTTCTGGGTATCCGTCTGTCACTCACAGAGCCTAAAAAGGCTCGGTCAAACGGGTCTGTAACGCTTTTACTCTATCGCTTGATAGCTTTAGATCTTCGAGCAATTCTTCGAAACGCTTTATTTTGTAGTTTATCTCTCCGTGAAGTTCATTACCGTGTGTTGGCAAGTTGTAATCGTCTAATCTTATGTTTACTCTTCTTGCTGATTCGATTATCCATTCCTCAAGTCGTGGGTAGAGAATTACAAGCCGATTATGACCTTGTGTGTGATGCAAGATTTCAATCCCATGGTTTTCATCAAAATCCAACGGGATAAAACGCCTCAAGTAACCAGTTGGTTGAATACTGGAAGGGTCTTTGTCCATCATTCCTATTGAATCGGTTTGTCTCAACAATTTTCGCAACAATTCGTTCTTGCCGTTATGGTGTGTAATCCATTTTTTTGAAACCGCAGTTAGCGATCTGACCAAAGCAACATCTGGATCGCATTCAACCCTATACATATGTTTCAATTCCGTTGAACGGCTTCAGACTCGGATCCGTTTTTGTTTATCAGTTTGTCTAAGTTTAAGAATACATCGGATCCCATTTCAAGTATTTCCAATTTCTTTTCGTCGGTCAATGGTTGGAAATTCGTTTGATAGTTTTCAAGGTCTGTTATGAATATGGCTATGTCTTCTTTGTTCGCCTTTTCCAAAATTGAAGTCAAAAGATAAGGATTGTGAGTTACAATGAAGTATTGATTATCCTTTACATCGAGTGCGATCCTTTCAGCAAGATATTTTGTGTAGTACGGGAAAGCATGAGCTTCAGGTTCTTCAAATGTCATTATCGCCTCTCGGTTTGATTGAATTGCGATTATATAAAAGATCAATCTTTGAAGTGTTTCCGAGGAAATCGAATAGGGAAAAGAAAACAACACATCCTCAAATTCCTTGACTACATCGATTTTGCCTTCTTCTGGTCTAAGATTTATTCTGTAGCCAAATTTTCCAAAAATCTCTTTGACTATTTTTTTGCTTTGTTTGTTTGTAAGTTTTATTGATAATAGATTCTCTCCACCTGGTGGCAGAAGAAATTGCGACTGTTGATTTTCGAATTTGCTCAAGTGATGAAATCTGTAGAACTTGAATGGCTCCAGCATTTTATCATTATGACTAAACTCCATTTGAGTATAATTCGCTACAAAAACCTGTTGTTTTGAGCGAAGCTGATTAGGTTGGAAGTAACACCCATGAATTTGCCATCTTTAAATTCAATCCTGAAAATTCCGAATCCAAAATCCAATATTATAGGCTGATCTAACAAGTGATCGTAGAATAAATCTCTCATATTTTCAAACCGAGCAAATTCGTTGAAATTATTAATTGCTCCATTACCACCATAGGAAGCCAAACCGATAGCTTCAAGTGAATTCCAATTTCCAGCATTCAGGTTGACCAATGAATAGATTTATCTTTCTACATTCAATATTAGCCTTTCTTATAGATTTGAAAGTTCTCAATTCTTAACCTACGAATTTGCATTTTACCCACAGTCCATAATAGGTAGAACTCTTTTTCCTCTTCATTCTTGGTCTGAGTACTTAATGGTTAGCATAATTTAAAAATAAAAAGGCAGATTAATTTTTCACGGTTTCTTGATGAAGCGTCCTGTCTTGAGGTCTCTGTAACGTTGTTGAGACATGCCACCTAAAGTGAATGTTTCATGCGTCCACGTCTTCGTTTGATAATAAGCACGTTTTCTCTCCCTCATACCGTAAACAGGTATTCCGCGTTTTCTTGCTTCAACAGCTAAAGCCTCCACCTGCCTTATTGTGCCAAACCATTTTTGACCAGCCCAAGACCCAAAAGCAAAAGTCAACTCCCTAAACGACCTAATTTCATCAACACTAATCTTATTCTCGAACCTAGCAAACGCCTCAGGAAATTTATCCAAATCAATCACCCAAATCAAAGAGAACCTTTTTTTCTCGAACCGAGTGTTATAAACAACTTTCTCAACAACAGAATCAACAAAAGGAACAGGGAAAGAGCGCAGGACATCAACTACATTCTGAGTTTGTCTTCCTTTTTTGTTTCCAGTTCGCAAAGTAGCTTTCCGCCTCTTAACTGTATAATAAAAGAAATTGTGATCTAAAATAGAAAGAGAACATACAAGTATCTCCAGAAAAGTTTCAAAATTAACTTTGCTAAAACACCAAGCACGAAAAGAATTTTGATTATCTGACGCTAAATAAATATGACTTAGACAATATTTCTTTTGAATCTTAGTTAAGATTTTTTCAGCTTGTTTTAATGTGCAGTTTTCAAATCCCACTGATAAACATAGATAACATTAGAAGAAGACATCTGCCATTTGCGTATTCTAAACGCAAAAGCGTAATAGCTGAACCAAAGAGGCAACAGCTAGAATAATCAAGGGTGAATACCAAAAAGTCTATAAACGAAATCAGTTTAAATCAGCTTTTAGGTACTTTCATGTCTGGATCACCACAACCTCCGCCACCTCCTCCACCTTCAACAACAAATAGCAAAACTGTCCTAAGCATAATAGTTGCTTCTTTAATCGTTGTGGCTGTTGTTGCAGGAGTTTACTTTTTTGCGTTGCCAGCACTTCACATCCCAGGCTTAAATAATCCAAATCCAGAGATTACAATGGTGACTGGACATGAGGGTCTACAGGGTTTGAATTATGTATATTATGTTGATGCAACTGTGAAAAACAATGGCGTAAGCGGTTGGATTGCATTATATGCTGAAATTAATGGTGCTGGAAGGTATGAACGCCAAGACACAAGAATATATTTGGGCGATGGAGAGAGCCAACTGCATACATTCACGTTTGACATAAGTGTTTTAGGAACTTTATCTCAACCATCAATTAGTTACAAAGCATGGGCTACACCCTAATGTTTGAAGACTGAGTTGTTGACAAAAATAACTGAACCAGAGACAACAATCTGAATTGTTAAAAAAACTGAGTTTTTGAGTACGCCCCTTTCTCTAATGGGCTTTTGTTTCTTATCCAGTTTATTCTACTCCATATCGTTTTTTAATTTGCTTTCTTAACATGAACGCTGATATAATAGGAAAGAGTGCTATAGCGGATGAAAAGAGGTAATTCATTTCATCCACTCCATCAATAACAAGAATGCCTTTCAACTGAGCACCCGCCAAATTCAGAGAGATGTTCAAGGAAGCAGCAAAAACCAATGCTAAAATATATACTGAGAAATAACGCCAATATTTGTTATCTTTCAGTTTTGCGTACGCTCTTAGACAATAGAAAAGAATTGCAACAGTAGGGACCATCCATTTCATAAAGTTGATTGGTGCAGTTGACGGTATTATGTTAAGGTAAATCCATAAGGCACTTTGAGAAAAAGCAGTTGCCTGAAGAAGAATTTCATCCTCAGCCTTGATTTCCTTTTCTCGGGCTTTTGTCATTGAGACTCTTTTCACTAACTTGAAAACTAATAAGAAACCGCCTAGGTAGACAATAGAAAAGACTATTGTTAATTCTGCAAAGCCAGTCAGCGTTTTTAGTTTAGTAACCCATGCAATAAGCAAGGAGGACAGAACGGATAAGCAGATGAAATAAACGCTGAGCAATATTCTGTTTCCATATTTTCCTAATACCATAGAGAACCTTTACGATGAGATTTGGTTAAAGGTTTTTGCTTGGAATGTTTTGAAGCAACAAAAGGTAGATTTTACTGTTGCTTTTTTATTGGTTATTTTCTTCTGTCCTTGACCTTTCACGTTCTTCCTCAAGCGTCCTTGCCTGAATCTTTCTCCAAATTGCATACCCCTCGGGATCGCCTGTAATCATGTCAAATGCGTTGAGTATTGGGTCAAGTGTTTCGTGAAATTGCTTGTATGTACTATCTATTTGTTCTTGCAATGTTTGTTGTTTTGAGTTTAGGTTGTTGATTCTGCCCTTCAAATCGGTGTTTTCGAATTCAAGGTTAACCAGTCTTTTCTGATCTTCTTCTATTTTTGTCTGTGTTTCAGCTTTAACTTGCTCAATCGTTTGCGGCACAAGCCAAGGCAAAGCCCGCCTGAACACTAAAAGGAACTCTTCTATGTCGTGATTGCTGTAATGCCTATCAACACCCTTTACTTTGTGCCCTAACATTGGAGAGATTAGATTGGGGTTCACTTCAATCTTTTCAAGTGCCGTCTGTAAAACGTCCCTAAAATCTTGTGCTGAGAACCTTTTGTTTTCAGCATTATTCCAAGCCATAATTGATGCGACGTAAAACATTATTGTTAGCGATTGAAGTCTATCACCCTTGCCTTTGTTGAAGGCATTGTTATGCAGTGCAAGAAAAATTGGTGCATCCGCACTTGTTGCAATTCCTTTTTGCTTAAGTTCCAGCTTGTATTTCTCTATTTTTTCCGCCGCGTAGTAATGGAGAAATGCGATTTGCCGAACTCCTTGATACTTACCTTTGCCTGAACCTTTCATGCGTTCACTGCCTATAACCAGATAGTAAGGGACTTCTTTGGCTAACTGAGTATCCTCTTCGGGAGTACGTGAACATAATCCTCTTGATTCATTTCGTATATCCTTTAACAATTCAGAGGTGGGCTTCAAATCACGCCACAACAACTTTGTAAGCGTCCCTTGCCTAAAGGGTGCGCTTGCGAAAAACCACAATATCGCCCTATCGCGGTGGGTCGTCATTGCATCCTCTAATTCGAGAATATCCTTCATTTTGGGCGTTCTTTGCTTAGGCTCAGGAAGTGAAAGGTTTTTACCAACGTTTGAATTTAGCTCGCGCCAGTTGGCTTTGTAGAAGCTTTTCACAGCGCTCATTATGGCAACCTTGACGTGGTCTGTTAAATCTGTGTTATACAGATAATTATCTAAAATATCTTCGGCTTGGAACTCTTTTGGCGTGGCTACGTTGCGCAAGCCTTCAATCTTTAGGGCTATTAGTTCATCAGGGTTCTTGTTAATTGCCTTGCAGTATTGGGCTAAGTTTTTCATGTATATGTCTTTGGTTTTTGGTGACTGTATTGTGTTTAGCCATTTCTTTCCACTGTCAAAACTCATTAGCCACGATAAGATATTGTCAGTCATCTTACTCAAAAGTTAACGCCTCTTGAGCAATTAAAGATTTTTGAGTTTGGGGTGGTTCTTAAATTAGCCTGTTTCGGGTGGCATGGGCTAAACTTAAATAGTCTTCTTTAAACTCAATGTGCATAGAATGTTGCGCCGCCGTGGCTCAGCCCGGTAGAGCGGCTGGCTGTTAACCAGTCGGTCAAAGGTCCGAATCCTTTCGGCGGCGCCACTTCCCAGTTACATTTATACCGTTTTCTCTCCATATCCCCTCATTTTTCCAGTCCTCAAAAGGTCCTACGTTAGGCGCAAAGTCGCCAGTTGCACAAGTTTTCTATTGTATGGACTGCGTTTTTGGTGTGGACGCTGTTGTGAGCCTTTTTTGGAAGGCAGAAAATCAGTTAATCGCTTAGCCTCAAGCGAAGCGTGCACACAACTAAAACTCAGAGGGGAAAAGGAGGAGGCATCGCAATAATCATCAAAGTAAATGCGGTTGATTGGCTCATTGATGATCGCTGGATTGTTTTTGGCTATAACGGCGACTTTGGCCAGTATTTAGAGCACTGCTACTTTACGCCTGGACACCCAAAAACGAGGAGTTTGAGGTTATGGCGGCGCCAGTACTCGTCAACGACATATCGGGTATTTCGACGTTTTTCCGCATAAAAGAAACAGTTGAAAACCGCGAATCCTTGAGGGCAGCCTTATCCGGATTCCACGACAAACGTTTGCTGAGTTTGGCAGAACTCGACGATGGAATTGAGGCGCTTAGGCAAAGAATCAAAGAAAACGTCTTTCCAAAATTGAGGTGAACATTTTGGTTGGAGCTGAAGATAGAACTCAAAATATTAAAAAAGATTGACCGAGTGGACAGATGTCCAAGCAGTCGAGGATTTCTGGCTATTGCGCGTCGCTGGTAACGTTTTCTTTCTTCTTGCGCGGCTTATAAATAACACCTGCAATGAACAACACAATCCCAACGATGGGTAATACGAGCACTGCTTCTTGGTGTCTTGCAAAATAAAGGACAAGCCCCACGAGAATTAATATTCCCCCAATTCCAAGGAGACGCCCTTTGTTTGTTTGATAATAATCTTTCATGTCTACCATTTTTCCACCTCCCCTCTTCGCTTCCAATTTGGTTACTTCCACTTAAGCACACGCTGCCTTGTTCCGATATTTACACCGGAAAAGATTACCGGTTAGTTTGGCTAAACTTAAAATTTTTGGGCTATCGATGCACTTTCAGGTTTTTTGAGCTTCTTTTCCGTCCACGAATAGTGTGATAGGCGAGAACGGTCCAGCGCTGATTTCCAAATGATGCTTTTCGGAATTTCCCACGTCCAACTGGAACTTCTTTGCCGATGGCTGAAAGTTTGCTTCATTAACGACTTTTTTGCCATCCACTTCTATCTTGATGTATTTTAGAAGCGCGCTCGCATTAACAACAATGGTATGTTTTTCAGTCTCTCCTATTTCAAACTTGGCTTTTGTCATTTTTTTGAACCTCCCTCCTCTAACTTTGCTACTTCCATTTTGTTAGTATTTCCTCCCTTCGAAAAGTTTTTGTGCTCACAAAGAACAGCGCCACATCAACCGCTAAGATGACCCCTGAAATTATAAGCAGGCTGATTACGTCAAGAGTTATTATGCTTGTCTCGCTGAGAAGGTATATGCCAAGGAGTGGAAAGAGAATAAAAATTCCAAAACTGTTAGCGCTTCGCACATCATTAACTCGCGATGAAACAATTACACTGTACAGAACACTCATGACAATGGCGACTGGCATCAGAACCAGAAGCAAAGTAGCGATATTCCAGTTTGGAAAATAATAGTAGCCAAGCGTTCTGAAAGTAGCCTCATCAATGCCCACCATGAAGACTACTGCAGCCGCATACATTGCAACCAAAGTCGGAATAACTGCGGAAATGGCTTTTCCAAGCAGTATTTCTCCATCAGTAAGAGGCGTGGCTAGAAGCGGTTCCAGACTCTTCTCCACTTTCTCGCCCACTATGCTGTAGGAGGCAATCCCTAAGGGAACGTATGCTGCTCCTATAACTAAGAAGAAGGAAAAGGAGGTAAGCAAATTTGGAAGCACACTCGGCGCTGCAAGCCCGTGGCTCCCTCTTAATGCTAAATACTCCAGTATCACCGGAAACAGAACCGAGATGACAACAGGGAAGATGATGATTGAAGTCCAGACGTTTTTTACTCGCCTAAATATTTTGAAGTCCCTAGCTGCTACAATCCATGCCTTTGAGAGTCGCATATTTATTTCCTCACAAGTTTTAGATAGGTATCTTCCAAAGTTGAGCCCACCACATTGATTGATTTGACATGACCGCCCGCCTTCACTATAGCCTCTATAACAGGTGAATTTTCCTTGTCTGGGTTTTCCACATCAAATGTTATCGTGCCGCCGCTGGTGGAAAGGTTTTTGAGCGGCAGTTTTTTCAGTGCCCCCAAAACGGCATCGTTAACTTGTTGTTCCAATCCGATAACTGTCTTCTTGCCGCTAACGGATCTTTCTAGGTCCTGCGGAGTACCGATTGCTCTAAGGCCCGTATTAATTATTGCTACCTTGTCGCAGATTCTCTGCGCCTCGTCGAGGTTATGGGTGTTTAGAAAGATTGTCTTCTTCTCTTTTTTTAATTGAAGAATAAAATCTCGCACTGTTTTCGAAGCCTCAGGATCGAGATTCGCGGTAGGTTCGTCCATAAAAATGACTTGTGGTTCATGAATTAGGGCTCGGGCTATGGCAAGTTTTTGTTTCATGCCCTTGGAAAAAGTTCCTGCCAAAACATTCCTCTTATCCCAAAGCCCCAACATCTCAAGAAAACGCCGGATGTTCTCTTTTCTTTGGGTTTCCGAGCAATCGTATATCTTTGCAAAAAAGTCTAGATTGTCGTAGGCTGTCAGATTTTCAGATAACCCAACGTTATCAGAGACAAACCCAATGATTTTACGGATTTTGAGTGAATCTTCCTTGTTGCCTATTTGATATCCTCCCACGGTAGCGTTTCCGCTGGTTTTTGAGATTAAGCAGCAAAGCATCCTTACGGTGGTGGTTTTTCCAGCGCCGTTTGGTCCGAGAAAACCGAAGACTTCGCCATCGTCAACGTGGAGGGTGAGGTTGTCTACGGCTGTTAGGTCCCCGAATTTTTTGGTTAAATCGACAGTATCTATCATGCGATTACCTTAGCTTATCTGGATCTGTTTCTTTATTATGGGAGAATGTAGCATAAATAAGGTTGCATGCGTACAAATTTTGTACCAATAGGATAACAGTCAAAAGGGCGGGAACACACAGAGATAAAAGCCTAAAAAGGGGGAGCAGCGTGGCAGAGGATAAAGCGGTTTCCAGTGATCAAGTTAAGCAGGTAACTCAGAAAGCCCTAGTCATTGAACGTTATATTTTGAGGCGGGCATGGGGTTTATGCTATGCTGTTTTGGCCACTGAAATGGCTTTGATCCTTTTGTTCGATATTTTGTTCTATAGACTTTCGTCTGATTATAATTTATTCGTCCCGCTTGCCTTCAACACCTCTGTAAGCATCTTTGGGGTTGCTGTTGTTACATGGGTTTTCAAGAAGGCATACGATGCTATGCTTGTCCGCCGAGAAATCGCGGATTCGATATGGGCGAAGCTACTTAGACCTTCATGGGTAGCTGTGCTCTGGATAGCATACTACCTGCCAATTATCATCGCAATTATTTTTCTCCGCCCGATTGCTGCGATAGTCCTCTATGGAGGAATAGCAACCTCAGTGGGTCCCTTCTATTTTAGCTTGAAAATATCTTTCCCAGAACGACTACCCCGTGAAGGCATAGCTGTCTTAGCAGCGTTTGCTTTCTGTGCACTTGGCAACCTTACAGTTTTCCTACTGAAAGGCACCGTTGTACCTTTGCTTTGGGTACTAATGATCGCTGTTTCCGCAGTTGCCTCAGCATACGCCTACAGGCAGAAGCCGCCTAACCCGCCGGAGGACGACTCAGATTGACCGCCGACGGCAAACCCGCCAGTGCTCCCAGCGCAGACGCCATTAAGTCATTAAATGAGCAGCTAAGCGAACTCAGCCTAAAATCGTCAACTCGAATCCTAATCTTGATTTTGCTTGCCATGAACAAGAAGCTAAGCGCATCGGAGTTGCGTTCTTTAGTGGGGTTGGGAAAGGGCAGTTTGGAGAATCACTTGGCAAAGATGCAGGTTTCTGGTCTGATCAGAGTTCAGTCTGTTAGGTCGTGGGGCGGCGTGCATCAGGTTGTAGAGATAACTGAGAAGGGGTTAGAAGATTGCAGGTCGCTGCTAAGAAAAATTCACAATCTGAATGTATAAGTCCACTGCTGCATTTGTCCTCAAATAACTCAAGTTAACCCTAATGCCCTCGTAAACATCAGGGACATTAAACTTTGTTCTTGGCTCTTCAGACATTATTATGCCCGATTAATCACAAACATAATTTTAAAATATATAATAGGCATTTTACTGATTTGAAATGAAAACAAGAACTATTGTGATTATTCTTGTGGCAGTTGCAGTGGGTTTCGGAATTACTCTAGTTTCAGGACTTTACGAGCAGAGTTTGCTCCCATCAAATCTTGTGTCAGGAACGACAAAGACATGGGGTGGTTTTCCTTTTGGGTGGTGGGGCTATTCTCAAGTGGGTCATGTGTATTTCTTTAATCCCCCGCATTGGTTCTCACTTGCATCCTTTGCTACGGACGTTATTTTCTGGTTTCTGATTAGCTCAGCTTCAGCCCTTGTTGCTCTCAGATTCATAAGAATGAAAAAAATCAGATCCATTCATTAGTCGCTCATTACGCTCTTGGGTGTCTGGAACCAAAGTTTAATGCCCACACAAAGCAGAGTGCAGAGAGACAGAGACAAAAAAACTAAAAGCATTTTGGAACACTAATGAATTTGAGGACTGAAGTACGGCTAAAGAAGTTGACGTTCATAAAATCATCACAACAAGTTTTTTTCATCCACTCTAACGTCGAAATCAACGAATAACTCTATATCAGTACTGGCAGGCATCTCACTAGTACAAAGAATCAGTTCCAAGCCCTCAATTTCTCCTAAAGAGATAGGCGAAACAGCTTTTTTAGTTATTAGACCTAAACTCTTAACCCGAGGAAATTTCACTTTTTTGCGAGCCCGTTTCGGGCTCCCATGAGTTTGCAGAAGGAGCTTAAACCGTATGCGTGCAGTATCGTGAATTACGCTGATACAGGGGTTATCACCTGCTGCAAGCTTGACTTCAATAAAATATTGCTTCGACATATACGCAACTACTCTTGGAAGAGTTTTCCAAGCGATTTCTGCAAGTGGGATAGTAATTGACAATTATTATCCCCCCAAAATCCTTCCACAATTCTTGGCGAAATTGTTTCTTCAATTTCGGGGTTCGAAGAGGCAAGTTCAAGAATAATGTTGCAGTTCTGAAGTATATGCCTGATGGAGCCATGAGAAAGGAGAGCTACTTGATTTTGTTTGTTGTTGTTCTTTCTACTTAGTAAAAGAAGGTTGCTGCAGGGACGCTTCTTCTATCAGTTAACTGGTTGCTTATAATTGATCGGTAGAACAACAACAATGCACCGCGGGTCTGTTGTTGTTCTATTAATTGGTGAATTAATTGAAAGAAGAAGAACGGGCTTTTCCGTAGGAATCCAGCCGTTCTTCTTTTACGGTTGCTCCCGACTTTTTGGTGAAGGGGGCTAACCAAAACGCCTGAATGTTTCGTAAACATGTTGTGTCCTGTTGGCAGCCACATGGGTTTAAGTCATTCTGTAAGAAATAAATATCTAAGTTGAGGGTATGATTGCATTTTTGCAAGAAGCAATTTAACGGACAATGCTGTAAACGGACAAAAAGCCAAAAGAACGAATGCCAAGACGATAAGAGAACGGAACAAGGCTTGATTCAAAATGATGCTAACTGAGAAGCCCACTTTCAAAAAATGGATTTCAATAACAGCTGTGCTGGGGTTTGCCGCGTTCATGGTATACCTTATCTTCTTCACCGATTTTGCCCAAGTTGGAGAAGTAATTGGGGGCACAAACATAGCCGTTTATCTTCTCGCATTTCTATGTGTGATCGGCAGCGCGGTTTTTGACGCTTTAACCTGGAAAGCCTGTTTAGATTCGCTGTCCGTAGAAACGACCTTTCTTAGAATATTCAATTTAAGCTGGGTTGGACACTTTATTGACACCCTTATTCCAGGAGGTTGGACGGGCGACGTTTTCAAGACTTATCTGTTGACTAAAGACAAAAACGTGCAAGGATCCAAGGCAGCAGCTTCGATAATAATTAAAGATGTCCTTGAACTCCTAGTTATCTTAGGCTCACTTATTGCCGGTATTGCCCTCTTGACAATGAATTACGCAGTCAGCGGCATAGTGATGATAGCAATCGGAATAACCCTAATCTTCCTAGCGCTTCCTTTAATCCTAATAGTTTACCTCAGTACAAATATTCGCGCAACTGAAAAACTTCTAAGCCTGATTCAGCAAATCGCCGCAAAAATCAAAGGGAAACAATCAGACTCCACAGCCCTCAAAGAGAAAATACACAGTCAAATAACAGAGTTCCATAACGGAATAATGTTGATAAAAAACAACCCAAAATCCATGTTTCGACCCGCCATTTTCCAGACTTTCACATGGGTCTTTGACGTGTTAACTTTGTACCTCGTGTTCGTTGCGCTCGGCTCCTTAATTGGATTCGACAAAGTGGTGATAACAAACACTATAGTAAGCAACATTCAAGGTCAAGGTGTAGCTCTCGCAGGCTTTTCCCAAATAGTCTCCAGCACACTCTACACCATCTTAGGCATAGCACCCATCCTGGCAATAGCGTCAAGTCTGTTAGCCGGATTCGCAAGTTTCTGGTTCAGGTTAGTAATCTCTTTTGCCTATTTCCAAATAACTGTGTTCGAACGCTGCGTACCTATCTTCTGCAAGAAATGCGGCGGATGGCGTAACTGGAGAAAGAAAACCTGCACAGAAGATCAACAACAAAGACAAATTCTGAACACAACAAAGAGCACAAAATAAATTTTTACCTTTGCGCCAAAAATTTTCTCCTATAGATTTAACCATGGATCTATTCCTGGTTGCTCTGGACTCTTTCAACCAAGACAACTAAACCTTTGAAAGCCTTAACTCTGATTTGTTCGCCTTTTTGTATGACTCCTGAAAGTGATTCAGCTCGCCAGATTTCTCCATCAACTCGAACTTCACCTTTTGGCTTTAGGTCCACCACTGCAACGCCGATTTTTCCTAACATAGTTTCTGCACCAGTAAGTTTGGTGCGCCTCTTCAAAGGCCCGATTATCCATCGGATATACAAGCCAGCGATTACTCCGAACACCACTAGCAAGCCAAGTTCAATTTCCACAAGTCCGGTTATTGGGGAAGGTGAATACTGCAAACCAAGCGAGAGGTAAAAGATTCCAATGGCGCCTAAAACCACACCAGCCATAAGCGCGAATCCATGCCCCAGCTTCAACTCAACCACGATAAGCGCGGCAGCAAGGACCAAGATAACTATTCCAAGCAGCGAAGCGTCAACTATCTCGGCACCCACCAAACCAGCTATTATCGCAATAACGCCGATAATGGTTAACACGATAGTCGGGTGAAAGACATCCAACACAATAGCTATAACACCGACAAGAAACAAAATGCCATCCAACGTGGTGTTGCTTAGAGTGCTAATTATCTGCTCGTAAAAGTTCTCACTAAGTGTCACCTGTACATCGCTCGACAAACCCAACTGACTGATCGCAGCCGCAAGTGAAGCCGCATTTCCGTCCGCAACATGAATCACAACCGCCTCATTTGCCGAAAAAGCCTGGTCGCCCTGAACCATTTCGAAAACTGCAGTTGTATTGCGACCCCATTTTTCAGCAAGACTAGTCATGTAATCGAGCATTGCCGCTTGCGTATGGTTCTGTTCCAGTTCGGAGCCGCCGACCACAATGGGTGTGCTTGGACCAATTTCTGAACCGGGCGCCATGATGATTTTATTTGTTGACATGGCTATGTAGCTGCCCGCGGATGCTCCTAGTCCATTTGGCACTATGAACGTGTATGTTGGTATTCCGGATTGGTTAGCCTGGGAGATTGAAGTAACTATGTTTACCATGTCATTTAGGAGCCCTCCCGGGGTGTTCATCTCTATGACTATGGCAGCGACATTCTGGTTTTGGGCCGTGCTCGTGACACGTGCCATAAATGCAGCTGATCCCGGATCTACAGGCACATTAAAATCCGCTATTATGACTGTATTGCTGGATATTTGGGGTTGAGCAGAAACCCCTGAAGCAAAAAAGAAAATGCTGAAAACTAACAAAAACAAGGTAACATACAGCAGATGGATTAAGCAACGTATTGGCAAAAACTTTCTTTTATGTTTTGACAATGTTCCTCTGTCTCTGGCTACTCAGTCCATTGCTATAAGCTTTAGGTTGAAAAGGCAAGTCAATTGTTTAAGGGTACGGGAAAACTTCCAAACAACGAAGTGTTTAGCATCACATATAATGCAATACCGAAAATCAGTGATAAAACCCAAAGCACAAAAGTGATTCGCATTGAATTTTTCTGCGCGTAACAGCGCATAAATTTCGGTGTCGATGCACCTAGAATAATCGAAGAAAGAAACCATGAGCCTGCAAGCCAAATGCTAAGCAGAAAGGCTAACCCCCTGAGGCTACGTGCGCCATGGAAACTGTTCCGATTGTGCCCGTAGTACTTTCGCCAACATTATCCCATGCTGGTCCCATAACCACAACAAAAGAAACTATGTTCAAAGCCACCGCAGCTATCATAATGTTTCCGTGAAGGTTCATCTTTTTTTTCCGCTCCAAAACCATGCTTACCGCTAATGCGCAAAGGATGGTAACTTGAAGAATAAGGTCAAACTGCGTTAACATTAATGCCGGCATAAAATAATGCCTGCTAGAAAAATGAGCCATGAGAAAGATAAATGTTGCATGATAACGTTTTGGAAAGACTATTTAAGAAAATAGCCAAAATTAGGATAAGTCAATAGCGGTTTCTGGGTTGCCAAGCAGGTTTAGGCGCAAGCATCTTCAACCGCTCTTTAATCTCTGCTTTAACTTCTGAGTCATCTTCTGTTTCCAACGCTGAATTCAGAAGCTTCTTTGCCAGTTCCACTCTGTTGTCGCCGAAAGTTTTGGCGAATACACTAGAATCCTCAGTTGCAACGCTTACGTGCTGAGGCAACATGCAGATGAAGTTCGCCGGGTAAACCTTTGTTGTGTCGGAGTCAACAACTGCGAAACGGATAGAACGCCTAGCCGAGTAATCCTTCGCGCTTCTGATTTTCATTATGTACAACTGCGGATTCATACAGACGCCACAAGCAACACAAGCGTCCAGCTTATTCAAGGTTTTGTGCCCAAAGCACAAAACAACATGCGCCACCAATCCGGTGAAACAACAAAAAGAAAAACAGACGCAAAATATGTATGAATATCTGCAAACCGTCCCTTATCCATTAAGTCTATAATACCGAACATGCTCGTACACGCCTGACCACATCATGCCAAACGAGAAGGCAAACAGCAACTCTTCCAACGGCACACCAAACAACAGAAAGCCACTAAGAGCTGGCAAATTCCACGCCCCAATGAACCAAGGAAACAGCAGAATAATAAAGTAGAATAAAACAAAATATAAGCCCATGAACAACAGCCCGCCCAAGAGGGTATTCCAACCTAAATCAGGTCGACAAATTACGGCGGCAACTGCACCCGCAAAAAGGGCAGCGGAGACGCAGTAAATCGGATTCAAACCCGTTAAAAAGAATAGAACACCAAAAACTATCGGCATCACAACAAGCGAGAAAAGGTGAAGCCACCTGCGCTCCCGATGTTTTTCTTCAGAGGTCATTTTATGATGCCTAATATTCAGTGTTGCTTCGTACAAAACAGAACCTATGCCTCCTGTTCCCCAAGAGAATATCAGACTTTCTGCGTCAAAATGTGTCGTCGCAGCCAAGTTGAATAATGACGGGGGAGTCCAGTACCGCGGAACGAATAGGGGTTCCGCCAAACCTGTAAAAGCAGTGAAAAGGCTGACCCAAAGCATCTGTCGCCTCAGATGTGGCTTCCAAACATATATAGCAAGCCAAACCACATCCCAAATCAGAGCGAAGGTAATCCATTCAAACATCTTTTCAAAAGTGCTCCTCAACAAACTTAGCTAACTAACAAACATAACAGGTCGCAAATGAAGACAATTAAAGAAAAAAGCGCAACCGAACAAAAAACTCTTTCGCTGACAGCTTAAGCCCGGTTGGGTTCAAGAACAACTTTCAGCGAATCTCCCGCCGTTGCAACAAGCCGAAAGCCCTCAGCTGCATCCAAAAGACTAAGCCGATGAGTAATCATATTCTTAACGTTCAGTCTCTTATGCGCAAGAAGCGAAAGCGACTCTTCGAGGTCTTGCGGAGCAGCGCCGTAACTAGTTTTTAGGGTTATCTCATTTCGCCAAAAATCGGTGATTGGCAAAGGAATGCGAACAGTAGGGTCAGGAACGGCAAAAAACAGAATCGAACCGCCTTTATCAACGCACTCCAACGCGGCCAATGCGGCGGGGGTTGCACCGGTGCAAACTATTACTTGGTCAGCTAAGCGACCGCCGTTTAATTCTTTCAGTTTTTGTGGCATATTCTCTTTCGCGTCTATTGTGTGATTGGCTCCGAATTTTTGCGCCTGTGCAAGTCTGTATGGGTTTATGTCTGCCACAATGACGTTCTTAACGCCTTTTGCCTGTGCAAGTTGAGCGTGAAGTATCCCCGCCAAGCCGCCTCCGATAATCAGAACTGTATCATCCTCCTGCACCGAAGATAGTCTTTGACCTCTAATGACGCAAGCTAACGGCTCTATGAAAGTGCCTTCCTCAAAAGACATGTCGTCTGGTAAACGGTAAACGCCTTGGGCAACATTAATTTTGGGTACACGGATATATTGAGCAAAGCCTCCTGGAAAATAATTTGTTGTATGAAGTGTCTCGCACGCGGTATGGTGTCCCCGTTTGCAGTAGCGACAACTGTTGCAGGGCACATGATGCGAAACGAAAACGCGGTCACCCACTTTATAGTCAGAGACGTTTTTCCCAACTTCGTCAATGATGCCTGTTGCTTCGTGACCCAAAACTTTAGGGGCTTTAGGAACGCGATACCATTCGGTGACGTCGCTTCCGCATATGCCTGAAGCCATAACTTTTAAGAGGAATTCGTCATCGTTGATTGTAGGTTTTGGCATTTCTTGTATTCGTACGTCTTTGTTGTTGTAGTACATGGCGACAAGCATGCGAGTTCACCTTAGAAAAGAAAGGAATGTTATGCTTTGCCCGCTTTCACTTGCTCGTATAAGTCATTGGCCTCGTTAGCATTGTAGCCTTCATGGATGATTGCTCTTATGGCCCGTATGGATGCAACTGGGTTCTCAGTTTGCCAAACGTTTCTGCCCAAGTTAACACCTATGGCGCCCTTCTGTATACCGTCATAGACGAAATCGAAAACTTCCTTCTGAGTCTCAGTTTTGGGTCCGCCTGCAATCACAACTGGGACTGGGCAACCGTTGACAACTTTCTCAAAATTGTCTTTACAATAGTAAGTCTTGACGACGCGAGCACCGATTTCAGCTGAAATCCTTGCTACAAGCGCGAGGTAACGTGCTTCACGTTTCTCAAGCTCCTTCCCAACCGAAGTTACCGCCATTACGGGAATGCCATAATCCTCGCATTCGTCAACAAGCTTGCCCAAGTTGGTTAAGCTTTTGTTTTCACCACTTGTGCCAACGAAGACGGACATGGAGACCGCAGCCGCGTTTAGCCTTATGGCTTCCTTAACTGAGGTTACGATGCTCTCGTTTGCTAAGTCACCGATTACGCTTACAGCGCCTGACATACGTAGAATAATGGGCTTGGTAATTGCGGGGTCAATGCAGTTTCGCAGAACCCCTCGGGTCAACATGAGGGCATCTGCGTATTGCCACAGCGGCTTGATTGTTTCACCGGGCTTCTCCAAACAGTGAGTTGGACCCTGGAAGTATCCGTGATCGATAGGCAAGAACACTGCTTTGCCGTCTTTCTGGATTAATTGTGATAGTCTGTTTTCCATTCCCCACTCCATATATCATCGCTCCGCTTTGTCTTTTGGCTTTACAATTAAATAACCTTTCTCAATCAACCAATGATGGAACTGCCAAGTCGAATAACGACATGCCGAGCGGCAGGTCTGCCTAATTAACTCATACTCTTCAGGCTTGTCCTTTAACGAGTTTAACGTTATCTGTACGGGGCAGCCAACGTCGTTACAGAATTCCCTTGTCTTATACTCAGTGAATTCATCCAAAGTCATTTTGAATCGCTTGCTTATGTCTCACTTAACGATTATAAAACTTTTCAGGTTAACCCTCGCGCTGTTGTATGAAGTGATCGCTCATCAGAAACGGTTATTTCCTCCAAAAAATCTTCTTAGATCAGTGAAGTCTATGAAGTTTCAGGGCAGAACCGCAACAGCAATAATACCGTACCCACAAAATAGAATCTTATTAGTTAAACGGTCAACAGCCCCGTTTATTGGTTACTGGGCTCTTCCAGGTGGACGAAATGAACCCGGAGAAGCAGTGGAGCAAACAGTGATTCGGGAAGTGAAGGAGGAAACAGGGCTTGAGGTTGCGATTGTGGGCAAAGTGGGGGAATATCATGAAAAAGGCGTTCAAGCAGGACTTGAATACGACTATTTTCCAGCGTGTTTTCTCGTAAAAACCGTTGGTGGAGAAATTAAAAAGCAAGAAAGCGAAATTGCCGAAATCAAGCTTTTCAAACTTGAAGAGTTTCCAACCGTGTTGGCGTTTGAACATGCACAGATGGTTAAGGATTACGCTGCCCAAGAAAATACGAAGAAAAATGCGCCTTAACCGCAAATGCTGCAAAGCAATATTGCGGATAGATGAAAATAGAAAGCCCTGCTGGAAATTCTGGAATGACTGCTGATGGTTAATTAGTATATTTTTCCGTCGAAAGAACAAATATACTGTTCCCCTGCTTGGTCTACACCGAATGAACTTATTACAGCCTGAACCTCGGGTGATGGCACCGTTTATCCCGGGTTCTTTTTCCTCGCCGGTTGTAACTAGCCAATAATTTTCTGGGCCAAGCTATTTCTCGGTTTTCCGACCAAAAACTTTTTTGTAGAAGTCAACTGCGCGGTCTGGGTCGTCTGCCGGAATTTCAAAGACGATAAATCTGGACATAAGTTTTTCTCAATGCCTGATTAATGGATCAAGCATTGATCTTCCATTTTATTACTTGTCTTTACCTCGTCAACTACGCGTTTTCTTCTTTAGCCTTGAATTTTTCTTCAATAAGCGCCAAAAGCTCCTCGGGTTTGACAGGTTTAACCAAATAGGCATCTGCTCCTTCATCTAGCGCCTTAACGCCTGTTTCCAATGAAGGAAAACCTGTAATCATGATTTTTATGGCATTATGCATGGTTTGCTGCATTTTAACGAGTAAGTCGGTTCCATCCATGTCGGGGAGACGAATATCGATGAGGGCCAAGTCGTAACTGTTTTTCTTAGATTTGTCAATGGCTTCTTTACCTGTTTCAGCTACGTCTATTTCGTAACCGTTTTTCTGGAGAATACGCGTAAACGTTCTAAGAATAGATTTATCGTCATCTATTACAATTATTCGTTTTTTAGCGTTGTCCAAGGTTCATCTTTCCTTAACAGTGGTTCGAGCTTTTACCTACAATGCTTCTCATAGACTCTAGCTGACTGTTTAATGGATAGCAAAGAGTCAAAGTTCATCCCTCGTATTCAGGGATACTGTTTACTGTTTTGTTGTCCATCCTTATAAATAATGCTACCTCCACAAACAATGCCTTGGGAAACAAAATAGTCTATCATTACATAATTTTATTAGTTTGCCGAAGTTTTTGCCAAAAGTAAAACTAGTTTCTATAGTCTCTAGTAGAGCTTATATATGTAGAAGACAAGTATCATATTGTAACACTTAGTTGTATCAACTCAGTTGCAACAATTGCATCTCAAGGTTTGGATTAACGTTGAGCGAAAAAGACATTTTAAAATTCCTACAAAACCTCGGGTTCTCGAAACGAGAAGTCCAAGTTTATATGTTCCTTGCAAAAAGCGGAGCCCAATCAACTAGCTTTGTTGCCAAACGATTAAAAATGGAGAGGGTGCAAGCCTATCGCACATTTAAGAAATTACAAGAAAAAGGCTTCATAGAAGCCACTCTTGAGCGGCCAACACGGTTCACAGTTGTTCCTTTCGTTAATCTCTTAGAATCCTTTATCGAAGCAAAAAAGGGGGAAGTTGAAAACCTCAGTTCTCAGAAAGAAAGTTTGCTGGATTCCTGGCGAACCGTCAGCGCACCCGAGTCAGATTATAACGTAGCGAAGTTCAGTGTTATAAGCGGGAAAAAGAAAATCCATATGAAAATGCTGAACATGATTGATGAGGCGAAAAAAGGAGTATACGTTTTAACAACCGGTTTAGGCGTTATCCAAGAGGACATAGGTGGAGTCTTCGATTCCATACTTGACGCAGCTAAAAAAAGCGAACTCCAAATCAAAATCATAGCCGACATTTCCAAGGAAAACTTTAAGATAATGGAGCGATTTGACAAACGAATCGAATCTGAAAAAGGCAAAATTGAAACTCGCCATCTGAACTTGAATTCAAGGTATTTCCCGCGCTTTCTCATAAAAGACGAAGAGGAAGCGATACTATACGCATCAAGTGGTGATGAAGCATCCATCCTTAACATTGAAGATGAAGGCTTATGGATAAACGATAAGATGTTTATCTCTATCCTGAAAGCGTTTTTCAATCAGATGTGGCAAATCGGAATTGAAGCCGAACGACGCATAGAAGAACTAAGAACCGGCATACCCATTGGAGAAACTATTGTAATAAAGGATCCTGAGGAAGCCTGGCAGAAAGTAGGACAGATGCTGGACAACGCGAAACAAGACGTCATTCTAATCACTTCGTCACAGAGTCTAATCAAGCTCATAGAAAAGGATCCTTTTGAGAAACATCACAAGGAAGGCGTAAAATTCCGTCTTATGGCTCCAATTGACTTAGATAACCTTGAGGCTGCCAAGAAACTTTCCTCCAATTACGAAATTAAACATGTCCCAATTAATTACATGACGATGATGCTTATCGATGACCGAGATCTATTCATGTTCAAATCGGCGCCTCTAGATGATTTGTCAGACGAGTCATTCTTCTACCTGAACGAGACGTTCTTTACCAACGACAGAAAATCCAGTGAACGCGTCAGCGAAATGTTGAATGACACTTGGAAACGAGGCATGGAACTGTCAGAAATTACCTCTCAAGCTGCAGGCATGAAATTGCCAACAATCGCAGTATCAACAAGCGAAATCGTATCCCAACTTGTTAGATTAATGCTCGATAACAATGTCAACTCGGTCCTCATTACTGAGAAAGGCAAACCAGTCGGAATAATAAACGACCGCGACCTTCTCAAAGAAGTTGCTGAAGCAAAAAAGGACCCTGAAAAAACCTTAACCAAAGACCTTGACTATACACCACTTTTGACTTTGAGCCCGGGACAAACCATGACAGACGCCTTAAAAATCATCCAAGGGAAAGGAACCAAGCGAATCGCAGTAGTCAAAGACGGGCAACTTATGGGCATGCTCACACAAAATATAGCCACACGAGTAGGTGCACCTAAAAAAGCAATAACCAAGAAATAACTATTTTCGAATCCCACAGTTTCTAGCTCAAAATAAAGTTTTGCCGCTCGAATTTTCAGAGTAAAATTTGCACCTAAAAAAAAGGCGTCTTTTTCTGTGGAGGGCAAACCATTATTAACGTTTAGCCGCAACACCTTAACGGTGAAAACTACTGTGAAGCCGAAGCTTCAATGTCCAATAATCATCGTGAACTTCAAAACTTACTTAGAAGCAACTGGAAAGAAAGCTGTGAAACTTGCCAAGCAGGCTGAGAAGGCAAGTAAGGAAACAGGCATTTACATTGCGGTTGCGCCGCAGTTTGTGGATATCCAGGCGGTTGCTGAAGCCGTTGAAATCCCAGTTTACGCCCAACACATTGATTCAATTAAGCCGGGTAGCAACACAGGGCATGTACTCGCTGAAGCTATCAAAGAGGCAGGAGCAGTAGGAACTCTCATTAACCATTCTGAGCGGCAGATAAAGCTAGCTGAAATTGACGCGGTCATAAGGCTGGCGAATGAACATGACCTTATTTCTTGTCTATGCACCAATAATCCTACCACCAGCGCATCGGCAGCTTACCTTTGCCCAGACATTATCAGCATTGAACCACCAGAACTCATAGGAACAGGTGTAGCAGTCAGCAAAGCTCAGCCCGAAGCCGTAACTAACACCATTAAGCTTGTCCGCAAAGTAAACAACGAAGCTGTAATTTTGTGTGGTGCGGGTATCAGCCATGGAGAAGATGTTGCGGTGGCTCTGAAGCTCGGAACTCATGGGGTGCTTGTTGCAAGCGGTATTGTGAAGGCGAAAAATCCATATACAGTGCTATGTGAGTTCGCGGACTCAGCTAAAAAAGTCTGTTGAGGAACAAACAGTGAAAGTTGAAGCTGAATGTGCCAGTTGCCTACTTGCTCGAGGTTGTGCAGAGACTTACATGGCAACCACAAACCCTGCGCTTCGTTTTAGATGCATGTCTGAACTTGTGAAGCTGGTAAACCGAGAATTCAAGCCTACATCAAACGCGGCTGAGCTGGGCACTAAAAGGGACAAAATAATCAGGGAACTTACGGGCAACCGTGACCCGTACCACCGAACTAAGAAACTCAGCAACGAAAAAGCTAAACAGCTCTTACCCTACGCTCAGAGATTTGTGGATGAAGGTTACAGTCAACAAGACCGTTTCAAGAAAGCATGCCTATGCGCCATCGTTGGCAACATTATGGAGTTTGACATTCCCGGACATAATTTTACCCTCAAAGACCTGCGCAAAACAATAACCGATGCAGTCAAAGACCTGGTCATTGATGATGTGGATAAAGCCTATGAGCTTGCGAAGAAAAACAGCAAAATTCTATATTTGGCGGATAACGCGGGAGAAATCGTTTTCGACACCATACTGGTGGAGCAGCTCAAAAACATGGGTTTACAAGTGACTTACGTTGTTAAGTCCGCGCCGGTAATAAACGATGCAACCATGGAAGACGTAGAATTTAGTGGCATGGACAAACTCGCAGACGAAGTCTTAACTACAGGAGCCGACGCAGTTGGTTTACAACTGAAACTGGTAAGCGCCGAATTCCGCAAAGTTTACGATTCAGCTAAACTAATCTTCGCAAAGGGTATGGGTTACGCTGAAACCTTAACAGAATATGAGTTGAAGAAACCGCATTTCCTCATGTTCAGAACCAAATGTACTCCAGTGGCAAACTATTTCTGCGTCCCAAGGGACAAGAATATTGCCAAGCTGATGCCGTAAAATGAACATACCCACAATAAAACTTACTCAAGAGGAGCTGTCCGATTTTGAGAAAGCCATACAGAAAGAGTGGCTCATAACCAACGCGTTAGGCGGCTACGCTTCAAGCACCGTTCTTGGCATAAACACACGAAAATACCATGGGTTACTTGTCGCGGCATTGCATCCCCCAGGAGACCGTACCGTTTGCCTCGCTAAACTTGATGAAGAAATTAACGTTAATGGCAACACCTATTTGCTAGGTGCAAACGAGTTTTCCGACGCCATTTTCCCCCGAGGCTTCATACACCTAAAGTCGTTTTCCATTTCACCACATCCTACTTATGTTTACGAAGTGCCAGACTTTGAAATTAAGAAAACAGTTTTCATGCCACATGAAAAGAACGTGACCGTTATCTTTTACAGGATGCTTAATAAAAGTAGCTCCGAAGTTAAAGCTACTTTAACGCCTCTGCTTACCTGTCGACATTACCACTCAGTCGTAAACAAATCGAGAAACGGTTTGAAGTTTGCCCTGAACCAAAACGGTAACCGTGAAGTGCATTTAACTTTTGACTATCCCAAGGCCGCCATCGCGCTTCGTGCATCAAACGGAGAATTTATTCAAAAATCAAACTGGATAGAACGATTACTTTACCGGGAAGACGCAAAACGGGTCGAAAGCAGTACAGACGACTGCTACCAACCTGGAGCCTTCGAAATCGCAATTCAAGCGGGAAAAGAAAAAAAGTTTGCGGTTTTAGCGTCGGCTGGTGAAAACATCCAAAAGAGCTTGGAAAACTTGAATACAATTGGTGCTTCCCTTTCTAACGTCAACGACTTATTTAACCAAGAATTGCAACAGCGTCGCACCTTGCTGGGAAATTTTTTCAGCTCTAACCGCGTTGAGACACCTGATGATTGGTTAAGCTGGATTCTTCAAGCCGCAGATAGCTTCGTAGTCAAAAGTGTTAATGATCGCAGAGGCGTAATAGCGGGTTATCACTGGTATGAACCGTGGGGGCGAGACACCTTTATCTCTTTTCCAGGTTTATTACTTGTCACTGGAAGGTTCGAAGACGCAAGAAACGTGCTCTCCACCTTTAGTGCGCACTGCAAGAACGGGCTGATTCCCAATTTTTTGAATGATCTATATGGAGATGCCGCGTACAACTCAGTTGACGCTTCATTGTGGTACGTAAATGCGGTTTTGCAGTACCTCAAATACACTGGCAACTTTGAGTTTGTTCACAGTCAGCTTTGGGAAAGCCTTAAAGACATTATCGAAAGCCACATCAGGGGAACAGACTTTGGCATACACATGGACAACGATGGTTTGCTATCGCATGGTCCGCGCTTAACCTGGATGGACGCAGAAGTGGACGGCAAAGCGGTCACGCCTAGAGCGGGCAAGTCCGTTGAAGTACAAGCGTTATGGTTTAATGCTTTGGAAACGGGGAAGCTACTGGCTGAATGGTCTGCTGAGACAAATCTTGCTGAAACCTACGCAGGAGTAGCGGAGAAAGTCAAGGAGAGTTTCAACGCAAAATTCTGGAACAATAATAGAAATTGCCTTTTTGATGTTTTGGGTGAGTCAGGAGCGGATCCGTCTGTCCGTCCGAATCAGTTGGTATCAGTTGCTCTAGACTTCACGATGCTAGACGAGGCAAAGAGTGAAAAGATTGTAGACTTAGCGTCACGTACGCTTTGGACACCTTGCGGCTTGCGGACTCTTGATCGCATGAACCCAAACTATATTGGAGTTTACTTGGGCGACAGATCGCAAAGGGACAAAGCATACCATAACGGCACGGTTTGGCCTTGGCTTTTGGGACCTTACGCAAAAGCGTTCCTAAAAACCAAAGGTTACACCGACCAAAACGTAAATTACGTCTTCAGAACTTTTCTTGAACCACTTTTCAAACGGCAAATCCAACAAGCATGCTTGGGAACAATAAATGAGATTTTTGACAGCGAAGAACCCCATTCGCCCAAAGGTTGCGTTTCCCAAGCCTGGAGCGTAGCTGAACCCTTGCGGGTTTATGTGGAAGATGTTTTGCAATTAAAACCGAAATATGAAAAAGACGTTTTAGGCCGTTAAGGGGTTATGGCCTTTTTAAGTTCTGCTGCAGCTGTTTCGGGCGTGACGGTGTTTATGTACATGCCTGTACTTTTCTCGAATCCTGCCCAAGTCGCTAGGTGTGGGTAAACTTCCAGATGCCAGTGATAGTGGTCTTTTGCGTACTTGTTTATGGCTAGGTGGATGCCGTAGTTGTAAGGTGGGTCGTTCACAAGATTTTTTAGAGCTTTCAGAGTTGTTTGGAGCGTTTGCGCAAAGACTTCGGTTTCCGTTTCTGTCAAGTCGAGGATATTTGGGGTGTGACGTTTGGGAATTACCCAGAATTCCATGGGGTGCACACTTGCGTATGGCGAAAAAACGGTGAAGTGCGCGTTATCCACGATGAATCGGGACGTTTGCGTTTCCTGTTTTATTAGATCGCAAAACACGCAGCTATTATTTTGAACATAGTACTTTTTGCTTGCCTCCAGCTCATGCTTTATAATTGTGGGAATGAATGGGGTGGCGACCATTTGGCTATGCGCGTGTGAAAGGGAAGCGCCTGCTTCTAAGCCATAATTGCGGAAAATCTGTACATATTGGACGTAAGGTTTCTTGGATAGGTCGCTTAGACGGTCTTTGTAAGCGTTAATCACGTTTTTCAATTGTGGGAGCGGAGCATCTGAAGGATGATCGTTGTGGATTGGAGATTCAACAAGAACTTCGTGGTGCCCAATGGCGTAGCCGAAGCTGCCGCTTTTCATGATTTGCTCTGAGTCAACTGAGTTTTTGGGAGGCGCGAAGGCGGGATACATGTTTGGAATGCTGCGTACGAGCCAATTTTTGGTGCGGAAATCGTTTTGTTCTTTGTCTTTTCGGATTATTCCATTTTCTGCTAAGTAAACTAAGTTAGCTGGCGGTGTCAGGTGTTCGTTACCTGGACAAAGTGGGCACGTAACAGTTTTGGCTGGATCTGTTTTTTGTTTCGCGAAGTCAGTTGGTCTTCGGGCACGTTCCGTAGCTATGACCACCCAGCGATCAAGAAGGTAGTCTTTTCGGAGTTCATTGTAGGACATCTTGTTAGCTCCTAAACAAAGAAAGATTAGGCAGAAACATTTTAGCGTTTCCGCAAACCAATGTTTCATCTTCTTTTTCGGGTTGTCCCTATCAAGGTTATTGCCACAGGCAAGTATGCTATTGCAAATGAGGATAAAACAAATAATAGTTGGTATGGATCTGCACCGTTGAGTAATCCTTGGGTAGAGTAACCTGCAATTAAGCCAAAAGAAGTAACGCTGTGAGCGACAATCATGTCAAGGTTAGCTGGTGCCATCAACAGCGGATTCTCATAATTGGCTCGAAGGGTCTTGATTGACCTGTAAACAAGCGGAATTGACACAAGGGCGGCAAGAGCAAAAACTGGAATTAATCCAAGAATAATCGAACCGAGTACAACCCCATATGTGAATAACCAGCTGCCGATGTAGAGCCTGATTCCAGCTTTTTTGCCGAACCTTGCCACCAAAGTCAGTTTACCTGCCGCGCGGTCCTCTTCAATGTCAGGAATTTCGTTTATGACAATCATAGAGAATAGCATAATACCCATGGGTAAGGTTGCCAAAAACGCCTCAAGCGTCAAATTCTGCGCTTGAACGTAGAATGCGCCCAACCCAATCACGGGGCCAAAATTCACCAACATTGCTAATTCACCTAAGCCATGGTGACCGAAACTTATGGGTGGCGCAGTGTAAAATACTGCGCAGAAAACGCCGACAAGGCCGAAGGCTAAGATTGGCAAGCCACGGGTTAATGTTAGGTAAAAGCCTGCGGCAACAATAACAAGATAACAAAGCGAAAACGCCTTGAACATGCTCTTGGGCTTAAGGAGACCGCTACTTAGGGTGCCGCTGCCACCTGTGTACGGGTTTTTTTCGCCTGGCTTAAGCGTGTCCACACTGTGTTTGTAGTCAAAGTAGTCATCTGTCATGTTTAAGCCGATATGGTTGATGATTATGGCGATAAGAACGAGGAGAAAATAAAGCGGGAAAAATTTGCCATTGATGGACCAACTGACTAGCCCACCAAGGACAGCAGGGAAGATACTTGGAGGCACGAAGTGGTAGCGAAAGGCATGCCACCAGACTCTCGCTTTCTGCACCTTTCCTTTTTGAGTCACCATGGTTCATCCATTTCGGTTAGTAAAGTGGAGCTTCTTGAGTTTTCTTTCCTTTACGCTTTACCACGATGAAGATTATGTATGCAGTTGCTGCGATAAAAGCAACAGCAACAAACGTTGCCAGATACAACAGAATGCTTGTCGTATTACTCTTTGATTGTAAATCGCTAAGTTGCAACCGCAGCGTAGATGTTTGGTTATCAAGGATGTTGACCATGGTTTGCAAGTTCGTGTTGTTAAATTGTAAGTTACTAATTTGGTTCTGCAAAACGGTTGTTTGATTGAGGAGGCTATCCTTGTCAGCTTGCAAGCTGTTCACTTGAGAGGTAAGTGATGCATTGTCGGTTTGCGCTTCGTTTAGCTGGGATTGCAAAAGACTATTGTCGCTTTGTAAGCTATCTAGTTGTGATTGCAACGCTGAGTTAGAAGAATTTAAACTGCTCAGTTGACCTTGAAGAGTACTAATTTGGTTTAGCAACGTTGACTTATCACTGCTTGAGCTACTTGCAAGACTGTTATAGTTATCAAGAAGCTCATTGTATGTGGCAGTCAGGTCAGTCAACTGGTTTTGGAGACTTGTACTGTTAGCTTTTGCTGTGTTCAGCTGAGCTTGAAGACTATTGACTTGAGCGCCGAGGCTGGTTACGTTGTCTCGCAATTGTATGATTTGGGTTTGGAGTTCAGAATAAGTCGGGTTCTGAACAAGTGCAATGAGAATCCTTGAAAATACGATTGTGCCGTTACTTATCACGGCGTAAACATAAGTGTTGTTCAACGCGTCAAGCGGGACTACAATTTGAGCAGTCGCGCTATTTTGGGCTGTGCCCGACAAAACTAAATCTTGCGAGTTGAGAATCCGAGCAGTTTGAGAAGCTGTATCAACGTAGAATATTATGTGAAGGACAACAGTTTGTGCAGAAACCTTCAGCACCCCTGTTACATTTGCGCTTACTGTGTTTCCAGGTTTAGTTACATCGGGGGTACTATTAACCGTGAAAGACCCCAAGAAATTATCGGCATAATTGAAAGTTAGCGCTTTTACACCAGGCGTTAGAACAATAGAAGCTAATACTAAACTCGCCAAGATCGCAACAAGCGTCTTTTTTGCGTTCCCTGTTTTCATGTTAAACCCAATCTTCACGATATTCACTAGATAGGATTTAATGTTTACGGAAACAAGAGATTAAGCTTTGTCCTTTGCGGGAGAGCATCTGTTCTTCGGTACAGCTCAGAATATCGAAAAAGAGGGTGAGGCGAATGTTGCTCCAAGCTTTGATTCAACTATAATCAACCGTACAAGTTAGCTTTTTTATTTCTGGCTTTGCCTTGGTTTTGAGATGCCTCAACCTTTGCCAGGTGCCTCAGCAGTTTCGAAGAAAGTTAGTCCCGCAGAAAAAGAAAACCAGTGCCCTTGTTGAACATGCTCCACGCGAAAATCTTGCCTTTCTGAAGGTAAATGTAAATGATATTACGCCACCTCATGTTTTCTCTACATTAAGAAACGTTTTTCGTAATAGGAACGGAATTTTCGCTATTTTCTTTTTGATCCGAAGCAACTTTGATTAAGATTTCATCTAACTTTGATTCCCTTTGTTCCCCTCGAACTGTAATTACTGAGTTTGAGTTGGCTGACTCTGTACAGATTGAACCGTCGTTGTTCGCGGTCGGTAGCTAAGGGCAAGGGCACCACCGATTATTCCCAGGATGGCTCCGATGAAGTAGCCGCCCATGTCCACAAAACTGACGACGGCAAAAACCAGAATCATTATTCCCCAAATTACGTGGTCTTTGGGACGCATCCGCAAAAGCACCGCGCCTACAATCATGATTGCGCCAGAGATCAATCCTAGAATTGAAATAACGCTAAAGAAGCCATATTCTCCGCCGCCTACGAAGCCGTGGTAGCCGCTCATCATGCCGCTCATCCAGCCTCCGAAGCCACTCCAGTTGGATCCGCCTGCGCCGAACCATATTAAACCGACGATTCCGGTGAGGAAGACGATTATGCCGGCAATTAAAGAAAGAATATACGATGTTACGGACAGTTGATTAGATTCCATAAAAACCACTAACAATCTATTATGCTGTCTGTTAGATATAAACTGTACATTCCTACAGGAACCGCCTGGGGTCAGTGTCGATGTCTACTATAGTCGCCTTGTTCGCCGCAAGAGCTTTTTCCACCGCTACTTCCAGCTGGCTGGGCTCAGTCACTTTTATGCCTATTCCGCCTGAGTGTTCTGCGAAGTCCGCAAAGTTATAATCATAAAGGTCAGTCTGACTACTGACATATCCCTCGACTTTCTGCTCCTGCATAATCATGCCAAGCCGCTTGTTGTTTATGATAAAAATTTTGATTGGCAGTTTATACTTCAGCGCGGTTGCGAAGTCACCCATGACTTGCGTGAAGCCTCCATCTCCAGTAATGCAAATGATTTGTCTTTCTGGATATACGAGAGCTGCCGCCAATGCCCCTGGCAAGCCGAAACCCATCGAAGCAAGCAAACCGCTCATTATCATCCTCTGCGTTTTCTTCATCTGGAAGTTTCTGCCAAACCACCAACAGTTCTCACCTACATCCAAAGAGAAAACAGCGTTCGAAGCAACTTTCGCATTCAGAACCTTCATTATATATGGGGCTCTAATCGGCTTAGCCGACGAGTCTGCTTCTTTAACTAACTGCTTGTTCCATTCTTCTTTTAGGCGCGAAATCTCATTTAGATAGCTAGAGCTTTTTTTCTCTTGGACTTTCGCTGTGAGTTTTGGTATAAGAACTGCACTGTTGCCAAGTAACCCGACCTCAACGGGGTATTTCTTAGCAATATTCTTCATGTTGATGTCGATTTGCACCATGCGTTTCTGAGGAAGCTGTGTTAAGTCACTAAAGGAAGAACCAATTACTATTAGTAAGTCTGTTTTGTTAACGAGTTCTCCGGCTGCGGTTGAACCGATTCCGCCGTGGCAGCCCGCCAAGAGGGCATGATCCTCATCAAGGATTCCCTTCGCCCTGAAAGTGGTAACAATAGGCGCGCTAATCTTAGTTGCAAGTTCTACAAGTTTGCTTCCTTGTCCTCGACAACCAAATCCAGCAACGATCACAGGGCGCTCAGCTAAATCGATGACGCGTGCGGCTTTCTCTATAACCGAGTCTTCGACGCTGAAAGCGAGGTTGGGCATTCTTCCTTCAAATTGACGAATTTTAGCATCGTAAGGAAGCTTTTGAACATCGTTTGGTATTCCTATGTTGCTCACTCCGCGATCTAGTATGGCGGTTTTTACTGCAAGCGTTCCAAGTAAGGTGGTTTGGTCTTCGCTCATGAGGGTTTTGTTAAATACGCAGATGGGTTCAAAAAAGCTGTGTTGGTCAATCTCCTGGATGCTTCCAGGACCGATGAATTGTCTAGCAACCATGCCCGATAAGACAAGGACAGGCGAACAGTCTAGGCTGGCATCGTATAACCCCGTTGCTAGATTCGTTGTACCGGGACCCGAAACTGAAAGGCAGGCGGCAACATGTCCAGTGAGTTTGCCGTAGGCGGAAGCCATGAATGCAGCAACTTCTTCGTGCCTAACTTGGATGTATTTAATTTTGCTGTTTTTCCGGACTGCATCCACGACCCCCAAAGTTGATGTACCCGGCACGCCGAAAACGTAGGTTACGCCCCACTCGGCCACTTGTTCAATCAAAACTTCTGAAACGGTTCTTCCCTTTTTTAAGGTCTCTTCAATAGTCTTCTCTGCAAGAAGCACAAAACTTGTTTTGGGGGCTCCACAGACAGGACATACCCATTCTTTAGGTAAATCAGAAAATTTTTTGCCTTCTTTTTCCTCGTCGTAAACGTAGTTGCACACAGTACATCTATATTTTGCCATAACAAAAACCTCGAGAAACTGCGACGCTATGTTTAGCACGGTTTGGGTTTATCTGCCTTTTGGAAGACTTGCTTAGCTACAGAAACAAGAAAAATGAAATAAATAATCAAGATTCCTCCGACCATTGCACATAGTAGAATAATCCACATTTTCCAAGTCTTTGATGAGCTGGATAGAAGAAAACTTTCAAAGTTAAGAGGGTTAGGTTCAGCGTTTTACGGAAGATGCAGTAGGTGGCGAACCACCAAAGCAGTTCCCACTGAACCCAACCCAATTCTAAAAAAGACAACGTCCTCCTTTAAAGTTTTGTGATTACAACTAAGCACACACTACCGTCAAAAAGCAAAGTTGTTCTAACTCAACGTCAAATGTCAGTGTTAAGAAAAAAGAATGAAAATATATTCTATTTTCAAATGTGGGAAACAGGGATTTCCTGAAAAGACGTAATTGCTGTGCTAACAGGTAAGGCGATTTGGGTGATTCCTGAAGCAAAATTCATCCGTATTAGGCTGTGTTTACATTTATGCCCGTTACAGCCATACAAAAGTAAATCTGGGTCGTCATTATTGGCCGCGATTAATTTAGTGTTGGACTCGCAACCCTTGCATCGTTCAGCTCTAACCTGACCGTTAAAAATGTATCCGTTAACAAGCTTAACGCTCCACGATTTTTCCTTCATTAAACTCAAGAGCAACTGCCACCTTGAATGGCACGCAAACTTTCAACATTGAATTGAATGATTTGCGGCAATAATATCTTTTCATTGAGGCATAAATTAGTATGTGACTGTAAACAAACAACAACTATTCTAAAATCCCATTTTGACAATTAGTTCCATCCAAAAATTGCCAAAGGAAAAATGTGATCACTGTTCATAACACATTTTCCATTTTCGGCAAAACTTTTATGCATCCGCAATATAGTCTATTTGTAAGTTTTGAGCCTCAAATTTAATCGTGAGATGTGACTAGAATGATTAAAGAATTATCGCCGAATGAACTCCGAAGAACCTGTAACCCTGATTTAATGCATTGCCAAAATACAAGCGAATTAATTCCGCTTCAAGAAATAATTGGGCAAGAAAGAGCGGTAAGAGCCCTAAAATTCGGCTTAGGCATCAAAGACAAAGGCTTCAACGTATACGTTGCAGGTTACCCCGGAACTGGCAGAACCACAGCCGTCAAAGACTTCTTGGAAGAAACCGCTAAAAACCAGCCCGTTCCGCCAGATTGGTGTTATGTAAACAACTTCAACGACGAATACATCCCTAAAGCTATAAAGCTGCCATCTGGAAAAGGAAAGGTTTTCCAGAAAGATATGAAAACTTTTGTCGACGACACCAAACGCGCCCTGCGCAAAGCGTTTGAAAGCGAGGATTACGCCACACGGAGAGAAAACACCGTTAAACAGGTGGAGTCGCAGCGCAAATCCCTCATTGAGCAGTTGAACACGGAAGCGCAAAAAGATGGTTTTATAATTCAAAGCAGCCCGATCGGCTTACTCATTGTACCGCTCATAAAAGGCAAAGCAGTTACTGATGAAGAACTTTTAACCATGCCGCCGAAGGTTAGAGCTGAAATTCAGGATAAGCGAGCTAAACTTGAATCGGAATTGCGAACAGCCATGCGGCAATTCATGGATATAGACCGGAAAGCCCGCGAAGAAATCGATAAACTCAACCGAGATGTTGCATTATTTGCAATTGGGAATATCGTTGCTGAGGTCAGCGAACAATACAAAGGCTTTCCGGATGTGGCAGCTTACCTCAAAAATGTCCAAGACGATATACTGAATAACCTGGCGCAATTCATAAAAAGCCCTGAAGAAACCCAGCAGTCTTTGCCTTTTTCCTTGCCGTGGATGCGTGAACCCAGCTTCAAAAAATACGAAGTTACCATAGTTGTTGACAACAGTGAAGTAAAAGGTGCCCCAGTTATTATGGCAACCAACCCAACGTACCCGAACCTGTTTGGTAGGATAGAAAAAGAAGCCCAATTCGGTGCGTTGGTCACTGACTTCACTATGATTCGCGGCGGATTTTTACACAAGGCTAATGGCGGTTACTTAATTATCCCCGTCGTGGAATTGCTGACTAACCCCTTCTCCTACGAAGGCTTAAAGCGCGCCTTGAAAAGTGAACACATAAACATCGAAGAACTCGAGGAACGGTATGGATTTCTCGGAACTAAGAGTCTCAAACCTGAGCCTATTCCACTCAGCGTCAAAGTCATCCTCATTGGCGATCCATACTTGTATCAGCAATTGTACACGCTGGATAAAGAATTCAATGAACTCTTCAAGGTCAAAGCGGAATTTGATACAAGCATGGCGCGAACAGATGACTGCTTAGAAAAATATGCAGCTTTCGTGTGTGCCCTTTGCGAGAAAGAAAAGCTGAAGCATCTAGATGGTTCTGGACTAGCTAAGCTTATCGAATATAGTAGCAGACTTGCAGATGACCAAATGAAGCTTTCAACAAGATTCGCCGAAGTCGCCGACATCGCGCGGGAAGCCAGCTTCTACGCCCAACAAGAAAACGCTGAATTCGTCACTGGAGAAAATGTTAAAAAAGCCATTGAAGAAAAAATTTACCGCTCCAAGATGATTCAAGAAAAAATTCAGGAAATGATTAAACGCGACTTCTTCCTCATCGATACCGAAAACGAAAAAGTAGGCCAAATCAATGGTTTATCCGTCGCAAGTCTAGGCGACTTTGCTTTTGGTATGCCAAGCCGTGTTACAGTTAGCATCGGCTTAGGCAAAGAAGGCATAATTGACATCGAGCGCGAAGCAAAAATGGGCGGCCCGATTCACACAAAGGGCGTTTTGATTCTCAGTGGATACTTAAACGAGAAATACGCCAAAGACAAGCCTCTTAGCCTCACTGCACGTTTGGTTTTTGAGCAAAACTACGAAGGCATAGAAGGCGACAGCGCATCCAGCACCGAACTGTACTCAATATTGTCGAACCTTTCAGGTTTACCAATTAAGCAGAGCATTGCGGTTACAGGTTCAGTGAATCAGAAAGGCGAAGTTCAAGCAATCGGCGGAGTGAACGAGAAAATCGAAGGTTTCTATGAAGTCTGCAAGGCAAAAGGATTATCGGGTAAGCAAGGCGTGATGATTCCAGCGAGTAATATGCAAAACCTTATGCTAAAAGAGGAAGTTGTGGAAGCAGTAAAAGAAGGCAAGTTCCACATTTACTCAGTCAAAACCATTGACGAAGGAATCGAAGTTCTAACAGGCATGAAAGCAGGCATAAGAAGGGAAGACGGCAATTTTGAAGAAGGTTCCGTGAACGCTTTAGTGAATAATCGGTTCCTAGAGATGACTGAAAAATTGGGGGAGTATTCTGCGTTTGCGGGTGGAGAAAAGAAGAAGAGGATGAGCGAAAATTAAGCTTGCAGCAAGGGTTTTATATTACCCCTCCGCCATAACGATGTTATATAACATTGGTGAAGACATATGACAAAGATTTCCAACTCAATCTTAGAAACCATCGGAAAAACACCCCTGGTCAAGCTGAATCGACTCGTTGCAAACTCAAAAGCAACAGTCGTTGTAAAGCTCGAATCTCGAAATCCAGGAGGCAGCGTCAAAGACCGCATATGTCTAAGCATGATTAACGAAGCCGAGGAAAAAGGGCTCATTAAACCTGGCGCCGTAATTATCGAGCCTACGAGCGGAAACACAGGAATCGGCGCTAGCCATGGTTGCTGCAGTAAAAGGCTATCGTCTAATCCTTACCATGCCGGAAACCATGAGCGTGGAACGCCGGACGTTGCTCAAGGCATACGGCGCAGAACTTATTCTTACCCCAGGAACGGAGGGAATGGGCGGGGCTATCAAAAAAGCCGAGGAACTCGCAGCACAAACCCAGAACTCGTTTGTTCCACAGCAATTCAAGAATTTGGCAAATCCGAAAATTCACAGAGAAACAACTGGTCCAGAAATATGGAGCGACACAGACGGAAAAATTGACATTGTAGTTTCAGGTGTGGGAACCGGAGGCACAATCACAGGAATTGCTCAATACATCAAGCCCCTTAAATCAACTTTTAAGGCAGTCGCTGTAGAACCAGCTTACTCGCCTGTATTAAGTGGAGGCAATAAGGGACCACATAAAATCCAAGGAATCGGAGCAGGCTTCGTTCCAGACGTGCTCAAACTTGACTTGGTGGATGAAATCGTAAAGGTGAAAGATGAAGACGCCTTCCAAACCGCAAGACTTCTCGCGAAAAAAGAAGGTATACTAGCAGGAATATCCTCAGGGGCCGCGGTCTTTGCCGCACTTGAACTTGCGAAAAGGCCCGAAAACGTCGGCAAACTAATAGTTGCTATCCTTCCAGATACAGGCGAACGCTACCTTAGCACATCCTTGTTCCAAGAACCAGTGAGCGCACCACCGACCATCTAACCAATTTTTAAACAGAACTTTTTTTCTTTTTCGGAAAAAAGGAAAAGGTTGCCTATTCGTTCATATGCGAGGTAACATCACAGAGGATTGCTTTTGCCCTGTCTACGCGTATCTTGCGTTCCTTAACCATCTGCTCAGCAACAAGATCAATCATCATGCCTGTCGCACCAGCTTGTACAGCGATGTTTCTGGCGTGAAGCGACATATGACCACGCTGTATGCCCTCACTTGCTAAAGCTCGCAAAGCGCCAAGATTCTGGGCTAAGCCGACGGCCGCCAAGACTTCTGCAAATTCGTTAGCTGACTTGACGCCAAGGATTTTCATAGCAACTTTTGCAGTGGGATGAGTTTTAACTGCTCCGCCAATAAGTCCTACAGCCATGGGCAACTCGATTGAACCAACAAGGTCGCCGTTTCCGTTTTTCTCCCATTGTGAAAGGGTAGTATATCCGCCATCCTTTGCGGCGTAAGCATGCCCGCCTGCTTCTATAGCGCGGTGGTCGTTGCCCGTTGCGAGAACAACTGCAATTATTCCATTCATAGCACCTTTGTTGTGGGTAGCTCCTCGGTACGGGTCTGCCGCTGCAAAAGCGGAGGCGTTAACTATGCCGTCAACGACAGCTTCGCCTCCAACAATTTCCTTAGACACTATACACCAGGCACGTGCCAGTCGTTTCACGGCAAGATTTGTTATTATCCGCAGAACTACTTTTCCTCCGGTTAACGCCTCAATGGTCGGTGCCACAGCCTCGGCCATCGTGTTAACTGCGTTTGCGCCCATAGCGTCGCGGCAATCTACATTCAACTCAGTGATAAGCATTGGACCTTGGGTAGTGTTTACGACTTTTACATCTATGTCTTTTGCACCGCCTCCGAAGCTGTTCAGGACCGGGTCTTGCTCGTTGGCTTTTTTGAGGATTTCCTCTTTTGCACCCAAAACGCGCATCTTCGCGGCGTAGGGATCTTTTATGTCGACAGCTTGGATTTGCCCAATCATAACGGGAGTTGTGCTGCTTGTGTGGAAACCCCCGCTGTCGCGAACCATCTTTGCCGCGTAGCTAGCAGCCGCTACCACTGAGGGTTCCTCGATAGCCATGGGAACAAGGTAGTCTTTTCCGTTGACCTGGAAGTTCACGCCGATGCCAAGCGGCAATGAGAAGGCACCAACAACATTTTCGATCATGCGGTCAGCCACCTCCATGGGCAAGGCGCCCGTGTTCGCCAGCACCGCGCATTCCTCGTCGGTCAAGTCTGCGAATTCTTTGATTTTTTGGAGACGTTCTTTTGGTGTAAGCTTGTAGAAACCTGAAATTGCGGATGATTTAGTCATATAGTTGCACCAGACCGTTTACAATTACTAATATGTGCTTTTAAGTCTTAACTCTAGCGATTACCAAGATTGATTGACTATGAAAATGTTGTCTGATAGCTTTTGCAGGGCATGGCAACAGCTGGGATGCCTAGTCGGCTCTTTATCTCTTTTGCCAATGTTTCTCCGTGACCGCCGCCGTGATTATCCGTAATTACACGTTTGGGTTTAGCCTGCCGCACATACTCAATTAATCCATTAAAATCCGAATGGTCACTAAGCGCTATAATGTGCTCTTTTTCGCTGATCCTTCGGCAGGGCTTGTGGAATTCCCAGCCGCTAACGCAAATGCGTTCATTGTTCAAGCCGACTTTGCCGCGGCTGTTCATATGATAAAATGCTACGCAAGGCAGATTCTCCTCCAGCAGCATCTTTGCTTCTTTCTCTGAAGACAAAGTTAAGCAACCCAGCCGCATGCCGTGACGCTCGCAAACCTTAGAAACATGATAAACTTTTTCAGGCATGACAAACGGCACTGTTACATCCGCGTCGTGAAGAATCTGCATAACCTCCTGAAGCTTGCCATAATAGCCGAAAACGTAAACCACGCCCTCCTTAAGTCGCTCCTCAACCATATGAACCAAGAGTTTACGCACGTCAACGTCGAACGAACGCCTGCACATCGGGCTACCATAAGTGGATTCCACTACGAGCGTTTCGCATTCAAGAACAGGAGTGCCGTCAAACTTAAAATCCCCAGTCCAACCAACCCTGTCGCCTTCCTCTGATTCAACAAGGACCTGGGCAGCTCCCAAAATATGTTCAGCCTTAAACAATGTAACTTGTTCGCCGTCAAACCGCAGAGGCTTCCCATACTCTAGAGTCTCAATGCTGTTCAATCGTGGTCCCAAGGGGCCTTCCAAAACGTCGATGAGGTCACGCGTAGCCTCAGTCATGACAACCTTTTGGCATTCCCGCAGGCTCCACCTCAAACCGCCCGTGTGGTCAGCATGCGCATGGGTCACCACTCTTAGTGGTCTATTCTCTGCATACGCGTCGCAGGCAACTGAATTTCCAAGCAAAATCGCTCCGCGATGCGTTACCGAGGCTTTTTCGATCAAGCATTCACACTCAGTGTTTACTTGTCCTTGGCGCAAGCCAGTCAATAAGCTGGAGTGGATCATCTGTTTGGACAATAACTTTTATGGGTCCAAGTGGCGACTCCGCTTCCGCCTCAGAAAAAGAAACATGACCAGCAGATGCAACTTGCTTGTTCAAATAGAAAACGAATGTGTCGCCTCTTAATCCATGATGCAGCGCTTTTCTGGAGGCGTCACGTATGTGATCTCTGCGAAGCACATTGCGTAGCGTGCTAAGCGTTTCCAAACCTTTAGCGTCAGCCATTAAAGTACTTCCCTTTTGTGCCGGCTTAGCTTCAACTGGTACATCGCCGAAGAGGTTCCAGACTGCCTTCTTGACTTTCTCTTCTGACTCCGTTGGGTTAACGTCAACTTCAATGCGCACAGTCACTTGGTCCATTTCTGCTCTGCTCTCTTCAGGGTTTCCTTCACCCTGCTTTTCAAGGTATCTATACTATCGTCATTTATCACAAGATACTCAGCATAAGCAACAGCGCTTCCTAAACCCACACTTAACTCACGCATGTCCCGTTCATGGAAGACCACGTAGGTTTTGGGGTCATCGCTTCTGCCCCGGGTGGATAATCGATTAAACCGCATCTGGGGCGGCGCATGTACGGCGATAAGAACGAACTTGGCGAAATGATTTTTGAAAACGTCAGCCTCCACAAGACTTCGAATACCGTCAATCACTACTTTCCTGTTTGGTTTTTGCTCAATTTTCGGAACACACTTTTCAGCGATGACGTTATTTCCGTTTGCTGCCCGCAGCTCAAGCATGACTTTGCCCACGTTTGCCGGGTTAAGTTCCAGCCCTTTTTTGGCGGTTTCTTCCCGTATGACGTCACCCATTGTCACAACATCGTAGCCTAGTTCTTGTGCTGTTTTGACGACAAGGGATTTTCCTGATCCAGGCATCCCTGTTAAGCCGACAACTATTTTGTCAGTATTCATCATGAGACCTTTTTCTGCTTTCTACATTAAGCGGGTTTCAGAATTAAAAGCGTTTGCAACTGATTTATGCCAAGTTCAAAAGGAAATGAGAGTCTATAATTGTGCACAGTAGGGCCATTCGTCTTTCGCCTTATGATGTTTGACGCATTCTTCACATTTGCTGTGATGGGGGCAGTCTTTCTTGGGACAGGGACAATTGGGCGCTGACATAATAAAGGTCTGTGGGGCGTTGGCTTATAATTCTTTAGCCAGTCGACCATTTTCTTGGGAAAGAATCTGCGGGTGTAAAAAGCATTTATGAGCGAATGTACAAAAGCTTCTCTGAGGATGCCGTTAATGTCTCAGTTCGTGAGAGCTTTCTTGGCGTTTGACATCGACAACGAAGCTGTCAAGAAAAAACTTGCCTACATGCAAATGCAGGCAATCCAAACTGGAGCGGACTTGAAAGTTGTGGAAACAGAAAACATTCACATGACCCTCCGCTTCTTAGGCGATATAACCCTTAACATAGCAGAAAAAATCTTCGTTGAAATGCAGAAAATCCAGTTTAAGCCTTTTCCAGTTCAGCTTACAGGCGTAGGCGTTTTCCCTAACTTAAACTACCCTCGGGTCCTATGGGCAGGCATAGCTCAAGGAGCAACGCAGCTTGGAGACATCTTTTCCAAGCTTGAACCAAAACTGCAGAGCTTAGGTTTACCTCCTGCAGATAAACAATTCAGCCCACATTTAACAATAGCCCGCGTCCGATCTGCCAAAAACAAGCCTCAACTAGTTGACTTCGTAACTAAAAACGTGAAGTACGATTTCGGAGCCATCGAAGCCCGATGCCTGCGTCTTAAACGTAGCGAACTGACGCCCAACGGACCTATTTACTCCACGCTAAAAGAGTTCTGCCCCTAAAAGTAGATGCGAAAAGGAAACGCCATGCGAAAAGAAATAGATCAAGTCACCAGTGAAGTTCTGGAGAAAATCACCCCTTCTCTGACAGATAGGGCGAAAATGGAAGCGTTAGCCAAAGAACTGGAGGCCAAGGTTTCATTGGCGTGCCAGGAATTCGGCGTGGACGCCGTCGTCAGGGTTGAAGGCTCCTTGGCTAAGGATACATGGCTCAAAGGAGACCCCGACATCGACGTTTTCCTGAGGTTGCCGACAACCATACCGCGTAATTCGCTAGGCGACATCGCCTTGAAAATCGCCCGAAAAGCCACCGAAGGCTCAAAACAGATCGAGCGCTTCGCTGAGCATCCCTATCTTGAAGCCTTCATAAATGATATACGATTGAACATTGTGCCCTGCTACGACACACAACCCGGAGAATGGTTAAGCGCCACAGACCGCACCCCATTTCACACTGACTACATCAATAAACACGTTGACAAGAGAATGCGGGACGACATCCGGCTACTCAAGAAATTTATGAAAGGCATAGGCGTTTATGGAGCGGAAATAAAAATTGGTGGCTTCAGCGGTTACCTATGCGAGCTTATGATTCTTCATTTTGAATCATTTAGCAAAACTTTACAAGCTTTTGCCCAGCACATTCCGCGGCGTGTAATCGACATCGAAGGCTTCTACAAGAATAAGCAGAGGGACCTTGAGCTACTCTTCCCTGAACCTCTTATAATGATTGATCCCGTCGACAGAGCAAGAAACGTGGCGTCCGCCGTCCAATCCCAAAAACTCCACACATTTGTTGCTGCAACCCGCGCCTTCCTGAAAGAGCCAGACACTGACTTCTTTTCTCCGTTGAAGACTCACCAGTTGAGCGTAGAGGAATTACGAAAAACGCTAAAAAACCGGGGTTCAACTATAGTTTTTCTAGCTTTCCCCAAAATCGAAGCTGTACCTGATGTACTTTGGGGTCAACTGCACCGCACTCGAAAAGCCCTCAGCAAGCAACTTGAACTGGCAGGCTTCGAAGTCATGCGGGACACGGTCTGGAGCGAAGAAAACTCTGCTGACACGATTTTCGTCTTCGAACTTGAAGAAGGCGTTTTGCCCACAACCACTAAACATCTGGGTCCGCCGTTGGAGTTCCAGAAAGAATGCGAGAGCTTCTTGGAGAAGTATTCTGCGAGTCGCGGAGTAGTGGCTGGTCCTTTCATCGATGATGGACGCTGGGTGGTTGAGTTGCCTCGAAAATTCACTAATGCTTTAGAACTGCTCAGGGCAAAACTTCGCTCTGGCGGCAGAGATTTTGGTGTAGCTGAGCTTGTTGCTAAGGCTCTTCGGGAAGACTTTTTAGTTTTGGTCGGCGAAGAAGTGACTGAACACTACATTTACAACGATGGGTTTGGGGAATTCCTGACTAGTTTTCTCTACGGGAAACCTTTTTGGCTCGAAACAAAAACATAACGCCGCCTTAGTTTTGTTTCAGTATTTTTCATAAAATAAAAGAGGGAAACTACACCAGAAAACAATTCTTACATTGGTGCATTTACCGGCATTGGGTGGGCTGTTTTGGTGTGCGCCATCATTTCTTCTTTGTTTGCAAAACCCATACCGTCTTCTGGGCAAGTTAGCTCAGGATTTGGCATTAGAACTTCGTTTATTGCGTGGATAACTCCGTTGTCGGCTGTGATATCAGCTTTGATTATTTCAGCATTATTGATTTTTGTGTTCCTGTGAAGGTGCCACATGGAAGCGTCGATCCGAATTTCCTGACCTTGAAGGGTCTTCGCGGTCTTCATGTGGGCAACCTCTAGAGACATTACTTTTCCAGAAACAACATGATACATCAAAATTCCTTTGAGCCTTGGGATATCTTTTAGCAATGCTTCGACTGTTCCAGCGGGTAATTTTGCAAAGGCGTCATCATTGGGAGCAAAAACGGTAAATGGACCCATACCTTTCAAAGTATCAACCAACGCAGCGGCCTCCAAGGCCGTCACAAGCGTCTTAAAAGAACCTGCACCAACTGCTGTATCAATAATATTCGCTATACTTTTCACCTCCTAACACACACAATTGAGGGATGCCTCAGCTCTCTTAATCATATGTGATTGTGAATCGACAACAACAAACCACAATCTTTTCGATTTGAATCAGCCGCGATACAAATTTGACCGAGCTTAATAATTGGGTGATTCAACACGAACAACCGAGAACTAGATTCGGTACAAGCATCTATCAATTTCTGGGGAGTTACGGATAAGAATTGCCTCTTTTCATACAATTGCTTTTAACTTGGAGCATGCTATTAAGATTCTGTCTCACCCGTGCATTCAAGCCTATAGGCTTCATGGAATTGAGGGGAAACAAGCAAGTTGAACAGCAACAGTCACGGTCCAGGATTTTCGGACAAAAACGCAAGAGGTAGCGACGCGAACTCTGATTTGCCTCCGCTAGATGCCTCTGGAATAGCCGAGTACATCCGCTTCGATTGTTGCCCGCGCTATTTTAAGCTGAGATTCGAAGGCGATGAAGAGGAAAAAAACCGCAAGTGGCCCGAAGCGTTTAAGCCACTAAGCCCATTGCTTTATGGCGCAGGTAAAGAACTTGAAGACGCAAAAGTCGCCGAATTGAAAAATAGAGCAGCCAAGTATCATGATTTGACTTACATCAATACACGCGAATTAAGCCCAGGTGAAGCTTGGAAAAAATCTCTGGAAATCATTCAGGAAGTTGTTGAAAGCCAGCTTTCCAGTCACAATGAAGGCGATGCCAAGCCTGTCTTGCTTTATCAAGTTCCAATGACGGGACACGTTGGCGTTTGGGATATCAAAGGTCGCGCAGACCTCATTGCAGTGTGGCCTAGCAGCAAGGGCAAAGTGAAAGTGAGGATTTTTGAGATAAAAGCCTCTTGGAAAGAGCAGACTGCTCATCGCATCCAGGTAGCAATTTATGCACTACTGCTATCTCAGGGGTTATCCAATTTCTCTTCAAACGTTGAATTTGAAGGCGGAGTGATTAACAAAGAATCAGATTTGGAGAAGCTTGATTCCGAGAGCCTGCCACGCTTTAAACTTGGACCGCTTATCCAAGATGTTGAGAGACTACTTTGCAAAGATGGCGAGCTTTACAGAATTCACCAGACGCCGCTTTCAAAAGTGGAATATCAACTTTGCTGGAGATGCGACAATTGCGGATTCAACGAATGCTGCATAGTCCGAGGTATAGAGAACGAGAGTGTTGCCCTGCTTAATTTAAGTCGGGGTGAACAGAAGGCACTTGGGCAGTACGGTATTGAGCGACTGGAAGACCTTGCAAAGTTGAAGTCTGTGCCCGATTCGAACTCTCAACGTCCATACAATTTCAAAGAAATCCCTTCCCGAGAGAAAGAAAAAGTCAAAGCTCTTTCAACCGATCTTGTAATCGGACCCAAAATTGACAAGATAATTCAGCGGGCGCAATTCATGCTTAGCGGAATACGACCCGATAGCCCCTTTGTGAATAAGACCAGGTGGATGCCATGGCTCACAGGAACTGGTTATGGCAGCCTCCCAGAGGACAGCGCTTACGAAGGTGCAGAAACATCTCTTTTGTTTAAACCCGATGGCATGATTCGGGTGTACTTTCATATTCAATGGGACTATATGCTGGATATCCTTACGTTAGTCAGTGCTCGTGTAAGCTGCACTCGCTACCATGGAGAATCAATCAGCGTATCCAGGATTATCAATAGTCTTCCAGATGTCCGAGATGACTGCATAAACGAAGAAAGAAACTTAATGGAGGATTTTTTCGCAGAAGTCACCAAAGCAATTACCAAAATTGCCACAGAAGTTGGAAGCCCCAATGAAGCTCCTATTCACCTCTATTTCTACACTCAACATGAACGTGATGTGCTCATGGAGGCAGTTCGGCGTCAGCCATCACTTATGAGTGCTCGCGCTGTACGTGACCTGCTTGGTCTAAGGCAAGCCATTGACCAGCCTATGTTCTCTATTGTTCAAAACGAGGTCTTAATGCGTAAAGCCGTAGGATATCACAGCACGGGAATTTTACCTGTTCTTGAACAAAGCAGTTATTTTGACAGAAACCAGTGGATGGCTAAGCGAATTGACGGGTCGCAGGTGGATTTGCGGGCGGTTTTTCGTGATGGCTTCTTCAACTATTCTCTTCCATACAATAGAAAGCCTGATGGATCAATTTCGTTTGTACTTGGACCCGAAGATGGCAGACGAAAAGACGGGTATTACCCCGCGCGAGCTAGATTCGGAAACCAAATCCCAATCGAATACTTGTGGGCTGCGAAAGGACGTCTTGACAATAACCATGAAAAAGGCTTAGCAAAAGTCCTAATCGAAAAACGCATGTGGAGCGACTACCCACATAAAACCAGACGAATAACCGACGAAGAGCTAACCTTAATGGGTGCAAAACTGTGCTTAGCCCTTGAACACATCGAACGGTCTCTGACAATACGGAACAGACGGCTCGGCAAAAAACCCATCGCTGTTCCCAAAATTGCTGAATTTACATTGGGACCTGCAACTCTAGAGCGAAGCTGTAGGGAATTCCTTGACTTGGAATACTTTGCGAAGCGCCAAGACATGTATCAGCATTACGCGTTGCTTCCTTACCAGAGAGTGGCTTCGGGCAGGTCAATAATTTTTGAATGCACAAGCGCTGAGAAAACTGAACGCGAGTTCGTGGTTCGCGGACGAATGGTTTACGAGGGTATCGGTTTGCCAAAGGTGGATTGTGTTGCTAACGCTTGCAGACTTAAGGGTTCTGATGGGTCAAGTTCTGGTGATTGGCTGGTTGTAACAGAGGTTAAGCGGAATGAGCAGGGATTGTTTGAGGAAGCTCAAGAGAGGTCGCCTTCAGAAGTTGAAAAATCCGCACGCGTAATCGTCGACAAAGTTGACCTGCGTAAAATGGAGCTGATAATAAAAGTAGTTAATTGGCCAAGTGGCAAAAGCAGAAAGTACAGCGCCTGGCATAATTTACCCACAACTGACCCTGAGAAAGCCAAAAGTAGATACATGCAGATTTTTGAGATAGGACGAACCTACATTTTGGATGAGCTTGCCGATGACATAATCTCGGAGAGAGCCGCAAAATGTCTCGATTACACAGACACCAATGCATTGTACCGCTTGTTATCAGGGTTCTTAACTGGCACAAATGAGTCTTCTAAGCGTGTGGGCTTATCAAGGGAGAAAGCTGGGCGCTTCCTACATTGGGTTGAGAGCAGGAGTTTTCCGCCAAAACCCGAGCAAAGCCGTTTCATCAAACGCGTATTTGATTCGGAACAAATTGTCTTGCTTCAGGGTCCTCCGGGAACTGGCAAAACAGAAACATTGCAGCTAGCCGTGCTAGCTCATGTTGCTTCACATGGAGCTTCGAGATGCCGTGTGCTGATGGTTGCGCCTACTCACAAGGCAATTTACGAGTTCGTAAGCAAACTGGCCAAGACTTGGAGAAGCTACAATAAACAAGGGGGCAACGAATTAGCAGATCTAAAAATTTACCGTGTTTTAAGCAGCGATTCGTCTTCTGCAAAAGCAATTGACGGTGTTAACTACGTTAACTACAATGAGGATGAAGCTGCCGTAGTTGAGTTGAGAGACTGCTTGATGAGCCAAGCCAAACTTGTCTCCGAAGGCTCTGATTTGGGGCCGCTTATTTTGTGTGTGACTCCTCCAGGTATGTACGGACTAATGAAGAAAATCGGAGAAGGAGAACCTCCCTGGGGTGAAGGTTTTTTTGACTTGCTTGTGGTGGACGAAGCCAGCATGATGCGACTTCCCGAATTGATTCTTTCAGGAGCTTTCATTAACAAGAATGCTCAGATTCTTGTGGCTGGAGATCATCGGCAGCTGCCTCCAATAATGGCCCATGATTGGGAGAAAGAGGACCGGCGAACTATTGAGGAGATGGCGTCGTTCTTGTCGGCGCAAGATTTCCTCCGTTTGCTTCGGCAAGAAGACCTAGGCATCGAATATGTTAAGTGCCTGCACAAAGCAGAAATTCCCGCGGAGAGGCTTTGTGAAACTCATCGATGTCACGAAGTAGTAGCGGACTTCTTGAAGGAATGGGTATATCACAAAGACGGGATTGATTTTCGATCCGACCAAACAGAAATCTTGCCCCCTGTAAATCCTGCTACCGAAGCTTTGAGGGAGGCCTTAAAACCTGAAAACGTGTTTGTTCTAATTGCTCACGACGAAACAGAAAGTTTCCAATCAAATCCAGTTGAAGCAAAAATTATCGCGGCTTTGGTGCAGAACGCTCAATCAGACAGTTTAGGCATAGTTACACCGCATAACGCGCAAAGAGGACTTGTAAAGAATATGCTTTCGGAAGGCTACGAAAATGTTAGAGTTGACACCGTGGAGCGATACCAAGGAGGCGAAGCCGATTTCATAATCATTTCCTCAACCGTAAGCGACCCCGACTACGTCCGCAGCGAAAGCGACTTCCTGCTTAACCTGAATAGAATAAATGTCGCCATCTCCCGAATGAAAAAGAAAATAATAATTGTTGCAAGCAAATCAATTTTCCAGTTCATGCCCCAAGACGCTAAAGACTACGATAAAGCCTTACTATGGCGAGGCATAGCGCAAACCGTAGGGTTCACGGCAAACTCAAATCCCCAATGGAAAGGCACGTTATCTGACTTTTTGGGGCAATCAGCCTCTGACGCCAATGTAGAAATTTACGTTAAATCCGCAACGATGCAACCATAACAAATTTTTCCCAACCATCTCCCTTGAATAGGGGAGATTGTTAGTTTATGGTATAGAAACGGAAGCAAAGTACTGTTGCATCAGCGGATAGTGGTCTTGGTCGGAAGACACTAACATTTGCTGCGAAACAACCCCGTTTGTGACATATTGTTGAAACTGCTGAAAGACATCCATAGATTGGTCACCTACGCCGTCGTAGTTTGTGTCGGTTCCGTTATAGTTGCTCCAGTAGTTGCCTTCTTTGCCGTTGTCCCAGATGTTGGTGGGCGTGGATGAATAGAAATTGTATGATGAGGCGTAGGCTTGCTGGATGTTGTTGACAAAGTTGTTGCGGTAGAAGGTGTTGTTTGCAACATTGTAGTTGATTGACACGCCGTTTGCGTTCTGAGTGAAGTTGTTTTCAGTTACAGTGTTGTTTGCGCAGGTGCTTGCTTCTGGTTGCCCATTGTAATATTGAAAGGCGTTGGCTGAGAATTCTATGCCATAAGTATTTTTGGTTAAGTCGTTACCTTTTAAGGTGTTTTCTGAGGAATCCAGAAGCGATATGCCGTTGTTGCTGCCCGTGATCCAGTTGTCAACGACGTTGTTGTCTGTTGACGATTGTAGGGTTATTCCGCTTTTAACGTTTTCATTAAAAACGTTTCCAAATATAGTGTTGCTTGTTGAAGCATTCTCTACTATGCCGTCTTCGCATGTGGTTATAGTGTTGTTGGTTATGTTGATGCTTGCTGTGTCTGTTAAGGTTATTCCGGATGTCATGTTTGCGATGGTGTTGTTACTTATTGTGCAGTTGCTCGTGTTTTGCAGAAGTATGCCTACCGCGTTGCTTGTTAAGTTTAGGTCATTTACTGTTATGCCGCTGCAGTTTACTAGCGCCACGTATCCAGCATCTTCGGGGACAGTCTGGTCATGCTGGTTAACCCACACATAGGCAGGTTTTCCATTTAGCATATTCGATGAATCTATGTCTGCGGAAACCGTGGCTTGTGCGAGGTTGCATCCATTGTCATAAATGTTATTGTTATGGAACGTGTTCCCTGACGAAGTGGAAACGCTTAGACCTTCATAATTGCCCGTTAACGTGTTGTTTATAATGGTTGAGCCTTCCGTGTCCACGATAACCAAGCCATTGTAGTTGTTTGCCAACTGGAGACCCTGCACCGTTATGCCCGAGCAATTAACCAAGGCCACGTATCCAGCGTCGGATGGTACGACAACGCCGTTCTTGTTTGTCCAATAATAAATGGGTTTCCCGTTTACTGTGTTTGAACTGTCGATGTCTTGGCTATATTGGGGGGAAATTGCAAAAACGGCTCCTGTGGTTGCACTTGATGTGCCGACGCCGAAGCCGTATTTGTTTCCGATTAAGGTGTTGCCTCTCAATGTCGCGTTTGCGCTTGACGCCAAAACGATACCGTAGGTGCTGTTTGTCACGAGATTGTCTGAAAGAGTACAGTTATCAGCGTATGACAGAAAGATTCCTGAACCCAACGAAGACGTTTGAGCGATGCCTTGTGTCAGTTGCAGAACGAGCGATTGGGCAGAAACTGGGTCAAGCCCAGTATATTGGTTGGGGTCAACGCCGATCTGCACCAGCACCTGAGTTAAAGCTTCACTCGAATTCAACCCAGAGATTTGCGTCGTTGGCGCGTTGCCGTTCTCCATCGTGAAGCCCTTTACCGTGACGTTAGCGCACCCAATTACCAGAGCAGATCCTTTGTTTGAGGCGTCTATCACCGTGGTTTCCTTGTTTTCTCCCAGCAGCACAACGGGTTTGTTTACGACAACGTTTTCATGGTAAGTTCCTGCTTTAACGAGCATGGTATCTCCGCTAACGGTTGCGCCGCTGCTAAGGGCTTTCTGTATGCTTAAGTAGCCTAAAGTGCTGTTGAGGTCGATAACGGGGTAGTCGTTGGTTGTGGCGCCGCTTGTCCATGGAAACACGTTGGTGTAAGCCTTGGAAACTGCTAATTGAAATTCAGGGTCACTGTAAACAATGTCCAAGTTGCCGCCGTGTTCACGTAGAAGGCTGCTGGCGTCGTTCCACATTTTTGTTGTCCAGTTGTCCGCTTGATCCATGCCCCAGATTTTGTCGTCTACACTTCGGAATCCAAAGCCGTAATACTGAGGCAAAACTAAAGCAATCGTTGGATTTATTGATCCATGCGCTTTTGGGTTTTGCTGGATGTAATTCCAAAAATTCTGCAAAGCCTCAAAGTGCTCGTCAGTTAGTATGCCGTATTCGTATGGGTTCGCCAAATCCCTATTGGTAGCGTCATCTTTGCCGGCGTAATCGAAGACAACGGCGTATTTCGCTCCGTTGGTGTATGCCAACGTGAGGTCATTGTACAACGAGGGTCCATCCTCCATTTGTCCGACCCCAGGCACGTGAGCCTCCCAACAGATAATAGCGCCCCAATCTTTGTTTTGGGCAGTAGCTGCGCCCCGACACAGCGCAATGGCCATTTGCCTGTTGTTGCCCCATCCGAATTCGGCAAAAACTGTATCATAGCCCGCTTTATAATCAAACCAGTAAAGCCCATAGTCCGCAGTCATTACGGAAGTTCCTGATTTGGCTGCACAATACAGGTAATCTTCCATCTGGTTACCCGCGTTGGCTACAAAGTTGTTGGTTGCACTCTTGTAATCTGTTGCTGCTGGATACGAACTTCCGCTGTAAGACACATAGTTTATGTTTACAGCTCCAGATGCTCGGTCTAAGACTTCTCCGCCTGTTTCATCGTATATGTAGGAGCCCAAAAAGTAAGGTCCGTATTTGTCCGCAGCTTTCATAGCCCAAATGTACGAGTTTCCTGATTGGGGAAAGTATACGACTATGTGCATTCCAGCATTGTAGGCGTAGTCACAGGTGTCGTTTAGTAATGCTTCGTTTTGGGTTATGTTTGTGGAGGAAATCACGAGGAGATTAGTGTAGGTTTTGACTTTGTCAATGAGAAGTTTACAGTCGGAGGCGTTCCCATATCCAAACTCGATGCCCACATAGAACGGCGAAGCAACGGTTTCACCCTTCGGGGCAAATGTTTGGAACGTTACAAAAACTGAGACTAAAATAATGATGACCAACGCCAAAGTTAAGAAGACATTTCTGCGCTTCAACTGTGAGTTCCCCTAAATTAAATGCTTATCAGCGTACCATTTAAAACATTTGCCAAATGTGCAGTTCTAACCAGGATTTATTATTCGATGATAATTGCAAGAATTCGCATTTTTAAAATCATATTTCGGAACCAATGACGTTTACGCCGTCGCCGTAATGGAAAAATATTGTATGTACCTAAAAAACCTAAGTCAAACAACGATTGTGCTTCATGTCATGAGCAAATCAACTTTGACTGTAAAAGTGATTCTGGAACGGAACATCCAGCGCTAGGACCACAGCAAACACAGACCTTAACTGCAGCGGTTTTCTCTCTGATTTTCTTGGGTGGTCTAAAGGTAACAGAATTTAAACTAATTCTTAGAAAAGACTATCGCAGTCCTGTTTGGCAGTTAATTTCTGATTAAAACGACTATCTAGCTTTAAAACGCAGGGGAGACGATATCGCCGTAAATATGCTTTTTTCTCATCGCGAATTGTTTTCTCTCGTTGCAAGTTGACATTTATGCTTAAACCGATGATTCGACCCGTTAACGGGTTAACAGAATTTGTGACAACAAGAAAATAAAGCAGAAATAGAAAGAAGTGCTGTGGAGTTTTCTTTAAGGGGAGATTTGTATGAAGCCAAGTTTGTATGTGTTCAAAACGGATTTAGGCAGGAATTCTGAAAATCCAAAAACGGAAGTCCATTTCGTAGTCGTAGATTCAGAGACATCCAAGGACTACCCTTTGAATTTTGTTTGTGTGCTCCCGCAAGGTCAAAGCCTAGTTAATGGGCATTCAACTTTTAGGAAAATCTTTGGTGAAGACAGCGTACCCTTAGCTAAGAGACTCTTGTCTAAAGCATTGAGAAAGGAACGTGATTCTGAAATTAAGGTAGAAGTTGGAAAACGTTTGAAAATGCTTGCTTCAAAAAATGTTGTTAAGGCCAAGTGCCGAGTTTGCGGTAACATCTTTAAACCTAAACGTTTCAGAAGGCAATATCAAAAGAATTGCGAAGATTGTAAGTCGCGCGTACTCGTAAGTCCACAATAGTCATCATATTGATAGTTAAAAACCAAGGTTCTTTGTCATTTTCTTCGTCTTTTTTTGGAGAAATTCAGAGTAGTTTTCTTTCTGCTTTTGCTGTTAAACCTAAACGTTGGAAGTGCCCTTTCAACTGAGGTTTGGCTTCCTTGAGTGGGGGATTTACTAGGATGCTTTTTTTTCTCCAACCTCAGAATCTCCAGTTCTTTCTTAGCTTGGCTGCCGCCTAGTGGGGTTCTTGCGGGGGTTCCAGGACAGTTGTGACTTTCTGGAAGCCTATGTTTTATGCAAAAGTAGTTTTGGCAGTAGCTGCATCGGAAGGGAAGTTGAACTTCCTGGTCACATTGATTACACTTCGTAACTCGTCACCTCATTTCCTATTACAAAATATTTACAGGTTGATATAACGGATTATCAGACTTCCGTCATTTATTTTTGTTCTCGTTTTTGCCATTCCTGCAAATTTCTATCCCTTAACAAAACTCAAATAGTCTAAAACAAGAACGTATAGTGTGACTCTACTGTGATTACCGTTGAAGGAATCAAAGTAAAAGCCAAACATATTTCAAAGAAGCAGCTGATCTCAGCATGGAAAACATTAACCCAGAAACCTTTTCCAAATGTTAAGGCGTTTCAACTAAAAGATGAGGATTTTAACCGTGTTGTGTGCTTGAGGCGATGTGAAGAAGATGAGCTTCGCGAACTGGAAGAATGGGATACAATTCTTACAACTGAAGGGACTGATGCGCTTGTGTTCAAAGTTGATGAATCGACAGGTTCTGACTACATGATTGTAGTTCGCGAAAACCCTTATCACAGCCTTAACCAAATTATTGAACACGAGTTATCGCACATTACCCGAGGAGACCTATAGAAAACTGTGCCAAGGAACAGACGAATGGCCGTTGCATCGAGTTGATCTTGGGATATAGTAGATTATAAAAAGTTGGAAGACCTCTTTGTCGGTCTATGTTGGGAAGTTGTTGTCGTAATTCAGTATTTAACCCTAAAGCTAAACATGAGCTATTTCACTTGTGTTCGTTTGCTTTTTTGGACATAGATTAGATGTGGAGAAAGAATCCAAATAAGCGTTTGCAGTTGTGGACTGTTCCTAACAGGAGACCATCTTCTTCTTTCTTCTTCAGTATGTCCTTCTTGTTTACAGTCAGTTGAAAGACAAGTTTGAGTTGTGTTGGGTTTGGTGGAGCCGTTTTTGAGTTATATTTCAATTCTCTGCATGTCGGCTACTACAAGGTAGTAAGACGCAAGACCCTTCCATCTACCCCACTTTGCGCCAATTTTTCTAACATCAGAGCTGTCAATACGTTTGCCTCCGAAGTAATAGTTTGAGATAATGCGTTGTAACCCTACATCGTCAGCCGGAAGTGCGTCCCATTTCTGCATAGAACGAATTACTGTGAGTTCTGCTGTCCATGAGCCGACGCCTCTTAAGGCATTAAGCTCTCTAATAACATCATCAGCGTTACCGAAGGACTTGAAGTGCTCTAGATCCAGCTTTTCATCAGTCACAAGCTTGGCTATCTCCCTGATGTATTCTGCTTTTCTGCCGCTCAACCCACATTCACGCAACGCTTCAAAGCTGGCTGCGGCAAGGATACGTGGCGAAGGATAAGCGTAGTAAATTGTTCCGTCTACTTCCAGAGAATCACCAAACTGCTTTATCATTTTTCGTTCAATTCCAGTTGCAACTTTGAGCGAGATTTGCTGTTCCACGATGGAGTCGACTAAAGCTTCGAAAACTGACAGCGTGGTCGGACTTCTTAATCCTTTTAGCTTTTGGGTTATCGTCGCCATAATCTTATCGAGTTTTACTTCTGCATAAAACGGAGCGAGGTTGATGTTTAGATTAAACATCATAACTATGATTTGCTTCGCATCTGCAATGTCTTCTTCCGCAAGTTTTGCTTCAGAATCGAGTTCTAGTAGCAGATTTGGCTTGTCAACAGTTCCCTTGGATTCTAATTTCATCAGAATGAGTTTGCCGTTTGTCCTGATTACTTGTGTAAAAACGCCGTTTTCGTACTTACGAATCTGCAAGTCGCCATTTGAGAAAATAAGTGTACTCAAGTGGAAATTGAATGGCGGTAAGGCAGTCATCGTCGTCTTTTCGGTGAACATCGAGTAAACTTTCAAAGCTGCAGGCTTAAAGGCTTCGGTTCCATATTTCACCTCGCTACCCCAGGCAGAAAAATCAATAATTTGAGAAAAAGAGATTGTGATTGCATTTGATGATCCAAGTTCGCCATATTGGTTTCATTTAAGGAAATCAATTGAGGATATAAATTTTCAACAACACCCTCCCAACATGCCCAGAAAAAGTTTGTTTAGATCTCTGTCGGAAATACTTGTGATTTGATTTCAGGAATTGTAAGTATAGCCAATGTGTAATTTGATATAATGGCGATCAAATATGATTAAGTGCTTAACTAAAACCAGGAAAGTAGGCGGCTCCCTCTTGGTTACTTTACCCAAGAGAATGGTGGAAACTCAAAATGAAAGAAAACGAGTATGTTGAAATAGCCGTCAAGAAATGCCGAAAAGATGGCTTCGGCATGTTTAAGGGCAGGGCGCCATTCACGGTTGAAGATGGATTTAAACGATTGAGTAGCTACGCTGATGATGCTTAGCTTGGATCGAGTATCTAATAGGTAGCAATCATGCCGTTAGACTAAAAGAAATCCTTATTTGAAGAGGTTCTGGTGGCTAACTTGTGTCCTTGTTCTTTTTGGTCCATCTGTCCATGTCGCGTTTAGTGTATTTCTCCAAAACTTCTTGGAAAGCTTCATCCAGATCTATATGGTAGTAATTTGCGATGCAGACCAAGCTATAGAGGACGTCGGCTAGTTCCAAACCCACATCGTTATTGTCAGGAACGCGTTTTTTCTTGTAGCCCTCCCGGTCGTTTAGTTCTCTTGCTAACTCTCCTGTTTCTTCAACTAAGGCGGCAAGCATTGAAAGTGGCGGCCAGTAGCCTTCTTCAAATTGACTAATCCAATCATCCACCGCTTTCTGAATAGTAGCAAGGGGTTTACGTTCAGATTCCAATGGAGTTCACCACTCAAAGTTTGATTGAGCTGCTTTTAACAATAGCTCAAAAAAGGGTTACATGCGGATAGTTAAAATTGAGTCAAAATTAAGCTTGCCGAATCGTACTTTGCCGCCTCCTTTTTTGATGAATTGCATTCGATGGAAATAAACCATAACGGAAGCTCCTAGAAGATATCTAACTCGATATCAGTCATCATGCTGTAAATATTCAGATTCCTTAATCTAAAAATCAAGATACATATCCTCAAGCATACGATTTTACATGTGTTAAATAGTCAATTGCGTTTGCGTTATTATCCAGAAGACTAAATCTGACATTAGATGAAGGACAGTTGAAGACCCTTGCGCAAGTATATATTTGTTTTCGAGATTTAGTCTTCTGAAGACTTCGCACTATAGAAAATGTATTATTCGTTGAATTCTGTATTAGTTAGTGGGTTGACAATTAATGAAAGACCGAATCAGAATATTAGTTGGTTATGATAATTCGCTTCAGTCAAAAAAAGCGCTCAAAGAAGCAATAACAATTGCAGAGCTTTTTTCAGGGTTTATAAAAGTAGTTAATGTCTATGAGCGAGACAAGAAGAAAGCTGAATCAGCTATTTTGGAGGCTGAGGAAGATTTGCAGAAAGAGAAGGTAGCGCATGAAAGCCTAATAGTTCTTGATTCCAATCCAGCTAAAGCTTTGGTTGTTATGGCTAAAAAAGAAAACTTCGATCTTATCGCGGTAGGGAAGCAGGGGCTTGGGACGCAAAGCATCTGTGTTTTTGGGGAGCGTTTCAAAGCAGGTTGTAAGCAATGCTTATTGCAATGTGCTCGTTGTTAAGAAATAATGCGCAAAACAGGATTTCGCGAATAGACAGGGAGCTCCGATGCCTTCGACGTATTGGCATCTCTTAAATTGACCCAGTCAGCTATGCAGCTCAATGCAGTAAAACCTTGTAATATGTCGAAAAATAAAAAAACAGTATTTCTTCCATCAAATAAGCCCATAGCCGGCTACCTAAGTTTTGTAGAGTCGCAAAAGTGTTATATTGAGGTATACGGAAATTCTTCTTTATTGGGAGAAAAAATGGTGCGGAGAGAATTTCCGAAAACCAGCAAAATCAGCGTTATGCGGAACCTTGTTATATTCAATTTGGCCGCACTTGTAGGGTTTCTTCTAGGAACAGCTTCGTTTACAGCTTCCATGCTTTTCTTCCCAAACCCAACTTTTGCATGGTTGCTCGCCAACGTCTTAGGCGGTATATCACATTTTGGAGCTAACTTCGTGATGCAGAGGCAAACAAAAGACAAAATCGCCAAAAACTTCATCGTCTTTAATGCCACAGGTATAATCGGTTTTCTAGCAGCCTCAGCCATGTTCGCGGTTGCAATTCTATGCATCCAAGATTCAACTGCTGCGTGGCTATGCGGAAGCATCGTCGGAACTCTGTCACATTTCGTGTTAAACGACAAAGCGATGAAGGTCAACCTAAAACGCTAAGACAACTTCTGCCAGGAACATTCAAGGTTTTGTAGTGGATAAATAGGTTAAAATAAATTGAGCGACAAGAAAAATCAAAGAAGAGACAGCTATCCATTCAGTAACTAAATCCGCGCAAAAATCATCAAGGTTATATTTCAGTATAAAATAAAAGAGAAACAAAACCAAGGAAACATCTTCTCCCAAAGTGCACTTATATTTTCGATAGAAGAAACACCGTTTGAAAACTTGATGCCACCCTAACCAATAGCCGCCTGCCGTAACTTTCTGAGCCTAAAACTTCTAGCAAGCCACATCAAAATCTTTCAGATCAAAGCGGATATGTTGGAATGCATGCTGGTGAGTTTGTATCTTCAGACTCAGTTTGTGCGTATACTTCTTCAGGCGATTCTTTTTCGAAGGCTTTTCTCAGAAGTATCGGCGCCAAAATGGTTGTTATCATAATCATCCCTAAAATCGCCGCATAAGTGCTTTGCGTAATGGCCCCCGCAGAAATAGCTACTCCAGCCACAATGAGGCCCACCTCGCCGCGGGAAATCATTCCAAACCCCACTTTAGCGCCTTTAGAGCGATCTTTTAGGAAAAAGGCAGCTGGCAATCCACATCCTATCATCTTACTAATTATTGCTACTGCAACCAATATTATGAAAAAGACGTAGAAAAACCCATTAGAAGTGAAGAAACTTCGAATGTTAAACTCTGCGCCTGCTAACCCGAAGAAGACAGGAGAGAATATGACGCTTACTTTCTTGGTGTAATCACGAACTTTTTCAATTGTCTTGGAGCTGGCTATACCCATTCCTGCGGCGAAAGCGCCCACGATAGGCGAAAGCCCTAGGTAGGCTGCTAATGCGGAAGCGCCAAAACATGATGCTGTAGCTACTGCCTCCATTGTTTCTTCTGATTCTCCTCTTGAAGTCAGATTAATTATTTTTGGCAGGATGATTGCTGCGAAAACTGTTATTAGGAGCCACAATGCAATAGAGGTTGAAATTACTACAAGCACGTTTAACGGGCTTATCGTGGAAGTGGAAATGAATGAAACTACAACGCCTAGAATTGCGAGGCCTAAAACATCATCAATTACGGCGGCGCTGACCATCATTTTTGATTCTACCTTCAGCGTCTTTTTTAGCTCTTGGAGCACCAGTGAAGTAATAGAGATGCTTGTAGCCGTGAGAGCGGCGCCAATTACGAGACTTGCCACAGTGTTAAAGCCAAGAACAAGCGAAATACCGTAGCCCATCACAAAAGGAACAATAACGCCAACGGTTCCAACGGTGAAACTGGCGGCACCGACTTTCCTAAAATCTTTAAAGGTCATCTCCAAACCAGCTATAAATAGGATAAGTATACCGCCGATTTCTCCGAATGCTCGGACAATTTCGTTTATTTCAATTAATGGAGAGCCGTTTATTGCTATGAGCGAGCCCAAAGCGTAAGGTCCGAGGAGAATTCCTGCAAATAACTCGCCCAACACCTTAGGAATTTTATGCCATGAAAAAATTTCGCCTATCGCTTTAGCTGAGACAACCAAAATACAGATGGTTAAGATCCCCCTCAGGACTAGGTCTAACGCCAAAGTATTGTGCCTCTTTGTTGGGGAGAGTCTGTCTTTTAACTATTTAAGTTCAAACCCGCGCAAAACGAAGCGGAAGGTACTTTCACAGGTGTTCTAGATGCCACAAATACGTTTGCGAAAACGACTATAACGAACAGGGAGGCTTATGCAAAGGAGACGCCCCAAAAGAAGTACCGAAGCCGCTAGCGCTGAAAAAATGGTTACAGACATTAAACGAGAAGCGAATCCACACAAGCCTATACAGGCGAGATAATTAAGAAGCAAAAAATCTGCCCAGTTGTGGAAAACCAGCAAGCTCGGGAAAATTCTGTAAAAAATGCGGAACACTAGTCGGCTTGAAGGTTTGCGTTGAACTTTCTTTAGAACCTCAAATGTTCAATGGCTTCTGATTTTTGTTCGACTAAGGTTGTTAAGCTTCATTGGGAAAGGGGCGAACGCTCTCCCTTAAAATGACTAACATTCGTCCATCATATTCTGAAGGACCTCAAGTTTGGCCATGGTGGTGAGATTTTTGCTTTTGGGCAATCAGTTCTTTGTAGCGGTGCTCGGGAAAGTGGCTGCTGTCACAGAATGGTTTAATCGTAGATTTGCCACACCTGCATAGCGTGACGCGGTTGCGGACTTCGTAATCTTGACCTTGGGCAGAAGTGATTTTGATACCCCCTCGTACCCAAATCGGGCCGCTACATCCGAGTTGAGGGTCTTCGATTAGTCCAATGGATTTTTCAAGCGCAGGCTCGATTGGCTTGCCGGTTTTTTTGTCCCAGACCACCAGACGGCCTGAGGGGCAGTCGCAAGCTTCTTCGATTGCAGCATTTTTGGCGTTTTCATCGTCAGATTTTGGAATGAGATTCCAGATCTCGCCTGCTCTGTGGCAAAAACGGGCTGAGGCACAGAGATCTTCAGCGTCGGTTAGCTTAAGCTCCGGACCATCAACAACTTTGGCTTGGTTTAGGTAGGGTTCAGTGTTTGCTGTTTCAGTACCGTCGAAACCTATTTTTGCATGGGTTCCGTCGCAGAATGGTTTTTTCTCTGATTTTCCACATCGGCAGAGGCCGCATTTTTCTTGAGAAGGATAATTTTTTCCTGTTCGCCATTCAACTGGAATCCCGTCTTCGTTAACGACTATTATTTGATCTGAAAGCGGGACTTTGCCACTGACCATGTATGGACCGTTCTTGCTGACTTTAATTTCAACATCATTTGGTTTTTGTTTTTCCGTTGCCATGTGATTTTGCTCCTCAAATGCAATGTTAATTCTTCAAAAATTCGTTTTAGTTAAATTAATTGAAGACACAGTGATAAATCTTCAGCTTATCAAAAAATTACAGGGAAATGTGAGTGCATTAAACTTTTATTGTAGCGCCTGGTTTAGATCTGGTGACTCTTCTGGTTTTGTTCCTGAACAGCTGCGGTTTCTCGGTGTGGACTGGAATTAGGTTTTTTGGTTTAACGTTTTCTATGAGATCTAATATTTCTTTTCCGCTGGCGTGGCCACTTGCGTGGATTTGGTAAGGTCTGTAGCTGTTTTTTTGGTTGATTCGGAAGTGTTTAAGCCAATTTATCATTCTTTTTTCAGAGAGCTCCATTTCAGGGTCAAAGGGTTCGCATTGGGCTCTAATATAGATTGAGCCTTTTGGTGGGTCAAGGTCTAGTAAGTTTTTGAAGCGGTAATAGTCTATGTGAAGAAAGTACTTGTCGGGTGCCTTTTTGATGTCGCTTGCTTTTGTGCCTTTTGTTAGGTGGGTTGTGTCGACGATTTTTTCTTTGGTGTTCCATTCTTCTTTATCCATTGGTCCAAGGTCGTGTTTTGCGTTCATGTAGTCGGAGGGTGAATAAAGGAGACTATTTGTTCTTTCCAGAAAAACGCCGCCACCTTCTGCGTAGATGTCTCTTCCGAGTCTAGCAAGGAGGTATGCTATTCGGGGATCGAATATTGGTGTTCGACCCGCTTGCTCCGCGGCTTTTATAACAGTCTCGTATCGTTCTAGGTCTCGCCAGGCGAACCCAACCATGACTAAGCCTTCTGTTTCATCAGCGAGGCATGCAAGGTCTTGTTCCACTGTGAATTCGTCATCGGGCACCTTTTGGTCTATTCTTGTGCCCTCACAAATCATCGCATCCGGTCGTAAGTCTTTTAGGGCGTTCAGGTCTGGTTGGTTTCTTCCATGAAAACGTAAGTCTCCTGTGTACAGGATTCGTTTACCGTCGGCTTCGACTATGCAGCACATTGAGCCGGGAATGGAGTGACCCACATCGTAAGCAGTGATTTTCATGTTGTCGGTCACGTTTGTTGTGGTTGCTGAATTTAGGACTTTGATGTCTCTTTTGAGAGGCTCTTGTTTGTCGATCGTAAATGATCCGGGGAAACATGATTTTGGTCCATGTTGCGAAATTTGTCGAGGCTCCATTTTAGTTAGGTCGCCGTCGTAGCCATCTAAGTTGCCGATTTGGCTGATAGCTTTCATGATTAGTCTTGTTTTGTCGCTGCAGTATATGGGCAGGTTTGCAAGGAATGGAACATGACCAATGTGGTCAGCGTGTGCATGAGATATGAAGAGGCCATCTGGATGCCAGGTGTTCCCTTGGCAGCTTTCCTCGTAACATTTGAGGTCGCTCTCCCAGTACTGCATGTCGGTAGTGCAGCTACTGTTTAGTCCTTGGGGTTGAAGGGCATCTTTCCTGTATATTCCGTCTATTTTAGGGAGCAGACCAAGTTTTTGAAGGTCGTAGAATTTGCTGTTAGTCCGGGGCTGCAAGAATTCTTCGAAGTATTTTCCTTGTTGCTTATATGATAGCCCAAAATCGAAGAATATAGAGCCGTTGTGAGATCGAAGCAGAATTTTGTTTCCACCTATCTCATTTACGCCTCCATAAAAAGTTAGTTCAACCAATCCGCGTCATCTCATCACCAATTTGAAAAGATTATTATCTTGACGGGTTAAAAGACTTGCGAAGTTTACCTTGTTTGTAGGTTCTGAATTTTTGCAGCAAAAACCGGTAAGGAGCATTTCGACTGGCTCAAGCGTAAATTTTGTTAGGCACTTTTTTCTTAAGCGCGCATTTTGGTGGAAATGTGCTTGTGATTGTTCAAAACACAAAGGAAAATGCGGCTAGCACAAAAATATTTGAGTGCAGTTTTCATGTTGGCGGTTTGTGAAAAAGGTTTGCTTTTTTTGTTTTACAGATAAATTACATCAGTTTATCTGACAAGGTTTGATAAGAAAAAATCGTGGATATCCCTTGAGAAAAAACGCGGGATGCCAAGGAGCATTATGCTTTTGTTTCTCAAAAAACGAGCATTCTTCTCTTTAATCCTCTTTTGGAACCAAAAAGGCAACGTTTTTAGAATACATCCTGTTTTGTTGATTGTTAAGGTGAACAAATGAGCGTTTCGAAACGGAAACAGAAGAACACAGATTTTGAACGTCAAAAGAAAATTCAGCGAGAAAAGGAACAAAAAAAGAAGCAAATGAGAACGGGAAATCTTCCCCCAAAAGGCGCAAAAAAGTAAAGCGCCGTCGTCCTGACGCTGAAAAGTAAAAACAATTTTTGCCTGTTCAAGCCCCTGAAAGAAATAGAAGTCTTAGTGAGTGCAAACTGCATACTTGACTTAAGTGAAGTCAGAATCCGAAATAATCCTGTGTTAGGAAAATATCACCATTCACCTCGTTTGCTTGCCCGTGCTTTCTTTCAGGTTTCCTAAATTTCCCCGAATACGTGTTTTTCCGATTCGGAGACAACCGCTTAATTGCCCTGCAACAATTTCTTTTCCAATGAAAGTTTGCACAACTTCTAAAACTAATCCCTGATAATCTATACGCTAAAGTCAAGAGAAAACGGGGATGCCCATAAGTCTAATCCAAGGTTATCAAGTTAATTGAAAGCCAAAACTCGATAAAACCATTTAATTTGGAGCTATTCAACAAGTAGCTTTCCAAGCTTTTCTGCCCAAGCAACTGTCTTGGCGGAGTCAATTGGAGCGCTTATTACTCTTCCAAACACCCGCATGCCTCCGTCGGCAGCTCCGACCAGAATTGGATTCACTTTGGGATAATCCGCTAAAACTGTCTTGATGTACCTGTCAACAATTTGATCACGATTTTGGGTCTTGTCATCTTTAGACGACGCTTTGAGTGAACTCAAATAGCAAAAGCATATAAAAAAAGCTACTTTCTTTTCTCTAAGATCTTGTTCAAGTAATTTTAGTGCTTGTTTGTAGATTTTGCCTGTTCTTACGCCTGAGCCAACTATAACGTTGTTGTATTATGTGATGTCTGGGAAGGCTGTTTTCTGAGGTTTACTAAGTAAACTTCCATATTGAATTTGGTTCGCAGGACATCAGCGATAGTTTGGGAAGCCTCTTCCGTTGCGCCACCCTTTGTCATGTAAGCCAAAAGGGTTTTGTTAGTCATTTTCAGGTTTATCTCCCAGCGGTAATGGGCTACCTATTTGCTTTCTAGTTTTCTCCATAGAAGCCTAAGCACTATAAATGCAACGTCCATATAAATCGTGACTTCTAAAAAAATCTCGTGAAATCAGACGTAAACAAGTTCTACGGGAAAAGTGCAAAGCTGAGTGCGTTGTTTGGGTCAGTTAACTTCGTCACTGTTCTTTTCTGAGATTTATAACTTGGTAGGGCAGTGACAAAATTGTTGGGACAGGGAACCTTCGCCGGGTGCTGTCTCGCACATCCAACTGGTTGATGTAATTGCCGATGTCTTCTTTTGTCGGTTCATTCTTTGACTTGAAGTAAGCTTCCATTACAACAGTGTCTGTTGACAGATGAATAAAATACTCAACCACATGTGTGAATCCTTGCCTAGTTTTCTCTCCTCGGGTTGGCATATCTCCAAGGTTTACTTGCCGGAACCCATCCTCGGTGAACATAAGGTACTTCAAAGTTGGAGTCTTTATGACATCGCCTAGATGAAATGAACTGTGGTCCGAGCCAAGAAGCCCAATTGTTTGGGCTAAGTCGTCGGAATTGTTCTGCATTTTGCGGATGACTTCTGCGGCGCTTATGGCGTTCACATCAGCAACTTTCACGTAATCGTCAACTATTAGATTCTGCAATTGGTCTTGAGGGATGTTCAAAAACTTTTTCAATCTGTCAGGCATTGGCTTGACAGGTTCTTCATTGGCAACTACTTTAGAAAGCCCCATTTCAAGAGCCTGCTGCACCTCACCCCAATAGTCGTCAGGAGAATTCGGATATAGCTGTTTTTTTCTGTAGAAAACTTGAAAGACCTGGACATTATCGTTTGACCTATACATCTTAGCATCCTTCTTAGCAACTAATTCAGATGCATATTGAACAACAGTTTTTGTTTTTTTCATCTTCGAGAACTCTCGGGTTGACATTGGCACCAAAAAAGCAGGCCTCGAAGGCTGAGGCCCCTTATTATTCTCCGCTATTCGCCGCAGTCTAGCGTACTCAGCACGTTTAGCGACCTCAGCAGCAGGTCTTCCAACTTCCCAAACTCCCATCACAATTACCAAAATTCCCAAAAAGCTACAGAGCAAAAGGGCACGTGCGAGCAGATAAATGAGTAAGCTAATAACCCCAAAGGGGACGATCAACAAGAGGTTGAAGGGTATAATACGAGACAATATGGTGTCTACGAAAAAAACCTTATACAACCAAAAGGAGGCATACGCCGAGCCGACACAAATACCCAATCCACCAAGGCAAACCGGCAATTGACGAAGAGGATTGACTACGCTAAATTGCTTTAACACATAAAAGAATAAGTTTTTATTCAGTTTTAAAACTTGTGAAATAAAAGTTAGTGTCCACACACAACGACCGGGCAAAACTAAGTTGGTTCAGGTTTTTTGCAGGGACAGTACATGCTGTGGTTGGATTGTTTGTGTTTGTAGACGGCTGTTTTTTCGCCGACTGCGCTAACATCCCAGATGAGGTGCCCGCAATTCTTACATTTCATAGAGAATCCTCATCTTAGAATTTGTTATAAGTCTACTGGAAAAACAACAGGCGAAGTTGTACCAGCTCCGAACCCTGAACATCTTCAGTTTGCATGCGCATATTTTTTTGATTAATCTAATCAAGGGCCTGCTTCAGAATAATTTCTTAAGCAAGACTAAGATAATACTTTATTTTGATGACGATGAAAAGTTCCACGACTACAAAAATCGCTGCAGTAATAATTTACCTATTTGTGGCTTTGCTGCTATTTGACCTTGCCACACAGAGCATAATCACTCAAGATTTGTATATGTTAGGCATTGCAGCAACAGCAATAGTTCTTCTCATCGTAGTTACGGCGATAAATAGAGATGAAAGAAGAAAACAGAAGCCTCCGCCTTCAGAATTAGAAAAATATTGAGCTAAGGAACAAAACCGAATTCAACCAAAAATTGCGTACTGAAATTTTCTTATTTTCTCATTCTGAGCCCCAAACCGGCTCCTATTTACCCTTACAATGTTTCATTCTATCGAGTTCTCTGTTAAACCCGCAGACAGACCCGAGAAGTAGTTCAAATTACGCCAACCAAGCAACATGGTCCACACATGCTGACGACAACCGATACATCACGGAGGGAAATGGAACAGCCAATCAACCTTCATATCTTTGTTCTGAATAACCTCAGAGACTCTGGCAGATAAATGAGTCGAAACAAGATGGAAAAACGTGAAGTTCAAAGCAGTCGGCTGTGGAACCATAAAAGCAATGCTGAAGGTCAGTTGAAGAAATGGACACATCCTGACTGATGAGGAAAATTTTTAGCGTCATCAAGATGGTACGAAGTACACATACCACAGGGCACACAAAGGAAGAAAAAGATGATTTTGTCTACCTATTTTGATGTTGAATCTTTCTAAAATTAATTTGGTGCTGTGGTCCATTTTCGTGTTCTCTTTTTAAGGGATAAATAATTGTTCACTCTCTCTTTTAGTGGTTGATTTTTATGATGACTCCTGATGATTTGAAAGACATTCTTGATCCAAACGAGACAGTTGAGCTCTACATAAAGCAGAAGTTTTATCACCTTGCGGTTGACATCGACTCGGTTGTCATAACTAACCAGCGGGTAATTCTGCGCCATCCCCATGCGCTTGGGCTAAAAAAAGACTACACCGACTACCAATACACTGACTTCGAAGACGTAAACATCGACAAAGGAATACTACGCTCAACAATCAAATGTACCCTCAAAGCCACGGCGCCTCCTCTTTTACTAACCGATGTACCCAAAGCTGACGCAGAAAAAGCCTACAGAACAATAAGAGAAAACATCAGCAAAGCCCAAACACAGGCCCTAACCGAAGAGACAATGCCAGCAATGATAATTTGTTCATACTGTGGAACCAAAAACAAACCAGACGCCGCCAAATGCATTAACTGTGGAGCAGCTTTAACATAGAAACGCTTACACCGACGCCAGTAAGCTAAATTTCACCGAACATGCTACGTGCTTCTTCTATTAACCGGCATCAGGCGATTAAATATTAATTAAAATAATGAATGGTTCCAGAGCGTGGAGCTGAAAGCATGTATCAAGATTTTACGTACTTACCGATTTACTCGACGAGTTTGATTGCTTCCGATGAAATATAGTCCGCCCGTCAGGACGCAGCTTTCATCATTGCTTCGAAATATAGAGATACTAAATTGCAGTATAAAGAATGAAGGCGATTTGTGGTCTGAGAAAATGTGTGTCACCCTAAGTTAATCGTCTGGGGAAGGAAAGAAACTAAATTTTAGTTTTCCTTTCATTGACGCGCATCATGTGCTGTCTTGTTTGGCGTATTCAAGCAAACGTTGTAATTGCCAATCACGTTCCATGATGAGACCGTCATCCGCATTGCCAGAATGGGCAGCAGCAGCTCTGATACCATATAGAGAGCTGCCCAAAGCGTGAGTGGACACATGTGCAGTTGCAACCGCCTGACCCGCTGCGTGGGCCGCAAAAATCGCATCAGCCTCTTTTTTCCCTTTGGCGGCAGCATGAGCCGAGAGTGAAGCCCCACGTATGACGGCCATATTATACACGCCAGTCCTTATCCAATCACGGAGGACTTCAATAGCTTTTCTGGGCCTTCTGTCATCGGGATATTTGTCTTCAAAATTCGGGAGAACATGCTCTGCGCAATCTGCAGCCCAGAGGGCTAATGTCTTTTGGTCTGGTTTGAAGATTTGGTGGTCTATACGTTCCGTAAAAGGTTTGTTTAGAATCTGGGACACGGACTTGCGTACGTCATGTATTACTACAGTTGGTTTTATTTTCTTCTGCATTACACGCTGCACGATAGTTTATGGCGCAACAAACTATAAGAGCATATGAGAATCTGATTCCACGTAAGACAAGAATTCCACTCTTGTCCAGCTTCGAAGCTAATGGTCACTACCTGTACCTGAGCTTGGTTTGTGCTCGCCAAAGGTACCTACAATGGAATAGCTTGTGACTGCGACGTCACACTAACATACTGTTATTAAGCGTGTCTAGGCTTTTGAAGCGGAGGATAATTCGGAATGTCCATTGATGAGAACAAAGCTGTGGTTCGTCAATTTGTCAAAGAGGTTTTGATGGGTCGTAATATCGACAGGGTAGACAAATTGGTTGCGGCGAATTACGTGAACCGCGGTATGGGCAATGTGGATTTATCTGGCTTTAAAGCAATGCTTTCCACCATGAAATCTGCTATGATTGAACTAGATATTGAAATCCAAGATCTGATCGCTGAAGGAGATTCGGTCGTTTTCCGTGGCAAATTGAATGCGACCCTCGCCAATGGAAACAAAGTCACTGCCCGAGGAATTACGTATTATCGTCTCGCAAACGGAAAGATCGTAGAAGATGATCCAGTGTTTATTCCAGATTTGACACAAATATTGGGCAACTTGATGCCACCAAGTCCTGGTTCATAGGGCTGATTATTCTTTACGGCCAGGAAGCTCACCCAAAAAACAGAGGAATAAACAGAGGTCAGGGCTGTCTCCGTTAGTAACGAGTAACTCTTCAGCCGACATACCAACATTTATAGCAGCAACGTAGGACACCCAAACGCCCAATACTGCATCGTCGTTACAACCTAAAAAAGATTCACAGCTGTTAGCGAATCATGTACTTTGTTAGTCAAAAATTGTTTCAGACTATTTCTCTCAAACTACCTACAACCATTTTTCCGCTGCACCCCATTCTAAACCCTGACTATCCGCAGTTCTCAACGCCAACGGCAAAAGTATGTATGGACACTAATTTTAGTCTCAAACCAAGAACGCCCATTATACATGCGCGATGTAGTACGAAGTCTCGTCTCTTTTCACCTGCTTAGGTTTCTCTTGCTTTTGCAGGAGAGAAAAACCAGTTAGGTGAAGTTGACTTGCACACTTTTTGCAGCAGACCACTAGTTCTTCCAAGCCTTGGGTATTGACATTTATATCCAGAATCGAGTATGATTCTTCATCGCAATCGTCAGGAGATATGATAGTTCCACACTCTGGACATGGAAAATCGCCGTCTCCGCCTATTTTGGTTAAGTCCAATACGTACATGTGTATTTGCTTCATTGATTGTTCCTCTTTTGTTTGTTCTTGAGCTTTCAACTTCTTCTGAGAACGGAAAAATATTAATTGATTTTCCAGATTTGGACTCAAATCTATACCAAATTCATTTTCGATGGCGTAGTCACGCTAGGAAAAAGAACAAACAACGCTCATTGCATTTAGTCACGTACTTGTTTCCGACTCATTTCCACACTATATCCTACATGAACTTAACTGAACGCGCGACTGACTATGTCTGAGTTGAGAAAAATCAAATACATATGGTGGAACCCTTTTGGCTTTGACGTTTTCTCGCCCGGCTTAGCTTGAATGTGCCAATTAGAACATAATTGGTCAATATTGTTACATAAATGTCACAATATTTAATAGTGTTCTTTTTCTATAGAAGTAATCAGTCCAAAAGTGAAAAATAATGATCACCCCTGTAAACTCAAATTTACAAAATAAGTCTAACAAAACCAAATGTCCCGACTGCGACTCAGACCTAAATGTTCCTAATGACGTCGAAAAAGGGGAAATCCTGAGTTGTCCAGGTTGCGGACTTGAACTCGAAGTTAAGAAAATAAGTGATGGAGGTGAATGCGTAGATCTTCAAGAGTTAACTATTGAAGGGGAAGACTGGGGCGAATAAGAGCATTCGCCTAAGCTCAATATTTCTTTAGACTTTTTTCTTATTCATTTCTGGGTTCATTTTTTTGGTTGGGCGCGAGAGGTAGTTTCTTTTTTGAGGGGGTTGGTTTGAGCTACTTGAGGTTTTGTCATTCGGCAGTAACCTACCTCTTGCGTATTTTCTGTGAAAATGTTTTTCCTTCAACTCTGGAGATACTATTTGGGTGGCTGTGCTTTGTCTGAGTCTATTGACGTTGTTGCCAATTTGCAGTTGGGGATATTTCTCTAACGGCTGACTTCCAAAATGGGGCGCCAGGAAGCTTAGCTCTTTGACAACACAAATGTTAAGAGGTAATCGGTTCAGTACATAGCGTGGTTGCTTGTCAGAAAAGCGATACGCCAATTGTAGAAAGGGCTTGACCCAAGCGAAAATCTGCTTGAATTGTAGTACAAAGGTTGCCAAGACTGCGCAACCACAAAGCAACATTAGAAGGGGAAGATCGAGATTTCTTGTTGCAGGTGCACTATTGATGATAATTGCTTCATGTTTTGCCTTGGTGGGAGGATTTTTTGGGCTTTTTGCTATTAAGATGGCTTCAGTTCCGGTGTGGAGTCACCATTCCAATTTCCAAATTGCAGTTGTCACTTTTCTCGTAGTAAGCATTTTTGAAATTGTGGGATTTCTATTTGGCATGAATTCAAGTATAAAAATTCTAAGAAGAAAACAGTTGAGGATAATTATTATTGGCATAGACGTTTTGGTTTTTGCAGGTTTTCTCAGTCTTCTTTTGTTGCTGCTTCCAGTCTATACAGGAGCCCATATACTTGCGTATTTATTCGGGGTTCCGTGCATTGCTCTTTCGATTTTGGGAACGATTTTTGTTGCCGTTAGAAAACAAGAATTCGCTCAATTAAAACGGAGCTAGTCGGTTAGTACATGGGTTATAAGACTTAATGAACAGACAAATTAGAAATTACAAAACAGATATTGCTGAACAGGTTCTATACTATGTGGTGGCAGGAATGATAAAAAACGCCTCTTTTGAAAATAGAGAAGTATCTTGGATAGTTGATGGAATTTCAGTCTACGGCACTCTTACGCAACCAAAAGACACAGACTCCTGTCCAGCAGTTGTCTTTGTGGCAGGTAGCGGGCCGACTGATCGCGACTGGTGCTCGCCTCTTTTGCCGGGAAAAAATGGAAGCGCCAAATTGTTGGCTGAGGCCCTTGCACGTAATGGGTTCACGTCGTTACGTTACGACAAACGCGGTTCTGGACCACATGTCCAAGAAAACATCCAAAAACTGATTGGTAAAATCAGTATGCAAAGTCACGTTGACGAACTGTCTGGTGCCGTTAATAACTTGATCTCTGGAAAACATGTGAAAAATGGAAATCTGTTTGTGCTTACAAACAGTGAAGGCGCCATACACGCATTAAACTACCAATTACAAGCAAAGAATAATCGCTTTAAAGGATTAATTCTCACAGGTGCACCGGGAAGGTCTATAGGTCAAATAGCGCGCAGTCAAATCCAGAACCAGATAAAATCGTTACCCAACGCAGAACTTCTCATGAAACAATATGATGCCGCAATTACGGCTTTTACGAGGGGGGAACCAGTTAAACCCGATAATTCGCTTCCCGACGGGCTACAAAAACTGCTGCTTGGACTGTCAAATCCGGCGAACCTGCCTTTTGCTCGAGAGTTATGGACGTTTAACCCTTCAGAGTTCATCGCAAAAATTCATGAAGCCATCCTTGTATTAATAGGCAAAAAGGACATTCAAGTCGATTGGCAAGCTGATGGAAGCGCTTTGCAAACCGCAACAGTTGACAAAAGTAATGTAACTTTTGTTTACCCTAAAGACGCTAACCACGTGCTAAAGCATGAAGAAAAATTCCGCGAAAGTCTAGTTGCCACCGAGGTTGGGCTCAGGTACAACGCGGAAGACGCGGTCCTTGATCAGGAAGCATCAACGGCTATATTGGATTGGCTCAAAAAACAAACACAGCCGCCCAAGGATTCGAATTCGATTACGCTGGAGTAATACTTGGCAAAGACTTAGTCTACGATTAACGAACTTTTCGGAGCTGATGGAACTTAGAATTCGTTAAGGTTAGACTGGAAGATAAGTTTTGCAATTATCACCCCCAAAGAATCACCGAATATTGTTTGAGTTATAGGTTAGTGTTCGGGTGTGGTTTTGTGGAAAGTGTTTTAAGGGCGGGTTATTGTGTTTTGGAGGGTTTGCGTGTGGAGTCTACTGTTGCTGTTCTCTCAAGTTATGAGGAAAACGCCAAATGGTTCAGTAGAAACTATGAACAGCTTAAGAAAAAGTTCGATAATGAATGGGTCGCAGTTTTAAACCACGCCATACTTGATCATGACTGTGATTTGCAAGCGCTCGTGAAAAGGCTACGGGAAAAAAACGCTTATGGTTAGTACCAATTTTTCTTAGATTACGTTTCTACTAAAGAGCTTGATCTACTCCTCTAATTGGTCAGGGTCTGTTTGCGAATCCCCTGCTTTTTCAAACCTGGAAACCTTGAAGCCGCCTATGTTGTTGCAATACTTGAATCCCCGACCCTGCGCCTATATGTAACTGTAGAGTTTCTTATTGACACGGGCGCTACGCGAACGACCATCTGTGACAAAGACGCTATCCGACTAGGAACAGATTATACTTTATTAGAACAATTGACGAAGGTATGCTTGGAATAGGCGGGACAATCGACACCTATATACTCAAAAATGCTAAACTAACCTTCAGTAAAGAAGACGAGAAAAGCCATTCAGAAGCCTTTGAACGTCTCTGTATCTTAAAACACGCTCAACTGAACGAGAAAATCCTCAGAATCCCAAGCATCCTCGGGAGAGACATACTCAACAGATATGCGCTCATCTATGACAAACGACAAGAACACGTTTACATCACAGACGAAAAAACTCTGTAATGATAATTGTTCAGAACCTTCATAGCTCTTTTTCTTTCACAGCGGTCATAAACGCTTTCTAATTCTCCTTTATCCTAAGCCAGTTTTGGGGAGACGTTCCAGTTGAATTTATTTAACTCCTCATCACCTATCTAAGTGGGGTTACCTGAAACGAGCAACGGAAATGCAAGTGAAATTTCAACAGATGATGCCATCATAGGTTTTCTGTCGAAGAAAAGCATAGCTGACCAAACAGAAAAATTAGTGTACGCTCGAATTAGCAGCAAAATTCAAATTAGTAGTGAACAAGCAGAAACGAGCATCAAAAGACTTAGCGCAAAAAACCTGATACGCAAAATTTACCTACAGGGCAAAGTTGGCTTCGAGCTGACTCCAAAAGGAAAATTAGCTATGGACGTTTTAGCAAAAGCCGAAACCGCCCGTATCACCAGACAACTGCAAGAATCAATACATCAAGAACGAAAAGCCAAGTTAAGATCGATTACTGTTAACAAAGTGAAATTAATCGAAGAAAAATGGCGAAACTATCAAATACCTGACAGAGAACTGACTGATGAAATTGAGCAAGAAGCCATTAAATTGCTTGCTTCAACAAAAGAAGCTGAAGTCAAACGTCCTCTTTGTCACGTAAGCCCTCAAAACTACGACCAAGAATTTTTACAGTATAAACCTCAAATTTTGAAACTTGCAGAGCGAAACAGTAGCCTGATCAAAGCAGTAAACAAGTATGCACAGATCAAAGACTGCCAACTCTTAATATCGGCAGACATTGAAAACATTAACAAAACCATCAAGAAATACGAACCAATAGCGGAAGCAGAAGCCCAAGTAAGTCAACTTAAAACCTCTCTTAGCAACCTAAAACCAATTCAATCCCAACTGGAAAACTTCGATGAGGGCCAATTGTCTGGATTTGAAGAGCGCAAAACCCAACTTGAAGAGAATTCTAGACTTTTAGAGAGTCTGAAGAAAACGACTCACGAATTTAATCCGATAAAAAGAGAAAGTGTATCAGAAAAGCCGGTTCTTTATCCTAGTCCTGAAGGACCAATCAAATTCAGTCGCAAGACAAGTTACCCATTAGAGGAAAAATGCGGGAAATGCGGAGCGAAGCGAACGTCGGCATCGGTTTCCATCGGATAAATAATTTCTTCCTTTCAAACAGAATTAGCCTCGAAATGGGATAAAACTTTGAATGAGTGTCTTCAAACGGAAAATCCTGTATTTGAATGTCGAGCTAAGAAGTCTGGCAGGATGTCCGTTTCTGTTCATTAACCGCGCCAATATTTCCTTTTGGTCCTCCAGAGCAGCAACCGGACCACAAACAGTCCCAGCGCGATGACCAACAAAACAATTAAAAATTCCCCAGGAAAATATCCGCCGCCCTCAGAGGCTACAAAGTAAAACAACGCTACGGCAACGATGATGCCGATGGGAAGCATTAGCAGAATCCCAACGGCGCTTATCCAGATCGGTGAACCTCCTCTACCCAAGCCACCGCCGCCTCCCCCTCCAGACCCGACTTTGGCCCGTTGCTCCCGGATTTGTTTGAGCCTTTCTTCGTTCAGGTAATATTTACCGTTTGCCTCAACAAAGATGCCTGTCTGTCCCAATCGTCGGTGCATGGCTTGCTCGAAACGCGGCGGCAACCCCAGTTCCTGAGGGGTCATGGCTTTCTCTGGGCTTGTGGCTCCTTTTTGACGAAACTTTTCAACTATCTCTTGCAGTCGTCGGCGTATTTCTTCGCGGTCTCTAAACATAGTATTTCCTCACAGTGTTAGGTTTCAGGACTTTCATTATCTGAGCCTTCAAGTCCGTGCATGATTTTGTCGGCTAGTTCGCGCATGGCGTCGGCTTTTACCATGGCAATGCCGCGGCGGTTTCTCCCAGCCATGACAAACAGGAGATCACCTGGCTTGATGTCAAGTTCTTTGCGGGCTTCGGCGGGGATGACAACTTGCCCTCGGTCACCAACTTTTACGGTTCCGTAGATGCGAGAATCTCGTTTTCTTTCCATCATTTCACACACTTTACCTACTTTTCACACTAATATGAAAAGTGTGTAATAAGGATTTCTGAGCCCGAAAAGTCTCATGCCGATTATTCTGCTGAAAAAAACCTTAATAACAAGTCGAATAATCAAAAATGGAAAATTATAAGTATTTAAAACCAAATACCGTCATTCAAGTTGAACCCAAAGATATTACTTGTCGGCTACAACGGCGCAAACAACACTGGGGCAGAGGCAAAACTCCTCGCCATAATAAGTGAGGTACGGTCAGTTATAGGTCACGACGCCTGCATAACCGTACCATCACTTAACGAAGCCAACCTTCGAAGATACCTGCAAGAAGGTCCAGCCTTGAAAATAAAATCTGTAAGACCTTCTCTTTTCTTCTGGGATATCAGAAAATTTGTCAAAGAAAACGACTTAATCATACTGGTTGAAGGCAGCTGCTACATGGATACTTGGGGCTCAGCACTCTTGTGGTACTATCTGCTTGCAACCAGATACGCGCACTCGATGAAAAAACCCTGCATAGCCTACTCAGTAGACGCAGGAACCGCCTCCAGATTTAACGGATGGCTAATCCGAAGAGAAGCAAGCAAAACCAACCTCATCTTAGCCCGCACCCAAAAAGCCGCCGACAGGCTAAGAAAATGGAAAGTAAAAGCCCCGATCGAAGTCACGGCGGACAACGCGTTCGCCTTCCACCCTGAACCCTCAGACGCTGGTTTGCTCCACAGAGTTTGGCCTGAAGCGTCCCATGTGGTCGGTGTAGCCGCAGAAGACATATACAAATGGCCAGTAGTGATTCGCCCTTGGGGCCCAAAAAAATTCCGCTACCGATGGCCCTACTATTACACTCATTCACGAGCGAGCCTCGAAAAAACTGAACTGCTTGCCGACGTTCTCGCCGTTCAAGCAGACGAAATAATAGAAGACTACGACAAATCCGTGGCCCTACTAAGCATGGAGGGCCTTGACGTAGATTTTGGAAACAAAGTTCAAAGCCTAATGAAGCATGCAGACAAAACAAAAGTCTTCACCTCTACACAATACAACGCTTCGCAGATGACGAGCATACTCAGAAGCTTAGAACTTTTAGTCACATCAAGATACCACGCCGGAGTTCTCTCACTGGCAAATCATGTGCCACAGACAGCCATCGGACACGACCTCAGAATCAAAGATCTTTACTCGGATTTAGGCATCGAAGAATTCTTCGTTGACCACGAAGACCCGGACAGATACAAGCTACTAAGCGACAACGTTCAAACACTTTTTAATGAACACGACAAAATGAAAAACTGGCTCGGCCAAGGCTATAACAAATACCTACAACGAGAAAAACGCAATCCTCTTCTGCTAAAATCCTTCTTGGAAACCCATTACCCGGAGTGGCTACCTTGAAAAAAACAGTTCTATTGACAGGCGCTACAGGGTTCATTGGGACCCAAATAGCCCGCTTTCTCATCGAAGATGACCAAGTCACCATTTTGGCTTTAACCAGAGCCGACAGCACCCAAGATGCCCGGCGCCGAGTTGAAAGAAACTGGTGGGACTGGCCAGAACTTATTCAAGCTTTGGGCTCCAGAATTGAAGTGGTTTGCGGAGACACTTGCTTGCCTCAGCTTGGCTTAACGGAAGCAAACCTAAGAAACGCTGTCGACAGAGTTACGCATATCATTCACACCGCGGCCGACTGGCGTTTCCTTCCCCTTGAGGAACTCAGGAAAACCAATGTTGAGGGAACAGCAAACGTTTTGGAACTCGCCAAAAAAATAAACAAACACAGTCCCATAGAACGCTTCTCCCACATATCCACGGCCTACGTGGCAGGCGCAAGGACAGGGACAGTGCCTGAAGACGCGTTAACAGACGAATTTGGCTTTTTCACAGATTACGAACGCAGCAAATACGAAGGGGAACTCCTCGTTCAGCAAGCAAAAACTGAACTGCCAGTTTCCGTCTTTCGACCCTCGATGGTGGTTGGGGATTCGCGGACTGGCGCCATCAAAACATTCAACACTTTCTACTTCCCCCTTCGGCTCTACTTAACGGGCAAAATGCGCTTTATGCCCGTGAAACGTTCTCTGAAAATCAACGTGGTTCCAGTTGACTACGTCGCAAGAGCGGTTACTCAACTCACCTTCGAGCCAAAAGCAAAAGGCTTGAACTTTCATCTTGTTGCCCAGTACCAATCACTGCCCACTTTAGAAGCCATGTTGAATCTAGTTCAGGAATGGGCAAAAAACAACTTGGGCGTAAAACTTCCAAACCCAATCTACGCAAACATGTCTGCATCCTCGATGAAAGCCTTACTTAGACTTCAGCGAACTTTCAAGCGAGGAAATCGCAAAGTCTCAAATGCACTCATGTCGTTGGCACCTTACTTTAGTGAAAACCGCCAACTTCAACGCTTCAACGTAGACGAGTTGCTTGGTCAATATGACATGAAGTGGCAAGAAATCTTTCCTCACCTTCTAGAGTACGCTTCTTATCATGGTTTCTTCCACAGGTCAGACCGCACCGTTCACGAGCAAGTCTTGTTCAGGCTGGAGAGCACTAGCCACCCGGTAACCTACTTCGACATTATAGACGAAAAAATAATTCAGAAGTCAGCCGCCGAGATGCGAAAAGACATCTTGCAAGCAGCAGGCGCCCTTCGCTCTATTGGAGTCGTGCCAGGCGACAGAGTAGCTTTGACGGGGTTGAATTGCACAAAATATTTGGCAGCGGACATAGCCATCGGCCTCGTGGGCGCTGTCAGCGTCCCAATTTATTACACTTCGCCTCCTGCAGACATCGACCAAATATTGGGAGCAAGCGGGGCTAAACTGCTGTTCGTCGGCATACCGAGCCTTCTCCAACGTATCAACGAAATCCAAACTAATATTCCAATTGTGTCTTTTTGCCAGGGCAACTTGCCCCAAAGCATATCTAAAAAAACTATTACATGGAAGGATTTCCTCTTCAAAGCATCAAGCGATACCTCTCCAGTCAACACTACAGTAGGCTTTGGCGACGTAGCAACATTAAGATACTCTTCAGGTACGACAGGAAAGCCAAAAGGAGCAATTTTCAAACACGACAACCTGCGATACATGGCCGAATCAATTGTCTCCATCACACCTTGGCGCGCAAGAAATCGCCGATGCTCCTACCTATCTTTCCTTCCAATGGGACACGTTGTAGAAGGAATCTTAGCCACCTACTCGCCATACTATATACCTGCTCCCGTGGAAATCTACTTCCTTGAAGATTTCAGAAAGCTCCAAAAAGCGCTCCCACACGTGCGGCCAACGATCTTTTTCTCAGTCCCACGAATATACGAGAAAGTCTGGGAAGGCCTGAAGAAAAACAAACTCGGTAAATTCTACATTAAACAGAAAGAAGGCATTCTCAAGCGTGGAATCGGCAAAGTACTCAGGGGGATGACTTTGAAGCGTGCGGGACTCAACAAATGTGCACAACTAATCGCTGGATCCGCAAGTTCAGACGAAGAGTTACTTGAGAACTATCGCGGCCTTGGCATCGAAATTTACAACGCTTACGGAATGACCGAAGCCCCATTAGTCACAATAAACCGAGTTGGAAGAAACCGCATTGGCACGGTGGGTGAACCCATGCCATTAACTCAAGTGAAAATATCCAAAGAAGGAGAAATAATGGTTAAAGGACCCCAAGTCACGGCTGGCTACTTTGATAAGACTCTTGAATCTCCCTTCAAGGATGGCTGGCTAATGACTGGCGACATCGGAAGTCTAACTAGCGAAGGAAGCTTGATTATTCTTGGACGCAAGAAGGAACTCATCAAGACCTCTTACGGAAAATGCATCTATTCAGGAAAAATAGAAGGTATGCTTCGAGAAATAATTGGCGTTTCTGAAGCCATGTTGGTAGGTGAGTCCAAACCCTACTGCGGGGCATTGATTTGGGTGCAGAAAGACCAATGGGGTGAAAAGACAATAAAGACAATCGATAACGCTGTTGAAGATATGAACAAACGTCTTTCAAATCCTGAGAAGATAAAAAGGTGGGCGTTGCTTAAAAACGACCTCAGTATAGAAAATGGGGACTTGACGCCAAACCTTAAGCTTAAACGCAATTTGGTCGCTCAGCGGCGTGCAAAAGTGGTCGACGCGCTTTATGGTAGCGCAGTTCCAGAGAAGGAAGTTCATATTGGCGGAGTCGAAAAATCTGTGTGACTAATATGAATATTCGACTTATCTTTTTGGGGTTGTGGACACCTAAATATGTCATCAGCAGGGAGCTTGACAAGGTTTCCGCCCTGACCACCGATACTCTAAAAGAAGTGTTCAAGACTCACCTGCCAAATGCTAAGATCGGAACTGCCGAAAAAGCCCCCTTGTCAAGAAGCATAGAAGAAAAAAGAGCTTTCATGGCCAAAGAGCACGCAGTCTTAGTTGAATCTTTGGTGAAGGCTTTGGGGCGAGAGCGGGCAATAAAGCTGGGGCGTGAAGCGCTCTTCACTGCAGGTGAACAACTTGGCAGAGATGCTAGGCAAAGATTAGGCGTCGGTCAAAGCCGCGAAGACCTGGTCAAAGCAGCCCGAATACTATACCGCGTCTTGGGCATAAACTTCAAAATTAAATGGCAAGGACAAGCAAACGCCACCCTTGTTGTTGACCGATGTGCGTTGGCACAGAACTACTCCGAATTAACATGCATTGTTCTTAGCGCGACCGATGAAGGAGTAATTAAAGGGCTTAACCCAGACATGAACATGAAGTTTGAAAATAGAATAACAAGCGGATGCAGCTATTGCATAGCAATGATTAACCAAAACGGTAGGGACAACGAAAAATGAAAGCGGTTGTTGTGGGATCTGGAGCAGGAGGTGCCACCGCTGCCCGAGAACTAGCAAACAAGGGTTTTGAAGTAGTAATTTTGGAGGCGGGGCAGCCTTTCAGCCCCTTGACGCACAGGGTTTCGTGGCTTAGCTCGCTGAGGGGCACTTGGCTGCTGAAAGACGAAACCTCCATGAAACGAATATTTCCACATTACCAGACAATCCGCGCTAGCACGGATCTATCCATTTTCAGGGGGGTGACCGAGGGAGGCTCAACCTCGATTAGCTGCGGCTGCATGGTGAGAGCAGAACGGGGACTGAAGGATATTGGGCTTGACCTCACACCTGAATACGAAGAAATAGAAAAAGAGCTGACCATCTGCCCCATACCGAGAACAAGATGGCGTCCTCTTAGTCAACGAATGTTTGACGAAGCAGAAAAACTGGGGCACAATCCAAAGCCTACACCGAAGGTAGGTAACGCGCAGAAATGCGCGGGATGCGGCTACTGCGAGCTTGGTTGTGTAACTGGAGCCAAATGGGACAGCCGACGATTGTACAAAGGTCTGCTGGGCCGGAGCATAACGCTGAAAACCGGTTCAAGAGTTCAGAAAGTTATCGTGGAAAATGGCCATGCCAAAGGAGTTTTAGTCTTCAACGGATCATCCCTTGAACGCATCGATGCTGATGTCGTGGTCTTATCAGCTGGAGGGATAGGCACAGCTCAGATTCTTCATGCTTCAGACCTGCCTGCATACGATAACCTTTGGGTAGATGTGGTTCTCACCATTGGTGGTGTGTCAAAAGATGCGAGGATGCTTAGCGAGCCTCCGATGGTGTGGTTTGTGAAGAAAGAAAACTATATTCTTTCGCCCTACTTTGACTTGCTCTCTTACTGGTTCCATAAACCTTGGAAAAATGTGTCTGCAGAAAACAGAGTAGGTATGATGATCAAACTCGCGGACATAGAGCAAGGTTCCGTAGCTACTGACGGGACAGTAGTCAAATCTCTCACAGATCTTGACCGCGAACGGCTCACGGAAGCCAAAGTGGAGGCGAAAGAAATTATGGAAGCATCAGGCGTAACTGGCCCCTTCACAGACGGTATGATGCACGGAGGACACTTAGGCGGCACCGCACCCTTAACGAAGGAGGACACAAAATCTATGCATCATAACTGGCTGCCAAAGAATTTGTGGGTTGCTGACCTTTCGCTCATGCCCCGCTCCCAGGGTTTGCCAACCATGTTAACAGCGGCTGCGTTGGCGCTACGGGTCGCAAAACGGATAGCTGAAGAGAAAGGAGGGAAACAAAATGAACAACAAAGAAAACGATAACAAAAAGAAACGAGAATATACGAAATCAGAGATAATCTTAGGCAACACAGCGATTGTCTCTTGGATCCTTTTGGGGACTGTTGCTTGCTGGCTGTTCTTTTCTATCGGTTCAATGGGATACTTCGCTTTAATGGTATTCCTTGTCTATTATGAACTGGGAAAAAAAGGCTGCCTTAATTGCTACTACTGCAAAACCTGCACCATCGGTGTGGGAAAACTGCCAGATTTCTTCTTTTCGAAAAATGGAACAACCAACGTTAACAGAAAAGCGCTTAAACTATTTCCCTTAGTGTATTCCTTGCTAACCGCGGTTCCTATTGTCTTGTTCGCCGTTTCAATTATCCAAGAATCAGCACTTTACAAAATTGCTTTACTTGGACTGCTCTTGATGTTTTCCCTTTACAGTGGATTAGTTCGGAAAAAGACCCTCTTCAAATAAGGTACCAGCGAAAGCCGGATTGTCAGGCGCTTATGAAAAAGGTCAGAACATACAACTGACACTGGCTTATGCAAAACGAAGAAATAATGATAGCCTTCAGTTAAAAGATGAAAGACTCTGTTGAAAAAACAGCTTTTTCGGTATTACCATTTGGAAAGTTTTATCCCCTTGATCAATCTAAAATGCTCGTCTCGTGTTACGAGCACCTCATTGGAAGTTTTTGCAATTCCGGCTATGAGTATGTCAAATTCGCCGATTAATGTACCAGCTTTTCTGAGTTCCAGATAAATTTTTGATGCTTCTTCAAAGGCGTTGTATGACAAGCCAAGAATTTGCAACGCTGACAAAGACTCTCCGACTTGTAATAGGTTTTCTTGAGCTTTGTGGGAGATTCGAGCTCCCTTAAAAAGTTCATATGCTGTAATTGCAGTAGTAGAAATCCGGTCCCCTTGCTCTTCTATCGATTTTATCTTGCTTACTGCTTCCGAGGCTCCCTTTAGCAGTGCAACTAGAATATCAGTGTCAAGAATCGCCAAATCAGATCTCAATCTCTCTTGATGCTGAACTCTCTCTGTCTTTTGCGATACAGGAAAATATCTCATCAATGTCATTACCTTTCCATTTTCCCGCAAACGCAAGAATCGACTTCTTTGACTCTCGGTCGGCTATTCTTAAAACTACGTCTGAAAAAGATTCATTTGCCCTCTTGAGGTCTTTCAGAGTCTGGTATGCTTTTTTGGAGAGAGAAACCACTTTGGTCATATTAAATCATATGCACATACGCATATATATCCATTTAAGCAAGCTAAAACATCCAAAAATTTTCCGTTTCAAAATGCATCATCATCTCGTATTACGTTCTGGGGCGGACTCCAACAACTCCAACTTCAACTTGGTTGTGCCTTAATTGCTACTCGGTCCCAGAGCTTATTTGACCCTGGACAAATGAAAAGATGTTAATCATGCTACGAATTCCTCAAATGCTCAAGCATCGACGGAGAAAGAGGAGTAGTCTCACCTGGGCGCATTCGTAAAATCGATTACTACAAAATGAAAAAAGCCTCAGAATAAACCTGAGTAAATGGCTGGACGCATCGTTTACTTGACCTTCAGCATGGCCTTAGCGCCCAAAATTGTGGATTGACGAGTCTAGGTTCGTTAACCAGACGCGGGAATAAAAGGAACCTGACTGGGGAAGAGGGGACATTTTCCGCGTTTTCGTTAACTCCTGACCCGCCAAAGCTTCTATGGCTCGCACGACACTTAGCGTCACCTTTCGCTGCCAAACCTTATAACAACTTGTGGCTTCACTGACACAACAACAAACAACATAAACAAAGAAAATTCGAACCAAAGAAATTCAAACAAGATATATGTATGGCTGGTCTGTTCTTCTTCAAAACCGTTTGGCAGCTATTTTTTTGGCAATAGTTCTCCCAGCTCATACGTTGCTACACAGATTACGCTGTCTGCGCCGCCGTAATAGAGCAAAAGTTGATTGTCCAAGATGACTTGACCGCAACTGAAAACTACGTTAGGAACTTTTCCGAACCGTTCATAACCCTCAGTCGGTGTCAGAATCGGCTCTTCAGAACGGTAAATAACTTCCTCGGGATTGTTCCTGTCAAGCAACGCTACGCCAAGAGAATAAACCTTGTCAATGCTAACTCCATGATAAATCATCAGCCAACCCTCATTTAACAAAATCGGTGGTCCCGCAGCACCCACCTTCCATGAATCCCATCCGCTTAATCTTGGTCCCAAAACAAACTTTAGTCCGTACCAACGACGAAGATCATCCGAGCGTGCGATGCAAACATCAGGCTCCAAACGGTGGAACATTACGTAGTCCCCCTTGAACTTCTCAGGGAACAAAATTGCGTCTTTATTGTGAATTCCAGGAAAAGCCAGAAGTCTTTCGCCCCATCGCCATCGCCTAGCCAAAAAATCACCCAAACCTATGGAAGTTAACCCGATTTGGTAAACTTCGTGTTGACTGTGGATTCCAAACGCGGTGTAAGACATGAATAGGTTGTTATCGAACAAAGTTAATCGCGGGTCTTCACAGCCTTTGTTTTCTGAGTCATTTGAAGGGTTGAAAACAGGAAGAGGCAACCGTTCATCTATGTTATAACCATCAGAGGAAGCTGCCAAACCCAAACGCGAGACATTGTCGTTACCCATTGCACGGTAAAGAAAATGAACCCGGTTGTCAGCGAAAAGAGCAGCCGCGTTGAAGACGAGATGTGACTCCCAAGCATGCGTACCTATTGGTTCAAGTATGGGGTTATGCTGATAACGTTTCATTGCATTGACTCCAAAGCGGCTTTTCGGTTACATCCCAAAGAACTCATTCAATATATGCCTAACAGATATTAAACCTACCAGTTTTCCATCTGATCCTGTAACGGGCAGGTGCCTGATTCCATGAAGGTTAATTAGTTTTTTCACTTCTTCAAAAGTTGCATTTTCGTTTACCGTGAATATGTTTTTTGTCACGATTTTTTCGATCGGTGCCGCCAGCGAAACCTTTTGAGCCACGAGTCTTATGGCGTCGCGCTCTGTAAAGATGCCTACACACCGCTGATCAGCGTCCACAACAATTATTGAGCCCACATGTCTTTTGAAAAGCAGTTCGATGCACTCCTGAATCGACATATCCCCGGTTACCGTAACTACTTCTTTTACCATAACGTGTTGAGCCAACAATCTAAGCCGCCTCCTAATTAGCTTAGTCTAACAAATTAATAAACCAGCATCAATGTTGCCTTATACAAAATTACTGAATGACGTTTTTGTCCTTCACGGTCGTCTTTCCCGATGTTGCTGCCGATTGCATTTCTTGAGTAAAATTTATCTCTTCCACGTTTAGTCGAGCTTGAAGATAAGCTACAGTTGCTTCAGCACCTTTGTTTAGGTTAAGTCCCAGCGGCGTTATTCCGTCAAAGCAGCTCCCAGTTTCTCTATCGTACACTGTCAAACCCTTCGTGTTTCCTCCTAGAAACCACTCGAAAGCTCTGAAGGCTGCATCGCGATATTTCTCTTTACCAGTGTTTCGAAAAGCAGCTATACAAGCTTCCACCATGCAGGATGCTTCAACGGATTGTTGGTCATATATTGCCCTTTCGGCATCCTTTTTGTACCAGCCTTGATTGCCTATAGGCACGAAACAATCATTGATTATTTGAACACGTAGCAGGAAATCAATGGATTTGGAGGCAACTTGCATGTATTTTTCTTCTCCTGTACACTCATAAGCGAGAAAAAACGCATGGGATAATCGCCCGTTAACATAGGTCAAGTAGGGTTCAAACCATTCCCATCCATCCGATGATTCCTGCTCAAATTGTCTAAGCAATGGTTCACAGAGAATTTTCATGTTTAATGTTGCATTGGGATCGTTTGGATAGGCCTTCTGATAGTGAAACAAACCCATTATCGAAAATGCTTTTGCTCTGGGCGAAGTGAAGGTTGGAGCCCATTTGAAGGCTTTGTCAAAAATATCTTTGGAGATCAGTTTTGTTTCATTGTGCATCTTTGAATCCAAACAGTACCCGCATGCCCAAATTGTTCGTCCCATACAGTCTTCGGAGCCGACTTCGTCCGTGAAGCTTCGGTCATAACCCAGAAAATTGTGCATTTTGCCATCTGTTCTCTGCATATAGCATAAGAAGCCAAGATAGGTGTCTATCAGTTTTTTCACGGTTGAATCTTCAAAAAGCGAAAAATGCTTGATGCAGGCAATCAAGGCTCTTGCATTGTCATCTGTCGTGTATCCTTCCGTTCTGTTTGGAGTTGCGTATTTTGAGTGCTGGAGCAGTGCGGTGTCATCTGTTAGAACTTTGAGGAAATCAAGTTTTATTGGCGGATAAATCATCTTAAGTACATCCATTATTTTTGATTACTGTTTTGAAGAGGTCAACGTATTTTTTTGCCACGTTTGTCCAAAGGAAACGTCTGCTGTACCGGTAGGCTCTTTTTTGAATTGTTTTGCGGAAGCTTTCATCTAAGAGTTTTTCTATGCCTTCTGCTATTGAAACTGGGTCTTTGAATTTGCAGAACAGCCCTCGATTGTTGGCTAATGTTTCTTGGGCATGGAAGTAAGGGGTGGATATCACCGCTTTTCCTGCTCCTAAGGCATACGTTAATGTGCCGCTGCTAATTTGATTGGGAGAAATGTAAGGGGTCAAATAAATGTCAGTCGCCTGAAGATATTTGATTAATTCACGCTTGGTAAGAAATCTGTTGTGGAATCTAACATTTTCATCTAAGCCCAACTCGCTCACCAACTTCACCAGCCTATTTCGGTATTTTTCTCCCTCATGTTTCCTAACCTCCGGATGAGTTTGTCCTATAACCAAATAGAGAATTTGTGGTTCCTTTTTCACAATATAAGGAAGCGCGCGAATGGCGTATTCAATGCCTTTGCCACTGCTTATCAAGCCAAATGTTGAAGCAACAAAACGATTCTCCAGACCTAATGATTCCTTAACTGAATCGGGTTCTACAAATTCTATATTTGGACATCCGTGTGGAATAGCAACACATTTTTTGCATGAAATTCCTTGATTTCTCAATATTTCAGTTGCGGCGTGTGCTATGACAACAATCGATGCACTTTTGTCGATTATATATTTCAAGACCTCGAGAGCTTTCGGGTCAAAATTCTGCTGCACTGTGTGAAGGGTCGTTACAATCGGCTTTTTGACGTTTTCTAAGAATATTTTGATGTGTTCACCGTATTCGCCCCCGAAAAGTCCGAACTCGTGTTGAAGATTTACTAACTCGATGTTAGATGAGTTGATGTAGTCTGCTGCCTCATCGTAATCTTCTGCCGAGTCACGCTCAATTGTCCATTTTACGCGTCTGTCATAATCATAGATTGCCCCCTTCTCATTTATGGCAATCACTGATGGCGTAAACCCGTCTATTTCATCAATGTTGTCGATGAGGTCTTTTGTGAAGGTTGCAATGCCACATTCCCGCGGAGGATACGTGCTTAGATAGGCAACACGTCTTCGACTACTTTCCGAGGACGAAAATCGTTCATTCATAGATAAAATCTCTTTTCGATCTGTATCACCCAAAATTTCCATCCCTGACAACCCTGAACGTCAACCAGGGCTCTCTCAAGTCTGATTCGAGTGTATTTCCAGCAATCAATCTTTAAGCGGGTAAGTTAATGTTAAGATTCTGAACCTTGCTGCATCTGATTCATATATTTCTCTCTCGCCTTTTATGTCTATTGCGCCAGATTCACCAAAAGTGCATTATATTTGGGAATAATTACGTCAAGCTGGCAAGTTAACAAAGGCTGTTTTTATTTTCTGCAACAATTGTCCATTTTAAAAAGAGATTCGGCTCACAAGGGTATTGCGGTAAATTGTGACTGTGAACGTGTAACCACAGACGTTAATATCCTCTATTTGGTAAAGATATCACTGGTCAGTTCAATGGGGTGCCCCCGTTGAAAACGAAAATTACATGCCATTGTCCCTGCGGTTACTTTTTTGAAACCTTAAGCAGTGAGAATGACGCTGTAGCCATGGTACAAGTACATTTTGAACGCTTCCACAAGGATTTCCTTCCATTCGGAATAACAAAAGCGGAGGCGCAAACACTTCTAAAGATGGAGCTCAAAAGGGGGATACAAAAAGCTGCCGCCGACAGATTGTACTCACCACAAACAGAGCACGCGCCTAGCTCAAAAAATACCAGTTGCACACATGAAATGTCAAAAAGAGAGAGAATCCAATTAGAAGGGCAACAGTTTTCTTGAGGATATAGAAGTGTGCAGCGTCCTCAGGCGAAGTTACACTCGGAGGAACAATCACATACGTAAATTGTCCAGTATGATAAACTTTGCCAAACAAACAATCCTTTTCTTTTTTCAACTTTCAGTCATAATGTCCCAAAGAGACAATTCAGTTACAGTGTCAAATCTTCGCGTAACTTTTTCGCCCAGAAGCTCAAATAGGTGAACTTCTGCAGCAAAAACCTTCCCCTCAAGCAGATGCCCAGCCTTAGCGTTCCCGTTTTGATCTCCCAAAACTGCGTGCGCATGGACAAAAGCGTCACCCTCCTTAAGGGAGATGTTACCTATACAACTGGCAATTTCTAGAGGCATATCAATCAAGCGCTCCGAGTATTCATGTTTCTGCTGATCATAAAATCCCAGCTTCGCACATTTCAGAGCACCTATCACCGTAAAAGTTGCAGTTGTGATCCCGAGCTTTTTCGCCAGATCAGTAACAAATCTCACTATGTCTGAATCATGCTCTGCACGCGCAAGGAAAACTCGCCCAAAATCCAATCTTGCCGAACCCATTTCTAATCTCCAACAACTAGTTAGGCTCAATGAATTAAAACTTTAATTTAGACTCTTGCCAGCAATTGCTGAAACAAGCACGTATGGCCCTCAAAATTAATAAATGAAAGCATCATATGAGATCAGAATTGCACTTGGCGGGCTGGTAGTCGTTGCTGAAACCACCGGAGACTTTCAACAAAACTCAAGTGAACTTGCTGAATCGATAGCTGGTGGTCTAAGTGGAAACATTGATCGTAATAGAAACATTTTTCCGTAAAGTATAGTTTAATTTTCGCTTCTTTCTCAATTCCAACCGAAAGATCTGATGTTTAAAACATGATTTCTAATACACAACTCTTATTATTCATTAGAGCAGGGTTAATGTAAGCTGATGGAAACTGAGGTATATTGCTTTGAATGTTTTCATTGAATCTTTTGCGTATCCTGCAATTTCATTATTGCCTAAACCAGTGAAGCAGTTTTTGCTATTCTGGTTTTCTCCCGCGCTGTTTGTTCTTGGCTGCGTTTTTTCATACTAGATCAAACGGTCAACGATTTTCTAAAAAAAATCAAAAGAAGAAAAAACTAGCCCTAAAAATGTTTGCGTTTTTTTCTTCTTCCAAGACTGATTAGTTATAAATTCGATTTGGATAGGTTTGTTTTTTCGCCACGAATCAATAGATAGAACGAATACGTTAGAATTTAGACTACTGCATTTTGATTTTCGTTAGGTCCACTTTTTGTTGCTGATTTGCAGGAATAGTAAATTCGAAGCGAACTCCTTTGCCAGGCGCGCCAGTCTCCTTGACCGTCCAGCCATAGATATCACAGGTTCTCCTGATTAGGTAAAGGCCGTATCCAGTTCCCTTGCCAAAGCCTTTGTTGAATAGTTGCTTTTTGGTTTCTGCATCTATGCCTATTCCGTTGTCTTCATAAATGATTTCGTTGGAACCATCTGGTTCTTGGCGGGCGTAAACTTCTATTTGGTTAAGTTTCTCGCCGTATTTGAGAGAATTGTCAATTAAATTATGAAAAACAGTGGTTAGCATAGAGTCTGCTAATATGTTAAAGTCTTTGCAAGAGTTGATGATTTTGACTCCTTTGAGGTCAGCAAATAGCGAGGCTGCTTCGTCAATTGCTTTTCCAACGTTTACATAAGTACGTTGTTCTTTGCCTAACCCTTCGTAGTTTTTAGCGAACTCTAAAATGCGAACAATATTGTTGCTTGCCAGTTTTATTTGGTCCAAGTTGTTTTGGATCAAAGGATTTTCATTCGCGTTTTTCTTTGCCAAATACACGTTCCCGTTGATCACGGCCAGTTTGTTGGCTACGTCGTGTCTTGTGAAACTTCCAATTACGTTGAGTTTTTCGTTCAGGATCTGAGATTGCTTTAGCGCTTCTTCGATTTTTCGTTCGGCGGAAACTATGGCGGACATGTCTTTGTAGACCGCTACGGAGCCAATTACGTTACCACTCACTGAGATGGGGGCAATGGAGAGGTATACGTTTAGAAGTGAACCGTTCTTACATTTTCTTATTGACTCAAAACTTACTGTTTGACTGGGGCTTCTTCCAGTCTGCATTTGCCTTTCTTCTTTTAGCTCGTCGGGAACCATAAAGCCAGCGAGGTCTTTGCCTTTAACTTCTTGAGGTAGGAAACCGAAAACCTCGGTGAATTTAGGGTTTACATTGACTATTTTGTTGTTTCCATCGGCATATGCTACGGCTTCAGGGTTAGAATTAAATAAAGCTTTGAATTCTTGCTGGCTTCCTTCCAAGTCTTTTTCTCTTTGTTTCTCTTCCGTTATGTCCACTGCGAGTTCAGATGCTGCGATAATGTTTCCAGATTTGTCTTTTATGGGTGTAGCAATAATGTTTACCCAGTATGGTTTGCCATCGACTGTAGTAGAGAAGTAGTCATGGGCGTCTTGTGTTTTTTCTTGGTTGAATACTTTTGTTACTCCGCAATCTGGACAGGGTGCATCCAGGTTGTTTAATACCGAGTAGCACAGTTTTCCATCTACTTCGCCTTTGTACTCTCGTATGAAGTTGTTTGCCCACTTTATGTGATAGTCTTTGCCAATGATAACGAAGCCTGCACCTATGCTTTTAGTGACGGCTTCGATCATATCACGCTCTTTTTTGATTTCTTCTTCTATTTTTTTGCGGTTTGTAATGTCTCGTTCCACTGAGACCAAGAAGATTTTAGAGCCTACTTTCGCCATTTTGATTGAAACTTCTGCCGTGAGCAGCGCTCCGTCTTTTCGACGGTGTCTTGCTTCAAAAGTTAATTTTTCGTTATTCAGTAAGCGCTTGATTCTTTCCTGCATAATCTGGCGGGTGCTTTCTTCATCTAAGAATGTAATGGGTTTGCCTAAGACTTCATTTCGAGAATATCCGTGGAATTGCAGGGCTGAGTCGTTAGCGTCAAAAATAGTTGGAAGTCTATCGGGGTGGACTTCTAAAACTAGAATATAGTCGCCAGTTTGCTCGAAAAGGATACGGTATTTTTCTTCGGTTTCTTTGAGAGTTTCTTCTGCGAGTTTATGTTCGGTGATGTCTTCTAGTTCGGCAATGAAAAAAGTTGCTTTTGCGTCTTTGTCTCGAATGGCAGCAACGTTGATTTTTCCATGTATTGTTTTTCCGTCTTTTCTAATGTAACGTTTTTCCAATGTTATTTGCGGTGACTTGCCAGTTTTAAGTTCTTCTACTTTTTCGATACTGTCAGTGAGGTCTAGGGGATGAGTTATTTCTCTAAAGGTTAGTTTTCGCAGTTCTTCCTCAGTGTATCCAAGTATTTTGCAAAATGCTTCGTTTGCATTAATGAAGCGCTTATTCACGTCTGAAGTGGCGATCCCGATTGGCGCGTTCATCACTATGGTTTTCAGTCGTTCTTCACTTAGTCTAAGCCTTGTTTCAGCTCGATTTTTCTCCACGTTCTGACGAATGCAATGTGCCAGTACCCCGTAAACTGTTTCAGGATCACCTTGTTTATTCACATATCCATCTGCGCCCAAGTTAAGCGCTTTTATGGCTATTTCTTCTCTGCCCTTTCCAGTTAGTAAAATAAATGGAATTTCATTATTCTGAGATTTAAGCTCCTTGAGGAAGGCTAATCCGTTTTTAAAAGGCATCTCCAAATCAGAGACAATTACGTCATAAGATGTGTTTTCCATCTTTCTAAAAGCTTCATCAACCGACGTAGCCCCGTCAATTTCAAAATTGTTTTCGATTGACAAAATGGTCTTTGTGACTTCTAAAAACCCTGCGTCATCATCCACATGTAGCACTCTTAAACCGTTTTCTTTAACGCAAGAGTCTGCAGCTATCTCCACGTGGAAATCCGCAAAATTAGAGTAAGAGCTGGCTGCTTGCCGCGCAGGCGAGTTGCTCATGCAATAATCATGAGGTTACAACAGACTATAAGAGTTGTTAAGTTTAAGTTCTGATTAATGGTCAACAAGCAATTGAGACAGTTTGGGGTTTGGATTGACTAGCATACTAAATTCTTGTGTGAGCGCATTAAAGGATGATTGAGAAAATTACAGGTTGCAGACTTAATTAGTTTCTCGATCCTAAGCGTAAATCGATCCGTTTAGTAAACCAAGGAGCATAGACAGAGAAGTAACTCTAAAAGTCAGGCATACGAATAGTATAATGGACAGGCGGGTTTTATAATGAGACAACTTGTTAAGCAGATTCTGAAAAGTAGACCAACAATTGAAGGGGCTGGTGTTAATCTTAAGCGGGTTTTTGGTTCCAACGAAGTCCCGATGTTTGATCCATTTCTGCTTCTGGATCATTTTGGCTCAGAAAACCCTAACGATTATCTGAAGGGGTTCCCGTGGCACCCGCACAGGGGAATTGAAACGGTAACGTATATGCTCGCCGGAGAAGTGGAGCATGGCGACAGCATGGGAAACAGTGGAGTGATCGGCTCTGGAGACATCCAATGGATGACAGCGGGGTCAGGAATAATCCACCAAGAAATGCCCCAAAGGTACAACGGTCTAATGCGGGGATTCCAACTTTGGGTGAACCTGCCCGCAAAAAAGAAAATGACAGACCCAAAATACCGCGGGATTACCCGAGATCAAATTCCAACATTGGAAAAAGACGGTGTCCAAGTCAAAGTAGTGGCGGGAACAACAAATGGGGTAACTGGGCCAGTTCGAGATCTAGCAGTAGATGTCGAATATTTAGATGTTAAATTAAGCGTCTCCAAAACATTTGAGCATAACACCAAAAAGGATTACAAAACGTTTGTCTATGTCATTGAAGGGTTGGCATACTCTAACGATAAACTAATCGAACCTGGACAATGTGTCTTATACGGAGAAGGCAACGCCTTAAAAATAGAAGCAAAAAAAGACACACGCTTCCTGTATGTCTCTGGAAAACCATTAAACGAACCTGTAGCTTGGGGTGGACCAATTGTTATGAACACTCAAGAAGAACTACAGAGAGCCTTTGAAGAACTGGACCAAGGCAACTTCATAAAATCCAACAAAACCCTGAAGTCCTCAAAAGACTTCTATCGCGATTAAAAAGCCAAAAAAAAGGCACATCTTTTATTTGTCTCCTTTTGCCCTCGAACAGATGAAACAATGAACATGTTGTAGTGAGAATACAATCACAACCCTTTACTAACAAGTTTTAAGAATAATTAGTTAATCTATAGTTGAAACTTTCCGCAAATTTTCGGGATTGAATAAGGTGGGGTAAATGTGAAGGGGACTCGTACAAACCAAAAAGCAAACAATGCAGCGGTTTTAAAAGAAATCCTTCTAGAGTTGGAAATCATATCCGACCGCATAGGAACCCTTGAGAAAATCTCTGCGAGCCGAAAACCTGAAAATCAATGAATCTTCCCAGTCCGAATTTTATCCTTCAGGCTGCCGTGTATACTTTGACCGCGGGTTTACACAATAAAATGACCCAAGCAGAAGAAACATAATTCTTCCAAGCTGCATCACTTAGCAGAAATCAGTCAAGTCCGAGCGCTTTGGCTGAAGCGGGATTTCTTAACCGTTTCTGAAACTATACAAAAATGAATTGCCCTAGATATTCTGCGTTTGCTCAGCCAGCCCATCCGGCAGAGTCGGTTAAGATAGTTACTCTCGATTGCGCGGCATCGCCCAGTGACATTCGACACGCAAACGGCGCTGCATTCTCCCTTAGAAACCACAACCAGGTACGTCCTTCGAAGGTTATCTGGCAGAGAAATCAGCTTCGACTCCGAAACCTCAATAGGCCTCGGACTGCGACGCGCCAAGTTATTCTCCATGTCACTGAGCCGAAAACCAATGTTTCGCATCTCACTAAAAATCTGATCAAATATAGATCTTCTAACCATCTTCAGCTCAACCCTTCGCCTTTTTTTCTTAGTTCCCTTTTTAGGGCGAAGAGATTTAATAATTGCTGCAAACCGCAGCTAGGTGAATTGCCAAGTTATCTTCGCACCATGAAATATCTTCAAATGGAACCTATTCTAGAACTGGTCTTTTGTGCTAGAACAAATTGAAGCTGACAACTCGAAACAGTCCTATAATCTAATTGCGCCTATGAGGGTATACACCTCATTGTGAGGACTTCAAAGGACTTCTGTTTCTCGAACGTTACATGTTTCAAACAAAATTCTGAGGCGATTAACCATTAAGCGCGGGGAACGGAGCTTTTTTTAGATTGGGTACTTCTGCAACGAATATGTCTTTGACTAAAGAAAACAACTATTAAGCAATATTCAGCTGTTTGATTTAGGCGAGAAAATAGTTGATAGCTAAAAGGCGCAGAGGCACAGCGATCGTCGATACTCCTGATGGAATCCTAGTTGTTAGCCGTGACAACAGAACCTTCTTTTTGCCTGGAGGAGGAGCGGAAAAAGACGAGAGCAGAAGAGACGCCGCGATAAGAGAACTTAGAGAGGAAACTGGCTTGGATGCGGTAAAGTGTCTTTTCCTTTTCGAATATCCCTCCTTCATAAACGATCACAAAGTGTTCTTGATGGAAACCAAGGGAATAGCCGAACCCGAAAACGAAATTAGATACATCGATTTCTTTGACGGATCAAACCTGAAAGTGTCTAACACAACTTGGGAAATAATTGAGTTGTACCGCTCAAAGAAAAAAATCAAGAGTGAGCAGTCCAAGCACTCAAATTGAATATCATCCAGCTTCAGCGTATATCATTTTGTCGCCTACGAGATCTTGAAGTAAACGCAGAAATGCTTTTTTGTTGACTGATTGTAGGAAATCCTTAAGAAAGGCAATGTAAATTGGCAATTGCATGATAGTAACTGCTTACCTAATATTACAAGCAAACTACTGGGAGTATGATGTTAAATGCCAAGGTCGTTTTTCGATTCATTAAATGTTTTCATCAGGAAGCGATACCGCTGGGTCATTGCAGCATGGGTAGTTGCGGTGCTGCTTTCGCTCATTCTGATTCCAAGTTTCTTTTCAGCCGTTTCTTATGACCTAACTGGCGGGTTTGGAGCACCCTCCAACAGCGAATCCGAAAAAGCTGCAAACATATTGCAGACCCAATTTCCCTCGTCAAGTAACGTCAGCAGTAGCAGCATCCTTGTTGTAATCCAGGGCGCTCAGGTATATTCTGATTCGTTAAAGCAGATTGTGCTCGGGCTCAACGGTACAATTTCCAAAGACAGAAACATTGCTAACTACACTGGGGAATCAAGCCTTTATTCGCTAGAAGCTAGCTTGCTTAGCTCCTCGTTACCCGGTATACTTTCGCAAACGGCAAGCCTTGGATCCAACATAATTACCATTAACACTGGACTTTATTCTCTGCAGCAGAACCTGTCTGAATTGAGCACAAACCTGTTCCAACTGCAAGCGGGCATCAACCAAACAGCCCAACTTGTATACGGCGTACCCGTAACATTCGTCCAGATTTGGCAGGGGATCACTGCTCAAGGCCTTTCAGATCCAAACGTCGCTAACATTGAAGCAAACGCAACCGTATTCGATGTAACCTCCAATTTTGGAGGCGACGCCCAATCCATCGCGTACTACTCAGCCTTTTTCAACATTTGGAGCGGTACTTTCCAGACCCTCCCCAACAATACCTCAGTCCTTGACCGGCAAGCATTCGCCATAAACCAGTCTGTCTTGGCATTCCTAACTAGTCCTCAACTTGATTTGCAAACTAGCCAAATGATCGGTGTTGTCGCCTCGGGTTTGAACGTTACAACTTGGAATCAGCCCGATGCCATAACAAACTTGGCAATTTCAACAATCGCATCAAGCATCCCCCCAGAACTCTCATCGACTTTAGGAGCCTCGCCGATTGCCCTTGTTAACCAACTTTACAGTTTTGGACCATCACCTTCAAACGCGACACTTGGAAACTACACGCTCACGCTTTTTGAAGCAGAGTACACCAACATGACATCTGCAAGCGCAGGCTTCCCAGTTTCCATGCTGGTACAGTCCGCTTACATGCTTGGCTCATCACCCAGCGATGCTCAAGTATGGAACCTAGCGGGCACACTCGTTTCAACTGCCACACAGAGCGCCTTTACGGATTCCCCACTCTTCACCGTAAACGGCACCGCATTGAGCAACCTCCTTTCAAGTCTTTCACCGAACGTAACAGCTACCGACGTGGACCAAGCAATAGAAAACATGATTTCAACTCAACCCTACACAAACTTCCCCTACACGCCATCCGGCACGTTAACTGGCAATTTTGTGAATTCAAGAAACGATTCAATGCTTTTTGTCTTAGGTTTCTCATCCACTCCTGATACGGACACAATTACTCACGTAGAATCTGATGTTGAGAATTCAGGATTACAAAACTTAGGCACCGTTTACGTAACGGGCGGTCCAGTCTTGTCCAAAGACGTTGAAAAAGCGTTTTTGCCAGCTCTCGAAATCACCGTGGGACCCGGCATTGGAATTTCCCTATTAATCGTTGGGCTTCTGTTTTTAGCGCCTTTAGCTGCTTTGATTCCGGTTCTTCTCGGCGGCATTTCAGTCTCGGTTGCGCTTGCCTCAATTTATGTTGCCGTTGTAGATGTAGGTCATGGAAGCTTGACTTTCCTTACCCCGACATTAACCATACTTCTGATGCTGGGTCTCGCCGTAGACTACGCAGTTCTGCAGCTTAGGCGAACCAGAGAAGAAAGGCAGCAAGGCAAATCCACAGAGGAAAGTGTAGGCATTTCAATTAAGTGGGCAGGACAAGCCGTCTTAACTGCAGGAGTAACCGTAATCGTCGCTTACATCGTCATGGCAGCTGCTAACGTACCAATCTTCAGCGACGTCGGAACTGCCATAGCACTAGGCGTCTCAATCTTGTTAGCAGCATCTCTAACTCTACTGCCTGCCCTCGAGATTGCTTTAGGCGATAAAATCTTCTGGCCCGGCTTAAACAGAAGCAAAAAAGCAAGTTCTGGTCCTGTCAAAAACAGACTAAGGCGCGTGGCTCATGGGACCCTTAAAATGAAAGTGCCCATCGTAATCATAATAAGCACAATAGCCCTAGGCGCTTTTTTTGTCACATACAACACTCCACTTGGCGATGACTTTCTAAAACTCATACCAGACTTTCCAAGCAATCAAGGGCTCACGGTCATAGCGAACAACTTTGGAAGCGGAACTATCGCACCAACCTCCATCGTAGTCACAACACCTACCCAGATAACATATGGAAATAACCAGTTTAACCAGACCCTGTTAAACCAACTTGAGCAAATAGCCATCGCTGCCGCAAACTCTAAAGGCGTCACAAGCGTGGCAGGTCCAACCCGACCCTTCGGAAACGCCTTCAACTATTCAGCCGTCGAGAACATGTCTGAGCCGCTTCGAACACAATACGAAAGCCAAATGTTTTCAACAATTGGAAAAGACAACAGAACCGCGGTAATTACCATAGGTCTTTCTGATTCAGCGTCCAGCCAAGAAGCAATTGACTCTCTGCGTGGAATGACCAAAAACATTGACGAACTTTCCCTCATCAGCGGCGCAACGGTATATTATGCAGGACAAACCCAGTCAACCTATGACAGTCAAGCTTTCATGGCAAACCTCCTCCCGGAAGTTGTAATAATCCTCGCAGTCGCAGTTTACGTGATCCTGTTCTTCCAACTCCGCTCAGCCTTCACTCCTATCCGCCTAATAATCACAATACTTTGCAGCGTTGTTTTCGCTTTAGCCATAATTTCGCTCATATTCTACGTTGGCCTTAACCTCCCCATCTTGGACTTTGCACCCCTATTCGTAGTTGTAACAATGCTGGGTGTTGGAATTGACTATGACATATTCTTTGTAACTCGCATCCGCGAAGAAGTCCTCAATGGAAAAACCGACAACGAAGCCATAACAACCGCCATTGAAAAAGTATGGGTAACCATCCTTGGCTTAGGACTCGTACTCGCCACAGTTTTCGCGTCGCTGATAATAACCAACATAGCCATCCTTCAAGAAATCAGTCTTGCGGTCGCGGCAGCCATCCTCATTGATGTGAGCGTTGTTATCCTCTTTTTCGTTCCCTCACTTATGGGACTGGCGCAGAAACTTAACTGGTGGCCCTACAAACTCTCCCGACCTCAACAACCACGTAGCAAATCAGAACAGAAGCCGCAAAAAAAGCAAGCCCCCGAAGAAGACGACTTAGTTCAGCCCAAAAGTAACTGAGAGAATCAGGACTTGGCAGATACTAAAGCGCAAAAAACCCGATAAGAGTCCTTGAGGGCGGTTGCTGCACAAAAGCGGCTTGCCCTTTTGGGTCTTTAAAATTCATTTTCGAGATATTAGTCTTTGTAGATTCCACGCTACGGCATCTGTTCCGACTGCAGCAAAAAGCCTAAATGTGTTCCACAGTTTTTTGGTGGTTAAATTTCGTGAGAAAACCAAAGCAAATCGCTCAAGAATATGCGAGTTGTCAGGTTCACTTAGCCACTTAAGATCTACCTCGAGATTTATGGTCGAGTCAGCTTGTCTTCCTCTAATGATCCGAATGTACTCAACGCTCGTTTTTGTTGTTTTGAATATAAAGCTGGCGATAGTGTCGTCCAAGCTTAGTGTGCACTGGATTTTTTGTGGACCCAATATTTTGAGGAATCGGGTCATTTCCAAGACTTCATGGACTCCGACCGTTCGGGTATACTCTTCCACTCTTGGGTCGATGTAGGCCTCAAGAAATGTTTTTATGTGTTTTTCAAAGTTGCCTTTTTGCAATTCTGTCCCGTTATTGGCCATGAAACCGAGATTCAGTATTCTTTCTTGAGTGAAATCCACAAGTGTCTTTTTTTGTTTGGTTCGTGTTTGAGAGATCTTTTCGTGGTCAATGAAGGTGTCCATGTTCCAGAATTTTGCCATACAATAAGTAGCCATTTCTTCGATCTTTTCTTTGGTTAGATGCTTGGTCGCATATACAGAGTGCATTTCGTCAAAGTTGTCCCAGTTGGTCTCAAAGATTAGTCCTTGCCCATCCATCTCTTTGTAGAAGTCTGTACCCGGAAATGGCGTTGCGATGCCAAAAGCAGCTCCAGTTAAACCAATCTCTTTTGCGTACGTTGGAAAGGTTTTGATTTCCTCTTCGGTTTGATCAGGCAGACCTATAACGAATGTTCCTCCTGCTCTGCCGCCGTTTTCACGTATGTTCTTAACTGCTTGGCCGTGAACCCTGTTTGTAATACCTTTCTTTGTGGACTTCAGGTCTTTGATGTTTGGACTTTCTATGCCCATTTCGAACCTGCGTATGCCTACTTGGCACATTTTCTTAACTATTTTTGGGTGCGCCGCCATGGCGTCAGCTCGAACTAGGGCGCAGAATTCCATGTTTAAATCGTGTTCTGCTATCAAGTCACAAAGACGATCGACTTGCTTGGGGTTACCCATAAAGTTTGGATCGGCGAACATTACGTTTACAGGTTTTCCATTGTGATACTGCGACATCTCCAGGATCTCTTCCATTACATTCTCTGGTGATCTAGATCTCAGGCAGCCCTGGCTCATACTCGGTTCGCAGCAGAAACTGCACAGACCATTGCAGCCCCTAGACATTGTTATCACGTCGCAGTCTGTGACTCGATCTTGGCTTTTGTAGGAGTATTGCCTCAGATACCGAGCTGGAAAAGGAAGAAGATCTAAGTTCTCAATTGGAGTTCTCTGCACATTATGAAGTATTTTTCCATTTTTCTTGTAAGAAATGCCTGCAACGTTCTCAAAAGTGCCACTCTCGACAAGCTCTTTCAGGGTAACCTCACCTTCTCCCCGAATAACCATATCGATTTGAGGGTGAGAAAGCATCACTTCAGGAATGCTAGTCGGGTGATATCCGCCTACGACAGTAGTTAATTTATTCCTTTTAGCGATCTTTGCCAGACGTAGACCTTGATTATGCTCAGTTGCAGACAAAGTAATGCCGATGAGGTCTGGATTGTAAAAGTCGATGATGTCTTGGAATTTTCTATTATCCAGTTCCATGTCAACTATTTGAACTTGATCCGCTACATCTTTGAGGTAAGCGGCAACATACTCCAAACCAGTCGGTATCAAATCAAAAGAAAAACTCAAGCCTTTCCTTCCAGAAGGCTTCACCAACAAGATTCTCTTAAATGTCAATGAGGCACACCAAAGTCAAACCAAGGGCTACAACATCAACACATAAAAATCAATCGCGCCATTGACAAGGTTAGGAAAGGAGATTCCCGAAAAATAAGAAAAAATCTGATAACGTGAAATGGCTTTAAGTCGGACTTGGGTTACCAGACGTAACTGTTTTGATATTTTTTGAATTTGTTAAGGTCTGCCAACGACAATTTCATTGGCGAGCAAAAATCCAAATAATCCTTCAGTTTGGCTGCCACTACCGTAAGATCATGCCTATTCTGGTTTTTTATCTTTTGTTGAAGCTGATAAATCAGAACTGGACCAACTAAATGAAGGGATCATAAAAAAACATAAATTTTCGGAGCTGAGATATATTCAAGGTGAACTTCTTGTCTGAAAAGAAAGTAACCCCCGAAAAGCAAAACAAAAAGTTGACGGTTTCTAAAAAAATTACCCAAATCTCCAAGCCCATTAAATCAGCAGCACCTTCGCCGACAATAACCGCAGACGATTTTTGGGAAGGTTTCAACGATACCTTCGAGAGATTCAGAACAGATTTCCAAAACCTCATCTTACCCTCAACAGAAGCTTTAGAAAGAGCCCTCTCAGCAGTTCCCAAAACTAGATCGCCCCTTGTGGACCTACAAGACCGTGGAAAAGACTATCTACTAAAGGTTGAGATGCCGGGCTTCAAGAAACAAGACATTGAAATCCAAGCGTATGAGGATGCAATTGAAATTTCAGGCCTAACTGGCTGGAAATATGATTCAAAAACCGACAAATACCTTTGTAAGGAAAGAGCCTGCGAATCATTTTACCGAATGGTCCAATTGCCTGAGGAAGTCAAAATGGATGATGTGCAAGCAGACCTGAAAGATGGCGTGCTCGAAATAGTAATGGAGAAAAAATCCCCAAAACATGCCAAAAAAATTACGCTGAAGTAACCGTTTTGCCAAGCCTCAATTTTTTTTGTTAAGAACCCATTTTTAACTCCAATTTTCAGTCAAATCAACCAAGTTTTTCAGAAACTTTCCCATTAATCAAAATTTGGGGTTCGCAAAAAAACCTTGACGGTATTAGATCATCAAATTCCTTGCAACAACGACTTGGCCATCAAGGTCAAGCGATGGCCCACCTCAAATATTACCAACGCGTTTACAGAAGACTCAACGGGTTTTTGACGATCCATAGATTAAGAGGAACACGACGCGGCTTTAGACGTCGTCTTTGATTTCCACGGATACTTTTCCATTTTGGACTTTGCATCTGTAGCTAACTAAAGTTATTTCTTTAATTGACTCGTATTGTCCATTTCTTACGTCAAACTTCCAGCCGTGGCATGGACACATAACCATGTACTCCCTTAGGATTCCTTTATCAAGAGTGCACCCCATGTGGGGGCAAAGATTTGAAACAGCAAAAACTTGACCGCCCTGTTTTACGAGCAGGATAGATCTGCCCTTAACACGCACAGATTTCATTTGGCCGTCTTTAATCTCGTTCTCTTTTAAGCATGGCACAAAATCATTTTCGCCCATGTTTCTGATTCTCCAATACTTCCACCTCAGTAAAGCTCTAAAACCTACCTATTCAGGATAGATTCAAATTCGGATTGCGCCGGAGTCCAGGAGTTTACTATGTCGATTTAGCTGTTGGAATGAAAGAAGAATAGGCTGCAAATGGGAAAAATCTTTTTTCTTTTATTAGTGGATTATTGGCTGGGAGAAGAAAAAGACAGATTCATGTTTTGGGGTTGCTTTGTTGTAGTTAGATTTTGGAAAGTTTTGATGACAAGAGGGGCACCATCATTTCTTCGGGATTCATTCCTCCGTGGGCTCCGAAGATGCTTTGAGTCTTTCTCCGGGGTGGTATGGTAGAGGATAACGTTTTTGCTGTGGCTCAAGGGCAGTAATTGCTCTAATGACTGCGGAGAGCCAATTCCCGTTTTTGACTGTTCCAAAAGCGCCCTTCTCCATCAAATCCTTGCTGGGCATTAGGTTGAAGCTTTGAAGTCTGCTTTCCAACAAAGAGGCAAACACAAAAAGAACAACAACCACGAAACACGTGGAAAGGTGTTGTTGTTCTTTCAGTCACAGGTCATCAAACTCTGCCAGTCGAAGGCGCTGTTTGAAAATTTTGTCTAGATAACTTCTGCTTATTTCGTGACTTGGCCCAAAAACGAATAGATACGGAGAGCTGCGCAGATCTACCATTTATCTCGTTTGCTGACAAGTTCTTTCTTCTCGGTTTCCTCGATCTCCCGGTAAATGTCCTTTTCCAACTCGGAGACAACTGCTAAATCGGCGCCTGCAACGCTCTTCACAATCGGTACCTTAACGAGCCTTTCCTCTCGGGTTTTGGGCACATAATGCACCGTCACTTCTTTGGATGCTTGGCAAAGTCTTTCGCCATTAGACCACAACTCATACATTTCTAGTCTAATGATGTGGGGTCCAGCAGGTATCCCCTTCATGTCTAAGACGGGTGTTAACTCGAAATCATCTGTTGTAAGCGGGCTTGGCGGTATGCTGATGCAGGTGCAATTCAGTTTTTGTTCGTCAAAAAATAAATCCGACCTTATTTTGGAGAAGAAGGTTTTTGAGGGAAGCAACTTGAACCCGACTCTAAGCGTCAACTCATCCTCGCCTGCGACGGTCCCGATTTCAGTTATGGCTATCTGCTTTTTTTGCTCGAACTCGGCTGCTTTGGCAGATTCTTTCTGAGGCAGTTTTGGCAGTGTTTCTAATGTTGTTTGCTTAGATTGCTTGACTGCTACACGCATTTTTTCTCGTAAATGCTGACTCTTTGTTGATTTCCCCATCTGCAACCCCAAGTTTTCTTCAGTGAGCTATTCCACGTTTAAAGACTGATGGAAATTTGGTTTATTTCTGTAATCTACTTTGTGGGAGGATAAACGTTTACTTTCATTGAACGTTAAGCTGAATGTGACTAATTTCGATTTTGGAGAATTGGGTTTAATTTTGAAGAAACTGATAAATTAGTCTTTGCGGTACCTGAGTGTTAAGGTCTTAATTTTGGCTAATGAAAAAGGTACGCATTTTCACAGTTGCCAGATGGCAACCACTGATTCCGTGAAGCAGCATAAACTCAGAAAGCTCATAGCGCGTCTCTCAGACGAAGAGGGCAAAGGAAAGGAGTTCATCTCGCTCTACCTCCCCGCTGGGACATCAATAGCTGAGACAGTTGGATTCCTCAAGGAGAAGTCCGACTCCATAGATGTGAAGTCAAGGGGCGTTGAGGGTCGTGTTCGAGAAGCAATCAAGGCCGCAGTTCAACATCTGAAGTTGCATACGGAAATTTCGGGAAATGGGCTTGCGGTTTTTGCAGGGGCTTTTGTTGGGAACGGTTTAGACGATGATATTTTGAATGTGGAGGAAGTGGTTCCGCCGGAGCCAGTTAGCACTTTTCTTTTTGGGGTTGAGGATCATTTTCTGTTAGAGCCGCTGCGAGAAATGGTGCGGGGGCAACGTGTTGTGGGGCTTTTGGCTTTAGATTCGAAGGAAGCCAGTTTTGGGATATTCCAAAGTGAACGCCTTGAGGTAGTTGAGAATATAACGTCTGGGATTTCTGGAAAGTCCGGAAAGGGCGGGTCAAGTCAACGGCGGTATGAGAGAGAACGCGACATGGCTGTCACGTACTTTTTCCACAGGGTCGCAGAGCATGCGGCAAAAGCATTTTTGGAGAGCCACAAAGTTTCGGTTTTGATTGTTGGTGGTCCTGGTTTGACGAAGGAGGATTTCTTAAAGAATGATTTTCTTCATTATGAGCTGAAGAATATTCTTTTGGATGTGGTTGATACGCAATCTGCGGGTGCGGAAGCGGTGAGGGAGATGCTTGAAAGGTCGTCGGAGGCGCTGAAGAATATGTGTGCGCCTGAGGAGAAGAGAATCGTAGAGCGTCTTTTGGCGCATATGGGTCAAGATGACGGTTTGGCTATCGCTGGGCTCGATTTGGTGTTGGAGGCGCTTAAGAATGGTGAAGCAGAAGTTGCGCTGGTTACGGATAGTACTGATATGATTGAGGTTGTTGTGATGTGCAAGCGTTGTGGTTTGTCAAAATCTAAGATGGTCTCCAAAGCGGATAAGGTTCAGACAATGCAGTCAATGATTTCGAGCCCATGCGAGAGGTGTAAATCGGTTGATTACGAGGTGGAGGAGAAAGACATAGTGGATGTCTTGGAGGATTTGGCTGCGCAGACAAACGCAAAGGTTGAGGTGATATCAACTGAGTCGGAAGAAAAAACTAAACTCACCACTTTTGGAGGCTTCGCCGCCATCTTGAGATACCGAACTAATAAAGCGGGTTAAGAATCGCGAGAACTTTTTGTAAACGTGAAGAATTTTTAACACGCGCGGTTGTTCGGATTAAATTTTGGCGCTTCTTTTCTTTAGACTGTTGGCGCGTGAGCTTAGAGGTTTTTGTCAGTTGCTTAGTTCTGGAATTTGCTGGGTTAATTTGGTCCAGTTTTCTGCGGTATTCTTCTTTATTAATTGTTTAGCCATGGCGAAAACTGGAGGCGGCATCAGTGCCATCCACCCTTTTGTCACTGTAACTTGGTCGTTTAGCTCTAGCAAAGGAAATAGCCATTGAGCGAAAGTGGGGAATTTTTCTGGAGGTATCTTGCTGGACATTATTTTGCCAATTGATGCTTGCTCTTCGTTTGTGGTGTGCTCTCTGAGAATCGGGTAAAGATGTACATCTTCTTTGTCCAGATGAATCCGGAGATGTGATCGAAGGACTGCTGTTGCTCTAGCCGTTGTTAAGGGATCGGGTGCTTTGCGGATTGTTTCTAATCCGTTGACCATGTTGTCAAGCTCGCGGTGGTCGATTAAATAGGCTTGAGCAACCAAAGGTGTAAGTTTGTCGACCGCGGGGAAAACCGCTGCCTCCTCACCTCTAGCATGATAATCCAAGACTTCGCCTAAGACCTGAAGCCTGCTAAATAGATGGCTCATATCTCCACCTGAAGGTGCTAAGTTAAGGACCTGGGTGTCTATTTGGGAAATGTCCCGTCGGAATGCATTGTGGAAACAACGAACTATGTCAATAGGTCTAAGTAGCTGGCGCGCCCATTTTCTGTACGTTTATTTGGTCATTCATTTCTTAGCATCCTTGAATGTTCAGCGTGATAAACCAGTCATTCGAAGAATGATGGGGTATTTAACCGTGTGTGGTTTCAACGGTGCAGCAACTAAAGCGCTGCCCGTGTGGTTGGTTGAACTAAATTGGAGTTTGCGCAGAGTGTCCTTGCTTTTGTTGTGCTGTTAAATATCTGATCTGCACAGGTAGATAGCGTATGTTTGAGTTTCTGGTCTTGGTTGCTGCCTTTGCCACATTGCTTGCCGCCCTCGTTTACATACGTTCCATGTTCAAGGGGCAAACCAGGCCAAACAGGGTAACCTGGCTTATGTGGTCAATTGCGCCCTTCATCGCAACAGTCGCAGCTATATCTAACGGTGTAACGTGGTCGGCCATACCAGTGTTTATGTCGGGGCTCTCCCCATTCCTGATTCTGATGGCTTCGTTCCTCAATAGAAGAGCCTACTGGAAACTTTCGACGTTCGACTACCTCTGTGGGGCCCTGTCAGTTCTAACCCTAGTTCTGTGGTACCTAACCGACAACCCGAATGTCGCAATAGCCTTTGCGGTAATGAGCGATGCACTCGCCGCAACACCAACCCTTACGAAGGCATGGCGCAACCCAGAAACCGAATCCCCCTGGCCCTTTGCAGTCGGCGTGTTTAGTCCGATGACGAGTTTTCTGGTAGCCACGGCTTGGACGTTCTCCGAGCTAGCTTTCTCGGCTTATCTGGTTCTAATAAACATCCTGCTTGTTTTTTCAATATCCAAGAAAAAAATAATGACTCACAGCCACTGAATTTGCTGAGCAACAGTCCTTCCCGAAAGTGTGGTAAACGGTTTCCCGGTTTGGCTTAAGAGAAGAAAAAGAACAGGCTTCCCGCGTAAAAACACCCGTTTTTCTTCCTCTCTTTTTAGTCTCTTGCAGCGAAAAACCTTTCAGCGTTAGGTTAAAAGAGAGCCGAGGTCATCGTTTCCCACTTCGGCTTCTATAAGCAGTATGAATAAACAAACTGATAAACAAACCCCGACCACAAAGCGTACCTGCTCAGACGCGGGTTTGATGGTAGCCCGGAAGAGATTCGAACTCTTGTCAAGGGCTCCAGAGGCCCCTATGCTTGGCCACTACACCACCGGGCTGCAATACACGCTTAAGACAAAGGGTTCTGCGTTATAACTTTAACGTTGCCGCTTCTACAGCATCTTCAACATTTTTTAAAAGTTACTTGAAAAATGTGATATTGATGTTATTTGCTTTTACCAAAGGGCAGCCAAGTATGGAAGAAATGCGTAAAATCGCAATTGCACCATGTTATGTGTTTAAATTTAAAATTCAGGTTCAGGCTTGTCCTGTTTGGTTGATTCGATCGTTGAGATATTATAAAACAAAAAAAGAAAAGATGGTTTTTTGGTGTTTGGTTTATTTTCGTCGTCTAAGGGCAATTGCTGCTACAATGATTGCGATGATGACTACGACTGCTGCGATTCCAACGTACAAAGCTACTGGAGTCTGCGCGGCTGGCGAAGGTGCAGTGGTTGGTGTAACAATTGGGCTTACGCCTGAAGATGTTGTTACAATCATGTGAGTTTCTGCGTGTGATGGTCCGTATGAGTTAGATCCTGCGAAGCTTGCTACGATTGTGTATGTGCCTGCTGTTTGCGGGGTAGCCCAGCTGATTGCGAATTGGCCGGCTCCGTCGCTTGTTGTGTCTCCTATGTGTATTGTGTTGCCGCTTGGACCGACTGCGTCTATTGAGACTGGAACTCCGTTAACGTTGTGGCCAGCGATTGATTGTTGCATATACAAGGTTTCCATCCATGCAGCTTGGTCGCCGTCAGAGATTGCTGGTACTATGCTGAATTCGCCAGATGCTACTTTTGCTTGGGCACCTGCCGATTGGTCGGTGACTGTTCCTTGTATAAGCGCTGAGGTTCCTTGTGTTACAGCTGTCATTGGTGCTGTGACTGTGGTTGCGCTTGGTCCTTTGCCTATTGCGTAGATTGATTGTCGTAGTAGTTGTAGTAGCATACGACGCCGTCTGCGAGAACGGAGTTGAGGTTCCTGGACCACCAGATTGTCCAGCCCAGCTTAGCATGCTGTAGATTTCGTGCCGTTGTTTGCGTCAATTGCATATACTTTTTCGCCTTTGTAGAGTGGGTAGTTTGGTGAGTGTTCGTTGTTAAATGCGTAGACTTTCCCGTCAGCAATCGCGCATATGAATATTGGATAGTTACCCCAGACTGTCTCGATGCCGCTGTTGGCACTGCTCGAATATCCACTGCACTGCGCCGGTTGTTACCGTTGAAGCAGCAAATTTGACCGCCAAACCTTGCGTGTAGAGTTTGCCATAAGCTGTCCAGCCTATTTGGCCGCCGCCTAGCCCGCTACCGTAGTATGAGAATGCACGCGTAGTGCCGGTCATTGGACCCCATAATTGGGCGCCTGTATCGAAGCTATAGCCTGTCCATGCGAAGGTTTCTGTGTCTTGCATGAAGAATACGCGGTTTACTGTATCGATTGGTGCTGAGCCCGAGAAAGTGCGGGTGACGCCGTTTGCTGGTGCTGGGTATATGTTTTGATCCAGAGTAGCTGTCCTCTAGTTGCTGGTTTATCGCTTATTGCCCATAGTGTGTATGGATTGGGGTTCCGCCCAGCTCCGACTGAGAAGAATGCGTTTAGTCCAGGAGTGCTCTGTCCAAGGATTATGTCGCCAGGAATAACTTTAACGATGCCTGGCGGGCCATGTCCAGTTAGATCTGCATTTATTGACACATTCCATGAATAGGCGTATGGTTTACCCATGTCAAATGATCCGCCGTTTGGTCTCCACTGATAAGCTTAGTTGTTGCCGCTACGCTTGCGTTGCTGCCTGCAGGTGTCAACTCGAGTCCTGCATTGTGCTGTAGTATCGTTCCAAAGAGCAAGTGTTCCTGATTTCGTAGCTGTGCTGTAGCTGAGCACGTATCTTACTATCGCGCCAGTGTTGTCGTATACAGTAAAACCGTCAGGAACATTGGTCAAGTTGTAGAGGAATTTCCCGGTGAAAGAGTCATAGGCGCTCCACGTGGAACCAGTAGCTGCCCACAGTATGCCACCGACAACGCCATGCTGGTTCTGAGACTCATAATCATAGACTTGCCCAAACGATGGCGTAAGAATTGTGTTTGGTCCAACGCCAGGTATGTTTCCAACGGTAACTGCGAGCATCGTCACTGTGCCATGCAGTTTCGCCAGTGGTTAAGTCAACTGCTGTGTATCCTCCGCCAGTGGCTGAGTGACCCAATGGGTCCGCATAGAAGAGTTTTCCGTCAATTATCATTGCGTTGGTAAATCGGCCTTCGTAAGATCCGCCGCAGTAGAAGCCTACATCAGGAATTGCGTAAGAAGAAACGCCAGTAGTTCCTCCAACAATGCCGCCTGTTTCAAGCGCCTTAGTCCATAATATGTGAGGACTATTAGGTCCAGCGCCAGCTTGCCAAAGATTGCCTGTTCCACCAATTTGGGATCCGCCCAGCCAGTTCGACGCTATGGCAGCCCAGTTAGAGTTCTCTCCGTATATCGGGCGTGTCCAGTATCCTGAAGGAAGCGGAGTATCCGGAATTGCTTGTATTTGTTGCTGTTGAACAGTAAGAGTTGCGGTTGCGTTGCTGCCTAAGAAATTATCGCCGATGTATAGAGTTTTGTCAGGCAGACCTAATCTTGCAGAAAGTACCTGAAGTGCTCCTATATCGGTGGGTATTCCAGTATTGGGGTTGTTTAGGGATAGTGTTTGTCCAGGATAGTTGAAGAACAATGTATATGTGCCAACTTGATCGGGCGTAAAGGATGCAAACGTTGATCCTGTAGCGTCAGAATTATAGGGACCAAGCGTTGAGGTGGTTCCGTCAGGGGCTGTGATGGTTACTGTCAAAGCACGCCAAACATCGCCGCTTAAACCTTCTGCGGTCGGTGGATTTGGCGAAACCCACATGATAACATATACACTCTGACCCACACCTATGGGATCAGGTGAAATTGCAAGGTAAGCCCAAGTAGGATAAGTTTGCGGTGGATCATGAGCGCTAGCAGCGGGCAAAGCAATCATCGAGATGGCGAAAGTCAATGCTAGACATAAGGCGATTATTACCTTTGTACTATTTTTTGTCAAAAACATTTTTTCTTTTCTCCTTTTTTCAAATTTCCCGTAGGTTAGCTTTTCTTTGCACCGTCTATATATAATTTTGCATTAAACGAGCTGACGAAATAGCAGTCATTACTTGCAGAATTTTAAATGATTTTTACAACAAAGTACCCAAATTGAAATAGTAATATCTACAATTTTGGAGAATTTAGTTCAATACCAAGTTGGATTTTGTGGCATGCAAAACTTGACTTCACATTTAACCAGAGAGCATATTCTCCTGAAGCAATTGTCCATATGTCAGAGCATAAAACCAAAGTAAATCATCGTTCAACTTTCCATGCTTCACTTTCATTGCTTCTCGAACACAGTAACATTCTTGGCTTACCTGGTTATAGTCGCCGCAGTACCAGAGCGTGTCAACGATGGGATCTTTGTCCTGAGCGTAACGTGTTGAGCAGAAAACTTTGACTGGGTATTCGTAGCTATTGTGACTGTCGCAGTTACCGCAAAACCTGCCTATTTTGTCCTCACATTTCATTTTTCCATTCGCCTCATCTTAGCGATTATGGGATCTCGAACATATCCTGAGCCTAACCGCTCCATAACGGAAGCAGCCATCAACGGGAATACCATCATGATATCACCGATAACCATAACATCGTCGGCTTCGCCCTTAACTTTCCCCCAGCTCACCGTCTCCTTCAACGTTGAACCAGATAGACCGCCCGTTTCAGGTCGATCCATAGTCACAACAATGGCGTAGTCTAAGCCCTTCTTGGAGGCTAACGCTGCGGACTGTACAGAATTTCTTGGGACGCCTCCCCCCAGCACAATCATCCCGTTCTTTGGCGATTGACTGCAGATATTGCAGATTTCAGGAACTTCCTTGAAGGCGTCAACAACTAACACGTTTTTGACGTCTTTTTGGGATGAATGAAACCAATGAATAAACCCAAATTCCGAATCGCGAACAGCAGGTATGAAAACGGGAACATTCATTTCGTAAGCTGCCTTCAAAATAGAGTTCGGGTCATCCAGTCGCTTGCCAAGTTCCCAAGCAAATTCACGGCTAGAAAGCGTTTTACCTTTGTAATCATCAGCGATTTGCTTATACATTTCAGCCAGGTTATAGTCCAAGCGAACGTAGTCTTCTTCCGCAACTAGAACATCGTAGATGCGGAAAATATGATACTTGTAAAGCTCACGATCGTCCTCCACCCAACTTCCTTTATAGTGCCTTCCGCCCACAGCTTCAATAGCATCATGCACCATACTCGCGCCCGTGCAAACCAACACATCAATAAGACGTTTCCGAATTAAGTCAGCGATGAGCGTTCGTAACCCAGCAGGAACGATGGCTCCTGAAACCGCTAAAAACACGGTACATTCTTTGTCGCGAATCATCTTTTCGTAAATGTCACATGCCGTTGCGAGGCGCCCTGCGCCGAATGAGCCTGAATTGCTGAACTGCTGCATAAGCTGATCCACGGTAAGTGGCGCATTTATTTTCATATGTTCCACAGGATTTCGCAGGTAGTCTTTACGCCGCATCAAAACATACACCTGAACATGCATTACTACTTTCGGCACATAGGGTAAATAGCTTTTGCCAAACCAGAAGATTAGACAAAGACTTTTTGAATTGATGGTTCACCTTTCTGAGAACGCAAATTCTTATGTCTTAACGAACTTTTAAGAAGTCGAAGCTGTTCAACTTAAGAACAAACGATATTAGATTTATACAAAAAAGTGAGTGTTCAGTCTAATTTATCCGCACAACAACTCGATTAGATTCTGGTCAGGCCAGGCGCTAGTCGTTGAGAAGAAAGTTGATGTTCAGAATAAGCAAACAAGCCTAACTACAAACCAAACAAACCCAAACCAACCGAACCTACAAAAACACCTCCCGACCAACAAGAAACAAATCGCTCGCTCTTGTCAGGGAACGCGGATTTTTTCGCCATTCAAAAACAAAAAAACGTTACCCACAAACGACAGAACACCATTATCACAGACGAGGGCAGCACGATGAGGAATTGCGTAAACCTTCTCAGTCTCCGAAAACATCATTTGTAAATTATCCTTGGAAGGGTCATAGTGGACTCTCACGCTGAAATCAACCAACCCTAGCCCATCAATAACCTTGATACTACCACTATATCGGTTCGTGACGAGACATTTCTTACCAAAAACCAACGCCCCAGCACTTCTTCCCACTAACACACCTTTGTAACTGCGAAGTAGTTCAGCCACACCTGCTTTTTTCAACCTACTAAGCAGCGCACTTGGCTGTCCACCCGTCAAATAAATCAAATCTGAACATGTTGCTTTTTCCGCAATATCTTCGAAGGGATCGGAGAATTCTGCGAAGTCAATGCTTCTCGCCCCCAAACTTCTGAAATAATTCACAAGTCGCTTTCGCTGTTTGTAGCCCGCGTCAAAAGAAGGCCTTGCCCAGGGAAAAACAAGGACAGTTGGAGATCCCCCAGCGTCTTGAAAAGCCATTTCATTAATTTCTTTTGCATCCCGTTTGGCTACATTTTCTCCGCCTAGAAAATACAGCTTCGCCATAAAAGTAACATTACGTTTTAGTCTTTAAAATTTACGTTCGAACACCCTACCTTCTGTGGGTTTTTATAAAGTGATTGAACCTGCCTTTCTCGTTTTCTGAGTAGAGACGGCAACATGTTATGTCCAATTAATCTGTTAAGAAGACAAGTTAAAACGACTTAGTGATATTGTTGGACCGAGAAGTTTATATGAATAATTATTCATATGAATAAGTATTCATTAGAAGTAAACATTGAGGCGTGAAAACATGAAAAAAGGGCTAACAACAATCTGCTACAAATTCTTTACAAACTTAGCCAACCCAACCCGTCTAGCCGCATTAGAGCAACTTATGGACAAACCCATGAGCGTAAGCGAGCTCGCTGTTACACTCGGACAGGAACAAAGCATGGTCTCACACAACCTGAAACCACTGCTTGACTGCAACTTCATATCTATCAGACAAGAAGGCAAAAAACACGTATACTCCGTTAACCACGAAACCATAGACCCCATCTTCAAAACAATCGAAAAACACGCCCAAAAATTCTGCCCCACAGGCGGAAAATGCCAAGGAGAAAAATAACGTGTTAAAAAGAAAAATTGTAAACATAAACGAAAATCTCTGCAATGGATGCGGTAATTGCATCCCCAAATGCGCCGAAGGCGCCCTTCAAATCGTGAACGGTAAAGCAAGAATAATCAGAGAAACTTACTGCGACGGCTTGGGCGCCTGCCTCGGACAATGCCCACAGGGCGCGATCACGATTACAGAGCGAGAAGCTCCAGCATTTGACGAGAAAGAAGTCCATGAGCACCTAAAAACACAAGGGAAAGCGCCGCCACTTAACCCTCAAGCCGTTGCAGCACCTGCGAAGTCACAGTGGCCAGTAAAAATAAACCTCGTTCCCGCAAAAGCGCCGTTCTGGGAAAACGCGGACCTGCTAGTCGCCGCTGACTGCGCCCCCGTCGCCCTCAAAACCTTCAACGAAACCCTGGTGCCTGGAAAACGAATCGTAATCGGCTGCCCCAAATTCGACGATGCCCGCGCTTACGCCCAAAAACTAGGCGACGTCCTAAAGCAAAACAACATTGCCAGCATCACCGTGGCCCATATGGAAGTGCCCTGCTGCGTTGGTTTAAAGTGGGCCGTAGACAAGGCGCTGGAAGCTTCAGGTAAGAAAATCCCAGTTAAAGAATACGAAATAAAAACAGGGGGTGGAATAGTTGAGCTCTAAAGACAAATCAATGGAAAAGAACCCGCAAACCTGCCCTGGATTGCGCGACCTCTTGCAACCTAAGCCATCATACATTAAGTGCCACGTATGTGGCGGTGACTTGGAAATTTGGAGTGACGAAGACAAAACCGTTTGCCCAGCCTGCGGAGCAGAATGGAAACGCCCTGACAAGTCAGCCGCTTGCTTGGAATACTGTCAGTACGCCGACAAATGCAGAGGAATCATAGACTCAAGAAAACCCTAAAATTTATTTTTTAATTTTTCTAACTGAGCATTAGTTTTAAAAATCGACAGGCCGAATAATAAAGGGCATGATAATTCTTAAACCAGTGATCTTAGCTTTTGCATCTTTAACGGTTGTATCCGCGATTTTTGGAAAACTTTTAAAGCTTATAATTTGACAGCTATAGTTTCCGTGCTGTTTTATTTAGCACTACGTGTTGCGCAAGTTATACACAGTATTGAGGAATATTTTACCCAATTCTGGAAACACATTATCGAAACGCCTATGTTACTTTTTAAAATTTTCTGAAGGAAAAGAAACCTCCATAACGGACCGCTCTTTCTTTTTTGTTTTTAACATAACATTTGATGGATTGATGTTCTTTTTTTGCTTGTTCTTAACGAAGGTGCAGCGTTGTCATGGGTTTTGTCATGGGTTTTTCGTAAAGGTAATGGCGCGGGTAGGGGTTGGTAACGGCTTAGTGCACTGCGGTACCGTTCTACTCTAAAGAGCACACTTCAGCGGTTGCATCTTATCAGTCCTCACGCTAATTACAGGAGCTATAACTCTATCCTCAATCTCTATACAACTCTAAACCAAAATCGGGATTAATCTTGGAAAAAATAGAAAACGGTTCAGTTAAGAAATAAAAAGCAAAAGGAGAAAAAAATTTATCGAGTAAAGAAAACTCGTTTATTCTGGGTTGCCATTTTCTGGGGGAACGAAAACTGCTGCTGCCACCGCTGTTGTCCAGAGTCCGTTTTTGTCGCCAACAGCCGTCTGGGTCATGTTGGCTGTTTTGATGATTAAGCCGCTGGTTTTGAAAAGCTGTTTGCGTTCATCCCAGGCTGTTTCAGGGTCAAACTGTATGCCCATGGTTGTTGCCAGCATAGTGGCTGCAAGGTCTTCGGAGTAGTCTCCAGCAAGCTCATCGGGCTGGCCAAAGCTATGATGCTCCGACAAGTAGCCGTACTGATTTTTGCCTGAAGGAATAGCTACACCGATCGATGAAGCGACTAGCCTATGTGGTTCGTTGGTGGCATTTCTGGCTATAACCACAAATGTGATTTCTCCGGGGCGCACCATCTTCAAGCCTTTTTCCCTGGGTAGCAATTCACATCCAGGTGGAACAATGCTTGAGACGGCGACTAGGTTGCAGTGTTGGATACCTGCATCTCTAAGCGCAAGCTCGAAAGATTGAAGTTGCTCTTTGTGTTTGCCTACGCCCTTTGTGAGGAAAAAGTATTTCGGTATCATTGTAAGTCGGATGTAACAGGTTACAGAATATATTTAAAAAGGTTTTTATGATTATATTTTTCCTGCAACATCTCCTTTTCCTTTTTGTTGGATGGTTTAGCCGTTTAAAAATGCTCCAATAAAAACTGGTTTAGCAAAACATAATGACAGCGAAAGTGATTGGCTTTAAACAATGAAAAACTTTTTAGCAAAAGGAAACTGACCAACAAAATTTTCCTAATCCGGTAAGTTCGCCCTAATGGATTTATTAGGCTTTTCGTTCTAAACTCACTATTACTTGGCGAACAAGCAGCGTGCAATAACCGATTGTTTGGTTTGAGGTTTAAGCTTGAAGGCCCACCATAGCGTGTTTAAAGACGAGTCAAAACTGGACATAAACTACGTTCCAGCTCGTTTGCCTCACCGAGAAAAAGAACACCGCCTCCTTATGGAATTCTTCAACTTCCTACTGAACATCCCTGACAAAATGGCGCAGCGTGTTATTGTGACAGGTGAAATTGGCACCGGAAAAACCGCGTTATGCCAACGATTCGGAGCAGACGTAACCATACAGGCACACAAGAGTAACGTGAACCTTCACTATGTACATGTTAACTGCCGAGAATACCGTGGCAAACTTTTCCTCATCCTCCAGCATGCATTAACGGTTTTGAAGCCCACGTTTCCGCAGCGTGGATACGGCGCGGAAGAAGTCCTGCGGGCGTTGTTGCAGCATTTGGATGAGGAAAACGCGTATATCATTTTGGCCTTGGATGAGTTCGACAGTCTTATCGAAGGTGAAGGTTCCAACGCGGTTTATAATTTGACTCGGATGCAAGAAATGAGGCAAAATAAGCCGCAACGCATCTCGCTTGTCTGTATCATGCGCGATTTGGAGTCAACCAAGCGTTTGGACGACAGTGCAAGAAGCACGTTGCAGCGTAACGTGGTTCACCTGGAGCGCTATGGGAAAAGTCAGCTCATGGATATCCTTGGTGAACGTGTTGCGGTTGCTTTTGAGCTTTCCACGGTACCGGAAGATGTGGTTTCTCTTACAGCAGATTTAGCCCAAGACGAAAGCGGAAACGCCCGTTTTGCCATCGAATTGTTGTGGCGAGCAGGGAAATACGCCGATGCCGAAGACTCGGACGTTGTGACACCTGAATGTGTACGAAAAGCCGTCTCCAACATAATACCCACATTATCTAAAAGTGAGTTAGAACGTTTAGAGCTTCACGAAAAGCTTTTTCTGCTTGGCGCGGCGGAAGTTTTCTTGGAAAATACAGAGGCTTATTCTACGCTTTCAAAGATTGAGCAAGCCTACGCTGTTGCCTGCGAAGAATATAACCAAAAAGCAGTCAGTCACACGCAGGTGTGGAAGTACCTTCAGACGCTTTCGACGTTAGGATTCCTGAAAACTGAAGTTTCAGGGGAATTTACACGTGGACGCTCGACGCTGGTTTACTTGCCATCTGTCTCCGCAGAGGAACTGTCGAAAGCATTACGCGCAGTTCTTGCACGAGAGGAACGGTGATCACATGGAGCTTGAGGATATTTTTTCTTCAAAACCGAGGATGAAGATTCTCAAGCTAGTAGAGCGATTGGGTGAACTGAACGTATCCGATGTGGCACGACGCATTGGCGTCAACTTCACCACTACTAGCAAACATCTGAAGATTTTGGAAGACGAGGGCATTCTCCAGCAAAGGACATATGGCAGAATTCGCATGTACAGATTTAACCAAGCTTCAGCGAAGGCAAAAGCGGTACAGGATTTGATAGCAGCTTGGGAAGAAGCAAACAAGAAGTAACCAAGTAAATGTTTAAGGAGAAAAAAGAAGTTGACAATGGTTGATGTATCTGCTAAACCAGAAATATTCCGCGAGGCAACAGCAGCGGGAACAATCAAGCTTAAACCCGAAACTATTGCGTTGATTCAGAAGAAGAAAATTGCAAAAGGAGAACCATTGTATACGGCAAAGATTGCAGGGATTTTGGCAGCAAAAAAGTGTAGTGAGCTAGTTCCACTTTGTCATCCGCTGCCACTGACGAAAGTGGAAGTTGACGCAAGAGTAACGGATGAGATCACGGTTGAAGTTACCGCAACAGTCAAAACAAAAGCGCAGACCGGCGTCGAAATGGAGGCATTAACTGCGGTTTCAGTAGCACTGCTGACGGTCTGGGACATGACTAAGCAGTATGAGAAAGACCAAAATGGGCAGTACCCTAGCACCGCTATTGAGAATATTCATGTTGTGAAGAAGTTTAAGCAGGCGTAACGGATGAGTGAAAGTACCAAAACCCATAAGGCACATGCACCCCGCAAAGTGAATTTTGCAGTTTTCATCTGCAGCACCAGCCGCTATCAAGCCATGCAAAAGGGCGAAACGACAACTGATACCTCAGGCGACACCATTGAAACGTTGCTGAAGGCTGCAGGTCATTTTGTTTTGTTTAGAAGAACCGTTTCAGACGATAAAATCATGATTGAACACGCAGTAAAAAGCGTCTTGGATAATCCGGGCGTTGAGGCAGCTATTTTCTGCGGAGGCACTGGCATAACCCACACCGATGTCACCATCGAAGCGGTCTCGCAATTTTTCGAGAAAACTCTGCCCGGGTTCGGCGAGTTTTTCCGCCGCTTAAGCTACGACAAGAATGGTTCTGGCGCATTGACCACGCGTGCAGTAGCCGGTGTCGTAAATGGGAAACCACTTTTTTGTATCCCAGGCTCCCCTGACGCCGCGCGAGTTGCGGTCGAATTGCTTATATCGCCCGAGGCTGGTCATATCGTCAAGCACGCTCGGGAATAACGATGGCTTTAACGGATAACTGCGGTCGCCCTCTTCTAAACTTGAGAATTTCGATTACCCAGCGTTGCAATTTGCAGTGCGCTTACTGCCACCGGGAAGGCGAAGTCAAACGAGCTAACGTCTCAGCAGAAAAAATGACCCGTGAAGAGATAGTCAGAATCTCGAAAATCGCAGTTAGCCTTGGCATCACGCGAATTAAGCTGACGGGAGGGGAACCGCTGATGCGCGAGGACGTCTGCGAAGTCGTAAGAGGTATCGCGGGGATTCCTGGACTGCGCGATCTTTCAATGACCACAAACGGGCTGCTATTGGACAAGCTAGCTAAGCCTCTTTGCGCGGGGGGCATGAAACGCATAAACATCAGCCTGCCCACGCTAAACCCAGATACATACAGCAAATTGACTGGCGGAAAACTGGAAAACGCTTTAGCAGGCATTAAAGCCGCCATTGAAGCAGGCTTCTCCCCAATTAAGCTTAACATGGTGGTCCTCAAAGGCGTAAACGTTACAGATGTTCCCGAGATGATTGACTTTGCCCGCGACATGGGCGTGATTTTGCAGCTAATAGAGCTAGACCCGATAAACGTGAGCAACGTGTATTATTTGAAACATCATCGCTTTTTATCCGAGCAGGAAGACATGCTCAGAGATAAGGCATTAAAGATTGAGACGCGGCGTCTAATGCATAATCGACTCATTTACCATCTGCCAGATGTGACTGTAGAAGTGGTACATCCGACTGAGAACAGTGACTTCTGCATGCATTGTACCCGCCTAAGAGTGACCAGCGATGGCAAACTCAAGCCATGCCTCATGAGAAACGACAACCTCGTCGACATCTTGACACCGATCCGCATGGGCGCAAGCGACGAAGAATTGAAAGAACTTTTCACGAAAGCGAACATGCTAAGAGAACCCTACAACAAGCCACATTAGCCTCGGTAAATCTCGTCGTTGTTTAGGAAGTTTTAAAATGCATGTTTAAAAACATTTTTTTCCGGTGGTTCAGGGGTAAAAACAATTGCCATGCAAAATGAAGGGTATCAGAAAGTGGTGTCATCTCTATAAAAGCTCAAGAGCCAGAAATTGTTACCGAGCCATAAATTACCCGCCCTTCCAAAAAGCAAAAAAGATTACAAAGATGTTGAAGGCTCCGACTCATCTCGTTCTAACCTCTTCTTAATCACATTACGTAGTTCTTCCTCGAACTCAGGCGAGAAAGCAATCCCCAAATCTTCCTCGTACCAAACACATAGAAAACGCAGAACCGCATATGCCTCAGCTGTGCCCTTGGTTTTTCTAACGAGCAACTCATTGAGTTTGTTGCCTAAACGAGCTAGCCTATCAAAGTCAACTTCAACTTCCTTAGTTGAACGATGTTCATCAGACATTTCCATCACGTTAGCGAGAATATCAGCGGCTATCTATTTGTTTATTGTGTTTCCACTCAAAACTTGAATTAATACGAAGGACTTTTTGGTTTTCTGATAAACTGATTTATGAGAAAACTTGTTTCATGCAAATAGTAGCGGTTTCTATTTCTTGGGGCGCAGATCATCGAGAATTTTACGTTTGACTTCCAGGATATGTTTCGTTATTTGAATTCCTTTTGGACAGACTTTGGTGCATTTATAGTAGCTTTTGCAACTCCATGCTCCATGTGCTTGGTCCATAATCGATAGACGCTGCAGCGTACCTTTGACCCTTGAATCGAAGATGTACCTGTGAGCTCGGACGATTGCAGCTGGACCAACATAAGCTGGGTCTTCTTTCTGGTTTACTGGGCAAGCAGAAACGCAACATGCACACATGACGCATTTGAGGTCGTCATCGAATTTTTCGCGTTCCTCCACGGTTTGCAGGTGCTCTTTTTCATTTTCCAATGCCGCCAAAACGATGCCCTCAGGCGGATGCACAGATTTTTCTCGCTCAAAAAATGGTTCCAAATCTACAACTAAATCTTTCACCACATTAAAGACACTCAAGGGCTCGATCAGAATTTCTTTGCCTTCTTCGAAGTCTTTGACAAGCTTCTGACACGCCAACGCTGAGACCCCGTTAATCGTCATTCCGTCAGAACCGCATATGCCGTGCCCACAACTCATCCGGTACGCTAAGCCGCCGTCTAGTTCCCAACGAACCTTGTTAAGGCAATCAAGCAACCTATCCGTCGGCTTTGCTTCTAAGGTGAATGTGTCATAGTGGGGTACTTTGGCGGTGTTTGGATCGAAGCGAAAAACCTTCAGTTTTACCTTCATACTAATATGTCCTCGCCTTGGGTTTAAACCGCGTAACCACAACAGGCTTAAAATCTTCTTTAAGCCCGTTTGGTGACTGAAAAATTAATGTATGCTTTAGCCACTTCTCGTCATTTCTTTGAGGAAAATCGTTGCGGTAATGTGCTCCGCGGCTTTCCTGCCGCTGCAACGCTGAAAATACAATGACTTCAGCCAAATTCAACATGTTTCCCAACTCAAATGCGTCTTCTAACTCATAGTTAAATCGTCTTTCCCTATACGTTAAGCCGACATTAGCGCATCGACTCTTTAGTTGACGAATCTTGCCTAACGCCTGCACTAAGTTCGATTCGTCACGGAAGACACTGCATTTCTGAGTCATTACATTCTGCATTTCTCGGCGAACTTCACTGACTCTTTCGTTTCCAGCTGACCCAAGTAACCAATCAATCCTCGTCTCGACAGATGCTTTGGCATCCACGGGCAAAGAAAAGAAACCGTTTTCCCCAACATATCTCGAAATGTCCAATCCTGCTCGTTTGCCGAAAACCACCAAATCAACCAGCGAATTCGTTCCCAATCTATTTGCGCCGTGAACACTAACGCATGAGCATTCGCCAGCTGAATACAATCCAGGTAAAATAGTTGTTTTCCCATCGGCTAATACTCGTCCAGTTGCATCTATGGGGACGCCGCCCATCATGTAGTGACATGTCGGTGCCACAGGAATAGGTGACACACTGGCATCAACACCAAGATAAGTTCTCACGAACGAGGTAACTTCCGAAAGTTTCTCCTCCAACTGCGCCTTGCCCACGTTAGTCAAATCAAGATAAACGTAATCGGAACCTTCGACGCCTCTACCCTCTGCAACCTCAGTCAAAATTGCTCTTGAAATAATGTCCCGCGGGGCCAAATCCTTCAACGTTGGGGCATACCTCTCCATAAACTGCTCGTTTTTGCCATTCCGTAAAATGCCCCCTTCGGCCCTTGCTGCTTCGCTAACCAGAACACCTAGTTCATGAATTCCAGTAGGGTGGAATTGCATAAACTCCATGTCCTCCAATGGAACGCCAACTTCAGAAGCTAAAGCAAAACCGTCGCCTGTGGCCGCAAACGACATAGAAGTTGTCCGGAAAATCCTGCCGCAGCCACCTGTGGCCAACATAACTGCTTTAGCATGGAATATTTTGGGTTCGCCTGTCGCCAACTCGTATCCAGATACTCCGCAGCAACGACCTTCATTCATCAAAAGAGATGTGACAAATACTTCATCATAAATTTTAACCCCCCGCACCAAACAATAGTCATAGAGCGCATCCATGATTACACGCCCAGTCCTGTCCGAAGCGTAACAGGCACGTTTAACTGGGGCTTCTCCATAATTTTTGGTGTGTCCACCGAAACGACGTTGCTCAATCTGGCCCTCGCTGTTACGGCTAAATGGCACACCTAAATGTTCCAGTTCGATTACCCTTTCAGGAGCTTCACGTGCAAGAACCTCAACCATATCTTGATCTGCTAGGTAGTCGCTGCCTTTCACCGTGTCATACATGTGCCATTCCCAATGGTCTTCCTCCTCGTTACCCAATGCGGCAGCCACGCCGCCTTGCGCCGAACCCGAATGAGAACGAGAAGCGTATACTTTGCTGACTACAGCGACTTTGCAGGTTTCAGCAGCTTTTAGAGCTGCCGTTAGCCCGGCTATTCCTGCGCCCACAATTACAGCGTCATATTGATGTATCATGTTTTTTCTTCCTGCTTTCTGAAAACGAGGAGCCACTTGCTGACTTATCTTCTCTTTAACATCCTTTTTTTCTCACAAAACGCAAACATGCCCCAAGTTCCACTGTAAATTTCAGCAGAAAATATCTCACAAAAGATAGCTTAAGAACTGGCATGAAATTTCCAATAATTCTCAACGTAGAGTAACTAAAAAACTTTTGGAGCTTTTCCGCTTCAGGAAAGCTTATAACGAATGTAAAATGAATTTGAATATATCCATTCTGAAGGGTATCATATGACTGCTAAAAAAGCTCAGGTTGCCTTAGATAAAAACGATTTGCAGTCTTATGTCCAAGAAGCAAAAAACCTTTTGGATTCACAACTTCATTCGTTGGCACCGATTATCGGCGAATTGAGACTCCACAAACAAATCGAATATACCCTGCAGACTCAAGGGAAACGGCTTCGCTCCATCTTGGTGCTACTTAGTGGCGAAAGCGTGGGAGGAGATAGAACGAAGCTGCAGAAGTTAGCTTTAGCGATTGAGTTGCTACATTCAGCGACGCTGGTTCACGATGATATTCTGGACCAGGATATGTTCCGCAGGAACGCATTGTCAGTCTACTCTAAGTGGAGCGTTAAGGAAGCCATTTTGGTGGGGGATGCTTTGGCTTCTCTTGCACTCAGCATGTGCCGAAATTACCGAAGCGAAATTTTAGATGTAATGTCGAATACATGTCTGCAGCTTTCTGACGGTGAATACTTGGATGTGCAACAGACAACCGCTGCCTTATCCGAAAAAGATTACTTAGAAAAGGTCGAGAAAAAATCTGCCAGTCTCTTTCAGGCAGCTACAATGTGCGGAGCCCTCGCGTCAAACGGTTCATCAAGCGAAGTTGAGGCTTTAGCGGGTTTTGGAAACAACTTTGGTTTAGCCTTCCAAATTAAGGACGATGTGCAGGATGTAACTTCGATTGAGCACGGGTTACCTCCTGACGTTAAAGAGTTCCGCGCCACGCTCCCATTTATCCATCTATACAAAACCGCACACACCAATACTGACGGGCTTTTGCAAAAACTGGATTTAGCGAAAAAGAAAAATCCCATTGAAACTCAAGCCATTTTGGGCGAATTGCAAAGTAACCTTGAAAACAGCGGATCTATACGCTACTGCTCCAGAAAAATAGACCAGTACATTGAAAGAGCCATCGAAGGTTTGGGACCACTTAGAGAAAGTGTCTACAAAGAGCACCTTATTCAAATTGCGGAATCACTGAGACTATCATAAGTCTATTATACCAAAAAGCTCTCGGACAGCAGATTTACAGATTTGATTTATCCAAAAGATTTATCTTTAAAACAAAACAAAGAAGTATTAACAGCCGGTTTTCAAAGGCTTTTTAATGCGAGAGGATTTTTTGGGCGAAGCAAAACTGAGAAAATTCACCACTTCCGAATTAGAACAGTTTGATGGGCAAAATGGCCATCCGCTTTACATTGTTTTTAAAGGAAAAGTTTATGATTTTTCCAACAGCAAACTGTGGCCTCAAGGCAAGCATATGGGCATGCACACCAGAAATCAGAACCTAACTGAAGCCATAAAAGCCGCACCTCACGGCGAAGACAACGTCTTCCGGTACCCCGTTATGGGCGAGTCCGCGGAGGCCAACTCGCAAATACCTGTTAGGCCAATCCTGGAGAAGAAACCCATTCAACAGCCTACCGAGCCAACGATGCAACCGGCTCAGTTGGGCAGGCGCAACTTTTTGAAACTTGCCGCTGCCGCAGGGGGAGCCATAACGATAGCGGCTGTTGCAAGCTCAATCAAAGCGGCAACTTTTGTTCCAACTTCGGCTCCCTCACTTGCTTGGCCAAAAGTTACAGTGACAAATATTAACCAAGTCCAACTGCTCACGCCCTTATCGTTCAATTATCCGTTATCTAACACTCCGAACGTTCTTGTGAAGTTAGGAGTCGCCGCCGAAAATGGCGTTGGCCCAAACAAAGACATTGTTGCGTTCAGCACTATATGTCAACATTTGGGTTGTCAATTCAGTTTTGTCCCACCCGGCGGTTCGCCAGTCTGCAATTCTTCGTACAAAGCGACTTTCCCAATGGGTTACTGCTGCTGCCACGGTTCTCAATACGATTTTGTAAACGGCGCCAAAGTAATAGGCGGTCCTGCTCCCAGACCAGTGCCCATGGTTCAACTGGAGTTAGACGCTGCATCAGGAGACTTAAGCGCCGTTGGAATGACATCGCCAACGATTTTTGGGCATGGTCCACCTGGAACCACAGATCCCGCGCTGGTTATGCAGTATGACTTGCAGGGTGGAGACTTAGTTACCCAAGCCACAGTTCGAGCGTGAATTGAATGAGCAACAAATCTGTGTACGACAAATTGGTTGACTGGTTTGATGTAAAGTTTGGCTTTGGCAAAACTCCGCTAAAGCCTATTCCAGATTTCGCTTTGAACCCCATTTACTGGCTTGGATTGCTCTTAGCGGTAACATTTGGTCTGCAAGCTTTAACGGGCATTTTCATGTTGTTCTACTACGTGCCCACCCCTGCCCAAGCGTACACGTCAACAACGTTCATTATAAATTCGGTTCCGCTGGGGCATCTCACGGAGACTTTTCACCTGTACACAGCATATGCAATGATTTTGCTTACGTTTTTGCATTTAGTGCGTAACTATTTTGGGAGCGCTCATAAGGGAAACCGCGACCTCATGTGGCTGGCAGGTATCGTTTTAGGCGCTGTTGTAGTCAGTTTTGGCGTGACCGGATACCTTTTGCCTTGGACTGTTATTTCAAAGTCAGCCAGCGACGTCGCCATCGGCTTCATAAACTTCCTGCCAACTAACTTAGCAAATCTAGGAAAGCTCGTGGCTACAGGCTCAGGCAGCGATGCTTCTCAAATAACCACATTCCTCCACATACACACAGTTTTCCTGCCGCTGGCGCTCATAGCCTTCTTAGGGCTGAAAATTTACATGTATGAAGTACATGGTCCCGCATACGTTCCAGCATATGGTAAACCCAAAACTGGGAAATATTACCGCTGGTTCCCCAAAATTTTCCTATACGCATTCATATTGTTTAGCTCTTACATAGCCATATTGCTGACGGTGTCATCGCTGTTTCCGATTGCTTTACCTCCAGCATATTCGCCTGCAACAGCCGGCCAGTACATTGTTCAACCAGACTGGTATCTACTCTGGGTATATCAGCTCCTTAAAATCCAAGCCTTCGAAGGCCCCGAAGCAGTCTTCGTCATCGTTGGACTAGTGGCTTTCTTGGCTCTCCTCTTTCTGCTGCCCTTCTACGACCGAAGCAAACGCCGAGACCTCAGCCAAAGACCTCTATTCGCCACAGTCGGCGCCATCCTTATAATGGAGCTTATCACTTTGACAATTTGGGGCTACTTAACTCCCGGACAGATAATTCCCAACTACCAAGCTGTCTTAGTTTTGGGAGGGGTTGCCCTTGCAACGGCAGCGCTATTAGCGAGCGTTTACCGGCTTCGAAGAAAACCAACTGTTACACCTGTTCCGGTGGCTCCTGCAACTTCTTCTCAGCCTTTAGCGCCTTCAACGGTTCCAGTTAAAATTACAGCGCCAAGAAAAACCGAGTTAGCTAAGGGTCTTAAACAGGTCGTTGATAGCATGTTTACGCGTTTCACGGCCATCTTTGTCTTATTCTTGGTAGTCGCTTCAGTTTCGTTGGCGACGCTAGTAAACACGCTACCAAACATAGTAGCTAGTTTGCCGCTTTTCGGTTTTGCTGCCACAGCTTTTGCTTTTTCAGCGTTCTTTATGTGCAGAATGCTACGCACCTTCGTCTTGGCTTATGAAAAGGCGGTGCAGACACAATGAAGCGCCCTTACAACGAATTAAGCCTGATTGCGGTTTTTCTACTATTTTTCATTGTTGCCGTCGGAATCACAATATGGCTGCTTGACCTCGTTACCCAGCAAAGAATTTTCGGGTTACTCGCCAGCGCCGAATTCCTCGCATTCGCATTACTAGTTTACTTATACTACATGGAAAACCCAAAGGAGCTGAGCCGAAAATGGCTACTTTCAGGTTTCGCCGCTTTGGCAGCACTTGTGCTACTAGCCGCTGCAATCGTTGCAGGCGTCGGTTCAGCCCCAACACCCAACGTGGAAGCCACACTCTACGCGGGAGAAATTTCCACAACCGTATACGGGTTTGGAAACACTTCGAGCACGTTAACTTCGCCAGGTCCAACGCTGACCTTCAAGGTGGGCGACGTTGTGAATTTGACTCTGGTTAATGTGGGGCAGATGTCTCATAACTGGGCGTTGGTAAACGCAAACCAGTCTGACGCCCAATTGCTGTTCAATGCAAAAATCGCAAGTAACACTGTCCCGCTCTTAGCAAACCAGACAGGATCAGTTATTTTTACCGTAACTCAGGCAGGCACCTTTTTTTACATCTGCCAAGTTGACGCGCACGTACAGTTGGGCATGTGGGGAAGCGTGGTTGTTAACCCGTGACTCCGAGGGCAATTGATGAGTTCACGAATTCCATGCTGTTTGCCCTGGCAAGCCTGCTCACAGGCATAATGAGCGCGCTGTCATTAGTTTTCATCGCAGCAAATGAAAAAACCCAACAGCCCGCGTTCTCAAGAAATCCGAATGCAGCGTTTCTAGCGGATAAACATAGGGCACTAAATTTTTACAGGGTTTTCTCCGCGGCATACGACATTTTGAACCCGCATCTCTACACAAGTAAGATGCGAAACGAAATCGTAAGCCGAATCGGCGATAGCAGAAGTTTGTGTGTGCTTGATGTGGGCTGCGGGACAGGTTACACTACACAGGGCATTTTAGAGCGGGAGAATGTCTACGAGGTTGTTGGCATAGACATGAATCCAGTGCAGCTGTGCAGAGCCGCCAAGAACCTTAATTCAGCAAAAAGCAGGGCGACCCTCGAAAGAGCCGATGCAGAGAATTTGCCGTTTGGGGATCGCGTTTTTGACGCGGTGGTTTCAGTTGGTGCCATAGAATACTTCCCAGACCCCGAGAAGGCACTGAAGGAGATGGCAAGAGTCGCAAAGTCCGGAGCACCAGTTGTCGTGGGAGGTCCCGATTACGCTTGGTTTAGCAAGTTTGGATTAAACAGATTTTTCTACACGCCCTCAGCAGGCGAGGTTAAAGTATTCTTTCAGAAGGCTGGGCTTGTTAACCTTGAATCCGTTTTGACTGGTGTGGACACCTTTTTTGGGACAGAATGTTATGTTGCTGTTGTATCTGGAAAAAAGTTAATTGATTCTTACGCGCGAAACTCTACCTAAAGAGGCGGTAATGGATTTAGCGACGGTTCAGCACTGGGTCTCTATGCGGTTTTGTTTATCTTTGAATCGTTGCCTATATGATTCGTAGTCGGGAAGCTTCCGCTGATAACTCTCGTTCATTAGGGGAGACGAAATCATGAAGTCAGCTGAAGTCCGATTGCAGGCAACGGGAATATTCCAGACGGCAGCTACGCGCAAGAGTGCTTTTATGTCGGGATCATGCGGCAGAGGCTCCAAGGGATCCCAGAAGAAAATGAGAAAGTCTATTATTCCTTCAGCGATGCGTGAGCCTATCTGCTGGTCTCCGCCTAATGGTCCACTTTCAAAAACTGTTATTTGGCATCCAAGCACCTGTTCCAGAAGTTTACCCGTGGTGCCAGTGGCGTATAATTCGTGTTTCAAAAGAGTAATCTTATTGAATTTGACCCAATCTATAAGGTCGGTTTTCTTGTTGTCGTGAGCAATTAAGGCGATTTTTTTCGTTTCCCCCAATAAGGCATTAGGCTTTGTCATGACTTGCATCCCCTTGCCTACTGCTTCACGGTAAAGATACCTATAACGGTTTCTTCCATAGATATCGACGGCTATTGATAGAGAAAATAGATTGTGTAGATGAAGTTGAAGAGGTTACCAATATAGAATAAATCTTATATCACACGACATGACAGTTTAAGTGGGGAGTATGCACATAAGTTTACTGAAGAGTATAGCCAAAGGCTTCTTCGCTGCAATCGCTGCCGTCTCCATATTTAGCATTATCTCACTACTCAAAGGCGGAGACGCATGGTTAGGCCTGCTTTATTTCTTAATTCTGCTTATTCCGTTTTCTGGCGCGGCGTATTTTTGGGGCACGAGAAAAAATTGCGTTTCTAAACGAACCGACTCATTTGAGAAATGGAGCCAAATCCTGTTTGGTTTGCAGGGGGTTGCGTTGGGGTGCTGGGCGTATGATTTGGCTACAACATTTTACGCTATTGATGTCGCCCGCGTAGCCTTTGAAGTGAATCCGCTCGGTTGGCCCCTTGGCGCCTTAGGTGCATTTGCGTATTATGCCCCAACCGTTATCCTAACATATGTTTTGCTCTTTAAGATAAGGCAGAAAATCTCAGTTTACGCTGCCATTCCCATGACTATTGTTATGCTTCTGATGGGTTCGATGAACCTTAATGCGGGCATAGGTAACTTCCAGTTCTTCCGAATCACAGCAGGGCTTCCAACAGAAATCCGCTTTAATCTTCTGGCTGCTATCCTTGCAGTTGACATGGTTTACGCGGCAACTCTGGTAACAGCTGCACGAAAGCAAATTTTCAGCAAGCAGAGGAACTTGAATACAGCAGAAAAAAAGATTATCCTAAGTTGGCGAACCATCCCTCCGCAAGAAACCTTATCTATGTAAGCCACATTTTCTCAAAGCATGATTTTAAAACGAGAGTTCTACGAAAGAGACCCCCTCGTTGTAGCTAAGGAGCTCTTGGGAAAAATTCTTGTTCACGAAACGTTAGAGGGCGTTACGTCGGGCGTAATCGTCGAGACGGAGGCTTACATGGGTCCTGAAGACAAAGCCTCACACGCATATGGCAACCGCCGCACAGGACGAACAGAAATTCAATTTGGCCCAAAGGGACACGCTTATGTTTACCTCATTTACGGCATGTACTACTGCTTTAACGTCATAGCAGGCGCAATTCCAGGGAAACCCGAAGCTGTCTTCTTCAGAGCAATAGAGCCTCGGGAGGGAATTGAACTTATGAAGAAACGTAGGCCTAAATCGAAAGGTAAGATAGCCAACTTGGCGAATGGACCCAGCAGGCTCTGCATGGCCATGGGCATATCGAAGAGGCAAAACGGTTCTGACATATGTATTCCGCCTTTTTACATTAAAGACGCCGGTGTGACTATCAACGACAGCGACATTGTTCAGACTCCGAGAATAGGAGTAGACTACGCCGATGAATGGAAAAATATGCGCTGGAGGTTCTACATCAAGGACAACCTGTTTGTTTCGGTCAAAGTCAAAAAATAATCATTTAGATAAGGCACTGAGACAAATTGGGCTCAGCGTTTACTTTAGCTGCTCTTTCCTGCTTTTCCTCTTCTTTGTGTACAAATTCCTAGGAATAGCCTTGCGGTTTCTTTTTTCGTGTTTGTCAAAGTTCTTCTGCTGTCCAGGCTTGATTTCCCGCCGTTGCTGCGTGCTTAACCTAAAATTTTGTTCTGGTTTGCATTTTGGATTTCTCCACATGCCCTTTTCTGGGAAAATGCCAATTAGCTCTGCCGACGAAACAATATCAAACCATTAGCGGAATATATTAACTCGACATACTCGAAAGCAGGTTCTGGCTAAGAAAACGTATATTTAAAGCTTAAAAAAGAAGTACTATTTGAGGTGAAGCAGCTATGGGTTGGGGTAGTGCGGGCACACCGCCATGGGTAGACGAGAAAGCCATAGACCAAGAAAAACACCAACACGGCGATTCTGAGCAAACAGAAAAAATCAAGGCGCTCGAAAAAGAGAACATTGAACTCAAGAAACGCATTAAAGAATTAGAAAACGAGTTAAAGAAACTGAAAAAGTAACTTTTTCTCTCTATTTTTTAGAGAATCTGGGGATCGAATTATAGTTTTTTGCTCATGACGTAGGCGTCTTCGCCGTCACTGTAGTAACCTGGAATGGTTCGGGTAATTTCAAGTCCTGACTTTTTGTAGAGGTTCACGCCAGCCTGGTTTGTTACTCTTACTTCAAGGTAAATCTGCTTAGCTTTGTACCCAGTCATGCCCGCCATCGCTGCTTTTAGCAATGCTGACGCGACGCCTTTTCGTCTAGCTTGTGGCATGACTGCGAGTGAGACTACGTGACCTTTGCGGAGCAAGCCGCCTAGCCCGAAGTTGCTTAAGCCGACTTCGATTCGGCTCATTATGTAGCCGATTAATTCGTGGTCTTCTTCTGCTATGATGAATGTTTCTGGGAAACGTTCGTGCAGGTCAATAAAGAACATGTCGGTGTAGTTTTCCGGCAGGCAGACGCGGTTAACACGCATTACATCCTGTAGGTCGTCAGGCTCGAACTTTCGGAGCTTGAAGGTTTCTTGCATCTTTGAGTCCTTCTCTTACCAGTTTTCCAGACGGAACTTAAAGTTTACGTTTTATCCTACGTTGCCGACGCATTTAGCGCCGCCTCATCTGCTGAGGCTTTCACTTCGGGCAACGTGTAATTGCCCTGAGGAATTGTCCAAACCCTTGAAGCTTTACCTGCGATGTTAAACGCTTCATTCAAAGCGTCATTAACCGCTCGAGCAGTTTTAAGCTTGAAGATGTTAGTTGCGTAATAATCAGGCAACGAGGAAACCAAGATTATCTGGTGATTCTGCAGCGCTTTCAGCAAATAGTACGCCTTGTGCCCGCCCAAGACAAAGTTGCGGCGAATTTCTTTTTCAACCGACTTCAAATCGGGAAACCGAACCATCCAGTCATAAAACACTTGATTCCCATGTCCCTCTGTACATTCGGCGACGAGAATAATTACGCCGCCACGCTTAACAACGTCTAATGCCGCTTCAATTGCTTTGTAGGCTTGGTACAAGTTTATGTCTGCAGGGGTGCCTCCGCAGCTGACAACTACGATGTCTGAACGTCGGTCCACGGTGACTCGATACATGTCGTCAACTAGTTTGACGCCTTCAGCGAACGCTGGTTCTAGTTCGCCCGCGAACGCTTGAACTAATTCATTTTTGCTGTTGGCAACTACGTTTACGATGAAGTCTACTTTCGCCAGTTTTGCGGCTTCCGTCATGTCTTCATGCACGGGGTTGCCTTCTAAAACGCCTGTTCGCGCGTTGGCGTTCAGCATTAAAGCGTGATTGAATTTTATGGTTTCTTCGCCTGAAACCGCGGGTAAAACACTCTTGCGTCCGCCGCCATATCCAGCGTAGTAGTGGAATCCTACGTCTCCCAAAAGGACACGTACATCAGCCTCGGCGAAGATTCGGTTTAAGAAAACTTTGTTACCGTGTTTGGTTGTGCCTACAAGAACTAAGTCAGTGGCCCTGCAGTCGTGGCTCATGGCTTTTACGCGTTTAGCCGTCTCCTCTCCCAGAAGCAGGGCAGCTTCTTCAGGTTTGACTGGGCGGTGGGTTCCGCTGCCAAAAATCACTGTTATGTTTTCGTCTTTGACACCTGCCAAGTTAAGCTCCGCGAGGACAGGCAGAAGCATAATGTCGCTTGGTGCCTTGCGGGTGTGGTCATCAATGACGATGGCTACTTTACTTTCGGGCAGAGCTATTTCGCTTAGGCGTTTGGTGCCTTTGGGAATAGGATCTTTTAAGGCCCGCTCCACTTCGGCTTTGGCGTCTGGGCAGGCTTGTCTCTCTTTAGGTTCGATTGAACCAATGAGGTTTCGGGCGGGAACTCTAACGCAAACATCGGTTTTTCCGTAGGGAAGCCAAACGTCAACCATGAATACATCACGCGTTATAGTAAAATGACACCGTGCAGGCGTCTATTAAGCCTTATCAAACAAACACCATCAAACTAGAATATCTCTGCAAAAACTTGTCGCTCAACTAAGGATGCATTATGGAAAACGAAAAGATGGCAGTTGAAACCTCAACTTCTGGGGCTCAAAATCTTTAAGGATGTTTCGTTCATAGATTGCATGTTGCAAGATGGATAAAACTGACATGAGCCTACTTATGCTTCTTTCCGCGAACTCAAGACTCTCCTATGCTGAGTTAGCGGAGAAACTTAATTTTTCTGTGAATGCTATTCATAAGCGCATCCAATTACTGATTGAATCTGGAGTGATTTGTAAATTCACAGCCAAGGCGAGTGTTCTGGCATCAAAAGCAATAGTGGTTTTCATCTCCGGGACCTCCCAACTTAGCTCTTTTCAAGATTTGCCGACTAAGCTTAAAGCTCAAGGCTCTATCTACTGGTTAGCCGTCGGCGGCGGCAAATTTCTCTACATCGGAGCATATCTCAAGGGCTTAAATGAACTTGAGGACTTAACCGCCTACATCAAAAAAGAGGCAGGCCTTCCTGAACCGACAATAGGAATCATGGCGGCTTCAACAATTCAACTTCCACAAAATCAGAACTCTACCAACTTGTCGCTTTGCGACCTGGACTATCGAATTATTGGTTCCCTGAAGGACAATTCACGAAAAGCGATTTCAGACGTTGCTATTGAGTTAAACGTTTCAGCAAAAACTGTGCGTCATAGACTTCAACGCATGGTGAAAAACAGTCTCATTGAGCTTGGTTTGGAATGGTACCCGGACAAATCGAATGACATCATTACGATTCTTGAACTTCACCTGAAGCCGAACGCGGACATCGGCACTTTACCTTACCAAATACTTAGGAAATACGCTCCGAACACCCTGTTTTTCTGGTGCTATGTTAATGTACCGAACACTGTAATCTATACGGTTTGGACTAACAGCATGAATGAATTGCAGAATCTGCGTGAGAAACTTGAGAAAGAACAAGGCGTCACTTCAGTGGTGCCTAACATACTCTACATAGGATACATGTTCAATACTTGGCGGGACCAGCTAGTCGAAAAGCCGTAGTTCCTTTTCTTCAACCGGCCATGTGACAAAAGGTCCTTTAGCAACGATTTTTTGGCCATTTTCTATACTCAGCAGTTGACATGAAACTAAATGCTCCAAAAGCAATGAGCATTTAGAAGACAAATGGAAGCGACCGAAACATGAACAAATCTGCAATAGTAATCGAGCATCTTGCAAAGAAATACCAAGATGCGACCGCCTTAGACGACCTCACCCTGCAGGTTGGCCAAGGCGAATTTTTTGGCCTTTTAGGTCCAAACGGAGCAGGCAAAACAACCACCCTAAACATTCTCTGCGGACTCCTGAAGCCAACAGGCGGAAAAGCAACAGTATGCGGCTACGACACCCAGAAAGAAAACGTCAATGTAAAAGAACTCATAGGCGTCTGCATCCAAGAAACCGCTGTCTACCCTTATTTGACAGGAGCGGAAAACGTGGACCTATTCGGCAACCTACATACCATGAATAAGGACACCCTCAAAAGCCGTCGCAACATGCTTCTCAACAAGATGGGTCTTACTGATGATGCAAAACGAAAAGCTGACAAGTACAGTGGTGGCATGAAGCGCCGTCTAAGCCTGATACTTGCTTTGATTCACGATCCACAGGTAGCCTTCTTGGACGAGCCAACAGTTGCCATGGACCCACAGTCGCGCCGCGCAGTCTGGAGTTTCTTGAAGGACTTGAAAGCACAGGGCAAAACTATCATCTTAACCACCCACAACATGGAGGAAGCTGAAGAGCTCTGCGACCGCGTGGGCATAATTGACCATGGAAAACTAATTGCCCTCGATACTCCTGAAGACCTAATCCAAAAACACGGCGTAAAGAACCTAGAAGAAGTTTTCATTAAGCTCACAGGCAGAAACATGCGGGAGGAACTCTAAATGGAATTCCAGCGAATTTCTGCGCTCACCAAGAAAGAACTGAAAAAGACCGTTCGCGAACCTGCAGTGCTGTTCATGATTTTCCTGTTTCCCATAGTATTCGTCTTCGCTTTTGGCGCGTCATTTGGCGGTGTCGGCGGGGGACAAACCCACTACAGCCTTAGCGTTGTCAACCTAGACCAGGGAGATGTTCAGAAGTCACAGGTTTTTCTAAATGCGCTGACTGCCACAAAAATATTCAACATAAACGTTTACGCAGACAACCAAACCGCTCAGAGCGACCTCACTGAGGGTAAAGTCCAAGCCGTGGTGGTCATACCGAGCGAATTTACCCAAAGCCTGTCATCGTACCAGAACTCGCCCAACAACCCAAATCAATGGGTAAACTCAACAGTCTCTTTGTATCTTGACAAGGGCTCAATAGTCGCGACACAAGCAATTCCGCCCATAGTTCAACAGGTTCTAGCAAGCTTAACAAGCCAAAATCAATTAGCTGTCTTAACGCCGCTTCGACTAGAAACCGCTTCTTTGGTCGAAGTCAAAACGGTATCTGCGCTTGACTTCATCGCTCCAGGCATGTTCACGTTCGCGTCAATCTTCCTCATAATGATGGTTGGGCAGTCTTTCGCTCAAGACAGAGAAAACGGAATGATGAAACGCGTTCGCATCACGCCGACAACCTCCACGGAATTCATGGTAAGTCAGGTTATTTCGTACATGGGTATTGCTTTAATTCAAGCGGTTTTGGTTTTCGTCATGACCTACGTATTGGGCTTCAGACCAAACATTGGCTTACCAGTTTACGCATTCGCTTTCGTTCTTGTCCTACTGTTCTCGTTGTCCAACGTTGGCTTTGGCTTAATCACAGCAACAATCGCCAAATCTCCAGGTGCGGCAACAGGCATCAGCTTCCTCTTCGTGCTACCACAACTGTTCCTTGGAACCTTCGTTGGAGCATCCCTCAGCTCAGGCGCTCAGGTAGCAGGCAAATTCGTGCCCAGCTTCTACGTTACCGACGCCTTAACATCGCTGTTCCTCAGGGGCGCAGCCATCTCCAGCACCACCATATTGCTTGACACAGCCTTAGTCTCTGTTTCCTGCGTTGCCATCTTAGTTATAGGAATCGCGCTGTACGCAAAGTACTACAGAATCTAATCAGCGGCATAATCGGAGGACATCACTTGAATCAAACCAACCCAATAGACATCAAAGCCTTAGCTGCAGAAGCAAAGATTGCCAAACACAAAGAAACCTATCAGCTCGTCGAAAAAAACCAAAACTACCGTATCGGAATCGGAGCAAGGGCAGACACATCCAACTTTGTCTCCTTTTTTGTTGAAGTGATAATCAACTTATCTCATGAATCAGCCGACGTGGATTTGCTGCTCCTGGAAAAAGCGTTAAGTTGCCTAAAGAAGCTTCACCGAAAAGGATACGCGTTAGCTTACGAGGATGGTTACCGGATCTCTGGCGAAACAACAAAAGTCATCACAAACCCAAACGAAGAATATTTAGCAATAAAGTCGCTATTGAAAAAAATTCTCATTTGATTTAACAAACAACGATCTATCTTTTTCTCAAAAACATCTTAAATGCTCGAAGCATATGGAAGATATTATTACCTTTTTGCATCAAGCGGTTGCAACGTGGTACAAACGCTCATTTCTCTGTAAATTCGTTGTCGAGAGCATTTTTATAGAGAGCGCCGACGAATTAGCTATTCATCTCCATAAGCTATGCCCCGAAGTGACCTGCGCAACATGAAACCCGCTTTTTTTGCATTAACAAAACGAAAACAAACCTACCTGAATACGAAAACAAAAACAAACTAACGCCCCCACTGAAAAGAGAAAGTGCAAAGAAAATCGCGTTAAAGAAGATCTCTATAGCAACTTCTTTAAAACGCAGTAAACAATAATACTACCTTTGAGGAACAATATTATGCCGGTAGACAAGGTCCCAGAAAAAAACAGCATTATCTTCGTTTGGCTCAACAACTATGCAGGAGTGCTCCTGAAGACCCCTACGATAACGCTGCTCATAGATCCAGTCGATATAAAAGCGAAAAGTTTTCCGCAGGTAGACGCAGTTTTAATCACCCATGAACACTACGACCATTTGGACCAACGGTTAATTGCCGAAATTCAAAAAGCAACCGGTTGCATGGTCATAGCTGATCAAGCATCAACCAAAAGCCTGAAACTGCTCATTCCCACGGAAAAACTCGTAGAAACTCACGTAGGCGACAAAACAAAAATCGGCGAAGTCTCCATCAGAACGGAAAAATGCAAACACCAAGCAGGTTCACCGGTTACCTATATCGTGACAAGCGAGGACGGCGTAAGAGTTTGGCATACCGCAGACAGCTTGCCATATCCAGAAATGGCTCAAATAGGCAAAACAGAAGAGATAGATGTAGTTTTCTGCACTGTCGGCATCGCCCAAGGAGCCTCGTCTGAAACTGGCGCTGAAATCGCCTGGTTAACCAAGCCTAAAGTGGCAGTTCCCTACCACTCCAACTCGGTGGAGAACCAGCAAAAATTCACTCAAATCCTTCGAAAAGAACTGCCGAAAACAGCGTGTGTTATCCCCGAAGTAAACAAGATTTATCAGGTGTCAAAGGGGGAAAAGAAAACTTGAGTAAACAAGACCAAAAAAAAGTTGAAATGTCAAAAATTCTAACCAACACTGATGCCTTAAAATTTGGGCTGTTTAAACTTACAAGCGGAAAAGTAAGCCCGTACTATGTGGATCTGAGAATCGTCCCAAGTTTCCCAGATGCCTACAGAGACATCTGTGACTTCTATGCAGAAACCATAACCAAACAAATCGGGCTTAAAAACTTCGACCGCATTGCAGGAGTCCCAATCGCAGGCATACCCTTCGCTAGCATAGTTGCCTATAACCTCAAAAAGCCGTTCCTTTACGTTCGCAAAGGAGCTAAACTCCATGGACGCGAAAGACGGGTAGAAGGAATTTTGGTTTCTGGTGATAGAGTTCTTCTTGTTGACGATTTAGTGACAACGGGTCTATCTCTTAAAGAGGCTGTCGATGCAGTTCGCGCCGAAGGTGGAGTTGCAACTGATGCAGTGGCATTTCTAGATAGGGAAGAAGGCGGAAAAGACCTGCTGGAACAGAACGGCATAAAGCTTCATCCATTGTTGAAGATCAGCGAAATCGCAAACACACTTTACGAATTAGGTGCAGTGGATGAGGAAAACCTGAAAACCATAGTGAAGCAAATCAAGAAAAAATAACCAGAAACCTGTAGACTAATCATAGAAGATTAGGGCTTTCTCTTCTAGTATCACATGCAGCTTATCCACTGAAACGTAAACATCTTCCTCTTTCTTTGCTCCGGTACAAACAAGTTTGCCGCTTGCAAACAGCAAAATCACCACTTTTGGTTCTTCCATACGGTAAATCAAGCCTGGAAACTGTTCAGGTTCATACATACTTCTGCCCAATGTATAAGCGGCTTTTTCGAGGTCAATCATACCGCCAAGATTTGCCGAAGCCACGATGTTTTGGATTTTCAGTTCAGGTTTGCTGATGATGATTATGCCGCCTTTCTTGAGTTCTTTAACGACTTTCATAACGGCTCTTCGAGATTCTTTTTCGCTCTTTGCACCAGTGCAAACCATTTTGCCTGAATTGAAAATCAGAGTTGCTGTTTTTGGTCTTTTCAGCCTAAAAACTAACCCTGGAAATTGCTCAGGTCGGTATTCTACCCCAGGATATCCTTTGACGACTGCGTTGAGGTCAACTTTCTGGTTTAGCGTGGCAGAAGCAACAACATTTTCAATGCTGATTGTGGCTTTAACTTTAGGCATGAAACGCACTTCTTTTGGCTAAGTACCTTCTATTAAATAGCTCAGTTTATAAACACATCTACGCCTTTTCGGCAGCGAGTTTCTGTTCAACAGTTGCGGATTTACGTTTAAGTAGAGGTGCCACGAACTCAATGATAATCAGCAGAATTATTAGTATGACAATTACGGGAATGACTATGTAACTGTTGTTAACGCCTAAGGCATCATGCATGAAGATTGCGATATGCCCAATCCAGGGAATGCGCATAACGACTTTTCCCACAACTAAATCTTGGCTAACTGCTCCCTGTGGAATGCTTACGTTGCCACTGTACCACGGGTCATACTCATACCTTTGAGGAACAATTGGCCAAGTATCAGGGGGGCTGTTTCCATCCCCCTTGGTAAAGAAGTAAATTTTTCCATCTATTGTTGTTGTGGCTACGATTCGGTGAACTATGAGTTCGCTTGGGTTATCTGGCCTATGGAAAACGATTATGTCACTGTTCGGGTAGTCTGTTTTGAGGTCTTGGGGATTAACACCTTGGATTATTATGATATCCCCAATATGCAGAGTTCTATCAAATGGGTGTGTCCAACCATCACATGCACCATCATAAGGAATGCACATACTACCGCTAACCACGGCTAATGCCGGTGGAATCTTGGTATTTAGAGCAAGTTGGGAACCGTACCAGAAACCGAAAACTATTCCAACAATAAGAACAACAACAATAAATGTTTGGAAGTAATCGTTTTTCCATAGTTTCTTAGTGTTGGATGTCAAGTTTTGGCTTCCGTTAGAGGACGAATGTGTTTGTTTCATGTGTTTTGGAAGTTTTAATACTTACCGCTTAGACTTGAATCACCCAAAATGGATTTTTTGGGAGTTCGATTTTTTCTTCGTTTTAGTAATGGTGCCGCGAACTCGAAGACAATGAGGATTATTATTAGAACAAAGATTATCGGGATCACTATAAGTGAGCTATTTGCGCCTAGAACGCTATGAATAAACATTGGAATTTGCCCGATCCATGGTATGCGCATTACCACTTTGCCGTAGACGTAATCTTGGGAAATAGCACCGTTGTATGTGCTGTTAGGATTAGCTGGGTCAGGAAACCAGTAATCTGTTGGTTGAGGCGTGTTTGGCCATGTGTTTGGTGAGTTGTTTCCATCTCCTTTAGTATAAAAGTATAGTTTGCCGTCTACTTCCACTTCAGAGACTATCCTGTGAACTATGTTTGCGTTAGGACTATCAACAGGTAAATCTGGTCTTTGAAAAACGATTATGTCGCTGTTGGGGTAATCAGCCTTGAGGTCTTGGGGATTAACACCTTGTATGACAACGATATCCCCAACGTGGAGGGTTCGAACAAAAGGATGGCTCCAACCATCACACGCCGCATCGTATGGGATACACATACTGCCGCTAACCACAGCCAACACTGGTGTAATTTTTGTGTGTAAAACAAGTTGACTGCCGAACCAGAATCCGAAAACGGCCAAGACAATTAAGCCGATGACAATGTAAGTTTTTACTGACTCGTTTTTCCAAAGTCTTTTAGTGAAGGCTGTCAAGTTTTGGCTTCCAATCGATAAACATTCTTTTTCAAAGAACGACCTATGTTCTTAAAACTTGCTATTCAAAGATTATTCAAAGAAAGAAAAAAGTTGAGGAAAGTGAGATTGTAAGCGTGAAACCGAAGTGCCTTTAAATCTTCTTTTTGCTTAAGACTTCGCGGAAGGTTGCGTGGCATTTAGGACATTCGAAGAGGCCGATTTCCAGCTGCATGCGTTTGCCTGCTTTATCGGGTCTTCCAGCCATTTTCCAAGTTTTCTTCGGTTTGGAGACTTCAGTTCCGCATTTTGGACATTTTCCCATTTAATTTTCCTCCGTAATGATGTTACGCATCCATGGTTTCTTATGATGAGAGATAAAAAACTTTCCATTATGTTCGAATAGAAAACTCGCACTGAATTACATGGATTATACATTTTCGCGTCAAAGACGCTTGAAAAAGCCCTAAAAAGGTTACGCATAATGTGAACAGAATGCGCGCAAATCCAAGAGGTGGAGAAGATCGTTCATTTGTATCTGGACAGGTGGCTCGGAAAAACATTTAGCCGCCTTTTGTGTAAAGTAACCCTAATAGAAGACGGAGTCGACATTTTGAAAAAAGAAAAGAACGGGTGATTGTTGAAACTTTATTTGGCGTTTTAGCGGTGAAACATAAGTCTATATTTTTAGCAGGAGACTAACAGCACCGAAAGAAATACTTGGATTCCTCGACTGGAACTATAAAAATGATAAAAATTTGAAATCCGCTAAGGTTTTGCTGGTCACTAACGTCTTTTACTAGTCTTTCTCGTTTCTCAATCTAACAGGTGGAAATCCCGTGATATTAATTGTTGCTGAAGAAATCTTGATTTTTCCTGAACTCTCAATCTCGGCGAGAATTAACCTACTCAATTTATCGTGAAGAACTCTTCTTTGCCTAACTTCAGTCACGTATCGTATTCCAAAAGTTATCCAGTTGTCTGTCAGGGTCAAGAAAATAGCAGGTTCAAGAGACCTTTTAGCAAAATAATATTTGCCTTCAATCTTTTCCATTTTCTTCTGAGCATTCTCGCATATACTCTTGGTTTCTACGGTAACGATTTCAAGAATCTTATTCGAGCCTTCTTTCCAATCGCTATCGTATGTGATTGGAACAGTTATCTCATCCCAAATAAAATCAAAATCTTTGGTATAATTTTGAATGGTTCCATTCAAGACTAAGCCATTGGGAATAGTGGCTAATCTACCCGTTACTTGGTCACCAGAAACCCATTCTCGGGTTTCCATAAGCGTTGTGTAGAAAAGACTAATATCGATAACGTCTCCAAACTTTTCGTTAATTTCAATTCTATCTCCAACCCGGTAGATCCCGTTGAAAAATATCATCACACCACCTATAAAATTCTTAAAAATATCCTGAATAGCAAAGGCAATCGCGGCCCCAATTAACCCAACAGCAACCAAAACGCTTTGCGTTTCAACTAACCAAATACTAACAAAAACAATAGCGAACACAGCAACGCTCAAAATTGAAATGATCTTTCTAAAAGAATACCTTGTCTTTGAATCTTTCAGTTTCTTTGAAGCATATTCTTCGAAAAGAACTTCAAAAAGGAGATAAACTATTGTTAGAGACAGAAAAGTCAAGAAAGATTTTTCGAGATACGCATTCGGGTACTCAAAATCCACTAAGAAGAGGGAAACGGAGACAACAATCAACAAAAAAAGAATGAAGGCCCGAGATCGTTCAACCATTCCATTTCTCCAAAACTAGATTTGGAAATAAGTTGTATATATACTAATTTTCTCTGGAGAGTTAGTTTAGATTAAACATAAGAAGGAGAGAACATTGAAAAAATATATTTCAAGGCCTTATGTTCTGAGAACGAGATTTTAAGTTGAAGATTGGTAGTTGCAGGAAGAGACAAGCGGAATACTCGCAAGCGCTTTTTTGTTGGAAGCTGTTTGATTTGGCTATTAATATGAATTTGAATTCTTGTTTTTTGCTCGAGTTACTGACAAACGGACACTGATGACATATACATTCACTTACGCGAGCGAGGGGAGAACGCAAGAAAAGTAGTACTTACGAAAACGCGAAATAGATAAAAGAGAAAAAAATTAAGATTTAATCTAGCAGTTGCTTTTTGTTGTGGGTATTCTACAGTCACAAACGTTAAAGAAAAACGAATTGCGTTGTACATTAAGAGGTGATATAATTGTTGTTTTTGGTGACTTTGGTTCATTCTCCTGAGATGTGCTTGGGAAGAAAAGAATACAACGAGGAAGGCAAGCAATGGTTCAATAGCATGAAAGCCTCAGCTGAAAAGTATGGTATAGCGGTCCATGGAGCTTGGGTCTGCCCTATAGAACATGTTTTTTACATCATGCTGGAATCTAACGACTTCAAGGCAGTATCAGGTTTTCTAAGTCCGCCCATATTGACACATCACAATGGAAAAATCACTCCCTTAATCACTGCAGAGCAAGCCTTTGAAGCGGTAAAGCCATAACCTTGAATTGATTAGAAAGAATGACGCTTACCTTTTTTCTTTTCCATATTTTTGGGTTTTTGTTAGTGTGTGGAGATTAAATCTTAATCCCCCTCAAACAACCACGCTTTAACGTGGCGAACCTTACGACGTTAGTTTCTTGCTGCTAAACACTCGCCTATAGCGCGTAACAATTGCTGGGAGTTATCCGAATCGTTTGCTCAAAGCTTTACGCTCAGCTTCCAACACCAACTCGTAAAATTTGTCGCTCAGCTTTGGCTCCGTTTCAAGCACGCGTGCGATGTCGGAAGCTTTAACTTTTCTTGCGCTTAACGCCACCGCCGCTAGTTTGCCGTATTTTTCTATCAGCGTTGCAGTTTCTTCGGCGATTACTCGCAATCGCTCCTCTTCTTTAGTTAATTTTTGTCCTTTCTTCTCAACTAATGGATCAGCTTTTTCCTCTTCAACCTTTAACAATCCAAGTGCTTGGCTACCGCATCGAGGGCATTTGGGCTTGTCAGGCAAATCCGCGATACGAACCATTTCCAAGTAGTCCCAGCAGTTTGTGCATATGAAATTGCCCGTCTCGTTAAGCAACCGCGCTTTAGCTGATTCTACAAGAACGGCGCGCATGCGTTCGGGTGGGATGAGGTCAGTTTTCATGCTGACACGTTCAATGCCAGTACGCGCAACCGGCGTAGCATTGCCCCTGTTATCTACAGCAATCAAATGAATTTCGCCGCCACTCATCTGCTTCAAAACCCGCACCAACCCTTCAGCGTCAAGGTCCTTCGTGAAGACTTCCTTTAGGCCTTCCTCATAAATTGGGGTGCCTTCAAAGCTTTGGATAAGTTTCTGCAAGCTCACATTGCTGAAGTCTGCCCACTTCTTTAAAGCCCCAAACCTGCGTGCGACATGGATAACTCGTCGCTTGAACAAACCCGTTTTGATGGTAGATTTCGTTAAGGTCTCCTTAATTGCCTGTTCGGGCATTAATTTTATTTCATCAAACACTTCGACAAGGCGCGTTGCGTCGGCGCGACCCATAGTCTGGACGAAGATGCGGTAGGGGTCATGTTGCACAACTATGCCGAAGCCGAGTTTGTCGCTGAGAATCTGCCCAAGCAACTGTGCGAGGGCGCGGTTTATGAGGCTACCGAAGTTGCTGTGGATGATTACGAATTCGCCCCAGTCCTCAAACACTATTCGGCTGGGTGTCGGCACCGGAATACCAGCGTTAATTTGTTCAATTGTTTCAGTTAATGCTCGCGCCAGGGTTTCCTTGTCGGTTGGATATCGCTCGGTGAGTAAGGCGCTGGTGTTCTCGGTTGAAAGCCCGCTTTTGAGTTTCTCTTCCACTAATCCACGTATGAAAGCAAGTTCCTGCGCTATCTCGTAGGGAACTGGGATTTCCTCGCCGATCCAGCTTGGGATAGACCCGCTTGGGTCATCTACAGGCCGCACATACACTTTGTCTTCGGTGACGTGGACGATTTGCCAAGGGCTTCCGCGTATGATGAATTTTGTGCCTACTTTGCCGTACTCGGCCATGAATGCTTCATCCAAAACGCCTATGCTGCTGTCGGCGGTCTGATCAATGACGAGAAACTGTTTCTCCTCAGGAATCATCGATAGATTGTCGAAATAGTATTCGAATAGAGCTTTGCTTCTGGAGGGTTTCAGGACCGCCTTGTCTTCGAAGGAGACCCATGCTAGTCTTGGAAAGCGTCCATGCATGTATTTGAGGACTTTCTCGATATCTTCCATGGTTAAGTCTGCATATGGGTAGGCGCTTTTGCAGAGCGTCAGGATATCATTAAATTCTAAGCGCCGCGTTTTCAGAAGCATCCCCGCGATCTGATGTGCCAATACATCGTAGGGTTTAGGCGGTATACTCACAGGCTCCAATTCCTCCTTTAAAGCTCGCCTTGCTATGACGAGGGCTTCAAGAGTGTCGTCGCTGTCCATGCCGATGATTACGCCTTGCGCCACATGACCATAGGTGTGTCCAGCTCGTCCAACGCGTTGGATAAGCCGAGTAACCTGCCTTGGACTCATGTACTGAATTACCAAGTCAATTCTGCCGACATCAATGCCTAACTCGAGGCTGCTTGTGGCAATCAAGCCCCTGAGTTCACCGCTTTTGAGCCCTTTCTCCGCTGCAATGCGCGAGGGCTTGGCGAGGCTGCCGTGGTGGATGCTAACTGGGAAGTCGACATCCCAAACTTTAAGCCTGCTTGCCAAAACCTCACTGATGGAGCGTGTGTTGGTGAACAAAAGAACCGACTTGTGTTTGAGCATGTATTCTCGGATTATCCTTAGCCTCGCTGCGACTTCTGGGTGAGTGAATAGTTTCCCTGCAATCCGTGCATCTTCCTCGATGGGTTTCGGATAGAGAATCTGCAGTTTGACCATTTTTGCGACGGAGACACGGATTATTTCGACGGGACGTTTGGTGCCGACTAGGAACTGGGCGACTTTTTCTGGGCTGCCAATGGTTGCGGACAACCCGATCATCTGAAAGTCTTTGCCGATGAGGGTTCGGATGCGTTCCAGCGCCAAAGATAATTGGCTACCACGTTTGCTGTCAGAGAGTTCGTGGACTTCGTCTATTATTACCCATTGGAGACTTCTTAGGTGCTGCCGCAGCGTCCAACCCGACAGTATAGACTGCAAAGTTTCCGGCGTTGTTATCAGGATATCGGGTGGACTTCGAGATTGGCGGGTGCGTTCTTTGGTTTCAGTGTCGCCATGTCGTACTGCAAGTTTAATGTCGAGGTTGTTGCACCACCACTCCAGCCGCTCCAGCATATCCCGGTTTAAAGCCCGCAAAGGTGTAATGTATAATGCCTTGATTCCCGGGGTCTTTGGTGCTTGGAGGAGCATACTCAAAACAGGTAAGAAAGCTGCTTCAGTCTTGCCGGTAGCGGTGGGCGATATTAGAAGAACGTTTTTGCCCTCCAGAACTTTAGGTATGGTTTTTTCCTGAGGTTCAGTTGGGTTAGGAAATCCTTTCTGCTCCACAAGCCTTCGAACTGGCTTTACGAGTAACCCAAAAACGTTCCCAGAACCTTCTTGCAAGACAATTAACCTCAACAAAGACATCTGTAAAGCGAAAAACCTAAGGTAAAAGCATTTTGGAAAGATATCAGGCAGCACCATTATGTTTTCACGTAATTTCAACAGAAAAAGAGATCTTTTCATTGAAGGAAAACTGCACTTGAACATTAATCCGTTAATGTGGACCATTAATACAACAACCTTTTAAGTGCAAAACTCGATATTCATGCCTAAGTGCATCAACCACGAGGAGAGGTATGAAGTGGAGATAAGCCGAAAGAAACTGCGGGAAGAAGTCCTGGACCGCGTCAAATACGTTAAAACTTGCGTTATGGCTCGGGAGCTATGTCTTCTGGTGAGGACCAACCGCGCCGTTTTGGAGCCAAAAGATGTGCAAGACATCTGCAAATACATTTCGGGTCTATGCAAGGAAGAAGGCTGCAACGAACCCAGTGGACTATGCCAGAAAGCCGCAGCCGCAGTGGGCTCAGACCAAGAGGAGAAGTACTTGGAGCTTTGTGCCCAAAGCTGCTTAAAATGCGGCGAAGCAAAGAGACCGTCTGCAAAGAAAGATGCATATGTGGCGTAAGTTACTTTGCTTGTGCAAAAGCTTTAAAGAGTAATTGAATGTAACGTCAGAGTCAAGTATGGAGGCTAAATGAACTGTTTATTGCTCCTTTCGTTCCGAGCCCGATGCCAGTCGTTCAACGTATGATTGAGCTTGCTCAGTTGAAGCCCGGTGAAGTATTCTTTGACCTTGGCGCTGGAGATGGACGAACAGTTATCATGGCGGCGAAAACCTATGGCGCCAGAGCGGTAGGCGTTGAGATGCGCGAAGACTTAGCGAAACGAGCAATGAATGTGATTCACGAGAATGGGCTCGGTGACCGCGTGACCATCGTGAACGGCGATATGTTCAAAGTGGATTTGACTGCAGCAGATGTCGTTTTCTTATATTTAACTACGAGCGCAAATGAGAAGGTTAAGCCGAAAATGGAATCAGAACTCAGGAATGGTGTAAGAGTGGTCAGCCACGACTATGAAGTTGTGGGCTGGAAACCTGTGAAGGTGGAAAACTTCGTGGAGAATCCTTCGCTGGGGTATCCGTCTCACACGATCTATCTTTACACCAAGGAATGATCAAGGCCACCATTTTTAGTTTTTTGCTTGTTAATTGCGTAACGACGTTTCTTGTTTCAAGGGTAACTTACATAGCGGGGTAACAAGTGACTTCTTTACATATTTGCTTTAGGTTGATCGTGTAGGCAAACTTGCCAAGAGCGTACGAACTTGGATTCGTTTCTGTTCGCTGTCCTAAACTGGGTATAAAAGAAAATCATGAGTCAGTTGTGAGTAGAGTTATTAGGTGCGGATCAGACTGGTAAACGCTAAAAGTATTAAGAGGAAAACAAGTTATGCCTCAGCCTAGAATTGGCCTCTCCATGCTCTACACCCTTAGCGAACCGTTCAGCAAAATGGTTAAGCAATTATGCAAAGCGCCGACGAAGTATATTGAAGTTGTTGATGACGGAACCCACTCGTTGAGCAAGAAACGTGTAGCAATCCTCAACGAAACCGCGAAATGTCATGCTCTAAAATATTCAGTTCATGCACCATTCGCAGATATCAACGTTGCCTCGCCGAGCAAATCTATGCTAAAGGCGTCCATGAAACGGCTAAGGCAGAGTATGAAGTATGCACATGATTTGGATGCTTATCTCTGGGTTTTCCATCCAGGCAATAAATCAGGCATAAGCGCTTTTTATCCAGGTGCAGACTGGAAACAAAACCTTCAAAGCATATGCGAGCTCCATAAAACTGCAAAAGAATATGGCATAAAAATCGCTATGGAGAACCTGCCAGAAAAATACAACTTCCTAATGAAAAAACCTGAAGATTTCACTAAATTTTACGCGGAAACGGGCTTAGAAGACATCGGCATAGTCCTTGACACTGGACACGCACATCTGGAAGCTCAAATCCAACCCTTTCTTCAAAATCTTCCCAAAAAAATCGCGCATGTTCACATCAGTGACAACCACGGCGAGACAGATGAGCACCTCGGACTCGGTTATGGAGCGATAAACTGGAAACAGTTCACCGAAACTTTGAAGGCAACTGGTTTTTCGGGAACCGTGCTCACCGAATCAGTCTATAACGTAGAGGAAACCTTGGAGAAACTGCAGCTACTATTCGCTTAAAGGCAATTCCAACTCTAAGAAATCTTGGGCAACAACGGTGTTCGGAAAAACTTTTTTGGCTTGCTCTAAAAGAGTGGTTGCGTCTGGATATCTTGCACTGATGTGGATAAGAATTAGTTTTTTTGCGTTGGCATCTTTTGTCTCCATTGCTGCTTGGCGTGGCGTGGAATGCCCATCCACTTCTGCCTTCTCCACTAAAGCATCGTCAAAAGTCGACTCGTGAATAACCAAATCTGCTTCAGCAGCGAAACTTGGAAAATCAGCGAATGGTCTTGTGTCTCCCGTGTAAACGATCTTTCTGCCTTTTCTTGGCGGGTCGGTGACATCCTGAGGCTTCACTAAACGGCCATTTGGCAAAACAAGCTCAAGCCCGTGTTGGAGCCTGCTCCAAGCGTCTCCCAGCGGGACACCGAGCTCTTTAGCTTTTTCCGGATGAAATTTCCCCAAACGCGGTTTTTCCATAAACGCGTAACTGAAACTTGTGACCGCATGGTTAGAATGCACAGCCGATACAGTATATCCTTCATCGTTGCAAACTAAACCTGCATCTGTAATTTCATGTATGTTAACCTGGAAGGTTAGTTGAAACTGCAACGTTTCTTGAAGACAATCCAGAAAATGAGCCACTCCGGCGGGACCGTAAACATCCACGGGCTTCTGCCTATCCATCAGAGCCATGGTTTGCAGCAGACCAGGCAACCCAAGAACGTGGTCTCCATGCATATGTGTTATGAAAATCCCAAGTTTTTTATGTAAACCGACCTTTGCTATCATCATCTGGCGTTGAACTGCTTCGCCGCAATCGAACATAACTTGCTCGTTCCCACGCTGCAATATGACCGATGGTAAACTCCGTTGAGCTGTTGGAACAGCTGCTCCTGTGCCAAGGAAAACAATGCGTATACTCATTGGCTTTACTCCTTTTCAAATACGGCAACTTCACGTGTTAGAGTCCGATGCACATAGGCAAAGTTCGACTCTATGTGCCTGTATCCCAGCTTCTTGCCTACACGTTTGATATTTAATGTTTTAGGTGAAGCGATACAAATCCGTTGCCCTTTACACAAAACGTCGCGAGCTGAAGTTAATACGCCTTCAACGATGGCTTTTGTGTTGCTTTTCATGGTTGTTGAAGATTTGCCGTAAGGAGGGTCAGTAACGATGCAGTCAACATGTGAAAGAGGAAGCTGCCTTGCGTCTCCAAGTATAATACCTTCAGGCTCTAAACCAAAGTGCCGTATGTTCCTAAGTGCGCCTTTTGCCATTTTATGTTGCGTATCTATCCCAACTGCCTTGCAACCGACAAGCGTAGCCTCAATAACGGTGCTGCCAGTCCCCACAAACGGATCCAAAACGTAAGCGCCAGTTTTTGCTTGCGCAAGGTTAACCATGCAGCGCGCCAGCTTAGCGTTCATGGCGGAAGGGTGGAAAAACGGTTTTTTTCTAGCTCTGCGCTCCACGAAGGGTTTAGGAATTATCTCCGCGAGTTTTATGCCAAACACAAGTTTGCCGTTTGTTAAGACACCGAAGAAGGTTTTGTCTGCATGCTTAAGGTTCACTTTTGCATGGGGCGCGTTTTGGAGTATGAGTTTACCGAGCAGACGTTCGTAATCCATTGTGGCTTCTTTTTCGGCGTATTCCCTGATTCGGCGTATGCGAACTTCAAACGTTTCGCCCTGGCCCAAAACAGCTTTGAAGTCCGTGGCGTTAGCGGCTTGGATTACGGCTTGGTCGTTCGCGTCACAGGTGAAGAGTTCTTGGGCGCAGATTCGTGTGTACCCACTTCTGCGCAGAATCTGCCTCACGCTTTCCGGGTCTGCTTGTAGCCTTACGGTTTGGTCCAGTTTCTCCGTTACCGTGTAACTGTAGCCTTCGGCTTCAAGGATAGCTTTGAGTTCAGCAAATGAGAGGGTTTCGAATTCGCCGCTTATTAGAAAAAAGAGCTTTGCCACTATGATTGTGCCTTCAACGTTTGCGCAATTAGCGGTGCCAACGAGACTTTGCTGTTTTTTCCCGGAACACTGTCGGTCGCTACGATTTCTTCCACGCCTGCGTCGAGAATTCGCTTTTCCGCTTCGCCAATTAGAAGTCCGTGGACGCATGCTGTATAGACGTATTCTGCGCCTTGTTCGCGTAGGATTTTGGCGGCACCCACGATTGTCCCGCCGGTGCTAATAATGTCATCGAAAATTATCACTGTTTTTCCTTTCACGTTGAGGTGTTCTGCGGTTTGGGTGGTTTGTCCGGTATATCGGTCGCGGTGTTTCTCCAAGTACCCCACTTCGCCGCCTAAAACGGCTTGCGCTTGTTGTGCAATGTACATTGCTCCTTTATCAGGAGAGAGGGCGAATGCGTTTTTGATGCCCTTCTGAAGAAAATACTGTGCCAGAAGGGGAACTGCAGTTATGGTTTTTGCTGGAAACGGGAATTTGCTTAAAGCTGGTTCTGAATGGACGTTTACGGTGATGAGGTGGTCAATTCCTGCAGCTTTCAACATCGCGGCTATGGTTTCTATACTTATGGTTTCTCCGGGAAGAAAGATTTTGTCTTGCCTTGCGTAACCCAGGTAAGGCGTGATTGCGGTAACTTTTTTGGCTCCGTTGCGTTTTGCCGCTGCAGCCATGAACGCGAGTTGTATGAGGCGGGTGTCTTGTGGAGCGCAGGTTGTTTGCACAATTGCTACGTCTTCGCCGTCTACGGTGCTTTCTAGGCGCACGTAGCTTTCGCCGTCTGGGAAAATTCGACTAGCCACTGGAACTTTTTCGTAACCTGTGAGTTCAGAGATTTTTTCGCCAAGTTCAGCGCTTGCCGGTCCAGGAATGATTTTCATTTTGATCTTTCCTCGATTATGCATTAGACTGCTTAATTCTTGGTTTTAAGCCTTCAACTAATTTTAAGTTATCCATTAATGGCGTTGGGCACTTTCTTGAAAAACACCATTTTTTAATTGGGTTTTTTGCGGTTTCCGTTACTGCTTTTGCCGTGGGATTCCGTATTTTCCAGTAACTGAGTCTCGGAAGATTGGCAATCGCGGCGGATGGAATGTGAACAGGGCAAAGACTGCGGCTAACAGAACCATAACCGCAAACCCGAGGAGGCTTAAAGATTGGGGCAATAAGTTGTAGCTTAGAAAATTGAAGCTTGCGAACTGCCCAACTATGACGGCGACAACAAATGATGCAATATCTACCGCGAGTACACATTTCCCCCTTGTGAAAGCAGTATAGCTGTAGAAAACTACAGGAATAATAATTAAAATCAGGCAGGTGCCGACCACCTCGCCGAAAAGGAAGCTCCCGCCCGATCCATTCAAGAACCCGAAGCCAATTGCCGCGTAAATTACTGAGGGCCAGAACGCGAGTTTCAAGTGCTCCCAGACGCTTTCGTTCACAGGCGAAATAACTCCGACAGCACGATTTTGTCCTGACTTGTCAAATGTGAAATGAAGGGAGCTTCCAAATAGGATAATGAAGACCACTCCAACGATTTCGTAGGTAAGCGTTGCCATAAGGTCTGGTGCAGTAATCGCAAACATTACATCAGGGTCAGGTTAAGCGGCATATAAGGTTTAAGAAAAACCGCGGGCAACTTTGCAGGTTCCGTTTGAGAGTATCAGGACTCTATCCGCCTCTCAACTTTGTTGGAACAGGTTTGGACTCAAAAGGTGTTTAGTCCATTGTTCTCTGGAACCTTCTGTAACTCCTGCTTTTTGGGTGATAAGCTGGTTTTCGTATTGTTGGGCAGTGAACGGTTTAAATTCCCGCGTAACCTTCTTTGTGTGCACGCAGTTCTGTTTTTTATGGTGTTCCAGAAATATGGAGAAACTCACTAAAGTCAGCTTCAGCAACCTCGACAAAGTGCTCTTTCCCAAACTAAAGGTCACTAAAGCCCAGTTCATAGAGTACATAATCAAGATGGCACCCCAGATGCTACCTTTCCTCAAAGACCGCCCGTTGGTGTTGACGCGCCACCCTGAAGGGATAGATAAGGGGGGGTTCTATGCAAAGGATTCTCCCCAAGGGACGCCTGACTGGGTTAGAACCGTCACGTTGTACTCGCAGTCGGCGAAGCGAAACGTGCACTATATCCTCTGCAACGATTTGGATACGCTCATCTGGCTGGCAAATTTGGCGGCGGTTGAAATTCATATGCCCCTTTCGCGAGTGCCCCAACGCGAAACGCCCGACTTCGCCTTCTTCGACATAGACCCTGAGCCGCCAGCTACTTTCGATGACGCCTGTGAGGTTGGGCTTTTGGTTAGAGAGAAGCTTGACCGGTTGGGGCTGAAGGGGTATGTGAAGACTTCGGGGAAGAAGGGGTTGCATGTTTTGGTTCCAGTTGTGCAGGGTTACACTTTCAAGGAGACAAGAGACTTTGTCCACGCCATCGGGATACAGCTCATGAATGAAAACAGAAAAGTCGTCTCGGAATTTGTTGACACCAAAAAGCCCGATAAGGTTTTCGTGGATTACACGCAAAACAGCCACGGCAGAACCATGGTTTGCCCCTACAGCCTCAGAGTTACGGCTGACGCCACGGTTTCCACGCCCATCGAGTGGTTCCAGCTGAAGAAAAAGATAAAGCCAGCCAAGTTCAATATTCAAAGTGTCCCTGCGCTGAAGAAAGAGCCATGGAAAGATATTTTTGAGAACCGCCAAAAACTGGAGGCAAAATAACTTGGAGAAAAAATCGCGAAAAGCCAAGAAACAGGAACTCGTCGAACCCGAAAAACCTGCCGAAAAAGAAGCCGCAAAATCAAAACGGGCACCCTCAAAGCGGCCAATGTGGACGGGGAGCGTAAACATCGGCTTAATCAACGTGCCCATCAAGCTATACCCCATGATTTACGACCGAGGCGTAACCTTCCACTTCCTGCACAAAACCGACAACGCGCCCCTGAGCTACCAGAAAGTCTGCACCAAAGACGGCAAAATCGTGCCCTGGCCCGAAGTCGTGAAAGGCTACGAGGTCACCAAAAACCAGTATGTCATCTTCGGGAAAGAGGAGTTGGACGCAGTTAAGCCTGAGTCGGATAAGCGCATACGCATTGACAAATTCATCGACTACCTCAGTGTTGATCCAGTTTACTTCTACAACAGCTACGCTTTAATGCCTGACAAAAGCAACGATGCCTATGGCTTGTTGCTACAGACGCTAGAGAGCATGGGCAAGGCAGGAGTGGGAAGAATCACTTTGCGTACGAAAGAGTATCCGGTTTTGGTACACGCTTACAAGGGCGCTTTAGTTTTAACAACGATGAGGTATGGATACGACGTTGTAGACCCAAGCGGTTTTGAAGAGCTCAAAGACCTCAAAGCCCCAGAAAAAAATGAACTTGAACTAGCCCGAAAAATAATCACGGATCTATCCGGAGAATTCGACATCTCCGAGTACAAAGATACCTACCGGATGAAAGTGGAAGAACTCATCAAAAAGAAACTCAAAGGAGAAACTATCACAGTAGAGAAACCGCCCAAAGAAGAAGTTAAAGGCTTAATGGCGGCGTTACAGGAGACTCTTAAACAGCTGGAAAAGAAATGATCCACCGCTACAAGCCTATGCTTGCCAAAGAGGCAAAAACCGCTTTCACGGATGCAGACTGGATTTTTGAGGTGAAATGGGACGGGTTCCGCGCCTTAGCCTACGTCAACGGTGAAGTCAGCCTCCGCAGCCGCAACAATAAGGAACTAATAGACAACTTCCCCGAACTCAACGAACTAAAACAGCAACAAAAAGGACTGGTTCTGGACGGCGAAATAATCGTCCTCAGCAAGGGCAAAGTGGATTTTCAAACTCTACTGGAACGTGGAAAAGCAACATCCCCCACAGATATCCTGCTCAAAACAGGGCGGTCGCCCGCGGCCTACGTCGTTTTTGACATATTGGAAAAAGATGGAAAGTCGCTACTTGATTTGCCGTTGATGGAACGCAAAAAAATTCTCAAAGAATCCGTCAAGGAAGACGAGCATGTCTTACTGGCCGATTACGTGGAGGAGAAGGGCGAAGCATATTATGAGGCGGTTTTGCAGAAGGGGTTGGAAGGTGTCATGGCAAAAAAGAAAAAAAGCGCTTACGAGCCAGGGTTGCGGAGCGGGAACTGGTTGAAAATCAAGAAGCTCAAGAGCTGCGACTGCGTCATCTTTGGCTACACCCAAGGCACGGGCGCAAGAAAAGCCACGTTCGGCGCACTCCTGCTTGGTCTATATGACGCTGCAGGCCAGGCGGTTTATGTTGGGAAAGTGGGCACTGGCTTCTCACAGGAAACGCTTGACTCCATGCTGACGGAATTTCAGAAAATAAAAACCGACTCTGCACCGTTTACGGCTGATGTTGCAGAGAAGGTAACCTGGCTTAAACCCAAGTTTGTCTGCGAAGTCGCATATCAAATTGTCACGAAGGACAACCGGCTGCGGATGCCCAGGTTTCTTAGACTTCGAAGCGACAAGACCCCGAAAGACTGCGCAACCGACCAGCTAGGCGCGGAGCCTCTGCAAGAATACGCGGCAAAACGGGACTTCGAACGCACTGCAGAGCCACAAGCAGCAGCCGAAAAGAAAATCAGCGCTGCCAAAATCTTTGTTGTTCAAGAACATCACGCCCGCAGGCTCCACTACGACTTCAGGCTTGAACGAGACGGCGTCCTCAAAAGCTGGGCAGTCCCCAAAGGCATTCCCGAAACGCCCGAGGACAAACGGCTAGCGGTGCAGGTGGAGGACCACCCGTTAGATTACGCTAATTTTGCTGGAGAAATTCCCAAAGGCCAATACGGCGCAGGTCAAGTCATAATCTGGGACAAAGGCACGTTTGAAACGAAGGTTTGGGATGAAAAAATGGTCGAGGTCATTTTGGACGGCAAAAAGCTCAAGGGGAGGTACGTTTTGGTGCCGCTGAAGCGGGCAGGTGCAAAAAATTGGTTAATGCTAAAACCCAACCAGTAATTGGAAACTTGCATGTTGGCACGATGGGCTGGAGCTACAGCTTCTGGAAAGGCAGCTTCTACCCCAAAGATTTGGCTTCAAAGGACTTTTTGTCTTTCTACTCGGAGCGGTTAGACACCGTTGAGGTTGACAGCACGTTTTATCGGATTCCGAGAACGGGAACCGTCACTGAATGGAAACAGCAGACGCCGGCGGGTTTCCTGTTTTCACTCAAGTTTCCCCAGAAAATTACCCACATTAAAATGCTTCAGGACTGCCAGGAAGAAACCAGAGTTTTCCTTGAACGGGTGGACGGTTTGGGTGAGAAGCTAGGAGTATTGTTGCTTCAGTTTCCGCCCATGTTCCGCCAACAACATTTGCCTCTGCTGCGGGATTACCTGAAGACCCTGCCTAAGGAATATCGGTACGCGGTGGAAGTGAGGAACAAATCTCTGTTAACCGAGGAACTCTATGCCCTCCTGAAGGAACACGGCATTGCGTTGGCTTGGGTGGACGCTGCTAAAATGCCCTTCGTTACACAGGTGACTGCGGATTTCGTTTACGTGCGGTGGGAAGGTAACCGCAAAACCGTAACGGGCACATTGGGCAAAGTTGAAACTGACCGGACTGCACAGATTCAGGATTGGTCGAGCAAGCTTAAGCCTTATGTGAGGCAGGGAACAGCCGTTTTTGGTTACTTCAGCAAGTACTATTCCGGGTTTCCTCCTTCAGACGCGAAAGAGCTTTTTAAAAACCTGACAATATGAGAACTCGGCTTCAGCTATAGCAACTGCGTGGATTTAGGTTTTGTTTTTTTCAAGACTTGTTCTGTACCTGACTCTAACATGCGTCTGTAGCAGGTAAATCAGAACGATGAGGCTGTAAGAGATTTCGCCAAATCCCGCAAACTTTGGGATTCCGGGGATGCTGGGCAAATCCAGCAACGTCAAAGAATCCGCCGCGATTACGAATACCGCAACCGTGACGGAACCGATCCAGCCTGACAGTTTCTCCAGCCAAAGCAAGCCCGCAAAAGCCAGAGTTAAAGCGCCGAAAACTACCGTATAGATGCTGTAAATGTTAGGACCAGAGGCTGACCCAAGGAAGCCTGAAAACGGCTCGATGCGTTGGGCAGACAGAAGCCATAACCCAAAGAAGACATGAACAGAACCCACAAGCAATTGAGCCGCCACCAACGCGGCGATTCCTATGTTTCTGCCTCGGTAAGTGAGGGGCGGACGTAAGTTGCTCATGGGTTTCCCGCGATTAAGTCGGCGCTTATTGCTAATTTGCTTTTTCCCAAGAGCAGGGTTCTAAAGCGGAAAAGAAAAAGAAAGAGGCGAGTGCCTGCTTAAGCGAAAGCCAAGTCGAAGCTGATCGGTACACCTTCTCCCCATGACTGCCTTATTGGACAGATTTTCTGGGCCATGCCGTAAACGGTTTGGGCTTTTTTGCGGTCCCGCTCGTTGTCCGTCTCCAAACTTACGGTCATGCTGAAGTGCACGTTGGTGAAGATCAGTTTTTCCATCCCTTCAACGTTCATTTTTACTACTGCTTGTGTTTCAAGTTTTTTGAGACCCAAGGCAGAGTTTTTAGCTATCAGCAGATATAATGTATTGATGCAAGATGCAAGTGCGGCTGCGAAAATGTCTTCGGGGACGCAGTAGCCTTCTTTGCCTCCGAACGATGGCGGTGGACTGACTGTTACGAGATGTTTTCCTTTCACTGATAGATCGCATTCGGTTCCGCTTTTCCAGGTAGCGGTTCCTTCAAAATTCATGTCTGGCACAAAAACACCTTCTCTATAAAGTACTAAGTTGAAGTGGGTTGATTTAATGCTTACGGAAACGAAGACTGGAAGACAATGGTTTTATCTCTGCTTTTACTATGGGTATAGTGGATTTTTAGAGGTAAATTGAGAATGACAACGAGCAAAGTTGCTTCAAAAGCGGATATGGAACGCGACACGATGAAAGCTGTAAACGTAGACGGCAAAGCAATTCTACTCGTGAACTTAAACGGAACGTATTACGCCATCGGGAATATCTGCACTCACATGGGATGTTCGCTTTCAAAAGGCAAGCTTAAAGGAGAAAACGTCGAATGCGTTTGCCATGGCTCAACTTTTAGCCTTAAAACTGGCAACGTGGTACGCGGACCAGCCGCGAAGCCTGAGCCAAGATACGAAGTGAAAGTAGAAAAAGAGCAAGTAATGATCAGCATTTAGGTTGGCAAACGGGGGCAGGTTCATTTATTTTTCCTTTTTTACGCGTTTCTATATTCCTATTTTGTGGTTGGTTGCTTCAAAAAGTGAGAACTTTTGCAGGTGCGCTTCGGGCGTGACGCGGTTCATAACTTGAGGAGTATCTTATCTCATCAACCTTTTAGTCCAGGCTTTCCACTGTTAGTAGACATTAAGAATTTGATTTTTACGTTTTCTGAATGAGTTCGATGAGGGTTCCATCTGGATCCTCTACGAAGGCAAGTAGCGAACCGGTCGGAGTTAACCTGTACGGCTCGTCGGTTATAGTTATGCCTGCCTTCCGCATCTCCTCAATTGTTTTATTCATGTGGTTAACTTCGAAGGCAAGGTGGTCAAACAGGCGGTATTCGTAGTCAGCTTGAACAAATTTTTTCTGATCACGGTAAAACGTCAATTCGAGGGTGGCGCCTCTTGCTTCAGGATCTTGCAGGAAAACAAGTTCAGCGTTAGTTTGAGCTATTTCCATGCGTCGAATAATTTTGAGTCCTAAAAGCCGTGTATAGAAGTTTATGGAGCGTTCCATGTTACTGGTTCGGATGCTTGCGTGGACAAACATGCTCTATTCGCCTACTTTGTGAAAGGTGTTTTTGCTTTAAAGAGTTACTGTTCAAGTAGAATTCGCGGTTTCTTTTAGAATCGTTTGAGCTTTTGGCTTAGCGATTCTTGACAGAGCGAAGATTATGCTTGAAGCCAGTAACAAAAGGCTCAAGGATGCAAATAGCCCCGTGTATTGGAAGGCGGAGGCTAGAACAAATCCGCTGGCGATTGGCCCAAGCGTTTGACCAACGTCCATCATGGTGCTGAGAAAACCCATAGAAGAACCTACTAAGCCAGCGGGCGCAAGCTCACTCATCAGTGGAGAAGTCGAGGAGATTACCATTGCGAAACCTAAGCCGTATCCGGCTGCGATGAGTAGAAGCAGCCCAAACTGAGTGGTCAACGGAATGACAAACAATAGTAGGGCACCGATCAAAGAGCCAAGCACTATGGGAACGCGGCGTCCTTTCTTATCCGACAGCCGGCCGAGTGCCGGTCGGGAAATGATTATCGTAGCAACCTCAACTGTCAAAATCAACCCAGCGTAGAAGGCATCCAGCTTTGCTACGCCAAGAGCGTAACCAACAATGAAGAATTCAACTGCACCGTAAACGTAGTACTGACTAGCTTGAACAAAACTCACCATCAATGCGCTTCGGTTTCGGGCAATTTGTCGCCACCCCCGAAACATTTTGAGTGCGACTTTCCGGGCGCCCACAGGCTCGGCAACTGGCTTTTTCTTCTCCGTTAGCAACAGAAAAGCCAGAACAAACGTTGTGACACCGGCCACGCCGACCGCCAAATAAACAGCGTGAAAGCCACTGCTTGTTAACGCTAAAATTGCGCCACCTAAAACAGGCGCGAGAGTCCTGCCGACACCCGTTACTGAGTTGAGTATGGATATGCGTTCTCCGCGTTTTGTTGGAAACTGCTCAGCCACCGTGGCCTCCGTCACTGGGACGAAAACGGCGGTGGCGAAGCCGTGATAAAACCTCACAAGGGCTAGCTGCCACCAAGTACCCACAAATAAATAAAGAAACGGCGCTGAAGCAAAGACAAAAGCGGAAAACAGGAGCACTTTGCGCCTCCCGATGACGTCAGAGAGAGAAGCCGCGGGCAAACTGATGAGCATGCCAGGTATGGTTGATGCCGCCGCGACAAAACCCAACAGGTCACTGGGAGTTCCAAGGCTTACTGCGAAGGGGTTAAGCACCGGATTCTTGGACATCGTGGAGCTCAGGATAGCGAATGCCCCCATAACGCAGAGGATCAGGAAGTAACGGTCTTTTACGGCTGCGATTTTTTTCAACTGCATTTCGAACCAGCTTTCCATGTATTTCTCGCAGGATATATTTTGGTTTTGCTTAAGCTTTTATCTATGTCTTAATGCAATTTAGAAAAGCATTTACATCTAGAGGGCTAAATGATAAATCACACGAGAGCATAGTGAGGACGGCTTACATGAACACGAGAAAGATGAAACTGGTAGTTTCTGTTCTTGCAGTTGCACTATTGACCGTTGCTGCTTTCCTTGTTGTGCCAGCCAACTCTCAAATAACGGGGCTGGTCGTTCACATTCGGTCGGACGGTTCCATCGACCCTTCATCTGTACCCATTCAAGTTAGTGGCAACACATACATTTTTACTGGTGACATTTCAGCTCAAGGAATGATAATTGAGAGAAAGGGTGCCGTAATCGATGGCGCAGGACATAGGTTGATGGGTCCGTATAATGGGTCTCAGACTCTTTGGATCATCGGTGAAGGACCAAACCAAACAGTACCCGACAATCAGACTGAAACTTGGTCAATAGGCATAGACACAGCCACAAACGACATCGGTGGCTTAACCATCAGAAACCTGAACATTGAGAACTTCAGCATCGGCATGTATCTTTGGACTCCCAACAATACCATAACGGGAAACGCTATACGTGATGGCATAGTGGGCATTTTGGTTTCAGGAGATAACAACACTATAACTGGAAACTACATAGCGGACAACAAGAACGGCGTATACTTCGGGTCAAACCAGCCTGGAAACATACCCACCAACTTAAAAATCAGCGACAACCAGTTTGTAGATAACATTAGACAGCTAAGCGGCTGTGTATGTAATCGACTACAACACTACTGAATCTAAGCACCTTTGGGATGACGGGAAACGTGGAAACTTTTGGAGCGATTACAATGGCACCGACGCTAATGGAGACGGAATAGGCGACACTCCGTACGTAATTGACGTTCTGAACGAAGACCGCTATCCTTTGGTGGCAAGTTCCGTAATTCCGCCTACTGTAACAGCCGACATACACGTTGAATTTGCCCTAACTGCAATCGTCTTGGCGGCGATTGTCATTGTCGCAGTGGTTACTTTTAGAAAAAGGAAGAAAAAAGGAAATCAAAAAATCATTTAAACCCGCTTTTAGCTCTAGGAGTGGGAAGTCGCGTTTTGCAGAAATAACCTTAAATCTGCCTTACGTTTCAATTGCAGAAAGAAAAGACCGATGATTCACCATGCCGCACATTATTGAAACTGACCAGTTAACGCGCAATTTTAATGGGCTCACGGCAGTGGATAAACTCGACATAACAGTAGAATCAGGTGAAATTTTCGGGTTGCTGGGCCCGAACGGGGCAGGAAAAACCACCACCATCAGCATGCTCTGCACCATCCTGAAGCCTACAGGCGGCTCTGCGAAAGTTAATGGCTACGACATCGTTAAAGAAGCCATGCAAGTGCGAAGGAGCATAGGCATCGTTTTTCAGGACCCAAGCATCGATGACCGCCTAACAGGCAGGGAGAACCTTTTCATGCATGCCAATCTTTACGGCGTGCATCCAAGCGAGCAGAAAGACCGCATTAATCGCATTCTCAAACTATGTGGAGTTAGAAGACCGCGCAGACGACCTCATGAGAACGTATTCTGGCGGAATGCGGCGAAGGCTGGAATTGGGCAGGGGCTTGATTCATTATCCGAAAGTGCTATTTTTGGATGAGCCTACTGTAGGTTTGGATCCCCAAACGCGTGACCACATCTGGACTTATATTAAGGAACTCAAAGAAGCACACGACATAACCGTAGTGCTCACAACTCACTATATGGATGAAGCAGATAGGCTAAGCGATCGCATCGGAATAATCGATCATGGAAAACTCATCGCATTAGACACTCCTTCCAAACTGAAGGAGACGCTGGAAGGCGACGTCATCACAATTAAATCCGCCAAGATAGACGATTTAACCGCTTTACTTTCAGAAAAACTGGGGATTACCCAGAGCCGAATAGTCGATGGCGCCCTTGAAATAACGGTACGCGGCGGGAGAAACGTTATGCCCCGCATAATGGAAGTAGCAGCGGCTAACAGGTTCTTCATCGAATCCATCTTGCTTCGAGAACCCAATTTGGAAGATGTTTTCCTTCATTACACAGGCAAGACAATTCGTGCTGAAGGTGGAAGGGAACTCCACGGCTTTTCAGCGATTAGAAGGAGGAAGATTCGTTGACTGAGTTACGTGGTTTCTACACGCTTTGGCTCCGCGAAGTTAAACGTTACCTGAGGGATCGCACTCGAATCGTCAGCAGCTTCGTTCAGCCCCTGTTATGGCTGGTTGTGTTCGGTGCAGGAATCGGCGCCGCGTTGCGTGGCGGATTCCAAATTGCCGGAGTCAGCTATCAAGAACTAATTTTTCCAGGTATTGTAGCTCAGACGCTGCTGTTTACCGCCATGTTCATGGGCATTTCGGTTATATGGGATAGAGAATTTGGTTTTCTGAAAGAAATCTTGGTTGCACCCATTTCGCGGTTTTCGCTGTTTTTGGGAAAAATGTTCGGCGACAGCACAGATGCCATGATACAAGGCGGAATAGTCTTCGCGATAGCCCTAGCTTTAGGCATACGTTTCAGCCCGACAGCGTTCCTGATTTGCCTCCCGCTTATGCTGCTGATAACCATCGGTCTAGTAAGCGTAGGCCTGATAATCGCAAGTCTCATGGGGAGCTTAGAAAGCTTCGGCGCGGTCCAGAGCTTCATCAACTTGCCCCTGTTCTTCTTGAGCGGCGCACTATTCCCCCTCAACGAAGCAAACACACCACAGTGGCTACAGATTGCATCGAAAGTAAATCCATTAACCTACGGAGTTGATGCATTAAAAACGGTCTTGCTTGGTGCACCTTACGCGCCTTTCCAGATTCAGCCCTTGTTTGTGGACCTCGCCGTTGTAGGCGCGTTTGACCTTATAATGATAGCGATCGGCACATGGACATTTAGCAGAATGAAATAACAAAAAACAAAGACAGCAGAGCAAATAAAAGCCTTGGATAAGACTATTTCGCAGATTCCAACAAATTAAGCGCCCCGAATAGCTATCTGGTTGCTCTTCGGATCAAAAATCCTTTAAGCGACATCAAATAATAGGTTTTTGGTGACAAGAATGGTGAACTTTAGAAAAATGACACGATTTGTTTTCTTAGCAATAATTGGAACAATCGGAACGTTATTGATTCTGGTGAACCCAACGTATTTTTTGTTAGTCTTGCTTAGCATGTTCGCCGTTGTCGGATTAGCGCGGAATATGAATTTCTACAAAATAGTAATGATTTTCAAACGGTACGCACGAGAAGCTGCAAGGCTACGGTGTGAATTCAGGATGAGACTTCACACTGGTTTCAAAGATTCCAGCATCTCGATGGATGATGAAACCAGGACCCGCAACAGAACTGTAGGTTTTGTCAGATAAGGTCGAAGTTCCAGTCAAAACTAACTTCCATCAGCCAAAATCTACAGTGAAAACTTGGACGGTGGGTAGTGTACGCTTAGAGGCCTACACTGTTGGTTTATTTTAGTTCGCTGAGGCCTTAAAATTGTTCGTCTCGTCTCTATCATTAGATGGAAAGGTTTTAAGAGATTACGGCTAAAGGCGGGAGTTTTGGTTGCTGGCTTTGGCTATCACATGGAACTCCGCAAAAAAGAAGCAGGAAAAATAACAGAGCGCTATGGAAAAGAATCGGATTCCTAAACGCTTATTTGTTGGTCATTTCATTAATTTGCTGCTCCATCATGTGCCCGCGGCAGTAAACTAAAGCGCTTTTTACGCCGGCAACCTTCTTTGCGGCGGCTTTAATGTCGCTGGCAAGCTTGAACGCTATGGGGCAGAATGGACTGGTAGGGATAAATTCCACCTTGACTACACCTGGCTCTTCCTCTTTCACAGTAGTAATCATCTGCATCTCAGCGAAGCTCTGTCCCGTTTCGGGGTCCAACACTTTACCTACTTCTTCGCGGACTTTATCTTCAAGTTCAGTCAAACAATTTCACCTTTCTCTTTTTCTTGCCCTAAGAAATATGGCTAAGCAATAGGATATAAAACTGTTGCATACACCTATGCCTAATGACCGTTACCATTTACCAGAATTGCTTGAGGAAAAGGTGCATCTTCTCTAAAAATAATGCACAAATAGGCAGCCTGAGCATTATCTGCAAAGGTGAAAAAGTCTATTGCCTCATGCCTATAGTGATGGAAGCAACTTCAGTGAACTCTAATGAACCTTACTAAATTCGTCCTTGGACCTAGTCCAACATTCCCAACCTTCTAATGTTGCATTATTTATCCTTTAGAAAATTCATTATCCTCTAGAAATTCTACTTTAAAGAATGAAATGGTTTGTTGTTACATTTATACAGTTACACGAACCACATTCAAATTGGAAAATGTGACCAAAGCAACTAACTGGAACAACGTATAAACTATTCAGAGCAGTATAGGCTTACAAATTGGGTCTGAAGGTAAGAGACTGGATGAATCAAGACAAATGTATTTTCTGCAGAATTGTACGTAAAGAAGCCCAGGCTAGCATAATTTACGAAGATTCCCAGGTAATGTCTTTCATGGACATTCGCCCCGTGAGTGAAGGACATACATTAGTGATCCCTAAAACAGCATTACGAGAACATTTTCGATACTCCAGAAGAAATACTGGAGGCCACCCACAGAGTCACCAAAAAGATCGCGGTCGCCGTTAAGAAAGCCACCAAAGCAGACGGCATTAGCATCGTGCAACAGAACGGCAAAGCAGCTGGACAGGAAATCTTTCACCTGCACGTTCATATTATCCCGAGGTTTGAGGGGCGAAAAATGCCCAGATTCGGCGAACTCGCTTTAGCGGACAGGGAAACACTGGATCATACTGCGGCAAAAATAAAACAGCAACTATAAATCTGAACTTATTTGACAGACTGGACAGATTTTGGCGTTTTCAAAGATAAATGGCCAAAAAACAAAAGGGTAGCCAGAACTAAAAGAAGGAGACAAATCAAAATTCGCTTCTTGCCATATGTTCTATATGGCATAATCTTCGATTGGCTTACATGATTCTGACTCATAAAAGGTAGTACAGAGCTGGCAGAAATCCATGGAAACTTCAGTCCATTTCATTTCGTTGCTTACTAGTCGCTTGGCGATTTTTTTAGCGGAAGTTTGAATTCTAGGCAAGATGTTGCCAAACTGTTCTGTACCTTTGAATGCACGTTTTGAATTTATGTATTGGCTTATGGCTGCCTGAGTAGTTCCGAGCTTTTTGGCTGCTTCAAGCTGTGTTAATTTGTAGGTGCCAACTAGTTCCTTTGCGACAAGTGACCTAAAGACGGGTAACACATACTTTCCGATGGTTTCGCAGCGAGCGGTCATTTTTATTCGAAAAAATATAACATGCTTATACTTATAAATTGGTTGCTTTCAAGAACAGATTTTCATTAGCAGGACATCAGAGTATTCTTAATAGATCAGCCTTAGTGATAATCCCGACTACGTTACCTTTCTTTGAAACCAGCACAGCCGAGTAAGTCTGCAGAAGGCTAGAAATCAACGACAACGGGGCATCCTCGCCAACCTGAGGGAAAGCCTCTTCCATTATTTCCTCAGTGGGCAATTTGGAGATTTGGACAAGGTCCTTTCCGGCCAAGATTTGGCGCAGTATAGTTTTTTCTGAGATGCTGCCCACAGAATGTTTTCCGTCGAAGACCGGAATTTGTGAGTACCCGTGTTCTTTCATCAGTCGGACAACCTTGGAAAGCGGTGCATCTTTCTGAATGCTGATAACTTCGTTAGGCACCACTTTTTCCTCTTGAATCTTGGTTTTGGCTTCCATTCGGTCAAGCACATCAAAGATTGTTTTCACTTTTGTATAGGAGGAATCAATTTTTCCTGCTTCCAGTTTTGCGACAAGAGATTGACTTACACCTGCAAGTTTGGCTAGTTCAGTTTGTCTTAAGCCCAATTTGCGACGTTTCTTAGCAATGTCTTCTAATGTGGGAAACATGGTTAAGAATTAGAATTAGCTTATTAAATATTCTTTTCGGAATAAAACACACAAAAAAGCATATAACGCCGTTATTCAATGATGGTATATCAACCAAACTCAGAAGGCACCAAAAAATGACTCAGAAAAGAAAACTGGAAACCTTAGCCGTCCATGTCGGACAAGAAAACCCCGACCCCACAACTGGTTCAAGATCAGTTCCAATATATCAAACAGCATCATATGTATTCAAAAGCACGGAACACGCAGCGAATCTCTTCGCCCTAAAAGAACCTGGCAACATTTACACCCGAATGATGAATCCAACAACCGACGTCTTCGAAAAAAGAGTCGCCGCAATCGAAGACGGAACAGCCGCCTTGGCAGTGGCATCTGGTCAAGCAGCTGAAACAGTAGCATTATTGACAATAACGCAGGTTGGAGACGAAATCGTAGCTGCCAACAACCTGTACGGAGGAACCTACCAACTGCTCCACTACACTTTCCCCAAACTCGGCAGGAAAACAGTGTTTGTTGAATCAACCAAACCTTCGGAATTTAAAAAAGCGTTAACCCCCAAAACCCGAGCAATCTACGCTGAAACTTTAGGAAACCCCAAACTCGATGTACCCGACTTCGAAGCGATCGCCGAAATAGCCCACGACGCAGGCATCCCATTAGTCGTAGACAATACTGTGGGCGTAGGCTTAGTCAGGCCAATCGACTATGGAGCAGACATAATTGTGGCGTCAGCGACCAAGTACATCGGGGGACACGGCACAACCTTAGGCGGCATTATAACGGATTCAGGCAAGTTCAAATGGAACAACGGCAAATTCCCAGAATTCACCGAACCCGACCCTAGCTACCACGGCATCAAATACTGGGATGCCTTCGGTAACTTTCCTAATTTAGGAAACGTCGCCTTCATATTCAAAGCACGTGTGCAACTGCTAAGAGATTTAGGGCCTGCCTTAAGTCCATTCAACGCTTGGCTTCTCCTACAGGGAGTAGAGACACTACCGCTTAGGCAACGCAAACACTCCGAAAATGCCTTAGAAGTCGCTACGTTCCTGAAAACGCATTCTCTTGTTAATTGGGTCAACTATCCAGGTTTAGCTGACAACCCCAACCATAAAGTTGCTTCAAAATACCTGAAAAGAGGATACGGCGGCATCGTTGGTTTTGGTATAAAAGGCGGCTTGGAAGCAGGCAAAAAATTCATTGAAAACGTTAAACTGCTCTCGCACTTAGCAAACATAGGGGACGCAAAAAGCCTCGTCATCCACCCTGCATCAACAACACACCAGCAGCTAACCAAAGAAGAGCAGGAAGCAACGGGTGTAACCCAAGACTTCATAAGATTGTCGATAGGCATCGAAGACCCCGCCGACATAATCGAAGACATTGACCAAGCACTAAAAGCGTCAGCGAAACCTTAAAGGTATAGCAGCGTTATGGCCGTGCATTTACACTTTTTGGAGGTTAAAAAATTCATATCAACTAATCAATCAGAAAATGTCGAAACCAAAACCTTTAGTTTTGCACATCCACCGGCGGAGCTTATTTTGGAATCGGGAGAGAAACTTGGACCTATAACGCTTGCCTACGAAACTTACGGAGAGCTGAACGCACAAAAATCAAACGCCGTCCTCGTTTTACATGCCCTCAGCGGTGACGCGCACGTTACCAACTTAAGCAGATACGATGCAGCGCGTGGCTGGTGGAATGACCTAATTGGACCCGGAAAAGGCATTGATACAAACAAGTACTTCGTTTTATGCAGTAATGTTTTAGGCGGCTGCAGAGGCTCAACTGGACCGTCTTCAGTCAACCCGAAAACTGGGAAACCTTACAGCACAGATTTTCCGTTAATCACGATTAGCGATATGGTTCAAGCCCAAAAGTATCTGATTGACCATTTGGGAATAAAAAAACTGTTAGCAGTTGTGGGCGGCTCCATGGGAGGCATGCAAGTGCTCCAATGGATGGTCTCTTATCCACATAGAATCCGAGCGGCCATTCCTATTGCTACAACGATGAAGCATACGCCGCAGCAAATCGCATTCAACGAAGTAGGCCGACAAGCGATTTTGGCTGATCCAAACTGGAAGAAAGGTAACTATTACGGAGGCCCACTTCCAGCTAAAGGCCTAGCCGTAGCCAGAATGATTGGGCACATCACGTACATGAGCGATGCGTCCATGGCGGAAAAATTTGGGCGACGCATCAGACTGGAAAAAGAGCCGTTCAAGTTCAGCGCAGCCTTCGAAGTGGAAGGCTACCTACGGTCTCGAAGCGACAACTTTGTGAAACGGTTCGATGCCAACAGTTACCTGTACATAACAAAGGCTTTGGACCTCTTTAACATACTCAATGGACATAAACTCGGCGACATCTTCAGCGGGTTAGAAGCTAAAGTGTTCGTTATCGCGTTCAAATCTGATTGGCTTTATCCAACATATCAGTCTCAGGAAATCGTGAAAGCTTGCAAGCTATCAGGTGTAGATGCAAGTTACTGCGAAATAAACAGCACTTATGGACACGACGCCTTTCTATTGGAAACTGAACAGGAAACTCAGCTTATTAAAAATTTCCTCAAAACCGTTTCCAATGGAAAAGGGAATGGAGCAGAACAATAATGAAACCGGCAGGAAGCAAAATCGAGCAGATCATTATTTCAAGCTGGATTCACAGCGGCGCCTCCGTTTTAGATTTGGGCTGTGGCGATGGAGAACTTATTGCCCGCTTGGTAAGTGAGAAAGAAGTACGCGCTCAAGGCATAGAACTAAGCGAACCCGCGATCCAGCATTGCATCGCAACTGGAGTCAGCGTTTTCCAAGAAGACATTGACACCGGCTTATCCGAGTACGCCGACAAAAGCTTCAACTATGTCATCTTGAACCAGACGTTTCAACAAGTGAAGAAACCAGATTTCGTCCTTAATGAAGCTCTGCGAGTAGGCAAACAGGTCATTGTTGGATTCCCCAACTTCTGTTACATAACAGACAGGTTCCAAATCTTCTTCCGAGGCAGAGTACCCGTGACAGAATCGCTGCCTTATGAATGGTACGAAACACCCAACCTGCACTTTTTGAGCATAGCTGACTTCAAAGCATATTGCGAGAAAAATATCATCAGAATCGAGCAGTCGATTTTTGTTGCAAAAGGCAAAGTAGTAAAGTATTTTCCGAACTTATTGGCCGAAATAGGGCTTTTCCTTCTGTCAAAAGAACAAGGTTAATTTGATTTTGGGTTCGGTTACCTTGTTTTCACAGAAAGCTATTAACCCAATTCAATCATGGTTAATAAACGAAAACAAGGCGGTTTGATCTAAAATTAAGTGTCTGCTTGATTCTTGAAGTTGCTTCGTGACCGGAAACAGCATCCTCGGTCTTTGGAGCATTAGAGTTCTCAGCACAATTACTATAATCATAACCGGAATAGGCTTGGTAACCATGTGGGGCAGCTCAACCTCAAAAGTTGCGAACACGTCAAATGACAATGATCTCTTGCGGGTTCAATTAGAGAAGTTGAGATACAAAGATTTCTCTACAACAAGATAGTACCCGAAAAATAGTTGGCACACACGACCCGTCTAGCCCGCCCCAGTGAAGGGGTTCCAACATGGAATTTCCGCAAAAAGCACGATTTAGGCTTAAGCGTATGCTACGTTTTTGGAGGCGACTTTAGGCTGCGACTTAGTTTTCGATGGACTTCTCTCGGTCACTATTAGAGTTCCAGCTTTTCCCAATCGTAACTGTTTCTCGCCTTTAAATGTCGAAACCGAAGCGTTTGTTAATTGAATCATGTCTCCGACAGCAACGGATTGCACTTGCTGATCCCAAAGGCAAAGCCTGATTTTCCCGGTATCATCCTCTATGATCGCGTTTGCCAAAAGGGCATTGCTCCCAAATTGAGTATGCACCATTCGAGGTTCTTCAATTTCCAGAACCTTCGCTTCCAAGTTGATTTTTTTCATACCATGACGTAGGTCTCGAATATAGGTCGAAGTTGGTCCTGAAGGATTGAGTTTGGCTATTTGTTTACGAATTTTATCGGTATCCATCCAATTGTCAAAAGCGAGATTTTTTTGAAGCAATGTTTCTTCGGGAACACGGAACTGAACGACTACATTATTATTTTGTTTTATAAGAAATATAGCTTCGTTATCTACAGTCCCTCGATACTCCACATTTAAGTCTTGACAACTTGCGTTTTTGTTCTCCCTTGCGATGACTAACGCTTGGAAAAGTTCAGCTGGGTAAACGCCATACTGAACCGAAAGAGACGCAAGATGTTCGCTTATTGAAAGTTTCTTGTGCTTCAAAGTGCTCCCTCTAAACATTTCCATCGGACTCGTTATGAAAAAGCAGATCGAGCTTTTCCTTTCCTTAAAGAATCCAATAATAAGAACTATAACATAGATCTTCCTATATTAGGATAATGCAACCAAAAAGGTATTTGTCCATGATTCTCTGACTTTTTCAAAAACTGGTATTCAAGACATATCAAGTTTTGATCTATTGCGGTTTGCAAGATTATTACGCCTGCAGAAAGATCGTTTAAATCAACTTTCGCGACACTTAAGATACTAACTGTCAAGCGTAAGGTGAGGAAGTTGCAAATATCAGAAAAGCGACCAAGCGAAAGGTGCGATTCAAATCCAAAAATATTGGAACGTTTCAGCTCGACCCAAGTAATAATTGCTGCCTTAAACGAGGAAGAAGGCATAGGGCTCACTATTAGTGAGCTTCGGGAGAACCTGTTTGCTCCGCGTGTTCTTGTTGTCGACGGCAAAAGTGTAGATCGAACTGTTGAAGTCGCTAAAGAACTTGGTGCGGACATAGTTTTTCAAGATGGAAGAGGCAAAGGCAACGCAATATCAAAGGGGCTTGAATACACTGATGAAGACGTTAAGTACATTGTGATGACGGATGCAGACTACACGTATCCAGCTGAGTACCTCCCCAATATGATTGAGATTTTGGAGAATAACCCCAATGTTGGCATGGTTTGCGGCAACCGGCTTAACGGACAAATAGACAATAAAGCTCTGCTGAACCGGTTTCATTTCGGCAATAAACTGCTCTCGTCAGCCCATAACCTGCTTAACGGTGTGTCACTAAAGGATCCATTAACCGGTTTACGTGTTTTCCGGGCTGAAATTCTAAGAGATGTAGCTTTGAAATCAGAAGGTTTTGATATCGAAGTTGAATTGAACCATCTGATCGAAAAACGGGGATATGAAACCATTGAAGTGCCAATTAGATATCGGCAGAGACTAGGCGAAAAGAAACTGAAAATGAAACACGGCGTAACAATCTTGAAAAGAATAATTCTGGAAACGATTTCCTAAACCACAATTCACTCGATTTCTGAGGCAAACAAAGAGGAAAAAATCGAAGAGTGTAATGAAAGCTGTGACCGCTTGGCTTTATTGAACAGCTTCGACCGTCACTACTTCGGGAACTTCCTTTTTGAGGAAAGTCTCGATGCCTTGTTTAAGAGTCATCATAGACATTGGGCAGCCAACGCAGTGTCCTTGAAGTTTAACCTTCACCGTACCTTTTTCAAATGCTACGAATTCCACGTCTCCGCCGTCTGCTTGAAGTTGTGGCCTAACCTTTTCTAATGCGTTCTGCACTCTTTTCTCAACAGTTTCAACCATATTTAACACATCGCTTAATGGAAAGCTCTGTTTCAAAAGGAATCAAAATCTTAAAAGCATTCCGCTTCCTACTTCAGATTTCGCCATCAACATTAGGTTTAAAGCCACGACATAGCTTGATTTTAAAACGCCAAAATTGATTTTACCCACAAGTTCGTCCAAATAAATTAGCAAACGTCACCAATGCCAAAAATAAAATTGCATTTAGCGATTAATGCAAACAAGACCAATAAATGAAGTTAGCCGTCAGAGATGCAATCCAAAAAAATCTACAGAAGTGCTACGCAACCTCGATTTAGAAAACACTTCGTTCTCTTTTTGTGCGTCTCTTTCAAATATGAAAGGCTGCAGAAAGAATCAAAGATAGCTCAAAAAGAAACGAACAGTTTAAGTCAATCAGGACTGAATGTTTTTTCGAGGAAAAACGCTTTGCGCGAACTTGTCTTTGTCGGTTTAGGACTAAACGATGAAAAAAGCATCAGCCTCAACGGTTTGGAAGAAGCCAAAACCGCAGACAACGTATTCATCGAACTCTACACAAGCCTGCTTCCAGATTTCTCACTAGAAAACCTCCAAGCATTGGTTGGTAAAGAAATCCATGTTCTCTCAAGGCGCAACTTGGAAGAAGAAAACGGAGAACTTGTCATCGACGCCGCACAAAAAGGAAAAGCTGTTTTTCTGGTTCCAGGTGACCCATTCATAGCCACGACTCATGTAACACTACGTATCGATGCTGCGAAAGCGAACATTCCAACACGCATAATTCATGGTGCAAGTATAATCTCCGCCATAATCGGTTTATCAGGATTGCACAACTATAAGTTCGGGAAAACTGTCACAGTTCCTTTCCCCGAAAACTTTTCTGAAACTCCGTACAACGTCATAGCCCAAAATAGACAGCTTGGACTTCACACCCTTTGCCTATTAGATTTGAAGACAGATGAGAAACGCTTCCTAACAATCCATGAAGCGTTAACGATGCTTAAGGAAATCGAAGAGAAAAAGAAGCTGAAAGTCGCTTCCGACGAAGTTTTTGCAGTCGGATTGGCAAGGGCGGGAAGCAAATCGCAGATATTGAAAGCCGACTTTGTAAGCGAACTCTTGAACTTCGATTTCGGCTCGCCACCGATGACTCTTATTTTCCCAGGAAAACTGCATTTCATGGAAGCCGAAGCGTTAATTGCCTTCGCGGGTGCGCCAGCGAGACTTCGGAGCATGACATCATGAGCGCAGAGGCACTTGCATCAAAGTACATTTGCGCAATGGAAAAAACAATCAAAGAAGTGCAGCGGACAAAAGGAATGATCACGGTAGACGAAGCATGTACTGACGAAATAATTGGCTACGTAATGGCTTATTTGAAAGACGCAAAATACTTCAATGACCAACGAAAGTTTGAAACTAGCCTAGTTTCAATTGCGTACTGCGAGGGACTCCTAGATGCCTTGAAATTGATAGGCGCAGTCAAAATCGCATCCACTCCTTAAAACAGATTTATTATTTGTTGTTGCAAATGAGCAATCACATATTTTAAAATACTGCCCACGAGGTTATGCTCATAGGCATCTACTGGCCTGTTCGGTTGTTCATCAATTTCCATTCAGTTTTCCGCTTGATGGAAACACGTGTGTGATTCTTTGCACTTAAAAAAAAGATTAAACTGTAGTGATCAGGCAGGAAACTCTTGCAGTCGACAGAAAAACGGCTCAGAATCCATAATCAGTTACCTGCAGGATTTTGGCTTAACTGAGAAAGAGGCAAAAGTTTACTTTACGCTTTCTAAAATAGGCTCAGCCACTCAAGCGGAAATAGCGCACACAACCCAATTTAGCAGACTTCAAACCTACCGTGCCCTTAAAGGCTTACTTAACAACGGACTCGTTGAAATGTCGTTGGAAAGACCAAGAAAATTCACTCCTCTAAAAATCGAACAAGCCATAAACCTTTTGGCACAAGAGGCAGAAAGAAGAGTCTTCGATTTCGAAAAGAAAAAACCTCTTTTGCTTAAAGAGTGGGCGGCAGTCAACGACTTTCAGAAGAACAATATAAACTATGCATTCAGGATCATCCAAGGACCCAAAAACGTCTCCAAATTCAGAACGATGCTCTGCGAATCCGCCAAGAAAGAAATAGCAACCACAATCAAACCTAACGACCTCATGAAACTAGTCACTGAAGGAACAGACGACTTATTCGAAAAACTAACTTACAAAAACATCTTTGTAAGGGGTCTCTCGGAAGTAAACCGGACAAATGTTGAGGCCACCAAACGATTCCTTGAATTCAGCAAACTCCACCACACTCAATATTCAAACATAGTACCCTTCACTATTATTGACGAACAAGAAGTTCTGATTTGCCTTTCAAGAGATGGTAAAGAGGGAGTTCCTGAAAACGCCATTTGGACAAATCACCCTGAAATGGTTCAAATCCTGAAGCAGATTTTTGAAGTTTTATGGGCATCATCAGAAGACGGAAACTCCAGAATTAAGGAACTAAAAAGAAACCAGTTTTCCAACTAAAACATCATTAACTAGTGAAACAAGAAATGCAGCCAATTTACTCCAACAACATCAGCCAGCAAATTTCGTTAAAATTCAGAGCTCGAAACTTAAACTGATAAGAAGTAGCTAAGCGAATCCGTTTCAACGTAAAGGAAAAAGGAAAATAAACAAAAACTCAAGATACGCCTATAAAAGCCAACAAGAAAAGAATCAAAATAGACAGAATCTATTTTCAACCCATTTATAATTCTGCCAAATCAACAACCAAATTTTTATGTCGCGAAAACAATATGGAACATTCAAATGCCAATTCAAACAAAAAGGCGAAAGGTAGTTTTGGCTTCAGGCGTCTTCGACCTAATTCATTTGGGACACGTAAAGTTCCTTGAAGAAGCGAAAAAAGCCGGGGGCAAAGGAGCGCGGCTGATTGTCATAATTGCGCGTGACAGTACAGTTGAGGAAACAAAAGGCAGAAAACCCATAATGCCAGAAAATCAGCGCCGAGCTTTGGTGGAGTCTTTGAAGGTCGTTGACGAAGCCGTTTTGGGCTTACAAGACTTTGATATCGGGAGCGTAATTGAAAAAGTCAAGCCAAATGTCATTGCCGTGGGATACGACCAAGAAGAAATGGAACAGCGTGTCAAAAACTACGTGGAGAAAAACCACTTAAAAGTGAAAGTTGTGCGAGTTGGCAGGCTTGAAGCTGATGAACTGGACAGCTCGTCTAAAATCAGGCAGAAAATAGTTGAGAAATTCGCATGATAAGCAATATTAGCAACAGCCAAAAATACAAAGTAACATTCATCCTCATCGCGTTAAACGTAGCAGTCTATTTTTATACTTCAATTTCCGGTGGAAACTTCCTTATCACCAACTATACTGATGCAACTTTCCAATTAGCACAGTACAACGCTTCAGTGTTTAGTGGGTCGTACTACCAGCTTTTCACCTCCATGTTTGTCCACGCCAGTATCGTGCATTTGGCTGGAAACATGCTTTTCCTGCTTATTTTCGGTTTGCGAGGCGAAGAAATGTTTTCGCTACCAGAATACCTTGGAATTTACTTCCTTGGCGGCATGGCGGGTAACGTGCTTTCTTTAGTGCTAGGACCAGATCTAATTTCAGTTGGGGCTTCGGGAGCCATATTCGCTATGTTCGGCGCATGCGCTATCTATGCCAGACGAAGCATTGGACAGTCGATAATGGGAGCGGTGATTTTCGGTTTCTTTTTGTTAATAATTAGTTCGGGAGAGAACGTGAATTATTTAGCGCATATTGGAGGGTTAGTTTCCGGCTTAGCGATTGGCTTTATTTTAGCGAAATGGCGCAAACCTCAAGCAGCTACATATCAAGTTAGTCATACCTTTATGGCACCATTCTAAGCTATTGCAATAATATAACTTCCACTTTCACCTTGTTACCATCTTTTAGATTTAGCTGTTTTCGTAGGCAAACAGGAGCGATGATTTCCAACACAGAAACATCATAGTGGCTTCTTAGTGCAGTGATCAATGCACCCTTGACTTTGTTCTCGATCAAAACTGGGTAGCACTTCACAAAGCCGAACGTGCGGTCTGCGTTTTTGAAACCTTCAACTTCAATGGCCGGGTATGCTTCGAGTTCCGTGCGCGCCTTGATGTCGTAATCGCTGTTAAGTTTAAGGTTCAAAGTCCCAGGGTAAGGTTCGAAACCTAGCTTTTCAACGAATTGCTTCTGATAATGTTCCTTGCCGATGTAGTATGCTCCTTCCCCAAGACCCGTGAAAACTGTGCCTTCCAATGTCACGCTGGGAGGATATGCAGCTTCAATTAGGGATTTTAGGTTGGAGTATAGTTTTTGAAGCTCTGCAGTTCCAGCTGGGTCGATTTTTATGAGACATCCATCGTGGGTTATGTTTCTTTTAATCCAACCTTTACGTTCGAGTTCTATTAGATATCTGCTTGCTGTTTGTTGGCTGGTTCCAAGCCTTGCTGCTAGATATTCAGTGCTAATTTTGGCGGTTCTTCTATGTGCGCCCATTTCGGCAAGCTTAAGCAGAGTGAATAGCTGATGCCATTCTTTTACGTCAGTCATTTTTGGATCCGCAGGTTTGGTTTATGAAGCTGGAAGTATTAGATTTGATGGTTGATATTTAAACTCCTCGAAAGAGATATAACAGAACCGGTTTCTTTTTGAACTTTAATTGCTTAATCATTGGTAAGAATAGAATAGTCTGACAAAGCCAAAGCCGAAAGAGGAGAATTGCTGTATGAAGTTAAGACGCCAAGTACCATCTGAAACACTTTTCAACGAAATAAGCACTTATTGGGCAGAGATAGCGGACGCACACGCCACAGAAAAGCAGGTTAACTTCGTGAGAAACAACATTAACCTTGACGACTTGGTTTTAGATCTAGGTTGCGGAACCGGAAGACACGCTGTACTCCTAAACAAAGCAGGTTACAGAGTGGTAGGATTGGACATTTCTGCACGTCTTCTTCAATTAGCTAAAACAAAAGCTTCTGAGTCTGATGTAAGCCTTGCTTTGGTGAGGGCGGATATGCGGTTTGTGCCTTTCTCCGATGGGGTCTTTGCTGCTGTGCTGAGTTTGGATTCGAGTTTTGGCTATTTGTCTGCGGAAGCTGAGGACTTGAAAAGCTTAACCGAAGTCTTAAGGGTACTAAGCGGGAAAGGCGTTTTCTTACTTGACGTTTTTAACCGTGAACGAATGTGGCAGCGCTATGGGAGAAAACCTGGTTTCAGTTTACAGAACTTACTTTTTGGCTTGTTGCCAAGAGTCCCCAGATTTGCATGTTTATTCAAATGGAGAGCATACCCCCACTTTTACCTGTTACAGAAACGGAAAGTAACCGATAAGGGCGAAACGCTGCGGGATTTATGGGTTTTTCGCGACAAAACGACAGGGAAAATCATCGCAGCCCACCATGTTGTACGACTGTACTCGTTTTCACAGCTGCAAATGATGCTTAAGAAAGCAGGTTTTCAGAGCCTAGACTTTCAGGGAAACTATGAAGGGCACCGATACATCGAAAACTCAGGCAGGCTAATATCTATTGCCCACAAAAATAGCTAACGACATATCCTACAGACGTGTATCGTGAATGAACTTAACTTCAAGGTAAATGCTTTCAGAGTCTTAGGGCTGTCGCCATGGAAAAAACTCGGTCACCCTATTAAAAGAAGGGCAAAAGTTCAACTATGTAGAACTTGTGCAGGTACAGGTTACAAAAGATAGTTTGCAGGCTTCGGCTCGGGCAAAGATTTTAAGACAGCGTACAATAGAAAAGGTGAAACCAGTACAGAGCCGAGGTGGCAGAGTGGTTAACGCGCGGGCCTTGAGAGCCCGTGGATCGCAAGGTCCGCAGGGGTTCGAATCCCTTCCTCGGCGCCACCACTTATCTTCGGTTAAAATCTGAGAAAACTTGATACTGAGGATTATATTTGAAGAGATATTCTTCGTTGTGTATTCTCGGGTTTCACTCTTCCACCACCATTTGAAAGCCACCGAAATTTTTCCAGTTTTGAAAGTGCAACGAAGTACCATTGATACTTCGCATAATCTCTAAAATTCGTTCAGTAACTTTATTTGAACAATTACAAACGAGTTATTTGCCATGTCATCGCGAAGTTGACAAATGAAGATATTTCAAAGAAAAGAAAGAAACTTAGGGCATGAACGGGAACTGGTTAACAACGTGCTGGATTGGATCTAAAACTATTGATGGAAACAGCCCCAAGATTATGATGGCGCCCACCAGTATGAAGATTGGGATAAGCAGCCTGATGGGTTCCTTTATTTTTGTTTCATCTGCCGGTTTCTTTGCATACATGACGTTGACTAGACGGAACAAGTAGGCCGTCTGCAACACACTCATCAGTACACCTATCACTGCTAACCACGTGAAGTTTGCTTCTATGGCAGACGTGAAAACCAGGTATTTGCCTATGAAGCCGCCCAACGGGGGAACACCCGCGAAAGACAAGGCGGCTATTAGCAGGGCGAAACTTGCCAGGGGCATTTTTCTGCCGATGCCTGCGAAATCCTTCATGGTTTTGAAACCGTAGTGATTCATTATGCCCACGGTCATGAACGCAAGGGCGGTGCTTATTCCGCCTATAAGGAAGAAGTACAGATTTCCTTGCATGCCGATTCCACTGGCGGTTACGCTGCTGATGGCCACCAGGTTGTAGCCGACATCCGCAACGCAAATGTTTCCTATAAGGATCTTAACATTGTTCTGGATTAATGCAAACATGTTGCCCACAATCATCGTGAAGGCCGCCATGACAGCAAGCATTAATCGCCAATCCAAGACACCTGTGGGGGTTAAGATGAATATGAGGACCCTTATCAGCACGTAGTAGCTTCCTTGGTCTACTAGAGCAGAGAGGAAAGCAGACGAAGAAGACGGTGCAGCGTTGTAGGCATCAGGTAGCCAAAAGTGGAACGGCACAATAGCAGCTTCGATAGCATATCCGGCTGCAATAAATATGAACGCGAGGACTAGTAACGATTTGTCGCCCAGCGCCATGAGAGCTTCTTTGACTGCCCAGAAATTCAAGGTTCCAGTGATCCCGTAAACCAGAGACAAACCGAATACTATGAAGGCAGAAGCAATAACAATCATAACTATGTACTTTAGGGTAGAGTTGAGACTTTGGCGGTTTTTCTTATAAAGCATTAGAAAACTTGAACCAGCCGCGGCCGCTTCCCAGAAGATAAAGAGTGTCAACAAGTCGCCTGCGCACACTGCACCAATCAAAGCCGCGACGAGAATTAACATAATAGCGAAATACCTTTCTGATGGTCGCTCAGCAGGGTTAACATAGAAGATAGTGTAAAGCATGACGACTGCGCTTACAGCAACCATGATTATTGTCATGTAAATGGATATGCCATCAATCATGAAGGCACTAGAAACAGATGCTGAAGACGATGTGGGTACATTAGATAAGGTTATGTTGACAAATGACTGTTCAACAGGAACCTTGTAATACTGTATCGCCAAGTTCGCAACAGCTGCGAAGGCTACAGCGAAAACTGTGGCAAACCAACCGAGGGTCAACGCGGTTTTATGTGTGGTTTTGCGGAAAAGTTTGAAAACGGGGATGGTTAAGAGTGCAAAAGCGATTAGAGTAACTATTGGGAAGGTTACGTCGAAGATGCTAACCATGATAGTTCACATCTTAAATTAAGGCTACAGCTTTAATCAGGTTTATAAAGACTGCGGGGTAGACTCCGAGAAATATCACGAAAACCACCAAAATTATCATGCCCAGTTTCATCGAGTTGGGAACGTCGAAAAATTTCTTTTCAGTCGGTGCCTCATCATTCTCGGTTTTCGGTTTTCCAAGGAAAACTCTGTTGATGAACCGCAGTGAGTAAGCCAACGAAAGCACTGTAGCGACAAGCATGAAGACCGTCGGAATCGTATAGAAGGCGTCGCTTCTGATTATTTCAAATGCACCAACGAATATGAAGAATTCACTCCAGAAACATGCAAAAGGCGGAGAACCTGCAATGCTCAAAGCAGCGATTATAGATGATGCTCCTGTAAAAGGCATTTTGCTGGCGAGCCCGCCCATTTTGCGGATGTCACGTTCCTCAGTCTGATGCATAACTGAACCAGCGGAAAGGAAGAAAAGGCCTTTGCTTACGGCATGGGTCAAAATGTGAAGTACGGTTCCTAGAACCGCGACGCTAACACCTACTATTCCCACCAAAAGCGCCGCTGCCTGTGCAGTAGCTAGAGTTGGTGTTGAGGCAGAAGCTGCAGTTTGAGCTAAACTCAAAGCTAAGACAGAAGGGAAAAGAGATAAACCAAACATAATGTATCCCATGTGCGCTATACTTGAGTAAGCGATTATTCGTTTAATGTCGGTTTCCACTATTGCTATGAAAGCGCCAAAAAACGCTGAAATCACACCGAAAATTGCTAAACCGTGAAGGAAATTAGCTACGAAAGCGGCATCATTCAACGCTATGGCAGGTAGAACGGTGCAAAGTGACAGACGCAAAATAGCGTATGCCCCAGCGCTGATGATTACTCCGCTGAGAAGTGCTGACATCGTTGCAGGAGCCTCAGAGTGAGCGTCAGGGAGCCACATGTGAACTGGTACTATAGCCATTTTTACAGCGAACCCTGCTGTTAAAGCAAGCAGAATCCATTTAGCAGCGTCAGCGTAAGCTGGGTTCATGAGCGCGGATTGGGCTGCGAACATGTCACTTTGACCAGTGGTAATATAAATTGCGCCTATTCCCAGAAGCACGAAAACTGCGCCCGCATGGGTGAAAATGAATAGTTTGAATGCTGCTTTGTAGCTATTCCGATATCCCCAGCCCCCTATGATGAAGTAAGCGGGGATGAGCATAAGTTCCCAACAGAAATAGAAAAGCAGGAAATTGGATGTAATGAATACGCCAACTAGGCCTACCGAAAGGAGCGAAAGCAGGGAGTAGTAGACTGGGAGGTTTTTCTTTCCCTCCATATACCTTATGCTGAAAAACGCTGCTGCAGTTATTAGGACTAAAGTAATAATGGCTATAGACGCGCTAATGCCATCTAAGAAAAGGCTGAAGTGAGAGTTCAAAACTGGAATCCAAACGTAAGATTCCCGGTAAACTGAACTGCTTATTACAGTGGGAACAGCTGTGAGGACTAAGCCAATGTTGGCTATGGCTACTAAGCCGACTAAGGTTCCTGCGGCTTTGGAAGATTTTTTTCCCACGAAATAAACAAATGGGAGACTCAAAATGGGCAACAAGAACACTAGCAGTAGGCTATATGGCATGTTCAAATACACCTATAGCCTTCCATATTTACATCGATACCAATTTAAATCTATCACAAAAAAGGGTTAACTCGGCCGCACTCATTTTAAAGAATAGAAACTGATACCAAACCAAAAGCTCAAGAAATAGAATTGATAAAGAAAATTTGGAATATCCGGAGCAGTCTAAATGAAGCCTGCAACGGCGGTGTTGATGAGGTTCACGAAGAACGATGGGTAGATTCCCACAATTACTACGAGAACCACAAGTATTATCATGGCTAGCTGCATGAACCGTGGCACCTCTAACTTCTTTTTAGCGCCTTCGATTGCTTCAGGAGTTTTTGAAGGACCGAGAAAGACATGCGTCGTTAACCGCAACGAATATGCAAGCGAAAACACTGTGGCAATAAGCATTAGCGCCGTTGGAATGATGTAGAATGATCCCCCATTCTGTATGACCTGAAATGCACCCATGAAAATGAAGAATTCACTTATGAAGCACGCGAATGGTGGCGCACCTGCGAGGCTTAGAGCCGCAATGGTTGAGGACGTACCAGTGACAGGCATTTTCGCAGCTAAACCGCCCATCTCCTTGATATTTCTTACAGTCATAACCTGCATTACTGCACCTGCAGCGAGGAAGAAGAGACCTTTGCTTAGCGCGTGGCTAACAATGTGTAAGACGGTCCCAGTGAGGGCATTATTCTGTACGACGGCCCCAGCGGTTGTTGCGGCCAATGGGATAAGGGATACGCCGAAAAGTATGTAACCCATGTGGCTGATGCTCGAATACGCAATTACACGTTTCAGGTCATTTTCAGCTAACGCGACGAAAGAACCGAAGAAAGCGCTTATGACGCCCAAGATGGCTAGCCACTCGAGAAAACCTGTTCCGAAGGCAGTTCCCGACACCACAGGAAAAACTATGCCCATGGAAACGCGTACTATAGCATATGCTCCGGCGCTAGTTAAAACACCGCCTAAGAGAGCGGACATGGGCGCTGGGGCTTCTGCATATGCGTCTGGAAGCCACATGTGAACTGGGAAAATAGCCATTTTTACTGCGAAGCCAGCGGTTACGGCAATAAGTATCCAGCGGACTATGTCCGGGTTCTTGGTTAAGAGTTGAGTTGCAGCCGTAGAAAAGTCGACGCTACCTGTTAGCATGTAAATGGCGCCGATGCCTAGTAGGACGAAAACTGCGCCTGCGTGGGTAAAAACAAAGAACTTGAAGCTGTTCTTGTAGGAGTCTTTGTAGCCCCATCCTCCGATGATAAAGTATGCAGGGACAAGCATCAGTTCCCAGCAGAAGTAGAAGAACAGCAGGTTGGATGTTATGAAAACGCCCACTAATCCGACGAAGAGCAACGATAGAAGTGCGTAATATATTGGAAGGTTCTTTTTGCCTGCCATATAATTAATTGAGTACAGCGATGCCGCAAGCATCAGGATCATAGTTATTATTGCCATGGATATGCTGATGCCGTCGACGGATAGCGTAAATTTGGAGTTCAACATTGGAATCCAAGCGTACGATTCCGAGACGCTACCTTGACTAAGAATGGCAGGCACGGTAGTTAGGATTAATCCTAAAGTTGATAGTGAAATGGCAGCTAACAGCAACGCAGCATACTTTGCGGATTTTCTACCTGCCAAGTAAATGAACGGGACAGCCAAAATTGGTAACAACAAGACAACTAATAACGTGATCGACATTGTTAGAGACCTCTTACACTTATCACTATCAAGATAACGAGTAGAATGAACCCAAGAACAGCGGCGGACAAGTAATGCTGAAGGCTGGTGGATGGAACCTTCTTCATTTTGTCAGCACCCCGTAGAGTTCGCCGGGCTACAACATTTAATAACTGATCGGCGAGAACATCCAAATACTTGTGGACGCCGCCGGCGAAGCGAACTACACCATTTGCAAAAACCACTGGGAAAATTTCTAAGCCGACAACTTCGAAGAATTTTACGCCGCTGGAGAATGCCATGGTGGCTTTAGCGACACCTTTCTCGTAGAAGTCGTCGAAGAAGTAGCCGTGGTTTAGCAGTTTCACTATTGGATTTTTGGTGCTGCGAACGGCATTCATAACTGAGTAGTTCTTCCAGTAAGTCGCGTAGATTAGAAGACCTGCAGGAATCAGGATTATTGCAAATATGGCTGTTTCTAAACCTATAAACGAGCTCAAGAGGGTTGGAACTTCAACACCCATATAGCCACCTAAGGAAGGCATAAGGAAACCCCAAACAACACAGGCTACTGCCAGAACAACCGCAGGCGCAAGCATTATTTTTGGTGCTTCATGTGGATGAAGCTTTTCTAGATGCGCGGATTCTTTGCCTAAAAAGATGAGCTTAATGAAACGTAAGCTGTAAGCGAAAGTTATCATGGTTGCAGCATAGATTATAATTATCTGCAGCAAGTTTCCAGCGTCGGTTATGCTGGTTATTACTAAACCTTTGCTGAAGAAAGCCGCAAACGGAGGCAATCCGCTGGTGGTGATTATCATGACAAGAGCCAAGACGAATGTGATTGGCATGGCTTTTCTAAGCCCGCCCATGAGCCTCATGTCACGAGTGCCCAAAGCGTGGATGATGCCGCCCGCCAAAAGGAAACCCAAACCTTCGAAGAAGGCGTGACTCATCATGTGGAATAGGCTTGCGAACCAGCCGATTGATGAAGCCCCACTAAGGGCTGTGCCTAAAGCCGCCATCATGAAGCCTAACTGGCTTACGGTCGAGTATGCTAAGACACCTTTGATGTCTGGTGTAGTCAAGGCGAGCGTGGCGCCCACAAGTGCGGTTAAGACACCTATCCAGGCAACTGTTGGTAGCCACAATGGCTGAAGCGCTATTATCAGTGGTGCTGAGGCACTTGCTATTAGTATGAATCTTGCGATGAGGTAGATACCTGCTTTAACCATTGTTGCAGCGTGTAGAAGAGCGCTAACTGATGTAGGTGCCTCCATGGCGCTGTAGAGCCATGTAAATAGCGGGAGTTGAGCGGATTTTGCGATTGCGCCACCTAACACTAGGAAAGCAACGGTTACCATTAGGGATGTATTCAAGGTCCCAGCTGCTGAAGAATTGATTATAGCCGTTATTGTTCCATGGAAGCTGAAAGTGCCAAAAGTTGCAAACAAGATGCCAATCGCTGCAAGCAGCATGATGTCGCCTATGCGGGTCATTAGGAAAACTTTGTTACCTGCCTTTACAGATTCTGGGCGATTATTCCAGAAACTGATGAGTGCGTAGCTGCACATGCCCACCATTTCCCAGAAAATGAACAGTTGTAGGAAGTTGTCGCTGATTACAAGCCCAACCATGGAGCCGATGAAGAGAAGCAAGTAGAAATAGTATCGAGTCAGATTTTCTTCATGCTTCATGTAACCTAATGAGTAAATTGCGATTATGAGCCCGAAGAAACCGACTAGGCAAGCGAAAAGAACGCTGAGAGGATCAAGGTAGATGCCTGCACTTATGTTTCCAGGAATCCAGGGCACAGTGAGATTCACTGAAGAACCTGAAGATACAGCAGGTATGAGAGTGAAAGCCAAAAACGCGGTTACTGCACTTATAGCTAACACGAAAGCGTTTCTCGCTTTTGCGCTAAAGCGTCCGATTAAGGGAACAAAAAGGCAGGATATCAGGGGAAGTATCCAGACGAGCCAAGACGAAACATCGGAGATCTGCATGATTATTCAGCCTCGTTATTTTCTTGTTCTGGTTCAGTTTCTTCGGGTTTCGCTATTTTGCTTATGTCGCTTGTTCCATATTTCTTGGATACGACAACCAGCAATGCCAAGATAACAGCACTAACTGCTGTGTCTGTGGAAAACGCCAAAATCAGGAAAGCTTGGCTAACACCTAAATTGTTGATTCCAAGCATCACGAAGTTGAGGGTCGCAGCAGTGGCTATTAGCTCAATGGATATGAAAACTTTTAGTAAGTGACGTTGGGTTAGCAGGCCAAACACGCCTATTGCCAGCATAACCATGGATAAGATAACAAAGTCCATTATTGCTCACCGCTCCGTTTCATACTGATGTTTTTCTTTCGTTGGTAAAGAACGATGGTTATACCTACTGCCAAAGTTAGTATGACCAATCCCTGCAGAACAACGTCAAAGGCGTCAAAGTTCCACAAGGCATCGCCTAAAGTCGCTGTAGAGGAAACCGAGTTTGGAGAAGAAATAGAGAAGAAGAATGCCGGCAACGACAAAACCGCTCCCAAAACCGCAACTCCAATCGATTTGGAGAGCTTAGTCTTAGTTGTGGGTTTTTCGCTTAACATTTCACCTGACAAGAACAGGATCGATAGTGTTCCTATGCCAACGGCAAACTGGAAAATAGCCACGTAAACGGCACCGCTTAAAGCGTACAAAAGTGAGGTCAAGATAAATGTGCCTGCTAAAGCGGCGACAGAATAAACAGCTTCATCGAGGAAAATTGCTAAACAAGCCGATACGACTAATCCGGCACTAATGATCTCAATGACCCCAGGAATCATGCTATGCACCAGTGGTTTTTTGACTTGCCTGAGGTTTTATAACTAGGGAAGATTTATCTGTTGTCGCTAGCTCAAAAATATCTGTACTTTTGATGGCGTTTCTTGGGCAGCTTTCAGCACACTGATAACAGAAGATGCAACGGTCCAGAAAGAACAGCGGGCGTTTTTTACCATCCACCTCCACCATTTCTATGGCTTTGGCGGGGCAATCTCTGCTGCATAAACCGCAGGAGACACAGAGGTTAATGTCAAATACTTGTTTTCCTCTGAAGCCTTCCGCTGGGACGCATTTTACGAAGGGATATTTGCCCGTTGCGGGTTTCTTGAAGACACTTGAAAGCACTCGTTTGTACATTGGAGATATTCGGGTTTTCTTTGCCATTTTTGTTACACCAGGGGGTAAATCCAATATGCTAAGCTTATGGTCAATATGAGCGACAGAACAGATAGAGGAAGAATTATTCGCCAGTTGGCGCGCACTACTTGATCGATTCGTAGCCTCGCGAACAGAACAGTCATGTACTCTGAAACTATGACTACGCCTAAGACTTTAAGCACGAACCAAAGGGTGCCCCAGAATTGTGGCAGGAAACCGAACGGGACCGGACCATTTGCACCGCCGAGGAACAGAACCGTTACAAGGGCTGCGCCGAAAACAATTTGCACATCTCGTGCAAGCTTAAGGAAAGCCAGTTTAGCACCACTGTATTCCGTTTCGTGTCCAGCGACGACTTCGCTTTCTGCATGGGGAACATCAAATGGATCTTTCTCCAGTTCAGCCTGCATGGTAATTATGAACAGCACAAACGCCCAAGGCGCCAAAATTGCGAATGGCAACCATTGACTAGATACGGAGACTATGGTTGAAATGGTGATGCTTTTAGCGAGGAATGCAGGCGCTAAAGCCAGCATAACCAAGGGAATGTCGTAACCCAGAAACTGGGTCAGAACTCTCGCTGCGCCAATGGAGCTATATGGATTATTGCTGGACCAGCCAGCGAGGAAAAGCAAGAAGTTTGCAACGGAAACTAATGCCATCACAAAAATCAAGTCGCCTGCAAAGCCTACGCCTGGTATGACGCTTGAACCGTCTATGGGTAAGAAGGCTAAGGCAAAAATCAAGACTGATAAAGCAAAAATAGGGGCAAACCGATAAATGTTTTTCTTTGATTCACAGGGGGTAATTTCTTCTTTTGTTAGCATTTTTACGAAGTCGGCGAAAGGCTGCAAAATGCCGCCTGGACCCGTAAAGGTAGGCCCCATCCTGTTTTGCATGCGAGCTTCAATTTTGCGTTCTATCCAGTCGCAGAACATGGTGAACAAAATTATGAACGTGAATCCTGGGAATACTAGTACACGGAAGATCAGCAGTAGGATGTCAATCACGTTTTTTCACCATTATCGGTCTGTGCATGAGAAGCATGGATCTAAACTTACGAAGTTCGGGGGAACATCCGCTAAAGGTTGGCCGACGGCAGTTGTGAGAAATGCAGGCAGGTTTGCGAAGGTTGGGGTACGAACTTTAACCCGTTCGGGGAAGGCTGTGCCGTTGCTTTTTACATAATAGAAGAGCTCGCCTCTGGGCGCTTCCACTCTGTTGACGGCTTCGCCTGCAGGGACAACTCTTGGTACTTTAACCCTGAAAGGTCCCGCTGGCAGATGGTCCAGCGCGTACTCGATTATGTTTATGCTTTCTTCAACTTCATCCATGCGAACGTTCATTCTTGCCCATGTGTCGCCTGCATCTTTGGTGATTACTTTGAAGGGGATCTCGCCGTATGCCTCGTAGGGTTCATCTTTTCGCACGTCGATGTCGACGCCTGAGCCTCGAGCGACTGGTCCAACTACGCCCAGTTTTAAGGCGTCTGCTCGTTTCATTATGCCAACATTTTGCATGCGCGCAAGTATTGAGGGTTCATGTCTGTAAACTTGCGTGTAGAATGGAATGCGTTTTCTAAGCTCAGAGAGCATGATCTTGATTTTGGGAATGTCTGTCTCTTTCAGGTCGCGTCTGACTCCGCCAACTGTCATTGATGAAGAGATAACGCGGTTGCCTGTGAGTATTTCGGTTATGTCCATAATTGGTTCTCGGTCGCGCCAGAAATATTGGAACAGGACTTCGTAGCCGATTTCTAAGCCTGCGTGACCCAAGGTCAACAGGTGACTGTGGAGCCTGTTAAGTTCAAGAATTATGGTTCGCAGGTATTTGGCTCTGAGTGGCACTTCAGTCTTCAATATTTTCTCGACTGTCTCAACGAAGGCTGAGGCATGGCAACTGTTGCAGATGCCACAGATTCTTTCAACCAAATAAACATCTTGCAGATAAGTGCGTGATTCGGAAGCTTTCTCTATTCCCCTGTGAACGTAGCCGATGCGCGGTTCCACTTTTCTCACGGTTTCGCCTTCAACGAGCACGGCGAACTTTTCAGGCTCCAGTAGTGCAGGGTGTTGTGGACCAATAACGATTTTGACAAGTTTTCCCTCATCGGATTTTTCTTCAGGTGATGATGGGTTAAGTTTAACTTCGCTCGCTTTGACGTCCTTTCTGAGAGGATAGATTCCTTCAGGCCAAGTTTCGGGCAGTACAAAGTGACCTGAACTGGGGTTTCCTTCGAACATTACACCTAACAGATCAGCTACTTCTAGTTCATGTAAGGTGGCGCTTGGTGCTATGGCGTTTACGGTGGCAATTTTGGGATGTTCTTTTGGAACTTCCGCTTGAATGGTAAGGAACGCGTTGGAAGTGCGAACATGATAGAAAACTCCGATATTTGCACCTAAATCTATGCCTGTGATAGCTGTAACTGCCGTTTTTTCGTCTGCATCCACTAACGTTTTGAATACGTCCAGGTGGCTTCCAGCGCTGGTTTTGATTGCTGCTGTTCCGAGCTGACCTGGCAATATTTGAATGGGTTTACCCTGAAGTTTTGTTTTGAGAATTTCTAAAATATCTATTTTATTGTTTGACATCTGGTTTTACCTCCACATTTGTTTCCGTTACTACTTCTACAGGAACCTTTTCAGGGGCCTTTTTAGGAGCCTTTTTGGGTGCCGCAGAAGCTGATAATGCGTTAAGGAGCTTTACTACGCCATCAATAATGGCTTCGGGTCGTGGTGGGCAACCCGGAATGTAAGCGTTAACTGGCAGAACTTTGTCCACACCGCCTTCCACTCCATATGTTCCTTGGAAAACGCCGCCTGAACATGCGCATGCGCCTATGGCAACAACGAATTTGGGTTGAGGCATCTGGTCGTAGATTCGTTTTAGCCGTTCCGTACATTGCTTGGTAACAGATCCTGTCACCAATAACACATCTGCATGCCGTGGTGAAGGCTCAAGTTTGACGCCGAAGCGTTCTACATCATATTTTGGGGTTAGCAACGCAACGATTTCGATATCGCATCCGTTGCATGCGCCTGAGTTAAAATGGATTACCCATGGGGACTTAAGTCTTGCCCACATTGCTAAGTTTGTCATTTACTTTTTCCTCCGTCAAGTAAGAGTAAACCGGCTGCAAGCATCATAAGCAAATATATGAGAATTAAGGGAACGTTAATTCCTGCTTGCATGAAAGAAGCAAACGCTAGGAGCAAAACGGAACTGTCCAAGATTACGAAGTAAATCAAGTATTTGTACAAGGAGACGTTAACCTGGAGTTTGGAGAAGGTGACTTTTTCGCCGCAGGCGTAGGCTGAGCGTTCAGCATCGGTTTGGACGGGTTTGGGTGCTGCTCTGCGACCTAGCAGGTAAATCACAGCTGCTGCTGATATGATTAATACAAATGCGACGGTTGCTTCAATGATCAATTAAGTTTGCCTCCTCTGAAGGAAAGAGTTTCTTGGACAAGTTTATCACTATTTCTATTAATAACTTCCATGTGTTTATATTGAGGACACTTGACTTGAAAATATTTAAGCTTATCGCAATGGTTACTAAGTAAATGTTCAAAGATTTTGTCGGGAACTACTGCTAAACGACGCAACAAAGATGTTTTGTCCGAACAGGTGACCCCAAGCCAAATTGGCGTTTCACGCATTCTTTTGCTCATGATGGTCCGAGCTTATTCCTTTTAGAGTAACATTTCCCAGATTTAAGGTTTAGCCATGGACAAGGCCACTATTTACGATATTTTGGGCAAAAACCTCAAGGCGGGTTTGCATGAATTGGCGTTTTTACTCTGTTTCTGCAGATCCATGCCAACGGCGTTCAAGGTATAAGATTAAGCTGAAGAGCCCCCTGCTTACTATAACCAGTATGAGCAACTCAAATTCAGCAGTTGTTCTCACAACTACGGTTTTCACTATTTCGGCACCAATGAAAAATGCTAAGCCGAGAGTAAGATATCCGGAGAGGTGACGAGTAACCTCAGAAGGTTTGTCCGGATCCTTCATCTTGATTTGTATAAAGCGAACGGTAACTAGAACGCCGCCGAAAAAAACAATCCCCCCTCCGACTAAGTAAAGTACGTCCGTTGCGCCTGTAAGCAGGAAATATATGATCTCGTAAATGGCTCCGCCAGGAACGTATGTGCTTTCTCCAGGCTGAACACCTGGCTGGAGCTCAAGGACAAAATTTGGATCAATTACACTAACAACGGCGCCTGCAATAGCCAAAGCTGCGATTACTATTAACAAAGTCGCCGTCAATAAATTTCCTCTTTTCTTTTCCAGGCTATAGTCCACCTTGGTAAGGTTCACGAAATAACTAATAATTAAAGTTAGTTGGTTAGCTTAATATGATTTGTTCACCTTCACGTTGGAAAAAGAAAATTTTAGGAAAAGAAAATTGTTTCGAATTCAACAAGTAGTTTGCATGTGACTTAAATATTGAACGAATCCAGATCGCAAGCAAGAGTGGTCACTTAAAAGTTGTTTTCAACCAATTCGGTTTTGCTTTGGGGCATTAATTTAGGATTCTACTTATTGACAATTCAGAAACAATTTATTTTCTGGTATGCAAACCCTTTCATCATAAAGGTGCGTTTAAATGAACCCGTTCATGTTAATTTCACATAAAGGAAAAAACATGGTAGTTTCTGACATGTCTAATACAACACCTGCACAAGCCATGGCAGCTGCAGGAGAACTATTACAGAAACTGTCGATGTTGCCCCCTAAGAGTGCACTGCTCTTAATTGATCTAACAAATTCCCAGTTCAACCAGGAAAGTGTAAATTCTTGGATGGGAATTGCGCCTAAGGTGAATCCTTTCGTTAAAGCAATGGTTATAGTAGGCGCTGAAAAATTGTTGGGCGTCATAGTATCAAACGTCACTACAACCGCACAAATGCCCTTCACAAACTTCAAAACTCGAAACGAAGCACTAGACTGGCTAGCAAACAATTCTTAATTTTTCTTTACTTCTCTTTATTGATTGAAGTTTTAGTGACTAAGTTATCCATACCACGAGGTCGAAAAAAGCGCAGTTCTTACGTTAGAAAAATAGCAAAGCAACAAGAGATTAAAGTTACTGTCCCCAGTAGATCTTATTTAGCGACTTCGTTTTGGTGCACCTATTCTTGGATCGCATGACTCAGAGGTCGCAAGCTTAGTGAGATGGCGATTAGTGTTTTTTGAGTAATAATTTTCGGTCGCTCTACTTTTGTTGAAGAGAAAACGCAACAATAGTTCTCCAGACTCAAGTAGTCTAATCTTATTCAAAACTAATGGCTACCGCGGCCGTCAAATTATTTTTAACATTTAACTCGATTTCTGATTCCATCGGCAAAGCGATTTTGAGATTTGTGCCTTTGTCCGAGGTGCTCTCGACGTAAATTTTCCCGCCATGTGCATCCACGATTCGTTTACAGATGGCTAAACTCATACCCATTCCTTTAGCCTTTGTAGTTATCAAGGGTGAAAAAAGCTTGGGCAAAACATCCTCAGGTATGCCAGAACCAGAATCGGCAAAAGATATCTCTAAACTTGAACCGTTCATCGCTGTTTGAATCGCGACAGTACCGTTTCCCTGCGTTGCTTCTATAGCGTTTTGTATAATGCAGCTGAAAACCTTCAGCATCTTGGGAACGTCTAAGAACAACTTAGTTTCTTCGGAAGTGTTGTCCAATATTATAATGCTGGCGGGAACGTGGATCAAAGACAACGCAGCCTGGACTAATTGTTTCATATTACAGTCACTCATTTGCAGGTGCATTTCAACTGCATAGTCTACAAGGCTGCTAATTATTCTGTTAGAATCCTCAACGGCGTTGTCAATCATTCCCAAAACTTTTTCCCTATCCTCTTCAGCGAGCAGATTACCTTTCTTTCTCAAGAAGTAAGCGCCACTTTTGATTCCTGTCAAAGGATTTCGAAGGTCGTGCCCGACTTGCCCGGCTAACTCGCCAATAGAGGCTAAGCGTTCCGCCTTGACAAGTTTCTCTTCAATTTTCTTCTGCTCTGAAATATCAATGAAATTTTCTAAAAGGAAAAGTTTGTCTCCGGCTACCAGTTTTGCAACACTTTTAATTATCGGAGTCAGCTGCCCGTTAGCGGTAAGAAGTATTCTTTCTCTGTTGTCTATAGCTAAGCCCAAATCTGTAATAGGACATTTCCCTTTTTCGTTTTTGCAGATAAACTTGTGACAGGTTTTCCCCAAAACCTCTTCTCTGGTGGTATGGATCATCGCGAGAGCAGCCTCATTAGCATCAACAATCTGATGAGTGGCACCGTCTATTACTACGATTCCGGACAACATCGAGTTAAATAAAGTTTCAAAATAGGTTTTGCTTTCAGCTAATTCTGTTTCAGCTTTTTTGCGTTCAGTAACATCGTGAATTACGCATACGATTCCGATTTCTCGTCCAGTTTTGCTCTTAACCAAGGTTCCTGAAAGCAAGACCGTCTTATCTTCGCCAGATTTTGTTTTACAAACCAACTCGAAATTTCGGATTGTCTGCTCTTCTATCAACTTCTTCAGGAAATTCAGGCATTTTTGGTTGTCTGCGGTCAGTAAGGTTATTGGCTTGCCGACTAATTCAACTTCTTTGTACCCCAGAAAAGTTACTAGCCGTTTGTTTACTTTGAACATTTTTCCTGTTACGTCTGTTAGAATGAGGGAGTCAGGTATTGTTGAAATAATGTTCTCCGCAGCTAGTGCGGCGTCAAAAGTGAATAAGTCGTACTTAATAACCGCGTATCCGACAAGCAGGCTAAAGAAAGAAGTGCTAATGATGCCCATGTTAGGAATTTTAATATCTATTGAACGAAGAATCATGTTGGTGATTATGAAGGCAATTATTGGTATGGCAAAGCCTAGCGCAACGAATTTTCTTTGCTGTTTGTGGGCTTCTTCACTCGTTTTTCGATAGTATCTGAAACAGATGGCAAATGCTAGAATTGGCAATGCCGCTGACCAAATCGTGCTTATTATGTAGAGTAATGTTGGTGAAGCCACATCGTTATAGCCCCAATATTGTAAAACGGGAGGACCGTTAATTAAATCGGTGGACATCTCAATGAGCCAAAACAATACGGCCGGGGTGTACAGAGCCACATAGGTAAGCTTGTTTCTCAACCAGCGGCTACCTGTAAAAACAAGAGCAAAATGAACGACCAAAACTACGAAGAAAGGCCAAATTGAACCCATCTTGTTCCAGAAATAAGCTGTTCCATAGCTGTCAGAAATCCACATCATTACAGTAGTAAAAGAATAGAAGAAAGTCGCCAAAATTGCTAGAAAGAAAAGTCGGTTCAAAGAAGCTCGCTTATTAAATAAAAAAACTGCAAACCCCAAAAATAAACAAATTACGCTTGCAACCAATGAAAGCAAAGCAAAAGCGTTCACTTATACTTCACCAGTGCTTAATCTAATGAAGCGGCCAACAATTTCTCCCAACTGTATCGGTGAGCCTTTCATTTTCAACTGCATCGAAACCATATTATCAATTGAATAAATGATATAAAAGCGGTGTGTAGGCTGAATAGTTATTGGATTTCCATCTACTTCATCATCTTGATTTCTTTCAGACATCTAGGCAATAATGTTTTGTTGCCGAAGGAATTCCTCGCTTTGCGACATAAGAATTATCGTTAACGGAGAACAAGTATGAGGTACATTTTTACAAACAACCCAAACGATTCGGAGGCTTACAATGAATGGTAAGGTTTAAATTATTAGAGGTTTACATTCAATGTCGCACCCTTAAATCTCTAAAGTGTATAAACCTGTTAAAAGGGCAGAACATCAGGATTGAATCTGAATGGTTAGAAAAGCACGAATCCGGTTAACAAGCACCGATTACGGAAAACTTGAAGAAGTATGCGAAGAGCTCAGGAGCATCGCCCAGAAAACAGGAGTCAAAATTAACGGTCCAGTACCGCTACCCACTAAACGACTCCGCGTGCCAGTTTTGAAAGGCCCCTCAGGCGAAGGCACAGCTACTTGGGACAGGTGGGAAATGCGCATCCACAAACGTTTAATTGATATCGATAGCGAAGAACGCGTCATGAGACGAATCATGCGCATACGCGTTCCCGAAGAAGTTCACGTGACAATTGAACTTATTTAAAACAGTTTATTGTTGTTTTTGCGGATTTTCTATTAGTTTTTTGCTCTTAGAAGATGGGATAAACGAGATACCCTGCAATAGCTAGGGTTGCGCTGGCAATGAATCCGGCGAGCCAAACTTTCCTGTTCCAGCTGTAGATTTTAAAGCCGTCGAGAATTCCGAAGGGTATAAGGTTGAAGACAGCGATGAATCCGTTTAGAAATGCACCAATTGCAAATATCCAGCTGTATGGGTTTGGAACGAGCGTGGCACCCAAGAAAGCGGTGGATAAGATGATGTTTGTGATGGGTCCGGCTATGGAGATTTTGCCTATTTCTTCCAGCCGTGCGGGTCCCGAAATCATGACGGCGCCTGGAGAAATCAGTTTGAATGGTAAGATTAGTGTAAACGCAGTTATGAGTGCTCCCCATGTTGTTAGTCGGAATTCTGCCCATAAGCCGCTTTTCTGAGCGGTGATTTTGTGAGCAATTTCATGTGCGAAGAAAGACAAGACCAGAAGGCCAGCTAAAGCAGAAAGTTCTAGTGATACTGCGCTGTTCCACGTGGTACCCAAACCATAAGAAAAACCGATTGCGATCACAAGTAAAGCGCCAATAAGCAGGTGCCGGATTTCTTTTGGGCTGAAGTAAACGCGTCCGTTTATTTTGCGTGGTTGGCTATAGCTCACGGAGAACTGATAGGAGTTTTGTTTGGGCGCGAAGACTTCCGCTACGGTTTCCTGACGTTGAGTATGGGCTACTTCTATACGGGGGCACGCGTGGTTTTCTGGCAGTCGATGTTGGCTGCAGAATTGTCCGCCGCAGTAGGGACATTGGAAAGGCATGAGGGTCTCTTGCCCACACATCTTACAGTTCATATGGAGCGCGCTCTTTTCCATGCTAAAAGCAAATTCCGGTTTATATGTTTCTCCCAAAAATGAACCAAATGAGGCTGAAAAACCGTGACAAGGCTTAAAGCCTCCTACCAGAATTTATGGTACAACAGTACAGTGAATTGAAGGGGAACTTTGCGTTTGAAGGCTTTCAGCTTTGTCCACGCCGCCGACCTGCACTTGGGTTATGCGCAGTATGGTTTAGAGGTCCGCAGGCAAGACTTTGACAAGGCCTTCAATGAACTTGTTGACAAAACAATCGAGCTCAAGCCCGACTTTATGGTGATTGCGGGGGACCTTTTTCATCAGCCGCGCCCTTCAAACGTCACGCTGGAGAATGCGATTAAAAGTTTTAAGCGTTTGCGGGACGCCGAAATTCCGGTCTTAACTGTGGATGGTAGCCACGATTCTGCGCCAAACTCTATAACGAGCACGATTCTTTATCCATTGGCTAGCGCAGGCTTAATCCATTATCTGCCAAGGCATGAGGGTGCATGCTGGCGCAAAGCGGGCGTATGCTACGTTTACGGCATCCCCAACTTCCGCACCAGACACAAAACCGAGACAGCGTTACCCGTTTTCCTGCAGCAGAATCCGCCAGCGCCTGACCCGTCGGTGGGCAACATTTTCGTTATGCATGGCGCAGTGGATTTGCCTAATGTCAATGCGCCTTTTGAGGCAGAGTTGCCGCAGCAGCTGATCCCAGACGGGTTCGGCTACTACGCCGCGGGGCACATTCATGAACGGTTCTTGGGCAAATTCAAATCTGGCTGGCTCGCGTACAGCGGATGCACCGAAACCGTCAGCTACGACGAAACCAAATGCCGCAAAGGCTTCTACCACGTGCACGTGAACGAGAAAGGCGAGTTCCAAACCGAAAACATGGAGCTCACGTCGCCTCGCAAATTCCTGATTCTTGAGCACGAATTCACTGGGTTAAACGCCCACAAAATCACCGAGCGAGCCGCCCAGCTAGTCAGAGACGCCGACGAGGAAGGCGCCATTATTATCCCCGTTTTGCGGGGTGTTTTGCCTGCGGAAGCCAGCCGAGCCGAAATCGACATCGGACACATCCGAGGCGCTGCTGAAAAAGCGCTGCTGGTGCATCCGATTGTGCTGATTAAGGAAAGCGCGGTTTCCGACGAAGTTGTCCGCTCCATATTTGAAAGCGAATTTAAAGACCTAAAAACCAAAGCGTTCGAGTATTTCCAGCAGATATTCAACGAACGTTACAGCCGTGAAGAAGCCGAAAAAATCGCGCATACCGCCCTCGGCCTAATTGAGCCTTTGACACGTAAGCAGGAGGAGAAGGTTTTGCAGACGCTTGAGGAGCTGCTGAAGTGAAAATCGAAATTGTTCAGTTGGAGAACATCCGCAGCCATGTCAAATCCACGGTGCCGTTTACTCGCGGCTTCAACTGCCTCGTTGGAGGTTTGGGTTGCGGCAAGAGCAGCGTCCTTTACAGCATTGATTTTGCATTGTTCGGTGACCCCATTGGGAGGAGCTATGATTATTTACTCCGTGAAGGCGCAGACTCGGGAAAAGTTACTATCCAATTCACTCAGAGCGGAAACACTTACCTGCTAACACGTGGGCTGCGCAGACGCGGCAAAAGCATAGGGCAGGATTTTGATGAACTCAAGCTTTTCCACGACGAGAAACTTATTGCCAGCATGAAAGCCGACGCCATCGCAGAACAATTGAAGGCGATTACAGGTTTTGATCGCGACTTGTGGCGAGAAATAGTGTGGGTACGTCAGGAACGCTTAAAAGAGCTGATTGATGCAGCGCCGAGGGATCGCCAGAAGCGGTTGGACGAGCTGTTCGGGTTATCTGACTATGAGACGGCTTGGAGCAATATTGCTCCGTACTTGCGCGATTACGAAACGGAAAAGCGTCTCCTTGAAAAAGACCCTGACGTCACAGGCAAGGAGAAGCTGGGCGACGAGTATAACCGTGTGACCGAAGAGTACACGCTGCTGGAGATTGATCTGGAAGATTTCGGTGAGAAACTTGCCATTGCTAAGAGGCGCATGGAAGAGATGGACGCCAAAGTCAAGCGGGTTGAAGAAAAGAGGCTTGCCGTAGAGGACTTAAAACGCAAAGAAGCACGTTTACAGACGAATATTGCAAACATTCAGGATGCTCAGGTTTCTCTGGTTCAACGTGCGAAGGATAAGAGAACCGTTTTGGAAAATCTGCAGCAGCGTCAAGACAGTATAGACATCCAGGTAAAGCAGTGTAAAGCCAAGCTTGAACAAGCGGGCATAGTTGCAGATCAACCCAATGAGAAGTTGCGGTTGGTTTTGCACGATTTTGACGACCGCATCAGCAGTTTGAAAGCGGAGCAAGAAGCCACAATGCGCAGCTTGCAGACGGACCAGAAACGCGTTTTGCAGCTTTCCACAGAAAAGGAAAATCATTGCCCGGTGTGCCTGCAGCCGCTTAGCGACGACTACAAAGTAGGCATGCTGAATCGTATTACACAGGAAAATGTGGAAAGACAAAGAACTGTTGCACAACTGCAGAAAGAGATAGTTGAACTACAACGGACTAAGGTTACCGCGAACGAAGCCTTCTCGAATCTGCAGACTCTAACTTCGAGGCTGGAAGATCTTAAAACACGCGTCGTTGAAGAGGAAAAAAGTCTCGCGGATCTAACAAGCGAACAAAGTCAAAAACAAGGGCTTGACGTTAGCTTAAAAAGTGAATTAGACTCGGTGCGATTTGAAATTGGCAAGTTCGACTTGGCTGAGGTTGAGGTTGCACGGGAACAGAGCAGACAAGCTTTCCGCCAATACAGCAGCATAGACTCCGACTTGAAAGCTAAGGAAAACCGTAAGCGGGACCTGCTTCGACGCTTGGACGAGGTTAAGGATCGCATTGACTTAGCTCAGCATAAAGTCGAACGTATAGAGAAAATCCAAAAAACGGTGCAGGTCCTCGCAGCAATACGCGAAGCTTATCGGAGTATCCAACCAAAGCTGCGAAGCGAATTCGTGAAGGTTCTACGCAACTTTGTGCAGCAGGTCCTCGACGGTTTAGTCGGTGAAGAAGCGCCAGCGCTTAATGTGATGGTGGATGACACATATACTCCTTGGGTGAAGAGCGAAAGTGGCGCCGACAGGGAAGTCGCGAACCTCTCGGGAGGAGAACGCACATTGCTCGCCTTCGCATACCGCTTAGGGCTTGGACAACTGATCATGCAGTCCCGAACGGGCCACGGATTGGGTATGTTGCTCTTGGATGAGCCCACGGAAAATTTGGGCACCGAAGACGGGAGCATAAGCCGACTAGCCGAAGCCATCTCGCGGTTCAAGGCGATTGAGCAGATTATTGCAGTTACACACAGCGAAGACTTCGCCGAAAAAGCATCCCACGTCATTGTACTGGAGAAGGAAGCGGGCATTAGCAAAGCGTCAATAGCCAAAGGTGAATAATATCCCTTATCTTGTCAAGGCACATCTCGACACAGCTAAAACTACTCCTTTCTGTATAGCAAAATAGCCCCAACAACTATGGCTACACCTATCCCCATGATTAAAACAACAAGCAGAACTGTGGAGAAAGGAAACGGATAACCACCTTCCAGTGACGCACGCGTAGACACAGGAGGTAGAGAGTGGAAGTTAGTTGCGTTTTGATCAACTGGACTTATTGGTTCAGCAGCTGTTGTGGAGTTTCCTGTTGTGAAGGACCATGATTTTATGCTAATTGGTGCAGAATCAAAGTCAGCTGGAATAATTTGACCGTAGACCAATGTTGCTATGTAGGTTGTGTTTGGCTGCAGCTGTTGAGCTAACAGAAAAGTATAGTGACCGCTGAACTGTATTGTTTCTGAGACTACGTTGGCTACTTCTACTCCAGGATTCAAATACAGTTCCACCAAAGCAGGTCGCGTTGTTGTCATAGTAAAGTTCGTGTTAACTGGAACATTTGTTGCGCCTGATTCAGGAAATTCAACGCCCAATCCATATGGAGAAGAAGAGGTGAAAATCGTGGTTGGAGGTTGCTGCGGGAGAAAGGGAAGGTTTTGGTCATCCCTAAAGAACAGGTGTTTCCCTGCAATTGCAACGCCTAGTCCGCGGTAGTCTGTGCCATTGATTGTATATTCCCAGTAGAAGGATACGCAGTACAAATTGCTTGCCACCGTTAACGTCATGTTATCCTTGGAGATTGTCATGTTTGTGGCAGCGTCAACTGAGTCTAACATGTTTATGACTGCGGTAAAGGTGGAGTTTCCGGTCCAGTTCTGGTATCGTTCAAGAAAATCCCGCGCCCTATCCGTAACGTTTGCTGAGGTTTGAGCGCACAGAGGCAACTCAGTTGAAGTTCTGTCGGTTGTAAGTGCGACAAACCAAAGACCATCCCCTTTGGATGGGTAAACACAAGCAACGGAAAGGTTACTGTTCTCGGAGCTTACTGCGTAGTTTGTGCCATTCATAACCGTATATGTATCGTTAATATAACTGGCGTAAGCCCATTCTCCACCTTCACTTACCAGAAATTTTGACGGATCAAAAATCAATCCATCAGTAACGAAAGATAGCGCCCTGTCAGACTGTGCGGTAGTCAGTGCAACTACTATCCCGCTGAAAAGGCAAAAAACCACGCCGATTAAAGCGAATACGGCTAAACAAATCAATGGTTTTTTCCTAATCATCTTTGCTGCGTCCAGTTCCCTTATGCTTGCTGATAATCTAAGTTGTAAATCTACTTAAAACCACTCTTTAGAACAACTATTCTTGCATTAGAACAATAGGTCATCAATGTGACTACTGTTCTTCCACTTTATTCTCCAGTTTACCTATGCCTTCAATTTCGATTCTCACTACATCGCCATTTTTGAGCCATGTTTGGGGTTTCATCGCCATTCCGACGCCTGATGGTGTCCCAGTCGCTATTATGTCGCAGGGTTCCAGGGTCATGACACGGCTTAGGTGGTATATTATTTGGGGGATGTTGAAGAGCATGTCGTGTGTGGTTCCGTTTTGGCGGAGTTGCTCGTTGACCCATGTTCGGATTTGCAGGTTGCCTGTGTCGGGTAGCTCATCCCGTGTTACAATGCAGGGGCCCGTAGGAGCGAATGTATCAAAGCTTTTGCCTCGCGTCCACTGTTTATCCTTGAACTGGAAGTCGCGTGCAGAAACGTCGTTTAGGATTGTGTAGCCGAAAACGTAGTTGAACGCTTCTGCCTCGGGGACGTCTTTAGCTTTTCTGCCGATGACGATTGCCAACTCACCCTCATAGTCCAGCTCTTTCACAAAGGGGCGCTTCATGATTTTGTCGTCGGGTCCAATGATAGCTGTGTGGGGTTTCATAAAGACCACAGGTTCCTCAGGCAGCGCGATTTTAGTTTCTGCTGCGTGGTCAATGTAGTTCCAGCCAAGACACAGGATTTTCGGTGGAAATTTCATAGGCGCCTGCAACTGCGCTTGGCTCAGAGGAACCGACGCCGCATCAATGGTTTCTTCGTCGGCTATTGCCAGCAGGCTCTCAACTGTTACCTGTGCGATTTGCCCGGACACAACAAATTCGTCTATCGTTGTTGGCAACGTTGCTTGTAGGATAGTTGCCATTTTGGGCAACGAAATTATTGTTTGCGCTCTTAGAACGCCATAGGATTCCTCGTTTTTGTAGACGTACCGCACAAGTTTCATTATTTTGCCTCCAGTTTGGGTACTTTAAAGGTTAACGATGAAGGCGGCATTAAAAAACTGCATGCCCCAAACAAAAAATGCCAGCAAACAGAGCCAGCCTGCCACAACCTGTACAACCAACACGAGCAAAAACAAACCAGACAACTAACCTAAGAAGTTGTTCTGAACAGCCGCCTACGAAAACAACAATAATAACTAAAAACAAACATAAGAAAATAAAAAAAAGAAAAGCCCTTAAACGCTTAGTCTTCTTCTTCGGCTTCTTTACGCTCGTTGATGTTTAATGTGTCTTCTTCGCCTGCTATTACGCGGTAGTTAGCTTTGAGTTCTTTGTGGTGCAGGAACTTGTTAAGCAGCACTTTAACGTATTTCTTGTTGACTCCAACCGATTCGGTTTTAACTGTCATTTTGCCGCCGTCGTTGATTACTTCGCCCCCTGTCTTCTCTTTCAGGAAAGCGGCTAGCTGCGCGAATACATCTTTTTCTTCACCTTTGATTTTTGATGCGTTAACTTTTATTTCTACCATGAAATTTCACCTCGCGTTAAAGTGTAGAAGCCTCTTATAACTCTAATGCGTGATTTGCCGCTTAGGCGACGCTTAGTTCCTCCTTTAATCCAGCTTCAGGATAGGGAAACACATGCGTATATTCGACTGGCAAAAAAACTTTTATCTTTTCTCCAGCCTTCAACAATTCGCCGCTTAATGTTGGCTTGACCGCTACAACTAATTCGTCGTTTGACAAACGAACTTCATACCTAATGTTGGACCCCTCAAAGGTTATCCTTTCAACTGTTCCAGATAGCACGTTTTGACCTTCCTGCAAACCAGGTTCAACGATCAACGTTTCAGGTCGCATCGACAAAACCACTTGATTACCTTCGCTGAAAGCCCCGTTTAAAGCTTCCACCTTTGTACCTTCCCTAAGTTCAATCAGTATATTGCCATTCGTTTTTCCTGTGACGTATCCTTCCAAAAAGTCCGATTCACCTATGAAATGCGCCACGAAAATACTCTCAGGCTTCATGTAAAGCTCCTGTGGAGTGCCTATCTGTAATATTTTGCCTTTACGCATAACAGCAATGCGATCACTTATAGCCATAGCTTCAGACTGGTCATGGGTCACGTGAATTCCTGTTAACTTAAGGTCTTTAGCCATTTTTCGGATTTCGTACCGGATTTCAGTTCTCACCTTCGCATCCAACTGACCCAGCGCCTCATCCATAAGCAGAAGTTGGGCCCCTGCAGCTAAAGCTCGCGCGACAGCTACTCTTTGCATCATGCCGCCGCTTAATTCGTTCGGGTAAGCATCTAAGCGTTCATGAAGCTTGACCATTTCCAGAACTTCATGCCCAATAGTGGTTGCCTGCGCCATGTCGAAACCTTTCACTTTTGGACCGTAAGTCACGTTACTCCACGCCGTCATATGTGGAAACAAGGCGAAGGTTTGAAATACAAAGCCGACGTCGCGGTCTTCAGGAGGAACGTCATTTACGAGTTTGTCGCCTATGTAGATTTCTCCGCTGTCAGGCTCAATCAAGCCCGCGATTAACCGTAGAAGTGTAGTCTTGCCGCAGCCACTTGGGCCCAGCAAGGAAAAATATTCTTTGTCGTGGATGGTTAAGGTTACATTATCGACGGCGGTGATTTTGCCGAATTTCTTGGTCAGGTTTACGACGCGGACTTCGGGCATGTGTCTATTCTTCCTGAATGTTGTGCATAGATTCTAATGATTTTAATACTTTTCTTCTCTCCCAACGATGAGTCTGAGGATCAGCAGAATGATAAAGCTGAAGAGCACGAGGAATCCTGACGCCAAAGCAATGTCTAGCGATGTTGCTGGAACCACCTGTTTTATCCAGTTAACCAGTAAGACAGGCGCCGTCTGCAAAGTCGAAGTCACAGCTAACGTTGCACCAGTCTCGCTTACGCTTCGGGTGAAAACCATTATAGCGCCCGAAAGCATAGAATACTTTGTCAATGGAAACACAATTGTTCTGAACACACCCAGCGGCTTCGCGCCCAAGGTTCGGGCGGCTTCCTCCATGTCAGGGCTTATACGCTCCACGGCGGCAGACATTGAACGAACGAAGTAGGGATAAGTGATAGCTAAATGTGCCAGAATAAGCAGCATTATATCTGGGAAAGCGAAGCTTGTTTTCCAGAAAATTCCAAGCGAAACACCTAACGCGATGGATGGCACGACTAGCGGAACGTTGACGAGTAAATCAAATATGGAGGACATGAAGTTGCCTGCTTTTTTGCGGGCGATTATGATGGCTGTGGGCAAGCCTATTAGGATGTTGAGGACTGTGACGATACCGCCTAAGCCGTAGCTGAGCAGTAGGCTTTGCCAGTAGTCGCCCCAGATTCCCTTGCCCGTTAAAGCGTTCGTGAACGTCGGAGTGGGGATTGCCTGAAAAGCAGATAGCGCAACAAACAGTGACGGCAAAAGAATTAGAGCAAAGAACACGACGAGGATGAAGCCGTTGCGAGATCGCTCTGCTTTCTTGTAACTAAGTTTCCGTTCAGTTACTGGCCTGACGCGTTTGAGCGGTAACCTAAGTTTTGGTCCGAGGAGCCTAATTGCGATGAAAATTGCAATTGAAACTGCAATGAGAATGAAACTTGCAAAGACAATAGCTCCGTTGTATAGGGCAGGGTCAGTAGCTGAATACTGGTTTTTTATGTTCTGGATGAAAACGGAACCGTTTTCGAAAACGCCTGCGACAATTATCGTTGCGCCCGTTTCGCTTATGGAACGGGCAAAAGCCAAAATGTAAGCGGAAATCATAGCGGGCCTCAATACTGGGAAAGTTACTGTGCGCACAGCTGTGAAAGGCGCTGCACCCAGAGTTCTTGAGGCGCGTTCATACTCCATCTTATAATCAAGAAGGGCGCCAACCATGACGCGGACAACTACTGGAAAACTGAAAGTGAAATGCAACAACATCACCAGTAGCCATCCAGGCGTGATGAGAGAGGAGCCGAAAAGTGCAGATACACCCCCTGACCCGCTCCAGAAAAGCAGAAGAGAATAACCAAGGGCGGTTGTAGGTATGATAAAAGGGATATCTGCCAAAGTATCAATAGCGCTTAGCCACCGGCTTTTTCCGCGTGCGATGAGCCAAGCCATCGGAATTCCTGCGAGTAAATCTAACGCGGCAACGGTTAATGCGATTATGAAGCTGTTTTGAATGGCGCCCAGCGCTCTGCTTATGAGGGCGGGTTTTTGCAGGATGAATTGGATGTTGTCCCATTTGATGAAAATCCCTGCAATGGGCGGAACAAGTATGAGCGCGAAAAATATGATAACTGCCGACGCGTAAACGCCGTATTTTATTGCTTTGCGTGACGACAGTTTATCCAGTGTCTTGGTGATTTTTTCTGTCAATGTCCCTTTCCGCTCACCAGCTTCCCTATACTGCGCTTCTTTAGTGCTTCAGGTCTATATGACCTTTTTCAGTCTTGGCTACCATTCAGCCAATTGGCAATTTAATCACTAACTTGGAAAGCTTCTCGGAAAAGAAAAGGAAGGTACCCATATACAGGCTATACTATTGTGAACCGTTTTTGGGATTACCTGAGGATTACTTTTTGTCCAGTGGCTATGTAGACTACTGCTTCCGCTACGTAGGTTGCATGGTCAGCTATGCGTTCGAGGTATCTTATTACTAGGACGCTTGAAATTGTGCATTGGTTGGTTATACTTGCTTGCTCAACAAGTTTGCCAAGGTAGAGAAAATACATATCGTCTACTTCCTGCTCCGTTTTAGTCACGGTCTTTGCAAGTTCGGTGTCGAGGCTTTTAAGCGAGGCCAAGCTTACTTTCACCAGTTGCAGAACTTTTTCGCCCATTTCCCCAGCAAACTGCGGAATCCACTCATCACAATTGCCCAAGTTGCCTAGTCGTTTGCCAATGAAGGATATGTCCCAAGCGTATCTGCCGTACCGTTCAAAGTCGTATGCAATTTTCATGTAGCTGTTGATTATCCGCAAATCCGAAGCTACGGGCTGATACTTGGCAATTAAACTGAAAGATTTCTCCTCCACTTCATCTGTCATCGTAACTAGGATCTCGGAGAGTTCATGAACATCTTCTGAAGTGTCTTTTCCCCTCACAAAACCCCCGATAGAAATAGTCAATGCTTTTTCTGCTACTTCACCCATCTTGAAAACTACTGTCGTCAACTGTTCTAAGCCTTTGTCTAAAAGTCTATGCATGTTATTCACCTATCCGAATTTTCCCGTTATGTATTTTTCTGTTAACTCACTCCGCGGGTTTTCAAATACCGTTGTTGTGTCCTCAAACTCTATTAGCTGACCCAGATACATAAAGGCAGTAAAGTCTGAGACGCGAGCTGCCTGCTGCATATTATGTGTCACAATTATCACTGTATACTGGCTCTTAAGCTCGACAATCAACTCCTCAATCTTGGCCGTAGCGATAGGGTCCAGCGCCGAGCATGGCTCGTCCATAAGAATTACTTCAGGCTGAAGGGCAATCGCCCGTGCAATACATAATCGTTGCTGTTGCCCACCCGATATGCTTGTCCCAGGTTTCTTGAGGTCATCCTTAACTTCTTCCCATAATGATGCCTGCTTGAGGCTTCGCTCCACAACTTCGTCAAGGTTTTTTCCCTTCCGTGTCCCTGTCAACCGTAGCCCAGCCGCCACGTTATCGTAGATGCTCATTGTTGGAAATGGATTTGGCTTCTGGAAAACCATGCCGACACGCCTGCGCACCGTAACTGGATCAATTTCGCTGGCGTAAATGTTTTCTCCGTCAAGAAGTATTTCTCCAGATGTTTTGGCTCCTGGAACTAGCTCATGCATCCTGTTTAGGGTTCGGAGGAAAGTGGACTTTCCGCATCCTGAAGGGCCTATAATCGCTGTTACGGCGTTAGTTTTGATTGAAATGTTTATGTCTTTCAAAGCTTGCTTCGTTCCAAACCACGCGTTTAAGCCAATACTTTTCATTTTTTCGTTCACGCTCATTTTTGCATATTCACCTTCGTAATTTTCCACTACTTACTAATCTAACAACGATATTTAGTACTAAAACCATCAAAATTAACACTAAAGCTGCGCCCCACGCTTGAGCCTGCAATTCGGGAGAGGGTTGTCTTGAATTAAGGAAAATTCTTAAGGGCAGGGCGTCCATTGGCTGGTTTAAGCCTTGAAAGAAGTAACTGTTGCCCAGAATCGTGAGTAATATAGGCGCGGTTTCACCAGTAACTCTGGCAACGGCTAGAAGTGTACCTGTAATTAGGCCGTTTTTTGCCGAAGGTAACACAACACTCAGGATGGTTCGCCACCTGTGCGCCCCTAAAGCCAACGAAGCTTCCCGTACACTGTTGGGAACAAGTTTCATGGATTCCTCGGTAGTTCTTGCCACGATGGGAATCAACATGAAAGAAAGTGCAATTGCGCCCGCGACAGGGGAAAAGGTACCTATTAAGCCGACGACTATTATGCTGTAAGCTGTAATGCCCACAACTATTGAAGGAAACTCTGTGAGTATGTCGTTTATGGTTCTCATCCAAGAAGCATACACATTAGTCCCAAACTCGGCAAGATAAACCCCAGACAAGATACCTAAAGGAATCCCAATGAGGCTTGTTAAACCTATCAAGATTACTGTTCCTTGAATGGCGGGTCCGATGCCGCCTTGCAATCCGTTGGCGGTTAAGAAATGAATGCTAAGCTGAGGGGCGCCCCGGACTATAACTTCGTAGAGAATGCTCAGGAGAGGGACAACGGCGATTACAATGCATAGCAGACACAAGATATAGAACAAGTTGTTCTTGAAACGCCTAAAACGGGAACTGGTAAACATTACTCCACGGCGCCTCCTTTGACTTTCAGAACGCGGGTAACCATCACATGTGCCGCGATGTTTATGATGAGACTTATCAGAAGCAGAACCAACCCAGCTCCCACATAGGCGGATTTCTCAATCGGAGTCGGAGCCTCCAAGAAACCGTTGGCAATCAAAGACGGCAAGGTTTGACCTGGCTGGAAAAGTGTATGGGGCATGGCGTTTGGACCAATAGCGTTACCTATTACCATGGTTACGGCCATAGTTTCACCGACTGCTCTGCCCAAACCAAGAATCACTGCGCCGAAAATTCCGGAGCGACCATAGCTTAAGACCCAGTGACGTATGACCTCCCATTTTGTTGCTCCGATACCATAGGCGCCTTCTCTGATTGAAGCTGGAACCGCGCTGATGACTTCTCTTGAAACCGAAGCTACTGTTGGAATAATCATTATCGCCAAGATTATTCCGGCTGTGAAGAAGTCAAGCCCAAATGGTGTCCCGCTGAAAATCGGAATCCACCCCAAGTAGGTGTTTAAAGGTATTTCGAGGTAGTTTTGAACCCAGACGCGAAGAACAAATAAGCCCCAAAGACCAAAAATTACACTTGGAACAGCGGCGAGTAACTCCACAAGATATGAAAGGGGCACTTTTACCGCCTTGGGTGCCATCTCTACAAGAAAAATAGCTATCCCTAGGCTCAATGGTACACCTATCAGGAGCGCAATGCTTGAGGTGAGAAGGGTTCCTAGAACGTACGGTAGCACTCCGAAAGATTCTCTACCAACGACGGGGTTCCAGTTTTTTCCTATCAGAAAATTGAAACCGAATTCGCCCAGAACTTTTGTGGAACCTGTGATGAGAATGTAAGCGTTAATTATTAGAACTACAGCGGCAGACGCCGCGATAACTGCAGCTAAGATTCTGAAAACGTTGTCGCCCGTCAGTTTCTTAGTCATGCAAATCTGCTCGCATCCTTAGTCTTTTGAACAAAAAAAAGTTATTGTTGGAAAGCACGATGTCTACTCACTTTAATGGGTTGTGAGGAGCTGTCCGTTGAAAGTTATCGAATTTAGCGTTGTTTCGTCGATTTGCACTATGTTCGACGGAAGCGAAGCGTACTCTAATGCAGGTCCAAGCGATTGTCCATCATGAATTACGTACCAAATGTACTGCACTATCTGTGTTGCTTTATCTAAAGTCATTCCTGGCACTACACCGAGGTCTTTGTACACCAGCATGTAAGTGGGGTTTACTATAGGATACGCTTGGTCGCCAGGAGCGTTGAGTATGATTACGTTTTCCCAGCTGTCACTGCCAGAGGGCAAGCCGGTTGTCGGAAGAGAGCCTGCGGCTGCTGTGGTCGAAGCGAGCGAGGGCAAAACATAGTTTCCAGCAGGATTCTGGAGCGCTGCGACGGGGACATCATTCTGTAATGCATAAGCCAATTCGATGTATCCAACTGCGTATTGCGTTTGGTTAACAGTGGCTGCAACGTTAGAATTGCCACTTGCGCCGATTGCGTTCGTTCCTGGCCATTGAACTGAAGTGCCGCTTCCAACTGTCTCGTTCCATGTTGGACTCACGAGAGATAGGTATTTGGTAAACCAATTAGTTGTTCCAGAGCCATCAGATCGATGAACCGTAGTAATGCCGTGATTTGGCAAAGTCAAACTTGGATTAAGCGCCGTGATCGCAGGATCGTTCCAGTTAGTTATTGAACCAAGGTAAATGTCGGCAAGAACAGTACCGGTTAGTTTTAGACCCGAAGAGATACCAGGCAAGTTATAGGCCACTGTGATTGCTCCGATGGTTTCAGGAATGTGAAGCGCATTTGGAGCAGCAGCTCTTTGGTCAGCTGTCAAAGGCGCATCTGAACATGCAAAGTCTACAGTTTTGCTTGTAAAAGAAGCAATTCCCTGTCCACTACCAACACCCTGATAATTAATTTGAACATTGGGTTTGACGTTAGTAGTGTATTTCACAATGGTAGCGTTAAGAAACGGCTGAGGGAATGTGGCTCCCGCAGCGTTCAAGGTGACTAAACTTCCGGTTGGTGTTATACTTGGTGAAGCAGAAAGAGTCGGGGTTTCCGTTGGATTGGCTGATGGACTTGGTGAAGCAACGGGGTTTGATAGGTATGTATAGGCGAAGACGCCGCCTATTATGATGACGATTGCAACTATTGCTGCTACAATTGTATACATAGTTTTCATTTTTGTTTCCTCTGGAAAATCTACATATCCGAATCTTTGTTATATGACTGCCCGCCATAAACCTCATAGTCTATATAGACATTATTTGTATATATCTAGTGAATATAGAAAAACAGAAATGGTGCCTAATTTGCCCATCCCAACTAAATCCGAAAATGAAGAACAAAGAAAACTTCAGATAACAGGCGGATCGACCTACATACTTTCGTTACCCAAAGAATGGGTCACTCGAAACCAGCTTAAGAAAGGAAGCCCGATGATGCTTCGTGAAGAAGAAGATGGTTCATTAGCGATTCTGCCTCCTAAGCTTGAAAAACAGGAAAAGCAAGATGATGCGTTCATTAGAGTATCATCAAACGATAACCCAGACGCGGTTATGAGAAAAGCCATCTCTGCATACCTAATCGGCTACAACATTCTTCACATTAGAACGCAAGGCCAACAGCAACTTTCGTCAAAGATGAGAAACCACCTGAAGAACTTCGCCAGAAACTACTTGGTTGGAACCGAAATCGTTATTGATACTCCGGCCGATTTGACCCTTCAAGTCCTACTAAATTACCCAGAATTAACAGTTCAGAGTGCACTAAGCAGAATGTCCATAATAGCCGCTTCCATGCATAAAGAAGCTATAACCTCACTCAAGAAACTAGACTACTCAACTGCGAAAGCTATCATTGACACCGACCGTGAAGTTAACCGATTTGGCCTCTACATTGTACGGTTGCTGAAAATGGCAGTCTCAAACGCTCGAATAGTCAAAGAAATTGGTCTGGACAATCCCCGAAGCTGTATAGGGTACAGGCTCATTGCAAAGTCTGTGGAGAGAACGGCGGATCACGCCACCAAAATCGCGGAAAACGTATTGCTACTGAAGGCACCGGTGAATGAGGAGCTTCTTGAGAGAATAGGTAACATGAGCAATTTAGCGATATCCATGTTTGAGAGCGCCATAGAAGCTTTGTTCAAACGTGATTACAACTTGGCAGAGAACGTTATTGAGAAGATAAGTCAAGTGCATAAATTAGAGAAAGATGCTGTTCTTTCATCTCAAAGCGTCAAAATTGAGGAAATCGTCAACCTGCGCTTGCTCATCGAGAGTGTCCGGAGAACAGCAGAGTACGCGAGTGATATTTCGGAAGTGGTTCTCAACATGGACGTGGAATCAGTCATAGGATAATTTTGCAAAAGTCTATTACTCCAGAGCAATCATCTCGTACAAACAAAAAGAGTCGGTTTCCTTTTCATTGAAACGTAAGACGTGCTAATGAGTGCCGTGGTAGTTGTTATTAGGCAGCACAACACTTAATGTTCATGAGGTTGTTTTGGCATGCAAATGGACGCCGCAGAAAACTTCAAGATGCCGCCTGGCAAGAAGATTGAGTTGAAGGTGTATGATTCAAGTTGGATTCCCAAATGGGCGCAAAAACAAGAGGATAAAGAGGGAAAAAAGGCAGTAAAAGAAAAAGCATTAGCGATTCTCGAAGAGAATAGACAAAAATTAGTTGAGATGCAGGAGTTGCTTTGGGCAAGCGATACTTATTCTATGTTAATTATTCTTCAAGGGATGGATGCAGCGGGCAAGGACGGGGTAATCAGTCACGTAATGTCGGGAGTTAACCCTCAAGGGTGTCAAGTCACCGGCTTCAAAACCCCTTCTGAAGAAGAATTGGACCACGATTTCCTGTGGCGTTACACCAAGGCGCTTCCTGAGAGAGGACGTATAGGCATTTTTAATCGCTCATATTATGAAGATGTGCTTATCGTAAAGGTTCGCCCTGAAATCCTTGCAAAACAGAAGCTGCCGCCTGGATCTACTGGAAAAGACTTCTGGAATAAGAGATATGAAGATATAAACTTGTTCGAGCGCCACATGGTTCGAAGTGGAACTGTGATATTGAAATTTTTCCTAAATGTCTCCAAGAATAGACAAAAGCAACGGTTGCTTAAACGACTTGAGGAACCTGACAAGAATTGGAAATTCTCTTTGACTGACCTTTCGGAAAGGTCAAAATGGAAGGACTATATGGAGGCCTATGAAGACATGCTAAATGAAACTAGCACTGATTGGGCGCCATGGTATGTTATTCCTGCGGACAAGAAATGGGTTGCCCACGCCTCAATTTCGGAGATTATTGTGTCACAAATCGAGAATTTGAATTTGAAACATCCCATTTTGAATGAAGAACAACTAAAGGACTTGGAAAAGGCAAAATCCGAGTTGGAAGAGGAATAAAGGCGTAACGGGCTTATATTAGCCCTCTTCTGACATAATTAGCCCTATTTTGAGGGATTTTTCTATATACTTTAACGAGCACTCAATATATTATTTGGGAATCGTAGATTAACGGATTCAAACCATCCAATTAAGGGTGACGTGGATGGAACCGAAAAAAGACACTGGTAAAGAAAACAAGGAAGACAGAACAGAAGAAAGCTTCTATTTTGCTCACATATAGTTGCAGAAGTACTAGAAGGTACTTTGGGTTCTATGTGTTAGGAGTTACAATGCATTGAGCATTTAGTTGTTTCTCAAAAGCCTCGCAGAATGCTTGCCTGTTCTGAATGATACTCCATTCTTCCAAGCTGCAGTCGGTGTCCGAATAAAACGTGAGCAAAACTTGGTCTTTTGCCACAATACTAAATTCTGCTTTCCTCACTAGCCCACAGTGGCTCCGGTCAAGTTTTTCGGCGAACCTCAGAAAAGTTGAAAGAATGGCAATAATATTTCTGGATTCTTCATCAAATCCCGTATCTTTTAAGGCTTTTTTAGATGGCAACTTTTTCCTGTGAAACCTTGCAATATTAGCCATGACTTGGATTTCTTTTGGATCAAAACCTAGCAGTTCAGCATTGCTGATGATGTAGTGAGAGTGAAGATGGTGATCTTTAAACGAGAGAAAATCGCCCACGTCATGCAGGGTTGCAGCATGCCTCAAAAGTTCTCGCTCTTCCGCGCCCAAGTTGTGCAGCCCGATTTGTTTTGCGCTGTCAAAAAGTTGCAACGCTAAGAAAGCAACTGCCTGAGAGTGCTTCTCGTCGAAATTGCAGGATCGGCCCAGATGTAGCACGCCTCTGTTCCGCAATGGAGTTTTTTGGAGTTCCCGAAAACCCGCAAAGTTGGACAGATAATCCATGAGCATGCCGTCACGCAATTCTTTGTGGCTTATGTTGAGTTTTTCTAAGCCGAACTCTTCCATCATGGTTTCGATAATGGATGCGCCAGCAACTATTATATCAGCTCGGTCGGGGTTAATGCCCGGAATTTTTCTGCGTTCTTCAAGTGGTAAAGAACAAAGAACGGGCACTAGTTTTTTGAGGCTTTTGCGTGCTAGGATAAGGCCACCGCCGTTTCCGGTTTTTTTGAACATTTTGTTTGTGATTTCAGCCAAATTTATTACGGTACCTGAAGAACCCCAAGCTATCCTCGCGCCGCATTCTTTGATTTCCGCTTTGACTATGCCGATTTGAGCGCTCACGTGTTTTTTCATCTGTTTGTAGACGCCCGGGGGAATGGGACCAGTCCAGCCTTCTCCGATGAATTGTGTTGTAAGTCGTATTGCCCCCAATCTGAGACTGTGGGCGTAGAAGCATTCGTGCTGGTCGCCAATAGCGATTTCAGTGCTACCTCCACCCAGATCGATGAATACGGCTTTTTTGTCACCTATGTCGACGCCGTTTGACACACCCAAACAGATGAGTCGAGCTTCTTCCGTTCCAGAAATTACATGAACGTCAAGTCCAGTTTCCCTAAAAAGTTTCTGCAGAAATTCGGATTGATTCTGGGCTTCACGAATTGCGGATGTGCCTACAGAAATGATTTTAGTGGCGCCATAAGTCTTTGCGAGGTTGGCAAATTTTCCGCAAACAAAAATGGCACGTGCCATGGCGTCGGGTTTTAGAAGGCTGTCTTTGAACTCTTGTTCTCCGAGTCTGACAACTTCCTTTTCCTGGCTGATAATTGTGTAAGAGAAATTTGGATTTATTCTTACAACTAAGAGACGCACTGCGTTAGTTCCGATATCAACAAAGCCGACAACTTGGCCAACGGTTTTCACTATTGCTTCCATACCAGCACCAATTTCGTGTTGAAGACCTTTTCAAACAAGTCCTTTTTCTTATTAAAAGCCTGTTCTTCCAGCGTTGATTCTGCGTTGCTTAAGTATTCAGCAGTTATTTTTTTAGGAGTTATTTTAAAGGTCAAGTTTTTGACGATTGACTGATGTGTGTAGTCCAAACTATCCGCCACCCGAAGGAGACCAGCCAATATCTTGATTTTATGGATGACGACGCGGTCCAATGTCGCAAGGTTGTGATGGTTTTGTTTTGGCAAGACTTTTCTGTGGTATCGGGCGATGCATGCAATTATACGTCTTTCTTCAGAAGTAAACGGTAGGCGCGTATCGTTGAGGATCAGCTTTTGAGATTGTTTGTGGTGCCCACTTGCACCGTGGGATAATCCTATGTCGTGCAGAATAGCTGCGCACTCGAGCCAGCATCGTTCCCGTTTCCCCAACTGGTGTAAACTGCCCAACCCGTCAAAGAAGGCTAAGGCAAGTTTAGTAACCTGTGTGTAATGTTTAGTGTCTTGCCAATATGTTTCTGAAATATTTTGAGAGATTTTCACGATTTCGCCACAGTCTTGAACAGAAGCATCTTTTCTGGCGCGGTCCTCCTCGACTATGACATCGAGCGCTACGCCTCGAAGCAGCATCTGCGCGAAACTTTCAGGCAAGGCTTTTTTCCGCAGAGCGTCTACTGTAGCAGCAACATCGTATTCCAACCGAACCAGATCAACCTTGAATGGGCTGAAACTTAGAATTGCATACGCAGATCGAGGGTTTCCGTCGCCAGGTCTTCCCACGCTGCCTGGGTTTACGAAGCTGACGCCATTTGTCTTATTCCAAAATTGCTCATGTGAATGCCCGACTATTACCACGTCTGCATTTGCAATTTCAGCGAGTGTTTTCAGCCGAGCACTTGATGTGTCGTGGTAAATGTGTTCCTCAATTGACTCAGGGCTTCCATGCACAACTAGCAGTTTGTGACTTGCAACTTTGAGTTTAAGGTCCCTAGGCAAAGAAAAAAGGTACCCTTTGTATAACTTTGCCAGTTCTTTTCTGGCGAACTCTAACGCAAGTTTTTTTTCACCCTTTTCCTTCGCTACGTCTTCGATTACTTCAAGGTCATAATTTCCCAGTACGCTTAACACGTTCTTTTCATTCAGTAGTTCCAAAACTTCGTTCGGACAAGGACCAAATCCTATTGAGTCGCCTGCATTCAAGAAGACGCTTACGCCTTTTTCTTCGGCATCTTGGATTACCGCTTCTAAAGCGCGCAGGTTAGCGTGAATGTCTGCCAAAACCGCGATTTTCACGGTCTGATCCGACAGAGCCCGCTTTATTTTTTCTTCAGTCTTGGATCCAGCTTTAGTTGTTTTTCGGAGTTGCTCAAAAAAGCATTTCTTCTCGTTTTCATCCCAGAGCTGAACGAATTGATCGTAAAGTTTTTTTCGTTCTCCTTTGATGTAACCCAAAAAGTCCAGAAGCGCCTGTTCGCCTTTAGCCGCACCTCCTTTTTTCTTGCTTTTTGATTTGATTTCGGAGTTTGCTTCGCCTAAAAATTTGGGTATGTAATCTATCCAGACATCGCGATCATGCATTTCGCCCAACACATCTTGAAAAGCCTTCATCGTTTTTAATTCGTTATCGAGTTTGCTTTTGTAAAGCGGGGCAAAAGCTTCTAAAGTGTAACGGAACCTTTTAGCGAGAATTCTCATCTCGTGATGTTTGAGAATTTCGTTTTCGAGTTGCACATACTTTTTCATAGCTAGAAAATCGTTCAACCTGTATAATATTTGCCAATGTGCTTTTTCCATCACTGAGGAGACATCATAAGTAGACTTTGATAATCCCTCAACGGTTTCTTTGCAGAAGTTACAGATATCCAGCAAAACATCAGATGCCTGAAGCTGTTCCAATCCCCGGACAACGGATGGTTGAATACTGGTTCTTCGGTTTTTATGATTTTCAAGAAAAAGGTCCAAACTTGATTTTTCTTTCGGAGACTCCAATTTCTTCATATACTGTTGTATGAAGGCGATTTGAACATCGAGGTCCCTTGCTTCGCCAAGCAATTGCGTAGTGTTCTTTATTTCACCAAGCCATTTTTTGAATTTTTTTCGGGGAAAGCAAAATCTGAAAAGGGCCATGGCAGCCCTGATTCTCCGTGAGGCAACGCGCATTTTATGAACGCATTCTACGTCTTCGCTTTTTATGGCGCCACATATTTGACTTTCAAAAGCTTCAAGAAGCTTAAGATGCGTTTCAGCGCCGAATTTACAGTAGCTTGTATTACTTTCGCATATCTGAGGCTTAACCGACCTGCTCATTCCAGATGCCTCTGTTCTGAATTAGCCAAGATTGGGAGTTGATGACTTCTTGCCCGACTTTGGGCGTTACCCTTTGGTATGTTCCGTCGGGGAGAAGCCTTCTTGCTTTGACATTGTCACGTAAGTGAATTTTTAACATATCCTCTAGGATAACGTATCGAATATAGGGGTCGGGCACTGAAAATAGGACTTCAATTCTCTCGTTAAGATTTCGAAACATCAAATCCGAACTTCCAATCAACACTTCATCTTCGTTGCCGTCGCAGAAGTAGTAAATTCTGGCGTGCTCAAGAAAACGTCCAACTATAGATATCACTGAAATATTGTCGCTTACACCTTTTATTCCTGGCTTAAGGCAGCATAAACCTCTAACGTTGAGGTCAATTTTGATGCCCGCCATCGAGGCTTTGTAGAGAGCTTGAATAACTTCTTTTTCTTCTAAGTTGTTAAGTTTAAAAGCTAAGTATCCTTTGCCTGTTTTTCGGTGAAAACTTATTTCCCTCTCAATTCGTCTCAAAATTTCTCGTTTCAAAGTTTTTGGAGCAACAAGCAGATGCTTGAATTCTTTTTCTTGAAGCCCATTTATGAGCACGCCAAAAAGTTCTTCAAGTTCTAGTCCTACTTCGGGTTTCGCTGTTAGATAACCTATATCGCCATAAATCTTGGCGGTCACCGCGTTGTAGTTACCGGAACCTATGTGAGAGTACCTCACTAAACCAGTTTTTTCTTTTCTAACAATTAAGCACAGTTTTGCATGTACCTTAAACTTGGGAAAATTGTAAACGGTATTCACGCCGCCTTCTTGAAGTTTTGAAACCAACAGAATATTGTTTTCTTCATCAAATTTGGCTTTCAATTCGACTATCGCCGTTACTTTTTTGCCTTTCCTAGCAGCAGCCATCAGTGCGTCAACTACTGGAGACTTCGGGTCCATCCGATACATTGTTATGCAGATTTCCAGAACATGCCTATCTTGAGCTGCTTCCCTTAGTAGGTCGACTATTACTTCAAAGCCATCGTAAGGGTGGTAGAGAACAAAGTCTCTTTTGGCAATTGTTGCAAAAAGGTCTTTTTCGGGGGATAGCAATGGCGAAATTGAGGGAAGGAATGTTTTGTCTTTGAGGTCAGGACGGTTTATTTTGAGCAACTGCCAAAGGTCTACAAAGCCTAGAGGTCCATCAAATTCATAGGTCAGGTAGTTGGGTAATGCCAAAGCCTGGGCAATCGCTTCTCTTAGGAATGAAGGCATGGTCTTGTCAAATTCGAGCCTGCTGGGAAATCCAGCTTTTCTTTTCTGCAGACTTTTTTGAACAGAAACGATGAAATCTGAGGATTCATCCATAATTATTTCTATTTCGCCGTTGCGCGTTAGCCTAAATGGGTATGCTTTTAGGGCTTTTTCGTATGGAAAAACCAAATCTAAACTATTTGCAACTAAGTCTTCCAAAAACACGAAGTCGATTTCTATGCCGTCCATTTCTTCGACTGATTCCGAATCGTATCCGACTCTTGGGATTCTTAGCAGTCTCCCAAATTTTTCAGTTGGTACGTCAAGAACGTAGCAAGAATCTGTTTCAAGCGAGCCTTTTTGAACAAAAAGGGTCACGTGAAGATTCTCAATTGATGCAACGTTAAAACCTTCTTTAGGTATTTTCATGACAGGAAGAATGGCTTTCCTGAAGTACTCACGTAATGCTTCCTTCTTCTCAGGGGGCAAGTAGCTGAATTCTCTAATGCGAATATCTTCTTTTGCCAGCGCAGGCAGAATCTCATCTCTCCAACAGTTGGCATGACTTTCAATCAGGGGCAGGATTTCTCTTCGGGTTGTTTCGATTTGCTCGATTGCAGTCATTCCGTCAATGGATTTTTCGTCAGAGCCCTTGCTAATCTTCTTAAGAAGTCGGGGGATTCTGGTCATGAAAAATTCGTCAAGGTTGCTTCCGCAGATAGCGATGAATTTAACTCTTTCCAGTAAGGGATGCCATAGGTCACGTGACTCTTCGAGCACGCGCGCGTTGAATCGTATCCAGCTGAGTTCTCTGTTAAGGAAGAAATCTGGATTATCCAATGACTTTTTAAGGCCAGAAGCATTGTTGGTGGCGTCAGAATCAGTGTTAACAGGATTTAACAAGGGTTTTCACCTTTACGGAGTTTTCAACCGCTGGGTGTAATTAACTAGTGTACCTGCAAATATAATAAGATTCGGACTTAACAAGCAATTTACGAATCCTCAGCGAAGGGTAAAAACGCCGGTATTCAGCGATTATGCTTCCCGGGTAAATCTATCACTGCGGCTTTTGCTTTGCGGAAAACAGGTACCTCGAATTCAAAAAGGGGAATTTTCTTGTCCGTAATCGGATCCTCCTCACTCTAAGAAAATAAAAGTTGTGTTTAAATTCTCCCAAAATAGAATCTATAGACACATATAGGATATATAGCCGCATCAGATGCAATATAGCAAGAGTTATATCCAGCCAAAAGTATTTGGAACATATGAATTCTTTACTTCTAAAAGAAAATGGTTTCTCAGAAGCTTTAACTTTGAAAGAGCTTTCCTTCGCAGGTCTTCCATACAATAAAGGCAGTGTTTTTGTACTGGTCGACACTACACTAGTTGGAAAACCAAAATCAGATATTATATACATCGGCAAATCGAAAAAGCCAACCAAAAGAATCTTCGGCGGCTACTTGTCAGGCTTTGGCGGAAAAACTACCCGAAAAATTAATGCGAAACTATTCGATGATGGTTACATTGAAAAAACTTCAATCAGCTGGGTCTTAACCGACAATCCCAAAGTAATGCAACAAGAACTTTTAGAAAAATTTAAGAAAGAACACGGCGAATACCCCGCATGGAATGCCTCCTCGAAGAAAACTACGAAAAAACCAAATAAACCTCAAGCGGCAGCCAAAACTTCGAAGCCTCGTGCACCGCGAAAACCTTCAGCGTAGGAAAGCACTTTTTACTTTTCTATCGGCCTCTTCGAAGAATAGTGATTAATCAGGTCTTGAGTAGACCAGGGCAAGCAATCCTCCTTCCTGAAGCCCAGAAGCTCAGCGTACCTGTGGATAGAATCAGCGGTTTGACCTTCGATTTCTATGAAACTTGGAATGTAACTGTAGTGGCCTTCGTACCGGTCTATGTCGAAATGCGCGTTGCTAAGCGTGTAGCTTATTCTGTGCTTGCACATGCTTTCGATAACGGATAGCCCTAAGAACTCCAGTATTCTCTTAATGTTTTCGAGATCTGAAACCTGAACCGAGTATTCATCTGCAATCTTTACTTCTTGAGTTACCTGAACTTTTTTGTATGTTAACTCAATTTTGCCGTTCTCCTTTCTTAAGCGCAACAGGTTTCTTGCTTTAATAATGGCGCCGTCTTTGAAGTCAAAAAGCAAGGTTTTGATTTCGCCATCAAACAGTTTTTTGGCACCTAAGCGGGATAGATTTTCCGCTATTTTATTTTCATCCACTTCCAGAATTTTAGCTTCAATTTCTTTCATAAGAATCACTTGAAATAATCAATTTATATAAACTATTGTTTCAAAGAGTGGTTCCCTTCGAACTATGCGTTGAGAACTGCTTTAATTGTGGCCTTGTTGTCTTTCTTGGTTATTTGGTGGCTTAACTCGCATACTGGACAGAAAACAACTTCGTAGTTTGCAAAGTTTTCTAGGTGAACGATAAACCGGGCTTTACAACCCTCACATTCAACCATCATTTGTCTTCACTTAAGCTATTCTCTTACGGTGTCAATTTCAAATGGGAAAAAGGTCCACGAAGCTTTAATTCAAGTTTACTATCGAATCCCAAGGGTTCAAGTTTTAAGTTTTCCCCGTTCTTGACTGTTCCAAAATCATTTCCGCAGATTGGACAAGACACCAATTCGTTTTCGCCCACCGGGTCAAACTCGAAAATTCCCTTACATGATGGACATTTGAATACTATCGTTGATTCCATCTTTTCACTTCCTTCATATTTTGCTGTAAATACTATTGATTCGCCGGTAGCAGTTAAGAAGTACCCCATTAGTCTCTAGAAACTATATAGATGCAAAAAATGATTACGGAATTTTGAGAAGAACATTTTTCATCTCTAATGAACTTTGGCAATAAAAATGTCAAAAAAGAAGGCGTAAGTTTCCCGTCTTATTCACTGGGATAGAGGAGGCTACATTCTGCTTGGATTTGTTTTTCGCGTAATCAAAATTCGCTCTCGGGGCTTGATAAGTTCTTGAAGCTGCATCCATTTTCCTAAGAAGTTACGCCTTTTCGGTTGTCACATATTTTGTCATGTCAGAATTAGATTGGAGAAAGCCTAGTTCTTGAAGTTGAGAAAGGCAATCTTGGAGAGAGGCATATGGTAAATTCGCTTTTTGCATGATGCGCGTTTTATTCAGAGGAGACCTGCAAGTTTGAAGTATTTCGGCTAGAATCTATAATCTATTCCTTTTTATCGCTAAAGCTTGCATAATGTTCTGCTCTTTTCTCTTTTGTGTTTGCGCTCGGCTTGGGAACGAACAAAACGCAGTAAATCGTCCATGTTTTGTTTTTTAGAACTTTCATTGCCTTGATTCTGTTCTTCTGCTTGTAACGAATGTTCCAAAGTGATCTCCGTGTTATATTCCTAAGAAGCTGTTAATGTGTGATTTCGCAGTAGTATATTGAGACCTTGCTATTCTATATAGAAGCAGTTATTGCCTCAACTTCAATTGCTACCGAAAATCTTTCGCTCCTGTTTTTGCTGATAGTGCATTCTTTGAAAGCTATGCAATCTTCGCAATTGAAACTGTCAACTTTGGTTTGACAATCCAGAACTATTGTCTTGTACATCTATACGTTTTCCTCCCTTCTCTAAATTCGCAGGTAGCAAAAGTCGATAGCTAAAACAGATTCATCTACCAAGTGAGATGCTCCATCAGGGCAGTAAATTTTTTCTCCTTTAGCCGCATTTTTGTAGCGTTTACTGCATTCCTTAAGCTGGGCGCAATCATCACAGTCTTTTGAAAGCATATTGTTCACCTATTGGTAATCACTACAAAGAGACTTTTAGAAGTACGCGTCATATTCTATATAGGGATACTTGAAGCTTCATAAATACTAAACTTCTGTTTGTGCCTCATTTTACTCGGTGCATCTTTTTCGAAGGAAAACACCATTTGTTTTACCAAGCGGGACTTTTTTGCCCGATAAGTCGGCATATGGAAATATACAATTTTGTCAGTTTGCCCGTCGAGTCAATATCATAGCTGTGGCTCAGTGACTCTAGGCTCATCATCCAAGCTAGTGGAGATGCAGCTTTAGCTTATGAACCTTACACATCACAGAAAAGGCACAAACCGAATTGCATCAAAATAAAAGAAGGAGGGTACCCGCTGGTGAGTCTTGGCAGTGGGATATGTTTTAGATAGACGCATTAGATTTTTTAGGTAGCGTCTTAGCCGAACAGTATTATTTTCTTAGGCTCAAAATTGGTATCTCTAAGTCCAGAAATGTGCTTCGCCGGTCACTCACAGCATTTTGCCGCCTTCGCGTTTATTGAAAAAGCGAATTTCAATCTTTGGGTTCTTTTTTGAGCTGACTGTAGATCTCCTTTATGGTTCCAGTCTGGAAGTAAAAAACCTGTTTCGTCTGCACTACTACACGGCTAAAGCTCTGACGCGTGGTTGCCCCTTGTCGTCTGCGGTTGCCACGTAGGCGGTTAGATTTTCGTTGGCAAATTTGATGCATTCTTCAAATATCATTTTAAATCGCCCATTTCTTTTAAGGCGCAGGCAGATAAGAAATTTGTGAGCCATCATCGAAGTCTCTTCCGTAAAGAATTCAGTCCCGTAAAGTTTAATAGCATCTTTGTCATCTTATCTGGGCTTCATCAGATGTAGGCATATTCGGTTTGACATGAGAACCTTGCCTGACACGGAATAAGCCTGCAAGCCTGAGAAGAAATAACCAGTTAACTAGGAGGTTAGAAAAAAAGTGCTATCAAGAGACTGTGACGGATGCAGCCAGATGCAACCATGCAGCAAACGTTACTTTGTCGTTGAAAAGGGCAATAAAGTGTACTGCCCAGACGGAACCGCCCATTTAGTTGACGGACTATAAGAAGGAAACCTATTTGTTGCGAACCCGCATCGGTTTCTGAGCAAAATTTTTTTCGTCTTTCTTTTTTATTTTAAATTTTCAAGAAGAAGCTAACCAGAATTTTTCCACAAAAATCAGTTTCTTGAAGATTGAAACCATTCACCTTCAAAAGGGAACACTTTGGTGTGAGTAACCTTGAGCACAATCCTACGCTTATTTTTCTTCACCGTAAACTGAATGCTACTGAAGCATGGTTTCGATATGAAAAACTTTGCATTTAAAGGCTGAAATGCATCACGACTATTAAACTTATGACGATTGCTGCTGTGGCTATCCACGCAGCGGTGATAAGCCACTTTTTAGCGTTTTTATGTTTAGAATCCTGTTCTTCCAAAGATTTTCACCTTCCATTCACTCATTTTTTTATGTTACATACCAGGCATCGGGGGCATTGAAGGCAACAGACCGAACATCTGCAGGAACAAGAACACGCCGATTGCGAAACTAGATATCCAGAGGGCCGCCGTCCACCGCATCCACTTTTTCAAGTTCTCCTTAGGCAAAACGCCGAAAACGTAATACGTCGCAATGATAATTGCCGGCGCGCTAACGACTGCGTGAAGTATAGTAACCGCGGAAAGCGATGAAAAGAATTCAACGTCTGTATCTCCATAATAACGGATAAGAGAAGGCAACATCCCAAAGAAGATGGCACACAAAGTTAAAGCGACCGCGGACGACAATATCCATCGATGCTGCAGCAAACCTTCTTTGTTCTTAGTTACGTAACCGAAGCCCATTCCTACTAAAAAAATGCCTAAGCTGACAAACATTGCCGACATCACGGTCTGAGAAACAACTGGAGACGTGCCCGCATGCAAAAATATTATCCCGGCGAGAATCGACATAACAGAACACCGAGCAACTATTAGTCGAAGACTATTTGTAATTTTGTGACTGTGGCCTGCTAGCCACAGGTGCCGCTGGGAACTGTTTTAATACGCATTTTCGCCTATTATCCGTTTGAAGGTTTAATATTGAACTACGCTGAGATAGCTGATGCTTACGAGAAAATTGAAGCCACCACCAAACGTTTGGAAATGACCGATTTACTCGTGGAGCTCCTCAAAAAGACGCCTAAGACTCTGCTGGACAAAGTTGTATACCTGACGCAAGGCAAGCTGTATCCAGATTTTGAAGGCGTAGAAATCGGCGTAGCAGAACGGTCCGCCATGAAAGCTCTTGCACGCGCCTCGGGAAGAAAAGAGAGTGAAATCGAAACTAACTTGCAAAAAAGCGGTGACATCGGGGAAACCGCGCAGAAGTTTCTGTCCAAGAAGCCGCAGTCTACGCTTTTTGGGGCACAAAAAGTCCTGACGGTTCAGCGTGTGTATGAAACCTTGGATAAGATGGCTAACATTTCAGGTTCAGGCACGGTAGACATAAAGTTGAACTTGTTAACGGGTTTACTGTCAAATGCTTCGCCTAAAGAAGCAAAATATATTTTGCGTACCGTAACGGGGAACTTGCGGTTGGGCATAGCTGACATGACCGTGCTGGACGCGTTAGCTATAGCTTATGGCGGCGGAAAAGAAGCCCGCGAACTAATCGAGCGTGCCTACAACATAAGCAGTGACCTGGGACGCGTAGCAAACATTGTAGCCGAGAAAGGCTTAGATGGCATAAAAAAGTATCAGGTGACGGTTTTTGAGCCCGTAAGGCCAATGCTTGCTGAACGTTTAGCTTCACCTGAGGAGATTTTAGATAAGCTGGGCGGCAAATGCGTTGCTGAGTACAAGTATGACGGGGAACGGATTCAGGTGCATAAAAGCGGCGAGAAAGTGGTTCTGTTCAGTCGGCGGTTGGAGAAGATTTCTGATCAGTACCCCGACGCTATAGACCTCGTCAAGAAAAAAATAAGCGCAAAAGAAGCCATCTTGGAAGGCGAATGCGTCGCAATGGATCTGGAAACGGGGGAGATGCGGCCGTTTCAGGAGCTTATGCATCGCAGACGTAAATACGGCATTGAGGAAGCAATTGGGCAGTACCCTGTTTCGCTGTTCATGTTCGATGCGCTCTATGTGGACGGCAAAGATTTCACGCAGGAACCCTTCCAGAAGAGACGTAAAGCCCTCGAGGAAGCCATAGCGAAAAGTGACAGACTCACGCTGGCAAAACAGACCTTAACTCGGACTCCAAAGCAGCTTGAAGCGTTCTTTGAAGAAGCAATAGCGGACGGCTGCGAAGGCCTAATGTGTAAAGCCATTGGCGAAGAATCGGTTTATCAGGCGGGCGCTAGAGGTTGGCTGTGGATTAAGTATAAGCGTGACTACAAGAGCGAAATGACCGATACGGTCGATCTTGTTGTAGTGGGAGCGTTTCATGGCAGAGGCAAACGTGCAGGTGCTTACGGTGCTTTGCTCCTGGCAACGTACAACAAAAAGACAGACATGTTCGAAACCGTCACTAAATGTGGCACAGGCTTCACAGACAAAGATTTAGCTCAGCTGCCTGAAATGCTGCGCAAACACGAGATTCCCCGCAAACACAGCCGCGTAACGTCCACTTTGGAAGCGGATGTTTGGTTCGAACCTTCAGTGGTTCTGGAAATTTTGGGCGCCGAAATCACATTGAGCCCTATTCACACTTGCGCCATGAATTCCATCCGCAAAGACGCTGGGTTAGCCATCAGATTCCCACGGTTTACTGGGAAATACCGAACGGACAAAGCCGCTGAAGACGCCACAACGAGTGAAGAAGTGGTTGAGATGTATCAGAGACAACTTAAGAAAATCAGCGAATAGCCTTGCAACGTCTCTCTAACTCGCCCAAGTTTCAATTATCCCGCAAAAAACATGACTAAAGGTAGACCTTGGGACATCAACGAGGAGCGACAGCTAAGAGATCTAGTTGAAGAAGGTAAATGTGTTGAAGAAATTTCCAGAATCATGGTGAAGACGCAAGATTCTATTGTGCATAAAATGTTTAGCTTAAAGCTGAAAAGGTTGAAAGAAAAAAAATTGCGTGTGGTGGCACCACGACGATTTTTTTTTCTTCTAAGCTTGAAATTCCCGCCGAGATGCCAACTGATTTGCAGTGTTCTGTAAGTGTTTGGAATGCGGAAAGCCAGCTACCTTGAAAGTGCTAGAAAGGCTTCAACTAAACTTTAATCTATAAAGAAAGAATTGATAAGCAGTAACCGCGTAACACGTAAAGGGGACCGTTATGTCGCAAGATCAAGAAAGAATCAAAGCCATGATCGCGCTAAAACAGCGTCTTGAAAAAAGGATCGCGAAACTGGAAGCGGAAACCAAGGAACTGCAAGCGACTCTAGAAGCTGTAAATGGAATTCTACTTGAGAAAGGTTTCAGAAGAGTCAGCATCAAAGAAGTCGAAGAAGGGACAACAGTAGCAACTCCAACGGTACGGCTTAAGCAGGAACCCGCCGCATCCAAGGAAAGCAAGCCCACTGGCTACCAAGGTGGAGAACCAGAAAACGTCATTCCACTAAAAACTTTGAATGAGGAGTCCCTTGCAATAATTTACATTGAAAAAGACAATTCCATCCATGTGTTACCCGATGAAAGCAAACATTTCAACGTTAACACAGCGCCGTTCAGCAACTTTCTGGTGGAACGAGTTTTAGCTAAGATGCAGGATAAAGACAGCGAACTCGTCCGGCTTAAACAGATAGCGCCTGACAAAATGTTCAGCTACAACATTATCCGCGAAGGCGACCTGATTCGGGAAATTGTTATTCGGAACGTGGATGAAGAACGATTCAAAGAACTCAAGTCAAGCATACGCTGGACCCTAGACAAAATGTATGAAAAAATGAAAAGTCAGCATTAAAAAAGCTGATTTAGTTTACGTCATATGTTTCTGTAGGGCGGTGTCGTATTGTTTCTTGGGGCAAAGACCCACGATTCGATCAACTTCACAGCAGTCTTTAATCAGAACGACGGTTGGTATGCTGTAGACTTGGAATTTCTCCGCGGTTTTAGGGTTTTCGTCAACGTTGAGTTTAGCCACGAGGACTTTCCCCGCAAGCTCCTTTGAGAGCTCCTCAATTGTCGGGGCTAATGCTCGGCAGGGTCCACACCAACCGGCCCAGAAATCAACTAGGATAATTGGGTTTTTGCTGGTGGTTTCTTCAAAATTTGCATCTGTCAAATGAAAAGGTTCATTGACCATAACTTTATTCTCCATTTTATTCTCTGGTTTGCTTTGATATAAACCGTTCGCGCTACGGCTTGCAAGATCTAAGGTTTTCGAGCAGTCTCTTGAAGGTATTGTAGGCTTTTTGAGGGTCAGAAATTTCTGTTGCAGCCTTTTCAAAGGGACACGTACCCGTTTTAGTGGTATCCAGGACATTGTCCACAAGTGCGCTCCAGTGATAGACTATTTTGTTTTGTTTAAAGATTGCTTGGGCTTTACGACTTAGAACGGCAGCATAAACTTCTTTTATCTTCGCGTGCGCGCAGAGAAGTGCGATAGCTTTTCCCACCACACGGTCAGCGAGCGAGGCACCCCGCAAGCGTTCTCCGCATTTGTCGATAGCATCCATGAAACCGCTGATTCGGTGACTTTTGGTAGAGTAGATGACTTCGCCATCTTTCACTATGGCAAGGGTTAGGTTTTCCTCATAAAGTTCGCCTTTGGCTATTTCCAAGTCATTCATAGCAGTTTCACCCATTATGGGGTTTAGTTACTAAAAAACGCTATTACCTAATTGCAGAATAGACAAAAACATTTTTCTCCTTTTACTACCGAAATTGGGTTCAAAACTCAATGTTCACCACAAATTCTTTCTTCTTTCAACTTTAATTCTTCGATAGATGACTCAGTTGTAATCTCAAACTGAAGAAAGGCAGAGTGAGGGTTTGCTGGGGCTCTGAAGTGAAATTAGGAGAGAAGAGAATGAAAACCCAACGAGGAAGTTGGATATCATTTTCCAGAGCCCACTCAGCCCCATTCTCCACCATTCATCTTGATTTTTCTCAAACAAAAAAAGAAAAGAGAGATTGATAGTTTACTTGCGTCTTCTTAGAACGATCGCTGCTGCAATGACTGCAATTATGACAACTGCCGCTGCGATAGCAATGTATGTAGTTGCTGGAATGCCGCCGGTTGGCTGTGGAGCTGAGCTTGGGGAAGGCGAAGCTGGCGTTTGAGTTGGCGCTGATGTGGGTGCAACTGTCTGAGTTGGAGCTGGCGTTGGCGTAACAATTGCTGCAGGCGATGCTGCCTCTGATACTAGTAAGGAAGTTGTTGCGTGAGAGCCCCAGTAGCCGTTGGTGCCTGCGAAAGTTGCCGTTACCTTGTATAGTCCTGGAACTGGCGGAGTCCATGCAAACGCAAAGGTGCCGTCTGCATCGCTTGTGGTTGTGGCAATAGTGTAGGTGTTGTTGTTCGGGTCAAAAACGCTTAATGTCACTGGAACACCAATCGCGTTAGCTGGACAAGGCTTCTGCATGTATACGTAACCCATCCAATCCTTCATACTTGCATCAGAAATCACTGGAACGCCGTTAGGGAAGTTCGCTGCCTGCTGAGTCTGTGTCGTGCCAGTAGAGATGTCTGTGACTGTGCCTCTGATTACCAGACTGGTTCCTTGTGGGATTGCTGTCATTGGTGCGTCTACTGTAGTGGCGCTTGGTCCTCTGCCGACAACATAGATCTGGTTGTCATAGCCGTTGAACCAGGTTGCAAATCCGTCTGCGATGGCGTAGCTCATAGTTCCGAACTCACCGGTGTAGCCTGGAAGAGTCCAGATTTCTTCGCCGGTAGTAGCGTTAACGGCACGGGCAAGTCCACCTTTGAAAATCGGTGTCTCAACAGTATGCTCAGTAGTAACCAAGTAAACTACGTCGTTGCCGATAGCATTAACGAATGTTGGGTAGTTGCCGGGTGCTTCAAAGCCGCTGTTAGTGCTGTTACCTTCTCCGCCGTTACCGTAAGTCCACAGGAGATTCCCGTTTGCGGTGTCATAGCAATAGAGTATTCCGCCATATGCGCTGCTGTAGATTTTTCCGTAAGCAACTGTCTCTGCTAAAGTGCCAGACGCTGGGCTGCCATAGTAGTCAAGGGCTATTTGACCTGCGGTTGGACCCCAAAGCTTCGCACCTGTGTCCATGCTGTATCCTACGAACTGCGCTGTTTCCCTGTAATTTTCGATGAAAACACGGTTCACTGGATCAACTCCGCCCATTAAGACAGAGGCGCCACTTGCTGGTGGATCATATGTCTTCATCCAAAGTATCGAGCCTATTGCACCCTTAACCGGGTTGAGGTTGATAGCAAAGTACGTGTATGGAGTAGAGCTTGGTGCACCAATGAAGGTACCGCCTGACGAAGGTAGAGTGCCATTGTAGCAAATCACCATATCGTTATAGAAAGCTTCGATTGCAGTGCTTCCTGCGGGCATCGTGTTGAGCGCGGGTACTGAAACGTTCCAGTCATACATGCGTGCGTCTGACCCATCAGTTACAGGTGGAATTATAGATGGTGATGTTGAGGCACCGGCGTATTGACCGTACCAAAGGTTAGATGTGTTCCACTGACCCAAGTACCAGTTCGGAGCAGTAGGAGTGCCATAGTTATTGAAGACATACTTCAATTGTTCACCATTTACGCCCATAACTGTCCTGCCTGTGGGAATGTTGGTTACGTTGAACATTGGAGTTCCAGTGTCTGCATCAAAGGCTCTCCAAGATACAGCTCCTCCGAAGAATCCGCCGCCTGTAGCTGCAAATAGTATTGGTGGGTAAACGCCGTGCTGGTTAGGGTCTTGAACGTCATAAATGTAGGCAAAAGACAATGCAGGTACATCAGTGCGACTCCAAAGAGTCTTCCCAGTTTGCAAATCAACGCAAACAGTTGGACCGCTATTGGGACCAGAGAACGATAAGGGTTCGGTGTAGAAGAGCTTCCCGTCGACAATTATTGGGTTAGTGTATCTTTGCTGGTAAGCAGATCCCTCGAAATAAGTGTCTCCCTGTATGACGAATTGATTTCCTCCGACGACTCCGCCGCTCTGAAGAGGCTTAGTCCACATCACGTGACCAGTCTGAGGACCAACAGCATCACCTGGAAACACAACTTCACCGTTGCCTCCCGAATTGTATGAGACAGTGAAGCCACCATACCCGGGGGCACCTGTTCCTAGCCAATTTGACGAAATTGTCCACCAGTCAGGGTTCTCACCATTTATGGGACGAGTCCAGTACTGAGTCGGAAGCGGATTTTCAGGAAGTGTTGCTATCGGAGCTTGTTGAACAGTAAGCGTTGTAGTTGCAGAGCTAGGCAAATATGTATCATTTATGTATGCACTGGGAGCTGGAGGACCAAAGAAGCCCGAGATTGGGGTTGTGTATGTATATGTCTGTCCTGGAAATTCGAATTTAAGAGTGTATGTACCGACTTGTGTAGGAGTGAAAGCATAGCCCTGATTTGAGGTGGTATCTGTGACTATAGGAAAATTCGCCGTTGTGACTGTACCATCAGGCGCAGTTATTGTTAGTTTGTAGTCGTGTAACCGAATGTCGTTTGCTATTGCTGCCCCATCAGGTATCTTGTCAATCCACATATACACGTAAGCTTGCTGACCGACACCGATAGGATTAATCACAGCTTGCACGAAAGCGAAAGTCGGAATCTGCCATGGAGGATCATGCGCAGAAACAGAAGGCACTAGCATCATTGAAGCAGCCATTGAAAGCATCAGAAGAATAACGAGAGCAGATACTTTTTTGTTATTTTGTATTTCCATTCTTTTTTTTCTCCTTTGTTTAGGTGAAAAGCCTAAGGCGACTTTTCTATATTTAATACTTTGCAAAAAAGGCAATAATAACAAATAAAACAGCCAATTTTTTCCGAAAAAGGCAACAACATAGCAAGATCATAAGCAATCCAGATCAGGAAAGGATAATTGAAAACGTAGACTGCACAAGTGTTTACCAAAAGAAAATGAACCTAAATTGCAGCTATTTTAAATAATACCGAATTACCATTGAACCTAAAAGAGAGGGATATTCGTCTCAACCGAACAACTTACCAAAGTTCAAGTAACGATTCTTAGGAAGCTGTTAAAAGATGGCCGCAAAAGCGCCGCCGAAATTGCCAAAGAAACGGGGCTTACAAAAGAAGCTGTGCAAAAGAATTTTGACAAAATGAAGCAAGCAGGCATAATAAAAGGGGCAACTATTCACATCAACTACAAGAGTTTCGGGTGCAAAGCTGTAGCGGATATGTTAATCACGGTTGACCCGCAGCAGGCAGACCAACTCTTAGATTACATCAGAAAAAACCCCGGAATTTACAGCGCCTACAGCAGAGGCCCCCAAGGAAACATAGGCGCTGTAACAGCTCTTAAAACCCTTCAACAACTAGACGAGGTCAAAGCCACAATTAGGCAGAAATTCTCAGTTTCTGAAATAAAAACTTCAATCTGGACAGACGTAAGAGAAATGCACGGCAACTTATTACTCAGCCCTGAGAACCCGACGATTAGTGAAGAAGCGAGCAATAGCCAATTAAAGATCGAAAAACCACCAATTTTCTCTAACACCAAAATTGTTATTGATGAAATTGACGAAAAAATAGCGCAGAAACTCTCAGAAGACGGTAGAGCGCCTCTGGGAAAAATCGCAAAAGACACAGGAATCTCAGCTAACGCAGCAAAAAGAAGATACGAAAAACTCACGAAAAACGGCGTCTTGAAAGTAACAATTCAAATGGACCCCACCCTCATAGGATACCGAGCTGCAGCCATATTTTATGCAGTAACATCAAATGAGAATTCATCCATAATAATTGAGAAGATAAGCAAGATGCCCGATGTGATAAGCATCATGAAAACCACTGGAGATTACGACTTGAAAATTTGGATATTTATCAGGGACATTGACCAACTTCTCAAAACTCAAGATGAACTAGGAAAAATACAAGGTATAGCAAAAATGGACCTAGGAAATAATGGGATTGCCAAATAAATGGCCTAGCCCTCGACAATACATATCAACGTTTTGAGCAAAACTATTCAGCTTACTCGACAAAATAGCCAGAAAATCAACAAAAAAGCAACTTAAAACATAAAAAAAGGCAAAAAACAAAAAATTTTAATGTTAAAGCAACTGACAGGAAAACAGCAAAATCCAGAAAAAAGGGAAAAAGAGCAGTGTATAAAATCGATGAGCTCAATTCAAAAATATTAAAAAATCTACTTCATAATGGGAGAAAAAGTTTCACTGAAATAGCAAAAGAATGCGGTGTAACCAAAAACAAAATTTGGAAACGCTACAAGGCAATGGAAAAAAAAGGTATAATCACAGGTTCAACAATTCAGATAAATTTCGCAAGGTTAGGCTACGAGGCTCTTGCAACTCTACTCATAAACGTTGAAGCTCAATTGATAACCGAAGTTATGGAGTACATAGGAAAAATCACAGTAGTACGCGCTTACCGACAGTACGACAACGTTTACAATGTTAGAGCAGTTGCCACCTTAAATGACCTAAATGAACTGGATCAAGTCAAGCAGGCAATCAAACGGAAACTCCCCATCACGGGTTTGAAGACATACATCTGGACCGACGTAAGAAATATTCCCGAAAATTTGAACTTCACATCTATTTCGAAAAAACCCAACGGAAACAAAGAAAGTAATTCAAAGGAAATAAACCATGCGCCCATCGACAGAATCGAAATTGATGAATTGGACATGAAAATAGTTGAAAAACTTACGTTAAATGGCCGTGCTTCATTTAATGAAATCGCCCAAGAAATAGGAACTGCAACCGATACTGTCGTAAAAAGGTATCATAAACTTGAAAAAAACGGCACCATAAAAGTCTCAATCCAAATTAATCCTAATAAAATGGGATATAGAGCCATATTAGATTTCAACATAGGCTTCGCCTCTTCAGGGAGCTTGTCAGATATTGTTATTGAGTCACTTTCGAAAATTCCGGATGTGATAATCATCACCAAAACAAGCGGAGACTACGATTTACAATTGACAGCCATGATAAGAGACATTCAACAATCATTTGCAATTCAAGACGAAATCGCAAAAATAAACGGAGTCACAAAAATAGACGTAAGCGCAAGAAAAATCCCCAACAAATGGCCAACCCCCCAACAACACATATCAACATACTAGCAATTACAATGCAATCCCTGCTTAATGTCGGGAGAGGGTCGATGAAATCTTTATCAAAGAAAACGATTTAATCCTCTTGCCAATCTGTTCAAAAATTTCTAAATAAATGTGAAACGCCACCTTCTATTTTAAGAAACTCAAGCCGCTTCCAGTTTTAGATGTAGTATGGTTGTCAAGAGTCTTATGAGCATAAACAGCTAACTTCATTAATCATTCCAATTTCTCAGAATAGTAACGACCAACAAGTTATTCCTATAAATGGAAGCTTTACAATAACTTATGGCTTGAGTTCCTTGAAGAGGAATAATGACAGGGCAGCCGTTCCAAATATCCCGCGTCATTCCGCTGTTGTCTTTGAAATTCATTAAAAGTAATATCGTGAAGTACAGAGGTAAACGGTTTTCTCGCTTTATTGATGTCACTACTTCGGTACTTTACTTCTCAAGACCTTATGGAGCCTTTGGACTTATCAGAATAATTGCCAAAGACTTTAGGATTGCGCGCCTTGTGTCCAAAATGTAGGACTGCCCCGGGATAGCGACGCGTTAGCAATACCAGGTTTTCTAGCCCCCAACTTGCTCTCGCCCAAATGCAATCTCCAAGTTGATTCTTCGTCTTCTTCAACATGACTAAATGAATATGCTGTTATAAAATGTAGATTTGTCTTCTAAGGGCGAAGAAGTCTTAGAAGGACTATTAATCGCTGTTTCATCTACAGAATATTTGTCGTTCTCTAAGAATTTCCCGGATGACTCTTAAAGAAGGTTCACTTCGGTTTATGAAGTAAGAGAAAGTAGGTATAAAAAGTTCAATAGTTATCTGTTAGCGTGCCCAATCAGAGGAAACGAGAATGTCTAGAGCGACGATAGTTTTGAAAGTTGAAAATCCCCACTTCACAATTAGGCTCTACGAGAATCTACTCAAAATAGACGTGAAGGGAAGTTTCAAAAGCGAAATCGAAGAAGCACTGGAAAATAAGCCAGTTCTCAAAGAAACGATCGGCAAAATACTTGGCATATTTGTCCCATTGCACATTCGGCTAAGCGACATAGACTCGGTGCATATGGATAAGACTGGAAAAATCAATGTGAGCCTCGCTCATCACCGGGACATTGTCATTCCGCTTGAACGCAAAGAAGACGCAGAGAAACTCGTGGAAAAATTGAATCAATTGATTTCAAAAGCTGAAACTGAGAGAATTCAAGAAATTAAAGCGAGACGGAAAGCTAAAACAGAGCAAATTCAAGAAAGCAAAGTGAGAAACAGAGCTGAAAGAAAACGGATACGCAAACGCTCGCGCGCCGAGCGAAGAGTTTAAAAATCAGTTACTTTGATGCGATTGATTCTGTCTTCAATAGCGGGCGTTCTTTCGGTTTTTGCCAAGATAGATTTTCTTAACGCGTTATTCAAGCTTTTTTAATATCGGCATAGATTATTGTATAGGGGAGCCATTTTTGCTCTTTGGACATAAGAAAAAGCTCCAGAAGGAACTCCAAGTTGACTTAGGCGATTTACAAAACGAAAAAGAACGCCTAACCAGCTTTCTGCAATTGCACCTCAAAGTCTCCGTTTCCCAAGTTGAGGACAAGTTGAGTGTGGATTCAGAGAAGGTCTCTGCGGAGGAACTGCAGCATGTGGTGACTAAGTTTGTTTACCATCGAGATCTTAACGGCACACATTGGGTCTCAATTGAAGGTGCGACCGTAAAAATCAACAGGTTTAAGGGCATCTACAAGAAAAAAGGGAAACATGAGAAAGAACCTCAGCACCAAACCGCTGCCCAAAGTTGGGGACTGTAAAAAAGATTTGAAATCGCCGCTTCTTTGTAGGTTCTTAACGCAAGACAAGCCGTTGGCTCAGAACCATGATTCAAACCAAAAACAACTGCAGTTTTAAGTCTGAGAATATTGACTCGTACCCGTTTAGTCTATCTGAAAACTCAAAACACGTTCAAAAGTTGCCTTCTGTTTGTACAAACAGCACCTATAGCTAAAACTATTCTCTAAAGTAAGCATCTTTCTGAAAATGAATAGAGTTTACAAGTCTCTTTCAAGTTTGAATCCTGTTAGTAATCAATTGGTTGATTAGAAAGAACCGCAGAAGAGTTTATTGGGCTCTGGGCACAAATAGGAAAAAAGAAGGAAGCCCTTGCTGTTACCACTGCTTAATGGTCCGACATGGTCATAGAGTTCAGCTTAGGTCACTAAGAATATTTTAAATATCTAAACCAGCCTAGTTAGTGTTGGGGAGTATTCTTGCAAGTACAACATGCGTGCTTCAAAGAGTTCCCCGATCAATGCGCAGAATGCCCAGATTTCAGCGAAACAAGGGAAGACCAGTCAACGCAACTCATGTGGCTAACTGGAACGGGAATCGTGTACCCACCGCTATACGCGAACAAAGTCATCAAAGAATGCAAGCGATATCACAAACGCAAAGTTGAATACCTGCGGTGACAGGAAGCAAACCGCAACCTCATACAAGGCACTAGCCAAGACAAAGTTGACTGAGGGAACTAAGTTATCGGGGAAAGTCTCGATTTCCACTTGACTTCTTGGATCGCAGAATATTTATGAAAAACATAAACATTTGAAAACTCAACTTTGAACAAAGTCTCAAATTGCAGTCAAAAAGCGTCTTGCTTAGCAAAGCCGTTAATACGGATTTGCTTTGGCTCTTGACCACTAATTATAGGGAGAGAAAAATTTAACGAACATTAAATTTTTTCAACTGCTTTAGCTTTCTTTTTCTGCGTCATGGTTGATCCGAGCGCGAAGCTGGCGAAGAGAACAATTCCTGTTCCGAAGAGCCCGGCTACAAGTGTAGAAATGTATGGGTCAGCGAACGCCACTGAGTAGTTTGCCATTAAACCGTTCCACATTGGTTGCTGCTGGTTTCCTGAATTCTCAGTCAACGTTTGTAGTCCATCTGGAGTCTTCGACGCGAAAGGCAACAAAACTGCGAGAGCCACTATTATTGCCGCAATGATCAAGATGAGTTTTTTCATAGTGTACCTTTTCCTCTTAGAATGTTTATTCCCGCCAAAGCGACGTTTTGGAAACGTGGAAGAGCAACTATAAGTCCTGTTGCCACAAAACTTGTCAACGTAGCCTCAACTAATCCTTCTACTGCGTAAACGGAAAGCATTGTGGGAACCGTAAGCATTATGCCACCTGATCCTGAAAACGCCTGCGATACCCCGATTTCAACGCCGGTAAGTACGGCTGTCAAAACTGCCGAAACAAAAGTTGCTATGAACACGCTTGATGCGAAACGTTTGCTGCCCCCAGATTTCCCAGCCAAGGCCTTTCACTAGGAAGAAGCTTAAGCTGCCTATAACTGCCATATTCAGTGCGTTTGCTCCAAATGCCATCAGTCCGCCGTCAGCGAAAAAGAACGCCTGCATTCCCAGAACCATAGTCATGCTGAGCATGCCTGCGTAGGGGCCCAAGATTATTGCTACAAGTGTTCCGCCCAGAATGTGTACACTGGTTCCTCCTGCAACTGGAAAAGTTAGCATCTGCATAACGAAAACCAAAGCGCTCAAGATGGCGAGTGTTGCTGCGAAGCTGGTTGAGTATGTGTTTTTTGTTTTTTTCCACGCAAAAACTAGAAAATGGGATGGTTATTGCCCATGTGGCGATGAGGACTGCAGTGTCTGCAACGTTTATAGTGTGTGTTGCAGGGTTTATTGGGATTAAGAGTCCATCTGGGATGTGCATTCCATTCCTCCAGTAACACTATCTATAATAATCGTGTTACTGAACGTATAAAAGCTTTTAGGTACAAAACACCAATTCCATATGCGATATCCATGACAAAAATTACCCGCGTAGGCGTAACGTTCCCACCTGAACTTCTCAAAGATTTCGACGAAATCATCAACAAAATGGGCTACGAAAGCCGCTCTAAAGCGATTCAAGACGCAGTTCGCCTCTTTGTTTCCGAGCGTAAATGGCTCCGAGAAGAAGCAAACACCGAACAAACAGGCGTAATCCTCATGGTTTACGACCACGACATACGCGGACTCGAAAGCGGCTTAACAGAAGTCCAACACCACCACTCAGACATAGTCACATCCACTCTGCATATTCACATCGGCGAACGCGATTGTCTAGAAGCCATAGCTGTAAAAGGCAAAGCAGCCGACATAAGACACGTGAGCGACGAACTCGCCACCAAACGGGGCGTAAAAATCCTAAAAACTGTGATAGTGACTATCTAGTTAACTTTGAACATGCGTTCCAGCGAAGCCCGAGCTTTGGAAGCCACGTTTTCGGGCACTTTAACTAGGTATTTTTCTTCTTTAAGCGATGCATAAAGTCGATCAAGCGTTGTAAGCTTCATGTTGGGGCAAACGGCACCGTCATATGCGATATAGAACTTTTTCTGAGGGTTCTCTTCGCGTAAACGGTGCAGAATACCTTCTTCAGTGCCTACAATGAACTCTTTGGCAGGGGCTTCTTTGGCAAAGCGGCACATCTTGCTGGTGCTGCCGATAAAGTCTGCTACTTTGCGCATATCGCTACTACATTCAGGATGCACCATAACCAAAGCTTCCGGGTGTTGCTGCTTAAGCACCGTTACATCTTCCGGCTGGAATAGCAGGTGCGTTGGACAAAAACCCCACTGCGGGAGCGGGATAACTGTTTTGCCCGTTTTCTCAGCTACATACTCGGCTAAGTTTCGATCTGGACCAAAAAGCGCTGTTTTTGCATTAAGCGAATTGATAACATCGACCGCGTTGGCGCTAGTGCAACAGACATCACATTCCGCTTTGGCTTCTCCAAGCGTGTTAACGTACAGAACTACCGGCGCATCAGGATACAAAGTTTTTGCGCGTTTTATTTCATCAGTTGTCAACATCTGCGCCATCGGACAACGCGCACCAAGCGTTGGCAACAGAACCTTTTTGCCCGGATTAAGAATAGCTGCGGATTCAGCCATGAAGTCAACAGCACAAAAAACGATGATTTCCGCATCTTTTTCCTGCATAGCTTTGCGGCTGAGTTCAATGCTGTCGCCAACGTAATCAGCGATATCCTGAATGTCAGCTCGCTGATAGTTATGCGCGAGGATGATTGCCTTTTTCTCTTTTTTGAGCTTCTGTATTTTGGCGGTTAAATCACTCATAATTTGCGCCTTGCAACTGTAAGTGAATTGATAGATGGGCAATCGTGGAGATATATTCTTTTACCCAGTCAAAAGACAGTTTAACCATCTTAACATGAAAATTGGCTGGCCCAAGACTGCAAAGCTGCCCATCCAGAAAGGTTTCTGCATAGAATTTCTAATGACTCCAAAAATTACGAGTGACATTAACTCTTGGAAATCTCTGATTCGTCTGCAGATTTCGCAACACGGAAAATCACGAATTCAGCCGGCTTTACGAGATTGCGCCTATTTCGAGGATTTTAGGGACCTTCTTTGGGTTGATGGAGATGTGACGAGCATCTATTTTTCTAAGTATAGGGTTTAAGCCGTTTTGAATTGTGGTGAAGGTCTTTTTTGGGCGTACTGATATCTGCGGGGTCTGCCTAATCTGGTGAGTATGTTATCTTTGACTAGATCGAACTAGGGCATGGGCAACGGCTGTTCGGTCGTAGTGAAATCCGCGTCTCGCCAGTTCGCTGTGTACATCATCCAGTCCTTTGGGTTTTTCGAACCAGTTTTCTTCCCAGAGTCTTTGGATTACGCCTTTGCAGGTTTCTGCTCTAGGCGGGGTGCCTGCCGTTCAGGTTGGGGCGAAGCGAGTTGAAGGTCTTTGAGCCTTGCGGTAACAGTGCTAAGTATGCGATCAACTGCGGTTTGAATTTGGTCTTCTTGGGATTCAATTTCGAATTCTATATCTCCGATTTTCATTTTGACTTTGATGGGAGGTTTTTGCGGGTTTTGTGTCAACTGCTGCACCTATTGTATATTGTATTGTGCAAGATGCACATGCACAATACTTAAATAACTCACCCACTGCTTATTGCATATTGGTGAATCTTGGTGATTGAACAATACACAATAACAACAACCCCCAAATATAACTTTCCACAACCCACCCCCAGCACAACCCTCCCCCAACGCTTTATTGAACTCAGCATCAATAGCCTACGCCAAGTCCGCACCAACGCGCTCCACTACAACCAAACTATGCAACAAGACGCATCTGCAGACTGCCCCACCCAAATGCAGCTCAAACGCCAACCATTGGCCCTCATGCCAAATCGCCAAGAAACCACAATCTCCGCCGTTGATACTTCGACAATTAAAATTGGCGAAACATCCACAGGCATCATCATTGCCATCCGAGGCGCAACGGTTTGGAAGCAAAACCGCAATTACCACTATACGCGGTTGGGACCCTTCATATTTCACATCACCGAAGAAAACAAGAACGCAGTTTACAACAACCTTGAAAATACCTACTTCAACACTCCTTTCAGCGGAAGCCACCAATCCACCCCACCCTTAATGCAGATGCCCACGCGCCTTGCCAGTCTCTTGGAGCGGTGGTTACAAACCTCTCTGGCAAAAACCGTCAGTAACTCCGTAATTTTATTCGACGGCAGCTTAACCAGCGGAACCATCGACACACCAGTCTATCGGATGCGTGAAATCCTCGCAATTTCCAGAAGAAACCACAATATCGTCTTAGCCTTCAGCAAGGCCACCAGTTTACGTATTAACGGGTACCTCATCACAGACCTACTGCCCGAAGGCGAAGCTCCTTACCTTCTTGAAACAACAGGATTATGCTTCAAGCCGCCAACCGTCCCCTTAGGCGACGTATATGTGGCGCGCCTACACAAGGCAAATATGGCGTTCCGCCTGGACATAGACTGCGAAGTCCCATTCCAGAACAGGTTGGAAGCCGTTGAGAAACTCGTCGGAAACGACGTTATCCAACAAAGTTATCCTGAAACCCTTCGTCTCGCTCATATTCTTTGCACGTTTACGGCAAACGAAGTTTTAGCCATGCAGCACTTCATAACACGCAGACACGGCATCCAAATCATCAATCGCCCCGATATGCATCGCCTCCTGTTTGGTCCTTTCGGCAAGGAGGGCTACGCATAAAACTCTACAAGAAAGAAGGCAACATCATTCAAATCCTCAGTTTTCCCACTGAGAACGCTGAGAAAGGAGATTACCTCATGGTGGAGGATGCTGACGCCGCAAAAGCCCTCATTATCCAAGTCATAGATGTGCAGTTTGCGGCTGTGCCCGGCGTTCTTGAGGAGTTGCTGCGTACGTTGCCTGATGGAGGCGAACCGATTCAGGGCGAAGACATTGACCCTCTCGAAATCGCCCCGCACATAACTTACATTCAGGATGCGAGCCTGCTCATATGCAAAATTCGTGCCACGCTGGAAAACGATATGCTTAGTCCCAGTAGCAGTTGGCTGCCCAGCCGTTCGCAATCCACAATCAGGAAGCTATCGGTTCCTGCGTTGATGAAATTGGCTAAAGTAAATGGAAAACTGCCAGTTATTTTAGGCGGAACCAAAGATTCCTCACTATTAACAGTAGACGCCACGGACCTTGACGGCACGCTGAACATAATAACAGGCAAAAAAGGCTGTGGAAAAAGCCACCTCAGCAAACTCCTCATGGCTAGTCTTGTTGGCTACAAAGCCACTGTTGTCATTTTTGACCTTAACGGCGAATATGGTAGCATAGGAATGACAAATGACGGCAGGCGCAACATCTACTACGACAAGATTTACGCTTTGACGCCTAGCCAAAATTTTAAAGTTGCCATAAACCAACTCCACCTTAACGTTGTTCTAGGTATACTTGTGAACGCGCTTCATCTACCTGGGACTTCGGCGCGGGAATTCAAGCACATCTGGAAGCAACTTAAAGATCAAGGCAAACTCACCCTCGCCGACCTTCACGAAGCCATTCGAAACTGCAACTGCAACCAACATGTCCGCGACGCATTGGCGTCCCGATACTTCTCGCTTGTGAACTCTGGCTTCTTTACCGATAACATGGCTGAAGCCAGGCTGCTGGAAGACAGCTTTCTGAAAGCAAAAGACGTAGGCGGCGCCATCATCATAAACCTGAAGAACACCGGCAACATTGACCGCCAAATCGTGGTGGAGTATGTTTTGGGGAAGCTGGTGGATTCGCTCCAAAGTTGGAAACTCAAGGCGGTTTTCCTCTTCGCTGAAGAAGCCCATCTTTACCTACGCGAGACATACTGGGACGATATTGTCACCCGAATGCGCCACTTTGGCATCTTCACCACTTTCATAACTAACCAACCCGACACCATACAAGAGACCATTTACAGGCAGGCGGACAACATTTTTCTGTTCAACTTTACCAACGAACACGACCTAGACGTTGTAAGCAGAGCCGCACGCGTAGACGCCGAAACTGTCAGAAGCATTGCCAGAGATCTACCACCTCACCATTGCCTCACTTTGGGACGTGTGGTCCGAGATTTCCCGATGGTAACAAAAGTTCGTGCAATGGACCTCAAAACTATGGGAGAAACAAGGCTGTTCTTTACGGCTTAGAACTGGCGGTTCGCAGTTTCTTTTTGTTTTTTACAAAAAAGCGGCGGAAGGAGGGCGTCAAATCATAAGCCCCCACTTCGCCTATGGGTACCCATTTTAGGTCTGCTGCGTCGCTTGCTGGTTTGGGCTCCCCCGCCTTGACGTCTACGATGTAGTCGATGATGACATAGTGGTATTCGATTCTGCCTGCGCTGTCGCGGTGCACTTGGTCAACGACGTCAATGAGCCGCGGGTTCTGCGCGTCTAGGCCTGTTTCTTCTTTGGTTTCTCGGATTACGGCGTCTTCGAGGCTTTCCCCGACTTCCACCCCGCCGCCAGGAACCGACCATTGCCCACGCGCAGGTTCATTGCCCCGCTGTTCCAGCAGGATTTTACCTTCGCTCAGGATTATGGCGCCGATTCCCACGACAGGTTGGGTGGGGTAAAGCCTCTTCACCATGGCTTACTCGTACCTCAACGCGTCCACTGGCTTAAGTTTCGACGCACGCCACGCAGGGTACAAAGCGAAGATTACGCTTACGCCTATGCCGAACGCCAAAGCGCCTAACAGCACTTCAGGCGTGAAGACTGGGTTCAATGTTAACCCGCTTCCTACACTGAACATTCTCTCCACGACGACTGCGACAACACGTGCTAAACCCCATCCTGCGATTATGCCTAAGATTCCGCCGATTAAGCCGATTATCAGCGACTCGGCGAGGAATATAGAGAGGACAGTGCGGCTTTTCATGCCCAGCGCTTTAAGTATGCCGATTTCCCTGGTGCGTTCTATCAACGAAACAATCATTATGTTCATTATGCCTATGCCTGCAACCAGCAGCGAAATCCCCGCAATGCCCGCCACGAACAGCCCCAGAATATTCACGATGGTTGTGAGAAGATCAATAACTGAGTTGGGAGAGATGACGCTCACCTGATCCTTGAAGTATGCTGTGATTGCTTTGGTTGCTTGATCTATGGTCGCTTTGTCGCTGTTCTTAAGTTGGACGATGATCATGCTTGCTTGGTCAGTTCCAAAGAAGCTTTGAGCTTTGGAAAGTGGGATGTAAACGCCTTGGTCAGAAGGACCTACAAAGCTGAACCCGCCAATCTCTTGCAGCACCGCAGAAACATGACCTTGATAGGTTTCGTTGGTTAAGGTTAGCTGGGTCACGTTATTCCAGATTAAGTTGACGTCTTGTCCTGCAGTGACAAATGTTGTTCCGTTCAGTTTGGGGTCGCTAACGCGTGCACCAACTACTATGTCGTTGTCTGCTGGGGTGAGGGAAATTTGTCCGGTAGCGGCTTTAAAAGTGCTGCCGTAGACTTGAGCGAAGGCTGCAAAGTCAACGCCCGTGATTGTACTGATTTGGTGGGCATTATCGCCAACTTGTAGGTAGCCTGATTGCGTAATAACTGCAAACGATGATATGATTCCTGGGTCCAACGTAGAGTTGAGGTCTTGCGTGTAGTTTATGAAGAGTTTAAAATTGGAGCTGGCTATGCCTCCGCTGCTTACTCCACCTCCTCCGCCTAGTCCACCGCCGTTGCCGCCACCGCTGCCTCCACCGAATCCTCCTCCGGCGCCCCCGCCTAACCCGCCTGTGCTTGTGGTAACAATAAGGGTGTCTGTGGCTAGTCCTTGGCTTAGTTGGGTTTGTATGGTGTTTGTTACGCCCTGTGTTATTCCTAGTAATGCAACGATTGCAGCTATGCCAATTACGACGCCTAAGATAGTTAGGCTGGCGCGTAACTTTCTAAGTTTAATTGCACTAAAGGAGTATGAAAATACGTCTCTGGTTTTCATTGTTAGTTCACCACATCTGATGTTATTTCGCCGTCGAAAACTTGGACAGTGCGTTTAGCTTCTTTGGCGAGGTTCTGGTCGTGAGTTACCATGATTATGGTTACGCCGTCCTCGTTGAGTTTCCTGATTAAATCTATAACTTCATGAGCGGTTTTGGAATCGATGTTTCCAGTCGGCTCATCCATCAGCATGAAACGGGGACTGTTTCCCAAAGCGCGAGCGATGGCTACACGCTGTTGTTGACCACCGCTAAGTTCAGCTGGCTTGTGGTTAATTCTATCCCCCAAACCCACGGTTTTGAGGAGCTCTTCCGCGCGTTTACTCCGCTCGACTTTGCCCATTCCCGATATAGACATTGAAAGCTCCACGTTATCTTTAGCAGTGAACCGTGGGATGAGATTAAAGAATTGGAAAACGAAACCTATTTTGAGCCTGATGTCTGTAAGCTGGTTGTCGTTAAGTGTAGAAATGTCCACGCCATCTATGAACAGTTTTCCTGATGTTGGCTTGTCTAAAGCTCCGATGAGGTTAAGCAGTGTGGATTTGCCGCTTCCTGAAGGCCCCAAAATGGAGAGGAATTCGCCTCGTTCTACTTTGAGGTTTAAACCGCGGAGGGCTTCCACTGGGACTTTGCCAAGCATGTAGGTTTTTTTGAGGTCTATAGCTTCAACTACTGGAGTTGACATATTTTGTTTCACGTTCCTTGTTGCTTTTAGGGTTTTTGTTTATTTGTTTAGGAATCTCCACGAAAGCACTACGCATATTGCGGTCACCAATATGGCAAATACGCCGACATACGCGAAATCTAATGGAAGTTTGCCGTAGCCGTCGCCGAATATCATGAGTCTCCTTACTGCATCAATTGTGTATGATATTGGATTAACGTTGGCGATTGCTTGAAGCCAATTGGGCATATTTGCAATAGGGAAGTAAGCGCTACTGGCAAACATCAGGGGTAAGGTCACTAGGTTGAAAATTGCTTGAGGTGTTTCCATTCTTGTTGTCCGCAAGGTGATAGCGGTAAACATTGATGATAAACCGAAGCCGATGAGAAATACGATTGCGAAAACTCCGAAGATGCTGAATGCTGTGAAGTTTACTCCCAGTTGCAGTCCCAGAAGGAAAGCTATAGCTGTTACTATGGCGGCCTGAAACATTGACCTTATGCTTGCAGAGAGCACTTTGGATAGTATGATGACTGACCGTGAAACGGGTGTGCTCAGGACTTTGTTCATGAAACCCAGGCGTCTGTCGAAAACTACGGATATGCCGACAAATGCTGTTGTGAAGACTGTAGTGAATGCAATCATACCCATAGCCATGAATGAGAAGTAGTCTGAAGTCCCAAATGTATTTTGCATGATGGCCGATGAACTTATGCCGGGAATGCCAGTCGGTATTATGGCGCTAATATTCATTGCTTTTCCAAGCAGTGCCAACCAGAGAATTGGCTGGATTATACCGATTATGAAGACTATTGGGTTTTGGTACCATTTTTTGAGGTCCCGGTTAGTCAAAGCCCACAGACCGTGGAATCTATTTTTCGATAGTTTGTCTTGGGTCATTGTCTAGCTCTCCGCATAGTCATTCTTTGTTTAAACACGTTGTCCCGAGATTCCTCTGCATCACGCATGGATTTTCCGGTGTACTGAAGGTAAACTTCGTTTAATGTTGGCTTGCTCAGCGAAAGTTTTGTAACGACGTGACCATTTTTCCTCAACGCCTCAATTATGAGTGGCGCTGTAAGTTCTCCATTGGCAGATTTTATCATGTAGGAGCCGTTTTCTTTCTTGACTTCCTTTACATGCTCAATTTTGCTGATGAGGTCTGTAATATCGGTGTCTTTTTGAATACCCAACATAATGATGTCGCCGCCTAGGCTGTCTTTGAGATCGGCAGGCGATCCGATTATGACTATTTTCCCATGGTCGATGATTGCTATGCGGTCGCACAAAGCATCCGCCTCTTCCAAGTAGTGAGTGGTCAAGAACAAAGTCATGCCAAATTCCTTCTTCAGCATTTTCACATAATTCCAGGTTGCAGCACGTGTCTGCACATCCAAGCCCAAGGTGGGTTCGTCTAGGAAAAGCAATTTTGGCCTGTTAATTAAGCCACAAGCAAGTTCTAGCCGCCGTCGCATGCCGCCTGAATACGTTTGGACGCGTTTGTCCTTGAATCCCGTTAACTCGACCAGCTGTAGTAAATCCAAGGCACGTTTCTTTGAAACTGAATGCGGAATCCCGTAGAGGTCTGCGCATAAGAGTATGTTTTCGTATCCTGTCAGATCTTCATCCGCGGTGTATTCTTGGGGGACAACACCTATTGAGCCTCGAACTTCGAGGCTTTGTTTGGCGATGTCACCACCTAGGACAGTTGCTTTGCCACCAGTTGGTTTTAACACAGTTATGAGCATGCCAATTGTTGTTGTTTTGCCGGCTCCGTTTGGTCCTAAGAACCCAAATATTTCGCCGTGTTTGACACTGAAGTCGATGTGGTCAACAGCTGTGAAATTACCATTGTAAACTTTTGTTAATCCTTCAACTTTAATTATGTCTTCACTTTGACTCATGTTTTGATTCACCTTTTAGTTTGCTGTTTATTTCTTCAAGTTTTCTTGACGCTTCATCAAGCGTACTTAATGCTTCATTTAGGGCTTGCTCCGAGAAATTGTCTGTCAGAGTGTGACCTAACTTAAAAGATGAAACTGCTAGGCGTTTCATTGAAGCCCGAATTTGAGCAGATTTTTCAGCTGGAATTTTCATGAAAAATTTGTCAAAAAAGGGTTCAGTTACAAAACCGGCTTCTTCCCTGAATTTTTTGCGCACCTTTGCCTGTTCCTCAAGCAAGGTTTTCCCGCTTGGCGTTAGTTCGTATCGTTTTAGCCCGTTGTCTGTTGGCAGTTCTTTTATGTATCCGTTGTCTTGGAGATATGAGAGCAACGGGTAGATGGATCCTGGGCTGGGCTTCCATGTGCCCCCTGTATGTTTCTCGATTTGATCCATAAGTTCAGAGCCTGACATGGGTTTCTCGCTGAGGGCTTCGAGTACGTGGTAACGTATGAAGCCTTTTGGCACCATTGCTGTGTGCCTCATCCAGTTTCTTTTGTGTGGAAACATGTTGATATCACTATTGATATTGATTTTGATATCACATGCGATATCAATACTGATATTTAAACATGCTGCAGAGCAACATTGCGAAAGAAAAGTGTTTTATGCTAATTCACGGATGTACCGACTTTTTCGCCTTTCACAGCTGCCAAAATATTTTCAGGCTTAAAGCCGTTAACAACAATTAGCTTTACGCGTTTGCGTTTGAGAATTTTTACTGCTTCGGGGTCGATAATTTGGTGAATGCCCGCCTTATGCACCGCCTCTGATAGTACGCTTTGTAAATCGTCAAAGCTTATATGGTCAAGCTTTACGGCATCCCCGTACTTACGGGGGTCTTTGTCGTAAATTCCATCTTGGTCTGTGCCTTTAACCAGTAAGTCAGCCATCACGCGCTCAGCTACCAAAGCGGCAACCGCGTCCGTTGTGATTCCGGGTTTCAAACCACCCATAACCACAATTTTCCCTGCTTCCAAACACTCAGCGGCATCGGCAAGCGTCAAAGCTACTTTGTCGCCCGCTAAGTCGCCGAACTTCTTGACGAAAAGCTGGGCAAAAAGCCGCGAAACTGATATTGCGAGTTCATCTTGTTCCTGCATCGCTAGACCCAAGTTCTTGGCGATTCCGATGAATTCTCGTGCAAGAGTCCCGCCTCCGACGATCACTGCTAATTGGTGACCCTGACCCTTCAGAGACTTCAAAAGCTCAACGTACTTGTTCATCAACTCTGTGTTTATTGGAGATGCTACGACGGACCCACCTATCCTGAAGACGATTCTCATGACTTTAATGCCTCTTGGCTGTTGCATATAGTTTGAGTTCTGAGTTAAAAATCCTTCAGCCACGTTTGCTAAGCATTAGGACTAAAATTCATAGAAAGCTGACTTTTCCTCCACCAGTTGGGCCGCAAGAAGCTGCAAAAAAATATCAAAAAGAGCAGAAATGGCTTAGAATAACCCTTCAACTTCAAGAGTTCACCGCAAGAACTCAGTTCCAGTTGAATGTTTGTTTCTGGCTAAGGTTTAAACTCTTCCTCGCACAATAGCTACAGACGCTAAAGAAGAGGATGCTATCGATGTCGCTTCTCCCACGTGCACGCGGTGTAAAAGTTCTCAAAGCCGTTTCGTCACAACTGAGGCTGCAAATCCTTAACCTCCTCTTCGATAAGGGAGCTCTCAGCTACACCGAACTAATGAACCAACTGAAGATGAATCCAAGTCGCGACGCGGGAAGATTTGCTTACCATTTGAAGTTCCTCCTAAAAGCCAACTTGGTGGAAGTGGACTCGGAAGCAAAAAAATACTATTTAACTGACTTGGGCAAAATGATTATTGACGTGGCAGATCGGGTGGAAAAGAAAGCTGTTAAACCCAAAGGTATGCTTGTGCGTACTTCGCACTTTACCTTCGAAGAGTTTGATGCAAATAAAATTGCAAATTCGCTGATTCGAGAAGGAAAAATGCCTGCTGACTTGGCTCAGAAAACTGCCAAAGAAACAGAAAAACTTCTGGTAAAATCCAAAATTAAATATTTAACTGCAGCTTTAATCCGCGAAATTGTCAACGTTCTACTAATCGAGAAAGGGCTCGAAGATTACCGGCACAAATTGACACGGTTGGGTTTGCCAGTTCATGAGGTTACTGCTTTAATTGAAGCGAAAAATCCCCTGGAAACTGGGCCTATTCTTGCGACGGCCGGAAAAAGCGTCTTCAGAGAATACATGTTGCTTAACGTTCTTCCCCGGGACATAGCGGATGCGCACGTATCGGGTGCATTGCACATTAACGGCTTAAGCACGTGGATTCTTAAGCCAAGCGAAGTCATGCATGATCTGAGATTCTTTCTCCAAAACGGCATACGATTAGACAACTTTAACGCGCAACAGCATTCCGAAAGGCCGCCTGAAAGTTTTGAATCTGCCTTAGCTGTTACATTCAACATGCTCCTGCTTACTCAACAGGAGGTCAACGAAACCCAGACTATAGACTACTTCAACGTGTTCCTTGCACCATACGTTAAAGGCTTGGAGCCAACAAGAATAAAGGAAAACCTCCGCCTTTTCATTTTAAACGTGAATCAACACGCAGATGCAACATTAGGTTTAGAACTGAATTTTCCCTGTTTCCTCGCGGACAAGACAGCTGTAGGTCCACAAGGGAAACTGAGCTCAAATTATGGTTGCTACGCAGAAGAAGCTAAGCTCTTGGCATCACTCACGGTGGACATAATTGCAGAGGAAAGCTTAACTAAACCCTTACTTAATCCTAAATTGACCATCAAAATTAACAAGGAAATCTTAACAGATGAAGCTACACGCGAGATTCTCCTAAAAGCTCACAGTTTAGCCGCTGACAAAGGAGCAGTATACTTTGCGAATATACTTCAAAAAGAGGGAAAAACCGTTACCTTCTCCGCTTCGGGAATCAAGCTAGAATCAGATTTGATTGAAGACTGGGAAACAGACACGTTTCGAACGGGTTGTCTTGGGTACGTTACGCTTAACTTGCCCAGAATTGTTCATGAATGCGAAAAAGACAAAACCAAATTCTTTGACCTCCTTAAAGAAAGATGCGAGCTTGCACTCCGTGCTTTAGGCATCAAACACCGCGCTCTTAAGCAGCACGGAAAAACCGTTTTGCCGTTCCTAATGCAAAGCATCAACGGAGACACGTATTTTAGGCTAGAAAATTGTAGCGGGATTGTAAACCTGGCAGGTTTCAATGAAGCTGTAGAAAAATTTACTGCTAAACCCATTATCAATGAGGAAAGCGCGAAGTTCGCGCTGGAACTGGTCCAGAACATTCAAGTCTACGTTAATAAGATAGGCAGAAAACACGGAAAACGTTTGTTCCCCGCCATTCTGAGAAGCCCTGAAGCATCTGCGAGGTTGGCACAGTTAGACGTTGAAAAGTATGGTGTCGCCAAAGTAAAGTTTTCTGGTACCCGCGAAAAACCTTTTTACACCACCACAAGAAGACTGCAGCTTCAAACTGGCAACTTCTTGTCGGTTCCCAGCGACCAACTGGACACACAAAAGAACCTTAAAGGACTAAATGCAGGCGGAAACATGGTTATAATAGATGTGAACGGTTCGGAAAGCAAGCCTGAAGATCTGATGAAGTTATCCTTGAGTTTAATTGAGAATCACGGAACTGAGTTTTTCACCTACAACCGTGCAGTTACGTATTGCAGCAACTGTAAAAAAAGTTGGTTCGGGAACCTACATAAATGTCCTTCCTGCGGTTCCATGGGAACACTTGTAGAGTTTGAAAGGTTCTACGCAACCTGAAAAGGCTATTTCACCGAGCCCAAAACCAAAGCCAACAAAGCCATCCTTACAACGATGCCGTTCCAGACTTGCTGGAAATAACGCGCCTGCGGCGTAGCGTCAACTTCAGGAGCAATTTCATCCACTCGTGGGAGAGGATGAAGAATTATAAGGTCTTTCTTAGCGTTCGTTAAGGTTTTGAGGTCAATGCGGTAGGTACCTTTGACTTTGGCGTATTCCGCTTGGTCTGGAAAACGCTCCTTCTGTATTCGCGTGACATAAAGAACATCGATTTGAGGCAGTACCTTCTCCAGATTCTGCGTTTCAGAAACTGAAATCTTTTTCTGTATAGCACGAAGGACCTCGCGGCGCATCCTTAAAGACTCAGGAGAAACCAACGTCAATTCGATTTTGTAAAGTGACAACGCATACGCTAAAGAGTGAACGGTTCTTCCGTAACGCAAATCTCCGATTACCGCGATTCTTAACCCTTCAATTTTCTGTTTCTCTTTCTGGATTGTATAAAGATCCACAAGTGCTTGAGTTGGGTGTTCTTCTGCGCCACTTCCGGCGTTTATTACTGGGATCTTGGCGAATTCTGCTGCAAGTCGGGCAGCTCCCTCAAGCGGGTGCCGAAGTGCGATTATGTCGGCGTAGTTTTCTACTGTCCGGATAGTGTCTGCGAGGTTTTCACCCTTCTTGACAGATGTGCTTTCTGCGTCAGCAAAGCCTATAGTGTTGCCGCCAAGCTTGAGCATTGCTGCTTCGAAACTTAGTCGTGTACGGGTTGATGGTTCAAAAAATATGTTAGCAAGGATTTTTCCTTTAAGTATATCTGAGCCTGTTTTTGCGAGAGGTTCCATAGTCTTCGCGGTGTTTAGGATGTAGTTAATTTCTTCTCGGTTAAAGTCTTCAATTGAAGTAATGTCTCGTCCTTCGAAATCCAAGCTGGACACCTATGTGAATGAAGCCTTGTGCTGGTAGATAACGTTTTTTATGTTTTACGTCCCTGCGCCAAGAATTTTTTACTGCTATTTTGGAGGATTTCTCGTTGTTTGTTGTAGTGTCATGACTGTAACACAGTTTTAATAATATCTTCATTCAAATGATGAACTAAAGAGGAAAATTTGAGGTGTTTTAATGGGAGCTGTCCTAAACAAGATAAAACGTGAGAACCCCAGATACCGTTCAATATCAAACACGTATAGTTTCAAACGGCGTGTTTACGAAGTCAGGTCGCCATGTCAATGGCTTACGCATTGCGACAATGGCAAGTGTCCTGCTTTTCTACGTGCCAACGGCAACTTTTACTGCGTACGTCAAGACATACCTTAGATGAGAATTCCAACCTCTTTCCCCGGAAACTTTCAAGAAGATGGACCGACAGAGTTTGTTGAGGGACCCTTACCTTTTGACATTATAGAAATGAAATTAAGGAACATGTTTAGGAGGTGACTATTGAGTTATGCCTAGAGCGCTTGTTTTCATAAATACAGGTCCAGATGCTGCTGAAGTGGTTAAGAAATTAGAGAAGGTTGAGGGAGTAAGCGAAGCGCATTCTTCGCGTGGAATGTATGATGCTGTAGTTATGGTTCATGCAAAATCTTTTGGCGAGGTTAGAGATATTGTTTCTAAGCGCATTCGTGGTTTGGACAATGTCAAATCAACTTTAACTTTAACGCTAATTGAATCATCTCCTGTAACTTAACTGCTTAACTGTGGTTTCGGGTTTGTTCCCAAATTTACCTTTTTGACCCTGAATGTGCAGTTAAGCTAAGTTTTATTTATGTTTCTTCGCGCCTGTTTGCCTGAGAGAACGCTTCTGGTGTTCTCAACATTTTTTGTTTGCGGAAAACACCCAATAAGGACCTATTTTACCGTTTTCTGATAAATTGAGCCGTTGACCTTCTACTCTTCTTCTCTTCAGAAAAAATAGGTAATAGGTTCCAGATTTGAAAGCCAAAAACTCGCTTAAGACGCAATTAAGAAGCAGACTCAAATTTGGTTTACTCGAGCACAGACCGACTTGAGGAATACTTATTTTGGTGACTCACAAAAGAACATAGAGTCCGCAAGCCAACGGCGGGGGCTGTCGGCTAGCTTGGTCCAGGCTTGTAGCCTCGGGCGCTATAGACGAGAGTTCAAATCTCTCCAGCCCCACCACTCTTAAACTTTTACTTTTGAGAAAAGACGGATCCGCTCAAATTGTTGCAAAGTTTCATGTTTAAGAAAAGCCAAAGTGATTAACCAAAGCGAACAGCATTATGGCAAAAAACGAGCTTACCCTCAAACCACAAAGGCATTTTTTGGAAGACCCATCTTTAGATTAAAACTAAACAGGGTTCACTGTCTCGAATTCGGAAAAAACTTTCAACAGCAAATCGTGAATAGAACCTGTCGCAGTCAAGCAACTAATGAGCACTAAATTATTTTGCTCTGGTATGGGGGTTCTTCTCCTCAGGACTGTTGGGGGACATCAAAATTCCGGGTTTATCCCAAGAACCTTTTACAGTTTGAGCAATACCGCGAGTTTTCCTGAATTTGCGAGTTGCAGAATCTGCAAGTTGGCGTGGGAGCAAACCATTTGGACAATATTGACTGGGCGTTTGCGGTTCCCGATTTGTGTTCATATCTTCCACCCACAAACAAACTAGCTTCAACCAGTGCAACCAAAGCTATGAAAAGGTACAAGTCGCCTATGGGTGTAGCTCCAGGCGAGATGAGCATTGCGGCGATTCCGAGTCCAGCGTAGATGTATTTTCGTTGCTTCGTGAATGTCTTCGTGTGTATTATCCCAAATTTGACCAAGAGGACAAAGAATGCGGGGATGGTGAAAAGTAAGCCACTTATTATTATTGTGAAGAAAACTATGCTGTAGAAATCCATTATAGGAAATATTTTTATCGCGTTTACTGCGTCGTAAAATGGAAAGAACCCTTGAATAAAAGAGGGGGCAAGAAAGAAAAATCCGAAGACGGCGCCAGCGATGAAAAGCGCGGAAACAATGGAAACAAATGGGAAGATCGCTTTTTTCTCATGAGGATACAGGGCTGGGTCTATGAACTTGTATGCCTCGTACGCAAAAACTGGTAAAGTTATGCCTATCGCGAAGATGAGGGCCGCGTACACATAGAGCGTTATTGGATCGGACATGGAATTAGCAAAAAGCATCGCATCAGGAGGCAAGAACATTTTGCCGATGTAAGTTAGAAGCACTGACATAAGCGGCTTGTAATTGTTCGTCATTGCTAAGAGGTCAGCGTTTCCCGGGAGAATCAACATTACAAGAAGGGAAACTAGAAAAACGGCGAGGACCACTTTCATGCGTTTTATGAATTCGGTAACGTTGCTCCAAAAGCCTTCAAAGAAAGTTTGTTCTTCCGGCATGTCAAAAACTCTCATCGTTCTAGTAAGCGCTTCGCTGTCTTTCTGGATATTCGCAGATAAAAACTGCAGGAAAAATTAGTCGCTGTTAAGAGACTTTACTTTTGTTCCCACTTCTTCGGTTAATTGTTCTCGGGTCTTGCCATCGGTGGATATGCCTAAGTTGCGGGCGGTTTCAAGCAACATTTCGTCCTTTGATTTCAGAACTTGAGTTGGTGCGGCAGCAGATGTAGGAGTTACTGTTGCTGCAGGAGAGTTTGCGGTCAATGTGGCAGCGTCTGTGAATTCTTTGGATGCTTTGCTGAATTCGCCTTTAGCTCTGCCGAGAGCTTTGGCAAACTCGGGGATTTTCGCTGGACCCCACATAATGATGACAATGGCTACAACTCCGATGATTAACCATTCCCAACCTTCTAACATGTGTTTTTTCGTCCTTTAAAATTATTTAGATTAATAATGCCCTCTTTAAACTTAAAATTGTTTGTTGTTGTCTGGGTACAGTCACATGAGAAGCAAACTCAGTTAACGATATGATTTTCAGGCATTTGGCTGGTGAGTGTTTCAAAGAATAAGACGGACTTATATTTGTAGAATTGCTTCTATCAAATGATACGAACAACCCTCTAAGTTAACGTCAATTTGCAAAAATCCGTTTAGGCGCGTGTTGTGGTTGCCTATGCACAGTCACACAGGCTTAAATCGCATCTTAAACATCTGAAACTAGTGAGGTTTTTGTTATGGCATCAACGTCGAAGTCTAGGCGCCAATTCATTAAATATGGCGTTGCAGGCGTAGTAGGTTTTGGTGTGGCGTCGGCAATTGAAATCCCGATTCTAAACAACTCAATTCAAAACGATAATAACACCATCAAGCAGAAAGATACCCAGATTGGTCAACTGCAAAGCGAAAACAGCAACTTACAAAGTCAACTCACCAATGCAGAGCAGATTCAAGCTTTCTTAACATTAAATCCGATTACTGAACGTCCAGTGGTAGAAGCTCTGGCTGAAACGATAATTCCGAGTGACAGTTCGGGTCCCGGTGCTAAGGAAGCTGGGGTCGTTTACTTCATAGATCGAATGCTTGCTGGCAATTATGGAAAAGCAGGAAACATGTTCATGCAAGGTCCATTCATTCATCCACAAACTGGTTCTCTTACAGTTCGAGGAATCACTTATCCGGGTGGAACCATAACGCCCCGCCTTCAAGCTGGCACAGCCTATCAGTATGTTTTTACTCCTCGCGAGTTCTGGCGCAATGGGCTAATGTCCCTTCAAACCTACTGCAACTCAGCGTACGGCGCAAGTTTTGAGAATTTGACGTCCACTCAGCAAACTCAGGTTCTTCAAGACCTCTTTGACAATAAATCAGACAATTCAAACCTACAAAATGCTTTCCAAGCTCCCAATGCGGCGGAATTTTTTAATGAAGTTCATGACATGGTGATTGCCGGTTTCTTGAGCGACCCAGTTTACGGTGGGAATCAAGGTATGGTTGGTTGGCAACATATAGCGTTCAACGCTAATTATTGGGGTGATGATATAGGATTGGGAGCAGCAAGGCTGATGCTTCAAAGCACACCAACGAGATTGCCGCCGATGAGCCTAAGTCAACTTCAAAAGGCAGGGGGCGGCATGTAAAGTGTCAGCTCCAATTCAACATCCCCAAACTGACGTCGTAGTTTGCGGACTTGGACACACTGGAGGTCCAATAGCAGCAGAACTTACCAAAGCAGGATATAACGTTGTCGGATTAGAGAAAGGACCATTTTGGGACTTTAATACTGACTGGAGACAAGATAACAAAGACGACGAATGGGCAATCGTAGTGGATAGAAAGTTTGATCATCCATTGTATATTTCCACCTACACCATACGAAACAACTCCGATCAATTTGCTATTCCAGTGAGACGTTATACTAAACGCGTGCAATATCACGCGTTAGGTCATGGAGTAGGAGGCGCTGGAACCCATTACGCAGGCGCTTTAGGCAGGTTTTCACCATGGTCATATCAACCCGTAACAATGACTAAAGCAAAATACGGAGAAGATGGGTACAACAAGATCGTGAGTAACATTAAAGGGACTTATGGCGCCACATTAGATATGGAAGATTGGCCAGTTACCTACGACGACATGGTGCCTTACTACAATGAGTGGGAGAAAGCTATTGGCGTCTCGGGAGATACACAAGATCCATTTATACCAAACGCAAAATACCCTATGCCACCTCATCCATCTACTCCATACGCAGAAATCTATAAAACAGCTGTTCAAGATTTAAATTACACTCCAAATCCCAACGTCAGCGCTTTAATCAGCGGTGGATACACAAACCAATATGGCGTGTCGAGAAATGCTTGCATTTACTGTGGTTGGTGTGGAGGATTATGCAATTATCCGTGTGAAGTAGGTGCAAAAACCAGCAGTCACGTATCAACAATTCCGTATGCATTAACTACGGCCTCCGGTAAGGGCAATTTTGATATGCGCCTAAACTCGTACGTTTTTCGCGTCGACATCGACAGCACAGGAAAGGCTACAGGTGTGGAATACTACGATTCGGCAGGTCAAGTGCATATTCAGCCAGCAAAAGTTGTGTTCAACGGGCTATGGGGTCATAACATCATAAGATTAATGGCCCTATCCGGAATTGGAGTACCATATGACCACGTAAAACACACTGGTTCTTTAGGAAGAGGATTAACCTTCGGTTACTACCCATCTACTTCGAGTGCAAGTGTTAAATTAGATGTAGGTGCCAACGCTTATGTCTGCGGAAACGCTTCCGGCGGTGGATATGAAATAATGGATCTAAACGAAGTCAACTCGAAATATGACCATTCGGATGATCTGACCTTCATGGGTGGCGTCAGACTAGGATATGGAACGTACGTAGGAGGTGGACCAAACACATTTACAACTTTGGAGCCAAGCAGAACCAACTTCGGCAGCACTTGGAAAGCAGGTCTAAAAGACGAGAAGATACCTGCAAAATTAACGGCTACACTTTCCGGTACAGGACCAAATTTGCCACTTCTCGAACATTACAGCGACTTGGATCCACATTATACCGACATCTATGGAGATCCTGCCTCAAGAATAACCTTAGACTGGGATGCCAACACTTACCGCACATCAAACTACTTAATAGACAAAACAACCCTAGTCACAGATATACTTGGGAAAATGGGTGACCCTTCAACAATCAAGAAAAACATCATTCCGGAACTTTCGCAACATGTGGATTGGTGGGGTCATCACACCCGAGGTGGCGCTAGAACAGGCGCAAACCCAGACACCTCTGTCTTCAACAAATGGATGCAGTGCTGGACTTGCGAAAACTTGTTTGCCGCGAGCGAGATCTGCGATACCTTCGGAGACAACATAACCGCTGGAACACATGTCGCCGGTGCAATGGCTTACCTTGCAGCTGATGGAATAAAGAAATACTTATCAAATCCGGGCGCGTTAGTTTCATAGTCGATTCCGGATTAATTTCTCTTTTCATTCGCTTTGGATATGGAAAGTCGCTACTTTGAGACAAGCGAATAAACAAAACTTAAATTGATTCAAAACTAGTTTCTATTTGCTTGAAACCTTTTCACGACAACATTCTCCAAGTAAAGGAAAGATAAGGCATGTATGATACGGATATTGATAAAATAAAACAGCAGCTAAGTACCGTCGTTGCATTAATTGACCCCGCTTACATCGAAGCGTTATTATTGCTACAAAGTAAGCTTGTAAAGGAACATATTGAATGGGCTGTAAGCGGAGAACTTGGCGAAGCCCTAAGAACCGTCCAGGTGAAACCTGATTGTATAGAAATTGTAACCAGTAAGAAGGGTGCCACACAAATCTTCCTTGCTGTGAAAGAATACGGTGCTAAAGGAATATACTTCCAAACCCAGAAACTTGAAAGGAACGCCGTCGTCAACGGAAAAGAATATCCAGCTTACATCCGAAGCCACTACTTCGACTTTACCATAAACGGAGTAAAATTCAAGGTTTATGGAGATCTCCAGTATAGAGTCAGCGACTGGGAATGGGGAGACAAGCTTGAGTTCACGCCGGAGCATATTTACATTGTGGGAACCAAAATGGCCCTTGTGCCTCTTCTGGTTAAATATGAGATTTACCAAGGCTTAGGATGGACCGACCGCGCCGAAAAGATAAGTCAACTGATCGTAAAACGATCACCCATTGTTAGGTGACGGAAAACCTTATGCTGCAAACAAGCTTAGCCAACGTGTTTTCACCCAAGTACGAACACCTAAAAGGCAAAGATGCGTGGCGCAACAACCTACGCTTAACAACTTTCGCCGCACAACAAATCTACAGTTGCCTTGGACCAAACGGTGCCTACAAAATGGTTACATACAACCGTGGACCAAAAAAAATCGTTAAGGTCACCAAAGATGCAGGTGCCGTTTTAGAGGAGTTGACAATTCAGTATCCAACTCTAGTAGTACTGTCTGAGGCCGCAAAGATTCACAGGCAGGAACTCGGCGACGGAGTCAAAACTTTTGCCATCTTTACTGCGGCGCTCCTCCAAAAAGCAGACGAGTTAGTCAATAAGGGAGTTAAGCCAACAGTAATACTCAGGGGCTATCAAGAAGCAACAAAGAAAGCTTTAGAAACAATTAACGCGTACTCACAAAAAATTGACCCTGAGAAACTTGAGGCGGTCTTGGATTCGGTTGACTGCGGCAGGGGCTGTTTGACGCCTGAGCTGCGCGGCATGCTCATCGAAGCTGCGAAAATCGCAAAACGAGAAGGCAAACTGGATAAAGACAAAACCCGAATAATCCAAAAATTGGGCGGTAGCCAACCTGAAACAAAACTCATCAGAGGCTTAATAATAAAGAAAAACAAGCTTCATCCCAACATGCCTGAAAATGTGGAGAAACCAAGAATCGCTCTCACCAGCGAACGCATCGGCATAAACAGGCTTGAGATTAAAATGCCTGGGCAAGGGCCTTTCCACATGAAGTTCAACATCGCCACCCCCCAGAATATGAAAGGCTACATAGACGTTGAGAATCAACAAAAAACTGAAGCCCTAAAAAAATTATGGGCTTTGGGGGTAAACGTGCTCTTTAGTCAGCAGCCAATCGATGCATTTTCCAAAGGTAAGCTTCTAGATATGGGTATCTTGGCTTTTGAAACAGTGGATCGCAGAGATTTAGCATTAATTTCAAAGGCTACTGATGCCCGAATAGTGGGAAACCTAACTGAACTCGAAGAAGACGACGTTGGCGCAGCTAAGAAGCTGGAAACAGACAAAATCGGTCTTGAAAAAATCGTTACGCTAACGGTCGACAACTTCGCGACTTTCCTCATCCGGGGATCGAACCTTCAAGTTCTGGATGAACTGGAACTGGTGATAACCAACTCGCTGAGCCTTCTGCGAACCGCCGAGAGCTCAGCCAAGACGGTTGCTGGCGGAGGCGCCATTGAAATTGAGGTTGCTAGAGAACTGAAGAACTTTGCATTGCAGTTCAAGAGTAGGGAACAGCTCGCAGTTAACTGCTTTGCCGAAGCCATGATGGAGGTGCCCAAATGCTTAGCAGCAAACAACGGCGTGAACCCTGATGAAGCGATTACCCAGCTTACGAAACTTCACGCTGACGGTTTTTCAGATTTCGGCGTGGGAGCAGATGGCTACTTTGGAAAAGTCTGCGTAGAAGTTTCAGAAACAAAATCCGCGGCAGTTAGACGGGCTTTTGAAGTGGCATCTTTAATGCTACGAATTGATGAACAAGTCACGACAAAGGAAAGACCCAAGTTCCACAAACAGTAGTTCCTTTATAGCACTTATTTTGTGAAAAAAGAAACTTAGAGACCCACAAAAAACAGCTTATCAAGCAATAGTCCAGCCATCAAAACACTTAGATAAGGCATTGAAGCCAGAAAGATTTTGAAACCTTGAGCTTCCGAGGGAAAAACAAGCAGTTTTCGGCTTTCTAATGTGAACCAAACTCCAGCGGAAACAGCGACTGCGGCGTACAATATCCCTGTCAAACCCAGAATAGCAAGGATCATACTGAAGATTATGGTGGCGATATTGAAGAGGACCGTGATCTCCGCTGCCTTCTTTACCCCTACAGTCACGGGGAGCATAGGAATTCTAGCTTTCTCGTATTCTTTTGCTTTTTTTATGGCTAGTCCCCAGAGGTGCCCAGGTGTCCAGAGGAAATCCACTGCAGAGACCAGCAAGGGCATCAAACTCACAGTATTTGCTACTGCTGTCCAACCCGAAAGCGCCGCGAAGCACCCAGCGAGTCCGCCGATAATTACGTTCCAACTACTTTTGCGCTTAAGCAGAACTGTATATACAATGAGGTAGAAGGCAGCACCTACGGTCATCATTATGGCGGTTAATTCGTTGAAAAAAAAGTAACTTATTGCTATACCCCCGCTAGTTAAGAATACGCCAAAAAGCAGGGCTTTGCTTGGGGCTATTGATCCTGAGGGTATGGCTCGTTTCGAGGTGCGCTGCATCAATTTGTCTGTGTCTTGGTCATAGACACAATTTAGAACGCCGCAACCTCCGCAAGCTAGGTAACCTGCAAAAGCGAATACGGCAAGTTTCAGTAAGTCAACTGATGGAAACGCTGCGAGAACGAAACAGGTGACGCCTACTAACAAATTTAGCAATGTCACTTTTGGCTTTGTAAGTTCAATATACTTGTCAATTTTTTCCTTCATCATGCTCAACCTTTAGCCCTGAAATTTACATTCAATTTCCAGAGCCTGAAACTGCACTGATTATTATGGAGCCGTACATTCCGGCTTCAGCGTTCCCTGCAATTGGACATATGTAGAAGAATGAGGAGCCAGCGCTGTTAGGTGAAAAGATCACCGAGCCTCTTTGTCCTGGCTGAAGCGGATTATTGGCTGAACCGATTTCAGCATTGAACATTAACGTTGAACCAGTTATAGGCGCGCTGGTAATTGCAAAAGCATGAGGCATTGTCCCAACGTTTACGACGGTTATGTTTACGACATCGGACATTTTGAATCTGAGCGTTGGTCCAGGTGAAGTCAAAGTGTTCGATGAGTTACCGAAGCCATATCGGTTAACTGATATTTCTCCCTCGTAAAGCACTATGTTAACCGTTGGTGCCTTGTCTGAGGAGTTTGAATCTGTTGTTAATGGCGGGTGAATGTTGAAAACTAGGGCGGACATGGTTGCAGAGTAGAAAATTACTGCTAGAACTATGACCAAAATAAGGGGTAAGTGTGATTTGCGCGTTGCGTTCACATCCCCATAGCCATAGTCATTGCAGCGGAAACCCCCAGAAAAACAACGCCCACAATTGCAGCTAAGGGCAGGGTAGCTAGTCTAATTCCTTCGTAACGCAGGTGCTGGTAGTATAGCGATATAATCACGGCTTTTGCTGAGGCAATTAGAGCTATGATCAGCACAAGCATTGATGTTGCGCCTGGCAGTGATCGGATTACAACTTCCAGTACAGTTGCGGCTACAAGCCCAAGCCAAATTCCAACATAGAGTTTAACTGCTGACATATTTTTCACCTAAATTAAGTAGAAAAGCGGAAAGAGGAACATCCAAACAATATCGACAAAGTGCCAGTACAAACCAACGTTTTCGACTGCAACGTTTTTTTGGATGGTGAATCCTCCGTTAAAGGCTCTAATCATGAGATATCCGACCGCCACCAAGCCAACTGCAACGTGTATAGCGTGAAGACCAGTCAACACATAGTAGCTGGAAGCAGGCAAGCCGCTGTTTATGGTGAAACCGTTTCGGATTAGGTCGGGCCATTCAAATCCAAGCTTAATGTCAAGGAAAACAAAGCCGAGCGCAAACGTGCTTCCCAAACCGATTTTTAATCCCGTGGAATTGCCCATCCTTATCGAATAAAGTGATAATATCATTGCTAGGCTGCTTGTGAGCAGTATGATTGTGTTTACCATTCCAAGTAAAACGTTATGCGTTTGCGTTGCGATAGGCCAGGAGCCACTGTTTAACCGGACGAACACGTAAGCGATTATAAGTGATCCGAAAATCAAGATTTCTGATGCAAGGAAAACCCAAGTTCCCAGTTTTTCCTTACTTACTGATTCGAGCGGCCAGGTCTCCTCTATTGCTTCTTTGAATCCGGCGAATTTTTCTTCCGATCCGTCTTTAAACACTTTGAGCAGTGCCAGAGCCACTATGATTAAGCCTGCAATGATTAGAGGAACAAAAATCGCAATCCCCAATAGGAAGACGGCGATGCCCCCCGCAATTACCAGCGGCATGTAGGTAGATTCGCTTTCTTCACCACGCGGGTTTTCATCTTTCATGTTACAGCCCCCTTTTTGAGCATCTTCAAGTTCTTAGACGCATTCGGGGAGTCAACAATTGCCCCTTCGATTGTGGATACAGTGCTCGATTGAGGTGAAATTGACTCTGTTCCGCTGTAGTTTCCTGTCCACTCCATCTCGTTTGCCCCCCACGGATTTGGCCCTGAGGGTTCATTTTTTCTGTAGCTTAAAACAAGGTTTAGAATTGTCAGCAGAATGGCTGGTCCGAACACAAAAGCGCCAACGGTTGCATCAAAATTCAATGATGCCCACCCCGTGTTTATCGAGTAGGTGGATATTCTTCTTGGCATGTCCAGAAGGAAAAAGTATGGAAAATAGAGGAGGTTAAATCCGAGAAATGAAAAGAGGAAGGTAAACTTAGCCAAGTTTTCGTTGTACATTCTTTTAGTTATTTTCGGCCACCAGTAATAGAGCCCTGCGATGAGCGCAAATAGCGCGGTTCCCGCCATTACATAGTGAAAGTGACCTACCACCCAATAGGTTCCTCGAAAAGCGTAGTCTAAAATTGGAAACGCTTGCAAGACACCGGTGACGCCGCCGAGGGTGACTGTAAATATTGCAGCTAAGCAATACAGCATTGGAGCAGACAGTTTTATACTGCCTTTGCGAAGTGTCATCACTAAGCCAATGACTAATCCCTCGAAAGGTACGGATATAGCCATCGTAGTTATAGAGAATGCTTGCAGCACATCATAGTTTACGCCCGTTGTGAACATGTGGTGCATCCAGACGCCCACACTTAGAAAGGTCACCGCTCCGAACTCAATTATGAAAAGCTTTCTCGCGAATAGTTGTCTTTTAGCAAATGTGACAAAAACTTCAGCGATTATGCCTAAGGCGGGAAATACAACTATGTAAACCTCTGGGTGTCCGAAAAACCAGAAAAGTTCGTCCCACAAAATGCTGCCGCCCTGTACAGAGCTGAAGAAGATGGTGCCGAGAACTCGGTCAGTTGTTAGCAGTACCAATCCTGCTGCCTAGTGGTGGAAACGCAAAGAGCGCTAGCGCCATTGTCATTAATATTGACCAGGTGAAAATCGGCAAACGTTTCCACGTTACGCCTTTAGCCCGGTTTTTCACAATGGTCGTGATAAAATTAATTGAGGCCATTGTTGCTGAGACAGCAAATAATGCTATTGCCAAAATGGCAAGCGTTGCCCCTGTCTGAGGAGTAAACTGTATTGTGTTAAGTGGAGCATAGAGGGTCCAACCAGTATTTGCTCCGCCGCCTGGGAGAAACACTGTGCTAACAAGGAGCACCCCGCTGAATAGGTATGTCCAGTAGCTTAAGGCGTTTAAACGCGGGAACATAAGGTCTTTTGCACCTATCTGGAGTGGCACAATGTAATTTGCTATTCCAAAGCCAAGAGGAGAAAGAACCCAGAGAATCATCAGAAGCCCGTGCAATGTGACAACTTGATCATATGTGAAGGGTGCGAGGAAAGTCTCGTTTGGTGTGGCAAGCTGTGTTCTCATAAGCATGCCAAGGGAGCCTGCAACAATTAGGAAAAATACTGCTGTTACAATGTAAAGTATGCCTATCCGCTTATGGTTAGTGGTGGTTAACCAATCTTTTATGGAGAATCTGTGATACATCCTTTCAGCCTCCTGATGTTGTTGCGTTTGTGACTGTCTGGTTGTTGAGCCACTGGTCAAAGGCGGTCGGATCCAAGATTATAAGTGGTGCAATCATGTATGTGTGACCGACCCCACATAGTTCGTAACAACGTATAGTGTAGTTTAACTGACTGTTTCCATTCAACGGAGGAGTGGTTACTCCAATAACATTGTATATGCCGGGTATAGCGTCGATTTTCACTCTGAAGTCCATTAACCCAAAATTATGCATGACGTCACTGCTTGTTACGTTGAAAATTATGCTTTTGTTAGCGGGAACAAGGCATTCGCCAATGGAGCTCACCCCGTTGGGGTAATCGAATTTGAAATTCCACTGGAAAGCAGTGACATCTATTACTAAACTTTGCGACGCAGACGGTGGAAATCGCGCATTAGGGGTAAGTCTATATGAAGCTACAGTTAAACTGAGAAGGATTACAATCGAGATTGACGCGAAGATTACACCTTCTCTGGCGCGGCTTCTGGATAAGCCTATTTGAGGAATGAATTTTGCTTGACCTTTTTTCTCGCGATATTTTATTGCAAAGAAAATCATTGCGCCTATGACAACCACCACGGCAATTACTGCTATGTATGCAGCTAAGTTGAAGAGATTGTTCCAATCTACCGTTGTTGGAGGCATGGGTTGTGACATAATTTTCACCTGGCTTATTTCATTCAGAGATCCATTTTGTTGGGTTCTTTCGTTTTTGTTACTCAGAGTAAAGAAAAACAAAAAAGGGAGTTCGAGAGGTCATAGGGTTTCGAATGATAATTAGACGATTCACTTGATTGGGACTCGGTGATTGCATCAGTCTTTCACACTATGTACTGTATAATCCGTTTTTTATCGTTGTCCATGGATTTACTGTAACAGTGCCCCACATTCCAAGTGCTTACATGGGCGTCAACTTGGCAAATGTAATAATAGCTTCCGGCCTGTGTGGGGGTGAAGGTAACCGACTGGCTTGACCCTGGCGCTATGGGGGTGCTGGCTGATCCGAACTTGTGCGCTAAAAAGTACAGTTTGCAGTTGAAGATTTAGCGTCAACTAAAGCCCAGTTGTGATACATTGTTGGTGAAGCATTGACTAGGGTCACTGTATAAGTCTGCCCAACTGTAAATGTAAGGTCTGGCACCCGGGGAGAGTAATGCTGTTGGCGCTGTTGCCGAACCCATATGTTGATGTGCTTACTTCGCCAGCGTAAATTGTCATTGTTGTAGCGCTTCCTGACGATGAGGGAGTTGGCGTAGCTGACGAGGAAGGAGATGGACTTGAGCTTGACGAGGGCATTAAATACTGGTAAGCTACGACGCCCACCACGATTATAACGATCACTATTACTGCTGCGGCTATATACCAGCCGACGTTACTTTTCTTCTTTGGCATGTTTTCTGTGGACATGATTGGTTTCACCTTAACAAAACGTGTTTGAATTTTACTACTATCGAAATTACGGAAGATTATGGTTTAAACTTGTGTGACTGTGAGCATACAGTCACAAACAATAAGCAAGCTCCGCTCAGGTTATATTTGGGGGTTAGAGGTTTTACGTGTGTCCAATTTGGAGGTTTTTGTGTTTTGCGGTTTTGGTTGCGCCGATTGGGTAGCTTGTTTGTTTGCTGCTTGGTTCTGCGTTATTCTTAGAAGATGACAAAGGCCCGTGGTTTGCCCCATCATCATCTTCATCATCATCTTCTAAATGAACAGAAAGAAAAACCGCAGAAACTCACAAGTTAACACCACCATGCCCCAATGCTAAGAAAAAACACGCAAACCCAACCCAGCCAACAAAACAAAAAGATAGATGCTTACAGCGTTTTACTTTATCAGTTTTTTCTTCATCAGATTAATCGCTATCACAAAGAACAGCAGTGTGACTATTGCTACCCAAACTACGGCCAAAACCCACATAGCTGTTGCATTCAAACCTAAGAAAGACCCGATACTACCAGACATGAGACCCCTTGTCATGTCCACAACGTGAGTTAAAGGGAAAACGCCCAGCGCAACAGCCTCCAACGCCGGAGAATGAACTACGGTTAACGGGAAGAAGGTGCCGCTTAGCAGAAACATGGGTGTGATGAACAGGAAAGTGGGGAAGTTGAAGAAATCTATTGTTTTTGCCAGAGCCGTAAAACACATGGCTAACGAAGCAAAAAGTAATCCACCGAAAAAGCACACTACTGGAACCAGTAGAGCGAATGGACTGGAGACTAGCCCAAAAGCCGCAACAACCGCCAAAACTATGGTTCCGTTTATGGCTGCCCTTGTTGCGCCCCAGAGCAGTTCGCCCGCTATGACTTCTTCTACGCTAACGGGAGTAGCGATTATGGCGTCGAAGGTTTTCTGGAAGTACATGCGTACAAACGAAGCGTAAGTACATTCGAAGAAGCTACCGTACATGACGGCTATAGCGATTAAGCCTGGACCGATAAACTGAATATAAGAGCCATTGTAGCCGGGAATCCCGCTTGCGCCAAACAAGGCGCCTAAGCCAAAGCCGAACGCCGCCAAGTACAGAATTGGCTCCATTAAAGCTGGCAGAAAGTTCACGAATATTGTTTTCGTGAAAACCTCTAAGTTCCTGCGCCAAACCAGCCAAACGCGGTAAGTAAGCTTAGGCAGATAGCTAGTCATTCCCTCAGTTTCCTCCCCGTTAGTTTAAGAAAAACGTCTTCTAAGTTTGAGTTTCTGATTGTCATGTTTTTGTTAGGGAACTGTTTGACTATGCGTTCAAAGATGCCGTGTTGCTTGGCGAACACACGGACTTGCTCGCCGAAAACCTCTACTTCTGCGTCTGGCAGCTCCTGTTTGAGGGTTTGCACCATCGCCTCATCGTACTCCACTTCCAGGACGTCTTCACCAGCGTATTGTTTAATCAGTTCACGGGGTACGCCTGTTTGGATGACTTTGCCGTTGTCCACGACGAAGATGCGGTCACAAAGCGCTTCGGCTTCATCCATGTAATGCGTCGTTAAAATGATGGTTACGCCTTGTTTGCGTAAACTGCGGATCTCATCCCACACAATGTGCCTTCCTTGCGGGTCCAAACCTGTTGTCGGCTCGTCAAGTAGCAGAATTCTGGGTTTGTTGATGAGAGCGCGGGCTATTATGAGGCGACGCTTCATGCCTCCTGATAACTCATAAACTGAAGCATCCGTCTTTTCTTCGAGAACAAAAAACTTGAGTAACTCCACAGCCCGCTTAGTGGCTTCCTCCTTCGGAATCCCAAAATACCTCGCGTAAACCTCAAGGTTCTTGATGACATTAAAATCTGGGTCAAGGTTATCTTCCTGAGGGGAAACACCGATTAAACCCTTTATTTCGCGTTCCTGCGTCTTCACGTTCAACCCAGCCACGGTTAGCTCGCCTTCCGTCACGGGCAAGAAACAGTAAATCATGCGGACTGTCGTGGTTTTTCCCGCACCGTTTGGTCCCAAGAAGCCAACGCATTCGCCTTTGTAAACATCGAAGTCTATATGATCAACTGCTGTAACGTTGTGGTTATACTGCTTGGTTAGACCACGTGCTTTGATTAAGACTTCGGAAGAATTCATGTTCAGACCTTGGCTCAGAGGAATTTACATTTATTTTTTGCGAAACATGGGTATAAAGCTTTCAGAACGCCCCTAAATTTCAGAGTAAGCAATTTTCGCAAACGCAAAGAAGGAACACATAAGACAAGAAAGGCATTTTCAGCCTTGCTTGAACAGAACCTGCAAAACCAACGCAGAAGTGAACATTGCCTTATTGCCACCGATACTGTAAGCTACGCGTAGGGCTTCCACGATTTCTTCTTTTTTGGCGCCCATTTTGATAGCTCGCTTGCCTATGGCGATTGCGCCTTGCATGGCTCCGTTCTCCACATCGATAGCCATGGCAATCAGAAGCTTGGTTTTCGCGTTTAAAACACCTTCTGCGAATGTTAGTTCTTGAAGATTTTTCCAACTTTCGAGGACTTTGGGATCAAACTCTTTGAATATGTCTAACGGGTTTCCAGACATCTTTTTCACCTTGAAAAACAGGGGTAAAGGCTTTTGCTGCGATAAAAATCTGCCTAAACATTCCCATTCCCTTAATGCGATATCTGCGTGTAAAACCGTTTTATTCAGTCTCTAAATTCTGGAAAACCTCTTATGCGCCAATAGAACAATGGCTCAAATTCGAGTCTGCTCGTAGGGGCTCTAAGCAAACAAAAATTAACCCATTTCTTTGCAGAGTTTAGCTTTGGAAAAGTTGAACGACAAAGCATAACCGTTAAATCCACTGCAACTGCATGTTTTCCTTACTTATAACTATCGGCTGGTTACAAAAAACGGAAGCAGACACGATCATTGTGCGCTTAAGCGGAGAAATCGGCGTAAAAAGCGAGTGGACAAGACGTGCATATGAACGTCAACTTACCAAAAATATGAAATATGCTCTCAGCAACCACAATCTAAAACCTAAGGCGATTGTCCGCGCAAGAGGAAGAATCTACGTTCATACCCAATCGGTAATGGATACTGCCAAAACGCTCACTAGAGTATTCGGCATAAGCAGTGTTTCCCCAGCAAAACAAACCACATCTGAACTTGCGGATATCTATCGAACTGCTCTTGCAATTTCCGAAATAGCTATACCAGAAAACGCGACTTTCGCAGTTCGCTGCCACAGAGTAGGAACGCACCCATACAGCAGCCAAGAAGTCTGCCGAAATCTTGGCGAACAAATCCTTGAACACCTCAAAACCCGAAAACTTAAAGTCAACCTAACAAATCCAAACGTCACCGTAACAGTCGAAATCCGCGACAAAGAAGCCTATGTTTACTCTGAGCAACTTCCCGGCCAAGGAGGATTCCCATTGGGTACGCAAGCCAGAACTGTTTGCCTCTTAAGCGGTGGAATTGATTCCCCAGTCGCATGCTGGCTGACTATGAAACGCGGAAGCCCAACTATTCCGATATATATCGACAATATGCCCTACACGGATGAACGCACCAAACAGAAAGCCATCGACACCGCACGCAAACTCCAAGAATGGAGTACAGGATACGTCAGAAAAATCTACATTGTCCCCAACGGCGAAAACATTAAAGCCATCCAAGAAAAAGCACCCGCAAGATTCACTTGCTTACTCTGCAAACGTTTAATGTACCGTATAGCAGAGCGCATAGCAGAAAACGAAAAAGCATTAGGCATCATAACAGGCGAAGCAATCGGCGAACAAGCAAGCCAAACCATGCACAACCTCTACGCTATAGACGAAGCCGCAACACGTTTCCCTATTCACCGGCCGCTACTGGGATTTGACAAGCTGGAGACAGAAACGATAGCGAGGAAAATCGGCACCTTCGAAATCTCCATAATGAAGGCAAAAGGCTGCGCTGCAGCACCATCCATGCCTGCGACCCAAGCCCGATTAAATGCGGTCAGGGATGCCGAAACCAAACTGGACATGGTAGCCATGGTTGAGTCAGCTTTGCAGAATATGGAAGTCTTGGAGATATAAAAAACAATAAAAAGAAACGTTTGGTTGTCCATCCAAATTGGCAAAAACTTAGTTAGTGCTTTCTAAGGTCAATTACCGTTGTCCCTGCAAATTTGTCGAAGTAACGGATGAATCTTGGGTCATTAAGAATGTACCCAAAAAGCAGATCGAACGGCAAGAGAACTTTGCCAAAATTCCGCACCGCAGCATGGTCATAAGACAGCTTTCTTCCATCTGTTTGCACCACTTTCAAACCTAACAACAGTTTGCCAATGCTTTGTCCGTTAAACCCTTCCAATAACGTGGAATATATCCATAGAATACCCAAAGCCACAAACAATACATTCAAAGTGATAATAACCCAGTTACCTGCGACTAAAGAAATAAACGTTTCAAGCAAGAGAAGCAGAGCAAGCGCAAACATAATTGAGAAATCAATAAGAAATGCAAAAGCACGTTTCGAAAACGACGCCAAAGGAAGCTGAGATGCTTTGCGGTTTACATCAGCAACTTCAGCCCAGGATTCTACATCTCTGATTACTCGAACTGCAGCTTCGCCTGCTCTGCTAAGTTTATATTTCCCTGTTTCCGTTTGCTCAATGAAAGGTGTTAAACTTCTTATGTGGAAGCTAAGTTTGCCAGTGTCAACATCCAATGCATTCATTAAATCGGTAAAGCTACTTTCCCCTCTATCGCGCAAAATCAGGAGTATTTCTCGCCGTATTCTATGCGAAAGTACCGAAAGTACTTTTGAAACATTTTCCTGATCAGTTGCCATTTCCCAAAACCCAACTTGTTTTGATTGAAGGATTAACCCTGTTGCGTACGATTTTTGTTGTATTATTAGGGTTACAAACGTGAATATAAGGAGAACTCAAAAACCTGAATAGTTTCACCCTTATATCTGTTAGAATGTATTCCCTAAACATATGTCGTCTGCAGAAGTTGCCGTGAAAATATTTCGAAGCTTGGAGCCGGAAGACCTCAGAATGCTTCAAGTAATAGAGACAGGCATGAGCAACCGAGAATATGTCCCCAAAGAGCAAATGAAAAGATACTCCAAGCTGCCCATGGATAGGATAAACTTCGAGCTCAGTAGACTAGACAAGCTGGGTTTGGTTTACCGGATGCAAGGCGGCTACGTTGGTTACACTATGAACTATGCCGGGTATGATTGTTTAGCAATAAACGCCTTTGTTAAGGCAGGAGTTCTAGAAGCTTTTGGAAAACCACTTGGAGTTGGTAAGGAAGCGGATGTTTTTGACGCTTTGGATCCGAAGGGTGTGCGGGTGGCAGTAAAGTTTCACCGGTTGGGCAGGATAAGTTTCAGACAAACCAGACGAAAACGAGGTTACATGCTGGATCGCGCAGGCTGGCTTTTTCAGTCTAGGTTAGCCGCCGAAAAAGAGTTTGAAGCTTTAAAACTTGTGCACCGCTATGGCGTTGCGGTTCCTATACCTATTTGTCAAAACCGGCATGCGATTGTAATGGGAGTTATCGACGGGGGAGAATTGGGAAAATGGAGAGTAATTGATGAACCTTCCAAGGTTTTGGAGGAGATTTTGGTAAATGTTCGGCGTGCCTTCTTGGATGCGGGTGTAGTACATGGGGATTTAAGTGAATATAACGTAATTTTGAAGCCGGATATGCATGTGTTGATTATAGATTGGCCTCAGTTTGTTAGGAGGGATCATCCGAACGTGGATGATCTGTTATCCAGGGATGTGAAGAATGTGCTAGATTATTTTTTCAGGAAGTTCAAAATTAAAATTAGCCTTGAGGATGCTATAAGTTTTGTTTCTGGGAAAACTGAAACGTTGAAGTTTTAGTGTCTTGTTGCGTCCAGAACTATGTATAGTACGTTGTTTCCGCGGAGTAGCACATTGCCGTAGTTAGTGAGCATTTGTTGTTCCCTGTATTCGGTTGCGCCTTCTAAAAGGATGTTCATGTGCCCGTCGACTTTGATCATTTTCCCTTTATATTCGCAGCCGTTTTTGAGAACTACTTCTATGTTTCCGTTGAGTTGCTTGATGAGGACGTTTAACGGTTTTTTGCTGGGTTCCATCATCGCACCGTGATCAAATGAATTGGTGTGCATACCCTCACAAACCCAATGCGATATATAAAAGTTTTATGAAGGGGAATGTGCAGTTTTTGGTTAGAGGTTTTGAAAAACTTGCGTTTGCCCCAATATGTACCAAAAAGCTCGAAAGATCACATTATCTATTGTAGCAACATTAAGAAAGAAGGGTCCTATTTTTTGCGGTGTTAATTGCTTCATCCAACTTTACCCGTCTCAGCGGGTGTAGCGAGCGAGTTTTCGAAAGAGAAAATGGAATTGAAGTTTTGACGGGATTTTTTGAGAGGAAGAATTGCAATGAGCATCGTGCATAATCCAAACTTCCTTAGCCTGAAGCGGAACCTGCAAGCATGCCAAAACCTGCGTTTATTCGTACCTTACTAGGTAAAGTGGTTTCTTTGCTTCCTTGCGACTTTCTTCAAGAGACAATCTCTCTAGCGAGATTTTCTGGATTACGTTGTTCAATTCTTTTTCCTCTGATTCCTTTATTTGCGCAGGCTCGGGATCTAACTCTTCGTCTGTCAACGGTTGCCTAATTCTTCTAATTTGAGACCGCACACCATTCACCCGTTGAGTAGAAAGAGGCAGGGTAAAAACTATTAAGATTATGTGACTGTCAGAAGACAATAACAAACTGATTTGAAGAACTATTACGTAAACGCTGCTTTTCTAGAACATTAACCGGCGGAGGACTAAACAGATTCAGCATGAAATTAATAAAAATAAAAGAAAAGGGTGTTTACGGGCCCTTCTTGGTGACTTCTTTGACTACGCCTGCAGCTACGGTGGTACCCATGTCTCTAATGGCGAAGCGTCCGAGTTCTGGAAAGTCAAGGTACGTCTCAACAGAGATAGGGTGCAGTGGTTCCATTCTGACCCAAGCAGCATCTCCGGTTTTGAGGAAGCTGGGGTGTTCTTCGGTAACTTGGCCTGTACGGGGGTCGATTTTCTTGAGCAGTTCAATGAATCTGCATGCGATTTGTCCAGTGTGGTAGTGCAGAACTGGTGTGTATCCGGCAGCGATGGCAGTCGGGTGATAGATGACTATGATTTGACCAATGAATTCTTTGGCAACCGTTGGTGGGCTAGATGCTAATCCTGCTACGTCGCCTCGGTGAACATCTGTTTTTGCGATTCCTCTTACGTTCATGCCGATGTTGTCGCCTGGCTCTGCCCTGGGGATCATGGTGTGGTGCATTTCGATCGATTTAACTTCAGCAGTTTTATTGCTTGGCATGAAAACAAGGTTGTCACCGGGTTTGACAGTACCTGTTTCAACTCTGCCCACTGGGACAGTGCCGATGCCTGTGATGCTGTAAATGTCTTGAATTGGAATGCGCAGTGGTTTGTTAGTTGGTTTTGCTGGAAGCTCGAGCATGTCTAATGCTTCTATTAGTGTTGGGCCCGTGTACCATGGCATCTTGTCGCTTCCTTTTACCAGGTTTTCGCCGGTCCAGCCTGAAACTGGGATGAAGCGAATCTTTTCCACCATTTTACCGTCAGCGTCTTTGATTTGCGTCTTGAAGCCAACCATGCCTAACATTCGTGAAACTTCAGCTTTGATTTCGTCGTATCTTTCTTTACTGTAGTTAACTGAGATGTCGTCCATCTTGTTAACTGCAACGATTGCCTGGCGGATGCCCAGAGTGAAAGCCAAAAACGCGTGTTCACGTGTTTGACCACCTGCACCGATTCCAGCTTCAAACTCGCCTTTCTTGGCTGAGCAGAAGAGTATGCAGGCGTCAGCTTGACTTGCGCCCGTAATCATGTTTTTAACGAAGTCTCTGTGTCCTGGCGCATCTATAACTGTGTAGTTGAACTTCTTGGTTTGGAACTGCAGAAACCGAAGGTCAATGGTTACACCTCTTTCCCGTTCTTCCTTTAGGTTGTCGAGTACCCAAGCGAACTTGAAGGTGCCTTTACCCATAGTTTCGGCTTCTTGTTCGTAGGCTTTGATCGTTCTTTCGTCAATTGCCCCTGCATCGTATAGCAGGTGACCAGTGGTAGTGGATTTTCCGTGGTCAACGTGCCCCATGATGATTATGTTTAAGTGGGGTTTCTCGCTTTTGCTCATCATTCATTCCTCTACTTTCTGTTCCTTAAGTTTTAGTGATTTCGTTATCACATCAGTCCTCCAATTATTTTAAGTTTATGCGTGCTGTGCCTACGATTAATTACCTATACCCAGAATTCAGAATTCTTAAAGACTTAGAAGGGGAAGATACCCTAAACGGATGGAATTCATTAAAGACTATTCAAAAGTTGACAAAGTTGACCTGTTCATAAAACTGCAATTTATAGAAATACATGGTTTCAGCTTGCTCGTGAATTCGGTTGACAGAGAACTTAGAAATTGTATTGCCCACATTGACATTATGGTCAAAGAAGATGGAAAATTGGTCAACAAAAGAACAGGTAAAAACATAGATGATTTTGGACAAAGAATAACCCATCTAATTGCTACGATTACTATAGTTATGTGCGTGATAGATTTTGCTTTGAAAAGAAAGAAGCGAATACGTAATCCTAAATTGAAATCTCCCGCCCATTAGATTGACATTTCTTCCACTATTCTTTTTAAGCAATTTCGATTGTGAAAAATCTTTTAAGCAGTTCAACTTAACTCTTGCATATGGAGCCATGGGTTAGATTAGTTGGAGTTTTCGGCATCGTTGGAATAATGTTTTACGTGAGTTACCTTTTCTATGACAAGAACCAAGCTATTTCAATAATTCTTATTATTGTCGCTTTAATACTGGCGATTTATGTGGTAGTTTCAGAGGAAGAAATGAAGAGGAAAAGGCATGAAGCCCCTTGGAACTTTGAAAATTACAAAGGCGAATAAAATGTTCTCATTATTCATTTTAAGCAACTTTTTCAATGCTCAAAAGTCTTAAATCTGAATAGCGTAGAAATAGCTTAAACTTTAGTCAAGAAACTTTGAGACAACAAACCTTTACAAGCACCCTTTTAGGCTGGTTACGCCATTAGTATCGTGATTGCTATGAACAAAAAAACAGTCATAGCAGTAACAATCACATCGTTCTTCTTACTTTCGATAGTAACTGGAATGCATCTTCTTGAATTAACAAAAGGAAATCCCATTGCCCATCCCCAATTCACAACGTCACCTGAATGGGTATATGTGGAAAACATAAGTAGTAATCAAAGCCAAACTGTGAATGTTCTTATTCCTAATTTATCGCATTGGCGTGTCGGAGGCACTGTTGTTTGTTTTCCAGGCACATCAGCCATGAACATATCCTATAATTCACGATTCATTTACGATAGCTGGTTTGGTTATAACACAATTCACAGCAAGTGGACAGGGCTTGAATACACAAATGCAACTGAGCAGGGACAGGGTAATGTTCAGCTAAAAATAAAGGCTTCAAACATTGAAAGCTATAATCTGACTGTAGAATATTACAACGCTTCTGCACTTGAAGTCACAAACACTCCTACACAAACACCCTCAATAGCACCTTCTCCAAGTGCTTCACCTTCAATCCCAGAATTTCCTCCATGGATAATTCTGCCACTGGTTTTGGTAGCAACATTACTCATGGTTATATTTGTTAGAAGAAAAACCACAAGAACAAGCCCCCACCCTTCCTGAAAAACTTATTTTAAAAACCTCTTCCAAAAAATGCTCTGAGAAATAATCTCTTTTCAGAATGCTTTAGAATCCTATTTGGAAAAGCCATGTTAAACAGTTTCAAAAAGTCTTAAGAAAAATATTCTAAACTCTATTCAAATCATTTTTGAAAGCTTTTCCTAAATTCCCTAAATTTCATGGAAAATATTCTCTAAACCAATTATAGCCTAATTTCCTTCTTATGTGCATTATGTAAAATAGGGCTTGTTTTAGGCTTATTTAGCCATTTAAACTGTAGAACGCATGTTCACTTGTCAATTCCGCTTCACAAAACGCCTTAAATTGGACCTTGCCAATACATTTCCCAACGTATTAAGAAAAAAGCATGAAAACAGGAGTGTGAAAAATTGGAAAATAAGAAAAGCAGAATAGAAAGCAAGGAGTCAACCATTAAAGACCATAACGGAAAAGCATTCAACGACTTCATAGCCTTAAGCCTAAAAAGTGGTGGGTCGCATATCGTGGCTAATAAAAGCCATGGAAAAACAAGATTAATGTTCAATATTGCTGAAAAATTGCAGAAAAACCCCAATATTCGCAGTATAATATTTGATGGTTCTGAAACTTGGCTTTATAGTGCTTCAAGAATCCCAGTTTTAACTATTGGAGACCATGACATTCTTAGAGGTAACAGAAAACTTAGCGAAGAAATAGAAAGGTTTCAGCTACAGAATGAAAACTTAGTCAAATTAGCACTGAAGACACAAAAAGACCTTCTCTTTAGGCTTAAGTCTCGTAGCCCTTCTAAACGTGGTTTCTTAGTTCGCTACGTCGTTAACTACTTAGACAGTCTACAGAGAACAGAGAAAGCCCAAAGCCCTAAGCATCTAAACTCTAAAGCCATAGCCTACTTTATAGAAGAAGCTCAAGATTGTTTTAACTCAAGGAGCACAGCAAGCACAGAAAGCGAGGAATTCTTAACTGTCTTTAATGAAGCAAGAAACCAGAAAGAAGCCTTTTTCACAGCTTCACAGAGACTAAACGACTTTTCGAAGACCATAAGAAGCAAACAGCATTTAGCTATAGGGTCTTTAAGCCTTGAAGATATAACCCCTTCATTAAGGAGACTTGAGAAGCAATTTAACTTAGACTTCTCAAAAATGAAGCCGAAAACATGGTTCTATGAAGGCTTAACTTTTGAAAGCCCTAACTTTAAGCAGAATGGTAAGCCCTACAAGATAAACAAGGCACTGAAAGCACAGCTAACCCCAGAATCCACAACAGAACGAAAGCTTAACTTAGCTGAAAAAATAAGCAAGTGGTTGAATCCTACAGCTTTCTTAATGAATGAATTAAAGAAAGGCAACTTAGCCCAGAAACCCCTTAACAGTTTTTTTGAAAATAAGAAGAAACCAGAAAATAGGGAAGCCTCTCATGACTTCGAAGAGTTGGAAGAAAAAGAGCTTAATGGCACTCTAAGCGAAGAAGAGAGAGCTAATTTAGAAGAAGAAAGAGATTTGAGGGAAATAGAAGAAGAGTTTATCTAAAAGGGATGTGTCAAGCATGAAAAACAATCAAATAGAACCCCAAAAAAGCGATTTAGAGTTAGTTAATTGTGGGCACAATTCAGTTTATTTTAAGTTTATGCGTGCTGTGACCAGAGATAATTATTCAGCATTCAGAAATTTTTAGCGACGTCTCAAGCTACGGGAATCCAGAATTCGTTGAGCTTAAATAGCTTGGATCGCCATCTTTTATTGGTGTTACTGTTGTCAACTGAGCTAAAAGCAAGATTAGATAAGGTTGCAGAAGAAGACTATAAACAATTAGAAATAGAAATTGATGCTGACATGCCACGCTTAAAAGCGCTGCTTCTAAAGATCGCCCAGACCAAGAAACTTGACAAGCTAATTTGGGTGGAAGGAACTAAGCAGACTGATTTGAATAGGGATGAGAAGGATTTTAATGTTCTTGAAAGAGCCAACTTGATAAAAGGACAAACGAAATACACACACCGCAACGTTTACAGACAATACGAGCTTACTCAAAAAGGAGCTGAATTGGCAGAAAAGCTCGCGTTGGAACAGTGAACTATTCTTTCTAAATGAAAACAGATCTAGGTGTAAGTGGATTCCTAAACGACGCGATTAGTGGTAGTTTTGAAGCTATTTTCTGAAAGAGTGTCGCACGGATTGAGTTGTGGTAAGATGGCAAAAGTAGGAGCAATGCGCAAAGATGTGTAACGGTTGAAGTATAATTATGGTTGGTTAGATTTCTTGAACAGCTGGATTCTTGCCATGGTTGGTTGTGACTTATTACAATCCTACCTGTATTAGTTGTTAGCTTTAGAATGTGAATTTTCACTTCATAATTTCTTTAAATCTGTTTCCACAATTTTGGTATCGAATTTGAAGAGGTCGTGGTGATGATTTGAGCTATGTCTGTGGTCCTTAAAGCTAAAGTGAGGCATCTTTTGAGGAGTCGTTGGGCATTGAGCGCAGTTGTGACAATGTTGATTATCCTTGTCATCGCGGTGTTGCTCGCGGGAGTCGTAGCGTACTTTGCCATTAATGTTACTGGCACACGTGTACAGGAAGAGAGTGTTCTATTGGCTAAGAAGCATGTTTGGTTTGACCTTTCAAATAGTAATTCTGAGGCTGCTATCTTGATTGTAAACACAGGCGGCAGAGATATTGTTATTCAGAAGGTAACTGTTCGGGGTCAGACCGTGGATTGGAGTAGAACGTTTTATTATAAAGGTAATTTCACTTTAACCACCGATATAACCTATGTTAAAGATATCGCAGAGGGTTCATTCACCCCAGTAAGTGACGGGTTTGGTTCGTTTGAGAAGGTTATTGCTGCACGTGATGATTTGCCGCTTTCTGCTGGAGAATCTATGCTTGTTTATGTGAAGAACCCTGACAGCATCACAATCGGTGACATTGGTCTTACGGTTCAAATCGAAGTTTACACTTCGCAAGCGATTTATTATAAAGAGACAAACGTGGAAACACCGATTCTTTAAAAGCACTTCGTCACCATGAACCAAAAAACTGCCAAATCGTATTCCTATTTCTTTCACCAGTTGGAGTATCGTTCCTAATTTTATTTGGCTTATAGTAATTAGTTGGTCTAATTCGTTTTCTATTGGCATTAAACGGTGAACTTTCTTCGTTAACGAATTTTAGTCTTATCCAATTAATCCCTATAAATGTAGGTAACGGCTTTAAGTCTTTAAGAGTGTTCGTGTTTTTCCAATTCTGGTGTATTGATGTTTCCAACATTGTGTGGGATTGTTTAAGTCTGCTGTTGTGCTACTCGTTAAGTGTTATTATTCGGTTCTTTATTGTTTCTTCCGTCTTTCCTGTCTTGTTTGTTGTATTGAATATTCTAAGATTTGTGAGATTTGTTTATTTAGACAGGGTGCACATTTGTTTGGTTTAGATATAGATGCCAACAAACCTGCCTCCTGAGGCCAAAGACAAATGGGCTGAAGTAGAAGCAACCAATGATCCGAAGCAGAAACTTCAAAAGTACCAGGAGTTCCTCGCTGAGGTCCCGCAGCACAAAGGGACCATGAAGCTCCGCGGGCAAATCAAAAGGAAAATGGCACTTCTCCGCCAAGACTTAGACGATAAAAAAACGAAGCGTGTCGGTTTAAGAGGCAGCGGTGGACCCAAATTTTTCATAGAAAAAGAGGGTTCAGCCCAAATTGCCCTGGTTGGCATGACTAACGTGGGTAAAAGTAGTCTTTTAGCTGCTGTGTCAAACGCCAAAGTGGAAGTGTCTCCTGTTCCATTCACGTCACGAGATCCCGTGCCCAGCATCATGAACTACAAAGATATACAACTTCAAATTGTGGAAACGCCAGCCATGATTGAGGGTTCAGCAGAAGGCAAACTATGGGGCACACAAACCATTGCGTCGGCACGCAACGCTGACGGCTTAATCATCATGGTGGACCTCAGCAATGACCCAATAGCGCAACTCAAGGTTGTCCAAGGTGAACTGGAGAAATCCCGCATAGCCATGTACAAACCAAAAGGCAAAGTGGAAATCAACCGAAAACACACGGGCGCCGCCCTGCGAATTGTCCTGGTCGGCAAACTCATCGACGGCAACATGCGGGATGTTGAAACACTTCTGCGTGACCACAGAATAAACGATGCCATGGTGAAAATCAGCGGTGAAGTCAGCCTTGAAGACATCGAAGACGCCATTTACGAAACCACGATGTTCAAGCCGACGCTGATCTTAGCAAATAAACTTGACGTTAAAGGCGTAGAAGCTAACCTCCGCTTGTTGGAACGTCATGTTCAGGGCAAAATCCCGATAATCGCGGTTTCCTGCGAGCAGAAACTTGGCTTAGAAAAGCTGGGCGAAGCAATCTTCAACACTCTGGGAGTTATACGCATCTACACGAAGGAGCCAAACAAGAGAGACCCCAGCAGCAAACCTTTCACGCTTAAACGCGGCGCGACGTTGCAGGATTTAGCTAAAGCCATACACGGCGAATTCATTAAAAACTTCGCCTACGCGCGGGTTTGGGCCAAACGCCTCGTTTTCAGCCCGCAGAAAGTTGGGTTAACCTTTTTGTTAGAAGATGGCGACGTAGTGGAAATTCACACAAAATAAAATTTTGAAGAAGAAAAGGAAGAAAGATAGCGTTTTATCTTGATGATTGAGCTACGCGTTCTATTTCGTGCCGTTTTGCGATGCCTGCGCTCTTGATGTCGTTGTTTGCGGCTAAGACAAGTTCGTCGGCTATGCATTCTTCGATTGACTTTGGTGTGTTGGCTGAAGCTGCTCTTGCTCCTTCAGTAATGTGGCGGATTGCAAGGTCAATTCTGCGTTGCGGCGCGACATCCACTGAAAGATGATAGACTACTCCACCGTAGCTGATACGTGTGGTGTCTTCGCAGGGGGCGCTGTTTTCAACTGCACGAACTAAGACTTCAACGGGGTTTTTGCCCGTTCGTAAATTGATGATTTCAAAAGCTTGCTTGACTATGTTTGCAGATTTCGCCTTTTTACCGCTGTTCTTGCCTGGGCGCATCATGTTATTAATTAAGCGTTCAACGACGTTGACGTTTGCTTTGCGGAAACGTTGGTGTTCATGTCGACCCATGCTATGGGGCGCAACCATCGGAGTCAAATTCAGGTAGCGCTGTAGACCTAAGTCGTTTACTTTGATTTCTTTGAAGCTCCATTTCTGGAAAAGTTTGATTTCTGCTGGTGGTGCTGCGACTGGGGTTGTGGTTGTTGTGCTCATATTCATCCTTACCTTGCGGGTTTTTGTTTGCGTCCGTAGACAAGCTCATTTAGGCTTACGCCGTTAACCATGACTACTTTCCAGCGCACACCGGGGATGTCGCCCATGGCTCCTCCACGAGTGCCGCCAATGCCTTCAACGACGACTTCGTCGTGTTCATCTACGACGTTGAGGGCGCCGTCTCCGGGCAAGAACGCAGTGATGACGCGCCCGTTCTTGATGAATTGGGTCCTAACACATTTGCGGATGGCGCTGTTAGGCTGCTTAGATTCAACACCTACTTTTTCTAGAACGATGCCCCTAGATTGTGGTGCGCCTTGCATAGGGTCGACTTTCTCGTCTAGCATAAGCATGCGTCGGTTGTAGTATCTGTCACTCCAACGGAAGTTTTTCCGTTTATTTTTGAGTTTTCGGGCTGCGAATTCGCCGCGTGGTGATTTTGAACCCATTCTTAAGTATCCTCTCGCAAAGTTAAATTCAAACACTAATATTTAAACAACACGAACTAAAAAAGGCAACTTACTGTATGACTATTGCAGGGTTGTTTCCATCAGTTTCTGTGTGGGAGTACTCTTCTGTTGAAGTAACTGTCCACTCTTATAGATAAAGAACTGAAACAAAAAAGAAAACTGAGTAGCCCGAGATACTGCTTTCGCAGTCAACAAAATTCATTTGGGTTTTATATGATAACCTTTATTTTCGCTGAAACTCTATGCTAGACAATCTCAGTTAAACATTCAGGTGGTCTCATTGAACGGCAAGAAAAAAATAGTCACAGTTTCGGTCGTTCTCATCGTCGTTCTCCTCGTTAGCGCTTTCGGCGTAGCCAAACTGCTAAGCAACGTGGACATGGATACTTATACAGCACAAGCCCAAAAAATCTTCAACCAAGCCAAAGTAGAAGTTGAACAAATCAGAAACGTTACACTCCCAAATAACTTGGCATTGCACGTTTTGACTAAGCAGGAAGCTATTGACCGATGGGGAAAAACCTCTGCTGACGCAGACTTAACTAACATTCTCCGACAGGAAAAAGTATACAAAGGCTTGTTCATGATGGCTGAAAACGACAGTCTCTATCAAGCAACTGTCGATTGGGCAGGAAACTGGGGCGCTGCAACTTTGAAGCCCGACATTTACGTTATTAAGGAAAACTTTGATCCTTTTAATATGCCTGATGCCGAGGCAACCTTCGTGCATGAGTTGACACATATTTGGCAGCCGAACTTGGTGTATCCGACCACTTTTGACATGGATAAAGCTCACACAGCTTTGGTTGAAGGGGATGCATCCTACATGGGAGACTACTACAAGAACCACACTGAAGCATCAGCCAGCCTGGTGGCCACGGTTGATGACGTGCCCGTTTTCCTCATAAATAGCCCCGCTTTGAACGCCCTTCACCCAATTCCTGACACGGTCTGGAAACTGAACTTTTTCCCCTACGATTATGGCAAAATCTTTGTGGGAGCAATGTACCAGAACGGTGGCTGGCAAACTGTGAATCAAGCATATCAACAAGGATACACTCCCTACACAACGGAGCAAATATTGCATCCTGACAAATATTTTGCAAATGAAACAGCTCAACCTGTGCAAGCTCCAACTTTGGCTGAAAATAATTGGACGATCGTAAGCACCGGTTATGGTCAGAATTCTAACAGTTATGGCGAATACTTCATCCAAGTCATGCTGGGCAACCATCTTTCAACATCGGAGTCTCAACAAGCGGCGGCTGGCTGGGCAGGTGACAATGTCACCTACTACGAAAGGAACAGCGACTACCTCTTCACGTGGAACATCAAGTGGGACAGCAGTTGCGATGCCAGCGAATTCTATGTTGCATTTCACGACTTAGCAAACGCGGCTGGAGCCACTGACTATGGCAGTTGCAACTGGTTCGCAAATGGCAGATACCTGTCGATCATGTGGAATCAAGCAACAAATACCACTCTAATAGTAGGCTCGAATGTCCAAGCTGCAACGCAGCTAGCCTACTTTACACAAACCTAAATGCTAATTTCTCTCTTGTCTTTATTTTAATTGATTGATATGGTTCTTAATTTGGGGAAGGATAATTTAGTCGGCAACTCTTTTATTAGAAAAAAGTTGACATGTTAGAAGGAGAACGCCGTGAATCTTTCGTTCTTGAAACGTGAGTTGTCAATTGTTGCAACGTTGCTCTTGGCAGCCTTCCTAGTTAGGTTGCTGTTCTTTTCTAATCAGGGATACGCGCAAATTGACACGGCTGACTTCATGTCTTGGTTCCATACTGCAGCCGACTATGGACCCAGAGTTTTCTACTCTAAAACCTGGTGCGACTATCCGCCGTTTAACATCTATTTCTTCTGGATATTCGGTTCACTGGCAAAGAGCCTCTCATTGTTCGGAACTAGCATGTTCACATATGTGATGAAGTTGCCGTCCAACCTTTTTGATATGGCAACCGCATTCCTCATATTCACCTTCGTTCGAAAGCGATTAACGCTTAAACTTGCGTTGATAGCAACTGCTCTTTACGCTTTTAACCCGGCTGTAATCTTTAACACTGCCGTTTGGGGTCAATTTGATGCCATTTACACATTTTTCCTTATGCTTTCACTGGTTCTCGTTTTCAGCGCCAAACCTAAACTTGCAGTTGTGGCATTTATGCTGGGAATCTTAACGAAGCCGCAAAGCATTGCTTTTGCGCCGCTGTTCTTCTTTCTCATATGGAGAAATGCCGACTGGAAAGGCTTCGTAACATCAGTCCTAGTGGCAGCAGCTACGGTTTTTGCAGTGATAATTCCGTTCGAATGGACAAATGGAAACCCCGTTAATTTTCTGAGTAACATCTACTTCGGTGCCTACAACGGCTACAAATACACAACATTGAACGCGTTTAACCTATGGGGATTTGGCGGCATGTGGGTTCCCGATACAGCTTTTACTTTTGTCTTAGGCTGGGCAATGTTTGCCGCGTTGGCAACATTCACATTGTATTTTGTCCACAAACGCTTCAAAATTAATCAAGAAGAGCTATGCTTGTTTGGCGCCTTTGTCTTGTTCTTCGGCTTTTTCATGCTTCCAACACGAATCCATGAGCGCTATCTCTTCCCAGCTATGGCAGTACTATCTTTGATGTTTGTCTTCCTCAAGAGAACGCGCCCGTTATATGTGGTTCTAACGGCAACTTGCTTATTCAATCAGGCGTACGTGCTGTCATTTCTTAATGCAAGCGCATTTATTCAGCTTGGGGATAAAGTGGTTTTTGTAGTAAGCTTGATTAATTCATTGGCTTTCGTATATGTTCTAATGCTAATGTTAGCCGAGTTACGGGGCAAAAAATGGTTAACTCACAGTTCAAGTTCAGTTGAATCTCAAACGTTAGACCTTACGGAGAAGGATACGTAAATGCAGTTAAACAAGCGAGATTTGCTTACAATAGCGGCACTTTCGATTATATTCTTCTCAATCGCCAGTTGGAACCTCGGATTAACACAGACCCCCGTTACAACTGTGCAGTTTTCAGCTGAACAAAGCTTCTACTTGGATCTCGGCACCCAGATTAATGTCGGCTCAGTCTATTTCCTTCTTAAAGATGGCTCACTCAACCTCACGGTGTATAGTGGTTCGCCTGAGAACTGGCAGACGGTTGCTCCAGACAAGACCTTTTCAGATTACTACAAGTGGTTTGAAGTGAAATTCAACCAAATGTCCCAGTACGTCAGGGTCGATTTTGGTCAAGCATCCCCAGACGCGATAGTTGCTGAGGTCGCCGTCTTAGACTCTTCTAATCAGCAGATAACAATCGTGAATATAACCAGCTTAAACTCAACGAACTCGAATCTACACAACTTGATTGATGAACAAAATTTGGTGCAGTTGCCAGCCACTTATATGTCTCAAACCTATTTTGATGAAATATACTTCGTGCGGACCGCTGACCAGTATCTTCATCTTCAGTCTCCTTACGAGTGGACGCATCCGCCGCTGGGCAAACTTATTCAAGCGGCAAGCATCGTGATGTTTGGTTTTAGCCCTTTCGGATGGCGATTAATGGGTGTAATCTTTGCCACGTTAATGATTCCTATTATGTACTTACTGGGCAAACGGCTTTTTGGCACTTGGATTGGGGCTTTCGCTTCGGCTTTCTTGTTAACGTTTGATTTCATGCATTTTACGATGGCGCGGATGGGTACCGCAGACACCTACGTGGTGTTTTTCTCGCTTCTGTCGCAGCTGTTCTTCTTCATATACTTTTCAAATGTGGTGAAGAATGGCTGGAAAACCTCTGTTTTGCCATTGTTCGCTGCAGTTATTTTCTTCTTTTTAGGTTTCTCCACAAAGTGGCTTGTACTTTATAGTGCAGTCGGCATGCTTGCGTTGCTTGCCGTTTTGCGGATAAGAGATTTGGCGAAACTCAAAGAAAGCATCGGTCGCAAATACGCAGCGTTCTTTGACCACCCATTCCTGCTGTTGCTTGGGTTCATAGCTGTCGGAATCGGAATTTACTTCCTTATTTACATCCCCGACATGTTGACTGGCCGTCCTTTTATCACGTTTCCTCTGACCGGCCCAAATGATCCCGGCATAGCCGTAGTTAACTTGCAGTTTGCCATGTACAATTACCATGCCACGCTGGTGGCTACCCATGCTTTCTCCTCTGCATGGTGGAGTTGGCCCTTCATGGTTAGCCCTCACGGATACGTTCCTCTTTGGCTGGATGTAAGCTACCTGCCAAACAACGTGGTCTCAACAATCTCCGTTATGGGAAACCCCGCAATTTGGTGGGTGGGCTTCGCATGCATAATCGTAATAGCATTAGAAGTTGTAGGTGGAGATGATTTGGTTAGCCAGATTCGACTTAGCGTGAGAAAGAAATTACAGAACCAAGTGACTGTTCAAAACGGGGAAACTGTGTCTGTGATGACGAAAGACAGCAACGTAGAAAACACGGGAAGAAATCGGCTCCGCAACTCAATATTGATTATAACTGGCTTTGTGATCTTACTGGTTACAGCCATACTTAGTGAAATCGTCAACTATCATAGTTTCCTCTTGGCGTTTCCCATATATTTAGGTCTCCTGATTGCTGCTTACGGCATGGTAAGCAACTTGGGGGGAAAGCATGAAGCAAAAGATTTGGCGCCTATTTTCATCACTGTGGTCTTCTTTTTCTCTTGGATCCCCTACACTTTCCTCTCTCGAGTAACCTTCATCTACCATTTCTACGTGAGCATGCCGTTTCTCTGTTTAGCCTCAGCTTACTTGATTAACAAGTATTGGAACACGCGGGGAGGAAAAATTATTACAATTGTCTTCTTCGCCAGTGCGATAGTGCTTTTCGCAGTGTTCTACCCTGTGATTTCAGGCTTGCCCACATCATCGTCGTACATTCATCAGTTAAAATGGTTCCCCAGCTGGTTTTTTGCACCATGACAAACCAAAACAACTCCGACGAGAAAATTCAAGTATCTGTGGTTTTTCCCGCCTACAACGAAGCAGGATATTTGGACTCGGCCGTAGAGAAAACTACCCAAGCCCTTAACCAATTCACCCATGCTTACGAGATAATCATAGCTGAAGATGGCAGCGCTGACGGAACTGCTGAACGCGCCGAAGAACTTGCCAAGAAACATCCGTACGTGCGACATATTCACGGGGAACAACGTTTAGGCAGAGGGACCGCTCTCAACAACGCCTTCAAAAAAAGTCGCGGAGAAATCTTTGTCTACATGGATTTGGACTTAGCCACCGACCTCAGATATTTACGTCCCCTTGTTGAAGCCATCTCAGTTGATGGCTTCGACTTCGCCACTGGCTCAAGGATGATGCCTGAAAGCAAAGTAGAACGTACCTTAAGAAGAAGCCTTAGCAGCAAAACATACAATTTCCTCGTCCGCCATATGCTGGGCTCAAAGCTAAGGGACCACCAATGTGGCTTCAAAGCTTTCAAGCGCGAACCCACTTTGCAATTGCTGGATGAAGTTGCAGCTCGCCACTGGTTCTGGGATACAGAAATCTTTGTCCGCGCTCAACGAAAAGGCTTCAAAATAAAAGAACTCCCAGTAGAATGGAAAAGCGGAGGCAAAACGAAGGTCAATCTTTTCAAAGACAGCTATAACATGGGCAAGCAAGTGCTTAAGCTATGGTGGCAGTTCAAAAAAGAATAACCTCTTTTTTCAACAGGAAAAGAAAGAAGGATATCTCATCGCCTAACTAAATGAACTATCACTCTGACAACCAGCGATATTCCTACGACTACAATTAAAGAGCCCCAATACTCAAACCAGCCATTGAGTGTACCTGTCAGAAGGAACGCATTTACCAGAACCGCTGCGCCAAACCAGAACACCAAATTTCCCACTGTTTCAGCTACTCTCCTCCGCCAAGAGTTCACCCTTAGCCTTAACGCTAAGATTATGAGTTGCAGTGACCCGATAGCGATATCAAATTGCATCACAGCGTTGTAGAGCGCTGAATGAGCCGCTGGACTTGCGGGGGCAGGCAGATTTATGGTGGAAGTTGAGCTCCCAAAGGGAACCGACCTGGTGGTTATATCGTTGAAAAATGTGGTTATCAATTGTGGAAGGTTGGGCGTTAACGTGAAGATTAAGCCGACTATTATGAGGAAGGCTCCGAAGGCCACGGCGGTGATTAAGCCTTCCCAATGTCCACGTTGATTAGCGCTTGCTGTTGGGTTCTGATTCACTCTGCTCTCTCCTTTTCCTACTTCTCTATTCTATGCTTTCAGGATATAACACTTTTTCCTGCAAGAATTGGATGGGAGAGAGCATTTAGCTGAAGTTTCTGTCCTCGATTGCGCTACTTGCTCATAATATCTTTCTTTGAAATTAGCGAAATAGAGAACGATGGCGTTGCAGGTTTTGCTGCCTACGCTTATTGTTGAACAAAGCCAAGCGAATCCAAATCGTGACCTCTTCAAACAAACATGTCTATACATGTACAGAGTGAATATTTTAAATAGTCAACCATTCAATAATGAATTGGGAGTTTAGGTGAAGTAATGTCATATTGTCCTAAATGCGGCAATAAAGTTGACGAAACAATGACGTTCTGCCCAAGATGTGGTGCCTCCTTGAAAATGGAGCCCTCAGCTAGGCCTGCTCCACCACCGACGTATTATCGCAGAGACGAAAAATCTGAGAAAGGCGAGAAACGTGAAAAGAATGAGCCTGAAAAAGGCGAAAAGCATGAGAAAGGCGAATTTGGTCATGTCGGTTGGCTTATCGCTGGCATAGTAATCATTGTGATAGGTATCTTGGCTTACTTTCGCGCCGTCGGCTTCGTAGCTTCTCAATATGAGGTTCCTGTTGTGCTGATGGTATTTGGCATAGCCATAATTGTTGTTGCTATATGGCTTTCATCGATGGCTCGAAAACGCAGTCCAGCACCTCCAGTTTAGAGGATCCAACCCAAAAACAGCCTGTACAATCGGTGCTCCAGAAGAGTCATGGTGTTTCGTCTGCCGAAAATGCGGAAGTAGTTTTTTCCAGCGGCTTCCACCATGTCGCCGATGTCGTATCGGGGAAGCATACATGAAGAAATAATTAGCTTACCCCACTCGCCTCTTTTTAGTTCATGTAGCATCTTCACCTGCTTGCCCGTGTCCACCTCAAAGAAGTAGGCGTCATAATTTGGCGTTACGTAAGGTAAAGCATCGTATTGCTGTGCAAAAACGCCTTCCGTCGCCGTGTACATCTCCACAATGGGCGCTTTGCCAAAATGCTTCTGGAGAATGGGGCCATATTTGAACTGTATTTTTCTTACGCTCGTGCAAAACAGTGCTTGAAACTTCCACAGGTCAGCAGGCTTCTTGCCGTGTTTGTGTTCAACGTATTTGGCGAAGGCCAATATAACTGGGGTTACACCCATGGTGGCTGTGACGTTTTTTTCCAGCGCCTGCTGGTAAGCCAACTCGAAACGTTTTGCCCAATCCTGCCTGCCGATACCTGAGCCTAAGGCGTCGATGTCTTCTTGCCTCGGCAAGAGGCTTACTTTGCTCAGCATTGGGTTGAGCCTTGCATAAGTTCCTGAACTGTAACCGTACGTTACTTCTTTTCCTTCCTGAGTCATGGTGTGAACGCTACTGGGGAAATTCAAATTCAAGATGTTGCCCGTTAAAACCTCAAGGTTTTCTGTTCGCATTGCGTAATGTATTATTGCCCGGGCGCCGCAATTGAAAATCTGTCTTAGGTGGGTGGGTGTAGCGGGTAAAACTTTAGATTGTTTTCCCGTTGAGCCTCTTGTCATGACCCAACATTCGGGCGCCTCAGGCAAAAAGGCCTTGTAGTTTCCTTCTTCCACTTGCTTCAGATATGGCATTATGTCGTTATAATTGACTATTGGAAAATGTGTTTGATACTCGGCGATGCTTGCAACGTTTTGGGCGCCGTGGCTGTTGCCGTATTCTGTTGTGCCATACTTTTTTAGCAGGTCGTCAAGCACAAATTTCTGGACTTTCGCCGGGTTCTCTAGCGACTCGTACCATGGACCCACGAAAGACTTAAGGATAGTACTTGCGTCAACGTACTCGTTTTCGGGCAACATATGTTTCCGTAAGCAGGTTGTTTCAATTGCCTTATATGTTTCGTCATCCAAATATTGCTTATAAGTTATTCTCCAAGTGATGTTCATGAATGAGTCTGTTCACGCAACGGCAGAGCGCATCCGCAAGCTACAGGTACAGGGTGCCCGAAACGTAGCTATAGCCGCTATACAGGCACTTGAGACTCTCGCCGAAAACACTAAAGCCAAAACACGCAAAGATTTCATTGGTGAGCTCTGCAAAGCCCGAACCCTGCTTTTTGCGGCTAGGGAAACGGAGCCGCTCATGAGAAACGCCCTCCGTTGGGTAATTATGCAGGTTGAGGACAGCGACGAGCGGAACCCAACGGAACTACGGAATTTGGTTTCTTTTAGTTCTCAGAATTTCTTGAAAAGCCTCGCCGCCTCCAAAGAACGCATTGCTGAAATCGGCGCGAAACGAATCCGCAGCGGCTCCACAGTTTTTACTCATTGCCACAGCTCAACTGTTACCCATACGCTGGCAAAAGCAAAAAGTGACGGCAAAATCTTTGAGGTCGTGTGCACCGAAACTCGACCCGCTTTCCAGGGTAGGATAACCGCTGAAGAGATGGTTTCGTTGGGCGTGAAGACAACGTTCATTGTGGATTCGGCGGCGCGTTCGTTTATGCACGATGTTGACGTAGTTGTCGTGGGGGCGGATGCCATCACCTCGGAGGGCAATGTAGTCAACAAAATCGGGTCTTCAGCCATAGCGGTTTTGGCACACGAAGCTCGTAAACCCTTTTATGTCGTCACGGAGCTGCTCAAATTTGACCCCGCCACCCTTTATGGGGAGTATGAGAAGATTGAGGAACGCAGCCGAAACGAAGTCTGGAGAGAAGCGCCCGCAGAACTCATTGTGCGGAACCCTGCGTTTGACGTAACGCCTCGGGACTTGATTAGCGGGTTAATCTGCGAAGAAGGCATTGTGTCGCCGCAGTCCGTGGCGGAAGTCATCCACAGGGCTTACCCATGGGTTTTCGAGTAAGCAGTCAATTGCAGAAATTGTTGTTTTTCGGCAAATCCTACCAATACAGATAAACAGATATTATCTGGTGACCAGAAAATGTAGGTAAGTCGAGTGCGTTCAAAAGGGGAACTTTTTCCGCCCAAAGAAATGAGAGAAAAACTGGGACTCAAACCATATACAAGAGTTCTTTCCAAGGTGGAATCTGGGAGACTTGTCGTTGAGCCTATTCCAACGGTTGAAGAAATGATGCAACAAGATGCTCCCGTGAAAATAACGTTAGAAGAATTTCACAAAGAAAGAAGAGCGCTTTCCAAGCTGGCTGAAACTTGAAAATACTCCTCGATACAATATATCTCCTGCCAACAGCAGGCATCAACGTTAGGGATTTTCTAAAGGCGTTCCAACAAAACTGACAGAAAGAGGACGCGCAGTCGCCATCAGCGAAATGACCATCTTCGAACTGACAGCGAAAAGCGCAAAATTTACTGCCAAAGGAGAATTATCAGCTGAACGGATAACAGATGGTATAAAGTCTTTACTCTATGATACCACAATCGAGAAAATCCCAATGTATCAACCCGAAATCCTTCTCACAGCCTTCAAGCTGCGACGCTTATCGAACGACTTTATCGATTGCCTAATTTTCTCAACAGCCATTAACAACTGTAATGCTTTGGTTACAGAGGACAAAGATATTCATGCCCAAAAGAAAAAAAGGAATACCTCGACCTTGTTTCAACGATAAACCCTGAATTCAAAATTCAAAGAATTGTCGAACTCCAAATGTAGAAAAGGAGAAGAAACATAATCCTGCTTTTTGGCTAACCTTTCCACTTTTCCAATGCACCGCGCAGTTCAATGTGGGTTTTGGCGTATTCTTCGAGGCTGATGCCCTGCAAAGCCGCGTCAACCGCGTGCCTCATCGCCAACGCGCCTACTTTCGTGCCTTCGGGGTGTCCGTGTATGCCTCCACCTGCTTGGATGATGACATCTTTGCCGAAGACATCCAACAGCGCAGGTACCAGCCGCGGATGAATGCCACCTGACGCCACAGGCATAACAGGTTTTAGTCCATGCATTTCCATTTTGCAGGCTTCGATGTTTTCCAGCACTTCCTGCTTGGTTTCGCTCATTTTGCCAACCACTGTTCCGACATGGAGTTGGTCTACGCCGGTTACTCGGGCTACCGTAGCTATTGAGCGCATCGCAATCCCGTGTAGCGGGTTCTTCGTGAAAGCTGCGTGTCCCGCCCTGTGCGCGTGAAGTATGAGCCGCAAATCCTGTTTTCGCAATGTTTGCAGCGCAGACCACCCACAGGTTAAGATGTCTACCATGGCGTATTCGCCGCCGTGGTCGATAACTAAGTCTGCGCGGTCCAGCATCGTTTCGGTTTCGGCGGTTATGTTTATCATGTACATTTTCTTCTCGCCTGTCTCGTCCTCGGCGCGGTCCCGGGCATCAAGCGTCTCATGGAGACGATCCTCGAAATCGTTAAATTTTTGGCTACTTAAGTTCTCATCGTCTTTAACAAAATCGCAACCGCCTGTCCAAGCTTCATAGGCAACTTTGGCGTGGTCTTCTGCGTTGAGCCCAAGCTTAGGCTTGATTATAGTGCCAACGAGCGGGCGGTCCTTTACTTTGAGGAGTTTGCGTATGCCTTCAATGCCATATTTTGGTCCCTCAAAACTCTTAATGAGCTCACCTGGCAGTTCAATATTTTGAAGCCTCAGACTTCGTAGCGCTTTAAGCCCAAAAACGTTTCCGGCCACGCTGCTCAGGATGTTTGGCATGTTTCCAGCTTCAAAAAGCTCGACTGGATAAGCGATTTTTGCCACGTTACCCTCCAAACGGAATACATGTGCGGCAAATTTCAGTACGTACGGTTTCTCGGTGGTGAGTTCTGTCCATGTGCCAATGCTGCTTTCGGCTGCTATGGCGCCTGCAGCTTCTTTTAAGGGGATATCGTTAGGTTCAAAGGTGAACGTACAAATTAGATCAGAATCTTTCAATTTGTAGCTTAAATCTACGAAGTCAACGTATTTCAAAACCCAAATCTCCTTACCTTTAAATGAACTGCTGTTTCCTTAAATCTTTAACTATTTGCTTGCAAATTTGGAATATGTGATTCGATGGAGCTTATAGCCGGAGTACTGAACATAACCGCAGGCGGCAAACGCATAGTTATTCTCAATACAGAAACCGCCGCTTTATTGGGTGTGCATTCGTCAGATAGGGTTAAGCTATCGTACGGTGACCAAACAGTCATTGCCATTGCTGATTTGGCGTCTGATTTTCCTGCTGACCGAGTATGGTTTTACGTTGAAATCGCCCAGGCACTTGGGGTAACGGGCGATGAAAACGTTGATGTGCAGTTGGCGCCTATGCCTGAATCGCTGGGCAACGTTAGGGCGAAGTTGCGGGGTGAAAGATTGCGGGAAGAAGAAATTCTAACAATCGTAAAAGACGTTGTAGAGCAGCATCTGAGCGACATTGAAATCTCCGCGTTCCTCACGGCTTTGAAGGTTTACGGATTAAGCATGGGTGAAACCGAAGCCATGTCGCTTGCTATGGTGGAAACCGGGAAAACCCTCAGCTTCGGCAAAGCACCGATTTTGGATAAGCACAGCATCGGCGGCATCCCGGGCGACAAAACCAGCATGATTCTTGTACCCATCGTAGCGGCGGCGGGTTTCACAATCCCCAAAACCTCTTCTAGAGCTATCACTTCGCCAGCTGGAACCGCAGACCGTGTTGAAACACTTTGCCCCGTCAACTTGACGACTGAAGAAATCAAGGCAGTAGTTAAGAAAACTGGCGGCTGCCTCGTCTGGGGAGGCGCTTTGGATTTGGCTCCTGCAGACGACCTCTTTATCAAGGTGGAGTATCCGTTGGGTATTGACCCGATGCTTTTGCCGTCGATAATGAGCAAAAAGAAAGCTATGGGCGCCACGCACATGGTTGTTGATATCCCGACGGGCACAGGCGCAAAAATCAAGACACCTACGGAAGCGTACAGTTTGGCTTCGGACTTCGTGCATCTGGGTAAGCATTTGGGCATTGATGTGCATTGTGCGTTGACGTTTGGTGACCAGCCGTTGGGATGCGGAATTGGACCCGCCTTGGAAGCCCGCGAAGCCCTTAACACGCTGATGGGGAATGGACCTGTGGATGTCCGGGATAAAGCCGTTAGCCTCGCCGGCATGCTGTTTGAGTTGGTGGGCGAGAAAGATGGACGCTTAAAAGCTGAAGAGATGTTGCGTTCGGGCAAGGCAGAGTGTAAGCTACGGGAAATCATCGGGGCACAAGGCGGAAACCCCAATGTTAAACCCGAAGAAATACCCGTTGGACCAGAGCAAGCTGAGGTCTATGCTAAAGAGAAAGGCAGAATTCTGTGGATTAGGACTGAAGGCATCGTGCAGATTGCGCGGGCTGCTGGGACACCAAAAGAGGCGGGCGCAGGCATTTTGCTACATGCAAAGCTAGGTGACGTGGTAACTAAAGGCGACGTTCTTTTTGAGGTTTACGCGGAACGAGCGAGCAAGTTAGAGTCTGCATTGGCTTTAGCGGAAAAACTTGAACCTGTCGTTTTAAGCAGAAAACCCGAGGAACGTATGCTTCTAGACCAGTACCCTGCAAAAATCGGCGAACGCGACAAATCTTTTATGCTGGAAAGATAAAAAATGAGGCGGCCACTCCTTTCAACTGGAGTAGCTGATTTCCTTTGAAGAAAATGTTGAAGTGCGTTTACTTCTTTTTCTTGTTTTTCTTGGGCTTGCGGTCTTCTTCTTCCTCTTCTTCTAAGCTTTCGGTGGCCGTCAACGTGACAATGTCTCCGATGAAGGGCGCTACGATGCTGTAGATTTTGATACGGGTTTCTGCAGGTGTATCGGCGAATTGCAGCTCTACCTCGTCCCAGATGGCTTTGTAAACGCTGACTTCGCTCTGAATTAAACTTTTGAGTTCTTCAGCGCCACATCCGCAGTCGCATTCGGTATTTTCATGTTTTACGTTTTCTTTAGGTTTAACTTTGCTCATGATAATCATAACCATTAAATTAACTCTGTTATCTCAACGTTTAACCTTTTTGCAGCCGAAGCAGAAAACGAAAAAGGAGGAAGGAAGCGGTTTTTTATCGGGCTTTGCTTTGCACTCGGGGCTCAAGCAGTGTCCAGAGCCAATCTACGAATTCCTTCATGTTCTTTGTTTGTATATGCACTTCTCCTGGACCTGTAATCTCCGTGACTAAGCCTTCTCCGCCAAGTATGGTTTCTTTGAGTCCGCCGAACTTTGTGACTTTGTAGGTGCAGCTTTCGCTGAAGGCAACAAGATGGAAATTGTCGACGATAAGTACTTGCCCAGGTTGCAGCGTGTGGGTGTCGATGGCCCCAAAAGTGTTGATGAAGAGTTGCCCGTTACCAGTGGCTTTTAGCATAAAGAGCCCCTGTCCGAAGAGTCCTTTGGAGAAGCCTTCCCACTTGATGTCTAAATCTATGCCTTGGGTTGATGCAATATAAGCACTTTTTTGTATAACGTAGCCTTTTCCAGGTGCGACTTCAAGCTTTTCTATGTCGCCTACTGGAGCCGCAACGAAGCCTGCTTCTGCATTGGGAGCTAAAGCTTTGTAGTCGTTGACAAAGAAGCTTTGTCCGCCGATGAGGTTTAACCCAAGGGTGCCCCAGAAGCTCTTCTCCCGTTTTCGTGTGTGGGGCTCAATGGCGGGGTCCATGTAGGTCATGGCACCTGCTTCTGCAGTTATGGTTTCGCCTTGATCAAGGGTAACAACAAGCATGGCGTAAGAGGGCTTATACTTGATTTCATATCTCATTTTTGATTTGTCTCCCATTCAATCATTTGTGTTTTGGGCTTTTGAGGTTTGTGATTAGCTGAATCTGGATAATGTGGATCATGATAAAAATAAAAAAATTGTCTGATTGATTAGAAAAACTGAGAAATTAATGTATAGGTGACTTGCAGCAGTGAAATATGGGGCCAATTAGATTACGATGGAAAAAACACTGGAAATCCAACTATCGGATGTTTTTACGCTTTTCAGATGGGGTCCTATTTGTTGACATAGATGGTTTGGGTTGGGAAAGCCATCTCTATCCCTTCTTTCTCGAATTCTTCCTTAATGGCGAAGTAGATTGCCTGCTGTGTATCCATGTATTTGGTGTAGTCAGCCACCAGGACATAGTAAACTGCCTCGAATTTCAAGCTGAAATCCCCGAACTCAGTGAAATGTACACGGTCCAAATTCGCAAATTCCTGAGCCTTAATGATGCCGCCTACGATTTCCGGAATTTTCTTGAGTTTCTCTAGCGGCGTATTGTAAACTACGCCTAATGTGAAGCTTATACGTCGTTTCTGCAGTTTCTTAAAGTTCCGCAGACTAGTAGAAGTTAGCTCCTTGTTAGAGATAATCAATTCTTCACCCTGGAGCAGGTTAATTCTTGTTGACTTCATACCGATGTTCGTTACAGTTCCAGCTTGGTCTCCGACAACAACGAAGTCGCCTATCTCAAAGGGTCTATCAAAGTAAATTGAAAAGGCGCTGAAGACATCGCTCAATGTACTCTGCACCGCTAAAGCTATTGCTATGCCTCCGACGCCTAACCCAACAACTACACCAGATAAGTCAACACCCAAGGCATACAGAATTACAAGCAAAGCTCCAACTAACACAACTATTTGAATGACTTTCTTGAGGATGAAGAACATGTGATGACTTGCGGTGGCGCGTCTTTTCATTTGCCGCTTGACGTACCAGTCTGTAATTACGTTTGCTACCCTTGTCATGGCGAAGGCAACTAGTAAGATGGAGATTACCGTGAATACATCGTAAATTACGTTTGTATAGGCAGCAGTGAATGTAAGCGCCATCAAAGCGTTATAGGAGCCAATTACAAGTATCAACATTATTGCAACAGACTTCACGTTGCGCAGTATGTCATCATCCAACGTAGTTTCTGTCTTTTTAGCCCATGTAGAAAAGTAATGTTCAAAAATGAAGTATGAAACCCAGCCAACAATCGCTACCAGCGAAAACATAAGTACCGAAGCGATAACATCGCTGGTTACCATATTAAAGTGGAAAGTATCCTGAATAAACCGGGATACGCTTGTTCCATTCTGTATGGTAGTCTGGGAAATTTCTGACATCAAACTTTGCCTTCAAACAAACCTAAGGTTTCGCCAAACTTAATTTATTTTTTGCTTAATATATCACAAAACTGTTGATAAAACGCTCTAAAAGCAACTCGACAGATAAATCAACTATTGAACTATCGCCACCGCGGCAATCGGAAAAAAATGTTTCGCAAGGAGCAACTAATCTCTTAAAGGGCTTTCTTGAGCAGTTCCTTACCAATAAGTAAAGATATGTTGTCCGCTAAGCTTGGCTTTCCTCCATGCAGTTTTATGTGCTTTGGCAACTCATTGATCCTAAGGACGGGAACAGTTGGTTTATTCAGGTGCAAGTCAGCATGCTTGTTGGTAAACACGAGAACCCCTCCAACCGGTATGTCTATGGAGTTGAGGGCTTTTAAGTGATCAACGATATCTTTGACTTGGGAAACGTTTCGTCTAAGCTGCTTACTAGGGTTGCTAGCAAACCCACGCTTACGGTCCCTTTGCCAGTTGTCGCCGTTGCAGATTATTTTGCCACTCCAATTCTTGGTTTCGATTACAAATATTCCTGTTGGTCCAAGGATTATGTGGTCTATATCGCCTTCGCCGCGGATACGCACACCGTTGATTAGGTAATAATCGTCGTTTAGAGTTTCGTTTAGGAGTTTGGCTACGAGCCTTTCGCCTTCCCAGCCGCCTCTGTAAATGTGGTATCTGTGCAGAAAATAGTAGAATGTGGCCAACGGAACCAGCGAAACCCCCAAAAGCGACTCTTCGAAAAGCCCGACACGTGAATAAAATAGAATTTGTACAATTGCCGATAGAAAAATAATTCCGAACAGGGTTAGGCAGAGAATAGCTTTTGCCAGATTTTTCCACGTTTGGTTCCTGAGGTAGTTACCGGAGCCTTTGAGTTTCCGCATTGACACGAGAATAGTTTCCAGAGTATATTATTGTATGCTGGCCGCCGCTAAAATGTAGGTATTGAACTCGGTTTGGAAGGCATGGTTTAGTCGCGGACTACCGTAACAGAATTATAGGCAGACGTACAAGAAACTAAAACGCAAGATAAGTTAACTTGGGAAATGGAAGCACAACTGATGCATCGTGTAATTTCCGTTTACGGCAGGAAAATCTTCAGCGTCACACTCATTTTCAATGCGTTACTTACCATATCCTGTGCCGTTGGGTTGCTATGGGGATTTTATGCGGAGCATTGGATCCTTTACGCGCCGTACCTTATCAACGGTAACTTATTCTGGGTCGCAATCGCGGCAGCCATCCTAAACATCGTTCCGGCGGCGTACGTGGGTAAAGTCCATACGGGCAGGCTGTGGTTTCACCATTATGTCTACGGTTTCTTTGTTCTGTTTGTATCATCTGCTTGGATAGTTCTCGGCACTTCGGTCTCTTTACTAACTGTGTTCTTCATAAACACCAGCAATCTAGCCGTTAATGCTGGCAGATTCTTCTTTTTAGGAGGCTTAACTTTGGTATTGGATGACCTTCCAGATGTGCACACTGTAACTTTTCGCGGATTAAGATGGCTAAAATCTAAAGCTCATGAGGCGAGAAGAGTACTTCATGCAGCCCAATTTATTTTGGGATTCGTAACGCTTTACTTGTTTGTAACTGTCAGCTTCTCGATAGCTGCTAAGCCCCAATGGATAACCCCTGCAAACGTAATACAGATGGGTACTCTGCTCGTTACCGCTTTGACTTGTTTTGCAAGCGTGAAACGAAGAACATGGCATAAACTCAACCTTGAAGAAGAAACCCGCCACTGAAAAGAAGACTATTCCTTGGAGATTCTCTTAAAACTCAAAAACAAAGGCAAGGTTGCAACGGCGATCAAGGCGGAAATCAAAAAAACCAATCCTTCAAACCCCGTTGAAACTCCAAACGCGAAAGCGCTCGCAGCTAAAACGGGCGCAATAGTCTGTGCAATACCTACAATTGCCCAAGCAATACCCAACGTTCCGCCTTGCGCCTCCGTGGGTGCATTCAGCGAAATCAACGTGTTAAGGGTGATGTACTGTATGCCAAAACCGAAAGCAACAATTGCAGTGACCGCGAACAGCAACGCTAGATTTTGAGCAGCAGCCAATACTAAAAGCCCAATCGCAAAAACTGCAATGCCATACATGGTTAGGGTTAGGCGGCTGAATTTTCTGCTGAGTCTGGGCAATAGAACAGCCTGAGTGAACGCGCTGACCCCGCCGAGGAAAAAGAAAACCAACCCCGTTTGAAGCGGGCCAAACCCGAAAACCGTCTGCAGCCAAGGCGAAAGGGCAGCCTGCAGGAAAACAAAAGCTACAAAAAACAGAAAGAAAATGCTTAGAAGTAGCGTCATTTGACGTTTTCTTAGAACATCCATTAATGCGGAAAAGGAAATCATTGTTTTCTTTGGGTCCACGAAGCGTGAAGGCTCGGGCAGTCGGAAATATGCTGAAATCAAATTTGTAAAAGCTAGAGCCGAAGCTAGAAATGAGGGTACCGCATAGCCGAATAGGTCGCTGAGGGTTCCGCCGATTGCGGGTCCCAAAATGAACGCGATTCCGGCGGCGGCGCCTAGAAGTCCCAAGTATCGGAGCCTGTCTTCCTTGGTGGTTACGTCGGCAACGTATGCTTGAGCCACGGGAACGGTAGCGGCAGTTGTTCCTGCAATCATCCTGCCGACCAACAGAACCCAAAGCGAATTTGCAATACCGAATACGAAGTAGCTGAAGCTTGAAACAGCCAATGCTACAACTAGTATCTTTCTTCGTCCGTAACGGTCGCTTAATCTAGCGACAATTGGTGTGAAGATGAAAGACAGAAGGCTGTAGGAAGCTAGAAGCACACCATAAAGGAAAGGTGAACCTCCTAAGGCGAGTGCGTAGAAATATAGATATGGGACTACGATGGCGAAACCTAAGTTATCTATGAAAACGACCAGAAAGAGAACTGACAAAGCTGACCTGCTTACTGAAACGGCAGGAGCCTGCCCATTTTTGTCCGCCACAAAAACAACCTACACAACTAAAAAAATCAAGTGGTACAGGGCATTTAAAAGTTTTCAACTGCTCAAGAGTCAAGATGAACCAGGCGCGGTTTTTCCGCAGGTGTAGCATTTTTTGTCATGAATTGAGACGACGTCGCCGCAGTTTGGGCATTTAAAACGGGCTTCTTGCGTTCGTAGTAACTGCGCTATGCCTTTTTCCTTCAATTCTTTAAGGTTCCCGACAAGGCTTGTCGCGTAGCGTTCTTGGTAGCGTTTTTCCAAATGTGCAAGGTTTTTGCAGGGCATCTCCGTGCATTCGTGACAATATTCAATTTGGTTCTTGCCAAGTTTTTTGCAGCCGCGCTTGATATAGCAGTTTTTGCCCTGGGGCCTGCAGCCTATGCAGTGGATAATTTTACCTCGTTCCGCTGGAACCCCGCGAGAAAAAGCGAGGTAACGTTTGCAGACGCCACAGTTCATACCGCATGGCGCCATCAGCGCCGGTTTGAGGTGCCCAGTTTGCATGGCTATCATATTTGTTGATTACCCCTTTAACTTTTTGTCGAACATAAGCCAGCTAAACTTTAATGGTGCTGTTCCTGTTGGGGAACAAACTGTTCCACGGCGAACCATTAGAGCCACTTTGCCCAAGAATAACCCAAGTGAAAAGACATGAACAAGCAACCTGAAACGCCAAAAAATGTGTTTTCGCCTGGATTCTTAATCTTGATTGCAGTCTGCGCCTATTTTGTTCTGGCCGTCTATGATGTATTCGTAAGCGTGAACTTTGCAGGCTACTTGATTCAGAACTTTCCCATGTTATCTGGGCTTATGAAGATGCCTTGGTGGACTGCAACGTTCTACTCCAGTGAACTCGGTGGAGGCGTAGGAAGTACGTTACGCTTAGCAGCAAGTATTCTAGCTGTGTATTCAGCGTTTTTTTACTGGCGCAAAAAGGACTCAGCTATTCCCCAGATTAAGCGCAAAGTCGCCGCGGCATTGGCTCTGGAAGCAGGGTACTTTCTGCTGTTTATTCCGTCTGTCTGGTTGGGCTTTGTGTTTCCCACTACCGGAGGAAAAGTCTGGTACTTTGAAGTCACACCCGTACCGGAAGTTTTCTTTGTAGCAGGCGTAGCATGCTTGGCAATGGTGCTGGCAATTCCGCCCCTGCTGTTTAAGCTTCGCTCTCTGGTTGTTCATAACGCGCACAAAAGTGACCTCATCCGATGGAGCAGCATCACCGCCCTCGCATACCTATTCGTGGTTTTCTGGTTCAACTCAACAATGCAGTGGACGGGGATGATTTCCACTTGGGGCACAAGCATGGTGCTGGAACCGTTAAATATGGCGGGATTTGCCTCGTCGGTTTTCGGTTTGTTCCTGATTGCAGTGTTCGCTTTTGCGGTTGCCTATCCGGTCATCAAAGAGCATTCCTCGCCTGCTGAATCCGAAACGCGTTGGCGCTGTCAGCGTCGCTTTCGGAGGGTACTTCATCTTCGCCATACTCGTCTACTTCACCGCAGGAGGCTACAGCGCAAACCGTTCGGCTTGGTACGAGATGATTGTACCTCACAATCCTTACTTATGGTGTGTAATTTTTCTCTTCATAGGAATACCACTACTGCTGACACATCAAAAGAATTAGGAGCCCAAATCCATCATCTTTCTTTCTTCATCAAAGACGAATTTTCTTATCTATAGATTCACAAAAATCTCCACCCCAATGCATAACATGTAAAATATGATAAACTGTGAAAGCGTTATAGGATAGAAGCTTGTTAGCCGCTTATTGAAGAGGAGAAAAGTCGGGTTGCTGGTTGCTGGCATTGATGAAGCTGGAAGAGGTTGCGTAATTGGACCACTTGTCGTTGCTGGCTTTGCCCTGAAGGAGGAAAACCTTTCTGCGCTTGCTGCTTTGGGCGTTAAGGATTCAAAGCTTCTGACCGCAAACAAACGAGAAGAGCTGTTTCCAAAAATCATTGCGTTAGCAGAGAAACATGTTGTTCTGAAAGTGTCTCCCCAAGAAATTGATCGCGTAGTGGAAAGCCAACGCAAACTTCATAAACTTAACAGGCTTGAGGCGGAGACCATGGCGCAAATCGTTACCGAGCTGGAACCAGATGTCGCCTATGTGGACGCTGCAGATGTTTTGGAGAAGCGTTTTGGACAGCACATTTTGGAGGCATCTACATTCAAGACCAAAATAATTTCTGAGCATAAAGCAGACCGAACATATCCGGTTGTTTCAGCTGCAAGCATCCTGGCTAAAGTGGAACGGGACAGCGCAGTTGCGGCCCTGCGAACTGAACATGGCGATTTTGGCACGGGTTACTTAACTGATCCTAAAACCACTCAGTTTCTTACCGATTGGTTGAAGGTGCATAGTGAATACCCCAGTTGTGTTAGGAAATCGTGGAAACCCGCCAAGCTGTTAAAGGCTCAGCAGGGTACAGAACAGCAGAAACTCTTCTGAAGATTAAAAGAAGAAAAAAAAGCGCTGGCTTTTTGGCAAATCTTTATTTTTTTTTCTTCTGGTCATGCGAAACCTCGCTGTAAACTCGTTTATCAAAATGAAATGAGGTAATAAAAAAATGGGTGGCTAACGTTGGGCAACAATCATTGCGTGCGCGATATCGTAGGGCTCTAAATCTACAACTTGCTCTACGCGGAAACCGCGGTTACGCAGCACCTTGGCTTCCATCTGGTAAACCTCTGAAGGTGGCAGCGTCACATCGATGCTTTGTGATTTAACCGCCAACATAACCCAGCCGGCTTCCTTGAGGAAAACATCAGCGTTATCCGCCAAAACTTTTGCTTGCTCAGGCTGCGCGATATCGCAGTAAATCACGTCCAGCGTTCCAGGAATGAACATTCCGTACTTCTGGGGCATTCGTGCATCAGCCAGGAAAGGCGACATGTTGATCCGGTGGGCTACGACGTTTGTCACGAGTTCCCTCAGACTGCGCTGTGCAAATTCGACGCAGTAAACGTGGCCTTCTTCGCCTACGATGTCGCTGACGTGGCTGGGTGTGGTTCCCGAAGCTGCACCTAGATATAGAACACGGTTACCCGGTAAAACCGGAACAGTCTGAAGCCCTTTCAGAATGGCTCCTGCAAGCTTGCTTCTGAACGCATCCCAGACCCGGTACTCGACGCCTTCAAAGCGGATAAGACGTTCCCCGTAGACGCTTCGGCCTGGCGCAAAATTCTTTGTGGCTAGCCTGTGGGCACCGTCTTCCAATGTAATTTGGTAAATTTCAGGAAAATGAGGGTGAGGTTTAACTCTTGTTTGCACGACGGTTTTTTCTCCACTTCTGTTCGCTTGGTCTATCGCGTCTCTCGCCGCCGGCACCGCTTGCTGGGCCACGGCTGCCAAAAGTGCTGCCCGTGCCAGTGTTGCCGCCGCCGCTGTGTCCTCCGCTTCCGCTGGTGCGTTCTCTGTAACCGGCTCCAAGCGGGTCTTTGCCGCTTCCGTAGTTGCTATCTCGGCTTCTTTCTTCGATTGGTGGGCTGCGGGTGCCAAAATTGCTACCAGCGCCGCGGCTGTCTTTGCCGTAGCTGCCTTCGCTTCGTCTCTCTCCACTGTATCCTCCGCCGCTTCGTCTGTCTCCGCCGTAACCGCCACCGCTTCCGTGTCGTTCTCCGCCATAACTGCCTCCTCCACCGCGCCTATCGCCGCCGCGTCGCTCGCCGTATCCTCCTCCGCTTCTGCGGTCTCTAAAGCCGCCCCCTCCGCCGCCGCGTCCGAAGTCTCGGCGTTCCCGGAATTCTCGGGGTCTCTGTTCGCGTTTCTGCTCTTTTAGTGGCGGTGGTTCGGGGTATTTCTTGCGTATCTCTTCGATTCGTTTGTCTAAGGCTCGCTTCAGTTTGTCGCCTGCGTATTTACCTCCGTAGGCGTCTGTGCGTACAGCTATGGCCAGTTTGCCTGCGATGGCGCGTGCAATCTTTCCGCGTTGCCACCGTTGGGCGTCGTGTATGAGTGTGTGCTGGAAGATTAAGCCGTGTTTAGGTGGCCTTGCGCCTGTTTTTATGCTGCGGAACAGAGCTTTCTCTGCACCTAACACTTGCATGGTGCTGGCTGGGCGTTTAGCTAGGTTTTGAAGCCCCCCGCCAATGGCAATCATCCTTGCGCCCAAAAGCGCGCCAACGATTGCTTTGGTGTTTGGGGCAACTTCTTCCATGGTTTTATCCAGGTAGGTTTCCATGCCTTCGCGGACCTTGTACATGTCGAGGATGTTTTTGCTAAGGAATTGAATTTGGAGCAAGTCGGTTTCGGAAAGTGCAGCGCCCATTGATGCTTCAGCTACGCTACTGATTGATTCAGTTTTGCCTTTAGGCAAATCTTCCCTTTCCAAGGCTTCAACGGTAAAGTTCTCGCGGGTACCAAGATTAAGAACTAAACGTGCGTAAGTTTCGTGTTTTTCAACTAAGCGGTCAAGCTCAGGGAAATGCACACCGTACCACTCGCGCATTCTACCCATAAACAAGTTCAACGTCCTGTCCAAATCGTCAAGGGTTTGGATGGCTTGCCCCACGATTAAGTCGCGTTTCTGTGTTTGACCTCTAACTTGAACTTTGGCTACTTCCACAGCTACTTTGTGAGTCCACAGGTTAAGTTCTTTGCCGTCTTTCACAAACCCTGTGTCGATGGCGATTCGCTGCATTCGCCCATGGAATTCTTGAGTTTGGGATAGGGGCGCCTCTTCGGTTGTTACGCCGAGTTTCGTTTTAGCTTGATTTGCCACGTTTTGGTTTTCGAAAGCGAAAGTTTCGTAGCCGCTAGTTTGAAGCTGCGTGATTAAGGCAGCAGTCTCGTCCGATAACGTGTCGGGTTCGATTTGGGCGATTATTGTTGCTGCGGCTTGTGGTTTTTTAGGGTAAACTTTGCTGGCAACTATGTTGTTTGCTTGGTCGAAAGCCACAACGCCGAAGGGAAACTGGATTATAACTGCTTTCATTGCCTAAGTCAACCTGTTAATGTGTTATAAACGTAGTATTCCACACAGTGACTTAATAAATAGTTACTGTCGCTGCCTTATTCTTTGTATGGTGTAGTAAGGATTTCCTTGACTTTGTTTGTTATTACTGGTCCTATGCCGTTAACCGTTTTGCTCCAATCGTCCACATTTATGAGGGCGTTTTGGGGTGTTTGATATGATTGAAGAAGGGCTGTTGCTTTTTCTCTGCCTACATTAGGCAAACTCGCAATGAAATACAGTTGGGCCTCGGAAACGGTGTCGTAGTTTTTGAATGCGTGCACTGTTGGTAAACGTTTCTCGACAATCTGTTCTTGACGTGCTGCCACGTAGAGGAAGTCTATGGTTTCTTTTTGGCTTGTTGTGTTCATCATGGCTACTCCGTTTTTGGCGAGGTGAAACATCGCGCCCCAAACGGCGGCAGGTTGGATTTTGCTGAATTTGTAAATCAGGGGCATATAGCCTTCGATTAGTAGGAGCGATTTCGGATAAGACTCTTTAAGTCTGAAAATCTGCTCGAAGAGATATCTTCGTGTAAGGGTGTAAACGAAGTCGTTTACGGTTTTGCGTTCAACCGCACATTCGTCGCTTAGGATGTAGTCGCCTTTTTCTAAGGTTTCAGTTTTTATGTTTACGCCTTTTTCAACGAGTCCTTTGACGATTTTTGCTGCGCTGCTTGCTTCTCTGCTGTCAACAATTATGGTGGGTTGTTGTTCATCAAATTTCTTTTTTTCCTTGATAAATGGAACTAAGGTTTCGGTGCCTGACATGGACTTCGCCTGCGTATTCAATTATGCTCAGTGCTGTTTCTTATTTCATTTTCGTTTCTAAAAGAAGGAACATGCGTACGGAGGGTTTTAGCTGCGAATTTGCGGTTTCTTTGAGTCTCGCGCTTAGCCGGGGAGTTCTACTGTGAACTTGGTGCCATTTCCTTCTTGACTTTCGAAAGTTATAGCTCCGCCGTGCGCCTCTATAACACGCCTGCACACTGCAAGCCCGAAACCTTGCCCTTTGGATTTTGTGGTGAACAGGGGTCTGAAGATTTTTGGTTTAACGTTTTCAGGTATGCCTACACCAGTATCTTCAACGCTGACCAGCACCATACTTTTTCTGTTTGCAGTTTTCTTTTTTTGCGTTTTGACGGTAAGCTGTCCCCCTTCAGGCATGGCTTGCACAGCGTTTGTTAATAGGTTTATGAAGACCCTTTTTAGGAGTTGAGCATCAGCGGGGATTTCTGGAAGGCTATTGTTAATTTTTGTGGCTACTTCTATGTTTTTGGGTATGTTAATTTCTTCGATCGTTGCTTTCAGAAGTTTTGGCAGATTAACAGGTTTTTTGTCAGGCAATATGGGCCGAACAAAATCTTGAAGGTCCGAGACAATTTTATCCATATAACCTATCTGTTCCCTTATGATCTGGATGTTCTCTTCTAGGTTCGCTTTAGCTGGGCTATCAGGAAGCAGCTTCAACTCGTCTTTGGCAAGGAATGTTTCTCCAGTTACGGTTTGCAGCGGGTTGCGCAAGTCGTGTCCCACCATGCCCGCGGTTTCGCCGATGGCAGATAATCGTTCGGCGTTTCTGAGTTGCTGAGTTCGCTCTTCCACGAGGTCTTCTAAATGCCGGGCGTATTCCTCAAGCTTTTTCTCCATTTGCTTACGAGCAGTGATGTTTCGGGCCACATGGACAGATCCGATCATGACCCCTTCTTCGTTCATTAGCGGAGTAGTGCTTACCAAAAAATCGCCGCCAAGCCGCTTCTCATGGACTTCTTCAGTGTGTTCTAGTCCGTCTTTCAGAGTTTTTGCATGTGGACAAAAATCAGGCGGGTTAACAAGACCATGGACACATTTGTAACAGCTCAAGCCCACACATTGTTCGGGCATCATGCTCAATGCTTGTGCCATAGCTTTGTTGGCGCGCACGATCCGATGTTTCCTATCGAGTATGGCTATTAAATCGGGAACGCTGTCAAACGTTCGTTCCCACTCAACTTCAGCTCGCCGAATTGCTTGCTCAACCTCTTTACGTTCGGTGATGTCCACGTTTGACTCCATGACTTCCACGATTTCGCCATGTTGGTCAAGTTTTGGCTGCCACCAACTTTGAACTGTAACTCGGCTTCCGGTTTTGGTGGAGTGAATAAGCTCTCCAGACCAGTTCCCAGTTCCCTTAAGCTTGGCAATCATGTTTTCATATGGCTCAGGGAATTTAGTTTTAAAGAGTTGATGGGTGTTTTGTCCGATTGCTTCTTCCTTTTTCCATCCATATAGTTTTTCGGCGCCTTTGCTCCAGAAGGTTACAACGCCGTCCAGCCGGCGGACAATTATGGCGTCAGGACTCAAGTCAATTAACGCTGCTTGTTTGTACACTTCGGCTTCCGCATGTTCTTTTTCGGTGCGCAAGCGAAGCATCGTTATTCCATATGCAAAGTCGCTTGCCAGCTCAGTTAGCAGTTTTACTTCATCTTCCGAACAGGAGTTGGAGTTCTTAGAATACATGGTTATGGCGCCGAAAACCTTGTCACCAGACTTCAAAGGCAAAACTATGGACGAAGTGTAACCTCGTTTGAGAGCTTCTTCGCGCCACGGTTTCAACGTGGGGTCGCTTTGGATGCTCTCACAGAATTGAGGTTGACCAGTTCGAATAGCCCTTCCGGTGGGACCGCGCCCATGTTCAGTGTCCGCCCAAGTAATCTTCAAGGAATCAAGGTAGCCTTTTTCAAAGCCAGCGTGAGCCACTGGTCGCACCGATTTAGCTTCGTCATCTTCCGCGAATCCTACCCAAACCATTTCATAACCACAATCTTCCGCAATAACTCTGCAAGCTTCCCTCAGAAACGTCGTTTCACTCGTGGCATGCATCAAGGCTTGGTTGCTGTTGCTAATTGCTCTGAGAGTGCGGTTGAGTCTATGAAGATTCTCTTCACCCAATTTGCGCTCGGTAATATCGCGGTTGCTAGCGCGCCTACCTAACCATTTGCCTTCGTTATCGAAAACGGCCTTGCAAGCGTGTGAAATCCATCGGACTTCTCCGTCGCGAGTTATTATACGAAAATCAACGTCATGCAACTCATTCGAGCTAATCAAGTCAAGGTGAGAATCAACTTTTGATTTATCTTCTGGATGGACGATTCTTGCTATCAGTTGAGGATCATTGACAAACTCGTCAGGACTGTAGCCTGTGACCCTCTTGCAAGAAGGCGAAACGTAGACCATTTTGCCTTCGGGTTTAACCCAGTATTCCCAATCGTAAGTGAAATTTGCCACTGTCCGAAACTTAACTTCGCTTTGCAACAATGCTTCTTCGGCTTTCTTGCGTTCCGTGATATCTCGGAATACGAGTACAACACCCGTGATTTTGCCGTCAGAAGCAATAATTGGCGCTCCGCTGTCATCAATAGCAACCTCAGACCCGTCCTTCCGCAATAGAACCGTATGGTTAGCTAACCCAACAATCATGCCTTTTTCAAGCACTTTACTAACTGGGTCTTCAGCTTCCAGTTCGGGTTTGCTCGTTTATAATGTTGAAAACTGCTTTAATCGGTTTTTTCGACGCCTCATCCAGAGTCCAGCCCGTTAATTCTTCAGCCACCGCGTTCATGAACGTAACCATGCCTGATACGTCGGTGGCAATGACAGCATCGCCGATGCTCGATAGAGTGGTGGACCATCGCTGCTCACTTTCCCGCAGGGCACTCTCTGCTTTTTTGCGTTCAGTTATGTCGGTGATGAAGGCATAGTAGTGGGATACGTTTCCCGCATTATCGAAGAAGGGATGGGCGACTAACTCTATGGGAACCCGAGAGCCGTCTTTGCGTATGTATTCTTTTTCGTATTGGACATATGGGTTAGTTTTAAGTTCCTCTAGTTTTTTTGTTTCGATTTCTATCCATTCAGGCGGAGTTAGCACCGTGTTCCATTTGACGCGTTTTAGTTCTTCTTCGCTGTATCCGGTGAGTTTTTGGAAAGCTGTGTTACACATGCCCATTCTGCCGTCAGGATAACCTACGCCTATAGCTACTGAAGAATTTCGAACAAGGTCTCCTAGAAAACGTTCTCGCTCCAAGCCGGCTCGAAGATTGTCCTCGGCCTGTTTCAATTCATCAATATTTACAGTGTAAATACGCACCCGATTATTCTGAGGGAAAAAAGTGAAATCCTGGTAATACCAGTGTGTTTCGATTTCTTGTTCTCTGCTGAACGTGCTTTTCTTTTTCGTCTTCAAAGTTGTTACTACTTTATGCCAATCGGAAAAGAAAGGATGTTTCAAACCTGACTTCTTAAATTCAGCGAATGTAGTTTCAGTTGCTGAATTGGCATACTGAATGTTGCCCTCAAGGTCCACTTCTACAACGGAATTGGGATTTAGCGCCGGAAAAGAAGCTAACCAGGCAATTTGAGCCTCAGAATTTTTGCGTTCAGTAATATCCTCAAACAAGGCGGCAAAATAGCCTTTCCTGGGACAGTACACTGAAATGGATAGCCACAGACTTAGGGGTTTGAAGAATATTTCAAATTTCTCTTTCTTACAGGTAACCGCAACTCGTCCATATATTTTGAACAGTTCAGGATTAGCCTCTTTAATTCCTGGTATCGCTTCTGTAACTTTCTTCCCGATAACATCGTTTCTTTTTAGCCCAGTTATGTTCTCGAAGGCATCATTAATTTGTAGGTAAACGAAATCGACGGGTTCACCCGACTCTTCAAAAATCATTTGACAATAGGCAAATCCATCAATCATGTTAGAGAATAAAGCACTATATTCTTCCTCGTTTTTCTTTAATGCTTCTTCAGCATTCTTACGTTCTGTCACGTCGCGAATAAATCCATCACGGTAAAGCGGCTTACCCTCCGCGTCCTTGGTGACAACCATCTGATTGGACCACCAGCGGTAATTGCCATCGTTACCCCGGAAACGGTATTCACATAATCCCTTGCCTGTTTCATTGACATGAGCCAGAGCCGAACGCATCGCAGGTATATCATCAGGGTGGACACGCGAGAGCATTTCCTCATTACTCATCGCCATCAGTTCGTCGGGCTCAAAATTCAAAAGTTTTTTGCTTGCAGGACTCATGTACTCGTATCGTTCTGTCTGCAGGTTAAGCCGGTAGATAGCATCTAAGGAATTATTCAGTACCGAGCGAAAACGTTCTTCGCTTATACGTACAGCTTCTTCTGCGTTTCTGCGAGCGGTGATGTCCTCGAAGGTCGCCACAAAGTAACCTTTTTCAGGGCAAAATGCTGAAACCAGAAACCATTTGCCCAAAGCCTGATTGTAATTCTCGAATCTAACAGGCTCACAAGTCAAGGCAACTTTTCCGTAAACACCAATCCAATCTGCAGGATCCTTTTCTATGCCCGGAAGCGCCTCAGTTACCCGTTTACCCAAAATGTTCTCTCGTTTTAGCCCAGTTAACCGTTCGAAAGCACCATTGACTTCGAGGAAAACGTAATCCACAGGTTTGCCGTCTTTGTCAAACACCATTTTGTGGTAGGCGAAGCCGTCAATCATGTTCTCAGATAGGCTACTGAGAGTTTTATTTTTCCTTAAACCTCCAAACCAGCCGCCTAAACCGCTGTTGACATTAGGCATAAGATTCCTCGACAACCTTCGAATTACCTTAATCTTGCGTCTGCAAATATATATCGATATTTATGGAAAACCTCACTCTTTTTCTTCGGAAGATAGCGGTTTGATTTGTTTTAGGCGGTGGTGTTTTGAGCTTGTTAGAATTATAGTGATTAAGCCATTTCCAAACCTCGAAGCGAGCATTTGTTAACATGTTACATGAGCTGTTTGTCTTCTGGGGAAGCACCTGGCTTTTTGGGCTCCACATGAATCGTTAAGTTCGCGTTGGGCAACTCCATCCTTAATTCGTTCTCCAGATGATCTGTTAATTCATGTGCCTCGTTTACACTTAGAGAGCCATCTACTGAAAGGTGTAGTTCACAGAAAACCAAGTTGCCGTTCCTACGAGTTTTAAGGTCATGGAAATCTATAAAGCGGAACTTGTGTCGCAGCAGAACCTCGCGGATTTTACCCTCTTCTTCCTTGCATGAATTATCCATAAGTCGAGAACTTGACTTCATTATCAGGCCTAACCCCATTCTAGCGATCAACGCCGCAACTGCAAATGCCAAAATAGAGTCAACGATACTCCAACCTGTTAAGCTGACGACGAAGAGACCCACCCACACCGCAGCGGTTGATACGACATCGGACAATAGGTGTTTCGCGTCGCCTTCTAGGGCAGCTGATCCAGTCTTTTTTGCGGCACGGGAAAGATACCAAGAGATTCCGCCGTTCAAGGCGGTTGCAATCATAGATATCCCGATGGCCAGATCTATCTCGACGGGCAAAACTCCCGAGAATAACCTGCCTATTGCAGCGTTCACGATGAGTAAAGCAGCAGCAATTATGAAAATACCTTCTAACAGGCTGGAGATGTCTTCAACTTTCTGATGCCCATAATTGTGGCTGTCATCAGCTGGTTTCTCAGAGAGCCAAACTGAAAACAACATGAGCCCAGAAGCTGCTATGTTAACGATAGATTCCAGCGCGTCAGAGAGCAAAGCTACAGAGTTAGAGACAAAGTAAGCAAGCAACTTTACAAGTAAGATAACTACTCCGGCAACAATCGCTGTGAGGGCAACTTGCTTCTTTTGCATGGGTATAGCTCTCGGTCTTCTCGCTTTTAGGATTTATCATCCAACAACACTGAATTGCCTTACTTGCAAGTCAAATCACGAAAGCAAACGTTTTTCACTGAAAATCTTGAAACCGCAGGCAATGTGATCTTGCCGATTTAGAGGAAGTAAAATGATTAGAAGATAACGAAAAAGTCCAGTTAAACATTGAAACTATCGAGGATTTGTCCGGGTTCTTGTTTTAAATTGTAATCACGAAATGGATAGTGTTTGTCCACAACGAATATAACAACCAAAAAAGAACTAGAAGGCTTAACCGTCTTAAGAAAATCAAGAGATGAAACCGTTGAACCCACGCAACCGCAAAATAACTCGCATCCTTCTGCAGGTGGTTGTTATGGTTGCTATATTTGCTGCCTTACTGTGGTATGTGGGGATCGGCTCACTTTACAACGCCCTCGTTAACATCAAAATTGAATACTTAATTCTGGCGTTTGCTTGCTATTTTGGAATAAACCTGCTTTTCACAGTTCGACTCCGAAGGGTTCTGGCAAAAGAAGGAATCAAAACCACCTTCGGAAAAACATTACTCGCTCAATACGCAGGCATGTTAACCAGCGACGTTACACCTGGACGTTCAGGTTACGTTTTGACGCCGCTTTATTTAAGAGACCAAAACGTTCCCACATCCAAAGCTCTTTCTGGAATTCTGGGCATTCAAACTATCGAGTTCCTCGCCAAAGTTGTTGGAGGAGTCGGAGCAGTAGTTTTCTTACTGGGTGCGGTTCCATCAGAGAATTGGCAACTACAATTCGGTACTTTTCTCGGTATAAACTTGGGCTTTCTCGTTATGGGATTAGGCATAGCATTAATGCTAACGGGGGCAATTCTGCTTGCCGCCATCACATGGTCTCAAAAAGCAATGGCAACATTCAACCGTATTGCTAACTCTAGATTCCTCAAGAGATTTACCGGTGGATTGGTTGGAAAACTCGAGGAATATAAAGAAGGCTCACAGAAAACCCGCCGAGCGATACCTGAAATCGCTCTGTTAACCTTTGGATGCTGGATCCTAAAAGGGTTTGAATGGTATTTCCTAAGCTTAGCGCTAAGCATTGTATTCCCCGGCTTGAATCCTATTACGACGTGGCTCGCGATGTTCCTCATTCACCCGTTAGTAACTGCTTTGGCGTTTGTGCCCATTACTCCGGCAGGCGCGGGCGTGCAAGAATTCGGGATTGTTGGAATCTTTACTCTGCTGTTTGTGGCTCCCATCAGTCTAGAAACGAAAGCTGCAATCGGCGCATTTGCTATACTTGCGCGGGGCTTGCTTATTGTCGAAGATCTTGCTGGCGTGCCTCAAATCGTGAAATCAACCTCAGGCTTGGCTTTTTCGCGAGGTAAACCCGAGAAAACAGTTTCCGCGCCACAAAGCATACCTGAGTGATGCGAAGCAATTGTGAGAATCCGTTAGTTTTATTTTTCAGCCATATTTTTGATTGTGAATGGGTATTTTGTCCCGGTTTGACGTATTCTGAAGGTGGTTTTCCAATCCACATTAGTAATGTTTATTAAGAGTTAAGATATAATATACAACTTGCATTGCAGAAATGCAATGAAACGAATGAGGGAAATGATTGATGAAAAAGAAAAGTGAGGCAAATCCGTCCGAGCCCTATTTCTACATCGCATTTGTGTTAAAAGGCACTGAAAAACAGTACCTGAACCTTCTAAGTTACATCAACAGTCGCAATCACGCCCAAGTAATCTACCAATGTAAATCTTTAACCTACCTTCACGTGACTAGGGACGACGGCGTCAAATTCCAAGCCGCAACTCCAGACCATATTCTTGAAACGAAGCAGAAAAGAGGCGAATCACCATGATGATAAGAAGACTTCTCAAGAATAAGCGTGCTTTGGGGGCGCCAGTAGGCAACCTAATCATTTTGATGGCAGCCGTAATTCTGTCAACAACCGTGGTTCTTTTTGCAACCAACGTTACCACTAGTCAAGTACAGAAAGAGAAAATGTACGTTACGACAAGCCACGTTTGGTACGTTAACAGCACCACCAGCATCGCTGCTGTGGCTATATGTGACACTGGACCAACAGACATAGTCATCAACAAGTTAGATGTTAAAGGATTGCAATGCGACTGGAATGGCTCTTCAAACTATGTCGTTTACTGCAAAATAAACGGCACGATGCCGGGAGATCTGCCTTTCGTAGGAAACTTAACCAACACTGAAAACTCGACTATTGTAATAGGTAATCAACCTTACGATTTTATTGCGGCGGGTGAAGGCTTAACCATCAAGTCAGGCTGGTCCATCGCGTTTTATGCTGTGGTGCCAGACCGCGTAATGGTTTACGACCTATCTACACCTCTGCGCATGGTTATTTCGACCACACAAGGAGTTTACTGCACCGAAACCCTCGTCCAAACAACTTAACTTTCCCATTTAGGTTTCATGTCTTCGCCGACTTGAAAACCGCCTTAGGCTGGCCAAGCTGGACACGGCAGAAACTTCTGTTGAAGGTGTGTAGAACGTGGTCAGCTTAAGGTTATTTTCCATTTATAATCAGTAATTTTCTTGGATTTCATTCTAATTCTATAGTGTGACTGGGAGAGGTAACATAAAACCTATTTGTCGACTGGGTTAAGGGAGAAGCGAAGTTGCAGAAAAAGTAGCCTCGAATCGGCGTCCATAGCGTATGAAAAGCCGGAAACAGCTCAAAGCAGGTGTCTTTTTAGAAATATTTTCGGGAGAGCTATTCACCAGTCGTTTACACCGTCATTGCACCGTTAACAAAGCGGACATTACGTGCTATGGGCCTTTACAGGAATCAATTTCTCCAATTATTCTCGCCAACAATCTTGGTTCAATCCTGAACCCTTTTCGCACCAAAGTCAAAACCATTTTCTTTGCCTCTGCATCATCTATCAATTGGCATCTTAGAGCCCTCATTATCACGTATAACACTCCTTTGACTCTCAAACCCCAAGTTTCAGCAAACGCCCGCGCGCTGGATTCATCAATCAGCAGCAACACATCCAAGCCTAATTTGCGGGCTAACACAATAGCTTGAACTTCACCTTTATGAATTTCAAGCGCATGTTTCATGATTTTCTGGCAAAGAGCAATTTCGTCTCCACATAGAGGCGCGACTTTAATCCATCCCTGATCAAACGCCTCCTTAATCACTAAAGCATCAACGAACCCTTCTTCCAAGCCTTTTTCAACCGCTTCTTTGTAGACCTCTTCGGGAACTAGGATTTCATCAAAAAGCTTTTTTAGTAGAGAAAGGTTTCCAATTTTTGAGAGCCATATCAGAGGACTATTATTGGAGACTGTTATCAATTGGCTCTGTGCTCCAATTAAATCTCAAGGTCTCTTTCCAAGTCCTGCTCAGAATACTGGATAAGAACGCCTTTCTCGTCTAATATCTTATAGAAATTCCACAGAGAAACTCCGGCTAGCTGAGCTGCTCTCCAGCCAGTAACTTGGCCTGATCGATAAAGTTCAACCGCTTGCTCTTTGCTCTTCTCCTTAACCCCCTTCTCGAGCATCTCACGTATAATAGTTGATCTATCTTTTCCTTCTTTCTGGGCTATTTCGCGCAACTTTCTCACGGTTTCTCGGGGCAACCTTAGACTAATTGTATCGGACAACAGATTCACTGTAATACGATAGATATTAAGCGTATCATATAAACCTCGCCTGCATCAGCACATTTCCAAATAACCCAAATATTTCATCCGTAATAGTAGAATGATAGAGTAGAGTGGTAAGTGTAATCTTGGTAAAAGCATTGTCAGAGCGGCTTTTATGGCGTTTGAATAGCGAGAAACGGCTCAAAACGGGCGCGTTGTTTACAAGACTTTGGTCGGGAGAGATAGCTTAACGCCGTCGTTACACAATTGACAGGTTTTTGTAAATAGCGAGCAGTTGGTTTTAGCACTCTTAAAGAAAACGATAACTTTGGAGTGCGTGAGATAGGAAACGATTTCGGCGATATTTCCTACATCGAGGAAAGGTCAAGTTCAGAGCAGGCTTATTTGCCATTTTCCTCAGGGTTCTAAGCCGGCAGTTGGCGCTTCATGCTACAGGATTGAGTACATTGGTTGAAAACACGATGTGTACAAAGGCAGAATGCCAAGATGGACGCCGTTCATAGAAAAAACGGGTTGCTCTCCACGGTTTAACACCAGAAAGGGATAAGGTTCCTTCAGGGAATAAAGCACAGACATTTTTTGTAACAGGAGTTAACGGTTAGTTTTCTACCCAAACTTCAAGAGCGCGCAATGCTCGTCGGTATAACTAAAGAAGAAGCTAATTAGAAGGCAAACAGGCGGTTACTTTTTGAGCGGCGGCATAATCAAGGTGAGACTTTTTCGATGACTTTTTTGAGAAACGGCTGGAAGTTACCCAAGAACTTATCGAATTCTTTCCCGTCAATCTCTTGGAGCAAAAGTCTTTTTTCCTCACCCCATCTAAAAGGCTCCAAAGCAAAAACGGCTTTCTTTGCCTCAAAGTTTTCCTTATACTTCTGGTAGATGCCAAGCACAAAGCGAATCTTATCCACAATGGGCTCAAACAAATCCTCTAACTTCAGGTTGTATTTCTTGCAGAGTAGATAAACGTCGAGAAAGTCGCGCGCTTTGAATCCTTCCCTTGTAAGAATCGAGCGAACCTTCTCGCAAAGTATCTCGCGTGTGTCATATATGTACAAACTAGTCGTCTGGAAGTACTCTGCGTATTCTGGGAACAGAAAAGATAGCTCGTCGCTTTTCTTGCAGGATAAAGCGCTAAGCATGCCCTTTTGCGGTGCAAAATGAAGCCTTTCGACGAAATTCATCTGAATCTTCATGAAGCTCTCTACGTTAAGGGTCTCCGCATGATACCATAGCTTGAATGTGCACATCTTGTTGCTTCCCCCAAGCTCTACATAATGCTTGTTCTGTTTATCGCATTTGAAATCTAATACGTGCTTGTTTGCTATCGCCTCAAAGATAGCGCCGGTTTCGTTGATTGTTTTTGAGAGGGTTCTACGGATTTGGCTCTGTGATTTGTCTTCAAAGACCGTTTGGTCTTTCCAAGTGAAGTCTATGTCTTCCGAGAATCGATAATATCCAAGATAGCATTTAGTTAGACAGGTACCTCCTTTGAAGACAAAGTTGTTGGAAAAGAACTCATCTTGCGAGAGGGCTGTTAATATTTGATGAAGAATCAAATCTTTCTCTAGCAAATCTGCCTGCTCAATGCCACTTTGCTTTGCAACCTCTGTCACAAAGTCCTTTCTCATGCAAACACTCCGTGATTATATGTTATTTCCTGCGCAATTTTTTGGACCGTTTTGGGATAATTTTTAGCAAATTCCACGAATTTGGACGCAGACAGATTGGTTGACCAATCACCCGCATCAGCAATGATTCTGTCCTTTGAGACACCGTTATAGCGCCACATGTAAATGAAATCCAAAATAGTCTTTTCAGGGTCGGAATATGCTATAGCATCCTTACTTACGATTCCAAAACTGAAAAGCGGCAATTTTAGCTTTAAAAATCGAAGCTTGTGGCCAGCTATCTTCATCGGGTTTACACGTAGTATTTGGTCGTTGACAACATAATCGATAGCAAAATACTCGTGCGTCATATTGTTTAGCTTCAACGCCGTATAGAGGCCAAAATACCAGTTCCTAACGCCTTTCAACTCCAAGCCCTTGGCAACAAGCTCTAGGTGACTGTACTTTGTTCTTCCCAGCTTCATTTCGTCTAAGGATTTGACGTAGAATATCCCCCTGAAAATACGTATAAAGTGACCGCGCGTAACAAAGTGGTCGATTGTTGACTCATAATCGAGCTTCAGTTGTTTGCAATAGCCTTTGAGTTCTTCTGATGTAACTAACTCTTTCTTTTCAAGCCGCAGTTTCTTGAGCAAAAGGCTTGTTTTCATTTATATCACAACCCTGCATTTTTTGCAGTATTATGATATATACCACAACTATTTAAATTTGACAGATGCTTCGCTTGTGCGCTCGAAAGTTTCAGCTCTTTCTTAGCCTCATTGAGAATCATAGCACCTAACAAAAGAAGGAACTGACCTATGAATCCTTATCTTCCTCAAGCATACTCTCAAACGCACATACTTCCTTGTTCTTTTCTTTAGCTTTTGCGACAAACTCCTTGGCTTTATCAAGGCTTCCCAAATTAAAGCAAGAAGGTCACCCACCCTTTCTCATTTTGCAAAAACCCACAACCATATAATCGACGGCATAAACGACTGTTCAAACGCAAAAGTGAAACCAACCAAAAAAGCAGTTTAGAGCAGCTTTAATAGCGTCCGAATAGCGAAAAACGGCTCAGAACGAGCGATTTTTTACGGAATTTTGGTCGGGAGAGCAGGATTTGAACCTGCGACAGCTCGGTATCTGTGGCCTAGACAGGCTTGAATGAAGCCCACCATGGGTAGACCTCTACAGCGTCTCCGCGGGCTAAGCATGTTAGCCGACTCGAGAGCTCTGCCAGGCTGAGCTACCTCCCGACAAGAGGCTTAAAGGTGGAGAGAGGGAATTTATGTTTTGTGGCATCATCGGGAAATTCCGATTCTGAAATAGCTCGCATTCCTCGCCTTCGAAGAAAGGATTAACATTCATCTATGGAGATCCTGAGAAAATTTTTCTTCAAAAAGTCTGCCATGGGAAAAAAAATTGTCTTATGCGTTTCTAAAATCGAACAAAAAAAATCAATTGAGTTAGAATTCACTTTATTCCTTGTTAGAATCATGAGCAGCAAAAATGAGTGTAGAAGATTGTAGCTAAGAATTCATTGCGTATCGATTTTTAACACGGCTACTTCTATTAGTTCAGATAAAAAGAGATAGTTTTGAACGTAATGCACAATCAATTAGGCTAAAAAGGAGGATCATTTCATTGTATATCGCTTTTTAGTTTTATGAGTTTGTCCCTTCTCTTGTAACCTGCATCATTAGTAGTAATTAGACCTAACAGGTCCAAATGCACGTATCCAAACGATTGCTTAACGTAAAAATTTTTATGCTTTTGAGGCATCATATAAAACGGGAGACTTATGTATGAAGAGATTAGTTGGGACAATAGTGTTAGCTGTCATAATTTTTCTTTCCAGTGTTCTGCTTCCGTTTGCGCACGCAGATTGGCCAATGTTCCACTTAGACCCATCTCATAGCGGTGCTGTGGGTAATTTAACGCATGTGCCCACACAAAGTTGGACGTACACCACTGAAAGCGATGTTTTTTCGTCTCCCGCTGTAGTTGACGGCGTAGTTTATATTGGTTCATTGGACAAAAATGTTTATGCGCTGAATGCCACAAACGGAATCAAAATCTGGAACTACACAACCAGCGGTTATGTTATTTCGTCTCCTGCAGTTGTTAACGGCATGGTATTCGTGTGTTCTTCTGAAGTTTATGTTCTTAACGCTTCAACAGGCACCGAAATATGGAGCTATGAAGCGGCTACAACGTCGTCTCCTGCTGTTGCAAATGGCGTGGTCTACGTTGGTTCATCAGATAGCAATGTTTATGCTTTGAACGTTACTAACAGGATCAAAATCTGGAATTATACAACTGGAAACGATATTTATTCGTCTCCTGCTGTTGCAAATGGCGTAGTTTATGTTGGTTCAGCGGATGGCGATGTTTATGCATTGAACGCTACTGACGGAATTAAAATTTGGAACTATACAACAGGAGAAAACTACCTTAAGGTAGACCGTCGCGTTGATTCATCTCCTACTGTTGTTCAGGGTGTGGTCTATATAGGTGCGTGGGACAATAACGTTTATGCTTTAAACGCCACCACGGGGGTTAAACTTTGGGATTACAACACAGGCAGCTATGTTGAAATGACGTCTCCCGCTGTAGTTGATGACGTAATCTACATAGGCTCTGGGCGGACTGTTTATGCCTTGGATGCATCCACTGGTCTTAAGCTTTGGAACTACACAACTGGGGGCGCTGTTTATTCGTCTCCTGCTGTTCTTGACGGAGTAGTCTACGTTGGTTCGACAGACCACAATGTTTACGCTTTCGTTGTAAGCGGTCTGTTGCCTTCACCCAATCCAACTGCGTCACCCACGATTCCAGAAATGACAACGTTAATTGTAATGGCCACAATGATTGTTACCACATGCACGATTGCAATTGTCACAATTGTTATCAAAAGAAAACACTCCATGCATACATAGATACCTACGGCTGTTGTAAACAATAGGCACCTGTCCACCCCATTATTAGGGTTTAACTTGACTTCTGATTTTTGAGCCGCCAAACTCCTCAAATGTGGTACTTTATCTTCCCAATAGCCAATTAGCAAAACCATTGTTTTGAGATAGACAGAATTGTTGCACAAACGATTTTCCCCTTTAGTTTCACTTCATCAACCCGAGTAACTCTGCAACCAAAAATAACATATGAAAAGTTTTAGAGAATTCGAACGTGGATAAAAAGAAATTGACATCAGCCGCCGCTAAGAGGTACTTTCAGAAACATGCCGTCGTTCTTTAAAACAAATTCTGTCTCTATGGGGGTGTCGAAAGGAATACTCGACAAACAAAAAATAAAAAGGATTGTGAAAAAATGTCATGTAATACACATACAGTTCAGGAAGGGAGTTACCACGGCTATCAGTGCGACCCATTGTCCACACTAAATGATGAGGGCAATCGAGGGATCGCTACCGGGGGTTATCCAGTTGGGCCCAATTATACGATATCGCCAAGTGATTCGGCGACAATAACCTTCACTTGCACAGAACCAAAATGCTACCAAGGCAAAGACTGGTGTAACGCACTTTTCTATTCGTACGTCAATAGCACTGAATATGAGCTTGATGTTCGCCTAACGTAAAAGCTAAACAGCAGCATAAAATAGTTGGCTGCGCATTTAATTTTTTCCTGATTTGAAGGGTAGATGTTTAATCTTGAAATTTTTCGTAATTTTATTGGAAATTACGCTCTATGGGGCAGGTCGGTTTTATGAAAAATGCGTGGTAGTTTTTTGATGGCAAGCCCCACAGGCAGGTTAATAAAATTAAGGTTAAGATTGCGGCTAAGAGGCGGTGTTTGGTTTTTTCTTTCGGAATGCAACAGCAAAAGCACAGGCTACGGCGGCCAACGCCAAGAAAGCAACCGCAGGGTTCAGCTCCGGAACAGACGATGACGGCAACGAAGTCAGTAACGGCGAAGTTGCGGGCGTAGGAAGGGACGCGTTTGGGTCAGGCATAGCTTGAGGATTCGGTTCAGTCAAGAATGGAGCATAACTCACCTTGCCCAAGTTAAAATCGTCATTAAAATCCCAGATTTTCTGGTCAATCACAGCGGTATCAGTGGTTCCCCACCAATTATTAGCAACATCTACATTGATTCGTGACGCCATGTACAGGTTAAAACTTGTTATACTCTCAATATTGTTGTTAACTATTGTTGGCGTAGGACTACCGCTCACATAAATGCCATTGGCGCACTCTGTTATAGTGTTTTGCAGAATTATTGGACTGGCATCGCCAGAAACCATAATTCCCGCTTGCCGATAACCCGCATCACCATCATAACCATAACTGTTGCTGATCATGTTTCTCTCAATCGTTGGAGAGCCATTGCCTACTTCAATTGATGCTTCTTCAAAACCGCCTGAAATTGTGTTGCCAACAATTTGGGCGGTATTTCCATTTGAAATGAAAATGGCACATGTTGAACTAAGAGGGTCATCGCTGAGTATGGCGATTCTGTTTTTAGAAATTATCGAACTCCCGCCAATGCTTGTTCCCTTAGTGATTGTGTTATTGTTTATCAGGAGCGACACGTCAGCCGTTCTTATTATAGAGTTTATGACAGTGTTTTCGATTATGCTGCCTACTCCTAGTTTGAGAATTCCATCCTGCGCTTGATGAGGTGAATTCTATATAGCCGCTTTTTGCTGCATTTAGGTAGATATTATCTACACTTGTTCCTCTGACGGTTAACGCGCCGTTGACTCGTATGTAATACATGTCTAGATTTACAGTGACACCTGGCTCGATTGTTAGCGTTACTCCTTTGTCTATAGCAATATTTCCCCCCAGGTTGTATGGGCTGTTTGCTTTAGTCCATGTTGTATCTGACCTTATTATTCCACTGACGTTAGATCCGCTTTGGGCAGCTAAACAAAAAGTTACTGAACCAAACAAAACGAATCCACCAAGCACCATTGCCACCATAAATAGTATTAAGAGGATTTTTTTCATTATGAAAGCCCCAATCAATTATAATTTGTTCAGTGTTAAAAGCTTGTTTGTAAATATTTCTTGACACAAAAAACCTGCCAAACACCACGGTGACGTCGTCAAGCGGCGTTTAGTTCCTTCATTCGGAATACAACAGCAAACGCACAGGCTACGACCACTAACGCCAAAAAAGCAACCGCAGGATTCAACTCCGGAACAGACGATGACGGCAACGAAGTCAGTAACGGCGAAGTTGCGGGCGTAGGAAGGGACGCGTTTGGGTCAGGCATAGCTTGAGAATTGGAAGAATTTAACACTGGTGTAAAAGTTACTATTCCAAGGTTGAAGTCGTTTTTGTAATCGTGAATTGTCTGATTAATTGAAGGTACATCTGTTGTCCCCCACCAATTGTATGAAACGTCTATACTGTCTGCAGCTGAACCAAAAATCCCTTGTTGTCCCAAGTAAATGTTGTACTTGTTGCTTTGAATATTGTTGTCGCTGACTGTCGGTGAAGGCGAGTGATCAGAATCATTTTCGTTGTAGATGTTAAGACCAACCGCGTTTTCGACTATCGTATTGTTCTCGATTAGTGGATTTGAATTGCCTGTGATTGCCAGTCCTATTCCAGAGCTATAGCCAGATGATATGAAATTTCTTTGAATTGTGGGGCTACCTGATGTAATGTAAATGCCAGTTCCGTTGATTTGATTTATCACGTTGTCGGAGATTACAACTGTATCTTCCCCGCCTATGGCGATGCCATATTTCAAATTCAACTCAGAAGCGGAGGCAATTGTGTTGTTCAAAATAACTGGTGATCCTCCATAGACTGCGACAACACTACCCTCTAAATTACTATGCCCAGTGATGATAGTTTTACTGATTGTGTTGTTTGATATCAATGGCGAACCCCCGTAAATTATTACACCACCGATATCGTTGTTTGAAATGATAGGCGAACCTCCATTAATTTTAACACTCAGTTTATCTTGAGATATCCTTGGGGATGCATCGTTAATTATTAAATAGAAGTTTAGGGTATTTTCGATTATGCTACCCGTGCCAGTTTGCGCGTTCCAGTCACTGCTATATTGGTCGAAAATGATTGTGCCCCCATCGTAGAAACTAATTGGGCTATTGCATGTTCCCTTTGCAATTAGCGTTCCCTCCACCGTTATCGACTGGAAATTCAATTTCGCGACCACGCCAGCTTCAATAGTTAAAGTTGCTCCCTTGGCGACAATTACGGAAGTTGTAAAGTTGAGAAAGTATTCTTTTGTCCAAACAACATCTTCGTTTATGGTTCCCGATACGTTGCGAAATTGTTGTCCCTCACCCTGTCCATCGCTGTAAGATGTATTACAAATCAATGCGATGCTGCAAATCAAAAGAATCATCAGGAATACACCCACATGAGACTTCATCGATTTACATCCTCTAAATAGCAATAATTCTTAATCTATAAATATGCATATGTAAATAATATTTGACACAAGATTTCTGCAATCTTTTTAAACTTCAGAAAGAAAATGATTAGAAATAATTGCTTCCTTAAATTTTGAAGGAATGCCCCAATTACGAGGAAAGCTTCGCTTTGAAGAGTTTAACAACGTCTATCACTCATTTTTAATGACCTAAAGTCAAAGTTCGCGACGTTTAAGATATGTAATCGTCTTACTCCAAGTCCTTTAATCCAACGCCTATAATGTAATATTTACTGTTCTATTATTTTGAAATAATAACTATTTATCGATAAAATTGTTTAAATTTTATAAAACTAAATTATTTTTCCGATGATAAAAATGTTTGAAAGCAATTTAGAAAAAAACAACTAGAAGAGTCAATGAAGTTGAGTTTTAACACAAACAAGTCCTCCACTCTGAAAACACAAATAGATGTTGCCATCGAACAGATCAAAAATATCTTTTTTGAGGATTTGATGGTTCCATCCCGAGACATCATGAAGCTAAGCTGTAGAGGTGACTAAATTGGCAGGAAACGTTGACGCCCCACGACTAACAAAACCTCAGATAATAAACTCAATTTACAAATACACAAACAACACTGGGCAAGACAGATAGCGTCTGGCGGTCAGGCGTATGATGTGTACTTGGTTGAAACAACAGACCAGACCGCAAGTCCTGTACGAATGAAGACCACCCAGGGAGTAAAGGCTATTCAATGCGCCGAAACTTGCCAAGTCTGCCAGTCATGCAACACATGCCAAACCAGTTGCGAAACGTCGTGCCAAACTGGATGTGAAGTAAGCTGCCAAACGTGTAATACATGCCAAGATTGTCAGACTGAGTGCGAAGTGGGTTGTCAAACTACCTGCACTGCAAGCTACACAGAGACATGTGAAGGAGGCTGCCACCCATTTTGCTACTACTGCCAAACTTGCGTAAGCTGCCAGGGCTGTCAAACAACGTGTGAGGTCTCATGCCAAACTGGCTGTCAAGTCGCGTGTCAAACTGGCTTGAAGTAGCATGCCAGACGGGTTGCGAAGTAAGCTGCCAAACTGGGTGTGAAGTCTCATGCCAAACATGCCAAACAACATGCGAACTTGCCTGCCAAACTGGCTGCCAAGTCTCATGCAAACTGGCTGTGAAGTAGCATGCCAAACGTGTCAAGGACTTTGCTATCCATCTTGTTTCTACTGCCAATCATGCTTTGTAGTAGGTTACTAGTGAGGAGGCAAAAACATGAGCAGCCAAAAAAACCAGACAGGTCAAAACCAAGCTTGCTATCAACCAAGACAGAATCAGCAGGTCATAACTGACCAGAAAGTAAAGGAAATAGTTATGGAGACGCTGATTGAGCTGGACTTGATACCCAAAGCACAGAAAAAGAAGGCGATAACGAATGTCTAATGTGCTGCCTAAACTTGGGGAACTGACCGTTTGGGTCACCACCGAATGCGACCTCAGATGCAAATACTGCTTCGTCTACAAACTCAACCAAAACCAGCCATGTGGAAAGATGACGACAGAAACTGCCGATCAACTCATCAATTTCGCCGCTCAACAACTTAAGCCTGACGGAAACATCTGGTTCTTTGGCGCGGAACCCTTCTGCAACTTTGACATGATACGCTACGTAGTCGAAAAAGCGCAGGCTAACAAGCACAACTGGCACTTCGGAGCAACAACAAACTGCACGTTACTAACAGAAGACATGGTTACGTGGATGAAAAAATATGGCTTCGGAGTAAACTGCAGCATTGACGGATTCAAAGATACACATAACGCAAATCGCGTATACCCCAACGGAAACGGAAGTTGGGACGACGCTTGGCGCGGCTTAACACTTGTTCGGAAAATATTGAATCCCAATCCGCAGGTAAGATGGACTGTTACGCCGATGAACGTCAAAGGCTTGGCTGACGGCATAAAAATACTTGCTGAAGAATACAAAATATATGGCGCCGCAGTTGATATGGTTTACGAAGCCGAATGGACACCTGCAGATTTAGCTGCGCTACGCAGTGAACTTGAACTCTTCCGAGAATACTATAAGACGTGGATGCAGCAAGGCGTGCCAGTTTGGAGCATGTTTGTGAGAGATGCAAACTCGGCAGTCACATTAAAAGAACGAAGATGGTGTTCAAGATGCGGCTTAGGCGAAGGCGCAGTAGGCGTAGACTACGACGGGACACTTTATCCTTGCCATCGATTCATTGACTCGCATGAAATCAAAATCGGAGACATTTACAACGGCTTCAACGCAAACCGCCTCAACTGGATGGAACACTGGCGAAAAGCAGAACCTTACTGCGAAACCCCAAAAAAATGCTTAGAATGCAACTACAAAAAAGCCTGCACAGGCGGCTGCGTCGCGATGAACTACGACGTTTTCGGCGCAACTCACGTCAACTCGGAGACGTTCTGCACAATCAAACAACTGATAACAGAAGTTCTCGGAGACACCTGTAAATCCCTGCAGAACAACGCCACATTCCAGAAGCTATACAGAAAAACTCCACAAACTCAAGCACCAAAACAAATCAGCATTCCAAAGGAGGAGTAAGCAGACATGAACAATGATGAAACACAAAATTCGGCGGCAAAACGGCAAGCAGCGCCCACAATGCCCCAACAAGGCATTCAACTTTCACCTCAACTGCAACGGCAAATCAGCGTCCTAAACGCGCGCATCAGCATCTTCAACTTTGCAAACGTTGATGTGTTCAAGGAAATAGACAACACCTTCAAAACCATGGCAACCACAATCCTCGCGCTGCAGAAAGAGAACGCCGAGCTAAAAGCCAAATCCGCAGAAGCCCCCAAAACACCGTAGGCGCCTTTCGAACGCCGACAATCTCTTTTTCTCTTTTTTTATGCTTTGCCTCAATATTCTTATAGGCGAATTTGACTAAGAAATATTTATAGGAGTTTTGGGCGTTTTGGCGGTTCCCGTCATTGGTGATTTGACCCTTTTGAACATCTTGGTTTTCGCAGTTGGCCTCGTAATAATTTGGGTAATTGTTTCGATTCCCGTGTACATTGCGGGTAAAATTGTGACGGCAGGTGAAGCCACACTTGGTGACGCCATGGTTGCCACCCTTTTTGGACCTATTATTTATGCAATCACCCTGTTCGTTGTCGACTTCCTGTTGGGCGCGTTAATTGGTTCAGGAGCCTACATTTGGGCACTCATCATCGCGTTCATAGCTTGGGTGGGCGTGTTTAAAGCAAGCTTCAACACAGGCTGGCTACGAGCACTCGCCATAGCCATTCTAGCGATACTCGTGTTCACAGTCATAAGCATAATCTTTGGAGCAGTACTGGGAGTAATGGTTCCAGCGCCATTCTTCCCACGATTCTAAATCGCAAAGAAAAAAAGAGACTATCCTTGGAAAACCGGCGCTTCCATCAGAGCATCAAGAAGTGTCTGCACCGTAAGCGTGGATAACTCGCATTTTTCAGGATGATCCAGAAACGAAAAACGTTGCGCCGCGTTATCGATAATGTGGAGGTCTTCCCATTCAAGCTTTATGTTTTCCGAAGCAGAATGCTCATCGATTTTGCTGGTCCATGCTCCAGTTTCTATTCTTGTGGCGCCTTCGCTTGCCGCCGTAAATGGACCAACTAGCGCCTTGGTTTCCGGGTTGTAGATGAATAACACTGAACCCCGCTTAATTCTTGCCACTTCGTCTTTGTGGCTGTCGGCGCAGGTGTAGAGTCGTTTGCTTAGGCATTGCCCAAACGTTGTTTTACCGCAAAAAAGAACGTATCCAGAGTACATACCTGAATTACTAGGTGTGCAAGTTAATAAGAATAATGCGTCTGCCCTTCTGAGCAAGGCGGCATCAACCCTTTTAAGTTTCCCTGTCAAAATGATATAGTATGTGAGGGATTCTTCTGATCGAAGAACAAATGAAAATCTTGAAGTTCATGAGCGAAATGACAGGCCGCGTCGACATGAACGAGTTCGCCAAGAAAATGGGGTTAACGTCAAGCCAGATCATGCAGGAAATGCAGGAACTTACTAAAGAGGGCTTCCTCAAAAAAGTCGGAGGCGGCTTCGCCATAACCACAAAAGGGAAAACAGCCCTTAAAGCAACCTCGCCTGTACCTTGGAACATGAGGTTTAACTTCTACACAGCAATTGACCAGCCAACAGACATGTCCGCAGGAAGCATAAAAGAGTTCCATGATTTGGCTTTGAAAGTGAATTCAGCGTCGCTTGAGTTCCACATGTACAGAGGCGACTTTGAAAACTGGTTCCGAAACGCCGCTGGCGACGTCGGATTCGCAGATGAACTTGCCAAAATAAAGAAGACAAGTTTGAAAGACGAGGAACTCCGCAAAGCGATAACTAAAGCAGCCGACGAAAGATACAGCCTCTAAAGCTGCCTTTTTTGCCGTTTCTCTTCTTCCAGCTTCATCCACCATTCTGGAACTCGGGCGTGCTCAGCCAGGTCCCAAGAGTCATAAGGCTTAATGTCCAAGATAGGCGTGCCGTTGAACGCGTCTAACCCGCGAACTGTCAAAACGTTGCCATCGACTTTGACCAACTCAACCAACGTCAACCCGATTGGGTTAGGTCTAAGATTGGTTCTAACTGCGAAAACACCTAAAAGAGGCAAGTCTGTTCTACCTCGCGGATGAACCTTCAACACCATTCGTTTCTCTTCAGGTACTTCATGAAGCCAGAACAGCACATGCAAATGAGAGTAACCAGCTACGCCGTTTAGCGCAGCCGTCAGTTCGGGCTGGATGACAATTTCTGAGATTCGAGTTTTGTCTTTCACTTCGTCGCCGAGAGCTTGAGTTCTCACATACCCCACGGGTTTCATCGTGATTGATTGACCAAAAGCCATGCTGGTCCACTCAGCGCTTGAAAGCGCGTAAAACTATATAAGTTTTCAGCTGCCCAGCAACAATTATGATAAAAGTTGGGCACAGAGGCGCCAGAGCCTACGAACCAGAGAACACCCTGCGTAGCTTCAAGAAAGCCCTCGAACTGGGTGTGGACGCCGTCGAGTTGGATATGAGGAAAAGCAAAGACGACGAAATTGTTGTCATCCACGACGCCGACGTTAAACGAACCACAAACGGAGAAGGTTTAGTTAGCGACCTCTCGCTCAAAGAAATAAAGAACCTGACAACGGAGAAAGATGAAAGAATTCCCACACTCGAAGAAGCGTTTGACTTCCTGGACAAAAAAGTAAAAATTTTCGCCGAACTGAAGGAACCAGGTTTAGAAGAGAAGCTTTTGGACCTTGTAAAAAAGAAGGACCTGAAGAAAAACGTTGTGATTGTTAGCTTCCTTGAGGACACATTGAAAAAAGTCAGGGAACTTGATCCTGAAATAGAAACAGGCTTAATCTATGCGAAACACAAAAACCCGCTCAAAGCAGCTTTGGATCTAAAAGCCCAGTGGTTGCTAGCCTTTTACAGGTTCACGCACACCTCCAATGTGGAAAAAGCTCACGAAAATGGCTTAAAAGTTATCGTCTGGACAGTGAACACACCACAAGAAGTGGCGGAAATGAAAAAGAAGGGCGTTGACGGGATAGCCAGCGACAAACCAGACATACTCTGACAAGGATTACCCTTCGTGTTTCAGAATGGTTGCTATTTTGTCTGCGATTTCGCGGGTTTCCTCGTTCACCGGAGTTATGTGTATTTCGGATGGGGATTTGACGCCTATTCCAAGCTCGCTGGCACGGCGAATCTGGTCCAGTTCGAATATGGGTCCATTCATGATGTGGCTATTGCTTTTGTAGTTCCGCAGAATTGCCACGCCTACTGCGTCTATGGCTACTCGGTCTCGGCTTGCTAACATTAAGTTCGGCTCCACTTCTTTGCCGCGTTCTGGTCCGCCGTCTACAAACGCCTTAATTCCATCCATAACGACGAGATCCGTATTGTAATGTTTGTTTATTTCTGCAATAAGTTGCCGCTGATAGGGTGAACCATGCAATTCCCACATATAATCGTAAAGGGAACCAGGAACCTTCTTGGCAACCAAACCAACACTGTTTTTCAGCGAGAGGGTAAAGTGTCCGCCGAACCTATGTGCTTTAAGGCAGCAAGTCTGCACAACCTTATCTGCAGCGAGAAAAAGTTTAGCGATGCAGAAACCCTTTAGCCAATGTGTACCTTCGCGTTCGATCTTAACCCATGCATCCTTAGCTACTTCGTCAAGAACTACTGCGTCGAAACCAAGTTTCTCAGACAAAGCCAAAACCCCCATTTCCTCCAGCACTCGGCGGGTGTTGCCCATGCCGCTGCGCTCTCCCAAAGTCACATCCGCCACGTTCAGCCGCTTGAATGTTTCGACGATAGCTTGTAACGTATCAAGATGTGTAGATGCGGGGAAAGGATCAGCGCTATTGAAGTTTGCTTTCAAAGCCACATGCTTCCCAGAAAAGTCGCCAAGGTCAAAGCGACTCATGAGACTTTTAACGCCGAAGTTACGGTCGGAAGTTTTAATGATGAAAACCTCGCCATGGCCAACGTTTGCCAACTAAAACAACTCCATTAAAAGTTAGACAGACGCTAGGATATTAGGTTTCACCTGCAAAGTTTGCGAATAAGAACTTTTAAGAAAATTGCCTCCAAAGATGAAGTACAGATATTACGAAAAACGAAATATAACGACGGCGGACACGTTTATTAATTAAGTTAGAAAAGCACTGTTTGTAGGTAGGTGGGAGCAAAGGAGAAGGCTTCCGTCATCTTTCTGACGCTTTTTACGGGACCGCACCGTTTAGCGACATTGAAACTGCTGGATATCGCCCCATGGCCTCCAAAATTTCTTCAGTCACCGTTTTCTTTCCCAAGTTGCGTACAAAATCTGAAGCAACCACTATGCCAACGAGTTTATTTTGTTTGACAACTGGTAATCTCCTGATTTTGTTTTTAGACATAAGCCGCGCCGCCTCTTTAAGCGACATATCAGGGTCTACAGTTACAGGCTTTTTAGTCATTATTTCCGAGACCCTAGTTTCGTAGGGCAGTTTCTTAGCGACGATTCTCCGCACGATATCTCTTTCAGTCACCATTCCTACAGGCGCTTCGCCGTCCATGATTATTAGACAGCCGATTGCTTTGGAGTTCATAAGTTCCGCTGCTTCGGAAACGGATTTGTCAACTTCGATGGTGGTTACTTTTGCGGTCATGATATCTTTTACCGATGGCATACTCTACAGGAGAAAGACTTACAGATAAAAGCCTTGTTGATTTTGCAAACACAAGAAAAACCGCACCTTTTCCCGTTGCATAGCACCGGCTGAAGCTATTTCTTTTCGGCAACTTCAAGCTCGCCATCAACGTATTTTTTGCCTCGGAGAGCAGAACAAATTGCGGCAATGAAACACATAACAGCACCTATGTAGAATGCTTCCCGCAAGGCGACCATGAACGGAGACGAGATGGCGGTCGGGAAAAACACTGTTCCCGTTATGTAAGTGTAGGTGGTCGCTGGAATTGAAGCCACCATCGCATGTGGAAGACTCTGAAGTATTGTGCCAATTGGGTTGTATCCTAAGAACGCGCCGAAAAGCGCTCCTGAGGCGGGTGTTGAAGCAAAAACCTGCCCAACCTGCACGGGTGCACCAGCATTTGTAACTGCGGAAGATAATGCTCCAGGAAGAGTGACGCTTAACGATATTATGATTATGGCAAAGAAGATGCCTTGGCTAATTGTTTGACCGCAGTTCTGTAATGTGGCACGCATGCCTGATGCTGCGCCTCTGTGTTCTGGCGGAACAGAGTTCATGATTGAAGCCATGTTGGGTGAGAAGAAAAGTCCGTTGCCTACACCCATTAGAAAGAGGATCGCTGCAAAGGGGATGTAGTCAAAATTGACTGGGAGAAAAGCAAAAGCTAAGAAAGCAGCTCCGGAGATAACCATTCCCGCAGTTGCTAAAGTCCTTGCGCCGTGCTTGTCGCTGAGCCAGCCGCTAATTGGCCCCGTGAGGACGATACCTATCGACAGGGGTATCATGAATATTCCAGCCCAGAAGGGTGTATCCTCGTACCTGAAGCCATGAAGCGGTAGCCAGATGCCTTGGAGCAAAACGATGAGCATGATCATGACGCCGCCGCGTGCCAAGGCGCCTAGGAAACCAGCGAAGTTACCCATGCTGAAAATTTTTATCCTGAACAAGTCTAGTCGGAACATGGGGTCGGGGACGCGTCGTTCAATGAAGGGGAAAGCTATAAGCAATGCAACTCCAGACACAAGGGAGGCTATAACCCAGGGGCTCTCCCAACCCATAGGCGAAGTTCCATAGGGTACTAAACCGTAGGTTATACCTACTAGAACCAACGTTAAACCTACGCCGAAAGTTATGTTGCCCCAGTAATCCATTTTCTGGTTTCTTCGAATAGTTCCTTTTTCTTTGAGCTTCCAGTAAGACCACACCGTTCCCACTATGCCTACTGGAACGCTGACAAGAAAGACAAGTCGCCAGTCGTAAACCGCCAAAACGCCCCCTAGAACCAAACCAATAAGCGAACCTGCTAGGAAAGCAACTTGGTTAATTCCTAGGGCTTTTCCACGCTCGCTGGCTGGGAATGCGTCGGTTATTATTGCTGCACTGTTTGCGAAGAGGAACGCTGCGCCTACACCTTGGATTATCCTGAAAGCGATAAGCTCGATTGCACCCAAGTCGCCCTGATTCGGCGTTAAAAACAACAGAATCGAGCCGACCGTGAATATGGCGAAGCCCAAATTGTAGAGTCTGACTCTGCCGAACATATCGCTGATTCTGCCAAATGTTACCAGCAGAGTTGCGGTGATTATGCTGTAGCCGAACATTATCCAGAGCAAATACTGAAAGCTTGTGAAGGGGTCAATGTTTATGCCACGAAAAATGCTTGGCAACGCGATGAGAACTATTGTGCCGTCTATAGACGCCATCAGTACTCCCAAAGTTGTGTTTGAAAGGGCCACCCATTTGTACTGCACCATATCTGTCACCGAGAGGGAATTTGGATTATTTGAAGCCTACTTGAAGCGATATTATTCAGCGCAATGTATTCATACAAGATATAAACATTCCGAGCAAACCTAACCAAGAACTAACTTCAACTCCCACCCTTTTCACCTCGGTTACGCTAGCATCATTACCGTTTTAGTAGGCGTAAACGTTTTAGGATGGAACCACAATTTGCATAGGATTTAAACGCCACACAGCATAGAATAAGGCATATGGATGGGAAATGAAGGTTTGAACGGGAAACCGCTTGTCTCTATAGTCAGCGCAGGATTATCAAAGTTCGGAAAACATGAGGGGCTGTATACACGGGAACTCTTCAGCTTTGCCGTCAAAGAAGCCTTTGACAGATGCCCCAAACTTAACCCTAAACAGGACATCAAAGCCATTTTCGTCGGGCATATGGGCGAAGCTTACGAGCATCAGGGACACACAGGTGCAGCGATAGCAGACTGGGCAGGACTCACAGGGATCCCCGCCACCCGAACCGAAGCAGCATGCGCGTCTTCAGGAGCAGCTTTGAGGTCGGGAATTTACGCGGTCCTCTCGGGATTAGCCGACGTCGTCATAGTGGGCGGAGTCGAAAAAATGACCCATCGAAGCACCGCGGAAGTCACTGAGTACCTTGCCATGGCTTCTGACTACCCGTTTGAACAATTCCACGGCATCACCTTCCCAGGCTTATTTGCGTTGATGGCCACAGCGCATATGAACGCTTACGGCACCACGCAGGAACAGATGGCAAAGGTTGCCGTGAAAAATCATCATCACGCCTGCCTAAACCCGAAAGCCCACTTGCAAAAGGAAATAACCATCGATAACGTCTTAGCTTCGAAAGTTATCGCTTGGCCTCTAAAAATGTACGATTGTTCCCTCATAACGGATGGCGCAAGCTGCATCATTTTAACAAAACCTGAACTCGCCAAAAAATACACAGACCAACCCGTGCATATCATTGGGAGCGGTCAAGCCAGTGACACTATCGGCTTGTATGAACGCAAAAGTTTGACTAGTCTTCAGTCAGCAAAGCTTGCAGCGAAAACCGCTTACGACATGGCATCAGTCAAACCCCAAGACATCCAAGTCGCGGAAGTCCATGACTGCTTCACTTACGTTGAACTCATGTCTTATGAGGATCTCGGGTTCTGCCCAGTCGGAAAAAGCGGAGAGTTGATTGACAGTGGCGAAACCCGTTTAGGCGGACGCTTGCCCGTGAACACAAGCGGAGGCTTAAAGGCCAAAGGACACCCAGTCGGCGCCACAGGCACGGCACAAACATACGAGATTTACCTTCAATTAACTGGGCAAGCAGACAAACGTCAAGTCAAAGATGCAAAAGTCGGCTTAACGCATAACGTGGGCGGTTCAGGCGCCACAGCCGCAGTGCACATTTACAGGAGCGGCAACTGATGAGCACACAAACGCCCTTCACTATAGAGCAATTCTACAAGTTTCTATCGCAAGAGAAACTGATGGCTAGCAAATGCCAGAAATGCGGAAAAATTCACCTGCCGCCAAGACCCGTATGTGACAACTGCTACGGGCAGGATTTTGTGTGGGTTGAAGTTTCTGGAAAGGGAAGACTGCTAACTTACACAATTATCCATGTTGCACCACCTCAATTCCAATCGCTGTCCCCTTACACCGTAGGCATCGTGCAGTTGGAAAACGGCTTGAACCTGCCCGGGATGATTTCAGGGGTAGCGGAAGACAAGTTGAAGGTAGGCATGGAATTGACTATTGATTTCAAAGCTTGCAGCGCGGGACAGGAATGGCCACAGTGGCCCAGATACTGCTTCAAACCGCCATTACCGTAAGCCCTTACCTTTCAGGTATTTACTTTAGTAGTATACGAGATATTTGTCTGCGATTCCCAAACTCACCACCCGCGAATCCTTGCCCAAACTCTACATTTACCTTATAACAAACGATTCAGCTTTGCTGGCACATGCTCTTCTAATTCATATTTATAATTCATTGCTGTATTAATGTAGAACAATTATACTCTTGATAATTGATTTTGAATATGTTTATAAGCGTAAAGCGAGGTATCCCGATTGGAGACATCCGAAATGACTAACATGAATGACCCCGAAAACATCGGCAGTTATATCCGTTGCTTGAGCACTTTAGAAAAGGAAACCGCTCGTCTCTACCGAACCTTAGCTGAAAAGGTAGACATGCCCCTTGCCAAAGGTCTAATTCAAGGTCTTGCTCATGACAGCCTAAAACAAGCCAATCTTCTCACAAGCATAAGCGACAGCGTAAGATTCTCTGAAAAGAAAAATAACGAATGCGAAAAGAAGCTTAAAGTAGTATCCAGCATGCTGGGAAGTTTCAGCATCGAAATCCAAGCAAGAGAAAAAATCACCAAAACAGAATTTCCAAGAATCGCAGAGAATTTTGCCATTTTGGAGGGCAGTTTCGTTGAGGAATACATTATGTTAATGCAAGAAGATACGCTGAGGTGTTTGGTTGAAGAAATAAATGAACACTACCATGTTGACTCATATCAGATCCAAAAAGTTTTATGGAACCTGAAAACTGAACAAGAAGACCACAAAGAACTCTTGGCAACAATAAATGAGCTGCTTAATCAAAATGAAAGAAACCAAATGTACAGTACTCCATTCGTAAAATACCAAAACCCTGACGGCTGGATCCACTCGTAATCTACAACCCGAAATTCAAATCAATAGGTTCAACTGCGGAAGTGCCCGTTCTCTCTTCAGGGACCTTTTTTCTTATCGGTTAATGTTTATATCTGCGCAAACACCAGTAATAATGGTGATTTTTAATGGATAAATATGTAAAATGGTTAATTCTTTCAATTGCATTTTTGGCGTCTTCTTTCGTCATGCCAATCTACGTATTATACTCCGCCTTGACATCAACCCTCCAAACGGCTGTGAATACAATTCCCAACTATGCCAGCAATAATCCCCAAACAGCAGAAATCAGCAACTTTTTACAAACTCAAACCGCCTCTCAAACCCAACTGCTAATAATCGTAATAGCTGTTGAGGCTCTTTTGATCGCATGCTTCTCCGTAACATTGTGGTATGCTATAAAATGCCGTGACAACTGTAGAAACTTCCCGCCGCCAGCGTAAGAAGTGAAAGAAAAAAAGGCAAAATGGGTTTTCTGATTAACCGAATATGAAGCCAAGGATTAAGCCGATGACGAATCCTATGCCCAACGGCAGCAAACCGAACAGTAGGATAGCTTCTTGAGCCGCTATAGGTCCATATTTTGTTGCCAAATCGCCAAGAGCGCTTAAGCTTAAGCCGAAGAAGCCAAAATACGCAACTACGAGAACGATGATACCCGCAATGATTGCCCATTTCAGCACTTTTTTTATTAAGAAGCCAACGATTAACCCGACTATAAACGGCACAGCCATAATCGCGATTGTTGGGAGCCCACCTATGGTCCCAGTTATTTTGCCAAGCAAGTCACCGAGCAAGTCTAAAGGTAAAATGATCATTTTACAGAATCACCTCACGTTTGGTTAGGCTGAATCGCCTAAGAATTCTATGGGTTGTATGGGTACTTATGCTTTATCATAAATACAAAATCTGTTCCGCCAGCCGGAAGCAAAACCCAAAATAACCCAGTCGAGTTAACCTGTGCAAAGGCGAAACCGCATGACCATAACAGATTCGGAAATTACCTGGGACCTAACTGAACTTTTCCAAAGCATAACTGACCCAAAAATAGAGGTTTCCATCAGCGAAGTCGAAGCTTTAGCAGAAACGTTCGAAAAGGCTTACCGAGGAAAAATCAACACGCTCACCTCAAACAACCTGCTCAGATGCCTGCGCGAACTGGAATCCTTAGAGGTTAAACTGGCAAACATCTCATTATACGCTAGCCTAGCGTTTTCAGCAAATATGGCGCTACCTCAGACGCAAGCGCTGTACGATAGGGTAAGCAAGTTTGAGGCGCAGCTGGGTAAGCAACTAGCTTTCTTCTCGCTGGAGCTGGGTGCCGTGGTAAAGGAGAAGCCGAAGTTGATTGAGGAAACGGTTCTGACTGGGTATCGGCACATGTTGGAGCGCGTCTTGCGTCGTGTAGAACATCAGCTCTCTGAGGCAGAGGAGCAGCTAATTATTGAGAAGGACCAGTTTGGAGTTAACGCGTGGGAAGAGCTGCAGAGCAAATGGCTTAACACCCGAATGTTCGACGTAATAGTCTTGGGCAAGAAGAAAACGCTCAACTACGGTGAAGCTAACGGATTACTGCCGCACCCAGATCGGGCTACACGTGAATCCGTTAACAGGTCTATTTACGGCTTGCTGGGACGCGACGGCGAAATTTTCGCTTCTGCCCTGCGAAGCATCTGCAACGACTGGGTAAACATTTCGGCCCGGCGCAAATACGCTTCACCCATGGAGTCAAGCCTAATCAGCAACGACACCCAACAGCCAATTATCGAGAATCTACTTGGGGCAATTGAGGACAACACAGGCAACTACCGCCGTTACCTCAAACTGAAAGCCAAACTTATGGGTCTGCCTTTATTGGGAAACCATGACATCGTCGCCCCGCTGCCGGATACACCTGAGCTCAAGTTCACGTTTGAAGACGCCAGAAGCCTAGTTACGCGGGCGTATAGCCGTTTTGACGAGCAATATGCGAGCGCCGTGCGGGAAATGTTCGCGAAACGTCGCATTGATGCTACCCCGCGGTTTGGGAAACGCAATGGAGCCTTCGCCGCCAGCTACTACGTGGGCAAATCCGCCTTCGTCCTTGACAACTACAACGGCTCGCTGAACGACGTTTATACATTGGCGCATGAACTTGGACACGCCACGCACGACTACTACGCAGCCCGGAGCCAAACGCTTTTTAATATGAATATCCCGTCCGTTGTGGCGGAGACAGCGTCCATTTTTGGAGAACTCTTGCTTACTGACCTGTTGCTGGATGAAGCGAAATCCGATAGGGAACGCAAAGCAGTTTTGTGTCTGGTTTTGGATGAGGCGGGCATGACGACGTTTCAGGTTACTGCTCGAGTATGGTTTGAGCGTGCGCTTTATGCTTCGATTCAGCAAGGCGAGTTTTTAGATTATAAGACTATCTGCAGCCATTGGATTAAGGCGCGGGACCGGATTTACGGCGACGCCGTCACCTGGTTCCCAGAGTTGGAAGCCGAATGGACCATGAAACCCCACTATTATATGGCAAACTACCGCTTCTACAACTACCCATACGTATACGCTCAAATGTTCGTCTATACCCTCTACGAAAAATACCTGCAGGAAGGCAAGGCATTCGTGCCCAAGCTTGTGAAAGCATTGTCGGCGGGCAGTAGTGTTTCACCTTTGGAAATCGGCAAGATAATGGATTTGGATGTGGCTGACTCCGGGTTTTGGAATCTTGGTTTGGAACGGTTTGGGCACTTCATTGGGGAACTCGAAAAAATCGTCAACTGAGCGACCTCAACTCATGCTTTAACGTGGGAAATGATTAATAAGAAAGAAAACGGAGAATCTTTAGCCGGCAAGCATGTGCAGCGGTAACCAAGCCAGGTCAAAGGTGAAGGACTCAAGATCTCTAATTTGGCCTGAATTGGCCTCACGGATGGGATATCCTTTCCCGTAGGGGTTCGCAGGTTCGAATCCTGCCCGCTGCACCAAAAATTTTTCACTTCTTCAGCAGGCTAAATTTTAATAGCGTTATAACGCTTACAGTATTGTTGATAATTTGGCGACTTCAAGTGGTTGAAACTGGGTTCACTGAGGAAGACACGGAAAATCTAAAGGACCTTAGCGAAAGAGTTACCAAAACTTCGTTTGCTCGTGATTAATGAAGCAGAAGTTATCGAAAGAGTAACGGACTCGCTTTGTTTTCTCGTGATTGGACTTTCAAATAGAAGAAAGCCTGTGACGCCAGTATCCATAATACAAGTTGCATCGCGCTGCACGGCAACGAAATACCCCCTATCGATTAATTTGGAATTGAAACTGCAATGGCTAAGCCAGCCGCTAAGAGTAAGAAAGCCGCCGCGACCACAGCACTAATTGGAAACAACACCCCTGCCGCCCTAAATTTCGTCACACCTGATTTTACAGCTAACGCATTGAAAGCCCGCCTCAGGAACAGCATCGAAATCAAGCCGACGGCGGCGCCTGCCACAAAAACCGGATAAGGTAACCAAGCAAGGACTGGAAAACCTCTGGATACATGCTTGACGTAACTGAACCTATATTATATGTTGGAATGATGCGTCTTAAATCAAACAACAACACAATGAAAGCAACTGCGAAGACCACGACGAACCCGACCACGACAAAGAGAAACGCGTATAATACGTTTGTGACGACTGCAGGTTGCTATAACTGTGGGATAACCCGTTCATGCCTACAAAAAAAGTATTAAGCCAACTAGACCCAAGTGCACAAAAGAAAGCTATTAGTGAAAGCGGAATTGCCAGCGGTGGCAATAATGTTTCGATTAGACTGAAAAACGAAAAGACTGATGTTAGAATAATCAGGATGGCGCCTACTCCGCCAAGGTTACTGTTGGATTCAAGTGACATCTGCAGTTGGACTTAAACCAATATGGTAGCGTTAAAGGGGTAAATTTTGCGTAAGCTAACTCTTCAGGGGTGAGAAGAGACGCACCTGGACTAATTTGTATTGTAACGGATATTTTCAGGGTCCAAATAGCAGATCAGGGTGATAACGGGGTGATCCGGCACAAGAGTAGCAATCTGTACTTTTCGTATGTCAGAAACTTCCACGTAGCCTTCACGAACGAACGCCTGAATCGCTGAGCCTGCACGTGGTCCCTTAATGCGAATCATGACCTGTGCTCGAAGAGGGATGTCAATTCGTTCTCGGGCTTCTTCGTCGTAAATGATTGTCTGCTCAGGTACAATGGAGATTGGCGGATTTAGGAAAACAGGAAAGTTACATGGCTTTGAATACTGCGTGCAGATCACGTAGTAACGGTACCTGCTATTTCGGCTCCAGTTGTTTCTGGAAAAATAAAACCAGACTTTCTCCGCAGTCAGGCGAGCGCAGAGTTCCTTGAGCTTTAAGGATTTCTCTGGAAAAACGTTTAGCCCTTCCGTTTCCAGCATATTCTCCATAAGCAATGTCTTTTCTTATCTGACTGTATATAAATTATATGAATCGAGCTTGTTCAAGGTGTAAAAACAGTCTAAGAAAAGTGGGAACTACGATACAATCTGCTTTTTTGTTCGAAACAATTTTCTTGTGAAAAAACGAGATATGTTAAATATCAACGTTGCATTAATATTATTGTTCAATTGGGGACCTTTCAAGATAAGTCTGGTGGAGAAACTGTCGGCTCAAAAAGGAAAAGAACAGTCGCTGGCGTTCGGTGGACAAGCGCTCATAGAGGGTGTTATGATGCGCAGCCGAAAGAATATGGTTATGTGTGTGAGGAAACCTAACAAGGAAATTGTAACCAGCGTGGAAAAACTGAATCCTTTGGCGGACAAATACGCAGTCTTAGGCTTACCGTTTCTACGTGGCATAGTCACTATGTTTGAATCCTTCTACCTAGGCTTTAAGAGCCTCCTATTCTCGGCAAACACTGCACTCGAAGATTTAGAGGGTAACGGGGAAGCTGAAAACATAAAATTTGGTTCCGCGCAGTTAGCGATATTAGGCTTAGGGGTTGTCGGAATAGTTGCCGTTTTCTTCTTGGTGCCCTTCTTCTTGGCAACATGGCTAAACCTCACAGGCGTAATCTTCAACGTTGCCGAAGCCCTAATACGCCTATCCATGTTCGTGGCCTATTTAGCGGCGATCTCATCATGGGGAGAATTCCGAAGGGTCCTAAAATACCACGGAGCAGAACACAAAGCAATTAACGCATATGAGGCAGGCGTCCCAATGGATGTGGAACATGTTAAGAAATATAGCAGGCTGCATCCCCGGTGTGGAACCAGCTTCCTCTTCATAGTCCTCATCATTAGCATCGTCCTATTCTCTATAATGCCGAACCTCGGATTTGCATGGAAAATAGCTTACAGAATCCTCCTGATCCCAGTGATTGCGGGCATAAGCTACGAACTTCTTAGACTCAGCGGCAAATACCGAAAGTCCATAATATCAAGAGTTCTAACAGCGCCTGGAATGGGCTTCCAGCTCCTTACAACAAAAGAACCCACCGACGACATGCTCGAAGTCTCAATAAAAGCAGTACAAGAAGTAACCAAACTATCTCCAGTCTAAGGCAACAAAAAAAGATTAAGCATTATGATAGTATTCAACAAGCGCATCTTTCAAGCAAAAATAACACAGACTAAACAGAATACAAAAACTCGACAAATCGAAAGAGATAAACAAATACCGCCTTGCTAACTTATTTGCCCAAGTTGCCTTTTTTAATCCTAACGATTTCTTATCAAAATAGAGCTCGGATACGCATATTTTATATGCATTAACACGTCACAGTACATCCAGCACAGACTTGTACAAAGGAGATGCAAGAATGGTAACCCTAAGAGCATTAGCACCTTCACTTACCCGAATAACCGTTGCGGGAGCAGTTGGAGCCGCACTTCATATTGGACAAGGAAACTGCGACCTCATCGATGACCAAGCTGTAGAATTTTCCAGGGCAGTTCTTCATCAAACAGACATCGAGGGAGAAGTCATCTGTTGCGAAGGCCCAAAAGATAACGCACCCAGCTTCGCCTACCGAGAAAAAGTTGGCACGGGAACTGGACCAAAAGTGGAATTCGTCATAGATCCAGTTGACGGAACAACAGCAGCCAGCAAAGGTAGAAAAGACGCAATATCTGCACTTGCATGCGCACCCGCTGGATGCTTTCAGATATTGCCGGATGATGGGTACTATTTTAAAATCGCTACCAGCAACCATAGCCTGGGAAAAATCACAGTAGACATGACCATAGAAGAAATAGTTCGCACGGTTGCCAAAAATAAAAACGTGCCACTCGCAAACTTCACCGTCATCATGCTTGACCGCGAACGCCACAACGAAATCCTCGCCCAACTTAGAAAACTCGGCGTCCGCATTATACTAATACCCGACGGAGACATTGCAGCTGCAGTTGTCAGTTGCACCCCAAACAGCGGCGTTGACCTGCTTATCGGTGCAGGGGCAGGACCCGAAGCCACAATAGCTGCGACAGCGGTGAAGTGTCTTGGCGGAACGATGCTTGTTAAGGTTTGGCAAGACAAAAAAGACGACCCGAAACGTTTAGACCGCTTAAGGAAAGCAGGAGTGGATGTTGACAAAACTTATAATCAGGATGAGTTGGCAAAAGGCAAGGAATTGGTGTTTGCTGCTTCAGGTGTAACTAAAGGTGAGCTTTTGGACGGTGTTAGGTTGATTCCAGATGGCGCGGTGGTTTATTCTGTTTGCATGCGGTTGCCAAGTGGAACCATAGAGAAGTCCGAAACTACGTTGCGTTTCAAGGGTCACCCAGTTTATCAGCAGTTCATGCCTTAAATGCAGCTATTTCCATTTCTGTTTTTTCGTGTTGCAGCATTAGGTTAATATTTGCTTCAAGGTTCTTTTCTTTGTTTGAGATCCAATGACTTCTACGGAAACGAAGAGTTGCGAAGAGAAACCTCAAGCGACTCAAGAAGAACGTGAAAATAGACGAGTGATGGTTGCGCTAGCCATCTTGTTAGGGTTAACTATACTCGTCGCAGGCATGCTGGAACTGTTTGCTAAAGGCGTTCCACTTAGCTTCACCCTGCCCTTGTTTAACGTGGCGGCAACTGTTAGCAACATAGTTTACTACGTTACAGTGATTGCGGCGTCTGCTTACATTGGATTTATTGGGTTGAAAGAGTTGTTTGTGGAGAGACGGTTTAGCGTTGAATTTCTCATGTCGGTTGCTGCGTTAGGCGCAGTTTACTTAGGTTATCTTTTTGAAGGGGCAACGGTGCTTTTGCTTTACTGCATCGCTGAATATTTTGAGGGTTACATTCAGGAACGAGCACGCAGAACTGTAGAGAAACTCAGCAAGTTCATGCCAGACAAAGCCAGGATCCTCGTTAACGGTGCCGAAAAAAACGTAAATGTAGGGGACGTTACCGAAAACACAATTATTTTGGTAAAACCGGGCGAAAGAATCCCATTGGACGGCAACGTTGTGGAGGGTTTCTCTAACGTTGACCAAGCTTTGGTTACGGGCGAATCGGTCCCTATTATGAAAACGGTTAATGACTGTGTTTTTGCGGGAACGATGAGTACAAGTGGCGTTTTGAAAATTGTGGTTACTAAGAAAGCGGACGAAACCCTGGTTTCGCGGATTGTAAAGTTAGTCACGGAATCGGGCAAACGAAAAGCCTCCATAGAGAAACTGGTTGATCGCTTCGCAAAAATTTATGTGCCCATCGTTATTGCGCTGGCAGTTTTTACGGCGGTTGTTTTGCCTCGGGTTTTGGGCGGAACATTCCAAACTTGGCTCTATCGTTCGCTGATTCTTCTAGTGGTTTCCTGTCCAAGCGCCTTCATAATTTCTGTTCCGGCAACAGTGTTCATCGCCATTACAATTGCGGCCAAGAGAGGTGTCATCGTTAAAGGTGGAGTGTATATTGAAAAACTGAACCGGATTAGAACTGTGGTTTTTGACAAAACTGGAACGCTTACCATGGGTAGACCGGCTGTACATGAGATTCGTTCGGTTGTGCGACCAGAAAAGGATGCATTGGGATTTGCTGCCGCGATAGATCAATTTAGTAATCATCCTGTTGCCAGAGCCATTGTGCGAAGGGCAGCTGAAAAAGGAATTGACATTGGCAAATTCAAGGTGACTGATGTAACGGAGGTTCCGGGAAAAGGGATTGTTGGCTACGTTGACGGCAACTTCGTGGCTGTAGGGAACCCTGAGTTGATGAAGGAGTTTGGCTGCGACTGCAAAGAAGCCTACGAGATAAGCGAGAACGACACGCACACATCAGTCTGTGTTTCCGTGGGAAAGGAAGGGTTGGCTTCGGTTTGCGTGGTTGACGAAGTAAGAGAAGATGCTGTCAGGGCAATTGCTTCCTTAAAGAAGAGCGGTATCAAAACGGCCATGCTGACGGGCGATAGAACGGAGATCGCTAAAGAAACCGCAGACACTCTCAATATTGATGAGATACATGCCGAGCTGTTCCCGGAGGATAAGTTGCGGATTGTTGAGGATTTGAAAAGTCAAAAATCTGGCTTAGTTGCTATGGTGGGCGACGGGGTGAATGATGCACCTGCTTTGGCTGCTTCAGACGTTGGCATCGCAATGGGCGCTGCAGGCGTAGATGTAGCTTTGGAGTCCGCCGACGTGGTTTTGGTAAAAGATGAGCTGTCGCAGATTCCATATCTTATTAGGTTAAGTGAAAAAACTATGACAATTGCGAAGCAGAACATTGCTGCATCTCTTGTTGTTAAAATGATTTTGGGGGCTTTGGGATTGATGGGGTTGACACCTTTATGGTTTACAGTGGCTTCGGGCGATGATGGCGTAACCATGCTTTTGTTGTTGAATACGTTGCGGCTGGAAAAAGTGAAGTAACTCAGGCTTGAAACCTATTGCCTGGAAAAGTTCAAGATGGCTCTTTTGAAGAACCCCTCGTTGATGGCGTTTACCGATAAGTGGTTAAGTTTCTGATAGCCATTCTCTCTAAGGTTTCTACATCGGTTAAGCTGCAAAAACGTTCATCCTTACATACCACTTTTTTCTGCTTAAAAAAGGCGGGTAATCTACAACGGATCGATGTTTGCCAGATATCGAATGTTTTCATTTTTCTTCAAATATGCGACAGCGCTTTATTTTGTTGATAGAAATGCTAATGAAGCACTTTTGGCTTCTCTTCTAATATGAAGTATTCTTTTAAGATTGCATCAATCTGGGGAATACCCATTGAGCTTCACATAACTTTTATACTGCTGATGGGTGCAGTCGCAGTTCTTTCTTACCCATCCTTCTATCTTTTCGCATTAATCCTGTTTCTGTTCGTCTTTGTGGTCCTGCATGAGCTTGCACACACATTTGTGGCTAGGCATTACCGAATTAGGGTACGCAAAATTGTGCTCTACCCAATTGGGGGAGTTAGCGAGATCGAAGAAATCCCTGAGAACCCAAGCATCGAATGGCGCCTTGCAATAGCTGGTCCCCTAACGAGCCTACTAATCGGGGTAGTTCTTTTTGCTGCTAGTCTGTTTACTCAAATTGCCGCCCCTCGAACTCCAATCGGCGCTTCTCTCAGTACAGCCGGAAGCCTAATGCTTGATTTGGCTGGGTTAAACTTGCTTTTGGGCGGTTTTAATTTGATTCCTGCGTTTCCTATGGATGGAGGCAGAGTCTTTCGAGCTCTACTCGCGGAACGCATGAAATTCACTGACGCCACCAAATACGCCGCGTATATTGGAAAACTTTTCGGCATAGCCATGGTGATTTTTGGAATCGTCTACCCAACGTATCTGCTGCTTATCGTTGTTGGCTTATTCGTGTACGTCGGTGCAACTGAAGAAACAGAGCAAACCATTGTTTCGACTACGCTTGCAAGGGTTCGAGTCAGCGATGTCACCTGTTCAGAAATCGGGTCAGTGACGCCGGAAACCACTCTCGCCGATGCGATTGAAATCATGTTCAAGTCTCGCTATCACGATGCCTTAGTGGAAAAAGAAGGTGTCTTTCAAGGATTAGTTGTTTGGGATGAATTGGCCAAAATCAAGCCAGAACAAAGAAACAAACTCAGAATTGAACAGTTACCAATTAAGAAAGTCTCGGTTTTCAAAGATGAATCGGTTCTTGAAGCGCAGAAAATAATGATGCGACAAAGAATTGACGTCATGCCCGTAGTTGATAGGGAGAACCCCGCTAAAGTTGTCTGCGTGCTTACAACCGAAGGCGTTGCTGCAGCTTATGAGAAAGCCAAGAACTTGCGCTGAGTCCATGAAACTGAAATTTAGGAATATGTTACGGTGAAACTGGAACCGTCCCTGCTAAAATCGGATACTCTAATCAGCTGATTGTTTTGGCGGTCTTCCATTAGAATCGCAGAGTTGGGGAAAGCGCTGATGGTGCCAACTTTGTCAGCAAGTTGGGCATTGCAATCCGTGAACGTAATTGTACCAAAATCTGCCAATGTAGCTATCCGATTATTTACTGTGGGACGCTCAATTACCCATTCAGCCGTCAGCCGCGAAGAATTATATGAAAAATTTTGTTTAAAACTCTGACCGGTGGTAACGTCGTTTATCTCTATGATCCATTCGTTTGTGTTGCTGTTGGCGAGACTTACTGACGCTGTGATTTTGTCGCCTGTTGAAATTTCAATGTTAGGAATTGTGATGGCGTTATCGGGCAACATTTCGTACCACAGAGAATAGACAGCTTTTCCATTGATTGAATCGTGCTCTGAACCAACCTGAATTAAAGTGGTGTCACTTTGTCCACCTATACCTATCCAAGCAGCGCTAAAAGTGTCAAGCGGTGAAACAGCAACCATAGGTACTGTCCATGAACCGTTAATGCCCGTTACCTGAGGTTTCGGAAACAGAACGTTAGAGGAAACGGCGTAACCCCCCCAATCTAGACTGGTCAGGTTTTGGGTCTGAAGGGTCTTTAGAAACGGCGTTACGACTGAAGATAATATAGTAACGGACGCAATCAGCAGGATTGCCCAAAGGGCAATCAGGAAGACTGCGTTGGTTCTCCAGCTTTTCCGCCGATGCACCAAGTCTTAATGGTCACTCCAGAAACATTTCACTTTAACAGAAGTGGGTATAGATTTTATTTACATTTTGTGTTGCGCAAAGTAGCAACAAAGTTTTTTCTGCAAAGGATTGCGGTCCATATTATGGAACTCTGTCACCTTAAAAGCGCTCTAACTTTCTTTATACCCTTGGAATAGATAAATCTGCCTAATCACTTTCCTGCCTTTTCTGTGCATATGAGTATCCTACTTTTTTGAGTTTCTCGATTTTCGGTTTTAGAATACCTTTGCGGTTTCCTGCGGTAGATTCAATTGATTTGCTTGCTATTTTGCATATGACGTGATAAAAACTTTCTCAGCTAAGACAATTAGCCCGTAGCAGTTTTCCTTGCCTTGGAACGTCCCGTGCAAGTGCCCTGCAACCCAACTTTTGTCCAAAGTCACAAATGTTTTCTGCGAAAGGTTGAAAGCAGAAAACACATATCCTCTTTGGGAGTACAATCTATGATTGACACTTTCTATATGCATTTAGAATTTTCAAGCAAAAACCCTTGGTCAATCAACTTGCCCTTCTTATGCACCAAATGCGGTAACTGCTGCAAACTCGAAGATTTCTTATCAGCAGGAAAAATCAACGCCAAAACCGAAGAATACACTGAAGCCCATGACAAGATAAGCAAACTCTTCGAAGAACTGGGCAAACTCTGGGAAGCAGATGAAGTCAAATACGAAGAACACATCATGCATAACCCATGTCCGTTTCTGGTCAACAAATCCTGTTCTATCTATGAAATCCGACCCGATGGCTGCCGACTTTTTCCCAAAACCGCCTTCGGCATGCAAAGTGGAGACTGCGAACCACTAATTAGGTTCAAGAAAATGCGAATTGCATTGAAAAAAGGCAGAAACAGCGCAGAAACCTATCACTATTTCCATGCAGACCAAAAAACAGCTACGCATAAGAAAAAAATCAAATCGACAAAATTCACCCAAAAACAATATCAAACCTGCATCGACAAACTATCGCAAGCGGGCGCAACCGCCGATGAATTAACTCTTTTCAACTACTTTAATTGCGGGCAAAGAAATTGAGAGTAAAAATCCGCCGGATTCAAGAATAAACCGAACAAGCCCACCCTGCAGAAAATTAGGCTGAGAAAAGTTTATCTCCGTTTTCCATTAGGTACCTTGTCTGAACAATTCTAGAGAACCAATTATGTTCCTAATGTGTTTTTTACAAGGAATTCTGCGTTCCTTCATTTTGTCTATCAAAATATAATAAAAAGTTGTCAACACTAGGAAATAGTTTTTTGAAAGCCTCCATACAGTAGCCCTTAGTGTAAGTCTTGCGATTAAGAGTTATGTTGTTTTTCCCTTTTGTTTTACTTCTTCTTCCAAACTGCAATCACAAATGTAATAAGCAGAGCGGAGAAAAATATTGTAGTTCCTAAAACTTGTAGAGAAAACTCTGGGACCGATGGCAACGGTGTTAAGATGGGTGATGAAGTTGGCGCGAGTGTACCGAACGCGTAAAGTGCGTAACCCATGTCCACGTAGATTATGTCGTTTGCAATTGCTGGGGACGTGGAAACATAATTCTCAGGTGCAGGAAAAGTGTAGTTCCATAATTTTGCTCCTGTGGAAGCGTTGAGTGCATAGATGTTATAGGAGCAGCTTACATAAACGGTGCCTCCTGCGACGGCTGGAGATTGTCCTCCGCCGCCGGTTACATTCCATAAGAGGGAGCCCGTGGAGACATTAAATGCATAAATATTACTGTTTGACACGATGTAAACGCAGCCGTATGCAACTGCGGGAGATGACGTTCCAGTGGGAATAGGGTGTTTCCAAATTTCTGTCCCGTTTAGAGCGTTCAAACAGATAACGTTACCGTTGCCACTGCCATAAGTTGTACCTATGTAGACATGCCCGTTAGAGACTGTAGGAGACGAAGAATCCTGACCGCTCAGACCTATGTAGTTCCATATTTTTGATCCCGTTGAAGCGTTTAAGGCATAAAGGCTACCATCAACTGAGGTAAAGTAGACCATGCCAATGGCAACCGCGGGAAAAGAATACACAGGTTCCGAGGGAAAATCCCACATTTTGGCTCCAGTCGTAGCGTTTAAAGCAAAAACTCCGCCCCGAATGTACGAGCCTATGTAAGCTACGTCTTCCACAACGTTGGGCGTAGTGAACCCAAGGTTGTTGGTGTAGTTTAAAATCATTTCGCCTGTTGAGAGGTTGAACGCGCCCGATGATGTGTAGACTAAGCCGTTTTAAATGGTTGAGTCCCCAGCCGAGCTAGGCAAGCGCTGAGTCCATAATTGGTTTCCGCTTGAAGCATTAAAGCAACCAACCGTATAACCGCCTGTCACTAGGTAACCGTTCACTATTACTGGAGAACCACCACTCCTCGACGAGTTCCACATTACAACAGGAGTAGTCGTGGGTACTGAACTATTTGAGTAGCCTGTGTGGGCAGGATCATGGTGGAACATTGGCCAGTCATCGGTGGAAGAAGCAGCATGAACATTCGATGGGAACGAAAAACTGAGAACACTAATGAGTGCAACTACTAAAGTAATCAATAATAGCTGATTTTTTGGCACCGCAAGCCACCCGAGTATTAAGTTGTGCGATACCGTATATTAGACTGTCGAAAACCTGGTGAAAAAGAAAAGGTGTTTTCTATAATATCAGAGGCTCACTTAGCTCTATTTTGATCACTAATTACGATTTCTCGAAAATAAAAAAAGGAAAGAGTTGTTTGTTTTTGCGTATCTATTTTCTTCTTTTAAGAACGACTGCTGCTGCGATTACTGCAATTATGATGACCGCTGCTGCTGCGATTGCGTAGATTGTTGATGTTGGCAGTCCGCTTGGCGATGGTGCTGTTGTTGCTGAGGGAGACGGTGATACTGTCGGTGCTATTGTTGGGGTTGGTGTGACAACTGGTGGAGTTGGAGTTACTACTGGTGAGGGTGCTGATACTACGCCGATTGCGGTTTGTGCTGATGATGGGCCGTATGCTTGTGATCCTTGGAAGGTTGCTGTGATGACGTATTCTCCGGTTGCTGGTGGAGTCCATAGATAGTGGAATATTCCGCCTGTTCCTGTGGTAGAGATTTGTGCGATTTGTGTTGTGACGCCTGCGGAATCAGTTGCAAAGATCGCTACTGGGACACCGTTAATGTTTGTGGGTGCATCGATGCTGTGTTGGACTAGATATTCCATTTGCTTTTCTTGGTCTGCGTCGGATACTGCTGGTGTGCCTTTCAGTTGAGCTAGTGGGGTTTGGTCTGTAACTGTTCCTGTGATCTCCACGGATGTTCCTAACGCAACTCCTGTGTTAGGTGCTGAAACGGTTGTTGCGCTTGGTCCTGGACCCATAGCATATATTTGTCCATCGTTGAGGTTGAGCCATGTGTAATATCCGTCTGCAACTGCTTGTTCTTGCCATGAGCTAATGCCGTAGATTTCCCAGATTAGTTTGCCACTGAATGCGTCAACGCATCGTGTCTTGGCACCGTGATAAGCGGGTGCGTTAAGTGAGTGCTCTTCTTCAACCAAGTAAACTTTGTTGTTTGCGACTGCTGCCACTTGTGTTGGGTATTCGCCGTAGACTGTTTCTGGTGTTTTGGTGCTGTTGCTTGGGTCAGTTGCGCTGTTGCCGTATGTGAAGTCGACGTTGCCAGTCTTGGTGTTTATTGCGTAGAGTATGCCGCTGTAACCTGCGGTGTATAGGTGACCATATCCTAATCCGATTGGGTTAGTTAAGCCAGTAGTTCCGCTGTAGTAGTTCCAGCTGTTTTGAGGTTCAGTCGGTCCCCAAAGGAATTGACCGGTAAGAACGTCGTAGCCGCTCCATTGCAGTGTTTCTCGGAAGTATATTGTGAAAACGTGGTTTTCTGCGTCAACTGGACCTACCTGGACGGTTTTGTTGCCTGATGGTGCTGGGTAGTCTTGCTGGAATAGTACTTGTCCGATTGGGCCCCTTGTTGTGTTCAAATTGATTGCCCATAGCGTGTAAGGATCCTGTGTACCAAAGACTCCGTATGAAGTGCCTGGGATTGTTTGCAGACCTGAACTCTGTCCGAATATGAAGTCGCCTGGTTGAACGAATAGAATTGTTGGATTAGCAGTGTAGATACCTGTTGTTGCATTGTAAGCAGATGAGCCACTGAAACCACCACCGAATGAGCCAATTGACGAGTATGTTTGGTATAGTGATTGGCTTAGTGATACGTTCCAGTCGTAAGATGTGCTCATGTTTTGATTACTCGCGCCTGGACCCCATGCAGTGATGCCTGCCGCTGCTTCAATTCCTGGAAGCTTGGTGTTGTTCCATTGTGTAAGGTAAGTGAATGGTGAGTTGCTGTTTGCTCTGCCGATAGTGTATACTAGCCATTCGCCTTGTGGTCCGTATGCTGTTGTTCCGCCTGGAACGTTTGTCTCGTTGAATGCGTTTTGACCAGTGAATACGTCTATTGCGCATAACGCTGAAGCACTGTTGAATGTACCGACTGTGCTACTGGTTTGTGCTTGATCTGATCCAACGTTAGTGTATGAACCAGTGATCAGGTTATTCGCTGCGTCGCTTGGGTTAGTGATTCTAAGATTAGTCCCGGTTACTGTTCCTCTGTACCATAAGTAATCTCCAGAAACGCCGTGTTGATTTGGTGTTTCGCCATCGTAGAATTGACCATATGAAACGCTGTTAATGTCTGGGCGCTCCCATACTGTTTCTCCGGTTCTTAGATCAACTGCTGCAATTCCATTGCCTGCATTTGCGGGGGTTGCTGGTTTGCTGAAAATGACCATTCCGTACATTATGATTGGGTTGCTGAATTTCAGGTTGTATTGCGTGCCCGAGTAGAAGCTCATGGAATTTGATACTGCGTTGTCTCCTCCGACGATGCCTCCAATAGAAAGCGGGTAAAGCATCGAGACGTGAGCGGTGTTAGGTGCCCAACCGTACGGGTTGAATTTGTTAATGGTTGCGCCGTACATTTGTTGGCCAAGCCATGCGGAAGCTATGCTGCTCCACCCTTGGTTGTTTTCGTTTATTGGTCGAGTCCAGTAGCTGACTGGCAATTGAGCTTCTTGGAAGTATTGCACTGCTGTTGTTTGTACAGTGAATGTGGTGGTTGCGCTAGCCCCTAGAAAGAGGTCGCCAATATACTGGCTTTGGGAACCGTCTATGCCCGTATAACCAGCTAGTTGCGCCACTTGGTCAGGGAAGCTGAATTTTACAGTATATGTACCGACTACGTCAGGCGTGTATAATGCATAACTTGAGCCTACCGGATCGGAAGCGCCGTTCTGAAGAACGTGTACAACGGTTCCGTCAGGCTTGGTTACGTCAACTGTGTAGCCTGTCCATCGGTCACCTGTTCTGCCAGCTGCAGATGGTGGTGGAACGTCACCCCAAATGACAATGACTACTGGCTGATTAGGTCCGACAGGATCGGGTGCAGCAGTAACATAGGCGTACCTTGGAATAGTCTGTGCCGGTGTGTGTGCTGAAGCAGCAGGTATAGATAGCATTGAAAGAGCGAATGCAGCGATAAGAAGCAGCGAAAGCGAAGTTAATTTTGTCTTGCTCGTTAAAATTTTCATTCTCATCATTTTCTCCTATTTAAGGTGAACATGGGAAGTTGGACCCATTATATAAGAATTGCCTAGTCTTGGAAAATAGAGGGCAAAAATTGCAATTATGATAATATCAGATCTTAATTGGAAAAATAAATTTGAAAATGACATGATTTGTGAGCATAAAAGCTTGAAAGAGCAAGTTTTCTGAATCAATACAGTTGTCAAATTGTGTTAGCGAACCATTAATCTTAAATGCAATTAGTTCATTTTGGTTTTTAACTTACTGAGATATTGCTGTTTTAGTCGGCTAAGCAGGTCAGCTATGTAACTTCCAGATAGCTTCTGAGGCAACGTTTACCCTCAAATCCCTTGCGCCCTTATGGTTGAGAATCTCGCGGGCGTGAATTCTTTGGTCGGCGAGTCAAAGGTTATCACTCTTCGTTTGTGTGAAAGTTTTGAACTAAAGAGTTTTTTCTATACTCAATGAGGGGAACAGGACCATATTTTTATACACTGCTCCACGTATTTGGCAGTAGCACGAGGAACGCACCTTGGCAGACGTATCTAAATCTGAAACTAACCAAACCGCACTTCCAACAGATTACCGCCCGCTTGAATTGGAAAAAGAGGTCCGCGAGTTCTGGCAGAAAAACCAAATCCGGGAAAAACTCGAACGGCGAGAAAAAGAGCCTGACAAGGGATATCTGGGCTATGTTGAGGGACCGCCGACGCTTAACGGTATTCCGCACATTGGCCACGCCAGAGGACGAATCATGAAAGATATCCGCTATCGATGGCGCACAATGCAAGGGTATTACATGCCGTTTTGGGCTGGATGGGATTGCCAAGGCTTACCGGTAGAGTTGGAAGTGGAAAAACTTCTTGGAGTTAAAAACAAACGTGAACTTCTTGAACGCGTCGGCATGGAACGCTTTGTTGAGGAATGCAAAAAAGCCATTATGCGTTACCACAAGATGTGGCTTGAAGCCGACGCCCGATTGGGCATATTCATCAATCAAGATAAGGCGTACTGGACCTACAAAGACGAATATATTGAACGGGAGTGGCAAATCCTCAAGTGCGCCTGGGATCAAAATCTCCTCGAAGAGGGACATTATGTCGTCGCTTACTGTCCGGGATGCCAAACTAGCTTGAGCAGCGCCGAGGTTGGCTATGAAGGAAGCTACAAAGAAGTTGAAGACCCCTCGCTTTACTTTAAGTTCAAAGTAACAGGGACCCAAAATGAGTTCTTCCTCGTTTGGACAACCATGCCCTTCACTGTAGTTACGGATACGATGCTTGCTGTAAAACCTAAAGCAGAATATGCTAAAGTCAAGGTAGGCGAAGAAATCTGGATCATGATGGGGCAACGTGTTGAACCTGTGATGCAGGAACTGGGCATAAAAAGCTTTACGATCACTGAAAAATTTGAGGGAACAACCCTCGAAGGAAAAGCATACGAGTACCCCCTAAAAGACATCGTACCCCAACAGAAGGAGCTTGAAAATAAACATCCACTTGTCCACCACGTCGTCGGTGAAGACTTTGTAGACGTGGAAACGGCCACGGGCGTTGTTCACCTTTCACCTGGAAACGGTGAAGATGACTTTTGGGCGGCAAACAGGCGGAGCGTTCCAATTTTTGCTCCGTTTGATGACGAGGTAAAGTTCACTAAAGACGCGGGCGTTTTCGCAGGCTTATTTGCCAGAGACGCAGACAAGCTAGTTGTAGAGGAACTCCAGAACCGAAACGCACTCGTTGAAGTGAAAAAAGTAAAACATGAATATCCCACTTGCTGGCGTAGTCACCACAAACTGGTTTGGCTTGCGCGCAAGGAATACTTCCTTCGAACAGACAAGCTGAACGCCAAGGTCCTTGAAGCGGCAGAAAAAATTGAGTATTTCTTTGAAGAACCCAAGAACCGTTTCATCGCTTTTCTCAAAGAAAGTAAGCCGTGGTGCATCAGTCGAGAACGCATTTGGGGTACTCCGTTACCCGTTTGGGCATGCGAAAAATGCGGTCATAAACATGTGATCTCCAGCAAAGCTGAGTTGATCGCGGCGGCGCAAGAGAAAATTCCTGAGAACTTTGAACTGCACAAGCCCTGGGTTGACCGAGTTACCATCAAATGTGACAAATGTGGCGGCGTAATGCGCAGAGAAGATTTTGTCTTAGATACTTGGCATAACAGTGGCGCGTCACCATACGCAAGATTTACAGATGAAGAGTACAGCCGATTTGTTCCCACGGCTTTTCTGACTGAAGGCATTGACCAAACGAGGGGCTGGGCAAACTCGCTTCTCCTTGAACACGTTATATTGACGGGTAAAGCTGAAAGCCCCTATAGGGCGTTTCTGTTCCAAGGCTTAACGCAGGACAATAAGGGCAGGAAAATGAGCAAGAGCTTGGGCAACGTCATAGAAACTAACAAGCTGCTTGAAACTACCAGCTCTGATTTGAGCCGATTCTACATGATGCGCAAATGCCCCGTCATAGACTTCATGAACTTTGACCCTCAAGAACTCAGCCGCAGAACCTACCAAGTTCTCAGCACTCTTTACCACTTGAGCAAATTCTTCCTACAAAACGCCGAATTTGACCAGTTCCAACCCCGAAAATACACAGTCGAATGGGCATCAAGCAATGGTTTACTTGAAAGCCCTGACCGATGGCTCCTCTCTAAACTGCAACAGAAAATTGAGGAGTACAACCAAAAACTGGAAGCGTGCCAATTCAACGTCGCAGTCGCTATCTTAGAGGATTTAGTAATCGAAACGCTAAGTAGACTTTATGTTCCAATGATTCGAAAGGAACTGTGGACTGATGAACCTGATACGCGACAGAGGCGTCAGGCCATTTACGCGGTTCTTCACTATGCCTTGAAGACGATCACTCTACTCTTCAGCCCAGTTACACCGCACATCAGCGAAGGCCTATATCAACACATTTACCGCAAATTCGATCAGACACTGCCTGAATCAGTAAACCTTGAAAAGTGGCCGGAACCAAACACAAAACTGCGCAACACTTCCGTTGAAGCAGATTTTGATACACTGTTCAAATGCGTCTCTCTAGTTAACGCCGCAAGGCAAACAGGCAAGCTTAAACGCAGATGGCCTCTGAGAACCGTTGTTGTTGTTGCCCCCGAAAATGTAACGAAAGCACTGCAAAACCTCGAGGATCTGTTTTTGGAGATGACAAATTTCAAAGCAGTCGAATACTCATCCGCAACGTCGGAGCATTCAGATAGCAAAGAATGGGTTTCCGCCGTAGAAAATGACATAACCATATACATCAGTGGTCAACGCGACGACAAGCTTCTCGGCGAAGGCATAATGCGTGACCTAGCCAGACGGGTACAAGCGCTACGCAAAGAGCTTGGCTTCATGCCCACCGACGTCTTGGACAGTGCCCATATTGCAGAGCTGGATGAGGAAAGCAGCATTTTGCTAAAACCTTACTTAGAAGAAATGGCAGGACTCGTTCGGACAAGAAAAATTTACTTGCATAAAAGCCATAGCGAAGTCGAAGCAGAGTGGCATGAGTCAGAGTTGGATGGCAAGAAAATCTGGGTCAATATCCACTAAGCAAAGCTTAATACCAAAACCCTTTATTTTCTTTGTGCACTCTATTCAGAAGGCGCTGGAAAGCATGGGCCGGTAGATCAGCCTGGTATGATCGCCGCGTTCGCAACGCGGAAGCCGCGGGTTCAAATCCCGCTCGGTCCACTTTTACACCCGCTCGCCCCCATTTTGAGTCACCTCAAACATTAGAGGTTATTTTAGACCTCAAAAAGCAAGGGAAAGCGGAAGAAACCATAAACGGCTACAGCAGAAGGTTAAGACACCTTGCAAAAAACACCGACATAAACAACCCAGAAACCGTAAAAACATACATCACAAACCAACAATCAAGCAACGCAAACAAAGAAGCATACGCAAACGCCTATGACCATTTCGTTAAGTTTTACGGTTTAAAATGGAAAAAGCCCTTTTTCATAAGAGAGGAAAGACTGCCCAATGTACCCACAACCGAACAAGTAAACACAATAATAGCAACTTTCACCAGAAAATACACCACGATATTTAGCATACTCCGAGATACGGGATTAAGACCCGTAGAACTGCACAGGCTACGACTTAAAAACATCAATTTGGAAAACGGAACAATAACACCAAAAACAGCAAAAAACGGAGCCGCAAGAATCCTAAAGCTACCAAACCCAACATTAGTAATGCTCAAAGAATACCTTACAAAATATAACTTTAAGCAAACAGACGTTTTGTTTCCACCTACAAAAAAACAATGCCATATTTGGGTTCTTAGAAGGAACCAATTATCCAAGAAACTTAACCAACCTGAGCTTTCCAAGTACAGATTATACGATTTAAGGCACTACTATGCGACCATGCTTTATGCTAAAACAAGAGACATCCTCTTAGTCAAACAACAACTTGGGCACAAACGAATCGAACATACCCTAATCTATACTCACCTAATCAACTTTAAACAAGATGAGTATACATCAAAAGCTGTCCAAATAATAGGAAACCTCAACCACCTGAAGGAAATATGCCAATTGGCGGAAACAGGATTTACGCTATTTACCAAAACAGAAGAATATCAAATCTTTAGAAAGCCAAAGTAATTGTGCTATTCTTTAATTATTTTGGTTTCTCTTTTTCTTGCTCCACAGTTGGGGCATTTATCAACCTTTTTACTATATGTTGAATTGCAATAGGCGCAAGTTGAAGATTTTAGTTTCTTAAAAGAGATTGGTTTTAAATTAACGAAGCTGAATCCAATAGCTAACGAACCAAGAACCACAAGACCAATTCCACTGTTAATACCAAGTGTACTTGAGGAGTAGATGGTTTCAGTCATGTATTGAATCTCAGAACGGTATTGTGTTTCTGTTCGATACTGTGTTTCATTTCTATATTTAGTCATTTCTTGTTGCCATTGAAGTTCCGATTTATAGGAAGCAACATTAACATCTCCCGAATATGGATGTATTATTACATAATACGTTCCGAAACTTGGTATCTCATAAGATAAAGTTCCTGATTGTACACCTACTTGCCTAGCAAGAGAACTCGTGGGAAAACCTAACAGACTTGCAGAACTAAATTGTGTAGGATTTGTAATATAAATAGAAACGGTCCTATCTACTTGCCAAGTGACTACAAGGGTTTTTCCAGCGTCTAAATCAAAATGTGAATATGCATAATGCCCACTTTGGATTTGATAAGTTTCCTTATGGTCTAAAACTTCGTTTTGCGTTTCTGTTTCGTTGTATGCTACTTGAATTTCATACGGAACTTGCGTTTGATAAGGACGCTGAACCTCGTACGGAACCTGTGTTGCAACTGGGAATTTAACAAATAACATGCTTACCAAAAGAATTGTGCCAATAACACAGATTGAAATCCCCAAGCGCTTGAGAGTTTTAGGCATGCAAACTAATTACAGCCCTATTGTTTAAAAAATTTATTGTCTCAAAACCTATCTTTCGTCTTTTTTCTTTTTACGCGTCGCTTGCGCTTGTGCACTCACGACTCTCTTGCCAAACGAAACGCAAAAACGCTAAAACTAATACTGACAAGCAATGAGGAACCTCTTGTGCTGCGCTTCGCGGGCTTCGCCTCGCTCCGCTGTGCACCCCAACGAAACGGTTCAAGCCAAACGATACGCCAAAAAACGAGAAAAATCTCAAGAACAGCCTTTAAGTGAGCCTCATTGAAAAAAAGGGGAATAGACGACCAACCTATCAAACGGTCAACGGTGACCGTTCATAAGTTGTTGAAAAGGCAAAGCAGACGAAACCTTAACGTAGGGAATCAAAGGAAGATTAGGGTAACGCTTCTGAACATCAAGAACTCGCTCGGCAGCCTTACGAATCTTTTTGTAGTCACCAGCAGTAACAGACATGATTGTTAAGTCACCCTTAGAATCTACCGCTTCAACCTCATAGAGCTTGGTTGGTTTACCATTGAAAGTGCTATCAACAGGCTTTGGACGTTTCAATACAATGAAAACCAGCTCATTTTTTGGAAGGAAATTCTTTTCACCTTCAAGTAGAGAACCGAACTCTTCAACACTTGCATCTAAGTTTTTAGCATCTTTAACGCTCATTCACTTCACCTCCCCTCTCCCGTTGGTTATTAGGTGAGCAAAATTCTAAGTCAATTTCTAAATCAGCGCAAAAATAAAACTCTAAGAAATCCTGATAGCAAACAGGCAAAACAGACTTAGAGTAGTAAAACCGTTTAACCAAAAAACGATGTCTAAAGCTACCGCACTTATACGTTAATTCAAGAACTGGTGAAAAAACATCGTAATGGATAACCACATCTAAACTTGGCGTTGAAAAGACTTTTTCGCCAAGACAGTGAGGGTTAGAGAGGGAACAATTATTCATAGTGACCCCTCACTTTAGGCGCTTCAATCCACTTTACAGAACCGCCACTGTCGTACAAATCATCCTCATATTCCTCAACCCACCATTGAGCATCAAGTGGGTCACCTAAACCAACATATTTAACGGGAACCAAATCGTGACCGCAGATAGGGCAAACATGCTTTTTCTTGCGCTCGCCAGCTACAAGTTTATGTTTAGTGTAGGCGCAAACGCCAACCCATGAGCCAACATGAGAACGCACTTTACCGTGAAGTATAGTGGCATGGTTGAGCTGATAGTAGGCAGTTCCAAAAACGGTCTTACGAGCACCCTTAACCTTAACGATATAGCCATCCTTCAAGTTTAGGCGACGAGTAAGACCCTCAAAGCCCGAACAGTTCCAACAGTCCAGTTTTGACTTTTTGCAACCACGACACGCACCGTAACCGCCATCTAAGAACCCTAAAAAGTGGAAGTGCGGCGCATAGAACCAATGCGCAGACTCACCAAGATGCGTCTCATTAGCTCTATGATAACGTTGAGCATGAAAAATCATAAAACCACCCATAAAACCGCGGTCTTTAGCAGCCTTCAACGCTTTAACCTTAAGCTTCACATAAGGCAAACCATAATCCGACACAGGACAAGAAACGATAATATGCTCAGGACAACCGAATTTAACATAGAACGGCTTAAACTGCTGCTCTACCCTATCAGCTTGCTTAATAGCCCAACGCTTAAAACAAACAGGACACTCAGGGCGGTCACAGCTATGATAAACACGCCTAATGAAAACCTTACCTGAATGATTAACGCCATCCAGAGTCATTAAACGGTGTAAATCCTCACGCAGACAGCCGACATGACCCATGAATTGACCGCATTTATCATCCTTCTGTTTACCATCACCAACACGTTGGTAACCAAATTTCTGCATTAAATCGGTTTGGACTGTGTTTTCAATCATTGTTTCACGAACTTTTTTAGCAGTTGCCATGTACATCCTTAAGCAACACTTTAATATATGTCAGATATGACATACCTAAGTAGGTGATGACATATATCAAACCCTAAAAAACCAAACCAAAAACTATTTGCAACATTAGAGGAATTGCTACCGCCACTGCAAAAACGCGTATTCACTTATTTAGCTAAAAATTCACCCCAAACTAAAAATGAAATTAAAAAAGGCGTTAAAGGCGACTACAAAGCCACATGGACAGCCCTAAAAGAGTTAGAAGATAAAAAACTGATACATCCCCTAACAAAGAAAATTTATCACAATGTTGAATATGACCGATACTGGATTACAGAAACAGGAATATTCACAGCATTATGCGAAGGGATAAACGCTCGCAAATTATTACAAAAGGCAATAGATTTTTACCCAAGTATGCAAAATATGCACTTCCTTATCGAAATATTGCCCATTTTGGGAATTAAAGGCTTTGACACCTTATGTTTAGCTATTATAAACAAAGGCAAAATTGAGCAAAGCGACATTAATGCATTAATGGTCGTCCAAGCTCAAGACAAACTAAGTGCTGATGATAAAAGAAATCTGATTGAAATAATGAAAAAAACCCCCAGCATCTACGCCTCTTTTGAGGTTGACTTTCAAAAACGACTTAAAAATTTAGAAGAATTTGGACAAGCATTAGAAGAAAACAAGACTAACGAACCTTTAGGAATCACGCCACCGCAGACATCGACCACAAGGGTCGAGTCTCGCACCCCAAAGCTTAAAGCTAGAAATCAACAATAACACAAATAGGTTTTGACTATGAGCCAAGAGATAAGAGAACCCCAGAAATCAGTAAGCCGTAAGGCGGGTTCAAATCCCGCCCGGTCCACCACATTAAATGAACCCAGAAGGGTTCAAATCCATAGAGACTCATGCTATTCGGGGTTTGAAACCTTTAACGGCGCAGTTTTATTGCGTAAACACCCCGTAAGCATAGCCCTCTCTAATTGAGAGTTAGAGAAAATAGACAAAGAAGCCTCAAAACAGACGGGATGTAAAGGTTTTTTCTGGATGGACCTCCGATAAGCCGTAGTATGATCGGAGGTACGAGTGAAAATGGATGAGGTAGTTGTAGGATTGGATGTTCACCTGAAGAATACTCAGGTGACCATTATGAAATTAAATGGGGAAATTGTGAAAAGTGAAAGAGTTAGGACCAGCAAAGCTGAGTTACGAAGCAGTCTTGAGTTTGTTCCAAAGGGGAGCAAAGTAGCTTTAGAGTCTGTTGGTTTTTGTTGGCCCTGGATTGATTTTCTTGACGAGTTAGAGTTTAAGCCGTTGCTTGCTAATCCAGTGAAAGTGAAATCAAGAGCAGAAGATGTTAAAACTGACAAGGTAGACAGTAAGTTGTTGGCTGATTTAACGAGGATGAACTGGTTGCCGACGTGCTATGTTCCTCCGGCTGAGTTGCGTTGGCTGCGTAGTCTTTTGCGGCATAGATCATATAGGACTAGGCTTTGTACGGGCGTGAAGAACCGGACTAAGTCGGAGTTTAGGAAACGCGATATTGCGTTACAGGTTAATCTGGGTACGTTGAAGGGCAGGAAAGCTGCTGGTGCACTTGGAGTTTTTGAGGTGAATCAGAACATGGAGCTGCTGGATTTGATGGGTAGGCAGACTAAGGAGGTTGAAGCGATGCTCAGACGGAAGTATGGGCAGGTGAAGCCGGTTCAGTTGCTTATGACTATTCCAGGGATAGGTTTCTTGTCTGCTGTTACATTGTACGCTGAGATCTGTGACATTGAACGGTTTAGTAATCCTGAGAAGCTTGCTCATTATGCTGGGTTGGTTCCTAGGGTTCGTCAGTCGGGCGAGCACGCGTTTATGGGTCGCGAAACTCGGGGTGATGCGTGGTTGAAGTGGATTTTGATTGAGGCGGCGTGGTCTCATGTGCGTTTTTGTCCTGAGGGTCATCTTGCGCATGTGTTCAAGGACGCTTGTAGGAGGAAAGGGAATAGTAAGGATGCGATTAAGGTGGTTGCCCGTAAGTTGGTGAATGTGGTTTGGGCTGTGTTGACGTATGAGAAGGAGTTCATGGTAAAGTAGGACAAACGGCTTGGAAGGTCTCCTGCCTTTTCTTGCGGCTTGACCGCTTAAAGACAGACTGGAGCTTTTCCTTTGCTGTTGGCTGAAGCCGTAATGCGACTTGGTTCGCTGATAGGAGAATGCTGTCTGAAATACACTAGAAAGAATTTAAGAGTGATTGAGGTGGAATATGATTAGAAGAGGTCTATCCGGTTAGGACCTTTCGTACGGTCTTCTTACATAGGAGAAAAGATCACGAAGTGAATTCATTGTTACTCTTATGCCGAAACTTCTCTCTTAACCAGTGCCTTACGTCGTAGATGGACATGATTTGGTATGGGCAAGCTGAGATGCAGTTCCCGCAACCAATGCATTTGTAGTTTCTATACTCGCCTCTAGCGATAAATTCTTGTGGTAAATTCGTCAGCCCCGTCGGACACACACACGCACAGTCCAATGTCGGGCAGCGACTGCACACCTCCCTGTCAGACACCCTTAGCTTAAACAACCCAACTCTAGATATACACTGGTTAAAAGTTCCCCAGCCACACATACCAGTTGAGATGCAAGCGTAGGTTCCGATAAAAGGTATCAGCATCCAGAGGACGTACCAAAGAAAGCCAAAGTAGAAAATATAGAGGAAAAAAGCTGGATCCATGCCATAGATGGAAAGATTTAAAATTCCTACAGATGTAAGGTAGAAAATCCGCCTGCAACCAGCAAAGAGATCCACACCGCTGATGCGGCTACCTTATAGAAGGATGAGTTTTTATTAGTGAGCAGTTTGCGTGCAATTGGTGAAGTTTCGTTAAGTGACCTCATGGCGTCTATAGTTGTGCCTTGGTACATGAGAGGCGCCATGCACACTACGGAACAAAGCTGCCTGCTACCGAAAAAGAATGAAAGAAGACCGCTAACCAGAAAAGTGCCAAGCAAAGCCAGCATGACCGTTGGAGCAAGGGCTCCTGAGCTTCCTATTCCCATGGTCCATCCTAACCATGGGGTTTGGCTGAGGACCTCGTCGGGCAGTATGAATATGGGTATAAGCACGGTGTATAATGCGTAAGCTAGAATCATAAGCGCAAACATTATTTTCGTTTCAAGTTCTCGTGTATACTTTATTCTGAAGGCTACAAGCGCGCCCATCTCGATACCCATCATTATCAGGTACCAGGGTGACAGCGAGATCGTGGAGAAGAATATAACGAAATTGTAAAAGCCAGCACTTAAGATCTGCAAAAATGACCCTGACGTCGAGGCAAAGACTATGCCAGTGAAATAGCTTGCGCCATACGCCTGAATATCCAGAACTGCGCCCATAAATAACTCTGCTATGGATAACAGAACGAGGATGCCAAAGACCCAGTATCGCATGGATTGCCAACGTTTTGGTTCTGAATAAATAAGCTTTTTTTCATCCAATACGATTGCGAAATACACACCCATCTCCAGTATTATCGATAGGACAAAGATTGAGGCATCGCCACTTAGAAGCCAAATGAACTGGCCTACCATCATAAGAGCATACGCCAGCATGAGAAACAGAAGATAGTTGAGGATGCCTGAACTTATAGCTCGGTTCTTGTACATGAAATCGAAGATGAAGATGAATAGAAAAATCATGACGGCGCTTCCAGCGGCAAGCGAGAGGCTAGCCCAGAAAGGGTTGGCGAATGCTGTGGGAGATAGGGTCATTATAATAATTTGAGATGCAACGATCCAACTAAATGCCCTGGGCAGTCTGTTTCTGATGAAAAAAAAAGTGATGGCCATCTCCGCAGTCATCATGAAGACGAACCAGAAAGAACTTGAAGAGGTAATTAGTGCTGAATAAATCCCAGGGAGACCGCCAGTAGTAGACACAGCGCCTCCGATGAGTGCAAATGTCCAGCCCATGAACACCTCCGATACTGTAACCAAAACGATGATAAGTGCAATTATTAAAGACCTTACCCGAACAATACCAGAGATCATTTCATCTAGGGATCTGGGCCCAAGTATATACATAACAGCTAAAGAGAAGATTATGATCCCCATCACCATAAGGTCGAAATATAATATTACAAAGAGTTTAGTTGGAAAGAAAAAGTAAATTACAATGCTGATAAACATCTGAGCCATCATTGAGAGAAGAAAAAGCACTATCCCAACTTCCTTCGGGGTCTTGATTTCCGAGCCTTTCTTCACCAGCCAAGCTGTGTAGATAGCCATCAATGCTGCGATTATCCATAATGGGATTAGAGTAGCAAAATCCAAACTATCACCAATTTTCCTTAGGGTACAGGCACTTGAATGTCTCAATTTAACGTTTTATAAGGTTATGCTGTCAACGTTAGACAATAACAGCCCCTTTCATCTTATTGAATAACCATAGTGAAAGCGTTTTCCCAATTTTTCTTATTCGATTTTATTGCTTTGTCTAAACTTCAAAATTAAACTGTTTCCTTCAATAAAGTCGTTGCAGAAGTTTGGGTCTCTTGCTTGGGCACTTTGAGGTACATAGCCGACGTACTTGAGATTTTTACTTAAATCCGGGCTTCCGAAGAGTTTGATTAAGCCGCTTGTTGCTTTTGTTAGTCCCAGAATTACTTTTAGAAGCGTTGATTTTCCAGCGCCATTAGGGCCTATGAGTGCAATTAGGTCTTTTGTGTTTACGCCTATGTTTATGCCTTCAAGAGCCACAACTCCGTTTGGATACTTAACGCTGAGATCGCGTATTTCGACGATTGGTTTAGGTTCCGACATTTGTCAACGCCAAATGAATATTGTTTATGTCTTGTTGCATTAGAGAGATGTAGTTGTCTTCTGCAGCTTTTTCTTGTGTTGCCAGTCCTTCGATGGGTTCATGTTTATGAGAGTCGCGTTTGTTTCGCTACTGATGGATTGGGATATTGCTGTGTTTTCAAGCGATTCATAGCCGACATATTTGAGGTGGTATTGGTTAATTGCAGTAATTACGTTCTGGATGTCGGTGGGTGTTGGTTCTTCCTCAAAAGGACCTGAAATGGCGAGTTGGAGAACGTTATATTGATGTGCGAAGTAGGCGGTCGCAAAGTGAGATAACATTATCATAAAGAAACGTATATCACCAATTTGTAGCTGCAAAGAGGATTAAACATAGCTTCCAAAACAAGGATTTTGCATATCCGAAAGCCTCTTATCTGATGAACCAAGAAAGTATTGCAAGAGAAATTTTCATGTCAAGAAAACTTTCCAGAAACAAAACTGCCGTTTCAACTATGTTGATAGCTGGAATAGTAATTGCAGTAATAGTGGTTGCAGGCGTAGTAGGATACTACATTGCAACTCAAAGCAATCCAAGTCCATCAGCCTCGCCCTCGCCGTCGTCAACGCCGCAAGCCTCAACAGCCACGCCATCTGCATCGTCTTCTCCAACGACTGCACCCACCTCAGAAACTACGCCAACAGCTACAATAGAGACATCCCCAACAACTACCCCAACAGCCACAGCTGCACCATCGCAAACCCCTAGCACTTCAATCTCAGCAAACGTAGCAGGAGCAAGCAGCCTGCAATATAGCGTTGACGTTACAACCAACGGAGTTTCAGAGGGATCATACACCTACTACGGTAAAAACGCAGGAACACAAAATTTCATGATGCGCATTGACTTCACTGACTCTTCAGGAAATGAAACCATCTACATTGTAAACGGCCAAGAACAGAAATCATGGGCATATTCAGACGGAACATGGACCGACCTCTCAGCAGTATACACATTGCAATACAACACTTGGAACACATTGTGGCAAGGATACGTGAATAATCTAGCATCATGGTCAGGATTGGGAGACTACACGTACTCAGCAGACGGTTCCACAGTCAGAATCTACAATGTCAGCGTTAACCCAACACTTGCAGACTCACTGTTTGTGCACTAACCGAGATCGCCCAGAATTATATCCATCAACCATTTTTTTCTTTTCAGCGCCAATTTTTCCCGTCGCCTATACTTAACAAAGCATATTGTTGGGCCCATAGGAAGAGATTCATCAAAAAGTAACTATGGACCATTGCATGGACAATTCTAGTAGCACTTTCTCAGAATCCAAAAAAGTTAAAATCGTCCCGATCAACTCCATGTCTGAAAACGGTTTCTCGCATGTTTTTAAGAAATCAGAGGCAGCTCGATAACGAATTTTGTTCCTTTCCCAAACTCGCTTTCGAATGTTACTGTTCCGCTAAGAGCTTCTGTTAGCCTCTTGACCACTGCTAAACCAAACCCTTGACCCTTTGATTTTGTTGTGATTAGGGGCGTGAAAAGTTTGCTTTTTGCTTCCTCAGGTATGCCTTCGCCTGTGTCCTCCACAATTATCTGCGTTTTATCGTTTTCAACGGCGACTTTTATAGTCAAGTTTCCCCCATTTGGCATAGCTTGAACTGCATTACTGATCAAGTTAGTCAATATTCTTTTCACGTATGATGAATCAGTTTTCAATTTTGGATGATCTTCGTTTATCAAGCAGACAACTGTGATATTTTCCGGGATTCTTAATTCCGACAGTATTGATTGCAGCATTTGTTCCAAGTTTGTTTCTTCCATAGCTGGATGAAGTGGCCTAGCGTAGTCTTGGAGATCTTCAACTATTTTGTTAACGTAGATTGTTTGATCAGCAATCAAATCTATGTTATTCTTCAGTTTGTCTTTGGTTTCGCCTTCAGGAAAAGTCATCAATTCCTTTTTCGCCAAATAAACTGCTCCAGTGATAGCAGTCAATGGATTGCGAATGTCATGACCCACCATCCCAGCAGTCGCACCGATAGCAGCTAGCCGCTCAGCATTCTTCAGCTTTTCTGTGCGCTCTGCGACAAGATTTTCTAAATCCTTTGAATGCTGCTCAAGTTTGTCCTGAAGCTCTTTGCGTTTAACATGGTCTATGTAGCTTCTTCTGCGGTAGGTGTGCATTTGCCAAGAGCTTAACATCGCGATGGCGTTTGCAAAAACCAAGCTGATAAATATAGTAAAAAGGATGGACACATTTGATTCATGCAGAGGTATCACAATAATGAATGCCTCGCCCAAAGTGATTATCAAGGCTAACAGAAATTGGTATAAGAACCGGTTAGGAATGACTATGTATACGATGAATATACAAATGATTGCGATAACTGCTTGGGCAACGAAGCTGGGGGGTCGTGTCGCATTAATGAAGCCGCTACCAATCAGAAGGGCAATAGCACCCAACGACACTAACCGGTCATATGAGCGGTAACTTTTCACTTTGTCAATATGTATAAACTCCAAGAGGCATCCAAATAACAGACCAACTCTTAACGCTATTATGCTATAGAGTGGCACTGGAAACTTCAAAAACTGGAAATCGTTGAGAATGAAGCTAAGTAAAGGAATTGCAAATAGCAACATGCCAACTCTAGCCTGTTTTATATCAGTTTGAAGATAAAATTGCCGACAGCCCTCTTCTTGATCATTTGTTAACCCAGACTGTCGAAGTTCGCTAAACATTATGGGGAGGCCTGAATAAGCCTCTTACCCAAGATTGGCTATTTATCGATTTGTGAGCAGGAAAAAAGACAACCAATCATGCCTTTTTCTTGCGATTCGCAAGTTTTGTCATTAAGGTGAACCACGAGGAAGGTAACATATTTCCAGTTTGCTCTTATCAATGTATTCGCAATTTGGAAGCTGTGGATTCAAACCTATCTGGATCCCCAATCCCACTAAACCATATCTTGAGAGCCGCGGAAGGTGTTTTTTGATCAATTAAGGCTCAAGGCAGAAACAGCTTTTTCAGCCCACTGCGGGTCTGAAAATAGAGCTCTGCCCACCGCTACTAGATCAACTGTTTCGTCACGCACTAGGTTGTCAGCGTATTCAACATTGGTGATTCTCCCGACGCCGATAACGGGAACATTCACCACTTTCTTAATTTGGTTCGCTTGCGGAACAAAGTAGCCCTTTGTGCGACGAAGCTGCTTGGGATCGGCTCCGCACATACCGCCGGATACGTCGATTATGTCAACTCCTGCTTCTTCGAGCTTCATCGCGAAAGAAACCGAATCTTCTATCTTGGTTCCATTTGGAGCTAAGTCGTCGGCGCCTAACCTGAAGAGCAGAATTTTTCCTTTGAGGGTTTCACGAACTTTCCCAACAACCATCAAGGGAAAACGCATCCTCTTCTCCAAAGAGCCCCCGAATTCGTCTTCACGCCTATTAAACAGCGGCGAAAAGAACTGGTTAAGCAAGTAACCATGCGCACCGTGAAGCTCAACTCCGTCGAAACCAGCCTTAACCGCGCGTTCAGCAGCCAACACAAACTCGTCAGCGATGGCCTCCAATTCGATTTTTCGCAGTCCACGTGCTTTGCCCGTTGCGGAAGGACCTGCGGGCTCAGCATTAATTACCGCCTTACTCGTCACCCCGCCTGCATGACTAATCTGCAAAACCGCGGGTGCACCAACTGAATGGATTCCATTTGCTAACTTCTCAAAACCTTCAGTCAACGTGTCATCGTAAACGCCAAGCTGTTTTGGGCTTAACTTCCCCATTAACGAAACGTAAGCATGCTCAACTATCGGCAAACCCAAAGCGACGGACCGCCTGACATAGAAGTTAATGAGTCTGTTTGTCACCGCACCTTCAAAAGTGGCGCGACCCGTCTGCATTGGAGGCATAACAATCCGATTCCTCAGAGTAACTCCCTTCACTTTCAAAGGGTCAATTAATCCTACCAAAGCATGACACCGATGCGTAATGACCAGCTCAGAGCTATAAGAACCTAACACAACTTGAAGCGTGGAGACCCTTGTACACCTATTGGCTTGCTGAGTCTCAACGGGGCTCCAAGCAAGACACATTTAAAAGAATCACTGAACAAAAATAATAACAGACCCAGTTGCAGAACAACGTGTCTGGTGACAATCTTGGTGATTAAGACCTTGCTTTGCGGATGCGTCTACGAAGAAAACGAGTGGATGCTAGTCCGAGTGAAAGAGTGTGAAAAGCATCATAAGCAGCGAAATCGAAAACGAGAGTACCGACCAAAAGCAGAATGCAACCGAACTGACACAAAAGGCGAATAGCCTCTCGATTTTACGTCAGATGGTTACTTAATATTCCATTTTTAAGGAGAAGTGCTCAACGGTAGATTCTTTAATTTGTTTTTTCGACCTCTTCGTTGCGGTAGCAGCTTTCCGTGAATGCGGGGGTGCAAATGCAGTAGAAAAGAAGATCGATTTCGCCAATGTTGGTTATCCTCTGCGAAACTCCCGGAGGAATAACAACGACATCGCCCTCGGTTACTTCAGCGGCTTCTTGGTCTCCAATTTGAACTTTGCCTGTGCCGTTAGTGATAAGGTAGATTTCTTGGATCCCTTCTAAGTGGTGTGCTTTTGTTGTGACTCCAGGTTCAACGCGAGCCCGTGCAATCGAAACTTTTGCATCACCTGCTGAAACATAGCCCCAGTTTTCATAAATGAAACAGCGTTCAGGCGTCAAATACTCTTTTAAAGATTCCGCTTTCACAACTCTTGGCTTCATAATATTCACGCAACGTTTGTTCATTCTTCAAAGTACCTCATCTATTAAAGTCCATGTGAAAGAGGACTAAACCATAACAAATGGCGCGACCGCCAAATTTATTAGGGCAAACCCGCTTTTTTTCTATTGCTGGTTTTAAGTTATGCTTCTTAATGCTTTAGCGGGATTAGTATTTTTGCATGCTGGAACCCCAGTTGTTGTTTCGCAGACGACATTGACGCTCATGTTTGTTGTTCTCGGCATCATCTTGATGGGAATAGGTTTTGGTCACCTGTCAAAAACAAAGCAAAGTCTTATGCAGCACAGGTGGACTCTGACAGCCGCTGTAATCCTCACCATAGGAACTGTAGCCTTTGGCATGATTCCTGCTGCATTTCGCTTTTACATCGACCCAGACGTTCAATTCTTGGAGGCACTTTCCATCACAACCTTGTTTCACGGCGCTGTTGGATTCTTCGCGCTGGTTACAGCTTTGATTTATGTTTTCGGCGATTTACCGACTAACATCAAGAAATGGATGCGAATAACGGCCTTACTTTGGATAACCACTTTAGTCTTAGGCGTTGTATTGTTCCTGCAAATGCTCTCTTTAATCTGACACACCCCATGGACCTATTGCGAAAAGCTTAACAGCGGAATGGTACACAGCTTACAGAAACGGTGACGGCAAAATGTATCCAGAGTCAACCCGAAACTTCGAATCAAACAGAATCCTTGGCGGCGTAGGCGCTCTACTTACTGCCATAGGTTCATTAGTGTTGTTTTCTGGACCCGTAGGCATTGTTGGCATCGTAGGGATTATCCTCGTGTTAATCTCCATGAGAGGCTTAGCAGACGACTTCAAAGACCCCACCATTTACAGAAGCACCCTCAACGCATTCATCTTCGGATTTATCGGCATACTAATCGCCATCGGGGTCTTTGCAGCATTCGGCTTCCTATCCGGTTTCATTTTTGCTCACCCCATCGTCGGAGCTTTTGGCTTTTTAGGTGCACTTGCAGGGTGGGGACTAATGTTTGTGTTCATCTTAATAGGGGGAGTATTCTACAAACACGCATTTGATAGTCTCGCAAGCAAATCACATGAAGGACTACTCAGAACAGGAAGCCTGATTCTCCTTATCGGCAGCATATTAACAATCATTTTCATAGGCTTCTTCCTACTATTCGTCGCGTGGATAGTAATCGCCATTGGACTCTTCTCTTTGAAACCGGTAACACAACCCGCACAAGCCTACACGCCACCCTTTACGCCCCCAACATCGCCTCAAGCGTCACCAGGACAAGTCAAGTATTGCTCGTATTGCGGAGCAGAAAACAAACCAGAAGGCACATTCTGCACGCACTGCGGAAGAAGACTAAATTCGACTTAGATGGCAAGCAAACTCTTCAGAAGCAGATGCCGTTTTCCACCTTATGAGCGGCTCCCTGCCAAAAAGTTCTGGCGCAAGTGACTGACATACTCAAGCAAAAAGCTTTGCAACACAACAACATGTCGCAAAATCTAAAGGTTCAGTTCTAAAAAAACAACCTTAAACCTGCCGAAACTAGCCGCGGAATCTCCAATAGACTTTCCCAGACGAATCAAGACGAATAAAGACGCAACCTAACAAGAAAGCAAGCCCCAACACAAAAAACCAACCCCAAACAAGCAGATTTCAAAAAACGCCAAAAAAAAAACTAATTGTTCTTCTTCTATCGAAAAAACTTCAGAAAAGACTTAAAACCACTATTAAAGAAACAGACTCTAATTACAGCCAGAACAAACCTTAAACACAGAACCACAAATACAAGCTTAAAGGTAAAATCTGACTCCCATTTTAATCTTAATAATTGCCCTAAACTTAGACTGGTTGACCCACAATGTTTCGCGTGAGAAAAATGGAACTTAAAGATTTCCCATTTGCTGTGAATCTAGCCAACACCATGAACTGGAACATGACGGCTGCAGATTTTGATTTCAATGCGAAACTTGAACCAAACGGATGCTTCATCCTGCAAGATGACTCAAAACGTATAGGTTTAGCAACATGCATAAGCTATGATGTAATCGGATGGTTTGGCAACCTAGTCGTAAAAGAAGCGGACCGCAAAAAAGGTGCAGGAACGGCCCTTGTGAATCACGCAGTAAACTACCTCAAAAGCTTGGGTGTAAAAACTGTAGGGCTGTACGCTTACCAGAGCTTAACAGATTTTTATGGTAAGCTCGGTTTCAAACATGATGCTGATTTCGCGGTTTTAAAAGCCAACAAAGTTTCAACCTTAGCTGAGAACAACGTAAGACTGAAAACTATTGAAACAAAAGACCTAATTCGCATCATGGATTTTGACGCCGGATGTTTTGCAGCATCCAGAAAAAAACTGCTAAAATTAGTTCTCCAAAACCCAAACAACCTTTGCTACCTTAGCACCGAAAAGTCGGGAATATTGGGCTTCATAGCCGCCAAAGTTTATGAAGAAACAGCTGAAATTGGACCTTTGGTTTGCCAGAAAGAACAGCCTGAAACAGCATTAAAACTCCTCAAAAAGGTCCTTCACCAAGTAAAAGGATTTGAAGCATACATGTACGTACCAATTTCAGAAACCGAATTGCTCGATACAGCATTCAAATCGGGTTTCAAGGAAGAGTTCAAGGTATCGAGAATGTTTTTAGGTCCCGCTGTACCTCAGCAATGTCTATACATCGCTGAATCTTTGGAAAGAGGATAAACACATGCCTAACGATTTTTGCCGCATCATTGTTGAGGATTTTCTGCGCAACTCCTCAGTAAGCTTAAAAACGCTGGTCAAAACGCTCAAAGAGTTTAAGCCAGAAAACAGAAAAAAAACGGTCTTCTTCAAGTTCAAAGACAACCACCGTGTCAACCAGTCCTTTGAGGGAAATCACTTTTTCCTTCGAGGCTCCGTCGAATACACGAATCCACAGTTGACTGTAGAAGAAGTGCAAGGCATTGTCGCCACGAGACTACTTGAAGTATGCGGAAACTATTTCCTCGAGAACGACATGCGTCAACCTGAAGCGGGTGATGTTACACAACTATGCGAGTTGCTGAAGAAGCCTGCAGAAGGCAAAATCATTGGTTTTCTGCTGAACACAGATGATGTTGAACCTGACAGGTACAGCATGAACCCCTTGAAAACATCCATTGTCGAAAGCGGGCAAAGCGCTTTTCCAGCAGCTAACGTAAAAACTCAGGAGCTTGCAGTTGACCAAAAATTCGCCGACAAATATGAGGGAACCTTAATTTGCAAAAGCGAAATTGAACTCATCAAAAGCCTGCTTGAAAACTCTAATGGATCCTACCTGGATTTTGTAGATTCAGTGAAATATGCCCAATTAACAAAGTACTCAGAGTTTTTTGGAATGGACCTGTTCCTGCCTTCACTACGCATGCCTTTGACGACGCTGCAGGCGGAAACCAAAGATGGCTTGCTGCATCACATCATAAGTGAAACCCATCAAGGCTACGATTCAGTCAAACAAGCATACGATTGTATGGGAAGAAGCATGACCAAACGAACCACCCTTTTGACGGTACCGCATTCAACGAAAGGTTACGGCTCAAAGCGTGCCGCACGGGGCAGAATCTACTTTAATGAAACAAAATTGGAAGGCGTAAATGTAAAGTATAAAGATACGCTGCTCTACCCAAACGCCATGGATGAGAACGATGTGAGCGTTGCGAAATGTGAAGACAACTTTACCGTTGCCCCAGAAAAACTTTCCAGCTACATTTACTCGGAAACACCCTCTTCACCACAATTTTTCCTTTATTCAATGGGGTCACCTGAAGATGCCGCTTTGTGGCATGGCGTAGGAGCATTTGGTGCGCCCCAACTGCTACAGAGCTACACAAGAGTTCGCAACATTTGCAGAAACGGTCAATTAATAAAGAATCTCAAAGAAAAGTATGATGCACGAGTTGAGCCGCCACTGCATCTAAATCTGGACCCAAATGGAGTATGGGTTCATCCTGTACACCGCAACATCGATGCTAGCATCGGCTGCGTAGAGAACCTTGAGGATTTAGCGCGTATGGGAATGAAAATTGAGTATCTTGCTAACATTCGCTAGGAGTTGAACAGCTGCGGTAAATCCGTTTGAGTACGTTGCGCTGCGAACCCTTCGTCTGTTTAGACGACTTCATCTGACAAGGTTAGTCTGGATGGGAACCTCAACAAAAATGTTCACAGACTACTTCAAGGGATACGAGAATGTTGAAGCGGTAAAAAGGATCTTCGGGGACAAAACTGCAGAAGTCTTAGCCGACTTGAAAGTCGAGTTCATCTGGTTCGGCTACATGGGTGTAGATAACACTGACGGCCACTTAATGGTAAACGGACGTTACTTGAACAGCGGCGACAAAACAGACATCTACCTTGACGTTGTGCATGAACTATGTCACGTGAAACAATGGATGGAAGGCAGGGAACTCTTCGACGAAAAATACGACTATGTCGATAGACCTACAGAAGTGGAAGCTTATCGGTACACTGTACTGGAAGCAAAACGAATCGGACTAAGCGACCAGCAGATTCGGCAGTACCTTAAAACGGAGTGGATGAGCGACCAAGACCTAGAACGACTTATCAGAAACATGAATCTGGAACTTGAAATCGTTGACCCTTAGCGGTAGATGATGTTGGATCAGTTTGGGAACTTTTTGCCTGAGAAAAAATTTAACTCATTTATTACGAAGAAGCTATTATTGCCTTGAGCGACACTTCTTGGATTAGATTAAGCGAAAACTTGAATTCTGCAAGAATATTTCGCACCATTGGAAAAGTTATCTGTGTACGTGTACACATACACAGGCACGGTAACCAAAACGATTTCGGTAACAGAAGAGGCCTACAAAGCACTTTTACGTGAAAAGAAGAATAAAGAAAGCTTCACGAGACGATTCTGCGCGTACAAAGAAATCAGGTAAGCTAACAGATCATTTTGGAAAATGACTAACGAAGAAGGAGAAACCATTCGCAAAGAGCTCTCAGAAGGATGGCGCCTCTCCCGAGAGAGGATAAATCGGGGAGTGCCTCGACAGTGACCTGCTCATCGCGATTCTGAGAGGCAAAAGGAAGCGTACCGCAAGGTTATAGAACTAGAAGATGAAGCTAAAGATGCAACAACCTTTGTCAACACATTTGAAATTTTTCTAGGCGCATACAAGTAAGCTAGAAAGAAAATGTGAACGAAGCTTTAGAGATGCTTGAATCGTTAAATGTAATGCCTTTAGATCTTTTCTCTTCTCAAAAAGCCGCTTAAATCTTTGCAAAACTATCTGCTGAAGGCAAACCAATCGATTATAGAGATGCTCTGATTGCAGGAATTGCTGTAGAGAACGATTTGATGCTTGCTACAAGAAATAAAGCACACTTTTCAAGAAGTAAGGACTTAAAGTTAGAGACATGGTAGTCTAGCTAACAGTTAGAATATGCTTCGTTACCCAACAATCAGGTTGTCCCATAACGGATGGTCCAAAGTTTGTTACAGATCAAATGTTATTTGGAGACAGATTGGATTATTGGATAGATCTCCTTCGCCACGTACTCTACGTATTTGTTTTTGTCTGCTAAATTGAAAATCGTCACTGAAGCTTCTCTTGTAATGCCTACAACGTATCCCGTGTCTTTTGAACGTCCCACGACGTACCAGAGATTGCCGTGCTTCATGTAGTCCTCAAACAGCGACGTATTGTTTAAGTCCGGACCGTACAGGCTCAGTTTCTCAATATTTGGAATATCAACATTGTCGAAAAAAGTGATTTTTGTTTCTTCCGGATTCTTGCCGTGGAAAGCCTTAAGCGTTTCAGGGGTAATGCGAGATTCCACGATTACCCCAACTTTTTCGAAGAGAATTTCACCGAGTTTGTTAGCAACAAAGTTGGCTACTCGTTTCTTTTCAACGACTGTAAGGAAAGTTGTGTCTTGAATATGGGCGAAGCTAAACATCGCCTCCACTGTCTGAGGTAACGGTGCACTTGTACCACGATGAAAAACGTGCATAACACTATCGCTTGAGTATATTCCGGTGAGAACGCCACGCTTGGTCTCTAATCCAAGCACTTCGGTTACGAGCTTGAATTTGTAGTCACCTTCCTCGTAGTTTTCCTCGACCTGGTACCCATTGAGTTTAGATGAGATTTCCGAGAGAGGCATCGGTTGAGATAGCTTGAAAATTTTTCCCGCGACAACCATAAGTCGTCACTTTCCAATTAAACGTTGATTGTAGATGCTTATGAAACTTTTCCCCATAGAAAACTTGCCAGGGAACAACAAACTGCAGCGTTTTTCCCGAAAAAAGTTATGGAACATCAATTCAGAAAACATAAAAACTCTATATACATCTTTGAGAATGCTAAGAGGGCTTCCATATGCGGCATAAGACAATTACAAACGGGATCAAGAGTCAGGATTGAACTTTGATGGTTAGCTCTTTGAACGGTCATAAAATCGCATATTTCTCCATGGAAATCGGAGTAAGAAACGACATTCCGACATACAGCGGCGGCTTAGGAGTTTTGGCTGGTGACACAATCCGTTCGAGCGCCGACTTATCCGTTCCTATGGTTGCAGTCACCTTAGTAAGCCGCAAAGGATACCTCAAACAAAAACTGACAAGCACCGGGGAGCAACTTGAGTTTCCCGACGAATGGGACCCAGCAGTTTTCATGGATTTGGCTCCTAAAATCGTTGAGATCAGCATTGAAAAAAGACCGGTTAAGGTCCAAGCTTGGATTTACGAACATAAAAGCACAATCGGAGGGCATATTCCTATCTTCTTCTTAGATACTGATGTTGAGGGTAATGCCCCTGAGGACCGGAAAATAACAGACAGCCTCTACGGAGGCGACACAAGGAACCGGCTAAAGCAGGAAGCAGTTTTGGGCATCGGCGGTCCCAGAATGTTGGAAGCTTTGGGCTACCGCATCAGCAAATACCACATGAACGAAGGCCACTCAGCTCTTCTCACGCTGGAGCTGCTTCAAAAATTTGACATGGACATTGAAAAAGTTAGACAACATTGCGTATTCACGACGCACACACCCGTTGAAGCAGCATTCGACAAATTTTCCTACGACACGGTTGAAGATGTTCTGGGAAGAGAATTCCCAGTTCAGGTAATCAAAGAGTTCAGCGGGAACGAAAACCTTAACATGACTCGGCTCGCCTTCTCCCTAAGCGGATTCCAAAACGGGGTCACTAAAGCTCATACCAAATACTCTTTAAAGATTTTTCCTCACTACGCAATCAGAGCCATAACCAACGGAGTCCACTCCAACACTTGGACCTCTCAAAGTTTCCACCAGCTTTTGGACAAGTACATACCTGGGTGGGCAAGTGAACCTGAACTTCTGGTGAGGATTGAAAAAGCGCCCCTCTGCGAAGTGTGGGCCGCCCACGTTGAAAACAAGAAAAACCTGTTAGCATTTGTAGAAGAAAAAACTGGCGAAAAGCTTGATGAAAACGTGTTGACTTTGGGGTTTGCACGTCGAGCAACAGGTTACAAACGGGCAAAACTTATTTTCTCTGACCTAAACCGTCTCAGAGAAGTTAACAAGAAAAGACCAATTCAACTTATTTTTGCCGGCAAAGCCCATTTAAGAGACACAAACGGCAAAGACCTTATCAAGGAAATTTTCTGGTACAAAGATCAACTCAAGGGAGAACTTAATGTTGTTTACCTTGAAAACTATGATATGAATATCGCTGCTAAATTAACAGCAGGTGTAGACGTCTGGCTAAACACACCTATTCCTCCTTTGGAGGCTTCGGGGACCAGCGGCATGAAAGCCGCACATAATGGAGTTATAAACTTTAGCGTCCTCGATGGATGGTGGATAGAGGGGTGCATCGAAGGCGTAACCGGCTGGGCGATCGGCCCCTCACCTGACGAAGCAGTTTCAGAAGAGGAGCGGAGAAAACAGGAACTCGACGACCTCTTCAATAAATTGAAGTACCTCATTGCACCTAAGTTCTACGATGAGAGGGACACCTGGACCAAAATGATGAGAAACAGCATCGGCAAAGTCGCGTACTACTTTAACACTAACCGGATGATGCGCCGATACATCACAGACGCATACCTAGCGTAAAGCTGCAATTTTACTTCCATTTTGCCAAGAGTCTTTCAAGTTTTCAGATGAACGCTTGTCAGGTTTTGCTGTGCAGCCCAAAAAAGACCAGGAACATGGTAAATGCATTATGAGTTAACTGTTTTTCAAGTTTGCAGCAGGAAGCATTGTGGGAAGTTTAACTTAATCGACACAAAATCAGCAAAGAACATGCCCTACTTTTTCTGGCATAGCAATAATCACAAGTTAAAAAATAGAGTTAGAAGAAAGAAGCTTCAGAGTTAAGGCTGACTCGTCAGCCATTCTTCTGCATCAGCTCGGCTGCCAAAATTGTTGATTGCCCTACCCACAGTGGTTGAAACGTTTAGTGCTATAACGCCTTTGAGCTTTTCAGCGCCTACAACAGCGGATGCCATAACAAAGGGTGTGTTGTTTTTTGCGTACTCCATTATTGCATTAACAACTTCCTTGGAGACTTCGGCGTTAGTAACGTCAGTTAACAACCGCACGCTTTTTGACGGCATGTTGGACATTTTCTTTTGAGCTTCTTTTAGTATCTCGATTGCTTGCAGAGTTTTTGTATTTGACAAATCAACGACTGATATTGTTTTCCCTTTACGGGTAACTACTTCGAAACCGTTCATCGATGTTCCTCTTCAGGATTCGAATGATGCATAAGAACAAAATAAATAGATTTTGAAACCTCAATCAATATTGACAAATTTAATCTGAGATTATAAATAACACCCAAATATCAAGGATTGACAATATATCTCAGTTTAAGACGACAAAAATTTTTGTGTTCAAAGTATTGTCCAAAAATAGACTAGGAGAAAAAACAGAACTCTTGTTGGGCGAATTCTTTGTAGCAAACTCAAATGCAAGACTTTGTGAAATAGTAATTTGTAAGAAACTCACTCTAGCTGTTTCTGAAAGGCGGGGAGCTTTTCATTTACGCAATAAACCTTAAATCAATAGAATGTCTGAGGCAATAAAGAATACAGATCTAAAAATTTGGAGTTGTCACGCTTCACACTCAACACTTCAAACCGGGAAGATTCAGGCTCACGCGTTCAACAAATTGCCATATTGAACAAAATGATAGCAAAGCTAGCCGAGAAAGCGGAATTAAGCAGAGTTCCTGGATTACATATTTCTGAAAATGAACGGTTTGCAAGCGTCAACGTTTTTTCATTCCATATAAGCGTGGGCGAAAATCTCTTGTCGCTTTGGACTGAAGGCAAATTAGATGAGCGCGATGTGGAAGCAGCCGTTGCTCACGAAATTGGACACCTCATGGATTTTAGGCGTGGGTCAAGGTCATCAAGTTTCAGGAATCTGATCCTTGAAAGTGCATGGTTTGCTTGCGGTTTAGTTCCTCTCGTGGTCTGCATTCTTCTTCCCTCAGCAATGATATTTCGATTGTCAATTGGGTTTGCGCTCGGGTGGGGAATATCGATTCCTTTGTTAATTCGACGCTTAGAGAGGAAAATTGAGTTTGAAGCGGACAGAAACGCAGCCTTGTATTTGGTTGCCCCTGAACACCTTGCAAATGTTTTAACCAAGATTAAGGTCTTAAGCATACCGACCAGATATTTTGCTTTGTCTAGAAGCCTAAGTGGTTTAACAGGCAAGTTGACTCACCCGTCCTTCGATGATAGAATTAATCGCCTTGATGGCTTATCGAAGTTTGGCGTTACTTTAATTAAGCTCTGGGAGACGCGTTCCTTTCTAGAAACAATTTCCAAAAAATAGCAGGCATGTTCCGTATTTTTTAACCTCCTGTGTTCTTAAATTGTATCTGAGAAAAAGGGTATGAAGCAGTAGGGGTTCTCTTTGGCCTTCAAAATCATGTTTTGGTTCTATGTCTGGACATAATCTAGTTGTTGCCCAACAGTTTAACGTGGGACAGCGAGACATTTGCTAAGAGGAATAGGGCGTCTGGTCACTGTTTCTTCTTCCAGAAACAAAACTCAAATGAGAAATAAAAACTGTTATTCTTGTTCGTTGTTTTCTTCTTCGCCTTCTTCTTTATCCTCAGAAGCTTGGCTAGTTTTAGAGGCAGCTATTTCTTCATCGCTTCGGAGCAGCAAGGTCAATTAACGCTTTCTCGTCCACTTCCGCCCGTGTTCTCCAATCCAAATATAACTGCTCATTATCGTCCTGTTGCAAGTAACCGTTTCTGATGTATCTGTCAATGTTCAAACCCACTTTCCAGCCTGCCATTTTCTCGCCAAGAAGCTCCTCTACGTCTCTGCGCGCAGCTTGTCCTTTCTTGCTGATAATATATGATATCGTTATAGCTAAGCCGGCCAAGTCATCGATGCGCCACCCAATCATCTTCGCTTCTCTAGGCTGCAAGTCACCTCGTAACGTGACATAAAACCTGGCCTTATCCAACTCATCTAATGTCGGTTTTTCAGGCGATTTTTCTTCTTCAAAAAGGGTTTTAACCTGCAAATCTAGCGGCTTCAAGAAATCCTCCATGACATCCAGCACTTTTGGGTAGTCTGAGCCGAGGGCTTTGCGAAGTTCCCAGCCTTTTACCCCTGGCTTCTGGTGTCTACGGTAAAATAGCATGTGGGTAGCACGTTTCATTTTTGCTGCGTAAGCACCTTTTCTTTTGCTGCTCAAGTCTTTTCTCCTCGTTTCCACTTCTGCCAGCTCTCAAACGTGAGCGTGATAGGCACTGAAACTGCCTGTTTATTCATTTTCGCCGCCGGCTCATCCAGCGGCATTATAAAAATTTCTTCTTCCAAAGGGATCATTTCCAGCGTTGCATAACCATAAGTGACTAGAAAACTGGTTATGTACGCCCTTTGCACAGTCTCTTCATAAGTGTCAGCGCCCACCCAATCCATGTAGAACAATTTGCTACCCGGCTCTTTAGTTTGGGCTTTCGTTTTGAGTGCCTGCCAGTAACGATCCAGCTCAGCTGAAAACGCTTCATCTCGCAGAATACTCTGCTCTACAAGTTCATCTCTGCTCGCTGTTCCCATTGCAACCTCGGACACCGCAAACTGTTCCCACCTTTCCCTGAGCGGAACCAACGCATTCCAATACCGAAGTGCATCCGAAAGGCTTTGCAACGTAACTTGTTCTTGCTCTACAATCGGATGCCACGCTTGGAGAAAAATTTCGGTCATTTCCCGCTTGTTTTTCTGATTAATTTTCTCTTCGAGCAGAAATGGATCTGTATAGAGTGATGTGCTGCGCTGTTTTACCCACTCGCTCTGCAGTTTAATAACTGAGGCCAAGTGATGTATAGCTTCAGCGTCAAGGTTCAGCTCTTCAGGCTGATCCCACCCGGGGAAGTACTCCTGAACAATACGGATAATCTCATCCACGTTCAGCAGAAAAGGATCCACAGTGTGGGCTTCAATCCCTTTCATCATTTCGATTATGCGTTCAAGCTTGTCTTTGCCCAGCTTCTTTGTCGCCTTGCTTTTCTGCTTCTGGGTTTGCAAATTATCGGACCTCTTTGACTTCTGATTTGCCCTCAACGTTCTGCACAGTAACTATGCTCGCATTTTCCTGTGCAAAAGTAACTTGACTTGGCGTAATCACAACGTACTGTGAGTTGGCGTCTTTAATTGTTGAAATGAGGATTTTGGCGATCATCTCTCTGTTTCGTGGATCCATGTGAATATCATACTCGTCTACCGCTCGGAACGGTGAACGTACGTGTTGTTGCAGTGCTAGCAGAAAACTCATTGTTGCAGTGGTTCGTTCTCCACCGCTTTGCGTGTAAGCATCCAAGGCAACCGGTTTTCCGCCTTTGAAACCTACCAGAATTTCCAAGCCGGCGGTTTCAATGTCCTGTGGGTTTGCCAACCGAACTTCGCCTGTTGCGCGAGTTTGCCCCATAATTCTCTGGTACTCCAAGTTTACGCGTGACAGTAGGCTTTGCATGACGTTGCGCCAAGATTCCATTCGTGTGGAAACTTCTTCAAGGGCTTTTTGGCGGTTTTCCGCAACCGTCTGCGCTTTCTCTTTCAATTCGAGGAAGAGCTTGCTGTAAGACTCATATTGCCGTTCTATGTCCTCGGAAACCCCTGTCAACGCCGCTAAGTGTCCGTCGGTGAGGCGAATTTCATCTTGGATGTCGGTTGTATTTTTGGTAACGGCGATTCTGGGACCTGACTGCGAGGCTTTAGAGATGGCTGCTTCCAAACTGGCTTTTGCCGTTTTAATTAATGCATTTATTTTGCTCAGTTCCTTGGCGGAGTTTTCTTGTCGGTACTCAAGTAGAGCAAGCTGAATTCTGTGGTCCACCACTTGGAGAGCGATTCTGTCAGCTGTTGCCTCGGTTTCATTTATTTTGGATTGGGTTTCCCTTACTTTCTCATGAATCGTTGTAAGTTGTTTGTGAGCTGTTTCTATGAGTTCTTTGAGGTTTTCTGGTCGAAGAAGTTTAATTTGGCTCGCTGTTTTGCTTTCACGGATAAGCTCATCCAGCATTTCGATCTCTTTGAGCAATTGTTGAAACAAAGAAACGCTGGCCTCTTCTGCGGCGACTTCGTATTCAAGTTTCAGGCGTTCTTCGAACCCGGTTTTTGCTTCGACTTTAAGTCTCTCCTGTTGACCACACTGGTTTGCCAGCCGGTCAGTGTTAGTTTCATTCTCTTTTTTGATGCGTTCCAAAGCTTGTTCTACTTTGTAGCCGTCTGCTTCTAGTTCTCTGACGGTGTTTTCCCTTCGTTCCACTTCGGCCCACCCGAGTTCACGTTCAAGAAAACGCCGTTTGGTCTGCAGTTGCTTTTTCTCTTGGAACTTGTCGTACTGTTCCCGCCAGTAAGCGAGAGTTTGCTCTGCAGATTCGAGGAGTTTGCTGACGGATTCTGATTGACTTAGGATCCGTGTGAGTTTCTGTTGTGCTTGAACTACGTTTTCGCGGAACGGCTCTAAACCAACTGCTGCTTCCACAATGCGCAGCTTCTCAATGTTGCTCAAAACGCTGAATTGTTCAACCATGTTTTGGTGCATGATGATGAGCATGTTGTCGGGGTCTACACCGAACCTGCCGAGAAGCCTTTGCACATCCTGCTTGTTAGCGGCGCGGTTCTCTAGTTCAAACCAGTATTGGCCGTCTCTGCGCAGAGTACGGGTGAGGAAAATCTGATCTTTGCTGTATTTGGGTACCGGTCGTCTCCCATTCTGTTTGCTGTTGTCCAAGATAATTGTAACTCGGGCTTGATCTTTGCCCCAGCGTATAAGGTTGCTAAGTTTCTTGCTGCGTTCAGTGTAAGTTTGGCCCAAAGCAACAGAAATCGCCAACAGAAGTGAGGATTTACCTGCGCCGTTGGGTCCCACAATAAGGTTCACACCCGGCCTAAATGCTACCCTAGCGTACTCGTAGCTCATGAAATTTTCCAGTATAACCTCAGTTATAAGCATCTTGGCGTTTAGGCCTCTGTTTAAGCTGCGAAATAATAGGTGAAGGCTCTATTATTAAAACAATTTTGATGAAAATCGAGATATCTCCAGTACAAAATCTCCCTTTTCATCTTGTTGTGACAATTTGAGACGTGACTGTGCATCCGAGATTGGATCTATTAGAGGCTATCTTACCTTGAATAAAGCAAGAATTTCCTTATGAAAAAACTGTTCGCACTTAACTCTGACGTCGAGGCAAGAAACAAGAAGGAGTACCCTCCAAAGATTGGTTAGGTAGCTGCGAAAATCATCATGTTACAAAGCGACGTTGAATCGCTTAGTCCCAGATTACGCTGGGTTGCTAAGTGATGCTAACGTTTTGGATATCAAAATACCGTTTTGCTAAAAAGCGCAAACGCTCAGCGTTCTTTCCATTTTTGCCAATAGCAATGCCTTTGTCTTTGGGGTTTATGGTCACTACTGCCATTTTTTTGCCGTCGGTTTTCTCTGTAATGCGCACTTCCCTGACCTGTGCTGGTTTAAGGGCGTTCTTGATGAACTGAGCTGGGTCCTCGCTGTACTCGATAATTTCGTGTTTTTTGCCAGTCATTTTTTCGAGGGTATGAATGTTTCTGCCGCCCTTTCCTATGGCAACGCCTACTTGTCCAGGATTAACGATGAATATTGCACGTGACTCTGCTTCGTCGATGATGCAGTCTTTAACGCTTGCGCCGCTAACGCTTTCAAACAAAGCGATATACCGCATTTCGTCGGCAGTGATTTTTATGCCGGTTGTCATTCGGTTCCTCCAACTGTAGCAGGATTCTCGTAGTACTCCATTTCCACGGCTTTCAGAATCTCCGAATCTCCGGGTTCCCTAATGCTCAATGCTGAAATGATGAAGAGCTTTCCGCAGACGTTTGCTAAGTCCATTGATGCACCTTTATAGCTCATTATGGGAACCTTCGAGAGTTTACCATAGTATTCTATATCATCTTTTATGTTTTTTGGACAGTTGGAAGCCAAAATTATTATTTTAGCCTTACCTGTCTTCGCGTTCAGCAATGCCGAGTTGGCCCCGTAAGAAACTTTGCCAGTTTTCACGGCTGATGCTATTGCTTTGTCGATGTCTATCATGTTTCTGTCTTTTCTCCTGTTTTACTCTGTTTTTCAAATGTTGACATGTATAATTCTACTAATCCTGTGCCAATCGGAATAGATTGACCGACGATTACGTTTTCGGTCACGCCTGCCAGCGGATCACTTTCACCTTTAACAGCTGCTTCCACAATATTGGGCACTGTAATTTCGAAAGCTGCTCTTGCTAAGACGCTTGATTTCTTGCCGCTGATACCGTGCCTACCGATTTGTTGCACCTCGCCAGTTGAAGCCATCATGTCTGCGACTAGCATTACGTGTCGAACGTCTACGTCTAAACCTTGCTCTTCCAGTACACCTTTCGCTTCATTAATCAACGCGTTTCTTGCTGCTTCTATGCCTAGAGTCTTTGCGATTTCATGTACGTTGTTGGTTGTGGTGCGTGAGGTATCTACTCCAGGGATCTCCAGAACCTTTGACAAGTTGGAGCCATCTGTGCGAATTACCCATTCGCCATTTTCCTCTTGCGTAACTAATACCCGTTTAATGTCTGGAACACCTTTAACGTGGAAGCTTGTGACTTTCTCCAGCAGTTTCTTTATGGTTTCAACTTTCTTCGGCTTTATAGTCAACGAGTCGCCTTTGGCTTTGGTTGTGGCGTTCTGCAGTTGCACACGTTCTTCAAGTTCCTCCATTGTTATGGATCGGTCGTCCATCATGGTCTTGTTTAGCTCAACTACGATTTCTTCTTTTATTGGGTCTTCATAGATTTCCGAAGCTAAGTTCTCCAGTGAAGTGTAGATTACGTGTCGTGCAATTGCTACTGCGCCCTCCTTGCTCTTGCGGTGTTCACCAGTCAAGTAGATAGTCATGATGGGTGTGGAGGGAATTCTTCTAGCGTCCACAATTTCGATTAAACGAGGCAAACCTAAGGTGACGTTTTGTTCTTTGACTCCTGCATAGTGGAATGTTCTTAGAGTCATCTGGGTGCCAGGTTCACCGATTGACTGCGCTGCGACGATTCCCACTGCTTCGCCTGGTTCCATCAAGGCCCTCTTGTAACGGTCTGCTGTTGTTGTGATGGCTTTTTCCACGCCTTTCTTCGTGAATTTGCCTTTGGATAAGTGTTGTTTTAGTTGGTCCATGAGTATTGGGGTAAGTTGTCCCTCAACTTCTTTCATCTGCTTCTTGATGTAGTCAGCTGTCGCGGGGGTGCCTTTTTCCTCGCCAATTGTGATTTGATCTAAGAGCCGGCTAACGTTTACTGCTTTGCCGTGGTCGCTTTTAGCTGGATCAACTCCGTCTTCGCCGTACCGGAATTGGATAATGTCACCTGCGGAGTCACGAACGGTTCCGTCGTATTCTAATCGTATATGTTCAAGTGCGTTGATGAGTCTGCGCTGCATGTAGCCGCTCTGTTGAGTGCGAACGGCAGTATCGACTAGACCTTCTCTGCCACCCATAGCGTGGAAGAAGAATTCAATTGCAGTCAAGCCTGTTTGATAAGAGTTATAGACGAAGCCTCGCGCACTAGGTGTCGGATCGTCAACCATGAAGTGAGGTAATGCTCTTCCTGCGTAGCCTCTCAAAATACGTTTGCCTCGGACTGACTGCTGACCAACGCACGCCGCCATTTGACCAATGTTAAGGCTTGAGCCTCGGGCGCCAGTTCGCGTCATAACTATTCCAGCATTTTCCAGTGTGAAATCGTCGTCTGCAATTTTGCCTGCTTCATCTCGGGCGGTTGCAAGTTCGTGCATAACGTAGATTTCGAATGATTCCTCAAGCGTCTGACCCGGAAGACGAGGCAATGTCCCGTTTTTCTTGTTCTCGATGTGTTCCTCTATTTTTCTCTCAATTCTGTCCATGGTTTTAGCGATTCTGTTTCTCGCGCGTGGGGATAGAACCAGTTGGTCGTATGTGTAACTGAAGCCGCGCATAGATATGAAGAGTTTTAGTAACCGAGTAATCTTGTTGAGGAATTCTCTTCCTGCTTGGGTGCCATAGTCTTTAATTATCCTGTGAAGGAGGCTTTCGGATTGTTCAGAGCCTATGCTTCGGCGGTCAATAATCCCGGAAACAAGTTGTCCATTCCTGACTACTACGTAGGCGTCGTGTTGACAATCTTCTTCTTGGCATTTAGTGCAGCCTTGGCAGATGTTTGCTTTCAAAACGTAGTTCAACGTTTTCGGCAGGAACAAACTGAAGATTTGCTTGCCAGACCACATGTCCTGTGGGTCTTTGAGCGCTGGTTCAGGAAGTGCACCAAGATATCCGGTGGCTGTTAGAAGGCGGTTAACTTCGTTTCGGGTTAGATAATTGCTGCGTCGCGTGAAGTAGTATGCGCTAGTGATGAAGTCTCTGATTGCACCGATGATAGGCCCACCGAATCTGGGGGAGAGAATTTGATCTTGAACCTGCATTAGCAACAACGCTTCGGTGCGTGCTTCCTCGCTTTGAGGAACGTGGAGGTTCATTTCGTCGCCGTCAAAGTCTGCGTTGTAAGGTGGACAAACACAAAGGTGCATGCGGAAAGTCTTGTATGGCAACACGCGGACGTAGTGCGCCATAATTGACATGCGGTGAAGTGAAGGCTGCCGATTAAAGATTGCGATATCACCGTTCTTAAGGTGGCGTTCAATAACGAAGCCAAGCTCAACAGCTTCAGCGATTTTTGTTCGGTCAACTACGAATTCCAAGCGAATGCGTTTGCCGTCTGGTCTAATTATGTAGAGTGCGCCAGGGTAGTTTTCAGGTCCATTGATAACGAGTCTTTTCAGTTCTTCGATGTTCCAAGCGGTGACTTTTTCGGGCACGGATAGTCGCATAGCAACATCTTTGGGAACACCAACCTCGTTTATGTCAAGATTTGGGTCGGGTGAGATTACTGTACGAGCGGAGAAATCTACACGCTTACCTGAAAGGTTGCTTCTGAAACGTCCTTCTTTGCCTTTCAACCGTTGGGAGAGGGTCTTTAGGGCTCTGCCTGAACGATGTCTTGCTGGCGGAATGCCTGAAGCCTCATTGTTGAAGTAAGTAGTCACGTGATATTGTAGAAGTTCGCTCAGGTCTTGGATAATGAGTGTAGGTGCTCCTGCTTCCATGTTTTCTTTGAGGCGCTGATTAATACGGATGATATCTACGAGTTTGTGGGTTAAGTCATCTTCTGAGCGAATACCTGACTCCAAAGTGATTGAAGGACGTACATAGACTGGTGGCACAGGCAAAACTTGGAGGACCATCCATTCGGGACGGGCTACTTTGGGGTTGAAACCCAAAATTTCCAAATCCTCGTCACTGATGCGTTCAAGGCGTTCTCGGATCATACTTGGAGTTAACGGCTCAGAACCCGCTTCAGTCTGCTCAATGAACTTGGTTGGTTTCTCAAAAGTAATTTTGAATTGACCTGACGCGCAGTGAGGGCACTGTTTGGTCTTGATTTCCTGAATGATTTCCTTGTAAATCTCGTCGGGAATAACGCCTAAAAGTTCCATGTACCGTTCGATTCTGCCGCGGGTTTTCTTGGCAGCTTCGTCGGATAGGAGAACACGTCCGCAGGTGCGGCAAGTTGCTCTTAGAAGGTCAAAGATGATTTTAGTAAATTCTATATGTACAATGGGAACTGCAAGCTCAATATGGCCGAAGTGCCCTGGGCAGCGAATGGCGGTGTTGCCGCAAGTTTTGCAGCGTTGCCGGGGTTCAAGAGTGCCTAGTCTGCCATCCATGAGTCCAGCTGTGATTGGTGCACCGTCTTCGTCATAAGTGTCTGGCGTTTGAATTTCTACAACGGATTGCTTACGTAGATCTTTGGGTGAGATTAAACCGAAGCTGATTTCGTCAACTACTTTATGAATTAATTCCTCAGTCATTTTAAGCCCTCTCCTTAAGTCTTAACTTAGGTGTAATGCATAAGCTTTGGAGCTCTTGCAACAAGAGCTTAAATGCATACGAAACAATTACCGGAGCCACTTTTGCTTTCTCATCGCATATTTTGCACACGTACTTGCGCTGCTTCATGTCGTAGTAAGCTATTTGTCCGCAGTTTTCACAAATGTAAAGGGTGTATTTGTCGGATTCTTCTAGCAATCTGTCTCTTAGAAGCATTGCAGCGCCGTGTCCAATGAGGCAGTCTCGCTCCATTTCTCCGAACCTCAGACCGCCACCACGAGCGCGACCTTCAGTTGGCTGCCTGGTTAACATTTGAACTTGCCCGCGGGCTCTGGCGTGAATCTTGTCGGCGACCATGTGGTGCAGTTTCTGATAGTAAACGATGCCTACGAAGACGTCAGCAACGAATTTCTCGCCTGTGGTTCCGTTGTAGAACACTTCGCTGCCTGTGTGGCTGAAGCCGAGTTTTACAAGGTTCTTTCGCACTTCGTCAGGGCCTTCGTTGGCGAATGGTGTACCGTCTGCGGGTTTTCCTCTTGCTGCTGCACATTTTCCAGCTAACGATTCAATGAACTGCCCGATGGTCATTCTTGAGGGGATAGCGTGTGGGTTAATTATGAGGTCTGGAACAGTGCCTTCGTCTGTGAACGGCATGTCTTCCTGTGGAACGATTAAGCCGATGACTCCTTTCTGTCCGTGGCGTGAAGCGAATTTGTCACCGAGTTCAGGAATTCGTTGGTCGCGAACGCGGACTTTGACAAGTTTGCTTCCTTCTCCGGATGCGGTTATAAATATAGCGTCGACGACTCCGTTTTCAGATGGACGCATGTCGGCTGATGTGTCGCGCATTGAGGGTCCTTTGACTTCGAATTCTTTGTATTCTTCGAGGAATCTTGGTGGGCTGACTCTGCCGATTAGGACATCTCCGCCTGCTACTGTTGACTCGAGACTGATTATGCCGTCGGGTTCCAAAAGACGGTAGTATTGTTCCCCGCGGTATCCACGGGTTCCAGGTTCAGGTACGGTGAATTTGTCTTTTAGTCCGCCCAAGTATTGGCGGCATTCGGCTTCGTAAATGCGGAAGAACGTGGAGCGAGCTAAGCCGCGTTCGATGCTTGCTTTGTTGAATATAATGGCGTCTTCCATGTTGTAGCCTTCGAAGCTGAGCACCGCGACTACGCAGTTTTGCCCTGTGGGTCGCTGCTTGTAACCCATAACCTCCATGAGCTCCGTTTCAACTAGCGGTGCCTGTGGGTAATGGAGAATGTGTGACCTTGAGTCTACACGGTTTTGGAAGTTTGTGCCGTAAATTCCGAGGGCTTGCTTAGCCATTGCAGCCTGGTAAGAGTTGCGTGGCGACTGATTATGTTCAGGGTAAGGAATTGTGGAAGCGCATATTCCCAGAATCGTGAAGGTGGCGATTTCTGAATGAGTGTGTTCAGGACCTACCTTGTCCAATGTTATAGAAACGTAAGCGTTTTCTTCTTCGGAAGCATCCAAGTACTCGATTATCCCGTTTTTAACGAGGTCTTCCCATGTCCATTCGCCCAAAGCGATTTTTTCGAGATGCTTCGCCTGCAATTTTGGTACGCCGTTTTCAACGATTATAAGTGGCCTTCTGACTCTGCCTTCGTCGCAATTAGCGTGCACTTCTTCAGATTCAGTTTGAGCTTTGGTGAAGTGGGTGATGTTTACTTCAGTTGAGATTTCGCCTGAGCGCCGTTTTTCGCGGAAAGATTTGACTGCATCCTGTGGATTGCTACAGTAACCAATTATGTTTCCATCAACGAAAACTTTGGCGCCGTTAATTTTCATGACATCGTTTGACTCGTAAGCTGGAACGGTTCCCATTTCGAAAAGCAACTGTTTGATTTTTTCTGGGTTTACTCCGACCGAGATGGATGAAGACAACGCAAGGTTCTTTACGAGACCGCAGTTTGAACCTTCAGGCGTTTCGTTAGGACATAACCGGCCCCAATGAGTCGGGTGCAAGTCTCGAGCTTCGAAGTTTGGTTGACTTCTGCTAAGCGGTGACTGCAGTCTTCGAAGGTGGCTTAGAGTAGAAATGTAGTTAGTTCGGTCTAGCAGTTGAGTGATGCCAACTCTGCCTCTGCCCCAGTTACCCGTCGCCAACGCATGTTGGAATCTCTCTGAGATTATTCCTGGGCGTACAGCGGCGGAAACGGTAATTATTGGACCTTTTACGCCTATGCGTTCAAGCTGGTATTTTATGTCTCGTGTTAAGTTTCTGAAAGCAACGCGGAACAAGTCGGCCAAAAGCGGGCCTGCAAGGCGGAGACGTTTATTTTTAAAGTGGTCTTTGTCATCTTGCTGGCGTCTGCCCATTTTGAGCTGAATGACTCTACTCGCCATTTCACCGAGAAATATTGCTTTGTCTTTGCGCTGTTTGTCAGTTCTACCAAGATGAGGAAGGAAGTTTTTGTCAAGGGCGGTTTCTGCTTTTTGTAGACGGTATTCTTCAACTTGTCCGTGAGCTACTCGATTTCCGATGAATAAAATTGCGTCTTGTGGAGTATCTACACCGATGGCTTTCTCGAATGAAGGCCCCATTTCTTTTTGGAGATCTTTATCCAGAGATACAGCTTCGGCAATATCTTTGTCTTTTTCTAAGCTGAGTGCGCGCATGATAACTACGAATGGGATTTCTGTGGGGACACCAGGCATTGACACGTAAATTGCGTCGTCTGCTTTGAGTTTAAGCTCTATTCTTGCCCTGAAGCCAACGGTGGTTGAGAAGATTTTAGCTTGATAAACGGGGGATGTGCCTTTTTCATCTAGATCGATGATAACGCGATTTGGTGCTAGGTCTTCCATAGCGACGATAACGCGTTCGGAGCCGTTAACTACAAAGTAGCCGCCTGTGTCGTCAGGGTCTTCTCCTGCGGCAATAAGTTCTTCGCGGCTAAGTTGGCTTAGGAAGCAAAGTTTGCTTTTAAGCATAACTGGGATATTCCCGATGTAGACCAGTTCGGTATCTTGTTCTCTACCGTCAATTATAGGGGTCATTTCTAGCGCAATAGGTGCTGCGTAAGCCAAGTTTCTAAGTCGAGCTTCCATAGGGTAGATTTCGTGTTTTGTTCCGTCGACTTCGGTTGCGTACGGTCCTGTGATTCGACTTTGTGGGTCAATGACCCATATTTGGCCAAGTTTTACTTTATAGGGACTTTCTGGAACCTCAATGGGGATTTCCGCGACTTCGTCTACAACTTCTTGAAGTCCGTGGTCAATAAATTCGTTATAACTGTCTAGGTGCTGCCTAACTAGGCCTTTTTCGTTGAAGAAAGTCTTCAACAACAGATGGGTATCTTCTTTTGAAAGTTCAGTCAATTTTAATTCTCTCCCGCAATTTTTATTTCACTTATGCCCTGACGTATTTTTTTCATGCGGGTTTCCTTCAAACTTGCAAGTCCTTCGAGTTCGGTTGGTCCAACTCGAAAAAGGGGTCTCCAATATTTTTTAAGAGCACAACAAACAGCTACGCGACAATCTAATAAACCTTTTTGTGGCTTGTTTGCGGTTTCTGTCTGAAAATTGGGGTTTAGCAAAAGTTTTTTTGCACATTTTCAGTTTGTTTTTGATTGGGTTGGTTTACGGATCCGTTCGATTTTTTGGTTTTTACGGCGTTGCGGAAAAGCTCCCTCGGTGCTAACCGCCCACGGCTCCAGAATTAAATCTCTTATAGGATCAAAGAAGACGCCCTCTGAATCGACTCGGAGAGTTGCCCTATCCATTTTATCCCATCAATAGTAAGTGAACGTAGCGGATTTAAGATTGCACTTCAACCTTAGAAGATGATGGGTGCGTGGTTTGCTTTGTCATCATCATCATCATCTTTTACTTTTAGCAGAAAAAAGCTACAGGATGCAAAGTGCAATAACACTCTTCAATGATGAATAAAACCCAGCAAACCCAAACCACAACCACATCACTGAACAAGCAAAATGCTCTGTAATTCTTTTCTTCTGAATCAAATTAAGCCGCTTAATTTCTACAGTTACATTTTTAGCGCGTCATTATTTTTACTTCAGTCAACACTCTAGTAGTGCTATTTTCTATTTTTTTGGTTATGGTTGGGAGTAGGTTTTGATCTTTTTCGTATCCGACGCTGTTCCGTTCGTTTTGCATTGCGACTTTTGTTGTGGTTCCTGAGCCTATAAATGGATCTAACACCGTGTCTCCTTTTATGCTGAACATCTTGATTAGGCGGTAGGCGATTTCGTCAGGGTATGCGGCCGTTCTGCGTTCCAACGAGTCGGCTGTTTGGCGGGTTCCTGTGATTTGCCAGATTTGGGTAAACCATTCGTCGCGCTGCTTCTTGGTCATCTGACTGTCGTAACGATTGGGATCTTTTGGCGGGAATTTTCTAAGTTTTGCCTTTCTGAGAATCAGGATGAACTCGCAGTCGAGTGTGACGTAGCCGTTTGGCGGCAGGAAACCTGAGCCCAAAAATGCGCCTTTTCCCTTGTACATCGGCTTTGTTGTGGGTTTCTTCCACAAGATATATGGTAGCGTGGTAAAGCCGATTTTTTCGCAGTTTTCCAAGATTCTGGCATGGTTTGGGAAAACGCGGAACCTGCCGTTCACAGAGCGGGTGGCGTCCCCGATGTTTATACACGCAATTCCGCCGTCAACGAGAACGCGGAAAGTTTCTGCCCAAACCTTCGCCAAGTTTTCGTGCATGGTATCGTAGATTTGGGCAACGGTTTCTTCCTGTTGGTTCTTCTCCAGTTCCTGCCAGAGCGCCCCAATTTTCGGATCAACCTCTGCGAATTGCTTGTCCCACATTTGGATCATGGGGTAAGGAGGCGAGGTCACCATCAAGTGTATGCTGGCTTCTGGGATTTCGGGCATTTGTTGGCTGTTACCTATGATGATTTTGTGTTTGGTTTGAGGCATGTGCGGATTCCTTTCTATTATTGTGGTTATGTATGTTTTACCCTTTTGTGTTTGCTTGGCGAAGTTTGATTGCTGATTGTTAATTCGTATTTTGTTTTCATAACAGATATGCCTTTGAGTAGATAAAAAGCAGGAAGGATATTGCGATGAAAGCGAATAGCACTAAACTTGGTAAGGGAGTGTTGGTTCTGTTAGTGGTAGCTTTCTTGACCACGCTGGTTTTCTCTCCTTTGACCAGCGTGAAAGCTACGGAGCCCTTTGAAATCTCTGGGACTTCTGAGTATTCGCAATTTGTCCAAACCTACACTAACTCAAGCCAAGGCAACTGGACCAGCGTGGGCAAACCTATGTTTCCCCTCTTCTTCAATGACTCTCAAATCGGCATTGGCAGTAACTGGAGTATCGTTGAACCGTTAGTCGCGGGACACAGCTACCACGTGTACATGTATGGTGGATGGGTTAACAACGGTTCAGAGCCCAAAACAGACTATGACATCTACGTGTATGACCCTAAAGGCTTGCTTGAAAGCGAGCATACAGAAGCTGCCGGGCTACCTGAACACCTGGGAACAAGAATAAATGACACATTTTTCACTCCTGCAACCTCGGGAAACTATACGTTTATGATAGTGAATGATGCGCGGGAAAGCAAAGGCGCAGAAAACGCCACCTTCATGGCTATCGAAAACGTGGAGACAGATAAATGGTTCTCCTGCGCAATCGATGGCAAAAAATCAGATGGTTCTTCAGGGGTTAACACCTCTTGGTCCTATGAATTCGTAACCGACAGCCCACAAGTGGAAGTGTACGTTAAAGTACCAGACACCTTGGACATGTACGAAGCGAGACTTTACGCGATGAGTAACCCAGACTCGCTCGTCCTCAACGGGGCGCCGCTACCTTGGGAACCCGGATTATATGGCAACCGCACAGGAAATGTCGGCGGCTACAACCTGAACAGCGAAGGCTACCGCGGCGTTGCTTACGCGAGCTGCGAATACAAAGGCGAAGACATGTTCTTAAGTTACGATGCAACCGCAAACTCAACTGTAACTGTCGCCGACTCCACTTCATCTGGCAAGACTCTCTATCAGCTAGTACTTATCGGCGAAGTTGGCTTCGGAAAAGTTGATTTCTTAGTAAAAACACAATTCGACGGAGCCTGCCTGCTGCCTTCAAATGACACACAACTCTTAGGCAAAGCCAACGTTGGAAACCAAACGACCATAAGTTACATTTCGAACTCCACTGACATAACGAACGCCGTTTTGGACTATTCTACGGACCGATGGAACAGTACTGTGGAAGTCGCTATGAAAATAGAAAACAGAACATGCAGCGGTGTCATTCCACCGCAGAAAGCAGGAACCCGCATAGATTACCGAGTATTCGCAAACGACACCTTAATGAATACTCTCTCAGCAGAAGGAAACTTTACCGTTAAGCAATATTCTACCTTGAACGTCACGGCTATCAAAGATACCGTGCATGTTGGGGAAAACGTAACTATTCAAGGAACATTGACAGGCGCGTCAGGCGTCGAAACGATGACTTTGAGTTTCATGAACGCAAAAGAGACATACGACTACAAAGCAACCACATTCGAAAACGGAACATTCACTATCGACATTCCGACAAACAGTACGGGCGACTGGGCGGTTCAAGCGTCATTCGCGGGAGACACCCAAACCTACCCTGCATTCGGAAACCAGCTAGTAGTCACCGTTGAAGAGCAACCGTTCCTCGCCAAAAACGGCATTTTCATAGGTGCAGGAGGATTCTTCGGAGTAGTTGGCCTCGCGTTGGTCTACTACATCAAGAAACTCAAACAATAAACTGATGATGCGCAAACACCGCTTAAAAGCCGATTTTTAATAAACCGACAAAACAGAACTTGAGCTTAAGATAAGAACTTTGCAAAATATTCTTAAACAAAAGGTCAGAAGACATTGTTCCTTAGAAAACTGCCTTTGCCAAAAGGTACTAACCAGTATGTTTGAACAATGCGTATTTTGCTTTTCGATTACTCATTGTGAATTGGCGTTTGAGCTTGTTTGTGTATCGGTGGCTATTTTGTTTGAGAGATACTCTATAGTTCAGAATTTGGCTGCGCCAGTGACTCCTCTGAAGGTCCATTTGTGAAAGAGCCGAATTTTCCTTCAATGGTAAAAATTTTAGGCGTTGCTGCTTTTGTTGGCATTTTCTTCTAACAGTAAAGTTTGAGGACCTTTTGAAAATGTTGCTTGCCTAAGTAATCCTTATGGAAAAACCTTGGTCTCCACAGGCTTTTCTTTAGCTTTTACCACTTTTGTCTCATTAGGCATTTTTTCTGAGAGCACTCGGAAGTGTGTTGTTTTGGATACTCTGCGTTTGTTTAGCCAACCCATGCGTGCTAATTGGTTTAAGTAGTTGCTTTCAATTGCGCGGCATCGTCCGGTAAGGTTGGAAACTAGGATTGCGCTGCATTCGCCTTTAGAAACAACAACCATGTACGTTTTCCGCAGATGATCAGGCAAAGAAATCAGCTTTGATTCTGAAATTTCAAGCGGCTGCGGATTCCAGCTTGACAAATTATTTTCAAGGTCATCAAGCCTGAAACGGATGTTCTGCATCTCTTTGAATATTTGATCGAATATTGACCGTCTAACCATACTTCATCTATCCCCTCATTCCAATTTTTGGTTCCCTATTCATTCTAATAAATTTAATAATTGTTGCGAACCCGAGCAACGTGGTTTGTTAAGTCGCCTTCGCAAGGATGAAAAAGCTGCGAAAAGAAGTTAACAAAGAACCGACAAAGCGTAAGCGACATAATTGCACTGATATTCGAGAAGGAAACATAGTCCCTAATGAGGTTTTCACTTACGGCCATGAGGATCTTGTAGCAAAGTCTCTTAACCATTTGCAGAATTATCATATAATCAAATCTACCTCCGTAACGCCAAAGGCACAATTGTAAATCAACACCTGTTAACGTTGTGCCGGCTTTCAGAAAACTCAGGAAACCTTGACTAAAGTATTTCGCCCACTACAGCAGTTGGTTTTCGAAGCAACAAATTTAGATCTTCGAGCTTCTCGGGATCCAAGGTGACAAGCACAACTGTTGCTGGTCCAGCAGACTTTTCTAAATCCAAACTGCTTTCCTCTGCAAGCTTTAGTTGTCGGCCTACAGCATATGCCATCATTCTAGCTTCGTAGGCGATTCCGAAGGTTCCAACCGGAACAATGTCGTGTATAAACTTTTTTTGCGAAAGCAAAGAAACGTTTCTTAAATCAGCTATTTCTCCTCTGACTTCTGCAGGGATAACTTCATCACCAACCTTGGGCTTGCCAACTGCAACCAGCAAATCTCCAGGTCGGGTTTTGCCCAAACGCAATTCTTCTTCGTTGGCAAATCCAACTACGGTCAAGCCGGCCCCAGTTTGCATTGTTTTAAAGTTTTCTTCTGTATTCTCCATTAAGACTTGGTTAGGCTCCAGCCCCAGGATTACGGCTTCGTTTCTTATTCCATCTAGAATTTCCCTACCGGTCGGTTCCTTTTCCACACTCAAAGTGACTGATAGGAGAAGCGGGAACGCACCTGTGGCTACTACATCCATCAATGCAACGCGTGCCAGAAACTTTCCCACTACTCGACCGTTAACTTTGATTTCATCCATTGATTTTGGTCCTATTGCGCCAGATGATGTTGAACCGACCACTATGGAGTGTCCTGTAGGGACCTTGAGGATTGTCACGTCCCCCCTTCGGGTGTACATGATTTGTGAGGGTTTCACCTGAAACGCTATGGGTCTTAACATGGTTCCGACGTTTTCGACTAAATGAAGGTACACTGTTAATGCTTGACGAATGACCTCGGATCTGTTTAGTCCGTGTTTTTTTGCCAGTCTTTCTGTGTCGGAGATTATTTTGTCGGAAAGACGAACGTTTGTCACCCTCATATTTTGTCACACACTACGATTGTAATACGCATGAAAAGGCTTTTATGATTTGCGTTTCCATCCTTTGAACCATAAACCAGCGAGAATGAGAAAATGCAAGACATACTATTAGCTCACAATGAAGCCGAGGGCAAAAGTTTTCTGACGAAAATAAAAAGTAAAAACCCGCTTTTCGTCTGCACTCTAGGCACAACGGAAACAGGGAAAATCTCAGGCATTTCGGCAGCCGGAGCAAACCCCGAGATAACTGACTATACGCCTCCTGCTGACATTGAGCTTCTTCTACTTGGAAAATGCAGATGCATCAACGGTGTGCCTGTTACCCCTGACGGAATTCCAACCCCAGCGTTGGTGACTATGTCAGCGCTAAAGCTGGCAAAGATTTCTGCTCTTCCTGTTAATGCTGGTTTACGTATACTGCCCCAGGTTCCGTTCTTGGAGTTGGGAGCAAAGCCTGGAAGAGACATAAGAACGGGCAAAGCAGTAGAAAACGCTGAGGAAGTTCTGCAAAGAGCATTACTTGCCGGAGAGATATTGTCTTCGACCGCTGAATATCTTGTAATTGGGGAAAGCATTCCTGGGGGAACAACAACTGCGTTGGGTGTTTTGTCGGCTATGGGTATAGATGCCAGAGGAAAAGTTAGCAGCAGTATGCCTGGTAACCCTCATGAGCTCAAAATTAAAACTGTTGAAGCCGGCTTGAGAGCTTTGGGAATGGAGTTTGGCGCGTTGGCAAATGACCCGTTGAAAGCGGTCTCCTGTGTTGGTGATCCGATGATGCCTGCTTTTGCGGGGTTAGTTTTGGGTGCGGCAAAAAGAGTTCCTGTTCTGATGGCAGGTGGAACCCAGATGAGTGCAGTCCTGGCTGTTGTCAAAGCTTTGAATCCGAATGTGTTGGGCAATGTCGCAATTGGAACTACTCGATGGATAATAAACGACAAGACATCTGATCTTAAAGGGATCATTAGTCAAATCGCAGATGTTCCGATACTTGCAGCCGATTTAGACTTCAGCAACTCCAGATTCAGCGGTTTGAGAGCCTACGAGGCTGGTGTTGTAAAGGAGGGTGTTGGAGTTGGAGGTTCAACCATAGCTGCGATTGCTAAGTCGGAGGGTGCAATAACCAAACAGATTATGCTTAATGAAGTTGAGAAAAACTATGCACAACTGGTAAACTCAAAGTAACATGCAAAAGGAGCAGATAAACAAATGACGATAAGAAAAACAAGCAAAGCTAAGCAAGCGTCGATAATGGCAATGTCAGCAGCGCTCTATGCCATATTTTTCTTCCTATCGTATACTGTTACGTTGCCGAATTTTACGCTCCTTTATCTGCCGATTATCTTGCTGGGCGTTTTTCCTCTGTGGTTCGGTTGGAGTGGATTAGCTGGAAGTATGATTGGAGGGTTTATAGGAGGCGCTTTTGTGGAAGGATTAGGTTTTCTGGGCGTGTTCGAATCAATCGTCGCCCTCATAATATACATGATAAATTGGACCCTTATTCCACAAAAAGCCGCTGAAGATGGAAAGAAAAAGAGCCTGGGTATCCTCGTAGGCGTATACTCTTTGAGTCTCTTTGTGGGGGCAGGCTACATTCTTTGGCAATACACAATTGTTCCTCAGTTATTTACTGCCACTCAAGCATTGACCATTCTTGTGCCGACGTTCGCGTTGAACTTGCCTATCGTGTTAATAACTTGTCCAGCGTTGATTAGAACGATTTCACCGAAGTTGAGAGCTTGGGGGATCTACTCAGGAAATCTAAGAGAGTGGCTAAACAATCGGTCCAAGCCTTAAGAATAACTGTGGTGCCAAAAGCCGTTTTTAGGCTTTGAATACTCTTTTTTACTTTCTACTTTTTGCGTTTTTCAGATGATTGTGTGAATTAGGCATTCAAAGAATGTTTATATGACCTTTCAACTAACAAACAATCAAAATCTATCTGAACTCGTTAAATTGCCGAGGAATATACCTCATGCAATTGATAACAAATTTATTCACCTACCTTGAAAGAATTGGAGGATGATTACCAGTGAAACCAGCGTTGGATTTGGCTAAAGCGAACTTCCGGAATCTTAAACCCTGCGTCCACGGCGCAGACGTTTTTGAAGCCGCTGGCAAGACTGGTTTTAGACGCGAAGAAATTTTGGATTTTAGCTCAAGTGTTAATCCTTTGGGGCCTTCAGAGAAAGCGCTGGAAGCAATAAAGGGTGCTTTCGGGCAGATCCCCAGTTACCCGGATTCATGCTCAATTGCATTACGCAAAGCCATAGCTAACCATTACCCAGGAATAACCCAAAACAACATAGTGGTGGGCAATGGATCAACGGAACTTATCTACTTGTTTGCCGAGGCGTTCATGCAGAAGGGCAATGTGGCTCTTGTTCCAGCACCATCTTTCGGGGAATATGAAAACGCTGTTAGAAAAACCGGAGAAAAAGTCAAGCATGTAAAATTGAGCAAAGATTTTAAAGCTGATCCAACAAGTTTCTCGCGCGCCTTGACGGAGAAAACCAAGATAGTTTACTTCTGCAACCCAAACAACCCCACAAGCATCTTAACACCGAGCAAGAAGCTCGCGGAGATAATCCAGCAATCTCTTGAGAGGAATGTCTTAGTTTTTCTTGATGAGGATTTCCTTGAGTTCGTGGAAAATGGAGACAGCTTGTCGATGATTGGCCGAATTGGTGAGTTTCCAAACTTGTTTGTCTTAAGGTCGTTCACGAAGATTTTTGGGTTAACAGGACTTAGAATAGGTTATGGAATTGGGTCTGAAGAAGTCATCAGTGTCCTGACGAACGCCAAAATACCTTGGAACATTAATTGTCTGGGTCAAGCTGCAGCCATCGCTGCTTTAAACGACAACGATCACTTGAAGAGAACTCTTGAATTGATTAAAGAGGAGAAGTCATTCCTTCTGAGCAGTTTGTCCAAGCTTAAAGTTTTAGAAGTTTACCCTCCAGATGCAAACTTCATATTCATGAACACTAAGAAATCAGGTTTCACAGCAGCACAGCTTAAAGCAAAAATGCTGAGTCGAGGAATTTTGATTCGAGACTGCAGCTCCTTTGCAGGCATAGATAAGTATTACGTTCGTGTTGCGGTTAAGACAAGGCAGGAAAACGAGCGGTTGCTAACAGCATTAAGGGAGATCATAGGTTAAGCAGGTTTGAGATTTGAACATGTTCCCCTTTGACTTGTCTTTCTTTGTTGATTCTGTTTTGATTTTCACATTGGCTTTCTTCATCGACGTGGCCTTTGGGGAGATTCCGGATAAAGCTCACCCTACAGTATGGATGGGCAATGCAATTGCGTTTCTGAAGCCTAGATTGAAAAGCCCGAACCCTAAAACCGAAAAGGCCAACGGCGTGCTTTTGTGCGTTGGGGTAATAGTGCTTTTTGCAGTTCCAGTGTTCTTGCTTCTTTGGGCTCTTAGACAAATACCAGTTTGGGGCTGGCTGATTTACATAGTGGCGGCAGCAATTTTGCTGAAGACGACTTTCGCCCTAAAATGTATGCGATACTACACTTACCCAATAGAGAAAGCCTTGAAGAACAAGGACCCAAATGAAGCAAGAAAGTGGTTACGTTTTATTGTGCGTCGCGACCCAAACAAGCTGGATGAACGACACATAATTTCTGCTGCGGTTGAATCCATTGCTGAAAGCACCACGGATGGGGTGACTTCGCCCTTTTTCTTCTTTGCCTTGTTTGGGGTTCCGGGTGCTTTTGCCTTCAGGGTAATCAACACGTTGGATTCAATGGTGGGTTATCGAGATGCGGTGAACGTGAACATCGGTTGGTTCTCAGCGAAAATGGACACGATGACAAACTATGTTCCTTCAAGGCTGACTGCAGTTTTGATGGTTGCTTCAGTTGGGTTGCTGGGTGCTGACTGGAAGAACTCCTGGCGAATCCTCAAAAGAGACAGAAACAAAACTGCAAGCCCAAATGCCGGATGGACCATTTCTGCTATGGCAGGAGCGTTGAATACGCAGTTAGAAAAGGAAGGGTATTATGCGTTGGGAGATGGAGAGGCAATTTCTCCAGAGGCCATAACTAAAGCTTGGAGGATAATGCAGCTAACCACGGTGCTGTTTGGAGTGGTAGTAATTTTGCCTGTTTTGGCTTTGGAAGCTTTAGCGTTGAAACTCATTACACATTAAATCTTGGAACCTCGTCAGCCTACTTTTTCTTTGCATCACAATGCAGAGGGTGAATTGCAGATTTCTTGTGAGCTGTTGAGGTAGATCTGCGTTAAATTGCTGGATGAACCGACCACGTTAAATAAAACCTCTACAATGTTTAACGAAAGCGTTGGGGAACAAAGTTGAGGCATAGAATAGGTTTAATCTATTTGCCCGGAACACTGCCTTGTTTTGAAGCTTTTGGCAACTTACCAACGGACTTGGTTCGTGAAGATGGGCTAATAGGTGGCAAACCTGCCTCAGAAATATTGAACATGATTATAATCCCTGGCGGCAGCCTCGTGGAATCTCACACTATAAGGGGACATGTTGAAAGGGAAATTTTGAAGATGGCTGAGGCAGGCAAGTTTGTTCTCGGCATATGCTCTGGCTTTCAGATTCTTTCTCGGGGAACTGACATTGGACGCCTGTCAGCCACACCGATCGTGAAGGAAGGTCTTGGTTTGCTTGACGCAGAGTTTAAACCGTTAATCTGCACTGACCAAGTTCAAGCTAAGGTGATCGGATCAAGCTATCTGACAGATAAAGTTGGAGCGGAAGTTTCGGGCTTTCACTGTCACACGTATGGCGACATCTTGCTGAATAGCGGCGCCAAAAGCATACTGGTTTCCCATGTTCAACGCCTAGATTATTTAAAGCACCGGCGGGAACTCGTTTCAGGCATCTCCAACAAACAGGGTAATGTTGTCGGGGTCATGATTCATGCATTACTGGATCAGAATTCCACCATTGTCGAAGGAATTGCAAAATCGTTGGATATAAACTCGGTTGAAATGAAGGAAATCAAGAAAAGAAACGCAAAAATCTTAAGCATAATCAAGAGTGAAGTGGGAATTTCAACAGACATTTATCCGGAAAGAAGAATAACCAAGAAAGCGAAGAGTTTACGTACTCTTCTAATAACGGGCTTGGAAAGTGGTTCTGGAAAAACCTTCATTGTTACAGGGTTGGCGGCTTTATTAAAAAGGAGAGGGGTAAATGTCGGTGTCGTCAAAGTCGGCGGAGACATACGAGACGTTGTACCTGCGCTTTACTTGATTAAGGAGCCGATTAGGAACTATTCTTCCATGAAGGTTGCTGACTGCGGGTGGAAATCCCATTTGGATGTGGTAAAAGAGGCTGCTTGCGATTACGACTTTCTTATTATTGAAGGCGCAATGGATTCGTTTACGGGAATATTGTTTAGTCAACTGGCCAAACCTCGCTCAACAGCGGAAATAGCAGCGTCTTTAGGTGTGCCCACAGTGGTTGTTGCTGGATGCGACAAAGAAGGGATTGAGGGAGGAATGGTTGGAGCCCTTAACTATGTGAGTCTCCTGAAAAGTCTGGGAGTACGGACCGTCGGGGTAATCCTAAACAGGATGTGTGTGGAATACTTAACTGACGAGATCAAGTTAATTATAGAACGAGCTTTTGCGAATGCGGGCGTTGAGTTGCTTGGAATAGTTCCCCGCGTTGACGTGGTTGGACGTGGCGCGATTCCCGAAGTTGAAATTAAGTATGAAGAGTTCGGGGCAAAAGCTCTTGAAGTGGCCGAGCAGTCATTAGATTTTGACAAAATCATGAAAGTCGCTGCACCACCAGAGATTACTAGGCTGTATAACGAAGCGTTTTCTGAAAAATTCAAGATGGATCTTCTCAAGGATTTCAGAGCGGGCACGTCTGGATGCCAGAAATAAGTTGGTTCAGCTAAGTCGAATAGTGTGCGTCCATGGTGGAGGTTTTAATTTGAAGAGAAATACATTACTGAAACAACCACCGTTGAGATGTTATGGTAGATGTTGCCTCCGTCCTGATAGTTGCAACCGCTTTCGTATTGGGATTAGGACATTCGCTTGACCCTGACCACGTCGTTGCGGTTTCCACGCTTCTATGCAACAGCACAAGCCTACGAAAATCCGTCGTCTCCGCCACCGCATGGGGCGCAGGGCATTCAGCGGTTTTACTTGTGGCAGGCCTGCTGGTTTTGGGTTTAAGAATAGTAATCCCTGAAAGCGTTGTGCAGTTGTTCGAATTTGCTGCGGCAACAATGCTCATTATCCTGGGAATTCTCGTGATTAAGCCGTTTGCAGCACACAAATTGCATCCAAAAGAACTCGAAAAGGCCACCAACGTCCAAACTCTCAGCTCTGACTCTCAGCTCTACAAACCTCGCAGTCACGACAACTCTCACATACACAAGTCAGCGTTAACGGGCATCCTTCAAGGATTGGCGGGCAGCGCCGCAATAATGTTGGTTACCTTAACCACCGTGAGTTCTCTGGAGTTAGGTTTGGTCTTCATTCTTTTGTTCGGTGCCGGAGTAATATTGGGCATGGTCAGCATCGCCTGCTTAATCAGCTCCATACTAAACTATACGGCGGCCCATATCGAGAATGTGCATGAAAAAATCGGGGCAGTCACTGGCACAATCAGTATAGGATTCGGCATCTTCATAATAATCCAAATCTTACTCCACTATCACGTTTAGACATCGAAACTGCTTTTCCTTTTCTAGGCCATGTTTTCCACTTGGGTCGAAATTAGCGAGACTAAAAACTTCAATAGTTGTTTTACTGGTGAAGCAAAATGTCTTCTTTTTTGGGCTCTGGTGGTCTGCGCAGGTTTGAACTCTTTGGCAGAAGCCCTGCGAAAGATTAATACTCAAAGTGAGACAACGCCTAATGAGGGACAGATTTGAAAACAGCTGCTTCCAACGCTAAATCAACTAAAGAGTTCGCCATCCTGTTTGACATGGACGGTGTGCTCGTTGACGTAACGGAGTCCTATAGAAAAGCCATCCAAGAAACAGTTCATTTTTTCAGCGGAATAGAGGTTCAGGCAAGTGAGATTCAAGAACTCAAAGAGAAAGGCGGCTACAACAACGACTGGGACCTGACTGAAGCAATTCTGGTCAACAAAGGCAAGAAAGCAATAAAAACTGAGGTAGTAAAGAAATTTCAGGAACTTTACTGGGGTATACAAGGTAAAAGGGGATTCATAGAAAACGAAAAATGGCTGCTGCACAAAGAGACACTGGACGTGCTTCACAAGAAATACGACTTAGGCATAGTTACTGGAAGACCTCGAGAAGAAACTCTTTATGTGCTTAGAAAATTCCAAGTGGAGAAAATGTTTGACGTCATCGTTGCTATGGAGGATTATCCCTCAGAAAAATCCAAGCCCGACCCGTACCCGATTAACCTGGCCTTAGAGAAACTTGGCATAAAAGAAGCAGTTTACATCGGCGACAGCGTAGATGACATCGTTGCGGCAAAACGAGCGGGAATAAAGGCAATTGGTTGTATTCCGCCAGGAGCCAACGCTAGTCAACTTAAAGAAAAACTGCTTATGCGCGGAGCTGAAGATGCCCTCAACAATATAGCTGAAATCTTCAAAATTCTGCAAAAGTAAAATCCATTTGGTTAATCCTTCTTTTTAAGGAAGACATGGATGGACTCGTCTTTCTTTGAAGGCCAAAAAAAGGCAGAAACAAGTCAAATCTTTCAGCGGTAAACTTAAGGTTAGAAGAACAACAATGCGGTGGTGGCAATTGTTGTTGTTCTTCTTTTGAGTCAGTCGACATAAGAATCATATTCCTGCAAACTTAGAATGAAAGGCGGGTCCGACGGGAATCCATGATGTACATCGGCATTTATACCGTAGCCTCCGATTTTATCAGCCGCTTTAATTCTTGCCCTAAAACTGCCAGCTGCTTATCGATTACTTCTTCCTGGTTAGTAATGGCGCCCTCTGCTAGTGCTTGCCTTGTTAAGAGTTGCTCTGGGTTCATACCCCATGCCCGGATTATTTCTTTTAGTGCGTCGACTTTGCTGACTTTTATTTTTGGTCTTATGGATAATCCTGCTGCTTGGTAGACGTTTCTTAGAAATTCTATGCCGTTTGATTGTATATCATTGTAGGTGTCGGGGATGTGTCCCATCATATAGTCAACGTAATCTGGTTGAACGCCTAGTGCTATCATTTGTGTTTTGAAGTATTTTCGCATGCTGTGTTCTCGTAGGTCGTAGAGGCGTCCGAGTCCTTTTTTGAGTAAGCCTGCTTTTTTGTACAAGTTGTGGACTATGTAGCGGATTTGTTTGCCTGTGATTTCTTTGATTTTTTTGGTGCTTTCATCTCGGATTAGTGGTGCTTCGTCTGTTATTGTTTCTGGCGGAGAGTATCTGGTTCCTTTTCGCCGCATGTCTAAGTAGAGCTCAAGGTACGTAATGGCTTCAGGTCCTAGGAAGGTGTCGTAGTCGCCGTATTTTCCTTTGGTTATTTCAGCTTCAACGTGTATGTGGACTGGTGTTCTGTGGGCCTCTATGTCTTCTTTTACATGTCGGTATTTTAGTTTGGAAAGAGTGCCTTCTCTGAATCCTGCTAAGGCTGTAGCTGAGACGATTACTCGTTCTCGTAAGTCGCCGATATCTAGCATTTTTGCTAATTCTTCGGGTCTTGGGGCTCTGTCTTTGTAGGTTACTCGGCGGCTTAGTGGTTCGGTGAGTTCTACTTTGATGCCGTTGACGCGGTAGAATGTTTTTACTGCTTTTATGTAGTTGCTAACAGGTCCGGGTTTCATTCCGTCGTCTTGAAGTTCGGCTAGGTATTCGTTTAGGTATCCTGTGTGGTTTTGTACTCTTTGTGGGTCTGGAATGTTTCCGACTGGCTTTATGTCTTGTATGATAAGGTCTGGGCTGTAGCCAAGCCATGTTGAGTATCGTTGCACTTGGGCTGTGTAATTGCAGCAGCTGTTGTGGGAGCCTGAGCAGTGTCGCAGAAAATGTCTTGCCATTTTAACGAGTGTTTGGTTGTCAAAGACAAAGGCGATAAGTGCTGGTCGTTGGCTGACGAAGGATGTTAGAATATAGTTTATGAGGCCTTTTTCTTTGACTGCGAGGACTTTTTTAAGTTCTAATGTGACTGTGGTTTTGAGTTTATGTCCTGTTAAGCCGTGATCGATGATTACGAGGTCGCCTTGGATTTTTATTGGGAAGTCAATGGTTTTTAGTTCTTCAACAGTTAGCTGGCGGGTGCGAATTATGGGCTGCGCTACGGAAATGCCGTTCATGTGCGATCTCCTTTGGTTTGAGTTTTTCGCTCCGTTGGTCGGAACGCATACTCACTATCTTGTATAGGGGGTTTGCGATTTAAATGCCAGTTTAAACTTTTTTGTAATACCAGCGGACATATTTTGAGCCTCTGAAACTCCAAGAGATCGCTTTTTAGAAGCACCAAACCAGAAGCTTTGGCGTCTCCACCAGTTAGTGTTGGCGGCTGAGCATCCCTATCCCAGGATAGAATGATGTATTGTTCACAGTTGTAAACCAACCAACCCACTGCTTCTCTAACTTGTGGCTGCATTATTTCAGCGATACTGCGACTATACAGGACATGATCTCTGTACCGAACATAAATCAACGGTAGAGGAGGGTTTAGGGGGCTGCCAATGGAGCCGGGGGTAGACTCCACTTTCGATTTGGAACCAGCTTTAGTGCATAAAGTGTAGTCTGGAGACGGGTTCTCTGTAAGTTCAGCCATTCCCTCCCACCTCAGCAACTTGGTCGATTAGAGTTCGCCGTTAAGCGTGTGCCAAAAAAGAGCAGAGGCTTGCCTTTGACGTCCTGCAAATACGTTACGGGAAACATTTGCCTGAAGAGCTCAACTGCGGCTGGGTTTTCAAAGACCGGGTTGGCGTATTCTGAAGCTTTGTTTAAGTGCTCTTTACAGAATGGCGCATACAATCGTGTTCTTCCGCTTTCATAGTAAACATAGCCTGTATGACCCGCTGGAGGCTTTCCACAGACTACGCATCGTTTGCGATTCAGGCGTCCCTTCAAGATTTTCGCTTCCTACTTGAAGAATTGGTCGTCTCGCATGTTTTCGCAAACACGGATGTAGCGGCGTTTCTTACAGAAATCCAAAATCTTGTTTAGCAAAGAGTCATTGCCCAAAGCGAATTCCTGCTTAAATCCAACTCTGCCGGTTTGGACTCTGATTTCTATTTTTCCATCGTTGTCTAGTAGCTGGTAGAAGCCAAGTTTTTCTCCAGCGTATTCCTCAAGGACCTCCCAGTCCTCTATGATATTTACCACTTGATTACACCTAAAACTATCCTGCGCCAGCAAAATAAAGGAATTCTGTGCCTCTCAAAGAACAGGGTTCTTTCAAGGGGGGTCTTAAAGCACAGGGTGCTTTGAGGGGGGGTCTCAAAGAACCGGGTCTGGAAAATTAAAATCAGGCTATTCGATCGCTTAGCGCTTTGTTAATTTTTGCTAGTTAGCACGCAAATTTCCTTAAATCGCATTTGAGAGTTTTAGAACTGCGATTGGTGACCAAGTTGTTAACGAGAGGACGATTAGGCTACAGAATCCTGCAAAGAAAGAGTCTATATATACCCCGATAAGTTTTCTTCACAACGCAACACTATGATAGTCTTGTGTAACTGGTAAATTCATGCTTTAAACTATTTTTGGGATTATGCGCTTTACCCTCTTCATGTAATCAACATAGCCGGTGCCTAACTGCTGGATGAGCACTTTTTCCTCAGAATACATCCAGTAACCATAAGCCACCGCAAAGACCAAGACGCCGATGACGACTGCAACCCAAGAAGAAACAGCCAACCCCATGCCTACAAAAAAGAGTAGAACGCCCGTATACGAGGGATGCCTAACATAGCGGTAAGGACCTGCCTCAACAACCTTCTGTTCAACTTCAACGTCAAGGGTTCTGGAGAAGTAGCGGCCTAAAACAGTGACAGCCCACATTCGAAGGGCGATACCAACTGCCATAGCTATGACACCGATGTAGTAGAACCATGTGGGCATCAATCCGTAGCCCATCGCTGCCACAACTAACACTGCAACAAAGACAACCATCCAAGATAAAGCTACAAGCAAACCCCCTACCCCCATTCGCCTTCGTTCAGTCCTTATTCCACCCCGTTTAACCGAAGTAAATATTGCTCCAGCAGTCTCAGCTATGATAAAGACGCATATCATCACAATGAAGCCTAAAGCAGCAACCTCAGAGGGGAAAACAGCGTTTGAGGATATATGGAAAGACAACGAGGTAACATCTCTATTTTTTCTGATTTGGTTTACTGATTCAGGTTACTTTAATCTTTTTCTGCTTGAGCAATGCAGCAGTTGCGCCGCAGTAGCCTGATTTGCATTGTTTCTGAAGGTTCTGTAGAACATTTTTCCGCTACCGAAGCGTTTAATTAACTACATCCTTGTTGTTCTCGAATAAATATTAGATTTTTCTAATTAAATAAAAATTAACTTCAACAATTAAGGGCTAAGGAATGCAAACTAAAAAAGAGGTTTTTGAGGGTGATATCTCTCCTGGCGTCAGGGTTCAAATTTCAGCGGCCCACGAGTCACCGGTGTATTTGGGTGCTATCTCCCATCATGCAGGCTTATAACTCCACTTACTTTTTTTGTTGTTGGGCTTTTTTGATATATTCTAAAATTCTCTTAGCATCTTCAGGGTAAATGCCGGTAAATATTTCGTTGGCAGTATGAGTATCAAGATATTGAGATAACTCCGCATTTGGAGTAAGCTGGTAGTAATTGGTTATGCCGCCGACTCTTTGGGTAACCTGCACTTTTGCAAGATATCCACGTGTTTCAAGGTCTCTTACCCTTTTGTTTACAGTTGATCTGTCTGTGTCTTTGAATTCAGCGATGCCGCTCACGCTTTTGCTGATTTGTCGCGTCGTCTGCGGCTGCTTAAGCCCCAAAACGTAGATTATGGCGCGGTTTAGAGGTGCCCCTCTACCAATGAACGGATCCACCACTATACCCTTGCACTCATCCCACGCCAAAGTCAATACTCCCCTCTAACTTTGCAGGGAATAAAAAAGGCGTCAGAACAAGCATATCACATTAACCACCGCTTTTTCAGCGGTTATGTCTGGGGCAAAATAGGTCTAGTCGATGTCTAAGTCTAGAAATGCCTTGGGTAAAATTCGAAAAAGTGCCTTTAAATAGCAAGTTTGCTAGCTCCATGTAAAAAGTATCGAGTAACCGCTCAGTCTAAAACGGATTTTATCTGTGTTTTACCGAGGGCAATAAGGGGCATTTCTAGACTAGAAACGTTTTGACGGGTGCATTTCTAGACTATGCCCATAAAAGAAAAGATAACTTGTGTTTGTGGGGAGCGGTATATGTTATGCTTGGTTTTTGTCGATTAGCATTATGGTGGTTGTGTTGCCTTCTCTTGTTGCTTTAATTTCCAGTTGACGGTCACGTAGGCATCGCAAAAACTCATGAAGCTCCTTGGGAAACCGCATACAAACCTCCTCATACTCATAAAGGCCTTTCTTTCCAGGTTTCTTAACGGTATAGAAGCCAATCTTGACCATGTGCTCACTTTCCAGTGGGTTGCAGAGAAAGCAGCAGCTCCATTGCCTGCAGTTTGCCCTTCTCGGTAATTTGTACAAGCGGCTCCTCGTCGATGGATGGGTTGTACAGTATTTTTAGGAGACCCAGTTGCTGAAACTTGCCCAGAAGCGGCGTAATATCGACTGAGCCCTTAAGCTTGGCTGTTATTGTTGATAGTTTAATTCCACGGTTGCCGGCTTCAATCGGTGGCGCTTCTAAGTCATCAAGCCTACCCAGAACATTGCCATCGGTAAGCTTAGCCATGGGTAGTTTCTCCGCTTTTCTGCAATGTCTCTTCCAGTTGGCGCTCAAGCTTTTGGATCCTAACCTGCTGAGCAAGCAGAATACTCATAACCATAGGCTCAAAAACTATCGGATTAGTCGCACAACTGCTCTCCGAAGCATAACCTCTAAACATATCCATAAGCTCCTCAAACGCCTCCCGATCAGGCCCACGCAAAGCAAAAGCAAACCCACTCCACCGGCTAATCTCACCCTCTAACGCAATCCTAAAAGACTCAACAGTCTTACCCATAACACCTTTGACCTCCACTCAAACTATATAGATTCTGTTTCATCGCTATTCCCTTGGGGCACAAGCATCGGCTAGAAAATCTTTTAAAGGCTGTCAATGAACGACTATTTTGTGCAGTAGAGGGATGAGTGGAAATGAATCCAAATGATCGACTAACTTGCAAAGTTTGTGGTAGAGAAATTAGTGCCCAAAATAGTGACGATTATGATGGCATGTGCTGGGAATGCTGGGACGACCAACTAACAGCAGAATCAGATAGTATGTTCGACGATTTAATGTAAAATTTCAGATAAAGAAACGCATCCTCATTCAAGGATGGAGGAATAGTTCATAAAACTATTGTAATTGCTCTAATATCCTCTTGAGTTCTTCTATGTAGCAAATTAACAAACGCTCCCAAGACTAACGCTCTTTATTTGGATCATCAGGTTAAACACATATAGCTCCGTTGTAGACTTTCACTTTTCCACCAAAATGCTTGTGCATTTTGACATAACCAGATTCATTATCGACCAAGTCCTTATATCAACGTTTTCAAAAATCTAAGAGATAACACTTCTATTTTTTTTCGTTAGGTACAATTGATAACAACACCATTTAAATCCCAATTTTTAGTCTATCGTATTCAATTTAGCTTTTGCCATTAAAGCGGTATCTATTTTGAAAACAAATTCCGCGACGACGGTACCAAATCAATGCGCACGCATCTACTGGGATTTCATTTATTTTTTTGCAACAATTTACTTTGCTGCTGATTAAAGAAATCCACAACTGCATCATAATATTCAGTAAATATTTGAATTTTATTTTGCAAATTAACTTGGGTTTTTCTGCCATTAGGATCCATGATGAACCTTTGGTTAACAATTTCAAAGTCTAAATGAGCTATTTTGTTTCTAAGATTACGGTCAATCCATTTGCTGAAAAAAGAAACGTTGTTAGCCCTTAAAAACTCAAGTTTGTTCGCCAGTGAGAGAGAGGGAGTTTGAAGGTCTTCCAAGCACTTGGCGTGTCGAGTATACCTGCGATCATAATCTGGCTCAAGGTGAAGGTCCACTCCTTTTCCAATAAGTAGCAGTAGAATTCTATCTATGTAAACAGTTCCGATTACTTCTGTTTCAAGAAGATATGTTATTGCATCTAAGAAGTGTCCTTGCGAAACAGGATCACCGGAAACCTTTGAACTTTCTGCCGCCAGTTTGAAAGTATTGCAGAAATTGGAATGATTATATAAGAATTCAAGAATTCTAATATCTTGTAAAGCAAAAATATCGTCATATCTTTTATACAAAAGGTATTGATTCGAAGAAGGATAGAAATCTGAGAAAACGGGACTCAATTCTCTTGTGACAATTTCCTTAATTTCTCGTCTAGGCAGTAATAGCATCGGTCGCTGCCTTGTTCATTTACTTCTATTCCCTCAGACAAATATGATACGCATCATTCAGTTCTTAAGTTTTTGCAAAATCTGAAGAATGGTGTACTTATGAGCCTTCAGGTTTTTGGCTGGAACACAATCTATAGACGTAACGATATAATCACTCAAACCTTTGGCTTTCAACCGTAGAATTTGCTTTTGACGTCCTGTCAAGCTTTATGCGCGTTAACGTTTACTTCTTGAGTTTATAGATTCTTTATACTGCAATGTTTTCTATCGATTGTTTAACAAATAGGTATTTTCTAATAAGTTGCAAAAATTCCTCTATGTGTTGCTCACTGTATTAAAGCAGTTTTTCAGAAATAAAGAAAAGCTGTGACAAATAGAAGTAACCAAAGCTTGTTTCTACAACCTCGCTGGATATATTAAACCACAATGAGGGTAATAGTTGCGAAATTTTTTTGTCGTCGTCCTCCCTTAATTTTTTGTGAAAATTTTGAATGGCATGGTTATCGCTAAAATGTTACTAGTTGTCATTGCAGTCTTTATCTTGCTTACTTTACTTGATAGGACTATCTGATATACTTTAAAGTGATAGCAATCGCTAAACTTGATTATTACTCAATATTTTTTATGAGCAAATCTTAAAAACGCTACCTGCCTACCTAATCATTCTCAGGGAGCAATTAAGTCAGTGATTAATAGTATTGACCTTAGTCGTGTTAAAATAAGGTTAGAAAAAATTAACAAAGAAGCTGCCCCGTCGATTTCATTCCACCCCTCCGAAGTTTTGATAAAATTTCCAGATTTTTATTCGGACGCCAGATTGGTATGTCTTGAAGACCCAAACAAGTGTTACCCTCTTTGTTCTAGTAAGCAACTAATGAATGACTGGAATATTTACGCATATGATGAAAGCGTTCAAGATTTTATGAGCCTTGAAGGCACTTTGACCTTTTGTAGTTTTGCAGTTGTAAAGATTCAAAATAATTATGCTTTTAATCTTAGGATACTGCCTTTTTTCATCACTTCTATGAAAAAGTATCAGCAAAAAATGATTGAAGAAATACGGTATAACGAAAATATTGGTGCTGAAAGAACAAAAATAATTGTCGACTCCGAGATTTCCATAATCGAGGAAAGTGTTGAGCCACATTCAATCGTTCTAATTGACGGTCCTTTAATTGGTCGTCAAGCATCAACTAAAATGGTTAAAATGGATCGGAAAATTCGATCGAAAGATTGCATACCACTATATTTTGTTAAAAATTCGAATAGTAGGATGATTATTGATGGGAATGAGGGCATGGAGCTTGGTAATAATTACAACAGTGATTTTCATTGGGCATGTAAAACATTGAATGGTAGTACAAGATCTGCATTTTTTAAATACACAGAACAAGTTGAAGAAAATGGGAAAAGGCGTTTAAACAAAGATCATTCAAAGGTTTTTACTTATATAAATACTCTCGGAGGTTTCCCAGAGCGTGTCGAGATGCATACTGAAACCTTCCAAAAATACAGCAGTATTATTTCTGATTTGTTTAATTTGATTTCTTACTTTTATACAGTTCAGGGGGATATTAGAAACCCCCAAGTAAGACCAATAGCAATAGCTGAGAAGTATGCTCGAGAGGGACTAAAAGTAATGAATATTCCTGTTCTTCTAAAGAAATTACATTTTAACCCGACAATAAATCAAGTGAGGTTTGGATAATGTGGATAGTTACAGGCGCTAAAGGTGATCAAATATCTTTAGTTTCAGGCAAAGATACCGATGAAATTCTCCCTATAGGCTCCTATCTAACAGTAAAGGGCTCAGACGGAATAAAGCATATTTTGAGGGTCGAGAAATCAGAACAATTTTCGCTTTTTGAACCTTCACCACTCATTGTTGATACCGAATTACCTATAATGACGCAAGACCAAGAATGCAAAAACATCATCCTTGCAACAATAATTTTTCTATCCCTAGCTACCAATGGACAATTTAAATTTATTAAACCACAAGAAAAAGCCTACAAATCGACTCAAGAAGAAATTAATGAAATTTTTAAATGAAGAAAGGGTTTTCCAGTCTTCCTGGCAACTCATTTCCTTTCAAGGGATTCACCGTTGATGGATGAATCAAATAAGTTCATTTACGTAAGAGTACCTTTCGACTTCTTTACCTTCAAACAATGATTGTTGGACAAACCGGCTCTGGAAAGACAGTTGCTATGAAATATTTAATTGAGCAATTTCTTGAGAGTGAAAAAGGAGCTGTCTTGGCAATCAATGTAAAGGGTGACTACCTTCTGACACTGATCAACCTACAACATTTGACAAGAAACCAGATTTAAGTGGAAAATCTCGGGAAGAATGGAAGACTCTCAATCTCGCCCAACCAAAAATTAATTTTTGTATCTACGCTCCAGCCTCTAAGAGAGACCCAAAGAAGGAGTAACCCCTGAAAAAGTTCGCCGATAACACTAAGAGCCTCTGATCTTGAGCCTAACTCTTTATTGGCAATTCTCGAAACTGGATCAAAAGTTACGGAAAGAGCCGCTGGATTCTACCTGATATTTTTAGGGCATGGAAAGAATATTTCGAAGGGGGGAAATGAAGACCTTCCGTAACTTCATAAATTATTTCAAATCCTTTGCAAATAAAGAACATGAATTTACCTTCCCAACCCTGAAACAATCAGGTGAAGAAGGGACCGCCCTCTCCATCAAGGGACTTGTCAACAATACTACAAACGCTTGAATCAGTCAGCAACTTCTTTGACAGCAAAAATAGCATGGGAAACAAAGTTTGGGACATTAGTGAAAAGAACATTTTGATACCAGGAAGGCTATCAGTAATTCATCTTTCAAGCAAAGATACCACAGTATTCGGAGCGATATGATTAAGACACCTACTCTCAAGGATTATATGACGAAAAACAATTGGGGCGGATTACAAGGATATACCAGTTTTAATTATAATCGATGAAGTTCATAATTTCTACAGATCAGTAAGTTCCCACCCAGGCACTTGAAGAGTTAAATGCTATTGCTAGGATGGGGCGCTTCTTCTAGGAGAGGCGTCGTGTTTGCATCACAAACCCCCGAGGACCTGCCTAGTGGGTCTTACTGCAATTGTCAATACAAGAATATTTTCCGCTCGCTTGGAACCACGGGAAGAAAGTTTGATGTAAAAAATCTTTCTGTTGAACTCTCTTCGCTTTCTCAACGGTTACGCTGCTATATCTGGCTTGACCCGCCATCTAGACCATTTGTTAAATTTCCTATTTCTCAAAATGGGTGTAAAAACATGAACTTAAGCGAAAAAGACTTTCTGAAAAAACTATTGAGCAAAAAAGAGGTGGAAAATTATAAAGTCCTTAGGACAATCCGATAAACCTGAGGACCAAATAGACAGGTTATTGAAGGAGCATGAATCAAATGTTTGAATACAATCTAAGTTACTATAATTCGCGTTTCCATAAAACTGGCGAGAAACCTTTTTCTTTCCCTCCTGATGGTATGCCGCCAGTGATAGATGCTAATATCATTGAGATTGAAGGAGATAACGGTACTGGGAAAACAACTTTTCTAAATTGTGTTGCTTTAGCATTGGGTTACTTAGAACTGAAAGAAAAGAGCTTGGACAAAAAAGACCATTAATCCAAAGGCTCCAATTATTGGAGAATAATGAGAAGTCTAAGCTTACCATTAAAAAATAACCAGTCCATTTCAGTACTGCGCCAAATGTTAGCATTAGCAAAGAGGCAGGCAAGCAATCAAGATTCAAAATTGGCTCTAAAAATGTAGACCTTATCGTATATATTAAGAATCAGTTTGATGTGATCTTTCTAACGGATGATGATCCACGGAAGGATGTTAAAAATAGTCTGACTATGATTTCGAGTTATTTGAAGGAT
>CAVXEQ010000003.1:0-324776 GCA_963760905.1 Candidatus Bathyarchaeota archaeon
TTTGCTCGGCTGTCCGATGCATAAACGGGTTGGCCAGTCCTGGGTGATGCACAAGAGGAGCAAAACCATTTCACTTGCCGCACCCTTAAACGCTAAAACGCGAGCGCGAATAGGTCTGATTTCATAGGAGCAGTGCCAAACTCAACAAACCCCGCATAAGAAACGACTGGACCAACAGAGACTTCCAGCCCATCCACCTGTTTGACGATGGATTGGGCAAGTTTACCGGTTCTCCAGGGCGCCTCAAAAAACATGACAGCTTCTGTTTCCTGAGCTACACGCTCAATGAACCTCTGAGCTATTTCAACTGGGAACTCGTCTGCAACAGTAGAGAGCTCCAATCCTCTGGAGGACACTTCAACTTCAAGCATGATTAAACTTTGCCCTCCAATGGTGAAATGCGAATTTCGATTAGGACTTCTGAGCCGTCTGCTAAGCGTAGAGTTCCAGAAAACAGCTTAGGCTTAACACTGCTTTTCTTTCCCAAAACTACACACCTCCCACATAAGGCTCCGCTTCAGCCTCGACATAGGCATCCAAGAACCTGTTAGCCTCAACCCAGAATGCTTCAGCCCCAACTGGATCACTAAAGCGCCTGATTCCCAAGCAGCAAAAACGTTGAAGAACTTACAACCAGCTCGGGAACAGCAGATGGCACGCTTAGACTCTTGGCTTTCAATAACCCGTCAACTAAGGCACTTCCACCAGTAATGCAACTCGCTAGCTGAGCATCATACTTAGTTTCCGCTAAGCTAATCTGAGAACCCCTTTAACATCAGCCAAAGTACAGTAGTCCATGTTTAATCGGTCCTTTGGTGTCTTGCATAGCCCCACAAGGGAGCCATGTCAAGCCAAAAACCCGTTATTTTTCCAAGAACGCTTTGGCGTCAGCAGCGATCTTTTGGCATTCCTCTTCAGTGACCTTATCGTCTTGGACAGCCATCACGACGTCGCTTAGAAGATTGGTGACTTTGTCTTTGCCCTGCTTGTAATTGACGCCCAACACCGTTGAGATGATAGAGACCGCTGCGGTCACGATCACAGCCACAGTTCCTAAATCCATGCATTAACCACCTCCCTCAGAAGCACTCTTGTTAGCTTGAGGTTTGGATGCTGGATTTTCATCCCAGAGCTCCCAACCCAAAATCTTAACCGCGTTTTTGCGGAACTCTTCAGGCCTAATCAAGCCGCCATTAGCCGCGCCAATCAAGTCGGAAGCTGTTATCTCTGGGGTTTCTGGGCTGCCCCAATTCAGGCGCACTTGAGCCTTGGCTGGATCAAATCCACCCTGCCTAAGCACAACAGCAAAAATCTCACGTTCAACACGGCGCTTAACCATCCGCTGAACAGGATCAATAAGCATATCCTGCAAGTCAAGAGCAGCACGGGCAGAGGCCTCAGTGAAGCCTGGAGTGCTAAACAGCCGTGGCAGAGGCGTCTCGCATCCGAGATAAAACTGGTTAACAATGTGGTCGATGTAGTACTCGAAGCGGGCTCTTGGGTCAATCGAGACAGGGTTGACGCTTACGTTTTTGGCGCCGCTAAAGAGCCACTGGCCTTCTTCAGGTCGATTCTTAATGGCTGTCTCATATTTTTTGAAGCTGTCATCTTTCATGCCCTCAGCTTGACAACTACGTCGGGACCCGCATATTTAACGAAGATTTTGGGCAGGATTTTCTCTATTTTGCTCTTCATCCAGGCAAATGCAGGCCGCTTATCATCACAAACCGTTAGTGTATGAAGCAAGACCTGCAGCAGTCCTACGCCAAAGCCTGAATTATAGTTCTGATTAATGTTCCAATGCAAAACTGCTTGAGGCTTCAGAATTCCGTCGCCTGCCCCTCCTCGATAATAGGCTCTGAGTTGGTACCCTTCAACTTGGTATGGGATTTTGAGCCCTGAAACTGAAGTTAACTTGATTTTCTCAACACTATCAACCGGCATACGGACCAATTCAGCTAGCCGATCAGGTGTGAGTCTTAGCCAGAAGTCGTTGCCACATGCGATAAGGCGGATAGCCATATCATGCAGCAGTCCGTCAAGGTTTGTTTCTTCACAAAATGAGTCGACAGCTTGCTTTGCTTTGTCTTGGTCTGGAGCACAGGTTGTGTAGAATCTTTTAACTGCACTTGCGGCAAGCAAATCTACGCTGCTTTTACAGGTTGGATCTCGGTCGTAGAGTTTCATAACGTCTACAAGCGGGATTTCTGATGTTTCATAGAATACTGTGCTGTTTGGGGAGGCAGAACCTGCAGCAGGAGCAAACGTCAAAAACTCCTTAACCTTATTTAGCGGATTCATGCGGTTGCCCTCCAAGCCAAAAATGCCTTGCCCTTAGCTGTGATTCGGTAGGGCATGAAACGGTCACCCTTAAGCTTCGCAACGTCGCCATCTTTGATAAGAAAAGCCAACATACAGCGAAAACGAGAAAGTGTTATGTCATGGGAGCGGAAGACGCGTTTTTCAAGTTCAGTTCTTCCTGCAGAGCCATCGCTGAGCACTTTTAGAATTGCTGTTGCGACTTCCATTCTTTGGCTTAATTCTTTCATCTGACAGCACTCAAGGGATTTTAAACTTGAAATAAACAAGGAAAAGATAGGGGACTCAGCCTTTGGCTAAGTCAGGGTTGTTTTGATGTTGGTCATTTTGGCTACGGCTTTGCTGCGAAGAATACCAAGTCCAAAGCGGCTGGTTGCTCGTACACCGGATTTGCCTGTTTTTGCATCATACCAATCCTCAACTGTCAAGTCACGTCTGAGAAGCATTACTGAGGCGACTCGGGTGTCGATTGCGTAAGCGGTTCCATTGGGGATTTCTGTGCTTACCTCAACACTCATGCCTAAGACGCTTCCGATAGTGCCTTGATTTATGTCGGTTTGGTTGCTTGGCAGATACACTGATCGTATGAATTTGTCGTCGTTTAACAACTGGTGAGATTGCATTTCGCTGATTGCCAACACGTTGGGGTTCCATCCGCCGCCTGATTGGTTACGTACCTGTGCACGTAATGCGAGAAGGCCAGCCCAGCTTAGAACTGCGGCTCCGCCTGCTACGACGGCGCCTCCGGCTAGATCTGCATCAGCAATTCCAGCGTACAGCGCAATGATTTTTTGGGTTTCTTTGAGTGCTACTGCTCTGCCGATGTTTGAGACCATGCGGTCCATAACGTTCCAAGTGGCATCTTCAGAGAACTCTTTGGTCCACTCATCGCCCGACTCCGTCATTATGTCAGTTGCTATGTCTACTTTGGTCGGTTTCTTGCCGCTTAATCTGACCACGGCGCCTTCTGCGTACTCGTAGGCGATTGCTCCTGCATCCAGTGGAAAACGCTCAAGCGGCTCAGTGGTGGGCATGACTTGAATCATGTTTCTGCCAATGAGTTCTGGCCAAGCAGACTCAACCATAGTGTCATGCATGTGTCCAAGCGCGTTTGTTTGGTCGCTAAACAGTCCTTCTTTTAATCCCATTGCGGCATAGCGCTTAAGGAACGGGTTAGCGTCGGTTTTGCGTTTGAGCTCTTCGTAGGCATGTTTTTGGTCGCCGTCTCTTTGCATGAGTGCTTCGAATAGTCGGGGTTTCATCTAGGCTTTCTCCACTTGGATCTCGATCAAATCGTCCTCAGCGTCAGCCGTCTGCAAGGCATAGCCAAGCTTGCGGTTATAGTAGATAGAATAAGTTGCTGCTCCGCCCTCGTCAACTGCTTGGTCTGCGAGTGCGAGTACTTTGCCGTCAGCATCAGAACCATAAACCGCTGCTCCGCGAGTTATGGCGCCTCCTGCGGTGACTTTAATTCTGCCTCTGACTAGAACCGGACATGGCTTAGTATCAGCAATGCTTTCGACGGGTATGCCTATGCAGTTCTGAGCAGCAGCCGCACAAGTTACTTGGCCATCAGCACTAAGATAGACGGGCAGACCTTTTGTGATTGCTGCATCAGCCGTAAAAGTTTCGATTAGCGCTTCGGGGTCGTCGGTTTCTCCAACAGCCATCCATGTTTTGCCTGTTTTGTCAGCCATAAAAAATCGATCTCCATTTCTTGTTTGCGTTGGGCCAAGTTCGTCCTTGACCTACTAGCCCCACAAAAGTGAGCATAAACCTATGGACCTCCGGCTAGTCGCTCTTTTGCCTTAAAGAGTGCAGCTCTCACAGCTTCACCTTGCCGCTGGCCACTTAAGGTAGATCTTTCAGCTACCAAAGGCACACGTAGACCCTCCAAAATGGCGATGTGTTCTGAGACAAGCATCATCTTAGGCGGGTTTTTGAGTAATCCACCGCCTGGGAGTTGCTTGCGGAGGTCCTCGATTGTTTTTTCAGCCTCAGAAAGCTTGTCCACGGTTTGGGAAAGCTTCTCCTTAGAGTTGTTTTTCTTCAACTTTTTCGATTACTCTAATGTTGGTTTCTTGGATGCCTGGAACCGCAACAAGGGATAATTCGGGATTGAAAAGACCATGCGGAACTTTAGCATCAACTACATCAAGCGTATCATAGTCAGCGCCGACACTAACATGCTGAATAAGCCCATTTCGCACTTTGTCGGCAATGGCTTGGTCGTAAATCTCAGCCTCATAAACAAACTTCGGCTAGCCGCATCATAACTGCACTTGGTAACTTTCCCCGCTGCATTCTCAACCGTAACATGCTCGATGTACACTGGAGCATTAACCAACTTCTCGGCGAAAACCGCAAGTTCCTCGGGTGTGTAAACGTTAAAGTTGCGAGACATACCGGCAGCCATGGCGATGCCGCCAATTCGCAAGGGCTTGTCGGCTATTGACTCTAAAACTTTGAAGGGTAGAAGCGATGCAATATGCTCTTTGACATGCTTGCAGCCGCTACAATTTTCTGTTCCCATAGAATCAGAAAAAGGCTTGTTTTACTGAAAAAGGCTGTTGTTAAGCTCTGTTAAGGTTTAACAACAATTGTTAAATATTCATAAGCCTCTGAATCTGGCGATGAGAAAACACCCAGTTAGCATAGCCCTTTCTGGTCGTGTGCTTCAGAGGATAGATGAGGAAGCTCTAAAGCAGAAGCGCTCGAGAAGTGAATGGGTAGAGGTACATTTTGAGACCTGTTTTTTTAGCAAAGAAAAATAACGGCTTTTCAATCAATCCCTAATGTGGGAATTCAGTGAGCGCTCTTTGAGTCTCCAAGAACTTAATTAGATTATTTGACTCTTCGAGTAACTTCTCTAACGGACGATTAATTCTGTATCCAGCTTGTTGCTCAATAATTCCAAGTGGTTGTGACATTTCTTCCTTGCTCATGATCCATTGGACAACTTCGTTGATTTTATCTTTCAGTCTTCCTTTATGCTCGTCAGATAGGGCGTCAAAAATTGGATTAAAGATGAATTTGAGAAGTTCATCCTTGCTTATCAGATTGTTGTTATAAATGGACGGACCACCTCTCGATTGCTTTATTGCAAGGGATACAAGCCCTCTTATTACAAAGAGTGCTATGTACGGTGTTTTGTCATCCTCGCAAAAAGGATAGTACATAAGCGTAGGCACTTTTCCGTCTAAACTAATGGGATTTCTAAATGCGGCATTTATTCTACTTTCTTTAAAATCTCTTGTTTTGGTTAAAGTATCCCGTCCAAATGTCAGGATAGGAAACCCATTGGTCGTTGGAATAATGGCAGAATGGTATTCATCGACATCGCTTATACATATATCAAACCTAAAGCCAATTGCGGTGAAAGGGCTGACCCATCTTAAAAGATCATTTTCAGTTAATGTGCTGTATCTTTGCATCTGATCTTGATCGACAGTTATTCCTCCTTTACAATCAAAAACAAGCGAATGTACTAACTTATTTGACGTGGCTATGACATCCGGTTTTACCGCTTCATCCGTTGAAGTCCTTATTCGTTGTTCTATTACTTCGGGTTTGTACCCAAGATCAGAAAGCGTCGTTATCCAATCGCTATGCTTTTTGCACATTCCTATTATAAAATTCATCAGTTTGGTATGATTACTGGGTTCCAAAATATTTCTCCTCATTGAATCTTATAGCTGAGTCAAAACCATGCTGCAGGTTTACATAAAGTCTCAACAAAACGTTGCCACATGCACCTCTTGGAAGATAAACCCGAACGAGGTTGGAAGCTACTTCCAGATCCAAGGGGTCACCTGTGTGTAGGTCTACAGCTACGACTTGACGGATATCTTTCGTAATTTTATTTTTAAGTCCCCATAGCCTGAATGGTTTCTTAGTGTTGAGTAATGTATCGACGAAGAAATCTAAATCTTCAATTTTTCTTTCCAGATTTAAATCAAAGGCTTGTCCTTCGATAAGAGTTCTGCCATTAACGCTTTTGGTGCCTATGCTTCTAACTTCAGCATTTTCAATCAAATCTCGATATATCTTTCGTATGTTTTCAATAAGGCTGACATGTTCATCTACTGAGTTGCCTTCCTTTGTAATCACCCTTCCAGCATAACTAATCTCGTCTGTAACATAACTTGACTTAATCCCCCTAACTAGTCGAATTCTGGAATAAGCAAGAGAACGTCTTAGAGCTTTCTCATCATAAAGGGCCTTTAGCGCTTTCGTGGAACTTGATCCGGCGACGCTCATTCTCAGCTCGTGTATAGGCTGCTCATCGATTGCCTCTTGAGAGAAAAGGTCGTCAAACGCCAATCCAAATCCACTAAAAGCGTTTCCTTTTAGGTTACAAATATCTTCTTGCTTTTCTGTTGGAATCCATACTCTGTCAAATTTGTTTTCGTTCGATTGAATAACATGTTTGAAAATTGGATCGCTTCGCTGAGCTAAATCATTTGTATAAAGAACCAAGAATCTAGGGTCTGAAAAGTCAACATAAAAATAAGTTCTACCTACACCTGTCACCTGAATGTTAAGTAGTCCAATACTAGGCAAATTTGTTTTGATAAATTCAGCGATGAGTTTTTGATTATTACTTATTTGAGAGCAACTTATCTTTTCAATAGGTTTATTGGATTCCATCAAATATGTTTTGAATTCTGAATGGCGCCCTCTGCTTTCAGGGATAAAATTAGCGTCGGCTCGCTCCATTTCTATTGAAGAAGACATCATGTCGGCTGGCGTATCCATGAAATCCTTCTTGGTTTTGAATTTGGTAGGTGGAACGAATAAATCTGGCATGCTCTAAGTTTACCTATTGCTATTGACTTGTCTTTTAACATTTTCTGCACAAAGACAAGCGACTAGCAATTGTAACGCCAATGGCTAAATAAAGATAATGCACATAAGCTCGATTATGTATTGTGGTCACTATGTTGATTTTCCTCTGTTTCTCCCCAAAATTCAACTACAAAGCTTGTTAAAGCCCAATGCCATCCACGTTTTTCGGCTGCCGCCTCGCCCAGTTCTTTTTCTAATCGGATATTCAGCTTGAGGATTCTTCTGCTTATCTGGTGACGAGTGACCCTATAGCGATAAAGCTTAGCTTGTAATTCTTTAGGTAAAAGACCTGGCGAACCAGCCTCATATAAAAGCTGAATAATCTCTTGATCAATCTCATCACGACAAGCTATTCTTTCAATTAACGATTTCTCAAAATTAAAAGAAGTTTTCAAACCAGCAAAAATTGTGCGAAGCATGAGTTTAACCTCCTCAACCTCTTTTAGAGTTTGTTTGAGTAGCTGCTGGTTATACTTCAAGCGACCTATTTTTTCGCTTTGGCTGCGCTTCTTTTTTGAGTTCTGAACAAGGTTTTGGCTCTCTTTCATGTCAGAATGCGCACTCCATGTTTTCTGGTCCATCAACGTAGGGGAAAATTGACTGTTGATAATCAGGATCAACCAACCGCAGAAAAGTGACTTCCAAAAAGCATGGACTTTTCCCATGCCCTCCACTATGTGCTAAAAAGGCTTTTGAACAGGTTTTAACTGCCAATAGCTTAGAAAATGCAGGCATCAAACTATATACTCCCCAAGTTTTCTTTGACCTTCAGCAAGCTTTCTCGGATCACCCTCGACATCATCTACTCGCCCAAAGGCTTCGATTAACCGCTCAAACTTAACCTCAAGCCGATCCAATTTCCTATCAATACATTTGACTTTCTCAGGCATCTGCATATAATCGATTGCAGCATCTTTGCCGATGTTTTCAAGCTCACCCTCACCCCAACTATGATCTATCTTACGGCGGCCAGCCCTTACGCTAAAGTATCTGCCAAACAATTTTGCGATAGGATCCTCAACCGCCAACTCCCCGCCGACAAATTGCCCCTCAGCTAAGACAACCCCATATTTCTTACCTAACGACACAGCAATACGATTGCTTAGGTTCATGGCTAAGCCGTAAACTTCCGCAGGATTTTTACCCCGAATCACCGGCACATGAACAATCCAACTCCTAGAAGTATGCCTAACCTTAACGCCCTGCTCTATTCCCAGAAGAGCGGTCCAATTCTGCATCTCCACAGCCCTAAACTGCCCATCAGGATAACGCCCCTCACATAGAATCGTAAAAGCCACCTGACACTTATCAAGCCGGTGCAGCTCGCCTGGGAAAACTCTGCCCTCACATGACTTGAGGAGATTTGAGCCCTCAGTTGTTAATGCATAGAATGCGGCGTTGCTGCGTTTTTCCTGATAGATTAGACCTGCTTTTTGCAGCTTGCCAACGTAGTACCAGACGTGGCTACGGCTTAACCCCAAGATTCTGCCCGCTTGGGTAGGGTAATCTCCTGCGTAAATTCGCTTCATGAGCGGTAGAACCCATGTGCGGACTTTGTCGCTATCAAACTGCACGCTGCCGTTAGCTTGATGTCTAGTTGTACTTTGAGCATTTTTAGCGCCTGCTTTTGTACTTTGATCTTCAGCCAAAAAATTAAGCCTCCGCCAAGTTGGATATGGCATCGTTTAGTTTGGCTTTGATTTCTTCCTCAAAATCGTCAAATGAAAGCGATAAGTCATCTAAGGCGCTATAGAGTGTCTTATTTTCTTCCCAGAGTAGTCGATTTTCTTCTTCTAAAACCGCAATTCTCTCTTCATAGGTTAGCAGGATGCGCTGGACTTCTTGCAGAACATCGGATTTTATTCTGTCTCTTATGGAGTTGTCGCCACCCTGAATCATTGTCGGCTACCTCCAAAACGTCTGCGCTCAAGATATCCACGCCCAGGACAAGATCCGCCCCCGTGCGTACAGTGCCTATTAGCAAAACTGTAGTGCTTGCACGAAATGTCTGTTCCATCTGCGAGCTGCAACTTTGCGAACTTGCAGAAGTACAGGTCTTTTGAGCAAGTGTCAATTATGGAGCAGTCTTTTGATGAAGGATTACTTATGCAGGGATAATATCCCAACAGGCAGGGAGGCTTAAACGAATTGACTACTGAGATCATTGTTGGCTGCCTCCTCTGGATTGGAACTTTGAACATGCGCCGCTTGAAGCTAACCGATTAATTGCCCATCGCCGTTGGTTTGATGGCTCAGAGCAACGGCCACACCAAAAAATGCAATCCATACACTGTGGCGCATTGCCATAATAATCACTCGAAATCTTAGAGCGTGCGCTAAGTAGAAAACTGATAAAAAAAGAGAGAGGAGAATTTGGAGAATTCAGTATAAATGTGGATGTACATTGGCGGGTCCGACGGGAATTGAACCCGCGACCCCCGGATTAAAAGTCCGGTGCTCTAGCCTGACTGAGCTACGGACCCACCTAACAAAAGGCTCTGATAGAGAAACAACAAGGGGGTTTTTTAGCGTTTCTGTTGTTCTCGCAGAAAAACAAAAAGAACTGCGAGTTATTTCATTTTAAGCGAGCTTGAATGGAAGCTTTCAATAACGATATTCATTTAGAAAATTAGCTGCAAGAAAGTGGTCCTATAACTTGAGTAGAATGCAGGTGTAAAAATTCATAAGAACTTAACAAAAAGAAAAAGAATTTTATGAGATAGCTGATCTTACTCTTTACTTTCACTGTCACTTGAAGAGGCTTCGGGCAAGCTCTCTTTTGCTGTATGAATTGGCACTGGCTGCGTTTCTGCGGAGGTTTCTGCTGGAGCTTCGACGATTTCCTCTGCGTGCGCCTCTTGAGGCGCCGGGAAAGGGTTTTCTGCAATCTCCTCTACAGCTTGTAGTAATTCTTTCTGAACAACGTCTGGTTCGGCAACTTCAAATTCGTCTAAGGCTGGTTTCTCAACTTTTTCCTCTTCAACAACAACTGGCTCTGGAGCCACAGTCTCCTGTGCCTCTGCAACTTCCACGGTTTCGGCTGCGGGCTGCTCAACCACTGCTGCTTCAACAACTTGTGGCTGCTCAACTGGAACTTCTACAGTTGGCGCTTCAGTCACTGGTTGTTCAATAATTGGTTGCTCAGCAACTGGCGCTGGAGCTTCTTCAATTGGAGCTGCTTCTGGAATTGGCGCTTCAACAACTGCCACTGGTGCTTCAACAACTGCAACTGGCTCTTCGACTATGATTGGTTGCTCCAAGATCGGAGCGGGTTCTGCAACGACTGGTTCTGGTGTTTCTTGAATAATTTCGGCTTGGGCGACTGCTGCTGGCTGCTCGACTGGTGTTGGCGCTTCAACAATTGGGGCTGCAATTTGCTCCTCAATTATGGGTTCGGGAGCTGCTATTACTTCAGCTGGAGCGATTTCAACTGGGGCTGCTGCGACTGCAACTTCCATGTTTTCTTGGAGTGGCATCGGAGCAACTTCAACCGTTGGAATTTCCGCTGGCGTAGCGATTGGTTCCGAAATTGCTGGAGTGCAAAGTTGAGATATGGCCGTTTGTATGGTTTCAAGTTCGTGTTTGGCTGTTTCTAATCCGTTGCTGAGTAAGTTAATTTCAAGAGTGTATGTTGCTTCGTCGATTTCGCCTGCGACATGCTGTATTTCATAGTTTGCAAGTAGGATTTCAAGGGTTTTGATTTGACCTTGCAAGTCGGCGGTTTTAGCGGACATTTTCTGGATTAATTCTTTTTGTTGCTTCTCGATGTCAGCGATGGCGGCGGCTATTTCATTGTTGAATGAGTCGTGTGTTGATTGAGAAATTCTGCCTTTCTCATACAAGCTGTCTAGGGCTTGCTGTTTTTTCTTTGCTATCTCGTTTTCTTCATTTAAACGATTAAAGGAATGTTTCCACGAAATCACTTTTGGGCACCAAGCACACATAGCGGTGGAAAGAGAATTAACGTTTGTTAACATGCATGTATATCGCTAACAGATAAAATTGGGTTTTGAAGTCGAGAAAATCGATATTATACATACAAAACGCTAGCTTTTTCGTGCTGTTTATAGCATGAAACAGTGAAAAAAATACATGCTAGAAAATGCGTTGGAGATTTCGTTTAAAGCAGAGTTTTTTGCCAATATTTTTGAAAAACAAGTCAGAGAACTGGATCTGCTTGTCCACCAAATTATAGAATGATTTTGCGGACAAAATTTTTCGCAGAGATAAAATAATGCTGATGTTACAGCAAAGTTTGTAACAGCCGGATGGCTGACCAGGCGGCCAAAGCGCTTGTGTGGGGATTATCTGGGTGCGGCTCGTTTGAGAATCGCAGGGACATGTCGCCGAATCGCCATTTTAGCTGAATCTCATGGGTGTTCCGAGTGATTGCTGGGTCGGAAATCACATGTACCTTGACTTTGGCGGGCTTCACCGTTAAAGCTAAGGTAGCAGCCACGTTCATTTCCCGCGGGAACTTTCTTGCGGCTTCTTCCGCAACGCCTTCGTAAACGGTTTCCGCCTGAATGTTGCTTTTGCCGAAGGCTTTGGGGTTCTTGCGCGAAGTCAACGAGACTTCGTCAATCCCTGCTAAGCCGGCGCTTGCGATTGCGTCTAAGCCTCCTATGGCTCCTGAAGGCACATGTACTCGGCTCAAATCAACAGCCATATCCAAGAGCGCCCCCGTGCTCATGACGATTAACTCGATTTTAGCCGCGACAATTTTGGCTACATATTCTTTTGCTGCCTGCTGCGAAGCCGCCTCCACAATAACGGTTGGCCTGCACCTTAGCAGCTCCTCGAAGCTTTGAACGATTTTTACCGGGAACTTGAGGGCTTTCTTTAGTGATTCAGCTTTGGACAGGTCAACGTCAAAAACGATGAGTTCGTCGCATATTACGAGTCTGCGCTCAATCGCTTCGGCGAGAACTGTACCTATGGCGCCACAACCGATTATACCCACAGTTTTCAAATCAACAACATCTCCTACGCAGTAGGCGCTGTTTGAAACTCCGACACAAAACTGATGGTTGGGAATTGAACAACTTCTCTGCCCGCGCCCTCTTCAGGCAAAACTACTAGGCTTTCCACTTTAAGGGCACCTGCAACATCACCTTTTGCATCTTCGATAGCTTCAGCTGCTGAGTGGTCACCAGCGAACACTGTCAACTTCTTTATAGGTGCATTAAGTGACATACGTTTTTCTGCTTTTTCACGCCTTACTTCGCCGATAAGTTCGACAATGACATCGCCACGTTTCTCCGCATGTTCATCCACCATCGCTTCGTTGAATTGGGGCCAAGGCGAAACCTGCAAACTCTTGAAACCTTTAGCTTCTGCGTACATGTTCTGGTAGATTTCCTCAGTCAAGTGCGGAACTACGGGCTCCAATAGCTGCAGCATACGGTAAAGAACTTCGTAGAGAACGTATTGCGCTGCCGCCTTCTTTGCTTCTCCTTGCACTTCGGGCCTGTAAAGCCTGTCTTTAACGGCTTCCAAGTAGGAGTCGCAGAATACGTGCCAAGTGAAGTTACGGATATCCTCAACTGCCAAATTAAACTGGCATTTCTCAAAGTCCTCGGTAACTTTCTTAGTGACTTTTTCCGCTTTGCTTAGCAGCCACTTATCCAAAGGTTGAAGCTCAACGGGTGCATCTTTCTGGGGGGCATAGTCTGCGAGGAGTTTGCTTGCGAAGCCGGAAGCATTCCATAATTTCACGAGGAATCTACGACCATACTCAACGTCCTGAACACGGTATGGAATGTCTGAGCCTGTTGCGCCGCCTCCTGCAGCCCATTGGCGGATGGCGTCTGCGCCGTATTTGCCCAACGCTTCGGGCGCGGCAACGTAGTTCTTTAGCGATTTGCTCATTTTCCTGCCGTCTTGCCCAAGCACCATCCCGTTAATGAGCACGCTTCTGTAGGCGGGTTCGTCAAACAGCGCCAGGTGCCTAACCATAAGGTAGTAAGCCCATGTTCTGATGATGTCTGTGCCTGACGGATGCATGCTTGCGGGGAACAGACGATGCCAGTCTGCTCGGTCGGGCCACCCCGCGTGAACCGCGCATGTAATTGAGCTGTCCATCCACGTGTCGAACACGTCGGTTTCGCCCCGGAATTCTTTTCCGCCGCATTTGGGGCAAGCCTTGATACGTGGTCCTTCAAGCTTGGGGTCAATCGGTACCCAGTCCTCTTGCGCCAGAATCAATTCGCCGCAGCTTTTGCAGTACCAGATTGGAATCGGCGTGGCAAACAGCCTTTGGCGGCTGATGACCCAGTCCCAATCCAGCGCCTTCGCCCAGTCAATCAGGCGGTTCTTCATGAAGTCAGGATACCAAACCACCTCGTTTGCGGCTGCTTCCACTCTGCCTGTTAACTCCATGGTTTTCATGAACCACTGTTTCTGCTCCAAAATCTCCACGTGTGTCTTGCAGCGGTCGCAAACGCCGACTTCCTGCTGGATCTTCTCCGTGTGGTCCAAAAGCCCAGCGGTGGTCAGGTCGGCTACGATGGCGGTGCGGGCTTGGTTAATGTAGAGTCCGGCGTATTTGCCGCCTGCTTGGCTGATTTGGCCGTTGTCGGTTAGGAGACGGATAACGGGGAGTTTGTGTTTGAGGACGGTTTTGACGTCTTCTTTGTCGCCGTAAGTGCAAATCATAACCACGCCTGTGCCGAAGAGGGGGTCTACGCATTCGTCGGCGATAACGGGCACGGAGCGACCGATAAGGGGAACCATGAGGGTTTTGCCGATGTATTTGCAATATCGCGTGTCCTGGGGGTTGACCTCGATGGCTACGCATGCGGGTATGAATTCTGGTCGGCTTGTGGCTATCATGGCGTATTCATGGGTGCCTTCGAGCTGGAAGCGGATGTAGTGCAGCGTGCCTTCGCGTTTGACGTAGTCCACTTCTGCATCTGCTATGGCTGTCTCATCGTGTGGGCACCAGTTCACGGGGTGCGTGCCCTGATACATGTAGCCTTTCTTGTGAAGCAGAATAAAGCTGAGTTGGGTGCGGCGCCAGTAGTCAGGATCCATGGTGCGGTACTCGGTGGCCCAGTCAATGCTACAGCCGAGCTTAAGGATGCCTTCCTTCATCATCGCAATATACTTCGCAACTAGAGCCATGCACATGTTACGGAACTGGTCCGACGGTAAATCCCGCTTGCGAATGTTGTTGGCTTTTTCCACTTGGATTTCGATGCCTAAGCCGTGGCAGTCCCAGCCCTGCGGGAACAACACGTTAAAGCCCTGCATCCGCTTGTAGCGTGCAACCATGTCAAAGTAAGTCCAGTTCAGGACGTTGCCCATGTGCAGCTCGCCCGACGGGTAAGGCGGAGGAGTATCAATACTGAACGGCACCCGCTTCTGGTCGTTCCAGTCGTAGTGGAAAATACCCATTTCTTCCCATCGCTGTTGCCATTTACGCTCAATTTCAGTGAAGTTGTATTCTTTTGGCATAGGCTGCATGCTATTCGTTCCTCGTTAATGTGATGGCTGTAGGGAAACTAAAATACCACCTAAAAACATTATCCCCGATTATTTGTACGTTCCAGTTAGACCGCCAAAAATTACCGTTTTTACGTAATTTCATTAAATCATAATAAAAATTTTTACGTATTCTCTTATATTATAACTTACAACATGCTGAGGGATACGGTTCTAAACCAGAAGGCGAAACTCGAAAAACCCCCAAAAGAGCCCTACATACAATGGGAATGCAGAGCCTCTCTCAACGGAACATAATCTGGCGAAAGTTGTAACTGGACCAAGAAGGGCTGAAAAATCCTTTTCCGTTTTACAAACACCGTGACAAACGGAGAACTTTGGCTAAGCGAACTTCGACACAAAGAAAAAACTAAGCAAAAAGTCATAGAAAAGGCCCAATTTGTTTTTTCAATAGGTCGTAAAACTAAAATACACCTGAACTATTATTTCACGTTAGTTCTCGGGGAGCTGGGAACGTGACCCGGCTGAGAGGGCAACTAAGGCGTTGCCGACCCAATGAACCTGAACCAGGTAATACTGGCGGAGGGAAAAACAAGAAATGGAAAACCCAAACAACCCAAATAATTCAAACCACAATCAAAGACCCAATTTTGGAAGCGCACTAATTCTGGCGGAACTCGCCGTTTTCGTCGCGCTCGCAACCGCACTAAGCTTCATTATCATCTACACGCTGCCCCAAGGAGGCGCCATAACCGCCGGCAGCATGGTACCCATCTTGTGGCTGGCGCTGAGGCGCGGATGGAAAATCGGCATAGTCGCAGGAGTCCTCTACGGCATAATCCAGCTCATAATCCTGCCATACGCCTACAACCCACTGCAGACGCTGCTTGACTATCCGCTGGCTTTCGGTTGCCTGGGCTTAGCGGGCTTCTTCAAACGGTGGCCAATCGCAGGCGTCATCGTCGCCATAACGGGACGCTTCATAATGCACTTCATCTCAGGAGCATGGTACTTCGCCGCCATCTATGCCCCAGGTATAAATCCCTACGTGTACAGCGCCGTCTACAACGGAAGCTACCTTCTCCCAGAGATGGCGATAAGCGTATTCATAATTTACTTGCTCCAGAAAAGCAACGCTCTAAAAATTTACCTTTAAGGACCCAGAAAACATGGGAAAACTCGCCAGCCAAGAACTCCAAAAACTCCTCAAGTGCATAAAAAAAGACCCCAGAGTCCTGGTTCCGCCCCAAGTCGGGTACGATGCGGGAGTCCACCGCTTAGGCGACAAATACGTGGTCGTCGCGACGGATCCATGCATAGGCGTACCGGAAGAATGGTTCGGCTACTTGCTTGTTAACTATGCGGCTTCAGACATGGCGCTGTTTGGGGCAAAACCAGAATTTTGCACCGTCACGCTAATGGGACCTCAGGGAACGCCGCCTCAGAATTTTCAGAACGTAATGAAGCAGATATGCAGCGCCGCGGACGAACTCGACATGGCTATTGTGAGGGGACACACAGGCACTTACCACGGCATCTTGGAGTTGGTCGGTGTCTGCACTACGTACGGAACGGTGCCGCTGGAAAAGTTGATTACACCCGCAGGCGCCAAGCCAAAAGACCTCATATTGTGCACGAAACCCGTTGGCTTAGAAACAGCCGTTAATTTTGCCCTTACACAAAAAGCTCGGGCGCAAAAACTCTTCGGAGAACAAAAAACAGAAGAACTCGCCCACAAAGTCAAACTGCAAAGCTGCGTCAAAGAAGCGCTGCAGCTGGCAGAAGCAGGCGGCGTCCACGCGATGCATGACGCAACGGAAGGAGGCTTCGTTTCAGCACTAAACGAGATGGCACAAGTATCAAGCTTGGGTTTCAAAGTGGAATTTGAGAGGCTGCCCACTACACCTGAAGTGAAAATTCTGCAAGAGGCATTCGCGCTTTCGGACGAGCAGGTGATGGCGATGTCTTCCACTGGCACTGTGCTGGCTGCAGTTGATCCAAAAGCAAAAGAAAAAGTCGAAACGACACTAAGCAGAAACGGCTCTCATGCAATCTTCCTTGGAGAATTCACAGAAAGCAAAGACCGCGTCCTAATCAAAGAGAAAAAAGAAACGCATTTCCCAGCGGCTGCCGAAGACCCCTACAGCACGATAATGTCAGGAGAATCGTAGCGCAAGGCTACTTCTTTAGTTCCGAGAGCATGAACTTGACGATTTCTTCGGCGATGTTGACTTTCGTCACCATCTGCAGGCCTTTCCAGCCTGGTTGGCTGTTTACATCGCAGATTTTGGGACCATCAGGTCCTTCCAAGATGTCTACGCCTGAGACTTTGCAGCCTACGGCGTTTGAGGCTTTCACGGCTAACTCTTCAAACTCTTTGCTTAGTGTGATTGGTGCGGGTCTGGCGCCTTGGCTGTAATTGGTTTTCCAGCCGTCGGCTACTCGGCGCATAGCAGCGATTACATGCCCATCCACTACGAACGCGCGTATATCGGAGGTCCCGTGGGAAATGAATTCTTGCAGATATATGACGCCATGCTGGAATGTGATGGCTTTGAAAACGGTAAGCGCGATTTCAGCATCGTTTACTCGAGTTGCGCCTATACCTCGGCTACCGAAAATGGGCTTAACCACCACATCGCCACCGAGTTCCGCGAAGGCTTTCACGGCTTCATTAGCGCTTTCCGTGGCAAAGGTACGGGGTACAGGGACACCATTGTCTTCCAATATCGAAAGAATGTCATACTTGTCTACGCAGTGCTCGATTGCCTCGGCGGGGTTTATAACGTAGAAACCTTCGCGCTCCAGCTTGTAGAGCATGTCCATGCGAAACACGAGCTCCTCGAGGCTACCACGTCCAATAGGACGGATGATTAAGGCGCTTAAATCTTTGAGCAAATCAACCTCTTGAAGATTTACATCCTTCACTTTGAAGTAGGGTTTTTGCCCGAGTTGCGCGATAAGCCTGGGAAAAGTGAAACACACGTACGAAATTCCGTGTTTGGTAAGCGCTTCGCGTACTTGCGTGCTACTCCATGCTTCCATGTTTCGGGTTGCAATTCCAATCTTCAAGCAGATTCATCCTGATGTTAATCTGCCAAAGATGCAATTGGCTTAGGCTCTTAAAGTTTCCGCGGAAAACCAACCTAAAACCTGTGTATTACTGCAGAAGCTGATTTTGGGCTCGAACTTAGTTATCGAATTGAAGATATGGGATCTATAACTTCTAATTTGAGGGCGCGGTCTAACCTCTTGAACACGCCGTCATGTGACATTATTTTCGTAATGCCTTGTGAATTTAGCGTAGCTACTATTGTTGCGTCTCTTCCACCTAAGCCTTCCGAATAACCGTGGTTTATAAGACACCCAAGGGCAGCCGTCAACATTTGTCGATTGAAATCTTCAATTTTCATGTTTTTCAGGTTGATAAAATAGTCTATTTTCTTTCGGGCGGCTTTTTCTTTGAAGTTTCTGATGAGGTAGTGTGCTACTTCGATGGCTATGATTGTATTGCAGATAATCTCTTCAGATTTGATGATTTCCCGCAAAGGTTCGATTACACTTTTATGTTCTTGGGAGACGCTGGTCAAAATAGTAACACCACATGTTGGAGTCTATGAATATCATTTCTTAGTCACTTTATGCTTTTTTGCCGGTTCCCATATTTCCTTGAGTTTTAAGGGGTCAATTGTTGAGTTGCCTTCTTTGATGCAACCTTCCATTTCTTCAATGAACTCTTCAGGTGAAATTGGGGGAATTATGATAATAGTTTCTTTCTCCACCTTCAGTTGAGCCCTTCCGCCAGGCTTCAATCCGAGTCTATCGCGGACCTCTTTCGGTATTAGAATCCGCCCTTTGCTGTCAACAACTACTTCTTCATTACTCATGTTTCCCACCAAGAATATTCCCACCGTGGGAAAATATAAGATTTGTGAAAGAAGAAAACAAAAAACAATAATTCACTCACTTGCTAAAACTTGTGTATGTAGGGCAGAAGCTGGTTTGCGTTCTCAAATTTTTGAGCCAAGGGCAAACTCAGATATGCACCGTAAGTGTTGAAGTATGGCGGTCCCTTTCTGGAAAAAAGAGTTAGAATTCTGCCATCATGGCTAATTCTGTAGCCTTCATGAGCCGGTTCATGACCTCTTACCAAGATTTTTACGTTCAGCTTTCCCAAAACTTCCTGCGTCACTGCTTTGCCAAAAGTGTAGCCAGCGCCCCTCGGAGAAGGGTAAACACCGCTCACCTGCTCATCCGGATCGTTCCAAAGCAGTTCCTCCAGAAAAGATTTACGTGGATGCAACTCTTCAGCTTGGGCTATTTCTTGAAAGCTACGGATTTTTGATGGCAATCCACCATGAACCATCAGGTAACGTTCTTCCACGTGAACTGCTAAATATAGGTAATCGAAAAGTTCTCTGATACTCTGGTAGACAGCGACCCATTTCTCCTTAAACTTGCGTCGTAGATGAATTGGAAGGTCATGTGGTGAAGCCATCAGGTCGCTGGGTCCTTCGTGGTTTCCTCGCAGCAAAACGACTTGACCTGGAAAAGCCAGCTTCAGGCTTAAGACTGCAAAGTATAGTTCAGGCGATTGATCACCACGGTCACCATAGTCTCCCAAGAAAACCAAAGTTTTCTGCTGGTCGGAACCCATCTTTTTCAAAAAATCACTCTCTTCCAATATAGCAACCAGACTTTCCAGGTCACCGTGTAAATCACCTATAACCAAACCTTCGCCCGCCGGCTTAAGGTTAACCAACTTTCCCTCAATTGTAAAATTTCCGATGTGATGATCGTCGTCGCGGAGAACTTCAATGGCTTGTTTTACAAGTTTTGTGAAGGCTTCTGCTCGGACTACGTTGGATTCGTTTACAATTTCAGAAAAATCTACCGCGTAACACACCTCGAGCTATTGAATTTGGACTTGTTTACCCATAAAACTTAGCACGTTGTTTTCTATTAACTTCTTGAAGTTCCCGTTTTTTTCAAGTAATTCTTGACGTTGATTCTCTTTCATGCGCTCATCGGTTTCTACGTTGCTTTTTCGAGCTTTCAGCAGTTCCATTTGCTGTTCAAACAGGTTAAGGCTGCGTTTTGCCTCTTCCATCTCCGATGAAGCCAAGAGATGTTTTTTGCGGGCGGTTACTGCGAAGCATTTATCCCTCAATGTCGTGAGAGCATCATTTTTCTGGATTTCTTCGATGGCTTGTTCGGCTTTGCGCTGCTTGTCAAGCTTCAGCTTTAACTTGTCCTCAGCCAATAAATTCGTGAGTTTACCCAAGATTTGTTTAAGCGTTGGGCAGCCAGATGCTTCACTTATGATAGCTTCAAACGGATTCTCCATGTAGAGTCCGATCATTTTCAATTCATCTGGCGTTATGCCTCCACCTCCACCTGAGGTGGCTAAGGCTTGCATTTTCAGGAAGGGTTTCTGCAAGTGTCGAAGCGTCTGCTTCAATTCGTTGTTTAACGCTTCTGCTTCAGCTTCCAGATGGGCCAACTGTCCCAGGGTTGGTTTGCCCTTCAATTGAGCGGTTTGTTCTTCGAGCTCTGCGATTTCTTTTTCAATTAGCGATCGCTCGTTTTGCAAGTTTGCTTTTGCGGTTTCAACGTCGGTTAGCTGATTCTCAAGTGTTTGCAGCTCACTTATGAGGTGAAAAGTTTTTTCCAGAGTTTTCGATTTTACATACTCTTTGTTTAGAAAGTTGTTGAGATCGTTTACGGTTAGTTTGGTTTTTTCGTAGACTGTTAAGAATTTTCTGCGATCCATGATAAAGAAAGGACTGATTCTTGGAAACCAGTTTCTAATGTCAATTTCAATAACTGCCATAGTTTTTTGGGCTTCGCTTCCAAAAACGCTCAAGCTATCAAAGGAAACTTGCTCGGGTATTTTGAGTTTTTTTATTCGGTCTATGAATAAGCTGGCTAGTTTGTTTAGGGCTCTGGCGCGGTTGTAGACTTTAAGGTTTCTTTTTTCGATTTCTTTTTGGCTATTGTCTAAAAGCATTTTGCTTGCTTCAGTAAGGTTTTGCAGGGCATTGCGTGTTTGGTCGCTGTGTTCTTGGGCTTTTGCTTGGACAGGTGTAAGAATGGAACCGGTTTCTTTTTCCAGCCAGCTTTTGAGTTCGTTTGTGGAGAGCTTAATTTGTGACAAAGGCTGTTCACTGTGGATGAGTTAGGGTTTTCTGGTATTTATCGACTTTCCCAATTTTTAGTTTTGCACAAAAGTTTATCTACGTTTTTTTGAGTAGCTACTCTTAAATAATTAACATGAGAATATGCCACAGAAGTGAGACCGTGAACACGAAAAACCTGGCACTCATCATAGTTTTTGTTGCGTTAACAACGGCTTTGAACATATATGGACCAAAAATTCCAGCACCCTACGCGCCGTTTCTCTTTTATCAAATTTGGGAAATACCGATCGTTGCAGCTTTCCTAACGGTCGGCCCGAAGACCGGTGTTTCTGTTGCAGGACTAAACACAGTACTTCTGCTCATGATTTTTCCAGGAGACCTACCAACAGGACCCTTCTATAACCTCATCGCTGAACTTGCAATGCTATTAGGCATATTCGCCGCCTACGAAGTATCCACTCGCAGATGCCCTACCGAAAAAATAGGCTCCTTTCTAAAACAACACAAACTTGGATTAACCATTTCAGCTACAGTTCTAGGGGTTTTAACACGGGTCGCAATCACGACGGTAGCAAACTACTTCTTAATAGCCCAGCCATCACCAATCGGTTTTGGTTCATTCTTCTCTTTCGCAGGACTAGGCGGACAAGCAGGCGTAATCGCATTCCTACCCTTCAGCGTACTATTCAACGCCACTATAGCGCTCTACACAATCCCAATCGGAGTTATAGTAGCAATTGCCATTAACTCAAGCTTCCTAACGAACAGAATAAAATCTTAAACGCTCACTTTTTCTTTTAAAATTTATTAAAAAAATAAAATTTAGAAGCCCAGTGATTGGGCCAAAACTTTGGGGTTAATTTCTCCAGCTTTGAAGACTTTGCCAGTTTTCGCGTTATTAACCATAAGCACAGCGGGAGCGAAGAGGTTATGGTCGATTTTGTAGAAATCTTTGTCGGCTTCGCGGAAAATCTGCAGAAACGGTTTCCCATAGTCCTTAGACATCTTGGATGGTGCTTGCTCAACGATTTTCTGAAGTGCCGCATCCTCATCGTAGTCAACGGTACAATAAACGGTTCCACCATAGAGAATCGCGTCGTTGGTCCTTGCCATGGCAACTTCGAAATCGCCGCATTGAGGTGGAATGGGTGCAAAACCGCAGGCGTATTTGATAACTTTAGGACCCAAGCCTAGGGTACGAAGTTTGTGGATTCCTACTTCGACGATTCTACCGGTTACCTGGGTTAAACCAGCAATGCTTGCCGTTGGCGCTGCAACCACAATTAGGTTTTCTGGTTTGATGTTACATGCCGTTGTAACCTTTTCAATTAACATGTCTGATGGAAGCTTGTTGGTTTCAAGTGTTATCACCGCTTTGTCTGAGGAGTCTTTGTAACCGATTTCTTCAAAAACGTCTTTTGGCTTTAACGCTAAGGCGCGTGCGGGACCTGAACCGATGGCTATGGAGCCGTCGGCTTCTTTTATGCGCCATCCTGCAAACTGGGAACCTAAAGCTGCAATTGCAGGGTGGTCTGAAGAGATAGTTATTGAAAAGAGCGCCATGTCGCCGTACTCTTTGAATCCGAGTTGGGCTTTTCCTGCGCCCCCCAAGCAGAGTTCGGTGAAGATTTTTCCAGCTTGAAATCCGCCTGGGACATTTACTCCTGCATCAATAACTGTGGCGCCAGCGGATGTTTTTGAAGCATGGACACCGTAGAAAGCCTGATTGTTCAAGAGTTTTTCTGCAAGTTTCCAAGCTAACTGGTTTACACTTAAAGTTTCATGCATGCGTTTTTCACCTAAGGAACATCTATTAGCTTAGTGAGCATTCGGTTGTTGGAATAAAAATCTTGCCGTTTCAATTTCAGACCAGATCTCTGAGAAAAAACACAGGCAAAATAGGCGTAGTTACTTCCTTAATGGAAGAACATATAAGCACTTCTATCGAAGCATAAATCAGGACTTCTACGAAGGAAGAACCATGAGACTCGACTACCTAAAAACATTCCTCACGGTTGTGAGAACACGCAACTTCTCTATAGCCGCAAAAGAACTTGGCCTTACCCAAGGCGCAGTGAGTCACCACGTAGCCGCATTGAAAGAGCAATTTGACGCTGATCTCTTTAAACGCACAGGCAACGGCGTAGAAGTGACGGATGCTGGGGCAATCCTTGTAGAGACATCGAAAAAGATCTTTGCAGAAGTCGAGAGCGCCAAAGTCAAGATTTCAGCAACCAAAAATAAATTTACAGGCATAATAAAAATCGACGCGAGCACAATCCCAAGTGAACACATTATCCCCCGCTTAGTCGCGGAGTTCCAAAAGAAGTATCCTGGTGTGAAGTTCAAAATCAAAGCTGAAGATAGCGTGAACAGCCTTTTGAACTTGCAGGCTGGCGAGGTAGATTTTGCGGCTGTGGGTACCATAAAAGGCTACGACGAAGAACTTGAAGCAGTTGAATTGTGCGAAGAAGAACTTGTTCTCATTGCGCCGTTGGACCACGAACTGGCAAATCAGAAGTCAGTTAATCTTTCTCAAATTCTAAAATATCCCTTCATAAATCGCGAAGAGACCTCAGGAACAAGAAAAGAGATAGAACGAATGTTTGAAGATTCAGGGATTCCCTTATCCGAAATAAAGGCAACGATGGAGTTAGCAAGCACAGAATCCGTGGTAACAGCAGTTTCGGAGGGACAAGGCGTAAGCATCATCTCTTCGATTGCCTCAAAAAAAGCCCTTGCCGCCAGCTTAGTGAAAGTAGTACCTATCGAAGGGATAAACTGCACCCGAAAACTCTTTATGGTACGATCAAAAATGGCAATTCCGAAAATTTCTGAAGCGTTCTGGCAATTCTGCAAAGAATATGCCGCAAAGAAAGATAATATCTCTTAACTTGACTCCGAAGGCTCCAAAGATTGCAAATTATTCCCCACTGGTAAATTAAGAAGGCTACTCTTCAAGCTTAATCCAGATTTTCCCAGATTCAATTTTCCACTCATATTTGACTAGCGTCATCTCTTTAATTTCCTCGTATTCTCCACTTCTTAGGTCAAAGCGCCAATCATGGCAAGGACAAATAATTACATAGCCATCAAGTGAGCCACCTGAAAAGCCGCAACTCATATGTGGACAACGATTGTCGATGGCGAAGATCTGCCCAAACACCTTAACAAGCAAAACAGGCGAACCTTCAACATCCACTAATTTCATAGTCCCTTCTTGAAGGTCACTTTCGTCCAAAACGGGTACCCACTCAACTTGATTGTCGCTCATAGGCCTCATCCACTAATAGTTTCAAGCGTAAAGAAACTTAAAGGTTCGGGCAGCAACAATTTTGGGAAAACTACTTTTTATAAGGACGCTTTAGGTGGAAAACGCTTATATTAACTATCTTAATAACCTCTATTAAATAAATTGAAGGTGTACTTGACTATGGTAACGTTTACGATAATAATTAACGAAGCTCCATACGCAAAAGAACGCGCACTTTCAGCTTTAAGGTTCGCCGCAACATGCGACATCGAAGGACACAAAGTAAAAATCTGGCTCTTCGAAAACGGCGTCTACCTCGCAAAGAAAGGCCAAAAACCAGCTCAAGGATTAATCAACTACGGCCAGAACCTGGAAAACTTGATTCAGGGCGGCGTCGAAGTGAAAGCCTGCGTCGTTTGCCTAGAAGCACGGGGCTTAACCCAAGCGGACCTGTTTGATGGGGTAAAGGCCGCAACTGTTCACGAACTTGTCGAGTGGACGGTTAATAGTGACAAAGTAATCGTGTTTTAGGCGATTTTTTTGGATACTGAAACTTTAGATGTTAAAGAAAAAATGTGTCCCATGCCTGTAGTGCTTACTAAGCGTAAGCTGGAAAGCATGGCTTCTGGGCAATTGTTAGAGGTTACTGGCGAGGGCGGCTTGGAGTTTGAGAATATTCAGCGTTGGGTGAAGAACAACGGACACGAAGTGGTGGAAGCTTCTAAGTCTGATGCGGAGTTCAAGATCAAGATAAAGAAGCATTGAGCACTTTCCGGGTCATGTTCTGGGTTTGATCAGGTCCTTTCCCGAGTTTGTCATTAATTATTTTAATAATTATTATCAAAAATCTTAATAATAACTGCTGTTATAATTCCCCACAGGCACGTGAAAACATGGCAGAAAAATATACACAACTCTGGAAAAGTTTAGGAATAGACCTCGAAAAACACGGTCAACTCATGGCAGCATTACCCAAGTTCGTCACTGACCTGATTCTGTCTCAGAAGAACAGGCCCAAAAAGATGGATTACTTTGACTTTGTCCTCTCCGAAATACACGGCTTAAGAGTTGAAGAACTGGCGAAACTCAGAGCTGCCGGAAACAAGGTTATAGGCGCTTTTTGCCTTTACGCCCCCGAAGAACTCGCCTACGCTGCAAACGCCACCATGGTAGGCTTATGCGGCGGCGCGGACTTTTCGATTTCAGATGCAGAAAAGGTTTTACCCCGAAACCTTTGCGCTCTGATTAAATCGTTTTATGGCTTCAAAGTCGGTTTGACTTGCCCCTATTTCCAATCCTGCGACATGGTTGTTGGCGAAACGACTTGCGATGGCAAAAAGAAAGTCTATGAACTGCTGAACGAGGAGATTCCCACTTACGTTATTGAAATTCCCCACAAACCTGATACACCGCAAGGCAGGAACCTGTGGCTTAAAGAGCTAGAAGCATTCAAAACGGAGTTAGAACGGGTTACAGGCAACAAGATAACTGCGGAAAAACTCAAACAATCCATCGAATTGATAAACAACAAACGAAAAGCGTTGAAACGATTATCCGACTTGCGAAAGAATTCTCCCTCGCCAATCAGCGGATTAGACGCTTTGGTTGTGATGCAGATAAGCTTCTACGACGACGTAAAACGGTTTACTGCTAAGGTGAATGAGCTCTGCGACGAATTGGATGAAAGAGTTAGGAAAGGTGAAGGCGTTGCACCCAAAAACGCGCCCAGACTCATGGTTTCGGGTTGTCCCATGGCGGTTCCCAACTGGAAATTACACAGCATAGTCGAGCAAGCAGGTGCATCCATAGTAGTTGAAGAAAGCTGCATCGGAACACGGTACTACAACGACTTAGTTGAGCCCAAAGGGAACAGTGTAAACGATCTGCTGGAGGCATTAGTTGACAAGTACTCCAAGATTTCATGTGCATGCTTTACTCCCAATGATGCCCGCCTGAAAAGTGTAGAGCAGCTGGCAAAGGACTTCGGAGTCAAAGGCGTAGTATATTACACACTGCTTTTCTGCCACGGGTACAACGTTGAAGCCGTTAAAGTTGGAAAAGTACTCAAAGCTATGAATTTGCCGATGCTCAAAATTGAAACAGACTACACAGCCGAAGACGCAGGACAAATCAAAACTAGAATCGAAGCTTTCCTTGAAATGATTAGTGGAATATAGTAATATCCGCTTTCATTACTTCTTCCCTTTTTGGTGAAAAAGTTGGTGCTAAAAGTTAATACCCCACAAAGAACTTGAGAATATTAGTGCTCTGGAAGCAAACTACATCAGGAGAAATTTGTAATGGTAGAGTATAGGTTAACCAAAGTTGTTCCAGTACATGGTTGTAGCTGCAAACTTCCCCAGTACGAGTTAGGCAAAATGCTGGATGAAGCAGGCTTGTCCACTAATTTGCCCAGCGAGGTTTTGGCGGGTCCATGGGAAAACAGCAGCGTAGTGCAGATTGCCAAGGGCGTTGCGGTTTTGAATACGCTGGATTTTTTCACACCTATGGTGGATGAACCTGAGATTCAGGGCAGAATCGCGGGCAGCAACGTAACCAGCGACATCTACTGCATGGCGGTCACGAAAATAGCCAGTGTCTTGACGATTATGGCTTTTCCCGAAAACATGCCAACCGAGTTAGCGGTGGGTATGCTGAAGGGCTTTGGGGATTTCTGTCGTGAAATGGGTGCGCCTGTGGTGGGTGGGCACACGATTAGGAATCCTTGGCCGATCATCGGCGGCGCAGCAACAGGCGTCGGCGACCCGGAAAAAATCGTTTACACTCGCGGAGCCAGGGTGGGCGATAGACTTTTCTTGACTAAACCGTTGGGAATTGCTCCTGCAATGGCTGCGTATAGGCTGCGGAAAGAGGAAGAAGGCAAAGAACTGCTCAGGGAGGTTCCAGCGGATTTGGTTGAGACGGCAGTTGCCCAAGCCATTGAGGGCATGACCGAGTCGAACAAGCCTGTTGCCGAAACCATGCAGAGGGTTCCCGTTCATGCAGCAACTGACGTAACTGGGTTCGGCTTGAAAGGGCATGCTGGGAACATGGCAATGCTGGGCAGAGTAGACATAGTAATTGACCAGTTAGCTGTCATTCGTGGAGCACCTGTTTTGGCGGAGCTGTTTGGGTATCCACTTTTGCAGGGCGAAGCGAAGGAAACTGCAGGCGGAATGCTCATTGCGGTCGCAAAGGAAAACGTGGATGACTTGCTGGGCGAGTTAGATAAGCGCAAAGTCAGGCACTGGGAAGTGGGGCACGTTGCAAAAGGCGAGGGAAAAGTGAGGGTGCCTGAAAACGTCAAAGTAACCGAAGCATAGTCTAACGTTCGATTTCTTCTATACCCCTAAAGAAAAAAGGTATCGGTGAGGCTGAATACATGATTGGATAGAAGAGGGAGTTTTCATAAAAACCATGGAATCCTTATAAGTTTAGCCCATCTTCTGTTTTGGTATGACTGTTCAAGTGCCTCTGCCAATTCTAATTGCTAAAGAAGGCAAATGGTTCGTTGCTTCCTGCCCGCTTTTGGATATTGCCACTCAGGGAAAGACAGAGAAAGAAGTTAAAGAGAACATGGCGGAACTCGTAAACGAGTACCTCAGCGACCCCGACATTACTAAACCATCTTTGGACGATTTGATGTCTCTTTCTTTGGCGAACATTCCGGTTAAAATACCCAAAGGTGCGCTTCTTGGCAAAACTTCGACCACTGTCCCAACGAAAAGTAATTGAGATTTTACGTTCAAACGGTTTTGAGGAAGTAAGGTCCAGTAAGCACATTACCTTCAAATAGAAATTAGGTGACAGGATGCTGACAACATGGGTGCCGCATCATGGAGAAGTAACTATCTTTGTGATACAGTACATCATCAAGCAAGCTGAGAAAGAACGCTCCGAGTTCGAGTAACACTGCTGTTGACCTTAAAAAGGCTCTTGCGAGAATTCCTTTGGCAGTCCATCCGCTACCCAAGTTCACAACAAGAATCAGCCTTTCGATTATTCAGCTGAACAATATTTTTTCCCGTTAAAAAGTATGCATTCTTTTTCCGTTTCTTGAAAGCCACATCTTTGTCTGATGTTTTCCCACTTTGCGATTTTGAGGTCGACCACATCTGGTAAGACATATTTGCAAAAGAATTCTTTAGTTCCCATTTTTTTTCACTAAATCAAAGTTGGCTGTCTTCTCTTAAGAAATTAAGAGTGAAAAAGTTTTGGTCGGTATTTTGCTTTCCTAAGAAATTTCCTTAAGTCTTTGCTGGTTGCTTTAGGTTTTGGGCGAATGTCTCTGCTTGTTTGAGGTCTTCTTCGTTTGGGTGTCCCTTCTTTATGCCGCCCCCGATTTTTAGCAACCCGTAGGTATCGAATCCTGCGCAGTTAAACTCACCCGCGATGTCGTAGCCTTTGAACCTGAGTTTTTCCCGAAGCAGCTTATGAAAACTTTCCGCTTTTCCAGTTTGTCCACTGGTGGAGAAAATAAAGGCGTTCTTGCTGTTTACGTTGGCTAGTTTGTCGGCGAAATCCAGCAGTTCCTTGTAGTGTTTCCCAAAGGAGATCCCTGAACCGAACCCTACGAGGTCGTACTCGCAAAGACCAATTGGGTCAACGTCTGCGGGTGCTTTCACTTCTGCGTCAAGAGTTTTCGCAAAAACCGATGCTACTTTCGCGGTGTTGTTGTGGTGATAAGAAAAACATATTATTAGAGTTTTCATTATTTTCACGGACAGTTGTTTGGGGGTTGCTGGGCTAATATGTTTTTTGGCAGGAATAATACGGTTGACAGTCTGCGTACTCTTTAGAGAAGCGCTGGCTTGAAGCGGTAAGCTTAATTGCTCTCCGCGGGCTAAACATCCACAGAAGGCGATTTGCGTTGCAGACAGTAAGATACGATGTGAAGTTGTGGATGGTTAACGAGAAGGGCGAATCTGTTTTTGGCGACGGCTTGGCGGAGCTTTTGGAAGAAATCGACAAAACCCACTCGATGCTGGAGGCAGCGAAGAACCTGAAAATGTCCTATCGCTACGCCTTGCACCGAATTACGCTCGCGGAGTCACGTTTGGGCGAGTTGCTGGTTAACCGAAGCCGCGGCGGAGCCAAAGGCGGCGGCATGTCAGAAGTCTCGCCCTGCGGAAAAGAACTGATTTCTAGATACAGGAAGGCACAGGCGGAACTCAGCAAGGTAATCAAGAACCTGAACTGAAAACCAGGAAAGCATGGCAGGATCCAGGTTTAACGATTCTGTTCGACGGGTTTCAAGCTGTCGACGCGAAAGCTTATTTACCGATGTTACAAGTTTGTAATATCGGTGCCGCCATGAAAATAGAAACCGTATCCTTGCGGGGAGGCGTCGGCAAAAAAGCAACCGTTGACTTAGTCATAATGGCGCTCTTCGCAAGCCTCGGCTTGGCCACTAAAAACATCATCCACCCGTTGGTCGCTACACTGGCGGGTCCGCTGTACATCCCCACTGGCGCGTTGGCAGGCGGCATCTACATGATGTGGCCCGTCATGGCTTACGGTTTTGTCCGCAAACTCGGAGCCGCCACAATGGTTTCGCTTACCCAAGCGTTCATCAGCTTGCTTTTGCCCTTTGGCAACTTCGGGCTCTTGTCCTTTGTGATTTATTTGGCACCTGGGTTGGCAATCGACGGCTTCTTTTTGCTGTCGAGGCACAAAGCGTGCTGCGCTGGCTGCTGTTTGGGGGCAGCGGCGACAGCGAATGTTGTGGGTACCGTCTTGGTGGGCACCCTGATTTTGGCGTTGCCCGAGTTCGCTTTGCTGTTCATCACCTTGGTTGCGGCGATAAGCGGCGGCATAGGCGGATTAATCGCCAACATGCTACTGGCGAAAACCAGAAAAATAGGATTTAAAAACAACGAGGAAAAAACATGAAGAAATCAAGCAAACTAGCCATAGCCGCCTTAATCATACTAGTTGCGGCAACAATACCCGTCTACCTCTACATTCGGCAGAACGCCGGAACCGAGGAAAGCATCCAAATCCGCGGCGCCGTCGATAATCCGGGAAACTTTGCAGTCAGCCAACTGAAAGCGTTTGCGCCCGTTAACGTGCAGGTTACGCTGAGTTCCAGCAGCAAACCCGCCGACAACGGCGTCTTCACCTACACAGGAGCCTCACTGGATGCCTTGCTGCAACAGGTGCATGTCTCTGCAAACGCCACTTCCGTGTACATTCAAGCTGCCGATGGCTACGGCACAACCATCCCCCTCCAAGACGCCGAGAACTCAGGCACAATCTTAGCCTACCAGAAAGACGGCGCCCCCATGACGGCGCTTTCGGCGGGAGGCGAAGGACCAATACGCCTAATCATAGGAGCTGACCAGTTCGCGCAGAGGTGGATTCGTGGCGTGTCGGTGATTGAGGTCCGCTGATTAGCGGCTACTCCTTTTTTAGCTCAATTTTCAGTTTTTTTATTTCGGAGATGCCTTCAAGGGAGCTAACCATGCCCTGCAGGGTGTCGCGGATGATTTGCTGGGGAAACTCTTTCAATGGGATTCTGACGCCGTTAACTTCAAGCGTGACTTCTTCCTTCTGGGTTAGCAGGCAGCCTTTGGCTTTGGCGTCTCCTTTGACTATCGCTTTTGCCATCCCATAGCAGGATTCGTAGCCGCATTCGCCGCAGTGAGGCAAATCGGGCAGCGACAGGAACGCTTTCTGCTCCACGAGCTCGGCGAGCGCTTCCGCCTGACTCAGGCTGCTCAGCAGCGGAATCCCCAGTTCTGAAGCTTTCGCTGCTTCCTCCTTAGATTCCACGATGAAACCCGAAATTGCGATAGCTAAACCGTCGACAAAACCTTCCGCTTCCACAGCAGTTTTTGCAGCGATTATTTTCGGCAAAGTTTTCTCCGATTCGAAGCCCTCCAACAGCACGTAATCTAACCCGAAAAGGTATGGCAAAATCTCCTTGAGGCTTAGGCGTTTTTTGAGAAAAATCACCGTTTCGTCGCGGGGAACAGCCACAACCGTTTCCGCACCCGCCGCAGTGTACCTATCTGTCTCCGTCTCGGGAGTATCCAACGTTGGGATCCTAACCATTTCTTTTATCGTTCCCAGGCGGTATCCGCGGCTTTTAAGCTGCCGAACCACGTTTTCGATTATGGTGGTTTTTCCTGAGTGTTTGCCGCCGACAACTGCAACCAACTTGGGCATTTTCGTGCACCTGACCTCTAAATGTTAGCGAACCGTGTAATATTCCGTTGGGTGCAAGTTAATCGTGTTGTTTATTAGAGCCAACTCAACAAACTTTCCAACAGGAGCATACAGGCATGGTTTTAGTTATTGCGGCGGTTGGAACAAGTGGCTCAGGTAAAACAACCACGCTGGAATACCTGATTTCACGTCTTTCTGCGGAAGGCTACAAAATCGGGTCCATAAAACACGTCCACCACGAGGGCTTCACAATGGACAGAGAAGGTACCAACACTTGGCGTTACGCTCAAGCAGGCGCAAAAGTCATCGTCGCAATTTCGCCGGACGAGATTGCTGTTCTAAAAAAAACCCAAGCAGACCTGAATGATTTGGATCAAGTGATTGGGCTGCTGGAACGGGAACAATTGGACATAATTTTCATCGAGGGGTTCCATAGGCTCATCGCGAAAAGAACCGATGTACCCAAAATTATCACTGCAGATGACGAAGACAACCTGAATCGGACGCTGGAGGGAACGGCGGAACCTATTTTGGCAATCACAGGAGTAATCTCGGAAAATAAACCCACGATAGAGGGGTTGAAAATTCCTATTCTCAGTTTAGAAACGGAAGGCGACCAGCTTCTGACGCTGGTAAAGAAATACGTGAAAAACAAGCCCAATCAACCAAAAGAAAAAACAGGCAATTAAGGTAAAAGTCATGATGAAACGGGCTGCACTCATCTTGGCAGGTGGAAAAGCCCGCCGATTTCAACACAAACAGGAAGAATGGCAGGATAAAGCGCTCGCTGAGCTTTCTGGGAAACCCCTTTTAATTCACACAATAGAGAATGCGCGCGGGGTTGTGGATGAAGTTGTTGTCTGCGTAAACGACGAACCGCGGAAAACAAAATACGCTGAAACCTTCAGGCGACACAATTTGGGTGAGGTGAAGTTGGTTGTTGATGAGAAAATCAGCCATGTAAGCGGACCCAACGTGGCGATTCTTACAGGGCTTAAGTCAACCGACGCGGAGTTCTGCGTTACGCTTCCCTGCGACATGCCCTTGCTGAAGCCCCAAATCATCAAGTACCTGTTTGACTCTGCGAGGGACGCGCAGGTTGCAGTACCAATGTGGCCAAACGGCAGGCTCGAAACCCTCGTTACGGTCCTCAAGAGGTGCAGCGCCGCGGAAATAACGCAAACCCTTTGCCAACTCAGGCGACCCCGCTCCGACGACATTGAGAGAGGTGCCCAAAAAGTCCTCTTTGTTTCTCCCGTCGGCGAAATGAAGGCTCTTGACCCACACTTGGAAAGCTTTGTGAATATCAACCGCCACGAAGACCTAGCTAAGCTGCAAACGCGTCCAGCACATGGCAGCATAACAGAAAACTTCACAGCAACCTTAGGCGTCCTGATGGTGCCCGAACTTCGCCGTCTCCAAGACGCCTCCGCATTGTGCCATGAACACGAATTCGCAGGAGCCACCGAGGTCTTCTCGTCTTGTGCAGCAAATTTGGAGAAGGAGAAGTCCTTTTTTTGGGCAGGCATCAGCCGCGAAAACGAGGGCGAAACCCTGCAGGCGCAATCACAACTGCAGAAAGAGCCCAAAGCCGCGGGAGAGCTGGATTTCCGCGGGAAAGACGCGTTTTTGGCAGCAGCAAACAACTACCGCCAGGAAGCGCAGGTGCATCTGGCGACTCGCTGCAGGTTCCTTGCTGAACGTGCGTGGGGTGACAAGGCTTGGTGCGAAAGCCGGGTCATGGGCAAAATTGGCTACAGCGATAGGTACCCGCCAAAATACTAATCAACCGCTTATTTCTCAGGCGGCAGTAGCTTAGCTACGTTTCGACTACCCCAATCCCTCTACAATTTTCTAACAGGGTTTTGATTAAAATAATCGCTAACAGTAACTCTCCTCTAGTGAGTTTTAGGCTTTAGTCCAGTGTTTGAGACTGATTTTTAGGGGAAAACCTTATTTTGTTAGGAGGAAAATAGTATTTTGTGGTGATTTAGTTTGGAAACTGGTGTTGAAGTCAAAAAAATGGATTCGCAGGGACGCCTCATCTTGCCTGCTGATTGGCGCGAATCTGAACTTGGCGAAAGTAAAGAAATCTTTGTTATCAAACGCAAGGGGTACCTAAAGCTCGTTCCGAAACGCAAAGTTGACCTCACCGAATGCTTTGACAAAGTTGACTTGGGCGTGGAATCCATCGGAAGCTGGACCCAGTTCGAGAAGCGAATCTATGAGGCAAGGGGAAAATGAGGTTCTTAGACGCCAACGTCTTCATTTACGCTTACTACAAACCCAGAAAACAGTTATCAGAAAAAGAGCATAAGATGAAAGAACAAGCCAAAAAAATAATCGTCAACATCTCACGCGGCAAAGAAGAAGCAGTGATGACGGTGGTTCACGTTTCAGAGGTTGCAAACATCCTCAAACATGGCTTTCCACAGGAACAGCTCACCACAATTATGAGGGGACTGTTTATGTTGGATAACCTGAAAATCGTAGACGTTTCGCGGGACCATTACTTTGCCGCCGTAGAGTTAGGTGAAGACCTAAAACTTGACGTTAATGATGCATTAGCGGTTGATGTGATGCAACAGAATTGTTTGAGGGAAATTTACTCTTTTGATGAGCACTTTGCTCACGTGGAAGGAATAACAAAACTGCCATAGTAGCTTCAGAAGCACTTTTCACGCGCCCAGGTGCACACACTGGTTGGTGCAGGTGACCTACATTTCGACCGATCCCTACCCCTCTACGCGTTTTCAACATGCTTTTGGCTTGGAAAAAAGCCAATAGCGACCTCCCCTTTAGGTTTCTGCATAGAATCTCTAATAGGCATTAAATCTGCCCTTGTATGAGTGGGGTCAATGAGGAAAATAAGATTTCAGCAAGACGGATTAAAACGCAAAGCGACTAGCGCCAAATCTGAGTCAATTCAAGTTTACTGAACAGAAAAACTGTAACTTCTTCGCCCTTCCCCATGCCTAGTGTGTGGAGGAATCATCGCGTAACCGTTGGATTTTACGATGGTGGTTAGTGCGCTTGAGCCGCCCTTCGCGGGTTCTGCAACGAATTTTCCGTCATCCAATTTTATGTGGACTAGTAGGAACCTGAACTGCGGACCAGTCTCAACCGCGTCGGCCAGCACGGCAGTTATCCGCGGAACTGCAACGTTTTCGCCTAATCCGCAGTAAACGCTTATCAACGGCGCAACAAAGAGGTAAAACCCTGCGATGCAAGAGCCGATGTGCCCAGGCAGCATCACTATGGGTTTGCCGCCTACTAATCCGAACCCCGAAATGGCACCTGGACGCACCGCAACCCCCTGCACCACCACGCCTGGTTTGCCAAGGGCGTTGACGGCGTCGGGAACGAAGTCTTTTACGCCTACGGAGGAGCCACCGATGGTAACCACTATATCCGAGCTTTCCAACGCTTGGCCGATTTTCTCCGTAACTTTATCCAGAGCATCAGACATTATGCCCTCCAACTTCGGCGCGGCACCCAATTCTGCTGCTAAACCCGCCACGACAAGCGCATAGTTGTTGGCAATGGCTGCTGGGTCTTTTTGGCATTGCTTGAGGAGTTCATCTCCTCCTGAAATAATCGCGATTTTGGGTTTCTTGAAAACCTCTGCGCTGGCCAGTTTGATGGATGCTAGCAGCCCGATGTCTTGGGGTCTTAGAAGTTGCCCTTTGCGGAGGAGCAGGTCGCCTTTTTTGGTGTCGTCGCCCAATGGGATTATGCCTTCGTCCGCTTTGATTTCCCTCACAACTTCGACGGTGTTTTCGCTGAGTCGGGTTTCCTCAACTTTAACCGTTGCTGATGCGCCTTTAGGTATGGGAGCGCCGCAAGCCACGTAAAATGCTTCGCCCTGATGCACCTGCACGTTGGTTGGGTAATCTGCGGGGAACAATTTTCCCGCGATCTTAAAAGTTGCAGGCACCGTGGTGGAAGCCCCTCTAGTTTCATCGGGGTTAATGGCGTATCCGTCAATGAACGTCTTGTCGTAATCAGGAATGTTTCTGTCTGAAAAGGCATCTTTAGCTAAAACCCGCCCAACGCATTCTTTTAGCGCCACGGTTTCAGTGGGCACTACGTTTTCGCGCACACTTGCGAGCAGCAGGTCTGCGGCTTCCTGCGGGTTACTCCGCTTGGGCAACCTCCGAATGTCGGGTCTATTCATCAAGAACCATTTCACCTTCTAGATTTTTTAGATAATGGATTAGTTACAGGATTATTCTTTCGGCGCCCGTGTAGATGTTCATGCGTTTTCCCCGCACAAACCCCACCAGCGCGATGTTGGCTTTCTCAGCCGACGCTATGCCCGAGTTAAGGACTGCCGCCACCGAAGCCACGACAGGCAAACCAACCTTCGCCGCCTTGTAAATCATGTCTCCAGGCACGCGCCCCGTAATAATCATGAAGCACCCACTGAAATCTGCCTTGTTTAGGGATGCCAAACCAATAACCTTGTCCACCGTATTATGCCTGCCCACGTCCTCAGAGAAAGCAACCATGGTGCCGTCAGCTTTGAAAATACCCGAGTCATGCAGTCCACCAGTTTCCCTAAAGCCCTTGGCTAGAAGGTTCATCTTATCAATAGCGTCTAAGATAACTTGGGCTTTAACTGCCAAATCCGATTTAACAAAGGAGATTTTTTCGTCATGCTGATATGTGGAGGTGCTTGCTTTGATTAGGGGGATGATGCGGGTGCTACGGCGCGAGTTCTTCATGCGTGTCTCCAAATCTACGTTTGGCTTAAGCGTTAGTTGGCAAGTGTGTTCGGCCTCGTTAGAACTCAGGCTTTCGATTTCATCAACCGACCTTAAGATTTCCTCTCCAAGCAGATAACCCACTGCAAGCTCCTTAAACTGCATGGGCGAACACCAAATCACAAAAGAATAAACTCCGTTTATTGAAATTTGCAAAGGAACCTCTTCAGCAACGCAATCAATTGTCTTCTGGGCTTTTCCGGCGGCGAGATCAAGTTTTACGATTTCAACTTGGCGCATAAGTCTTGGCTCCATGTGGTTTCTCGGGTTCTGAGAAATTCACTTGTAACCAGCAGATATTAACCTTAACAAAAGAGTTGAGGCAAGGCTGACTGCTCGAGCAACCGCCACCATGCCGAGTTTAGAGGTACTTATCGTAGATAGGTTTCATTTGAGGATTGTTGGTTTTGGAAAGGAAAATTTTGCCCGTGCCATGCTCCGCCAAATCACCCAGGAACACGTAGAAGGGACCTTGCGCTGACTGTGTGTCGTCAATTTTGACTTTTGCCTTGACAGAGTCCACTGTGAACGTGGGCATAAGCTCCTCCAGAACACCGCCAATCACGATTTTGCCGCCCGTCATGCACGGAGCCAGCCGATACTGACAGTCTTTCTCCACGTATATGGTGCCGCTGGACATGTGATAACCCAGGAACCTTCCAGCGCTGCCTTTAACTTTGATAACTCCGCCACGCAAGTAACATCCAACATCGCTGCCAACGTTGCCGTCAACAATTATCACGCCGCCTTTCATGCCTGTGTCGCTTCCACGGTAAGGAGTCGCCAAATAATCCGCCGCGTCCCCGTGAACCTCAATTATGCCTTTGCGCATTTGGCTGCCCGTCCATCCGCCAACGTTGCCGTTAACGGTTATTTTGCCGCCGGCCATTTTTTCGCCCGTATGCATACCTGCATCACCGTTGATGACTATTTCACCTGTTTTCATGCCTTCTCCGATGCGTTTGACTTTGCCGACATCTCCATTGATAGTTATGTTTGGGGTTTCTTCGGGTGTTTCTTCGATTTTGAAGAGGTCGCAGAGTGTGAGCGCCGTGTTGCCTTCAGTTGCGGGTAATGCAGCTATTTCTTCGAGAGTTTTTCCTTGGAATACGTCGGGACTGATACATGCTGCTTGCACTGGAACTTCAAACTTTTTCAGAGGTGTCAGAACTATCATTTTAGACACTTGCCTTCACGGTTATTTGTTCAGGGACTTTTACGCAGTGGTCGAACACTGGATAGTTGTCGTATTCAACGGTCCAGTACTCTTTGAAGCGTTTTTTCATGTCATCGTCAATTTGCAATTGCTCATGTGTTTCCACGTCAAGCCACATGGTTCTGCCGCTAACCTGCTGAACTACCACGCCATCTTTAACAACGACAACGCCATCTTTAATTGTGTAGGCAGCGTGACCAAAAGCTCTGCGTACAGTCTTATACTTCTGGGTTATGTCGATTTTTTCAGGGTTAAAGTTGTATATGGCTACATCTGCGTCTGCCCCTACGCCCAAGTGACCTTTGTTTTTAAGCCCCAAAGCTTTAGCTTGTCCCGCACGAGTCATAATTGCCAACTCGTAGAGGGTCAATTCACGGTTCAGGGTTGGTAGTAGACTTTTCTTTTGACCTTTCTTGTGGCATCTCTTCAACGTTGCCATGCGGGCTTTGTTACTAGTGAGCCAAGCCATAATTTTCGGATAAGCAAAGAAGGGACCAGCATTCGGATGGTCGGTGGTCATGAAAATCTTATACGGGTCCTTAATCATCAAAGCAAGCTCCAAGCCGATGGACCATTGAATGGCGTTCACGGCGCTCGTGCGCTTGTAATGCATCGGAATAATGCCGCCACTTGTTTCCGTCTCAACATCAGCATTAACCCATTTGTGGCCGCTGAGTTTGTAGAGTTCGAATTCGAAGGGACCATCAGCAGTCATAGTTGTGGTGTCTGAGAATATGATTTGACCCATGTCGAAGGTCATGTGGCTGTGAGCGTTGATGTAGCTGGAGATTTCTTCCGCAGCTGAATGCATATGTCCCCAACTGTCGCCTGCGAAGCTGCTGAACTGCAAGTGCGTAATGTGCGCCACGGGTTTGCCGTCAGTAGACAAATCTTCAAGCGCCCTCATCGTGTCCAATGTCGTCGTGTAGTTGCCGGGGATTCCCAGATTATTGGTGTGAAGGTGAATTGTGTGAGGCAAGTTAAGCAGCTTGTTAACTTTGGCTAAGCCGCGCACTATTTCTCGGGGTGTGATGCAGAAATTGGGCACTTGGTCATCAATGCTGTGAACGTTATTGCCGAAACCCCAGCTTTCTAAGCCTCCAGGGTTCACGATTTTTATAGCATAGCCTTTTGTGGTTTTCAGCATCCAGGCAATGTGCTTTGCGCAATCTTCGATTTTGTCTTTGCTTAAGTATTCAAGGACAAACCACCAGTCGCCCAATAGCGGGTAAGTCGCTTTGTCCACGTTAGGTATGTCGTTTAGTTCTTCGTGAGTGTGCTTAGCTTCCAGCGGCGCCATAGACGGATTCATGATGGTGGTGTAACCCATTCTGGAGTATCGGTATCCAGTAGTAAACGTTGATGGAATCGAGTAGCCGACACCTGACCGCGTCACGGCGGTTTTGCTTTCCACGTCTTTAACGTGGTCTTCTGGTCTAAGGATTCTACCTGTGTTGACTTCTGTGCCTGCAACGTGAGTATGAATGTCCACGGCTCCAGGCATCACTACCATGCCAGTGGCGTCAATGATTTTGGCTTTGTTCGGGTTTACTTTGTGAACGATTTTGCCGTTTTTGATTGCTATATCCATTTTTTCGCCGTTGATCCCGTTTAAGGGGTCGAAAACGATTCCGTTCTTAATGAGCATCTCAGTCATTTAGTTAGCCTCCGCTTTTTTTGTTGCACATTTCGGTTTTGACGGTGCGTTCTCTGCTTTCTGTGCCTTAATTTTCTTAACCTCAGCAAGAATCTTTTCCAAAATCTGCTCGTCGTTAAGGATTCCCTTTGGAGGTTCAACAACTTTACGCAGCATTATGGGCACATGGTCCATGCGGTACGCCGTGCCTTCATACTCTATGCCGCACCACTGAGTTGGGAAAACCACATCACCCAACATTGAAGTGCAGTTCATGTGCGGGTCGATGACTATCAGCGGATGCTTAACCATGTTTTGAACGGCGGGTTTCGGGAAGTGGGCACCGGGGTCGGATGAAATAACGAGCATGGCGTCGATGTCGCCTCGTTTAAGGAGGTCGATGGTTGTGAATTCGCCCGGATTAAACTGTGGATAGCCCTGTGAAAAGTCAATAGCATATGGGTAGCCAGTCTGCCATGCGAAGACGACATTGGCGCCTGTGACGTTGAAGTGGCCTCTCATGGGCAAGATAACGAACTTTGTCTTTCGATTCAGGTCACGCGTCAATGAGATGGCTATTTCGATGTTTCGGAACCTGCCTACAGTTTGCGTTAAGCCTAACCCGAAGAAGATTACGCCGAACTCGCAGTTCATCATGGCGTCGGCAACTTCCTGCAGGTACTCAACTGGAACTCCGCCGACTTTTTCAACGTCGAGTTCCTGATCATTAATTAAAGCTCGAAGCGCCTCGATTACTTCGTAATCATGGTTGGGCTCGACTTGAAGGAAATAGTCAGCTGCATCAGCAGTCATCGTTTTCCTGACGTCGACCACAATCATCTTTCTACCTTGCTTAGAAATCGATGCGGGCGGAGCTTCCACGGTGCAGGTTTCAGGTCGGGGTGGAGGCATGTATTTTAGATGCCCTTGTTTTAGGGCAGCGGCGACTTTTTTGTCTCCTGCGCCTGCCTTCATTTTCTGTATGAAACCTTTGTACTCGCTTTTTTCGAATCGGCCTTCAGAGAAATCTGTGTACCTTTCAAGGTGTCTTGGGTGTGCACTCCAAGGGTCACATGCCCAGTAAATGATTAAGTCTGCACGGTGCCTAATCTGCCCTAAAGTGCAGGTTGGAATACCGATCTCCTGGGTTGCCATGACTGAGGGTCCGTGGCAAATGCTACAGGTGTTATCTAGGGCTGAGCCGAGCTCTTCAGCTAATTCGACGCCCACGCGCTGTGCTTCGCTGGTTGAGGAGCTCCAGCCGAACAGCAATGGATATTTGGCGTCGGTTAAGATTTGGGCAGCTTTGTGCACGGCTTCATCGTATGATACGGGGACGAGTTTGCCGTCTTTGCGTATCATGGGGGTGAGAAGCCGTTCTTCATCGTTGTAACCGCTGACCATTTTGGACTCGCATACAGCGCATCCATTCTTCATTTTGACAATTTTGTTGTTCTCTATGGTTACTTCAATGTCGTCGCATAAGCAACCGCATATTGGACAAATTACAGATTTTACAATTGACAATTCATTGACCTCCCGTATTCTTTCAAGAGGAGTTCTTCTAGTTTCAGGACTGGTTCGTTTGGGGCAGCTTCGAGTTCAACGGGGAATCCTTTGAAAAGCGGCATGCCCATTGTGAAAGTGTCGTCGCCGCAAACTGCATTTGCCCATGAGCCGCAGGGCATAAAAAGCATACCTGGGTTAGCGCCTCTTGGCTGCTTGACGCCTTTGACAATAACAGACCCAAACTTGGTTGTCACCCGAACATTCGTGTTGTTCCTGATGCCAAGTTTCTTCATATCAACAATATCGATGAAGCAAAGTGCAGCGTTTTCGAAGTATTCTTTGGAGCCTTTTCCCCGCTCTTTGCCTACGCCTTGGTCGATTGTTCGACCAGTGATCAAAGTTGCCTTCAACTTTTGGTCTACCATACCTTCTGACCTTACCAGTAGAGATTTCAATGGTTATATTTAAGAGTAAGTTCAAAAAACCCATAGAATTCAACATTGAAATAGGCCTAAACATTTGGAAGAATTCTCAAAATAGCCCTTTAAATTGAAAATGTTCCTTCATAATTGAGAGAAAAGCATGAGTACTTGAGAAATCTGGAAGATGATATTCTGAAACCGGCTTGAGATAGGAGAAACGAGTTGGAGACAAACGGCTAAATTAGTTTGCCGTGCTCCGCTTTGAACGTAACGTTGTAAGTTCTCTTGTCAGCCTCGTTAACCACGTAGGTCGCTTTGGAAGTTAAAGTTACACCTCGTAGGCGCCTAAGGTCCTTGGTCATATCAGGTTCAGCGTCGTCAAACCAGCATACAATGTAATGGTCGGCCAAGCCTTCTGCGGTAGAGAGATAGTCCGCATCACCCATCAGGGTGAAGAAATCCTTGATACTCCCAGTTAATTTGCCGTCACCAGATTTTGAAATAGTGACTTGGGCGGCTTTGACAACTACGAAAGGATCTATTTCGGGATTCACATCACGCTCTTTAAAAAAACACAGGACAGGCTTTTTCCAATTAAACTCAGACAACAACATTCCTCAAATAAATAGGATAAATTGGTTATATTTAAGAGTAATAACTGATTGCCGCCGTTTCAGTTTATTTTGTGCTGCATAAATCCCCAACATACGACTAATTCTGCATCCAAGAACCTAAAACCCTACCCAATGTCTTCCTGTATGTACAATCGTGTAGGCAAACAGTACACACATATACCCAAAAAAATTTTGCCCTCCCGTACGAAAGGGATTAGGAACAAAGAAGCGCAAGTTTAAACATTCAAGGTCGATATCCACTTAAAGTGCACAGTGCTAAGGTCGCTGCGGTTATGTCGGCGGTTGTTCCTGGGTTATAGTTGTTTCCGTATTCGCGGAGTTTCTTGTCAAACAACAAGATGCTTTCCCTGCCTCTTTGGGTTTCGACACCTCCCAGCAAAAGGACGTTCTTGGCATCTTCTGAAATCGCCCGGGTTTTCTCCAACCCAACTTTTCTTGAAATAAAGGTATCGGGACGTTCTGCAAGTACTTTGAGGAACGTGTTAACTATAGCGGTGTTTAAGGATTTGCTCTTCCCGCTAAGCTGTTCAACGAGGTACGGGTATGCCGTGTCAAAGGTTATCGGGAAATTGTTAACCCACTCGAAACATATGTCATCGTAGCCCGCAGCTATCTGAAAAACTTTGAAAAGTGACACGTTCTCCTTAACCAGGCGCTTTTTGGAATTAGCATCTGTCACTGAGAGGTCAGGTGCGTCGTTGAGTCCACTGGGTTTTGCTATGGCTATAGCTTCGTAAAGGTAAACGGCGTCTTGTGGTGTTGTTGATTCGACTGCAAGTTTCATGTTTTTCCGCAGTTTCTTAAGATCGAATTCTCCTTTACCGTTCATAGTTGTCATTCCAGCAGCGACAGCTATAGGTATGAACAACATCACGGTTCCCAGCAATGTGTTGCCGCCTTTCTGCCAAGCGTCGATGTCTGCCACGCAGTCCCTCATCAGCTGACCCATGCCTGCTTCGCTAATTTTGAGTTTGCCACTTGACACAGCGATTCCTCGATTCGCTGCTTCCTCAAAGGAAGCGGACGCGGCAACCGCAGACGCCAAGAAGTGTTCGATTCGGGTACCTTCGAAGCCGACTGCGAGATTTACATTGCCTGGCTTGTTGGCGCTGACTTCGAATAAAATAGCCATCTCTAAACATTTGGAGATGTGTTTTGCCTTGTCACATGGGGGAATTGTGATCCGCACCTGAGGTATGTGGTTCAAAAAAAGGTTTATTAACGTTATGTAAAAAAGTACAAACAATTGAAGAAGGGTACATAACAAACTTAAAAGGAGAAGGCTCCGTGCGTGCTCGTGAAGGCGATTTAATTCGAACAGGCGACAACGTCGTATTTGACGTAAAAGGTTTAGTGCATCCTCCAGACAAGATTATAGCTTTCCCAAGATACATTCCCAGCCCTCAGGGTACGCGTGAACGTTCAGGTAAAATGTACAATAAAGTCTACAACTTGGCAGAACGTTTCATGTACCTACAGCGAGTGACACCGAACCTTATTGTGAGCGACCCCGTTTTCGGAGAAAACCTCTGCGAAGTCCCCATCTCAGCAATTACGAAGCATTATGATCCGGTGAATACTGTTGCGAATCTGCGCAGAGCCAAGAAACTGGAGCTGCTTGAACAGAAAGCGGTTATGTTAGCTGAAGAGTTGAAGGATGCCGCCGACATCCCTTGGAATAGCATAGGAATCTCAGGATCCGTGATGGCAGGATTGTTCACGCTGCAAAGCGACATAGACCCACTCGTGTATGGCTCAGAGAATTGCTGCAAAGCATACAAAGCACTTCAGACGCTGTTGGGAACTAAGAATTCACGCTTCAAGCCTTATACTCTGAGTGAGCTGCAGGCGCTTTTCGATTTTCGTTCGAAAGACACCATCATGAGCTTCCAAGAGTTCGAGCAGGTCGAAACTCAGAAAGCCTTCCAAGGCAAGTATGATGGGACTGACTTTTTTGTTCGCTTCGTGAAAGACTGGGATGAAATAAATGAACAGTATGGGGATGTCTGTTACGAGAATGCAGGTTACGCTAAAGTAACCGCGACAGTTGCAGACGATTCTGAAGCCTTGTTCACTCCCTGCACGTATAGGATAGAAAACGTTAAGGTGCTTGAAGGACCTAATCTTGAGCCTATTGCGGAAGTCGCTTCGTTCCGAGGCAGGTTCTGTAAACAGGCCAAACCAGGAGAAAAAGTCTTGGTTCAGGGTAAAGTGGAACACGTGACGGACAAACGTCAGAAACGCGACTATTACCGAATTATTATCGGTAATCAGCCAGCGGATTACATGGTCTTATCAAAGCTTTAGGTCTGCAACTTTAAGCATTTGTTCGTAGTATCGTGGACAATAGGTTAGGGTTATTTGGAAAAAGCTACCTTTGGGTGATTGCACTTCTTCAAGGTTACCTTCGACGATTATTGTTTCATCTTTGCGGGCTTGCAGTCGAAACTCCTCCATGTATGAAAGTACACGCACCGCGTCCAATGCCGCCTTGGAGCCACTTAAAACTTCAAGGGGTTCGATGCCGTAAACCGATGGGATAAACGGGGCATCTGCATCGGCGACTACGCGGGCTTTGACGCGGACCCACTCTTTGCGTACAATCTTCGTTTCAGAGTTGTATTCGCTGAAGATTTCTGCCCAGTCTTTGACTGGTTCAAATTCGGCTTTGATTGTTCGTTCAGTTTCTCGGTCATCGTATAAACCATAGATGAGTTTGCGTCTCTGATGCCACATGAACTCTTTGACGCTGAAATTTTTAAATCGCCACTTCTTTCCAGCCATGGCAGCGGAAGTTGCGAATTCGTTGCGGAACCCCGAAAGGCCATCGCTGTAAAGTTCGCTTAAAACTTCACGCATTTTGGCGATTTGTTTTCTGCCGTAAACGAGCAGGTCAATGTCTGAGTAGTCAGGATGGTGGAACCCATAAAGCATGGACCCAAAAACGCCGAAGTTCTCTATTTCCAACCCCGAATGCTTAAGAGAAACTTCCAGAACGCGTAAGGTGGCTGAAACGAGCTTGTCGGGGGATTCCTCTAAAGCCAATGCTTCAAGGCGTTGCTGGGGCTGCCGTGTTTCGAAGATGTCTGTTTTTTTGACGCCGACGACTTTTACGCCGAGCATCTTGTGAAGAATTGTGTATTTGGGATAGTTTTTAAAAATGAATTTCCATCCTTCGTCATCGTAGAATTTGTAGAAAACCTTTCCGCTTCCTGCTCCGTTTCGAAGTGCTCGTTGGTCATTGGATTGGAATATGTTGGCTGACGCGTATTCGGCGTCGCATATGTAAGCGTTTTTCGGATGACCGTAACCGAAGACACGGAAAATTAAGCCTTCTTTGGTGACTATGCCGTCGCGGTCTCGAAGTTTCAAAGTGGCCATATTTGTTCCTCCTCGGTGGTGGCTGTGCCGACGACAACCTGATAGGTTGTAGTGCCGGTTTTTACTGATTCAACTCGCTCTAGCATTCCGGAGACCTTGATTTTGTCGCCGCATCGGGCTACATTTCGGTAGCATCCTATATTGCTTAATATGGAACTGGGGATTTGGTCTTTTGGAAGTTCTGACTTCGCGTCTGAAGGTGCGTAATCTTTTATCTTGTATATTGCTGGGCGAAAAACTGCTTCGCTGTCATCACCTACAGTGCATTGGAACCTCAGCGGCGTCATGGGCACGAAACGGTATTCTCCGTACTTTGTCGTGACTTCTTCAGGCAACCGAGCGGCAGTGAACATCCAGATTTTATCTTGGTATTTGCCTTTGAATTTCCGTGCCCGGTCCAATTTGTTGCCAAAGATGTAGCGCAATGTACCAGCGTTAACTAGGCGGTCAATGGTTTCTTCCACAACACGGAAGTTGCCTGAGCCATAGACGACAAAGTCTATGTCGCTTTCTTCACTATGCATATTCAGGGCGATAGAGCCATGCATACCAAAGTGGTTAAGCATGACGCCTGATTCTTTGCTCAATAGACTTATGAGTTCCAGCGCCATGGTTTGTATTCGGTCAAGTTGTCTAAGCTTGAAAAGTGCTTGTAAGCAGTCCTTTGGAACAAAAACATGGTCGATGTTTTTAATTGGCGCACTGATTAGTTCCTTGTTACGGAAAGTACAGAAGTACAGGTAATCAGGGAAGTTTTTGCGGAAGGTTTCAATGAATGATTGGTAATTAGCTGCGGTGTAGAGTTTTTCGGCGCGAAAAAGTTTCTTGTCGCCGAACTTCCAGGTTCGCTCCAGCATCTCTACGTGGAAAAGTTTCTGGAATTCGCTGGGGATATACTTTAGGAAGGCGAAGACTCTTCCTTCGGGGTGTTCGTAGCCGAGCGTGTTGAATATGAAGCCTTCTTTGGTTACGAAGGTGTCTCCGTCGCTAGGAACCCAATTTGCTGTTGAAGCCGTTGTAATGCACCGCGATATGAAAGCAAACTGAAGACTAAAAAAGCTATTGCACAAAGGCTTGGTACATCTCATTTTCCTCGAAACATATGAAAAACCTGCTGTTCCGTAACGAATTAGGATATGTGCCATTTCTTTTGTGAATTATTCATTTTTCCAAGCTCCAGTTTCCACAACTCAAAAGAAAACCAAATTTAAAAGAAGAAAAACTTGGGAAATTTATTCAAAAAGGTGTTTTTCTTTCTTCCAATTTTTTATAGAAAACCCCCTATAGCCACAAAGCAAGCAGCAAGTTTCCAAGAATTGACCGGAACCTCCGCAATTTTTAAAAGCTTGGTTATCGAAAGTTGATGAAAGTGGAAAAATTGAACGAAGAATTATATCCTTATGTAGTTTTTCTTCCAGGCGAGGAAAAAAATAAGGTTCTCAGCGCTATCTTTGGTTCCAAGGCAGCGGTAGACCTGCTTAAGTTTAGCTTGGAGCAAGGTGTAGGAAAAAGTATCTACCAGAAAGACCTCGTTAGCAAACTCAATTTTTCAAACAAAACAATAATAGAAAATCTCAAAACGTTGACCAAACTCCGCGTTCTGGATGAAGCCATGGAGAAAAACGAGAAAGAAGGCAGAATCATCTGGGTAAAAGCCTACAAGCTCACAGATCTAGGCAAATGGTTTGCCCTTCTCATGGCAGATGAAGAACAAATCAGCGAACCAGAGAAAGCCGAAATAATGCAGAACCTTTTCCGCATCTACGTCAAAATGATCAAAGGCTTAGCAGAAGAATTACACATCGACAAGAAGATGTTTGAAGATATTTTCAAAGAAGAGATGAAAGCTTGAATCCGAAAGTTGCATCCGTGATCGGCACCAAAAAATAGGAAAAACCACACCACCCTTGGCAAAGATTTACTGGTATGCGCAACGAGCGAACGCAATCATAGCCGTCTCAGAAATATGAAAATCTAAAAATCCAAGTTTAACGGTACCTAATTCCAATAATTCCTTACGCCGACGCGCTAAGACACCCAGAAACTCGCAGACAGGCTTGAAAAGAAAGTTCTAAAAAAACAAAAAATGTTTTGTTGGGTTGTGGGGTTTGGGGACTTTTTAGGGGGAGAAAGGGAGAGCGTGCGAAAAGTATGATTCCCCCAAACCATTCCACCCAACCTGTTTTCCTTTCTGTTTTTCCCCTCCACGCTCCTAAAGTGCCTTGAAGGCCTCAAACCATCGGTTGTACAGTGACAGCATATCGAGTGAAACGCTTGGTTTCCGAGAGTCGAATATGTTTCTGAAATCATGCATGTTCAGGGCACGTGGCTTGGCTTCTTTGTCCATAGCTTTGCCGGTCTCGAAGAATTCGCCGATGAGCGAAAGCTGTGCTGATTGGCAAACATCCCGTATATCGCTTCCTGAGAAGCCCTCGCTTAATCTGGCTAGCTCATGCAGATCCACGTCCTGGGTAATCTCCAAGTTCCCGGTGTAATGTTTTAGCATGTTTAGTCGGGTATTGTGATCTGGAAGCGGCACGAGAATGCGTTTCTGGAATCTGCGTATGAAAGCCCAATCCAAATCCCAGGGCTTGTTTGTTGCGCCAATTACGTAAACGTGAAGTGCCTTGCCTTTGTCCATTATGCCATCCATTTCCTTGAGGAACTGATTCTTAACGCGGATTTCTCCGCCAACTTCGTTTGAGTGAGTACCCATTAACGAGTCAAGTTCGTCCACGAATACAATGGCTGGTTTTCCGTCGTTGGCTGATTTGCGGGCTGAATTAAACAGTTTGGAAACATTCTGCTCTGCCTCACCTAACCACTTGCTCATAATCGAAGCAGCGTCAATGCTGTAGAAGTTCGCGTCAATTTCCGTTGCAACTGCTGCAGCCAACAAGGTCTTACCGCAACCAGGGGGACCAAAGAGCAAAATGCCTCGTGGCCAACCAAGCGGGAACAAGTCAGGCCTCTGAACAGGATAAACAATGGCTTCCTTCACTGCTTTCTTAGCTGTGTCTAAGCCTACAACTTCATCCCATTTGACCTGTGGCTTCTCAGTGATTATGAGTTCGGCTCCGTCTTCTTTTCCTTCAGGTGTGGCTTTTTCGATGCCGCTTTCTTCGGCTTCGCGCTCCATTTCATGCCTAACATCCTGCGGCGAAACGGATCCTTGTAATGCTTTGATTCTTTCTTGGTAAGCAATTGCCCTTTGCACGTAAACCTTGTTCAATCCGTACTCTGGGTAAAGCTGGACAAGCTGCAACAGGCTTTCGATGGCTTTCTGGTACAGAGTTATGGCTCTACCTTTGTTGCCTTGTTTATCCATTTTCACAGCGTCTAGTGCATAGGAAGTTGCTGATCTCTCTAGTTCTTGTGAAGCACTCATGGTATTTCCCCTCTCAATCGACTCATTCAGGCGATTTTAACTCGATTTTTATTCGTCCCTTGCTGCCTAAGCTTTCAAGGGCCTTCTCAATTTCTTTGTTGGAAGTATTCAATTCACTGGAACAACGTGTAAGGTCTATTTCACCATTACTCTTCCGGACGTACTCCAAAAGCAAATCCTCAATCGAGGGCTTTTGAACAGTTAAAGAGATTTCTTTAATTTCCTGCTTCTTATACGAAAACATCGTCTGACTTGAACTGCATCCAGATTCCTCAGTAGATTTGCGCCCAACCGCCTGCGAACTTGAAGCGCCCAAGGCAACAAGCTCTCTGACAGGAGCAGATTTCTGTCTCACTTCAGCTCTTGGCGCCCCAATCGGGGGTTCTGGAAGTGTTTCCGAGATTTTCTGCTCCAGGAAGCTGGAAACTTCTTTAAGAATTTCTTCCCCACCTTCAGTCTTGTGTCCCACTTGAATTACAGCGTCAACATCCGAGGTAACCTTTGTTGCGTATAACGTTTCACTTATGGTACTTTGGACGCTGTTAAGTTCTGCGGATACATCTGGCAAAACTTGGAAAAGCTCCTGCGACACACCCTGCAGCAGCTTCAACGCAGGCTTCAAATCAAGAACTATCTCGCTTAGCTCCCTAATCGTTTCGAGTCTAAGCACGACGCGCTCTATAGCTAATTGCACGTTGTAAAGAAACTTGAGGAGTTTTCTAACTTCGGCAAGTTCATTAGCGCAAACAGAAGCGCGTTCCTTATTATTCTTCCTTAACGCACCCATACAATTTTCAAAAAGATTCTTGTCACGTTCTTTGAGGCGGTAGCTTGCCTGCTCCAGCTTATTCTGCTGGATTCTGAGAGTTGTTATAGATTTTGTAGCGAGTTCTTTTACAGGTGGAGGGGCTTGGCGGGTGGTTATAACTTTAATTTTTTTCCCCTCCGCACCCGGCTACCTTATTCCATCTGTTCTGGTTAAATTCCAGCTTTTCCGACTTCTTTCACGTAAACTACAACAGGGGGTTCTGGAAGCTCTGCGGCGGTGTTAGACACTGTGGCAGGCACATTTTCCGCGTAGACCTTGGATTTCTGTTCAGGCAACTTTGGCTCAGTAACCACTGGAGAATCGCCAAGTAATATGTTGGAAAGTTTGCTTCTCAGGCTTTCCAAATCGGCTTTTTCTGTGGTGGTGCGTCTAAGTGTTTCTTGAAGTTGCGCGAAGGCTGTTCGGTACGCATCGTCGCTGATTTTGCCTATCTCATGTTCCAATTCCAGGTGGAGAACGCCATAACTTAGGGCTGTTATTTCTTCCTCGCAACGTGTTATTCCCTGAGCTGTCTCGTCTAAGACAATCTGTGCGTCTTTACGGAGTTGGCCAAGAACTGTGGTGAAGTTGTTGTGTAGTTCTTGGTAGAGAACTTGGGCGATTTTTCGCTTTTCAGCCAAGTCCTTTAGGGCCTTGTCTTTACGCCATATGAACGGAATTTGGTCGCAGAAGACTGCGGCTTTGGATTTGATTCTTGAATTTAATGTGACATCAGCACCATTGAATACGAGAAACTCCATGGGCTGTTTTGTGAATCTTCCGTCGCTTTGTTCAATAAAGGCGGTGTCAAATTTTCCACTGGGGGTCGTGGCGAAAGAGATTATTCTCCCAACAGAGCGGCCATATTCATCTTTCACTGGTTTGCCAATAGAAAGAAAAAGATTGGAGAGTGGTTGTGACATTTTATACACTCCTTTAGAAGCCCTGTGTTGACTTTTCTGTTTGCGATGTTGGTGATGCTGGCATACCTGGCGGCAGATCTGGGAATTTGTCTTTTATCTTTTGCTCTGCTACTGTTGCTGCTTCGTTGAGAATGTTGGATGCGTCTTCATTGACTGTATCGAAGTTGAGGGTCATTCCTGAGCCTTGGCCTGCTTCGATCATTATTCCGCTTAACATGTTGCCTATTTCGCCAAGTTCGTTTTCTGCTTCGGGGAATACGCTGACTAATCCTGCTCTTACTGATCGTAGAACGCCCACTGCTGGACCCAGAGTGGAAACTACGTCGCCTAGTTCTGATACAGTTCGTAACCTTAATGTTATTTGTTCAAGAGCAAGCTTAGCGTTCATGATTAGTTTGGACATTTTGCGAACTTCGGCTAATTCGTTGGCAAAGACGTTTGCGCGTGCGGTATCGTGTTTGGTATATGCATCCACTACTCTGGCGAAGATTGCTTTGTCTCTTTGGCCGAACCTGTCTGTAGCTTGGTCAAGCTTCTGAACTTGAAGCTCTATGCGTCTAACTGCGAAGTCTAACCGTGGCTTTAGTGGACCTGGCGGCTTAACAGCATCTTTTATGCGATTGCTGAAGGGTGTTTCTTCTCTTTTACTTTCCCATTTTTTAGCGAACCTTTCGGACAATTCTATTCCTCCAACAACACTGAGATACACAAAATGATCTTATACGTTGTTAACATGATGTCAATATGCGCGTATATCTGTAGGGATATACATGCCTTGAAAACGGGTTTTTGGCTTTAATTGTAAGATTAAAGGCTGAGTGAGGGGTTTAGAGGTATTAGACATAAATGTGTTAGTCAGACTAAAGAGAAGCATAGTATAATTGCTTTACAAAGGTGAAAATTAATGGGTGACAGAATAAAAATATTCGGCGTCATTGCGCTCTTAGGCTTTATGGCAGGCGTAATTGCACAGTTGGCAGCAACATACTTCATTCCGTGGATGATTTCGATTTTACCGATGCTTGGCGGTCTCACGAGCTTCATGATCTCAGGGCTTGCAGGCGCATGCCTAACAGTTGCACTTGTTGGTGCATGGGCGTATATGACAGGTAAAGGAAACAACTGAGAAAAAAAGCCAATCATCTTTTTTCTTTTTTATAATTTCCAATCTATCTTCTCATTCTTTTTGGTTTTATTGCCTTTATAGATAAGTCGCCGTTAAACAAATTTTTAAGTGGACTCAGTAGCGGAAAAAGACGTCATTCGCTGGCTTAGCGTCGCCGTACCTCGATATCCTCATTGTCCAAGGTTTAGAAAACTAACAGATACTTATCTATGTTTCTTGAAAGTTTGGACCTTTCCAAAACAGTTACGTGTACCCGAATTTTCTAAGATAAGCAGAAGCAGCGCTAGATGGAAACTGTCTTTCTGCGGTTCCAAGCAAAAGAAAGCACCAGCAACACGATTACTAATAGGATGAATAGTCCTCCGAATACTGAAATGGGAATTTTGAACACAGGTTCACCATGAAGAACGCGGTTTGAAGGTAAGGCAAATGCGTAAGATGCCCAGAAAACTGCGAAGAACACAGCACCTACGCCTTGAGCTAAGAGCACAAGCCACGCAAATTGTTTTCTTATCATTTTGAACCCCTTAGTAGAATGCAATCAAGTTGGTATATTGTAAGATAATCTTTTTAAGGCTAACTCCTCAAGCCGAACAAAAAATTCCTTACTACCACAAGTCTAATATAATCAGAACCAAGGAATATTTTCTGATTTCAAATCCGGTTGGCAACAAAAATGGAAATGAAAGTTGATTGGCCCCTTAAGATTGGGTTGCTTTTTGTCTCTGCCGCATTGTTTTCTTATATGATGTACGAATTCACTAACGGCATAATCAACCGTGGTCCACTCGATGTCTTTTTCATTTTGGTAACAGATGTACCAGGCTGCATAGGCATGGCTTCCAGAGCAGCAGCCGGTCTGATAGCATTAGTAGCAGTTTTATCATTCATGTTCAAAAAGGACTTTGCGAAGGCTGAAGCATTCATGGCCCTTAGGCTGGTCGTGCTTTTTGAAGCTGGATATTGGTTCTTTAGCTTTTTTACCTCAGGCGTCATGGGATTTGAAGGGCTTTTTAATCCTTCTTTAGCCGTCGGCGGGGCATTTTTGTCAATAGTTGAGAATACCTTGCCATGTCTCCTGCAATCCGTAGGCCTAGTCGCTGTGTTGTTCAAGTTGTTTTTTGAATTGAATCCAAACAAGCCTGCAAAAGGTGCGATAAAATGGGGATTAATCGCTGGAACGCTCTACATCTTTGTTTTCTGGCTAAACAACACAGGCAACTGGATAGCCGCATTGTCAGAGAAAGGAACTGACTACATTACGCTTTACCCAGCTAACCTATTCAGCTTCATGATTTCAACAGTGGGCTTACTTCTGCTGGGTGTTTACGCGGCATACTTCACTAAGAAATCTATCGGAGCCGAATCTTTGTCAAAACTTAACCTACCAATTATAGGCGCAATCGTAACGTTGGTAGGCCTGTATTTTGGAGTTCATTATATGATGTATATTTTCCTTGGAGCTGTGGGTGGCTGGGGAACATGGTACGCGTGGATGCTGGGGCACAACTTGGACCTGTGGGCAATGGCGCTTCCATTCATCGGGCTGCCTTTGCTTTTCAGAATGCAGTCTTCGGAATCAAACAAAAAAGAATAGAACGATTTCAAAGCCGACGGCGACAATGTTAGAAGAAATAGGGCTAACGCTCCAGCTTTTTGACTCACAATCAACTAAAAATGCAAAAGGGAAACAAAGAAAGGTTATTTGTTTTTTCTGGCAATTGTCTTTCTAGTCAGAACAGCGATAAACACGCCGGATACAGCAAGGAACGGAAGCACGTAGAGTCCTGGAATCTCGGGAACAACACCGTTTGCATCTGTCTTTATTAGCCAAAAATCTTCAGCCGCAGACGAAGAGTTTGTATAACCAGCGAGTACGAAGCCTCCATCGCTCGCTTGAACAATGGAGCTTACTACGTTTTGGGCTGATTCGCCGTAGGTTTGGTTCCATTGCATATTGCCTTCTGCATCGGTTCGGACGAGCCAACCTTTTACAAGATCCCCTGTCGCAGTTGCGGTAACACCTGCTAAAGCGTAGCCGCCGTCAGCTGTTTGGATTCCAGAAAGCGCATCATCAACGTTTGATTCCCCATAGGTTTTGTTCCATTGCAGGTTGCCCGAAGAGTCTGCTTTCACCAGCAGAAAATCGGCAGTACCTGTGATAGTATATGAGTCGGAAGACCCGATTAAGGCGTACCCACCGTCGCTAGTTTGCACAAACGCATTCATTGTGTCGTCGCCTGTTCCACCGTAGGTTTTGTTCCACTGCATGTTACCTGAGGAATCGGTTCTTATGAGCCAAAAATCGTTCTTGTCAGAACTGACAGAATTAGTGTATCCAGCCAATGTGTACCCATCGCTATTTTGAACTAATGTGTATATTTTATCGTCGCCTGTACCACCGTAGGTCTTGTTCCACAGCAAGCTACCGTTAGCGTCTGTCTTGACCAGACAGGCATAAGCGGTGTTATCACTTTGACTAGAGTACCCTGTCAAAGCGTAGCCACCGTCTGTCGTCTGAATAACGCTGCTTGCGATATCGCCTAATTCAGTATAAGTCTCGTTCCACTGCAGGTTGCCGGCTGAGTCAGTTTTCACGAGCCACGGGGTAATTATGATCGTGTCATTTACAGAGTATGTGTAACCAGCTAACGCATACCCTCCGTCGGTAGTTTGGACTATGGAACCCGCGATACTTGTACCTAATCCGGAGTAAGTTTGGTTCCACTGCAAATTGCCATCAGCATCAGTTTTAACAAGCCACGCATTTACAAGCCCGTCACCACTAAAGGAGTTGGTGACGCCCACCATGGCGTAGCCACCATCAACCGTTTTAGTTATACTGTAGGCTCTGTCGCCATTATCTCCGCCGTAGGTTTTACTCCAGGACGTAGCGGGTATTGCGTTAACATAAGGCGTTGATAATAGCAGAATTATCATGCTTGTGAGAACTATGCCTGTAGCTATTATTGATATTTTCCGTAACATGGTTGACCTTGAGTGAATAGTTGCTTGTAACATTAAAACTTACGCCAGAATTACCCTCCCCGCTAAGATAGCTTCGGGGGAGAGAAAGAAACAGAAGCAAAAATTTTCGAATCACAAAAGCCAACTGCTAGTTTTCGTGGAGACCCCAGACGCCAACTGAATGGATAATAAGGTAGCCTCTGAAATTTCTGATTTCTAACTTTCGTGCTTTAGCAATGGATCTTAGGAAATCGTGAAATGCGTTGTTGTTTGAATTTGTCTTGATAGATAGAAAGTAACCTTGATCTTTGCTTTGAATGTCATAAACGCCAAGTTTTGGGCGGTCATCTAAGTTTTCAACGCAAAATGTTGCAACAGTTCGGTGTAATTCTATTACTTCAGCGAAATTCATTTTCTGAATCAGGTCTACTTGGGTTTTATATACATATGTCATGCCTTTTGCTCTTAAACAGTTGTGAGTGCAACAACACACCAACAAACCGCAGACAATACGCTTGAGGAAAAAAGCATTTTTTTAATTTCAGATTTCGCTTAGAAGACCACCTTAAACTGCCTTTGTGGGAAAAAGAAACTAAAAGCAAATAAGGAGTAAGAAGCAAATGATTATAGATGAATTTTTATGACAATGTGGTTTTACGTTAAAACAAACGACGACCCAAAAATAGTCGGAGACATCGTCTGTGCATATAACATCTTTGAGGATCAACATCCCAAGGGTAAATACAGTTGGATCATGCAAGAGGGAAAACGCCCCGAAGAATATTGGCAGATTATGAGCAAATACGAAGAAGTCAAAGAATTGACCAACGTAGCCCTGATTTACAGGGCAGGTAACACTGTTGTCCTGGGTGAAGTGAACGACGATTTTGTGCCAAACTTCATGGATCCACTCTTGGAAAAATATGGATTTGACAACATAAAATTCATAGTCGCAACACCAAAAAGATAAGCGTTAGAATACGAAATAACTGTCGGATTACTGCAACGCTGAAATGACATGGGTTTCTTGAGCAAAAAAGGCAGTCTAATTAACAAAAAAAGTGGGTCCAGACCAAAATTCCCATGCTTTCCTTTCATTGATAAACCCAAAACATGAGTGATTTTTGACGCAACAAGAGAATATTGTTAATTCTGGATCTGTGTAGAGAAAGGATAAAGCAGACTTTCCGTAGTTTCTTTTGAGCAAGCCAATGCCAAACGGAAAGTTTCGTTCTGTTTTCGAGTTACTCGCCGAACCAGTACGCAATGCGCTAGCTGAGGCAGGATTCACAGAACCCACATTGCCACAAACCATGGCTTTTCCCCCAATTTTAGCGGGGAAAAATGTGCTTTTAATTGCTCCTACTGGAACTGGAAAAACAGAAGCTGTTCTTTTGCCGGTTTTCTCCAAAATAATTGAACAAAAAAGTGACGAACAGAAAGGCATTCAAGTTATCTACATTACGCCGCTGCGCGCGTTGAACCGTGACATGCTAAAACGGCTTACTTTCTGGTCCCAGAGATTAGGCATTTCAATTGAGGTTCGCCATGGCGACACGGAGATGAAAATTCGACGCAAACAAGCACGCCAACCACCCCAAATGCTTGTCACCACACCAGAAACTTTACAGGCGATTCTTCCAGGTTCACAGATGCGTGGACACCTCAGTAGCGTGGAGTTCGTCATCGTTGATGAAGTTCATAATTTGGCGGAAAGCAAACGTGGAGTGCAATTGACAATCGCTTTAGAAAGACTCTTTGAAGTTACAAAGCATGAGTTCCAACGCATCGGCTTATCTGCAACTGTTGGGAACCCAAAAGAAGTCGCCAAATTCATATCAGGAACCAGCAGGGAAATCAGCACAGTCCACGCTTTTTTAGCCAAGAACTACCACTACAAAGTCGAATTCCCTGTTCCTTCAGAAAAAGACTTCGAACTGGCAGGTAAACTGGAAACTTCCCCCGAAGCAGCAACCAGAATCCGCCGATTAACTGAACTTATCGATACCCACAAATCCACTTTGATCTTCGTTAACAGCCGCACCATCGCGGAAATGCTTGGCCACAGATTTAGCCAACTCAACCGTACCGACATAGCAGTTCACCACGGTTCTCTCAGCAGAGAGGAACGCATAAGCATCGAGGATAGCTTCAAAGCTGGATCATTAAAAGCGATTATTTGCACGAGCACACTTGAATTGGGCATAGATATTGGCAACGTAGATTTAACAGTTCAGTATATGTCGCCTAGGCAAGTTAGCAGCCTAATCCAGCGTGTGGGTCGAAGCGGACACAGTCTAAAACGTATTTCAGAGGGCGTAATAATCACGGTCTACTCTGATGACACGTTGGAATCCGTTGCGGCAGTGGAAAATGCAGAGGCAAACAGGATTGAACCGGTTTTGATTCATGAGAAAGCTCTAGATGTGTTAGCGCATCAGGTTGCGGGAATCCTCATGGACAAAGAAACTATCCCTATAAGCGATGCTTTTAAGATGATCCGCAGAGCCTACTCTTACCGCAGGCTCACAAAAAAGCAGTTCTTAGACGTGATAGACTTTTTAGCAAGCCTCAACAAAATACGAATAGACCCAGAAGGCAAAGTTTTGCGCAAAACCGGCAGAACACGCGAATACTATTACGGCAACCTAAGCATGATTCCCGACGAAAGACGCTACCCAGTCATAAATGTTCTTAGCGACCGCAAAATCGGCACATTGGGCGACGAATTCATGGCGCTAGACGCACGTGTGGGCTTGCACTTCATTATGCGTGGAAAGGTTTGGCGCATAGTCCAAATTGAAGAAGAAACGGGCACTGTGCATGTTGTTCCTGCAGAAGATCCATTTGCCGCAATTCCAGGTTGGGATGGAGAAATTTTGCCTGTGCCGTTTGATTTGGCGCAACAAACAGGTGCGGAACGTGAAAAAATCGGAGCTTTGCTTAAGCAAGGCAAACCTCCCGAAACTGTTGCTGAAGAATTATCTTCAGAACTTAAAACGAACAAAACAACCTTACTTGGCACAGTGCAGGAAATTGGGGAGCATCTCAAAGAAGGGGCACCATTGCCAACCCAAAACCGCATTGTGCTTGAAGCTTTCGACAGATATCTAATCGTGCATGCTTGCTTTGGCGAAGTAGTTAATCGTACTTTGGGCGGAATCTTCGATTCTACCCTGTCAGAACGTGAAATTATCACGGGGTGGTGGGCTGATGGCTACCGAATCCTGTTGGAAACGCCACGGAAGCTTTCTCGTCAAGAAGTTGAAGGCTTACCGGAAACCCTGTTTGGGCTAACCGACGATGGAGTAGACTCTGCCTTTCAGAGGTACGTGAAAGCCAAGTTCCCGTTTGCTTACAAGATGAAGTTTGTGGCTGAACGTTTCGGTGCTTTGCCGCGTGGAAAGACCATGAGTCCCGAGCGCCAAGCTAAGTTGCGAGCTTCGTTTGAGGATACGCCGATTTACGATGAAACCCTGCGCGAAGCCATGCTTGAGAAAGTTGATTTGCAGAAAACAAAACAAATAATGCACGATGTCAAGGTAGGAAAAATTCAAGTCACCACGTTGATTCGTTCAGAGAAGCCAACACCATTAGCGTATCACATTTTGTCACAGTACGCTGACATAAGCGAACTGATGGCTCCCGAACGGGTAATTCTCAGCAATATAGATAAGATGAAAAACGCGATAGACGCACGAACAGCAACGTTGCTTTGCATGAACTGCGGAATTTGGACAGCCCAAATCCGGGTCAAAGACTTACCCGATGAACCACATTGTGGAAACTGCAATTCGAGATTGCTTTCTCTTCTGTACTTTACTCAAGATGTAGAAAAGTTAATGAGGGATCTGCGGAAACGCAAAGAAGGCAAAGACCTTAACCCAGACGAACTCAAAGAGTTAAGTGTCGCCAGACGCAAAGCAGATTTGATTTTGAGTTATGGCAAACAGGCGGTCCGCGCTTTAGAAGTTAAGGGTGTTGGTCCCGAAACTGCTTCAAGGATTTTGGGAAAGATGCATCCGAAAGAAGACGAGTTCTACATGGACCTGCTGAAGGCAAAAATCCAGTATTTGCGCACACGCGAATTCTGGGATGACAAGGAAAAATAAAGTTAGTCAAGGTTTTAATAGATACATTCCCGTAGATTTTTCTTTAGTTGTGGAAGCCGTGGAAAAACCTGAGGAACACAAAGCGCTAAAACCGAGGTTGGGTTTGTGGAGTGCTACAGCGATAAGCGTGGGCGCAACAATTGGCGCAGGAATCTTCGTGGTTATGGGCATTGTTGCAGGTTTGGCAGGCTCGGCACTTGTGGTTTCCATGGTTTTGGCAGGCATTATCGCCTTGTTTACAGCGTTGAGTTTTGCCGAGTTAACTACTTGGAAGCCTGTTGAAGGCAGCGTTTACCAATACACGCGAACGTTGGTTTCCCCTTTTGCAGGTTTCCTCACGGGTTGGATGTGGATAGTATCTAACACTTTTGGCGGCGCTACCGTATCCCTTGGATTCGCCTATTATCTCGCGTCAGCGATTCCAGGTTTGCCGACAAATGTGGTTGCAGCGGCTCTCTGCGTTGGGTTTACCGCGCTAAATTTTGTGGGGATTCGGCAGTCTGCCTGGTTGAACAACGCACTTGTGGCAGTTAATCTTGTTGTGTTGTTGTTTTTTGTGATTTTTGGTTTTACCCATATTAATTCTGGGAATTTTGCGCCCTTCTCGCCTTTAAGCAGCGGAGTATTCTACGGCGCTTTCTTCATTTTCTTTGCCTACGGCGGCTTTGCCAGGGTCGCCGTTGTGGCGGAGGAAGTGAAAGATGCTAAACGAAATGTACCCAAGGCAATCATGTTGTCGCTATCAATTTCAATGGCTGTGTATATTCTGGTGGGCGTCGTGGCTGTTGGGCTTGTAGGTTCGCAGGTTCTTGCAGGTTCAAATTCTCCCTTGTCTGCGGCAATTGGCGCTACAGGAAGTTCGTTAGCAATGCAGATTGTTTCAGTTGGGGGTTTGGTGGCTACTGCAGGTGTTTTGTTGACTTCAGTTTTGGGTGTTTCTAGAGTAGCATATTCGATGGCGAGGGAAAGGGATATGCCACATATCCTGTGCAAAGTGCATGAACGATTTGGGACGCCTTATTACTCGATCTGGATTGTGGGCGGCTTGATGGCGTTGATGGTTTTGTTTGTAGATTTGGCACATGTTGCTGCCATTAGCACCTTTGCGTTGCTGTTTTACTACGCCTTCGCAAACGTCTGCGCGTTAAAACTGAAGAACAAAAATAGGCTTTATCCTAAAGTTGTCCCGCTTGCAGGTTTAGGTTTATGCTTGACGCTGTTAGTTATCATTGTTTTCGCGAATTTGCAGGCATGGGTAGTCGGTGTCGCCTGTCTTGCAGTTGGCGCAGTCGTGTATGCTGCCAAGAAACGGTTCAAACCTGAGAAACGTGAGACGTAACGATCCTGGAGCTTTTGTTGTTACAACTTGTTTTTTAGCGCAATAGACGAAATGCGAAAACTTCTCGAAAAGTGAGAAAGGACATTTTGAGTAAACTGTGAGCTTATTTCCCTATAGCAGCAACTGCAATCGGTTAGGCGCTTATTTTTGGTGGAGGCTTCAATCTTCTACCTAACTTTATTCTCAGCGCTATGCGGTACAATTTGCGCAACGATTTCACCAGCAACTCTATGCTTGGCGATGAGCTGAAAACTATCGGTATCTGCTCGTATTCCGCAAGCTTAATTGCCGACTCATCCGGCTTCACCCGATGGAAAACGACAACGCGGGGTTTAAGGTGGCTAACCCGCACCATCATCATAGCCAACGCAGGACTCTCAACGTTCGTGAAAACTAGCGCCCGCTCCGTTGTCGCCCCAAACAACTGTGCATACTCTAAACCGCTAAGTGCTTCGACTGCTTTTCGAGCGTCAACAACGGTGTAGCCGTTGACTTCTTTCACGAATTTTTCTGCACCTGCAACAACTTCTCCGCTGATGGCCTTGCACAAATACTCTAAACGTACCGGAATGGGAAACTCCCTAAGGTCCACGATTGCCATACTTGGCGAGCTAGTCAACTTCGCGAATTCACGTATAAAGCGACTACCCTTCTCCTCATCAATCGTCAACAACGCCCAAACGAAACGCCTGATAAATTTGGCTCCGGGACTTTTGCGTCTGCCACTTTCGTAGTCACTGATAACAGTGCTGCTACTGAGAAGCATTTTCTCGCTCAAGTTGGTTTGGCTAACGGCGAAAAGTTCCCGCCATTTTTTCATGGTAGAACCGGGTCTGCTGGAAAAGATTATTTCTCCTGCGATTCTTCGGGCCAGAACTTCGCGAATGCTGGGCGAGACAGACACAAGTGAACCTCGAGCATCCACTCTAAAGATGAGGTATAAAACTGTACCGCTTTTCCAAAATCAAAAAAGTTCACATCATGAAAATCAAGACAACACCAGACATAATATTTCCGTCTAACATGCGGTTCACCGGCCTCGCGCTGACAAGCATCTAAATCTGTTCACCCAACTATCGAGCAAGAAATCAACAGCAAAAGTTATAGGCAAACATAAGAACACTCAAGCGGTGCAAAAGCGTGTCGTTTAAGCAGAGAATGGAAGAAAATTCAAAAAACAAACAGTCCAGCATCGTTCTCGCGTTGGATTTTCCGTACCAGAATCAAATAGACCGTGAAGATCTTTTGATTAAAGCACAAACTGTTCTGGATATGGTTGGCCCGTACGTTTGCGCCGTGAAAATTAACCATCACCTTGTGTTGCCACTCGGTACATTCGGCGGCGTGCAAGCACTCGTTAAAAGTGCCCACAAGAAAGGGCTTCTTGCAATTATGGACTGCAAAGTAAACGACATAGGCGCCACAAACACTGTCATAGCCGAGTACTACTTTGACGCGGGCTTCGACGCGTTGATTGCAAATCCATTTGTGGGATGGGAGGAAGGCTTAAAACCCATATTCGACGTGGCATCCAAACGGCAACGCGGCGTCATTTTGCTTGCATACATGAGCCACAAAGGCGCTGTAGAAGGCTATGGACAAGCAATCCGGGATGCGGAAACAGGCGCTGAAACTAAACAGTACTTGTCGTTTGCACGAAAAGCTGGACGATGGAATGCTGACGGGGTGGTTGTTGGCGCGACGGCTCCTGACAAGATTCGAGAGATTCATTTTGTGCTCGGTGAAGACATCCCCATTTATTCTCCGGGGGTAGGAGCGCAAGGTGGAGCTGCTGAAGTTGCTTTGAAAGCGGGTGCTAGATATCTTATTGTGGGACGCGAAATCGTCCACGCAGAAGATCCAGCGAAAGAAGCCGAGTACTTGAGACAGAAAGCTGATACGGCAAAATAAAGGATACTGAAAATAATGAAAGGGTCGCGGGGTTATCTGCCGCGTTTGTTTTCCCAAAGCTCTTTCTTAAGCAAATCGCGGACTGCCGAGCGTATAACGCTACTTCGGCTTGGGTACATGTTCGCGCGTACGAGTTCATCTAAACCTTCTAGATATGCTTCAGGTAAAAGTACGGTTACAAGTTTCATACGATTCCCTCATTATGTTAGCCAGATATACATGTGGCACATATATAAGATTTTAACCCACCAAGCCTCGCTAAACTTCTTTTCCTCAAATCAAACAATAATCGCCGGTCAAAACACCTCTTACTAGCAGGCTAAGCGCAGAGTTACGGATGGGCAAGGTATAGGTTAAATGCTTGAATTACAAATATTCCTAAGCGAGCGTGAATACGTGTTCAGAGTTAGAGTCAACAAAATCGAGTCAAACAGAGACTTAGACGGCAACCTAGGCAAACGAATCGAACTAGTCGAAGAAAGAGAACTTTCAAATTACGTTATGAGACCCGCAACAGACGAAGCAAAAATGGTCCAAGACGTTCTTTCAGCGATGCAACAACAAATGCCCATTTTCCCCCAGAGACAACAAATGGCCGTACCTAAAATTCTGCTGTTCCTCACCGAAAGCGAATACGACAGTTTAGGCATAAACTTCGACGTAAACCAAGTATACGAGGTAAGCCTTGGCGGGCAAGGAATCAAATTTACGAAGGTCCAATAAGCGCCTTTCGCGCCTGCTTAAGCGCCGCATGCCGTGGATGAAAAGACAGCACAAAAATCATGCTACGTATTTTCGACGAGATTTCTGAGGAGTCGCCAGTTTTGCCTTCGTCGCAGTAAAGAGGAATTGGCTCCTTATCGCCGCTCTCGTAATAGACGTAAATGGGCGTGCTTCCTTTTGTTTGTTTGACCATTTCGAAATCGAGGTTTAGTTGTTTAGCCATTTTTTCAGTTGCCGTCTTGACTGATTGTAATCGTTGTTTAGGGGAAGAGGTTGCTGATGCATACACCATTAATTTGCCTGAGTCAGTTTTGTACATATCTGTATCCTCTGATAGTCAGACTGCTGTTTTCCGCTTTTAAGGCGCGTGTGTAAACGACTTGCACGTACAGTGGGGAGAGGTAGGTTAAAGTGAAGCAGAGAAACCACGAAAGTGCATCATTTAATTGTGTTGTAGGGTGTTGTTGTGTGTTTGCAGTCACATCGCCTTAAATCAAGAACAGAGATTCTCTTTTTTAGGTGAAAGAATGGTTATTGGCGAGAAACTTTGGGAAGGTAAAGCAAAAACAATGGGTATGGCAATAAAGGGCGCTGACGCTGATGGCGTGAAACTTGAGTACACGTGGACTGCGCAGCTTAAGGGCATGGGTAAAGCCACGGGCGTTAACGGGCAAGTTATGTTTACGGGAAATACGGTGATTAGCTCAACAGGCGGAGGAGGCACCATAGGCACAGGTTTGTTCACCACTGTGACGGGCGACATGGCAGTCATCAAAGGCACCGGATACGGAAAACCAGAAATGGGCAAAGGCAAGGGCGTGGGCATATGGAGTTTCATGACGATGTCTCCGAAGCTGAACTGGATGAACATGACAGTTGCCTTAACAACCCAAGAAGGCGACGCCCAGTGGACGGAGTTCGATGTGGTAGTCTGGGAATGGAAGTAGCCTAAAGGAGACTGATTAGTCATGCAAGAGCAAAATTGGAAGCCACCAGATTGGTGGTGCCCGACGGGAAAGCGGCCAGTAAGTGACGACGTCTATTTTGAGCATATGTGTCGAATAATCTTTGAAGCTGGCTTAAACTGGAGCGTCATAGACAAGAAATGGGTAACGACAAAAAAGGCATTCGCGAATTTCATAATCGACAAAGTTGCCCGCTTCGATGATGTTGATTTGGAGCGACTTTTGAAGGACGAAGGCATTGTACGAAACCGGGGAAAACTACAGGCGATAATTCTTAACGCTCGTGAATTCAAGGAGATTCAAAAGCAATACGGCTCTTTCCGGAAGTATCTTGACGGCTTAGACAAATCAGAAAACTACGCAAAAGTTGCCAAAGAAATGAGCGGCAAGTTCAAATGGCTAGGTCCATCTTCAGCAATGATGTTTCTGTACACTGTGGGTGAAGATGTCAAACATCCTTGGTAAACGCTTCCGCATGAGTATGAATTAAGTCGTCTCAACCTTCTTTTTCTTGTTGTTTTGTTTCTTGATGAAAATGTTCATTTAGTTTTGTGATGTTATCGCTCGCAGGTGGAACCATAAAAACCCGAGCCCATGTTATAATCAGCGGGAGAGTCCAAGGCGTTTTCTTTAGGGCTGCAACCAAACGGGAAGCCGACAGCTTAGGTGTTAAAGGCTATGCACGCAACTTGTCGGACGGCAAAGTAGAAGCGGTTTTTGAAGGAGAAGAAGATGTTGTAAAAATGTTGGTGGATTTTTCCAAACAGGGACCGCCAAGGGCGAAAGTCTCCAAAATCGATTTAGCTTGGGAAAGCTACACTGGGGAATTCAAAGGTTTCAGAATAGAATATTGAGCCAGATACCCAAGTCTTCAAAAGATATTGCTCCAAAAGAAGAAGTGGAAAAAATGCGCTTCTTCTTTTGAATTGCTTTTGTCTGTTTTTTCCGAAAGCATAAATTAACCAGAACGACGCTCTCATGTTGAAGGCAAAAGAATGAAGGTTCTTGGTTTAGTTGGCAGCCCGCGAAAAGGCAGCAACACCGACCTGCTTGTCAGCGCGGTACTTTACGGCGCCGGTGCAAACAACCATAAAATTGAGAAACTTTTCTTATACGATTTTGACATTTCGCCCTGCATTGACTGTCGCGGATGCAAGAAAAGAGATTTTCAATGCGTACTTAGAGATGGAATGAAGCAACTGTATCCGAAGCTGGAAGAAGCTGACGTCATCGTGTTTGGGACGCCCCTTTACTGGTATGGACCAACGGCAAAAATGAAGCTTATGCTTGACAGACTCCGACCGTATATCGCATCGAAAAAGCTGAAAGGAAAAAAAGCTATTCTGGTAGTTCCATCAGAAGAAGGCACAGAAGCCTGCAGCCACCTGTTTGGAATGTTTGAGCTCTCCTTCAAGTACTTAGAAATGAATCTGTTAGGCAAAGTTGCAGCTCAAGCTTCTGAAAAAGCGGATGTTAAGGGGCAACCCAAAATTCTGGACGAAGCTTTTGGGCTTGGCAAAAAGCTGAAGTAGCGCATTTAGGCTTTTTTCTTGTAGACGCGGAAGTGTGAGTCTCTGCCCGCACTGATGTATTCGCCCCCAATCCCGCGTACGGTGGAGGCGATTTTGGCAAAGTTTTCAGAGCCCAAGAACTGCTTGGGTTTAATCATGACGTAGTCTCCTTTGTCCTCAAACGCGAGCATAGTATCGAGGTCTTCAGGAAACATCATGCGTATATCTTCAACATTTTGGGATTTCACAGCAGCAGGAGCCTCTGGAGCTGCAGGGTGAGGCGCTTGCGCGGGCATGGGGGTGCGAGGCGTAGTGGCGGAAGTTTTAGGATTGGAGGATGCAGAGGGTTTGGTTGTTATTTGTTGAACTGCGAGAGATTTTACGCTGGCGGAGATCGTTTTGAGGTCTTCAGAAACATCTTTCAAGACTGAAAGGAGCTCATCGATTTTTTCCACAAGCTGATCCAGTTTTTCTTTGTCTGCACTCATACAAGTCATCCACTTTAGCTTTAAAGTACTTAAGGCGCTTATTAATTATTTGAAACTTGCCATTAAGCCAGCTTCAATACGGAGATTATCCTGTTTGTTTGAGATTGACGGAAGCCAGAAAAGCGGAAGTGGCACGATCCTGCGCCTAGCCGTGGCCTTAGCTGCAATAAAGCAGGAACCACTCCACATAGTCAATATCAGGCAAAGCAGGCCTAACCCAGGCTTAAAACCCCAGCACCTGGAAGCAGTTTTGACCGCTGGAAAACTCTGCAAGGCTGAAATGCGAGGCGCTCAGCTTGGCAGCAGGGAACTTTGGTTTAAGCCGGGAGAAATATGCGGCGGAGACCTTGTGGCAGAAATCGGAACAGCCGGAAGCATCCCCATGCTCCTAATGACAGTACTGCCGATCTGCCTGTTTGCGAAAGAACCGGTACGATTACGAGTGACCAAAGGCGGAACAGACACCACCCACGCTCCCACCATAAACTATCTTCGAAACGTGTTCCTGTTAGGGCTGAAACGGATGGGCGTTGATGCCGAGTTAACGGTGCAACGTTATGGTTATTTCCCGAAAGGAAATGGAGAAGCAACACTGACCGTGAAGCCTACACCGAATTTGAGGCCTTTCCGTTTAGAGAGTTTTGGCAAACTGAGAGAGGGAAAAGGTATCTCGGTGTGCACTTTTTTAGCTGACAGGAAAGTTGCGGAGCGTCAAGCCTTGGCAGCAATCCAGCGCCTCTCAGAGAAGGGTTACAGAGCAGACATCCAAATCGTAAATGACACTTCAAACCCGTTGCAGAAAGGCAGTAGCATCGCGCTCTGGGCAGAAACAGATACAGGAGTCGTCGTAGGCGCAGACGCAATCGGGGAACTCAAAAAGATGGCTGAGGCGGTCGGCACGGAAGCAGCCGAAAAACTCGCTGCAGAACTTGCCGCACAAGTCACCGTTGATAGCCATCTCGCGGACATGCTAATTCCTTATGTCGCACTGGCAAAGGGGGCATCTGCGTATCTGACTCGATCCGTTTCAGAACATTTGGAAGCAAACATTTGGCTTGCAGAAAAAATGCTGAATGCACGTTTCAACATCAAAAAGGTCGGTGCAGTTTACAGGATAGAAAAGTTGGCTGAAGTTTAGATGCCCAAAGAATCTATTTGTCTCAAAGTGCCCAAAACTCTCGGCGAAGAAACCCTCGCCTTAGTCAACAAACTGGGCCTAATCGATAAGAGCCTTCAAATCCAGAAGGACGAAGCGAAATCTCTTTGCGTTCCACTTATTCGTGAACCCGACCAGAACGAACTTGAACTCTTAAAGAACCAAGTACCCTCTATTCAACTTGCAACTTTCGCTTTCCCCAAGAAAAAACAGCAAGAAAAAACCCTCGCAGAAGTCCTCGCGGACGAATTGCCGTCGCATTTACTTAAAAGTTTACCCCGAGCGTTAGACGTGGTTGGAGACATAGCCATAATCGAAATCCCAACTGAACTTGAGGCACATAAAAACGTCGTCGGCAACGCCATACTTAAGACCCACAGGGCGGTACGGGTTGTGCTCGCTAAGGCAGGGGCAGTTAGCGGAACATATCGCCTACGGGACTTCGATTTCATCGCAGGCGAACACCGAACAAACACAGTCTACAAAGAGTATGGTTGCAGTTACTACGTCGATGTCGCAAAGGCATATTTCAGCCCGCGGCTTAGCCACGAACACCAAAGAGTCGCCGCCCTAGTCCAAAATGGCGAAACCGTTGTGGATTTGTTCGCGGGCGTGGGACCCTTCGCCGTCCTCATAGCCAAAAATAACAAGACCGCAGAAGTCTATGCCATAGACATAAACGCAGACGCCATTGACCTGCTCAAGAAAAACGCGCGCCTCAACAGAGTCGAAAGCAGGGTTTATCCCATTGTGGGCGATGCGAAACAAGTCGTAAACGAAAAGCTTTCAGGCTTAGGGGACAGGGTGATTATGAATTTGCCTGAAACAGCAAACGAATTTATCGACGTCGCCAGCAAGGCAGTCAAGCCCTCTGGAGGAATCATTCATTTTTACGGCTTCGTTCGCCTTCCAGAAAACATAGAAGACCTTAAGCAACGGTTCTCCGAAGCTATTGAAAAGACTGAAAGAAAAGTCATGATGTTTCAATACGCGAAAACTGTTCGGGCAACAGCGCCTTACGAATACCAAATGGTTTTGGACGCTGAAATTTGTTAGGCTTGAACTGTGAGCGTTATTTTTACCTGTTGCTTGGGATTCTTCAGTTTCTCTACAAGTTCTCGAGATAGGTCTTTTGCTGCTTTATCGGCGTGAACCCCCAAAGTGCGATCAGACGCGAAGTCGCTTTTCCGGATAACCATCTCCGAGGGGTTTGTTAATGTCAGGTGAGGGGAACCTTTGGCGTGTATTTCATCAGAAATGCAGTCTGCTTCAATTTTAATTGTTAGTATGGCATGTGGTTTCCTTAGGGTTTCTTTGAACTCAGAGCTCAATTCGGCTAAGCCTTTGTTTGCGGCTACTACTAGTATGCAGTCGCCGTTTCTTGACAAGTGTTTGTCCTTGGTGAACTCTACAGTTGCGTGGTGGCTGGCCAGCATGTTCTCGTGGCCGTACCCTAAAATGACTTCTTGCACTTCAATCGGGACCAATTATTCTGAGACCTCTATAGAGTCCACTTTTCCATCGCCGTCCAAGTCAAAACCCTGGATCACAGCCGCGAAATCACCGTTTCCGTTGTGATAACTCTTCAAAGTTTTGGCCCAAAAGTTAGTCAACGCCAAAACGCAAGCTTTCGTTCCCACTTCCTTGTTTCCCGCCAGTACAATTACGCTTTTGTTTTTGTCCCAAGGGTTTTGGATTTTCGCTACAAGACCAGCCACATCTGCTGTGTAGACAACTCCTGTTTTCTGAGAAACTAAACCTCCGAAAAGGTACCCTTGTGGAGAAGATTGCATTCGAAATCGACTGGGCAGATAATCGTTAAGCTCTTGGGTTAGCAGGTTTGTGCCGGGTCCGCCCACGAGAATAAGGTTGTTTTTCTCTTCTTTTTCAGCCTTCACATCCACATCAAGTTTTATGGCGAAATCCGCAGGCATCTTGGCGAATTGCCCCAGAAAAAACGTCAAATGTGCTGCGTAGTGTCCATCTCTGGCGCTAGTTTTGAAGGGCCCATGTGGGGTGGGGCTACCGACTACAATTTTTCCTTCGAAGGCGCCGTCTGGGTTCATGAATTCTTTAAAGAAATCGTGAATTTTCTGATTTGCCCCCAGAAGCGAGGGGCGCTGCATGGGTTTGTAGCCTCCTGGAAACTCAACGCCAAACGCAGGGGAAATGGTGCGGTAGTATTTTGCTGTGGGGCCTTTCTTTTTTTCTTCGCGCTCCACGGTTATTGCGCCTGAGCGTTCGAGTTTTCTTATGTGGTAGTAAACTTTTTGCTCGTGCATACTTAGTTGACGCGCTATTTCGAGCGGGTACATAGGTTTCTGGTTGAGCAGGGTGAGAATTTTCCAGCTAAGGCTACCGAGAATCATTTTTAGGTCTTGGCTGTTTTGCATGATTGCGATTTCTTTGACTTTTTGCTGGTTACCTTCTTCTTGGAGGAGCAGTTTCTTATCCACGGGGCATTCTCCTTTGAGATACAACTATGGGACTGTTATTAAAAATATTTTCATAGTTGTTTCTTTGCCTCCATTTCTCTTGAGGTTGAAAACTGCCGACAACTGCAAGACAAATGCAACAACTGCTAAAAATTATTTTTTAATACTTTAACCCAAAAATGGATTATGTCCAGGTTTGACCAATGACCCACTACAAGTTTTCTTTTAGATGTAAACGTTTATCCTAAAAACGCTTATTAGCAATCCAGAAACATGAAATAGCCATAAGAACAAATAATATGGAAAAGTGAGGCTTAAGATATGTGTGGAATTTTCGGCGCCATAATGACAAAAGGAAACGCAGCACCAGTAATTCACGCTTCTCTGAAGCGGCTTGAGTACCGTGGATATGACTCCGTTGGCATCGCCACAATAAACAACGGGATAGTCACAATTAAGAAGGATCAGGGAAAAATAGATGAAGTTCACAAAATTATAAACCTAGACGACATGCAAGGTAACATCGGCATCGGACACACTCGGTGGGCAACACACGGTGCTCCTCTCAAAGTGAACGCGCACCCCCACGCCGACTGCACCGGACAAATCGCCGCTGTCCACAACGGCATCATAGAAAACTACGCCGAACTCAAAAACGACTTAGAAAATCATAACCACACTTTCCTCTCGAAAACTGACACTGAAGTCATCCCGCACCTCATCGAAGAAACCCTTAAGAAAAATCCCAACTTAACCCTCACAGAAGCAGTTATTGACACCATCAAGAAGCTCAGTGGCTCATACGCCCTCGCAGTGATTTCCGCCAAAGAGCCCGACAAGATAATTTGTGCCCGAAACGAAAGCCCTCTCGTCATAGGCGTAGCCGAAAACGCCACCTACTGTGCTTCCGACTTAACCGCATTTTTACCCATGACGAACAAAGCAGTTTTGATAAATGATGGAGAACTCGTAATACTAACCCCTTCAAGCTACGAGATTAGACGCATCCAAGACGGCGCCGTTGTCACCCGAGAACCAAAAATCATCGATTGGACACCTGAGATGGCTGTGAAACAGGGTTATCCCCACTTCATGATTAAAGAAATCCATGAACAACCTGCAACTTTGCGAAACACATTGCGTGCACAAGAACATTATTTAGATTTGATTTCGACGTTTCTGGACCGCGCCACAGAAGTTTTCCTTGTCGCCTGCGGCACAAGCTATCACGCATGCTTGGCAGGTTCTTACATGTTCTCGAAGCTGGCGTTTTTGCCCACGTACCCCGTGTACGCGTCAGAGTTCGTAGAGCAGCACGGCAAATCGGTTAACATCGACAGCACCATATTGGCGGTAAGCCAATCAGGTGAAACCGCAGATACGCTCGGCGCTGTTACCTGCTCTCAGCAACGCGCCGCAACAATTCTGGGTTTGACTAACACGGTAGGTTCTACTTTGACGCGAGTTTCACGGGTTTACATTGGGCAGCAATCAGGTCCCGAAATCGGCGTAGCTGCGACAAAAACTTTTACATCACAGCTGTCGGTTTTGGCGCAGTTGGCACTGGAATTGGCAAACAAACGCGGCAAGGTTTCGCAAGATGAAATGGATTCTCTCACAGAGAAGCTGGAAACGCTGCCGCAAACCGTGGAAGAAATCATCCTCACGCAGGAAGACAATGTTAAGAAGCTCGCCAAGAAATACAAAGACGCTAAAATCTTCTTCTTCCTAGGCAGAGGCATAAACACGGCCACTGCCTATGAAGCCAGACTCAAACTCATGGAAATCGCCTATATGCCAGCTATCGCGTTTCCAGCAGGAGAAAGCAAGCATGGACCAATCAGTCTAATCGAACCTGGATTCCCAGTCGTTTTCATCTGCCCAAGAGACGGCCAAACCCACAAGACACTCATCGGCAATATTCAAGAAATGAAAGCCCGCGGAGCAGCCATAATCTCCATCATCGAAGAGGGCGACGAAGAAATCAAAGCCTTGTCTAACGACTATATCGAAGTCCCAAAAGGTATACCTGAAGTGATTTCGCCAATACCGTTCATTATTCCTCTACAGCTCTTTGCGTACTATATGGCAGTTGAGCGAGGCATTAACCCAGATACGCCCCGGAACCTCGCAAAGTCTGTCACCGTCAAGTAATCATCGCAAAATCAATAAGAAAAAAAATCGCGGTTTTTTTTCTAATTCAAATTTTTTTTCTTTCAACTGAAACCTGCTGTCGACATTTAAGAGAAGAAAAATTGCTGTCTTTTTACGGGCAAGCCGTCTTAATTCTTTACACCGAGTCCAAATTCCTGAGCAAAAGCATCGGAAAAAGAAAAAACGCTCCGATCACCACAATTCTTCCATTACCCAATCAGCGGCAAATCATTCTCCTTTTCTCTCGTTAGTTTTAAAATCGTACACGTTATAAGGGAATAGGCTACAATATACGTTCGGTGCTCTGCCTTGGAGAAGCGAAACTGGGAAAAACTCGTAGATGACCTAGTTAAGCAGGGTGACTTGCACTCTCCAAAAGTCGTCAAATCAATGCGTTCGACCTCCAGAACGAAGTTTCTCCCTTCAAATATGAAGGCTTACACCGCAACGGATACTCCGCTTCAGATAGGATTTGGCCAATCAGTCTCCGCACCCCACATGGTTGCCATCATGAACGAAGCGCTTCAGTTGCAGATCGGCAACAAGGTTCTGGAAGTCGGCGCGGGTTCAGGTTGGCACGCAGCAACGATAGCGGAGATCGTCGCGCCTAAAGAGGCACCGCGCAGCGAGTGGGGACATGTTTACACGCTGGAAATTGTGCCCGCGCTGGCTGAAACGGCGAAAAAGAACATTATGGACGCCGGATACGGGGACCGTGTCACCATAATAAGCGCGGATGGCTCCAAAGGCTACCCCGAAAAAGCCCCCTATGAACGTATTGTAGTTACGGCCTCAGCCCCAAAAGTGCCCAAGCCGCTGGTTGATCAACTCAAAAGCGGCGGCATCCTACTAATCCCCGTAGGCAGCCCAACGCTTTTCCAAAAGCTCCTAAGACTCACCAAACAGATGAATGGTAAAATCTCAGAAGAAAACCTAGGCGGAGTATCATTTGTTCCATTAACAGGCAAGTTTGGCCACAAAACTTAGCCGAACCATTTCTCCAAAGTGGTTTTGCTTTTCTGTTTTTGCGCACCCACTTGCATTTTCTCAATCGACTTGCGTACCCGGTCTTCGGAGAAGTCTTTTTCGCGCACAAGGAAATCAACTATGCCCTCCACGTTGGGTTCTCGCCACTCGACTTTGTATTCGTCGGTGACGGGTGGGTGGAGGAATATTTCGCGGATTTGGTCTGGCGGATGGGGAAACTCTGCGTTTTTTATGTGCGGCAACGCAGCCTCTAAAGTTCCATGCTGCTTGATGAGTTTGAGAGCAGTTTTGGGCCCTAAACCTTTGATGCCGTCAGGGTTGAAGTCAGTACCAATTAGAATACCTACGTCGATAAGTTGTTCGTACTTGATACCCATGCCTTTAAGGGCATCATTTAGCGAGATGGCTTCTGGTACAATATCGACGTAGATGTTTTTGCTGGGCAATTTGCGCCTGCCAGAGATTGTTACGTTCCGAAGCAGCAATGGAGCCCCAAAAAGGAGACTGTCATAGTCTTGACTGGCGCAGTAATCTGTTTCGCCCTTCCGCGTCATATGTGCTGCCTGGGCTTCGCCTTCGCTTGGCGCCTGAATCCAAGGCAAACCCATCAACTCTAAAAGCCGCTGGCTATCTGTCTTCATATAATCCTTCATCGTTGTGGTTGCCTGTGCAAACATCCGCATCTTAGGAGCATCGCCTTTGGCTACAGCTTTCTCGTAATGAACCTGCGCTTCCACCTTGACTTGGTGACGACGCTCGATTTCTTCCCGTTTGAAAACTGGAGGTGCACCGTCGAAAACATAAATCGGTTTAATCCCCATCTCAACAAGGTTGCTTGTACGATAGAATAAACCACTGAGGTGGCTGGTGACTTTGCCTGTGCCATCCATGAGGGGCGTGCCGTCCGGCTGCCGAATAATGCTAAGAAATTGATAAATCGCGTTAAAAGCATCAATGGCGACGGATTTACCGCCTAAATCTTCTAGCTTAACTGCGATTTTTGGAACGAGGTCCCTCAAGTTTAAACCCAAAATCAATCACAAATAGACATAAGACAAGAAACCTATTTAATAAATTTACGAATACCTTTTTTATTTACATTCCCAAATAATGTGTAAGCATTAGTTATCCTTTTGTGTAACTAATGGTGAGACAATGCTTGAAGAAGAAAAGAAAAGTTGGCCCAAAAGGTCAGTTTGTCATCCCACGCTCGATGCGAAAAGCCCTGAAAATAGAACCCGGCACCAAGATTGTGGTAAGCTTGAAGGACGACAAAATAGTCGTGAAGAAACCTGCCTTCGATTCGGTTGCGGTGTTTAGAAGAATAGCCAAGAGTGGCAAATAAGTCTCGACCGTAGATTCCGATGCTAACTACGGAGATGAACTTGAAGAGAGAAACCGCAGATGCTCTATTTAGACGCAAATATCTTCGTTTACGCTGCGCTTAACACTGAAGATTATGGAGACAAAGCTGAGACTTTGCTTCAAAGAACCGCACAAGGAGAGGAACAAGCGATTACCTCGGTTTTGACTTTTGATGAAACACTTTGGGCAGTGAAAAAGCACCGTGGTATTGAGAAGGCTTTAGAAGCAGGTCAAGCGTTGTTGAATTTCCTCACTTAGAAATAGTATCTGCTACTAGGGAAATAGTATCATTAGCATAGCAGCTCATCAGGGAATGTGGTCTCCACCCGCGAGACGCCCTGCATGCCGCTACGGCGATATCAGAAAAAGCAGACTGCATAGTCTCCACCGACGCCCACTTCGACAGAGTGAAAAACAAAAACGGAAAAACCTTTAACAAACCCTCACACTTCATCAGTTCTCTGGTAACTGGGAAATCGCATTGAACCTATCTATCGCACCGCAGATTTGTCGCCTAAATCCTCCTGACTTAGCCACAACCCAAAACACAAACCCTCAAACTCAGGCATAGCAGATATTAAGGAGTCTTGCGTTTAAGAAAAAGCGTTATCAAGGTTGAATATTAATGGCAGAAAAACAAGCATCAAGCTTACAACTGACCACCTGCACAAGCTGTGGAAAACCAATCGCGCCAGGCGGAGAAGCCACCAAATTCCCATGCCCAAACTGCGGAGAACTCCAAATTAAACGGGACGGCAAATGCCGCAAATTCGGCAGACCATACAAATGCCCCAAATGCGGCTTCACCGGACCATAAAGGCGAACCTATATGGGCCATGTCATTGTAACGTACAAAATCTTCCCTGAAGATATCGTCAAAGACTTTGAACCAATGAAAGCAGAAATCCAATCGAAAATCCCCAAATACGCAGAAATCACAGGGTATGGTGAAGAACCAGTCGCGTTCGGACTAGTTGCACTTCTTGTCCAACTTAAATTCCCCGAAGACCAACAAGGTGTCGTCGACGAACTCGAAACAACACTCGGCGAAATCAAAGGTATAAGCCAAGTCCAGACCCTAATGGTTCGCAGAAGCAGCCGATAAAGGCACAAAGTAATATTTCTTTTTACGCTCAAACATTTATATACCATTCAAAGCCATCTTTTCAACAAGCTAAGATACTAGTAACAGGAAGTATTCTACATGAGCGAAACTCACGAAGTTCAACTACGCGCAGGCGACGCTCGACAACGAGACGTTGGAAGAGGCATCGCCCGCATAGACCAAAGAACCATGCAGAAACTCGCCATCAGCGCAGGCGATGTTATAGAGATTGTTGCCAAACGAACCACTAGCGCGATAGCGTGGCCAGCGTACAGTGAAGACCAGAACCGCGATATCATACGCATTGATGGCTTCACACGCAAAAACGCTGGAGTAGCGATAAACGAATATGTCGTTGTCCGCCCAGCCAAAGTCAAAACTGCCCTAAGCATTACGCTCGCGCCAGTCGACATGCGCTTGAACGTTGATGAAGATTTCACGAATTTTGTGAAGAATCGACTGATGGAACGAACATTGGTCGAAGGAGACACCACCTTGGTTATGATGCTGGGACATGCAATACCTTTCACCGTTTCTAAAACCCGTCCCCACGGCATCGTAAAAGTCACGGCAGAATCCAGACTCACCATCCTCAACGAACCTGCCCCAGAAGCTAAAGGACTCCCCAGAACAACTTACGAAGATATAGGCGGGTTACATGACGAAATACAGCGAGTCCGGGAAATGGTGGAGCTCCCCCTTAGGCACCCTGAACTCTTCCAGCGTTTAGGGATTGAACCGCCAAAAGGTGTCTTGCTTCACGGTCCACCAGGATGCGGCAAAACCCTCCTAGCCCGAGCAGTAGCTAACGAGTCAGAAGCGAACTTCTACTCAATTAATGGTCCAGAAATCATGAGCAAGTTTTACGGCGAATCAGAAGCACGACTTCGAGAAATTTTCCAGCAAGCACAACAAAACGCGCCCAGCATAATATTCATTGACGAACTCGACGCAATAGCGCCCAAACGCGAAGAAGTCACAGGCGAAGTAGAACGACGCGTCGTTGCACAACTACTCGCCTTGATGGATGGCTTATCAGGTAGAGGAAACGTCATCGTCATAGGCGCCACTAACAGACCAGGCGCGTTAGACCAAGCACTTCGCAGACCAGGAAGATTCGACAGAGAAATCGAAATCGGCGTCCCAGACAAGAAAGGACGATACGAAGTAATCCAAATCCACACCCGAGGCATGCCGCTTCACGGCGTCGAGAAAGCAGAAGGTCAAAAGACAGGCGATGATGTTGACCTCAAGAAGCTTGCCGACATGACTCATGGCTACACAGGTGCGGACTTATCAGCTTTGGGTAGAGAAACCGCCATGAAGGCGCTTCGCAGATATCTGCCTCAGATCAACCTTGAAGAGGAACGTATTCCACCTGCGGTTTTGGAGAAAATGGAAGTCAAAATGGAGGATTTCATTAACGCCTACAAAGAAGTCACGCCAACTGCCATGCGCGAAGTCTACATTGAAGTTGCCACCGTACATTGGAATGACATAGGTGGCTTAGACGGTGTCAAACAGCACTTGAAAGAATCTGTTGAATGGCCCATAAAGACCCCTGAACTGTTCCAGCGCTTAGGCGTTAAGCCGCCCAAAGGCATACTACTATATGGTCCGCCAGGATGCGGCAAAACCCTCCTAGCCCGAGCAGTAGCAACGGAAAGCGAAGCCAACTTCATATCCATCAAAGGGCCGGAAGTCTTCAGCAAATGGGTGGGCGAATCAGAGAAAGCCATACGGGAAGTTTTCCGAAAAGCCAGAATGGCTGCACCCGCGGTGATTTTCTTTGACGAAATGGATTCGCTTACGCCTCAGCGAGGCTCAGGCGGTAGCGAAAGCGGCGTATCAGAACGTGTCATAAGCCAATTACTCACGGAAATGGACGGCATCTTATCCCTACAGGACATAGTAGTTATTGCCGCCACCAACAGGCCAAACCTCATTGATCCAGCTGTTTTGCGTCCAGGAAGATTCGACAGGTTGATCTACGTACCAGAACCCGACGATAAAAGCAGACAACAAATACTCAAACTCTACAGTTCGACTATGCCGATGAGCAAAGATGTAGACTTGAATCAAATAGCAATGCAGACCAAATACTACTCGGGTGCCGACTTAGAAAACATCTGCCGGGAAGCAGCGATGCATGCTCTGCGCCGAGATATAACCGCAACTGAGGTTACGATGAAAGACTTCCAAGATGCACTCAAAGAGGTCGGCCCGTCCGTATCACCTGACATGGAGAAATGGTACAAAGGCTTCATGCAACAAGTCCGCCAGGTACAAAAACCATCAACACCCATAGCTTAAGGAGGGAAAAATAAGTGCCACTACCAACTAAAATATGGAAAACTCGACCGCCCCACTACGCCTTACTGGAGACCCTCAAGAAGAAAGGGGACTTGCCTGAAAACGACCTTTTCAACGCCATGCAAAGCGAATTTGACGATTTAGGCTACAAAGACTTCATTGATCTGCTCCTCAAGCTGGAGATCGCGGGCAGAATCCGCACAACCTCCTTGTCGCGTGGAAAGAAACGCGTCGAACTCATCCAGTAGACTCAAACGGATAAGGTGAGAAGCATGCAGGACGCCGTCATCATCGGTGGCGGACCTGCAGGTTCTTTTTCCGCTTTTGAACTTGCCAAACACGGCATAAGCGTTACTGTTTTTGAAGAACATACTCAAGTCGGCTTTCCCTCTCATTGCGCAGGGCACTTGAGTATCCGCAGCCTACGAAATTTGGGGCTATATCCGCTTCCTGAAGGCATCGTAGAGAACACTTTTTCAGCCGCCAACTTTTACTCTCCAAAAGGGACTAAATTCAGTGTTCACCTATCGCAGCCGGTAACTTGCGCGGTTAATCGGGCGCATTTTGACAGTTACTTATCTGAGAAGGCTCAAAACGCAGGTGCAGAGTTCCGCTTAGGTCAACGAATTCAGTCACTTTTAATAGAGGACAAAACCGTCAAAGGCGTTAATATTGCCAAGACTTATGGCAAGGAGGAACAAGTTTCCGCTAAACTCATTATCGATGCTGAAGGAATCTCCTCAAGACTGCTACGGCAGGCGGGTTTAAAGGGCCTTAACCCGGAAAGACTGGTTTACGCGGTGGAAGCTGAGGTCGAGAATGTTAAGGATGTTGAAGAGCACGCCGTCGAGGTTTATGTGGGGAAAGATTATGCGCCAGGCTTTTACGGTTGGCTCATTCCAAAGTTGGATGGAACAGCGAAAGTTGGGCTTGCCACTCGAAAAGGGAATCCTAAGGAGTTCTTGGACCGGCTAATGCACAAACATCCGGTGGCTTCAAAGCAGCTTAGAAGCATTGAAGTAAAGCACATGGCGTTTCACGCAATAACTTTAGGTGGACCAATTGGTAGAACTTATGCGGATGGTTTTTTGGCTGTTGGTGACTGCGCATCTCAAGTGAAACCCACCACAGGCGGAGGCGTAATCTTCAGCTTGGCCTGCGCTAAAATGGCTGCGGAAGCGGCTGTTAAAGCTCTAAAGAAAAACGATTTGTCCGCAACTGCTTTGCAGGTTTATCAAAAAGAGATAATGGACAGGTTGGGCTTTGACTTTAACGTCATGCTCAAGGCTAGGCGAATAATTGACTCGTTTTCTGACGAGAAAATTGACCGTGCACTACGGTTTGCATCTAGGGTCGGCTTTGGCAGGGCTTTGTGTGATATAGACGAGATTGACTTTCAAGGACGCATGGTCCTTTCAATGATGCGTAAACCATCTGCCTACGCTACTTTTGCGTTTCTTCTTGGACTATATTTGGCTGCAAACGCTTAAAACATGCGAGCAACAACAAATAGCAAACGTGGAGATCCAACAATGAGCAGGTTCGAGTACAAGCAGGTTCTTATTTTCCGCAAAGACCTTCAGCTGAGCAAGGGCAAAATTGCCGCCCAAGCGGGTCATGCAGCCGTTTCTGCTGCCCAAGACGCTTATACTCACTATAAGAAGTGGTGGGAGGCATGGCTTTATGAAGGGCAGCGTAAGATAGCGGTTAAAGTTCAGGACGAAAAAGAGCTCAGGGAGTTAGAGAAGGCAGCTGAGGAGGTAGGTTTGCCGCATGCATTGATTATTGACGCGGGCTTAACTGAGATTCCTGCGGGAACCGTTACCTGCTTAGGAATTGGTCCTGCCCCCGCCGATAGAGTTGACAGGTTAACAAGCAAACTGCAACTACTTTAAAGGCGGATTTGAATTGCTTGTTCCCGAAATTGACCTACAGATGGGCATTGAAGTCTACTTGACTAAAACCGATGGTATCGGAGGATCAATTCGCCGTGCGGTTGAAGATTTCGTAGTTGAAGAAGTCCTCGTGGACGGCTCCAAAGCAACCGCAGATGAAACGCAGACGAAACCGCCTTTAGGTGCTTCGGTTGATCGGCAGCCGTTTCTGTTATGTATATTGGTCAAGCGAAACTGGGACACATTCATAGCCATCAAGAACATTGCAAAAGAACTGGGAATTAACCAGGAACGCATTCAAATCGCAGGCATAAAAGACGCGAAAGCAGTCACCGCACAGCATGTTACTATTGAGGGCGTTTCTGCCGAAGAAGCTGCCGTTGTGAAAGTGAAAGACGTTGTGCTTCGGCCAATAGGGTACTTTCGTCAGCCTTTGTGCTCGTTTTATCTGCTGGGAAATAACTTCAAAATCACTATAAAGGAGATTAATCATCCGAAAGCTTCTGTTGAGGAAAGTACTGCGAACGTTGCGGCTGAAATCGTGACCGCTGGCGGAATCCCCAACTTTTACGGTCACCAACGCTTTGGCACCACCCGCGCCATAACCCACCTCGTCGGAAAAGCCATAGTGAAAGGTAACTTGGAAGAGGCAGCGATGCTTTTCCTTGCAGAACCCAGCCCTTACGAGCACCATAAGTCTCGGAGAGTCCGTGCAGAACTTCAAGCAACCCAAGACTTCAAGCAAGCACTACAGGACTTTCCTGTGCAGATGCGCTTTGAAAGGCTTATGCTGGCTCATCTGGTTGAAAACCCAAGGGATTTTTCAGGTGCTTTCAGGCGTCTGCCCTCCAAGCTTCAGAGGCTACTCGTGCAGGCATGGCAATCATACTTGTTTAATCGTTTCTTGAGCGCAAGGATTAGGGCCGGCTTCTTGATGGGAAAAGCTGAACTGGGAGATTACGTGGTGAACTTGGAACGTTCTGGTTTGCCAATGGTTAAGACAGGCAAGATTGTTGATTCCTCCAATGTCACAGAAACTAATAGATTGATACAAACGGGAAAGATGAGAGTTGCTTTGCCTATTTTCGGGGCCAAACAGAAGCTCTCTAGCGGAGAGATGGGCGAGTTGGAGAAGCGAATTCTGGAGGAGGAAGGAGTGGAAGCAGTGAGCTTTAGGGTTCCTGCGATGCCTGAAATAAGCGCCAGGGGCGAATTGCGCGCGGCAGTTTGCCCCGTGATGGATTTTGTCGGTAGAAGAATTTCTCCTGATACTAATGATGACCTGTTGCAAGCCGCTTTGGAGTTTAGGCTTCTTCGTGGTTCATACGCCACGGTTCTTCTGCGGGAAATTATGAAACCAACCGATTTGATAGCTGCAGGCTTTTAATGGCTTATTAGTTGGCGTCAAATGTTCTAACGACTAGTTTGTTGCTGTGCATTTTTTTCGTTAGCCCCTTATTTTATTATTAGATCAAGAATTTGGACTGCTGAGTGAGGTTTCAAACCTGTGGCAAGCCTGAAGTTGAAGTGGATTGGCAGTGTGCCTTATTTCTTATTGCTCAATCCAAAAGTGACAAAGATGACGGGGTAAATTAGACGACCTCGTTATCTTTTGACTCGAAAACACTAAACCCGCCTCAAAAAACCCTCGTAACTAATCTTGCTTTTCAAGTTTAGAAAAGCAAAAACTCGGGGTTACCGAAGTCGTATTGAGTGGTACACATACTTTTCTGTTGGCTTTTTCGATAAAAGCAATCTTGACGTCTATTCCGTAGGCTTGCCGCATATTTTCTTCGGTTATCACATCGTTAGCATTTCCTATGTCGATGAATGTTTGATCTTTCATGACTCCGATTTTAGTTGAAACAAGAAATGCATGATCAGGAAAGTGAGAAGTCATTATCACCGAGAAGCCATTCTTAGCTAAGCTTTCGATCAAGTTGAGAATCCTGAATTGGTTTCCGAAATCCAGATGGGAAGTCGGTTCATCAAGAAGTATGACGTCGGGTTCCTGAGCCAAAACCTTTGCAAACATGACAAGTTGTCTTTCCCCTCCGCTTATTTCGTTGTAGGGCTTTTCCATCAGATGAGACACACCAACGGCATCTATTGCCTTTTTCGCTATATCAAGGTCTTTCTTCTTAGGAGAAGAAAAAGCGCCAAGGTGCGGTGTTCGACCCATCAAAACAAAGTCAAATACCGAATAAGGAAAAACAGGTGTATGAAATTGAGGAATGAAACCAATTCTCTTGGCTATATCCATGCGGCTCATGGAAGAAATTGTCTGTCCATCTATTCTTACCGCACCCGCACTGAGAATGAAAAGATTACCAATACAGTTTAACAACGTTGACTTCCCAGCGCCGTTTTTGCCCAGAATACAAAAAACATCACCTTCCTTTATTGTAAAAGAAATGTCTTTGAAAACAGGATTTCCTTTCTTATATGAGAAAGATATTTTGTCTACTTCAAGCTTCATGACCAACCAACTCTCTTTTTTAACAGTAAATAGCCAAAAAACGGTGCTCCAATTGTTCCAGTCAAAATGCCAATAGAAATTTCATTGGGGGCAAGGGTTCGCGCTAAATCATCTATTATTATGAGATAAGATATTCCTATCAAGACCGAGGCAGGCAACACTTTGTTGTTGTTTGGACCAACTATCATTCTTGCAATATGCGGAACGATAAGCCCAACCCAGCTTATCAATCCACACACGCAAACGGCTGAGGCAGTTATCAAGCTAGCGAAAAAGATTATGATACCTTGATCTCTTTTAACGTTCACTCCGAGAGCTTTTGCTTCGTTGTCCTCAAGCGAGAGGACATTAATTCGCCATCTGAGCAATAAAAGCACTATTATGCCCAGTATCATGGGGATTGCATACTGAAGGATGCTGGCTGAGGTAACAGATGCAAAACTGCCCAGAAGCCAGAATACGATTGCAGCCAATGTTGTATTTGGATCAGAAACATATTTCATAAGGGAGACTAAAGAAGAAAAAAACGAACCTACAATTATACCACACAGCACTAGTATAAGCGTTGACGACCGTTTGTAAATACTGTTTATACCATAAGCCAAACCAACAGCTAACATAGCGAAAGCAAAAGCGAGAATTTGGATTGAAAGTTGGTCAAGCATGAATAAAATGCCCAACGAAGCCCCAAAACCTGCTCCGGCCGCCACACCCAGTATATCCGGAGATACTAGAGGATTTTTCAAAATGCCCTGAAAAGAGGCCCCTGAAATGGACAAACTTGCCCCTACTAAAGCCACCATGAGCAACCGTGGAAGCCTAACTTGTAATATGACTGTACCCATTGTGTTTGGCCAAGTATGTTGTACAGGGAGAAATGTAGAGGACAAAATTTTGAGCACATCTGGAATTGGAACGTAATACCTTCCTAAACAGAGAGAGATAAGAAAAATAATTAAGGGAGATAAAATCAAGAGCGTACCCTTGAGTTTTTCACTCATTATTCTCTTTTGTCTATTGTCAGCGTCACGTGCCAATGGTTTAACACTTCAACGTAAGTCTGTTTTATGGTGGAGGGTTGTTGGTCAATATTGCGTCTAGTTGGGCATCCGAAAGCGTATATTGATAAAATGTCTGATAGAAATTACTTGTCTCCGCTCTGATGTCAATGTTGGCGAATTTGTCAGGATACAACGTTTTGGCGACCCATTGGATGTTTAATGCTTCTTCCACACTGTAACGACTCCAGTCGAATACACCCATTGGATTAACGACGACCCGACCGTTTTTCACGGCGTTTATTTCGTTCCATCGAGAGTCATTCAAAATTTGGCTTTTAAGCTGATTCGCTTGAGCTGATCCGATGAGGATAACATCAGGATTCCAAGCAAGCACCTGTTCGAAGGTAACCTGTTTTCCGTTGCCGGTTATCGGTGCCGCAGCATTAGTTCCTCCGCAAGCAATAATCCAAGAGTTGCCCAAAGTGCCGTTTCCATCGCAGTACAGCGGGCTTGTTCCACTTACATGATAAACGCTTAATTGCTGATCTAGAGGTATTTGCGAAGTCACTGAAGTAACATTGTTGTAAACTTGGTTGAAATATGACACATACTCGTTCGCTCTGCTCAGTGCGTCCTCTCCGAGTATCCAGCCTGTTAGTTGAACGCATTTGGTCATGTCGTTAAAGTTCAAAAAATTTAATCGGACAACGAGCATACCACTGTTTTCTATTGCCTTGGCAGGAGCTTCATTGGAGGCGGAAACGAAGACTATGTCTGGGTTAGTTGCTAGAAGCTGTTCCAAATTGGGCATTCCTGAGGAGTCAAAAGGAGCAGTCATGGTTTTGATTGGTGGAAAGATATTTTGAAACATTAGGATTGTTGTATCTGTAGGACTAGTGGCAACAAGTTTGTCTCGGGCACCTACCATTACGACAATGGTATTGTGCGCTGGCCAAGAATCGGCAATTCTGTTGATTTGGGCTGCTGCTGGTACGTGTATAAGATTTCCGTTGTAGTCTATGACGGCTCGGTCGTAAGTCGCCGTTACTGTTGTGGGAGCTGCAACAATAAGGGAACTTGAGCTTGGAGCTTCGGAGATAGTGTACAAAGCGCCCGGAACAGTAGTTGTCACGTTAAACTGATAAGTGTAAGACACTTGGGTTCCGGAATCGACCCACAGCGAGAAAGGCATGTTCGCGTAACTTGCACTGCCCAGGTTGGTGGTTACAACGGTTCCGTTTGCGGAGTTTTCCAATCCTGATTGTGCGAAAGTTACTTGATACTGGACCTTATAGTTGGCAGTTATTGTGGCACCTGAACTCGGAACAGTAAAGCTGTGAGTTTGGTCTCCCCCATCACTCCAGCTACTCCAGACATATTGGGTACCTGTTTGGCCAGCGGCAGGTGAGACTGCTTGGAGAGAGTGAACGGATCCCACCTGCCACTGAAATATTGTTGGTGATGAAACGGAAGTTCCGTCAACTTCTATGCTACCCATATTTGCTGAGCCCAGAGATACGGTAATTGAAACTTTTGCTGAAGAGGGAGAACCTGATGGGAAAGCCGAGGGGGATAGTGTTGGGCTCAGGGTTGCCAAAGGCGAAGTTGAAGGGATAGATTGAGTTGGAGATGAAGATTCAGTGAGTGAAGGAGAAGTAACTGTCGTCGGTGTTGGAGTTATGGAAGGCGAAACAGAATTGGGTATGGATGATAATCCAGCGTACGCGGCTATGGACACGACGAGGATTACGAGGATTCCGATTGTGAGGTAAACATTTTTATTTGTCATTAACATCAGTCACCGTTATGTTTGCACAAACATATCGTAGCATATTTAAATATGTTATGCTAGCAGATTCAACCAAAAAAACATCCACGAGTATAACGGGGGCACATTCAAAAAATTACTACGACAAAATCAAGCGGGCAAAGGAGGCAATTTAGCATGGATCTAAATCAAATCGACTGGAGTGCAATTTGGCGAGAAGGCATAATTTTTTTCGCCGGACATGCGGATAAAGCCACTAGTTGGGACGGTGCCGCTGCCAGATGGAATAAAACGCAAACCAAAGACGACTATGGTAAAAACGTATTGAAAAGAATCAAAGTCAATCCCAATTGGACCGTGTTGGATGTAGGTTGCGGCGCAGGTTTATTGGCAGTTCCTTTAGCAAAAAAATGCAGAAGAGTCACCGCTTGGGATATTTCAAAGGAAATGCTGAAGTTCCTAAAACAAAACGCCGAACATGAAAATGTAAGTAATATAACCTGCAGAAACGGATCATTTGAGACCGCGGTTATAGGGGAAGACTTAGAGAAACATGATGTCGTTATTGCTTCTCGTTCAATGGGATGGGAATACAAACTAGAAAGGTTCCTAAGGGGCATGGATGAAGCGGCAAAAAAACGGGCATACGTAATTTGGGGTGCTAACGAGAGAACGTTTGACATAGGCATGTACCAAGCCATAGGCAGACCTTACGGCGAAACTCGAACATACATAATCATTTACAATCTACTTTATCAAATGGGTATTCGAGCAAATATCGAAATATTTGAATGCCAATCGACAGCAATGTCTTACAAAAGCGTAGATGACGCATTGTTGGAATTGAGTAAACGCTTTGAAAGAAGAAACACACATGAAGAGCTCAGCTTAGAAGAACAAAAAAAGCTAAAGAAATATTTGGAGACAACCCTTAAGGCAGCAAAGGATGGAACTTTTAGATTCGAGGATAATAAACCATCTCGGCAGGCGATCATTTGGTGGAGCAAAGACTAACCTTCTAAGCAGAACACACCAAAATGGATTACAAAGAAAACAGATTTTGGTGTGTAGAAGGATTGAACGATGATATCTTCAATTAGGGGGTTGGAAATTCTTTTTCGATGATTTCTTTAACTTCGCTAAGCCATGTCGCACGTTCCGTTTCTGTGCTGGTTATAATGACTGAGAAGGTTCTCCTTCGGAAATTCTTAATTCCGCAAAAATCAAAAATGCAGGTTTTCCAAAGCGTCTCCAGCGGGTCCCCGAATTGGCTTCGCTCACGTTGCGCCTTGGTGTTTGACGTATTGAATACTACGGCTTTTTTTGCTCTCAACAAGCCTTTAGGTACGCCTTCGCCACTGTCGCCCTCTTCAAATCTGTAAGCAACTTCCGATCGAATTACTCTATCTATCCAGCCTTTTAGGATCGCGGGCGGTTGACCCCACCAGTTAGGATGAACAATAACTATACCGTCTGAAAAAGCGAGATCTTTGCAGTGCTGTTTGATTGTTAAGTCGATTTCGGCGTCTGAAAGGATTTCTTCAGCTTTAAGGATTGGGTCAAATTTTTCCGCATAAAGATCATGATAAACAACGTCATGCCCCAACTGCACGAGCGCGTTAACTACGACTTGAGCTATAGCGTGATTAAAACTTCCATTGCCTGGTTGAGCAAGGATAACAAGGATTTTCATGTTTAGCTATGCTTTGTCTGTGCAGTTTAGGTCGCGGAGCCTGTTAACCCCATCTATTTCAGCTACAAAGTCAACTACGCTCTTGGGAACCAACGTTTTCCAGCTTTCGTCGAGCAGCATTTTTTCCCTGACAACGGTTGAAGAATAGAACTGCCTCTCAAAGAACGGTATTCCCTTGATTTTGTAACCGGCTTCCATGAAAAGCCGCTTGGTTAAAGGCTCGTTACTGTAGACTATCTGAAATTTAGGCGTGTAGCCCTCCACGGCGGATACCCACATCATATGCAAATGAACATCGGGAACAGGCACCACCCAGACCCGGGAATAATCTATTTTCGCCTCTTCCAGAGCGTTACGAATCATGACTAAACGTTCGCCCGCGGTGAAGGGGTTGACTTTGTTATGGCTGTACTGGGCACTTCCTATGACTATTACGAGTTCTTCAACTTCTTCAAGGATTCTTTTGATGGCTTCAATGTGGCCTAAGTGAAAAGGCTGAAACCGTCCAACGTAAAGACCACGAGTAGGCATAACAAGTCTATCCTGCGCCTTTCACAAGTTGACTGTTGATGCTTTTATGATTTACTGTTCTCAAATTCATTCGGAAAAATTAACGTTTTAAAGAGAGGCAGATTCTTCAGAGCCAGAAAGAAAACCTGTGTCTTAACTTGTGTTTTCTAAAACGTTTGCGTAAGGATGCGTACTCTTGATTTTCAGCATTATGTATTTGTTGTTTGAGTAAACCAATTGTACCCAGCCTGAGCTGAGGATTTTTTTGTCGAAGCGGTTAACGTCGTAAACTATGAAGCCGACGTAGTTGTCGCGAATGATTGAAGCAAAGTTTCGGCACTGAACGTCAAATGGCTTCGACGTTTGCATGTCAAACAGGGTATCCATGTTACGGGGGTCTTTAAGCTGGGGATAGCTGGTCATTGAGAAGGACAACATTTGATAGGTCACTGACACCGTGTAGTTTGTTGCGACCCGGTAGAAGTCATACTGCCACCTAAGTGCGTCTATGTTTCCATTCGCCAATGCTCCGATGTTCCCGGAATCTGGCAAATCCAGAAACTTGAGGGCGAACGCTGTCTGGTTGCCTTCAGCATAAACGTCGATCTGATTATCGAGAGTAAGGTTTTCGCGTGAGAAATCTGTAATTGCCCACTGACCCGCCTGCACTTTAGAAGGATTACTCAAAGGATTTGCCCAGTCTAGCATACCTGGGACGTTTGCTTTGTCAAATCTGAAGGTTTGGTCAAAGAACTCGCTGAGGTACAGACTAACGTAGTTCAAGTCGGCAAACGCTGACAGTTGCCACGTCACCGTTACTGGGTAAGTCTCGTTTTCGAAGAGAATGTTTTCTGTTAACGCAAAATCTACACCTGAATAAGTGACGCTAATTTTCTGGGGAAAGTGAACTTCATCCATAGATATAGTTCGGTTCAAGCTAGAAAGAGTGAACGTATGCAACGTAAGGTTTTGGTCCCGATAAGTCAAATAAGCATTATCTAACGGAGCGTAAGCGATGCGTCTCCAAACCATGTTCATCTGAGCATAATTCTCGTCGGCGATGCCAGTTTTCGCCTCATAAACCCTCACCATCGTCAAGGGATGCGCCAGTTCATATGAAAAATCCAAAACACACTCGGCGTTGGTATTCCAGTCGATAACGGGATCGGTTTCAGCAATCACGTTTAAACCTGAGTAAACCCAGAACCAATGCCCGGGCTCCTTGGATACAACAACCTCTGCCGAAGTGTCGGGGTAGTTTTGCCTAAGCCAAGTGCCCGCCTGATAAGCACTCACATCGGATGTAGAATAGAAGGTTGTGTCTTCAGAGAGTTTTGCGCTGACATCTTGAAAATGTAATACCATAACGGCCGCTAAGATGATAATCATAGCTACGCTGAATACCTTCAAGAAGTTGCGCCGCCAACCCCGCCGATTGTTGGAATAAACGGAGAAAGCAGCATCGATTATGAATGTGAAGGTGACTGCTGCCAAAACCACCAATGCAGGTAGCATATAGTAGACAAACCACTGAAACGGCAAGAATAAGCCAAATAGGTACGATTGAGAAAAGACCATGGGAACCAAGAAAGCCAAAGCCAAGAGCAAATAGAAAATTAATGACCTTTGCTTTTTCAACTCAAAAAAGGCTATGGCAAGCCCTGCAAAAGCAAAGAACACGATAAAGCCGAAATACACCATGAAAGAACTGAAACTAACCGCAGGTATCTGAAACGCGTAGGACTGGATTTGGAAGAAAACAATATCAACCAACTGACCCAAATAGGGCAACATGGGTTGAAGATAGTAAATTCCAAACGCAACTCCTCCGCCGATAATCGCTGCCAACATCACTTTTGAATAGTTTCCTCTGGACTTTACTAGAACCACTACAATGAAAGGCACAAGTATGAAAACAGAAACAAAGGTTGCGAGCTGATGCGACAGAACCACCGAGAAAGCCAAGATGAAAGCTACCAGCGCATTTGCAGCGCTTTTGAGCGGCAGAGCCAGGAACAAAAACAGCAAAGCCATAAACGACAAGCTAAGTATGCTGGTATAGCCGCCCCAACTATTCAACTCGTAAAGTGGGAAGCAGAGCAGCAGTAACGAGGCAGCTATGACGCCTGTTTTTTTGCTGAAAAACTTGGCTGCCAACAAGTAAACTGAGAAAACCAGCAACCAATCCATCAGGGCAGTTACTGCTTTTATGATGAAAAGTTGTTGTTCGACGGTGGCGGCACCCGTGAACGCGATAAATGAGGAGAGAGCAAGATGGTAAAGCGGCGGCAGCCACAGAATACTGCTTAGCGGGATGCTTCCCGTGGATAGAAAATATTTGGCTGTTTCCAAGTGAACCGCTGGATCGTTTCCTAAAACTAGGCCATTGGCACCCAAAAGAAGGAAGAAGAACGCGAAAATCAGTACCGAAAAGACGCCTATGAAGGCTACTTCAAGTGTATTTTCTCTTGTGCCCAAGCCAACCAAAACGACGCGGTCTCCATGCTAAGCTCATGTTGCTTTGTGCACTTGGAATATGGCTACCTCATTGTTAATAAATACAAGGCTAAACTCGGGATCCTTGGAGAATCGGGGGATTTGCTCAGAATCTCGCACAACCGCATAGGAAATGTTCTGTGCAGTTAAAGCTTGGCGATATTCGAAGACGTCAAGCGGCGGCAAACCAGAAACCGTATCCAAGTAAGTTCGAGTGTGGTTTATTACCAGCTCTTGATATTGGGCGGTCTGCTGCGCCACTGGCAACTCTGAGCTCGGGTTAGACGCATATTGGTAAACGCCCGCGTAAAAGTTCAGTTCTCCCGAAGACTTACCGTTCAAGTTATAGACCATTTCCATGCTGCTCGGGTTCTCAGCTGTGAAAACTTTTGTTTCTGGCTGGCCTTCAGTGAAAATTAGTTGCCCCGCAACTTTCATGTTAGTGTCGAAGAAAGCAAGACTACTCTGGTTTTCTCCTGGAACATAGATACCTTTGGTATGCAAAAGGAACCTGACCGTATCGAAGGTCACATCTGTGCTATTGCTAGCAATGGTTATTGTCATGTTCGCAAAGTTCATACCTTGATAAAGGGTGGTTTTTTCGGTGAAGTTAAAGAATTGGTTTGCTCTCGTCACGTAAATTGACGCATAGTCACTTCCGTTTTCAATGTGCTGATCAGTTACTGGAATCTGCGATAGGTCAGGGGTCTGAACGTTTCCTTCTGCGTCTCGGAAAGTAACGGTTATTTCGCCGTTGTTAAAGTTGAAGAAGCCATAAGGAAAATACGTATCGTTAAGCTTAACCAGAAACTCAGGGTTGTGCCTTGCGATATATCCGCCGTCCTCCCTAACTTGAATCAAACCATTATCCACAAGAAAATCGGTGTCTAATACGTATCGAGCAATTTTCGCCGGTTCAAACTCACGTGCATTTGTCAAGTACTGCGGTTCCACAGCGCTTATCGTTGGCCTTAAAGCAAAACCGCCAAACCACCAGCCGTACTGCGCATCGGTTAGGAAAACCGCGTTTGGCGGAGTGTTACTTCGAGCCCATTGGATAGCTTGGTATCCGGGGTTATCCATAAGTTGATAGAAACTTTGCACTGCAATACCTTGGGAGGGCGTGGCGAATATGGGCACCTCCAAAAACACGTAAAGCACGAAAATAAGGATAAAGACTAAGAGGAAGTTTTTGTGTTGAAGATGTGGCATTAGACGACGCAAGGTTTTGTTTTTGATTAGCCTTACTTGTGGTAGTTCCTTCACTATTGAGGTAAGCCAGTCTGATGCTTGTGCAAAGAACCGCGCACTGTGATAAAGTCCCAATCCAATCAGCATTATGACGGGTAGGATAACAAAGTAGAGAAAGCGATTGTAATCCGTGTAAAGTCCCACCAAGTATCCCTGAGTAAGCACTGTGGGAATCAGCCACCACAAAACCAGCAGAATTGTTGGGAGGGACAGAAATTTACCTATGTAATACTTTGAGAACAAAAAGTACAGGAAAACGAAAACAAACAGCGGCACCACAATCTCCCACGGAAGAAGCTTGGTGGAAAGCAACGCCTGCCGAATGTCTGCAACCCCGCCCGTGAACACAGACGCGTCAGAACCTAAGTAAGCAGGAGCAACCTGAATTAGGAAAGGCGAAATTACCACTGCACCCAAGATCAGCGGTAATAACCATGTGATTAACGCAGTTCTTTTTTCGTTGATTTTCCTAGCGAGAATAACGCCGAAGAACACAGTTAACAATGTTACGGCAATAAAAAGTACCGCGCTCAGAGAGTGGGTGAGGAATATGGCGCCAGATACAAGCGAAGTTACGATAAGAAAAGGCACGGATGAAAATCTGTCTTTTTCCAGAAATAAGTAGAATGCCAAAGGGATAAGCATCAAAGTTATCACGTTTGGGTAACCGCCCCACATGAGCATTTCAATGTCGAAGCGGGAGACCGCAACTAAGAAAGCGACTATTATTGCGGCTGAAACGTTCCAGACTTTGCGCGTAATCAAGAACGCCACTAGAACAATTAGTGAGGAGAAAAGGGATACGGTCAAGGCGTGAGCCACGTAATCAGGCATGCCTGTAAAAAGGATTACGTATGACACGAATATGTGGTATCCTGGGAAGGTGACGGATGAACCGCCGCCCATGTGATAGAAATTATAGAGGAAATTTGTGTTGCCTGATTGTATGATTGAGTGGATAATGCTATTGTGGAGTCCAATGTCGGCGCCCGGTGGAAAAGTCTGTCGCAGCATCAGAACAACGCGATATACGAAGGAGAAAACCAGTATTAGTGAAAGCAGCAGATAATTTCTGGGCGTTTTGAACATTAATTGCCTTCCTCAGCCATCGCGTTTCCGTTCTTTTAAGAAAAAGGTAGTGATGTCAAAGTTTAAATATCTATTCCAATATAAAACCCGACAGTAAAACAAACCTAAAACAAAAAAACAGGTGTGTTTGAATATGTCATGGCTTAAATCTATGATGGAAAAGGAACCTCCAGAACCAACAAATCCAATCGCAACAGTCGTTATCGGCAACATTGAACCCGACATGCACGACACCGCAAAAGAAGCAGTCCGTAAATCTCTCAAAAGAGCGGGCTTCAAAATGATTGATGCTGGCAAAAGCGCTCCAATTGACGCCTTCGTTACAAAAATAAAAGAAAACAACGCAACCCTGCTGGCGCTCTCAGTAAATACCGTACCAGCAAAAAACCAACTTCCAAAGCTTGTTGACGCATTAAAAGCTGCAGGCTTAGGTAACGTGAAAATAATCATGGGCGGCGCTGCGGTGAAAAAGGAAGACGCTGATGCAATCGGTGCACTCTTCGGCAAAAATAAGGAAGAAGCTCCTGAAATCGCTAAGAAAGCACTCGCGAAATAAATAACCCTCTGGATGAATTGGGTATGAGGAAATTCAATACCGAACAGAAAATATACGATATTGCTAAGGTTAAAGTTGGCGGGCAACCTGGAGAGTTGCCGACTTTTATCATCGGCTCAATTTTCTGGCTAGGCCAGAAGATGGTTCAGGATGCAAATAAGGGAATTTTTGACGCTAAAGAAGCAGAAAGAATCATTAACACAATACAAACTCAATGCGACATAAGTGGTGTAAACTACGGACTCGACGTGGTTGGAACAACTGAGGAAGCATTCGGCAAATACATAGACTTCGTCGCCACTCACACTGAAGCACCAATCATGCTTGACGCAATGAGCCCAAAGACACGCATGGCAGCTGCCGTCATGGCAAAAAAGATGGGTCTTTCTGACCGATGCTTCTACAACTCAGTTTACAAGGGCGTGACCGATGCTGAATTAGCAACTCTCAAAGACAGCGGCATAAAAATGTCTATTGTACTCGCTGATAACCCAAAAGACAACAGCTTAGAAGGAAAAATGACCGTTATCGCAGAAGCTCTCGAATTGGCAGAGAAAGGCGGCATCACCAAGCCACTAATTGACTGCGCAATCCCCGCGTTCGCTCCAGACATGGGCACTGCAGTCCGCACCATACCTATAATGAAAGAGAAGTATGGACACCCAGTGGGGTTAGGCAGCGGAAACACCGTCACAACTATGGGATGGGTCAAAGCTCACATCGCAAAAGAGTTCCGCCAAGGATGCACCACCGCAACCAACGCCATCATGCAAACCATGGGCGCAAACTGGTTAATGGTTGGACCCGCAGAAAAAGCAGAGTGGATAATCCCAGCAGTCGCAGTCGTAGATACATACATCGCTTCCGCAGCAGCCGACTTAGAAACAAGACCGCTCAGCGAAGAGCACCCAATATTTAAGCTGTTCCTTTAAATCTCCACCTTTTATTTTTTTGAAGACAAGCAGGATAAAAACGGTGAAACCAACAAACTGGTTCGCAATAATTGTCTTCTACACAGTTATCACGTTGCTTTGTGTTTACTTTATTCCCGGTGAATCTTTGTTTTCGGCCATCAGAATCGCTTTGGGATTTACATTTGTAGCTGTTGTGCCTGGTTACTGCCTTGTGAGTTTTCTGTTTCAAGAGGGAAAACTGGATCTCGCAGAAAAAGCCGTTCTCTCTGTAGCATTAAGTTTTAGCATAGCCGGAATCTCAGGGCTTTTCCTCGGATTGTCACCAATCGGCATAAACGTCACATCGATCACAGAAACACTCAGCGGCATAGTTGTAGTTTTGGCTGTTCTGGCTTTCCTAAGAAGAACGGGGCTGATAAAACTTCAAATGCACAAAATACGCGCACAGAAAATAGAACAGATTACGAGCTAACATACTTTTTACAGTCTTTAAGCGATGGAACGCCGAATTTTTCGTCCAAACGATTACTACGATCACTATTGTTACAGCTGCGGAAGTTATGATGATAGTCAAGATATTCATTTCAGGAATTATGGGAAAAGAAGTTGCGTTATTTGTTGCTGATTTGGTTAGTGAGGCGGTCACCACTATCCTGTTCTTAATCCAAACTTGGTAATACTTCTATAACACATTTTATTTTGGTTAGCAACAACACCCACGTCGCATCTTGACGTGGGCATCGAACGTTGAAGCAAAAGAGTGGCAGTTGGGCTCGTACGCGAAAGTAATCTCTTGTCGTCCACATTCAAGCCAAAAGCATAATTTGGCGTTTACAGCGGCTGCCCCTGAACAGCCATAGCTAAAGGAATTGATACGCTTGTTGCCAAGAATCTCCTGCAACCTTTGCAGGTTGAAAGGCAACCAAACATGAGAAAGCAAAGCTTATGAAAACAGAGCTAAAGCAAGGTACTTTTTCATTAATGTCTACTTCTTCCTCTGAAGACTAAGAGAAATGAAACTGCAACCATCAGCAAAGGTAAAAGTACCCTTGCTGGAAACTCGGGGACTGAAGGCGAAGGTGATGAAGTTGGGATTGAAGACGAATTTGGTGAAGGACTGAGGGAATAATTCGGCAAATGCAAACCGCCGTCGGAGGAAGACATGAGAGGATAGTTGTCTTGGTTGTTTCCATACAGATAGTAAGCAGCGTCGCCTATGCCATCTCCGTTGGCGTCGGTGCCGTTGTAATCGCTCCAGTAGTTGCCTTTAACTCCATTGTCCCAGTTGTTTATAGACAGAGGCAGGGGACCGATGAAATTTGCGGGTTCAACAGACACTTGAAAAAGCATTTGGGCTGAAGCATCGGCAGGTCGAGGGCTAGAGACTGCGGGAACGACGACGGCGTATGGGTTGTTCATGCCACTGTCGTAGACTTGGAGGGTATTGTTTACGAAGTTGTTGAGGTAGATGTTGTTGCTGGAGGCGCTGCTGAAGTATATGGCGTTTTGGTTATCTTCGAAATTGTTCTCGATTAGTGTGTTGCTTGAGCTGCTGGATAGGTACATGCCGAAGCCGTTGCCAGTGAAGTTGTTGCTTGAAATTATGTTGTTGAAACATGACGATTCAAGGAACAAGCCTTTGTCGTTGTTTACGAATTGGTTTTCTTTTATGTTATTTTCTGAAGACCCGTACAGGTGAATGGTGGAGTTTTCTGATGCATAGTTGTTGCTGATGGAGGATTTTTGGGTGTAAACCATCAGAACCGCGTCGCCTTTACCCGTGAAATTCTGGTTCGTCACCGTTATATCCGTACAGTTCACAAGAATAATGCAGCCCGTAAAGGAAGGCACCATCTTGTCAGACACGTTCACCCAGTAGATCACGGGTTTAAGGTTCGCCCAGTTGGAGGCATCTACATCGTTTATCCAGCCTGCTGCCGTGTAAGAACTCACCGCCAAGTTCTGGCTGTTATTGTTAAGTTGGTTGCCGCGCAATAGGTTGCCTTGTGATGAGTCAAGGCGTATACCTGAACCGTTGCAGTTTCCCACATAGTTTTCGGCCAGAACGTTTTGGTTACTGCTACTAATTCGGATGCCGTTGTCGCAGTTCATAACATCGTTTGCCTCTATAGTGTTGTTGTGGGAGTAGCCTTGCAGGTTGATACCTGTCATTGGGAAACCTTTGATGTGGTTTTGGTATATGGTGCAGTTGGTGGATCCGTCAAATTCTATGCCTGTGGCTATGGGAAACTGCGAGGTTTCGTACGTTAGGGTGTTGCCTGTGATTGTGTTGTTTGAGGAGTAGCCGCAATTGATGGCATCTACCATCTGGGTTATGATGGTGTCGTTGGCTACGACATTGTTAGGGGAAAATGCCAGAGACAAGCCGTACTCGATTTTTGCATCTATATGGCTGTTGGCTACTGTCGAGTATGTTACGTTTCGGGCTCTGATACCTGCTCGTTCGGCTTGGATGGTTACGTTAACGATACTACATGCTGAAACTTGGTTAAGCGCCATGCCTGTTCCAGATGTGGTAACAGCGAGATTCCGGATTGTGACATTGCTTTTGCCATCTATGGTGAAGGCAGTGTCGTCTGCGCCTGAGTCTGCCTGAAGCCAGAAGCCATCACCGTCAAGGATCACATTGTCTTTTTCGATGATAAATGAGCCTGTTATGTTGGCTGTTAAAGTGTACAGGTTGTCCTCTCGCGAAATTGAGGTGGTACCTTCGATACTTCCATCAGCATATATGTAAACTGGGTTCGGATTGTTTGTTTGGGCGCTTACAATGTGGGGAAACATGATTACGCCCAGAAAAAGAACCATTGCTAAAATGGAGACTATTTTTGATTTTTTCAAGTCATGCCGCCTCCACGGATTTCCGGAAAAGACCTTTCCTAAACGCCAAAACGATCAATACAACGAAAGCCGAAAGGGGCAAAATCATCCATGATGGAAACTCGGGAATTGGCGCCGCAGACACCGCCTGCATAAGAGGATAGTTATCGGCGTTCTTTGCATAAACAATGAAACTGGTGTCGCCGATGCCGTCACCGTTGCCGTCGGTTCCTACATAGTTGCTCCAGTAGTTGCCTTCTGCCCCGTTGTCCCAAATGTTTACGGACGGAGGAGAATTAACCGCGTAGGCACCTGCCAAGTCATAGAGGGGTTGGTTGTTTTCTACGAAGTTGTTGTGATAAAATATGTTGCCTGAGGAGGGAGAGTAGGACATTGGACCTCCAAAGAAGTCGGCTGTGCCTCCGCTGATGTAGACGGCGTAATCATTGTCCGTTACGTTGTTTTGGGTAAACGTGTTGTTTGAGGAGCCGTAAAGATAGATGCCGTTTGTGTTGTTGGCTATGACGTTGCCAGTAACGTTTGAGTCCATGGTGAAGGCCAACTCGATGCCCTGCGTTTGGTCTTTGAGTGTAAGACCTATAACGTTGATGCCTGAACAGTTTACTAATGTAACGAAGCCTGCGTCCGAAGGAACCGTCTGGTTGTGAAGGTTGACCCAGTAGCACATGGGTTTGCCGTTCAGCATGTTTGACAGGTCGATGTCGTTGTCGAAGTTGGCGCCATTAACTGCTAGGCTTTCATTGTCGCTGGCAAAGTGGTTGTTCCGAAGCACGTTTCCTGTGGATTGCAGAACTACACCTCGTCCGTTACCAGCAAACGTGTTGTCCGTAATAGTGTTTGAGCCGCTGTAGCATAGAACCGCCTGTTCGTTGCCTACAAACGTGTTATTGAAGACCTGCATGTTGCCTTGCACGGTGACGGCGTAGCCATTGTTTGTAAAGTTGTTTGATTCTATGACGTTGCCAGATGATAAGGTGTCTTGGAAAGGCGCTATGGCGTAACTGTTGTTGAATATTTTGTTGCCAAAGATTATGTTGCCGGTGGCGTTTCCAAGGTCTATACCGCGTGTCATGCTGTTTGCAATGAGGTTGCCGCGGATGATGTTGTTTTGGGAGTTTTCGATGTCTATGGCGATTGCCCCATCCGTCAGGACGTTTTCGAGGATGCTTACGCTTGAGCAGCCAAGAAGGGTTATTCCGTCTCCTTTCCCTGTCATATTGATCTTGGTCAGGGTGCTGTTTGAGGAGGAAACCAGCATGATGCCTTGGGGATTTAAGTTTTGAACCACAATATTTGTGCAATTAACCAAAACAACGTACGCCGCGTCAGAGGGAACAATCCCGCCTTTTAAGTTAAGCCAATAGTAAATTGGTTTCCCATCGACGAGGTTCGACGAATCTACGTCATTAACGAAATTGTAACCGCTGTAGGTTCGTACGGATATGCCTTGGCTGCAGTTGTCCATGTGGTTGTTCCTAAGAACGTTTTGGGGCGCGTTTTGGATGTCGAAGCCGACGATGCTGTCGTTGATGTTGTTGCCTGTTATAATGTTGCTTTCGGAGCTTTGTATTGAAAAGGCGTAGAAGCCGTTTGTCATGTTGTTTTCTTTTATTGTGTTATTCATGGAAAACAGTAAGTTCAGCATTATTGGTCCAATTAGCCTTGCTGGGGGCTGAGGCAAAGGCAAGCCAGGAATAGGCTTGGGAGTTCCAACCAAAGAATTACCAATTATAGCACATTCTGAAGCGTTGGTAAGGTCGAAGACATAGCCGCCGTCAAGCGTGATCCGCATATTTTCCACGGTCACGTTTTGCCTTTGAGCCAGAACGATGCCTCTGCCGTTTCCGCCCTGAAGAGTGAAACCCGCGCCGTCGACGACAACATTGTCTTTCTCGATAGTTAGTGAACCCGTAACGTTTCCCGTGAAGTTGTAGGTGTCACCGTTTCGCTGGATGTTGCCTGCTCCCACAACTGAACCGTCTGTTCGGATCAAGTTTGCTTCCTGCAACTGACCATATGAGGAAACGCCAAATGAAACAAGAATCACCGAAAAAAGCAAGGCTACAACCAAGACAGTAACGGTACAAGCATTTTTCCTCATCGTAAAGCCTCACCATTAAAGTGGATAACAGGGTTAAATGGATTCTTGTAAATATTCCTTGACCAAAGATTTCTTGACTAAGGAGGGCAACCTCTATTCGGGAGTTTTCGGTTGCGGTTTCCGTTCTAAAGTTTGGAACAGGAACCGATAGCCCCAAACTGGGCATATCTGCTTTGCTTTGTCATCGAGTTAATTGGGCAAGGCATTTTATTGCAGCTATTTCAAGCGCTTACGAAAGCTTGATGTGCATGGCTCTGAGAGCGTATGCGGCTGAGGTTTTAACTGCAGACCTACCGTATGTTCCGCCTCGGCGCATCATCTTGAAGATATATCCTGGACGCAGGTAGAACTGCTGGTATGCTTTGTAGCGGATTTCCGCCAGCTTCTCCATGGTTAGCCATGGTGTTTCAAAGGTGGGTCCGGCTGTGTCGTACTTGTTGAAATCTGTGACTTTGAGCCAGCCGTTCGCTTTCACCTGTTCATACATCGGTGTGCCAGGGTATGGCGTTGCCACGTAGAATCCTACGTCGTCTGGGTTCAGCTGTTTAACGAAGTTTATTGTTTCTTTAGCAGTTTTCTCGGTTTCGCCCGGAAAACCCAAAACCACGTTCGCGATGGTCATTAAGCCAACGTCTTGGGCAGTTTTCCAAGCCAGCCGCGTCTGGTCAAGCTTTATTTTCTTGTTCATGGCACCCAAGATGGCTTCGCTGCCTGATTCAACGCCAAGCCAAACTGCTATACACCCTGCGTCGTGCATGGTTTTCAGCATTTCGCGGTCCACCATGTCTACACGCGTGCCGCAGTCCCACGTCATGTCAAGCTTTCTTGCGTGTAGTTCTTCGCAGATTTTGAAGACACGTTCCCGGTTGACTGTGAAGGCATCATCGTAGAAGGTAACTTGTTCTATGCCATATTTGTCGTGGATGAGTTGCATTTCGTCAACAACGTTTTTTGGGCTGCGCATGCGGTACCCTCTGCCAAACATGCGTACGGTACTGCAGAAGTCGCACCAGAAGACGCATCCTCTGCTGGTGATTAATGGGAACAAGATTTTACCCATGCGTTTTAGTTCATTTAGTGGCAGGAGATGGTGAGCTGGAAATGGGAGTGCGTCTAGGTCTTCAATTAGGGGTCTGTCTGGGTTGTGGGCTGTTGTTCCGTCTCTATTTCGATATGTTATGCCCAGAACATTGTTGAGGCTGCTTTGAGTTTGAAGTTTCTCCAGCAGCTCGATAAAAGTTGTTTCGCCTTCTCTGCGGACAACGATGTCTAAACTTGGATATTCGTTGAGGGCATTTTCATCCCAGAAGGTTCCGTGGCTTCCGCCGAGCATGGTTACGCAGTCCGGATACACTTCTCTGGCAATGTCGATGAGTTGCATCGCGGATTTGTATAATAGTGTTGTTGCGGTTACGCCAACGATGTCAGACGGAACCTTTGAGAGCCTGCTACGGAAGGCATCATACGTGAGCTTCTCTGCCTGACAATCAATAACGCTAACTTCATAACCCTCTTTTTCAGCAACTGCGCCCAAATACGCAAGACCCAACGGAATAAACGGCGGATGCGAATGTACACCTGCAGGATAAGGAGGGTTAACTAACGTAATCTTCATTGGAATGTGCCCTTCTGCAAGTTGATTTCTACGTTTGAATACCATATATTGTTTTCTTAACGGACATATAAAACTGGACGATACATGCTAAAGGTGAAAAAGTAAAGTCAACAATATCCAGAACACCTTTTCCATCGGTTGAAGGGTCCCCAACATTACTCGCCATGAGATAGCCTTAGCATAAGTTCTATTTTAGTAGAGTTTAGCCCAGTTTTCTACTATTCTGCTCATTTCGGTGAATTCATATTTGCTGAGCCACTCGCGGAATTCAGTGTTATGCACAGCGAAACTGGCGATTTGTTTGGCATTCTCTGAGTCATGTACCAGCAGCAACACACCCATTAAGTCATGTCTACTTAGATAAGCAACCGTCTTTAGAAGTGCATCGGTTTTTTCGTTTGTCTGCAATTCACCACTTAGTTCCACAACTACTGGTTTCTTGAGGATTTTAATGAAGTCCCTTGTAAGCAGGTCTACCCAATAGTTCGTCAAGTAGTCTCGCGAGGAAAGCGGAACGTGAAAGTAATCTACCAACTCCGCGATGGCTACGAAGTCTATGCCAAAACGCTCCTTGGCCATAACTGGATCAGGAAACATCTCCACCGCAAAAGTGCCGGTTACATGAGCCTTCGCGTCTTTCAGAAAATCGGTTACGGTTTTTGCTCTCCAGTCAGTCCAGTTTAAGCCGCTTTTGCGCCAGAGCTCAACGCATCGAGGGCAAACGCAAAATTCCTCGTCAGGAAAGTGGTAAAGGTTCAACGTTACACCCTCAATGTTTGCTCTACTTAGGCTTTCAATGTAATCCATAACTTTGGCACGATACTGTGGGTTTGTGGGGCAAACATAATCGAAAGGAAGATTGAAAAGTCTGTTTTTACGCAAAGCAGCGCCGTTCTTCGAAACAGCGACGATACTCGGATCTTCCCGGATAGCTTTGGCATCGCAAAAGCATGTTATGTCATTCTGCATGCCTTTTGCAGCAGGAAAAACTTGTCCGTCAGCCCATTTTGAGTAATAAACGTGTATGTCGTAGCCTTCAACTTTTTCAGGAGTTAAGGTAACTAATCCAGTTTTCATATGGCTTCAGCCTTGCGCGCAACAAATATATCTGTGGGACTTATTAAATTGTTGATTCTCCATGGCTACTCACAGGGCACATGTAACTATTGACCAGGCAAAGTGTGCTCCTTGTTCAGGCTTAATCTGTGTGGGCGTCTGTCCATTAGGCATTTTGGAACAGGGCAAAAACAAAAAACCCCAAGTCAGCGACGCTGAAGCGTGTACACAATGTGGAGTCTGTGCAGATTTGTGCCCAACAAAAGCGATAACAATAAACAAAAAAACCAAAACTGATTCAGGTGAATTTCTTGGAAAAATTTAGTCTTGAGGCAAAAGGCACAAAACTAATTCTGCAAGAAAATGTCCTAGCTGTCCTTTCTGAGTTACCCCTCTATGCTGTAAGCTCGGCCTTCCATAACGGTGGAGGCCTAGAAAAAACCACGGCAATTCTGAACGTTGAAGTGCCAAAAGGTTATGGCGACCAAAGCCTTCACACAGACCCTGAAAGGTTAATTGTTGACTCAGCAAAAAACCTTAATCTGAAAGAAGACTTCGTAGGTATGGTTACTGCTGCATGCGTTAAGAACTTTGCTTTAGCCTCAAAAAGGGAAGATAACATAGGTGTAAGCGTCATCGCAACCGCCGCAGATAATGAAGGCAACACATGCAATTTTTCTGAGTCTTCGGGAGAAGAAATAAAGACCAAGGTAATCGAAGGCACAATAAACATCATAGTCATCATTGACGGTCACCCAACAGAAAGTTGCCTCGTTAGTAGCATAATAACCGCAACAGAAGCAAAGACCGCGGCCATGCTTGAACTTGACATAAGAAGCCGATACTCAGGTGACGCTGCTACAGGAACCATAACAGACGCTATCGTCGTGGCGGAAACGGGGCAAGGAGAGTCAATAGTCTATGGTGGACCCGCCTCTAAACTGGGTCAACTTGTAGGTTACTGCACCAGAAAAGCAGTTAAAGAAGCCATTATGAAAGGACAAGAATGCAGTCCCGTTAGGCCGTTGCTGGATCGTCTTGAGGCAAGGCACCTATCGATTGAAAAACTTGCATGTGAGTTGTCTAAAGTCAAGAGCCTCAAAACTGACAAACAGAAACTGACTTCCGCACTTTCCAAAATTGTACAAGAAGACCTCGTGCTTGCGTCTGCACTTCTTGCAACAATTAAGCTTAATGAAGATTTTGAGAAAGGTCTTCTTCCGCCACAATTCGGTAACCTAAGCCAGCTCGGCAAAGACTTCGGCCAACTTTTTTTAAAAGGGAAATGTGAAAACACAAGACCAGCCATGGAAAACGCCGAAGACGTTAATTTACCACCTTTTTTAAAATTTGCCTTAATTGAATTGGCGCGAAACGCGCTTTCTGAAAAGAAAAACTGAAAACCTTAAATAACCTGCAAAATCATTTCCGTAGCAAATAAAGGACACTAAATGGTGAAATACTTTGAAATCCGGAGTCTTCTTATATCAACCAGAACCAGTTGAAGGCGTCGACTACAACTTTTACCGCTTAAAGTCAGAATCTGGCGTCGTTGGGAAAGTAAACCCTGACATGTACACCAACATTGCAGTCTTTGGCGACAACGCGTTAGCAGCGAAACGCCCCGAATGGATATCCATTAGCCCAAACGGACCAGCATTCCGAACCAACAAACGGTACAATCTGCGCTGGGATGTTCTATGCATGACTAATCCAGAAGTCAGAGAATACAACCTTAAACTCATCGAAGACTGCGCAAAAACGACAACCCCTGGCATAAGCATCAGCAGCCAACACTTCGCAGACTATGCATTCTGCACATGTCCAAGATGCATCGAACAGCAGCGCAAAAGCGGCTTAAACTGGACTGACTGGAGAGCAAAAACCGTAACTGACTTTCTAGCAGAAATTAAAGAAAAAGTCCCCAGCAAACCGCTATTCGTAAACTGCTTACCAGATCCAATGCTTGGCAAAGAAAGATTTGGATACGACTTCAAAGCAATGGCTGACTACACAGACTACTATGTTATTCCCATGTTCAGCAAAGCTTACCCGAGCCCGTGGTACTGGGAAACAATCGCACGCAGCTACAAGAGCTTCCTTAAGAAACCGATTCTGTGCAACTTCTACGTTCGCGGACCAAACGAAACTTGGGATACCGTTGCAACAACACAGCAAATAATGACTGTTGTCACACGAGTTGCCAGAACAGGCGTAGATGGCATCATCTTCCTCGCAGAGAAGAAGCAATGGATAGAGGAATTCCAGAAGAAAGTAGTCGCAGACAAAGAAACCCGCGAGTTCCTCAAGGGACACGGCGGCGACGATGTCTTAGAGCTCTTCAACAGTTGGGAAAAGATGCTAAAAGCATAGCATCTACAATTTTCCTTTCTTTTAAGAAATTCTGTTTCAGTATTTCTTGTGAATTATCTTTTCAGGGATTTTCGGTATTCCCGAAGTTTTTCCATGTCAAAATCCTTCGTTAACACCGAATCTTCCAGCGCATCGGAAACCTCTTGCTCTATGCCCCACGGAGTGATGAAGGCGCTTCTGCCCCCTCTGGCGTTTGAACTTACGTTCCCAATTTTAATGAGGTAGATACCGTTCTCGTACGCTAGCCTGAATGTTAGCGGGTGACCATTGACTGTTGGGTGTGTTCCCATAGCGGCTACTGGCAAGAAAACAAGCTCTGCTTCAAGGTTCACAACGTCTTTTATTGTTTGACGCGAGAACATGTCTGCGCAGACTAGCATCCCAACTTTACAGTATTCTGTGTCGAAGACGACTGGCTGATCGCCTGGGCTTACACCTGCGTTTATCTCAGCTTTGATGGGGTTTCGTTTTCGGTATTTGCAGAGTAAGGTACCGTTGCGCCAAAGGGTGCTAATATTGTAGAATTTACCGTTGTCTTCTTCAAGCATGGTGCCGCCCATAAGGTATGTTTCTGGCACTTCCTTACTGACGTCGACTAAGAAGTTGAATGTCGGTTTGAAGGTTTCTTTGCTGATTTCTTTTGCTGACGTGAAATGTTCCATATTGTTTGGCACGGAAAAGTATTCGGGAAGGGCTATGAAGGCAGGTTTTTGCGCCGCCGCTTTACAAATGCCCTGTCGTGCTGCGTTCAAGTTGTCTTTGAGGTCGGGGCGAACTTTCATGTGTATTAGGCTTACTTTCAAGTTGCCACTCTCTTATTGCTTAAAGAACTCCCACGCTATGTTGACGCGCCAAGGGTCGCCTTTCTCGGTTAAATATATTTTTCCATCTCGTGTTTCAATTAAGCCTTTCTGATGCAGCTTTCGCAACTCATCTGGGAATTCTTCTTCTGGAAACTTGCCAAATTGCGACTTAAATTTCTCGCGGTCTACTGGGACCCGAATGTAGATGAGCATCATTGCTTTTCTCATTTCTTCTTTCGCAGTTTTTGTTGCAAGACGCGCTATCGGAAACGTTCCTCTCTGGACTGTTGCTATGTAACTTTTGACGTCTTCTATATCGGAATAGATATGGTTCCCCAATTGACCCATGAAGAAGCCAGCGCCGGTGCCAACGACTTCTGAAGAGGGTTCAGAGAAATCTTCTTGGAGTCTAGAGAATCGGTTGTGACAGGTTGGCGAATAACCGTTTTCTCTGAATATGCGGTAGGTTTCAAGGTACATTTCCAGTTCTTTTGAGTCATCTCCAGCTGGAGGCAATTCGGCTGACGTTATTTTCTTTGCCAGAGGCGTGTCTGAGTATAACTCTAGGGGATAGCAATCGACGCTTTCAACATCTAACTCTATCGCCTTTGTAATGTCCTTTATCCACTGCTCTGTTGTTTGCGAAGGGAGATTATATAGTAAATCGATACTGACATGCAAACTGTTCTTTTTTGCCAGTTTCAGTTTTTGCGTTGCGCTCTCAGCATTGTCTCGAAGTGCAAGCATTTTGCGCAGAGAGTCGTCAAAGGTTTGAATCCCGATGTCCAACTGGTCAACTTTGGTTGAAGCCAAAGTCCGTAATTTTTCTTCAGAGAGATCATTTGTGCATGCAGTAAATTTTGTTGTGCAGTCGTCAGTCAAATTAAAATTTTCTCGGCAATATCTTAGGATGTCGACAATTTGGTCGTTCGCGAGGACGCTAGGGCTGCCTCCGCCTACATAAAGTTCGTTGAAGACGCTTGATTGGATGTACTTGCTTTCGGCGTAGAATCCAAGTGCTTTCTTCATAGCTTCAATGTATAATTCGGAGGTTTGTTTTTCGCAATTTACAGGAAAATAACAAAAAGAACATCTTCCGTCGCAGAATGGAATCCAAGGTTGCAGTTCCTTGTTCTGGCTGGATGTATTCTCCTTATTTAGAAAACGGGTGAATGCTTTTATTGCTTCTGGAGTGAGAATCGAACAATCTCGGTATGTCATCGGCGGCCAGTGTTCAAGTTTGGGGTATGGCCATTCACTTCGGTTTGTAAGTTGCACTATGCTCGGCACCTTTTTATAGAATGCAAAGTCTCAGGCTTTTAAGGTTAACGCCTAATCAAAACTGCAAAAAAGGGTGTCTTGTATAAGCGTGTGTTCACTATTTTCAACTATTTTTCCACACCTGTTTATGAATTCAACTGTTTATTACGCATATGGATAAACTTATATAGTTGCAGCGAGACAAGTTCAGTATTACGGGGAAAATAATATGACGCTTGACAAAAAAGAATACGTTAACATTTTACCCGAAGTCAAACCTTTAATCAACAAAGTTGTCCAAAAGAACATGGCTGACAGCATGCTCTTCTCAGCGGGTACAGACACTTCCATAATCGCTTACGAAGCAGTCAAGACCAAGCCAAATATCCCATGCCTGACCCTCGCCTTCAAACATGGAAACCCAAAAGACACCCAGTACGTCAAACAAATGGTAGACTTCCTAAAACTTAAACAGGAAACACACGTTTTTGGCCGAGAAGAAGTTCTTGAAACCTACCCTAAAGTCGTTGACGCGCTCAAAAAATTTGACCCCATGGAGATCCGCAACAGCCTTCCAGTATACATCGGGTTAACACTGCTAAAGCCAAAAGGATACAAAACCGTGCTAACAGGAGACGGTTTAGACGAATTGTTCGGTTACCCTTGGCAGTTCCATTTAACCCAAGAAGAATTTTCCAAGAAACAAGAAGAAATGTGGGCGGAAATGGGTTTCTCGTCTGTACCGATGGCACAGTCGCTTGGAATGGAAATTAAAGCACCTTACTTGGACCCGCTTTTCATGGATTGGGCAAAGAAGCTGCCCATTAAAGTGAAAATAAACTTGGGTGAAGACGGCGCTAGGTACAGCAAATGGATTCTACGCAAAGCCTATGAAGACGTCTTACCAAAAGAGGTTGTTTGGCGACCCAAAGCACCACTTGAGGAGGGCACAGGAACCGCGATTTTGCGAACATTCTTCAATGACATGGTTACCGACAAAGACTTTGAAGAGAAAAAGAAGGAAATCCTCGCTGCCGACGATGTTATAATCGCGGATAAAGAACAGCTTCTTTACTATGAGCATTTCCGCGTCAAGTTCGGTAAACCCAAAGACGTATTTCCAAAAATTGACGGTGGAATACAATGCCCCAAATGCAAGAGCTACATTAAAACGAAGATTCAGTTCTGCAAAACCTGCGGAGCCTACCCCATCTAACCTTTTCTTATTTTTTTGAAATCTGTTATTTCTGAATCCCTACTCTAATAAGCTTGGATGACATTTTTTATTCGACGAACCATGCCTGATAAACCCAAACGTGGCTTAAATGCCGTTAAATCCTATCTTCAGGAGTGGTGGTTCACATTAACGATTGGATACCTTTGTTTTGCAATTGCTTTGTTTCTGTTTTGTGTCATGTGGACAACTGCTTTTTTGGGATTTGCATCTATTGGTCAAGCGGCTTTTTGGAATGGCGTGGTTATTTATGAGTTGGTTTTGTTATGCATTGTTTGTATGTTTGTGTTTTTTGGGTCCTATCGGAAAAGTAAGGTTTCCAATGTGAGGTAGCTGCAAATTCTCGGGCAACGCTGGTCGGTGAGCAGCAGCTTGCTATGGACGCTTGACTTGGTTCTATTTTTGGGAAAAGACTTAATTCTACAGTTGTTTCTGTCAATTAAAACAAAGAGTTGAATTGGAATATGGCTAGGCTATCTGACTTGAAGTGGGCAATGGGAACAAGCATCTTCGTAGCGAGTTTCATTTTCGGCGCATTCTTACTTGGATTAATTCTTGTCTTACAGTACTTTGTGTTCCAATTCGACATCCTTTCAGGAATGCTTATTGCCGTTGGAGGCACAGCCCTCTTCATATTGTTCGAATACGCCATTGGGCCCGTTATTGTCAGCGCTACCACGCACCTGCAGTACGTTAAGCCCGGAGAGAACCCTTGGCTGGAAAGTACTGTCCAAGGCCTCGCCATAAAAAGCGGTATACCAATGCCTAAACTGGCCATTGTTCCTAACTCTTCACCCAACGCATTCACTTTCGGCAGAACCAGTAGCAGTGCCGTCTTAGCCGTACATGAAGGTCTATTAAATCAACTTAACGAAGATGAAGTAAAGGGAGTTATAGCCCACGAGTTAGGGCACATCAAGCATAAAGACTATGTTGTGATGACTGTTCTGGCGGCTCTGCCGTTATTGGCTTATTTGATTGCTCAGGTTGCCTTTAGAGCGGGATGGTTTGCTGGCGCAACGTCCAGAGGACGCGGAAAAGACCAAGGAAACGCAGGAGTTGTCCTCATAGTTGTTGGCGTGATTTCATTCGTGGTTTACATAATCTCCTTCTTAGCAGTCATGAGGCTGAGCAGACTCCGCGAACACTACGCTGACTCCTATAGTGCTTACCTAACAGAGAACCCCAGAAGCCTCCAAAGCGCATTAACCAAAATCACCTACGGCTTATCCATAGCACCCAAAGCTTCCGCTGAAGCCAGAAGCTTCTATATTGAGGATCCAGCTATTGCAAAACAGGAAGTGGCTGCGGTTATGGAGAAGAAAAACGAATATGACTTAGACCACGATGGCGTTTTGGATGAGCGCGAATTGGAGCTAGCGATGGAGAAAGAAGCAAAATCCTCGTGGCAACAACTAAACAGCCTGTTCGCGACCCACCCCCCGACGTTCAAGCGGATTTTGTTGTTGCGCGAGATTGAGAATGAGATGAACACGGGCAAGTACAGCAGTGACCGAATGTACGCTCACGTCTAGCTTTCTCAATTTTACCCCCTATATTCTTCCACTTTTTTGGGCAAAACCTGCAAGATTCAAGCGAAGACTAATATCTCCGCAATAGCGTTTATGTAAAAACAACCAAAAGAGGAACAAAGATGCCCTATTGCACGGAATGCGGCGGAGAATTTGTATACTCCATATCTACCAAGCACTTCACTTGCAAAAGCTGCGGTTTAACCGTTACTCAGCAGGAACTCATGGACCTCAAAGAAAAAAACCGTCCCCCAGAAGAAACAGAGGATGAGATACGGCAGAACCGCAAGAAAGAGTATTTGAAGTGGTACCTTAGCAGCAAGAAGAAGTAGGTTACCGCGAAAACAAGAAATCAAACCTTTTCCTTAGCTCTAACCTTATTTCGGTGATGCGACAAAAGCCAAAATGACGGAGTTTTTCATAGTTTTGGATAACTTTTAATAATGTAAAACGTTGTGCTTATATAGGCATATCGTGTTGAGGTGGCAAAATGATTTACGTTGGGATTGACGACACGGACACTTTAGAATCCAGAGGCACAGGCAGACTCGCCAGAACCATCGCTACCACACTTTCAAACAAGTATGAAATTTTCGGCGTCACCCGACACCAACTTTTTGTCCATCCAACTATACCCTTCACTTCACATAATAGCTGCGCGGTGATTCACGTCGAAGCGCCAGAAAACTCAGCTAACATGGAAGATATTTTTTGCAAAACGAAAGAAATGATTCTCGACGACTTCATTGAGGGAAGCGACCCGGGGTTAGCCACAGCTTCAGACAACCAGATAAAATCTGCCGCGGTAGCCTTTGGTTTTGATGCCAAAACTATTGTTGTTACTCAAGAGCGAGCCCGAGAAGTTGCAGCAAACAGCGGAATCCGCTTTGAAGGTTTAGGTGGAACCGAAGGCGGCATCATAGGTGCCATTGCCGGAATTAGCTTGGCTTCACTTAAGAATGACGGGAGATTTCTTTTAAAAGGTAAGAACCGTGAATTGTCAGGGGTCAGGTCAGTAGAGGAGATTGTAGATGCCGGAATTGACCAAGTACTGACTTTACAGGGCAAAACAGTAACTGGCAGAAAAGTGAAGATTCCGAAAAACGCTACACCGTCTTTCATTCAGGGCAAAGCGGTCCTTTTTGTGGCAGAAAGCGACGACGATTGCATGGTTGCTTTGAAGAGGGCGTGAATTTGCAATTTAAAGTCAAGTTAGTTGTTGCATTTGCGGTTTTTGTTTTGCTGTTGGCAACAGTTTTTAGCGTTCAATATTTATTTTTAAGACAGGAGGCAAACACAATTGGAGAAAAATATTTATTGGATGAAACATTTTCAGCCCAAAGTTTCCTTTATGGCCCTCAGTCGTGGGTTCCTTATGCCTCCAAATTGCCGATTGCTCCGGGCGTGAATGTTAACGATAACGGAAGCTTTTTCGTTATGCTGGTTGATTTGAATGCGACATCCAATTTGGATGCAACGTTTCCCTGCGTCAGAGTTGACTACGCTTTCACGGGGCTGCAGGGCACGGCAGCGTTCCATGTTTACGGCTACATAAAATCTAATCAAGGAATCTCCTGGACGAATCGGGTTGAGGGAGACGGGGCAAACGGCTATTACGTAACAGCTTCATCGGGTTCGTCTACCATTTTGGCAAATGCAAAAATTATGCCTGACTTTGACAATGTTTGCCTTAAAGTTTCAAACGTGGCGGGTGCTGCCTTCAACGATTTTGGAAATGACACTTACTTGATGAAGTTTGAGAAGGCAGGCGGCGGCTTAAACTCGCTGCACATAACTACTGATCCACGAAATCCTACCGGAAGCGTAACAACCAACACCAGTTTGAGTGGCACGTTTTATGTAGATTTCACTGGGGACCGAGTTCAGGATGACTTCGTGTTGTTGGTAGCCGTAAATGGCACTATAGGAGATGCTTTTCAATTGAATTTAAAGTCGAGTGTGCCCGGATGAGGCATCTGCCATGAGGGAAAAAAAGTATTTTGTCGTCTACGAAATCTGTTTCCTTTCGCTTATGGCAGCCCTCGTCTATGTATTCAAAACCTTCTTCAAGACACCGATTCAGCTTCCTGGGCACACAGCTATTTTCTGGGTGATACCTTTCATCATCGGCATTGGAATAACTCGCAAATTCGGTTCTGGCACTTACATAGGGGTACTTTCTGGGCTACTGATTGGAATGATTGGCATGGCTGATACGGGTCTTCTTAAAGTCTTTGAATATACAGCGATGGGCTTTACCATGGATATCTTAGCCATAGTATTCAAAGGACATTTAGGCAACCTGTTCGTTGGCTTTATTCTCGGCGCTTTTGGTAGCTTTGATAAGATGCTTGTAAACTACTCCATAACCAGCGCGTTAAGCATGAATGCAAATATACTTTTAGCTGGAATAGGAGTCGCGGGAGCTGTACACCTGGTTTTCGGGGGGGCGGGTGGCGTGATTTCAGCCATGGTCCTTAATAGAGTTCAATTGTTGCATTTTCCGAATGGTAAACTCGAAAAAGTGAAACACACAAAAAGGGAACTAAAGATAAAAGAGTAAAGGTTAACGTTTTTTGCGTTAGCGATAGTTTTCTGTCTTTGCAAACTAAAATTGAGAAAAAGTTGCAGGAGAAAAAATCTGCTATGGATTGTTAGTTATTTTCTTCTTTTAAAAGCGACTGCGATGGCTATTGCCGCGATAATTATTACAACTACCGTAATTGCTATGTAGAGCACCGTGGACTGTTCGGTTTCGTTAGGTTCAGGGGAAGCAGAGAGAGTTGCCGTTGGCGAAGCTGTGGGTTGCTCAGTGGCTGAAACAGTCGGGGTCTCTGTTGGCGAGAGCTGCGGTGTGGGAGTTGCTGTCGGTGTAGTTTGGGTGGGGGTGGGTATTTGTGTGGGCGTTACGGTCGGAGTTGCAGTCATTATGGGTGTTGGTGATGAGATCAGGGTTGGGGTTGCAGAAGGAGTCGAAGTGGCTGATGGGATTTGTGTTGGTGTGAGAGTTGGAGTCGGGGAGGTGTCTATGATGTTTATTTGGGTTATGCTTCTTCCGCCGGTACCAATCATGAGTAGCCCTTCCGGCCCAATGATGACGAGTCTTGGCGCGGGGGCTATGCTGCTAGGTAAGTCTGTGCTGTTGACTTGGTAGGCCAGAAGCAAAGTTACTGGCTGAGTCTGATTCTGAGCGGCACCAGTTAGGTTGTTGTAGGTTTTGTAGGCGAGATTAAGATTGGTTCCGTTTGCTACCATCTCGTAGCTGAAGTCGTTGGTTCCTTGGCCGATAACGGAAACGTTGCAGGTTGAGGTGATACCGCTTGTTTGGTTGCATAGATAATAAAGGGATACACCTGTCCAGTTACCGTTATTAACCTGGTTCTGGTTGGGTTGATAGTATCCACCGTAACCGCTGACTGAGGGCAGGTTCTGCAGGTCGGAGAGGGTGTAGTTTTTAGTGGTTCCGTCATAACCTGTTATTGTTAGGATTGAGTTTGTCTGCGCATTCACTTGCGGCGTGTTGGCTGAGGTGAGAGTAGCCATTGCGAATGCGGTTAGTATGATAAATGTAAATAACGCTTGAAAGCGTTTGCCTGAAAAATTACTCTTCATATTTGGTTCTCCTTTTTGTTTTGGCTGTAGTAATCGACTTGCACATAAAAACATTACGTGTTTACAATAGTAACGAACAAAAGTCACTTTCACTCTACGTTCACAATCAGAGGAACGTGACATTATGGCAGTTGATATGGAGATTGTCTGTATTGGTAACGAATTGCTAATCGGCAAAGTTGTAAACACCAATGCCAGTTGGATAGGTAAACGTGCTACATCATTAGGCGTTGCAGTGAAACGAATAACCGTTGTCGCCGATGATATTAACGAAATGGCGTCAGCCTTCCGTGAAGTGCTATCACGTAGGACCAAGTTTGTTGTATCGACCGGAGGTTTAGGACCCACGTTTGACGATAAAACCCTTGAGGGCGTTGCCAAAACGTTAAACCGCAAACTGACTGTCAACCAAGAAGCGCTTGCAATGGTGAAAGCAAAATACAAAGAATACGCAAAAAAGCGCAATATCCAGGAAGATGAGATGACTCCGCCCAGAGTCAAAATGGCAACTCTACCCGAAGGAACCCTGCCCATTGTGAACCCAGTTGGAACTGCACCTGGTGTGCGTGCCGAAATTGCTGGCACCGTGCTGATAGTGTTGCCGGGTGTGCCAAGCGAGATGGAAACCATTTTTGAGGCGGCAGTTGTTCCCTTGCTTCGGCAGGCTGCGGGCGACGTTGGTTTCTTCGAGCTCAGCATTTATGCGGATAACATTATGGAATCGGTTCTGGCTCCGCTAATAGACATAGTGATGCACGACAATCCTTTGGTTTACATTAAGTCACATCCAAAAGGGAGGGAAAACAAACCGCACATGGAACTTCACTTGTCTACATCAGGAAAACTTGCAGAGAATCCTCAGGAACGGCTAAGCAAAGCTGCGTTAGAACTTTCCGGATTGATTGAGAAGTCAGGCGGCGAAGTTATCAAGTTGGAATCTCAAGGAAAAGTTTAGTGGTTTGTGAAAATCCTTATTTGTCGTTCATAATTTCAATAAGCCAGTCTGCAGTGAAAGAAGCTGGGAAGCTGAATGAAGGCTAAGGTACGAGCGTCATTAGTAATTATTGCCCTGATGGCGCTTTCAATAATCTACACCACGCCAGCCGGTTTTGCTCAAGACACTAGCCTTTCCTATAAGCTTGTAAACCAAGCAGACGGAATATTCAGCTATACGCTTAACGTAGTTGTTCCGCAGTCACTTGATGATTATTATCATGGACTCAGCCACAGGTCAGCTTCGGACACAGATTTTCCGAAGTTCGTCACACCTTTTGCGGTGAAACCTATCGCTGACGCTCTAAGGCAAATTTATCCTGACGATGAAGACTTCGCCAACGGTGTGCTTACCCTTGTTCACCAGATTCCTTACGAGGAAACCATTCCGCAGTATTATCCAGTTGAAACTTTGCTGAGGAACAAAGGTGACTGTGACATGTTCTCTTTACTTGCCGCTTCAATTATGAGGGCAGGGGGCTTAAATGTGGTTCTCTTGCACTATACAAGCGAGGAGCACATGAACATTGGAGTTCACCTAAATGGCCCCCCGAAGAATGCCAGATTGGATATATACTCTTTTGAACATGGAGGCGTAACCTATTACGTTTCTGAATGTACAAGCTCAACATGGAAAGAAGGCTGGAGAGTAGGCGAATGCCCTGACGATTTGAAAAACGCGCCAATGATAGTTATTACGGTCGAAAACAGCGAACAAGTGTCACCTGGGCAGGTTTCCGCAAGTTTCAAGAAACTGCAAGCTTCAACGCTGACAATTAGTGTTTCACCGTTCCTGACGACCGAAGGCGGCACTATAACTGTAAACGGCCAGATTTACCCAGCTTTGACAAATCAGAATGTAACACTCTATTACAGTGTCAACGGTGAAACTTGGCAGGTTTTAGCCTCCACATTAACGCAATCAAATGGACAATTTACCTACGTTTCGAAGTCGAGTGCATTAGGCGAAGTTAACTTGCGAGCAAGTTGGACTGGCAACAACCAATATGCAGGAACTACAAGCGAAACAAAAAATACGATAATTCTGCCCTTCTATCTGTTAGCGCTGATAGCCCTTGCCGCTCTCGCAATCGTGATTTGCATTGCAGCATTTTTGGTGAAAAGAAAGAACAGACAAAAACAACAAATCGCAGAGAACATGTCGTACACATACGAAATTTAACCAAAACGGGCATTTGAAGAAAAGCATAAAACAAAGAAAAGATAGAAAAAGATAGTTGTGAGGTTAAAGTCGGCCTTGAATATTGAAGCTTATTTTTTGAGGATTTTTTTGAGCTCTTCTGCTTTGTCGGTTTTTTCCCATGGGAAATCTGCGTCTTCTCTGCCGAAGTGCCCGAAAACCGCTGTTTTGCGGTAGATGGGTCTAAGCAGTTGCAGGTGGTCAATGATCGCTTTTGGTCGCATATCGAAGGTTTTCAAAACCGCCGCCATCAGTTCTTCGTCGGTGCATTTGCCTGTTCCAAATGAGTTCACCAGCACACTGATAGGTTGAGCAACGCCGATGGCGTAGCTAATTTGGATTTCGCATTGTTCTGCCAGTCCCGCGGCGACTATGTTTTTGGCAATGTATCGTGCCATATAGCAACCGCTTCTGTCGACTTTGGAGGGGTCTTTCCCGGAGAAGCATCCACCACCGTGGCTTCCTACTCCTCCGTAGGTGTCAACGATGATTTTTCGACCAGTTAAACCTGAGTCTGCAAGGGTTCCGCCGACCACGAAGCGTCCAGTTCCGTTGATGATGTATTTGGTGTCTGCTCTTAGCATGTTTACCGGTATGACGTTTTTAATTACTTTCTCGATTATTTCCTTCTTAAGTTCTGCATCGTCGGTTCTTCCGTTGTTCTGCGCAGCAATAACTACCGTAGTCACGCATTGCGGCTTGCCATTGAGATATTCAACGGTTACTTGAGATTTGCAGTCCGGACGCAGACATGGGATTAACTTTTGTTTTCTACAGTCAGCTAACCGCTTAACCAGCTTGTGCGCCAACATAATAGGTAAAGGCATAAGCTCTTTGGTTTCGTTTGTTGCGTAACCGAAAACCATGCCTTGGTCTCCAGCACCCTGCTCATGTCCCTCTTTCTCCGTTACACCCATGGATATGTCGGGAGACTGCTCAGTTAATGAAACAAGAACACCACAAGTTTCCCAGTCCAAGCCGTCCTTGGCGTTATCTAGGCCAATTTCTTTTATGGTATTACGAACGATACTTGGTATGTTAACGTAGGTTTTAGTGGTAATTTGGCCAGTAACCATGATTGTTCCCTGCATTACGAGAGTTTCCGCGTCAACTCTTGCTTTGGGGTCTTGGCATAAAATTGCGTCTAAGATGCTGTCGGAAACTTGGTCAGCGACTTTGTCGGGGTGACCTTCGCCGACTGATTCTGAAGTGAACAAATATTTTCCGTCTTTTTTCATAGTAACATCCTTCAGCAGTTCATGTGATGAGAGTTCTAATAACCAGACATTTTTCTTAAAAGCCTTTCTACGAAAACTGGGAATATGAAGGCCTAGCCGAAAGCTTATCAAAAGCAAAAGACACTAGTAACTGGGTCTCCGTATGGATGCAGCACAAGCGGCGCAGAACGCCCTCCAATGCGTACTCGAAGTAAAAACAGGCGAAAGCATAGTAATTTTCTGCGATGACACGCGTTCACAAGTAGGCAAAGCATTCGAGAAAGGGGCACTGAATCTCCAGTTAAAAACGAAGTTGGTTCTCCTCGAAACTGAGGCGCTTGTTTTCCGAAAAGAAATCCCCTGCAAACTCAAAAAATACCTCACTTCTCGACGCGCGGATATTTACATCAACCTCTTCCGCGGCGTAAGAGAAGAAACCCCTTTCAGGATCAAGATCATCCACAGCGAAACTGGCGATGGCAAAACCCGTTTGGGACACTGCCCGGGCGTAACCATTGACATGCTTACACAAGGCGCACTTGCGCTCACGGCCGATGAGCATAGGGAAATGCAGAATTTCGCCAAAACCCTCATGGAAAAGCTCAAAAAAGCCGCTAAACTCCAAATTATTACCTCGAAAGGCACAAAACTTAGCTTGAGCGTCAAGGAGAGGCCGTTCTTCACGGACACGATGCTGGATTGGGAGCTGATGAAGTGGATGAATTTGCCAACAGGCGAAGTTATCGTTGCGCCTGTGGAAAATTCGCTAGAAGGCACGCTGGTCTGCGACCTGGCCATTGGCGGCATTGGACCGGTAAACACGCCCGTCACTATCAAAGTCAAAAAAGGCAAAGTAGATGCCGTAACCTGTGAAAACGCTGAAGTCCTAAAAAGAGTGCAAGACTCGCTTCACACGGATGCGATGGCGAAAGTTGTTGGTGAATTCGCGTTTGGCATAAACCCAAAAGCGCGGTTTGTGGAAGAGTTTCTTGAAACCGAGAAGAGGCATGGCACAATTCACATTGCTTTTGGCGACAACATAGATATGCCCGGGGGAAAGAACAATTCGGGGAATCATATGGATTTCATGATGGAAAAACCCACCGTAAACGCGATAACCGAAAATGGCACAATAATTAACGTACTTTTCGAAGGGGATTTCCAAGAAGCTAAATCAGAAGAAAAACCAGTTTTAGAGGAGGAGAAGCTGCCCATAAGCGAAGTCTATAAACCCGTAGACCACATCACTATCTTCAAGACCGATCTGTGGTGGGAAGCCATAGTAGTCTTCGAAAACTACGGCAAACGCCAAATAGGTATGTACCTTTGGCAGAAACGGAAAGGCGTTTGGAAACGTAAAAACAAATTCAGCTTAAGAACCCTCGACGAATGGAGCAAAATCAAAAACGCCGTGGAACAGCTTGCCCCAAAATTAGCCAAATAGTCAAAACCGTTGAAAAACGGGTTTGAAGCCTTTAGTTTTCTTTCCTTTCTTGGGCAGTGATAAATTATAATAGTTACCCGCTGGAGAATAGAAGTGTGGTTAAGACATGAGTATCGCAACTGCGGATTTCAAGAAATTCATCGAAAATCTTGTCGCTGAAAAAGCACCAGGTCCATCAACCACATTTTCCATGTTTCACATCTTCTTTGCGTTGGAACTCATGGCACAAAAAACCATAGGACGTAATAAACTCGCTGAGAAGCTGAACGTGGGAGAAGGCGCGATACGCACTATCATAAGTCGCCTCAAAGACGCCGACTTAATTGTAACGGCAAAGGAAGGTTGCCGGCTAACCGAAAAAGGCCAAAAAACCTGGGCGAAATTTGAGGAGCTTTTCCCCACACGGGTTGAAATTGAAAAAACCGAGTTAACACACTCCGATTATAATTACGCGTTTTTGGTGAAGAACAGCGGACAAAAAATCGGGTCAGGTATAGAGCAGCGGGATGCGGCAATTATGGGCGGAGCCAATCGTGCAATCGCAATAGTTTCAAGGAATGGTCATTTGGTTATCGATTCGGTGAGCGGCAGCATAGAGAAGGAATTTTCAGAGGCTGCAGCCAAGATTCTTCGGAAACTGAAACCTGAAGATAATGATGTCATCATAATTGCGGGTGCAGAAACGCCCGTAAAAGCTAAACGCGGCGCATTTGCAGCCGCTTGGGTCCTCATTGGCGAAGGAAAAAATGCCAGTTAGGTGGTATATTTTTCTCCTTGCATCAGCATACGTTCTAGGATAGAGTTAACTGCAATCAATCCATCGTTGGTTTTCGACGAAACTGGAGTCAGGTGGAACTGCATGCCGAGTTGACCGATGGCGCGTAGCATGTTTTGGCTGAATATACGTTTGGTGTCTTCAAGTTTATCGTTTATGGCTTCTTCGAGGCGACGTGGATTTCCTGACCACTCTACAATCTGCGAAACATCTTTCTTGGGTAGAAGGTCGATTTTGCTGAGCAAATGCAATTGAGGCTGGAAGAACCGGTTATAAACCGCTGCAGACAGGAACATGTTGCTAACATAATTAAAGGGGTTTACGCTGAAAACTGCGTCAAACAAGTAAATCAAGGCTTTAGGCTCCTTAGTTAACTCGTTGACAATATAGGGTCCACTTGCGCGAAACGCAAAAAGTTCCATCTGCCCAGGTGTGTCCACTAAAACGAAGTCGGCGTGTGCCTCGTCGATGTCTCTAGTGAGGTTCTCGATTTCGTCAGCTATGAGGTCTGCAGCCATAATTGCGGCGCCGTTAGGTCCCAAACCATATTTTTCCATGATGTCGCTGGCATCGACATAATTACGCACATCCACGTCAGGCGAATAAGGAAGCTTCAAAACTCCAGGGTCTAAATTTACTACTGCTACATCCTGTTTGCTCATTTTGAGCCAATCGCTAAAGGCTGCGGTGAAAAGGCTTTTCCCAGAGCCGGCAGTTCCGATTATGAATACAACGGGCATGTTTCTGTTCTCCTGTGACGGTTGAATGATTCAGCGCGTAATAACTTTTCTGTTGCGTATAGTTAGAACAAAATAAGGCGATAGCAAAAGATATAATGCTGGGCGGTTTTCGCCAAAAGAAGAATACGCGAGTAATCTTGTTCTTGATCGAATAAAAAAGAAAGTTTTTGGTTTTATTGTTCTCTGAGTACTTTGGGTATGTAGTTGCATGCAGGGTCCGACTCAAATAAGTCGCCAGTGTAATATTCCGCACGCGTCCGGCAGCCGCCGCATATTTCGCGGTACTCACAAACCCCGCATCGGCCCTTGAGGTTGCTCTTGTCTCGCAGTTTCAAGTGAAGTTCGCTACGCTGCAGATCGTCCCAGACCTTGGTTAGTTTCTTGTCTTTGACGTTTCCTAGCCGGTAGCCTTCATGGAAGCCACATGAACGGTAATCGCCGTTTTCAGTTATGCTAACGTAGTTTCCTCCAATGGTGCATCTACCAAGGTAACCATTCTGGTACCAATCCCAAAAGTCCACGGGGTTTTTCTGCCGAACAATTCTTGCGTAGAAAGGCGAGTAAACGTTTACCTTCAATTTGCCCATGAGTTTCCTTTGAATGTCGTATATTTCGCTGAATGCCTCTTCGTACTCGTCTGGTGTAGGAGCTAAATCAGGCATGTTGCTGCCCGCTCTGCCTACTGGCACGAGGTTATGGTAAACGACCATGCGTGCTTTGTATTCTTCTGCCAATGCTGCAGGGTGAGCCATGTGCTTGATGTTGTACTTGGTCATGGTTGTAACAACGCAGTCTAGAATACCGTTCTTTGACAGTTCTTGCATTGCGTGAACTGCCTTGTCGTAACTACCTTTACGCCTGATTATGTCGTTTGATTCCCTGTTTCCATCTATGCTAACAGCGGTGTGTACTTCGTACTTCGCTAGCTTATCCAACCGCTCCTGGTCGAATGCGAAGCCACTTGTGATTAAACTTACTTCCATACCGTAAGTTTTTTTAGCATAAGCAATGATGTCAAAAATGTCATCGCGTACAAGAGGTTCCCCGCCACTTATCCCAAACCATGGAGAACCAAAATCGGCTATTTCATCAACCATTCTGCAAGCAGCTTTCGTATCCAATTCTTTGTCTTTGGCGTATTCCTTTGTGTAGCTGCAATACATGCAGTTGCCGACACAATTACGTGTACATCGCCATGTAACCATATATAACGGCGCTTTCGAGTTAGCCATCAAACTCACATCACAAAATACACGAGGCTTATCGATATAAAATTTCCTATTAAAAAGGGACCATAATTGCTTGCCATTTTTGATCTGTTTATGTTCTTATCTAAGAGTGTTTGTGACCTCCTAGGAGCAGTTTAACCAAGATTGTAAGTTTCAAACTTGAAGTGAATAAAATTTTAACGGGCCTTGACAAGAAATGGAGTTTAGCACTTTTCTGTTGACATTAAACCTTCAAGCACCTCATAATTGCCTTGAAACTGAAGGGCGCATGGTTACTACTAGAAAATCTTATAAACCAAACACCATAGAGCTTTTTGACAGATTTCAATAAAGGAGAATAGGTAATGTCTAAACCAAAAGAATACTCGTCTATGACTAAAGATAAACTGATGACATACACTTTCGTTGCACTCGTAGTACTCACAGTCGTAGCTGCCGTGCTCTGGTCTCCAGTCACTGTTAGCCACATTGATGGAACAAAAGGCTGGAACCTTGGACTCACAGTAGCTCTATGCGCCTTAATCTCAGTGGGTGTTGCAGTTGGAATTGATGCACTGTTTTACAAACTGATTTCTGACAGTCCGCTGAATTTGATGTCTGCAGCAGTCTTCGGCTTAATCGTCACGCTCTCGTACACTCTAGGCGTACCAGCAATGAACACAGAGGCAATCCTTCCTATCGAAGCACCAAGCGCATTCATCTATGTCGCGCTCATATCCATGGTAGGCATGGTTGTATTCAAGAAACTAATGAATGTCGTGGGTAGAAAATGGGTAAACCCCGCGGCTGCAGCCAAATTCATCATTCTGCTCCCTACGCTCGACACAGTATTCCTCGCAGCAGACCACTTAAAAACAGGATTGCTCGGCGTCCCAGCTTTAGCAGGTCCTATAGGATGGGGCATAGCGCCAATAAACAATAACGGCTTAGCTTCATTCGCCAGTTACCTTCAAGGATGCTATGCTAACCCGATGGCGACAATAGCTTCTGCCGCACCCTCAACCAACGACCTGCTTCAGACGATGGTGCTTGATAAGTTCCACGGCTGGGTAGGCGGAGCATCAAGCCTCGCCGTTATCATCGTCGGTATTGCACTATTCGTAATCGCTCGCAGATACATAAAATGGAGAATCACCTTAGCCTACTTCGTTTCCATTGTAGTCATGTCCCTAATTCTATCCACTGTCTACGCAGATCAAGACCTACTGCTCAGACTCATATTCGAAGTCTTCATCGGCAGCTCAATCTTCATGGCGTTCTTCATGGCAACTGACCCTGCAAGCACACCACTAACCTACGTAGGGCAAATCATTTTTGGTGTCGGCCTAGGAGTGCTATCAGTTCTAATCCAGTCAAGCATGAACTTCTTCGGCGGCTCACTACTAGCGCTATTGATCATGAACCTAACTGTACCGCAACTCGATAAAATCGGCAAACTCAAACCCACAACCGAAAGCAAAGAACCCAAACTTCCAAAAGGCAAAGCCTTCGCCGCAGAGAAAGTCAAAGAATACCAATGCATAAGATGCGGCGCCTGCATGCGCGTATGTTGCCACAAACTAAGCCCAATCATGATAAAGCAAGCATATGACAAAATGAACTTCGACGCACTCGCTAAACTCAATGCGGATTACTGCACAGGCTGCGGTCACTGCACATTCATTTGCCCCGCAAGAATCGACCTGCGAAAAAGCGTGCTCATGGCAAAAGCCTCGCTACGCGGACAATAGCAACCGCCCCCTTTCCTTTTTTTATATTTAATAAACTTCTTGCAAACTTCAATTAACCAAATTGCCAACCATACTCAACAATCAATTCTCAATTGGCGCACAAGTTCAGCATTTTTCAAGGAATCTCCATGCCAAAAAACTGCTCAACAGATCAACATAGGATTAAATTTATAAACGCCTCCAAACGTAATAGTTGAATCAAAAGAGGGAAAACAATGGAAACTGAGAAATTTAAACTGAAAGATATCGGCTACGGTCTAGTAGTGCCAGTCCTCGTTGGTCTGCTAATAGTCGCTTTCCCAGCGATACTTCGACCCGCATTGGACAGCTGGTTCCCGCCGCCAGACATGACTACGGGAGCAGCTGGCTCAGCATACGCATTCATCACTGTGATATTCACGCAGGGCTTTGCGCTGATCCTTGTATTTGCAATTCCAGTTATCTTAGGCTTAATCTGGAATAAATGGGCTGGCGGCGCTGCAGGATTCATAATGGGCACTTTATACTACATTGCTTACGCTGGCTATAACATGGCATCAAACACGATAAACTTCCTACCATACGTTATCGGAGATCCAAGTCTAACCCATGCTTATCTTCCAAACCTCTACGCTGACCCAAGCTTCATAGGAGACTACATCGTGGGCGGCATCTTGGTTGGATACATCGCGGGCGCATTAACCAACGGCTCACCCAATTTCAAACGAATGCTAGGCGCAGGTCTCACGGCAGCCATAACAGTAGGAGTATTGACCTTTGTCCTCAACTACACCGTCTCATTCGGCGCATGGATGACACAGGGCGACCCACTGTACGCACTTTGGACAACAATGCTACCAATGGTACTTCTAGGCGTCATATCGCCAATCATAGCAAAAGTAATGACCTGGTACGGTCTACAGCCATTAAGGCACTAAACAAAACCTTTCTTTCCTTTTTTCATTTTTTTAAAAAATCTTTAACCAAACTTGCTGTATAAAGCTTCAGCGAGAGCAAACCGTTTTTCCAAAGATTTGCGCAACCAATTCCAAAAAAAAGAAAAAATTTTGCTTCTTAGCTGGAGGGTTTAGGTGCGAATTCCCAAGCGATGTTGCCTTTCCAAACCTCGCCCTGCTTTGTCAGGCGGACTTCCTTTTCGTCAACCGTGATTAAGCCTTTTTCTTTTAGCCTTTGAAGTTGCTGGGGAAAGACATCTTCGGGAAGTTTGCCGAATTTCTCCATAAACTCTGCCTTGCTAACTGGTAAACGCAGGTACAATCGGCTCATTTCGCGTCGCATCATGTCATCGTCGGTAGATTCTGAAAGCCTCTGAATAGGTAGCTTCCCAGATTTTACAACCGCCATGTAGTTGTTAATGTCTTCGATATTACTGTAGCTAAACCGCTGCAGGTAACCCATGAAGCAGCCTGCACCCGTGGTTAAAATTCCACCCCACGGCCAGCCATTGAGACAGTTCTCTCGCATATGCCACTCTACACGACTGTAACGGTCGTGACCTACTGCAGTATAACCTGCCTCAGTTAGAATTTTGTAGGCCGCAAGGTACATTTCCTTCTCATAATCCGAGTCGCCCTGAGGAGGAACCACGCCGGTCTTAACCATTTTCTCAAGCGGAGTACCTGGATCCACATGCAAAGAGTAAGCGTCAATCTCCACGTCTAACTCGATTGCTTTCTTAAGCGTGGCTACCCAGCTTTCCATCGTTTGAGTTGGAAAGTTGTACATTAGGTCAACGCAAACGCATAACCCGAGTTTCCGCGCATGACGAATGGCTGTTTCAACGCTTGCCGCCGAGTCGGGCAAACACATGAGCTTACGAAGTTTGTCGTCGAAGGTTTGGGCACCCATATCCATCTGGTAAACGCCGTAGGCGGCCAGCTTGTCGATTTTCTTGAGAGCCAGCGTCTTCGAGGAGCCTGTGACTTTGATGAAGTATTCTTTGTTTATGTTAAAATTCGCTTTGCTGAAGTCAATGAGGTCAATCATCTGCTCAGCAGTAAGAACGCTAGGTGTTCCGCCGCCCAAAACTATTTCGTCAAACATGCTGGTCTTAACATACTTCGTTTTAGCGTACATCGCCAGTTCCTTTTTGAGCAGTTCGAGGTAGGATTCGATTTGCACTTTGCTTGTCGCGGTGGTTGGGAAATAGCAGAAGGCGCAACGGCTGTCACAAATTGAAATCCACGGTTGGAGCTCCATCAATCTGCCGCTGGTATTCTCGGTGTTCAGGAACTCCATGAATGCCTTGTATGCTTCAGGCTCTATGTCAGGATAGTCCCTATAAGTGTAGGGTGGCCAGTTAGCCCGTTCCTCATAAGCGTCTGATTTATTCTGTGAAATCAAATTTTTCATTGCAAAGCCTCAAACGTCCAGCTTTGAAAAACGTTTGATAGCAAATAAAGTTTCCGTTAAAACTCAAAACACCCAAAAAACTTCGCTGGAACGTGAACACTGCATTCCAAATAACCTTAAGTATCACCTAACAGAAACCAAAGCATCCGTTAGGGCAAGGTGGAAGGTGGTGAACCGCAACTCCGAGTGGGCATTTAAGGTGGGATTGTTCTTCGTTGCGTTGGTCTGGTTTAGCTTCACCGCCTATCAGCTTGGTAGAGCGCTGGTCAACGGCGTCGATGTGCCGTACACCGACATTCCAGGAGGAATCGGGCTTGGCTTAAGAACGGCCGCAGCCTTCGTTGCCTTGGTAACGATTCTTTTCTTCTTAGCTAAGAGGGACCTCTCACCTGTAGAAGTTGTTAACACTTTCCGGTGGCTGGTGTTGTTTGAGGCAGGTTACTTCGTGCTTTTCCTACCCGCAGCCGTGTGGGGTTTACAGTACAGCAGCATCCTGTATTCCCGCGAGTTCTTCATCATAGAAGCAGGTTTACCATGCTTGCTAAAAGCCACAATTTTGCCCACCGTACTTGTGGTGTTATTCTTCAAGCTAAAGCCGAATCAGCCAGCGCAAGAAGCAATCAAATGGGGTTTAATCGCGGCTTCAGCGAGCATTTTTGCGTTGTGGTTTGACTACACTGCACAGTGGTGGAGCGAGATTTTTCTACAAGGAACAGGTTTCCTTAGCCAATACCCAATTTACGCCTTTGAATTCGCCCTCACTGCGGCAGGGCTCCTTTTCCTAGCGGTTTATGTCGGCATTTACACAAAGGACTCTTCTGAAGAGAAAACACTTGCGGGACTTAACTTAAAAAAAGCAGGTCTCGTAATCACTGCGCTCGGCTTGTACTTTGATATCATCTGGCTTCTTTGGTTGCTGTTTGGCGACGTTAGCGCAGGAAGATTAACTGTTTGGCCAACATTCTCCGTTGACCATAACATCGACTTGTGGATGGCGACGTTACCTCTCGTGGGGGTACCGTTGCTTTTCGCAAAAGACAGAAACAAACGCAAATAAGAAGATTGTGAGAGATTACTTGCGTTTTCTAGAACATCCTGGACAATATCCGCCAGAGGATATAGTTCACCGCAGTGCGCGCCATGACTTTGCTGTAAAAGTTTCCGTGGATGTAGCCTTTTGAAAACTGGCGAAGCGCGTATGTAGGTGAGTAGACGCTATTGTAGAACTTACTTCTCATTTTGTTGTACTCTTCAGAGTCTAGGGTGGGGTTTTCGAAAACGGGGTTCATCGCGTTATACTTAGTCCAGTCGTCTGATATTTTCCACCCATTCCTTTCAATCAAGGCACGCAGTTCTGTTCCTGGGTAAGGCGTAGCTATGCATAGCCAAGCGTCGTCAGGTTCAATTTTGTTAATTAAATCCAACGTTTGCTGCATGGATTCTTTTGTTTCTCCAGGGTACCCAACGATAGTGGAGACGGCGACGAATAGTCCTTCGCTTTTTGCCCATTTAGTCGCTTGTTCAATTTGGGGAATCTGAAGTTTTTTGTGCACAGCATCGAGGATTCTTTGGCATCCTGACTCCATTCCGAAAGAAACCTCGTCGCACCCAGCCTTACGCATCTTGGCCAAGATTTCTGGCGTAACAGTGTCTACACGGGTTTGGCATCCCCATGGAACAACTGCTTTGCGTGCGATAATTTCGTCACATATGTCGATTATTCTTTTGCGGTCTAATGTTAAGATGTCGTCGTGGAAGGAAACGCCTTCTGCACCGAAATCGTTCTTGAGCCATTCGAGTTCGTCAACTACGTTTTTGGCGCTTCTCGCCCGGAACTTGGCGCCGAACATTTGGCTCGCAACACAGAAGCTACATTGGAAAGGACACCCGCGGCTGGTCATTATTGGGAGAAACACTTTCCCCGTAATCCGATATTTGTCCATGGATAGGAACTTGTAAGCTGGACGAGGTAGCGCATCTAAATCTTCAATGTAGGGTCTCTGCGCGGTTTGGACAAATTGTCCGTTGCTCCTAAAGGTTATTCCCGCCACGTCAGCTAGATACTTTGGTTCAGCTCCGGTTTGAGCCAACTCCAACATTGTATATTCGCCTTCTCCGCGCACTATAATGTCAACGGTTTTCTCGTCGGTGAGGATCTGTTTGTCGGCGAAGGTGGCGTGTGGACCGCCCATGATGACTTTGCTGTTGGGGCAGGCTACTTTTGCGATCCGCGCGGACTCCAAAGCTGATGGAATAGTTGATGTCATGGATGCGATGCCGACGAGGTCAGGCTGGAAAGAAGCAAGTTCCGTTTTCAGGTTTTCATGCGTTAAGTGGCATGCGGGGCAATCATAAACTTTGACTTCGTAGCCGTTTTGGTCAAGCACTGCGGCGAGGTACGATAAACCTAAAGGCGGAAAAATTGGGTGACGATAATCGCCCTCGTGGTGAGGTGAATTAACTAACGCAACTTTAGCTTTTTGTGTCTGATTCATCTTCTTTCCCGCTCAGCAAGTAAACGTTAAGGCCCTACTTTTCTTAAACGAGTTGTAGTCTAAGATGGTGGATGACAACTTTTGACTTTATACGCATTTATATGTTTTGGGAAAATGTTGATTTTTTCTGGGACGAAATTGTTTAGGTGGTTTTGGGGTTTGATAGGGCAATAAAATGGTTAATGAGCAGCTTACTTGGTTTTTTTGCGTAGGCTCTCCGGGATGTATGCGCATGCTGGGTCTTCGGCGTACATGTCGCCGCTGTAAGCATATGCACGGTTTCGGCATCCTCCGCAGAGTTCTCGGTATTCGCAGACGCCACATTTGCCTTTGAGCAGGTTGCGGTTTTGGAAGCTGCTGTAGAACGAGGATGATTTGACGTCTTTCCAGGCGTCTTCCAGGGTTTTGTTTCGGATGTTGCCCAACCGCTGGTGTTCTGTGGGTGTGAGGTCTGTGTAGAAGCAGGGGATTAGGTCGCCGTTTTCGGTTACGCTGACGTATCCGCCGAAGGCGAAGTAGGTGCATTTGCCGTGAAATTTGTGTTCGTACCAGTCGTCAAAGTTGGGGATGTTCCTCTGCTTTACGACCCTGGCGAAGTGTGGGCAGTGGACGTGAATTTCGAATTTGCCCTCGTACTTTACGGTTAAATCCCAAATGTGATTCAGAACTTCTTCATACTGTTCAGGAGAAGGAGTAAGGTACTCCATTTCTTTGGCTCTGCCGCTGGGCACCAGATGATTAAACCATACGAAGTTGGCGTGATATTTCTCGGCGAGTTCGCAGACATGGTCCAGATGTTGATAATTTATGGTGGTTATGGCACAGGCTAAGCCGTTAAGGATTTTGCCAGCAGATAGTTTTTCGATGGCGGCGAGGGCTTTTTGGTAGCTGCCTTTTCCGCGGAGCTGGTCGTTTATTTCTTCTGGTCCATCAATGCTTACGGATGTCCAGACTTGGTTTTTGACGAGGTTATCGTATATGGAGCCGTCCACGAAGACGCCGTTGGTGAGCAAGCAGACGTTGAGGCCTTTGCCTTTGGCGTAGTTAACGATTTCGAAGATGTCCGGTCTTGTTAAGGGTTCGCCGCCTTTTATGCCGAACCAACGCACGCCAAACTTTGCAACTTCGTCAACGAGGTGGAGAGCTTCCTTTGTGGTTAACTCGCGTGGTGCTTTGGCGCCTGTTGCGTCTACGTTGCAGTATTTGCATCGGGCGTTGCACGCTCCAGTGGCACGCCAAGAAGTCATGAGTAACGGACCGTTCTTTACCATAAACAGAATTCCCCATGTGTCCTGAATTATGTTCGGTTAATGCTAAGCGGGAGTCAAACTAAAAAAGATTATGCGGTTTTCTGGGGGTTTTGGGTTTGGCTTTTTTCTGCTGTTTTTGACTGTTTGCGCTTTTTGGTGTAAACTTTGAACCTGCTTTTGGATGGAAAATAGCCATTAGCGACTATCTTCTTTAGGTTTCTGGATAGAATCACTATTATGCTCCAAATATGATTTGCAAAGATACAAACCCGCCAACCAAAAAGAAAAAGCTAATCCGGAATAAGCCCAAAAGCCATTTCAGCGCCTGAAACCCAGAGATGTTGTTGTGAATTGCTAAACCAAATCAATACGGAGAGATAAATCAAACAAAAAAACAGACCGACCCGAAAAACAGAACAAACAACTAGCAACCCACAAATGTGCCCATTTGGCAAAAGGTTTATAGTGAAACCAAGCCCTATTCAACATGTAACTGAGGGGGAAGCAGCATCGTGTCCTGCTCCAGCAAGTTCTCGGGGGCTCAGGAATGAAAACTTCAAAAGTCATCTCCACCGTAGCCATCATAACCCTACTTGTGATCATGTCAGACGCAGCATTTTTCACAGGTTTCGGGCAAGGCATGTCCAACACGACAAACGCCACTGACGTCGTTCCAACTTTAAGCTTCGGTGACTTGGCCCAATATGAGTGGCCCGAGTTGGCAGGCGACTCCTCATTCTCCCATTTCTCCGCAGGGCCTGCACCTGAAGCAGCCGACGTACTGTGGAAAACCAACATAACAGGAATTCAACCCTACATCTCAGCATTTAACAACAAAATTTATGTCTGCACCAACACCACCGTCTACGCCTTGGACCAGTCAATGGGCACAATCCTCTGGAGCACCAATATACCCACGCCTGGACCCTGGCCGGCAGTTTACAAAATCGACGGCAAACACATGGTGGTATGGAACAGCTGCCTAGATCCCGACACGGGACAAATTCTGTGGACAAGTCCCGACTTCTCAGCTAGTTCCCGCTCCCCTGTTCACCTATAGCGTTTACAGCCCCGAAGAAAAAATGTTCTACACAAGAGCTAACTCCTACGTGCAAGCCTGGGACTTCTCCAATCCCGCATCCCTGCCTAAGCGGGCGTGGTCAACTTACGTTTCAGGCAGCGGATCAGACGGCTCAGGAATCCAATATGGAGACGGCAAAGTCTACCCAGGCACATTCGAATCCCACCAAATGGCATTAGACGCCAAAACTGGGGCAGTTGTCTGGAACACAAACACCAAAGCTGCCATGATTTTCTCAGGTACCTACTACGACGGCAAATTCTTCCGAGGCGGCGCACACGACAACACATTCTACGCCTTCGATGCTGATACAGGAAAGATAATCTGGACTTACCAACCTGGCACTGAAGACGGCTACTTCTGCACTGGCGTAGCAGGGGCATACGGCATGGTTTACTCGCTTAATAGGGACGGAAATCTCTACGCTCTAGACGCAAACACTGGAGCAGTGGTTTGGAAGTACACCGGTCCAGGTCCCCTGATGTTTCCAGGAAACCCCACAATTGCAGACGGCAAAATCTATGCAACAACTGGCCAGGCACAGAATTACGGCGACATAAACAGCACCTCCGAATTTGCTTGTCTAGACGCTTATACGGGACAAGTCATATGGAAGCTGCCAATCGAGGCGTTAGCGCCCCGGGAATCCGTGGCAATCGCGTACGGCAATTTGTACATGATTCCAGGCGACGTTACAAAAGCTGTAGATACCATTTCCGGAGCAGAATACTCCACAGTTAATCAAGTTTGGGCCCTGGGCACCACTGCTTGGCCTATGTTCCGCCATGACCCTGCACATACCGCAGCTGGCCAGTCAGGTCCCACGAACTTAACGTTGAGGTGGAGCTTCACCACAGGTGGAGCAGTAGTTTCTTCCCCAAGCATTGCCGACGGAATAGCTTACTTTGGGTCACAAGATAAAAACATCTACGCGGTTAATGCACGAGATGGCAGCCTAATTTGGAAATTCACCACTTTGGAACGCATTGAATCATCACCCGCCGTCGTAAGCGGCAGAGTGTATACTGGAGCTGATGATGGCTACGTTTACTGCTTAGATGCTTATAACGGCAGCCTAATCTGGAAAACATACGCAGGCGGCATCACGGTGGGCAACTTCAATGCAGCTGTCCAATTGCGGTCTTCGCCCACTGTTGTTGACGGCTACGTCTATGTAGGTGCCCTTGACAACCAAACTTACTGCTTAAATGCTCAAGATGGAAGCATCATATGGAAGTTCCTGACCGGTGGATACATCACGTCATCTCCAGCAGTTGACAACGGCGCAGTTTACTTTGTTTCCCAAGAGCCAGCGGCAGGTGCCCTCTACAAATTTGACGCCTACACTGGAAGCTTAGACTGGCAACAGAGTTTACCGTATCAAAACATATTGGGCGGAGGCACGGACATGCATGCTTCACCAACAGTCGCCGACGGCATGGTGTTTGCTTCTTCGCAGGCGTCAGCATACTACGGGATAAATGCAACTTCTGGCAACATAATTTGGACATATAAAGATAATGAGGCGGGAGAATTTATCCTCTGTTCCCCCATTTACGCAAACGGCAAGGTCTTCATAGTTGACAAATTCTCCATAGTATCAGTTGACTCAAAAACAGGAGAACCAATCTGGAGCTGCTTCACAGGAGATGAACTCTATGTTTCACCAACATACGCCGACAACAAACTCTACGTTGTAACCGATGAACGTTCTATGTGGGTCCTAAACGCTACGGACGGCACAAAACTTGGGCACTTTGTCTTCAGCTCCAACAGTTGGTCCGCACCATCAATATACGAAGGCAGGGTTTACGTGGGAAGTAACGACTGGAAGGTCTACTGCCTAGCCGATTACTCCGCCTTAAGCAGTAGCATAAGCGTTTCACTGACAAAAACTGAAGTTTACTCTGATGAACTCGTCACCGGCTGGGGACAACTTACGCCCGCCATGCCTAACGCCACTGTAGCAGTAACAGTTGTTAACCCCGACGGCACCTCATCGACAATGTTGGTCGTTACGTCAACAACGGGAAACTTTGTCTTCACCTTCACGCCCAATGAGGCAGGCAACTGGACAGTAGCAGCGGAATGGATGTCAGACAAAAGCTTCTACAAATCCGCAGTCAGTGAAATGACGCCGTTGCTGGTTAATGTTCCTCCAACTCCTACTCCAACTGAAACGCCCACCGCTACGCCTTCACCTACGCTTACACCTTCGCCTGTTCCGACGCCTACTCCGTTTGGACAGCTAACATTCGCGGGTGTACCCATCCTGTATGTTTATCTCATGGTCATTGCTGCGCTGATTGCAGTCATCACCGTAGCTGGCTACGTTTACATGAAAAGCGCCAAAAAATAAGCAACTCCTTTTTTGCAGGACAATCTTCGTTTTTCGGAGAAGGGTTTTATATAACGTTCAAAGACAACACTGAACAGTTGATTCCCCCATGAACAAACTCAAACTTGCAGTTTTCAACACCCAACCACCCCATCTTTATCCTGGAGGAGTCGAACGACGCATCCTAGAAACGGGCAAAAGACTAAGCGATCAAGTGGACTTTAAAGTGTATAGCGGCACCAAGTCAGGCTTCCACGAATCCGCGAAGGTTAACGGGGTAACAATTGTTCCTTGCCGCAGCACTGATCGCGTTTTCCCATTGGACAACTGGACCTTTAATAGAACTCTCGCAAAAATGGCAGGATCCATCAAAGCGGACGTTTTTGAATCGCACAACGTCAGCGGTTACAGCTTCCAAAAAGCGCTCAACAAATTAGGCATCAAAGCGCCCTTCATCACCACCGTTCACGGCGTATTAGCTGACGAATATGCTCAGGCTCAACTCCGGGGCGGGATGTCGACACGGGATAGAGTGGCTAACTTTTTCATGAACAGACTCGCCCTAATTGAAGGAGAATCTGCAAGAAACGCCACATTAGTCGTAACCATAAGCGAGTATTCACAGAAAAAAATAGCTGAATTATATAATGTTGACCAACTGAAAATCAGGATAGTCCCAAACGGCGTTGACCCAGAACGGTTCAAGCCCACTGTCAAAGGTTGCAAGGAACTACGAGAACGCATCAACGCAGGCAACAGTCAAGCGGTGCTGTTCGTGGGGAGATTAATACCTCGGAAAGGACTTTCATACCTAATCAAAGCCGCCAAACAAGTGGTTAAAGGACATAGTGAAACCCTGTTCATAATCGTCGGAGACGGACCTCTTAAGAACCACTTGATTAGCGAAGTTAAACTGGCTAATCTGGGTGATAATTTTGTCTTTTTAGGTGACGTTTCAGAAGCAGAGTTGCCAACGGTTTACGGATGCGCCGACGTTTTCGCTTTTCCATCTATTCAGGAAGGACAGGGCATTGCATTGTTAGAGGCTCAAGCTTCAGGCAAGCCTGTGGTTGCTTTCAACGTGAGTGGTGTCATCGAAGCCGTGGTTGATGGAGAAACGGGTTTGCTTGTAGAGCCTAACGCGGAAGGATTAGCTGAAGCCATTCAGAAGCTTTTGGCGGATGCTTCTTTGAGACAGAAAATGGGAACTAGAGGCCGTGAACGTGTTTTAAAGGAGTTTACTTGGGATTTATGTGCCCAAAAGATGTTCAGTGCGTATCATGAAGCTTTGCAGATGATTTAAGCTTCTGCACCCCAAATGGGCATTTCGCGATCTAAATTCTTAGTTAAAGCTTCAGAAGGCTATATGCCCGCTTGCGTGGAAACCAGATGCTTTTTAAAGTAAGGCTGAACCAGAGTTAACATCAATTAAGACTGCTTTAAAGGTGAGCTTTGAAACGTCAGCCGACCTCGCACTACTCGACGGAAAAATCTTCACGATGAACAAGACTTTGACTTGCGCTGAAGCGGTAGCCGTTAAAGGCGACCAAATCGTGAAGGTAGGTTCCACCGAAGAAGTCACTTACTTAATCGGAAAAAACACGGAAATCATCTATTTGGACGGTAGAACAGTTTTTCCCGGCTTTATTGACACGCACATTCATGTGGCCGATTTTGGCAGGTTTCTAATGTGGATGAATTTGGCGACAAAGTCAATTAGCCAAATGCAGGTTCTTTTAGGGCAACGTCTAGAGAAAACTCAACCGGGAAAGTGGATTGTCGGCAGAGGTTGGAACGAAAATCGCTTCATTGAAAAAAGGTTACCCACAAGATTCGATTTGGACGTGGTTTCGCCAAATAATCCTGTTATTTTTTATCATCAAAGCGGCCAAATCGCCCTTGTGAACACAAAGGCGTTGGAGCTGGCAGGCGTGACGAAAGATACAACCGTAGCAATAGGCGGAATTATCGATAAGAAAGAGGAAACAGGTGAACCGACTGGGGTTTTGAGGGAAAGCGCCACAGATTTAGTTTGGAAGCTAGTTCCTGAACCTAGCCTGGACGAATTAGTGGATGCGGCGGCGTTGGCATGCGAGAAAATCGTGCAAGCAGGTGTAACAAGCATCCATTGGCTTGCAGAGTCTGCAATGGATGTGCACATCCTCAAAAAGCTTCTCGAAGCTGGGAAGACTCCTTTGAAGGTTTACATGATTGTTCCGTTGAGCCTTTTGAGCGACTCAGGCTTGCTCGAAAGATTAGCTGGGGAAACGTCAAAGATTGGCGGAGTAGAAGTTAATGCTGACGGATATTTGGCTTCCCGGACAGCCGCGTTGTTTAAACCCTATCTCGAGGATGCTCAAAACAGCGGCAAATTGATTTGTACTCAGAAGGAAATAAACGCTTCAACGAAGAACGTTGTGGATAAGGGTTTTCAGCTGGTTATACATGCGATGGGCGACAAAGCCGTGGATGCAGCATTAAACGCTATTGAAGCCACTGAAGACAAGGGCAGGCATCGCATCGACTCAGCCGCGCTCCTAAATGAATCTCTGATTCAGCGCATCAAGAAAAAGAAAGTCGTGGTTTCGGTGCAGCCTTTGGTTGCAGTTTCCGAGTTTTCCGTTTATGATGCGGTAGAGCATTTGGGCAAAGACAGAGCAAGATGGCTTTACCCTCTTAAAACACTCGTTAACGAAGGTGTGTGTATATGCGGCGGCAGTGACTGCCCAATGGAACCCTTGAATCCACTTTTGAGCATACAATCCGCAGTTACGAGACGTTTCTTTCCAGAGGAACAACTTGCTGTAGACGATGCGTTGCGCATGTACACTATCAACGCTGCATATGCTGCCTGCGAAGAAAAAGTCAAAGGCTCAATTGAAGAGGGCAAACTCGCCGACTTCACCGTGCTAACCCAAGACCCGCATGAAGTTTCGGTGAGCATAATCCAAGATATCTCAGTCGAAATGACAATTATAAACGGGAAAGTGGCATTTTCACGACAAAGCTAAGTACTGCGCAACTTGAAATATTGTTCTTCAGCTATCCTCAGTTCTTCCACGGTATTGATGTTCACTGCAACTTCCACCCTGTCTAAAACGTAAACATCCTGTTCCAATTCAGCATCGTCAATTCTTTCGCCACTGTTCACGTTTATTCCCGCGGGAACCACCCGTTTACATTCAAGCTCGAAAGCGTAGCCCAAGCTCATGCCGAGAGTCTGCTTGGTTTCCAGCGGAACCGCAACCGCCAAAGCAGGCTTACCACACGCAACGTAACGTTCGATGATGTCGTCGACGATTTCGCCCGTGATTAAAGGTATGTCAGCGGCGATCGCCAGAATTGTCCTCAGTTTAAGCGCTTTTACGGCATATCCCATGTCGGAAACGTAATCGTTCCCAGGAGTCTTTAAAACTCTAACTGGAAAATTTTCGAGATATCTGGCGGTTTTAGGAGTGTAGTCGCTAACAGCAACCACAATAGAATCCACTTTTCTCGCGTTCGTTAAGGCTTTAATAACAAGTTCAATAATGGGTTTTCCACCCACGCACAATAGAGGTTTCTCCTCCGCCAGAGCCATACGCGAGCCTTTTCCGCCAGCCATAACGAGGGCAGTCACTGTCATCGCAACATCGCCAACAAAACAACCACACAAACCATCCGCGCAAGCTCGTTTGTTGCGCCTAAAACGTCACCGGTGACTCCCTTAAAGTGCCTGTGAGCAATAGCAACCATCGCCAGCCCAGTTAAGACCGCAGCCAAAACAGTCACGAATCCCGTTAGCCAAAGAAGCGGCACTGCAACCACTAAGGAGACAACCAAAGCAGCTGTCAAGCGCAGATTTCCACTCTTGCCGTGCATCACTTCCATGAACGAAGAATTCATGCCCTTATGCACAGGTCTTCCAGCCCATGTTCCCACAACCATCGACAGTTTCGCAGACAATTCGACTACAATTAGCGCTGGGATAATCACTGGAACAGCGATTCCGCCAAGGAAAACGCTTTTGGTTAATTCTCCAAATGCCAGAGCCGTTACCAGATAGGTCATAATGCCAAGTCCCAACGCCCCGGCACCAGTTAACTGATCATGCATAATCTCAATCTTACGCTCAGCTGTACCGTGATACATTACTGCGTCACCGAAATCCAGCAACCCATCTGTGTGATGCAGACCTGTAAGCAGTAACAAGAGACCTAACGTCAACGCTCCCACAACCTCTGCTGGAAGGATTAAGCTAGTTGCCCAGCCAAACGCTCCAGCCAGCAAACCAATTGCTCCGCCAACAAGCGGGAAAAGCCACATCAGCTTCGCCGAATCGGTAAGGCAGTCCATGTCCATGCGCAGCGGCAAAACGGTGAGGAAAGCAAAGAGGTTCTTAATTTCTTTCCACATGCATGATTTCTCAGTTATCTTTGCTTTTTCGGGGTTACCTCAAATCGGGCAATCTCTAAGTGTCCATAACCATCACGAGACAGCTTCTGGGTTTCCACAAGCCTTATGCTATTCTTGAATATGGGACCATCCGTTACAACAGTGTGATATTCTCCACCTTCGCCGCATGGATCAACATTGGGCACTTTAAGAACATCACTTAGAAATTTCTCGTCCAACTGCCTGCCCAACCAATCTTCGCCCAAAAGAGAAAGCTTTGTTCGGACAACCGTCGCTTTAAAGCCTAAGTTGACGAATTCCTTGAAGATCTCCGTCGTGTTTCCTTGCCAAAGAGGCCTAATTGGTTTTAAGCCGACTTCCCGGCAGATCCTTTCCAGCCAGCCTTCCTCATGGTTAGCAACCTCGTAGATGTCCCCCGTGACCAAGCCTTCCACGCCTTCTGCCTTGAACTGCAACAACGCATCTTTAAATTGCCGCTCATACGTTTCGGGCTTCGTCACATTTTTCACTATCGAAGCACCGACGGCTTGAGCCTGCGCATCTAACAGCTCAGACTTTATAGCATGAAAATTTGACCTGCTTTCGCTGTGCATGAATGTTAATAGGCTAACGACATCTAAGCCTTCTTTAACTGCTTTGTAGTAGGCAAAGCAGCTGTCTTTTCCTCCGCTCCACGCGGCAACAACCTTCACAACATTGTCCTCCTCATTACTATGCTTTTTCTTTCTTGTTTGTTATATGATTTTCCTTGGAAACCTCGCTAGGTCGAAGGTGGTCAACAACTAAAGCCGACTCGGCACTAGCAATTTTCGCTTTTTTCTCCGAAACATTCAGCAGATGCAGAAGCTCATTTTGATCTTTCACAAACACCGCACCCATATTTTTCATCTCCAAAAACAGCGTTTTCGCTTTTCCTCCAGTGAAATCCCTGATTTCGATTGGAACCTCGTCAAGAATATACGTTGGGATTCCCAATTTCAGAGCCTCATGTGCAGCTTCCAGGTTCTGCAGATTCCCTAGACCAAAAGGAACCGAGGTTAACACAACAATGCTTGCTTTGCTCATTGCAACCAAATTAGCTTTTTGGGCTTTTTCAGTGACAGGAGAAAATGGGGCTTCGGTCGTGACTGGAATTTTCAAGTATTGAGCTGTTGCGAAGTCAGTGTCTAACACATTCAAGACTCCAGCAGTCACATTGTATCCTGAATCGGTCAAGATTTTCATAAGCGTACTTCCTGTTCCAGCCCCACATATCAAGTGAACAGATAAGGTTCTCTGCTGCTGATCTTTAGGTTTCGAAATTGGAATAACAAAAGGCAAATCAGTCACCGGATGCTTGTTAACGATGACATCTATTCCGAAAACATCCTTGATATTCTCGCTTGTCAAGGTGTCTGATGCTTTCCCAGCAGCAACGATTTTTCCATCTTTCAGCAAGATAATGGAGTCGCAATATCTAGCGGCCAAGTTGAAATCGTGGAAAACGCCTACAATCAACAGTTTCTTCTCAACGCACAACTGCTTTAGAAGGTCCATAATTTCGAGTTGGTTACTTATGTCCAAATGGCTAGTGGGTTCGTCAAGCAGTAGAACCTTGGGCTGTTGGGTCAAAGCACGTGCGATAATCACGCGTTGCCGTTCGCCGCCACTCAGTTCTGTGACCAATCGGTTGGCTAGATTCCAAGTGCCAGTGTACTCCATGGCTTGCTTTGCGATAGAGAAGTCCTTGTCGCTTTCCGTTTGAAGCCTGGAAAGGTGAGGTGCACGACCCATAAGAACAACCTGAAGCGCAGTGAAACTAAACGCAATCGAGCTGTCCTGCGGAACCACAGCCATCTGCTTTGCAACATCAGCAGTTTTCATTTTGTATACATTGAGGTTATCAATCAGAATTGCACCTTTGCGTGGCTTGAGCACTCGGCTTACGCTCTTTAGCAACGTGGTTTTCCCTGAGCCGTTTGGACCTAAAATACCAAGGAAAGCGCCGGTTTTAACTGAAAATCGTACGTTTTCCAAAATCTTGACGGAGTCGTAAAAGCAGTCAACATCTTCAATCGCTAAGTCAACCATGTTTTCAACCTCAAAGCGCGTCTATCCTTTTCTTCCTGCGCAAAAGGAACAAGAAGAATACTACACCTGTAACTGCCGTTATCACTCCGACAGGAACTTCACTAGGGGAGGATGGGGAAGTTAAGAACCGAGTTAAACCATCGCATAAAACAAGGAAAATAGCACCTGTAAATACTGAGGCAGGAAGTAAAACCCGATGATCGGGACCTACAAGGAGTCTTGCCAGATGGGGAATCATTAACCCTATAAATCCTATTAAGCCACTTATAGATACCGCGGCGCCGGCTAGCAGGGCACCTAAAAGCATCAGGATCAACTTGACTCGCTCTAAGTTTATGCCTAAATGTTGAGCTTGGTCCTCGCCCAATGTGAGAAGGTTCAGGTCCCGAGAATAAAGAAAAGTGACAAATATGCCCACTAAGACGAATGGGAGAATAGTTGAAACCCCCGTCCATGTTGTTCTGGTGGAGCTTAAGCTTCCGATTAACCAGAACGTTAAGGGTCCAAGTTTGTCTCCTGCAATTGTTTGCAAATATGTTACTATCGCTAATTCGAAGATGCTTACGGCTATGCCTGATAGAAGCAGGGTTGTTATGGGAACTCGGGACCCAACTTTAGAAATGGAATAAACAACAAGCACAGATGTCATGCAACCAACAAAAGCGAAAATCGGTATGGTACCAAGTCCGAAAACAGAGATACTGAAAACTATTGCTAACGCTGCTCCAAGTGAAGCACCAGAAGAAGCGCTTGTAGTATAAGGGTCAGCCATTGGGTTCCTGAACAAGCCTTGAAATATCATGCCTGACGCAGCCAACGCGGCGCCAACCAGCGCTCCACACATGATTCTGGGCAGCCTAACTAGCATTATTATGGGTTCCTTTGCAACTTGGAACGGCGTAAGATGAACAGAATTTCCTATAAATGGGATGTTCTTCAGAAGAATCTGCAATATGTCCTGAGGTGGTATTTGGGTGAATCCCATGTTAAGCGACAGAAAAATAGTTGCCAGAAAAAGCACAATAAGTATAACAAAATAAGTTTTCCACCGGGAAGTACGTATCTGACCACTTTGCTTTTTTCTTGTTTCCAAGGTGCCTTCTCCAGCTGCACACAATAAAAAAGAAGAGATATTTATTGTGTATCAGTGTAGTTTCCGAATATTTCAGGGTGAATTATGTGTGCCAGAATCTCCAGTGAATCTACTTGGCGTGGTCCTGGCTCGTCAATGATGTCTCCGCTTACAGTATACATTTTGTTGTTTACGATAGCGCTTATTGTGCTCCATCCTGCTCGGTTAGCAACTGTTGTGTAGTTTCCCCAGAAACTCTCAACGCCCATTTGGGTGGGGAACACCATGATGTCAGGATTTTCTGAAATTATGGCTTCAGAGCTTACTGTTGGATAGGCATCGGTTGCATTTTCGAAAATGTTTTGTCCTCCAGCCATCTTTATCATGCTGTCAACAAATGTTCCGTTGCCAACGCTCATGTAGGGATCACTCCAGATTTCGTGGTAGACTGTGGGCCGCGTTGTTGCATTAGCTACACCATTAACTACGACGTCTATTCTCTGCTGTAAACCTGCTACGGCGCTTTCGGCTTGCGCTTGGTAACCTGTTGCGTTGCCTACGATAAGCATGTCATGGAGAACGCCGCTTAGGTCTGTTGGGTTAAGGGTTAAGACGTTGTAGCCTAAGGTTCGAAGTTGACCTGCAGCGTCAACGCTTCCTAAACTTGCAATAATTAGGTCTGGGTTCAGTGCGACAATTGGCTCGATTGCGGGTTGGTAGTAGTTTCCGATGCTGGACATGTTGCCAGCCGCGATCCATGCTGAGAAGTTGTAGGGGTAATTGTCGTAGTCGGTTACGCCAACAACGTTGTTTCCGGCCCCGACGGCGAAAAGTACCTGCGTGTTAGCTGGGGCTAATGAAACAATTCGCTGGGGGTACTGAGTTATGGTTGTGGTGTAGCCGGTGTCATCAGTTAAAGAAATCGGGAAAATTGAGGGGCTTGACGATGGGTTTGCTGTTGGGGATGATGAAACGCTTGGGGAAGGAGAAGGCTTTGTGCCAGTGTTTATCCCTTCATAATACACGACAGCGCCGATTGATGAGATTGCGATTATTAGTATCGCGACTATTGCGATTAAACGTGTGTTTGCCATTTTTGTCCTCTCTTTCAGGTTAGATGGATTATCCAACCATGTTACTCAATATAAACTTTCCCAAAATCACACGAAGCACTTTCAGCACAGACGAGACGGCATTGTAAAACCAGTAATAGCGCGCAATGCTTAAGAAAAACCTCACTGTATGTCTTGAGTTGATACTCATGAACGATGAAATTAAGCCGCCACTTCTGAAATATCTCGAAGAGAAAGGCATAGCACTCAGAGACCTGTTGGACACAGCACTTGAGTTTTACGTTCCGCACCCAGGAGTCGAAACAAGGCAAAAAGCCGAACAGATACTAAAAGAAGAATTCCTAGACATACTCAAAGACGTCAACATCTCCACGCTAATAGTTGCTGCCTATCAGACACAACAAGAAGCTGAAGCAGGGCGAATTCCAGGGTTGACCCAGGAAAGATTTCGCGGGCGCCCAGGACTTGTCGCAGACGAACTAATCGGATTAGCCATTTCAGGCTACATTGCCGGAGCAAGAGGAGTCTTTGAGTTCACAAGGTTTGACCAAGCAAAACCTGGAATTCTAAAAAGACTAGACGCGATGACTAATGACGCCATCGGCGGGTTAATCGCTGGGGTGTCCTCGAACATGTACACTCGAGCACTCCGCTCCATTGCCAGCGTAGAATAAGTTTCGCGCTGCCTTTTTTCTTTAGCCTACGTTTTTTTGAATGCGGAGAACACTCCGTGGCAATCACAAGCAGTGCCCACGATAAATTGTTCTTTGTTTTTTGCCCAACTGAAAAATTCGAGAAGCTCGCTGCCTTTAAGCGCGCCCATCCCTGGTGCCATCGAATGGCTTATCAATACGAAGGCCTCAGGACTCGCAAACTGCATAAGTTTAGTCATTGTGCAGGGCTTCTTTGTTTTAGAGGTGGGGCATACTTCGGGCATGGGACATTTTTCTAAACATTCGTTGTCTCGGTTGAAGCTGACGATGATTTTGCCTTTTCCTGCAAGCAGTACAACTGTGGGAGGCAGTTTAGGCAATATGCCGTTTATCGCTTCCGTCCAAGGCGAAAGCGTGAACTTGATTTTTGCCATGTCAGCAGCTATGTGTACGGGAGCCGTTGGAAAAACGTATTCAGGCTTTAGAGCGTCAATTAGCTCTAGGGCTTTTGGAAGGTCACCCTGAACAAAATGTTCTCCTTTGGAGCTGACATGTTCAGAGCTTTTCAGATTGAAGCGTTTAACTGCTTGACAAGTAGCGTCTGGATCTACCACAACGAAATTTCCGTTTTTTTCTCTGAGAAATTCGATGGCGTGACATCCATACTTTCCGCCGCCAATGATAATGTCCATTTTGTTTCCCCTTATGTTCGGTGACCAGGTTATTGGATAGATCATCCAGCTTGGGGAGTATTAAGGTTTCCCGCAAAACGAATAAAATATACCTCGGAATTACGTAACTGCGCAGCTTGACGGTTTACCATAAGATTCTAATAGTTTCTTGGTTGAGGAGACTAAGCAGCGCGGGACACCATGTCACCCACTAAACTTTGCATAGTCACCCACACTTTCCTGCCCCATGTCGGCGGAATTGAACGAGTGGTTTACGAGCAGAGCAAAAGACTAATGAAGAAAGATTTTGAACTCATGGTGCTAACTCACAAAAATTATACTCCTTGCCAATATACTTATGATGGCATTAAAGTCCGGTGCTATGACGCATTAAATGTTGGGTTTAGGCTTGGAATCCCGTATCCTATCCCAAAAGTGACCAGTTACAAAACCTTCCTTGAAACTGTTAAGGCCAACAACCTCATACACGCACACGGGCACCCGTACTTGTCTTCGCTTGCGGCTTCGAAACTTGCGCAAAGGTACAAAAAACCATTCGTGCTTACCCAGCATAACACGTTTATAGAATACAATGGTGTATGGGACAACGTTGAAAAGATTAACGATTTTTCTGTTGGAAAACAAACCTTGAAAGCTGCGAAAAAAATTATTGCGATCAGCAATGCAACTAGAAACTACGTTTTGGGTTTGGGAGCTGACCCTGAGAAAGTCGAGGTAATTTATAACGGAGTCGATTTGGACAGGTTTAAGCCAATTCTAAACGTGAGAGCAGTTATTAGGAAAAAACTGGGCATCCCAGATGAGGCGATTGTTGTAGCAACAGTGCGTAGGCTCGTTTACAAGAATGGAATCGACACCCTACTGGAAAGCGCAAAAATAACGATTCAAAGAAAACCACAACTCGTTTACCTAATTATCGGCAAAGGTCCAGACTTCCATGAAGTGAAAACAAGGGCAAGACAAATGGGAATTGAGAAGAATTTTGTGCTGGCCGGTTTCGTCTCTGACCAAGACTTGCCAAACTATTATAACGCTGCAGACTTTTTTGTTTTGCCCAGCAAATCTGGAGAAGGCTTACCGTTAGTTGCTCTTGAAGCCATGGCGTGTGGGTTACCTCTTGTGGCTACGAATGTAGGCGGAATTAGAGAAGTCATGTTAAACGATTACGGGAAGATTGTGCCCCCTAACAATCCTCAAGCAATGGCTGATGCGTTGATGGATTTCGCTAACTTGAACCTTGAAAGTTTTCGGGGAAAACTTCGTCAGATGATGATCCAAAAGTTCAGTTGGGATGTAAATGTGGAAAAGTTGGCAAAGGTTTATGAGGAAATTATTTAAACCCTGTCGAAATTATATAAGACTCCTACATGTGAGGAAGCTGCGTGCCCCATGACATCAAAAGTTGAGATGGTTTCAGTAGTAATTCCCACCCTTAACGAAGCGGGCAACATACGTGAGGCACTGGAAACTATTGACAGAGAATTAGCGTATCCTAAGGAAATTATAGTTGTAGACGGCAACTCAACAGATGGCACAATAGATATCGTTAAAAAAACAAACGCCAGACTCATAATAGAGCCGAGACATGGCTACGGTTTAGCTCTCCGGGTAGGTATGAAAGCTGCTAAAGGAGATGTTGTTGTCATGGTTGACGGCGACGGCACATACGAAGTGACACATGTTAACCGCTTGGTTCAGAGGATGCTGGATACAGACGCAGAAATGTGTTTGGCAACGCGAATGTACGATCCTAACAAAGCCATGGGACTTATGAACTTCGTCGGGAACAAGATAATCACTTTCTGCTTCAACATGCTTTACAAGCAGAACTTTAGCGACACCCAATCCGGTTTCAGGGCATTTTCGCACGCCGCTATAGAAAAAGTGGATTTTAAAGAAACAGATATGCCGTTTGCCACAGAAATGCTGATAAAATTTTCCAGAAAAGGTTTCAAAATAGTCGAGGTCCCATCAACCTATAAAGTAAGGAAATATGGTAAAACCAAACTGAAGCCCTTCAATTCAGGAATCGAAATACTGACCACTATTCTTAAGGGACTAAGAGATTGAGAGCTTAGAAACAATGAAGAAGCTAAGCGGAACCTTTAACGTGAAAGACAACAAAAATGCTTACACAGTTGCTGTTGCTATTGCACTTCTGCTTGCTTCTATTTTGCTTGTAACGTATTATGTGGCACTTAGACCCGCCACAAACGGATACACGACTATTTATTTGCTAGACAGCCAAAAGAAAGCCGTTGATTACCCAGAGTTTCTATTAGCCAACGTTAACAGCACATTCAGCGTCTATGTTAACGTGGAAAACCATATGGGACGAACCTTAACGGACACACAAGTCCTCGTTAAAGTGACCACCGACTTGAATCCGACTTTCCCGGTGAATGTTAACGCGACGCAGACTTTTACAGGAACGATTCGAGACGGAGGTACCTGGGAGAATGTCTCCACCATCAGCCTAGATCAACCTGGAAATTACGCGGTCTATTTTGAACTGTGGGTTCCCAACCAAAACGGTCAACTACAGTTTTCGAATAATTTCTGCGTCTTAAACGTACAAGTTGCAGCTCCCGAAAACGCCACAGCATCAGTGTCGAAATAGGAGACAAATAGCGGATTACCGATTTTTAGGTACTGTTTTTCCAAGCATTTCCTAAGCCAGTTATTGTTGCTGCTTTGAAGCGTATTTTTCTTCGGTTTCTATCCTGTGGATGTTATTATAAGCACAGAATGGAATGACCTTCAGGTTTGGAGTAACGTAATGCACCACGCATCGTTGCACCCGCTTCGCGTCAAACGTATATGGGTCCATAAAAGCCATGCAGCCTAACAGGAAAACCCGTCTTCTGATGGGCCCTAGCGAATCGTAATCTGGCGAAATGAACATCTTCAAAATGGCCTTGTTCAACGTGAATATGCCTACTTCTTTTGTCACGAGCATCATGTTCAGCGAACGCATCGACGCCATAAACAGCGAAGTAAGCAGGCTAAATTTGCTTTTGTTCTCCACATTCTTTGCAGTTTTCAGGACGCTGTTGAAAAATCGGTCGAAATTAACGAAATGGTTAATCGGGATTATTTTGCCTCTTCGGGAAACGTACATCCAGTTCACAATGCCGCAATGTGGACTGCAAGAGAACAGTGGCCAAGGTTTCTTCATGAACTTACGCATGATCTTTATGGGCGAAGTCATAACAGACAAAGGGAATAAGTCGGTGGTCTTAATTTCTCCGCCTGTTTGGGATTCCACCTGCTCCGCGAAGCGCCAGTCCCTCCACCCGTCCTGGAAAGGATTGTCTGTTGCGCGACCAGTAAACGCAATCGGTTGGAAAATTAGGCCTCGGATGATGTCTGAGTTCTGGGCTGCGAACCGGATTATCTTGCCGACTTCTTGGTCGTTGAAGCCGTTCATCAATGTGCATACCAGAATGACTTCCATGTCGAGTTTGCGGCAGACGTCTATAGCTTTGAACTTGGATTGCAGCATTTTTCTCCCGCGAATTTTCTGGTAAAACTCATCACTGAAACTGTCAAACTGCAAGTATACAATGTTTAATCCGCATTTTTTGAGTTGGGCGGCGCGTTCGGGTTCCTCTGCTATGTGAATGCCGTTCGTCGCCAAGATGGTCATGTACTTGAGTTCGTGGGCGGCAGCGATGATTTCATGCATGTCTTCGCGTTCCAGAGGTTCCCCACCGGAAAACAAGATTGCAGGGGGCTTCGGATTTCGTTTGCTCAGGAAAGTTAGGATGTTTACGAGTTCTTCTCTGGTTGGTTCATAGTCGACTATGTGGTCGGAAAACGTGGAGAAACAAACGGCACATCGCAGGTTGCATTTTTTGGTGACGTCGATGACTCCAATTACGGTGTCTGAAACGTGTCCAGTACAGGATTCACAGGTGTAGGGGCAGCCTTCGGCTTTTTTGGTGTTTTCTGATTCTGGGAACTCTTTGAAGTAGTCGTAGTTTTCAGTGAAGTTGTAAACGTTTGGGCTTTGCCAGTGCGTAGCTGTGAAGTCGCCATGTTCGGGGCAGTGTTTGGTGATTTGAATTTTGCCGTCTTTCACGGTTAGTGTAGCGTCTATTTCTTTTTGACATTCGGGACAGATACTCTTCGTCTTTGGCAACCTACAGTAGCCCTCCGATCGTAGTGGATAGCGCTTCAAGAATCAGGGCTAAGGGAAGCAGAATCATAGACATGGTGATTAATCGTTCATGCTTGCGAACGGCCGCAACACTTGAAGACGAAGTTGCGAGACGCACAGACGAGTAAATCAGAAGAACACTCCAGGTTAGGATAAACGGAAGATAATACACTGTGAACTTGCCGATGAAGAAAGGCAAAGGCGCCAGCAAACCGCAAGCAACAAAGAAAACCGCAGCGACCTTAGCAGATTTGGGATTACCGATTTTCTGCGGAAGCGTAGGGTACCCAACTTTTGAGTCGCCTTCCAAGCTCAGGATGTCGCGCAAAACGTTGCCGCCGATAGTTCCGAAAGCTATGGGGTACAAACTGAGTGAAATTAAGCTCACAGTGTTTGCAATTGTGGCTTCACCGTAGATGAAGGCTGTTCCCGTTAAGATACCAACCAAAGCGTTTGCAACAAAACCAGATTTCTTTTTGACGAGTGCCGAGTAAGCCAGCAGCAACGCAGAGTCGACGGCTAGAATTGCGAAGCTAAGCCAGTTTATGAGCAACGCTAAAATCAGGCCTAACGCGAAAAGCACGGTTGAAACTGCTATAACTTGCTTCAGCGTTAACGCTCCTGAAGGAATCGGGCGTTTGGGCTTTATGACGGCGTCGCTTTCTTTGTCAAAGTAGTCGTTTACAGCGAAGCCAGCTGAAGTTATGCATGCCATGGAAAAGAAAATCAACGCAGCCGTTTGCAGACTCAAAAAGTTGCCTTTGGTTATGGCGAAAGCTGTTAGGAGCGCAAGTCCACCTGTCATTAGCCAGTAGGGAAGCCGCAGAAGCGCGATTAAGCCTTTGGCAGGGGGCGTTTTGCTCACATCATTTTCCTCTCAGCAATTAGCATGCGCAGGTGGTCTTCGAGGCGGATTTTTGGGTTCCATCCGAGTTCGGTTTTGGCTTTTGTTATGTCGAACCAGATGGTGTCGATGTCCCCTTGCCAAGACGAAGCTGTAGTTGTTATGAATGTCTTGTTAGACAAGTTGAGGATTTTAAGCATCATTTTTGCAAGATCAATAATTTTTGTTGTTTCGCCAAAACCCAAATTGTAGGTTTCGCCAACTGCTTTTTCGTCTGTGACTAATATCAAGGCGTCTACGATGTCAGCGACGTTTACTAGGTCACGTGCTTGCTGCCCTGTGCCGATGATTGCTAGTTTTGAAGGGTCAGCTTGAAGTTTGTCGAGGAAATCATGGATGACTCCGTGGCACCGTGAGCCGTATACATTTGCGAACCGTACAATGGTTATGTTTAAGCCGTATTGTTGGGTGTACATTTGGCAATATTCTTCGCCAACCACTTTTGATAACCCGTAGCAGGAAACAGGGTGAAAGCCGTAGCTTTCCGGTGTAGGCATTTTTTCGGGGTTACCGTAGACTGCCGCGCTGGAGGCGAAAATTATGCGGGTTTTGTCTTTGCGGGCTTTTTCCAGAACGTTCAGGGTTCCCCTTGCGTTATTTTCGAAGTCTACGGTTGGGTTCTCCATACTGTATGGGACAACAACTTGGGCTGCTAAATGGTAGATTAAGTCAAATTTTGGTTGACTCAGAAGCTTTTTGAGGTCCAGTATGTCGGCTTTGATGAATTTGGCTTGTGAGTTGTCTTTTACGTTTTCCAATTTGCCGTTGGACATGTTATCGTAAATGGTTACTTCTGCGCCAAGTTCGAGGAGTTTCTTGGTCAGGTGGAAACCTATGAAGCCCGCGCCACCAGTTACCAATACTTTTTTTCCTTTGAGTTGTGTCATGAAGCATCACGATAAAGCCTATATCTTCATTGGACCAGTGAATAGGGTATATGTCCAAGTTGAATGCTATAAAAACTTTTAGGGATTTGCTTGCGTTCCTTACGATTATTCCTTTGGGCAAAACGGAAGATTTCGTTTCGACAAGCGCCAAAAATATGTATCTTTTCCCGTTTATCGGCGCTTTGCTTGGGGTGTTTGGAGCAGGGTATTTTCTAGGCTGCAGCTTTATTGTTTCGTTCTTGCTTACGGCTTTAAATTTGGTGTTTCGTTTTCCCACAGATTTGTTGGTGAGGATTTTTCCTGCTGCAATGACAGTGGCTTTCCTGTTGATTCTGACGGGATTTCAGCATTTTGACGGCTTAGTGGACTTGGGCAACGCGTTGGGCATAAGGAAAATCGAGGATCGAAGAGAGATAGCGCACAGGTGGGTTGTGACTTACAGGGGTGCTTTGCTGGCGTTTTTGGTAGAATTCGCGGCGTTTGCGGGGCTATTTCTCTTGAGCTCAAATTTGGCTTTGAGGGGGCTGATTGTTGCGGAGGTCTGCGCCAAGTTAGCTATGGTTTCGATTGTTTGGCGCGGAGAGGCAGCTCATGAGGGTTTGGGTGCAAGGTTCATCAGAAACGCCAAAGGAAAACGTAACGTTGCAGCTTATGTGGTGGCTCTTGTTATTGGCTACGTGCTTTTAGGTTTGGCAGGTCTGCTTGTAGTTTCGGTTGCCGCCGTTTTTGGGCTTTTTATGTTGCAGGTGGGCAAAAGCGTTTTTGGCGGGGTTTCAGGCGACATGATTGGTGCAACAAACGAAGCCGCCAGAGCTTTGGTTTTGGTTATTGTTGCTGTTGTGTTCATCTTTGCATCGTTCTTGCTTGGGGGTGCTTTGTTGCTTTGAAGGTTCCTGTTTTGATTATGGCTGGCGGCAAGGGCAAACGGATGGGTTTACCTGTTGAGAAGCCTATGCTACCGTTTTTGGGGAAGCCTTTGGTCGACTGGGTCGCCGAAGCTGTCACCGCTTCAGAAAAGGCTTCCGAATTTTTCATCGTAACCAGTGCAAACACGCCTGAAACCGAGAAGCATTGCATAAGCAAGGGTTGGAAGATCTTGCTCACAGATGCCAAAGGATACCACAACGACCTAAAGCAGGCTGTCGCCAAAGCCGGTTTGCAAGGTCCGGTTCTAACGATTCCTGCCGATTTGCCAGCGGTTACAGGGGAGTTTCTGGATAAGGTTATTGATGCATTTGAGCATTGCGAAAAAGATTTTTTAGCGGTTTTTGTACCCATCAAGAAACGCGTGGAAATCGGGCTTTCAGTTTCCAGCATTGACGAGTATAAGGGTGTTTGGTACGCGGTTTCGGGGGTGAACATAGTTAACGGCTCAGCGGTTCAAGGGGAGGGAAAAATCGAGACAAGCGCCATAATAACTGAAGAAGTTGAGGTTCTCTTGAACATCAATACTTCGAAGGATTTGGAAATAGCTGAAAAGGTCATGCGGGAACAAAAGAGTGGTTAGCCGAGGTTTTTCTGAGGTCCCATTTCCATACACCAATGTTCGCTTATCCGAGCAACCTAGAAGGAAAAGGCATAACTGCCTTGAGGTCCACGAGTTTGTGGCGTGGTCGAATTCTTCTGTCGTGTTAAGCTTAATTGATCCGTTACTTGAAAAGCACAACCGTGGCCATTTGCCGTTTTCAGGATTCAAAGCATACGACGCAACAACGCCAAATGTGTTTTTGAGAGAAATCTTTAACATCCCACGCATCCATCTAAACATGCACATTCACTAGCTTCAGGAGACACTACATGAGCATACTGAGCCACGATCGCTTCTGGAATGCCATCATCAGCTTTCCAACCACCAAGAAAATGCTACAGTTATCCCTGAAGAAATGCCCAGAATGCGGCAGAACCGTCCTGGAGGCCGCGTTGGACAATTACGTGGGCAAACCCGACGCAAAATGCCAGAAATGCAGCAGGTTCTACTCGCGGGTAATTGGCTTTTGGATTGATTTTCTAAGGCGAAGTTTGAACGTGAAGAAGGATAAGGTGGACAAACTTCTCGCCGACCCGTACGCGCGAAGAGCTGTCCTCAATATTGCGCGGTCATTCAGCTACTTCGGCATAAAGAAGCCCCTGAGTATATACGCACCGTTCCTTGTCGTTTGGGACTTCACCCACAAATGCAATTTGCACTGCAAGCACTGTTACAGCGAAAGCGGTACCATCCGCGAAGACGAATTAGATACCGCCCAAGCCAAAGCTGTTGTGGACCAGCTGGCAGACGCAGGCGTCACCGCTTTGGCTTTCAGCGGAGGCGAACCGCTCACCCGCGGAGACTTCTTTGAGGTCGCAAGGCACGCCGCCGACCGAGGACTCTACGTATCCCTAGCAACCAACGGCACCCTGCTTACAAAAGAAAATGTTCAGAAACTCAAACAGGCCAAAGTTAACTATGTAGATATCAGCATAGATGGCGCCACAGCTAAAACGCATGACGAATTCCGGGGCGTACAAGGGTCCTTTAATAGGGCTATGTTGGGTTTGAAGAACTGCGTCGAAGCTGACTTGTGCGTGTGCATTGCAACTACGGCAACCAAAAATAACCTTGGAGAAATGCCCGCGATTATCGATTTAGCTGAGGATATCGGCGCCGAACGCTTCACCTACTTCAACTTCGTACCCACGGGCAGGGGCAAGGAGCATTTTGAACAGGATCTGTCGCCAGAGGAACGCGAACGGCTCATGCATTACCTGCTCGCACGGATGTCTAAAGGCTGCAAAACCACCATCTTAACCACGGCGCCGCAGCTTGCACGCGTAGGGATACAGTGTCAGGGACCCGAAGGTACCGGCGATGTAACCATGTCTATGGCGCATTTGCAAACCGTGAAAGTAACCAAAAAGGCGGTGCCGCTGGCGGACTTCATTGGCGGATGCGGCGCAGGTAGACTTTACTGTTCACTTTCCCCTCAGGGAGACGTGCATCCATGTGTCTTCTTCCCCGTTACAGTGGGAAACCTGAAAACTGAAAAGTTCCAGGACGTCTGGCTAAACGCCGAAATGTTCAAGACGCTCCGCGACCGCTCCAAGCTGAAAGGCACATGTGCTTCGTGCAGGTACAAGTTTATTTGCGGCGGCTGCCGAGCTCGAGCCAGCGCGTACCACGACGACTTTTTGGCGTCTGATCCCGGTTGTGTTTTGGCGAAAGAGGCGGAGAGCACCTAAAAATGTCTCCGAAAACCGTGAAGATTTACAGAATCAAGAACAATGACATCAGTCAGATTCTCAGAGAAGCCGTTGAGGATGCGAGGTTGCGTGGGAAACGAAGAATTCTTATCAAGCCCAACCTTAGCCACTACGAATACCTTACAGGCGTCGTAACCAGCCCAGAATTAACAGGTGAACTAATCGGGTTGCTCCGCGACCGCTCAGAAGAAGTTATCGTGGGCGAATCTGAAGGCTTTAACTATTCGTGTCAATTGGCATTCAAGCAGACGGGTATGGAAGCCGCCGTGAAAAAAGCAGGTGGAATCGTCATGAACCTTTCCGAAGACAAAGTTGTCGAAGTAAAATTCCCTAAAAGTGGCAGCCCCTTAAAGCATCTGTTTCTTCCCAAAACTGCTTTGGAGGTGGATGCAGTGGTGGATTTGCCGTTGATGAAGACACATGAGTTCATGATGTATAGCGGCGCCATCAAAAATCTGTTCGGATGCGTGCCCAGCAACAGACGCATTTACCTGCACCCTTACCTGCCCGAAGTTTTCTACAGACTTTACGGCATCCTCAAACCAGCCCTAACAGTAATGGATGCGCGTGTGGGCATTGAGGGCAACGGCCCCACCAAAGGCATACCCGTTCCTATGGGCTTAATGCTCACAGGCAATGACGCCCTAGCAACCGACATAGTTGCAACCGAAGTCATGAAGCTGAAATGGAAGGAAATTTACCTCAATTATGTAGCGCAGAAAACGGGGCTCAAAGAAGAAGACATTAGCGTAGAAGGCCTACAGGTTTCCGAAGTAGCCCACAGGTTTGTACCGCCAAAAATTGATTTACCTGTTCGAGCGCAGATGGAAATCTACAAACACGAATACCTCACAAAGCTGTTCTTTTGTTCATTGGGTGTTGTCAAGCTTTTTCAGAAGGTAACCGTGGCTTACCGCGGTGAAGCCGTAGAACCGGCTTAACTCAAAACTTCATTGTAAACTGCCATGGCGTCCTTGACGACTATTCGCCAGTCGAACTGTTCCATGATTGTTTTGCGTGCTTGGAAACCCATTTCCTGAGCCGCAGCAGGATGCTCCAAGAGATACAGGATGCGGTTAGACATCTGCTTGGCGTTGAAAGGTTGGCACATGAAGCCATCTTTGCTGTCTGTGATGGTTTCGGGGATGCCGCCCACGTTTGTGGTGACCACGGGCAAGCCTGTGGACAACGCCTCCAGCACCGCGAAGGGGTGATGTTCATAAAACGTGGAGAATGCGAAAACATCCGCTGCCTGATACAGCTTAGGCAACTTTGCATCAGGGAAGTAACCCGTAAAAATGATGTTTTCTCTCACGCCCAGACTCTCGGAGTATGTAACGAGTTTCTTCTTTTCATCGCTCTGCCCTTTGCCGCTGATGACGAACTTAACATTTCTAAAACGGTTCACGACGGCAGGCATACTTTCGATAAGTGTGAACAACCCCTTTCGAGCGTAGAGTCTGCCTACTGATACTATTGCGATGTCGTCGGGGTTGAAGCCCAGTTCGGCTTTGATTTTCCGTTTGTCGGTCGTGGGTTGGAATTTGACGGTGTCAACGCCGTTGTGTATAACTCGGATTTTGCTTTCGGAAACACCGTAATACTTGATAAGTTCTCTGCGCGTAAAATCGCTCACGGCGATTAGTTTCTTGCTGCGTTCAATCATTTTCTTTTCAAATATTCGTAGAAACCAGTTGAAACTTACAAGAAACTTTTCGTTCGAGTTCAGCCTACTGTACGGTTCGCCGCGAATCGCTTCAGCCTCGCCCTTCCATGTGGAATGCACGGTGGATACGAGGCTTCCTCCGAAATTAGGTGGTACCGCAAAGTTGGGTACCAACGGCAGGTTCGCATGGGTTATGTCTGCGTTTACGTTATTACGTATGCGGTTAAGTTTGCGATAGCTGGAACCAGCAAACATAAAGGATTTAACGATCGGAATTTTTGGGATTTTTAGGAAGTTCACTGAAAGTTGTGGGTTGATTTTGGTGTCTTTTGCTTCTTGGGCCCCTGTGACAATGTTAATATCGTATCCGTTTTTCATCAGTTCGTTGGAAAGATAAAAAACGTATGAGCCTGTGCCCCCTGAAAGGGGTAGGTACTCTGGGCTAATGAAGCACACTTTAGTCATTTTTTCTTGCCACTCCCGCCTCGAAAAAGGAAATTAACTGCTGTTAATGCGGCTCCGCTGAGCCACGCAAATGCCCGCACAAAGTAGAGGATCACCAGCCGCATAGCAGTGTGGTCTTGAAATTTAGCTGAAATCTTCGCTGCAGAATAAACGTAGTAAACGAAAATCGTCGCCAAAACTCCGCCTGAAACGTACCAGAACGGTCTAAGCACTGACACGATACCTAACAAGAAAGAAGACATGAAAGCAAGAAGCAACGCAGGTTGAATGTTCATACCCACATCGGTTATTTCGTCGCCTCTGGCGAGGCGTCTGTGTTTAAAGTAGAGTTTTGTTGTGTTTTTTCCGTACTGTAGTTGCTGTCGCCAGTAAGCGCGGATAGTTTGCCTGTTGAAGTGGTAGCATTTCGCGTTAGGTTCATAAGCGATTTTGTATCCTAATCGACTCATACGGAACCCAAAGTCTGTGTCGTATTGGCTAGGCAGATTTTCGTCCCATCCACCTACCTCTTCGATGATGCTTTTCTTGAGCAGCAGGTTCATTGTGGCTATGCGTCCAGTGAACTTTCCTATTCGGCTGTAGCGGTTCTTGAGTTCGTATCCGATGCTTCGTGCCCACGGATTCTCCGCATTCCAAGTTTCGATGGAGCCGCTTGCCCCAGCAACATCCGGATCTTCTAAATGCGGGACAAGTTTTCTCAGCCATTCTTTTTCTACTTTAGCGTCTGCATCCACGAAACCCATTACTTCGTGGGTTGCGATTTTCAGGGCATAGTTGTAGGCTGCAGCGGCGTTCAGGGGCTCAGAGAAAACCCTAGCAGCGTATTTCTTGGCTATGTCAACAGTGCCATCGGTGGAGCGCGCGTCGATAACGATTACTTCCACGGCGTCTTTAGGATAATCTTGACTGTTAAGCGCCTGAAGACATTCGCCGATGGTTTGCGCGTTGTTTCGGCAGGTGACGATTATTGAGATTTTGGGGTCAACATCCATTTTCGTTAGCCCCTCACATAAGCCATCAGGATTGACAGGAGGATCTTGAAGCCGTCAGCCAACGGGTCAATTCCGGACCGGCCATAGGTACGTTGCTCAAAGGTTATCGGGACCTCGCGGATTCGGAAGTGTTTTCTGGCGGTTTTTACAAGCATCTCGGATTCTATTTCGTATTCGCCTGAATTTAGCTTCATGCTTCGTAGAACCTGGGCGGTCATTACTCGGTAGCCCGACTGGGAATCACATATGGGATTTTGAGTGAGAAACCTAATTAACCCATTAAACAGTCGATTGCCTGCCTGATTAATTCGTCTAGTCGCCGAGATGTCTTTACCGTTAAACCTGCAGCCTATGACCAAGTCAGCGTTGCCCTTTACAACGGGAAGAAGCAGAAGAGGAAGTTCCTCGGGCAAGTGCGACCCATCCGAGTCTATGGTAGCAATTAAGCCACCCTTAGCATTAGCAAAACCGGCCCTTAATGCATAACCTTTACCCATGTGCTGCGCCAACCGATAAACTATTACGCCTTGTTTTTTGGCGACTTCGATGGATTTATCTCGTGAACAGTCATCCACCACTATTATTTCATACCTGAACCCTGTGGCGTCAAGAACACTTTTCAGGTGGTTGATTACATCTCCTACGGTCGGCTCCTCATTATACATAGGAACTACGACGGAGAGCAGCTTGCCATCGGTTTGCATCTTGGTTAACAAGCTGAATAAAACGATTTATAAAGTTTGGCTGTTTGACCCACATTGGTGTTTTGGCTTACACCCGCAAGGTCAAATTAAAAAAATGCCTGACCCCTTATCTAAACAAAGCCTAAATCAGGTCAAAAAGTGGTCTTTCAGAAAAAAAGCGACAGATAAAACAATTTATAACGTTGACTACGTGTTTATTTGCTTATTCAGGATACAAGTTGACTCCAAAATGCTGCGAGCCACGTTTAACCCTAAGGCGAAAGAGAAGGTTACATGGTTTTCCATGTGGTTTTTGGCGGCCATAGCAAGCTTTGGAGCGGCGTTTTTTCCCTTATTCTTCCGTTTAGTGGACAGCAGAAACAAACATTTCCAGCGGGAATTGGAGATGGAAAATCACATCGCCGATTTGTTAAGGAACCAAGGAAAAGAGCTGCCTTTAACCACGGGACCTTCGCAGCAGAGAAACGCAGCGATTTGGGCATCATCCATAATCCTCGTCGTGCCCGCGTTCGTACTGTTGTATACCTTATCGAAAGATATGTTGTTGCATGAGAAGCATCAAGACGCGTTTTTGGCTGCTGCGTTCCCTGAACGGATATTCATGCCGCAGACGATACCGATAAAAAAATATGCCTTAATCACCATAGCTACGTTGGGCATAGGCGGCGTCTACTGGCTCTATAAACTTACTAACATCTACAATGCCCACTATGAGGCGGAGTGGAAAGTAGAGCCAGAAATTACACGTTTGATGGAGGAAACAAGATTGGAGAGTCCATGTAAGAAAAAAAGGTTTGTTAGCCACGGCGGAGATGTCTGGGGCTTCAGCCGAAAATTCAACATCCCACTGGAGAGAGTTTTGGACTTCAGCGGACCCATCAATTTTCTCGGACCCGCACCCAAAGCCGTCGAAGCCGTCCGAGAATATGCCAAACTTATCAGATTTTACCCTGACCCTGACCCAGTGGATTTGAGGCAAGACATTGCGGAGTACGTTGGGCAGGGAGTCGGCGCGGAGAACATCATCTTAGGCAATGGGTCTATAGAGCTTATTTATATGATTACAGAGGCGTTCCAATGCCCCTTCAAAGCTGTCATTCCCGTGCCCTCTTTTAGCGAATACGAAAAAGCCGTACTCAGGGTAGGGGGTGACGTGGTCTTCGTGCAGTTACCGTTTAACTTTACGTTGGAAATAGAAAACGTGAAGAAGGCAATCACCGATGACACGAAAATAGTTTACATATGCAACCCCCACAGTCCCTCAGGCACACTGTACAACCGCACCTCGATTCTGGATTTGGCTGAGTTCTGCCAGAAAAAAGGCATAATCATCAGCATCGACGAAAACTACATCGAATTCGCCGACAATGGTCAAGACGCCACCGTGGCAGGATACACCAAACAATATGAGAATCTTTTTGTTATCCGCTCAGTCACCAAGTTTTACGGCATGCCCGGCATACGCTTCGGCTATGCTATAGCCGCAGAAAGTCTCATAGAAAAACTGCAGACGGTTAGGCAGCCATGGAGTATCAACGGCTTAGCAGGAAACGCAACCATAGCCGCCTTCAACGATAAGGAATTCATCGAAAACACCAAACGCACCATCACACGAGAAAAAGCGCAGTTTGCCAAGAGTATAATGGAAATTGGCGGGGTTCACGTTTTCCCTTCAGAAACCAATTTCCTGCTCGTCAAAATCACCTCACCTAAGATAACGTCAACGGAGCTTAGAGAGGAACTGGGCAAACAGGGACTTCTCATACGGGACTGCTGCACCTTCGTTGGCTTAGACAATACTTACTTCCGATTGACGGTGCGGTCAGCCGAAGACAACCAGAGGCTCGTCGACGCTTTGAAGGAAAAAATCAGAGCCGCCAACCAGTAAACGGAAAAACTGACAGAAAATAACCCGCGAATGACTGATTATTTTATATATACATGCCTACAAAGAGATGTTTTACCGAATAACAAAAGGGGAAATACAGGAATGAGAAAAATATTTAAAATCATCTTAATAATATTTGCAGTGTTGATAATATTGGTTGTGGCTTTTGGAGCGATCTTCTTCTTAGACTTTTCCGCATTGACTGCCACTGGTTCAAAAACGCTGTCGCCCAGCGGAACCTCCGTTGGCAACGCACTCGTAGTTTACGACCCAGGTATGTCGGGGACAGCAAAAGGCGTCGCCGATAAAATCGCAAGCGACCTGCAAACTGCCGGTTACATAGTTACTTTGGCAGGAGTCAAAAGCTCAGCCGCAGCAAACGTAGCAGGCTACAATGTTATAGTTGCAGGGGGACCTGTCTACGCAGGCGCACTTACCAGCTCCGTCAAAGACTTCCTAAACAACCTGCATCCTGACACAGGCACCAAAGTCGGCGTTTTCGGGAGTGGACAAGGATCAACAACCCCGGAAGACATAGCACAAATGATGGATTCTGTAAGCGCCCTCCATAGTGGCGGCTCACTGGCAAACGCGGTAGTTGTGAAAATTGGCCAAAGCGAAGATCTCAACACCCGCACCACAGACTTCGTCAATCAACTACTTTGATTGAGCTAACAAAAAGTCAGCTGCTTAGTTACAGCTTTTCTTTTAATTTTTCTTTCCTTTTGCTCCCTGCAAACATGTTTATATGTTGACTTTTCCACGGAAACCTTGAGGTGATGCGTTTCTTGAATAAGAGAAGACTGGGCAGAACGGGCTTGGAGGTTTCACAGGTAGGTTTCGGTGGAACATGGATTGCAGAATTAAACTCCCTCCAATCAGCGAAGGTTGTCCGAACAGCCTTTGACCTGGGCATCACTTACTTCGACACTGCGAAGCTCGATGGGGACAGCGAAGAAAAAATCGGTGCCGCCCTCAAAGACGTACGCGATGAATGCGTTATAGCCACGAAGACGGGTTCTCGAACCAAGCGTGAATCACTTCAGGATTTGAAGGAGAGTCTTCGGCGGCTTCAGACTGACCGACTGGACATTATCCAGCTTCACGGCATTGATGACGAGCAAACGCTGCGCAAAGCCATTGGACCCGATGGCGTGTTGCAAACATGCAAACAAGCTCGCCGCGAAGGTTTAGTGGATTTCGTTGGTATCACAAGCCACAAACCCCGAGTCCTGATCAGAGCCATCGAAACAGGTGAATTCGACACGGTGCTGGTTCCGCTCAACGTCGTCACCCGCCAAGCACTGGAGGAAATGGTCCCCTACGCCAAAGCTCACGATGTTGGAGTTGCTGTGATGAAGCCACTGTCAGCAAAAACCAGCAAACTCGTAACCTGCCTATACCAGCCGTCTCTTTCGCTAATCAGCGATGACCCCGAACTGAAAGCGCTGTTGGGTCAAGATGCGGATTCGATGGCGCGAAGTGCGCTACGATTTGTTTTGTCACAGGATGTCTCCGTGGTGATTCCAGGATTGAAGTCTATTGGGGAAGTTGAAGTAGCAGCCAAAACAGGAAACGAGTATAACGGGCTCAATGCAGAAGAGCAAAACCGCTTCACAATAAACCTTGGCGACTATTGCAGGGACTGCGGCGCCTGCTTGCCGTGCCCCGAGGGCATCGATGTGGCAGCTGCCCTCAGATTTTCTGCCCTCGCCCAAACCTATGGCCTTGAAAGGTGGGCTGGGAAGCTCTATCGCGGACTCGAAGCGAAAACGGACAGGTGCAACAATTGCGGCTTGTGCGAGCCAAAATGCCCTTACCTGTTGCCAGTTGTGAAGATGCTAAAAGAAGCGGATCAGAAACTTCGTCAATAACTACTCATTTAGAAAGGGAAAACATACAAACGCACCAACATCAATACTGGCATAAACAGCAACACACACAAGACTATGGCTACGTCGCGGATTTTGAGCGCCTCCAGAATCTTGCCAGCGTCCAGATTCTCCGTTGGGTCACCCAAAATGTATTTTCCAGGTTTCTCGAACTGCACATTTAACGCCCCTGCCATAGCCGCCATGGGCCATCCATGGTTGCGGCTCTGCGTTTTCGAGTGATCCCTCTTCGCAATTCGCCACGCGCTCTTGTAGTCCTTGCCCAGCAGAAAAGCAGCGGCAATTGTAAGCACGCCAGTGAGCCTTGAAGGAATAAAATTCACGGCGTGGTCAAGGTTCGCGCTAAACCAGCCCGTGTTTATGTGCTCTTTATCCTTGAAGCCCACCATGCCATCTAACGTGTTTATCGCGCGGAAAGCAACTGCACCCGTGACGCCCAAAAAAGCATAGAAGATTATGGGGGAAAATTTGAAGTCAATGATGTTTTCTGCCATAGACTCGATAACCGCTGAGGCGATTTGAGAGGCGTTCAGGTTTGAGGAGTCGCGGCGACTAAAATGGGCGTATTTGCGGGCTTCCGCCAAGTCGTTTTTCTCTATGGCTTTTGCAGCGGCTTTTGCCCAGTCTGTTTCAAGCTTGATGCACACCGTGAACTTCACCAAAATGATGCCCACAATGGCGTAGGCTATTACCCCGAACCAGAAGTTGATTGTACCAAGGAGGAACCAGATTGCCCAGAGACCAAAAAACGTGGGTAACGCAAACGCCAAAACGGTAGCCACTCCGAGGAGTACGCCATTGAGTTTTTCTCGTCGCGGATTCGGGTTTTTCAGGCGGCGCTCTAGCGCGGCTATAAAGCTGCCCATCAAAACGGTCGGGTGCATTTTGTAATAGGCGGCAAGTGGGCTGTTGGGCGAGGGGTCACCCACAACAATGTCTAGCAAGATACCCAGAACTAGGACGAGGATGCTGACTGAGATTAACTCAAATAGTACGTTTGCCACCAGCCCAAAGCCAAATGTTGCTTGCTGAACACTCGGGGAAAAACGCATATATCAATTACGGTAGAATACAAAAAGCTCTTCTAAAAAATGGTTTGAGTTACTATTTCATTGCCTGAACAAAAAGTAAAAGGGAGAAAGAAGCACTCCAACTTACGCGAAAGTTAAACGTATCCCAAAAGCTTCTTCGGCTCGACCCGCACAACCAATCCGGAACCGACAAACAAACAAAAACCGAAAACACAACCCAAAACGCAAACCCAAGAAGCAGTTGGGCATCGCAACTTCACAGCAACAAACAAAACAAACCAATCAACAACAAAAATAATAAAAAGTTACAAAAATTGCTTTTCCAACAGAAACAGAAAAGGTGCCTCGTTATGACACCATGCATAGGCCAAATCAGCAACAACCTTTTGGTAAGGCTCAATCAAATATCGCTCAGATACCACCAGAGGGCCTGGCATCTCGGGCGATTGGAGGTTGCAGGCTGAGCTAGTCGACCGAAGTCTTCTAGCTTACACCCCAACTCCATCAAACCCATCTTTTATGGGAGCCCTCGTCCAGTGAAACTGGAATGGCTGCCTCTTTTCAGGAGAGGCTTCGAGCTTAGATGCTTTCAGCTCTTATCCTCAGCGGCGTGGCTGCCCGGCGTTTGCCCTGTCGGACAACCGGTTAACTAGAGGCCACCGCGTCCCGTTCCTCTCGTACTAGGGACCCGTTCCCCTCAGGCAGCCAACACTCCCAGCAGATAAAGTCCGACCTGTCTCACGACGGTCTAAACCCAGCTCACGTTCCCTTTTAATAGGCGAGCAGCCTCACCCTTGGCCCCTTATGCAGGGCCAGGATAGGAAGAGCCGACATCGAGGTACCAAGCCGCGGGGTCGATGGGGACTCTCGCCCGCGACGAGCCTGTTATCCCTAGGGTAATTTTTCTGACACATCCAGCACCCACCAAGGGAGACATGGATGATCGCTAAGCCCGGATTTCTCCTCTGGATCCCTTACTGTTAAGGATCCAGTCAGGCTGGCTTTTGCCTTTGCACTCTACGGAGGGTTTCTGTCCCCCCTGAGCCAACCTTAGGGCGCCCTTGATATCTTTTCAAGGGCGTGCCGCCCCAGCCGAACTGCCCACCTACCGTTGTTCCAACACCGAAGCGTCGGTAAGAAACACGGTTGCAGAAAGTCGGTGTTCCATTGTTGCCTCCCCCACGTCCCGGAGAACGCAGGATCGACGGCTCCCGACTACGCTCTGCATCCACAACCGTATTCCAGCGGCAGGCTGCAGTAAAACTCCACAGGGACTTCTTTTCCCGCTGGGAGATCGTGGACTGTTCGTCCACGTTATGTGGTTTCACCGGGTACTACGCGGGGACAGCGGGGCCCTCGTTGATCCATTCATGCACGTCGGAACTTACCCGACAAGGCATTTGGCTACCTTGAGAGAGTCAGAGTTACTCCCGGCGTTTGCAGGCCCTTAGCCCAGTTGGACCCAGGTTTCAGGTACCTGTACTGGCCAGGATTCAGAAGCCGTTCACAAGCTTTCGCTCTTGCGGCTTCCTGTGTTTTTATTAAACAGTCGAGACCCCTTTGTCACTGCGACCTGCCCTTAACAGCCGAAGCTGAAAGAGCAGGCACCCCTTATACCGAAGGTACGGGGCTAAATTGCCGAGTTCCCTCGCATTAGTGTATACCCGACACGCCTTAGGTTTCTCGCCTAGGGGCACCTGTGTCGGTTCTAGGTACGGTCACAGAGGATCCTTCCTAGCGCCCTTTTCAGTGGCTCCAGAAATTGGCTGAACCACCCTAAAACGGGCGGCTATTCCTGACTTCACCTGGTTCTCGCCATTACGGCACTCCCCAGGTTTATACAGTTAAACAAGACGACAGTCCTGCTCAGCCTATCCCGAAACGTTCGGCGCTAGGCTTGCGTTGCCGCGTGTACCTCTGTGGTTCCGGAATTTTAGCCGGATTCCCTTTTTCGGCTTGATCGGTTGAGTCAAGTCTTAGGACCGACTTACCCCCGGCTGAAGATCGTTGCCGGGGAACCCTGGCCCTTTCGGCGGAGAAGATTCTCACTTCTCTTTGCTGTTACTACCACCGGGATCCGCAATCCTAATCGGTCCACTGGACCTCACAGCCCAGCTTCTGCCCAACTAGGACGCCACCCTACCAATGCAGCGGATGCTGCAATCTGAGGTATCGGTAGCTGGCTTAGCCCCGTCAATTTTCGGGGCCGTTAGCCTCGGCGGGTGAGCTGTTACGCTTTCTTTGAAGGATGGCTGCTTCTAAGCCTACCTCCCCGCTGTCTGAGGCTGACGACGCCCTTCGGTTTGACATTTAGCCAGCATTTGGGGACCTTAACCTCAGTCTGGGTTGTCCCCCTCTCGGTCATGGAGCTTACCCCCATTAACCCGTTTCATGAGGTCTACGGCGCGAGTGGATTCGAAGTTTGAAAGAAAAGTGGACCCTTTCGGATCCTTGTTTTCCAATCAGTGCTCTACCCCACTAGCTACCTCGCTCACGACTAGACTGAGATCTACTTCGGGTGGAACTAGCTATCACCAGACTAGATTGGTCTTTAGCCCCTATCCCCAGGTCTGAGGAACGAATTGCACGTCAGAACCCCTACGAGCCTCCATTAGGCTTTCGCCTAACTTCGCTCTGCCCAGGGATAGATCGTCTGGTTTCTAGTATGTAAAGCTGTGACTCCGGGCCCTTTCAGACCCTGCACCTGGCTCCTTGCGGAGTTGCGTGCGTATTGGTTTCCCTATGCTTACGGGTTTTTAACCCTTAGGCTTGCCACAGCCATAAACTCCCCGGCCCGTGTTTCTAGACGGAACGTGCAACCCTGGTCCTCCTCCCTTGTACTATCACTTCACAGTGAGTTCCTTCGGGAGGGATCTACCCTTCTGGGCTGCACACGTCTATTACTGTCTGGTTTCAGGCACTTTTCACCCCCATTCCGGGGTACTTTTCAGTTTTCCGTCACCGTACTAGTGCGCTATCGGTCTTGAGGCGTATTTAGTCTTGGGAGTTGGTGACTTCCGAATTTCCGCACCAAAACCATGGTACGGTAGTCTGGGACTCCTGCTCAACTCTTTCTGGTGTATGCTTAGGGGGCTTTCACCCTCTATGGCGGGCCTTTTCAGGCCACTTCAGCTTAACCAACGAAGAGGAAGCTGGGCCCTTAACCCTACATCTCCCACAGGTTTCCCTGCGGGATTCGGTTTGGACTGTTCCCATTTCGCTCGCTGCTACTAAGGGAATCCCGTTTTGGTTTCTTTTCCTCCCCCTACTAAGATGCTTCCGTTCGGGGGGTTCCCGATCCGTGAAGGATCATTTCTAGGAAGTCCCATTCAGGTATCCTCGGTTCTAAGGCTGCATGCGCCTACCCGAGGCGGTATCGCGGCTTGCCGCGCCCTTCTTCGGCTCTCAAGCCGAGCCATTCTCCAGACAGCGTGGCATGTCCGGGCCTTGGTGGTATCTATTGGCGTTTGATGAAACCTTACGTTATTATGTTGTTGCGTCGCTTTTGGCCTATGCATGGTGTCATGTGAGCGTATCTTGTGCGTCAAGAGGGCTCATTCACCCTTCACCCCGATCTGATTAGGAGGGGGGTTGCATCTGTTTTCCGTTTAATTTCGGATGGCAACTTAATGTTGCTGGAACTGTTAGAAGCGCCTTTCGGTAATATAAGTGTTGTGTCGAGCGAAATAACGGTTTAGAGGGGCAATATCGAGGTAAATTGGCGGATTTTTTATTGTTATTACTCGGTTGTGTTTGTCTACGCATGTATTTTACGGTTGTTTATGATTAATTAGAGCGAGAAAGATTATGGCAAAACCGAGAACTGCAAGATGATTTACCGCTTTCACGCTTTTACAGGAACATTTCGCACTATTCAAATAACCTAACAAACCACACTGCCAAAAAATCTTGGGTCATTTTAGCAGTAACTTTTATTTGTGTAATGTTTCATGTGTTGGTGTAACTCTGGGCGTATGATGGATGTGCCTCGATAGCTCAGCCCAGTAGAGCGGCTGCCTTGTAAGCAGCAGGCCGCGGGAGCAAGGCCCGCTCGAGGCTCCAATTTTTCCAGAACAAAGCCCTTCCCCAAAATCTTTGGTTCTAGGTTGGTTTTGTATCAGATTTTGAGGCATCATACATTAACCCTGAGAATACGTTTGCACAAAATACTGTCCGTTTTTCGCCTCAAGACTTTTTTCAAATTCCTCAAAATAATAGTACTGTGAGCTTTGCCTATAGTGATTCTTATACAGACGCAAGTCTTGAAAACAGTACTTGGCTTTTTGAAAACCTAGCTGTTAATAATTACAAATTAAGCGGTATCCAAAATTGGTGTCTATCGATTTCTGCCCAAAATTCCAATGTCACAATCAAGGGCTATAGCCGTGGTGAATTAACTGGAATGACTCATGCAGCATCTTGGCTAAATTACACCGTCATAGGAAATGGTACTCAAACGATCGATTTACACTATGGCTACTCAAATTATGGCCACCCCGGTGTGCAGGTCTCCTGCTCTTTTAGCGTTTACATTAATGGCGAAAATAGAACTCAGGGCGACGTCTGGGTTGTCTTAGATAACGGCACATTAATTATCTCAGGCACAGCTGCTAACATCAACATATACTACCCTCCAAACAATTACTTGGACTCTGCTCCAATACCCTCTATTGACGCCACAGATCAAACGTCTAGTGTTCCCCAATTTCTAATTTTGGGAGTTCTAGTTGTGGTCGTGGCATCATTATTGACAAATGCAGCAATCTACTTGAAAAAGACTACACATAAGAGGCCTTAAACGAGTTAATTGCAGCGCCCAAATGGGGGGTGTTTTTCTAATTTCTAAAACACAAAGTGGACCGTGAAAAAATCGATTAAGAAAAAAGATAGTTATGCGTCGGGTTCTTCTTTTTTCTTGGCGAGTCTATCCTTGATTTCCTCGGGGTCAGTTACGAGAAGCTTGTACTTTCGAGCTTGGCTATCGATTAGCTCGTTTTCGAACAGTTTTTTAAGGGAACGAAAAACCTTCTTGCTGGGCACGCCAGTCTTCTCTTCAAGTTCCGCAAGAGTCAACTCTTTGTTCGCTCTCAAAGCAGCTACGACAAGCTCATCGTTTTTGTTCAGTTTCATTTAATGCATCTCCGAACAGTAAGTCTTGCTGCTCTATTTGGGCGAGGGTGTTTTTCTATTTTGCGGTAGAACTCAGCTTGTTCGGCATGAATCACCTTTTCGAAATTCCTCCCACAGCTTCCGCTGCCACCAACAACATAGACGAAAACAGGAAAAGCTATAGTAGCAGAACCTGCCATACGTGCTTTAAGGAACGACCACATTTGCCAAGCCTAGTCAACTCCGTGAAAAGATTCATCATGGGACTCGTGCTCCTAATAGCGTTAGGTGCGGGAACAGTCTTTCTCTTCAGCACGTTCATATTGGAACCGATCAATCTCTCCGAGATCGCGAATCAAGCTATTAAAATCGCCTTGATCATCGGCTTTTGGCTCACCATTCTCGTTTTCATAAATCGCTCCAGACCGCCCATTGCCAAACATTTGGGCGAACAAACCAGCATTATACTGCAATACTTCATGGGCACCATAGCTATTCTTGTTATGGTATTTGCTGTATTAGACATTCTTAAGGTCTCACCCCAAGCCCTTATCACGGGCGCAGGCTTTGCCTCCATCACCATCGGCTTAATTGTTTCAACCTTCATAGGCGGAATCCTCGCAGGTGCCCTAGTCTTCTTCACTCACAAATTTAGAGTAGGTGACTCCGTCATAATCAACAACGTACCTGGAAAAATCACTGAGTTAACTGCGTTAGTGACGCGGATAAGAACAGATGTAGGTCACTTAACAATACCTAACAACGCAATAAGCTCAGGTGCAGTCATAATCACCCACATTCACCAACACCAAGAAACCTCAAACATCAGGCTGCCATACTCGTTGGGTGACAGAGTCGTTACAACTTATATGCAAGGTGAAGGTACCGTTAAGGAGCTGACACCCCTTCGCACGGTCATACTGCTGGATTCAGGCAGAGAACTGACCTTCCAAAACAACAGTGTCTTTTTAGGCTCCGTCGCAGTAGCAAGAATAACCAAACAGACTTCAGTGAACACAACTTAACTCTTCTTCCAATAGCCTAAATACTTCAATGGGAAACGATTGCCCAGGTTATACCTAATTTTTAATTTCATAAACCCGAAACCTGTCTATAATAGGCACTATAGTAACTGTCCGAAAATTATATCTCCAACCCCCTAATACACTCAAATAATAAAATGCCAGAAGGGCAAGCAGCATTAAAACCAAACGTGAGGGTAAAAAATGGCACCAATTGAAGTCTCAAACCTTAAAAAACACTACGGGGACATAAAAGCGGTAGATGGAATCTCCTTTTCTGTCAAAGAAGGAGAAGTCTTCGGGCTTCTGGGTCCAAATGGCGCAGGCAAGACCACAACTATAGAGATCATGGAGGGTCTACGCGAAAGAGATGGAGGAGATGTCAAGATCCTAGACTTAGACCCTTGGAAAAACGGGTACGAACTCCACAAAAAAATAGGAGTCATACCCCAACAATTCACCTTCTTCGAAAAAGCAACTCCGAAAGAAGCCATAAAGTATTACGCCGACCTCTTTGGGGTAAAAGCAGACCCGGAAGAAATCCTCAAAGAAGTCCTATTAGAAGACTCTGCCAAAAACCGCTTTGAAAACCTTTCAGGAGGGCAAAAACAGAAAATGGGATTGGCACTCTCACTTGTAAGCTCTCCAGAGCTTCTATTCTTAGACGAGCCTACTACTGGGCTTGACCCGAATGCTCGCAGGGCAATTTGGGAAGTCATAAGGAAGCTGAAAGCTAAAGGAAAAACCATAATCTTAACCACTCATTATCTGGAAGAAGCAGAACAGCTCGCCGACAGGGTTGCTATCGTAAACCACGGGAAAATCGTAGCGATGGGCACATCAGATGAAATTATCGAACAGTATGGTTCAGGAGAAAGACTGGAAATTCACGGAAGCGAAAAACTCGCAGACTACATCAGGAATAACACTGAGCTTAATGTTGAATACGACCTTACCAAAGGCTGGGTAAGCATACCCCTCAAACAGAAAATTGATGCGTTGGCAGCGTTAGCTGCTGCCGAGCAGTCAAGTTTGGAATGGGGCGAACTTCATACCCGCCGCGATAGTTTAGAAGATGTTTTCATTAAGTTGGTCAGCGGCGCGGTTGATGAAAGCGGCAACATAGCGGTTGCCAATGCAGGTAACAAAAACAAGTTAGGTGACAAAGGGAGGAGCAAGTAATGTCAAGTGTAAAAAGAACTTTAGCCGACCTCAGAGTATTCGGTCGGGGATACTTAAGAAACGGAGCTGCATTATTCTTCGGCATAATCTTTCCAGTGATTCTGATAGCTCTTTTCGGAGCCATTTTCGCTGGTACCGGAAGCGGGCAAGTGACAATCTACGTTCAAAACAAGGATACAGGTCCGTTTGCGGTACCACAGATGGATGTTGCCACACCGTTTATCCAAGCCCTCAATGGCACATTGCCAAACGGAATGAGAGTTGCGGAATCATGGCCGCTTAAAGTGCCGCAACTAGTTGATCCATCAGAGAACTTCACGAAGTTTCTTGCGGACCATTCGTCATCGGATGGAATAATCATCCCGGAGAATTTCTCTGCAAACTACCTATCAGGTACGCCTGAACAGATCATAGTTTACGGCAACCCAACTTCAAGCACGAACGGCATCATAATTGGAACTGCTGAGGGAGTGATTACATCATTCAACCTTAGATACTATAATCCAAATGCCTCTGCAATCATCGGCGTCAGCACCGCAACTGTGAATACTCAGCAGACTAAGTACATCGATTTTCTGGTTCCAGGTCTCATAGGCTTCGCCATATTGGTAAGTCCAATGTTCGCTATGGTCAACATTACTTCAGAGTACAAGAAAACAAAACTGTTCAAACAGCTGTCTTTAACGCCTCTTCACAAGATGGAGTGGCTAGCATCCAAAGTGATCTGGTACGTTATCCTGTCAGTAATTTCTTTCATACTCTTGGTTGCGATAGGAGTGTTTGCTTTTGGCGCGCACATTACGTTGACTCTTTGGCTTATCCCATTCCTGATCTTGGGACCTATGCTCTTCTGCTCTTTAGGAATGCTAGTTGGAACCATAAGCAAAAGTGTTGAAAGCGCAAGTGTACTTGGAAACATTATTACGTTCCCTATGATGTTCCTCTCTGGCACATTCTTTCCGCTCAGCACAATGCCTCAATACCTGCAAAGCTTCGCACATGTGTTACCGTTGTTCTACGTAGTCGAAGGTTTAAACAACGTCATGGTTTACGCCAACTACACTGCAGCCCTGTTGGACATAGCCATTCTCGCAGCAATCACAATAGTCTTCTTCGTAGCCGCCGCGAAGCTATTCAAGTGGAGAGAAGACTAACAAGCAAAACTACTCTCCGCCTCATTTTTTTCGAGGCAGGCACAAAAACTTTTTCCTTTTTTGTTTTAGAGATAAGTTAGAATTAATGGCGTGCTATACTGTTTGGCGGCCAGATTTCCTTAATGCCCAACATGTTTTACAGTAAACTGGTCTGTTGGCGTCGGGCTTAAACGGGACTACACATTCTTTTCCGCATTCAGCGCAGACCACATTGAACTTGCCCTTCTCAGCTTTCTGAGCATACGGCTTGAACATTTGGTATCTTGATAGGCGGGGCCAACCTGTTTTGGCGTATTGCATCATGTTGGGATTTGCTTTTAGCCAACGCATCATGTGGAAGAAGTTTTTGGCACGTTTTTCGTCTCTTTCAGCCATTGGTTCATAGCCAAGGTTCCGGATTTCATCAAGGTAAGCGATTTCTACTAGCCTTTGCGGTTCGCCGATGACTTTGATTCTGTGGATGCGGTCTCCGTATGTTTTGCGTAAGTCTTCTACTGCTTCGTCGAAGATGTAGCCCTGGCATATGTGGATTTCTTCGTCTTCTTTTGGCTGTAGCCTGTTGAGGAGTTGGCAAACGATTTTTGAAGTCTGGGTGAGGTATTCTTTTTTGCGGAAGAGAGCGGGCTGGAAAAATTTTACGTCGATTACATCGTAGCAGAAATCTTGAGTTTCGTCGCGGTAGGCTCCTATGACAATTCCGAAAAGCAAGTCGCCGCTTCCTGCGTCATCCAATGTTATCGTCAAACTGCTGCTTCCTTTCTTCATTCATGCCCGCAGTCGTATAAAAACTGTCCGCCAAACTTTTGGCAAGTCTTTCATCTCAATGTCGGCAGAAGTTGTTTGAATTGAGTTGTGGAAGTTGGACTCATGCGTATTCCGGCAGTGTACTTATGTGGTTTAGTTTTGCCCAGAGTTCAATTTCAACGCGGACTTTGGGCATTCAGAAATACATCGGCATAATTTCATGTACTCCGCAACGCATCTTAAGTGAAGAACCAAAAGAGTGAGACAGCATAGAAATTTAGTTTTGTTTCCTCTAAATTGCAGAGTTCATATTGTCCTTCTGAGTTGTTGTATGTTGTTGTAGCATCACAATCACAAAATCTTATATCCTTTCATGTCTGAAGTCCAAGTATAGCTATTTCTATTAAGGAGAAACTAAAATGAACAGAAATACTAGAAAAGCAACAGCCTTTACCCTCGTTCTCTTAGCATCGACGATTTTGTTAGCAGCCTTAAGCAGTGTTCCCGCAAGTGCACAAACCACAGACCAAGCAGTTGTAGTTATATTGGCTTCTGCCGGTGGCACAACAACGCCTGCCCCTGGAAACTACACTTACGACAACGGTACCGTTTTCAACTTAGCTGCAACACCTGATCCTGGATTCCAGTTTGCATATTGGGTTGTATCAGGCCAATATACACCTGGTCACCTCTCGCAATTGGGTAGCTCTTATATTGACCCAGACACGGGGCAAGTCGTTCCTCTTCTGCCCAATATAGATGTTTCAGGCATTGACAGCCTTGTTTTCTCAGCTAACCCTGCAGCGATAACCTGCGGATTCGGCTACACATACTCATACCAAGCAGTCTTTGCTCCAACCAGCGGGACACCAACAGCCACTCCTCCGCCTCAGACTGAGCCTGCAACCAGCACTTCAGCGGTAGTGAATATTTTGCCCGCTGTTGGAGGAACTTCAGATCCAGCCCCAGGAACATACAGTTTCGAAAATGGTACAACATTTACGATTAGTGCAAATGCAGACAGCGGTTTCGTGTTCCACTACTGGATCGTAACCGGCAGTTACACACCGGGCCACTTAGCATTACCGAACTCTATCCCGGATGTTACTGACATTGTTCCCAATTTGCCCAACATTTATCAGCCAACAATAGATAGCGTCGTCTTCTCAATTAACCCTGCAACGATAACCTGCGGATTCGGCTACACATACTCATATCAACCAGTCTTTAACCCAATAAACGCAACTGTCTCGCCGATTCCAACTACTACGCCAACGGCAACTCAAACTCCGGTAATTATAACAACGCCAACGTTAACGGCAACTCCAGTGGTTACTGAAACTCCAAGTGCTTCTGTAACATCAACGCCAAGCGAAAGTTCAGGCGGCTTATCCACTACAGTCATCGCGATCATAGTTGCGGTCATAATAATAATTATAATCGTAGTTGCTGTCGTTGCCCTGATGCACCGCAAAAAGTAAAAGCACCCTCCCTTTCTTTTTTGTTTTTTTTCGTAGAAAATATATTTTTAAGATGTTTTTCCGTCTGTTTTAACTCATTAAGCATCACAAAGGACACAGCTAAAACACGTACGTCTTGACTCGAAGATTGTTGTTGGTCTTGTGCAGTCACATAACTTTAAGATTGACGTTTCACCACAATTTTTTGAAGGTGCTAAGGTGGAAAAATCAAAACAGAAATACATCGCCATGATAAAGTTGGGTCCTGCTGGAGCAGGTAAGTTGTACGCTGAAATAATGAAATGGAAGAAAATGCCATTGGACGGGGTGACCCTTGAGGAGGCTTACCAAGTATTTGGTGAATGGGATTTCGCTGTTTTGTTTCAGGCAGACACAAACGAGAATGCACTGCACTTTGTGGGCGATATAGTACGTCAAATCGAAGGGGTTGCTTCGATGTCTACTGTTCCGATTTCGCCAATCAGGAAATGGAGCGAAGTCTAATCAAACATTTTCCCTTTTTGAATGTTATTTTTCGGGTGATCCAAGCGCGGTCGGTCTTTGCTGATACTTGTAGGTTCTATGGAATTGTTGCGTCGTTTGGATATCCTCTGCTTTCCCAGTATCCTAAATAGCTGGCGTTATTTGATAACTCAATGCTAGTAATCCATTTTATCCATTTGTAGCCGTACTGGCTTTCTGCGACCAGTTGAAAGGGAAATCCTCTTTCAGGCGGTATGGTCAAGTTATTCATTTTGTAAGCCAATAATATGTTGTTGTTTACCAGATAGTCTCTTGGGAGAGCAGTTGAATATCCGTCCGAGGCGTGGAAGATGACGGTGGTGGCGTTGGAGTCTGGCATTGCAGTCTGAATTAAGTCCTTCACTAAAACACCTTCCCAGAGTATGGTTGCGTCCCAGCCTTCAACGCAGTGGATTGTGGTGACCTTTTGGTAGAGTTGATAGTCAGTGATTATTTCGTCGTATGATAACTGGATAGTTTTGTTGACGAGACCAAATATCGTGAGGTTGTATGTTGTTTTGTCTATGTACTGCGTTCCCTCGATCGCGTTTTCATAAACGTTGCCGATAGAGGAAAGAGGTGTACCGTTGTATTCTCTGACTTCGCCGGGGTATAGCATTATTGGAGGGGAAAAAATTGGAAGACTTGGAAGAACTATCGAAGGATACGGAAATGATTGGGTTGGTAAGGGACTTGCGGTTGGAGAGGAACTCGGGGATTGAGATATTGACGGTTCGGGGGTCTTTGGCAAAGTTGCCGATGTAGGAGGAGGTGTAGTTGGAGATGTATAGGGAGATGTCGAAGTTGGAATTTGCGGTGACGATGCACTCGGTTGAGGAGTTGGGCTGGTTACATTTTGCCAATGATTTGCGAGCAAGGCTACCAGAAAAATGGTTACCAAAATACCCAAAATTAATAACGATTTTGTGTATTGCCTCAAAATCATCATCCTCATTTAAGTTAAAATATTCGGAATATTTAAGGACCGTCCATAGATGGCAGGTGAAAATGAAACAGTCGTTAGAGGGCAAATTCGTTTTTGGATAAGTTTGACTTGGTCTCTGAACCGCAAACAGATAGAAAAGAAAACACACCTTCTGAATTCGTCTAATATTCAAGAGCCGCTCCCCCATTTTCTTAGTGGCAATTTTGCAGTAAAATTAGGAAAAAGAAGGTAATTGCTGTTATCTTTGAAATAGCTGAATTCTTGGAGCTTGCGCAATGTATAGGGAACGTCTGGTTTGCTCTTCAGACTTTTTAGCCCCTGTGTAGATGGCTTAATATTGAGTGTTGCGTTTCAAAAATGAAAAATGGTTTTAGATTAATAGTTAAGGTCAGGTGACTTGAATTGCTAAGTTGGCCGTTGCAAAGTCCACGTTATATGCTGTGAGGGAAACCAGGGGATTGGGTTGATTTTCCATGAAATAGAAGAATTCCGATTCTGAGTTTCCATCCTGTATAATGATCTGGTTTATTTCATGTGTGCATGAGGCATCAGAATAGAAAGCGCCCATTGGGCTCACGAACAATTCGATTGTTATTGATCCGGAAGTTATTGGTTGGTCCGCTCCATTGAACCTTTGCACCCTTAAAGGTTCGGAAGTGCTATGTTGTACTTCAATGGCGAGATCAGGTTGGAAGGTTAAGTAGTCTTCAAGAACATCTAAGCTGTCATCAGGTTTGGTTGTAATTTGAGCGCTGATACCATCTGCTGTTACAACTTTGATTCTCATTTCTGCGCCGGGTATGTATTCGCAATCCACAACTATTTCTTTGGTTTCACCCGCTGTTATTGGAATTGCTGTTCCAGAATCAAGCGTGGTACCCGCTGGGCTTTCAATGATTCTCGCCAAAGTGTCATTTATGTATACACTTCCGTCGACCCTCAGTTCTGTTGGCCCTTGTCCAGTGTTGTGGATGTATAGGACTAAGTTGTAACTTAAGCCGCTGCTAAAAAATCTGCCCAATAGTCCGAAATCTGTATGGATTGGCCAATTTTGTAGGTTGTTTTACCGATATATCCCGTTACGTAGGCGTAGGCCACAGTTGAAGCAACGACTGCAATTACGATTAATAATAAAACCGAAATGACTGAGCTTACTGCTCGAGTTGATTGATTTTTCCTATTACGTTGTTTTCTTGTCAATATTTGTGACCTTCTAAAATTCAAGAAACATTCGGGAAAACAAGCCTTTAGTTAGTATATTTTTCTTTTTTTGGGTTATTATATCTTTAGTGGATATAATTCTTCATTCCAACTTGTTTTTCTGACTGTTGATTTCTTTGAGCAAAATAAAAAGAAAGGAAGGAAAATTGTTGCATTACTTCGTTTTAGATTTTTTAAATACGTCATGCTTAATGTTGTATTTAGCTGGTATGTAGGGGCGCATCATTTCGTTGTCTTCGTGGTCAACGATGTGGCAGTGCCAAACGTATCCGGGACCCTTCGTCGGATCAAACGAATATTTATTTTCGCCTGCTTTGACCTGATTTCACATGAATATCTTGTGGCGCCCAGCGGACAATTATGCGTGTCACTTGGTTCGGGAACATCTTGAGGGTGTCTTTCCAGCCAATTTCCCAATCTTGCGGTCCAGTTGCGTTCCCTTGAAGGTATGTAGAGACAGCGGGGTTTCCGCCTATGAATCCGTCAGCGTTTGGCTTAAAGTAGTCTAGTGGAGGACCGTACTTGGGAATGAATTGGCCACCTGGGAATGAACCGTTCCAAGTGGAGAGGTATGCGTTTAGGTCAAAGTTTTGGCGGTTTATCATTTGGAACTGAACCAAGTGCAAGTGTATTGGGTGTGCGTCCATGGTTAGGTTAATTATGTCCCATTGTTCCGTAGAGCCTACTAGTGGAAGCTCAGAAAGGTAATTTGGTCCAAGCTTTGTAAAGCCAGGTATCGGGTTACCCATCATTGGATTATTCATTGAGTCAGGGCGTATTCCGAGCCAGCCTGTGTTATTAACAAGGACAACTTCAGGACCATCACCGGCAGGTGGCGAATATTCCTTTAACACTAGGCATCCTTTTGTTATCGATTTTTACGCCGGATGCGATGCCGCCTAAGCCGTTTGCGAGCCTAACCATTGCGGGTGGTTGTTTCTTTCCTCCTCTAAGCTTAGCACCTGGAGTTGCTGGATTAAAACTATTGTCAGACACAGTATCATTGCTTACAATGAACATCATGACTTGCCCATTTGTATTGGGATCAACTGGAAGGCCATCTGGGTAAGGTGCATTGGCATCGTTAGTGAGTATGAGGGACTGCCCTTTGTATGCGGAGAAATCTATGATTACATCTGTTCGTTCAGCTGGTGCAGCAAATAGCTCATTGACCATAATAGGTTTATCTAGCAATCCGCCGTCGGTGCCTATTACATAGAAGGGCAATGGCGTTGGAAGCGCGTTCAAGCTGTCGTCTGCGAATTTCATGTTTAGGAACCTTGCGTTGCAGCCGTTTACCATACGGAAGCGGTACCTTCGTGGTTTGACTTCTAATTTGGGCCATGACTTGCCGTTGACGACTATTACGTCACCAAAGAATTCTGGATTCCAGAAGGGATGGATGTCTGGGTTTGGCGCTCCACCATTCAATCCTGCTGGGGTCGGGTCCACGCCAAGTTCAGGGTGGGCAGTGTAGTAGCTTGAGTTTTGTCCAGTTCCATCAGGGAAAAGCAACTGTCCGTTCATGTCGAACATTTTGTCCTGTATGGCTAGCTCTATTTCGAATTCTCCAGCTGGAAGATTGAGTCCTTTTCCTGCTACTCCTGTGTCGTATTCGTCTCGGATAAAGTAGAAGCCTACTACGGCTCTGCGTATAGGTTTATTCGGGTAGCCCCTAGGCAGTGGTCGTGGTAGAACATTGTGGTTGCTTCCTGTGTGTTTGGATAAGTGTACTTTTCTGATACGCCGCCATAGGTGAATGCAGATCCTCTTACGGTGTAGCCTGGTAGGAACCAAGAGTCTGGTCCCCCGTCTGATTCGGATCCAACTTCTGCTCCGTGAAGATGGGTTACCACTGGAACGGGTCCTGCGTAAGGTATTTTCGTGCGGGCTGGGTCGTCCATAGCTAGTGCGTTCGGGTTTGCCCAGTGTATCGATTGGTCTACAGTGAGAAGTCGTTGAAGTTTGGTGCCGGATAAGCTGTTTGTATATGTTACCTTTGTTGGTTTACCCTTTTGGGCTTCTATTGTGAAAGCGGGGTAAAGTGGTCCTTTGGTGGTTTTGCCTGCGGTTACACTGTATGCCCACACGTAAGACCCCCTTGAATAGTCTCCGGTTGTCGGATACATGTTGGCTGGAAGTATATACTCTTGAGTTTCCATGTTGTTAATTGTTAGGTTAGGGTTTTTCGAGGCGTCAACTCTGATACCGCGGAAATCAGGTAAAATGCCAACATACTTAGGAATGCTTGTCGGATCAATTCCTGTTTGGCCGACGAGATAGGATGCGTTTGCCATGGGTATTGATGTTAGACCGAGTTGTTGACGCAGTCTTCCTGACTTGTCAAGACTTGCAATTGAAGGCAGCCCTAATGTTAGGCCGACGATTGCTGCTCCGCCTGCTAATGCACCAGTTTTTAGGAATTTCCGTCTTGAAAATGGTTTATCCTTTTCTTTCTTTTTTGTTGACAAAAGAATTTCTCCTTGAAAATTGTGGAAGCCGCGTTACTTATAGAATTGTTTAGCTCAAATGATACAAACTATCTTCGTAGTAAGTCACAATACACGACATTTAATGATTAGGATTGGCAGGTTTAAGGTGCCGCTGTCCAAAAAGTGGCTAAACACCATGGAACAGTTTTATTTCTTTTCGGGTCCCGTCGCATTTAGGTTGTGTAATTTAGATTTTTGCAATTGGAGCCGCTTTCCGCCAGTTATTGGAGGTTTCTCGTTTGTGGACTTTTACAGAGATTTTTTTTCTTGGTCCGTTTTATGTTCCAAGTTCATTTTGGTGCTAGATATTTTTCAGGGTTGATTTTTAGCTGTTTGCATAATTCTCGGAATGCTTGCACTCGTTCTTCTCTGTTTTCAGTGTTGAAGCGCAGAAAGAAGTGGCGCTGCTTCATGTCGAAGGGCTCTTTTGCTTTTCCATATATGTAGAAGAGCATTGCAGCGAACAGGACTGCGACATCACCTTCTCGGGTTAATAACCCTTTTATAAGTGCTTCCTTGACTTCCGTTGGATGATATTCTTCTACGTCATCAAGTATCTGTGAGAGACCACTGAATATTTTTGAATGCTGTATAGCGTCTATAATAGATTGGCTCCGTTCACTGTTTGTTATTAAGTTCTGGGCGAATCGCGTTACTGCGACTCGGACATCCGGATTTGGCTCTTTCATCGCATTCTTGATTGTTTCCCGGGCGCTTTTTGTGTCAATTTCGGCAAGAGCTTCGATATCTCTCCAGTCCCGCGGGGTGTGGTGGATTAACATTTGCTCAATTGCTTTTCGTTCTGTTGGAGAAGCTAATCTTATTGCGTCTATGTCGTATCCTATACCATCATGCCACTTTTCATAATTGATCTCCATACTCTTCTCGAAGCGACGAAGTGGCGAAACTACGCTTGATTGGTCAGAATCTGTCCGATTTGACTTATCAGAATTGGTCTTTGGAAATTCGAGAGAATTTGTCCTTTGCGTTGCTTTCAGTTGTAGTTTAGGCGGCGTAACTATGAAGAAACGGCGATTGCTATCCGTATACTCACCAGAGTAAAGTGAGCCATCACGCTCCCTGAATGTTAATTCGTCCGCTGCATCGTCGGATCTTGTTGATACTGGTTTTGCAAGTTTTATGTATGCGCCAATTGGTGGCGCGGGGTAACTGTGACCAACTTCAGCGATTTCATTTCCTGCTGCAATCTCAGCCTCAAGGAGGGATCTTAAGGCCTTAGGTAATTCGTTGATTATTCTTCGGAGTTCTTTCGCATTATCCATTTCTAACCCTGAGTTTACATTTAAATATCAACTGGAAAGTTTAACGCGGACGTTTATACTAATTGTCGCGAATAATATTATCAGAATACTTTGGAATATTACAGATGACTTATAAAAAGATGAAAATATAGTCAATTTAGCTTCGCTGTTGGGACCCTACCCTTATTTTATCGGTAAAAGCTGAAAGGTCTTACATTTGAGTGGTAAAATATAATCACAACTCTAGAGTATACTGCAGAAACAGATTAAGAATCTTGATTTTCACTAGTGAAATCTTAAAGAAAAGCGCCCGCGAGCATGCTAGACCCATGATTGGTTGTCGCGCTTTGACTTGAGATATATGGAATATTGGGTATACTTTTGAAGTTAAACGGAGAAGCAGCTGAAGAATGAAAATATGAGGAACAGGATTGAGTCTTGCGGTTACGTTTTATGTTTAGGGGAACACTTTTGGGAGCCCTTTCTTAACGTCCTCTATGTCCATAACGGGCTTTATCTTCACCTTGGCTCCTGAGTTAACGAAAAGCGGCTCTGTAAACATTGGAATCATGTCGGTACTGGGAATGTCCACTACAACGTAAGCTGTTCTTTCTCATTCGTCTTCGCCAAAATAGGCTGCCTGAAGATTCATAGCCTTCACAGTTGCCTCAATGCGTTCTGCCATCATCTTCGGATTTTCTTTAAACATCCTGATAGTCGTTTCATTGTTGGGCATATGGGCGATTAACATGATTCTCATAATTCTTTCACCTCGGTTTATTCTGATAAAATTGGATTTAACACTACGTAACTGTATTCAACCAGTTACGGGTATCAATGTAAAAAAAATCCGAATGTTCTTTCACAAATTGATTAAACATTTTGGGAGTTTTGTTGAAGTCCTGTGAATAGATAATCGGCAGAAATGCAGAAGGCTAGTCCTCCTCGAAAAGCTATAGTTCGCGATGTACTCAATTTTGTTTCTTTTTCTTTTTTGTTTTGAGGATGGCTAGGCTGCCTATGAATGCACTGATTGCAACCACCACGACGACAGATGTAGCTATCAGGATGAATTGGTGTGTCTTCTTTTGTTCCCGTTTCGGTAGGCATAGATTCGAAACCTGAAGCTGACGCAGTAATATTCTGGCCTGCCAGCACATTTACTGTTTTTCCGTCAAATTTCGAGGTAAAAGCTACAGTTCCCTGTTGGACACTTAGCGAGGATTCTGTGCCTGTTTCTGTTACTGTGAAAATGGTTCCTTTAATTTCAACTATTGCTTGAGACATGTCCACTTTTAGGGCGCTGCCTGAAGGCAGGTTTTCCACGTCAGCAGTGAATTCGCCGTGATGCAGAAGCAGAATGTTGTTGTTTTCGGTTAAGGTTTCAACTTCTATAAGTGTGCTGGGTTGTATTTTCAGGTTGGTTGTTCCGGCAAGCTTCAATGTACCAGTGTTTTCTTCTGTTTTAATTTTACTTCCTTGCGATAAAGAGGCGTTATTGTTGGCTTGTGTCCAAGCGTCTTCTTGTTGTCCGGGTGATAGCACTTTTACTTGGCCAGAGACGTCCCCGATTGTGAGGGGCGATTGCGTTTGGGATATAGATGGTGAAGTAGTGGGACTTTGCTCAAGATTATCTGTTTTGACAAAGAAAATGTCCACATGGCTTCCATCCCAAGCGTTCTGTGTGTTGCCAACTATTGCGTAACTTCCCTCTGTGGTGAATGTCATGGAGTATGCGTTGTCGTCGCTTTTAACGCCGCCTAAGGTAGCGTTTATTTGTGCGTTGTAGGTTTTTGTCCACAATGTGTTTCCTGCGGAGTCAACTCTTAGGATAGCCAAGTCGCGGCTGATTGGACCTGATTTGCCAGCTTCAGTCATTGTTCCTGCAACGGCGTATCCGCCGTCGTTGAGTTGACTTATCGCACAAGGGGCATCAAAATATTTGTCGCCGTATGTTTTGCGCCATTGCAGTTTCTCCTGAAGAATCTATTTTTTTGAGTAGGAAGTCAGTGTTTTCGCTGGATATCAATTGAGAACCGGTCAGAGCGAATCCTCCGTCACTTGTTTGTATTACTCGATAGTCTAATCCGGGGTTGTTGGGTCCAGCATATTTTTGGTTCCATTGTTCTTTTCCTGCGGAATCGGTTTTTACCAGCCATAATTCGTATGTTGAAGATAAGGAACTGTATGTTGTTGTTTGCCCAGCCAAAGCATACCCTCCGTCGCTGGTTTGAACGACGCTTTTTGCTTCGTCTTCACGGGGAAGTTCGCCTCCCGATGGGTTTGCGTATGATCCGCTGTTGTAGGTGTGGCTCCATTGTTCGTTGCCTTGGAAATCTGTCTTGACGAGTCGAAAGTCTCTTCCGCCTTCCGAGGTTTCGGTTGATCCAGCTAATGCAAAACCGTTGTCGCTTGTTTGAACCATTGAGTACAGAAAGTCGATCTGAGGATGAGGAGCTGGTTTGTGTGTAAGTTTTGCTCCAGAGTAGGTTTCCCTTGAGAATCGACCTTAATGAGCCAGAACTGATGGTTTGCAGTGGAGCCTGCTATTGCATATCCTCCGTCTGTTGTTTGAGCCAGAGTGTACGGCCAATCTCCGGGCGAAGAAAGATAGAATTCAGAGGCAGGATCGTCATTGTGGGCGAATGTTTGATTCCATTGAACGTTTCCAGAGACGTCGAGTTTTGACTATATGAAGTTCGTATTGGCTCGTAAAATGTCCCATATAACCTATATTGTCAATGTAGACGGCGTTGGCGAAAACTGCCATAGCGTATCCGCCGTCACTAGTTTGAACAACAGAATATGGGAACAGAGAGTCGTGTGGACCTCCTTGGTATATGCGACTCCATCCTGTTGAGGCAACAGAAGAGGAAACACAAATAGAAATGATGGAATATGCATGTAAAGGCTGAAAAAACCAAGGTGGTTTTGCCATTTCATTTAAGTCGTGCTCCGCGAAGAACATTTCGATGAAAGTTCTATCTAAATACTGAGAAAGGAAAACGCTGACGGCAGTAGATATGTCGGATTTGTTGTTGTGCTCACGAAACCACATAGGAATATTAACAATTCTGAGAGATAGTAAAGTGTCCATGCAATAGCCCGAAGTATTTCTAACTGAATTTCAGCAAACTCAAAGTGGGTTGGCTTGGTGATTTGAACTTGACTCAAATAACAGTTTCTGTGAAACAAACCTTTGACACAATCGATGCAGTCATATTCGAAGCGGCTTTGACACTCAACGCCATAGAAACCCAATATAAACAGAAGGAGTATGCAAGTTAATGAGTAACCAAAAAGCGTTAAAATGTGCCCAAGTTCCAATAGTAGTTGATTGGGAAGATAAAGACCTTGTTTTGCAGGTTGTAGAGGAAGTTTTGGGGTCAAAAAATACTGTCTTCACATAACTACGGCTAATTTCGGGTTTGTTTCCGCCTTTTTCTTTTTGAATATGAGGTGCACATTGGGTGTCATTTCTAAAAAGAAGGCGCTATTAATATTTTGGGTGAAATTATTGTTGTTCCGTCTTCTGAACCGTGAATATTTTCAGTTAGTTTGCTTAAATAAAGTCAGTGTGTGGCATTATACTATGAACCAAATAGATACGAAAGGGTGGTAAAGCAAACGAAAATTGCGGTGGTTGGAGCTGGAATTGCAGGTACTACTTGTGCTCGTGAGCTGCACAGACTTGGTCATGAAGTAGAAATTTTTGAGATGGCCATAAAAGATAAGCATACAAGACCAAGACAGATGGAGGGAAGCGTTAATCTGCTTCAAAACATTCCAGAAATAGAACCCCACGGCAGTATGAAAAGGATTGAGCTGCATTCGCCCAATGTCACGACTTCCCTTAAAGGTAAATTAGGTTTCTTCTACGAAGTTGGTGGAGCAAACGGTATCGATGCGAAAGCTAGGAGGACCCTTGAAGAGCTGTTACCGATTCGCTATTCGACAAGAATAGAGAGCAAAATGCAGCTTCAAGACGAGTTTGATGTTATTGTCGCCGCTGATGGTTACCGTTCCACAATTGCGAAAAAAGCGGGTCTTCTTGTTTCGGGAACGCCGAAAAGAGTTGGTGTGGGAGTAGGTTTTACTGTAAAAGGAGACTTTGACCCTGAATTGATAGAAATATGGCTTGACAATTACTTTTCTTTTCACGGATATACGTATGTTATACCCTTCTCAAAGGATGAAGCTTCATTGGTGTCAGCTTCGATTGGAAAGACGCTTGAGCATGCACCTTATAGCAGTCGGCTTAAAGAGCTTGCTCTGTTGAGGAAGTGGGAGCTGCAAGAAGGATGGGTTGATTTTGAAAGCTGGTACGATTATTCATCCTTTGTCAAAGATAATCTGTATGTTGTCGGAAATGCGGGGTCTTTTACTGAACCTGCGTTCGGTTTTGGTTTGAAATGGGCAATACAATCAGCTAAACTTTGTGCAAGAGCTATAAATGAAAATATTGACTATAATCATCTGTTACGTGAAGAGCTTCTTCCAGATTTAGATTCTTTTGAAGCTATGAGAAAATTCTTTGACGCTGCGGAGACGGTTGATTACGACAAGTTTGTTAAAAGCTTTAAGAATCCATTTGTGAAAAAACTTGCAGAATCTGGAAAATCACTTTTTAAAAATACCTGGTTGATGCGTAAGGTATTCCCAAAATTTTGAATCGTAAACGTCCGCCCCCGCATTTAAGTTTGGGGAATTGAGTTTTTTATGGCGGATTTGGCGTTTTATGTTAATTTTTGTTTGGTCTGGAGGTCTTTTTGAGTTAATTAGTGTATTAAATCTTAATAGTCAGTTCATACTACATATTCTATGATAACTTGAGGGCAGTCCAATGGTTGACTTAATTCCTTCAGGGATCAACAAAGCGTTTGTTTTGACACGATACAGCAGTTTTGGTGTTTTGTTCCGAAGGTTGTCGGAGGACAAAGAATTTGACTAGAGGAAGACGCTGGAGTGTTGAGGAGGAAAAAAAGCTCGCGGAGCTTGTTAAGACCGAAGTTTCTGATGTTGAAATTGCAAAGCAGCTCGGGAAGTCCGTTATTGGGATACGCAACAAAATTTCACATTTAAGGTTAGAAGATGACAAAGGCTCGTGGTTTGCCCCATCATCATCTTCATCATCATCTTCTTTTTGTCTGACTCCCGGGGAAGTCAATGTTGAGGAGACAGTTGCGGCTAAACCGATTGAAACTCTGGATGCAGGGAGTCCTTTGCCGCAGTCCTCTTCACCCAGTTTGGTTCCTCCTAAGGCCTTGTCTAGCCCAGAGGAGGCCCTGAACAAGATGGCTGCCGCTGTAGTTGCACTTGAGCAACCCAATTTGGGCCGTAACGAGATTCAGCGTTTGAAGAGCATAATTTTGGGCGCTGAAAAATATCAGGACCTCTTTGCAAAGGTCGCGCAATATCGTGAACTTGAGGAGCGTATGGCTGAACTTGAGGCGAAATATTTCGAGGTATTCAAGACCTATCCGCGAAGCCAGAACGATGCACATTCCTGATTTGCGGAGCAGGGCAGATAGAATTGAATATTACGCAAGGCTAACGGAGGCGCTGGAGAAAGAGGCTGTCAACATGGTCTCCAACGACCCGCTCAAGTTTCTTGAGCAAATCTGCAAGCTTAAACCCTACTGGTACGTTTTAGATATTGTTCAAGCTTATCAGCAGAATCAGTTTCTTGCAGTTCGCTGGCCAAGGCAAACTGGCAAAAGCACAACCATCGGAGCGTTACATCTGGAAAGTGAGTTGGGGTTTTGATGGATCATTTGGGAATTAAATAGGGACTTAGAGCTTTAGAAGTGGGATTTGCGTTATTGCTTAAAAAGCATGGAAAACAAATGGAATGTGAAGCTTTATTTGCATTTTTGTTTTCAGCGTTTAGAAAAGTATGCGAATGCGATAATGATTCTCTTAAGCGAGACAAATTTGTTTTCAACTCAATTAGTCAACGCAACAATCAAACGCCCATTCAATAGATAAGCAAAGACATTGAGATCAGCACACGCATGGTTGGCGAACGAGGAAAAAGATATTTAACGCGATCCACAAGCGCTATCAAACTTCATCAACAAAAGAACCGAAAAAAGCTTACTCCGGTCCAATGTAGCTGCCAGAGACTACCACTCTAATTTAGCTTGAATCGCACCCGTGAACTTGTTAAATTGACTTTAAAAGTCATTGCCGTTATTCAGCTTGTTTTTCGCAAAGCCGCGGTCATCAATTTTCAAGTGCAACTCAACACAGCACCACTGATTCAGTACCGGAGCCGAAGCGTAAACAGCCGAAGACACTGCTCGCCGTCCGAACATAAAGCTCCCAAGAACTAGAATGGATCTGCACCGACGCGATGACGTTGTCGCTGCTGTCTTCTAAATAGATTAGGTCCGCGTAGTTTGAGGGCAATGTTCGGATAATTTGAAGTAGCCACGAACATAAACCTCAGACAAATTTAAGCCTGCTTTGCGAACAAAACACGCACCGTAGAAGCCGCGTAAAGTAAGCTTCGCAGGTTCCATGATGCGGATCGCTGCTTTCCACGTCGGCGACCCGCAGTGCCCGTCCACAAAGAGAAGTTGCCACTTTCAAAACCATCATTAAAGATCGCGGACACGTTAACTGTAGACGTAACCGATATTGTGTGGTTTGGCCGTGACGTTGGTGAAGGTGTAGCTTGATATGGCACCTTGGTCGGCTGAATCGACGTACACGTGGCTTATTTGGTACCCCGTGTTAGCTGAAATAGCAAACGCCTGTGAGCCACCGCTTGCAACATTAACTGTACCTGAAGGACTTATGGTTGAGTTAGAATCAGCAGAAGCAGCAACAGAGTAGCTGGAGGTGCTTTCAGGTCCGACGTAGTTGCTGTCAACAACTACGCAGTCAAGTTTGGTTTGAATTGCAGAAGCAATGCTAACCATGGAAAACCAGCATACAAGCTTTGGAAACTGCCATAATTGTTTGTGTCAACACCCGTGATTTCTGCGACTTTTGTTCCGTCTAAATATAATTCTTCAAGGCCGCCTGTGCCATCAATAACTAGGTGGACTTCAACGCAGTACCATGTGTTTAGCTCTGGGGCAACGCCGTAGCTGTCTTCAACTACGGTTTCGCCGTTTCTGCAGTAAATGAACCATCCACCTGAAACAACTTGCAGGGAGCAGATGACGTTTTCGTCGTTGCCGTTTAGATACATTAGGTCAGCGTAGTTTGATGGGAGGTTGCCTGAGAACTTGAAGTAGGCCCTTTGCGTAGATTTCTGAGAGGTTAAATCCTGTTTTTCTGATGTAGCATGCTCCGGTTGTGCTTCTGGCGAAGTATGCGTGGTATGTTCCGCTGCGTGGATCTGTGTTTTCGATTGATGGCGACCCTGTGGTGCTTGTTGACGCCGAGAAGTTGCCGCTTTCAAAGCCGTCGCTAAATATGGACGATGCTGTAGCTGCATAATGTGCCGTGAGGGTTATGTTTGAAGAAATGTACAGAGTCAGCGGGTTGCTACTGTTTACGGTCCCACTGTATGAGAAATTCTGCCAAGTGTATCCGCTTGGAACACTCACCTGAATAGCATGGTTGTTGTAGGCTGATACGCGGTATGCGACGCCAGTTGCGCCGACGTAGCCGCCATCTACGTAAACGTCTGCTTCAACGACGTTGTTATTGTTGTCGTACGCGGGCACCGAAACCATAAATGAGGTGTGCGACGTGATGAATATGGTCGTGTAGTAAACTGTAGATGACGTCACGGTTACGTCGGGCGAGGTGTAGAAGTCCCAATTGTAGTTGGTGTTTGCTGGGCTGATCTCAGCGTAATATGTGTTGGCAGGGACGTTTGTAAATGTGGCTTCTCCACTGCTTGAAGTTGTGGTTTGTTGAATGGTAGTGCCGCCTGGTTTACGTCGTGCAGGTCAATTATGAGGTTTGGCTGCAAGATGTTGTTGACGTCTGTGACAGTTACGCTTATGGTTGCTGATGCGTTTGGCAGATAATAATGCGCCGTAATGGTAATGTCTGATGCAACTGAGATAGATAGCGGATTCTGGGAGTAATTGTTGCGTTGTAGGTGAAGTGTTGCCAAGTGTAAGCGGGTGGGACGCTGACTAAAACTTGGTGAGAACCCGCAGTTACACCAAAGGTGCTTCCTGTCGACCCAAGGTACACTCCGTCTAAGTAGATAATTGCTGAGACGTAGTTGTCATTTTCGTCGTAAGCAGGCACAGATAAAATGTATGATGGCGGGGGTGTGTATTGGTTGAAGTACGCTTGCAAAACGTAGTTGCTGTTCATCGTGACTGTTATGGGGTTTTGGGTGTATGATGAGCCGTTTAGGGTCCAGTGGTCAAAGATGTAGCCGCTGTTGGGGTTAGCCGTTATTGGCACGTTGGTGCTTTGGTTGTAAGTGTGCGTACCTGATGTGGGGTTTGTTGTGCCGTTCCGGATGAGATTGTCAAAGTGTACTGTGTTGGTGGAGGTGGATTGAGGAGGTTGTAGAGGTAGTTGTAGTTTGTTTGGTTAACGTTTCCGTCGCCGTTGAAATCGTACATTAAGGAGTAGTAGCTGTCTCCACGCGTTATTGTGCCGTTGCCGCCTACGTAGTAGTTGTAGAAGGTTGTTCAGTCAGTTTGGTTTGCTGTGCCGTCGCCGTTTACATCGCCTGGGTCAATGGTTTGGTGAAATGCGCGGTGATTGTTGTGTCTGTTTGAACGTTTATGGTGGATGTGGGTGAATAGCTTGTGGTGCCGTTGCCAAAGTCGTAGTACTGGAAAGTGTATCGGTTCCCGTTCATGCTTGGGTCCCAGAAATCACTGATTGAAATCCAATGCGCTCCAATGTTTATTTCCATGGGCACACTGGTGTTGGCGATGTTTGACATGTGATCAACGTAGACATCTTTGCCAGAAAAACGTTACTGTACTGATCTACGTCTTGAACCGTAACTGTGTGCTGGGAAAGGTGAATGTTTCCGTTACCATAAAGAGTCATAGTAGAATTGAGGGCGTCTTGCATATTCCACCATTGTGCAGTGAAGTTTTGACTTAGAGGGCAATTGCCGAAAGAGCAGCAAAAGTAATGCAACGAGGCAGCATCTAAAGCTTGATTTACTGAGAGGTCGCTGCTATTAGTGTTCAAAGCTTCCCAAAAGAAGAGCCCAACCTACGCACTGTACAAAAAAGTATTCTCCGAATTTATGTACTGACTAAGAGAGGCAGACTCTGCCGGAAAACCAATGTAAACAAAAGAACCACTATCAGAGGCGTTATAGCCATTATCGCTCATGTCATTTGCGACATTAAATCCTGTTGCGTTAACAGGCTCAACGATACGATGGGTTCAGGCATATGGCATGCCCACAGCCGCAATTGTGCCATTTGGCAATGAATTTGAACCCTGCGAAGTGGCCATCCTACTCCGGACGATTGGTTATGATCTTTATAGTCTGCTGACATACATGCATTGATGAATACGAAAAAGGTTTTGTTCAAATTGGTGTTAGGGTAAATATCCATTTAAATACGTTGTGCTGTAATAGTAGATTTGCTCGACGCAAACTGTACCTGGAACATACCAAATTGGACCTGACTGGTCTTCGAACATATAATGCCATTGACCTGTTTGATCCTGCAAGTAGTTATTGTAACCGACACCGTGATCGAAGTCAACAACTGCTGTGTTCAAGTAACTATTTTCCATGAGGGATACGTTGCTCAAAATCTCGTTTCTGTAATAGTTTGCTTCCTCTGATAATCAAAGCCATCATAGCCATCTCTTGCGTCAAAATATTGACAATCTATTGGCTTATCTGACACTGAAGATTAATCTCAGTCTGCGATTTCAGGAGAAATCCGCCTATACTTTCAGAACCCCAGATAACAGCGACCGCTCTTCGGATCAGGAACAGCACCCTGCGCCACTGAAACAGGAACAGATATTACAATAGACGAGATTAACAAGCAAAGAAGTAGCCTTCCAACAGTTTGAGGAGAGATTTTGAGCAAGCGATAAAGAACATCTCGCTTTTCTTTTTGCCAAAATAGGATAGAACAACACATAAGGTTACAGGGCAAAAGCAGGAAGCGCCAGCCACATAATTGATACAGAACTCATTGTTCCTGGATTAGACATCTGACTGCTGAGCACTCCACGTGTACTTTCACTTAAAGAGGCGATTTGAACTAGCTGGAAAAGGCACTAAGGTAACTGCTTCTTGCATGTGCCTAACAACCTTTGTATCTGCTCAGACATCAACAGTTACGCCGTAACTATGTCAGCTTACAACCTTATCGAAAGCAACTTGAACACGCCAAATCGGATAAAGCGTTAAGACATCATTGCTGCGGGGCTTGTCCGCTATGACTGAGTCCGCGAAAAACAAATACGTCCCCCGCACGCCAGCAACGTTAAAATTGTTTATGGTAACCGGAGTTATTGCTCACGTTTACGTTCCACGAGTACGCTTTAGCGCTCTCCAACGCTGTGGCTATGGCGTCCTTCACAGAAAGGTTCACGTTTGTGCTGCCTATTGTGTATAGGTTCCATTTATCAACAAAGTAATTGAAAAAACCATCCTTAAAGCTTATTGATACGCATTTGTCTGATGCTTCTACGCCGTTGTTGATGTAGGTCCACTTGAAACTTGCTTGGTCTGATTGGGCAGTTGCTTCGATTTTCAGGTTACCGGAGGTTAATGTGACAATTGCTTGCCTTAACGTTACTCAACATAGATGTTAACTGCTCATAAAACTGATTGTTGGATGGTTTGTTTGATAATTGTTTAGGAAACTTGTTGCCAATGCAACGTTATCAATGTTTGATTTGGATGTGTTTAGTGTGTTCGTGTGGTTTAGTGCCTGGATGATTGTTAAGGTATCCGTTGACGAATGTGCATAACAAGCTTTGCTGGCTATCGTTGGATGTTAGGTCGTAGCGTATGTTGTTTTCGCGAAGTATGCTCATGTATGAAGTTTGGGCATTTTTTGAGGTAGTGCTGTACTTTGATAGGTCGATGCCAACAACCTGATTTAGGATTGATAATCCTTTTGTTGTGGTTGTTGTTTCAGGGGTTGCTGGTGTTGCGTGTGTGCTGGGTGCGATAGTTATGAAAGCGAGGGACTGAGCAGAATTAAGAACAATTTTAGGGGTTTGTGATGTGTTGTTTTAGATTTTTTGTTGGGCATTTTGTTTTTTTCCTTATGGTTGCGAAGAAAGTTTCTCTTTTCTTTTCGCGGTGTTTGTTTTTCCGGCTTTCCTCTTACGGCTGATTCTTGGTCGCAGAAGGCAAGCCAGCAAGCCCCTTCCCCCGCATTCACGCTTGTTTGACTTGCTTTTTAAGTTTCTCATTCAATAGTTCTGACAAATATACAGTTCAGATACTTTTGCTGCATTAAAAAAATACGTTATCGAGGTTTTTTGGTGAACTTCAAAAATGCAGAAAAATGCACATAAGCCAAACGGTTTGATAGTAGTAGAGAAGGAACAACACTGTAGCTGCTATCTTCGTTTTCATATATTCAGTATTCAAGCTTATCACCAACCCCAACTTTGCTATCTGCCAAACCGCCAAGCTCACTAACGGTCACCTCACCCACACAATCCTGTATCTTCAACTTGGGTTCACCAAACAGAAGACAATTCAAGTCCGCAAGCAAACGTGATTTGGACCCAAACAGAACCCGAAAAGACTAGACCTTAGCGTTAATTAGCTTTTAGGCTGTGAAACGAAGGTTTTATTAGAATAGAGCCATAATAATTAGCCCTTTAGGCTTTAACCATGTTAAATTATGGCTTGTTATCGAAAAAGCCTTCAAATTTCAAGAATTTCACCGGCCTAGAAGTGCCCAGAATTCGACGAGTTAAACTCGAAAATACAAGAAGAAATACGACGCCTACGAGGAAAAACGCCTCGCAAGAGAAGACAGAAAAAGAAACAGTCGGCGCCGGCCACCCCTTCAAGCATTCACTCACAGACAGACTCCTCATGCTCCTCCTCTACTACCACATGTACCCTTCCTCAACGCTGCTCGGATACCTCGTTGACCTCAGCCAAACCAGCGTACTAAAAAACATCCGAAACCTAGAACCGCTCGTAAGCGAAGTCTTGCCGCTTCCCAAAAAGCAAAACGAGAAAATCAAAAGGCTCCAAACCGTCGAGGAAATCGAAGCGATGTTCCCCGGCTTCAAAGCCGCTATAGACGCCACCGACCAGGAGATCTCAAGGCCAAAAGCTAAGCTTAAGCGCAAAACGCATTACAGCGGCAAGAGGAAAAAGCACACCGTGAAGACCCAGATAACCGTTAATCAAGACTGGCCTTATCGTCCACAAGACAGCTCATGCGGCAGGAAGGACCGCATGACTATTCGTTGTTCAAGCATAGTCGTCCGCATCTGCCTGAAGGTGTCTGTGCGAAGCTGGATCTGGGTTATAACGGTGTAAAGAATGATTTTCCCGGTTTCAACTGCCAGGTGCCTTTCAAGAGGAAAAGTCCCGGAAGAGGCAAGCGTGGAGTGAAGGCTCAGGAACTCACGGATGAACAGAAAGCCTTCAACACGGCGCTTTCAAGGGACAGAATTGTTGTGGAGCATGACTTTTCGAGGTTGAAAAAGTTCCATATCTGGGCTGACGAGTTTCGGAACCGTCTCAAACACTATGATACAATGACGGACGTCGTTTGCGGCTTACTTAACTTCAGAATAATCGGGGCGATAATCAGCTAGTGAATGATCGAAAAAAAGGATGATTCTCAGAAAAATAATAGATACTAAGGTTACTGTTCTTTCAGAAGAACACATTGTTCTTCAAGGAGAGTTATTAAGCACTTATCGCCAAGTATACACGTGAAGTGCATGCATGAAAAGAACTCTGTTTGTCCTCTTAATTCTCGCCACCCTAATAATTCCAGAAACCATAAACATCCATTCCACTAAAGCTATCTCCAGAACAATCGTGGTTCCAGACGATTACCCAACCATAACCGCAGCCATAGCCAACGCTACAGCAGGCGACATCATACTCGTCAAAACAGGCACATACTCTGAACAGACACGTAAAAAATAAACAAGACACTCACAATAACAAGCGGAGACCCCAACCAAACCAAAATAAACCTTCACCCACCCAAAGTCCAAGAAATCCTCCTTGGACAACCCATTATGGTTTACTCCAACGCAATCGAGATTGTTGCTGATGATGTTACGCTCTCAGGCTTCACAATCACAAGCCAGGGGCAGACATTTCCGCTAGCGGAAATGGAATCCATATAATAGGCAACACAATAGGTGCTGGACTTTCAGCAACTGGAAACGGAATTCAGATAATTGGCAACACAATCCAAAGTCTTAAACGGGGTCCTTAACGCATCTAACGCGAACATAAGCATTAAAGGAAATAACCAAACAATTTCACAAAACGTTATCCAACCAACAGGTCCTTACGGTATTTCCTGCAACGGCCAAAATAATAATGTCACGGACAATTACATATATGGAAGTAACCAAACAATTTCAAACATATCGCACCCCGGGATAATAGAGACCCTGAGCGTGGACGGCATAGACATAGAAGACTCAAACAATCTGGTTTATGGCAACACCATAACAGCCGTTACCTATGGCATAGGCGTCGGTGGCAATAGCTTTGGAAACATAGTTGCCAAAAACAACATAACTGGTTGCGGTAGCGGAATCGTAGTAGAAGGATCGAATAATACCGTTATCGCAAATGCGTTAACCAACAATGGGGGCGGCCTGTGGTTTACTGGCTTTAACAACATTTTCTACTCAAACAGGTGGAAAACAACAATGTTGGCCTCACAATCGGAGTTGACGAAACAGACATAGCTTACTACGCGGTTGGGCCAGAAGAAGCCAACAACACAATTTACGGCAACAATTTTATCGGAAACACCCAGCAAGCTCAGCATTCGAATATTTACGGATACAACTTTCTTGATAATGGTTCGATGGGCAACTATTGGAGCGACTACACAACAAAGTACCCTAACGCTGTGGAAATAGATCACACAGGGATAGGAGACACGCAATACGTGATAGATGCGAATAACACAGACCGTTACCCGCTTATGGCACCCTTCAACATTTCCAACGTGACTGTACAGTTGCCAGAATGGGCCGCCATCACACCCACACCACCGACTTCGCCAAGCCCAACCCCATCGCAATCTACACCTATACCTACTGTTTCTCCAACCGCATCACCAACACCAACAACCACACCTTCTTCACCAACAGCAACACAGCACTACGCCATCGAACTCAGCGCCCACGGGAAGCAACAATTCAAGCTTGCAGGCAAACGCGGTCTGGATAGCCGTAGCAGCTGCCATCGTGGTGGTCGGGCTGATAGCTGTCGTAGCAATCTTAAAGAAAAAACCTAAAGAACACAAAACAAGCTAATTACCTTAATATTTAAAATGCCCAACTTAGCGGCTGTCAAAGTTGAGATTTCGCGTTTCGACAAAGTGGTCAGCTTCGATTTATGACGCTTACGACTGTCCAAAACGCCTTCGCATGCAGAAGTTTCCTTGAAGAGCGAAAAAAAACATGAGACACGAAAAGGCTTTTGATCCGATTCAAAACGGAATTTGACAAACCTGAAAAGGGGAATAAGCGTTTCTGGAGGACGCTTGGAATAATCCAAATCTAAACATTGGTTTTGTGGGGCCTAGCTGGCGGCAAACCAAACTGAACATCAGGCGCGTGGCAAGTTTTTGCCGAAACCTCCCTCAACGGGACCTGCACATTCAGCGCACAAGGATAAGCCTACCCAATGGGTCAGTAATAGAAGCTTTCCCGAACAACCCTGATACAATTAGAGGCAACACCTTTCATCGGATTTGGTGGGATGAAACGAATTTCACCGCGGGAGATCAGGATCTTTATGATGCCGTTCTTTTCACGTTGGGAACCACAGGCGGAAAATTAACCGTAAGCAGTACACCATTTAATTGTGATTCGCTGTTTTGGAAGATGTTTAATCATAAAGATTTTGATGATTTTTGTCGGCTTCATTTCACTTGGGAAAAGGCGCTTGAGCCGGATGGTCCTTTGAAGCCTGCGATTGTTGAGAAGATTAGGCGGCAGTTTGGTGATGACCCGGGGCGGTGGCGGCGTGAAATGGAGGCGGAGTGGGCTGAGGACGAGGATGTTTGGCTGCCCCAGAGTTTAATCGTGTCTTGTGTTGGCACATGCAAGAATTGCGGTGAAGACCTCCAAATATATGATTTGAACAAAAGTTACAATGGAGAGCTTTCCGCGGGACTTGACCTTGCTCAGGTTCGCGACTATTGTGTTCTATGTGTTGTTGAGCGGGTGAATGATAGATTGTTCTTGCGGCTTCTCAAAATCTTCAAACACCCCACAAAATACACCGAGGTGTTAGGGTTTCTGAAGGCTTTGCAGGATCGGTGGGGTGGATTCCAGAAGATAAGGGTTGATTTCACTCGAGAAGGCCCAAGCATAATTACTGACATGGAAAATGCAGGAATAGAAAACGCTGAAGGAGTAAACTTCACTGTTTCGAGAAAAAGCGAGATGTCTAGCCTGCTTAAGCAGCGTATGGCGAATCAGAGATTCTTCTATCCTTTGATTAACTGGGAACAACCCTACCGCGGAGACATATGCACCGAGCTTAACGTGGAGAGGTACGATTTGAGAAGAGACGGTAACATAGGCTTTAGCCATCCGCAAGGAACCCACGACGACGTATACTGGGCCATCGCTTTAGCAGTATATTCCACCGTGGAAATGTCGCCTGAACCATTCCTGGCAGTTGTACCAAGAGGATAAAGTGCAATGACGACCCCATTAACCCAAAAAATGTGTGGAAAACGGAGTTGACGTAATGTCTGATGAAGATTATTTTGCGGCTGTATGGTACGCTGAGTTTCTCGGGATTGGATATTTGCGAAACAAGAAAGGCTGGCATGTATTTCTTTTGTTTACTAATTCTAAAAATGCTGAAGAAATATGGGAGAAAGAGATTGACCCGATTGATGAAAAAACTCTAAGGATGAGATTTATCGAGCGCGAAAACGGAGAGTACACGTTTATTCTGTATCCTTTTCCGTTTTTGCCTGAAAAGTCCAACTTTAGCTTTTACAGAAAACTCGGATTTTCTAACAGTTACAAAGTCTTTAAGAATGATTTTAAGGGAAAAGCGTATTTCACCTTTAGCACACTAAGAGATTACCCTACGGTCTATGAAAAGGCAAAGTTAGTTACTGACGTAAAATTCATGAAGAATTCTGAGGTAACTGAAAACTCGCCGGAATGGATTGCTGAGGAAGTACAGAGACAGGCGAGAGTCAAGTATGGATAAAAATTGTTCACCAACTCAGATTCTGATTGCACACCCTAAAAGAAAAAGCAGATCATTTTTGGTTGCACAATGGTGCGGGGGAATTCTAACCCACAGTTTGCGTGGAGAAATCGCCATTCGGAGATAGTTACTTTGCAAAATCTTGCCTTTTTTCTTTTTTGTTCACAAGAAAGCAAAAGCTAAAGGAGTAAGCTCAGGAGACCTTTTTTTGGGTAATCTTGGCCGAACCGTTAAACACCGTCCGGTAAACCAGTTCAACAGTTCAATGTACAAAATTAGCTCTTACGGTTTCTTAAATTTTGAGGTTAAGATTATGGAGATGTTATCTTTCCCTCCGCGATCATTTGCCATGTTCACTAGCTGCTCACAAGTTTTTGTGGGGTCGGTCCCAGATAGCACCGTTTCCGCGATCTCTGAATCCTTAACGTGGTTCACTAGCCCATCGCAACACATCAATATCTGATCGTTTTTTTGGAGCTCTTCCTCGTAAGTGTCAACGTCTATGCTTGAATAGTACCCGACAACTCTTGTTATCACGTTTTTTTGGGGATGACTCCTTGCCTCTTCAGCCGTTATCTCGCCTTTGTCAACAAGGTCCTGCACCAATGAGTGATCTTTAGTAAATTGCTTTATTTTCCCTTCCGCAAAAACGTATGCTCTTGTGTCTCCAACGTGGCCTACGTGAATCTTCTTTGAGTCTACAATTGACACTGTCATTGTTGTTCCCATGCCTTCGCATTCTTGATGATCCATGGCGCAGTTGAGTATCTTGACGTTGGCTTCTTTCACAGCAGACGACAACTCCTTGGCATAGTTCAAATTGTTTTGTGAACAAAGTTTAGGCACAATCAAACTTGAAACGGTTGCTACACCCATGGCGCTTGCCACTTCACCTTTGCTGTGACCACCCATCCCGTCTGCTATAACCATGAATATCTTTTCCTGAGGATTTCGCGTATGGGTTGAAAAAATCTTTGCTACCAAGAGGCTGTCTTCGTCAATCTGTCGAACTTTTCCAACATCAGAAGCACAACCAATTTTGCCAAAAAGCACTGAAGACACGTTAACTTCAACGGCTGTTGTTTTGGTTATTGTATTATTTCTTGTTTTGATGTGGAAAAATGAACGAATCGGAATTTTAGCTGCTAGACAGGTTTTTAGAAACGGAAAATTATTGAAATTTGATTGCGACCCCAGCAGGCTCCCGTTGAAGCAGGAGTTACTCTGTATTTGCATATTTTCATCTCGGTATTTTGAATGCATTTGGCTTATGTTCTTTGGAAGGTTATTTGGTTTTCGCAAATTGACATGCTTTCCTTTGCGCAGGCCTAAGTCAATAGTCTTCAAATCAATTTTTTAGACCCAATTTTTCATATTACCTAATATACTGTCCTGTTGAAACTTATTGAACTTGCGGGGAATCCAGAAAAGCTCAAACCCTTTTCGCGGTACTCATTCGTTCTACAGTTTAATGCTATGCTGTTACCGGCAATTGCACGCGCTCTTTTTAGGTTTTTCTGGCATACTCTTTGAGGGGAGCTTAATTGGGTTGACTAAGCGAACTTTTGCCACATTTGCTGCAGAACTTTGCGTTTGAAGTCATTTGGCCCCCGCAGAAGCTGCAGAATTTTTGGGTGTTCTCCACTTTATTTTCTGGACTAATGGTGGCAGGAGTTGCGACGGCGCCATCCTGATTCAAGTTACTCGAGTAAACTAGTGAACCAGCGGTCTTGACGGATGTACCGTCGCCTCAGACAAATTGTCGAATTCCCATATAGAAAAGATACACTCCGCCAATCAAGGGTCCATACCAAATGAAGTAGTAGCCGCCATTTTCAACGGCGTTTGCCATGCTAGCTACTGCGATAATGCCCAAAAAAAGGAACATGATTGCACCGAATGCCATTTTGATTGAACCTGATCTCCTGTTGTTGGTTGATTTGCTTTGACCGCTCATATTTTATCTCCTTCTGTAGAGTAGAATAATTGAATTTGAAAACGCGTTTTATGATTATATTTTTCAGTCAGCATTTTTGGTCAAGTGAGTAATATCGGCCTAAAAACATTTTTTGAAAAATGGGAACATGAATTGTTTCTCCGAATCATGGAGCTATGTAATGCAACCCAAAAGTTACACCTGCCCACAAAACCAATTATCTGGCCGTTAAACGAAGTTGGAAGCTAACCGCTCATTTTCCAAAAACAGTCCTGTGCAGTAGACAGATGGATTTAAAAGGCTTCTATGATAATATTTTGCTAACGTGTCAAAATTGACAAAGGCGATCCAGACTTGTCCAGCATGCGGAAACACCATTGAGTTACATGGTGGTTTTTGCCAATCTTGCGGAGCTCAAACTGACTCACAGCTTGGAATTAATGGCTCAAGAATGGATGACGAAAATATAAAAGAAATTTCAATTGGGTATGCTAGCAGTTTATGTGAAGGTCTGGACAACAAGGACAGCTTTCTTTTAGTTGATCTAACCGCTGTTTTTCGTGGCAAGAAACACAGAATAATTCTTTGCACTATCGTTAAAGGGTTGGCTAAATGCGTTGATGGGGCAGTTCTTGTAGGCGGTTTGTTGTCAGAAATTTTGGGTCCGCATCAACCTGATTACAAAGAACATTTAGTAAATATTCGAAAGAAATTCAAAGAACAAGTTTCCACCCTTTTTACGAGTTGCGAAGCAAGCAAAGAAACTGGCCTGCTGGTGTCGGTAATCGACAACGCCCAAATATCAACTCTTTGTATCAATTTGCCGTGCACGTTCATGATTAACAAAACTCTCAAGCAAGTCATTAAAGGAACAGAAAAACCAGATGCCCAAATGTGTACTCTTGAAAAAGGAGACGTTATCTGCTTAGCCTGCTGTGACATACTCACTTTGGAAGGAGAAAAGGACACCTTAAACACAATCTCAAACGCTAACAGTCTCCAAATTGCCTGCAGCACCCTTATGTCAAACATTCAGAAGAAAAAACCTGGATGCGACGTGTCGCTGGCAATAGCACAAGTTAAATGATGACAAGACGCCTTGATGTTTCAGCAGCTTGAAGAGTGTTTCAAGAGCAGCAATTAGTAATTTTGTGAAAGTTTTTGCTTAGTTATCATTCCTTGTGTATGAAAGGCGCAGAAAAACGAGCGGTTACCTGGGACTCAAGCCTATTAGGCTTCTCAGCATGCTCTTGGCTCCGAGGTATCGATATGTGATTAGCTTTTCAGGAAAGTGCCGGTAGGCCTGAATAAAAATAACCGTAGATAGTGCAAACACCGCAACAGTCGTTATGATGTCAAAGATAAAGAAATCGAATGCTGCATGCAGCAGAACTGCAATGGCCAATAGAGCTATTGGGCCTTCGGTTAGATATGCTTTCAAAAAATTCTTTTTCATTTCAGGTTCGGTTCTTGCATGGATAACTGCGATTGAAACGCCATAAGCTGCTATGCCTGTCCACAACATATGTGCAGGGAAAAACGGCAATCGGTCAAACACGGTTGCTCCTAAAGCTGTTATATAATAAACATCCTCGATGACAGTAAATATGAGCGCTGATAGTATTGCAATGGTTAAGGTGCCCTTCTTTGTTTTCAAGAAGTATGGGGCTTTGAGCGCAATGAATATGAGTCCTGACAGTTTGAACAGTTCTTCTACAACGCCAACGCCCAAGAATTGTTCTAGGGCATCCAAATACGCAAAGTTGACTAAAACCAACAGGACAGCCATGGCCGAAAGAGCGATTAATATTGTTATTGCAACAATTTTTGTTTTGCTCCATCTTCGAGCAACTGAAGAAACAGAAGTAAAAAACAAAGTTTGGTCGCGAGGTATCGGTGCACCGCAATGGCGGCAGAAACGCACGTTTTCGCTAATCGCCTTTCCACATTTGGGACATAGCTTGGTTCCAGCTTTATCCATTTTAGTTCCCTACGGTTTTTGAGATTTACCGAGGCTCAAGGTAACACAAATACGAGTATTGCGAGGACCACTGAGATTAAGCCTAAGACAATGGCTATGGCACCCCAGGTATCCTTCTTTTTTACTGTGTTAAACCCCCAATAAACTGCGACAAGACCAAGAATCAAACCAAACAACACCGAGAAGTCCCACACTATGAAAAGACCAGCCAAGCCCACAAGTATAGATCCAAATGCGCCGTTGTGAGAGACATTAGCTGCCGGTGGTGGCGAGTAAGGATACACTGGAACTGGTTGAGGTGCTGCCGGATTTGGGTATGCTGCCACGGGTGTTGCTTCGGGTACGTAAGAGCCACAGCGGCCGCAATACTTAGTTGCCGTTGGCTTGCCACATTTTGGGCAGTTCCTAGTTGCTAATGCTTGAGGGGTGTTGGTATATGAGTCATTTGGTGATTGTTGCATTTCGCATCATCGGAAATCTACTCAGCGTTTATTATATTTAAGTTTGTACAATAAGTGGCCTTTGATATTGTAACTATAAGGTTACATCATGAACAAAAAGATTAGCATAAGAAATCATTAAGAAATATTCAGGATGTTAAGGTGCCAATACATTATTGATAGCCAGACACTGGTTACATTTGCCTGAACTGAAGCAAAAAACGAAACTTGCGCCGTAAATAAGACGACTTTTTAGCTAAAATAAGAGCAAGATCGTAAATTTACATCTTTAATAAGGATTATATTCGGAATATCGGTAATTGATTACGTTTCAATTAACTGTAAAGGCGAATTGGAACCAGTTCAAAAGACAAAGTAGGGGTTTGGATAGAGAAAAATTGCCAAACAGTAATGCGAACATTCGAACCGGAAAAAAGAGAAATGTTGACCAAGTGACTGTCTATTTTTCAAAATTGCTCTTCCGATGTTTTCTTTCTCCATTCACGTTCCTACCAGTCGAGCTGGAATTTGAGGGGTCTATCGCTAAAGCGCAGGCCCACACAACGGCCCCGCCCATTATCAAGTTGAGTATAGCTGTGAAAACCATTGAGTTCGCTGCCGAAACGAAAAAGAAAGTCAACAAACCTGGCGGATACTGCGACACAGGACCGAACGGGATAGATTGCCAACGCGTATAGAACATATAGAGCGAGACGAACCCAACCGCCACCGTGCCTATGTAGCTAACTGCTAACAGACCCAAGTTCTTGGTGGCTCGGAAAACCTTCGATGGTAGAAACCCAAACAAAGCGAAGCAAAAACAGTTTAGCAGGCCAAAGTAGAGTATGCTCCATAAGCCGAGGTGATATATGTACTGCGCCATGAAAAAAGGGATAAGGCTTGCTTGGCCAAAAGCAGCTCCAGCCTTAGGGCCCACAATCATTCCTATCGCAACCACGACTACCACTGCGAAGCAACTTACGTAGTTAAAGGTGCCTCCAGCGGAGTTTATGGAAGGTCCAAACCAAATATTTATGCTGGTTCCAACTGCGACTGCCAGGAAGAAGAGGAAACCGAGAATACTGTACTTTATGATTTGATTCATAGTTCAGCACTCGCCACGTTCACAAGTTTCTTTAACGTTCCTTCTTTGCAAGTATGCCCTTTTATTTTGTTGACATTTAACGAGCGCATTTATGTCAACCTCCTTCCACACCCTGGGCAAACGTCATCAGTTGCCTCGATTGCGCTTCCGCATTCGTTGCAGAAATTTACTTGGCGAACAACAGCCATTTTTCCGCAGTGGCCGCAGAACTTCGCGTTCTCGTAGATTGGAAAGCCGCAGTTTGGACAGATCCTCGATGTAGGTTTCATGAATTGGACATTGGCAGACGGTTTGGGGGCTTTATCCTTCGCAATTGGGCAATAAGCTGATGCGTTATCGAGGCGTTTCTGGTGTCTTTGTATCGAGGCAACTGTCAGCGCGCTGAAGACTATTCCAAATGGGCAAAGCCACAAAAGGGCAAGAATTACGTAACCTAAGTTGTTCCCGGAAAAGATGTTAAGAGTCGTCTCATGGTTGCTGAGGTCTTTTTTTAGCTGCATCTCCTGCGGAGTAAGAACAAAAAGGTTCAGGTCCCGAGTGACTGTGATAGTGGGTTCACTATAGAGGTAGTAAATGTTGTTTCCTTGCCGTCTAGTTGCTCCAGTGTATTGCGGGTACGTTACGTCCATGGAAACGTGGATGTGAAGTGTCTGATGGACATCGTTTGCTGTTAGGGGAATGCGCGTGGTGAGGCCTGGGTTAACATCTAGCGATGCCATAGCATCCGAGTTGTCCTCCCATGTCAAATCGATTTTGTCTGGAACCGATAGTGCCTGCACATTCTGCCCATTTACGCCTACGTTCGGGTTAGAACCGTACCAATCTCCGCCTATGGAAGTGATGGCGCTGCATTGGATTTGAAGCGTCACTCCGTTGGGCTCGTATTGTATTAAGGCATCGGACATATTCGAATCAATGGCGTAGACCTTCAAAAGTGTCAATTCAGCGGGGGTGTTGGGCGGAATAGCTGGCGTCGGCTGTATGAAATAGTAACCATTCGCGAACACTGGTGTCATCAGGACGAGAAAGCCGATGACTTCAATCAACGTGTAAACTATTGCTTTTCTCCGCTTATCCATCTCTCAAACGGACCCCCAATCTCCCCCCGCTAATAAAGCGTTTCCTAGCTGAGTTTTGCTTTCTCAGCTTTGTTATTCCTAAATTCTCCGCTTATTTTAGGTGGCTTTCTTTCCACATTTTCCGCAGAACTTCGCGCTTGCGTTAAGTTCCGTTCCGCATTGGCCGCAATACAGCTGTTTAGTTATTGGCTTGCTGACTTGCATGTCGATGCTAGCTTGATGTGTCTCCGGTAAGCTTATTGCTGGAGACGCTTGGCTCTGTAAGTAGTCTTTTATTTGTGGCTCTATGCTCCTGTAAACAGTTTCATCTCCAAGATTGAAAACCTTGTGATACTGAGTATTTGTTTTGACATCAATCGACTTGCCCTTTCTTTGTATGTCGATTATAGAGTTTTTTGGAATTACTATGAGATTGAGGGCTTCATCTAAGATTTTTTGGGTTTCTTGCTGTCCATGAACAGGATTAGGCTGACTCATTTCTGCAAGTGCCTTTTGAAGGTTATTTTTATGTTCACGATTTGCTGCAACCTCTGAAACTATAATACCAATAGCGCCAAACATGGCACCGCCTCCGGCGGCTTGTTTTTTGAGGCTGGTCAACTGAGCAAAAACGACAGCTTTGTCGGTGAACAACAAATGACCGATAAGATCCTTGGATGAGTCCGATTCATCTTTAGTTACCGTCCGCGGAACAATAATATGAGTAACTATTCCGCCTTGAGAAAGATAGGCGATCTGCCGATTCCTTTGTTCCTGATCCCATAAGAAAGAGCAGTGTGTGCAGAATTTTACACGTTTTCCGTCCACTACTTTTTCGATTTTTGTTTCAAATCGCCCAAATTCTTTTTGACAAACGTGACATCGAGCCATAGTCTGTTCCTCTTGTTTTACATATTCTCATTATGATTATATTTTTAATTCGGATGCTGTCGGCGCAATTTTCTTTTTGGATTTGATATTTGCATCTCTGATGCAAGCAAATCGGTTGCTTAAGGATTGCGCGCATCCATCATGTTAGTTGAATTCTATCCTTTTATGTTCCAGTGGTGGTAAGAGTAACGGCATGTAACAAATTTATTATTCAATATAACTAATAAGTTACATTTACGACAAGTATTCACAGGTCACATTGTCCCATGTGGTTCCTTTCTTCTTGTAGTAATTACCTTCAAGGATTTCATACTTCTGCTTATAATCTGACAGGTGATCTCGCAACTCACCTATGTTTACTTCAGCCGATATTCTTTACTAACCAGAGATCGTAACCATGAAATTTCACAGTCGGATAAGCGACTACGAAACTATGCATTTTGTCTTAACTCCAGTTACACTGTGAAGTCTACTTGAAAACCCAAATATCAGGTTTAGAATGTCAATAGATTTTTGTTTCTTCGTCTTTTAGGTGCGCACCACATTGGATGCAAAACTCACCACTCGCAGGGTTAACCGCTCCGCAAGCGCTACAGGTCAATGCTCCTTGGCTTGGCGATGGTGAAGTATACAGTTGTGGGGCAATCGCAGGTCCTTTCTTGCGTCTTCTCAACTGTAAAGCAGCCGCTATTATTATTACGATTACAATGACTGCTATAATGCCAAGGAAAATTGAGTTATCAAGCGAAACGAATGAATTATCGCTGCTTTGAGAGCTATCGGGAGTGGGAGTTGCAGTTATAAAAGTAGCTGTAGCTTGGGGTGAGGCAGTCTGTGCGGGGGAATCAGACAGCACTTCTGCTTTTATAATTGTTACTGGCGAAACAGGCTGAGAATTTTCTCCGTCCGCATTGACTGTAACTGGCACCTTAGAGATCGCGATAACCACATCCATGCCGCTGATGACCTGGCCAAAGACTGTGTAAGTACCGTCGAAAGATATTTCATCTGAATGGGTGAGTTGGGTGTTGTCTGCGACGTTTATGAAGAACTCGCTAGTTGCCGAGTTAGGTTGGAGGGTTTTCGCCATGGCTATTGTGCCATTGTAATTGTGGTTGTCGCTGCCTATCTCGTCAGAAATTGTTGGTACGCTCACGCTTTGGTTCTGTCCGCCCTGAATCATGAAGCCTACGATAACTCTTTGAAAAAAGGTGCCGTCGTAGAAACCTTGCTTCACCAAATTCACGAAATTCTGCGTTGTGATGGGCTTGTCACCCCGTAGCTGGATGGTTATATTACCCATTGATGTTTCTAGGCGGACAACTGTTCCGTTTGCAGTTGTGGTTGTTGTAGGTGGCGCAGTTTGTGTTGGGGTAGTTTGAGTAGGTACATCTGTCACGGTTTGAGTTGGTGTAGTCGTCACTATGAGAGTTGGAGATGTCGATGTTTGAGTAGAGATAGGAGTTTGAGCGGGTGTATGCGTTGGCGTTGGAGAAGGTCCAGGAGTAGGAGGATTCCGTATCAAGACGTACCCGCCGCTTTGCGTATTGTCTGCTGTAACGACTTCAAGATTTACTTTATCGGCTTTCACAGATACCGAATAGTTACCCAACGTTACACCGGTCGTATTCCATTGAAAACTAACGGCTCTGTTTTCATGAGATGCCAGATTGTTCACGTTTACGACGCCGATGGATTTTGACCCGTAGGAGGCAGTTACGTTGAAGGATTCATTATAATCTCCAAGATTTGCCACATTAGCGTTAATAGTAACGAATTCTCCGGGTGCCGCTGCGTTCTTGTCCGATGACGCATTTGTGATTGCAACATTATGGGAAGGAATAAAATGAGTACATTGGATAGAATAGGGCATATCACCTACCCAACTCGGTGTAATCTTCAACAAGAAATCGCTCGACATGTTGGCGTAGAACTGAATAATGTGACTTCCCGCAATATCATTTGTGTCTATAACTGTCAAATCTGGGTAGGATAGTTGGGTTCCAAATCCGTAGATGCCACCATATAGATCCGGATTGACGACAAGCAAAAACAAATCGCCTTTAGTAACGTTAGAAATTCTCCAAAAATCAGCGCCATCACGTAATACACTGCCACCTGCAGCGTAGGGCATTGGCTGTCTGGAGATTTGATGATTACATTTAATGTTGTAAGCGGTACCAGTATCAGCCAGTCCAATTCTCAAGAGCAAGTTAGAAGTCGTGTTAGCAATAAACTGAATGACATTACTTGGAGTGTTAATAACCGTAAAATTGGGGTACGAGAGCTGGAAATCCACTCCTGTAACGGTCAAGAGGAACAAATCGCCCTGCTTTACATCAGAGATCCAGTAATAATCGAGCTTACCTGCAGAAACAGAGTCGTTGACGGCATAAGGCATCGTTTGCCCTTTAACTGGTACAACGGCTACTGGAATAATAGTGAAAGTTAAAATCAACAAAAGAATTAGCGGGATCCCCAGTTTTAGGTTCATGACAAACGATGCCTTTTTCAAGTTGATATACTTTTTGGAGAAATAGAAAAGTCGCGTGAGACATTATTTCGATTTCTAAAACAAGAATATGATTCCTTTTTTCAGAATAGAAAATCGTCAAACTCAATTTTTTGCTCGAAGATTAAGCCTGCCCGTCATCTTTACCATCTGGACTGCTATATGCCATATATCTGACTGATAACCAGCAAGCAGATTCAAACGATCAGTAGACTCTAGTTTCTTCCCCTTTTAGGCGCGCACCACATTGGAGACAAAACTCACCACTCGAAGGGTTTTGTGTTCCGCAAGCACCGCAGATTACGGTTCCATTGCCAGCTGAACTAAAGGGCGGTGAGCGTGCAAGTGTATTAGGTCCTTTATTGCGTATTCTGGCGATTCTGGCAATCCCGATTAGTAGTGCTATAACAACGAGTGCGATGACTACGACCATCGTCGGGTTGTCTAAAAGCCAAGTTAAGTAAGAACCGCCAGTTTGAGTGGGGGCATGGGTTGGAGTCCCTGTCTGCGTTGGAGTTGATGTCTGCGTTGGCGTTGGTGTAACAGGATTTCGTACCAAAACATATCCCACCCCTAAGGAGTTGTCCGCGGTCGCAACCTCAAGATTAACTGTGTCAGCTTTCACAGATACCGAATAATTACCCAATGTCACACCGGTTGTATCCCACTGAAAACTAATAATTCGGGTTTCGAGAGAGGTTAGGTTGATAATGTTGACCATTCCTATAGATTTTGAACCATAATAGGCTGTTACATTGAAGCTTTCAATATAATTTCCGAGGTTTGACACGTTTGCATAAACAGTAACATACGCCCCTGGCTGAACTGTGTTTTTATCAGTTGAGACGCTTGTGACCGCAATATTATGTGAGGGAATGAAATGCGTGCATTGAATAGAGTAAGCCATATCACCAGTCCAAGGAGGCGAAATTCTCAACAATAAATCGCTCGTAGAGTTGGCGTAAAACTGGAAAATGTGATTCGCATTGCTGGGTGCGCCTGTAGTTCCACCAATCGTATCAATGACTGACAAATTTGTGTAGGAAAGCTGACTTTCCCAATCCCAGAAACCTTCCCCATTAACTACAAGCAAAACTAAATCGCCTTTGGTAACGTTAGAAATCTTCCAAAAATCAGCCCCACCACCAGCAACGGTGCCAGCTGCAGCATACATTGAAGTCCTTGAAAGAAGATGAGTGCATTGAATTGTGTAGCTCTTGTCTCCATCCCAACTGGGTGTAATTCTAAGAATTAAGTCGCCTGTAACGTTCGCATAAAATTGAACAATATGATCTCCAGAGTTGTTGTTAGTATCGATAACAGTCAAGTTTGCATAGGAAAGCTGAGTCTCCCAATCAAAAGCCCAATTACCGCTAACTATAAGCAAGAACAAATCACCTTTCGTAACGTTAGAAATTCTCCAAAAATCAACCCCGCTAATTATGACATCACCTCTTCCCACGTTTGCCATTACCTGTTTCGTAAACGGATGACTGCACTGAATGGTATAAGAAATCCCAGGTCTGTTTAGCTCATTAACGGAATGGGAATCCCCCGCTCTGTTTGGTCCAATTCGGAGAAGAAGATCTGAAGTTGTGTTAGCAATAAACTGAATAACATTGCCGGATGTATCAATGACAGTCAAATTAGCGTAGGAAAGCTGAAATGCCGCTTCGGTAACGTTTAGCAAGAACAAGTCGCCTTGCCGTACATTGGAGATCCAGTAATAATCGAGTTCACCGGTGGAAACGGTGCCGTTAATGGTGTACTGGGTTGTTTGCCCTTTAACGGGTACAAAAGCTGGAATGATAGTGAAAGTAAAGATCAAAAAAAGAATTAGCGGGATCCCTAGTTCTCGGTTCATGACAAACGATATGTTTTTTTCATGCTCATATGTTTTATGGAAAACCAGAAAAACGTGTGGAGAAGTGCTGAAACTCTAAAGCAAAGCATCATTTGTCGTCCTGAATAGAATTCTCAAGTACAAATCTTTTCATCGAAGATTATATCTACCTAATGTCGCATACTCATACCAAGTCCTTTGGGGAAGAACAACGATGAAAGTCCAGCCACAGCAAGATTCTAATTCTGATGATCTCGGTCACATTTTGCGAGTTTTAGGCAGCCAGAAACGAATGGAAATAATCAATCTCCTGCAACACGGAGAGAAGACACGCAGAGAAATACAGCGTGAAATAAAGGTATCCTTGGAAGCCGTAGTTAAACACTGCAAAGACCTCGAAGAAATCGGAGTAATAAAAGAAGTCCCGAAAAGGGGCGAACGTGGATTTGTTTGTGCATATTTCTTAATTCCTGATAGGTTAAAACAGATAGGCGAAGCCCTTGAGAAAGCCAAAGAGCGAGAATTTGTTCTGCCAAATGAAACACTTATGAAAGTTGACCCCATGATTTTTCAAACGACCGTGAACAAGACGAGAATACTGATCGACAGCGGAATGGACGACGGCAAAGAATATGCCTTGAAAGAAGAGATAACAACAATTGGCAGAAACCCCAAATGCAACATCCCCATTACCTTTGACAGATTCATATCATGGAATCAAGCTCGAATAACCAAGGCAGATAAACAGTATTTTCTGGAAGACCTCGGAAGCACCAACAGAACAATCATAAATGGAAAAGAACTCTTCAAAGGGAAAGTTGAACTCCGGAATGGGGATCAATTTAAAGTCGGAAAGACTTGGGTTAAGTTCCTAAATGAATAATCTTTTCATTGCCGAGTTTATTTGTTGTTGCTGTTTCTAAACTTCACTAATTTGTGGGGCCCTTTAGAAGGCTTGTAACACAATACCATAGTATCGCCGTCCACCAGACAAGACCTATCGATTTTCAAGTAACGTTCGTTTTTGTACAGAAAAGTTCCGTTAATACTCTTGTCACGGAGAAAGCGCCCTTTTTCCCCGTTACAGAGTTCGGCATGTACAGGCGAAACGAACTTCATAGGATCGGGGACCTTAAAATCTGACTCTTCGCCTCTTCCTATGGTAACATCATTTTTGAAAAGCGGATAAATGTTTTCTCTATGTATTAACCGAGGGCCAAGACTACTCATACTCATTATTTTGAGCTTCATCTCAGAAATATTTTTGAATCTCTTTTGGTGGTTAGGATCCATCGCCTGGAAGGCAACTTGAAGCAGATCAGTGTGTTCCGACAAATTCCTGAATCTGCTCAGATCTCCAGAAGGCTTTTGCTTTGTTAGAAGAAAAAGAAGAGTCGCGCCTATCGAGTAAACATCAGATTGAGCTGAAACAACACCTCTAAACGACTCGGGGCACTGATATCCTGGTGTGCCGATAACGGTAGCAGTATGTGATGAATTAGGCGACAATAATTCAGCTGCACCGAAATCCAGCATAACAACAATGTCGCTCATTAGCAAGTTTGCAGGTTTAATGTCCCGGTGAATAACGCTCTTTCGGTGAAGGTATTCGGTTGCTTCAAGAACCTGAATTATATACTCAATTATCTGCTCGCGCGTCGGAGAGCCGTTCACGAAAATCTCCTTCATGCTCTTCGCGTCAACATATTCCGTTACAAGGTTATAATTTGAGTTATTTCCCCAAGAGCCTACGAACCGTACGATAGAAGGATGGTTCAGCAACTGCAGAATATTTGCTTCTGCCCGCAACCTTTCAAGCTTCAATTCACCATGCCCATCGCTACTGTCTGAGTTAGCGCATTTGATAATCACTCTGTTACCAATGATTCGGTCGATTGCCAAGTATGTATGCGATAATTCAGTTGATTTGAATAAGCTAAGAATTTCAAAACGGTTAAGCAGGACTTCTCCGGTTTGATAGAACCTTTGCATTGAGTGATTCCTCTATTTTAATGTGGTCAACAAAAGCAATTTGGCGTCAGTTAATTCCTTGTTTAAAGTTTAATGTAATGTAAGGTCCCTTGTCTTTCTTGTAACACAACGCTATCAAATCGCCATCCCTGAGCTCGCTTGTGGAAACTTGCTGAAATACACCGCTCCGATAAAGGAATGTTCCATTTTTACTTCCGGCATCTCGAATCCATATCTTTCCTTGGCAGGGGAAAATTTCTACATGTTGCCTGGAAACGTAGCACATGTTATCATCAATGACAACATCGGCTGGAAGCGACCGTCCAATTGATAGCTTTTTATCGACGTTGTATCGTTTTCCTCTGACGAATATGCAGGGTAAGTCATGAATAACGCTTTTACCTTCGATCTCTTTTGTCATATCGTCGGCTATCTGAAAACGTTTTGCGGGGTCAAAAGCCATCGCTTTTACAACGATGTTTGCGATTTCATCGCTGATTCTGGAGTTCACTTTCTTTGGCGATTCAACGCTTCCGTCAGATTTCATGTACATCTGCGGGGGGAGTCCAGTAAGGAGGAAAAACATCACAGCACCCGTTGAGTAAATGTCACACCTTGGAGTGGCGAGCCCTGAAAATTGCTCAGGCGCCGACCAATACTGGGTACCGACGATTGTGTGCCCAAAACTGAGCACTTGGGTATATCCGTGCTTGGCAGTTCCGAAGTCTATCAACGTTAAATCTTTATTGTTTAGGAGGAGATTTTGGGGTTTGATATCTCGGTGAATAATGTTCAGGCCATGCAAGTAATTTAGTGCATTCAGAAGCGTTAGACTTTGCTCTTTGACTTCCGCTTCGGGCGCAGGGCTCTTCCAATAGGCATCTCTCAGAGTTTGTCCTGGTACAAACTCTATTACAAGGTAGAACGTTGTTCCTTCTTCTTTGGAATCTACATATTTTACGATGTTTTTATGTTGGATCTTTGAGAGGATGTCGGCTTCGACCTTCAACTTTTCTATGCGAATCGGGTCCTCAGAGTCTCCAAGGATTCGCGGTTCTTTAATTACAATCTTGTTACCCGTAGATGATCTTCCAAGATACACACACCCCATACCGCCTTGGCATAGAGGAGCCTCTACAATGTAGGTTCCCAATGAACCTTGAATCGTGCTACCCCTACATAGAGTCAAATTGAATCACTGAACTTTTTCTTTGAAGGAAAGCTTAACAGCGTCCCCAACAACGATTTCGTCTCCGTCTTTCAGCAGTTGTTTGCCTTGCTGGCGTATCTCTGTTCCATTTAATTTTGTTCCGTTGGCGCTTTGTTCATCCTCTATATAGTAAGCGCCGTTTTCGTCGAAGATTTCAAATTGTTGCCGTGATATCCATCTGATCTTGGTTGGATCGGCGCATCTTGCGAGGTCAAGTCTACCTATGCTCTTTTTGGTATTAATTGCGATTTCTGAGCCGTCTGGGAGAAGCAGCGTTCTCTGGATTTTTTGAATTGATGGTCGCTGATAAACCGGGTTGAGTTTTGCAGGTGTTGTTGCAGCTTTTGGTAGTGTCGCACCGCAGTTTTCACAAAATGCCGAACCCGGTGGGTTTTGGTTTCTACACGATGGGCAAACAGTTAAATTGTTTCCTGCTACGGGAGCAATAGGCACATTTGAAACTGGTTGAAGTGACGAAAGTTGGCTTCCGCAGTTTTCACAGAATTGGTTGTCAAGAGGGTTTTCATATCCACATTTTTGGCATTTCATAGTTAAGACCTCACTTTGTTACCTGTTTTTTGATAACAGTTGTTTCCGAAATTACTTTCTTTTTGTCTTCTTGAGATAAGTTTCCTTTCTTAATGATAGTCGTTTCATATGAATTGTTAAAGCGGCCGACCAAGTTTTGGATGAGCTCGCTTGTTTTAACGATTGAGGCAGCATTAGGATCTGAGAAAGTTTGCTTAAGGAGTGTTTGGGCTTGATTAATGAGGGTTTCATCTCCAGAAGCGACCCCTTGTCTTAACAGGATCGTTCCCTCTGAGGTTAATAGGAGCACTCGGGGATATGGATCGCTTTCCTTAGAGAATAACGTAGTGTCGTCTGTGTAGTTTATGCTTACATCACGGGTGATGGCGTTTCTTTCGCTTGCCAGAGTAGCTTGGACAATTTGGTATGTTCCTGAATCCTTTGGTGGGAGTTCAACTTTCATTACTATATTTTGTGGTTGATCGCCCACCAAGTCTCCAAGAGAAATTATGTACTTTCCGTTTCTTACATCGGTTTTTTTGATTTGGTCTAAAACTGGTCGTACTTTGTAGATTTCGCTTATTTTAGCGCCGCCCATGGGCTGGACTTGAAGTTCCGGTTTGACCATTACTATTGTTTTCATTTCTAGAAGTTCTTCCGAGAATATGCGGGGTAAATTGTTGGGGTCAGTTACATGATACCATGATCCGTCGGATGTAGATGCTATTGCTGATAAGAGGTGTTCGTTGTAGTCGCTACCCAATCCCAAAACAGTCACGGACGTGTTGTTCCTTCGTATAGTCTCGGATAGTACGACAAAATCGTTTATGTTTTTCTTTCCGACGGTTGGTTGACCGTCAGTTAAGAGTATAATTCGATTTACGGGAACTTCAGTAAATTTTCCGTTTTGGCGCATTATTTGTTCGAAAGAAGCTTGAAGTGCTGAGTGAATATCCGTTGAGCCTCTCGCGTTAATGGACTCCACGGCTCTTTGAAAGATATCCGCATTGTCGGCTGGCTGAGAATCAACCTCGACGCGTTTGTTATCCGCGAATGAAACGATTGACACGTAATCTGTTGGTTTTAAAGCTTGAATAAGCTGATTAGTTGCCAATTTAGCATTGCCGATTTTGTTTTCCTCGCGCATAGATCCGCTTCGGTCAATTACTATGCAGATGTTCAGTCGTTTCGATGCATCTAAAACGGCAGTAGTTTCAGGAGGTATTACATCAAACGAAATGTAGACCACTGTTTCTTTTCCGGTTTGAATATACTCTCGATTTACTGTACATTTTAGATCTATATCTGAGGGCAATCGCTTCACCAATGTAGTTTTATTTAGCAGATTGTTTTCACATTATGTACTTTAACTTCGCTTATTATTTTTTGGGTTCAGGTATTCTTTTCTAGTTTCGATAACCGCAAGAGATGCACTGTTGAGCGTAGCATTCGCAGCATACTAACTTTTTTTGCATCAGTTCTGATTCGTTTGCAAGACCGATTGCAAAGTAAACCCCCTCAGGATGCGCTGAATGGTCGGCTGGCTGCATTGGAAATGCTCTGTTAATCAAATCTAAAGTTTCATTTTGGTTCTTGATTCCTTTTATTGCTGTTATCTCGGGTGTTTTGTGAATTGCTATTATTTTCATTTTCTTTCACCAAGCAATAGGTGGCTTTTCAAGCTTTTATTAGACCATAGCAGGAGACGTTATCAGGTGCAAACGACGTGATAGAAACTATAACCCACAGGTTATACATTATTTCATAGTCAAAGAACGTGTCTGACCATAACATGGGCTGCCCCCACCGCTCTACTTTTTTCAGAAGAGCCAACAGTTAGAAGTATAGGTAATTTGGAAGTTTTGTGTCCCAGCGACAACTACCACCAAAACTTTGATAGAGCAACACGTGTTTTTTCAAAAGTTGTTCTTCTCTTAAGTTTTCGATAGATAGATTACTTGAGAGCTGAGAAAAAAGAAGAATTTGTGGTATTGGCGTATGTCTTCTAATAATGGTGCGGGGGGTGGGATTCGAACCCACGAAGACCTGAGTCAGAGGATCTTAAGTCCTCCCCCTTGTCCTAGGGGGCGATTTGGCCGCCTATTTAGACCTGGCTCGGGTACCCCTGCACCAACCACCCATAAATCGCGGATTCCTATACTTTAAAGTTTTTGCACGAAGTCAAGCACAAAGTTAAAACATTTCAGGTCAGCTACCCAAGTAGTTTATTCTTTAGTCGTTATGTGTGTTCTGTTTTAAGGGGGTTGTTTAAGGAAAGTCTTTTCCAAAAAGGCTAAACCACGCAAAACAAGCGTAAAACTTGCATTAAGCATTTTAATGCTATTTGATGTAAAATAAACTCTTTTTGCAGTTGCCGGTTCAAAAAACATATGCTTTTTTAGGAGTGGATTTGGGAAAAATTGGGTTTTAATTAGCGTTAATATTTGTGGCTTTGTTGTTACTGGAAAGCCTATAATTCGCGAGTGAGACGCACAGGGAAATCCCTTTAAAGGCAACAAGTGCTGCCGACTCTGCAGCCCTTTCTAAAGTTGAGGCCAGCCAATAGAGGCCTGTTTCTTTCGCATATTCTCGGATTTTGCATCTCATTTCTGTTTTCGTTTTTTGTCTAACTCCTTTTGTTCCATAAACATACTAATGTTCAACGTAATATAAAGTTGGTTAAGATTTATTCATAAATATTATGAAAAACTGCGCATTTGGTGATAGAAAATTAAAAATGTCCGACATAGCTGCCAGTTTAGCCATCTAAGTAGACGGTGAACTCTTTAGTGCAGGCTCATTCATGAGGTGTATGAAGCTGCGTTCAACCTTTATATACTTGGCAAACGATGTAGGGATTCTTTGGCTTGCACGTTTCTCTTGACGATTTGGATCTGGCCGTTCAAGATTTCTTCCCGTATACTGAGTATCTACTTCTTGTGGAAAATAAGTTTGCTATTTTAATAGTTGCTTTAGCCCTCTATTCTTTCTCGTGTGTTTGCTCTTCTGCCTTTTTCTTCTGAGTGTACGAGAAGTTTCTCTAGTTTTAGAAGAGTATTTATGTCTAAGTTGTTGTGAGTTGGTGTTATTGGACGGGTAGCTCAGTACGGATAGAGCACCAGCCTCCTAAGTTGGGGGTCGAGGGTTCAAATCCCTCCCCGCCCGCCACATGTACCTTAAAATTATTTCAGCTGGTCTATTGAAATTGCGACTTTGCATTTCTTCAGCAAATCTGCGTCTTGGGTTACCAATTTCAAGTTTTGCTTTTCAGCAATATGTGCATACGAAGCATCGTAAAATGTGAGGTTTCTTTCTATAGCAATTGCCAGAACATCAGCGATGGAGTCAATAGGCATCTTTTGCATTGGGTTTAGTGTTTCTGAAAAAATTGATGCAACCTTTGTCGGGTTCTTTAGTTTGCCTTGTTTGTTTTCGCGCCAGAGCACGTTTCCAACTTCGTATTCGGTAAGTGAACTCACTGCGCATTCATCAACGTTGAAGGGAACACCTGAGATAAGTATCGGATAAAGTGCTGAGGTATCTAAAAGATATTTACATCTCATGCCTTGTCGCTTTGACATCTTCAATCCAATCCTGAGGCTTAACATCCATTAAGTTTCTAAGTTCTTTTGCTACTCGCTGTGCATGTGTTTTCTTTTCAGCTACAAGTTCTTCAAGGGTTTTCTCCACAGCCAGTTTTAAGTCGATCCCTAGCTTTTCAGCTTCAAGTTTCAAGCTTTTCTTTACCCTTACAGATAGCACTTCAGTCACTATTTCACCCGTATACATAACTAATAAAATGTATACGATAATATAAGAATAACGCAAGCACGGCCTCCGCAAATCCCTCCCCGCCAGCCAAATGAGTCGCTAATAATTTAAGCGAATCCTCGCACGTTCGATGCTTCTTTGTTTTATGATGCGACTCGTCGGCTACAAACAAGGGGGCTTCAGCAGTAGCATAAATAAAGATAAGAATGCTGCCACATTATTACCTTTTGTAGACGTTAATTTTAGGAAGGCAGCGAGACATGAGAAAAATACTCGTCATAACAATGATTACACTAGATGGGGTAATGCAAGCGCCAGGCGGACCCGAAGAAGACCCCTCGAATGGTTTTAAATACGGTGGCTGGACTGCACCGTATGCGAGCGCTAATGGAAACGAGTTCTTCCAAAAAAACATGCAACCGGCAGAGTATTTGTTAGGCAGAAAAACTTTTGAAATTTTTGCCAGCTACTGGCCACATCATGCCGATTTCTGGCCTAGTATTAACGTTGGAAAAAAATATGTCCTAAGTAGCACTCTAAATAAATCGAATTGGCAAAACACAGTATTTATCAAAGGCTTGGAAGATATTAAAAAGCTCAAAAATTCAGATGGCTCGGATCTCCATGTTTGGGGCAGCGGCAAACTCATTCAGCTCCTGCTGAAGAATGATCTGATAGATGAGCTCAGGCTTGTAACCTACCCCTTGACGCTTGGCCAAGGGAAAAAACTGTTCGCTGAAGGCACGATCCCCGCAGCATTTACACTCACAGAAAGTGGTATTACTTCCGGCGGCGTGATTATGGCGAATTACAAACGAGCTGGAAAAGTTAGGACAGGTTCAGTTGCTTAAAAAATTCAACGTCAAAGGGTTAGCAGGTAAGCCTATGGACAATAAAAGCATAAATCCAGCACTACGACCCTTTAAAGTATTGATTGGAAAGTGGAAAACAACCGGCACTCACCCTTTTCTACCTAATAAAACACTTCAAGGTATAGCTTCTTTTGAGTGGCTTGAGGACGGGGCTTTCATTATTATGCGTTCTGAAATACAAGACGAACACTTCCCAAAGGGAGTTGCTATCTTTGGCAGCGATGACTCAAAAGGAAAATATTACATGATCTATTATGATAACCGTGGTGTTTCCAGAAAATATAACATGTCTATTGATGATAAGCAGTGGAAGTGGTGGAGAGATGATCCAGAGTTCTCCCAACGATTTACAGTGACAATCTCGGAAGACAGGCAGACTATGAGAAGCAAAGGTGAGATGAAGAAAGGAAATTCTGAATGGGAAGGGGATCTCTCTTTGACTTATACAAAACAAGCATAAGAACTTGTTTTCGGTTGTTATATGCGAAAGGAAGTGGATAACTATGGCCAAACATGTAGATGGATTTGTCATAGTAATTCCAAAAGATAAGCTGGCAGAAAGACTACGTTCAAGCTAAAAAGTTGAAATACCTAAAAAACAGCGTATTCGATATTACAGGGTTTTTTGAACAAACGACTTGTCTAAAAATAGCTTCCAAGCGCTCCTTTAATTCATAGATCCGATTGTTTCAATTCATGTTAACGACAAAATATATTCCCGAAAATAACTCAAGGACAGCGCCAATCTAATAGATAGGTCTCGACGCATTTTGGTATGGGACACAGCGGTTTCACGTTTGGATTTTACTGTAAAATGGTGCTGGGATCCCCCTCCCGGCATAAGTCGAAGTGGTTTTGCTCTGAATTCTTGCAAGGATTCGCTTAAATAATTAAGCGCATCCCTCCCCGCCCGCCTTTCTCTCGTGGACTACAGGTCTTTGACAAACGCCGTCGGTTCTATTCTAGTTATTCCCTTGATTTTGTCGTATATGTGTTCCGTGCTAATGATGGTTTTGTCTCTGGGCATTGCAGTTGCTGCTTGGTAGGCATCGAACGGTGAAGTCTTGTATTCGTTAATCAAAAGTGAAGCGGTTAAGCATATTTCAGGGGTTACGGCAACCCAATCCACATTGCGTAAATGCGACAGAACGTTCACGGCTTTGGCGAGTTCACCAAATAACTGTCTGTTGTAGAACCAGAAAATGACCTCTTGAATCGCTGCAGTTGACGCATAAACACCTTTTAGCTCACCTGAATCTATCTTCTCAATGATTTTCTCAGCGGCGGGTTTTAAGCGATCTTCCTTTTTTATAGCTGCCAGTAGAAGGTCGGATTCGATTAAGACTGTTAGTCACCTTTAAATTTTTTGTCCACAAGTCTCTGAGCGGTTTGCAGCGCTTCTTTGCGCATTTCGGGAACGGATTCTTTTACGTCAATTTTGAAGTCTTTTAATGCCTTAAGTGGATTTTTAGAAACAGGTACGATTGCTATGTGGTCTCCTAAGTCAACGTAGATTACGCTGTCGCCTTCGTCTATTTTATATTTTTTCCGTATAGCGTGGGGAATTGTGGTTTGGCATTGGCGGGTTACTTTAACTTCGTAAGCCATAATTTCACCTACTAAATTATATAGCAAAATACTATAAATTGTTTGCTTATACTATTTTTTAAATGTTGACAAGTAAAAGCATCAGTGTCCTAAGTTGGGGTTGAGGGTTCAAATCCCTCCAAGAAAGTTGAGGAGACTTGAAGTTTGGTTACGGTCCTTTGTCAGTTTTCGCTTGTTGTTATGATTATGTCGAAGCTGAAAACGGTTATCCCATTAATGGTGGGATTCACAGTCAGGGTTATTTCCAGAGGCACCACTTGACCTATGCTAAGAACTTGACCCGAGTAGCTCCAGTTTAGAGACATATAGCCCAAAGAAGCGGATGGAGCCCAGTTTGACGTACTTAAGCACAGCGAGACCGCCGAGTTGCCTTCATTCCTAACATAAACCGTTAGGGTCTTGTTTGAGCCCGCTTCTACGAGCCCCCAATTGAGGGAAAGAGTTCTGTTTGTGCAAGCCTGGTCCCAGTAAATCCCAGTTCCAATACCCTCCACGGAACCTGCATGAACAACAGCTATGTTGGAACCGAAATTCGCAAGGGTTCCGCCAAGGATAATTATAGCTAATAAGCATATTGCGGTGAGTACTGCTTTTTTGTGGAAATTATTGTCGTTTGGTGTGGTGGACGATATTCTTAGGTTAACTTTTCCTTCATTGTTTTTGTCCAGAGCTTTTCTAAGTTTCTCCACAAACATCGGAAATCCTCCAATTATTATGTCTCAATATACAGTACACCTTGATGGCATATAAGCAATTGTGACTGCACCGACGCAACTACAAATCCACCCCCCGGGACACATCTTAACCGAGACTAGTTTTCAAAAATTTCATGACGTTCTATGACCTATAGACATAGTAGAGTCAAAACTTAACTGGTTTATTGACTTGAGAAAACAAAAAAGGGGAAGATGCGGATTACATCTCCACTCAGGCCAGTTCAAATCCCCCGCCGCCACTGAACCCTTTTGGGTTAATTCTGGGGTATTTGGTTTTATGGTGATTCAGGCTTGGGTTCGTTGTTTTCTTGTTTCTTTGCCTCTAATGAAAGACAGTATCCCTGCGACAATCAGAATTGCTATTGAGGCATAGAATGCGTGATCTATGCCCGAGATGAATGCTTCGCTCACGCCTCCTGACAGGGTAGATGTTCCAACGAACACTTCAAAAGCTACTTGCCTTGGAAGTGAGGCTGCTGCAACTGAAATAGTTAGCACGTAACTGCCAACTAACCCGATGTTCTGAACTGTTCTTAACAAGCCAGAAATACTGCCATAGGAGCCGGGCCGCGCATTTGCCATAACGGCACTGTTATTGGAGGGGAAAAACATGGAGGTTCCAACTCCCGAAACTGCGGAGGCAATCAGCACAATGTAGAGCGGCGAGGTAGCTGTCATTGTTAAGTAAACAGCTATGGCAACTGTTAAGAAGAATATTCCCAAGGTGGCTATTTCTCTTGACCCGTACTTGTCAGACAATCTGCCCATCAATGGACCCAGAAAGCTTCCAGCAACGTACCCGGGCACTAGCAGAAGTGAGGCGTTTAGCGGTGAAAGCGCTCTTATGCCCTGCAGGTACATTATGACCAGAAAAATCACTGAGAAATAGCCAATGCTGGTGAAGAATGCGGATAGGATTGCATTTCGCAGCACCTTGATTTTTAGGGCTTCGAAATCAATCAACGGATTAGCAAGGCGCCTATCATACAGAATAAACACTGGCAACAAGGCAGCCCCAACCGCAGCTACGGCGACGTTGAAAACACTAAGTCCAGTGGCGGCAAAATTAACCAGCCCCAAAGAAAGCAATACCAACGCTGAAGCGAGCAACCCCATCCCGGCAAGGTCTAGTCTAACTGGAGTCCGGGCGATGTCTTTGAGGTATTTTAACCCTATAACGGTGGCGGCTACGCCTATTGGAATGTTAATGAAGAAAATGTATTGCCAGTTAACGTAGCTTGTGATGACGCCTCCTAAAATTATCCCAAGCAATGCTCCAGCAGTGAAACCTAAAGAGTTGTAACCGTATGCCTTGCCGCGTTTCTCTCTGGGGAAATAATCCGCTATGATGGCACCGCTGGTTGCCTGCATTATGGCTCCGCCTGCTGCTTGAACAACTCTAAAGCCGATGAGCAGGAAAATGTGGGTTGAGAATCCGCACAGTGCTGACCCGATTGTGAAGATGATGAAGCCCAAGTTGAAGATTCGACTTCTGCCATATATGTCGCCGATTCTACCCATCTGTGTGGTTGCAACCGCAATAACAAGAAGGTAGGCCAGGATAATCCAAAGGGACGTTGCCAAATCCGAGTGGAGACTATCGTTGATAACTGGGAACGCCAGCAAGACAATAGTGCTGTCCAATGCTCCCATAAGTGTTCCAAGCATAACAATGCCTAAAACCAAGTTAGTGTGCCCTTGCAGTGGAGCGACAAGTTTGTTTGGCGTCTGGGGTTGGCTCATCAAGTAACCTCTGAGCGATTGAACTAAAACAATTACAGCCTATATTATGAAGAACAGCTACCATTTTATAAAGCAAACCTCGGGGTTTATCCTGTAAGCTTGGGTTCAAGTCCCCCTCCCGCCACAGTTCCCAACTTAGGTTAAAAAGCCATTTTGATCAACAGATTTGCCTGCTGAGTGTTGACTTTGGTCAAGTGTGGTCAGTTCACCGACTGCTTAGCATAATCTATGCTTTGCCGATGATAGTAAGACTTGTCTGCCTCTTGCCAGCTCTGCAACAGGACAATTCTTTCCTTAACCTTCCAATTAATTTTGGGGTCCAGTGGTCAATTTCTCACATATTAAGAACGCTGAAAGAGGATTAGTCATCATTTAGGGAAGTGTTCATGTTTATTGAGGATAATCTTCAACAGATATAAACCGAATACCATCAAGAAAACACCTATCAACACTTCAGCCAAAAAAGGACTTGATACAGAAACAATCGTTGAAAAACTAAAGTTATTTATAAGAAACAGAATAGCAGCGATAAGTAGGAAACCTCCAGAAAGAAACAGAACTGTGCCGAGAATCTTCTCAAAGTCCATTGGGATTCATTAAGAATTGAAAGGCTTAATTCCTTTAAAAGACTTTGGAGAATAAATTATCTTATTAGATTATTTAAGAATAAAGTGGCAGAAAACGAAAGTTTTCAGTTGGTTTTTTTAGCTTTTGGTCAAGAATTTTTGTGTCAAGAAATCTTTACAAGCACTCTTTTAGGAGGGTTACGCCGATTAGTATCTTGATTGCTATGAGTAAGAAAACATTCATGGCAGCAATAATCATCTTAGCTTTCTTAATTTCATTAGCAACGGGTATGCAAGCTGTTGATGTCGCAAAGGCTAATCCTATTCCTTGGTGTTTCGATCCACAGATGACGGTTACTATTCAATCTCCAGTAGGTGGAGCAAATTGTGCTCTGCCCCTTCTTGTTAGCTTCACAGCACAAGGTGACTCTCAGTTTTCCGTCTCTGACAACGTCACTCTGGATTGGCTTAGGTCGTTCTTTTACGTCTTGGACGGGCAAGACATGCGTTCCTCAGGGTGGAGGTTTGAAGGAACAAAAACTACACAAATATACGGAGACCCTGTTTACTACTACAGTTTTAGTGGACAAGCAAACCTAACCGACTTAACTGATGGACTACACAGTATAACGGTCTACTACGGTGCAGTAAACAGTGTTGCTCTAATCGGTTCTCCCAATGAATCGATAGTGTGCAACCAAAATTGGGCAGCAACTTCTCAATTTTACGTTAACAGCACACTCACCCCATCATCATCACCGATTTCAACGCCAAGCCCTACATCTACGGCAGAAACTGCAATGAGTGCTAGTCTGTCTGAATCAGCAAGTTCACTGAACTTTGGCAACACTATTAACTTCACTGTATCTGTTGAGGGAGGAAAAGCACCCTTCACTTACACATGGAATATCGAGAAATCATCGGATTCCACTATTGTGCAAGCCACAACTTCGCCCTATTACTCCTCAGACACTTTCAGCATAGGCAGCCACCACGTCCACGTGGAAGTTAAAGATGCAGACAATAATTCAGTTTCAACACTTACAGTTGAATTTAATGTTTTACCTGCATCAAGTAATTCACCAAGTTTAAGCCCAAGTCTTTCAAGTTCTTCAACACAACAACCAACACTAAAACCTAGCCCAACTCCAAATAATATTCAAGAAAACTTTGCCTCAACACTAACCCTAATTGGCTTAGGGACTACAGTAGTTGTTGTCCTCTTACTAGTTTACGTAGCCAAGTTTAGAGGAAAGAAGCAGTAGGAGTTCCTGCGAGGGAACGGTTTATTCCTTAGCACATGCAACCACTGTTTGAGGGACTCTTCCAGCTAAAACATCGACCAGCCATGAAATTATGCCGTTCTATCTAAAAGGTAGCTGTTATGTCAATTCTGCCTATATAAATCGCCTTTTCTATTTTCTGCCCAGATAACCGATATTCAAGGTTACGCGTGGAAAAACACTGCAAATCCTGTATTTCTGCCTAAAAGACGAAGGGAATCAGCCGTTTCGTCCTTTTAATATACTGCAAATATTCTTCGCCGAGATCTTTCTCCAAAGCAGACTCCTCCACATGTATCCTGTAGCCGTAAGCGATTCCGCAAACCCCGGATAGAATCAGCACGGCGACTGCTGATTGCGTGGCGAGTCCCAAACCGATCATCGTGAGAACGCTTCCGCTGTAAGCGGGATGCCGAACAAATCGATATGGCCCGTTTTCGATGACTTTGTGATCTTGCCGAACGCCCACTGTGAACAGGAAAAATCCTCTAAGTGTGGTTACGGCCCATTCTCTCACGAAGATACCCAACAGCATAAGACAGATGCCTAGGATGAAGACCCATTCAGGGAGAGGAGTAATGTTGGCGCCCGCGAACTGGAAAGCCGTGATGATTGAAACAAAAACGCTGATGTATATCAGTAAGGCCGAACCTTTGTCTTCCCTTGTCTTCGCCGTCTTTTCGCCTTTACTTCTGATTATCAAGGGCTCGATTAAAAATGTGAAGGCAAGCCACATGGCGAAGACGGCGTAGAAAACGACTTGAGTCACAGTTGTCGGAATAAAACTCACGTCCTATCAATCCCCTATGGTAGGTTGTCAGCAGTGATATTTACATCATTCCTCAAAACGTACTCTGAGTTTGTGAGCTGAAATTCATAAATCCTTTATGAAGGGTTGAGAGACATTGATCTGGAGCTTTAGCATGCCGAAAAAGAATACCAGCAAAGAAATGGCTAGTCAACTCAGTTGCCTAAGCATGTTAGAATATAACACGGCTCTGTTGTACAAGGGCCTTTCTGAAAAAACCGAAATCCCCCTCTCAAAGTCTCTGCTACTAAGCATCGCTCAAGACAGCTCAAAGCATTCTGCCCTTTTACACGGTATAAGTGAAAGTTTATTCTCTACAAATGTTAAAATCAAAGATTGTGAAAAAAATCTTGGAAAAATATGGCAGAACGTGAATATCTACCTCAAAGAAGTTACAGTTAAAGAAGGCAATTTGTTTTCTGCAGAATTGTATGAAAAACTCTATGTGTTAGAAAGCACCATGGGTGAAGAGTACTACGTATTTGTGCAAATGCAAACCTTACAATATCTGACCAAAGAGATAAATCAAATTTACAGCATAAACTTGGAAAAGGTCAAAGGCATTTTTGAGAGCATAATAAATGATGAGGAGCACCATAGGGAAATCTTAGCTACATTAAAAGAGTTAAACGAGCCAAAGATTAGGGACCTTGATAATACTCCATTAGTAAAGTTTCAATCTCCAGACAACTGGATTAATTACACTCCCAACAATCCGTAACCTTAAGCTTCAATTTTCAAGTTTTCCTCCATTCTTCAACAATGGGGTTATACTGTTCGATATTGTTTATGGCACTTTTTCGACTTTAACTTTCGCAGGCCACTGGTTCAAAAGACCCAGAAATAATGTGAGAGGCATTGATTTGAGATTGTCAAGAAACAGAACAAGACAGAAACTTGACTTCATCAAAATTAAAGAGATTGAAGAATTACGCAGCCATTCTTTTCTATCAGAGCTAAATTGCGCTTTGCACAGATGCTAATAATGCAGTCCCTTGAGTAGCTATCTAATTCGCACTTAATTTTCAATTGATAGCCTTTATCCGTCTTCTGGATAACAGAGTCAGCAGGGTCTAAAGATACACAACGCATCACTACATTTTCTTTGCAAGTATCGAAGATTTCATGCAGCACCGAAAGGGTTTCCGCTTTGTTCATAGGCGATGCTACATCTGCAACAAAGTTGTATTAATAATCTCCCAAGTAATGTACGGTACAGAGATGAAAGTAACCTTTCTGCTAAAAAAGTTAATTTGTTGCTCAAGATTCAGTCAAGAAATTGAGACAACACTAAGAGCTCACAAGCGATTCTAATTTTACAAACTCGATTTTGCCGAAAACGTTATGAACAAACAATGCTAATGATTGAATAACTGATGATAAACGATACGCTCAAATCGAATGAATTTTTATTCTTGTCCGCTTATGTCCATGGAGGTGCGTTGATGGATAGAGAGGTTGAGATTTTAGACACAACGCTCAGGGATGGAAGGCAGAACATAAGAGCAACCATCTCGGAGCCGGACATGATGGAACTCGTGAAGATGTTGGATGATTTTGGTGTCCAGATAATCGAGCTGGGCTTTCCCTCCAGGTCTTCGAAGGACATAACGGCTTTCAAGCATGTAAGAAATCTGGCTTTGAAGAATTCGAAGGTCGCAGCCTTCGGCATGACGAGGAGAAAGGGAATTAGCCCAGACAAGGATCCTAATCTTGAAATCCTCGCTGAAACTCAGGCGGAAGTCGTCACAATCTTCGGCAAAGCTGACCCTTTGCATGCAACTGCCGAACTTGGAGCGACACCTGAAGAAAATTTAGACATGATTTACGACTCAATTAAATACCTCAAGAAGCAGCCTCACATAAAGCAGGTCATTTTCGACGCCGAACACTTCTTCAAAGGGTTCAGACGCGATAGCGACTACGCAATTGAATGCCTCAGGATGGCAGAATCTGCAGGCGCATACGCTTTGGTACTTTGCGACACAGACGGAGGAACTATGATGACTCCGCTTAGGGAAACAGTCGCATATGTGGTTAAGAAATTCAAGAAATCAGGAGTGCCTGTGGGAATACATACGCATAACGACTGCGGGCTTGCGGTTGCAAACACCCTTGCCGCTGTTGAAGAAGGGGTAACCCATGTTCAGGGAACCATCAATGGAGTGGGCGAGAGAACCGGTAACGCAGACCTAATTGAGATTATACCGAACCTGGAAATGAAGATGGGCTACACTACTGTTAAATCAAGGGATTTAACAAAGTTGAAAATTATTTCTGATACCGCAAATGAACTGCTTCACCTACCTGCTCGCAAAGACCGGCCTTACGTCGGAGATGACGCAACGGCAACCAAAGCAGGCACCCATTCCAAGCACCCAGAGATGTACCTCCATTTCAGACCCGAAGAAGTGGGCAATGTTATGAGGCTCTACGGATCCGAGATATCGGGAAGACACAACTTCAGAGCCAAGGCAAAACAGTTTGGAATCGACCTAAGCATGGATGAAGCAGGGTTAGTCATGGGGAATGTCAAGAGGAAATCCAGGATGGGCTACCAGTTTGAGAAGGCAGACGCGAACCTCTACATCATGATGCTCGAGTCCAAAAACGACTGGGTGGACCCCTTCAATGTTACTTCATGCGAGATAGCCTCAGCTTGGGAAGGTAAGGAACGTCCTGTTTCATATGGACTCGTAGCGATGGAGCTTGGTGCAGAGAGAGAGGCATTTGTTGAATTCGGGAGAGGACCAGTCAATTCTTTCGACAAGGCATTGAGAAGATGCCTGAGGAAGACTCATCCCGAGATAAATGACATGGAACTCACCGACTTCTATGTGGACGTGGTCGACATAAGCAAGGGCACCAAATCCAGAGTCAGGGCCAACGCAAAGATAACGGTCAACGGCAGCCCATGGTCTTCACAAGGACTATCATACAACATTCTGAAAGCAAGTGGCGAGGCACTCGTGACAGGTTACAAGGCTTGTTTGGAAGTCCTGAGACGCGCCTAATCTCTTAATCCAGCTTGCGATACGCGCTTGTTGTGAACTATAAATATTAAAATTCAAATATCTGGTGTAACGCTAATAGCAAAAGGAGCTAAATGAAGTGAAGCAGTTCCTCATCGCCCCTTCGGCGGGAAAACGATTAATTGCCAAAGCATTAGCGAATCACCCCATAATTCTAAGTGCGCTAAAAGCGGGAACGATTGTAATTGTCGCTGGGACAACCAACGGATATGTTGCCGAAGAAATACTAAATACACTTGGAGCCAGCAAAGATTTTTCCAGAAAACACTTTTTCCGCGGAATAATCCTGCCTCCCACCAAAACAGTAACTGCAGAAGGGCGGCTGTCTGAGGAAAGCAAGTTTCCGGGCGACGTTGTGATAACCAAAGGCTTCTGGCAAAAAGGCAAAACAGTAGAGGATGTGGTTGACTCCCTTAAAGAAGGCGATGTTATCTTAAAAGGCGCAAATGCCTTGGATTTAGAGCATAATCAGGCAGGTATCCTAATCGGTCACCCGAAAGCTGGAACAATAGGGTTAGCCTTGCCTGCAGTTGTAGGGCGTCGGGTAAAACTAATCATACCGGTAGGCTTGGAGAAACGCGTAAACGACGATTTGTACGCTTTAGCCGAAAAACTAAATTCCCCCGGCGCAAGCGGCTATCGTTTGCTACCTGTTCCAGGACAAGTAGTTACCGAGTTGGACGCGATAAACTTTTTGACAGGAGCGAACGCTGAATTGATATCCGCAGGCGGAGTCTGTGGTGCAGAAGGAGCGTGCTTATTGGCTGTTACCGGCACAAAAGAACAAGAGGCTGCAGCCGAAAAAATCTTTGGCTCTGTGGCTTGCGAACAACTATTCACTCTTGATAATTTCTAGGAAATTAACAGAACGCGTGCCATTCATGTTTAGAAGGGTCAAAAAAGAGAAATAAGTTACGCAGGTGGCATCCTCCGTTTCAGACGAAATTCAGATCCCTTGCAGTCCGCTAAAATAATTCCGTAGTGCCCCAGTCAGGTTATGGACTGCGCAAAGAGATGTTTTTTGTCGTGTCACTGCTAACTACGAAGTCATACTCGAAATAACTGGGGAAACTGCATCCAGATTTTGGCACAACAATCAATTTGTATGTACCAGCGGGAGCGGTTACAAAATAGTAACCCATATAATTTGAGTACCATCCGCAAGAGAAACCGTTCAATGCGATGACAGCTCCTTGAACGGGTGTTCCCGTCGAATCAGTTATGTAGCCTGATACTTTGTAGCCTGTGAGTAAAGTCATGTTCTTGATTACATCCCCGCCGCCGACCGCGAACGATGGCCAATCGTAGGAAATATAGTTTGAATCGAAGGGTGGCCAAACGATAATGTGGTAAATGCCTGCAGGGGCATAAATTACGTAGTGCCCTGAATAATCTGAGAAGACGGCTGGAACGATTGAGGGAACGCAAAAAATGATTTCTGCGCCGGCGATTCCGTTGCCGTTGGAGTCTAAAATGTACCCTGAGATCTTAAATGTTGTTTGACTTGGAGCCGAAGTGGGATCCGGTGTTGGGGTAGGTATGGGATAAGGTGTTGGGGAGGGAGTATTCGAAGGATTTGTTGCTTGGGATGGGGTTGGTGAGGGTGAAGGAGTGGGTGTAGGTGTGGGGGTTGGAGTGTAAGATGGAGTTGGTGTTGGGGTCGGCGTGGGGGTTGGAGTTGGGCTAGGTGTAGGTGTCGGAGTTGGAGATGGCGAAGAAGAGGGAGTCGGCGTTGGAGTTGGTTTTGCGGTTGGCTTAGAAGATGGTGAACAAGTTGGAGTTGGTTTTACAGTTGGCGTTGGATCGGGTGTGCATGTTGGCGTTGGAGTCGGTGACGGGGTCGGCTTATGCGTGGGAGTTGGAGTTTCACTCGGAATCGGAGTGTGATGATTACGCGTTGGAGTTGGGGATGGCGTTGTTGGACCTGATTTTTCGCTTGAAGGTCTCCCTAAGCCAAAATTACTTAAACTAACCAACAAGAATCCGCTAAGCAGTATTGAAACCAAGACCACACTCAAAAGAGATTTTTTCATCGCCACACCCACCACTCCACTATTTGATGCAAGCGTCATAAAAGTCTGTTTGTAAATATTTATTGACACAAAATTTGTGCTGAATCTTAATCAGTTAGTAAAGATTTCTTTTTTTGGAAAAAGATAGAAGAGCATCTAATTGACATGTCCAAATTCAAACTGAGCGAGGTCTATGATCAAATTTCCGCAGTTGACACCGGAGCTGTTTCAGGCGTCATATACCCATAGCAACTTTTTAGTGGTTGGGAAACGTGAAAGCCATACTTAAAAAAAGGAAAACTTAACCTGGCAGTCTACCTCTCAAGGAAAGGACCCAACTAAGCAATCACATAAAATAGCGTCTAACCGCGCACAGAGTAATTACTTCTTTTTCTTCATTGGCTGTCTAAGGACTGTTTTCATTTTTTCGGGACGCAGATTTTCGCGGATCACTCAAGTAGATTTCGTGATGTTTCCCGTTGAATTCGTAGCCGTTTTCTTTGATGAAGCTATGGATTTTGTCCACAGTTGCCTTCTCTTTAGAATAGGGTCCAAGATGCATAATTTGAGCAGACAGGCCTTCATGTAAGCATTCAAAACGTAACTTAGGTAGGACGTTCAGATTTTTCTTTTTCTTGACTTGCTCAACGGCCTCTTTGAACAAAGTTTCCGTCACAAACTTGGGCTGCATTATCATGGAGGTCCATTTCCAAGCGTTTCTGTTTTCCGAGACGAAGCTATTCATGTCGTCGGCCCACCACAGACCCTCTAAAGGCAAAACACCATAATCCACTGCTAATTTCCCTTTCTTCACGTTAAACTTAAGTGCATAAGACACTGCAAACAGAGCTTCCACAGCGTCTTTGTAATCCTGTGAAGTACCCGGGTCGCCACGGCCATCCACCATTAAGAAATTGAAAGCCGGAACATCGGCAACCGCGACTTCTTTGGAGGGCGGATTGTACAGGTTTTTGTATTCTTTTTTGCAGTCGATTTTATCCATTTGATAGCCCTGTTACCTGATTCTGAAGCGTTTGGGTTTTAAAGATTGCGTATTGTTTTATGTAAAAGCTGTTTTGCCGCAATTTTTGTGAGCGTTGCTTGCATATTCAAGTTTTGGCGTTGCGTTTTGTATGGGCAACTGAGAATTTCAGAACTTTAAGGAAAACTCAGTTTGAAAACATTGAAATGGACAAAAAGAATACTGGAATAAGGGCATTTTAGGTTACAGTCAACTGCCTAAAATGAAAACGATTAGAAGATTTAACTTTCCCCAAACTCTTCTCTAAGTTTCATCTGCCGTCTCTTCAGGTTGTATCCCAAGGAGAAGCGATGTGTTTCGTCACGGACTTTTCGAAGGAAAAGCATCATTCGGCTGTTCTTGTCAAACTGCAACGGAGTCCCCTCGTTAGGCAAATAGATTTCTTCATGTTCCTTGGCTAAACCAATAAGAGGAACTTTCAACCCAAGCGATTTCAGAGCTGCTTCTGCTACCGCTACTTGCCCTGGACCACCATCAACGATTACCAAATCAGGCATGGGAGCTTTCTCTTCCGCTAAACGCTTGTATCTTCTGGTAACCACTTCACCCATTGAAGCGAAATCGTCTTGGCCAATGACCGTTTTTATTTTGAATTTGCGGTAATTGTGTTTGTCAGGTTTTGCGTCTATGAAGCGAACCATACCTGATACGACATGTTCCTCGCCTAAGTTGGATATGTCAAAGCATTCTACCACATGCGGAATCGCAGGCAGGTTAAGGGCCAGCTGCAGGTCCACCAAAGCACTGTCCTCGTCCAGCGTGGATTCAAGATTTTTCTCAGCAAGCGTTACAAGGCTAAGTCTAGCGCCACGTTTGGGAACCATCAACGATACCACGGCGCCCCTTTTTGAAGACAGAAACTCCTCTAAAGCAGCTTTCTCAGCGTTATTCTCCCAGCAGGGCTTGTTGAGGAGGATTTCTCTGGGAATTTGATTCGTGGTGTAGTAGGCTTTAAGGAATTCTTGTTCAACTTGCGGCTGAAGGTCAATTGAGAACTCTTTTTTGCCCAGAAGGACACCTTTGCGCACACCCATCTGCACGACCAACACTTTTTCGCCTAACTGCCGAAAAGCCATAACGTCCTGGTCAAACCGCCGCTCGTTATCCACGATTTGGCGTTGGGTCAGCAGCCTGATGGAGGCGATTTGGCTCCGGAGTTCCAGTGCACGTTCGTACTGTTGGTGTCGGCTGGCATCTTGCATTTGGGAAAGAAGCAGAGCCAGCGTTTCTTCGTATTTACCATTCAAAAGTGACCGTGCGCTTTGCACCTGATTTGTGTATTGCTCTTGGCTGACGTTGCCGTTGCAGGGCGCCGAGCACAAACCTATATGTGAGTTCAGACATGCACGTTTCGGAAGTTTGCGGCAAGTGCGAAGTTTAAAAACTCTGACCACTAAGCGTTGGAGGTCTTGCCGCGTGAACCCATCTGTGTAGGGTCCAAACGATTCTAGCTTGCGCGAAACTTTTCGGCTGGTCAGAATTCTTGGAAACGGCTCCCTTGTTAACGCGATGTACGCGAAGGTTTTGGCATCTTTCAAATTAATGTTATACTTTGGAGTGTGTTGCTTGACAAGTTTGTTTTCCAAAAGCAAAGCTTCGAGCTCGTTGTTCACGACTATCCAATCGATTTGGCGGATTTTGGATACCAACTGCCTAGTTTTTGCTGGTTTATCTGTGTTTGAGAAGTAACTCTTGACGCGGGAACGCAAACTCTTAGCTTTTCCGATATAGAGGATTTCGCCTGATTCGTCCTTGTACAGGTAGACACCTGGATTGGTTGGGATTTCGGAGGGTTTGAATTCGGAGGGACCCAATATTGAGATCATGTTGGAGATTTCGCCGTCTGAATTAGTTGTCTTTTCTGTTGTTAAGCATTTTCTGTAGAAACTGCCCAGTGTACGAGCAACGGTTTTGAGCAACCTCTTCAGGTGTTCCCTGAGCAAGAATCTCGCCGCCTGCCGCACCGCCTTCAGGACCCAAGTCTATGAGGTAGTCGCAGCTTTTGACGACGTCAAGATTATGTTCGATAACGTATACTGTGTTTCCTTTCTCCACAAGTCGATTAAGCACTTTTATGAGCCGCTTTGTGTCGTCGAAATGCAGTCCTGTAGTTGGCTCATCCAACATGTAAATCACGTGCCCAGCCTTGTTTTTGCTCAGTTCACGGGTTATTTTTATGCGTTGGCTTTCCCCGCCTGACAGCGTTGTAGAGCTTTGCCCCAACTTAATGTACCCCAATCCCACATCGAGAAGGGTCTGCAGTTTACGTGAAAGAATCGGCATGTTCTCGAAGTATTTTACCGCCTCCTCCACCGTCATATCTAAGACTTCCGCGATGTTTTTGCCCTTGTATAGCACGCTTAGGGTTTCTTGATTGTAACGTTTACCTTTACATTCGCTACACTGCACATAAACGTCGGGGAGAAAGTTCATTTCTATCCGTAAAACGCCGTCACCTTGGCAAGTTTCGCATCTTCCGCCTTTAACGTTGAAGCTGAATCGGCCTTCTTTGTACCCGCGTGCTTTGGCTTCTTTGGTCGAAGCGAAAATCCTTCGTATCTCGTCGAAAAGTTTAGTGTAGGTTGCGGGGTTGCTCCTGGGGGTCCTGCCGATGGGGTCTTGATCGATAATTATAACGTTTTTGACGAATGTTGGGGTTGTGAGGTATTCGTGTTTGCCAATTTTGTCGACTCGTTCGCCAAACCTTTGACGCAACCGAGGCATCACTGTCTGATTCATGAGGGTGCTTTTGCCTGAACCTGAAACGCCTGTAATTCCACACAGCACGCCCAACGGGAGCTTCACCGTGAGGGTTTTGAGGTTGTTTTCTTCGGCGCCTGCCACGACCATGAAGCCCACGGGTTTCCTCCTTTCGGCAGGCACTTCTATTTGCAATTGGCCGCTTAGATATTTGCCCGTAATGCTTCGCCTATTCTGCATGATTTCTTCAGGTGACCCTTCCGCGACTATATGCCCCCCATGGACGCCTGCACCTGGACCAATATCTACAATGTAGTCGGCGTTCCGTATGGTTTCTTCGTCGTGCTCCACCACGATCAAGGTGTTACCGAGGTCACGAAGCCTATGCAGGGTACTGATAAGTTTCGCGTTATCCCGCTGGTGCAAACCAATACTAGGTTCATCCAAGATGTAGAGAACGCCCATAAGGTTACTGCCAATCTGCGTCGCTAACCGAATCCTTTGGGCTTCGCCGCCGGATAGCGTTCTAGCCGCGCGGGAAAGCGAAAGGTAACCTAAACCAACGTTTTTGAGGAAGCCAAGACGCTCATTGATTTCTTTGAGCACCTGCTTGGCAATGGTCATTTCCTTTTCATTTAGGTGCGTGTGCAGATTCTTGAAGAAGTCAACTGCCTGCTCAATCGACAAATCAGTAACGTCGATAATACTTTTATCCAAAATCAGGACAGCAAGAACTACAGGCTGCAAACGTTTCCCGTTGCAGACGTTGCAGAGTCGACTCTTCATGTATTTTTCGATGTCTTCTTTGCGCCATTCGCTCTCGGTCTGCTTGTAGAGTCGCATCGTCTGGGGAATAACACCTTCCCAGCCCTCTCGCATCCACATATTTGCGCCGTTGGACCAGTTACCGTTGATGGGCTCACGATCACCGTACAACAGGACCTGAAGCTGTTTTTCACTCAGGTCTTTTATAGGCGTAAACAGGTCAAACCCGTACTTTTCGCCGACAACCGCAAGTTGCTGAGCCCGCCAACTTAGCTCCATCTTGCCGTAGACTGCTAACGCGCCATCCATGATGGATTTGGTTTTATCGGGGATAACGAGGTCTGCTGAGACTTCGGTGATTTCGCCAAGACCGTGGCAGGTTGGGCATGCTCCCCAAGGCGAGTTAAAGCTAAACATTCGCGGCTCTAGGCTTTCGAAAACGATTTCAGGGTGGTTTGGGCATGCGCCGAAGGTACTGTACATTGTTTCGCCTTCGAACCGTTCAAGCTCTTTTTTCTTTTCAGCGTCAACTTCCTTCGCGACATCGATAACTATCATGGTTCCTTTGCCAGTTAGCAGCGCCTGCTCCACCGCTTCCGCGATTCGGCTGCGTTCCTCGTCTCCGATTTTCACTGTGTCTATTACAGCTTCTATCCAGTGTTTCTCGTAACGCACTAGCTTAACTTCTTCTTTGATGGAGTCGGAATCGTAGATTTTCTGGTCTACACGTATTTTTGTGAACCCTTGTTTCTTGAGGTCGTCAAAAACTTGTTCATGTGTGCCCTTCATGCCCCTGATAATGGGTGCAAGGAATACTAGCGTCTTTCCTTTTTCGGTCATTATGAGGCTGGTTATGTTTTCGGGGCTTTGGGGACGGATGCTGCTTCCGCATTTGGGGCAATGATGCGTGCCGATTCGCGCGAAAAGCAAACGCAGGTAATCGTAAATTTCCGTGACTGTACCAACTGTTGACCGCGGGTTCTTGCTTGTGCTCTTCTGTTCAATCGAGATTGCAGGCGACAAACCATCAATCGAATCCACATCTGGCTTATCCATCAAACCCAAAAACTGCCTAGCGTATGCACTCAAGCTTTCAACATACCTTCGTTGACCCTCGGCGTAAATTGTGTCAAACGCCAACGTGCTTTTTCCTGAACCAGACAAACCTGTAATCACAATTAACTTGTTCCTGGGCAGGTCTACGTCGATGTTTTTGAGATTGTGCTCGCGGGCACCCCTAACCGATATGGTATCTCTCATGATTGCTACCTGACTGTTACCTCTTTTTGTGGAGAATAGGGTGTTTCAGCTTAGGCATTAGAACTTTATTGCTCTGTATACGTCATTTTCTATTGATTCTGCTCACTTTTCAACTTCATAGATAACGACTTCTTTAGATCTTGAATAGCATCCCGCAACTGAATGGCTTTCTCGAAGTCAAGTTTCTCGGCGGCCTCCCGCATCTCAGCGTCAAGCTCAATTAGTTGCCTCTGAACATCCGACTTCGCCAGATGTTTTATGCCTTTAATCGTGCCCTCTTTCTTAGAAACGCTCTTCACTATTGTCGTGGGATTAATTCCGTGGACAAGGTTGAAACGCATTTGGAACTGCCTGCGGTATTTGGTAATTTCCATAGCGCGCTTTATCGAACGGGTTTTTACGTCTGCGTAAAGTATGACCTTGCCGTTGACGTTTCTTGCAGCTCGCCCTATGGTTTGAATTAGGCTACGTTCATCTCTGAGGAAACCTTCTTTGTCTGCATCCAAGATGAAAATAGTTGCCACTTCCGGAATATCTAAACCTTCCCGGAGCAAGTTAATGCCAACTAGGATATCGAAATCTCCGACTCGAAGCTGCCGTATAAGTTCAATCCTGTCTAAGCTGTCAACTTCGCTATGCAAGTACCGCACACGAAAACCCTCTTTAACCAAGTAATCCGTGAGGTCCTCAGCCATCCGTTTCGTCAACGTTGTAACCAAAATGCGGTCGCCCCGTGTAATGGTCTTTTTTGCTTCAGCCATTAGATCTTGCATTTGACCTTCGATTGGGCGCAGCTCAAGCTCGGGGTCAAGAAGGCCCGTAGGCCGGGTGATTAGCTCAACTGGTGCACCGCTTTTCGATAACTCGTATTCTGCTGGTGTCGCCGAGACAAAAAGGGTTTTTCCCATTTTCTTTTCGAACTCTTCGAATTTTAGGGGACGATTATCGAAGGCGCTTGGCAGTCGGAAGCCGAAGTCCACCAGATTCTTTTTCCGCGCATAGTCGCCGTTGTACATCGCCCGTGACTGCGGGATGGTCTGGTGGCTCTCATCAATTATGAGAAGATAATCTTTAGGGAAATAATCCATCAAGGTGAATGGTGGCTCGCCTTGGTTACGCCCATCGAAGTGCCTGCTATAGTTTTCAATTCCCGCGCAAAAACCAACTTCCTTAATCATCTCAAGGTCATAGTTGGTTCGCTGTTTAAGCCGCTGAGCTTCAAGCGGAGGCAATTCTGGCAACCGCTCCGCCAATTCTTCTTTAATATGTTCGAAGGCGCGTGCTATTTTTTCTTCAGGAACCACGTACTGCCTTGCGGGATAAAGCGTTATTTTGTCTAAAGGGGCTTTAGAGTCTCCTGTTAAGGCGTTTACTTCCTTGATTTTCTTGACAACATTACCTTCTAGTTCGATACGCAGAATGTCGTTCTCGTAAGCGGGCACAACGTCTATTACGTCTCCGCGGACTCGGAACCTGCCTGGCTCAAGAACCATGTCGTTCCGCTCATACTGCATTTCTACCAACGCATTGATGAGTTGTTGCCGACTGATTTGTTTGCCAACGTGCAGGTCAACTGCGAGGCTTCGGAAGTCGTCAGGGTTGCCGAGGCTGTAGATGCAACTGATGCTTGCGACGATGATTGTATCGTTTCGACTAACAATGCTGCTAACTGCGTGCATGCGCATTTTTTCAATTTGCTCATTTACATCGGAGTCTTTTTCTATGTACATATCTTGTGCGGGCAGGTACGATTCAGGCTGGTAATAATCGTAAAAGCTAATGAAATATTCTACGCGGTTGTTCGGGAAAAGCTCTTTGAGTTCCGCGTATAGCTGTGCCGCCAGCGTCTTGTTATGAGCTATAATCAATGTTGGCTTCTGGAGTCGGCTGATAACGTTTGCCATGACAAAAGTTTTGCCACTGCCCGTGATACCCAGCAAAGTCTGTTTGTCCTTTGACGCGAAGTTTTTCACTATCTCGTCAACTGCTTTTTCTTGACCAGGCGAAGGTTGAAATGGAGCGGTTAACTGGAATCGCATCGGCAATCTCCGTGGAATAATTAAGATTATTGACGAAGGTTTTTGGCGTATAAGGTTTTTTCGGAATAAAACGGTACGTTTGCCCTTGAAACGCAAGAAGTATGCTTTTGTGAAAGATAGTTCAGTATTAAATTGAATATTACCGCTTACTTGGTACGTTTTCTTGATTGATTTGGTCATCTGAATTTTCTTTGTAGGCTTTCATAGAAAAGCTAACCTATCACACAGATCGTTTTGATTGTAACGTGAATTGCATGCCTTTTTGAAAAATCAGCTGTTTTTCTTTACGATAAGCTTGAAGCATCGGGACTTAATTCAACAGAAAATATATATGATATAAGCTATAACAATTGCTAAAGAGCTAACTTAACAGGCTCCCAGGCTTCAGGACAACCTGCAGACTTCTGCTTGGTTCTATAGGAGTTATCATAATGAATAAAGGAAAAATGGAACACTTTACAGCTAAACAAGAATCTATCGCAAAAAGAGTCAGCACATCTTCAACTGCTAGCAATTGGAAAGACTACAAATGGCAACTACAAAATTCAATAAAAACCGTTGCTGTATTTGAAAAGCTCACTGGAATCACGTTTACCGAAGAGGAACGTAAGGAATTTGAAAAAACCATAAGCAAATTTCCGATGAGCATTACACCCTATTATGCGTCTTTGATAGAGAAAGAAAACTACCGCAACGACCCCATTTTCAAACAGGCATTTCCCAATCCAGATGAACTCAAGATTTCGAAATATGACATGACGGACCCGCTACATGAAGACAAAGACAGCCCCACCAAAGGAATCACGCACCGATATCCTGACAGAGTTCTCTTCCTAGTCAGTAATCGTTGCTCAATGTATTGCAGACACTGCACACGAAAAAGGAAGGTCGGCGACCCAGACCAAATACCTTCGAAAGAGCAAATCCTAGAAGGCATCCGCTACATTAGGGAAAACCGCAAAATTCGCGATGTACTGCTTTCAGGAGGAGATCCGTTGATGTTGCCAGATGATTATCTGGATTGGATTCTCACAGAGTTAAGGAGTATCCCTCATGTTGAAGTTGTGAGGATTGGCTCAAGGATGCCCGTTGTTCTGCCATTCAGAGTTACCGACGACCTCGTGAACATGCTAAAAAAACACCATCCACTATGGTTGAACACCCATTTCAATCATCCAAGAGAACTCACACATTCAGCTCAGGAAGCGCTTCGAAAGTTAGCAGACGCGGGAATTCCCTTGGGAAATCAGTCGGTGCTACTTGCGGGAGTAAACGATTGCCCACAAATAATAAAGAAACTCAACCAGAAACTCGTCCAGAACAGAGTACGCCCGTACTATCTGTTTCAATGTGACCTTTCAGAGGGGCTTTCTCATTTTCGGACACCCATCGGGAAAGGCATTGAAATCATAGAGAGCCTCGTAGGTCATACAAGCGGGTTTGCAGTCCCCACATACGTAATAGATGCACCGGGTGGAGGAGGAAAAATTCCAGTAATGCCCAACTACATCATTTCGTGGTCCACCAACAAAGTTGTTTTAAGAAACTACGAGGGCGTAATCACCACATATAAAGAACCGGATAGCTACGAACCGATTTTCTGCGACAGAAACTGCGATGAATGTGTTCTGCAGCTCAAACTAGACGAAGCCGACGAAAAAACCTCAATAGGGGTCGAAAGACTGCTTGGCGACTCAGATCCCGCGATATCTCTCATACCGCAGGGAAACAAACGCCTGAAACGAAGAGAAAAGAGTGCATAAACCGTGAATTCTAAGACAAGAGAGACCTTAGAATTTGAAATAAGAAACATAAGAGTAGAAGATATAAAACAAGTGTACAAACTGCTCGTAGCAAACAGACCCTATGTCGGGTTAAACTCCCGATACACTTATTTTCTGCTGGCAAAAGATTTTTCAAACACCTGCGTCGTTGCCGAACACGAAGGCGAAATTGTTGGCTTTTCTTCCGGATACGTTCCGCCATTAAGAACTGACACATTTTTCAACTGGGAAACAGTCGTCCACAAAGCTTACCGCGGTCACGGTCTCCAAAAACGCATGCTCCTGCAGCAGATAAAATCTTCAGACGCAAAGTATTTTGAAGGAACCGTAAATCCCTCCAATGAAGCTTCAAAAAGAAATTTCCGCAAGTTAGCGGAATTGTTTAACACGAAATGGCAAGAAAAAATGCTGTTCAGCGAGGAAGATTTTGAAAATGATGGACATGAAGCTGAAGTTCTTTACAGAATAGGCCCAATTTCGCAGAATGAACTAAAAAAGATCAGCTAGTTTTCTTGTTCAGAGTTTAGAATGACTCATTGCAAAGAACATATAAAGAACATTGCTCAAGCGGCGAATAAAGATTTTAACCTTTCGAAATAGTCATCAGAGACTGCAAAACGAAGCGGGAAAATATTCGTTTTAATTATGAACAGTCATAGTCTCTTTCGAGGTATAGGTACACAAAGTAAAACAGAAACGTTAGGTTTTAGGTTGTGTTTATGTGGGGAAAATCCTGCACCCAAGGATTCTGCTTTAAAACGAAAAGCTTCACGTAATTCTTAAAGTACATACTGTACATTTGCGTCTTACCGCATTTGCTAATCCGCCTTACAGAGGTGTACGCTGTGGCCTTATTGTTAACTACACATTTGCCGACCCTGCCCATTTCGCGACTAAAAGTTATGTCTTCAGCGCATGCAATGTCTTCGCGGAACCCGCCGATCCTTGTGAATACCGATTTTCTAGCGCCGCAACAAACAGATGGAAACAGAGGAAAACCCAGGCGAGCCGATAATTCAGCTAGTTTATTTGTAAAGCCATAATGGGAAACAGCAAACAGTTTATCCAGAGGCTCTAGGCGCTCTAAATTCTTCAAAATACCAGAAACGCAAACCACCCTCCGGTCTTTTGAAAAGGCACGATACATCTCAGCCACAAAGTCTCTTTCTAAATAAGTGTCAGCATCCAAAAAAAGCAAAATTTGCCCCTCAGCAATTCGCGCACCGGCATTGCGAGCTCTGCCCACTCCCCTAGCTGTTAGGTCAAGGACTTTGTCAGCGCTTCTTTTCGCAACTAGCCTTGTTTGGTCTGGGCTGTGGCTATCTACAACGATGCTTTCGATTCTGCCGTAGTCGAAATTCTGATTTACAACGCTTTTGAGGCAGCCTTCAATGGTTTCCTCTTCGCAGTAAGTTGGAATGATAACTGATACGGTCGGGTTTAGGTTTGGCACAGAAACGCCCTTCTCCTCAAGTGTTAGTTCCAAGGTATTATGAGTCTGTTAATAACTTTTTCGTAACAAACCACGGAGAAAAGTGTCGTAAACGTATGTAAAGGCAACAAATTTGGGCGCAAACATTTTTCAAACTAAAGCTTCCAAAAGCAAAAAAGGAAGCAACATAACGCACCCAAAAGATTCAGGTATCAGAATACCGGTAAAGTTGGTTTGGGATTAAAGAGTTAGGTAAGCTTGGCAAAATTATTTGGAAGACGAGACTTGTGTGAGATAGTGGAACGAACATATTTTGTGTGGGCAGGCATATCTTTTATTTTATCCTATAGGAAACCTTAAAACTTGAACACCTATCTTTCTTTCCAATTGTTGGGCCGATGTCGCAGCACGGATAGCGAGCCAGCCTTCTAAGCTGGATGTCGTGAGTTCAAATCTCACTCGGCCCGCCACCAATTTTGATTTTATACCTGATTCTAAGCTATCTTGGTCAATAAACTTGCCAGTTGATAATTAACCTTGATCAAGGCTACCTGATTATCTAAGTATCTCTATAACGTACTCTTTAGGTGAGGGCATATTCTTTAGGCAATGAATGATAGAAGAAGCTTTTTGCACCCTCATTTTCTCCCTAATATTTTGTCCGTCTTGTTTGTTTCTGTTAATATTAAATGCGGGCAATAGTAAAAAACGTAATACATTTCAAAACGGTTGCAAATACTAAGCCTTTTCAGTTGGATTCTTCTCCGAACAATTGGCATCTTAGGAAAATTGTTATCCTATATTAATCAAGACCAATAATGTGTCAAGCGTCAGTATCTGCGAGATTTCCAATCGTATCTAATGGCACTAGCATTTGAATCCACGGATTCTGGTTTTTCCAGTAATTCAACAACGTACTTAGTGGCAGAATCTACGACCTTCTCCTCAAAGGACACAATTCCTGCTTCAAATGTAGCGCCTCCAGTTGAGCCACTGTACAAGTTCATTGAAGATATTATCGTGATTTTACGGTCGATTATTATAATCTTGGAGTGAATCTGATTAATGTAGTGAAAAACCACTCCTTCTTTTCTCAAATTTGCTTGGCACTCTGTCTTTAACACATCCATTTTTGCAGATGAAGGTCTACGAGCAACCACTTTCACTTTTACTCTTCTTTCAACAGCTCTTTGAAGAGCCGTAGCGAGATGACAACTATCTACATAAGGACTTGTCACTAAAATTTCGTCTTGAGCTTTACTAATAATATCTCTTGCCAATTCTTCTAATTCCATTCCTGACAAAAAGAACTGTTTTGACTCCATAGACAAATTAATTGGTTTATCAGCAGCCCAATGAGCCAACCATTGAAGTAAGGTGTCTTCACTTTTAACTGGTGAATTCTGAACAAATGGTATTTCGGGTGCTCTCTCGGCAACACTAGAATTGATTGTAGGTTCAGCTTCTTTTGGAGGTGCTCTTTGTTCAGATTCTGCCAAGCGTGCTTTTGCTATTTTTTGTATCTCTTGATGCTTCCTGCAAAGAGGCATGTTATAATGAGCCATGGAGTAACTACATTCTTTGTCCGTAATTGACTTTTTGCAGACGCTACAGTAATATTGCATACCCCTCAGTCTGCTCTTATAGAATATAAATTCTGCTAACTTTTGACTTATTTGAATTCTTCTTCGCACATTAGGCATCTCAGAGGAAACTTGTATCCTGCATTAATCAAGCACATTCCACAGTAGAAAGAAGCAGATGTTGCATTTGGGGCAGTAATGAAAGTCGCCACCATAAACCTTACCGCAAGCATCATACTCCCTGGTTAAACAGAAATCGTACCGCATTTAGACCCGCTTCAAGGTTAGTCAAACAGCTTAAAAGAGCAACCGAAGGATGGGATACTTTAGACAGGGGATAGGTGGGCAAATCTCATATACGTACAGAAATCATTTGAATTATGGCTATAAATGAGAGGAAAACAAATTGAACCCTGTTGGTTTATGGACGCTACACTTTGACTGGGGACCAAAAGGAAGCTACAATTGGAGTCCTCTGTACTTCAACTTTGATGGCACTTTTGGATTCTTAGCTGGCGCTAATGATGGAGCATGGACGCAAGTTGATGATTTGATTATCTGGAGATTCAAAAAACAACCTGACACAGAAAACAACACAGTTTATTCAGGAAATGCTACTAGGAATTTTATGTCTGGCTTAATGTTTTCATTTCAAGGAGAAAAAGGAAATTGGTACGCAGTCAAGAAAGGCACTAAAGTGTTCGCCCTTAAAGAAAAGGAAAAACTGCCTTATCTGATGGAAAAAGAGAGTGAACCAAAACTTGACGCAGTAGGAAGAAAACTGCTATAGCTGTATAGCCTGGCGTTGTAAAGTCAATATTGATGGTTGAGGTTTTAGGTCCAGCAGAGTCATTTCCGTCCCGCCTGCAGCAGCAAGCGTAATTTCTTTAGTCAGATCTTCGTCCAAAACACTAAGGAAGTCTAAGAGCGCGTTTTGTCATAGGGCATTATAGAGTTCCAGCTTTTGTTTTATGCCTACTTCATCTGCAGGGAGTTCCTGTGAATTTATTGCTTTTAAAATTTTCATCACACCATTAACTTGCGTTTATGGATTTGTTTGACTTAAGATTTTCAGTATTCCCAACAATCTTGGCGCCCTCTGATACTTCTGACTTAAGAATACGAGCAAATTACTGTTGAAGCAGTTTTTTGCAATGATAACAGCTGCTGCATCAATTCCTCTTGCCTCTTCCCTGAGAAGGGACAAGGTCGTTATGTATTCAACACAGAACTTTTTACCCTGATTAAATCTGGTCTGTAACTTAACAACTTGTAGAACAACACCAGTCGGCAATATTTGTTGTTGTTCTTTCAACTTAGTAAGTTGTTGCACTGGCGCTTCTTCTTCCATTTAAACGGATGCTACTCTAGTTGAACTTAAGTTGAAATAAGAAAAACTGTCTGTTCAGTAAACGATTTCTTTTTTCCGCTAATCCTTATATGTCATCCGCTGCAATAGGCTTGCATGGCAGAACCAAAAAACGGTCGACCAATTTTCTTTCCAGAAAACTTGGTTCTATTCGGCAATGTCGCTCTTTTCGTGTGGATTGTTCTTGATGCAGTCGCTTTTCTACTATTTGATTTAACGATTGGCATTGTGTTTCTTTTGGTGACGCTGGTCTTAGTTTATGGTTTACTGCACCTTCTCGGTTGTCTGCGGCCATGCTACAATTGCATAAAATGCACTCATGGCATGGGGCGCTTGGCGGCATTGTACTTTGGCAGACGCATCTTCAAAGACTACAAATACAGCTACAAACTGCCCACAGCAATATTCTTCACTTTGTATATCGGGGCGTTTCCAGCAGCATTCGCGCTCTACTCTGCTATTATAGATTTCACAGTCATCAAAGCAGCGGTTTCTGTGGCTCTTTTGGCGCTTACAATCTTTAGCGGCTTAACATGGCGAGCCAAAAAACGCTCAAACCCATAAAGGCAAAATTTACACTGCAGCGGCAAATCCAAAAAAAGAGAAATTCTTCAACCTGTGTACATTAATAGTGGATTGATTTTCGCATAAGCAGTTGAGGAGTTAGCAATGGAACATCATGTTGACCGTGTCAAGTTCTTAATGTCCGAAGAAAGAAAGCAATGGCATAATCCGGAAACTATACTAAAAGAGATAGGGATAACGAAAGGAATGATTATAGCAGACTTGGGTTCGGGACCTGGCTTCTTTACTATACCAATGGCTCAGATGACAGGAGAAAAAGGCCTCGTATACGCCGTTGACAGCAACCAGACAATGCTAAATGGCTTAAAAGAAAACATTGCCAAGTCAAAAGTGAACCCAAACATCATAAAAATAGTAAATAGCGATGTGTGCCATACAGGAATCCCTAAAGAATCCGTCGACCTAGTCCTATTCGCCAATGTTCTACATGAGGTAGAAGACAGGAAAGCGTTCTTCCAAGAAGTTAGACGTATATCTAAACCAGAGGCCTACATCGCTGATGTAGACTGGAAGAAGATCCAAACAGAACATGGACCGCCATTTAAAGAACGACTCTCGGAAGATGAGGCCAATCGGGTTCTTACAGAAAACGGCTTCTCTGTCATTAAACAAATTGACGCAGGACCATATCATTATGAGTTAATCTGCAAACCAACAGTTAACAGCCAAAAGTCTCAGCCTAAAGCGGAGCCCTTAACTAACAGGCATTGGGATCGGCAGAACAACAAATGAAAAGTTTGCTTCTTGTTGATCTCAATCGTTAGCTAAGCTGAAGGAGACAAACGCCGTTAGCAATTAGACCACACAATTCGTTACGTTTATTTCGTAATTCGCAGTGGCTTTCAACAACACGTCAAATCTCCTCAAGCCGCTCCCAACCTTTTTTGCCAATAGACTACGTGAAAATATCGATGGGGCAATTCATGTAGAAAAAGCCAACACTAAATTTTTGAACTTGCTTCTTCTCAAAGCCTCATCTTCTCGCAGAAAATTTCCAATATATTTCCATTTTGGAAATATGGTTTTTATATTATCTTAAAGTTGATGTTTAATGGAGAAGGGCGAGGAGAAAGGAAAAAGGGCCCTTAAGTGGGTTAACGGCAGTTCCTCAGCTTAGGTTTTTGCATTTCCCTAAGCTGAGAAATTGCCTCTGCTGGGTACACAAGATTCTGAATGTTATAGTGAGAAAGGGCTGAGAGTGATGCTTGCAGAAGGGAGAAAGGAGAAGAGAAAAAGCAAGCATCACTTGCCCTTAAAATTGATCAACTATTGATTTGCACTTAACTTTTTCATCACTTTACCGAAATTTTAGCCGAATTGAACCCATTTTCAATAATTGAAACTAACTTGGAAAACTTGTGAGTGCCATACTGCATTGAAGTATTAATAAATCTCTTCCTTGAATAAATTTATTTCACCGAAGGTTTTTAACGGAAAATATAAATTGACAAGCAGCGTTAGAAAGATATGTTTTAGTATTTGACTTGTAGGTGTATAAAGAGAGGGAAAAATAGATGAGCACTCACGCGGAAGATTTGAAACTGAGGTTGATGACCATCGAGCTGCTACGAACAGCAAAATACAAACGCAACATCACTTACCGTGAGTTAGCAAGCAAAACAGGTTTACCTGTAACTGTCCTAAGCCGCTATGCAAAAGGACACGTATTGCCAAACACCACACGCGCCAAACAACTCTGGCGGGTATTGACCAAACTTGTTGGTTTAGAAACGGAATTGCGTAGCCGAATTAAATTTGACGAGACAGGTTATTTTGACAACACCGAGATCGTCGGCGACTACAACATCCTACAACAAGCAGCTAACCACGCGTTAGCTAATTTCGCAGGAAAACGCGTCACCAAAGTTCTAACTGCAGCAACTGACGGCATCCCGCTGGCAACTATGGTGGCAAACGCGTTGGGTGTAAATCTGATTGTGGCGAAACGCAACAAGGAAGTAGGCGTGAAAACTTTTCTAGATGAAACTTTCATTCTGGGCAAGGATTCAGGCGTGACAGTTACTCTTTACATTCCTAAGGAGATTATTAAGAAACGCGACAGCGTTCTCATCGTGGATGACATGATAAAGAGCGGGGACACTCAAGAAGCCCTGGTTAATCTGGTCAAAAAGGCGAAGGCGGAGATTTCAGGCGTCTTCTCGCTTATTGCTGTTGGAGACGAGTGGAAGAAACGGATCAAGGTCAGCAATGACGCACCAGTTGAGGTTGTCACGTATCTGAAATCGCCCTTTGACGCTGAAAGCCGCTCTTAACATTGGTTTTTCTTCTTTTATTTTCTGTTCAGTTTTGGCGAAATCTTAAACTGAAGCCCATGCACATCTTAAGCCATCACAGAATCAGTGAGGTTGACTCGCATGCGCATGATTGAATGGCAAAAAGGAACCGTCCTAACGCCAGACCAAACCAAACTTCCTCTTCAAGAGGTAACCTTAGAAATAAATTCTGTCGACGAAATGTGTGAAGCCATAAAAGTTTTGCGCGTTCGAGGTGCACCTTTATTGGGCGCGGCGGCTGCCTTTGGAATAGCATTAGCTGCATATCACTCAAAAGCAAAAAGCAAACAGAAACTGCTTTTGGAACTTGAAAACGCCGCTGAAGCTATCAAACACCAAAGACCAACAGCTGTGAACCTTTTCTGGGCCGCAGACCGCGTTCTTTTGAGGGCACATAGCTTTTCTGGGAACGTTGAGGAGTTGAAGGCAGCTGTTGTTGAGGAAGCCCAGAAAATAGCCGACGAAGACGCAGCGCAAAACCACGCCATAGGAAGGAACGGTGCGGCCCTCATCAAAGACGGCGACACCATCTTAACGCACTGTAACGCGGGCGAGTTGTGTGCGGTTGAGTATGGCACCGCTCTAGGCGTTGTTCGAGCGGCTTGGGAGCAGGGCAAAAAAATCAAAGTCATCGCAGACGAAACCAGACCACTCCTGCAGGGCGCAAGGCTCACAGCTTATGAGTTGATGCAAGATGGAATTCCAGTCACGTTAATTACAGACAACATGGCCGCCTACGTAATGAGCAGAGGACTTGTGAATCTTGTTGTGGTTGGAGCAGACCGAATCGTGCAGGATGCCGTCTTTAACAAAATCGGCACTTACGGAGTAGCCATTTTGGCAAAAGAACATAAGATACCATTTTACGTTGCTGCCCCGAAATCAACATTCGATTTATCTCACAGAGCAGCGGATGTAGTTATTGAAGAGCGCAAACCCGAAGAAGTTACGCACATAGGCGGCACTCAAATCGCGCCCTCAGGTGTGAAGGTGCTTAACCCAGCGTTCGATGCAACGCCGCTGAAGTATGTTTCAGGAATAATTTGCGAAAGCCAAGTCTATTATCCCAAAGACTTCGCCAAATTCAAACCAGACTTCAAACTATAATTGGCTTTAGAAAGTCGGGCTAGGACAATCGAAAAAACCTAACGGCTGAAGATAAGTTGCCTACTTCTGGGAAGGTGCCAACGAATCTGTAGCAACAAAACTAGCCAATTCTATATCATCTTCTTTCTGGAGCGTTTTTTCAACAAGGCCCATAACGGTTCGCAAGAGTTCGCGATGATGCACCCCATCGTTTATCAAACGTGCAAACAGGCTTCCGAGATTATCTAAGCTCACTTTTTGGAGTGGATTAAGCTGCTTTTCTTTGAGCTTTTGGGTTCGCTCCTGCATAAAAAGATATTTTTCGCCTAAAATTTTCTCCAGAATAGAAAGCTTCTCCGCAAGGGCAAGTGTCTCCTCAGGGGATATTTCTTCCTTGGCAATTATTTCCTTATATATTTTGTAAGTTACGTTGAAGACTTCATCTATTTTCCCATAGCCTTTGGATTTAGCATTAGTTTTCGCCAGTTTTTCGCCTGCATCTCTGAGGAGCATGGAGTGTTTTTGACTATCAGCGGCAGCTTCAAGCAGAATAGATTTTGCCGAAAACAAAGTCACCCTATCCGCCAAAGCAGTATACAAAACGGCGGTGTTGCCTTCTAACAAGCTTAGACAATCAAGATGTGAACTTGTAAACTTCAAATTACCGCTATCTGCCATGATTGGGAACTTCCGGATGGCGAGTTAAAATGTTTAAGGCAATAAAAACATTATGAACTCAAAATCCGCAAATGTACCCAACCAGAATCCACTTCAAAAAGTAAATCGTTACCAGTTTTTTGGATCCTCAAGGTAATAACGTTAATTAGCTGACTATTCTAAGAGTAAGCGTCCAGAAAGTTGATGCTGATGAGTGACGACAAAGAAAACTCTCCAATTACTTCAGAATTTAAGGCGCACGGTGTTCTGGGTGAAAAAGGCATCAAGGTCTCTGAGAGAAGCAGCATGGACGCTCTTAGCCAACGCGGGTATGGAACGCCTGAGAAAGACTCACTCACGTTGGCGTTTTATGAAGCACTTTTCCTATTGGACAAGCAGATATTGAGCGTCAAAGATAAGAAAGGCTCACAAGTTGATTTTCAAAGTCTTCTTCAAGCGTATGAGAAAGCGAACGAGAATGCCTGGATGCATTACTTAGTTTATCGTGACCTGCGCAGTCGAGGTTACGTTGTCCGCGAAGGTTTCGGGGCGGCTATTGACTTTCGAATTTACGAGCGTGGAGCATATGGCAAAGATACAGCAACGTCACTGGTTCTAAGCACCCAGGAAGGGCAGCCGTTGCCAATGCAGGACTTAGCAAACGCTCTTGACCAAACGCAGAGTCTTAAGAAAGACTTAGTTTTGGCTGTCATGAATCGACGAGGAGAAATAGTTTACTACTCAGTGTCGCCACTAACGTTCAAGTAAAGGTGAAATTGCATGTCAACGTTTCAACCTGTCCGCGGAATGAGAGACCTCTTAGCCGAGGATGCAGAAGTATTAAACTACGTTATAAGCAAAGCAAGAGAAACCGCATCTCTTTACGGGTTCAAAGAAGTTATCACGCCAGTTGTTGAACCCTTTGAGTTGTTAAGCGCGAAGTCAGGCGAAGAAATTCGCCAGCGTATGTTCACATTCGATGACTTAGGGGGCAGGAAAGTCTCGTTGAGACCAGAATTCACTGCATCAATTGCCCGCTTAGCCACAACCGCACTGAAGAATGAACCCAGACCCTTCAGGCTTTTTAGCGTAGGCAGCGTCTACCGCTACGATGAACCCCAGAAGGGTCGATACAGAGAGTTCTGGCAAGCAAATCTTGAGTTAATGGGTTCCAATAAACCTGAATCAGACGCGGAAGTCCTTTTGCTAGCTGATAACTTGTTAAAGAAAGTAGGTTTGACAGGTTACACTTTAAAGCTGGGACATGTCGGGGTGATCAAAGGAATAATGAGCCAAGAAGGTATTGACGACAGGTCCCAGAATGTTATTCTCCAGAAAATTGACAAAAAAGAATACGAGGCTGCACTCGAACTCGTAAGTTCGGAGAAGTGCCGAAGCGTCCTTAAAGGTCTAATTGAGTTGAAAGGCGAAAACGTCTTTGATACCATAGAGAAGATGAAAAGGCATTTGCAGAGCTACGAAAAAGCTCTTGCAGCGGTGCAAAACTTGAGCGCAATCCTGAAGTTGGCTACGGAGAGCGGATGCAAAATCGAAAACGTAGACCCAGCTTTTGCACGAGGCTTAGAATATTACACCGGCATGATTTTTGAATTGTACATACCCGAGTTGGACATTGCTTTGGGAGGCGGCGGACGTTATGACAAACTCATCGAAGCATTCGGGGGCGAACCAACTCCAGCCGTAGGCATGGCTGCAGGCATAGACCGAATAGCCTTAGCGATGCAAACGCAGAAAACCACGTTGAAGAAGTCGACACAGAAAAAGGCAGTAGTTATCCCCGTGAAGGATGAACAGAAGGGCGAAGCGCTGAAGATTGCTCAGATGCTAAGGGACGCCGGAGTACTTGCAGAATTTGAGATCATGGGAAGAAAAATGGCTAAGGCTTTGGAAGACGCCGACAAACGCAAATTGGATTACGCAATTATAGTGGGCGAACGTGAGCTAAAAGAAGGAAAAGTCGTTTTGAAAGATTTGGCGAAGCGCACTCAATCCGAAGCAGAAATTTCAACGCTGGCTCAAAAAATCGGAACTTAAAGAAATAATAAAAAAGATAAGGAGCCTCAGAAAAGAGGCTGAAGCTTTTTTGGGTTTACAGTCGTTTAATGTAGCGGTTGACTTCCCACTCGGTGACCTGCATTCGGTAGAGATCCCATTCGTTGCGTTTCTCTTTGAGGAAGTTTTCGAAAGCGGTTTCGCCCAAAGTTTCTTTCATTAGATCGCTGGTTTCAAATTCGTCCAGCGCTTCTTTGAGGGATTCAGGTAGCGAAACGATGCCGCGTTCCTTGCGTTCCTCATGGCTCATGTGGTAAACGTTGAGTTCTACTGGGTCGCCTGGGTCAATCTTGTTTCTGATGCCGTCTAAGCCTGTTGCAAGTAGCACAGCAAATTGCAGGTATGGGTTGCCTGCACCGTCAGGACAGCGTATTTCGCATCTTGCGGCAGATTTTCTTCCGCCGAAGTTTGGCACTCGAATCAGTGGCGAGCGGTTTTTGTGTGCCCATGCAAGGTACACTGGGGCTTCGTAGCCAGGAACCAGCCGCTTGTAGCTGTTTGGCCATGAAGCGAGTATAGCGCACATCTTGCGTCCATGGCTGAGTTGACCACCGATGTAGTTTCTGGCTAGGTCAGAGAGGTATCCGTTTTTGGCGTTTTCGCTGAAGAAGAGGTTCTCGGTCACATCCTTGTTCCAGAGACTCTGGTGGGTGTGCATACCTGAACCGTTAATGCCGCCGAAAGGTTTAGGCATGTGGGTTGCGATGTAGCCGTTTCGGGCAGCTACAACTTTGGTGACCATCTTCATCGTTACAGCGCGGTCAGCAGTTTCAAGTGCTTCACCGTATTTGAAGTCGATTTCATTTTGTCCCAAGGCAACTTCGTGGTGGCTGATTTCGATTTCTATCCCGAAAGGCTCAGCTGTGTCGGCGATTTCTCTGCGCAAATCATCCGTCAAGTCTCCTGGGTGAAAGTCAAAGTAACCTGCTAAGTCTATTGGTGAGGGTAAGCCGCCGTTTTCAGCTTCTTTAACTATGAAAAATTCAAGTTCGGGAGCACAGAGCAACGTGTAACCGGTTTTGTTGGCTTTTTCTATGACTCGTTCAAGTATGTAACGTGGGTCGCCTTCGAAGCGTTTGTTTTGGGGAGTGTAAATGTCGCAGATTAGTCTGCAGGAAGATTTTTCCTTTGGACGCCAAGGCAGCACCGCGAAGGTTGTCGGGTCAGGGTAAAGGACCATATCAGATTCTTCGATTGGGCGGTAGCCGGTAATGGATGATCCGTCGAAGGATTGACCGTTTTCGAAGATTGTTTCGATGTTCTTGCTGTTAACTGCGAGGTTCTTTATCATGCCGTTTATGTCTGTGAATTGGAGTCTGACGAATTTGATGTCTTGTTCTTGGATTTGTTTTATTACGTCTGATACATTTTTTTTCCAGACAGCATCTTTAAAGTTTTTCATTCGTGTTCATCCTCAATTAGTTAGTAGCTTGAATCGACATAGGATTGAACGTAAGTGTATTTAAGCGTATGCTGAACATATGTTTTGCCTCATTTCTTTGTTTAATTTAAAAAATGGGAGGGAATAGATTAGTAATCTAGGTATTTCATGATTTCCCAAGGCGAAACGTACAGGCAATACTGGTTCCAGTCGTTTGTCTTAATCTCGATGAATGCGTCGAACACGTGGCTGCCAAGCGTTTCTTTGATGACTTCGTCGCTTTCCATCTCGTCTAAAGCATCTTTAAGCGTTGTTGGAAGTTCCTTAATGCCTAATTCTCTGCGTTTTGCCTTGCTTAGCTTGTAGACGTCTTCGTCAACTGGGTTGCCTGGATCAAGTTTCTTCTTGATGCCGTCTAAGCCAGCCATCATGATACAGCTGAACGCAAGGTATGGATTGCATGAAGGGTCAACACCGCGGTACTCAACCCGTTTCTGCGCAGCGAATCCGGCACCCTTGTAGTAGAGGGGTATTCTTGCTAGTGCTGATCGGTTGCGTCTACTCCACATAACGTAAATTGGGGCTTCGAATCCAGGGACAAGACGTTTGTAGCTGCTTACGGTTGGGCAACATATGGCAGTTAAGGCTTTGGCGTGGGCTAAGATGCCTCCAACGTAATATCTGCCGATTTGGCTAAGTTCAGCATATTCATCTTCTCCGTCGTACATTACGTTTTCTTTGCCGTTCCAAAGGCTGGAGTGAACATGCATGCCGCTGGCGTTGTCAAGGTAAATTGGTTTTGGCATAAAAGTGGCTATTAAACCATGTTTCTTGGCAATGTTTTTGGCTACGAACTTGAAGTATAGCGCGCGGTCAGCAGTTTCAAGAAGCTCACCGTACTTATAGTCGATTTCCACTTGACCTACGGTGGCTACTTCGTGGTGGTGTTTCTCGATTGTTAAACCAAAGTAGTCTTCAAGCACCTGAGAGACTTCGTTTCGATATTCTACGGTGGTATCTTCAGGTGGAGTTCGGTAGTAAGCTTCTTTGGGTCTAAGAACAAACCCTCCAGGTTTGACTTCAGGAGAATCAGGAACAACACGGGGTGCACCCCATGAGTCGCCTTCACCACCTTTTGGGCTTACCCAAAGGTCCCAAGTTAACTTGGTTGGGTCGATGGATGTAAATACAAAGTGTTCCAGTTCTGGCGCGAAGATTCCAGTGTACCCCATATCTTTAGCTGCTTTGATTGCGCGTTTAGCAACGTAGCCTCTGGGACAGGTGACAGAGGGTTCTTGTCCGCCGAAGGCCTCAAGTGCATCGCCAAGTATGATTGCGCTTTTTTGGAGCTCATCAGTAACCCAAGGCATTATAGCCAGAGTTTTGGGGTCTGGCATGAAAATCATGTCGGATTCTTCGATGGATTTGAAGCCTCTGACGGAGGAACCGTCAAAGCCTATTCCTTCTGTAAAGGCTGCACCACTTAGGTATTCTCTTGCTGGTAAAACCATGTCTTGAAGTATGCCGCGGACGTCAACGAATGCTGAATGGACCCATCGAATGTTGTTTGATTTTAGAGTCTCTATTGCTTTTTTTGTTGTTTCGTCCATTACATTCACTTCTTTGCTTTCATATGTTTTGGAATTCACATTAAACGTAAACGTATATAAGCATATCTCCAATTGCAATCGATAAGTGTTCAGAAAAAAATCTGATTTATTAAACAAGAAACACAGCATTTAGGCATGCGAGCATTCAAACATCGTAAAACAAAACAACTGTAAACGCAAGAAAACCACCACGCATCCAACTAGAATTCTCGACGGAGAAAGTCCCCAATATCAAGCACGTTCCTAATCACAACATTACCTTCTACCTGCTCCAATGCGCCCGTGATCATGCCAAAACCGAGGCACTCACCGAATTCATTCATCACAAGTGTAAAGTCGCCTTTCCTCTGTGACCCCATTAACTTCAAAATTCCTTTTCTGAAAATATCCCGTCCACAGATGAAAAGCCAAGCTGCTTTGCGGTTAAGAACTACCTTGTTTGAAGCTACGGGCACAAGCATATTTAAAAAGTTGAAACTTGGGAAGAACAAACCGTTCTTGACTTTCCCAAGATATAATCCAGAATAATAAAAGTCGCTGCGGGTAATTTTACGCAAAGTGGGATTTAAGAGATAATATCGCTGTGCTTTCTCCAAAACAAACTCGGGATTTAACGCAGTTCCGCCGCCGAACTTGGACGCAAAAACTGTCAGCGGCTTCATTACGCACCCGCCTTCATTTTGAGTTTGCAGACAAAGAAACCCTGCGTGTCACTTGGCCAGAGCCGTCTGCAACGCGAAACAGAACCATCTAACTTTCGACCGAAAACCTCTGTTAAACCATCCGCCCCTACACAATCAACAACTTGAACCTGGAGATTCAGGTTCTTAACTGCCCAATCTATGTTTAACTCATCCTCTTCCGGTTCCAAAGAACACGTAGAGTAAATGATTTCCCCGTTTGGCGACAAGCATTTTGTTGATTCAGCAAGGATTTCCCTCTGAACCTTCGCGTTCCGCTTAACATCCTCAAGCGTCCGCCGACTAAACCATTCAGGGTCAGCAGCAAAATTACCCGAGCATGGGACATCAAGAAGGATTCTGTCAAACTTCAAGTTCAACCCGCTAGCCTGTCGAGCATCCAAACCGTAAACGACGCAACAACGCACATGACAACGTTCCAGATGATTTGCCAGAGCAACCAATCTATTCTTGTTAACGTCAAGGGCTACTATGGTGCCGATGTTACTCATTAGGTCAGCGAGCTGGTTTGTTTTTCCCCCTGGCGCCGCACACGCATCCAGAACGGTTTTGCCTTTCAAAGCAGTAAAGAGGGTAGCGGGGATTTGGGCTGCTGCCTCCTGAATCGAATACAACCCCAGAAGATATTCTGCTGTAGCACCTGCGGAAATCTTGGACTTGCCAACCCAGTACCCTGATTCCAGAAAAGGCACTTTCTCAAGCCCCACGCCCAAACCGCGTAGCCTATCGGGAAGGTTTTTGCCTTTGGCATTAGCTTGATTTATTCGGATTGCCTGTAGAGATGCCACATCTCTGAATTGCCAGCCGAGTTGGCGGTAGCGGTTAACGAAAAACTCCTTGCCAGACATTAACCCGTAAGTGGGTAGCTGCAAATAAAAACCTTTCAAAAATTAATTTGTACATAGCTGCAAAGTTAGACAAAAAAGAGTACATATATCAGTCTAAGCGGCAAATATTCTCTGGGTGTGATTATGATAACTATTATTGGTGCGGGTAGAGTGGGCAGCGAAGCAGCTTATAACATCCTCGAAGACAAAATAGGCGACGTAGTCCTTATCGACCTCCAAGCTGAACTTGCTCAAGGCGAAGCGTTAGACATGATGCAAGCAGCACCCGCCATCGAGTTTGACGGAAAAATCCGTGGAACAAGCAACTTCAGTGAAATGAAGGGCAGCGAACTTGTCATCGTTATGGCGGGTCAAGCTCGTAAGCCAGACATGACTCGCATTGACCTCATGAACGTAAACGCCAAAATTATCCGCAGCATAATGAAAGAGGTTGCAAAATACGCGCCAGACTGCAAACTGATGATAGTAACAAACCCGGTCGACATAATGACATACATCGCCCGCAAAGAATCGGGTTTGCCAAAGAACCACGTGTTCGGCATGGGCAATATCTTGGATACTATGCGTTTTCGAAGCTACATAGCTCAGGAAGTTGGGGTCTCCCGAGAAGACACTCACGCACTCGTCATCGGCGAACACGGTGACACTATGGTTCCGCTTGCCGAATACGCTTGCGTCTCAGGCATACCCATCAAAAACCTACTCAGCAAAGAGCAAATCGACAAGATAATCCATCAAACCATAACCAGTGGAGCAGACGTTATAAAACTCAAAGGCGCGACAATCTACGCACCTGCAGCCGTTATCGCGTTAACCGCAGACGCCATAGTCAAAGACCGAAAACGCGTAATGAGTGTCTCGACTTGTCCAGGCGGAGAATATGGTTGCAGTGAATATTCCATAGGCGTCCCTGCAGTAATGGGAAAAGATGGCGTGGAAAAAATTCTAGAGCTTAAGCTTTCGGAGGAATCGCAACAACGCTTCGAAAAATCCTTAACCGCAATAAAGCAAGCAATCACCCAACTCAAGTGACAGCAAAAAAAATTGACAGTTACTCACCAGCGATACTTTTGTCGTGACAATCGTTGATACGGATATAGCCGCCCTTCGTTTTGCTCGCGCGTGTTTTGTACTCTAAATATGATCGTAGTCCAATTTTTCAGATGAAAATAGGATTGATATCGTAAGTGGGTGAGGGCAATCTTGTTTCTTTCATGATAATTACAGAAAAATATGGGTCAGTTCTCAGATGTTTTAGAGAACCTTCTCGAAAAGAACTTCCGAATTTCCTCAGCCAAAACAACCACCACCCCGAGGGAAAGCAGAAACGCCCAGTCTCCAAGGCCAAGTGGGGTTGTTGTAAAGTAAGTGTTCATCAACGGAACATAAACCAGAAATGCTAAGATGCTTAACTGCGCTATTATACCATAGATTATCCACTTATTATGTTTCAAGCTGGTTTTGAAGACGGATTGCTTGCTGGTTCTGCATGCCAGAACGTTTCCAGCTTGAGCAACCACTATACCAGCAAAAGTCATAGTTACTCCCTTTATGTAGACTGGGGAGTTTGCAGCTAATTGCATGCCAAAGTGCCAGCCTCCAGCTGTCCAAGCGTTAATGCAGCCTATCATGGCTCCAACGGCGATAATTGCGCCTATGAAGACTGAACGTAAAAGAGTTTTACGCGTAAATAAGCGCTCTTTGATACTTCTTGGCGGTTCTAGCATTATCCCCACTTCGGGTGGCTCCCGACTCAACGCCAAAGAGGGAATAACGTCTATAGCAAGGTCGATAGCTAAAACTTGAACCACAAGCAAGGGCAAAGGAATCCCCAATGCTGCGTAAAGCACGAATGGAATCAATTCAGCCCAATTGTGGGAAAACACGTAAACGATAAATTTACGAATATTCTCGTAAATTGCTCTGCCAGACTCAACTGCTTTTACGATGGAAGCAAAACTGTCATCAAGCAAAACGATGTCGGCGGCTTCACGAGCCACATCTGTTCCAGAAGCACCCATAGCTACACCGATGTCGGCTTCTTTAAGCGAAGGTGCATCATTCGCGCCATCTCCCGTAACTGCAACAATTTCCCCGCTGTCCTTGAGGACTTTGACAATGCGAAGCTTCTGCTCAGGAGAAACACGCGCAAAAATCACGTTTCCCTTTTTTACTTCGTCAATTATGGCTTTGTCATTCAAATCTTCCAAATCAACGCCGCGAACTAACTGGCAACATTGGCGCTCTACTATGCCAACCTCTTGGGCAATTGCCTGCGCAGTCGGACCATAATCACCAGTAATAATTACAGTTTTAATGCCAGCTCGCTTTGCACTCGAAACCGCATCTTCAACTTCAACTCTTGGTGGGTCACGCATGCCAGCTAAGCCAACAAAAATCATGTCGTTCTCAACTTCGTCGCCTTTTGTGTAGTGCGCATTGGGCAGTTTTTTGTAGGCAACAGCTATAACACGTAAACCTTCGTTAGCGAACTCATGTATTCTGGCTTCAATCCATGCAAGTTTATCTGCCGTCAGTTCTTCCACTTTGTTATCTACAAGAAGCTTCTTGCACAGATCTAGAATTGTTCTTGGAGCACCTTTTGTATAGATGTAAATGTCACCCTTAAACTTGTGAACGGTAGTCATGCATTTTCGTTCAAAGCTGAAAGGCAAAACATCCACTATGGGTTTCTCAGCGAGGACGTCTTGAACATTCACATTGGATTTAAGCGCTGCGACAAGCAAAGCACCGTCAGTTGGGTCCCCTATTACGCTCCAATGTTTGTTTCTGTCTGAAGGAGGATCAAGTTTGGCTCCGTTGCAAAGTGCAGCAATCTCCAGAAGCTTCTCCAATGAGCTGACTTGGCCTTCCTGAAGCGGCGCACCGTTTATTGCGAAATTGCCGTCCGGGATATATCCGATGCCAGATACGTCTACAACGTAGTCGTGAACCCACAGCTTGTTAACGGTCATTTCACCCTTCGTTATGGTACCAGTTTTATCCGTGCAAATCACAGTTACGCTGCCCAAAGTTTGCACCGCGGACAAACGCTTCACCAGAACGTTTTGCTTAACCATCTTCAAAACGTTGATGGCTAAAGCGCTTGAAACAGTAACCTGCAAGCCTTCTGGAACACAACAAACCATAACACCAATCATGAATAGTATGCTAGTTCCGATTTCTACGTGTAGCCAAAGAAAGCTAGCCAAGAAAAAGGCGGCTCCAACGACCACGGCTATAATGAAATCGGATTTCGCTGTCAATGCAATCTCTTTCTGAAGAGGACTATCTTCTTCCCGGATCGTCTGAGTTAAACTCGCGATTCGTCCAAACTGCGTGTTCATACCAGTTGCGTAAGCAACTGCTTTGCCTCGACCTTTAGCCACACTTGTACTCATGAAAACCAAGTTAGGAGAATACAGATATGCCTTTTCAACGGTTTTCACGGTTTCTGCTACCCGTGGTTGCGGCTCCGATTCTCCTGTTAATGGAACATTGTTTGTCCACAAATCAAAAGCTTCAATTAATCGCGCATCAGCGGGAACACGGTCACCTTCTTCCAATAAGACAATGTCACCTGGAACAATCTCTTTTACAAGGATTCGTTTGAGTTCCCCATCCCTCATGACTTTGGCGTACTCGGGCATCCAGCTCTTCAGAGTCGCCATGGCCTTTTCGGCACGTGATTCCTGAAAAAGACTTACGAAAATGTTTAGGAAGACAACAGCAAGTATGATTATCGCTAATTGAGGACTGCCGCTTATGTACGAGAGAAAACTGGCAAAAAGAAGAAGTACGCCGAATAAGTCTTTAAGATGCCTTATGAACTTACGCACTAAGGGAATTTGCCGCTTTTCAGTAAGTTTATTGTACCCATATTTTTTTAGACGTTGTTTGGCTTCTTCGCTACGTAATCCGTTTGGCGATGCCTTTAAGTCACCGAAGACCTCTTCAATGGGCAAGGAAGCAGCTTTTTCCAAGTTAATTCCGCCTAAACCTCATGAGCGACTATGTCAGGAACTCCAGATCAAACGACTGCTGTTTTTGGACCCGCTCTGGAAAATTTGAAGCTTCAGCTTATTCCTCTGCAACGAAACAGTTTGAATGTGTATTCTTATCCTCAGCGATTAACCCTCGTTTAAATGCGAGCTTTACCCTTTAAGGGTTCATTCTACCTAAAATTTTGACGGCTACATTTAAACCAATCGGAATGAAAAACACGTTTGATGAAAAAGTCTGCCTAAAAACGAGGCTAAAATGACGTTTCGGGAGAAAAAGAAGGGTTCCGAATTAATTTTTTGCAGTATTTTGAAATTTCTACTTCAGTTGCCTTAAATTTAATTGCCTTCAAATATTGTGAACATATCGAAACATTCCCAAGATAATGCCATAAAGTTAATAGGTTACAGTCTCAATTTCCATGTAGCTTATCTCTTTAAGAGAGAATTAGAAATGCTTCAACCAGTTACAAAAGTAAACTTTCAGGTTAATAATGATTCATTAAAAATGGAGAATGCATAGTATGGCACGTTATAGACAGACAGATGAAATTGTCAAATTGATGAACACCCCACAAATGATTCGCAACACTAGCATCATTGCTCACGTGGATCACGGCAAAACCACGCTTTCAGACAGTCTATTGGCTGCTGCAGGCATAATCAGCACACAAACTGCTGGTCAAAAACTGTTTTTGGATTCGTGGGATTTAGAACAGAAGCGTCAGATGACCGTATTCGCCTCAAACGTTAGCCTCGTTCACACTCTTGACAACCAAGATTATCTCATCAACCTCATAGATACACCTGGACACATCGACTTTTCAGGTGCAGTAACCAGAAGCCTCAGAGCAGTAGATGGAGCACTCGTTGTTGTGGACGCCGTTGAAGGACCCATGACACAGACAGAGACAGTCCTCATGCAGGCTCTGCGAGAGCGCGTAAAACCAATTCTGTTCATTAACAAAGTTGACAGACTCATAAAAGAAATCAAACTTACACCACAAGAAATTCAGCGTAAATTCGCCAAGATTCTACTGCGAGTCAACACGCTTATAGAGAAATATGCGCCAGCTGAACACAAGAAAGACTGGCAAGTCACAGTGGAAGATGGTCGTGTGGCTTTCGGTTCAGCTCTACACAAATGGGGCTTGAACATAGACCACATGAAAATGAAGAAAGTCACCTTCCAAGACATCATCGACGCATATACCGGCGAACACCTGGAAGTGGGCAGAAAAGTTGACGAACTTAGCAAGAGAGCACCTTTGCCAGAACCAATTCTGGACATGTTCTGCAAACACCTACCTAATCCGTATGACGCTCAACCGTACAGGCAACCTCAGATTTGGCCCGGCGAAATCGACAGCCCAACAGGCCAAGGGATGGCAAAAGTTGACCCGAAAGCGCCATTGCTTATGTGCATTTCCACAATCGAAGTTGACCCACACAGTGGAACTGTTGCCATCGGCAGAATTTTCAGTGGTGAAATCGTAAAAGGCAAAACCGTTCAACTTGTAAGCAGCCACCAGAAAGGGCAAATTCAACAAGTTTTCATGAGTATGGCAACTGACCGAGTTATCATCGACCGTGTTCCCGCCGGAAACATCGGCGCCATTTCAGGTTTACCTTCTATTCACGTAGGCGAAACAATCGCTGAAGATGGCATAGAGGTGCACTCTTTCGAAGGCTTAAGGTATGTTTCTGACCCAGTTGTCACAGTTGCAGTTGAGCCTGAAGACGTTAAAGATCTGCCACTATTCGACAAAGTCATGCACAAGCTTACCACGGAAGACCCTAACCTGCACTTCACAATGAACAAAGAAAGCGGCGAGTTTCTTCTGTCAGGCATGGGTGAACTTCACTTGGAAATCACTGCTTACCGCATGCAGGAAGCAGGGTTAAAAGTGAAGCTGAGCAAGCCCATCGTGATTTACCGAGAAACTATAGGCCACGATTATCAGGGCCCAGCAGTAATGGGCAAAAGCCCCAACAAACACAACAAGCTCTGGATCACCATTGAGAAGCTGTCCGACGATGTAATTGAAGCGATTAAGTCAGAGAAGATCACAGACATGCAAAGCAAAGATGAAAGGACCAAAACTCTCAGAGCCATGGGTTGGTCGCCTGAAGACGCAAAAGGCGCAGTTGCTGTTGAAGAAAACAACATCTTGGTTAACCGCATTCGAGGCAGACAATACGTAGACGAAATCCTTGACCACATTAAGACCGGTTTCCGCGAAGCAGTCCACACTTCACCCTTAGCTAAGGAACCTGCTTACGGCTTAAAGATTAACCTTGAAGACGTTACCGTACACGAAGACCCAGTTCACAGAGGCCCAGCACAGGCAATACCTATGACTTGGAGACCAATCTATTGCGCCATCTTGCTGTCTGACCCAAAACTGCTAGAACCTTTGATGAGCTTTGAATGCAAGGTTCCGAGCGAGTATGTCAGCTCCGTAATTACGTTGCTAAACAAGCGCAGAGGCAAAATCTTGGATATGCCCTCAGAAGAAGACATGATAACTGTCAAAGCGGAAATGCCGGTTTCAGAAAGCTTCGGAATCGCCGACATCTTGCGCAGTTCAACGCAGGGCAGAGCTTTCTGGGCTACACAGTTTAGCCGCTGGGCACCAGTTCCAGAGCAGATGCAGGCTGACACAATAAAGGCCATTCGGGAACGCAGAGGCTTATCACCGATTCCGCCAAAGCCAGAAGAATACTTCGAGAACGAGTAAGCCAACTCTTCTCTTTTCCCTTTCAGTTTTTTTCATGTTTGTTTTTGTTAAGTTATCGTTATGCTGATTTAACCGCCGTTTTTCAAGCCATCCCTCGTTTCCCGCAGAGACCGTTTCGGGTGGCATTTCTGTTTGTGCATCAGTTTCAGGTTTTTGTGCGCCTTAAAGAGATAATCACTCTGGATTCTAACATCTTAATAGCTACCCTAAAACAAGATGAACCGTACAGCGAAAAATGCCTAAAAATCCTTGAAAAGATACCAGACCAGTTTGTTTTGACAGAACCCAGCCTTGTTTACCAAGAAGCTTGCGGTACTCTTGCCAGAAAAGTTAGCAAAGAAACAGCTGTCCAGAGTACAAAACTACTAGACGTTTTTGTTGGTACGCGATTGCTAGTAAACTGCGATAGAGATCTCTATGCATCGGCGTTTATGCTTTGCTCGGAATATACGAAGTTTACGCTATTTACGCGCTGTACTTGCGAGTTGCATTGTCAAACCTGGCAGCCTTAGTTACACTTGACAAAAATGATTTTATCAACAAGGTAAAAAGTAAGAAGCCGCCAGTTGAAGTTTACTCCGTTGACGAATTTCCATATTAGTTTCTTGCCGCGAGAGCCAAGCACTACTAAATACAATTTTTAGGAAAGCTTATGTGCACAGGTGAGTATCATTTTTTGATGAATGCTTATGATTGTTCTCGGCATCTGCGGTAGCCCACGTCAACAAGCTACTGAACTCGTTCTCAAGGAGGCCCTGCGGCAACTGGAAGAAAAAGGTTTTGAGACACGTTTGTGGACAAGTCGTGGAAAGGACATTGGGTTCTGCGCACATTGCGACTATTGCCTTGTAAATAAAGAGTGCGTTATTCAAGACGACGTGCAGGAACTCTATGTGCAACTTACTGAAGCTAAAGGCATCATCCTGGCGACGCCAGTTTACAACGGTGGAGTAAGTGCCCAAATCAAAGCGATTATGGATAGGTGCCGTGCACAAGTCGCCGCTGACAAGAATTTTTTCAAAGGCAAAATCGGCATGGGCATAGCAGTGGGAGGAGACAGGGCAGGCGGTCAAGAACTTGCCCTCATGCAGATTCACACATTCTATATCCTGAACGGGATGATACCTGTGAGTGGCGGATTCTTTGGCGCAAACCTCGGAGCGACCTTCTGGAGCAAGGATACATTAGAAGGTGCAAAACAGGATGAAGAAGGGTTTAGAAGCTTGAAGAAAACGGTTAAGAAGTTCGCCGAGTTTCTGAAAGAACAAGAAGAAAAAGGAGAAAAAAATAAGTGATCCCTCAGAAAGATGAAGCCAAGAAGCGAAAGGTTGCTTGGGGCATCACTGGTGCAGGCGATCGAATCGCAGAATACGTGCAAGTCATGAAGGAACTGAAAAAGAAGTACGAGGATGCCGTCGAGATACAGGTTTTCGTTTCAAAAGCAGGCGAAACCGTCCTTAAATTTTACAACCTTGAAAATGAAGTGAAACAAAACTTCCCCAAATACACAGTTGAATTTAACGCGAATTCACCGTTTTTAGCGGCTTGGATGCAGATGCGCAAATACGAATTCCTCTTAATCGCCCCTGCGTCCTCGAATACGGTGGCAAAAATCGCGTGCGGCATCGGCGACACCATGTTGACGAACGCGGCAAGCATGAGCCTCAAAGCGTTCATGCCTGTCTACATCGTTCCGGTGGATTTTAAAGAGAAAACGATACTTACGAAGCTCCCGAATGGCAAGGATATGAAGCTAAGAATCAGAAAAGAAGATGCGGACAACGTACGGAAACTTGAGCAAATGGAGGATGTCTACGTGTTGGAAGAGCCGCATAAAATCCCCGGCGTTTTCGAAAAACGGTTTACATAATCTCAAACAGTAAATCCACGTTTTGCCTCTCAGAAGACGCCAGCGTTGCGCGGTTAAAGGGCTAAGGAAAGCCCAGCGATTCCGCCTGTCAAGATTAAACTTGATATCACGTAGCCCAGTATTGCGCCGGGACATAGGAATGGTAGTCCAGCTTGGGGTTTACCTTTGATAACGAACATCATGAGGGCTACGAAGCCAACAAGTGTCCCAGCTATCACCGACAAACCAATGAGAAAGCCGTCTCCTGCAATGTTATGGAAGGCTGCTACGGCCAAGATCCCTGGAATCACGATGTCGCCTACTCCCATGAAGAACGCATCTCGTTTCTCGCCTTCTTTAAGTTTCTCTTTAAGACCTTTTGTTTCCTTGACAAGGGAGTAGTCTCTACTTTTGGGAATAACAAACAAAATGGGCAACTTCAGTTCGATAAGTGTGTCGGCGAGGTCAATCATGTGCTTGGTTTTGTAAACGGAAATTGCGTCATATAATGCCATACCGATTAGTAAGATGAGAACTATAAGGATTGTCAGAGAAATGCCTAACATGGCGATGGCACCTATGGCGGTTATGATGCCGCTTATATCCACCACGTACCATTCAGGATACTTTACAAGAAGCCCAACGATGATTACCATGAAAACGACCGCTAAGCCCAACGATACCTCCGATTGGAAAAGGTATCCGAGCAATGGATAAAACACGTATATTCCCAGCAGCCCCGTGGAACCTAGAAAAATTGCTTGAATAAGCCTTGTTTTGCCCCACTTCGCAATCAGTAATATTACAGCTGTGAAAACGATTAAAACAGTAAAGAAAAACACCAGATTAAAAGGGTCACTGGGATTGACGAAGGCCACTTCACCGGCGGCTTCAAAAGGCCCAGTTATCCAAAAAGCCAACAGATCAACTAGAACAAACAGCCCGCCCATTATAACAATTGGAAAAATGTCTATCGCGCTCGTCTTCGAAGTCTTGGTTTGGGCATCCATGACCATTCTAAACATACGGTCACTATTTATGGATATTCCAAAATCTCAACATATTCGCCAAACCGATTTAGCCCAAAAACGAGACTTAAGTAAGATAGTCACACAGCAAATCTGCTTATATCAGGATCTACCTATAAAATCGGAAAAATGTTTCAAGCAAAAAATCAGGCACGATTTACGGTTGTTAACGCTTCGCTGATACGTTACGGTTATGTTTGGAGAAATCCCCGCAAAAGGCTACTAAATTTTAGCGTGACGTCGACAGTCTTTGCCCAAGTGCAAAAGCCCAAAGAACATTCGCTTAAATCTCGAATTTTTCTCCAGTTCTAGGTGCCACAGCCTCAAGGCCCAGCTCTGTGTTGGCCCATTTTGCAAGCAACTCGCAGTTGCCTTCTGCGCCGTGGACACAGAAAACTTTGGGTTTTCCGCCCAGTCGCTTCAATCCCTCTCTAAGTTGTGTGGCACCCGCGTGGCTTGAGAAGTCAAAGTGTTGGACTTTGGCTTTGATTTTGCGGACTTTGCCGTCGATTGTGCAGATTCCTTTATCGAGAAGTTCCTTTCCCGGGGTTCCAGGAATCTGGAAGCTCACTAGAAAAACTGCGTTGATTGCTTTTTTACCAACTTTGCTTATGTAGAATTGGCTAGGTCCACCTTTGAGCATGCCCGCAGGTGAAATGACTACACCAGGATTATGAAGTGCTCTTCGGCGGTCTCTCCATCCCTCTACCCACTCAACCGAGTGCATAGCGTCGGTGAACAGTTTTGGGTCACGCAGAAACTCCTTATCGTTCATTATTATTCTGCTGGCTTCCCTCGCCATACCATCAAAGACGACAGGATGCTCAAAGTTATTTCCGGCTAAAGTGCAGGCTATCTCTTGTGCTCGTCCAACTCCGAAAGCGGGAATTAGAACGATTCCTCCTTTCTCCACAACTTCGGTGCAAGCATCCACGAATTTCTTTTCCAGCTCAAGACGCGGGGTGTGATCCTCACTTGCGTAGGTGCTTTCTGTTATAATTGCGTCTAAGTCGCCGTAGTCCATGCTGGCGCCTTTGAGCAGCTTAGTGTCTTCCATGTTGAAGTCGCCAGTGAATAGGAGCCGTTTACCTTCAGCTTCAACCAGCACAGATGAGCTGCCTGGTGTGTGCCCAGCGTTCAGCAACTTGAAGCTCATATCGCCGACCGTTTCCGAAACGCCCCAATCCAGATGTTTACTACTCTTCATCATGGTCCGAAGTTCAATGTACTCAAAAGGCAAGTAATACCCGGAAAGATGAATGAAGTCCTGAATTAATAACTGAGTTAACTCTAAGTTCAGTTTGTTCGTGTAAAGAGGCCGTTTGCCTTCGATGTAGAATATTGGAAGCGCACCTGAATGATCCAGATGACTATGAGTAAGAATGAGGGCATCAACTTCTTTTGGAGGAACATGCATGGGAAAGCCAGGTTGCCGTTCAAGCATAACGCCGTAATCAAGGAGAAACTGCGTCTTTTGCGATTTAACTGAAATGCCCATTCTGCCAACTTCGCGTGCTCCGCCTAAAAATCCAATTTGCAATCAGGATCAATCCTTTTAAGTGTATGACAGCTATCGCAGATATCATGACAGAATAGTCTTTTAAAAATGTATTGACCTCTCAGTAACAGAAACTGAAACCAAACCCTTCTTTACTGCCGCCAAGATTTCATCAACGTCCAACGACGCTTGAACCTGTGTGTAAACCGCAAACAACTCTGAAGGTCTATGCGAATCGCTACCCGCCACACCAGGCAAAGTCAATTCATGAGCTAAGTTGCGTGCTTGTTTGTTTGCTTCGGCAGAAGAACCCCCGTTGAGGACTTCTATGGCGTCTACTTTACTAGTCTTTGTCAGCTCGCCTAATCCGCACTCGCGGAACGGATGGACAGCAATGGAAACGCATTCATTTTTTCTTGCAAAGTCAACCACACCATCTACAGTCCAAGGTTTAGGAGGCAGTACACTGGTGCCCAAAATGACGATGTCACCTTGCAGGGTATTGATTTCCACACCAGGAATAATGAGAATGTCTGGGTACGGTGCAGCTAGCTTCCGAACAACATCTACACCTTTGATAGTATCATGATCAGTTACCGCTGCCACCTTGATTGTTGGGTGAGCTACAAGCCGCTCAATTAAGGCTTTAGGCGTGGTTACGGAATCGGCGGAAAACGTTGTGTGATTGTGGAAGTCTGCTCGAATCAAGGTTACTCTACCAAGCTCTTCTTGAGAGTAAACTCTAAGCGGGCTAAAAACTCTTTAGTCGCCTGCACTCTCAAAGTCAACAACTCGAAGGCCAAACCCTTCTTTCGGCAGGCACTTCTGCACCCCTGTTTGACGATATTGCCCCAAATCTTAGGATCATGAAACAGAATCACAGTTTTGTAGTTTGAACGCTTCACGTATTCTGAAACCTGAGCGGCCACATAATCTTTTACTTCGCAGTCCAACGGCATCGCAGTATCATGCTGACTAAGCGGGTAAACCTCGTCCAGCTCAAGTGGAATCACGCCGAAAGGCGCAGCGTAGAAACAAACATGAACTGACGCAGCGTTTTCCTCGCCTAGTCGATTGATGATTCGGCGGGCGTCTTTGAATTCTTCACTTTTATGAAAAGGTTTCTCACGTGTCTGCGGAACTAAAACTAGAACTTTAGCTTCTTTAGGTGGAAGGTACCGTTTGCTTAGGCGCTCTCTGTAATGAACAATTTCGGGTCTTGCGAGCCCGACGCTGTCGAAGAAGAAGAAACCGCTTTGCTTAACCACTGGGCTGTGCTTTTCGATGAAGCCCTCGTACGTTCTGACCTTTTTCAAGGCAGTCAGCAACGCTGGATGAGCATGAGCACGCATCTCCACGTGTTCCCAGAGCCTGCCATCGCGGATAGCCTGCTTAATGCGCTTCAGCTCGGCAACGCAGACGTGCAGGTTGTGCTCGGCAAGGAACTTTTCCTTCTCATCTTTAGGCATTTCCAAAACCATTTTAGGCGTAGCGCTGGCGCATCGGGGGCATTGACAAGGGAAATAGTCCATTTCGCCTAGCCTCCAAGTTCCGTTTTCGGTCATGTATCGGTTTTCTCGGGCATAAAGCGCATATGCGGCACTGTCAAAAAGGTCACATCCTAAAGCAACAGCCAAAGCCATCATGTGAGGGTGCCCGGCGCCGAAAAGATGCAACGGTCGATCAATTGGCAAGTTCATCTTGGCGGTCATTATCATGTCAACGAGAACATCATAGCGGTAGCTCTCCATAACCTCTGTTGGGCTGCCCAAGGCATGAATTTGGAAAGGCAGCTTGCCCATGGCTTTAGCGGATTTGGCTACAAGGTCCAGATGTCTGCCGCCTTGTATGGGTCCAACCCAGAGGATATCTTGGCGGGTTTTTAGTTTGAAGAAAGCTTTGGCGCGTTTGAGGGTTTCTGCGACGGTTTCCTGAGCGTGCTCTTTAGGAACATGCCAGCCTGTGGGAATGTCAAGTATTGTGGCTATGTCGCTGCCAATCCGTTCCTGATAATCTACAATTTCGGCTTGTGTGACCTCAACATTGCCGTAAACAAGGATTTGATATGCCCCTGAATCCGTCATCACTGAACCGTTGAATTTGAGAAACTTGTGCAAACCTTCTTCAGCGGGTTGTTCGCGGTACCGTTTCCACAAAATGTAAGCGTTTGTTATAACGGCTTCGAAGCCGAACTCATCTTTGAGCCTCTGAGGCGCAACCAGCTGAATACTTGGATTTATAACTGGAAAAAGCAACGGCGTTTCCACTGTGCAGCTTTTAGTTTTAAGCTTGCCAATTCTGCCCAACAGATCTTTTTCTTTGACTTCAAAGCTCATATTAAACCCAGAACGTATCAGCGGGAACGCTCATAAAAAACATTAGCTCTTTAAAGAGTGAATTTTCTCGTTTTAGCTTGAACCCATGGTCCAGTTACCTCAGGAACTGTGCATTCTTACTTGACACAACATCGCAGAAAGAAATGATCATATCCAGGAGGCAAAACATTTGAAAAGGTCACTCGCTATTTTGCATAATTTAATGTCGACTGATATGAGAGCGAACTTGATTTCTCCTACTGCAAAGAGGCATGTGGCTTTCAGATTAAAACATCTAATTTGTAAGCTGTGCTTAACATTGGAAATCCATTAATCGAAGAGATGACTTTTTCTCTAAGCGAACTGTACAAACGGAAAAGTTTTAATCACATTTAATGTTAAATTAGTTTAGTTCTAGATTGTCGATAACTGAATTACTTGCTGAATTTCCTTCATGAAAAAGAGAATAAGCTCCTTAATTGCTTAAGAAAAAAGCGTGAAAATCATGAATCGTAAAGATATTGTGGAAATAGCTAAGTCATCCTTTGGCAAATGGCAAAGCAATAACGCGACATTGCGAGCAGCAGCTCTTGCATTTTTCATTATTTTACCTCTACCATCAATTTTGCTAATCACAGCTGACGTTTATTCGCAGTTCTATGGCCCAGCACAAGGCATTCAACAAATCATGCAACAAATAGGTACCATTACCGGACCCACAATAGCGTCGCTCGTAGGTGAACTTCTTCAGGGTGCAACTAATCCATTAAATTCGGTTTTCAATTCACTGTTTACCATTATTTTTGCTGCTGCAGGTGCAATAGGCGCATTTGCAGTACTGCAAGACACGTTCAATGTGTTATGGGATGTTAGGTTACCTAAACATCGAAGTATCAAAACGAGAGTGCGAGAAAGATTTGTTCCCTTCGTGCTAGTTTTGGGCTCTGCAGCTATTGCCCTAGGATGGTTAGAATTTACAAGTTTACTTTTTAACGCAATCAGCGACGGCCTCGGAAATGGCATAGGGGTTTTTGCTTCTTCAGCCGTTCTATTTTCTATCCAAGCACTTTTCTCGTTTGCCTCAGCCATTCTACTGTTCGCCATCATATTCAGGGAAATTCCAGATACCCCAGTAGCATGGGGAGATGTTTGGCTAGGCGCAGTAATAACAGCCATAGCCTTCACCGTGTTGAATAACGTGTTCAGGTTTTATCTCCAAACTTTTCCTGTCACATCCTTGGCAGGAGCTGCAGGTTCGCTCATACTTCTGATTCTGTGGATTTTTGTGATAGCCGAAATCTTGCTGTACGGAGCGCAATTTACAAAATGCTTCGCTGAAACAGTGGGTTCACACGCCGAAAAAGCGGAAGATCATAAGCACCCGATGAGTCCACGGATAGCAAGAAGAATGGCGGATTACAAAACTGAAATAGAAAGCACGCCCAAGGAGAACGAGATTTCTCAATTCGCAGAAAATGGAGAAGAAAAAGGGGAAAGTGCCGAAGACAGTATTGACGATAGTGAACCTGCAAGTTCAGAAAACAAAGAAATGCAAGCCTCAGCGCCTGAAAAACGTCCAAGCTTAGTCTCAGAGGCAACTAAAGAAAAACCACAGGACACCAATCCGCCCATCACTCTTTCTGAAACACAATCAAGTGATGCCTCAGAAAAAGAGTACGTCCTCGACGTGAAGTGGAGAACAAAAAAGAAGCCGCCACGCAACAAAGAGAGCGGATGATGGTTTTAGTCCAGAAAACTTGATCCCAGTTTTTTGTGTACAGTTCCTAATAGCGGGAGATCTTTCCAGATTTATGTAGTTTAGTGTTGGCTTAACAAAGGACCTTGCTTGCTGTTCTTTAGCTTTTCTAATTGCATCCATCGGGACTTTTGGGTCGGGCTTGGAAAGAAAAGTGACTTTGTTTCAACTAGAAGAAGAATCTATCCTTTCCGACGGAATTAGACACGCTTATATCAGCAGGTACACCTAATACCAACATTCTCCTAAGGAGAGAACCAACGCATGGTCTGCAGCATCGATATTCAAGAAAAACCCCAACTCAAAGATCCCATCTTAATTGAGGGACTGCCAGGAATCGGTTTCATAGCCAACATAGCAGCACTGCACCTGATAACCGAATTGAATGCCAAAAAGTTTGCTGAAATCGTCTCTTCTAGCTTCCAAGACTTCGCCATGCTAACTGAAACTGGCGGAGCACGTTCACCCATAAATGAACTTTACTATGTCAAACGTGGAGATGGTGGACGCGACCTAATTATTTGGTATGGAAACACACAGGCGTTAACCACTCCTGGGCAATACGAGTTATGTGGCAAGGTTTTAGATATCGTTCAAGACTTGGGTTGCAGATTTGCCGTATCATTAGGCGGGTTCAAGAAAGATGAAGTTAAAGGAGCGCCATGTCTTTACAGCGCAGCTTCTGACGAGACAACGTTGGAGGAAGCTTTGAGTTTGGGAGCTAAAATCATGGTTGGACATATTTTTGGCATCGCAGGTCTTGTCGTTGGTTTGAGCAGGCTGCGGAGCCTTAAGTCTTTCGCGTTGCTTGTGGATACGGTAGGCATGTACCCTGACGCCAACGCCACCAGAATTGCGTTGACTGCGCTGAACAAGTACCTGAATTTGAATGTATCCCTGTCTGGAGTTGATGTTGCGGCTGACCAGACAAAGAAGATTTTGGAGTCTTTTGGGTTAATTAGGAATATTCAGGAAGAAAAGAAGAAAGAGGAAGAGGCGCTGCGCTGGTATATTTAGGCTTTGGCTTCGCTCATGAACAACTCGTAGACTCTCTGGACTCTTTCGGCGGCCGGACCTGATCCTTCCACTACACCTTTTTCGGTGAGTTTGACTTTGTCCATGACCCAGATGAAGCCTTGTTCTTCGTAGAGTTTAACCATAGTGGGGAAGACTTTTTCGAGTCTTGTGGCTAAGGCTTTGAGATCAAAAGGTTTTTCGGTGCTGCTTATTTGGGCGACGACTGTGCCGCTGAGGAAGATTCGGCGAGAAACCATTCCTGTTTCGTCTTTGGCTTCAGCTATGCAAAGACTGAGAGTGTCGGGATTTATGCCGACGAGTGTGCCGACAAATTTCTTGCCAGTTGTGGTATTAACTGTGACGGGCTTATCGACCAGCGCTGCAATTTCGGTGGCGAGTTTTCTCTGCGCTACAGACACTTGTTAATCCTCCATTATTATCTCATACGATTGTGCGGTTCAACTATTTATCTGTATTTCGACAGTGATTGGGCTGAAGAAACGGAAAGCAATTAACAGAAGAATGCCCGAGTTTACGATTAGTTTGCTTAAAGTAAGTCCTGCCCAGCTGTCCTAAGCTCCCCTCACACGGCATAAATTGAATAAACGTACAGTTAACAGATATTTTGCACTTATTTTTTAGAATATTGACCATAATATATGACTATTTTGAACAAAAGGATAGTTTTTTAAGGAACTCGCGGCAAATATCTACATAGGAAGAAATGGCTGAAAGAAATCAAACATGAGGGAATCCTTGTATGAAAGTTCAAGAACCGATACCTCATTGGAGCAACTTCTCTGTTCCAGAGTTAAAGGATATTCTAGAACATTGTGTGGCATTAGAAAGACTAGGTATTGCCCAAGATGAAGAAATGGTGGTCTCTATTGAGAGAGATATTGCCTTACGAGAGAGAAAAATAAGCGGGCGCTCTGTACACAATAAATTGAAACCCGCAAAAATAAAACAACGAATAGTTCAAAACAGCAAGACAAACAAAATTTTAACCAAGAAAGCACAGCACACAAAAAAACCGCGCCCACAAGATTACTTACTGGAACAAAACGTCTGACAGTTGGAAAGCCTATGCTGCGATTCCTTTTCTCGGCATCCAGTCGTTCTTTTTCCGTCTAAGGTAAGCGGCAAGCATGCAGCATTTTTCAAGATCATGTTTCAATCTGGAACAGTCATACTGGAATAAAGGGAATTTGGAAAGCAAAAAATGGGTGTAAAGCCCTTCTAAAAAATTCTATAACTTCCTTATTCTTGTGATGCCCGTAACATAAATCCTATAAACAGCTGTCCAGTATTGATTCAGTGTGAGCAATTCACATGACTGTACATTTTGTTCCATGGAGTGCCTCCCGTAACCTGTTGGAGGAAACAAATCTCCTCTACGATGAAGCAGGTACCTTTGACTGCGTAAAAAAGGGCGATCTCGTCGCAATCAAACTGCATGTAGGCGAACTGGGCAACCCGTATTATGTGCAACCAGTGTTCGTTCATAATGTAGTCCGCAGGGTCAAGGAAGCAGGAGGTAAACCTTTCCTCACCGACTCCAACACACTTTACCATGCACAACGCAGCAACGCCTACGACCACATGAATACTGCGCGGATGAACGGTTTTGGAATGGCGCCTTTTATCGTGGCAGACGGGCTTAAAAGCGAAAATTATCGAACAGTAAAAACCAAAGGCATCTTAACCGAAATCGAAGTTTCCGGAGCATTAGCAGAAGCGGACTCCATGATAGTCATCACACATTGTAAGGGACATGAAATGAGCGGTTTTGGAGGAGCCATAAAGAATTTGGGCATGGGCTGCACGCCACAAGCGGGCAAATTGAGGCAACATCGAACCGTAGGCTTAGAAATAGACCAGACAAAATGTGTAGGCTGCGGGAAATGTAAAGAAGCTTGCGAGCTGCATCTACCTGAGATCTACGAGGGCAAAGCCAGAAACACTTCGCCATTGTGCATGCGCTGCCCCGTGTGCATCATGAGTTGCCCCATGGAAGCAATACACTTCACGCATAAGGAGAACTTGTGTAAAGCACTCGCATCGGCGGCGCGTGGGGTGCTGTCAACTTTTAAGGAAGACAAGGTTTCATATGTAAGCTTCGCCAAGAACATCACCCAGTACTGCGATTGCCTGCCGAACCCGGGCGAAATCATGATGAAGGACATCGGCATCTTCGCCGCCGACTCGCCCGTCAGCATCGATGCTGCGTTCCTCGAAAAAGCCGACTACAAGCTCTTCAACACTGCATACCATGTGGATTGCATGGTCCAAGTCCAAGAAGCTAAGGCAATAGGCATCCAAGGCGACCTAAAACCGAAGATAACCACGATTAATTAACGTTAACTCCATAAAATTCAAACATAAACAACGATAATTCGTGAATGTGCCATATGCCAAAAGCATACATCGACCCAAAGAAATGCCAAAAATGCCCCACATGCAGCGCAGCAAAAGCATGCCACCTAAAAGTCATCTTCCGCATAGACGGCGATGAACCAGCCATTGTGGAACCAAACTTGTGCCACGGATGCGGAGACTGCATAGGAAAATGTCCATCACAAGCTATAATCCTTAGACCATAGCTTTTTTTTTAATGCAAAGAATATTGCAGAAGACTTCGTATTTTTTGTTCGTCTTTGGTTGCGTTAAGTGCTTGTAAACCTGATTTTCTGCTAACTTGAACGAGTTTTTCATCGTCGCTTATCAACACATCGCTTTGATTATAAAGGCAGGTTGTTATTTGAAGAGCGTCTGCCTCGTAAATGTGATATTTCATCAGTAAACTCCAAGTGTCTGATAATACAGAAGCAAAAACTGGGATAACTTTAATGGCGTTTAAACGAATTAATTTCACAAGTTCTTGGGCAAGATTATTCTGAGCAGCTGCAAACTCTTTTGCTTTTAACCAGCCCTGTCTGTGTTTTGCATCCAAAACACCTAAAGCTTCGCCGATGTTCCACATTGAAATCGTCATTATGAGTTCACCTGTTTCGGCTTTATCAAAAATTAAATCGGCGATTTCAGTTCCTGGCTCCGCCAAATATCTCTTGAGCAGTATACTAGTGTCTAGATAGAGCTTCAACAACTCTTTTTTGCCTCATTTGCTTTAGCAGTTCTCCCGAAGGTAGCCCTCGAAGCGTGGGTCTTGATGCTTTGATTTCCTGAGAACTGATTATCCCCTTTGCCTTGACCCCAAGTTTTGCGAAACCAGAAATTAATGAGTCATCAATTACAGATTCTCGCAGTTGTTGTTCAACCTCACTGCTTAGTTTTCTTAGATTTCCATGCTTTTGGAATACCTGTTGCTTGAACCTTGCCCAGACGGCGTCGTCAATGTAGACGCTGGCTTTAGTCAACTTTATACCTCTAGAAGGTATACTGGTAAACCAGCATATATCTCTAACTTTTATTTTGAAAAGTTGCAATTCAACTCAAGGCTATGTTTTTTTTCGTGTTTGTCCCAGTTCTGTTTCACGAACGCCATTGATGCTGCGGGCAAATCGCGTTCCACCATGAAACCTGCGCCTATCCAGCTGTTGTTGCCCACCTTCACGCCAGGCATAAGCAACGAACCAATACCAGTTTTAACGTCGTCACCCAATATGGCGCCCATTTTTCTTCTTCCCGTATCCACGACTTGGTCTTTTATCTGCATCTTAACATGTCCGTCGTCAAAGCGCAAGTTCGCCGTTATTGTACCCGCGCCCAAATTGCACCCTTCACACAATATGCTATCGCCCACATAGCTCAAGTGCCCAACGTGGGTGCCGTCCATAATTATGCTGTTTTTGACTTCGCAGCCGTTGCCGACACGGGCATTCCTTCCGATACTGGTACAGGCACGTATGAAGCAGTTGGGTCCCACATCTGCGCCCTCATCGATAAAACATGGACCTTCAATGTAAGCACCTGACCGCACACGGGAGGTTTCCGCAACTGTAACTGGACCCAACAGATGGGCGCCTTCTTCAACGTTCCCCAGAACCCTGTGCTCCATGCGGCGCAGTGCCCAGACGTTTGCATCCAGCAAATCCCATGGTCGTCCAACGTCAAACCAGTCGCTCCGCGGAATTTCCCCTGCCAAAACCGTTTTGCCTTCTTTCGCCATCAGGGAGATAGCGTCGGTGAGCTCCCACTCGCCTCGTGGAGAACGCTTAACTTTCCGCAGAGCGTCAAACACGGTTTTGTCGAAAACATATAGTCCTGCGTTAGCCAAGTTAGAAGGAGCCTTTTCAGCTTTGGGTTTCTCCACGATGCGCTTAACTTTTTTGTCTTTTGCCAGTTCGATTATGCCGTAACTTTCAGGTTTATCCACAGAGACAACAGCCATCGCAGCATCTGCCTCAGGGGTTTGGTACGAATTCATCAGGTTTTTCACGGTGTCAGCAGAAAACAGCAAGTCACCATAAACCAACATGAAAGCCCCCTCTACAAAAGGCTCAGCCAAGCTTGCAGCGTTCCCGGTCCCCAAAATCGCCTTTTGTTCAACGTATGTGAGTTTGAAGCCGAACTTGGCGCCGTCGCCAAAGTAAGCTTGTATTGCGTCGCCCATGTAATGCGTTATGATGATTGCTTCGGTTACGCCGTTGGATTTCAACGCGTCAAGGCAGTGCTCCAGAATTGGTTTCCCGCCGACCCGAATGAGGTGTTTAGGTCGCGTCGCCGTAATTGGAAGAAGCCTGACCCCTTCGCCTGCAGCTAATAGAACAGCTTTCATCTTACGCGTCTCCAACGTGTTCTTTCACTATTGCCATGCCTCTTTGCATTATGTCGCGTGCAGCTTTTAACGATTCACCCTCAACAGTTAACCGAATAAGCGGTTCCGTGCCAGAAGCCCGAATCAGAATCCACCCATTTTTGAGGGCTAAGAGGACTCCATCAATAGTAGAGAAATCCGTGTAATCAGGGAACGTGTGAGTTATGGTTTTTTCTATGTCCGCAACGATTTTTTGTTTCCGCTCGTTTCTGCATGAGAGGTTTTCTCGCAGCGTCACGTATTTTGGCACTTGAGAAATAAACTCGCTCAGACTCATGTTCTCTTCTTCCAACGCTTTCAGCATAAGAACGCCTGATAGTGGACCGTCAGGGCACCAATGCCATTGGGGATGTACCCAAGCGCCGCAGGGTTCTCCGCCGAAAACCGCGCCTGTCTGGGCCATGGCTTTAGAAACGTATACGTCACCTACTCGTACTCGGATAACCTTGCCGCCATACTTCTTAGCCATGGTTTCCACGCACATAGAAGCCTCGACATTGGTGACGACAGTTCCGCCGCCATGTTTTTTGAGAACGTGAGCGCTGAATGCTGCGAGGGCAAGGTCAAAATCTACAAATTCCCCTTCAGCATCTACAAAGCCAACGCGATCACCGTCTCCGTCAAATGCCATACCCAAATCTGCATCCAACGCTTGAACGGTTTTGGCTAAGTCGCTGAGGGATTCAGCTGTAGGTTCTGAACTTCGGGCTGGGAAGTATCCGTCGGGCTGAGCATTCAACGCTGTGACCTTGCAGCCTATCGCGTTTAACGCGACTGGAGCAGCTTGGAAGGTTGCACCGCATCCAGGATCCACAACAACTCTCCATTTTTTGCGTAATTTCACGGCTTTCTGTAGCATCTCAACATATAGATGGCTGCAATCAAGTTTGCCGACTTTTCCTACGCTTCGCCAATCCGCTAGAGCGAAACTGCTTTCTGCGATAATTCTTTCAACATCGTTTTGGCCTTTATCTGTGTAAGAGAGGCTGTTGCCGCTGAACACTTTGATGCCGTTGTATTGGGGTGGATTGTGCGAAGCCGTCAGCATGAAGCCAATTTTCGCGCCTAAGGCTTTCGCTAAGTAAGCAACTGCTGGAGTGGGAACTATACCTAACAGAGAGACGTTTACGCCTGATGCTGTTAGCCCTGCAACCAACGCGTCTTCAAGCATGGACCCAGAAACCCTTGTGTCTCGCCCGACAACTGCCTGCTTAGCTTTTGCGTGGGTTGCCACTGCTGAACCGACTTTGCAGGCTAACTGAGGCGTTAAAGCAACATTGACCAAGCCGCGTACGCCGCTGCTTCCAAATAGTTTACCCAACTCCGTCTCTTCCTCCAAGTTCAGTTTGAATAGTTGCTTGGCTATAAGAGGTTGCCCTTAAAAATTTTGGCTTGCGTCAATGGTTAATCGTTTCTGCTTTCCGCAGGAACTTTGCCAGCTTTTGTCTTGAAGGATGCACGCCCTCTGGGTCGCTGAGGTAGCACGCTGAAACCGCGTTAGCCAACGTTAGCCTGCATTCGTCTGAAAGCCCGTTCGCATCGCCGATTAGATTTCCCGCGTCCCAAGCGTCGCCCGCTCCCGTCGCGCGCAATGGTTTAATTTTGAAAGCGGGAACAAAAACCGCGCCCTCAGATCTGACGGTAACTGAAAACGTTGTGGTGTGCAAGTCAATTCTAGCCTGCAAATTCTTCGCTAAAATCTGAGCTGACAACAAGGCCAATTCGTTGAACTCGATTTTTTTGCGTTGCTTAAAGATTTCGCCGCTGAGCAGGGATGCGAACGTGACTGCCTCGTTCTCATTAACGCTCAAAATGTCAACGTAATTAGTTTTGAGGACTTTTTCAATCAGGCGAGGGATTTCCTCTTCGTTGGGAAGGGGATCGGCCGTGTCTAAGTACGTTTTGCATTTGCCTTTGGCTTTTGCCCGTTTGAAAACGATTTCTGATAGGCGCGTGCCGTGTTTTTGGGTTCCTGCCCAGTTGAAGATACAAACGTAGTCTGCCTCTTCGATTAACTTGTAATCTTCTTCAGTTAAGTCTGCAGGTCCAAAGTCGGCGAGTGAACCCAAGTCGCGCATCATAACATTTGCTTTCCCACTTTGGGTTTTGAATTCCAAAGCCGTGGTAACAGACGCCTTCTCAAAAGTCTTAATGTGGCTAGTGTCAATGTTGTATTCTTTGAGGTGGAAACGTATTTGATCCAAGCCGAGTTTGCTGGTGCAGACTATGGGCGTGACTTTGGCGCCTAAAGCCAACAATGCTGATGCCACGTTGATTGCGTTACCTCCACGTTGATCCGTTTGAGCTATTTGGTCTATGCTGCCGCCTTTCCGCTCAACAATTGCCGTCACCTCTGAAGAAAAACGCAAATGGTCATAATCCAAGTCTATGAGGCGATCCATAAAAAAGTCCGGCATAACCACGACGCCTAAAGGTTTTAGAACATGTGATAAGAAACTTATCAGTTCTCGCCTACATTCCGCCAAGCTTTAGAACCTTCCTCATATTGTTTTCCCGCAAAGCTAAAATAACCTTTCTCATAACATTGAAGAATACATTCGGTTCGGGGCGTCTAACGAGAAGTGTTGAAGTTTAAAACTGAAATAGCTTTGCTATTAACCTCCATAGTCTTGTTCACGATAAGCGCGTTTTGTTTCTCCTACGCTGCAGGCAACAACGAGTTATCCCTTGCCTTAAGCTTCACTTACCCATATCGCAGTTTGGCCATTCCGTTTGTTAGTTTTGGCGGAGCACTCATGACTGTGGCGTCTTTTTCGTATTCAAAACGCAGCAAAACCTGCCTCTAAAAAACTGTCTTTCAGTTAATAACCTCTTTTTGAGACAGGGCTTATCCGAAAATGTGAGCAACCAAAAGCCAAACGATATCACCAATCGATAGGGCAATAATCAAACCAACGGTTACGAATATCAGCATGGGTAAACCCGGAGTAGCCCAAACTTTGGAGTCTATTTTTCCAGCATCTGCCGCCTTCGCTAGCCGCCCAACGATTTCGTCTCTGCCCTCATCTTTAGGGACTATGACAAGTTTTCTTTTCAGAGAGTTTTCGCTGTCTTCTTCTTCAACTATGTCTTCCATGGGGTAAATGTGCCACTTCGCCTTCAACGTGGCTATGGGAAACTTCTTGCCCGTAACCAGAACCAAGATTTTCTTGCCTATCGATTCTTGCGCGAGTGTACCTTCGAAGAGAGGCTGCCCAGAGGACGCCCGACCCGCCAAGTTTCGGAGTAGCAAGTATATTCCGCTTAAAGCTGCGATCAGCACGGCGTTGCTGAGAATCGTTATTGGAAAAATAACCTGTGAAAGCGGTGACAAGCCCCCGGCTAAAATGGGAGTCAGAAGGACTACTGGGAAGAAGGGCAGCGCCACTGCTATGCACATGAAGGCTTTTGAGTCAGCGCCTCCGAAACCGCCTGTATAGAACAGCAGGAGGGCAAAGCCCACGGTTACGCCAACACTTAAACCGAAAAGTGGAAAATCCGCGGAATCGTAGAGGAGCAGTTCGGAGAGGGTAAGCACGAGCGCGATGGGACCATAGATAGCCCAAACTTTGTTGCTGACTTCACGAGTTTTGTAGTCACTCCAAGACGCATAGACTAGGAAGACTAACGTGACAGCTACTCTCGCTGCGGCGAAGATTTCTTGCAAACTTTGCACCTTGGATTGAGTTTGTAGACGATCTGATAATTATTTGTCTGTACTAATAAAACATGCACGAAAGATTAGCAAAAAAGAAACAGATCACAATAACTGAATAAAAGGGTGCTTCACGTTGGAAACAAATAGCTGCGCTGAACTTGAGCATAGGTTTTGGCGTAACCGGTAAAATCATGAGAGTAACAATCCTTGCGGCGTCCCTGTGGTGATGGTTGGTAAAGAAATGCCTATAACGCTTTAGGTTGTTGTAGTGGAGTTCTTTCGCGGATTACTTTTGCCGTATTGCTGGAAATAACGAGTTTGATTTATTGACCATAGATAGAAGAAAATTAGAAGGAATTTAGGTTCCCGCAGCAACTGCGATGGTTGGTTGATATTCGGCGAGTATCCAAAGACCGGTTGGGTTGCCTCCGTTTGCACTGTAAATTGGAGTTGAAGTACCGCTGAAAGTAGCTACGGCGCCGCGCCAAGTGATGTCAAGTGCATTGTTGTAGTGGTTGGCGGGAAATCGGGTCACCGGAAGCAACTCTATAGTACTGGTAGAACCACTTGTAGCTTTTATTGCGCCAGTTGCACTTCCAACGAAGGAGTCAAAAGCATAGAGTCGCTGATTGGCTGAATCTGTAAACATAATTCCTGTTCCTGAAGAGCCTGTAACGTCCTGGCTCCAATGGTGGGCTGTACCGGGCATTGTTGGATAACCAGAATTATAGTAAGTTCCGGTTCCGTTAGCCACAACTGGGATTTTGTTGGTAACTCCATCTTCGGTTTGGATTGTGTCGAAAGAAGCGGTTAGCTTTATGGGACATAAATCGCTAATCGTTCGGTCTTGTCCCGAGCTGAGGAACATTAATCTGAGTTGATAAGTGAAGTAAGATGTTTTTGCAGGCAATGTAAGAACTATGTTTGAATACAAGTTTGGACAGTCGTTGGCAGCGCCCGCACCATCATGATATTCTGCTTCACCCTGCACAATGTCTCTTACAACACCATTAGTTACGACGTATGCCCATTCTGGATCTGTGTCGTCGTATTCATTGTTTATTCGCATCAAACTTGCAGTGCTTGATGTACCGCCTCCAACTGTTGATGTTACGTCGAAGCCTGAGGCTGACAATTGGAGATTTAATCTTCCATTGTTTAGAGTTCTGGAGGCAGCATTGGAGTCGAATTGAGTATTCGTAAATGCTAGAGAGGTTTGAGTTGCTTGGTCGCTTCCATTCCACCAAATAGTGGTCTCTGTCACTGTCTTGTCTATAAGATAGACGATCATTTGCTTGTTACTAAAAACTGTAGCGTTATTAGTCAAACCTAATGGAATTGAATAGTTAGAGGCCCAATCTTCAACTTGAAAAGGCACTTCTCGATTAGTGCCATTTACGAAAGTTTGGTTAATGTGTATTGCTTTAACTGGAAAAGGTGGAATTGGTTTTACAGTTGTGGTTAAATTCAAGTTTTGTCCTAACCGACGCAAGGTACCGTTTTGCAGCCACTCTACAGCCATTGTGGAATCCTGTAATGAAGAAAAGAAGTCATAGTTAGAGTCAAGTCTCAACATGACCGCATCAATGTTCCAACTGTCTTTAGTAGTGTCACCGGTTACAGTTCCCCCGCTGAACTTGATGGTAAATGTTGGACCAGTCAGCCAAGTCGAAACGGATACATTGTTCCACTGGTTTGGTTGAAGACCTGAAATCACAGTTACCCAATTTGAACCACTCCTAACATCAACTCTTAAAGACTCTGATCCAAGACTGCCCGCATAAATACATAACCACTCACTTACTTGACTATAATCCACACTAGTAAATTGCTCCTCCAAATCAAGCGCATAATTTACGGTCCACGTATGGAGCAGGACACAATCAATTTTCCAGTTGTCTTGAGTGGTATCGTCGATTTCGACGGTTCCTTTGAATCTTATTGTGAAGATTGAATTATCCAAATAACTAGCAACTGAAACATTATTCCATTGGTTAGGCTGCAAACTGTATATTATAGGAGTCCACGTTGAGCCTGTCCAAACGTCAACCCGGAGGTTTTCTGGCGCCATCGAACCACCATATATGCAGAGCATTTCATTAGCCTCACCGAAATCCGTGTTGGTCCATTGGGCTTCAAGATCAAGTTGACAGCTTGCTTTTGTAAATGACACGCAAACTCTGTCCAATCGGTTTACCGTTCCTGAATATGTTGAAGCCAGAGACGACTGTCCACTAGCACCTCTGAGTTCTGCAACAGCAAAACACGAAGAGGCATCACTAAAATCAAGTACCTCAACTTGAGATGAACCATGTGTCCATGACCCTGAATTACCAGATCCCATTGCCGATATGACCCATGCGTCAGTGGAGGGACTAATCGTATTTGTAATTGTGTTGCCGCTTGTTTGAGATACACCATCAGTCGCCTCAGGTGCTCCCTGTGTTACTCCAGTATACTCACAACAGAAACCATTAACTTCTAAACCAGATGTGGAGCCAGTTGCAGTTACTGTAACAGTTTTTGCACCGGTCCCTGGGAGATTTGCATCAAGAATATACCAGATTTGACTAAGAAATTTTGTACCTGAGCCGGGGGTTTCCTTTGAAACCGCTAAAGTCATTGCATTTCCACCGTAGGTAACACCGGAAACAGTAATTCCACTATGTTCAGACCCTAAGCAAACAATAACTACTCTATTAGAACCTGCAACCAAGGTGTGAGAAAATGACAGAGTTAAGCCGTTACCTGTCCCACTTGTGGCAGTTCCCACTTTTTGGATGCCGCCTCCAGCAGCAGTCTCTGTTAAAGTATCATAAGTTGAATCTGGACCAAATCTTTGAGCAGCGAAATTACTATGAGTCCCCTTATCCACCAAACCGTCAACATTACTTGCCTGGGTAACAAATTGCTCAGTATTTGTGCCGACATCCTGTTCAGTGAGGACATCGCTGATAGTGTCGACAGCTTTCTGATTGTTAAAGCCGCTATGAGAGCCTTTATCAGGCGAACCATCCACGTTACTCAATTGGTCAACGTAGTCACCAACTGATGAATAAGTGGTGCTCCATGTGGATGTGGAAGTGTAGTGACTGAAAGATGAAGCCACAACCATTATCCCCCTCGCATCCTCCACTTGAACGAGGTATGAGTTAGAATCTATTCCAGAGGGCACTGTGACAGAATAGGCGCCGCCCAGAGTAACTTCTTCGATTGAATTAGGAGCTGTAAGGTTCCAAGTTTCTGTGTCAAGATAACGATAAAACTTGAAATTTTGTTTAGTCAAGGTATTCAATGGTTCATCGTCATCTTGTAAGACAAGAAGCTGCGCTTCACCTGATGCTGAAGGCGAAATCTGCACTTCCAACTTGCAAACTGGAGAGTATTTTAAGCCATAGAAGCCTAAGCCAGCCAGATCATACGTGACATTTAATCTTCCGGAACTGTAACTGGTGGTGCCAAACCACTCTACGTTAAGCTCAATGGAAGTCACGTTGAAGGAAACTCCGAGCTCAGGCTTTGTGTTAGCAACGTTTACAAGACCGCTATTGAGGTAGGTTTTAGTTATGTTCTGAGCATATGTAGTGTTGCCGGTTACCTCCAAGACTGAACCATAATAGCCCAAAGTAAAGCCCAAGAGCTGCTTTAACGCCAAGTTGATTTCGTCCACCGAGCTCAAAACTTGAGGTTGATCTTTCGTTGCGCTGTATCGGATAGCCGAATAAGTTGAAACAACAGTTCCTATGAGAATTACTGCTACAAGCAAAGCGGCGATAATTGAGAATTGACCTTTATTGTTCATTCGCATTTTTATGAACCTCCCGCTAACCCAAGTTGAAGAACAACAAGTCTTGAAGTACCTTCAACTGTGTAATCAGAAGCGTAAAGTCTAGGATGATAGTAGGAAAGAAGGCTAATTGCGGTGACCCTAACGTCGGGTGTCCGCGTAAGACCTATTGCCAGAAGCGAACCAGTAATATCGGAAGATCCGCTTGCCTTATGATTATAAAGAGCAGCTGGAAGGTAATTTCCAACCTGGTTAAATACATAAAGCCCAACTGAAAGATGATAGTTTGCAAGTATGGAAGTTTTCAGGGCTCGAGTAGAAGTCTGAGTAGAAGAAGGATATATTCCGTAATAGTTGCAGGAGTTCAAAGTTTCTGGGGTGAGAGTAACAACACCAACGTTAGAGCAAACATCCTCGTCAGCCACATCATGGTTATCTAAGCCTTGAAGAAACGCATTTATTCCCGCCTGTCCGATTTGATTCATTCCATAAATTCCCCAGCCATTTTGACCCGAAAAGTATCCAGTATTTGAGACATAATAGAAGGGGTAGCCTACTATACTGGCCCATGTCCAATTGTAGGTACGAACTTTTTCGCCCAATAACTTGCAATACTGTGTGTAATCCGAGGAGTATTGATTTGCATAAGAGGTAGGTATCGGGACTGCTTCTCCGCAGGTATTAATAATTACTGCATTGGGGACTATTTCATTTGCTACTTGATTTCCGCCCAGTATAGTTGCGAGTTGCGCCGTGGTGTTTACAAGTATAGTATTAACGAAATATGGAGACAACATCTTGTAAAGGTCTTCCGCCAAGTTTTGAGAAGTATAACCGGAAATCCACCATCCATTGGCGTCATTACAGTTTAAAATGTATAATGTGCCACCCGCATCATGTTCGCCGATTTTTTCGCGGGCGATGGAGAAAGTCACGTTTGAAGAAGTGACCGTATAGCCGGAAACATCAGAGGAAGAACCGAGACTGGCTGTGTTAGAAGTTGACAATCCCGTTGGGGAGTAAAGTTGGGTCCCATTTTTTAAACTATTTACATCGTAAACGGTCAAATTGTATATTACGTTTGCTGGCAACGAAGCTGCGAGGGCAACTTGAAGGTCTATCCACTGCGCACTATTGTTGGATTCAAATGCAGCCGTGCCCAAGTCGTGTGTTGCATCTAGAGTTTCAAGGGTTGTGAGGGCAAGTCGCCTCAAGTTAATAGGAGCAACCTGTTCAGGTGTGGGTAACGCCGTGTAATAAGAAGTCATTCCATAGGCTCCGAGAATGATTATTATAACGATGAAGGCTTCTACGGTTCGCATCATTATTCAGTCACACCAGCCCTTGAGTCGCTCCATAAGGAAAGTACAGCCTGATATGGAATACCGTTGACCAAGATTTGGCGTATGTCGGTAGAAACCCAATCTTGGTTTTTGTGCTGACCACCAAAAGTCGCAGAGCCCCCCAACGAACTTAACCCCCAAGGCATAATTACAATTCCGGTTTCAGAAGCGCTCTTGCTGTAGGCTATAACAAGAACACCGTTGATATTCGGATCGATATTTAAAATATCACATTCATGAGGGGGTATTGCATTGCAGTAGAGCACGCCTTTTGAATCAACATCAGCTCCATTATTAATGGTGGTTTGTATCATGTCCTTTGATCTGAGAAAAATTGCATTATAAGTTAAGTTTCCATCATAACCTTGATTGGTTATTCCATAGCTGTGAGCTAGAAGAACTGTGCGTGTATCGAAACTAGTAATTATTGGAATAATTGAAGTGGAATTGTAAGAATTACCAAAATACCCCATTCCCGACAATCCCGATAGAGATACTTGGACTATTATAAAGTAGGGCTTCTGGTTAACGTCGAAAGTATGAAGATCCAGATAAGCAGACCCCGTAAGGTCTGTTGATGTGCTTCCATAATTAAGATCCAAAGAGGGGTATGCTGGAGGATCATTTCCAGTTGAGGTTATGAGACAGAAAGTTACTTCTGCATTTGAAAGCGGACAGCCTGGGCCTTTAGCTGTAACAGAAACAGCCAGAGGAGCATGAGAAACTTCAGATACTATGACCTCGACGGTTGGAGATATTGTAAGGCTAAAGCCGTAGGTACCGTTTACTCCCATCATCTTTGTTGCCTGAGAGTAATTAATCACTTGACTTGAAGGCACAAGAAGTGCACTGCCGAGGCTTGATGTTTCATTCCAGAAAGTCTGACCTTGGTAGTTGACAGCACTTCCCGTTGTAGAATGCAAACGCATTAACGAAAAAGGGCTGAGTTGATACTGTATAAATTCTGGATCTTGCAGTCCCAAGCTTGTAGGAATTGTCTCTTGACTTCCCCAATTAGAAGGAGTTCCAGGATTTAATAACAGGTTATCCAGCAAATCGCTGGTTTTCGTTGCCAGTGTATTATGTTGCTGATAGGAGACTGCAGTATCAACAGTCTGACTGAACAATCCAATAAAAATCAGCATCGCTGCTAAGAATACAATTATTGAGACTGTATGGTCAATGGTTGTTCCAGACATTTTTTCACTTTCATTTATGGTTTTATTGAGAGCTGAATAGGGATGTTCGGATCCGGATTCTTGGTAGCGGTTATGGAAGCAGTTGTTGAATCACTCCAGAAGTAGGAGTCAGTCCACTCAACATTTTGCCCTAACGTTACGCTTGTAATAGTTGTTGCCCCGCTACCCGAAAGCTTCAGCTTTATGTCGACAACTGTTGCCCCAGATTCCACCGCTAACCTCGATGTGCAATTTAATGTGAATTTGTAGCCTTCGAGCAGAGGTGGAACCCCAGTGTCGGAGGAGATTGTCCCGGCGGCCACGGTCTCATGATTTAGCGAGAAGTAAACTTGCTGTATTGCACTTCCCAAATGGCCCGCCACCTTTTGAAGCTCAAGAGTTTGCCGCGAACTAACGTAAGTGTTCATTGCCGCGTTGGCAGTGAAGGGCAACAGAAAAATGAGCATTATTAAGACTGGAGTGAGAATCATATACTCAATAGTTACTTGAACCATTTCATATACCTCAAAGCCTACGTTGCCAATCCTATGGACACAGTAACATTTGCTATGTAAAGTTCCATTGTAGATGGAGTGGATAATGGATTAGCTGGATAGGTTACGCTTGTGCTTTGGAATCTGAAGAAACTTTGGCTGCTTCTATCGCCCAGATCGTAACCCAAAACCTGAGCTGCTGCCAAAACAGAAACAGTCACCCTAACCTGAGTTACGCCGGTCTGGGCTATTTTGAAAATACTTGTTCCCGTTTGGGTTACTGATTGAGAAAGATAAAGATTACTGCCTTTGCTCAAAATTGGCAGGTAGAGCTTCAAATAATTCTGTTGTTGAGACACCGTGGCTATTTTTGAGTTCAGCAGTCTTATAGCCGGAGCTGCAACTACCCGCAAATCACTTCCACGCGTCATCGAATTTTTTTGACTTACAAAAACTTGGCTCACGGGAGCCGCAGAACCTTCCTGCAAGAATGAGGCATTTGAGGGAAAAATTGGTTCAAAGTATCCGTTACCTAAAGTGAATATGCTTGTTGGCATGTTAAACAGGACAATCCCAGTTGACCAATTGCCAATTGTAGACCATGAACCACCAGAGTATACCTCAAAAGTGTAGTTTAAAACTGCTGGTTCGAAGCTGACTGTTCCGTATCTGCTTGAGAAAATGCTAGTTTGTGTTCGCCCCGTTGTCCATGCGACGTCGTCGATCTGCAGTCCTTCGGTTAGCATAAACTGTTTGTTGGCTTTGTATTCGTTTTGCGAAAGGGTGGATTGGAGGAAATTGTTGGCGAAGAACATTGCCACCAAGACCATGACAATCACGGCAGACGTCAGGATTATCGAGGATACCGCTGGGGAAACGGCTTTCCGATTCTTTCGTAAGTTTTTTGTTTGGTGACGTTGTTTCATTTTGGTCGCCTATCAGAGTTTTACAAATTGCGGGATAAGTTTCGCAGCTAACATTGCTATTATGACGAGTATGGCTGCATGCTTGAATCCGGAGGCTATTGATTCGTCGCTTATTTTTCCGGCGACTATGCCGATTAGGAAGCTGTGGAAGATTGCGGATGTTACGAATATGCTTGTCATTTGAGCGGCAGGGTTAGTTGTAGCTGCGGTTGCAGTTTCGGCAACTGAGGTCAGTCCGAATCCGGTTGTGAAGCTTGTCATCATTACGGTTGTTGCCACAAGCAATATTGCGGCCAAATATGGCATGAACACGTATGGACGCGTGGACATTTTCTTTTCTTTTTCGACTTCCTGCGTTAAGTTGTTGAATCTTGACAGGGCTTCGATCATGCCGATGGTTCCTCCACCGACGTCTATTGTTTCCACCAAGAGGAACATGACTATTTGGACCATCCAGCTTTTTGTTCTCTTCAGGAAATCCATCATGACGCGTTTTATGGGGATTCCCCAGGAGATGTCGGAGCTGATTTTTCGAAGTTCTGGGCTGAATGTGCCGTAGTCTCGTTTAGATAGGCTTTCGATGCATTTTTCAGGGGACAACCCGGTTTTCCGAACTTCAGTTAGGTCCCGCAGGAAATTGTTTACGCCGTTTTCCATGCTGCTTCTTTTTCTTGCTAGACGCATGTGAACAATTGCTGCAGGCGCTGTGACTACAAAGAGAGAAAGCGACATCGCTACTGGTAAGTCAACGCCCATGGTTTGAAGTTGAGTGAACAAGGGTAGTTGTGTTGCGCCCATGAAGTTTGTGAGTAACAGGAACAGTACTAGGCCAATGACGCTGCAGACTCCAAAGACTTTGTATGGTCTCATGTCTACAACTGGAGATTTTGGTTGCATGCTGTGGGCCAAGTAGATGAAAAGCATTGAAAGCATTGGTGTGAAGAGGAAAGTGTACATGAGTATTCCGTTAATAGCTGAGGTTCCGCCGTCTGAAACTCCTGATCCTGAGCTGATCTGCTGAACCGAGAAAAGAATGTAGAAGCATAAAGACATCATGACCATTACGATGATGAATGTCTCCAGGAGCATTCCTAGGCGTTCGGCCGCTGCTTTAACTTTTAAAGCGCGTCCTTTGAAGATGTCTTCAGCTTTTCGTTCTAAGAAATGGACTATGTCTCCACCGATAACTACGGTTGAGGCGTAGCCTCCGAGAAAGTCCTTAAACCCGTCCAGAGGAGTCTTCTTGGCTGAGTTCTCTAACGCAGAGAGGGGATCAATTCCAAAGATCTCCACATCTTTTATGATTTCTCTTGACTCTAGACGCATTGCAGGCATTAATTCTACTTCAGAAAGACGCTTAAAGCTCGTGTAGGGAGCTATGCCGCCAGATGACATTACGCTAATGTATGCTGCTGCGAAGGGCATTTCGCGGTCCAAATTTGAAGCCCTGTCACTGGCTTTATTTTTCGGAATAAGAATGAAGCCCACTAGGACAAACAGTGGCATAGGGACCAGAATTAGTATGGGAGCTAAACCAGTTACTAAGAAAAGCACAACTCCAATGATGGAGGCGGGCAAAGTTAGAACTGCGGTAAAGACCATTAAAGATAGGTACGTGGCAGGAAAAATCTTGACGTTGCCTTTTTCAAGTGACCCTTTAACTGGGAAAATCTTACCCAGTAGGGGAGAATAGCGTCCGAAGAAGCGGAAAGACCATGTCTCAAGCTTCTTTAGTAGCGACAATTGGTTTTACCTCCTCTCCAGCCATTATTTTTTCGTAAAATTCTTTGGGTCTTGCATAGTACTCGGCAATTATTGCTGCAACGTCGCGGTAGCTTCGTATTTTTTGTTCACGCATGTAGTGCAATACGTCTCTGCGTCGGTACATTTCGCTAACTAATTCTTCTGTTGTTACACCTAACTTCAAAGCCATTGAGGGCAAAAGTTGACTAGACTCCAAGTTTACGATCTGCTCGTCTTTTATCGGGTCCCACTTAAACGGATTGACATATTTCTCGAAGTCAACGACCTCGTTCACTGAGAGCATTCGTCTGAAAGCTTTCTTTACACCGTTCTTCACAAGGTGAACGCGCTGAACCGACAGCACAATGTTCATTAGAGATATGTAAGCGGGTGAAATGTCCATGGGTTTTTGGGTCAAACGCCTAACGGCTGATTCCACGTTTTCAGCGTGCATAGTGCACATGCCACCGTGGCCTGTGGCTAAAGCTTGGAAAAGAACGTATGCTTCTTGACCTCGAACTTCGCCCACTATCATTAAGTCGGGTCTATGTCTCATGCAAGTTTTTACGAGATCAAAGAGAGCAACTTCACCAACATTACTTCCGCCTAAACCATAGCTTTGGCGAGCAATGAGGGAAACCCAGTTTTCATGAGACAAATTAAGCTCTGCAGTTTCCTCGATAGTCATTATTTTGCTTCCAGGCTTGATTAAACAACCTAAAGCGTTCAAAGACGTGGTTTTGCCAGAGGCAGTTCCACCTATAACCATTACTGAAGCACGGTTTTCTAAGCAAATCCACAGGTAAGCGGCCATTTCCTCGGAGAATGTACCGATGTTTATGAGGTCAATTATAGAGTATGGGTCGTCTCGGAATTTTCTAATTGTGAAAGCTGTACCAAACGGAGTGATTTCGCGTCTGTAGGCAACTGCGAGTCGGTGTTTTCCCGGAAGCGAAGCGTCTACTATAGGGAAAGCGCTGCTTACGTGTTTTCCTGCCATGTGGACGAGCTTGACGACAAGGTTATCCAAAACTTCATCGTTTTCGAACTCAAGATTAGTTTCAATGCTTTCATGATTCCTGTGCCAAATGTAAACAGATTTTTTTACCCCGTCGCAGCTAATGTCTTCAATGTTCGGATCCCTCATTAGCGGATCTATTATGCCAAAACCTACCAAGTCGCGTTCCGCATGGTAAAGAATTTTGTACCACGAAACATCCGGGAGCCAACCTAAACTGATTCTATATTTATCAACAATTTCTTTTGCTTTTTCTGCAAAGAACTTTCGAGGGTCAGCGATTTCTTCTTTAGGAGAGTCAATTTCTGCCAGAAGGATCTCCAAAATGCGTTTGTAGACATCTTTTTCAAGTGGGTCAAGCTGCAACTCATCAAGAATGTATTTGTTTTCCCCTGTCGCGGGGTTTTGAACGATTACAACATGGGCAAAGGGCTCATACAACGGGTATTTTTCGATAACTTTAAGTCCACGTTGGCTGGTTTTTGGCGCGGCCGCTGGAGGCGGGGTTTCTTCTGGTTTTTTGCTGTGCAAGTTTAACTTGAAATTCGGCTTTTTGAGATTAATTTTGAAGTTAAGCTTGGGCTTATTTGTTTGATCCTTCTTTGGAAGTTTTGGCAATATTATGCCTCTCAGACAGATGTTTGTTCCAAGTCTTAACTATTAAATATAGCGTCATACGACTACATATTGAAGATGTGTAGAACACAACTACACAAAACAAGAAAACATAAAACCCGAACTATAAACCCTGCAAGAAAGGATTAACCCGCTTCTCCTCACCAATCGTAGTTACCGGTCCATGTCCAGCGTAAACTACAAAGTAGTCTGGTAGTCTGAGCAGTTTACGGAGGGACATCTGCATTTCGCGGTCTGAACTACCAGGAAAATCTGTCCTACCAATGGAACCCGCGAACAAGGTATCTCCCGTAAAAACCTCAGTTTCACCAAGAAGAACCACGCTTCCAAAGCTATGACCTGGAGTATGCACGACACGCAGAGTAACGTCACCGAATTTGATGTAACTGCCATCATGCAGCAAGATATCTGCAGGAGGCGAAACCGTGTCAAAACCAAAGTACCTTGCGGTTTCCAAACCGGATTCACCAAGCATGCAAGCATCGTCTTCATGGATGCAGATGGGAATATGGAACCTATCTTTCAGGATTTGGTTTCCACATGTGTGGTCTGGATGCCCATGTGTGTCAACAACGAATTTTAATTCTAACTTATTGCCTGTGATGTAGTCGATGACTTCATCTGCTTCATTTGGGCTGCCGAACCCAGGATCGACGACCGCGGCTTGCAAGGAGTCCTTGCAGTTCACCACGTAGCAGTTAGCAGAAAGTATGCCAACCTCAAACATCTGCGTCATCAACAATATGTCGGTCCCCCATTCATCGGAAACTAATTGCAATTGAAGTAAGGGTCTATCAGTATATAAGGAAAAGACAAACGCCTTTCACCTTTGCACAAGCAGGGCCGTCAGTCTTAAATTCAATTCAGCTATAGTTTGGAGGTTAAAAAAGTCTCTGAATCGCTTCCCCATTAATTTTTGCATCAGGGCAGTTTGATCAGGCTGCAAAAAAGAACCCGCAAAAGCTTCGAGAAGTAAAGAGATAAAAACGAATCACCTACACGTAATAGTGAAGAACAGACACTTTGGAAACGCACCAGTAAATTTCGAAGTGTAATCCCAAAATCAAACTCACAATTTCCAACTTTCACAGGATTTAAGGAAAAAGGGGACAAGAATGACCGATAAAACCTTGACTCTATCATTCATCATAAAAACGCCAAACCAAACAGAAGACATTTCTTATTCAGCCGAACTTGCATGCGTCACGTGCTTGGCTGAATTACAGAGAAAAAAACCAGGCTTCCTGCGCGATGCATCAGAGAAAATCGCATTCATCTCAAAAGTTCACTATCCATTGTGGGTTCTCTCCGTAGAAAACGCTTGCATCATAATAGATGGCTCGAGCAGTTCGGCGCATGAGTTCGCTTTTGAAGAGCCCACCAAAATATCCGTTTTCGTTGAGGAACTTAAGAAAAACTCCGTTGACCCCCAGAAATTTATGGAAGCACTCAAAACGCGGGCTAAAGAAAACAAAGAATTCACATCACCCATCAAGCTCTCCTTTCCTGCGTTAGTAGACGACAAAGAACTACTCAGTTTCTTCCCTGAATACTTCAAAAGCGGCACGATACACGATGAAATCCAAGAAGAAACACAGGCAATTCCGTCAGAAATAGATGCAAAAGCAGCAGTCCAAACAGCCCGAGCGTTTGAAAACTGCTTAAGAACAATTCAAGCAGACGCAAAAGGGCTAAAATATGCCTTGGCAATCCTTAAAGAAGAATTGGACTTCCATGTAAACGCTGCAAATGGCGAAATTGAACGGTTAGAAGAAAAACTTGAGCTTGAGACTGCGTCTTTGAAACCAGTCGTGGAAAAAGCCGTAAAGAAATTATCTCAAAAGCAAGACAAAGCGATTGCGGCACTCCAAAAAAGTATCGAAAGGAAAATAAGTGTCTTAGAGAAAAGGCGCGAAAAATTCATGCATAAACTTCAAGCTGCAGAAACAAGAAAAGACGCAGTTCAAAGGAAAATGGATGCAGCAAGAAAAAAGAAAAATGCTTCAAGGTCATCTTCAGGTTCTTTCTCCCTGAAGAAGTACGAAGGCGATGTCGAAAACGCCAAGAAAGAAGTTAAAGCAGTCTCAGACGAACTCGACAAACTCACGAAAGAAGGAGACAAAAGCATTAAACAAAAGAAAGGTGAGTTCCAAAGCGCCATTGACCAAGAGGAAAACAAAATCACGCAACTCAACGAAGCATATGCTGCCAAAACAAGCGAGAAAAAGCGGCAAATAGAAGAAATGACCGCTCAAGCTGCAGTCATAACCACAAGCCTAGAAAACAAAATCGACGAATTAAAACGCAATGGGAACTCTTTAAAAAATCAAGTCGAGGTTGGCTGGAAACTGGAAAATCCAGATGACTTAATCCTTGCCAAGTTACCTGTTTACTTAGTTAAGTACGCGAAAGGTGAAGAGGAAAGGTACAACCTGCTTTCCCCAATCGCCATATCCGAAGATGTCAGCGTCCTAAATGGGTTAAAGAAGATGTTGGCGTTAAACTCAGAACCCAAGCTCAAAACGCTCACGCGCTCTGCAAACAAGAAGCTACAAGAAACTTTCAGTGCAAACATTCTTGGAAAAATGCAAGGGGACGCTGCCTTCCGATTGAAACTGAACGAGGTTTGCCGAGCCAGCAACCTCATAGACGTAAACACATTTGGTCAAACCCTAAACGAAGGGTTAGATGAAATCGAAAAGAAAGGGTGGATAACCCATGAAGAAGCCACTGCTTTTTGCAGGCGCGTAATGGGGGAAGAAACATGACTGTAGACGACAAAACCCTTGAGAAAAAACTGCTCATAAAACGGGTTTATCCAGTAGCGGACATCTTCCAAATCGGCAAAGAAGAAGCAATCAACTACTTCGACCAGTTTGTGAACGCTTGGGAACCAGATCTTGATGAACCAGCCTTGGAACTGGCTCAAACACTTAGCGACAAACAACTTCAAGAAACCTTCAAAAAACATCCACCGCGAAACTACAACGTTTTCCGAGGAATATACTACACATTCGAAGACGGAAACTTGAACCTGAAAGGCTCGGCCGAGAAAATCCGAGCAGGGATTGCGGAAACCGAAAAGAAGTACGGGCCGGCGGCAAGCGCAATTATAAAGTTGATGGCGCAAGGAGGCGGAAACTTCGGCTCAAAAGAAATCAAGGAAGCGAAAAAACTCAAAGTTGACGTCTATGCAGTTCTAGGAAAGCTTGAGCAGCTAAAAGTTATTGTGCAAACATACAAGGGTGAAGATTACAGTGAATGGCGAATGCTTGAGGAAACGATGCCGCTGATCCGCAACGAAATGGGAATTGCCATGATAGAACGCAAACTAACCGTAGCAACTGCGACATCCGCCACCACTTCGTCGGCTAATGCGCCAGCGAATGCGTCTCCAACTCAGGAGGAAGTTCCGCCAGATCCTTTAGAGGATGAACGCCGAAAAGTCATCGAAATGCAGAACGATCTTGACAGTTACCTAAGCGATTTGCTCAAGAACAGGCTAAATGAAACAATCAAATTCGGAAAAACGTTCTCTGCAAAGTTCGTGGCAGATTATCTGCAACGCATGTTCGGCGAGATGCTTTACTTCGACAGCTTTCTGAGCATTATCCAGCAGTACAGTCTATGCGATGTTGATGTTGTGAATCCTTTGGGTAAGACAGGCTTAAAAACGGGCTGGAGCTTTGCTCTTTTCGGGGAACCAGGCACAGGCAAAAGCTTCTCGACCAGAGACCTGATTTTGGGGATTCCAGGCGGGAAAATGGCGCCTCATGGTATTCCGGGCAGAAACCGGTACTGCGGAGGAATTACGCCTGCGCGTTTTATCCGAATTGGCCAAGTTTACGTGGGGAAAACGTTCAATTTCATCGTGCCGGAGTTTAACGATTGGTTCCGTTACAGCGGAATGGTGGATGTCCTCAAGATTGCCATGGAACGTGGCGAAATCAAACATGAACTCCACAGGGAAATCATTGGTCCTTACCGGTTTGATAGCTTTTTTACCGTGAATTACAATACGCAGGTTATGGGTCAAGGCTACGCAGTAACCATTGGCGACCCGAACTTCAATGCAATTGAGGACAGGATGATTTGCCGTTTACACAGAATGACTAAGGAGCGGTATGTGGAGATTGCGCAAAGTCAGATGCGTTTGGCGTTGGGTGAAGTGAACGTAGAGAAAACTGCGAAGCAGATTCGTGACCACGTGACACTAGTGTATGCAATTGAAACTGGACATCCAATGGTTAAGGGGCGTTTCTCCAAAAAGCCGGTTATGATTACCTCTGAAATGTACGATGCAATCGGCAGGGCGCGGGACGCGATTTTGAAGCGGATTCCAGGCAGCATGAAGTTCTCTGCCCGTTTGGAGTATAATGTGGTAAAGTTTGCGTGCGCAGCTTCGCTGTTGAACTACTTCAACGACGACTTAGATTACATTGCGGTTAGCGCTGACGCTTTGGAAAGAGCGATCAGACTTTACGTTGAGGAGGCTTCGGTGCGGTCAAAAGAGGAGTTTAAACCCGAAGAAGTCCTCAAGGAACTTTCGAGAAAAAACGTCCTTAAGCGAGCTTAACGAAGTTTTCATCGAGCCGCTTAATTTTCCCTCTTGTTTCCAAATCTGAGATGAGTTTGTCTAAAGCAGCTCGATCAATTCCGAAAGTTTCGCTGGTAATGTTGCTGATTTCGGTTATGCTTGTTTTCTGCATTTCTTTAATGAGCGAAAGAAGATTCATGGTTTTCTGGCGCTCCTCTTTTGGCAGCGTACGTGCTCGCTCGAGAATGAATAGAGTTATCATCGCCCTTTCGTCATCTTTTTTGCTCAGGGTAACCAGGTGGTTGCCTGGAAGCTTTTTACCAGTGGCTTCGCCATAGTTTTTAACCTGGAAGTTGTCGCGTATGGCTGCTGGGACCTCTTCAGGGGTTTTTACGATTTCGCGATGAACTTTGCCTTCGCCGTCTACTTGAGTTAAAGAGATTATGTCATAGTATAGATCTGCGTTTAGGCTTTTCTGGAACAGCATGGTTGCGCCTTCAAGCTGACTGAACAGCCTGCCGGCTGGACACTTAATTGCTTTCACCATGCTTCGGCTGTTTTCTTGGTCGACGCAGATCTTAAATAGCCACTTACCAGTTTGCAAGTCATCAGCTTTGTAGAATCGAACTTCTCCTGCTCTGAGTTCTCTAAGGCTGAGATCGAACCATGCGTCTTCAGTTCTTTCTTCTTGGAGGGCGATTTTGATGCTTTTCATGTTTGCTACTCCTGTCAGGTATAGGGAGTTTTACGTGCTGATTTTTGATATAAGGGTTTTTTGATGTTTTTTGTGTCTATTTTGGAATAGAGGTTTGTCGTTTGGTGGCGTTTATCAGCTTTTTCTTGTTTGCAATAGCGCAATGTATCTTTTGGCGCTCGGAAAAAACTGAAACTCTCTATATAAAGCGTGAATCCCAGACCATAATGTTTTCTCATAAATGTTTAAAAATTCCCGTTTCTCGCGCTTTGTTCTCTACTTTCTTTAGGGCTGTCTTTCCTCAGGTATTGTTTCTGATCACCTATTTTCTCCGGCTACCTATAGAAAACGTACACAGTAAGCTCACACGTGCCGGAACTGTTTGGTAGAGTTTTTATGTTAGAAACTTAAAGAGCGCCTAACATAATGTTAAAAATAGGGCAAGCCAACGACTATTAACAAGTCGCCAGAGCTACCATTTATCTGGATGTTGATACTTGAAAAGAGGATTACTCTTTTTTGCTTTTTCGACTTCTGTAAACATCTGGAAATACTCGTTTGTCTTCTCGTCAAGAAGTTTCTTTATAGTTTCCAAGAGCTCGGGAATGTTAAAGGGCTTCACTATATATCCGTCAGATTTTTCGTTGACTGCCTTGACAGCGTTTTCGATCGAGGGGTGCCCAGTAATTATTATCCTGACCATTTTAGGTGATATCTTTTTTAGAGTAGCAAGCAGCTCAGTTCCCTTTATATCAGGTAAGTTAATGTCAATTAGTGCAACATCAAAACGCGTCTTCTCACAAGTTTTGATTGCTTTCTTGCCGTTTTCCACTGCTTCAACAGAGTAACCCTCATCCTCAAGAATTGAAGAAAGCGTATCTCTTATTCCCGCTTCGTCATCGATAATCAAGATACTGCTTATCAGATTTATGATCCCCCTTTGAGTGTTGAGTAGTTACATCTAAAACGGGCGAATAATATGTCTTTTGCGAATTTGAAATACTGATTAAAATTGCGTAAGCTCAACTGCGCCACTCTTAGAGTAAATTTCATCAGTTTCCTAAAAGCTCAAATGGAATAATCCAAACTCAACTCCACTAGCTGCCTTTAGACGCCAACAAAGAGACATCGATGAAGGAAAAATCTTTCACTCATTCAATCTTGTTTGCATTCTGGATTTCCTTATTGATATGTATGTTAAGAAACCTTTAAAGAAGTAAGACTGGAATAGATGTAGTACGGTGGCAAAAGTTGGAAAGCGAGGTTGTAGTAAGGAAAAAAGGTCAGACTACTATCCCTGTGCGACTTCGCAAGAAGTTCAGAATAGAAGAAGGCACGAGACTTGAAGCGGTTGAAACCGCTGAAGGCATATTGCTGAAGCCAAAAAAATCGATATGGGATCTGATAGGAACAGGGTCACAATTTGCTACGCCTGAAGAAATGAAAAAGCTGCTGGACGAGTTAAGGGAAGAAGATGAATAAGACAGTTTACGACACCAGATTTTTCGTCGAGTTTTTTTATTCTAAAGACGAAAAGTTGAAGAGAAAAATGAAGGAAGAAAAAAACCGCAGAGAGAAGTACGTTTCTTCAGTGGTAATACATGAATTATACAAGCTCTCGTTAATCCGTGAGGGAAGAGAAACCGCAATGTTGAGAGCTACTATGATAAAGAAAGACTTCCAAACAATTCCAGTTGATGACCAGATAGCGCAAATCTCCGCCGAACTCAGACACAAATACAACCTTTCGATGGGCGACAGCATGATCGCTGCCACAGCATCTGCATTAAAGGCAGTTTGCGTCTCGGACGATGCCCATTTTGTAAAAATCAAAGAAATTAAGACGGCATGGATTTAACGACTAACCGTACGGCTTGTGTTTAGCTTTTTGTTTTGCGCCGGTTTGTGATGCATCTTAGGTTGGTTTTCTGTCGAGCGATACTTGTGTTCAGTAGAAGACGCCGCCCATGGCGCAGTACACAGTAGCAACAACATTTTTTCTACAGGTGCTTTAATTAGGTGCTTTAATTAAATGGCTTGTTTTTCCTCGAAAGGGCAAGTTTGATGCATTTTCACAATAGACGCTTAAAGCATAGGTGTCACAATTCAGGTTTTCAAAGGAAACTTCAAAAAACAAGGAAAATTGCTAACCATAATTGTTTGGCAGGTTTTGGCTTGATCTAACCAATTTTAGAGGAATGTGGGCTTGCGGATTCTTTTGGGCGAATTGATGCTGGATGGTTTTTGTTTCTGAAAATTTTTGTTTGAGTTGACAAAGAAAAGAAAGGGAAAGAGCATTTAGCTCTTTGGATTTTTGGTTTTTTATCCTGCGATCTTTCGGCGCATCAGAACGATGCTTGCGATTGCAGCTATTGCTGCTATGAGGGCGAGGACGATGGCTACGATGACTAGTGGTGAGAGTGCGTCAGTTGCGCTCTTGTTGCTGGAAACGTCTGCTTGGATTGTGCCTAGGTTGGTTTGGATGGTTGCGATGTTGCCGCTCATTGATGTGACTGTGCCGGTGAGTGTTCCGAGGTCAGTTTGGATGGTTGCTACGTTTCCGTTTATTGCAGTGACTTGTGTGCCGATTGATGCTAGTGAAGTGGTTATGTCGCCCACGCTGGTTTTGAGGGTTGCTGTGTCTCCTGCTACTTGGCCGATTACTGCATCTATGCTGCTGAGACTTGTGGTTACTGTGCCGAGGCTGGTTTGGACCGTTGCTAAACCGCTGCTTATGCTTGAGATGCTTGAGCTGAGCGAGTTAACTGATGTTGTTACTGTGCCCATGTTGGTTGTGAGTGTTGCAATGCTGCCGGTTATGCTGTCAATTTTTGCGTTGAGTCCAGTTAGTTGAGCGATAGTTGCATTGAGGGCCGTTATTTGTGTGGTGATTCCGGTTACTCCGCCTGAGACAACTGTGAAGAGACCGGTTGCAGTCGTTAAGGCAGCAGTGCTTGCTGGTGTATAAGTGATCGTCCAGTTCCAAGAGCCTAATGGGGCGTTAGCGGGCAATACTATGTGTTGACCGCCGACTAGTTGGTCTTGGAATAGTACTGTTTTGATGGCGGTGCCTGTTAGTGGCCAAGCGGTTGAGACGAACCAAGTTGCGCCGGTGGGGTCTTTGATGGTGGCGATTGGACCAGTTGCGAAAGAAGATTCAGTTGTTGAGATTGTGAAGCTGATTGTGTCACCTTGGGCGAAGGTTGCTGCTGTTGCGATTGTGGTAACTGGCGCTGCAACTATTGTGAAGACTGTGGTTGCTGATGCACCATATTGGTCTGCAACGGTAACGGTGTAAGTTCCGGCCGCTGAGATTTGGAACTGCGAATTGTGCGCTTATTAAGCCTGCAGCGGTGGTGGGACCGAAGCGACTGTCTGTTGAGGTGCTGTTCACGACTGTGGTGCCAAATGATAGAGTTATGTTAGCATTTGCGTCGAAGGCACCAGGGGCAACACCAACTCCAGGGGTCACTGTACTTACTGTCACTGTGAAGCCAGCTACACCAGACGCAGCTGACAATGTAATTTGTGGTGCAAAGCCTACGGTCAATGTTGCTGTGGGAGATGGAGTTATTCCGGTTGCAGTAAGAGTGATTGTGTGAGAACCTTGCCCTGTCAGAAGTGGCAGGGTGTACGGCGAAGATAGGCGACCATTTACATCTGAAGCACCTGTGGATATTGTTACACTGTCAATTGTTAGTGTGTATGAGGTAGATGGTGTGATTCTGCCGGCAATTGTTACCGTGGTACCTGGTGGAACTGGGCTTATGGCGCCTGAGGGAGTCACTGTTACGTAGTAGTTTATGGTGATTGTGGTTGAAGCTGTGTGCGTGGCAGCATCAGTGGCAACAATAGCGTATGGAGTTGCAGTTAAGGCTGTTCCGAGTGGGATAACGATTGTAGCTGTGAATGAGCCGGTAGCATCTGTTGTTGCACTTGGGGCGATAGAAACGGAGTCAAAGGTGAGGGATATTGCGCTGGCTGGAGCGAAACCGGTACCTGTAAGAGTAACAGAGTCGCCGGGCAATGCAAGAAAAGTAAGGCCTGTTGAAAGTTTTGCGGCAATGGCTATGGCTGCACTTTGAGCGCCAGATCCGTCGTTAACAACGATTAGGTGATTTCCAAAAGCTGCTGCTGGAAGTGTCACGTTAATTGCGTATGAGCCGTCGGATGCTGCGAGTGCTGAACCTAGCACTGTGCCAGCGGGAGTGTCCCAATATACGGTAACGTTAGCGAAGTTGCTTGCTTCTCCAGCTGCCCCAACGACTTCAATTTTAGTTCCAACAGTTTGGGCAGTTGTTATAAGAGCGCCAGGGACAGTACCAGGCACATGAAGTGTAGGCGCCGTAGTTATTGCGTTTGTGGGTGCTGCGACTGCGAGAATAGAGAGTATCAGAAGAGCGGTTATAGCTGTAGATAATATTTTTTTGTTTATTTGCATTTTTATTTTTTCTCCTTTGAGTTTATTTTTTTCTGTGCTCCCTACTATTAGAAGCTTGCTATTTATCACTTATGTAAACACTAATACATCCCAAAAACGAAGTTGTATACACTTTAACTGAGTCTCAGATATATGCGCATATTAAATAGTGAGAAAGCAGCTATTTTTTGCACTCTAAAATTATCATGCCTTTTAAGCTGTCAACATGCTCGGTCTTGTAGCCGAGTCCGTTCACAATGCCCTCGATGAATTTGGAAAGCAGTCGGGTGCCTTCGATGCTCATAACAGTGGAAACGCAACGAACCTTCATTTTGTCTCCAGCTTCTTTCACCTCAACTTCGTTGAGGTCCCATCGGGTAAGCTCCAAAAAATGACCAAAAGATTCAACAGGATTCTGGAATTTCTCCTTCAGGTACTTGCCGTTCCATTTTCCACTTTCATACCACAAATCTTGCAGCTGCTGATTTTCGTTTTTGAAGCATTTCTCAATCATGAAGTCAAGCACGCCAGAAGGAACGAAAAGCCCGCCTAAAACCCGATTAGTCTGCAGGACGTTGAAGAACTCCGCCATCTGGTTGGAACTGTAACCCAACTCGTTAACCTTGACGACTTCCATCAGTGTAGATTCAACAAGCTTACTCAGGGATACACCTTCATCTCTCGTAACCTTTGCAACCTTATCAATTAAATCTTCAGAAACGTATACAAGCCGTTTGCCCTTACCTGCTGTTGCCATTAGCCCCCCTCTTAACTGCTTCCAAACGGATGTTACCTCTGCCTACTTCGTTAAAAGTTATCTGATACCCTGAACCTTCGAGGACTCCCAACAGGTAACGGTTAAAAAGAACGGTATATGCTTCGGAGAAACGAGGGCTCAAAATTCGAAAAGAAACGTTTTTCCCAGATCGCTCCAAACTTATTCCAGGTATGTTCCAGCCGAAAACCTTTAGCTCTCGTTCATAGGCGCCTAAAGGGTCTTTCACGCCTCTCGCAATATATCGCTGTGCAACCCAAGTCCCTGCATCGAACCAGGTTTTAAGAGTTTTTTCAGTTGCTTTCTCGTAAGCTATTCCAGCCGTGTCATACAGCAAGCTTTCTAGTACAAGCGTGAAACTGGCGTCTCTCACTTCCTTGGCGAGTTCATACGAATCAACAGCTTCCTTGAGGCTGATGTTCATATTATCTGCTTTGATGGCTAAATCAAGCAAGTCATTGATCATGCCGAAAAGCGTGAAACCCCGCTTCTCTGAAATCTTGCCGATTTTGTCCGCTAAGTCATCTCGGGCAGCTAACATCTTTCGTCTTCCACTCACCAAATGCGCTACGCCTCAGTCTGTCAACACTGCAATTGAACCTATTAATAAAATCACCTCTAAACCGAGCACTTAATCAACGAAACTGAAATTTTGATGATAACAGAAAGTTTAACTTTCAAATAGACGAATAAGAGAAATTAATATGATACAGACCGTTTTATGAAGGCACCCTTCCATAATCATCAGCAAACCCTTTCACTTAGACTACGAAATCATCAAATAAGTCCTGACAAGAAACATCACTGTATCCAGCGAGGTGACTGGACTACAATCATGAAAAAGAATTTGCACTCGTAGTTCTCAGTTGCGAAATTATCGCCAAAAACGCCGATCTCGAAAGTCAAAACACAATGAGAAGAAACTGTAAACTGGATTGGGAAAGCAATCGCGGCCCACCGAAAATAGGTCCCTTCCCTCGGTTGCCTTTCGCCGCATGCTTTCGGTTTATTCTTTGAAAACACCTGCACGTCAAGCTTCACAGGTTCTAAAATTAAAGTATGGACGATTCAAACAAGTATCTTACGACGTGCGATCGAAAATGCCAACTGCTTTAACGGCAAAAGTGCGAGTGCCAAGGTGGTTCCTTCAAGCTGCCTCCAGATGAATAGCCAACTTAAAACATCACACAATAACTCCAAGCGCAAAAGAAAGATTTTTTATAGCTCTACCTGAAGAACAGGACCGTTCTTGTAGCGGAACAGCTTCGAACTAACATTTAGTACAGTCAGTGTCCAATTATTGGAACAGAAAATTCCTGCAAAAACCGGTTTAATATTCTAAAACTAACTGAACACATCATGCGGAAAGCTTCGTCTATCTGTGAAAAGAATTCCTCGGGGATTTTAATGAGCGTGTCGCTTCACAACTTGGGCGTCATAAGTTTTTGCTGTTGAAACAACTATTCAATAAGCAGCAGAGGTTAAGTTAGTCGATAATTTGATTTCAACAGCCTCTATCGAATTTGATGATAAGTTCAAGTATTCTTTTGCCTGAAACTGGGGCGTACACATAGCTACTGTTCGCTGGTTAAGCCGTCCATGGCTTGCTGGAATCCGGTGAGTCTTATGGTGGTTCTGCAGGTGCCGCATGATATAACAAGCTCCGCCAACTCGTCGCCGACCACTTTGGTGTCGACGATTTTGTAGACCTCTTCAGTTTCGTCGTCGGGTGAAATCATAGTTCCGCATTTTGGACAGGGAAATGAACCTTCACCCTCGATAGTGGCCAAGTCTAAAGTGTAGAGCTTCTCATTTTTGAACGCTTGTTTCTTCATCATTGTGTGTCACTTTTCCATTTGATTTTTGGCTTTGTTTTTTCATTGTGGTTTGGAATATAATTAAATTATGAATTACAAATCTGTACAACAGATACATTTAAGCTTTGACCCAAATTGAAGAAAAAATGGAGAAAAGCGTTTGCGTAGCAGCAGCTTCGACGTAAGAATTCACATGTGTCCAACATCGTTTTAGCCTACAAACTTCTCGGGTGAAATGTATTCACCGAAGCTTGCCCGCGCTTTGATTAATCGTTCACGCTGAAGATATAATATGCCAAAGAGTTCCAATGGTATGTCTGAGACGTTTTCTTGGTAGAAATGCTGCACGCGCTCTATCTTTGCCAGATTTTCCGGAACGCGAATTGTGAATTGCTTAATGTAGTCCTCTTTTGCGTAGTCTTTATCGAGCACTTCTTTGAAGAGTTTACGTAAATCTTCGTATTTGGGAATCCATCCGGTTGGAGTTTTTAGTGCATCTACTTCGCCGTGGACCCGAAGTTCCATCCACTTGATCCACACATGCTTATCCTGTGGGCTGTTCACGTATTTGCCGTTATCCTTATCTTTAAGGAAGTAGTTCACTCCGAAAACTAATGTGGCCTTCTTGAGTTTCTTTCCAAACTCCAGGTTGTTGCGGATGTTCTGGCCCAGGGGGATAGAGATGAAGTCTTGGATACTCATCATGTTAATCTCAGGAACACCTTCTTTGCCGATAGTTGCAAATGTTGTTTCAGTCTCTAATGATGCGCCGTAAGCGATTATACCGTGGCACCAGTCAAAACTCTGCTGAACAGGCACGTAAGCTTTGGTGTCGCGTCCGCCATACATTATGCCGCCTAATTCCACTCCCTCAGGATTGTCCAGTTCGGGGTCACAGTTCTCCAGTGCCTTTAGGGCTACTGCGTAACGCGCGTTTTTGTGGGCTGCTGGAATCTCGTTTCCATTTTCGTCTTTTTTGCCTTCATACCATGCACCGGAAAAGTTTATGCCTTCTTTGGGAAGTTCAATGCCCATGCCCAGCCAATAGGGTTTGGCATCTTTAACCAATACGTTGGAAAAGATGATTTCGCCACTGTTGTTAAGCACCTTAAAGATCAATTGGTCGTCTTTTGGGTTTACGTCTTGTATTATGCCGAAGATGCCTGACTCAACGTTTACTGCTCGGGCAACTGAATCAATAGCGCGAAGGTAAGCAATGTCGTCGCCCAGTATTGTTTCTCCTGGAAGCATGGCGGTAGATGTTTTGCCGCATGCGCTTGGGAAAGCACCTGCAAAGTAGGTCTTGCGACCACCTGGACCGTGGACGCCCATGAGCAACATGTGCTCGGCGAGCCAGCCTTCGTAGCTGGCTTTGCGTATAGCAAGTCGAAAAGCAAGTTTCTTGAAGCCCACGGAGTTTCCGGCATATTGTGTGTTGACGCTGTAGATTGTGTTGTCCATGTTGTCTATGTAGATACGTTTCTTCTCATGTTCAATGCTGACCATGTCTTCACTGAGTTTTCCAGCTGAATGCAACACGCGTAGGAAGTCGCTTTTCGGTCCAGCTTTAACGAATTCACCGTAGCCAGACCGGTATAGAAGATCTTCAGAATGTGCCACGTACCAAGAGTCGGTGCATTGTAGACCAAGAATTGTGAAAACTGAGTTAGGAGGCCCTAGCGAAATGAAGCGAACTATCATAGTTCTGCCTTTCATTGAGTCCTTAAGGAAACCTCTTACTTCGGCTAAGCCATCTTGACGATCCATTTGGTTGAGAGCCTTGCTAAGCGATATTCCTCTAGGTGCAAGGTACTTGGTGTTTTGGCGGTCGCGTCCCTGATCATATTCGCCGTCGAAGTGAACGGTATGTCCAGGCAGAGTCAAAATAGCTTCTTCTTCGCCACTGGCGATTGCTTGACGTCGAACATGTGCAATGTCTTCTGCTGCGTCGCTGCATACGAAGATTTGTTCGGCGTGGCAAAGGTCGCTAGCTTTTGCGATGAACTCGTGGACGTTGGGGTTTTCAATAGCTGCAAGTTTTTCGTAATCTTTTTGGCTCAGTTTAGGTGCTAAGGTTTCGAGATATGGGTTCATAGGATTCATATTGTTCACCGGTTCAGATTTTTTGAGTTACCATCTCATTCTCGGAGAAGCTGAGTTTCAGCTTGTAACCAATATTTCTATGCAATAAGATTCCATTCCTTTCTGTTGTTGCAAACATAAATGATAAAGCTTACGCAAGAAAAAGAAAAAGTTGAAGATTGTGTTGTTTGACATCGCAGTCTTTTACACACTCTTACAGTTCATTTACAGTTCCAGGGACTCGTGGAAACGGTTGTGTTTCTGCGATATGTTGGACTCCAGTTACCCATCCAACAAGGCGTTCTATGCCAATGCCTGCGCCGGCCGAAGGTTTGGTTTTTCCTTCTTTTGCAAGTTTCAGTAGTAGAGCGTAGTTTTCTTTTTTGACCTGGTCGCGTTCGATTTTCTTGCTAATTTTTGAGTATTCCCACTCGCGTTTGGCTCCGCTGAGGACTTCGCCGAACTGGGGGAGAAATAGGTCGTAGTTGTCCCATTTACCTGTCTTGAAATCTTCAAAGTCATAGAATTCTCGGGGAATGTTGGTTACCCAAACGGGCTCTTTGATCTCTTTTGATAAACAGGCTTCCCATTCTGCACCATATTTGGCTTCAAGGTCTGCCTTGTCTATGATTTCAAAGGGTGCCTTGGGCACTTTCAGTGGTTCGCAACGTAAGGCAGCTAGTTCTGGTTTGAGATCTTTTTTTATGCTGATTACGAGGGCGACGAGGGCTTTTTCGACAAGTGTATAGATATCTTTTGAGGTGGCGTCTCGGGCTTCAAAGTCCAATTGAGTGAATTCATAGATGTGCTTGCCCGTTTTTGCACGCTCTGCCTTTTCGATTCGAATGTTAGGAGAAACAAGGAAGAGCTTTGGATAAGCTAAGCTGGAGGCGACAAGTTTGTGTATAATCATGCTTGCGGTTGTTCGAACGACTTTGCCGTAAATGTCGACTTCGATGCGTTTGTCGATGGAAGCGCCAGGGTCAGGCCAGAGGGGGTCGGTGCTTTGCGAGAGGGCCACGGGTAGCAGCCATTGGAAGCCGCTTTCTACGAAGGTGGAGGTTAACGACTGCAAGGTATGGGTCATGACTTTACCTATGCAGGCTTTCCGTTCTAGTTCAGTTGATGACAACTGGTCTAGGGGTTTGGGTAATTCGATTAGAGACACGCAAGGTGTGGTGGTTATTTTTGTCAAGATTGTTCATCTCGAGTTTCTGCTACTCATGGTATGCGGGCTAGATTATAAATTTTTTATATAAAAAGTGGTAAATATTCCAAAAAACTATAGTCTTATAAGGCTAAATGTTGTAATATTTACAATTATGTCAATAAAGCTTGATGAAAAGGATTTGGCTGTGCTTGCGCTCATCCAAGAGGACAGCCAACTTACTGCTAAACAGATTGCCAAAAAAGTCAACGCTCCCCTAACCACAGTTTTCGCCAAGATGAAACGTATGGAAGAACAGGGCATCATACGCGGTTACCACGCCATTGTAGCGGCGGAGAAGCTCGGCGCGGGAACTTCAGCGTTTATTTTGGCGTCGGTTTCCTATCGTTCAAAGGGTGATGGGGCGCCAGTATCGCAGCGAACAGTGGCGGAGGAAATTGCCAAGTTTGCCGAAGTTCAGGAAGTGCATATTATAACGGGTGACTGGGATTTGTTGGTGAAGCTTCGGGCGGCAAGTGTGGATGCGGTTGGCAAGTTTGTGGTGGATAAGCTGCGGTTAATTAGTGGTTTGGAGAAGACGTTAACGTGCATGGTTTTCGAAACAGTGAAAGAGACGACTGAAGTCGCGTTGCCATTGCGGAGAACTGTTAAGGTTTAGGTTGCGGTTGAGTAGTACAGTAGGGGCAACGCCAAGAGCACGGTGTTTTTGCCTTTAGGTGTCAACGTATAATCTACCCGTAGTGGCGGTCCTGAAGTAACGTTTCTCGTTATGTAGCTGTACTTTGTAAGAAGCTTAAGCTTATCTGAGAGCGTGCGGCTGTTGACGCCTAGAACTCTTTTGAATTCTCCGAAGGCGATTGCGTTCTTGAGGAAAAGCGAATAAAGAATTTCAAGAGTCCATTTTTGGAAGAGCAGGTTGAAGGTTTCTTCGAGACTTTTCAGTTCCTCCTGCAACGCGTAGGGGTTGATTTCCTGTTTCTCAAGGATTTTTATCAAGGTATCTTCGATGCCTTTAAGCGTCTGCTCCAGACGCGCTTCAATAAGCGCCCGGAGTTCCGTACTGAGAGTAATTTGATCTTTCATCGGTTTACACTCGGTGTAGTTGGGCTTACTTGCAACTTTATAAGAGGTTTACTATTACAACATAGTATAAAAAATATATCACAAAACCAAAGGGGAATCGAGCACATGACTTGGACCATAGACTTTAATCGATGTCTTCGATGCGGAGGCTGCGTCTCCGTTTGTCCAACCGCAGCTTTAGAACTAAGAGACAACGTAATCCGAGACGAAAAACTTTGCAAACTATGCGGGGTCTGCGAGAAAGCCTGTCCCGTAGAAGCCATAAAGGTGACCAAAAAATGATAGATGCCATAATCATCGGCGCGGGTCCAGCGGGCACTTCCTGCGCAAAAAAACTAGCCGAAGCGGGTTTCTCCGTTAAAGTCTACGATAAACGAGCAGAAATTGGCTCGCCAAAACGCTGCGGGGAAGGTCTAAGTGAAGCTTCGCAGAATTTTGTTGGTAAAATCCCGGAGCGATGCATAGCAAGAAGAATGAAAGGTGCAAGAATATACGCTCCCGACGGCAGATATTTGGATGTAATTTTGACTGAAGGCGGGTTCGTTCTAGAACGTAAAGTTTTCGACAAGTGGTTAGCGGAAGAAGCCATCAAAGCAGGCGCTTCGGTGCAGGCTAACACATTTGTTTCAAGCTTACTAAAGGATGACAAAGGTTACTATACCGGGGTTAAAGCGGAGTTCATGGGTAACGAGTTTGTGGAAAAATCACGTGTTGTCGTCTGCGCAACAGGTGCAGAATCTCCTTTGAGGAATCAGGTGCTGGGTGTCTTCTCGCAAGTTAACCTCGTAGATAGTTGCATTCAATATGAAATGACAAATGTCGACATGGTCAGCGACCTTATTCACATCTACCTCTCCAACGTCCTCGCTCCCCGTGGGTACGTGTGGGTTTTCCCAAAAGGCGAACACCGAGCTAATGTCGGCTTAGGCATCGTGCCTCAAGAGAAGAAACCAGGTGTTTACATGGCGGAGTTCTTCAGAGAGCATCCGGAAATCAGCAAAGGTTCAATAATTGAAGTCAATGCAGGGTGCGTCCCCGTAGGGGGTATGGTAAAGGACATGGTCGCAAACGGCTTCGTTCTTTGCGGTGAAGGAGCTAATCACGTGAACCCCATTCACGGCGGAGGGATAAAAGAAGCCGTTATCTCAGGCCAAATGGCAGCCGATGTCATTGCAGAATGCCTCAAGAAAAACGACGTTTCCAAAAAGGCTCTGAACAAATATAATGATGACTGGTGGGAATTGCGAGGGAACCATCTGAAAAGAGTTGAGAAACTCCGCGAAACTCTAGAGAAACTATCAGACCAAGACCTCAATGACTTAGTAGATGCATTGAAACCAGAAGACATCATTGAGTTCGCAAGAGGCGCAAAACTCAGCATCCTAGCAAAAGTTCTGATGAGAAAGCCAAGACTCGTAGGAATCGCAAGACACCTGCTATAAAAAAGCAAATTTAAGGGCGTTTTTTCGCCCAAATTTTCAGTTTTTGTATCACCGTTGGTTTTTGTTTCCGTGTTTGTCTTTCGAAGGCGTAGTTCTTTATTGTTAAGATAAAACGGCGTTCACTGCGCTCCCTATAGTCAATAGAAACTGTAATCAGCAAGGAGAAGTAGGTCAAAATTGTTTTCATGCTGAAAAACGATAGGAAGGTCACTTTAAGCGTTTTTTCCAGGCTAACGCATGCTAAAAAGAAACAATGAGAGGGTGTTTTAGTGGTTATTTCCGTTTTCAGGTAGCAGTTTCTGAGCGCGCAGGATTTTCTTAAACTCTTCCTCTTTTAGTGATGCACGTCTGCCGTTTGCGTAGAATTCTTTGACTTTTTCCACAATTGTTGCGCATTGTTCATCGGTTGGTTCGTTGCCTGTTAGTTCGGTGATTTTGTGTTTTATGCCGCTTTTGCCTGACTGTTTGCCAATGGTTAAGCGTCGTGTGTTGCCGACCAGTTCTGGTGGGTAAGGCTCGTAAGTCCAGCTATTGTTGAGGACGCCGTGCATGTGTATGCCGGATTCATGCGCGAAACCGTAGTCTCCCACTATGGCTTTGTTTGGCGGAATCACATAGCCCGTAGCTTTGCCGATGAAATCTGCAGTTGATTTGAGCTTCTGAGTTTTGCCTTTGTACTTCATGACGCCGTAGTGCATGTACAGATTTAAGAGGACTTTTTCGGTTTCCGCGTTTCCTGCGCGTTCCCCGATGCCAAGGTAAGTGGTGCTTAGGTAGATTTTGTCCCAGACTCCATCTGCGGCACGAACCGCCGCCATCGTGTTTTCCACCGCGTTCCCGAAATCGTCATGTGCATGAATCTCAAGGGCTTTGATACGAGTCTCTTTCTTGAGCGCTTTCACTTTGGCGGGAATCCCGTTCATTACTGGTGCAGCGGGATCCGACAAACCAATTCCCACAGTGTCGCATATGCGGTAACATTCCGCGCCAGCATCAGCAACAGCGTTTACCCACTTTTTCTCGAATTTCCAATCTGCCCGTGTACTGTCTTCACCGTGAACAAAAACGCGCATTCCATGGTCTTTAGCAGCGTATTCTACAACGTCTACAATGTTGGCCAATAGCTGGTCCGCTGTTTTGTCAGGCCACTTCGCCGTAAAATGAATATGTGAAACAGGATGAGAAATTCCTACTTCGCTAAACCCAAGGTCTAAGGCACTGTCTATGTCTTCGCGAACAGCACGGCACCAAGCTGCAATACGACAAGGCAACTTTAGGCTGTGTATTAGTTTGGCTGCTTTCTTGTCAGGTTTCTGGTAGTGGAAAACTTCGAGCCGCTCTACGCCTATGTCGCAGAGGAGCTGAGCAACTTTTGCTGCATCTTTAGGACTTGCAGCTAAACCAGGCATTTGGATGCCATCGCGAAGTGTAGTATCGTCAATAATCGTTTCTGTTTTTAGAGGGGGCATTTTAAAGTAGAAATCTTCCAGCTTCATTTTTAACGACTCTGATGATTGATTTTGAGGTTACTTAATTATATGTAACGGTAAGTTACAGCATTTTGGTCTTTGATAAATGTTTCTGGAGCTTTACTGTAAGTTTGTCCAAGGATATATGATATTACTGTATATTCAGAGTTGTCTTATGTGAACAAAAACTTTACACAGTCACAAATCCAAAACTGACAGTCGCCAATGGAAACAGCCAGAAACACGCAGAAATAAAAGCCAACCGACACAGAAAAGCCGCAGCTAACCCTCTAAATTCTGGCTTAATGCCTTAATCGTTCCGGAAACTGCCAAAACGTGTATCGCTGCCGCTTTTCCCCCGAGGGAAGTAATCGTCGCCAAAGAGGCACGCACATTATCTGTGGCATCCAAATTCGCCCGGATAAAGACACGTTTGCGTTCATAGTCGAAACTAATCAACGCTAAACTCGCTAAACTCGCACCGTACTCTCCAAAAAGCCTTGTGACTGAACCCCATACTGCATCCATAAATTCTCTTTCACTTGGCAAACAGTCTACATCCAGCTGCAAAGCCAAATAACGCCGCTTAAGCCGTTTCAATAGGACCCACCCTGTTTAATCAAGCGGATTCCAGGAGCTACAAACCCAGCCCCAAGCTTCTCTCGGTTTCGTTTCACTATCCCAACTGAATTTGCGGAAACCGCGTCCAACGCTGCTGTACCTTCCAAGCCGAAAAGCAAAGAAAGCATAGCTACTTCGCGAGGCTTACGCAAAAGCGATAATTCTGAGACCCCGCTGGAAACCACAATAGGCAAATGGAACTCCAAGGCGATGGCAACTTCGCGCCTCAGGCAAGACAAAAAACGAACACGCGCTGGACCCTCCAAAAGCAAAAGCGGCTTAACATCTATTTCTAATCCAGCATTGCCACAACTTGCCAGTTCAGCTTCCGCTCGATCGAAAAATCTGCGCCGATAATCCAACAGCGGAAAATTTAGGAGATCAACCCGGTGATCTTTAGCTGCTTGTCTAGCTACTTCTTTGGTTTCGCACAGTACGCAGATGACTTCGAACCTTCGCCGCAGCTTCCGCAACATGTTAAGCAGATCATCCTGCGATCTGGGACGCAAATCTACTCGACTGGCAAAATCTAAGCCCATATCTTCGCAGAAAGTTTTGAGTCGAAGAATTTCTTCATGTTTGGTTTCGGGCACAAGTTGCATGGCTATCAGTTTGTAGCCGAGTTCTACAGCTTTACTGGTTAGATTTTGGGTTCGAGTTGGTTCTTTGCCATTTACTAGAAGATGTAAGTCTGCAAAAGTCCGCTTCATGGCAAAAGTCCTACTTTCTTACAGATTTCCATGATCTCATCAGGGGTTTTGTTCTTGAAGTGAATTTTGAAGTGAATCGGATCAATCGAGGATAATTTCAGGGTGCCCAAAAACGCGTTTTGCTTGTCGAATCGCAAATACATGTTGTGCTTTTCAATGTGTTGCTTAAGTTCTAAGGCAAGCTGCTCTTTGTCCAACGAAGTTAATGCTAACGCAATTTTTTCAAGCGCCGAAGGCAACATTGCTTTATCGGTGAGTTTCGTTTCCATGAGAACAATTGGGTTACCGTGATGACCAACACAATTCGTCTTCGTAAACACAATTTCAGCAGCTAACGCTTCCGGCAAAGTGTTTCGCACTGCAACCTCCACTTTTTCCATGTCTTCGGTTGCATGGCTAAAAACGCGTATTTCCAAGTAAGCAATTGGATATTTGGAAGAATAAGGGGAAGACAAATTGGGGGCACCGCACATTTTGGTTAATGGCGGCTTCTAGTTTTTAGGTTTTTTCTCTTTTTTGGCTACTGCAGGTTTAGGTGCGGCTTTCACGGGTGTTTTTTCCATGTGGGCTTTAAGGGCCTCGATGTTGTCTTCGTGGCTGGTTCGGCGTTTCCGGTCAACGGGGATTTTCAGCTGGCGTGCATCTCCAGCATTTAAGCCTGCTTCTTTGATTTCGTCTGGGCTGAAGCCTTTGCCTTGTCGCCGCTTCCCGCTTTGCGCGGTGATCATTGGTTTAATGTGGTGCATTTTACTTGCCGCCCTTTCTTTGGTGGTCACCGTGGACTCCTGTGTTACCGAATTTGCGGCTTGGTCGGGCTTTCTCTGCGCCGTGTCCTCTCTTGTGTAAGCCTCGAACGTTCTTGCCTGCGCTGGTTAAGCTTCGAAGTGCGCGACGTTTGTGTTGTTTCTGAGTAATCCAGTTGATATCTTTATCTGACTTTATTACTGGGTGACTGGTATCAACAAGGATAACTTCAAACCACTTGTGCCTGCCGTCTTCGCCGACCCAATAACTGTTTAGAACTTCAGTGTTTGGGAATTTGCGCGCCGCACGTTCCTCAGCGATTAAACGGAGGCTTTTTCCAGGTTTGAATTTTTTGACACCCATGCGTTTGGGTCTTCGTCCTGATCGGGGACGTAACTTTCGTAGGTTACCTCTTCGGACGCTTACCCGAGCAATTATGAAGCCTTGTTTGGCTTTGTAACCGAGTTTTCTTGCGCGATCAAGCCTTAGGGGCCTTTCCACGCGGTTTACGGTGGGTTCTTTGCGCCATTGAATTAAACGTTCGCGCATAAGCTCCTCTACGAAGCTTTTTTCGGGTTTTGCCCATTCTTGAGCGATGTACTTGTATGCCATTTCAGATTTACACCTTAACATGTATGCTTTGCGTTTGCTGGTTTACGGTTCAGTCCCTGCTTTCGCGGGACCACATCCCAGCGGACACTGTGATCCGCCAACAAATCGGACTCTAAAGCTTCAACCCATAAAATAAACCTTTCCAACTTATAGGCGATTTTCACTTAGTATTTTAAATTGTTCCGAGAAAACAATAGCATTATGTTGGAAGAATGGAAAAGCCTAACAAAAAGGCTAACAATTTCGTAGAATTTTCCTTTTTCTTTTCGATACCAAAACGGCGAATAATATAGTAATCATCGCGGGAGTCAGGATTATCCATGTTGGGAACTCTGAAATGGTAGGGGATGGCATAAGTGAAGCAGTAACGGGCGGCGAGGTAGCGAGTGAATTAACGATGTTTATCCATATGTCAAAGTTTTGATCCCAGTAACCATTTTTGAATTGTTCTTGGCTGCTATAATTTTCGTTTTCCAAGAGGGTTGTGCGGACATCAGCTTCGTTAACTGCTTTGTCAGGGGTAAATTCGACCTTTAGGAACCCATCTTGTCCTATGGTTACAGACGTTTGGTTGATAATAGTTCTGAGGTTTCCAGAAATTCCGACCGCGGGGTCATGAAATATCAAGGATAAGTTACTTGGTTGTTGTATTGCGTTGGGACTGAAATTGACGATTGAAATTCGCCAAGTAATTTGATAGCTGTTGTCGACTACCCATTCGCCGTTTGATTCAGTTTCCACGGACATGCTCACGTTGTATGTGTAGGCATAGATTCCTCCATGAAAAAAGTAAGAATCCATAGTACCGCTAAAATTCTTCATAATGCGTGGTATTTGTATAGGCGCTGGACTTTGATTTTGGCTTGGAGTTGGTGAAGGGCTTTCTGAAACAGAACTCATAGACACGGTAGCAGGTATGGTTACTGTTTGTGTACTGCTCCATCCGCTTGTTTCACCAAAGAATACGTAGGGATAAGGGTATGGAGTCACGGTGTTATTTCTACCGACGTGTCCAATCATAGCTTCCACCTGAATGTCAGTTTTAGCGCCAGTAGGGATGGTTATTCCAAGGACCTGTGCACCTTCTACTGGAAGCGGGATTATTGTGTAGTTAGAGAGGGTCTGAATCGGAAAACCATCGTTACCAGCAGAGAAAAGCTCAAGCCAATAACTGTCTGGATAATCGTGTGGCCTTATGCGTACATTGTAATATAAGTTGTCGACGTTTGATTGGTTGGCGAAGGCTTGATTTTTAATTATTATCTTTACTGAGCTATACTGAATATGATAGCCAACGTTGGTGTCAAACATCCCAGTACTGGCGTTAAAGGTGTATGTTGGTGGTATGTCAAAAGAAGGACCAACTGGCTCTAAGGTAAATTGAGGAACAGACGGCACATGTACTGACTGAGCAGCCGTGGTTTGAATCATCAATAGGCTTGAGGCTGTCAAGATCAGGATAAACCCTAAGACTACCCATCTGCGCATGATTTCCATTAGACACGCGTCACCCTAAAAAGCGTTTTTGTAAAGATTCATTGACATAAAAAACATGTCAGCAAACTAATGCTCAAGCTACCAAATCGAAATGTGTATATTTGTTCCTTGAATTTTTTTGTCTGTATTGTTCATACAGCAACGTCACCGGGAGCTACTCTGCCTGACTGCATAAGAAACGCATGGCCAGATTGCTTGGAAATAAAAAGGAAAAGCGACTCTTGCCTATCGACTAGGCAGGCTTGAAGTACTTTGACCTTGGAGAGCCGCATATGGGGCATATTTCCGGTGGTTCACCTTCAACTGTGTTTCCACAGGTGCTGCAGACGTAGTAGTCGACTTTTACCATTTCTTTCTTGGCTTTAACCGCGTCTATGGCGTTCCGGTACAGTTTCGCGTGGACTTGCTCGACTTTATTGGCGACGTCGAAGCTCCAAGCTGCCTGCTTGTTCTCTTCCTGCTTTGCTGAAGCAAGATATTCGGGGTACATTTTGGTGTACTCGAAAGTTTCGCCGCCAAGCGCCGCGTTTAAATTTTCCAAGGTTGATTTGATTTCTCCCGTTACTCTTAGGTGGTTAAGGGCATGTATGGTTTCTGCTTCTGCTGCCGCACGGAAAAGCTTCGCCGCTTGCGTGAAGCCTTCTTCCTCGGCTTTTTGGGCAAAAGCAAGATATCGCCTGTTGGCTTGAGATTCGCCTGCGAAGGCAGATTTCAGATTTTCATCAGTTTTATTCATGACAAAATTCCTCTGCAAAATAATAATTCAAAGTCAGTTATAAGTTATGCTGACAGCCTTCTCCTTGAAGCATAAATTGCAGAACTACGAAAAAGGCTGGAAAAGCAAAGTATATTAATTGTTGTATACCTTTTGACCCTGTTGGTTTTTGGTGATTAAAATGGAACATACTCAAATGAGCAAAGCCGAAGGAATCAAATCTTTTAGTCTACCCAAGCTCCCCTATAACTACAATGCATTAGCCCCCTACATGTCTGAAGAACAGCTGAAACTGCATCATGACAAGCACCACCAGGGCTACGTGACCGGCGCTAACGCAATCTTTGAGAAACTTGACAAAGCCCGAAAAGACAACATGGAAATAGACGTAAAAAACACGTTGAAAGAACTGTCATTCCACATCGGCGGTCACATGCTGCACTCCACATTCTGGGATTGCATGGCACCAGCAGGCAAAGGCGGCGGAAAACCAGGAGGCGTCATAGCAGATTTGTTGAACAAGGAATTTGGGAGTTTTGATCGCTTCAAAATGGAGTTCAACAAGGCTGCCGCAAGCGTTGAAGGTTCAGGCTGGGCAGTTTTAGCTATGCAGGAATGCGTTGCTAGACCGTTGATTATGCAGGTTGAGAAGCACAATGTCAATGTTTTCCCAGGATTCCGAATCCTCATGGACTTGGACGTTTGGGAACACGCTTACTACGTGGATTACAAAAATGATCGTGCCAAATTCGTCGAGGGTTTCTGGACCGTGGTTAACTGGGATTACGTTAACAAAGTTTGCGCTATGATAAAGTAAGTTCGTATCAACATTTTTCTTTTTTTGTTTTTAGTAAAATTCGAGTTTTTTAGATTTATTTCTGGAGCAGAAAAATTGGAGGCGCCTAGCGAAAAGCGCCAATAGGTGTATTTTTACGGTGGGGGAGTGATTTTTATGGCTTGCGTGGGGCACTGTGTTTCGCAGGCTAGACATTGTATGCAATCGGCTTGCCTTACAGGGTCAGATCGCTTCTGTCCGCCGGGTGCTTCAACAAAGTCATAGAGGGATACGGGACAAACACTGACGCATACGCCGTCTCCAACGCAGACATCCCAGTCCACAGCAACATTGGTTCCGTGTATACCCAGCTTGTTACCTTCTACGGGTCCCCAGACTTTGTGTCCGCTATGTTCGCTTACAACTTGTCGTTTGGTTTGAAAATCAGGGTCAATCGGCAAAAAATTCACCACTCTAGTTTGATGCGCGAGAAATATTAGGTTTTCTGCGGGGTAGTTTCCGAAACTATTTTGGGTAGCCGTCATCTTTCTTTGGTAGAGAGCGATTTACGTGTCTAAATATTTCATGCCTAAGGGCATGCGGCCCGCTACGCTTGAGGAGCGAAAACAGTTCTACGCTGAAGAGTTTGACTTGGGAAAAGTTGCGAAGTGGCTCAAGGAGCGGAATGGAAAAACCAAGTTCGCCGTCATCATCGGCAGGCACACCAAAATCTTCCCAGAAGCGTACCGAGAGGACGCGGAAACCACAATAATTATTGACGAATACGCCAGCTTGGAGGATGTGCGTAAGCAGATACTTGAGTTTCTGCCCGAAGCTGTCTACTATGACAGAAACATTTACGAAGAAGATCAGAAAACAGGGCAAGAGTTAGCTTTTGATTTGGACCCGGAAAACATCACTTGCCCAATCCATGGCACCTTGGCGGATAAGATGAAGCGAAAACAAGGCTTGAGCTTCTGCGCTATAGAGTTAACAATGGTTAAGGACCAGGCTGTCCGCCTCTACGAATATTTGGAACAAGAGTTTTCGGATTTGAGAATTGTATATTCAGGCAGGGGCTTCCACATCCATGTTCTTGATCAAAAAGCTTACGAGTTTGATGCAAAAAGAAGAAGCATGATGGCGGAAGACGTGAAGACTAAGGGCTTCAGCATTGATGCATGGGTCACCGAAGGCGAAATGCGGCTCATCCGTTTACCTTACAGCTTGCACGGCATGGTTTCACGCGTAGCAGTGCCATTAGAGAAAAAAGAAATTGAGAAATTCAATCCTATCCTAGACGAGAAGTGCATCCCCAAGTTCCTTCAAAAGGGGACCGCGGCTACATCTTTTTCTTAACTTCCGCTGCCTTCTTCTCTTTCTTGGCGTAGTACTCTTTTTTCTTTTTCTCTTCTTCCGCTGTCGGTTTCTTAGCTTTGGACATAAAACTCACCAAAATATATCACACAGGAAGTAAATAAAAGATTTCCGACCCACGAAGACGTTGAAAGGTTTATCTGATTCTTTTTTTAGTTTTTCTATATACTTGAGGTGGGTTTCATGGAAGATTTTGAGGTATTGGTGATTGGCACGGGGAGCGGTATGCTGGTGGCGTCAGCTGCTGTCGAAAGTGGTTTTAGAACCGCTGTAGTCGACAATGGCCCCATGGGGGGCACATGCATAAACCGTGGCTGCGTTCCCTCAAAGATGCTGATTTACCCCGCTGACGTTGCCACGTTAATTAAGGAAGCGGAGAAAATTGGCGTTCACGCGTCTGTTAACTCAGTTGACTTCAAAAATATTATGAGGCGCATGCATGAATTAGTCGGGGGGGACAGTGGGTCCCAAGCGCGAGCAGTTGAAGCCACACCTGAAATGAAGTGGTTTAAGGACATCGGCGAATTTACAGCTGACTACACGTTGCGTGTTGCTGGACAAACAATAACTGCGAAGATGATTTTCATTGTTAGCGGCACAAGAGTCAAAATCCCTACCTTGAAAGGCATCGATAGCGTGGATTACTTGACTAGCGACTCTGTTTTGGATTTGGAGGAGGCACCAAAGAGTCTGATTATCTTGGGCGGTGGGTACATAGGCGTGGAGTATGGACACTTTTTTTCAGGTATTGGAGTAAAAACTACTCTGATTCAGAGACCTTCAAAGCTCCTTAAGGAAGAGGAACCTGAAATTAGCGATTTGTTGAAAGTTAAGCTGCAAAAAAGGATTGATATTTTCACAGAGTTTGAGGCAATAGAGGTTAAGCAAGAGGGAGATGCAAAAGTGGTGGTTGCAAAGAACCGGACAGATGGTTCTCAAAAGGAGTTCAGTGCAGAAGCATTGATGATTGCCACGGGAAGAACATCTAACTCTGACATCCTCAAACCTGAAAAAACGGGCGTGAAGCTGGATGAACGCGGCTACATAAAAGTCAACGAGTTTCTCGAAACGGGTAAAAAGAACATTTGGGCTTTCGGCGACGCCATTGGCAAACACATGTTCAAACACGTTGCCAATTATGAGGCAGGCATCGCGTGGCACAACGCTGTCCATGACCATAAAGCCAAAGTGGATTACTCTGCCGCACCGCATGCTGTTTTCAGCGAGCCCCAAGTAGCATCGGTTGGGTTGAAGGAAGCTGAGGCTAAGCAGCAAGGGCACAAGATTCTGGTAGGCACGGCGCTTTACAAGGACACTGCAATGGGTGCCGCAATGGGTGAACCAGACGGGTTTGTGAAAGTTGTCGTTGAAGAGGAAACGGGCAGAATCTTAGGTGGACACATAATCGGTCCCGAAGCGTCCATACTCATTCAGGAAATCATAAATGCGATGAATACAGAGGACAAAAGCTACGCGCCAATAATCAGGTCAATGCATATTCATCCTGCTATGCCCGAGGTAGTTCAGAACGCATTCGGAAACCTGAGACCTTCAGAAAAATGAAAAGCAGTGAAGTGAGTCAGCTAAAAAGTTATATTGCCCAGCAAGCAATTGTTTAGTAGCGTGATTTGTTATGGATATTGTTAAAGTTACTGGTAAGAACAATAAACACAAAGTTTTCCTATACGCCCTTAGCACATGCGTCTGGTGCAAAATGACTAAGCAATTTTTGAAAGATAACGACGTTGCATTCGAATATGTAGATGTGGACCTTTGCACTGAAGAGGACAAAGACAAAATTCGTAAGGAAATCCAAAATAAGGGTGGTAGCCTCAGCTATCCAACTACGATAGTAGATGATAAGAAATTGGTCATGGGCTTTCGCAAGGACCTCCTCAAGGAGGCGCTTGAGCTTTGACCATAACTTTGGAGCAAACGCGTAAACGCGCTGAAGCAGATGCAAAAACTTTCGGGTACTTCTTGGTTAATGACGCTGAACTTTTACAGGGACTTATGGAGGGGTTGAAAACCAATGAGGAACGTTACGGTTACCCATCGTGCCCTTGCAGGCTAGCTTCAGGAATACTTGACTACGACAGGGACATAATCTGCCCCTGCGACTACCGAGACCCGGACGTTGCCGAGTACGGCGCTTGTTACTGCAGACTCTATGTCAATAAAGACATTTACGATGGCAAAAAAGAACTGCCCAGCGTTCCAGAACGCCGACCTTTAGACAAGCAGGCAAGAGCATTCCAGGCCGCAAGTATGCCTAAAAAACCAGAATCGAAAGCTGAACCAGAAATGCAAGCGTCTTCGGCGGCTAAAGAAGAAAAAGAAGACTTAGTTAAAATTGGACCAAAGATGTGGTACTGCAAACAATGTGGCTACGTAGTTTTCAGAGAAGACCCGCCGTACGTCTGTCCCATCTGCAAAGCGAAACGGGAAATGTTTGCGGAGATAAAAACAAAAGTAGAGTTCTACGGGTAAAAATCCCAGATCACTTTTTATTTTGTGACTTCGATTTCAATTTTTTGCCAGTCTTCTTTTATTCCTTTCAGGGAAGACACACCACCCACGACCGTTCCTTGAATAAATTTGGCGACAAATTCGTTGAGGGGAATTTCTTTGCCGTCAACCTTGAGTTTCATGCCCATTAATGTTCACCTCATACACGTGAACGTGTTTAGGGGTAAAAGTTTTTTGGAGAAGAAAAATTCGGGTACCTTCCTCCTTGTTTGAGACAGTAGCTTAGTTACCCGATTAGTCAACCCCCGCATCATTGGAGTTTGGAGATTTAACTGGAGAATTTGCGAGCGCTTGAGCATTAAACATGTAAAGAAAACAGGATAAAAATGAAAACGAAAAAATTGGGGGACTGAAAGAGGGAAAAGAAACTTTGGGAAATTGATTTTTTGGCTTATCTCAAATTTTTAGATTCATTAACCACCTCCAGGTTTATTCTTTTGGTTCATGTGTAATCTTTGAGTGCAGACTCGATCCAATAGGTGCAGGTTTTCTCGGCGTACTCTTCAAACTTCTCCATCAGTTCACTTGTCAATTTTCAACCACCGTCCTTTTCTACAAATATACATATATTCGGAATAATATAAACCAAGTTGAGATTTGTTCATAACTTTTATGAAAATATGGATACATATCGATAAAAATGCGTGTTTGTTATATGTATCTTGAAGGATTGAAAGTAATCAGTTGCCTAAACACAGCTTAAATACGCGGGTAACCCATAATCTCATACGCGAATAGGAGCGCCGGTTTTTGAAACAAAACCTAAACTTAGTTAGTGTTCAAACGAATGGATCCAAAGAGTTGAGATAAAACTTGAAGAGCCCAGAAAGTTACATTGAACCTCAAGAACGTGCCAAAAAAATAATGCAGCTACTTGAAAAGGAACACTCCGACGCAAAAATCGCATTGAATTTTTCCAGCCCTCTTGAGTTGTTGGTGGCCACAATTCTTTCGGCCCAGTGCACCGACGAACGCGTAAACGCTGTGACGAAATTGCTTTTCAAGAAGTACACAAAGCCAGAAGACTACGCCAAAGCCGACCTCACAGAGTTGGAGCAAGACATCAGATCCACTGGGTTTTACCATAACAAAGCCAGAAACATTCAGAAAACCAGCCGAATCCTCGCCGAAAAATACGACAGTCAAATCCCTAGAACCATGGAGGAACTACTGGAGTTGCCAGGGGTTGCGAGGAAAACCGCTAATATCGTTTTGTATGGAGCCTACGGCATCATTTCTGGCGTAGCTGTGGATACTCACGTGCGCAGACTGTCGCAGAGACTGGGATTAACCGAAAACGAGGATCCCGTGAAAATCGAGCAGGACCTCATGAAGCTGGTTCCAAAGGACAAGTGGATGCGCCTAACTGATTTGCTGATTTTCCATGGAAGAAGAGTGTGCACCGCCAAAAAACCCAACTGTGCTGGATGCGTGTTGAACAAGCTTTGCCCCAGTGCATTTACTTTTGGCTAAGAACGGTAATGATTTATAGGCAACTATTTCCTAATTTAATGTAAGGTTTTGAAATGTCGAGCACATTAACAATGGGAAAAACTCCAGTTATTGGTGAGATAGCACCAGATTTCACTTTGCCAGACACTGACATGAACCTTCGAAGCTTAAAGGACTTCCAAGGGCAAAAGGTGGTTCTCGCGTTTTTTGTGGGGGCATTCACAGGCGTCTGTACGAAGGAGATGTGTGCTTTCCGAGACAGCATGGCGCGATTAACGGATTTGAAGGCTCAAGTAATAGGTATAAGCGTTAACGATCCGTTCTCGAACAAGGGGTTTGCAGAGAAAAACCGCTTGACCTTCCCGATTTTAAGTGACTATAATCGTGAAGTAATCAAGGCCTACAACTTGGAATTACCTGACTTCGCTGGACTTAAAGGTTATACTACAGCAAAACGCAGCATATTCGTCCTTGATGAGAAAGGCATTGTACGCTACTCATGGATAACTGAAGATCCCGCAGTGGAGCCAAACTACGATAAGATAGAGAAAGTTCTCGCAGAAATCAAATAGCGGGTTACCAAGCTATTTTCTTCTTCGCCATGCAAAGCGAAAAAGGTTTAGAGGGGTTCGACTTCGACAAGTTCAAATCGGATAAGCTTCGGATAGAGCCAATATGCTTTGATGAATTCTTCCATTGGCTGGTCAACGTCTAGGACCTCAAAAAACTCCACTTGTTCCGGTGCCACGTCGGTGATGTTTCGCGCTGTGTGCACTTTTAACGAGGCATAGTAGGCTTTTTCAACTTCCAGGGTTTCAATTTGGAGGTCTTTGGAGACTTCTATTCCAAAGGGTAGGTTTGTTACTAGGTCTATAGCAGCGATTTTGCGGACCTGTTCATTTTTGGCTTTTACGGATATAGTTCGTCTATCGAATATTCGATAGACCCAGTTGAGGTCATTCTCTGAAGAAATAGACAAAACATCACTTCCTACGAGGAATATGTGTTTCTCGACGTTAATGCTTTTCGGATTTGAGCCGCGTTCATCTGGATAGTAATGCTTTAAAAGGTAATGGCAACATATCAGGTGATGCTTTGGTGAGACTAAAATGGATAACTGGAAAATCATTGGGCAAATCGCCTCTGGCTTTGGGATAATCTTTATCGTATTCTCTGCATTCGAGGCGTTCGTAACTTATCAGGCGATATCTTATCAGTATGTGAGTACGCCTCCCGCGGGCTTCATTCAAGCATATGTTTTAAACGCGATGCTTCCGTTCTTGCTGTTCGCGGTCCTTTCCTTCGTGGTTGCGGCGGTTACGATTCGCCATGGGAAAGCCGCAACAGAGAATCCAACGCCAACTGAACCGCAACCTGCAGAAACCACGACAACCTAAAAATCCAATTTTTGCTTAAACCCAACAAGGTTAAGTCCCGAAGGGGTCATAAATAAAGCCGTAACTATTTTTCGACAAATCATTGGAGTTTGAACACCTCAATCAAAGAAGGTCCTGCAGGTTTCCCTTTTTTGTTGCGGACAACATTTGTGTAATAGGAAAGGGGGAAGTTTAGTTTTTTGGCAAATGCTATTTAACCGAACTGCCCAATAACGGGATGTGGGAAGACCGTTGTTGGACGCTGGGAAAGAGGAAATTGAAGATCAAGGCGATAACAGCCAAGTGACTTCTTTAAGTGACAAAAAGAAGCATTTGTTTGTTCCCTCATTGGCTGTCGCGGGTTTCGCAGTAGCCATACCGACTCTGATGCTAACATTATTGACAGTGAATATTGCCTCGGCATTTCATGTTTCTGTAGGCATCGCCGCCCAACTTGGTACGGTCAACAGCACCGCCCAAGTCGTTTTCGCGTTGCTCATGGGGGTATTTGCCGTCCGATTTAAGCACAAATCACTAATGTTGATTGGATCGATATTCGTTGCAGTCTCAGCTATAATCAGCTTTTTTGCTCCAACTTTAGTTTTAATGCAAATTGCCTTCGCCTTGGTAGGAGGAGGAACTGTTATGGTTAACATAATGTCTCTGACGTTAATCGGGGAGGTCTTGCCTTCGCAGAAGAAAGCCAAAGCCGTAAGCAACTTCTTCGCGATTACATCATTTGCCGTTCTCGCAGGGAACCCGATAATTGGTTTCTTGACTAATGCCACAGGATGGCGTTCGGTATTCGTGCTTTTTGCCCTGCCTGTAGCAGCGGTAGGCTTGGCAGCGGCGTATTTCAGTCTTCCATCTAAATCCCCTGGACAACATAACCCGGATAGCAAAAAGGGATATGTTAAGAGCTTCCAACATGTCTTCTCAAGTAAATCTGCGGTTTCATGCTTGACAGGCGGCATCCTGATATATACTGGAACCGCTAGTTTCGGCCTGTTTGCTATCGCTTTTTACAGGGAGCATTTCGCAGCGTCTTTAGATTTCACGGTTGCCGTCATGCTTGGAGTATCGGCTTTGTTTATTGTTGCCGCTTTGGTTGTCGGTAGAATTATAAATAGAGTTGGAGCAAAAAATCTGGCAGCTGGGAGCTTTCTTCTTACGGGATTTCTATCCGCTGCGTTTTTCTTGGCGCCCAATTTGTGGGTTGCTTTGACGTTAAACATGTCGCAAGCGTGGTTTTTCTTTGCAGGCGCAACTGCTCTCAGTTGCTTGATTCTTGACCAGGTTCCGCAATCGCGAGGTACAATGCTATCGTTAAACACCGTTTGCGGCGGCGTAGGCGGCGCCATCGGAACCGCCGTAGGCGGAGCGCTACTTGTTTTGTTTTCGTACCAAGTGGTTGGATTCGCGTTGGCAACATTCTGCATCGCTTCAGCTGCTATTTATCACTTCTTGGTAAGGGACACAAGTGAAAGGTAGCCGGGTTAGTTGAGAGAAATGGTTGTGGTGCCGAGGGTCTAAAACCTAATTACCAAAGGCTTAAGCTAATTTTGAAGTTTCAAGACATTGCAGTGGCCGATTAAAAATTGGGATGCAACTTCTATTTTCTCATTTGTTGGTAAGCTAATTGAGGTATTTCTATCATTTACTTTTTTTATTCGATAAATGTAGATTGTTCCTATAAACGCCACTATTATTGCTAAAGTGATTATTGCGAAAAACCACCAATGCTGCCATAAGTAAATGGCGGACGACTCTTTTGCAATGTTGCTTACGGAGAGTTCATCTATGGCGCCGCTGAATCCGTGTCCGATATAGAGTTCGCTTCCCCGTATAATGGGGCCTATAGGATTTTGCACTCCATAAGTAACCACAACGTTTTGTTCTACATCGTTAACATAGATGTGCATGCCTGTGGTTGGACTGCGTGTAAAAGTAACGTGAATCCACTGGTTTAATGAGATAACGGATGAGGTGGTTGCTATTTCGTTAAAGCCGCCTGTTTCGGTGGTTATGTAGCCACATAAGGCACCTACTGGTACCGAACTTCCGTTTCCGGGCGAAATGCCGTTTATGGCTATCCCAGAGATTCTTGGGGGCAATTCTGAAGTAGCACTACGAGTACATTTCACTATGATATTGTTGTACGCGTAGTTTTCAATTGCGTTTATGTTTATCCACGCGTCGAATGTGATCTCTTCGCTTGTGTCTAAGCTTGGAGAGGCAGACATGTATAAGTACTGATAATCAGTGAAGTTTAAAGCGTTGCCAAGCTTTCCTTGAACAAGTACAGGCAGAACACCAGTATTGTTTTGGCTGTCAGACTCTAAAATTGCCGGATTGTTTCCCGTTACGTCGGGGGTAAAATCACTAGGTTCAATTTGATCCATGTGCCAAAGAGCACAAATATGGTCTGAAGGAACAGGTTGAGGCGCATTTGGATTTGGCGGATTATCAGAATTGGAAGAGTTAATAGGAGCCATAAGTGGGTAAATATCAACGTTTTGGGTATCAATAATTAAAGGTGAGTCACCTATCCCATCTGAACCAGTCTGGTTCTGGTTTGGTCCATTCTTCACATCAATACCTGTGTGGTGACTCCAATAGTTACCTCCTGAAGGATAGCCATTATTCCAAGATTGACTATCATAAGGCAGGTCGCCGTATGGGTCGCCATTGAACACGTCTTGGCTGTTGTTTACGAAGCTGTTGTGGTAAATTGTGTTGTTTTCTGGGGCGAATGCAGAGTTAAGATAAATGCCTAATGGATTATCAGCTATGGAGTTGGTCGATATTATGTTATTGGATGTTTGGAGGTAGAGTCCATTGATGCTGTTTTGGGTTATATTATTTCCATAAATTACGGTGTTTGAGGAACCGAGTTCTATCCCTCGCAGGTTACCACAGATATAGTTTCTAGAAATCTGGTCCAAGTACCCATTAAGCACTATACCAGCACCAGCAGTGTTATTGAATATTCTGTTTTCAGAAATTATTTTTGAGGAACCGCCATATAATGCAATACCCCCCTCAGAATTAGCGGTTATGTTGTTCTGAGAAATGGTTATGTAAGATTTACCCCCACCGCTACATACTATACCCCAACTGTTATTTACTATGTTATTTCCGATTATGGAACAGTTGTCTCCGCCTATGCTGTTGCTGGGAACAGTTTCTTCGCCAATCGTGATGCTGGTAAGGTTACCTGCACCTACACTGATACCACTTTCGTAATAGAAGGAGTTTGAGTAACTGAGACTTTCGATAGTGAAACCTGAAATTACCACGTTATCTGCTTCAATCGTGAAAACGTTGCTCCCGAAAAAACCGCCGCTTCCAATTACAATGGTGTTTTGGCTGTCCTCTCCAATGACCGATACGGATTTGTCGATTATTATATTTTCATGGTACGCGCCATTCTTCACATATATCGTATCACCTGACGAAGCGACATTGATGGCCGCTCCAATTGTCGGATAATTGTCAGCCACAACTATTTCACGATGGTTAAGAGAAGAGAACATCTCATTTTGCTGCAACCTTATTGTTTGGTCGGCATAGAACAGGTTAGAAGCAGATTGAAAATTATTGGAAGATTCAATCAACTTAAATAGCGCCATGAACCATGAATAGAGCGACGAAAGCCACAAAACTACGAAAACCCAAAGACAAAACAGGAAAACCCCTAAAGTGTTTAAACTGAACCATTAATTCATCGCCATGTCTTGGTTATTTTTCAATCAGTAATTTGGATATTTTTGGTAGTTCTGCGGAGTAGGCGACTGCGTCATCTATGAAATAAACCAAAACAAAAACCAAGTTCATTCTTAGTTTGGTTTAACAGGCAAACCTTATTAATAGATATCGTTTATAAACTAAACTCATATGGTAATGAATTTTAAACGCTGAAGACTTCGCTTGGGAACTTGATTTGGTTCAAGAGTGCAGCACGAGGTGGGTAATCTGCCTGGATTCAGCTCATAAAGCAAAGTTACGAAGACTTCAAAAATCTCGGCTGCCCAAAAGTATATCTTAGTCTCAAAAGGAGACAGTAAGATTTTCCCCAGTTTTGCTAAAAGAAAAAACGTTAGCGTCCCAGTTTAGAATACTTCCATTTGCCTTCTTTTGACGTATGGAAACGGCCTGAATTGGGCTTTTTGAAAAATATCTCGGATTGGCACGCTGCCGAAAAAACCTGTTACCTAAGATTACCATTAACATAACCGAATCGATTTGTTGACCAACTTATTCCACCAGTAGAGAATCTAAACATGCAGATGCTCAAGATTCATTTTGATGAAAGGAAAAACAGGTGCCGGAATCTTGGCGTCAAAGGGAGACGGCATGCAATAACTGAAAAACTCATCTTCGATTGTCTTTTTCACGACAAAACTATTTGGTAGAGTGAGAAGAAACGGAAAACATTCAACCTTCTTTCAAAGTAATCTCATTATCAAAGGGAAACCACAGCGACGAGTATAGAAAAGAAGATGAGGAACCTGGAGAGACGTAATGTAACGTAATTTATGCCCAATATTTAGTACACTGAGTATTTGATGGAATAGGGCAAGAATTATGAATCAAGTTCGCTTAACGTGCTTTTAGGGTTCATCTAAGATATCAAAAAATAGGAATTGTGAAAAATAGAATAATCGTGATATTGAGAGGTTTAACTGATTTGGTGCCGGGGCTAGCTTGAAACCGTCGTTACAACATTATCCAAAAATAGGGGCAGGTCGTACTGGGTTTAACCCCTACACGGTATGCCGGAATCTAAATGCAACTGAAACTGTAAGGAGAGAGAAATGCTATCGCCAATTTACAGGCAAAACGACTAAGTTGGTTGTCACTCACAGATGTGCCCTCGCATGGAAATGCAATGAGCACAAAAAATAATCAGACTCTCTTAAGTTAGGGTTGTTACATGTTAAATTGGTGCTGAGACTTATTACTAAAAAGGAAGAATCAGAAGAGTGAAATAGAGTTCTGGATACCCCAGAAGTAGCTGAAACTAATTCAGAATGCAAGTAAACCCAAAATGTTAATACTAAAATGAAACCACTATTATCTATGGTATTTGCCAAGATAGCTGCAGTTCTATATGTTGTTTGGGGTTTGCTTCATATTCAAGCTGCTTACGATGCTTTTTTGCTGGGAACAAGTGTTAATCAGGGTATAATTCAAGGAAAAATTTTTCAGGATGCTTGGAACCTGCTGTTTTTTGCCCTCTTCAGCATTATAGTTGCAAGTATTTTTAATTGGAAAAACAGTCGTTTAGGATATTGGCTTAACCTAGTGGTTGTTAGTGTTGCAGATATAGGTTTTATTATATTCGTCCTTATTCCGGGTAATGTCGCTTTCCTTACAGGAATTTTAGGTCCAGTTTTCTGGGTATCTGCGGCGATATTTTCTAGTATAGCTATTAAAAAAGAGCCGAACCGCTAGCGTTTAGTCAAGGTTATTTTCGCAGTTTTCTTTATATTAAAATGGTGCCGTAATCCGTTTTCTGTTAAGGCTGACTATGCGATAATTACTTCCTTCAAACTTATCGGGTTCCAAAACTTCATGAAAAATGAACCGAAATAGACTCGCAAAAAACCATTACGTATAGACAAAATAAATTAAATTAAACCCGGTCTACGCTAATGCACTACATATCAATTAGATTGTTTTATGTTGATTGTGGTGCCGAGGGCAGGGTTTGAACATGCGACGACTCGGTCTTCAGCCGAGCGCTCTCCCAGGCTGAGCTACCTCGGCACGCAGCTTTGGGAGTTACCAAGTCAACAGTGAAATAAGATGTTTTAAAGGTTTCTGAACGGCAGCATCAACAAAGAAGGAACGTTTAGGGTTCGATTTCAAGGTAGAGTTTGATTACTTGAAGCAGGAGCAGGCGTGGCTATTGTTCAAGGCCGTGGCCGAATGACATGCAGGTATCTTTCCATGTGTAAAATTGAGTAGTACCCGGTCAGCTCAAGGCAACAGACTTGGCCCTGGCTTCATCACATGACACCGGGGGATTTCGCCGTCATCAAACGCAAATCTCTCATGCTTGAGAAAAAGCCTACCGCCGAACAGCTCTTCACCTGGCTAAGAACAAGAGGTTTTGGCCAAGCCCGGTCTTAAAAAGTGCCTGGTCGGGTTTTGATGCCGACTTTTTGCCAGTAACTCTCCAAAAGGAAACAAAAGTTTCAACTGTCTCCAATGTCAATAAGAAGGAGATTTAATGACAAACCTACCACGTAAAAATTTCCGGGAGGCGGAGGGTAAAAAGAAAACAGAATGGCTACTTTTGTTTACTTTTGGTTTTGGGTAGGCTTGTGCCGGATAAAAACTCACCCGGATTCTACGGATTAGAAAAATCCGACCGGGAAATAGGACTCTGCTGGATAGCAACCTGAGTGCCTACACAACAACTACCAAGCAGGGCTGGTCTCTTGCCCTTTCTTTCCCTGCCCATTTGATGACCCAGAAAGTGATAAACTCCGAAGCCGAGGGAGCAGAGCCCCCGCTTTACCCACGCTAAATCAGAAAGGACCGATAATTTTAGCTATGTGGGTCAAATATAACATTTCGAGATCTGCCTAAGAACAGCATTGTCGGCGCAATAATATTTGATCTTAACGAAGTGTGGTATCCGTATATTCTTATTTCCATCTGAACCGCAACTGTGTTGCCAGCTGTATCTATAATCTTACTTGTTAGCGCATTGATGTCAGATATTGCAAAGCCTACTCCATGCGTGAGACTGCCTATTGTCATTGGGCGAGCCATATAATACAAGTGATATCTTAATAGGGTATGGGGTCTTTCCAATAACAAAAAAACCTATTTTGGTTGAATCTTGGGTATTTGGTGTAAAAAATCTCGTGGTAGATGTTATAACAAGTGCCTGTCCAGAAGGTATTTGATATGCTGCAGTGCTACCATCAGGTTTAATAGTTGAGTAACTATTAATACTGCCAGTTGATGACACTCCATAAATTGTAACGATCTTGGAAAGTAGAGGTAATTCTGCTTTGGCTAATGTTAGAACCAAAAGAGACTTAAGAAAGATTGCTATAAAATAAATCAACAAATCTTTTTTTAAAAAATCCATAACATATTACCCTCTTTTAGTAGGTATTAAACATCAAATCAAGTCTGATTCTGGACGAGTTAATTGCTCAGCATTAATTGTAAAATAGGGGCCACATTAATTTATTGGGTTCCATATTAATATGCGCTCCCCTTTTTCTGCACTTGTGGGTTCCATAAATCAAGACTAAATATCACAGGATCTCCTTAGTGGGCCTCATATACTACTTGACCTATATAATTATTCAAGCCAGGCCAGTTATAAACATACGAAGCAAGTTCTTCAAAAAATAATATTTCCATTCTTATCAAAATCAGCAATTAATTTTCCATCAGGGCCCTTTGAAAGCGCATCTACAATATCCCAATTAAAATATTCTTCTTCCACCGCCAGCATCTCTTATATATGTACCATCAGTATCTTTCCTTGCAGCAGAAAGAAAACTAATATTTTTTAATTTATCTAAACATCCATCCCAAAATCCTCCAGCGTGAAGATGTACATCTTAGATGACCCATACCGATATGCCATCTTCTATATTACTAAGATAAGAATATAGTGTGTCGGTATCTAAGCAAATTTTAGTTCCTGAATTATTACCCAGAGCTAATACATACTTAGAATAACCTTCTTGTGGTCCTCCTCCATGAGTAGCTATATATAGACATATCATATCGCCAGATTTCGCTTTATTTTTAATTAGATTAATGTGAGTCTGTAAAGATTCTAAAGATACACCACCACTATCATAATCATTTCTAAGAACTTTATTGTAGGCAACATTAGGAAGATTATTAAATTTTAAACTTAACTTCGCAGCGTTTTCACCGGCCAATCACCCTATGACGTTATGTGAGCCCAAAACGTCCGAATAAGTCACATTAGGAAAATCTATTCCTATAAACAGACCATATATACTCTTTGCCACTTCGACTTTGGGAGTTGCGAGGTATATCTGAGTAAATGTGCCACCTTCATCATTTGTTGCCATCAAACCTACCTCGGCTAAACATCATTTATCCTGAATTTGTAAGATGGTATAAACCCATTAATTAATTTTATTACTTCTCCATTGCTATAAAAATAAATCCCGGATAGGTCTGAATACATCCCACTCGCATTCCACGCTACCTGTCCAAAATCATTGATTTGTAAATATCTGCCTCCATCTATCTGTTATATAATCATTTAAAAGTAACTTATTGCCATTTCGGTAGAGCCAAACCCCATCATTTTCAATCCAGGCAATCTCACCGGAATTATTTATTTTGGGGGATTTGTATCGATAATTGTTGCTACTATCGGTTATCTTCGTAATGGTTCCATTATCATATAGATAAAGTTGATAATTTGTGAGTGTTCCATCGCTCCATATCCAAACGATCTGTCCACGGTCATTAATTTGCGGGTCACTATTATATCCTCCTGTAATATCAATGATAGTCCCATTATCATAGCAGTGGATGCCTTGTGTGTTCTGTTGTTGCCAAACAATTTTTCCCCGAAGAATCCATACGGTGTTTGTTTTATAATTGCCGTCGCTTGTTAATCTATTTGTAACGCCATTATCATAAAGATAAATCTCAGTATCCATAGGATTAGTGCTGGTATCCATACTATCTGCCCTTTACTATTAATCTGTGGCAAATAATCAGATGGGTTTAACGTTAATATCCTTTTCACCACTGCATTGTCATATAAATATATTCCATAGTCACCATATAAAAACGAACTATTATACCAAGTAATAAAACCATTATAATTGATCTCTGGATTATGGCAGGTGTAGTTATTGGAGTTGTTGTCAGAAATTCGTAATATTTTGCTATCCTTATACAGCCATATTTCATTATCAGAACTAAAAGCAATTTGGCCTCGGTCATTTATCCTTAATGTTGAGAATGAGAAGCCTGGCCTTGGGTTATCTGGAACAAATTGTAAGAGGCAGAGTTAAGTGTTACTTGGGAGTGGGCAGGATTATTGTAAACCGCGTGATTACCAGGAAGAGGGCTCCCATAGGCAGGCCTATGAGTGATGTCAAGATTCTTGGGAGCCGATGGCTGAGGTTCATGATCCCCTCCTGTTGCTGAGGATTGCCGAAAGCAAAAAAGGCCCTAAATATGATCCGCAGCCTTTTTTAGGTCATTTGCTGTTTTGGGTGGAAGGTGCCTTGATCGTGGGCCTCTGACATGGCCAGCCCCCGGAAGTCGGAATATCATTAATGTGCGTAGCA
>CAVXEQ010000004.1:0-921688 GCA_963760905.1 Candidatus Bathyarchaeota archaeon
TACCACTTCTTGGTGAGGGACACAAGTAAAAGGTAGCCGGGTTGGTTGGAAAAATTATGTTGTGGTGCCGAGGGCTAGCTTCATGTTGTCGTTTAAACCGTCGTTGCACCATCATCATAAGACCGAGTGGGTCGGGACTCGGAAGGTTGTTTAGGAAACGTTTAAGTGAGTTGTAAACAGTACTGTTTACGGCGACATATTTGGCTCAAGTACAACTGCGTCTTCCACAAAAAACACTTGAGGAAATAGATGGATGGGTAGCTGAAGGCCGCTTCAAAAATCGAAGCGACGCCATAAAATCAATCATCACCTACTACCAAGAACGCGAAAAAACATGCAACTTCTTCAACACACTCATGGAAAGAAGCGAAGAAGCAAAACAACACCCAGAATCCCTCATTCCTATAGAGGAAATAGAGTGACTTTCAAAGTACTTCTGCACCCTAAAGCAGCAAAAGAACTCCAAAAAACTGAAAAACACATCCGAACCAGAATAATCGAGAGAGCAAAACAACTACGTGAAACCCCAGACAAAACAGGAAAACCCCTAAAGCAATCAGATTTCTGGAGTCTACGAGTAGGCGACTACCGCGTCATCTATGAAATAAACCAAAACAAAAACCAAGTAGTCATTCTTTTTGTCAGCCATAGAAGCAAAGTGTACGATGACTTTTCAAAAATGCTCTAACATTTAGAAAAATATCTGGAGGCCCCTTGTCCCCGAAATTAACCTGCTACCTCCATTGTCAAGCCGTATTGTTTGTTCAACCATTATTTTGCTTTTTCCGACAAAGTACTAAGAGTGGAAGCTTTCCTTCTTTCATATCTCATTATCCTCATTGCAGAGCGTACGTAATGTCGTAATTTATGCCCAATATTATAAAATAACCTCAAATTAAGGTTATTTGGTGCCGGGGCTAGCTTGAAACCGTCGTTACAACATTATCCAAAAATAGGGGCAGGTCGTACTGGGTTTAACCCCTACACGGTATGCCGGAATCTAAATGCAACTGAAACTGTAAGGAGAGAGAAATGCTATCGCCAATTTACAGGCAAAACGACTAAGTTGGTTGTCACTCACAGATGTGCCCTCGCATGGAAATGCAATGAGCACAAAAAATAATCAGACTCTCTTAAGTTAGGGTTGTTACATGTTAAATTGGTGCTGAGACTTATTACTAAAAAGGAAGAATCAGAAGAGTGAAATAGAGTTCTGGATACCCCAGAAGTAGCTGAAACTAATTCAGAATGCAAGTAAACCCAAAATGTTAATACTAAAATGAAACCACTATTATCTATGGTATTTGCCAAGATAGCTGCAGTTCTATATGTTGTTTGGGGTTTGCTTCATATTCAAGCTGCTTACGATGCTTTTTTGCTGGGAACAAGTGTTAATCAGGGTATAATTCAAGGAAAAATTTTTCAGGATGCTTGGAACCTGCTGTTTTTTGCCCTCTTCAGCATTATAGTTGCAAGTATTTTTAATTGGAAAAACAGTCGTTTAGGATATTGGCTTAACCTAGTGGTTGTTAGTGTTGCAGATATAGGTTTTATTATATTCGTCCTTATTCCGGGTAATGTCGCGTTCCTTACAGGAATTTTAGGTCCAGTTTTCTGGGTATCTGCGGCGATATTTTCTAGTATAGCTATTAAAAAAGAGCCGACCAGCTAGCGTTTGGTCAAGGTTATTTTCGCAGTTTTCTTTATATTAAAATGGTGCCGTAATCCGTTTTCTGTTAAGGCTGACTATGCGATAATTACTTCCTTCAAACTTATCGGGTTCCAAAACTTCATGAAAAATGAACCGAAATAGACTCGCTAAAAAACCATTACGTATAGACAAAATAAATTAAATTAAACCCGGTCTACGCTAATGCACTACATATCAATTAGATTGTTTTATGTTGATTGTGGTGCCGAGGGCAGGGTTTGAACATGCGACGACTCGGTCTTCAGCCGAGCGCTCTCCCAGGCTGAGCTACCTCGGCACGCAGCTTTGGGAGTTACCAAGTCAACAGTGAAATAAGATGTTTTAAAGGTTTCTGAACGGCAGCATCAACAAAGAAGGAACGTTTAGGCTGAACTTAACGTGTCTAATGTAGTAAGCCCATAAAATGGGTTAAGAAGTAGCCCACTAAGCCGCTACCTAGGAAGCAGAGGAATGTTAGGAACCTTTCGTGATCAGGGGACATTTCGAAATTCAGTTTTTTTGTTAACCTCAATTTATAGCACCGCTATACAGTTAGTTGGTGGAGGGGAAAGGTTTTATGAAGGGAAAATACGTAGTTTCAATCCACAAGTAATATGGGCCGTTAGTCTAGCTGGCTAGGACGTCGCCCTCACGCGGCGAAGATCACCGGTTCAAATCCGGTACGGCCCACCACAAAAGTCTATTTTCTAACACCAAGCAAGTCTGTTTAACTTCCCGTTTAAGAGCACGCTATTAGTATCTTCGTATCAATTTTTGAATTTTCTACTGAGGTTGAGCCCTGAACCTTTAGAATTTTTATCCAATCTTTCCCTAAATCAAATTATGCCCAAATTATCTCAAGCGCGCAAAAGAAGATAGAAACACGCCCTGACTCAAATTAGGGACCTTTGAGTGCTCAAGAGATTTCTATTTTAGGCAGCCACTCATTTCTAAATCACTCATATCTATATCATGTGTAATGGATACCAAGATTGCCAGCAGCCAACCAAAAAGAAAAACCGTCACCGTTTCGCAGCAAAGTTATAAGTAAGAATGTTCTTACTATTTGTATGGTGAGAGCATGGTTGAAGCATCAACAACCAAAGTTTCCTCCAAAGGGCAAGTAGTAATCCCTGCGAACGTGCGCAAAGCAGCCAGCCTAAAGAAAGGCGAAAAAATCTTAGCAATAGCAATCGACAATACGGTAGTTCTCAAGAAAATAGTTGATAAGTCTTTTGAAGAAACAATGAAGCCAGTCTGGAGCAGAGTTCGACGAATGGGTCTTTCGGAGCAAAATATAGATGCCCTCATCGAAGAAGCCCGCGCTGAAAGTAGTTCTTGATGCTAATGTTTGGGTTTCCGCGTTGCTCTGGGGCGGAAAACCTGCCGAGATCGTAAAGGCAGCCGAAGACGACAAAATCGACATTATTGCTTCTGAGGAGATTGTTAGAGAAATCAGCCGAGTTTTAAGTTATCCTAAACTTGATAAGGTCTACAAAGCTGAAGGTTTGCATCACGAACAATTAATTGAAGCGGTTCTCAAAATTGTTAAATTCGTCAAAGTAACCAAAAAAGTAAAAGTTGTTTTGGAGCATCCTGCAGATGACAAGTTTATCGAGTGTGCCTTGGCAGCAGGCGCAAGCTACATAGTCAGTGGAGATAAGCACCTACTCAAAATAGTTAGGTACAGGAAAACCCAGATACTATCAGTAAACAAGTTTCTTCAATTAGCAGAAACCAAATAAATTTGGACCTTGAGTTTAGGAAAGAGCTCGGTTCTCTGTTGAAAATACTACATTTAGTAGTGCTAGCAAGATAAATGCGGCTGATATATCTGTTGCTTAGTCCAGGATGTCTTGCATACCTGTTTTCTTTGAGGAACATGGAAAGGAAGGCTTCATTCGCAATTCGTAACTTGTCTGGCCTTTGGAGCACATCTCTGCCGTTTTGGTTTGTCCCATGCTTGCATAATGTGTTTCGTCAATACCTTTATACTTGATTATTTGTTTGAGCAACTGTTTGATGTTCTGGAAGCTTTCTTGGCGAGGAGGAAATCAAAAATGGCGGCGTCTGCTCTTTAGTGGCGTTTCTGTTTTAGGCTCATATCTTCGCAGTGTCTGGCTGTTAATAGCCACCAAGACCGTACTTAGGGACATCAAGATCGCTCCTATCGCGGGGTCTATGATTATTCCAAAGTTGACGAGGATACCTGCAGCTAGTGGTATGGCGAATATGTTGTAGCCTGCTGCCCACCAAAGGTTCTGAACCATCTTAGAATAGGTCTTTTTTGAAAAGTCAGCCACTTTGGGAACGTCTCTTGGATCATTTTTCACCAGGATAATATCTGCGCTCTCGATTGCGACGTCGGTTCCGGCTCCGATTGCGATGCCAACATCGGCCGTTACCAATGCGGGAGCATCGTTAATGCCGTCACCGACCATGGCAACACGGTAGCCCTTCTGTTTTAAGGCTTTGATTTTGTCCGCTTTCTGGTCAGGAAGAACCTGAGCAAAGTATTCTTCAATTCCCAGCTCCTTCGATACACCCTTTGCCACTGCCTCAGCATCGCCAGTCAACATGTAAACTTTCACACCGTTTGCCTTCAAGTTACTGATCGCTTCACGGGATTCTTCCCGTATCTGATCTGCCAAAGCAAAAGCACCCGCCAGCTTCCCATCAACCATTGTGAAAACCACCGTTTTGCCGCCTTCCTGCAACGTAGCTACTTTTTCGTCGTTCAGTTCAATTTTCATTTCTTTTAGGAGGCTGGGGCTTCCAACATACACTTTTTTGCCTTCAACAGTTCCTTGTGCACCTTTGCCGGGGATGGCTTTGAAGTCTTTTGCCTCGGGACTCTTTGTTCCTTTTTTGCGAGCGTAATCTACGATGGCTTTGGCGATTATGTGTTCGGAATTCTTTTCAATGGAACCGGTTAACCGCAAAAGTTCGTCTTCGGAAATGTATGAGACCACGTCGCTTACGCCAAATTTCCCCGTTGTTAGCGTCCCCGTTTTGTCGAACACCACTGCGTTGACGTCTTTGACCATTTCGAAGGCTTTTCTGTCTCGGATGAGGATGCCGCTTTTGGCGGTTATGGATGTTGAGAGGGCGATTACTAGTGGGATTGCGAGCCCAAGGGCGTGGGGGCAGGCTATTACGAGGACGGTGACTGTTCTTGTGAGGGCGAACTGAGCATTCCCGAACACGGACCACACTACGTATGTTATTATCGCTACCGTGACGGCTACATAGAAGAGAAGGGCAGCAGCTCTGTTGGCGAGGTCTTGCGTTCTGGACCTGCTTTCCTGCGCCTGCTTCACCAGTTTTATCACTTGGGCCAGGTAGGTTTCTTCGCCTGTTCTTTCAATCTTTGCTTTGAGGGCTCCGTCTCCGTTTATGGCGCCGCCTATGACTTTGTCTTGCTTCATTTTGTGAACTGGCCTAGATTCCCCGGTTAGCAATGCTTCGTTGACGTAGGATTCTCCGTCAGTCACCACGCCGTCGGATGGTATCTTTTCACCTGGACGAACCAGGATTAGGTCGCCTGCTTTCAACTCAGAGATGGGCACATCCTTGATATCGCCATTCGTCACAACGTGCGCCATTGTAGGCATTATCTTCACGAGTTCTTCCAGCGCTCTTGAGGCGCCCAGGACGCTTCTCGCTTCTATCCAGTGCCCAAAAAGCATTACATCAATCAGTGTTGCCTAGTTCCCAGAAGAAGTCGTTGCCAACTGGGAAGAAGACGGTGGCGGCTGAAAAGAAGAAAGCAACAGAGATTGCTGTTGCTATCAGCGTCATCATGCCTGGCTGTAGCTTTTTCAGCTCCTGGGTTAGTCCTTTGAGGAAGGGCCAGCCGCCGTAGACGTAGATTATTGTGGCTAAAATCAGCAGGATGTTACTTTGGTAGGGTATGGAAATTGTGTAGTGAAACCAAGTCTGGATGGCTTGGGAGAGAAGCAGAACAGGAACTGTGAAGATAAGGCAGACAAAGAATCGCTTCTTAAACATTCCAGTATGCATCACATGCATAGAGGCACCATGCTGCATGCCTTGCATGTTTTCCTTAGGCATCTTGTGCCCCATTTCAGCATGCATACCGTGATTTTCTTCCTTCATACTTTGTTTCACCGGCTATTCTATTCTCAAAGGTTGAATCACTTTCTTTAAAACAGACGCTGAATTTTGAAGTAGCTTAATTTCATTATCGTCTAAAGGTAGCTTTATGGTTTGAGCAACGCCTTCTCTGTTAATTATTGTGGGGACGCTCAGGCAAACGTCGCCGACGCCAGAGTAGTTAGTAGGCTTGAAACGGTTAGGATCGCGTTTTCGTCTCGGACAATGCTTTCTACGATTCGGGTTAAGCCTAAGCCTATCGCGTAGTATGTGCTTCCTTTGAATTCAATTATCTTGTATGCAGCGTTTTTTACTTGTTCAAAGATTTTATCCAGAAATGGCTGATTATGGTTTATGCCGCAGGTAGGACAGTACTCTTTAAGTTTTACCTCTGCGATGTTTGCGGAGCTCCAGACGGGTACTTCGCTATCGCCGTGTTCACCTATTATGTAAGCGTGAACGTTTCTCGAATCAATCCCGAAATGAGCACCCAGTAGCGAGCGGAGGCGAGAAGAATCCAGTATCGTGCCGGACCCAATGACTCTGTTTGGCGGAAATTTGGATAAGTTGAGAGCGGCATAGGTTAGTATATCGACCTGGTTGGTAGCAACCAGAAGAATGCATTCTTTGTTGTATTTCGTGATTTCAGGGATAATCTGTTTGAAAATTGCAACGTTCCTATCTACGAGGTTTAATCTGGATTCGCCTGGTTTCTGAGCTGAGCCAGCAGTTAAGACAATTATGTCTGCGTTTGCACAGTCTGGGTACTCGCCTGCTGAGATTTTTGTGGGTAATACAAAGGGCAGACAGTGCTCAAGGTCCATCGCTTCTCCTTTGGCTTTTTTCTTGTTTGCATCGATCAGGATAATTTCTGATGCAAATCCCTGAATCATTAAAGCATAGGCAAAAGATGCTCCCACAGAGCCAACGCCCACAATTGCGATTTTGGCAGCGTGAGAAACAGGTGGGTTGTCCAAGACAAATACCTCAAAACAACGTTAATAATTTACTAGATTCACGAGTATTTAACTGTAAATCGTGCGCTCTTTCAGGCAAAAATGTTGCTACTGTTGCGCGTTTTAGAGCAGTCCCAGTATGTGGACAAGCGCGCCGTTTACTATGGATATAACCCAGATGACGAAGATTGGCGCCATCCATTTTTTCCATCTGCCGCATCTCATTTTGGATGGTCCATAAATTAGCCAAGTTGCAACTAGTAGAATCCCTAAAACTTCCGCCGCCGTTCCCAAGATGGCGTGAGACCAAACCGTAAACGAACTGAGCAGTGAGAGGTCTCCAAATTCGGCAAATCCGTTTTCAAAGCTGGGCACCATAACTGCAAAGATTAGGATTGTGTGAAGTGCAAGTGCGAGCACCGTTAAGTAACCGTGGAGCATCAGATTTTTCTTGTTACTTGGTCCCCTGACAAATGGAAGACCCAAAATCAGCAAAAACAGTATTACAATCTGGAGCGTTAAGCTGACGTTGCCAACAGGGTCTAGTGCCGCTAGAACTACCAACAACTCATAACACCTCAAATACTTCAGAGCGGCAAGAAATCAGCAATTTGAAAGCACCAAATAGTGTCCAAATGGGTTTTCAAGCAATAAACCTTTTCCACAATTTCCTTCAGGCAGTTGAAAGGCATCAGTATTTAATCAGTTTTTCCGTTGTCGTTCTGTTTGAGCTCATGCTTATTCACTGGTAAGTCTGACGAACTTAATCGCCAATAATCTGCAACTTTGTAGAAGAACCTTTGAATGGTAAAGATGTTGCTTTCGTTTTGGTAGGGACGGGCAGTTTTAAACTTGCTTGAAATTTCAGAAAATAACTTTTCCAGGATAATCTGACGAATGGACTCAGAACCGTTTTAGGGTGAGTCCGGTCTGGGCCACCACAAATTTTCCCTTTGCAGCTAAATGACGTTGAAGCTTTGTTGCTATTGGCGAAACAAGCAGATTTGAAGGGTTCTTGGTGAAATACAAGTTGGCAGTAAAACCTTGTACTGCAGTCAAGAATATTGGTCAGTAAACAAGCCGGTAGCAAGCCTTAAATTTTTCATTGCTCATTCTCCATTTAGGATGTGGCATGTTACATGAAAGTTGTTCAAACGACCCTGACTGAAGCTGAACACAAGCTTCTCGAAGAATATGCCAAAAGAAATTCAATGAGCATTAAAGATGTCCTTCGAGAAGCAATAAAGACCACGGTGGAGGGCAGCGTGAACCCAAACGACCCCATTTTTACATATCCCCCTAGCTCTAAGCGAACCGGAAAAAAAGACCACGGTTCAGAAGAGCACGATAAGTACCTTTACGGGGAAAACACTTGATCTTCGTCGACACCAGCGCTTGGTACGCGGCCGAAGTCGAAGACGACGTGAACCACCAAACAGCGTGCAAAATCCTTTCCAAGATAGCCTCCGGAAAACACGGAGTTTCGGTAACTACCGATTATGTATTAGATGAAACACTAACCCTGCTTAGGTCGAGAAGAGGTCTTGACTCAGCATCCACTTTTATCGACAAAATCAGGAAAAGCAAGAGTGTTCGCGTATTCTGGATAGATGAAGGCCTGTTCGAAAAAGCACTTGACATTTTCCGTAACTCTGATCGTAAGTCGTGGAGTTTCACGGATTGCACAAGCTTCGCCTTAATGCATGAACTTTCGATCTCAGAGACATTCACGTTTGACGGCCACTTCAGGGAAACGGGGTTTCAGCCACTCTCCTGAAGTCACGCAGGATAGTTACTTGAAGCAGAAAGTCGCAGTCCCGAATCCGGTCCAGCCTACCACACGAACCTAACAATCGCAGTCGCAGTGAAAAGATGGGTTTAGGATTTGGGCAAGTTTTTCCGTATTGCTAAAAATGGCGCAGTGACCCTCGTCAGGGAAAACTTCCAATTGGCTGCCCTTCACGGCTTGAGCGATCTTTTCTGCGTTGCCAACTGGACAAGTCTTGTCCTGGATCCCTTGCCAAATCGTCAATTTACCCGGGGAAATCCGATCAATAGGTTCACTCCAACGCTTCATAAAGAGACCATGCTCCTGCCAGACTGCTTTCACGCTGTTCCCGTTTTGCCTAAACCCTTCCGCCATAGCCGCATACATAAGTTTAAGCCAAGCAGGATCCGCAAAGAATCGGGCGTCAGGCTTGGACCAGCCAGCAACCATATTTTTTCCGCTACGAGATTTCAGGTAGCTATCAATGTCCATGTTAGCTTCCAAAACGGATTTTCTAAACATACCCAATGCCCATCTGGCAAGGTGAGAGTTTTTCATAGCTATTTTTGCAAGAGGATTATTATTGTGCGCAGTTGACGGATCAAAGGGCAGAGCAGGAGAGCCAACGGCAACGGCGTGAGTTACGCGGTTAGGGTTAAGAGCTGTGTACGCTAATGCGAAAGGGCCTCCGCCCGACCAGCTCAACACCCCAAACCTGCCTATCTCAAGACTGTCTGCGAGGACCTCAACGTCGCGAGCGAAGTCTCCAAGACTGAGCATACCTTTGAAATTTGATAAACCATATCCAGGTCTGTCTATACCGATAAGCCGGAGCCCGCCAATGCGAACGAGTTGTTTTAAGAGCAGGATTTCTAGGCGACTGCTCGCTGTTCCGTGGAAGTATATAATTGGGGTGCCTTCGCCTTCGACGGCATATCCAAGCTCTCTTCCATCAGGTAGAGTGAGTGTTTGGCTACTCATAGGCTGCAGACCTTGAAGCGCGGGGTAGTCACCACTTTGTAAGGTACACCACGTTGCCTTCTTTGTGGGCGCGAACAAGTTCGCAATGTCTCAGAACAGCAAACTGAGTCTCCAACTCCTCAGGCTTAACTCCAACCACGACTGACAGCTCATCTTTTGTGATTCTTCCTCTTCCCTCTATAGTGCCGTAAATCTTCTTTTGCAGATCAGTCAACCCTTCAATGCCCGATTGCCCAAGCTCCGTTCTAACCGACAGCGCCGACGCAACCGCCAACGGATCACACGCTTTAGGCGGGTTTGACTCGTACATATAGCAATCCTCGCACAAGACTTTGCCCTGAAAATCGATACATTCCCCTTCCTTAAGGATTAAACCACAACGACCACACTGCATAACAATAAACCTTCTTTGGTTAACTGTTGGCTGCTTGCTTATTTTTCTTTTTTCCCAAAACCAAGAAACCTGTGACGAGCCAAAACGTGTAAGTACTCAGGTTTTGTGGTTGCAGGTTGGCAACGACATTTACAGTCAGCTTCTTAAAACGAAAATTTTTACGCCCGATCCATAAACTGCAAATATCCAACTCTAATTATTTGAACCTGCAGCAGACAACGAAAATTTTCAGTTTGGGGTCTGTCCGTCATGATTTCGTCATCTTTCCCAATCAGACTGGGACGGCGACATCATCCCCCAATGAACCAAACACATACCAGTCTTTTAACATTGTGAACATAATTATCTGGATGCAACACAAAGCGTACGAAGAATTAACATATAGAAAAGTGGAAAACCTGTTAAAACGCCTATAGAGAAAACTTAATCGAAGCATAATCAGTTTTCACGCGGTCATTAAACCTAGAATGGACCAACCAGTTGCGAAAGATAAAAAAAAACGCAGACCAGCGAGACCGCGAACCAATGAAGAAATGATGCCTCACTTTATTGCTATTCCTTTTGACACTGAGCGATTAACGAAGTATAAAACTAGCGCGACTATGCCCGCTATTTCCACGAGTGCTCCCAGAGAACAGATTACGAGACCGCTTAAGTGAAAGTTTATTTATACAGCTTGCCAGCTTACCAATGGGCATGAGTGCCGAGCGAACCTTCAAACCAAGACTGAGAATCGAAGCTTTTTCTGATCTAATATTCGGCTTGGCACTTTCGATAGGCGCTTTGACACTTATCGGTCAGCAACCCACATCTTTTGAAGCGTTGATGGCTGCTCTTGGGCTTTACGGCTTCAGTTTCTTGATCTTAGTAAGCGTTTGGCGTTCCTATTCGATTATTACTTCAGTCTTACCAGCTGAAACCGAGACTCTGGCAGGCTTAAACATAGCGCTTATGTTCCTAGTTTCTGTTGAGCCTTTTCTATTCAACCAACTCAACGCTGAAAACGGCTCCATATTCTACGGAGTATCCATAGTCTACGCAATTGACTTGGCAGCAATGTTCATGATTCTGGCATTCTTCAATAACTCTTTAGTAAACCAAGAAAAAAGTCACGTATCAAAAGACCACTTGAAAAGTTACAGGTTCGCCAGAAACTATGACCTGTTTATTGCCGCGATTTTCCTGATTTCCATTTTGCCATTTTTCGCATCAGTTGATGTCCTGCAACTAATGATCGGAGGTACACGCCACGGAATTCCTCTGAGGGTTTTTGTGTGGATTCTAGCTTTAGTCTTAGGTTGGGGAAAACGCGTCTGGGAACAAGCTGCAAATCGTTCAAAGAGCTGATCGCATTTGTCTTAATGTCGCCCAACCTACATGCGGCATAGCTTCGCCTATTATTATGAAGTCCATTGTTACATCCTTCAATACCTTGTCGTCTTTAGAGAAGTCGTCAAGAGAGAGGGCTTTCATGCATTTCTCGACTTCTTCTATGGCTTTGAAGATGTCTTCGAAATACAGTTTAATGTCTCTCGTCATTGGTAGATCTGGCAGTATTCTATCTTTAATTCGGCTTTTCAAAGAGCTTTTTTTCAACTAAATCCACTTTTGTTTTTGGTTTTCGGCTTAAGAATTGCTTAAGCGCGATAAAATCCCGAAGGTCGATGTCATTTGGTTCAAAGAAAGTTACGAGGATGTCCACGTCGCTTCTCTTTCTCTTTCACAATCAAACTGGGAACAGCGAGACCATCCCGTTGTTACAGTAACATCACAATCTTTTAACATTTTAAGCATAATGTTTTCGAGACCGCAAGATGAAAAGCGTACTTAGGGAAAACAGATAAATTAGTTCATCTAAAGAACCTATAAACTCTAAGAGAAGAAAGCACAAATCTTCGAACGGAGGTTTGAAAATTAAAGGCATAGTTATTTATGACACCTCCTACGGAAACACCAAGAAAATCGCAGAAACAATCACAGAAACACTAAAAGAATCTGGAATGGAAGCAGACCTCTTCCACATAAAAGAAGTTAAGAAGTTAAGCGCAAAGAACTACGATTTCCTAGTTATCGGATCTCCAACCAAATTTGGCACAATGAGTTTTGCAATCAAATTCTTTTTGGGCAAGGTGAAGAGTGAAGAATGGATGAGTAAGCCTTTCACAGCTTTCGATACTGAAAATCCTGAGAACATTGAGCGTGCGCGCATCGAGAATAAAGAATGGAGTGCAGCTGAAAAGATTGCTGAAAGGCTCAAAGAAAAGAAGATGAAGCAACTGTTGCCAGTCCTGAAAGCGGCCGTGTTAGGGCAAAAGGGACCACTTCAAGAGGGCGAAATCGACCGGACGAAAGACTACGCAAAAGAACTTGCCATTAGATTGAAAGAAGAAAAGACTTGAAGAACGAATTTCTATTGAGTTAGAAGAATTCAACACGTAAACCTGCCAAAACGCCATGCTGAACAGAACAACGTCCTATCATGCTCTGAAGAAATATTATGCTTAGCAGTTGTTGATCACTCATTTTTAGATGAACAACAACTTCTAATCTTCTTGAGCAACAAAATCGCAAGCGTCAAGGTTAAAAGAGCCTTTAGTCATAGTCGTTTTTAGACGGCTAGTGATTTTTGTGAAACCAGAATTAACTATTTTAATCCAGAAAGTTATCATCCCTGCAAAACCAGAAGAAGTCTACGAAGCCTTCGTGGACCCAAAAAAACACAGTGAATTTACAGGCAGCAAAGCCACCGGCAAAGCCAAAGTCGGCGCAAAATTCACAGCTTGGGACGGATACATCTTCGGAACCTTCCTCGCGTTTGAACCCGGAAAATGCCTCTCGCAGGAATGGCAAACAACGGAGTGGCCAGAAGAGTATCCACCAAGCAAGTTTGATCTGACCTTTAAAGCGGTCCCAAAAGGAACCGAAGTAACCATGACTCACAGCAGCATCCCCGAACAGCAGGAGCAGGAACTTGCAGAGGGCTGGGAAGAATGGTATTGGAAACCGCTGAAAGCATACTTCAAGAAGAAGAAAACAAAATAGCCGCTGGAGCGGAAGAGAAGGAACCGCCCCAGCCTCGCATAGCCAAATCTCTTTTTCACCACGACTTTCTTAATGAAAAATGGAGTAGAGATGCTAGTTAGGTGGGCAAAGAAACCTGCGCTCTATCCTTTTGATCCACTCTGGCGATTTAAACCAGGCATAAATGAGCGCACCAATCAAACCGGCACCTACTGCAATCAGCACCGGCAGCAACACATACACGATTATGGGTGCGCCTTCCGTCAAAACTATGAAGGCAAGGTAACTCCAAATAAAAACAATTATGGATGAAAACGCCATGCCCACCAGCAAGAAAGAGCGCACTGCAGGCTGAAGACTTGTCTTTTGCGCCATCTCTGCTGCCTTAACATATTTCTCGTCAGCATCAGTGATTTCTTGTTTCATCAGGTTCAGTTGATTTAGTGCTTTTTTGCCCAGAGGCGTCAGAACGTAGTGGCGTTCATTGTTTTTCTCTATTAATCCTTCGAGCTGTTCAAGGTGGTAATTCAGTTTTCCCGTTGAAAGCTGTAACTCCGTGATTAACTCTGTGTAGGATACACTTGGGCTTGAGCTGATGATTTTTAGTATAGTGCGCCTCATTGGATGCGCCAAAGCTTGGAAGATGGCATTTTCAACTTGATTGTTGAGGTCCTGCAATTTTTTCACCGTAGACTAATTCATACATAGCGAATAAATCGCTTTTTGAAAAGAAAAACATGACAAAAACAGCAACGCTTATCGAAAAGGAGTGAAATCCAGAAGCGTGGGCATGTCGAAGTGGGAGTAGTATTTAGTCCAAACTATAGGGAGAATACATCTGCGACCGATTTTGCTATCAAGACTTAAGTTTGTAGAGTAGCGCCGTCACGATGGCAATCATTATTCCTAGCCAGAACAGGAGATCAATTAGCATGTTTGAGATATTGACGCTCCATAGGTCGGCTGGTCCCGCGAAGGTGCTCAGAGTATTTGTCGCCCACGTCAAAGGCACCCCGTAGTCCACGTGGACATAGTCAGGCCAGTTATAGGTGACTCCCCACAGCAAAGCCAAAACGGTCACCGCGATCCAGATGATCATGAAGAGCGCGATAAAGATTGTTTTGCGCATAAAAATAAAATAGCAAACGCAGCCCTAAAAAGTTTAACTTACCAAACCAAAGATCAGTTTTGTTGGAAAATGTTTTTCCACAGTGTCAAGGTTTGAATGCTAACAATGAAACATAATGTTCCATTGAAAGCCACTTTGGCGTTGCAGCTAAACCCAGCTTTATTTGACCGAAGTTAACAATCAATTCCTTCTTATGCATTAAGAAAATGGGGAAGCTAAGTGTTACTGTCAGATGACACGCACAAAATTTTAAGAACTTAAGTTACACCACAAATATTGATGAACTATGTGTCAATTACCAAATTTGCAGACTCGGGATCTTACAGAATTTTCTCAGGGCAAAAACAGGCAAAAAACGAAGAAAATTGTTGACCCTGTCTTAACTGCCTGCGAGCTAATTCAAAACGCCTGAGCAAACAAGACCGCCAAAAATTTTTCCCCTTCTGGCGAGATAAAAGAGAACTATAGCGATAGAGAGCGCTGGTAAGAGCATCACAAATAGACGATTTCTTTTGCCGCAAAAAGTTAGGGCATACATCGTTAGAGCTAACTCAGATCGTTAGGCTGTGTTAACTTGATTTGCCCCTTCTTCTGATTTGCCCGTATCTCCCTAAAATGGCTATGTTAAATTTCTATTTGCAGGCTTTTTGGGCTTTTTTGCTTTTTGATTCGGAAAACAAGCACCAACCCGACAATGCTCATGATTGTGAGGAAATCTCAAAACTTAATAAGTTGATTGAATAATTCAATCAATAATCATAAACGGAAATAATCGGGGAGTTACAAAGTGCCGCGAACCAAGCAAACAAACGAGCAAATTAGAAAAGAAACAACCAAAAAGATCTTGGATGCCGCCACAGCTACCTTTGCAGCAAAAGGTCGAGCTGCAACCATGGCGGACATCGCGTCTAAGGCGGGAATAAGTCAGGGATTAGCATACCACTATTTTGCCAGTAAAGAAGAAATCTTCGCTACCCTGGTAAAGCAGGGAGCAGAGTCAGGCGGCGGACCAGCCGCTCGCATCGAGCAAATTCAAGGCACACCGGGGATGCGTCTCGCACTTCTAATTTCGTATATTTTAGAGGACAGACGAGAAAACCCCGGATATTCACAGTTACTGTATCAAGCTCTAACCGACGACTCAACACCTAACGATCTAAAACAGTTTGCTATGAGAAACGGTAAGGTTATCCAAGATATGATGCGCCAGCTAATCGTTGAAGGACAAGCGGCTGGCGAAATTGCAAATGATGATCCTGACCAGTTGATGGTTGCTCTCCTAGCCTGTTTTGAAGGCTTAATGAAACGAGCCTTCATGCTTGACCCCGCAAACGCTAAAAAACATTTTCCTGACGCAAAAATTATCCTTCGAATGCTCAAACCAGACCAACAACAAGGAGCCACTTAATAATGAACCGAAAAGGCGTTTGCTATGACGTTGGACGCGTAATGATGGGAAGTAATTGGCGCCCTAAATTCGATGCTAAAGTTGTGCATCGAGAACTCGAAATAATCAAAAATGACCTACACTGTAATACCGTGAGAATTTGCGGCCTAGACATTGAAAGGCTAATAACTGCCAGCCAAGACGCCCTTAAACAAGGATTAGAAGTTTGGCTCTCACCAGAAATGTGGGATAAAAGCCAAGAAGAAACACTCCAATACCTAACAAAAGCCGCCATAGCTGCAGAACCATTGAGGCAGCAGTGGCCTGGAAAGCTTGTATTCAGCGTTGGTTCAGAATTAACGCTCTTTATGCAGGGAATTGTCGAAGGTGCCAATTTTCTTGAGCGGATGAATAACCCGTCCTTCTGGGAAAACATCCGAGCTGGGAAGAACAACAAGCCGCTCAATGACTTCCTATCAAAGGCGAATAAGAACGTTAGAGAGATATTTAATGGCCCGCTAACATATTTCTCCGTTCCGCTCGAAACGGTCAACTGGAACCCATTTGATTTTCTTGGGATTGACCTTTATCGAGATGCACGGATTAAGGACATGTACGGCAAAATGGTCAAGGGGTACCTCGTGCACAATAAGCCCGTCATGATAGGAGAGTTTGGCTGCTGCACATATCAAGGAGCAGAAAAGCTTGGCGGAAGCGGTTTCATTATAGTGTTTGGCATGATAGCTGATAATCTCAATCCAGATAAAGTCTTGCCGAAAGGAATTGCTGACATGATTAAGATACCCGCAAGAGTCGATGGCCATTATGTTCGAGACGAAGGATTGCAAGCACGTGAGATTACAGACCAGCTGGCCATTCTTGACGCTGCTGGTGTGGAAGGCGCATTCGTATTTACCTTCATTTCGCCTAACTCGCCCTTCAACGAAAACCCAAGGTTTGACAGTGACATGGCAAGCTACAGCCTGGTAAAGAGCTACCCCGAAAAAGAAACAATCGACCAGATAATATCACAGACAGCAAAACAAGGAAAGGAATTCTTCGGCGTCGATTTACCTATCGAAGTGTTAGCGAAATTTAAAGGCGAGGTCGGAAAGCACGGCGATACCTACCCACAGATGACATGGGAACCAAAAGAATCTTTCAAAGCAGTGGCTGATTACTATGCAAATCATTAGACGGCTGTAATGAGGCAGTTTCTATGAAACTTAAAGGAGTCAGTTACGATGTTGGACGCGTTTACTATTTTAATTGGCGACCCGTGTTTGAACCAGCGGTTGTTCATCGTGCGCTTGAAATCATCAAAAACGACCTGCACTGCAACGCCGTCAGAATCTGCGGCTTTAGCATCGAACGTTTGATGGTTGCTGCCGAGGATGCCCTCAAGCAGGGGTTGGAAGTGTGGCTTTCTCCGGAGCTTTGGGATAAAAGCCCCAAACAAACACTCGATTACCTCACCAAGGCTGCAGCGGCGGCAGAGAAACTGCGTCAGCTATGGCCCGAAAAAATAGTTTTCAGCGTAGGCTCCGAATCCACGCTTTTCATGCAGGGAATACTAGAAGGCAAGAACGTTGCGAAGCGAATGGCGAACAAAAACAACTGGGCAAAAATCAAGATTGGGGGACACAACAAGCCGCTCAACGAATTCCTGGCGCAAGCAAATGACGTTGTTAGAAAAGAATTCAATGGAAAACTCACTTATGCCGCGCTCATTTGGGAAGCTGTGGATTGGAGTCGCTTTGATTTTGTCGGTGTAGACCACTACAGGGTGGCGCAGATTAAAGACCGCTACGTTGAGATGCTTAAACCATTGTTCGACTATTTGAAACCCGTCGTCATTACTGAGTTTGGCTATCGAACCTACAAAGGCGCGGCAATCACGCCAGAGGGCATGGGCGGCGAAATAGTTGATCATACATCGGAGTTCCTACATCACCTCCCAGTTGTGGGCAGATTGGTTCGGCCAAAGATAAAGGGAATCCATGTTCGAGATGAAGCCTCGCAGGCGCGGGAACTTCTGGATCAACTGAAGGTTTTAGATGGAGCTGGGGTTTACGGTGCCTTCGCCATGACTTTTGTCTCACCCCTCGCCGTCTACGACAGCAACCCACGGTATGACCTAGATATGGCTAGTTACAGTTTGGTGAAAAGTTACTCGGACAAAAAACGCGGCGAAACCTATCCTGATATGTCTTGGGAACCAAAGGAATCCTTTTGGGCTGTCGCTGATTACTACGCTGAAAATTAGGGTATTAAATAATGAAGGAAGAAATGAAAATTTCCAGCAATTAAAAAAAGTCTCTTTCAGCAGGTTCGACGATGAATGACTATACACATCGCAACTGGAATAACCCTTGAGTTTTTCTAAAACAGAAAAACATCCAGGGCGGTGCCCTTCGGCCAATTCTAAATGCTTATTACTGTTCGGGAATTAAATGTTATTTGGTTACCTTATGAAGAAATGGATGGTCCTGCTAGTTGCTTTTTTAGTTGCCTTATTTTTAATTCCACCAATCGTCTCTTATTGGAATACTCTACCGCAAGCGAGCTATGGGCTCGGTAACCAAATCAGCGATTTTCCCATCAGTGGCCTTTCACTCATCGTTTGGAACTTCTCCATCACCAACACCAGCCTGCCCGATCTTTCACTGCCAACACTTCCTTTCGGGCTTCAATATGTAGTCTTAAACGTTTCAGTTTTGAATCAGGAAAACCAAGGGGTCAACCTTAATCAGAGCGACGTGGAAAAGCAACTTTCCCAAGCCACAAGCAAATACCTCTACCTTGAGCTCGAAACCAGCCACGGAGGGGGAGCTTCTTTTCCAAGGATTCCGGATGGGGACAGCGATTGGTGGGGCGTGGCGTTAACCAAGCCCCTCACTTATATGGGGGCAAATGAGCGAGTAGACGGCTTTATGTACTTCATGAAAGACCCCGGCTTAGTTCCAAAACAGTTGGTTTGCAAATCAATTTTTGAAACGAAGCCCTTGTTCGTTGTGGACTTAAACTAAACAATCCCCTACTTCTCTAACAGTCCCTTTATGTTCACTGGTTTAGGGTTCACATCAGACAATCAGTGTTAGTTTATTCCTGTGCGGTAGATTCAAAAAATGATAACCTCGGAATAATAATTTTCAAACAATGAAAGCAGAGTTAAGGAAATGCCTAAAGGAGCAAAATATTTAACTAAAAATGAGGACAAAATGTTTTGAAGAACAGTTATTGATACTCAACGCCAATCAAAAATAGACACCCTTTGTTATCGCTAGATTCTATGTTGCTGCCTGTTTGATGTCACTTGGAATTATAGCATCAAGGAAAACATGAGCAGTTAGCGATGTTAACTGGAAAGGTCCAGTTTGATGCATCGAAAGATCCGCTTCAAAAGCTAAATGATTTGCGTTTTCATTGATTTCAGCAACAAATTCGAAATTTACAGCATACTTTCCGTACACTCCAAGGTCGTTAACTTTGTAGATGTATGCCGAGTTTTCTTGGTGGGGACTAATTTCGGTCCAGATGTAGCTGGAAGCTTTTGAATAGAATGAAACTATCATGTTGGGGTCTGAAGAAAACCTAAGCGCAACTGAATCCAATTCAACATCAGGGTTATATGGAATTTGGACAAGTATCCGATGTTGAAATACGTTACCAGGATCAGACACGGCCGCACCCACGTTCACGTATATTTTGCTGATTGGACTGTTTCCTTCGGTGATGTTAGCGACGTAAATGCCTTCGCCTCTGTTTTCAAACTCGCCAACACCTATTGCTTGTCTAAAAATGTAGTTTTGGGTTGCTGAAGACAGCAACAGCCCCGAGAAAACAATTATAGCTGCACATCCGAAAGCTAACAAATATATTTTAGCTTTTGACGTTCGTCATCACTCAAACGACCCTAATTATGTTTGATTATTTAAGCAATCCTGTCACATCCAGCTCAGCGAAAAAGGGAGTGTTGAGATATACTGTTCCAACCGTACTCAGGCCGAGCCCTGCTACGTGCCCTACGACTAACCATCAGATTGCCTCTTCCCTAATTGATGGAAGTTCGATTCCTTTTCTCGCTTTAAGCAGTATCAAATGAACCTTCGCGTGTTCTCCAGCATCAAACTCCTTCATGGCGCATGAACAGGAGATTGAAAAACATTCACATATCAATTGGAGACGTCTCTCCCTCAAACCTATCTTTTTTACTTTGCGGCCATAGACATTCGATTTGGCAAGGAAGGGCACAACGAAAATGTCTATATGGAAACTTGGCAGTGTGTGAAGGTTCATTGAATGGGAGTTGAAAGTTGGCGTTTTAACGAATGAGCGGTTGTGGTTGTGACTATGCAATCACAGAGTCTTAAAGGCACGTCTTTACAAAAATACAAACGGTGTTTTAGTTGGAAAAGAGCATGATGAAATATCAAGTTTTAATCAAAACCATTTCAGGAAAAGGCGGCGAGTTCTGGGGAGCATTCCAAAAGATGCCTACCGAACCAATGAAAGGAGTAATGATCGAGTCGTCATGGAGCTTGTACGGATACTGGGATTTCGTCCTTTTCTTCAAAGCCGACAGCAATGAAAATAGCCTTCACTTTGTCGGCGAGATCTTACGAGCCATGCCGGGCATCGCCGACACTAGCACGTCACCGATGACCATTCTAAAAGAGCACAAAAAGCAATAAGCAACTGTCTACACAGTTGTCTCTTCCCCCCGGTTTCTTCTTTTGAATGCATCACCTCCAAGCTTTAAGTTTTGATTAGTTTAAGAATCGAAACAAAAGCTCAATATAAAACGCCTTTTGCTGACAAGTTTCATAAATAGAATTTGTGTTCTTGAACAGACTCCTTCGATCAGATCAACTACTGGACTAAAAGTTATCTTAATGTCCCGTAGCCAGATTCATCGACTGAAGTTTGCGAGAGCGTCCCAAATTTGCATTCCAGTTTTTCGGCTATATGCATGACTGTTGGAATATCTGTAAGCTGGCTTTCAACAAACTTTAAATAAATGTAAATAATATTTTATTTACGTTGTGTCTGCGTTGGTATCTTCCACGTTAGCGTCACCATTAACTCAAAAACAGAAACTCGTTTGGTCCTTGATAAGCAGAGGCTTAACCGCCTCCGCAATTGCAGATAAACTAAACACCACTCGGCAGTTCGTGAACCAAACCAAGCTAGCAACGGAAGCCAAGCTTTCAACCACGCTTTTAGACGTAGCCCAAGCTAACGACCTCCAAGTCACAAAACTATACCCCAAAAACGGCATACTCTTAGCTTACCATCCAGCCTTAAAACGAAAAGCTATCCTCACCTACAGCACAAATTACGGAATAAAAGTCTGGTACTGGCACGACAACCCCGAAGAAATAACAGACCTATCCTTTCTCAGCCAAATAAGACAGTACCTTTTAGACATTGCCAAAGAAAGAGGCATAGAAATCAACGATGCAGAAAAGATCCACCCAGCCAAGTTAGCACACATAATTTTCTGTCAGCTCATCCCGGAGCTGAAAGCATGACTGGAAAAAAAAGGTTAAGTTCACTTATCAGAGGCTGGTTTCCACAACAACCGACTTTTGGCGAAATCAAAAGCAGTGAATTCAGCAAAAACCAGAGCAAATGGGCTGCAATTCCCTTTTTGGGAGCCAGTGGTTTAATGGTTGTTGTCTCAGTTCTCTCAGCTTTTGTGGGGGTAAGCATTGTAGCAAGCATATTACCGTTTCAACCGACCCCTGGGTCTGTATCTATGTTCTCATACTCAAACATCTATGTTGAAATCGTGGGTTTAGCAACCTTTGTTTTAGGATCTTACTCAGCCGTTCTATTACTATCAAGAAAACACATCAACTCAGCAGTTGCAGGAATGGTTGTTGTAGTATCTTTATGGCTTACGACGCCATTAGCGCATGCTCTTGAAAACATAGATTGGGAAATAGGATTGTCAGCTGCTTGGCCACTGATTGCTTTGCCAATTTCAGCTTTACTCTTAACCGCTATCAATAATTTTCGGGGTACAACTAAGTTAACTTTCCCAAAGGAGCCGCCTACCATCAGAAAGAGTCTAGTTATAATTTTAGGCGTTACAGGCACAGGGCTTACACTCCTAAGTATAGCGGATGGCACCATAACTTTTTTCCAATTTCACAGTACTGCCGTAACATTCTTACTAATTGGGCCAGCGGTAATCGCAGGCGTTTCCTTGCTTGCCACGGCATACCTTGTAAGGAGGAAATACAAACACGGCAGGTAACTGATAGAAATGAAAGAAACCCTGAAAAAAATAAGAGGCTGGTTTCCTAAAGAGCCTATCAGAATTAGTGTTCAAACTAGCCGAACGTTAAGTGTATTTATGATAGTGGTTATGGCAGTGTTAATTGTTCCAATTTTCTATCTGGTGATAGAAGCCACTAATTACCTTGGCATTTTGTGGCCCATCATCTATCTTGTCGTGGTTTTGGTTTCACGCTACATTATCAATAAAACAGGTTTTAAAACGACCCTCCCCGCCCAGTCGCAAAGAATAATGCTTCGGGTTCACAGAATACGAATTGCAATTGCCTCCGGGTTACTTACTGCTTTCGGAGTAGGCTTTGCTGCAAGATTAATCACAGGTCCACTCGCAGCCTATTTTTGGATACCCTTCTTTATCCTAACCATCGTTGGAGCGCTCATCGGCGATAGCCTCTGGAAAATATTTCAAAAACACAATTTGGAGAGTAATGCAAAATGACTTCAAGGAAGGATTTAGGAAACCGTTTCAGAGGATGGTTCCCAAAAGAGCCTATTACCGCATACGCAAATAAGCTTTTGAAGCCCCGCTTGAAAAAGCCCGCTTGGATAGCTTTTACTTAATGGCTGTGGTTGCGCAATCATTTTTTGCATACGGGGTGCTCTGATTTACATAAATTACAGTAATCCACAACTGACGTTACCTCCAGCTATTTTGAGAAAACTTAATTGCACCACAGCAAACATCGGCGAAACTGTGGAAGTGAAAACTCTATTTTATTGGCACGACAGGGGATTTCCAGATTTCCAACGACAAGTGAACATCATCGATTCCTTTCCACAAAGCAACTTCGAGCTCGTTACCGGAAACAGCACTTGCCAATACAAAGCTTTGTAATCAAAACAGTCATATCTGTTTGGATAAAAAGCGCTGAAATCAAAAAAGGAAAAAAGGAACTTAACCTGACGACTTCTTTAGTCGAACGGTCACCAGAATAGCGGCTGCTGCCACAGTCAACAAACCTAACGTTGTCAACAATGCCGTTGGGAACTCTGGAACCTGCGATGATCCTGCTACGTAACCGACGAAGACTGGGTCATGCACTATTTGCTGTCCATCCCAAATAGGGAAACAAATTCTATAGTTAAGCGAACTCGCGCTGTAGTCTATGGCGATATTTGGCCAGGACCCGCCAAATAGATCAGTGAGATTTAGGTAGTTAGCAAAGAAGCTAATCTGAGCAAGAGTAGGCTGGTAGATAGTGATTGGCAAACCTGTGAGTGCTACTGCCTCAGCTTTTGCCTCATAAGTTTCTACGTTTGTTTGGTGGGTTTCAGCAGTTTCGCCGCGATCAAGCGTGTAGCTGCCGCCAAAGACAAAGTCATAGGCAGTGCTGTTTCCGACAGTAAGGCTTGCAAGGTCCACACTTGTTGTAGGGGCGTCAGTGGCAGTAGAATTGTATGGTTGACCGTCTATGGATGTTCGATAGGGCTCTGATGTGTAAGTTGAGGTTGTGTAGAGCAAAGCCAAGCCTAAGCCATCAAGCGAGAAGGTTTTATTCGTTACTTGAACCGTGCTTGTGTCGATGGCATATGCGCTTGTTACTTTGCCGATGTCAAAGCTGGTTTTCAAATTTGAAACGCTTCCGTTCATGCTGAAATCATAGTTCAGAGTTATGTGGTCGAAGTTCAGTTTTGCTGCATAGCCGCCCCAGCCTAAACTGTTAGAAGAAGTCGCATAGCCTAAGTAGCCGTAGACATTCTGGTAAGAGATTCCCCACTGGTAGTGTGGAACGCCATTTTCTGTCACCATCTGAATAGGTGTGATGCTGAATTTATCGCTCATGTTAGTGTACATGTAATAGAGCAGTTCATTGTCGGCGCTGTTGAAGTCGGCTTGGGGAATGCCGTCGCCGTTAAGGTCTCGGTAGACTTCAAATTTGGTTAGGGCACTAGCAACAAAAACCTCTGTGCCATCCGCCAAACAAAGGTGTTGTCCAACGATGTTAGCGATAGGACACGGGTATGGCGAGTCTGGGGGAGCATACATCGCATATGCGATTACTTGCGTGTTTGAGATGTTTATCCAATCATACCAGACGTTTAGAGAGTAGGGCTGGGTTAGAGTACCGTTGGAATATTCAGATTTTTCAACTGATGGCGTAGAGGCGCTGGCAAAACCGGGTTGAGCGTATTGGGGAATTTGAGTTAAGCATAAACCTGCTAGCAGCAAGCCGATGATTATTGAAACATAAAGTCGTGCAGCATGCTTCATAGGTGTCACTTATCAAAAGCATGCCTGTGATGGCTTATTAGTCTAATGTTTAGAACACGACCGATAAAAAAAGAGCGCAAATGTTTTTGCGTGAGCCTTGACTTTACCACAGAAAGTTGTGCTGAAGATTTCTGTGCCAGAATAGAAAAGCTGGAGAAGGCTATGCAAGGCTACGTCCAAGACACTCTGGCGCAGGCTGCCCAAAAAACCATGGTTCGTGCCCGTTAGCTAGCTCCAGTTGGGACAGGTTAGCTAATGTAGAGCATATACGCCATTGGTGCCAGGACAATGGGCGGCTACAATTGGCGCTTATGCTTCTTATGCTCTTTTTCAGGAATTCGGCACTATGCTAAAGAGCGAGGATGGGAATTGAAAACCCGTATATAACAGCTCTGCGGGCTATCGCCTAGATTGCTTTGCTGCAATTATTGGTTTATTTGAAGAAGTTTGCCTGTCACCGCTTCGTTAATCCGTTTGGAATGGCTTTTAAGGCGACCTTAATTCATCGTGAATGTCGAGTCTATTTAATGCCGTCTAATGTGGAAACGTTTGCTGCGGGTGTTATTTTTTTGATCAGCCGCAAGTCTTCAGTTATCAGTTTTAATTCTTTTGCTTTAGCAAAATAAACGTATGACGCATCGTAAAAAGTAATTTTTAATCTTATTGCAGTATCCAAAATTTCTTCTTCACTGCCGGCTATTTCCATAACATCCATTATGTTTAGGGTGTGCTTGATAGTCTTGGCCATCATTCTTGCTTGTTGTTCTGAAGCTTTTGATTGTAGCGCATAGTCTTTCCATATGATGTTTCCCAGCTCATACCTTGCTAGTTCTAATGTGTAGTTTCCGTTTAAAAACTCGATTTTATTTTCTTTTATGGTTCTAAATATGGCTGAAGAATCGAAAAGCTGCTTCATCGGCTGTCCCTGTCTTCTCTTACGCTTTTCACTATTTCTTCCATACTGACTTTCTCAAGCACCGGCTTTAGCCGCGCTATCTCTTCTTTTAGCTCTTCAACTTCCCTTTTTTTCACTTCGTCTTCAAGGGCTTTTCTCAAAATCTTGGATGGTTTAATCTTGAACTTCTGAATTTTCTCTTTCAGTTGTTTGGGAATTTTTGTAGAAACCGTCACACATTGCTGCACCAAATGTCCCACCACAAAATACTACCGCGAAGTAAGATAAAGAAGTTTCCATACAATAAGACAGAACAAACATTAAGAATATGAACAACAAAGCGCGCTTAACATGAATCGCCACCGCAAACCCCATCATTTTGCGCATAAAATCCTCGAAACCAAATGTCCCGTGGGTGGAGCGGGGATGGAAATTGAACCCACAAATAACAGCTCTGCAGGCCGCCTAATTATTGCATGAGTGTTTTGCTGGATAAGGTTTTTATGCCCAAGTTTTCAGCTGCTTTGGCAAGTTTATTGTCGTCGGTTACTAATGTTTTGCCTGATTTTTTTGCTTCTACAAGGTAGGCTGTGTCATAAAATGTCAAGTTAAGGTTGTACGCTTTTTCCAATATTTCATTTCCTGTCTCGCTGTCACGCGAGGCTACCTGCATATGTTCAAGAATGGAGTACATCAAATCTAACGATTTTTGAGCTTCATTGAGACTTATTCTTTTAAGCAAAAGGCACTCTCGCCACAAGGCATTGCCAAGCTCATAGTATGCCAAATAAATTGTAGTGCTCTCAACCAGTTTTTCCACGGCACCTTGCGGGAGCTCCCTAATTAGCGTGTAGATTATGTTGGAGTCAAACAGCAACTGAGCAGTTGTCATTTTTTGTCCCTTGTGACACGGATAGACTGGGCAAATTCTTCAGGTGGAATCTTTTTTAGAATCACTGAAACTTCTTTGGCAAGTTTGTTTAGCCGCTCCCTTTCCAGGCGGTTAACTTCTGACTGTAAAGATTCGCGTATTACCTGGCTTATGTTCACGCCAAGAGTGGAGAGCTTTTTCTTGAGTTCAACGGGAACCTTGGCACAAACAGTTTCCTCCAACGCCATTGGTATTACCAAAACAGTATAACAAACCCGTAAGATAAGAAGATTTCCAGTTTCCTTGAAACTATTGTGAATGATTATGGAACTGGGGATGGGAATTGAACCCATACCGGTTGGCGGGAACCAAGAAATCATCGCCACTTCGTCCTTAAGCAGCTCCTCTCCCTTTTTTCGCCTCTAAGGCTTGGCTTAGGAGAGTCAAAGCATGGAAAGAAAAAACCTGACTTGCCCTTATTGCGGGCGACTAATACCAGGAGATGAAAGTCAAAGAATCGAGAGAAGACTGTCTTGAAAACTAAGGAAGAAATTCCTTCCACCACTTCTGATCTTAACGTCAAATGTCCCCGTTGTGGAAACGCCAAAGTTTGACGAGACGGACAGCGCTTTAGTGGAAAAGGAGAAGACTACCAGAGGATTCTTTGCAGAACATGCGGGTACCTGTTTTCTGTGAAGTGTGACCTAACTGTCGCAGTCATGGTCTAAAGGCGGAGTGTGACGGTTATCGCTCTACGCATCGCTAATTTTCCCTTTTTTAGACTCTATAGCAAAAGCGCCACTGAGCAGGTTCTATTAAATTAAAATTTTATTTAAGTGTTTCAGATTTATGGAACATTAAAGGAATAGTGCTCTCTCCAAAAAGCGTAAGATGAAGCCAAAAGAAGCGCCAAAATGAAGGAAATTAACTCCTAAATATACACCTCAGGTATCCAGCAGGGCTGTCAAATTTGGTCTCTCCTCAAAGCTGGCAAATCCACTTTTCGTCGATATTCATTCACAACAACCAGGCCTTCGGTTATCATTTCATCTGCTCTGCTCGCGCATACATGCATTTCGCGGGTCGCCGGAAAGGTGGTGATAAATCCAAATCTCTTGAGTTTCTCAGCTACCTCAAGAACTTCCCCATGCTCTGATCGAGGTTTTCCTTTAGGAACGTTACTTAACGCGGTGTGCCCAAGATGGTGGCCTCCAACTCCTCCACACCAATATCTGTCAACCCATAGCTTGTTGAGAATAAAACCTGCAAGCTCTCTTTCTTTTGTTTTCAGCGTATCTAGGCGGCTGGTTGGCATGAGATACCTTTTACTTTCCAAAGTTCTTATAAGGGTTGCTATACATGGGAATTTATTATAATCTCAATGCAAAAATAGTAAAACTTAATTACAACAGATAACACCTCATTATTGGTGAATTATAATGGTAATGGAAACACCGAAACGAACTCTAGAAAGGCAAATAGACGAACAAGAAGAATACGCGACCAGAGGACCATTCGCAAGCATTTTCGGTGGACCTGTGGCGCGACTCTTAGATCAAGCATTGATTGTGGGCAAAATGGAGCAGACAATAGCCATTTTGGCTGACTCTACGAACCTGTCATTTAAGACAACGAAAGAGGCGCTGGAGAAATTAATCAAAATTGGCTTTGCCGTTCCCACGAGAAAGATAGGTAATGCTCAGGCCTATCAGTTCCAGGTTGAAAACGACATGAGCGGATTGCTGGCTTGCGGTGCAGAGTTTCAGAGACAACGAACCGACTTATAGAGCGAGTAAGCAAGAGCAAAATTCATAGCTTTTGTGTTTTCTTACTTGCGAAGAAGCAGTTGCTGCGGCGGTATTGGGGCGAGCGCTAGTCATCAAAGCAGGCTACCAATACGTCTGCGAGATGGACAGCCTAAAACTCTTCAGAAAACGCAAATAAGCCAAAGTATATGGGTTTGTCCGTGGAGCTGGGGATGGGAATTGAACCCATATATAACAGCTCTGCAGGCTGTCGCCTGAACGATTCGGCCACCCCAGCGCCGATAACACAGAAACTCTAGGTTGTGGGTAATAAAAACATTGTTGGCTCATCATCAACAATTACGATAAATGTCTGTAGCAAGATAGCTGTTCTTTATTCTGGTCCAAGCCGAACTCTCAGCATAGGAAACAAAGCCCAAAACAAAAGACCAACCCAAAATAAACCGATCTCGAAAATGCCAAAAAAAAACCATTGTTGTTTTTCTATTAAAAAAATCGCCGCAGAGCAGAGAAATTTGGACTAACCGGGCAGAACAATGCTTAAAACACTACAGCCTGAATACAATCAACGAGGCACAAGTCCATGCTGATATCTCAAGGAAACTTGCCACAGAGTGCACTAGAAGGCGAAGTCGCCATTGTGACGGGAGCGGGACGCGGCACAGGTTTTGAAGCAGCTCGAGCTCTGCTCTGGCTAGGCGCAAAAGTTGTCGTAGCGGAAGTTAACGAAAAAACCTGGAAAGCAGCCGCTGAAAGCTTGAAAAAGAGTTCGGACAAGAAAAAACACTCTTCGTCAAGACTGACGTTGGAAACGAAAAAGACATCGAAAACCTCGCAATAATTAACGGTTGGATCCAAGAAATCAGTGTACTGCTAAACACGCTGGCTTAGAAGAAAAAACCGTTAACTTGCCATCTTCATTTTCAACGAAAATGTTAGGCATTCGCCTTGAATAGTTAATCAGGAGCAGTTTGGCTAAAACTCTTTTAGGAGCAAAACGAAGTAGATGCTGGGTAACAGTATGGACGACTGCAACTTCATAGTAAACGTTGACAGAGCCTTGTTAAGCCTGATCTGGAAAAGCGTGAAAGAAGACCCAAAAACCCAAGTACTCATTTCAAATAAAGAGCAGATTTCGTATGCGTCCCCAAAAACCTGCGAAAGGGGGTCCGAGAAACTTTCAGTTTTCCTCTATAACATAATTGAAGAAGCCGCAACCCGAAACCAAGCCCCCCTGGTGGATTCATCTGGAAAACGAACAGCCCAAACATCATTTGCCCTCCGTTATCTTGTCACACCTTGCACCGGCAGTGAAGAAAGTGACCATCTTTTGCTGGGAAAGATAATCCAAATTTTCGCTAATTCCCCTGTTTTAGGAGGCGGAGTCGCAGACTTCGGTTCCGTGCTAACCATAAAGACGGATTCGCTCACGCTACTTGACCTGAACAACCTCTGCACCGCCTTAGACACCCCACTTAAGGCGTGCGTAAGCTACACTATTTCTCCAATAACCATAAACTGCAGTAGCACAACACAAGAAAAAATAGAAAACCTCGTCGAAATAACGCAGCCCAAACCGGACAAGAGTAGCATATTTGAGCTTTATCAGGCTGTTTTGAAAACGTTTGTGGACCAGTCAAGTGGCTGGAAGAAAGCTAATCTTTTCAAGAAACAATACGTGTTCCAAGACTTCAAGAAGAACACAGGCATGACCGTTGACGAGATGCTTGCCGCCCTCAACATCTTAGGCGACAAAATAGAAATGAACCTTTCAACCCAGCAGTACATTGAACCCTTAAACGCGCTAGCTAAATACTACGAGCATCAACGAGAAGCCCTGAAGGGAGCAGAGAAATTTTCGAAAAAGCAAGAGGAAAATCTTGAAATTATCGCAGGCTGGAACAGAGACGTAAAAGCTTTATTGGACGCGTTAAACGCATAAAACAAGGTTTCAGCTTAAACCCAACGCTTTTATGACTTCCCTGTAAGCCTTCAACGCAGCTGCTTCGTCAGAAACGTTTTTTATAAGCATGCGGCCGCCGTTGAAAAGGCTAATCTCCAAGCTTTTATAGTCAAATATCAAAGCGAGACTCGATTTCACACGGACATGAAAACCGCATTGCTGCACCGTCTCATAGGCTTTTATAAGGTCCAGATTGAGGGTAGTTTCAGGGTTAATGTTTGCGGTGTTTTGTCCACAAAGCCAAACGAGACGTTCCCGCAGCTCCGGAGGCAGCGTTCCTTCACAGGAAGGGCAGTTGGGACGCTTAGCGATGTCGATTGTTGTGAAATACATGTCGTTGAAATCACAAATCATCAGTTTATTCTTCAACGGTTTGCCTACGCCAGCTATAACTTTTATAGCTTCAAAAGCTTGCATCGCCCCGATTATGCCCGTTGTCGCGCCTAACACACCTCGAGTGTCACATTTCAAAAGTTCGCTGTCAGAGAGGCTGGGCAGCACACATTCTAAGCAGGGCGTTTCTGGCGGAGCAAAAACTGAGAGGTTACCCTCCATGCCGATGCCAGCGCCGAACACGTAAGGAATCTTATGTTTGATGCAGGCACGATTAACGAGGTAACGAGTCGCCATGTTATCTAACCCATCCACGACCAAGTCAACGCCGTCGAGGAGGTGTTCCACGTTGCCTGCATTAACGTTCTCTGAGACAGGTTCAGCCTTTACCAGCGGATTAAGTTTCTCCAATCTCGCAGCAGCCGCTTCCACCTTGGGATAATCCAGGTCATCGGTGGTGTAGAGAATTTGCCTATGCAGGTTCTTAGTTTCCAAAATGTCCTGATCTATAACCCGAAGGTATCCAACGCCTGCCAGCGCAAGGTAAAGTGAGGAAACGGTGCCTAAGCCACCTACGCCGACGACCGCAACTTTTGCTTCGCAAAGTTTCTTCTGACCCTTTTCTCCGAGCTCTTTGAGTATGACCTGGCGGCTATAGAATTCTTTGGCAAATTGCTCTTTGGCTTTATTGTCCACTCAAACGACCTCGCTTTACTTTGTGTTGTCTGGAGTTTTAAATCTGCCTTTTTTCGCAAACTGCCGCTCAAAAATGGCTCTGACTCGCTGAATTGTATCCGCGTCTTCGGGGGCTTTGTCGTCTCTGATGCGGGTTATCCTTGCGAACCGCAGTGCCATTTTGCTTTTGTATTTGGGGCTTCTCTGAATTTCGTTGTAAGCCACCTCCACAACGATTTTGGGAATCACAACAACACGGTGCCCAGCCTCGTTAACTGCAAAAGCTTGGAGACGCTTAGTCATATCTACCATTTCCGCGTCAGTTAAGCCCTTGAAAGTCTTGCCTAAATCCAAATATTCACCAGTTTCGGCATCCTTAGCTGCCAAGTAATAGTCAGACAGCCAACCGTGACGACGCCCATATCCCCACTCGGCCGCGGTAATAACTAGATCCAACGGTTCCAGAACAGGTTTAACTTTTAGCCAGTGTTTTCCGCGAGTTCCAGGCGTATAGGGGCTGTCGAGCTTTTTGGACATTAAACCTTCGTGACCCGCGTTCATAGCAGCTTTCAGGAACTTCTCAGCTTCTTTTGGGTCGCTAGTTATGATTTGGGACGTAAGTGGTATGTTGCCCGCTATTTCTGCCAAGGTCTGCCGGCGCCGAATGTACGGCATCTGGATCAGACTTTCACCCTCTAAGTAGATCACATCAAACAGGTAAAGATTAAGCGGAATCTTCTCAGCAGCGTCTGCTATTCCGTGAACACGTTTGAACCTGCGCATCAAATGCTGAAAAGGAATAGGTACGCCGCCGCTGTCCACTGCAACCACTTCGCCTTCAAGGATAACCTCTTTGGCTTTAACATTACTCTCCACTGCCTTGACGATTTCAGGCAGACTCCGCGTCGCATCCGTGAGCCGCCTGCTGAAGACCCGCACTTCGCCGTCGAGCTTATGAATTTGGACTCGGGCACCGTCATACTTGTATTCAAAAGCTGTTTCGCCACCATGCTCCTGCAAAGCCGCGGCAACGTCCTCAGCAACCTGAGCCAACATAAGCTTCACCGGTCGGAAAACTCTGAACCCAACCTCTTTCAAACCAACCTCGCCCTGAGCCTTTGATGTGAACGCTACATCACTTATGTCGCCTAAGACCATGCTTGCATGCTGCACCACCGCCAACGGAACTTCGAACGCCTTTGCCACTGCCTGCTCCATTAAGCCTTCATTGAAGCCGGTGCGCATTTCCCCAATGAAAACCTTCACAAGATACTTAGCTTCAACTGATGAAGCTTGACTGAGAAGAGCGGTGATTAGCCGGTTCTTCTTTTCCCTGGAACCGGAACCTTCAGCACCAGCTACGGCGTTGAGGCTTCGATGAACCTCCAAAACAGTCAAAGGTTTTTCAAACAGAACCGCTTGCCGTTTTACTTTTCTAATTTCGTAGACCGCCATAGCCGCCGATCCGATGTCGCCAGTCTGGCTGAATGCGTCCCCGAACACGGTCCAATCAGCCCCTGTTATCCGCTGCAAAATGCTACTGAGGATACTCCAGCTGACGTCTAAAGTTTTCTGGCTCCACTTTGGGAACGCTCTGCCCAGAATCAGCAAAACCGCGGGTTTCACTTCTTCAGGATCCAAAGTTTTGAGGAAATCCGCAATCAACGCTGTGGTTTGAAGACGGCTTTTGGTGGCTTCTACTTTTTCGAGCAACTCAGCAAGAATCCGGAAAAGGGTGGGCATGTTAGTAACCTAAAAGCTTATTTGAAGATGAGGTTTGAGCACATTTATGGATTTCCCAGAAACAGGTTCAACGCGGAAAAGGAGAAAATTAAAAGACTGAAAGGGAAGAAAACTTAGAAGGAAGCTTCGAGTTTCTCTTTGACTTCCTTGATTTGCTTGGTCAGTTCCTCGACCTCTTTAGTGTGACCAAGGGCTTTTTGGCAGTCTCGGGCATAGTCTAATGCGCTGACGCCGAACCTATCAAATTTCTTGTCAAAGGAAATCTGCGCTGACTTCATGAAGAGCTCTACGCCTTTCTCGTAGTCTTTAAGGGCAAAGGCGCATTCGCCAGCTTTGTAATACATCTCGGCTGAACCAAAATAGTTTTGTCCCTTGTAGTAAAGTTCAGCTGTTTTGACAAACATGTCTCTGGCTTCGACGTATTTGCCGCTCTCCATCAGGGCACCAGCTTCTTTATGCATTTTAACTGGATCTTCTTTTACGGGTTTTGCGCTCATAACTTGTCACTCGCTTTTGAATAATATTCTTGGGCTCTCCTTTTAGATTTTCCCTTTTAACAGTTTCTAAAGGAGTAAAGAATAATGATAAAAGGCAAGTATCTGAATATAATCAACAATAGCACCGTGATAGCATGACGATTGAACGAAAACCGCATAGAACAGCCTTCGACATCGCAGTTTCAGCGATATTCGCCGCCCTCGTATTTGTAGCCACCTACTCATTCGTTATTTCCATACCAGCAACCAGCGGATACTTCAACTTGGGCGAAACCGTAATTTACACTGCAGCCTTGGTTTTCGGTCCAATCGTAGGCGCGCTTTCGGGAGGTATAGGAGCAACTATTGCAGACATCCTACTTGGTCCCCAATTCGCGGCGGGAACGCTTGTGATAAAGGGCTTGGAAGGAGCAATTGTGGGTTTACTCTATCAGGAACTTCAGAAACACAGTTCAAACCGTACATTAAGCGCTGCAGTCGCAGTGTTTGTAGGTGGACTGGAAATGGTTGCAGGATACTTTGTTTACGAACAGTTGGTTCTGGGTTACCCCGTAGGTGTGGCTCTGGCGGAAGTTCCCTTTAACCTCGTTCAGATGGCAGTTGGGCTAGTTGTTGCAGTGCCCATAATGCACGCCGTCCTCGAAGTTTTCCCACAACTTAAAAGGCACCCCGCAACAGTCATAAACTGAGGTTACACGATGACGCTGCCGCCTGGAAAAATCCCCATAGATATCCTCAAAGAAGTTGTCTTCAAAAACTTGGGCGTAACCCGCAAAGAAGTAGTTTTAGGTCCAGCTGCAGGGGTTGATTGCGCGGTTTTGGACTTGGGCGACAAAAACGTTATCGTTTCAATGGATCCGATTACGGGCGCTGTGGAACGCATCGGTTGGCTATCGGTCAACGTCAACGCCAACGATATAGCTACCTTCGGGGTCGAACCAGCCTTCCTTTTTTCGTGCCTCATGTTACCGGAAGGCGCCGACAGGAGCATGGTGGAGACGATCAGTACCCAAATGAACGAAGCTGCCAAGGCACTGGGGATGGCAATTGTTGGCGGCCACGCGGAATCAACACCCAGCTTGGCGCACCCAATTGTTGTAGGCTGCGCAATGGGCGTGACTTCGAAGGGAAAATATGTTACGGCTGGGGGAGCCAAGGCTAACGACAAGATAATTCTCACAAAAAGCGCAGGCATAGAAGGCACTGCCATTCTTGCTTCAGACAGGGGAGCGGAGCTCAAAAAAACCCTGAATGAGGATGCGCTCAAAAAAGCCCAAGACTTCTACCTAAAAATTAGCGTTGTTAAAGACGCCTTAACCGCATACCGAACAGGAGGCGTCCACGCCATGCATGACCCAACTGAAGGGGGTGTCGCAGGAGGCATTCACGAAATGGCGGATGCGTCAGGTTTAGGGGTGCACGTTTTCCGAGAAAGAATAAGGGTTGAATCTGAAACGGCAAACATCTGCAGCCACTTTGGCCTTGACCCCTTGCAGCTTATCGGTTCAGGCGCGCTGCTTGTGGCCGCAGAAGATGAAAAGTCAGGTGAAATAATAGAAAGCCTTAGGCAACAACAGATTCAAGCTGCTGTCATCGGTGAATTTATCCCAGAAAAAACTCGACGGCTGCTCACCTTGGAGAACGGCGAAGTTCAAGTTTTGCCGCGTCCAGCTTCGGATCATCTGTGGAAGGCACTAAGTCGGCGGTAAGTGGCAGCAGTTTACGCATGTTTTGGAATGCTATCTGCATGGCCCAGTAAAACATGAAGATGGGGTAGTAGGCCATGTAAACGAAGTTGTGAGAGTACACTAAGCCGCATTTCATTTCTTGGACGGCACCTGATATGGCATTGCTGGGGCTCCAGTTTTCCGCCGGCTTAAAATGCAGACAGTAAATGTCGTCACCTACAATTGCTTTGTAGCCTTTGTCCTTGATCCAGTTCATTATGAAGGCATCCTCGTAGGTGTGCAGCTGCTTAGGGATTTTTATGTCAGCCACGAGGTCCCGGCGAATCAGGGTATCGTGAGTTCCGCCTCTGAGGGCAAAACATTGCTGGGCAACTAACTGCTGCATCTTCACGAACCGCTTGTCGCTGAGTTTAGGAATTACATCTATGTTTACGCCCCAGACTGCGCCCACGTCTGGTTTGATGTTTTTTTGGGCATTTTTATACCAATCTTTGCTGAGGATAACGTCGCTGTCTGCGAACATGAACCAGTCTGTGGTTACCTGTTCTATGCCTTTTTCGCGAGCTTTCGCTCTGGAACCATTCATGCTTAGAACCTTAACGTTGCCGTGCTGTTGGTTTATGGCAGCGACAATTTTGAGAGTGTGGTCTGTACTGAAGCCATCAACCACAATTAGCTCGTTCACGGGCACGTTCTGGTAGATGCTATCTAAACATTTGCCGAGTAAATGGTCGCTGTTTTTTGTCAGCATGACAACGTCGATTGCCTGCATCTTCGTGCCTCATGTTTCTGGAAGCGTCTCTTCTAGATAAATGTTAATGTATTCTTTGGCAAAGCATAATAACCTATTCAAGCCAACCGCTCGAAAACAAGCTAATTCTAGTTTGGTTTGCGCGACAGGATCTGTGAGACAGAGTAAGCCGTATAGAAGCCATAGGCGAACACTAACTTCACAATTAGAGCCGGATTGCCAAACCTTAAAGAATCAACAATTACGGCCAGACTGCCCTTCAGAGTCCAAACCGTCTTCGGCCTATAATGAATACAGAAGGGACTATAACATGGAACGACGAGGTAGCCTTTCTTAGTTATCCAATCTTTAATGTAGGCGTCTTCGAAAACATGCAGGTTCCAAGGAATCTGGATGTCGCGAACAGCTTCGGTTCGAATGAGAGTGTCATGGGTTCCGCCGCGGAGTTCAAATATTTTTCTAGTAACCAGCAAGAACGTTTTTAGGGTTTTTCTGTTTTTTAGGGTAGACCAGACTTCTATGCCCCAAACCGCGCCCACGTTCGCATCAACGAACGATAACGCTTTCTGGTACCAGTTGTTGCAGAGCACAACGTCGCTGTCCACGAAAATGAACCATTCAGTCGTGACGTTTTCTATGCCTTTCTGACGCGCCGTCGCTCTGGTTCCTTTCGGGTCCATAATAACTTTAACATTGCCGAATTTGTTTTGAAATCCGCGGAGAATTTGGAGGGTTTGGTCAGTGGAGCCGCCATCAACAGCGATTAACTGGTTAACGGGCACGCTTCTGTAAACAGACTCAAGACATTGCCGCAGCTTTCGGTCACTGTTCAACGTAAGCAACACAACGTCTACAGAGTCCATTAGTTTCCCTCGATTAGGTGCTGTATGGTTTTTGCCGTTCGAACCTAAAAATGTTGGCGCTTTCGCTAGAGGTATTGTTCTTTTTTAGCCTCGGATGACCTAAAATCGATCTGGGGAGAAAATAAAATTTGAAAGAAAAAAAAATTGAAATAGTTTGCCAACGCGCGATTTTTTTTTCTTCTATTTTTCTACAGAAAAAACATTTCAACTCAGAGAAACAGAAGACAACAACAAAGCAAAAAAGAACCGAAAATAACCGGCCGCTTGCCTTATTGTTTTTATAGTTCTGGTCCAAATACACTGGTGTAAAGCAGCTAAAGAGAAGATTTGTTTGAAGCTCAGTAAAGCCGCGAACGTTGCAGCGCGTTCGCTTGTTCCCAACAAACCTCATCATGCCCAATGGCTTATCACAAGGAAATGTAATTATCGCTGTCGAGGCTGCAACGTCTGGACAGAGCAGGACAAACGGGAACTCTCAGCTGACGAAATTAAACGTGGATTAGATATTCTGCGAAAAATGGGTATCGTGGAAATAGTGTTTTCGGGCGGAGACCCACTTCTGCGGGAAGACGCGGGGGAAATAATTGATTACGCCAGCCGCTTCTTTGTCACAACTGTTTACGATAACGGAAGCATGGCCGCGGAGAAAAAAGAAGCGTTGCGCAACGTTGACTTCGCAGCCATATCCTTTGACAGTTTAGACCCAGCCAAAATGGACTACATCAAAGGTGTGAAGGGATCTTTTGAAAAAGCTATGCACTCCGTGGAGACACTGCAGAAAGAGGGAATAAACGTGAGCGTTACGCCGACTATATCCCAGCTGAATCTCGGGGAAATAGTTGACATAACAAACCACTTCACGAAAATGAAAATACCCGTCTGGTACTGCCTCTACAATTACGATCTTACAGCGGACGAAAACCAGCTTTTCAGAATCGGCAAACCCATGGACGAATTCGTCATAAAAGACAAACAGGCAATGGTTAACCTGTGCGATTCACTCGTTGAAATGAAGAAGAAAAACAAACGCATCCTCATGACCACTAAACTGCTTAAAGCAATGCGAAGCCTCTACGCAGAGGATAGACGAATTTGGAATTGCCGCGCCCTGCAAGACTTCTTCATAATAGATCACCTAGGAAGAATCGGCGGTTGCCATGGACACAATTTTGCAGGTTCAGTTTTTGACTTACCCAAAATCTGGGACAGCCAAGAATTCGACACGCTACGTAAAACTTACCGTCAATGTGAACAATGCACTTACTTATGCTACATTTTCTATTCTCTTCACAGCGGACCATACGGGAACCTTGCTTTAGCTAAAGAGCAATGGAAAAACGCCAAACTCCTCTTCTAAAACGCAGCGGCAACGTCAAACCTCCAGACTTGGCAGGTTACCAAGAGCCGAATTAACAGACTGCTTAAGAGTACTATCCAGTTCGCAAGGCTCCTCAAGATCTAACAAAGACACTTTGTTGGGCGAAGATTGAAAAGTCTGGGAGAAACCGGGCATAATACGGCGAGGCCCTGCGTCTCTTGGTTTCTTAAGTTCAAGAAAAGCCGGCAAAAGCATAACAAGCAACAGGACAGGCGCAGCCAACATCGCCACCGCCACTAACGAAGACATGCAGGAAATCACTGTAACCTTTCCCCCGCGACAGACGATTTCGGAACGCAATGGTTTCCAACACCCAAATGCGAAGTTTTAGCCCAATCTTGCTTTCGCCCAAATACTTTCCCAATCACAATATCCAAGAAAGCTTTTGTGCAAATTGGAATGTTGTACAGAAACGCAAAAAACAGCAGAGGAGCCAACCACTGGGTCCTTGTTCTGCCATCCAAATAGGCACCTATTCCGATTTCAAAAAAAGGGGCAAAGTTACCGACAAAGCTGTAAAAAGATATCGGCACAAAGAACCAGAGGGCTGAAACAAGCTGTGAGGACCCCATAAACATGAGGGCGATGCTGACAAAAAACGAAAAGACCGTGATTACAGGCACGAAGTAAACGTGGAGAAGAAGTAAGCCGTCAAGTTTCTCTTTTCCCGTAAGTTTCTTGCTTTTGAGAACATTAAATGAATGTTTGAAGCAAACTTGTATATGCCCTCTTGCCCACCGGTGCCTTTGCCGCCAGTAAGCCCTCCAGGATTCAACAGCTTCCTCGTAGCATTCCGCGTCGCCCACATAACGGATCTTATAGCCTGCAAGACAAATGTGAAATGTCAAATCAGTGTCCTCTGTTAACATTTTTTCGTCAAACCCGCCTAAACCCATCATAATGCTGCGCCTAAAGCCGCCAACGGTACCGCCAAATTGGGGGATGAGACCTAAATTGTCACGTGCTTCCTGGTCAACCCTGTAACCGCCCATTCTTTCCATCGACACTAACCTAGTTACAAGGTTCTTAGGCTCATTCAAAACAACTGGTCGGCCTTGCACCGCTCCAACTTTTGGGTCTGCGAATTTCTTCACGAGTTTTTCCACGATGTTTTTCTGCGGAAGATAGTCAGCATCGAAACAGAGCACTATTTCTCCAGTTGAAGATGCTAAGCCAGCGTTCATGGCTGCGGCTTTTCCTACCCCGCCGACTTCTCTGCTTCGATGCAGAACCCTGATAAAATTATACTTTCGCGAAAATTCTTCTGAGACATCCCCTGTGCAGTCAGATGAAGCATCATCAATCACCACAACCTGCAGCTTTTCTTTTGGATATGTCAACTCTGTCATTCTCTCTAAAAGGCGCCCAATTACTTGGTCTTCGTTTTGTGCTGGAATAAGAATGGAAACTGTCGGTTCATATTTCACTTTGGAATAGCTGTCTGGCGGCATTTTTGGGTTTTTGGCTCGCCTTAAAACGGTTAAAGTGAAAATGTAATGTCGAACTAAGTAAACGGTCATTGAAAAAACAGAAAATATGAAAATTCCCTGCAGAATTTCGATAATCAAAATTTCGCCTTCACTTGAATATTCTGCATTTTGGGGAGAACACCTAAGCTAATGGACCAGAAAGGAACAATCCACATAAGATTCAGAAAAGGGAAGACAATTATGTAAAACACATCAAATATTTTGCCAAAATACATGCCTCCCGCAGAAGCGAAATAGCTGAAAACCAGATTCCAAAATAAGCCAACTATATTGCCAAGAGTTAGCATGCCAAGTTTTCTGCTTAATGTCCCGTTTAAGTGGAAAGTGAGCGAGAAGAAAAGAAAGCTGAACATAATGAGGGTTACTGTTGATTCGAGGTTGATGAATCGGAAAGATGCAACAAAGCACAACACTATTAGTTCTAGCTGGAAAAACGTGAAGAGTCTTCTGCTTGCAGATTTCATCTAGCCTTGCCGCCCACCTTCATCCATAGGTTCAACCTCTGAGTCCAACTATTAAGTCATGCGACGTCATTATTAAGATTTACTATAAATGTCAAAGTTCTTAGCAAAACAACCATCATTTTAGAGCACAATATCCAATTCATTCAGAAAAAAGGGAATATACGTAAAGAATTCTACGGCGGAAAACTAAGTCGCATAGTCACAGAGTTTTTGATTTCATTAAAAACGTAGCTTTTCAATCGAGAAAACAAAGAGCCAAAACATTAGTCTCTTAATTGAAAGATGATCTGGCAAAAATTACGGTTTAACCGAAGCAAAAAAATTAGCCTTGACAAGGAACAAGTTTCTGAGGACCTTCATTCTCAGCCAACACAACGTTATCGATAACCATACAAAGAACTTGAAAAACCTCTTCCGCGCTTAAATTATCAGTGTCCAAAATGAGACTAAAAGGCGAAAAATCTTCTCCTAAAGCAAAGCCGTAGAGCTTTTTGTAAATAGCTTTGGTTCGCGCCTCTTTCTTCTTCAACGCATCCAAAGATTCCTCAACAGTCATCTTGTCTCTTTGAGCAATTCTCTCAGCCTGCTTCTCAACTGAAGCTGCCAACCAAATCTTGAAGCCCCCTTTAACTAGCCAGGGCATAGTCCAGCTGTCCAAAAGAACATTACCTTGGGAAGCATACTCAAGAAGCTTCTCGTCAACGGCCTTGTCAAAACTCGCATCCGCTTTCCTTTGCTCCAGAAAACTTAAACCCTCAGGACTTTCCCACCAACCGTTGCTGGAAGAGCAGTAACCTTTCTCGGAAGCCAAAGCACGAAGAGCATCCCCACCTGAATAATATTTTAAGCCGTACTTCTGAGCAAGTCTCTTAGCTAAAGTGCTTTTTCCAGTGCCGGCCATTCCGGAGATGCAAATAATTATTTTCTTCGCTTCAACGCTGTTTGGCTTCTCATTACCCATCTAGCTTTCTCCTAATGCACTATTGGATAGGTGTTACACCTATTATGCGGGAAGCGAGTGTTCCGAAGAAGAACGAACAAATTAAGTACCAGATAAAGAATGGTTGAGCGCCCAAACCTGGCACGTATGCAACGGAAAACGGGAAAACGCCTGTTAATACTGGCCAAATTATGAGGTAAACAAAAGTAATTGGGATAAGAATCAACTGCGGCTTAAACATTTTCGTCTGCATCGATTGGATTTGTGATTCTTTCTTTTTCAGTTTCTCTAAAGTCTTTTCGTCCTTTGCGCGAAGAGCGGCCATGCGCTGAGAATTGTACTCTGACATCTCTTTTTGCATAGAACGGTATTCATGCCAGCCAATCATCTTGGTAATCAATGCTCGGTTTAGAACCATGTTGATGAATGAGATGGAAACTGCCACTAGCATGATTAGACCGGTAGCAATCGGTATTGCTGAAATCCCTTCAGCGGCAATTGGGAAATCCGTGGCATACGTATTTGTGGTGTTGACATCTTGAAGAACAATCGTGTAAGAACCAGGAATTACTTTAGGTATCGCGAAGTTCTCATCCACGTTGTTACCTGAAGCAGTCTTGTTTACCAGCAGCAAAAGATTATTATTAGTGTCATTCAAAAAGACAACAAAATTGCCATTAACCGTTTGAATAGTACCTTGAAGAGTAACGTTGAATGCAGAGCCAGCAACGCCTGACTCAGGATTCAGACTGTTTATTTTGGTTTCTTGTGATTGAGCCAAAACTGACGAAAACGAAATAAATAGAACAGCAAAGCTAACTAAAACAGCTATCAGGACCATTTTTTTATTCAAACTAAACTTCTCCTTGTTTGGCAACTTTAACCTTCGCGATTGAACAATCTACTATTGGGAGAACATTTTAAACCTTCTCCTCTAAATATCTTCTTCGCGTTTCACATACGATAAAGTTTGCTCCAAGAAAAACCAAGACAACATAAGAAAGAAAAAGCTGGTTTTACCCAGACAATCATTGTCGACTCTACACGGATTATTCGCCAAGGATTCTTCTGAACGCTGGGTACATTTCCGCTGCCCTTTCACGCATCAGTAACTCGTAATACTGGTAGATGATGCCTACGGCTAGTAAGATGCCGGTGCCTGAACCGAATACGCCTGCGAAATCTGCGAGTCCTGCGATCAACGCCACGATTATGCCTCCCAAGACGGTCACTACTGGAATATACCGTTTAAGCATGGCTTCTATGGGTCTGCCAGATCTTCGGTAACCCGGAATCTGCATGCCGCTGTCCATAAGTTGTTGCGCAACCTTTTCAGGCCCCAAACCGCCTACTTCAAGCCATATTAGCGAGAATACAGCGCAAAACGCCATCAGAATGCCTAAGTATACAACTGCTCGAAGCGGATCTGCGCCGACGCCTTGGATGTTGTGGGGTGCCGTGACGAAGTGTGAAAGCCCACCTACAGGCGTCACTGTTCCATTTACGGTGGTGTAGGAACCTATTATGTCTGTTATGAGATTTTTCCCAGGTGCAGGTTGCCCGCTTGCACTCCAGATGAGTTGGCTAAAGAAGTAAACGTTAGCGAACAGCGCGGATGCAAAAATTACAGGTAAGTTGCTGACGTAGAGGAGTTTGATTGGGTATTTGCTTCGGAACCCTTTATACCCAGCATAAGACATGGGCAGTTCAATTCGGACTCCGTTAAGGTAAATGATGATCAGGAACGTTACAATTGTAGCTATGAACCCTATCATTGAGGGATAAATTCCCGATGGTGTTCCAACAATCCAGTCAAACAGAGTGAATGCGGCTTGTCCAGCTGCAGGTTTAACGAATAGTTGCTCTAAAGAGCCAACGAACAAACCGGTTCCAGGCGAGAAAGATGACCAGAGAATGTTCTGTGCCACACCGGCCATAATGAAGAGGCTTATGCCGCTGCCAAGGCCCCAGCCTTTTTGGACTAATTCGTCAAGCAACATCACGATTACTCCTGCGGCTAACAGCTGGAAGAATATGACGATGGCCGCTACGCCCAAGTTTGTGCCGTACATACCGCTTAGGAGATATGCTCCTGCTTGAATTCCAGTAAGGAGTATGGAGAAGACTTTGCTGGCTACTGTGAATAGTCCTCTGTCTTCGGGTTTGGACATGTCGCAGTCTATAAGTGCTGATCCGGCGAGAAGTTGGAGGATTAAGCCTGCGGTGACTATGGGTCCGATGCCTAGTTCCATGAGTGTACCGCGGTTCGAAGCGAAAATTACTCTGAGAGCACCAAATTGATCCTGCAGGTTCGCGGCAACACCATAAAGTGGAACCTCAGACATTACAAGAAAAACTATGAGAACTAGTGCGGTCCAAAATATTTTTTCGTTAAATTTGACTTTCCGTTCTGGAACCTTGATTTCAGGTAGTATTCGTCCGATGGGTTTGAAGATGCTTAGGAATCTACCGGCCATTTTGAACTAACCCTTACTGTACAGGTTCCGCGGTTTCTTCTGTTTCGGTAATAATTTTTCCGCCAGCAGCTTTAATTTTTTCGGCTGCAGATGCGGAGCAGGCTGGAACGGTTACGGTTAGAGCTTTGGTGATTTTTCCAGTTCCCAAGAGTTTTGTGTAGCCCATTTCCGTGAGGTCGATGGTTGCTTTGTCCGTTTGGATGAGTTCGCCAAGTTTGTTGAGGTTAAGGGTTTTTTCTTTGCTGTGTAGGGCTTTGGGTGAGTGGAATCCGTGCTTGCCGAAGTAGTCCGAGCTTTCATTATTTATTAGGCTCCAGAGGTGTTTGTGGCGTCCTACCTTGCGGTGACCTTTGGATCCTGCATCTCGATGTTGGCCTATTCTTCCGTAGCCTTGAGTTCGGGACCCTCGCAATTTTCGATGTTTTCTTAGTTTATGCGGCATCGTTTATACCTGCTTCTTGTTTTATGGCTTCTTCTTTCAAGGCTTTTTTAAGCTTGATTTCAAGCACGCCATTCTTGAAAGTAGTGTGCGCGACCGTTGGTATGACTACCTTCGGTAAATTTAAACTTTTATAATATCTTCGGTCTTTAGCTTTTGCAGACAACGTTAGTTTTTGGTCTTTTACTGAGATTTTGAAGGTGTCTTGGTTGAAGCCTGCGATTTCAGCCACTATAGTAACCCAGCTTTTGTCTTGGAACATGTCGATAAGAGGTTTAGGTTCTTTGTATTTGCCTTTGCTAAATCTTTTCGGCAGGCGATATTTCTGTGGGTGAACTCTGCTTGTTTTGAAGCTTTCAAACCGTAACGCTTTTGAAGTGGCTTTAGGGGCGATTTTGATGGGATTTATGTCTAGCCATTTTAGGTGTTTTCTGCTTCTTCGCCATTTTGCACTCATGCTTTCGACCCCAGATATAGAGCCAATCTGTGGAGTAACTATAAAAGATATCGCACAAGAAAAGCAAGAAAAACCATAATTGAAAAATGCTGAACTATACAAAAATTTATGACTTTGCTTTTTTGGAAGGCTTGATCCGTGCAATTTGGATGCGTAGGGGTTAAAACGGCGAGTTTCGGCCACTTTTGGCTGTTTTAATGAGGTCTCTACAACGAGTAAGCACAATTTTTCAGTATTCCGTTAGACTTTTGGTGTTGTATCCTCTGACTGCGTCATAAACCGATTCTGGCGTATAACCTGCAAACCCTAAAAGATTTGCCGCTGATGCATACAGTAAAAGCAAGTACTTCTTTGTGTCCGGTTTCAATCCCCGTTCAATTAGCTGCTCCGCCCGAACACGCCGGTCAGAGCGTTTGTTCGCTGTGTCTGTGAATAGGAAACTCACGTTCTTGCCCGCAGGAACCACCGCGCCTTCACGCATCAACTGTTCAGCAGCGATTACTTGGCTGACGTGCTGCTTGTATTTGCCCGGCTGTTTAGAAAGATGCTTTGTCACGATTAGATCCCAAACAGGAACCTCCCCGTCCAGAAGTCGACGTCGGCAATTTTTCACCACTTTAAGCGCTTCAGGTATCCGCTCCATGAACTCGTGTGAGTTATTTGCCGCAGACAACACATGAACCATCTCCATCTGGGCATCGTAGACAAATCTGGGTGTGTCCCTGCGCCGGACATCTAAACCGCGAACTTTTACTTTGCCGTTCTCCATAACGCCATAATATCTGTTCAGTACACCGATTCGCGGGTGTACTTTACTGGGAAGATACACTATCCATTTGTATCTGCCTTCAAAATTGAGAGGCACCCCGATTTCGCGGCTTATTTCTCCGCACAAGTCACTATACTCGCTGATTGCCGCGTCTGCCTTTTTGAGCCATAGCGAATCCACAATGCCATGGATAACGGTGAATTTTCGGTTTTCAGCCATACGGGTAGCCCGAAGAAAAGCGTCTCTGCCAAATGCACAAACGCCAATGTGCCCATCAACGGTGCCGAACTTCGCGTTCTTATAGCCTAAATAGCCAAAACACGTCACCAGAATCCACTTCAACGCCGCCTGACGATGATCAAAAACTTCTCGGAGGGTTACGTCTCCTGTCTGGTCTCTGAGTTGCTTGTACGTTTGCCGTTTATTCACAATTAACTCCAAGGTTTTTGGGACGATGCCTATGCGCTTCTCGCAGATGTGGTAGTTCAGTTCGGGGATGCGGCGCTTCGAGTCTGGACAGCACTTGCATAGCACTGTTTCCGCAGAGATGTTATGTTTCACCATCAAAGCAGGATACATTGATGAGAAATCGACTTCGCCTATGCCGTCGTGGATGCCTACACGGGGTTCATATACGGAGCCGCCGCGGTCACCCACCAGCAACTCGTAAGCAGACTTGAACGCTTCAGGTATACTCTTGTTCCGTGGAATCAGGATGTCATCTTTTATTGCTTGATAAAACTGCAGCGAAGACATGCTGGAACCGATGGATGCGCGGGAAGCTGTGTGTAACGGCATTCTACAGATACGTGTTATCTCAAATAAGCCATCAAAGCCACACTCACTAAAGGCAAAGGTATTGCCCTCGTCAATGTGTACCCGTCCAAACAGCCGCACGGTAGAGGCTCGGTAGAAAATGCGTCCATAGGAGAAGTAAGTTCTGCCGCCGCCTACATTTTTAGACGCGAAAGGCACGTTTTCTCGGCTTAGACCGAACCTGTCTAATACATGACATTCTGTGGCACGATGTATAAAGTACGGGAAAAGGTACGAGTCGCCACCAGACGTCAAAACAATGTCAGGGTCAAGCTCCTTAACTACCGCTGTTAGCCGTAGAAGTTTGTCGCTGTCATCACCAAAATCAATCATTACCTGTTTATTTGCCTGCACAACTACAATTTTGCCGATAGGGTCATCGAAACTTGAGATTTTACCTTTCTTAGCAATTTCCACTGCAAGCTTCATCACCCGCAGTGGCGGCACAGAGTAATCGTTGCTTTGAACAGAATCTAAAAGGTTGTACTGTAAACCTGCTGGACCGTTTTCAATTTCTACATGTGCCAGCGGAAAAATGTCATGGTCAAAAAAGTACATGCGGTCACCATGCAAATCACAGTTGCAGATTTCGTACCGAAGATAATCGCCCATTTTCAAGATGTCACGGGTGAACGCAGCGGTTCTCCGGCAGTCCTTTAAGGTTACCTCTAAAACCTTACTTTTTTGAGCATCTAACGGATGAGCGTACTTGTAGGCAAAGCCCCACCAAGCAATATGCGAACTACGATAGAAAGTACTGGATAGACGCTCTATATCCTCCTGCTTTCCCGAAATGTACACCTTCGGCTGAAACCTATCAACCAAACGGATTCTTTCGCCATCATTTCCAATAACCCACACAGCAACTTCCCCCTGATTAGAGGGGTAAACATCGAAAATCCAACCGCAAACAGACTTAGACTTGTCTGACGCGCTGTTTGAGGGCATCTAATTCTTTCTCCAGCTTCCGTAGTTTTTCCTGCTGAAACAACAGAATAGACATAACCATAGGTTCGAAGAGGATAGGTGGGTTAACGTTGTTGCCCGCCGACGCAAAACTCCTACAGGCATCCATCAACTCCTCAAAAGTGTCTCGGTCTACGCTACGCAATGCTCTCTCGAACCCATTCCACCTACAGATTTCGTCTTCCAACGCCATCCTGTATGATTCAACAGTTCGCCCCACTACAGCACACCCTCCGCGGACACTTTTAACATAGGGTTATCTGACAGATCACGCGACAATTTTCCGCTCTCCAAATAGTTTCAGGAAACTAAACAGGGGCGAACATATGCTTTTAAGCTATCACCGAAACGACCGCATCGCATAGGGGGGAGAGAGGGGTGAAAAAGTAAAGCGTAAAAATAACGAGGCGAGTAACGAATAAAACAAAAATGGGCTGGTTGGTTAGACCAAGCGTTGAACAAATTTTTTGATAGCTTCGCTGCCTGTGGGAGCTGCAGGTTAGCACAGTTTCTATTTTGGCGTATGATTTTCAAGTTTATTAGTTTGGTTTTCCCTTTTAGTAGTTAAAGGGGATTCTATGGCAAAGATTGAATGCTTGGATGAAGAAGACCGAAAGCTTCTGTTGGAAACCAACCAGAAACTGGACCAAGCCACAAAGCTGTTAAGCGCACTGATGGAGACCGTTGAGATTCTAAGCGACCCCGCCATGATGAAAAGCTTCCGTGAAGGACAAAAAGACATCAAAGCGGGAAGAGTAAAGGAGCTGCATAGTGTTCTCAAGGAAGAAGAAGCTCGTTGAAATACACCGTCCTTCTATCTAACCAAGAGAAAGATACTACAAGAAACTCCAAGGCAAAATAAAAGCCCGCCTCCGAGAAAGCCTACTCGAACTGGAAAACTCACCTTTTAAAGGAAAACGACTCCACGGCGACCTAAAAACCAACTACAGTTTACGGGTAGACAAACTCAGGATTATGTACACGATTTCAGAGGAAAACAAAACAGTCTACGTAGTAGCCGTAGGACCAAGAAAATCAATTTACGAGCAATTAAAATTCTTAAAAAATCAAAACAAAAATTTTGGGCGATGGTTGTTTAAACCATGCGTTGAACGAGCTTGTTGATGGCTTCGCCGCGGTAGCCCGCTTCGCCGCCTGCTCGGAAGCTCTTCTTCGTTTTGCCTTTGTAGCCTTTCTTTGGCGGGCGCAGCCTGAAGGTTTTGGTTATGCCTTCAAGTTTGGAGTAGTTGGCTTTGCAGTTGAATATGGCTTCTGCGAGGTCGTCGAGTGATTTGTAGCCGATTTTCTGGGCGTATTCGTCAGTGAGTTTTTTGTTGCCTGCGAGTCTTCCACGTTCCTTCAGCATAACTGTGACAGTTTCTTTGGACGCTTCGCCCCATGTTACGTAGCTTTGAGTGCGTTGGAGCATACCAAGGTATGCGGGTCTGTTATCAATGATGACTGCGTGATTTGTGTGTGAAAGGCCAAGCAAAGCATTTGTTTCTCTGGCTTCTCGTTGAGCACTGACTTCGCCGCGTACTTTGACGACAACGATACATTTGCATGCTTCAGTTTCTTGTTGTGCCATTTTACTTCACCCAATCAGTTGGAGTAATCAAGTTGTACGTTTTCTTCAACGCATCGAATGTTGCGCATGCGAAAGACGGCACTGTCCTTGTGGAACCATAAGTTCTTGACCAGAGATCTTTCACGCCTGCTAAGCCCAAAACGGTTTTCGCAACTTCGCTGGCGACCAAACCTAAGCCTCTTGGACCAGGAACCATGACGACGCGAACGCTGCCGCATTTGCCTTCAACTTGGAAGGGAACACTGTGACCTCTGCCGCAGCCGCATTCCCAACTGCCGCAACCCCGTTTAACCGGAATTATGTTTAGGCGTGCGTCAGCTGCTGCTTTCTCGATTGCGTTTCTGACTTGGCTTGCTTTGCCTTGACCCAAGCCCAAATAGCCGTCGCGGTTGCCTACGCAGACAATTGCCTTGAAGCGGCTTTTTTCGCCTGCGTCAGTTTGCTTCTGAACCAAGTTAATGTTTATGACTTCTTCTTGAAGGTCAGGAAGTAGGGCATCTACGATTTGGGGCTCCACGATTTTCAAGCCACTCAAGAAGACTTCGTCTATATTGGTGATTTTGCCTTCCTGAATCATCTTGCCTAACCGTGTTTTTGGAACCCATTCTTCCAGATTTACTTTCGGACGTTCTCCTCTATTCTGTCTTTGTCGCGACATTATTTCTTACCACCAGTTTTTTTAGCGGGTTTCGCAGCGGCTTCTTTAGCTTCAGGTTTCTTGCGCTCACGCTTCGGCTTGGCTTCCGGTTCTTCCGTGGCTTTTTCTGCTTTTGCTTTGGCGGGCGCGGCCTTCTTCGCTGCTGGTTTAGCTTTAGATTTTGCCTTTGGCTTTACCTCCGCTTTTGGTTTTGCCTCAGCTTCCGCCTTTGGTTTAGCTTCAGGTTCAGCTTTTGGCTTTTCCTCGGCAGCTTCAGGTTTCTTGGCTTCAGCTACCTTAGCAGGTTTTGCCTCGGGTTTCGCCTCAGCTAACTTAGGCTTTGCCTCAACTTTAGCTGGCTTCGCTTCTGCCTTCTTAGCCTCAGGAGCCTTCGCTATAGGCTTCTTTGCTTTAACAGGCCTAGGTTCAGCCTTAGGAATAGGCATATCGAAAGCGGACAATATGTTATTACGGACTTCTACAAAGTGGTCATAGAACTTTTCAGGAGGAAGCTTCTTAGCCTGATAAGTTGAAAACTTTGGCGCGTATTCTTCGGGTGTTCCTAGACTTTCAGCGTAATCTTGAATGTGATAACCTAGGGTCCGTTCCTTAATGATTTTCTCTGATCCGTGAGGAACCATCACGCCAGCATCTACGACACCGCTCATTGTGGAGAAGACTTTGGAACCTTTTGTTGGTGAAACCAGACCGAGGTCCAGAATTGCTTCGGAAACGCCGTTTTTCTTCGCTTTCAAACCGCAAAGCAAACCAGTCAAGTAGGCCGCGGGAACGTTGCCTGTTGCAGCTTTCCAACCGTACTTCTTTACTAGTTCTTTACTGTGCGCTGAAGCCAAAACTATGTCACCTTTGGGCTTAGCCACAATTATTTGAGCGATCGTGTTCTTCAGACTGCTACGAGATACTAGACGAGGTTTTCTTGAAACTACGAAGGCTTTTCGCGCTTGATAATCGGTTTTTTGTTCTCTGCGTCTGCGTAATGGAACGCGGAAGCGTGAACCAGATGAGGGCATTTAACGTTTCCTCCACAGGTCGTGAGCCTTTGCATAACGTTCCATATCCGCGATGGATGTGAACCGTCCACTGCCTGCAATCATGTACAATTCTCTGTAATTACTTTCGGTAATTGTCCTGTTGGCCTTCAAATCGCGAAGCTTACGTCTCAAAGAGCGAATCTTAGTCATCCAAGCATCTTTCTTAGTAATCACCGAATGAGGTGTGCCACTCTTGCTTCCGGCACCCTTGCGTCGACCACGACGTTTCTTTGCCTGAATAACCTTGGCGCGACCTCGGCTTACACCTTTAATTGCGGTCGCAGAGATTACTTTCTCATGAACTAGCTTTCGCACTTCTTCTCTTGTAATGGCTGATTCAACGTCGTCAGTTCGTTGAGGGTCAATCCAAACTCGGTTTTTGCCTACTTTCATTATCCGCGATGCCAAACGTCTCTGATTGGTGAGATTGGTCATTGTTTCTTAGCTCCCTTCTTAGCTTTCTTCTCAGGTTTTTTTGATTTCTGCTCTTTCTTTTCCTTTTTAGCTGGTGCCTTTTTCTCAGGCGTCTCTTTTTCCTCTTCAGCGGTGGCTTCTTCCTTAGCGGATTCCTTAACTTCTTTAACGTTAACGATTTTCAAGCTAAGTTTCCTTGCCTCAGCTATAATCTGAACACGTTTCTTCTTACCGACAGTGTGACCTATCCGCACAACTTGGGTAATTGGATCAATCTTTGCCAAGTCCGCCATGCAATGAACTAAAACATCCTCGTAACCGGAGGGATGTAATCCACGGACAAGCTTAGGACCTTTGTAGCCTGTACTGGGACCTGGCGGCCAACCCTTTATTTTTCGTCGAATTTTGTTGTCTATGCCGCGGGGTCTACGCCAACTGACGCTGAACTTGTCGTACCGCCAACTCTCTGGTCTGACAAAGTTGGGTTTCTTTCGCTTGGCGCGTGCCCTAACCTTGAGAGCGTTCTGCATTGCAGCTGCGGAGTCTTTCTTCTCAGTCATTTTAGTTCATTCCTTCGTTTCTTTCGTACACGTATATACCGTCTAGGAACACACGCGGATCTTTGTTCGTAACCCGTGTCATCATTTCGATGTTCGCAGCAGTTTGACTTACATCTTCCAAATTTGTGCCTTGAATGATGATGTCATCGGGTTCAAGTTTGACTTTAACATCGCCAAGTATATCGGCTTTGCGAGGTCGGCGTTCTCCCGTAAAGTTCTCAACCATTACTGCACGGCCTTGAACCTTAACGGTTATTGGAAAGTGGGAAAACACGATTTTCAGTTTATACGTATATCCCTTTGTGACGCCAGTTATCATGTTTTTTATGTGTGACTCTATCGTTCCAACCAGCGAAGCTTCTTTTTTACGTGGCCATTGCGCCCAGACTTTGACAATTTTTCCGTCAGTCTCAAGCGAAACCCCAGCGTAAGAGAAGTCTCGGGTCAAGGTTGCTTTACCGCCTCTAACTGTGACTTTACGCGCATCGATGTTTACCACTACGCCATCGGGGATTTGAATTACACGGGAAATTTCTGGTAGTCGCATAACTTACACCTTTTCTAATACACGAAAGCTAGCAGTCTGCCGCCAACGTTCTTTTCTCCAGCTTCTCTGTGGGCTATAACGCCTTTTGAGGTGGAAACCACCATTATACCCACGTTTCTGGATGGCAGAAACTTTTTCTCCCAGTTTTCGAACTCGTTAACTTTAACTGCGAAACGGGGTTTGACAGATCCGCACTTATTTATTCTGCCCATCAACTGCACTTTGAATTTGCCTTGTCGGCCATCGTCTATGAATTCGAATTCGCCGATGTAGCCATTCAGTTGCATGATGCGCAGGACGCGGCCTAATAGTTTGGATGCGGGGCTGATTATGCATTCCCGTTTGTTTCGCATTTCATTGTTTATGATTGTTGTCAATCCATTTGTTAGGGTGTCCATGTTGTTTACCTCTTATTCGTATTTCTTGAAGCCAAGTTTAGGCGCGGCTTCTCTAAAGCAGTGCCTACATAAATATAAATTATAACGTCTGATAATTGGCCCGTAGGAACCACATCTTTGGCAGGGTCTTGAGCCTTTGCCGAATTTTCTGTCTTTCTTTAGTTGTTGTTTTCCCATGCAAGTTTCTCCTAGTATTAGACGATTTCCACTCCTAATGTTTGCTTTGTGAAAAAGATGGATTCTTCAGGTGTCAAGACGTGTTTGTGTCCGACCTTTGCTTTTCGTTTTCTTCGGTCGTTCACTCGGTCGCCTGGGCGATTAATTGTAACGCAGATGTCCATTCCGAAGATGCCAACGTCAGGGTCGTATTTTACGCCAGGTATCTCAATGTGTTCTTTCAGGCCGAAAGCGAAGTTGCCTCGGTCGTCGAATGATCTTTGAGATATTTTGTTGTCTATAACTGGAAGAACTTTCTTGAGAAAGTCTATCGCGGGTTGCCTTCTCAAGGTAACAACACACGCAATGGGTTCACCTTTGCGTATGCCAAAATCTCTTATAGAGGTCTTAGCGTTCTTTTTAACTGGTTTCTGACCTGTTATTTCCTGGAGAACTCTGAAAGCCTTCTCTAAAGGTTCACCTGATTTGCCCACGTTCAAGTTAACAACGACTTTCTCTATTTGGGGCCTGAGCATCGGTTGGTCTTGCCACTTTTTAACCATGGCTTCCTCAGACAACTGTTTCAGCCTCCACTGTTGGTGCTAACGGTAGATTTTCTCCCAGTGAGAAGACGAAATCAAGAATAGTCTGGAAACGTTTACCCTGCTCATCTTCAACTACAACGAGAGCGTTTTTACGTTTCTTTGCTTCTGCTTTTTCGATTTCAACGATTTTGCCTTTTACACCTATGTTTTTTCCACCAGTAACAACGGCAAAATTTCCTTCTTTAAGAGGAAGACAATCAGCAATTTCTTTTGTGGAAAGATTCACCTTTAACATGTCAAAAGTGTTGTAGATGTTTTCTTGCGGGTTCTTGGGATCTGCAACTTTTATTAGCAGATTTGATCCATCATGCAAGTTGAGTTGCACGCCGCCAGACACGGTTGTTTTGTCGTCAATTCTGCAAAGCTTGAAGCTTGTCTCTTCCTTGCTGATGGGACTTAAGATTAGTCCTTTGTGACTGGGCATGATTCTATAGTACTTATTTGCATCCGGCAATGATATAACGTCCATTAATCCAACTGGGAAGTCGTCTTTGCGCGTGGATTTACCATTAACAAGAACCTTGCCTTGGTGAAGTATGATTTGAGATTCTCGCCTTGTCTCTACTACGCCTAGCATTTCGCGGAGAACAAGCGACAGTGGCAAACAGTTCTGTAGATTATGAGGGCCAGATGAGGGTTTCAGTACCCAAGGTTTTTCTTTCCTGTGAATTGGCCAGAATTTTGGCGCTGGTTTACGTTTTAATCTTGCTGTTTTTCCTTTTCTACCCAAATTTATGTTCCTCCTTCAGCAGTTGCTGGAGCGATTTTTTGCTTTGCAGCTGGCTTCTTAGCTTCGGTTTCTGGCTGCTCTTCTGTAATTTCCTCAGTTGCTACTGTTTCCTTGGGTGCTTCTGGCGCTATTTCTTCAGCAGGTTTTGTTTCAGCAGTTTTCTTTGGAGCGGCAGTTTTCTTTGCAGGTTTTTCGCCCTTCCTGATTATCGGTTTCTTACGATCTAACACTGCTTTGCGAACTTTGTCGTTAAGATTTAGTGTTCGTATCATGATTTTTGAAGGGTGTAACGCGACGAAGACAGTTGTTCCGTCAACTTTCTCTCGGGTTAAGCCTTCAAGGTAAACACGGTAATGTTTCAAGTCTACGCGGGAGACTTTTCCTTCGAAACCTTTGTGGTCTCCACGCATGATACGAACTGTATCGCCCTTCTTGACCGGGAGAGCTTTAGCGCCTTTTTGAGCAAGAAGCTCAGCTGAGAGCGGAGCTGCCATAAGCTTGTGGCGTATGTGAGCAGGTGCATTAAATAGCATTTTGCGCTGTTTTCCGGGATTCATTGTTCCTTTCATAATTGTCACCTATACAATAGTGCTTGAGGCGCTTGCAATTCGTGGCCACCGTTCAGCCGCCTCTCTTGCTACTGGCCCTCGGATTTCGGAGCCTTTCATTTCGCCTTCAGGAGTAATTATGACTGCAGCGTTATCTTCGAACTGCACCCAGACGCCGTCGATGCGTCGGAAGGGTTTTCTTTGCCTTACGATAACTGCTTGGAAAATCTTTTTCCGCATGTCTGGGGCGCCTTGTCTAACTGAAACTGTCACTTTGTCACCCACGGTAGCGGATGGATAACGTCTCAGTCTGCCCTTGTAACTGTTAGCTTGCACTAGGCGAAGCTTTCGTGCACCTGTATTGTCTGTGCATCGAAGGATTGTTCCTGCCGATAGACCGCGTGAGAGTTTTTGTCCGTGCGCGATCATTCCTTTTGCAATCAGTCCTCTTCCTTTCGCTTTCGCCGCCATCTTATTTCTCCTCCACTTTCTCGACAATAACGAAAGAAACCGTCTTGCTAATTGGGCGGCACTCTGCGATTCGTACGCGTTCGCCTTCTTTGGCATCTATGCATGGCGGGTTGTGAGAGGGGATGTGGCCGCGTCGTTTCTCGTAACGTACGAATTTTTTACTGAATTGCATGTACTCGCGTTCAACTACAACTGTCTTATCCATCTTGGAGGTAGCGACAACACCGTCCAATACACGCCCTCTAACTGGGAGAGTGCCGTGGAAGGGACAATTTTTATCGGTGCATGTTTTCTTAGGTTGCTTGTATGTAAAGGACATTACCATAACCTCTTAACTGTTTTTTTGAGGCGATCTTCAGGTTTTCCCACGAGAAGTTTGCCGTCGATTTCAACAACTGTCCCATCGGAAAATTGGAACTGAAAAATTGCTTGATCTTTCACTACACTTTTGGTTTTCTGTTCTTGTTGAATTGTGAACGTGTTTCTTGTTTCGCTGAGCACTTCGCCGTGAATTCCCAGGTAGCCTGCATGTTTGCTGCTGGATACTGTGCCGGTTGTGCCTATAAATTCTTCACGGATGATGTCTGGCGTTACTTTCATTCTGGTTTTGGCTCCTTTGGCTTCTTTGCTGCAGCAGTTTTCGGTTTCTTTGGCTGGGCTTTCGCAGTGGCCGCGTCAGTTGTTCTAATGCCGAGTTTGTATTCGTTCTCTACGGTAAGTACTTGGGCGATTGTTCTTCGAATTTCTCTGACCCTTGTTGGGTTCTCAATAGCGCCACCTGCACTGATCATTGTTCTGAGGCGGGATAGTTCTGCTTTGAGTTCTCCAAGTTTCTTGGTTCGGTCTTCAGAGGTCATGTTACTGATTTCTTTCATTCGCAGAATCGGCATTACGATTTTGCCTCCGAGGGAGTGTCTTCTGCGGGCTTCTGGGTCTCTTCAGCTTCCTTGGGTTCGCCTTCAACAGGAATTTGATCTTCAGGCATAACTTCGGCTTTCTTTTCCTCTTCAACTACCACGATTTTCTCTGGAGCCTCGGCTTTTTCAATTGGCATAGGTACTTCAGATTTCTTCTCTACTACGAGAGAAGGTGGAAGTTCGGCTACGAGTTTGATTTTGTCTGGGAATATTGCATCAGGAGGCATGATTTTTACTCTTACGCCAAACATGCCTGCTTTAAGTTGAACGTGTGCTTCGGTTTTGCGGGTGTATTTTAGAGCTGGTTCGCCGCACCTTGGGAAGTACCCTGCGCGGAACTTTTCGAACCTGGCGCGTTCGGTGCGGAGTTTGCCGCTGATGACGATTTCGCAGCCCAATGCGCCTGCTTCCATGACTTGGTTCATAGCCCAGAATCCAGCTCGTCTAAAGTGAATTCCCTTTTGCAGGGCTGAAGTGACGCGTGAAGCAACAACATAAGCGTTTAGTTCGGGAACTTCAATTTCAGAAACGGAGATTTGAGGATTTGCAACTTTGAAGTTTTGCTCTAAAACAGCCGCGAGTTCACGGATAGTTTCTCCGCCGCGTCCAATAACTAATCCTGGACGCATGGCATAGACAACAACATGTGTACCCAATGGGGTTTTTGAAAGGTTCACTCCCCCATATCCGGCACGTTCAAGTTTTTTTTGCAAAAACTCATCAATTTCTGCGTTTTTTATTGCTTCTGAAATAAACCGTTTGACAATGGACATTTATGCTTCTTCTCCTTGCCCAGATGTTTCGCCGAGAACGATTTCGACGTGTGAAAGGGTGTCGAATTTTGGTGATGCTCTGCCGTGGGCTCTGGGCGTGAACCTTTTTACTTTCATGCCGGGGTAGGCGGCTGCGTGAATTATCCGCAGTTTGTCTACATCCAGACCTTTGTTTTCGGCGTTTGCTTGTGCGCCTTGGAGTACTTTGAGAATTTTTGATGCGGCGTTAATGGGGTATCTTCCTGCGAAGGCTTTTTCTAATCCGCGCCTGTGTCCTGCTTTTTTCTGGTATCGACGGAAGGGAACTGCCTTCTTTTTCTCCATGACGTCCATCAGGTATGTTTTGGCTTTGGTAAGCATCATACCTTTTAGTGTTCTGCAGACTTCACGCGCGTGTTTATGGGATACTCTAATTTCTCTACCGCTTGCTTTTACGGTCTTTTCAGTGTCTAGTTCTTCTGCTATTATTGAGTATCCCCATTTTGGCATAGTGTATTTCTCCGACTGCGCAATTCAACAGCGTAAACGCGAATTATAAGGCTTTCCATATCACAAGTAGCTTTTAGACTAAGTGGACTAGGATACTTGCCGCTAAGACGCGAATTCGGCTGTGAGGTGTACCATTTGTGGAGTGCAGTTACGCTTTTATAGTTTTTCCATAACGACGTTTTTTCAGGGTTTGAATTGGTGTGCCACGTTGAAAAGATTTTTTAGCTAACATAATTTACTGCGGGGCTTGTTTTAGGTAGCCTTTCTTCTGGTGAACGTAAGTTAGTTTTTCCTGTGTCTTTTTGCTGATCTGGAAATAAAGTCTCGGGCCCAGCGCAACGTGAACTGACCGTAGGTACGTTAATTTCTCAAAATAACCCGATAAAAAAGCGCAATACCTCTCTCGCGCATTTCATCGCGACTGAGGTTTATACTCAACATTTACGAAAACTGAACAACACCCTTGAATAAACAAAACCTGCAATTTGCCACTAGTAAATTTTGCGAATACAGAAAATTCTTCTGAATTCAAATCGAATTTAATTACCGCGGGCAATTAGTGATGCAGCAAATGTTTTATGTTTGAGCCGTTAAATGACTGATCGTCAAAAATGATAATTGAATATACTGAACATGCGAAGTCGTGAATGAAGCTCAGGACAATTTCGACCACTGAGGTTGAAGAGACCGTGCTTAATCCTCATTTTGTTATTCCGTCGCGATTGGATAGGATAATTACCGTTAAGAAGTACGGGGATAAGTATCTGAAAGTAGTATATGAGAAGGATAATGATAAAATAACTGTTGTTACTGTTTATTGGACAAGGAGATCTTAACGCTTATGGTTCGTGTAGAATATGACCCTAAGGCTGACGCAATGTACATCTGGCTGCGGAAAGCCAAATACGACATAAGTGAAGAGCTTGCTGAAAATGTTGTCATTGATCTTGACAAGAAAGGACATATCATAGGTATCGAAGTTTTAGACGCATCAAAGAACATAGGAAAAGAATTAGTAACCAAAATCCTCAACACAGAAAAACTAGCTGCAATTGCCTAAATGAACTTCTTGAAGTTTCAGAAAACCCCGAAAATGTCACGGCAATTTTTCTTTTTACATTATAGAAAAACTTTGTTAGCGCTATTAGGATCGATCCCGCATTCAGGTCAGCAACAAAAATAACGTTACAAATTCTTTTTTAATGCTGGACAATTTCTCCGACTCCTTTTGGGTAATAAACATCAGCAGCTGCAAAATAGCCTAAAATATAGGCGTGTGCAAAAAGGAGGACAGAGATGGTTTATGATATATTCTGCGATGTGTTTATGTTCCAGTTTTAAGGTTAAAACTGTACGAAGGCAACTGTGATGAAGGATAAGAATGGTCACATTACTATGTTGCATGGGGCCGGTGGAACCGTTATGCACGACCTCGTCAAGAACTACATCGTGAAGGCTTTTGGCGGGTTAAGCGATGCTGAGGTCCCGTTGGAAGCGATGGATGATGCGGCTGTCGTGGATAATATGGTCTTCAAAAGCGACAGTCACGCCGTGAAACCCATCTTCTTTCCAGGCGGGGACATCGGGCGTCTGTCCATATCGGGAACAGTAAACGACATCTCCTGCCTAGGCGCCATGCCACGGGCGTTGGCATGCGGGTTCATTCTAGAAGAAGGCTTGGCCATGTCGGATTTGGAGCGGATTTTGGCCAGCATGCGGAGCACCTGCATCGAAGCAGAGGTGGGCATAGTCACTGGAGACACCAAGGTGGTCGAGAAGGGAATGTTAGGCGGCTGCGTCATGAACGTTTCAGGCATCGGCAAACGAACCCCTGCTTTGGAGCATAACTTGGAAGTTGTGAAGCGGTTCCGCAGCGATTTTGCAGCGCGTTGGATGACCGACTCGAACCTGAAAGTAGGCGACAAAATTATCCTGTCGGGCACCATAGGCGACCACGGGTTAGCGGTGCTTTCTGCGCAGGAAGGACTCAAATTCGGAAGCAACATCCAAAGCGACGTTAAACCCCTCAACAAACTTATCCAGAGCTTACTCGCTGAAGTCGGCGGCGTTGTAGCTATGAAAGACCCCACCAGAGGTGGACTTGCTGACTGCCTCCACGAATACGCCGAAAAATCTCACGCAGGCATGCTAATAGAGGAAACCAAGGTACCTATCCGAAGCGACGTGAGGGCAGCATGTGAAATGCTGGGCTTAGACCCGATGGAAGTGGGCAACGAAGGCAAAGTCGTCATTGGAGCAGTCGCAGAGAAAGCAGAAGAGATCGCCAAGTTTCTCCAAGGCACAGCGGAGGGCAAAGACGCTCAGATAATCGGCGAAGTCACCTCAGAGTTCACAGGCGTGGCAATGCAGACGGTGGTGGGCGGCAAACGCGTCATAGCCAGACCAGTCGGCGACCCCGTTCCGAGGATTTGCTGAGCGTTAAACAAATATTAGGGGACAACGCATTCTTCCATTCTGCCTCAGGCACGTGCAGGGGTCTCCAAGCTAGGTCAACGGAGTAGGGCTTAGGACCCTATCGCGTAGGCGTTCGTGGGTTCGAATCCCACCCCCTGCACCAAATAACCATAATTTGAGGTTATTTTGCAAGATTGGGCATAAATTACGACATTATGTGTGCTTAGCAAGGAGGATAATAAGATAAGAAAGAAGGAACGCTCATTCTGCAAGGCCAACTTTACCACAACTACATCAGACCGCATAAAGCCTTAGACGACAAAACGCAGGCAGAGGCAAGCGGAATAACCATTGAAGGAAAAAACAAATGGATAACGCTTATTCAAAATGCAAGCAATAATGTTAAAACTTGATTTCTTCTTTTTCGATTAGTTCTTTGACTTTGCGTAGTGAGTATTGGACGGCGTGGCTTCTGTCGGCGAAGTGCCCTTTTTTCGACTTCTTCGTCTATCTCACCTGACATTTCAAATCACCTATATTGAACTAAAAATAGACAACAAAAAGAAAAGAGTGTTGAATGTTTTGTAAATTTTTGTAGCTATGCTAGTTTTTTGCTGTTTTGTCCTGGCGAAGCAGCGAAGACTTCAGTGACTTTTATTATTCCAACGCTTTTTATTTGAATTTTCATGGCTTCCATACTCTTCTTTGCGAAGTTATCGAAAATTGGTCCGCTTGTTTGGAAACCACTGAATGTTCCCTTTAGTTGGTAGCCTGTCATGGGTCCTTTGAACACTGCCATAGCAACTTGCTTGTTCTTTTCAAGGTTTTCTTTTGTTTTCTTGATGAAAACTTCTGCAAACGCAATAGTTTCAGTGTCTACTGCTACAAACCATAATGGAACTACGTTTGGAATGCCTTTAGCGTCTACTGTTGCCAACATTTTTGCTGAATCACTTACACTTAAAATATCCATTACTTCTTTAGGTATACTTACCAAATTTCATACAACCTGTTAATGGAAACATAACTGCAAAACGCTAATATACTTTTAGGGAATTAGAATATACTCAGCAAATGAAAGGGAAGTACAGTGTATTGGCTAACAAAGGCAAGGACACATCATCCGATTATCTAATTGGCGCAATCGCTGAGTTGAAGATGGAGATTAAAGGCTTAAGAGCTGACATGAATAGGGTAGAAGAAACTGTTTTGAAGGAACGTCTTCGTGCGGTTGAAGAAACTCTTTCGCAAAATCACCTATTGGTCTATGCTGGTCAGAGGTCTCAATCTCTAAATCAAGATATTGCCCTGATGCTCAAAGAAGATTGCCAAAACAGAGATAAATGTCTTGAGCATTACAAAAACACAATAGAAGAAAACACAGAAGTTATCAAACAATCTGGACCAAAAGTCGCTCTCGCAGACTTAGATGATAGAATAGCTGAAAACGAGCTAATGGTTGAAAAGACCAAAAGTCAACAATGCCAAAACTGTTTCTCCAACTTTGACAAGAAGCTAAAGCGTGAAAAAAGAGCATACCAAGAAATAGTTTTGGTTAAAGACGTTAACGACGATAAGATAGTTAACAATCAGTCTTTAGATATTCCATTTCTTTTACGGAACTTGTTTGAACCTTTGGGAAACGATTCACGGCTGAAAATCTTAGCTAGTCTGTATGAGGGAAAGAAGAGTTTCTCAGAGTTGTCGAAAATAGTAGACCTCAAAGCTGGTCATCTCGCTTTCCATCTTAGAAAACTAGTCAATGCCAAATTAATTGCTCAAGAAGCATCGAAAGGAGACTACATCATAACTCAAAAAGGATTAACTCTCGTTAAAGAGCTGCATGTTCTTCAAAAATAAAGCTAACAGATTAAAGGTGATCGAATGAAGATAAAAATCAGAATGTACTCAGATTATATTTGTCCTTTCTGCTATCTCGGTGAGGCAATAATTGAAAAACTCAAAAGCCGATTCGACATTGAAATGGAACACATCGGTATCGAAATTCATCCTGAAACTCCCGAAGAAGGAGTAGACCTGCAAGGAAGAATCTATGGAATAGAAGAGATGTATGAAAATCTCAGGTGCAGAGGAAAAGAATACGGTCTCAAGTTCTGTGATGCTAAACTCCTCTCGAATTCAAAAAAGGCATTGATAGTAGGTGAATACGCTAGAAAAGTCGGGAAGAATCAAGAATTCACTCATGAGGTCTTCAAAGCCTATTTTGAAGGTTGCCTTGATATTGGAAAAGAAGTTGTGCTTTTTGAAATAGGCGAAAAAGTTGGTTTGGCAAAGCAAGAAATAGAAGACTGCTTAAAGAATTCATTTTATCAAAATAGTTTTGCAAATAACTGTGCTGAAGCTAGAAAACACGATATTAGTGGTGTACCAACATTCATTGTAAATGGAAAATACAGAATCACAGGAGCACAATCAGAGCAGACATTTGTTGAGTTCTTTGAAAAGATAAATAAGGAATATTCTTGAAACTACCCAAAGGCTCTGAAAGTCCGCTTCAACCAAAAAGGTAAAGTCAAAAGATGAGTACAAAAGTCCAAAAACTAATTCGCATTGCTGGAATATCAGGTATCATAGCTTCAACTTTGCCACTTATCATGATTTTTGCATCAACTATGCTTGAGAAGTCTTTTAGTTGGAACAAGAACGCCTTAAGTGACATTGGGGTAAGCCAAACCGCATGGCTATTCAATATTGCCCTAATCATTGGTGGACTTCTTAACCTCTTGTTCGCATTTGGACTGCGAAACTATCTTGGTAAAATCAGATGGTTAAAGATAGGCGTCTCATTGCTCATCGTAAGTAGTATTTCTTTAGCATTAATTGGAGTGTTCACAGAAAACTATAGTATCATTCATGCATTGGTGGCTTTAGGCTATCTACTCTTAGCTCCTGTAGCGATAATATGCATTGGTCAGGAAGTAAAGAGCAAAAAATTTGGAAAAGCAAGCCTAACATTAGGAATCATTGCTTTGTTGGCTATTTTTGGTTTACCAGTAATAACGTTTGTCGTTAACTTGCAGATTGGTTTTGCAGTTCCCGAGTTCGCTGAGTCTTTATTGCTGTCCATCTGGACATTCTGGGTATCAATAAACCTTCTTCAGAGAAACAGAAAGCTATGACGACAAATAAAATCTCAATAGTCAATGTCCATCTACTTTATCTCCACCTTTTAAGTGTCTTCAAGTTTTAAGCAAGAAGATTCAGACCATTTCGGGGGTAAGCCCAGTCCGACCGTCCCTGTTTTTGGATAATGTTGTAACGACGGTTTAAACGACGGTTTCAAGCTAACCCCCTGCACCACTCAAATCCAGACGCGTTTGGTTTCTTTAATGTAATCAAAATGGGGGTCGTCAGACACTATTCTCGCGCCACTTACAGTGGCTGTTGCGGCAATTATGCAGTCGCCCATAGGCAGGTTGCTGTATTGACATTTATATAAGCCAGCCTGCTGAGCAATCACTGAGGTCAAGCTTTGAATTTCTAGGCCGCTTTGAACTAAAGCCTGATAACGACTACGCGCCATGTCTTTTCCTCGTACCTCACAAGTTATCTGAGTGATCTCCGCAATTACTATCGTCGGCAGAATGCCCTCTGACTTGGCTATGAGTGCTCTTAATTTCCTTGTTGTCTTTTCCTTAGTTTCTGCATCGCTTGAATAGAAGTATTCTCTCAGAAAGCGAGTATCGAGAACTTCTTTCAAGTTAATATTCTTCCCTGAGCTTGCTAATTTTCTTGTTTACTTCCTCGGGGGTAGCGTAGGCAGCGTCGATGCCTGCCATCATATCGAGTTTTGGTATAGGTTTGAAAAGAATGCCCTCTTCAGTGAGTGAAACAAGTAGCTGATCGCCTTCTTTTATGTCGCATTTTTCCCTTATCTCAACAGGAATAGTCGTCTGCCCTCTTCTAGTTACCCTAACTTTACTTTCCATTTCCATCCCTAGCCATATTTCTAATAGTCCTACCTTAATAGATATTCCTATTAAGTAAAACAAATAGGAAATAAATTAGCTTAGAAATATTGGACTCAACCGTCAGATTAAGGCTAAAGACCTTATCGCGTAGGCGTTCGTGGGTTCGAATCCCACCCCTGCACCATATATAAATAAACTACAGGGGTTTTTCCTGGCGATGTAAACGGTTTTTGTAATGTTAAAGCGTCCTCTTTCTAAGATTTTAGCGTCTTGAAAATCGGTAAAATATTCAAAAACTGTCTCAACTAAGTTGCAGACGTCTTTTTCGGTTTTAGCTACCTTTGAAACGTATTCTGATTCGCCTTGGAATAGGGCTTCTTCGAGTTGAACGTATAGCAGTGTGTTTTTGATGTTCTTGTGGCCAAGTGCCTGCATGACGAATAAATATCTAGTCACAGCCTATCTTCAATTTTTTCCATCCTTAACTTCGATAATTCTACCTATTACACTAAAGCCGATAATTGCTTCAACATTGTCTTCCGTTAGTCTTTGAAAACATCACTTTTGATCGATAAACTCAGTTAGGTACAGAATGCCGCAGAAACAATTCCTTCAGTAAAAATGCATTGTCATTATTCAAACGCTCATGTCAGCACCCTTTGACTAATAATATCAACTAACTTTTGTCTCGTTATATACCTTGCCGATATGTATGCAGCCAAATAAGCCGATGCGAACGCAATAATTGCGGTAAAGACATAGTTGGCAGGCTCTATCTGAGCAACTAGTTTAGAAGGAGAAGAACGGCTGAATTCCTATGAGAAATTCTTGTTCTTCTTCTTTCTGAGAAAAAGAAAAAACCGTTTTTCTTAAATTGCAATTTTTTCTTCTTTCGTTAGACTTCAACATTTAACAAAAGAACAACAACAATGCACCACCATCTGTTGTTGTTTTACCGACCCAAAAAGAGCCACTAGTTAGCTGTTAGGAGAAGCACTCGTGCAGCAATCTTATCTTGAAATAAGCCAATCTGAAGGAACAACAATAAACCAATTTTCCAACTGTTGTTGGCCTACCAGTTGATAAATTTAGGGCACTGTGCTCAAGCCCTGAAGTACGTGCCTACAAGGTACATTATTTTCATTATATCAGATGAGGATATCCTGATGACTCAAAGGCGCTATAACTGCGCTTTACTATACTGAACACGTTTACAACCAGAATAATGAAGCAGCAGATGTTTCTTAACTCATAATACGGGGTTGCCTTCTTAGTCAACAACAAAAAGCGCCTCCGAACTGCAACAGCCAGAAAAATCAGAAACCTAATTCAGCGAATTATTTTAACTGTCCCGCTATTAAATGCCAACCACACTTTCTGGCCTTCCTCTATACCCGCCTCCAAAAACGCACTCTTGATCATAATCGCTTGCAAATTGAGCCCAACTTCGCAAGTTAACGCCACAGTATGCCCCTGGTCAGCGCAATCTACAACCGTTCCCTCCAAAATATTCAATCCACCTATCCCTTTTGGCTTCGACAGATGAACTGCAATATCTTCGGGCCTAACTGCGACAACGCAGTTTCCCAAATTCACCTCCGCGGAAACCTTCAGAGTCACCTCACCAACATTCACAACAGAGAAATTGCCGATTTTTTCCACTGATTCAGCTTTGAAAACGTTTTCGTACCCGAGGAATTTAGCTACAAATTCACTTTTGGGTTCTGAAAAAACCTCTCGTGTTTTCCCTGACTGTACGATTTCTCCTAAACGCATAATAGCCATTTTTTTGCCTAAGTTGAAACCTTCAACTTGATTATGGGTAACGTGAACTACAGTTTTGCCATTTTTATGGATACGTTTTAACTCGCGCTTCAGTTCACGCGATGCCTCCGCATCTAATGCAGACAAGGGCTCATCAAGCAAAATCGTGCCGGGCTCAAGTGCCAGAACCCTCGCGAGAGCAACTTTTTGTTTTTCGCCGCCACTGAGCGTTTGAGGCCGACGATGTTCTAAAGATTTTAATCCTGTTAATTCCAGCGTGGCGTCAACGGCTTTCTGTCTTGCCGTTTTCTCAACTTTTCCCATTTTCAATCCGAACTCCACGTTTTGTCGTACAGTTAGATGGGGAAAAAGCACACAGTTTTGTGGGACGTAGCCGATGCCCCTTTTTTCAGGAGGTATGTTTGTCACATCGTTGTTGTTGAGGAGAATTTTTCCGTTGTCGGGCTTGTGGAATCCCATTATGGTTTCAAGAAGGAGCGTTTTGCCAGCTCCCGTGGGACCGAGAATAACAAAGTATTCACCCGCCTCAACGGTTAAGTTGATGTTTTTCAGCTTGAACCCATGCCAAATTTTTGAGATATTTTCAATTTTAAGTTCCAGTTCGTTCACCTCAAAGTCATTGTATTAGCTTCTTCGACTTGAAAACAGTCACCCTAAACACAAGGAGAATGGCTATGGCGAGTAGTATTAGGAGACCATTTATTGGAAGAGCAGCGTTTAAGCCTTGAACAACGAAAACGTCGTAGAGGTAAACCGGCGCGGTTTTTGGAAAGTATGCAAGTATGGCTACTGCACCGAATTCGCTTACGGCGCGGGCCCAAGTCAACAAACACCCTGTCAAGATACCTCTTGAAGCTAACGGCAAAGTCACGTGTCTGAACACTTGGAACCGTGAAGCGCCAAGGCTGCGTCCTGTTTTTTCCATGTTTGGGTTCACGGAGGAGAATGCTTCTTGAGCACTTCTTATCATGAATGGTGCGCTTACAAACGCCATGGCAACCACAATTCCCCAGATGGTGTCAACAAACCCGATGCCCAAGTTCGCGAATGCAGCACCTATAGGGTAGCTTGGCGCTAGGATAGTAAACAGTGCAATGCCTGCGGTGTTGTGGGGAATTAAGATGGGTATGTCGATTAATGAGTCTAGCATTCTTTTGCCTGGAAATTCTGCACGAGTAAACAGGTAAGCAAAGGGAACACCTAAAGCGATCATTAGTGCTGTTGCTAAAAAGGCACAGTAGAAGCTTGTCCATATAGCGCTAAGTGTTCTCTGATCAGTCAGGGCTGCCGGAATGCCTGACGCTGAGCTAGTCAAGGAGCCTATAACGGGCACAAGCAAGAACAGAACCATGGCTATGCTTAGAAAAAGTGATACCATGAGGAATGGCGACTTCTGTTTTATCCAAGCCAAGCTTTCCCACTCGCGCGCGTTACCTTACCGGTTACTGTGAACTTAAGAAATATCAGGGTTCTGCAGTAACAAGATACTGCAGGTTTGCAGGAACGTTTTGGATGCTGTCGGTGTACGCTGGATTGAAGATTGGGTGGTAGCAGGTTTCAAAGTCTGCTCTTCCTTGTCCCTGCAGAATGAACTCGATGAATTTTTCCGCAAGTTCAGGATGAGGAGCATTTGCAGGTATTGTTAAACCGTAATACGTAGTTTCACCTGTCCTGTCGAGGTTCACTGTTGCAAATCTCTGGTGGTCAAAGACTACTTGTATTCGCTCATAATTACTTTGACACTGCGGCGATCCCATGTTGATTTCATCCGGAAGCTGCACGTAGTTAAAGCCGTATTGTTTGGCATTGCTGAGATAGATGAAGCAGTAGTCAAGGTACCCTGACTGAAGCAACGCTATCAAATCAACTTCGCTCGCTCTCAGAGTTAGTTTGTCCCCTTTGGGCTGCTGCGTCTCCGGAACTGTAATTGTGTAGTTTGCTCCGTTGGGAATGGAGCTTATCGGCGGATCCATGTTTGCGGTGATCAAGTTGTGGAACAGAGTTGAATCGTTGTAGTAATCTTGGGCGAGCTGAACAACCATTAGAGCGCGATACCCTAGAGCGTCTAGCTGAGGATTGGCGAGTCCAAGTTTCACTTCAGGACGAGCCAGGATGGAATACCAGTTGTCAGAGTTAATTTCGTTTGCGTATTTGCTGTTATTGGAGTAAGCTAACACCATGGTATTTGTGGCAAACCGCATGTAATAATTTGCGTAGCTCTGGTCTGTGCCCGAAATCTTTGTTGGATACATCATAGTCGGAATTAAGGAGTAATCCGCTACAAGCACAACATCAATTTTGTAGTTCAGTTCAGTTACGTGTCTGATAACTTGTATTGTTCCGTGCCCTTGAACTTGCAAATCGATGTTTGGGTAAGCTTTCTCAAAATCGGTTTCCACTTTGGCAAGGGGAAACTCAAGGCTTGTGGCGCAGAAAACTGTGAGAGTTTGCTTTGGAGGCTGAGCCTCATAGACTGGATTGATTACAAAAAAATAGGTTGAGGCGAGCAGGATCACGGTGATGATCACTGCAGCCGCCGCATAGGTTTTCTTCATCGTGTTTCAGTGTCCTTGTTCAACGTTGTTATAGAACTTCGATTTTCACAACCATCTTCGCGTTGACGTTGCCACTAGTGTAGAGTCCTTCTTGCCCCACAATCATTGTGCGCAATGGCCCCGTGCCAGATGCTAAGCTTGTGCCGTTAAGATAGTAGGCAACGATCATTGTCAAGGGTTGCGTGGCGTTTACTGCGGTTCCATTGGAGTTGTACGTGGCAACACCTTGCCCTGTGAGTTGCCCATAAGTGTAGGTTGTGGCGTACCCGTCTGAAGCTGTGACTTTAATAGAGTTGCTGCTGGTGACGCCGCCGACTAAGTCAAGGAGCGAGGCAACTGAGACGCCGGTGTAAGAACCGAAGTTTGCCAGTACTGCACTACTTGAGCGAGTTCCTCCTGTTGCGGTTATGCCGGTCATGCTGGCGAGGTCGTTTGCGAATAAGGTGACGCTGGTTCCGTTAGCAGCTACCATTGTTAGAGTGATGTTCCTGTTCATTGGCATTATCTGGACTTGCACTATGCTTTTGAGCCGTTCTTTTCCGCCTGACAAGTCGTTTCCGGTTAAGCGTAGTGGTCCACTGTCAGCTGAGATTGCGGTGCCGTTTGCTTTGTCAGCAATGAAGATGCCTGTGTTCATGGCTATCCGGCTGTCGTTGAAGGTTATTGTGCTGCCGTCGGCGGCTATGACTTTAACGACGTAGCCGTCTTCGACTGCTGTGCTGCTTATGGCGCCGTTGTTGATACCCCACATTGCAATTCGGTGGAGGGGTGTTCCTGTCCATACGTTGCCGTTTGAGTCAGTGAAGCTTGCAGTAACAGAAGCTACTTGGGATTCAAAATCTGAGCGAGACATGGTTACAGCTGAAGTGCCGTTGATGATCAGAGAGTACTCTGGGGTCGGAGTCGATGTGGGGGATGGCGCTACTGTAGGAGCTGTGGTTGGAGCAGAGGTTGGGGCAACTGTCGGGGCGGGCGTAATCGTTGGAGCAACAGTTGGTGACGGTGATGTGGAAGAAGGGGTATCCAGCACGATTTGGATTTGAACGACGTTCTTGATCATTTGTTGGCTGGTGACGTCTGAACCTACAAGCGTTAAAGGCCAATATGGGTCAGAGAGTACCGCGCCGTTCAGTTTGCCTGCTAACATGATGTTGTCGTTTAGTTTTACCGCGCTGTCGTTAAGCGTAACGGAGTAGCCGTCGCCGGAGATGAGTTTTACGCTGTAACCCTGGTCTAGGGTTGCGTTGCTGATTCCGCCGTTGTAGTTGTACCATGAAACCCATCGCCAGAGTGCTGTGCCTGACCAGACGTTGCTGTTAGCATCAGTCCAATTTAGTGTAAAGTGGTTGTAATCCGCGGTCCATGCTTGACGGTCCATGCTCAGAGGTTCTGTGTTGCCGGTGGAGTCTACGGTTACTGTCCAGTCCCTAACGTTGTTAGTGATTTCTATCTTTGACACCATCTTTGTCCAGAAGTGACCTTCAGTGAGTAAGCCCTCTGGCCCCGAAACGCCTATTCTGAGTGGTCCTTCGTCTGAGGGCAAAGCAGTGTTGTTCATGAAGTAGTTAATCACCATGGTCATGGGTTGAGTAGCTGCTTTTTCGCTTCCGGTTATTGGGTCATATGTGGTGAACCCTTTGCCGTTTACCTGGTCATAGGTGTAAACCATTGAGTATCCGTCGGAGGCAGTTACTGTGAGTGTCTGAGTGCTGGTGATGCCGCCTACCAAGTCACATAGAGTCAGAATTGGGACGCCGGTGTATGTGCCTACGGCTGCGATGTATCCGCCGCTGCTCTTGAATCCGCCATCAGAAGTGTAGGATTCGAGAGCTGCTATGTCATTCGAATTCAAAACAACTTGTTGTCCACTTGCGCCTAAGATGGTTAACGTCATGTCAGGGAGAGTAATTGCTGGGCTTGAGGTTGGGCTTGGACTCGGCGAACTTGAAGGCTGAGAAAATAAGCTCGTCCCTTGCCAAGCTATGACTGCGGCAATGACGATTATGATAGCCACGATTGCGGCGAGTAATTTTGCGTTGAATTTGCTTTTTGTTTGAGAATTCATATGTAATTTCTCCTGTGCGCAAAATCAGCGTTATGTATATAAAAACATTTCGAATCTACTTGAACAATCCATCAATAAGTTTAAAGCAAAAGAGAATAAACTGCAAAAACTAACCCATTTTATTCGCTGACGCTCCAGCGATAATCAGCATTCCGAGATAATCAAAATATGATGCCAGACCGTTTAGCTATTTAAAAATTGTTTTCGCGCCCTTTCTTGAAAAAGCGAGCAAACCTACTGTGAGAAACAAAAGGAACATTACGCCAATCGCGCCTGGAAACTCTGGAATATTCTCATTTTCGTTCTGAGCCGCAACATTCCAAAACGTGGTGTTTAAAGTAAACTGGTTGTTGCTGTCGATTAAGAAAGTGTTCGCGTAAATTACAAACGTCTTTACATCAATTACTCCGTGAACAGTGTCAAAAGTGAGAATTCTCAGACTTGATGCACCCATTTCGCTATCTTTGTCCTGACGATTAAACACTAGTTCTTGCCGATCGCCAACCTGAGTCCTGATTCCAGAATACGCCAATGGGTAAACGTGAGCGCTGAGAGTCAGGAAAACGTTTGGATGAGTAGCTAATACTGAACGTTTGAGGTTTGCGGCCCAATCTTCGTATCCGCCTGTTCGATTAAGATAAAAATGAGCCGCCACAATAGCGTGGGAGTCTGGATAATTATCCAAGAGACTGTTAGCCCAAGCCAAAGTGTCGTTATCAGCGTTAAATTCAAGGTTCACGATTAAGAAATCTAAATCTGAAACTGTAAAGTGAACCGCAGTGTTTTGCCCCTCAGACTTGTCACCTATCCAGTAAGGCTTTTCAACAAAATTCGCAGGGTTAAACGCTGCGAACTGGTTACCTATCCAGCACGTTGAGTTATAATCATGGTTCCCTGCATCCCAGCAGTAAGGTATTCCTGCGTTCAGGAGAATACTCATTGAGTTGTTCGCGTTTTCCCACTGCGTCAGGTTTCCCTCGGTATCAACAATGTCCCCAGTGTGAACCACCATTTTGCAATTATATTTATCGGCGTTTCTAACAATCCACTGGCATAGACTATCATAGTATCTTGGGTAACTTTCCGAAAGATATTGAGTGTCAGTTATCCAAAATATTGAGAAATTTTCTTCCCCAACTTCTGGGATGCTAACAGTCGTAGAACTGCTAGAAAACAACGTTGCTGTGGAATCCGCGTTCACAATGGACAAAAACTGACTGCCGCTTGGTAACAGCAAACCTACCATAACTGAGGTTAAAAGAACTGCGCAACCCAAGATTCCAACACGAGTATTTTTCAAGGGCGAACCCTCCAACCATGAACTGTGTCGCGATGTTTATACCACGAAAGCTTATTAAACGGCAACGTTGTGCCTATTAAAACATATCGGCTTACGCAGTCACACAGTCTTGAAAAGGCGAAATGAACGAAAAAAGGAGAAAGACACCATGAAAAAGAAAACAGCAGCATTATCCGCAGTCATAGCCATAGTTATAATCTTAGCAGCGACCTTCACCTTCTATTATTCCTTGCAAAATACCAGCGACACCCAAGTAAGCACCCTACCACAAGGTGAACCGCCTCAATGGCAGATCAGAATTACGGGTGATGTTGAACAAGAAAAGACGCTGACTTTGAAAGAGATCTCCCAAATGCCCCTTACAAATGTCACCATTGATATAAACGGAGAAAACGCAACCTACCTGGGAGTTCCGTTTTACGATTTCTGCAACATGACTGGCATGCAATGGGATGTTGGACCGATCGAAGTAATCAGCGCTGATGGCACAAAAGCAACCGTAAACATTTTTCAAGCATACAACAGCAGCGCCTACCCATACTACTACACGAATAACGTCATCACTTTGGCTTTCGCAAAGAACGGGCAGTGGATGACCAACGAAACAGGCGGACCAGCAAAATTAGTTGCTCCATACTTCGCAGCCGAATATCAAGTGGAAAATGTTGCTGAAATCCACTTTAACCCATGGGTCATGTCAATATCGGGTGAAGTTGCCAATCCACTCACAATAACAAGAGAGAACCTCACAAGTTTCCAGTCGCAAACAGTATATGCAGAGTTCGCGCCCAGCGAGAAGAGATGGTCAAATTGGACAGGTCTACCCATCTTGGACGTACTGCAAGTTGCAAACGTTTCCAGTCGTGCAGAGAAAATAACCATCATCGCGATAGACGGCTACGAAAAAAACTATACGCTTGACCAAGTCTCCGACGGTCAGATGCTTATCGGCTACGCAGAAAATGATTGCCCATTGCCACATAGTCAAGGCGGACCATTTAGGCTTTTTGCCCCAACTGATCAGTACAAATGGGCGCAGTTTTGGGTAAAATTCGTTGACCAAATAATAGTTTCCTAATTGCCTCTGACACGTTTTGGAATCCTTTTGAGTCTTAGAAAAAACTTGTAGATACGTAACCAAAATAAATTAATACCGATCTTGAAGAAAGAAGTTGTCATGTCGAAAATATTCGCGGACCCATATAGAGTTCTTGCTCGATTGGTGGGGCTCAATATTGCTTTCGACGTTTTGTCAATTCCCTTTTGGATTGCCCTGCCCTCCCTGCAGACCATGCAGTCAACATCCACCTCAACCGTCAACTCAACTATAGCCATTGTTGACGCGGTCTTCGCTGCTGCCCTGTTTGCAGTATCGTTTGTGGGCATAAGTAAGAGGCGAAAATGGGGTTCTTATTTAGCAATAGCTGTTACTCTTGTACAAAGGGTTGTGGGCTTCTTCATGTTTGCCCCGAATTTTGGGATGGCAGTTGAGGTTGTCTGGAGTATTTTGATAATTTTGTTTGCCTTCAGGGCAATGTTGCAGCGTCAAACATCCGACCTGAACAAATCAACATAAAGAGCTGAAGTAACGGGAGATATTCTTGCTGTGAGTGGCAATGCTTAAAAAGAAAAGCAGCTAAATGAGGCACCATGAACGCAGATAAAATCGCCAAAAATCGGCTTAACAGTCTTTTGGTCGTGTTCGTCCTGATAAACATAATCGGCGACATTGGCAACATAATTGCGTGGTACGTGAGCCCAAGCATGCAAAGCTCAATTATCGGCGGTAACATTGGGGGAGTAGAGTTTAAAGGCGGCTACTTATTCGGCGTCGCAGGCGCAAATGCTACCCTCGCTATTGGCAGCGCAATCTTAGCCATAGTTTCAGTGGTTTACATCGTTTCACTTGCTGGTTTGCTGAAGAAACAGAAGTGGGGGCCCCAGGTAGTTATCGCCATTTCAATAATTAACAGGGTGATCGCTGTGTTCCTCTTTGAGTTCAGTGCTGCATTCGCATTCTGGGCAATCTGGACAGTCATACTTGTTGCCGTCAGCTACCTTGATTACCGTAAACTCGCCGCTCCCGCGCCTTTACCTACTCAAGCTCAAATGTGAAAAATGAAAAGCACCCAGACATGCAAACTTCAAGAGTAATTATGCGAACGGCTTAAAGCGCAGCAGGATACAGACCTATCTATTGGGAAGGAATAAGCCACGGGACTATACAGTATGCGCGCAGGCAAAGATACCGTGATGTTTCGCATTGCAAACGCCGCTTACAATTGGGGATTAACACCCAACATGATGACGGCACTTGGCTTAACGTTAGGTGTTTCAAGCGGTGTCCTATTCGCCATCCGCGCGATCCCCTTCGGGCTTGGGTTTGGGTTTCTCAGCGTCTTCTGCGACGTCATCGACGGAACATTAGCACGCAAGTTTCATTTAGAAACAAAATTCGGTTTGATGTTTGACTCATCTGCAGACCGCGTAACAGAATTTGCAGTAGTGCTCGGCGCACTGGTGGCTGGAATAATTCAGCCCCTTGGATTCTTAGCCATAATCGGTTCAATCAGCCTACTTACCTTTCGCACGTTAAGCTTCCGCCGTGGCTTAAAAACTGATTATGTACTGTTTGGCAGGTTTGAACGGCTCATTTTTATTCTGGCAGGTCTTGTTGCAGCTATCACTTGGTTTAGCACAATTTGTTTTGTCGTCGCCGGAGTGTTCGGTTTGGTTTCTTCAGGGCAAATCGCCATTTCGTTATACCGCAAAAAAACACCAAGTAACGCATTATAATTTCTGGAAAAAACAAAGTTTGAAAGATTATTGAGTCGCAGTATTCTTTCTCCGAAGTAGACTCGCCACGGCATTCGCCAAAGCGTTAGAGGCTGCCTGCCTCGTCTGCAAGGAAGCGTCGGTTTCTATATTTACAATAGCCTTCTCTAAACTCTGCACCGCCTGAATGGTGGCTTGCTTCTTTTTTTCATATTCATCATGGAGTTTTTCCTGTTCAACCGCGAAATTCTGAACCGTCAACTCCAACTCCCTTTTGGCGGCGGCTAATCTCTGAGTGACCTCAACCAGCTTTTGTGCTTTGGCTCTTTTCGCAAAGGGATTAAGGAAGCTCGTTTTGGTTTGCTCTACGGCAGCAAGTTCATCTTCGAGAACATGAACGTTTTTAGTTAAGCCTTCCATGTCGTTGTTTCTTTTGGCAGCGAACTCTCGAGTTTGGGCGGCGTAGTCAACGTCCAATTGCACCAGAAGATGATTATTCTCAGCCAGCGCATTTGCAGAGGCTTCAAGTTCATCTTCGGCAAGTCTCCTTTTGGCAAGTTCACCTTCAACATCGCCAAATATTTGGGTGTATTCCTTCACGAACGCCTCGTCCGCGCCTATCGCGGGGTTAGATTCAAACTCTGAAATGACCTGCCGCAGATTCACTAGCCAATCATCAAAGTACTGGCTAAAGGGAGAAATCGCAAACGTTTGGCTGCCAAGCCTTTCTAAGGTAGCTAAGGTTTTTTCTGCGATTTCTTGCGGTGATGAGCCTGGCGTCTCCTCAGGCGCGTATTTGATGCCGGGCTTGGCTTTCTGAGGTTTAGATTTGGCTTTATCGTGTGAAGACTTCTGAGATTTTTCGCCTGCGCCTCGGCGCGGGCCAGATTGCCTTCGGTAGCCCATACAAACCATTCGGGTTAGGCAATATTTAAACAATAACGTGCTAAAGAAAACCCAGTTTGTTTTTTCGCCGCTTTAAGGGTAATATGCAAAGGGAGATTCGCGGAGAAAGTATTCTGAACAAAGTCTTAGCGCAGCAAAGCAGTATTTTATCATGTCAAATCACCCAACATTTTTAAGGTGATCAAACAGACATTCAAGTGGTTGCGTGATGGCAAGAGACAGTTCGGGACAAGGAATAAAATCATGAATAAGCTGTCCACGGTGGCCCTTGTACCTATTGTAATAGCGTTAATGCTGTTTGTTTTGCCATCTAGCTTGAATTTAGTTCAGCAAGCTAACGCCGCAGACACAGTTAGCGACTCATTTCAGAGCTCAGCAGATGAGAAACAAGCGTCTTTTTTTACAGCCGTCACCTCAAACACGTTTAATGATCATTGGAACACGCCTCTGCCATGTTATGGTCCATGTATCATGGCGAATGTGAGCAGAAACCAAGTTAACTTAGGTGAATCAGTCACTGTAACTGGACAAATTTGTCCGCCCGCAAACAACATCACGGTCAGAGTAACCTTTACACGACCAGACTACACATGGATAGACCAGTATGTCATAGCCGATAATGTGACGGGCGGATTTAACGTTACCCAAAAACTGGATATGGCTGGGTTCTGGAACATATTCCCCATATACGGGCATATAAGCGACCGACTTTACACGAACGTGACTGACCCCAATATTGATCCATTGGCGCCAACGCCAACTCCGCCGAAGCTACCGGGCTACAGACCCAACTACACAATCGTATCGGTGGCTATCGCTGCCGCAAGCGTAGCGATAGTAGCCGCCACTGTGGGAACACGCAAGAAAACCCGAAAAATCAGCAGTCTTCGCCTTTTCGTCCAGATAGGCATCATCTTCTTACTCTTTTTCGGCGTTTTCATTGACCACCAAAACATACCCGTCCCGGCAGAACAAATTGCACCCCACGAATTCCTACTCGGCACAAACTCCATGAGCATTATGCCTGACGGATTGCCGATTCCAGTGTTTGGATGTTATTTCCCCTGTGGAAGAACCTTCACTTGCCCATTGTGGCAGATTCAAACGTATATTTACCCGTTCTGGAACGCTGGACGCGGCTTTGGCGTAAACTATGACGCTTCAGGTCTAGAACGCTTAGCCATCGTCTTTGTCATAGTTATCATTGCCGCGGTCTTGCTGGGCAGGTTCTGGTGCGGTTGGATCTGCCCATTCGGTTTATACATGGACGTAATGACCCGACTGCGAAAAGCACTGAAAATTAAGCACCGCAGCTTTTCACCGGCTTTCAACGAGAAATTCCATCAGCTCAGCTACATCATCTTAGCCCTCATCATAATCATAAGCGTACTCTTCGCGTCCCAAGCAATCGCAGGAACCCAACTGATTTCCGGAACCCAACAAGGCGGATTCGTTTACACTTACTTTAACGCGCCGTTCTGCCAAGTATGTCCCATGAAACCCCTTTGCCTCCTACTAGAGACATCGGTCGGATTAATGCGCCCCGAATGGATCGTCGGGGGAACTAGCAGGAGCGTTCTACCAGCTTGGCCAGTATTTGACTTCGCTAAACCTCGCCATTCTTGCAATTGTTACGGCGGCAGCATTTTTCTTCAGACGCTCATGGTGCAGAATCTGCCCCCTAGGCGGATTAATTGCGTTATTCAACAGGTTCCCACCATTCAAGTGGATTTCCGGAGTACGCATAGAAAAAGCTGGAGAGAAATGCACCAAATGTGGTGTTTGCAAACGAGTCTGCCCAACCCAAGTCACCCAAGTTTACGACGCAAAAAGTGGCGACGTGACAACATCACAGTGCTTGCTGTGTCTGCGGTGCGTTGAGATGTGCCCTGAGAAGGATTGCCTAAAATTCAAGTTTGCTGGAAAAACTGTTTGCAAGAGTCGCAACTGGACTGAAAAACCTTAAAACTGATTTGAAAACGCGGAAACAAAACTTCTTGAGAGTGGATTTGTAGTTTTACCCTTGCATTTCTGGCACTTGTCTTATTTAGCTTAACCAAACCGTAGACTCTGCCCGCCAGCCCAAATTTAGTGTTGGAGAAAACATAGAGGCTGCAACATATTTGAGTAAATGTTGATTTTTACCAGAATTATCAACGGGGTAGTTTATATGAATCGCTTTCGTCTGTAGGCGAAGCCAAAATGGCAAATCGCCGAGGGATAAAGTGCCTTTGACAAAGGTGAAGCTGTTAGCTATTGGAATTGCCTTCATAATAGTGTTATCAGGTTCGTTAATGTTGTTTTTAGCAAATTTGGACATGGTATACGGAGAAGGCCCAATTCGCGTTGCATGCGTTGGCGACAGCATTACTCAAGGCTCCGGATACCCTGATTACTTGCAAGCTATGCTTGGAGATAATTACACGGTTAACAACTTTGGTGTTGGCGGGTCTGCGGTTTTGTGGAAGTCTAGTATGCCGTATGTGAGCCAACTTGCATATTGGAAGGCGATTGCTTACAAGCCGGACATCGTGGTAATAATGTTGGGAACTAATGACGCAAACGAAAAAAACGCCCCGCATATCGACGAATTCACAGACAATTACATGAAGCTGGTAAATCAATTTCAAGCCTTAAGAAGTGAGCCCCAAGTATATCTTGTGGAGCCGCCTCCGATTCTTAACAATACATTGAACCTAAGCGACACAAATTTAGTGCAAGAAGTCATTCCACGCATCGAACAAGTTGCAAACGAATTGAATCTGACAACGATAAACATACACGCCGCTTTGTCAGGCTATACTGACTATTTCGGGGATGGCGTACATCCGAATGACGAAGGCGGACAACTCATTGCAGACACAATAAAAAACGTCATAACTCCCCCTGATGCAGCAAACTATACACCTTCAAATTATCCATAACACAAATCGACTTCAGATTGTGGAGGGCACCTTCAAAAGAAAAGGAGGTTCCGGCAGGTTAAGGCTGAAAAGACTTGCAAGCCTAAGGCACCATTAATTATAAAAATTTTCACAATCCATCGAAAACTAATTTGGATAAGGTTGAAGCATCAAAAAGATTAGGGGAAGCGCTGGCTTTGCTTCCTAGCATTGTTCAATTAGCGTGTGCATCAGGTCGCTTTTTGTTACCATACCAAGCATTTTCTTTGAGTCTGCGGGATCCATGACGAGAACGCGTCCGGTTTCGAACTTGCTCATTTTCTTAAACGCGTCAAGAGCAGTGTCTCCAGGTTGGACGGCAACGGGTTTTCGGTGCACAATTTGGTCGACGGAGGTTTTGTCTCTTTTCTCTTTTTCGATTTGACAAGCTTCCTCCAACGTAACAACCCCAATGGGTTCATTGTCGTCATTCACTACAGGGTAACCTATGTGGTGCTGCTTAGCCATCATATCTAACAATTCACTAATCATGATTTTCCCATTAACTGCCTTGACGTTCTTGGTCATAATGTCTTCAACTTTGACTTTTGCAAGTGCGTCTGTTTCTCTGAGCATGAGAACTGGGAGGTAACCGAGTTTTTCTTCAATTTTCTTTGCTTCCTGAAGCGCAGAAGCTCTTTTCTGCATTGCTGCTCTAACGACACGTTCATAAACTTCGGGTTCCTGCTCGATGACCCATGTGTTGATGACGCCGTTTTCGACCGCGTTGTAGAAGAAGTCCTCGCCTGCTTTGGTACGAATTATAACCGTGGACCATTCATCAAGGGGGTACGCACTGCCAATTGATATATCCGCCAGTTCAGACGTGAAGTCTGTGCATGTTCGGCAACTCGGCATAATAATGTTTTCAATTTCCGACACTGGAATACGAATGACCTCTTTTTCGGTTTGTACAACGAATTTTGAGGACAACCGCATGTGCTTAATTTCTGAAGGCTTAATGTGATAATTATCTTCTATGTATTTTAACAGAGGTGCCATGGAGAAAGTTCCGAAACAGAAAAGCCCAATGATTATGGCTAAATTGTCACCGATCTTGTGCTGCCAAGCTTCAATTTTGCGCAAAGCCAAAACGTGACATGGCACGCCGACGAAAGCGATTTTTTTCTTGCCGTAGCCATAAACTGCGCTCCCGTACGCTTTTGCGACAGGCGAGGGAAAGAACTTGCTACCTACTGCGGATAATATGTCGTCGGGCACTGTGGCAACTGAGGCTTTGGGTTTAGCAGGGTTTTCTGGTTCAGCTTTAGATACTATAGCGCTATCAAAGCATTTCTGCTCTACACCATAAGTCAACAGTGAAGTGACTACTCCACCGCCACGGCTAAGTTCTCTGAGTTTGGGGTCTGTGGCTTGGGCAAGAACTATCTTTCGGTAGTAACCCAACGCTTCATTCTTAACAGGAGCGTCGGAAACGGATTTTTGTACTCTTAGTTGAAGCGCCTCGGAATGTGGACAAACTTCATAGCAAATCGGACAAAGGTCTAAGTTTTCAGAGCAATCATGCATGCGACGGTTCTTTTCATCCTCGACTGAGATAGCGCCGGTTGGACACGCGGCCTCGCATGCTCCACATAACGTACAAAATCCGTTGCTTACTATTTTCTTGTTAAGAACATTATAAGCGATGAGTGCATCGTTTTTAGACTGTGGCACGACCCTCCACCCTCACTTACAAATGCCACTCAGCGTCTTAAATACATAATCATACATCATACCTGAGTTTGGCAACAAAAAAGCTTTTTTTGCTGGAAAAACGTGAAGAAAAATGAATATTGACATACAAAAATGCATCTTCAACAGAAGATAGGCGAAAGTTAACTTGCCGGTTTGTCTTCGGGTTTTGGTACATGTTTTTTTAGGAATTTAAACCGTACCGTTAGTAAAGGTAGGATTTTCTCCACCGCGATAAAAGCTAATATAGCATAAGCGATTCCACCTAAGACATCTACAACGTAGTGTTCGCCAAGATAAACCGCGCTGAACCAGACGCCTACTGGAAAAATTAAGACTGGAATTGCTTTTTTCCTCCAAATTTTGATTGCAAACAGAGAAATCAGCAAAGGCAAAGCTGAATGCATGCTTGGGAAAGCGGCAAACTGGTTGGGACTTAGGAAATCGAACATTGTTTTGTAAACTGGGATACCAAGATTTGTGTCAACGGAGCTTGTTAGGAGTCTTTGCACGACGGGACCGGTATACGAGGGATTGTAAAGTGAATTGAAATGCCACCATGGAGGAGCAACTGGGTAAACCAGAAAAGTCATAAGGGCAGCGTAGCTCAGTATGCCAAAGGAGATTGTGTATTTCCAGTAGTCTTTGGGGCTTACTCTCCAAAGGATGAACGCGAAGATGGTTGGGGCAAAGAAGTGCAGCGAATAGAAAAACGCGCCCATGTAGTCTAAAATGGGCGTGTGGATGGATTGCTGAAGAATTAGCGAAGGGATTGAGCCTCCGAACAGGGCTTGTTCAAGGTTGAGGGGTCCAGAATGGAGGTTGTTTTTTGCGAATACATCTGCAACTCCGTACATTGCCTCGTATGATAGGAATACTGTAATGAAGGGAAGCCAATCTTTCAGGAAACGCCAAGTTCTCTGATTATACGCTGCGTATATCAGAAAAATTAAGACGAGAAATTCCGGTCCTGGAATGATTTCGTAAACTAAGCAGAATATTGCTAACGCCACGGCATATACTGCGGGGAATAAGAGTGAGAAGAACCTGGAAGAGTGATAGTCAAATTTGGGTTTCGAATCTGACTTTTGTTTTTCTTCCCGTTTTTTCCCCACTTGAAACCGTTACTCCTTTGCATTTAGGTGTGAAGCCTTTTTAAATGCGTTTTGCCAATTTGCTCGAGTTCTGGAAATGGCGGATTTTGATGTCTTTTTGACTGTCTTCGGACCCGAGTCTTTTTGCGTCTGGAAAGACTGTTGATATTGGTTCTGATTGAATTTATAAGCTAGTTCTGCGTATAAGGCAGTAAACGTTCTGTGCAACGGAAAGAAGCCACAGGGCGTTACCTACACACCAATAAATGAATAATGGAGGATGAAAAACACGACCGAAAAACAACAAGATGTAATCTTCGTCGGAAACAAACCACCAATGAGCTATGTGCTAGCCATCATCACAGCGTTCTCTGCAGGCAATCCTAAAGAGATAACGTTGAAGGCACGAGGTCAAGCAATAACAACCGCTGTTGACGTAGCTGAAATCACAAGAAGCAGATTCCTGAAAGACCTAAAAGTTACCACCATAGCCATCGGAACAGCCGAGATGCCACCACGCGAAGGCGAAACAAGGTCAAGAATGGTTTCCACGATAGAGATAACACTCTCAAAACCCTAGACATTGCGGAGCAACGACCAACAGAGCTTTGCTCTCCAATCTTTTCTTATTTATTAAAGAGCAATTTTTTAGTCGACAATTGTCAGGTTTAAGTTTTAGCCGTTTTACTTTGTTCTCGCTTCATCAGGTAAGATTCAACTTGCTCAACGACTCCCTTGAATGCTTTCGCCGCTGCTGAATCTTCATGGGCAAGCATGAATGGTTTGCCCTGGTCAGCGTCTGAGCCTACTGTGGGATCAATAGGAATGCTTCCAAGGAACGCGACCCCTGATTCTTCCGCCATTTTTCTTCCTCCGCCAGGTGGGAAGATATCCGTTTTAATTCCGCAGTGGGGACACACAAAGCCGCTCATATTCTCAACTACGCCTATAATAGGCATGTTTAGTCTCAAAGCGAAAGTTATGGCTTTTTTCACGATGGTGCTGGAGAGCTCGCTGGGCATGGTGACGACGATAACGCCGTCCATTTCCGGCAGAAACTGCGCTATAGTTAAGGGTTCGTCGCCTGTTCCAGGCGGCAAATCGATTAAAAGTATGTCTAAGTCACCCCAGACGATTTCCTGCAGAAACTGACGTATAGCACCCATTTTGAGGGGACCGCGCCAGATCGTGGGGATTTCTTCGGGCAAAAAGAAGTCAATAGAGATGACTTTCATGCCTAAAGGTCCAGATACGGGAAAAGCTCCCGGGGGACCCACTTTTACTTGTTGCCCAGTTAAGCCCAACAGTCGCGGAACACTGGGACCATGAATATCCGCATCCAAAATGCCGACGCTATGCCCACTTTTCGCTAATGCTGCCGCCAAGTTTACGGTAACTGTGCTTTTGCCAACTCCGCCTTTGCCGCTTATGACGGCAATTTTATGTTTAATTTTGCTCATTCGAGCTCGGAGCATCTCTATCTGTTCTCGTTGCTCCAGCAACCTTTGTTTGCGAGCTTCCAATAACTTTGAGGATTCATCGGTCGAACTCATAAAAAACACCATTTTTAATTGGTTTTTCATGCTTAAGAAGATTAAAAAGGGTTTCGGGGAACAAACATTGCGTCTAAAGTTTGTAGCCTATTTTACGCAGGAACCCTCGACGTTCCTTAACATCTGCGTCTGTTTCTACCCCTTTACTTTTTGAACCGTCCACAACGCCGATTATGCCTCTGCCCTGCTCTGTTTCCGCTATTACCACTTCTAGCGGGTTCGCGGTAGCAGCAAAAATGTTGCAGACTTCTGGCACTTCTTTGACTTTGTCGAGGACGTTGACTGGATAGGCGTTCTGCATGAAGATAAGAAAGCTGTGTCCACAGGCAATTTCAAGAGCTTTCTCGGAAACGAGTCCTTTTAGCTCGGGGTCGTTGCCTTCAGCTCGGACAAGGCAAGGTCCGCTGCTTTCACAAAAGGCTAAACCAAATTTCACAGTGGACACGGCATTCACCATGGCTTCGTAGAGATCTTCGGCGGTTTTTATGAAGTGTGCTTGTCCGAGGATGATGTTGGAATCTTGGGGAGGTGTTATTTTGACTGTTGTTAGGGTGAGCATTTTGTTTCCCAGTATTTTATTGATTAGTTTTGTTTATTGGTTTTTTGGTTGGTGCATAATTCTTTTTGTTTTGTGTTGTCGCCTCGTAGTTAATAAGCGAAACAACGATTTCTGATCTACGTGCTGGGTTCAGTTTTTTGTTTGGCATATTTCTGGTTTGCGTTTTGCTGTGGCAGTTTAGGCAAGTTGTTACTCTGCGCAGGTTTCTTTTTGGTCAGTTGATTCTTTAGATGCTCTCTCATGAGACTTCAAAAGTCAGTCTTTAAACCGTTCAATGCCTGTTGACCATATCAGCCGAGCTCAGTTTGCGAACAGCCTTTTACTGTAAATGCAGCGCTGGTTTCTGGATTTTTGCAGTGAAGTCCGCCTAGACCGATTTGCAGAGTTTATCGCTGATTTTAAATATCTTGCCTGCCAACTGGTGAGTTTAAAGGTTTCAGATTGAACAAGCGAATTTACCTAATCACAGGTACACTCTTAATTGCCGTAATTGCATTGACAGTTGTTCTAGTTCCGAAAGAGCAACCACCAAGCAACGTCGCGCCAAACAATTTTGCTAAAGGTGTAAGCCTTTCACCCAAAAGTTTTGAATCGTCAGACTTCACTGACTTCTTTGAGAAGGCACAAGAGGCTGGCAAGGTTGTTTCTTGGGGTGGAGACTGGAACGAACTTGACAACCAGAACAATGGCGCTGCAGTTTTGGCTTCGCTTTCTAAATCATACGGGTATGTGCCTTTTATTGAGGTTCAGTTTTTCAACCAGTCAAACGGTGCTTTACTGAGACCTCTCGACAACGCGACTATTCAACGGTATAAGGATGTAACCGTTGCTTTCGTTGAGCAATACAAGTTGAAATATCTCGCATTAGGCGTCGAAGTGAACGTTCTCTATGAGAAATCGCCAGCGGATTTTGAAGCTTTTCTTCAGTTGTACAATCAAGTTTACGATGCGGTAAAAGCAAAATCGCCAGAAACCAAAATCTTCACGGTCTTTCAACTAGAAAAAATGAAAGGACTAAACGGCGGCTTGTTCGGCGGATCGAATAATCCCGATAATGCTGAGTGGCAGTTGCTTGACAGGTTCACAAAATTGGATTTAGTTGCTTTCACAACTTATCCGTGTTTAATTTACAAAAATCCAAGTGATATACCCGCAGATTACTACTCAGAAATTAAGCAGCACACAGAGAAAACCCGTGGCATTTACTGAAATTGGGTGGCACAGCAGTCCAAGCCCAACAGGATGGGAAAGCAGCAATGCTGAACAAGCCGAATTCGTAACAACATTCTTCAACTTGACAAAAGGTTTGAACGAGGAACTGGCAATTTGGAGTTTCCTTTACGACCAAAACACAACATTACCATTCAACAGCATGGGTCTCTGGAGCAGAGATGGAACAGCTAAACCATCTTGGAACATATGGATTAGTTCCAAATAATTTTCTTGATACCAGACAAGCCTTGATGAGCTAAGAATGCGACCAGCCGACCGCCACGCGCATGCCTAGCCATCGCCGACAAAACCTAAATATCGAAGAACCGATTAAGAATGCAAGCGCACCCCAACAAGCGGGCTGGTAGTTCAGCTGGTATGAACGCTTGACTTGCACTCAAGAGGTCGGGGGTTCAAATCCCCCCCAGTCCACTCAACATCGATTGCACTGATTCCCGGTACTCTGGTTATTTGCGTTTTTTGAAAAGCGCATTACCGTTGAAATTACCTAAAAACTCGAAGTCAGCTTCAATTAATACACTACGTTTGCGTTGTTTATTTTCATGCGCCTCAGAATTCGTTCCTGGCATCATAGATAGGACTACTAATCCTTTCTCAGCGACGTGATAATCCTCATAGGCAACGTGCTCTAATGCAGGGCTGTTAAATAAAAATAATCGTGCGTGTTGCACCATAAAAGGATTGGACTGGTTAGAGAGAATAATATATGCCTATTGTGTTCTCATGGCAAAAATTTTTAGAAAAAAAAGGAAACGTGGGTGAAATCTCCGCGGTCGGGGTTCAAATCCCCCAGTCTACTTAAAATTGTTAAAATTTTCAATCTTATGTTAATGATTCCCAGAGTTTTCATGAGGTATGGGTTTGCTGGGGCTCTAGAACTTGAAATTTAGGAGAGATCAAGAGATGGAAACCCAACAAGGAAGTTGGATATCATCTTCTTCTAGAGGCCCACTCAGCCCCCTTTTTTCTCCAATTAATAGTTTCCAAAAATAAAAAAGGGAAAAATGGTGGTTTTTGGTTTTGTTCATTTTCTTCGTCTGAGAACTATTGCTGCTGCAATGACTGCAATAATGATTATTGCTGCGGCTATCGCGATGTAGATTGCTGTTAGTGTTCCACTTGCAGGTTGCGGAGCTTGACTTGGCGAAACTGAAGGCGAAACAGTCTGACTAGGCGTCTGAGATGGCAAAGTGGTCTGACCTGGATTCTGGGTTGGCGTTACAGCGGGCGAAGCGGCATTTGCTTCTGACACATAGAATGAGGTCCCGGCTTGGCTTGTGTAGTAGGCGTTTGTGCCCTCAAACGTGGCAGTAACAGTGTATAGTCCCGGAACGGGCGGAGTCCAATCAAAAGCGTAGTTGCCTAAAGCATTGCTTGTGGCAGTGCCTATGTCTTGCGAATTCCCGTTAGGATCAATAGCCGTTAAATGAACCGAAACACCTGTAACGGTACTGGGGCAAGGGAGTTGTTGGTACACGAAGCCCATCCAGTCCTTCATGCTTGCGTCAGAAACTGCTGGAACACCATTAGGGAAGTTTGCCACTTGCTCGGCCTGTTTTGTTCCTGAAGCGGTGTCGATTACGGAACCTTCGATTAATACTTTGCTGCCGCTTGTTGATGTTTTAGGGGAAACTGTGACAGATGTTTCGCTTGGGCCTCTACCGATACTGTAAATTTGGTTGTCATAGCCATTGAAGAATGTCGCATATCCGTCTGCTATACATGCTGTAGGTGTATTAAACGAACTTGTGTAGGCTGAAAGAGTATAGATTTCCGTTCCGTCAGTAGCATTAATTGCACGAGTCAATGAGCCCTTATAGATTGGTGTCTGGACAGTGTGTTCAGTAGTAATCGTGTATACTACTCCGTTGCCAATAGCGTATATCGTGGTGGGGAAGTTGCCGCGCACTCCATAGCCCATGCTGGTAGAATTGCCTGCCCCGCCGTTCCCGTAAGTCCACAGAAGTTTTCCGTTCGACGTGTCATAGCAGTAAACTATTCCGCCGTATCCAGCACTGTAGAGTTTGTTATAAGCAAGTATGCATCCGCCTACTCCACCACTGTAGTAACCGAGGGTGCTGTAGTATTGGAATGCAACTTGGTCGCCAACTGGACCCCAAATTTTCTCACCTGTAGCCATGCTGTATCCTACGCGTTGCATAGTTTCCTTGTATGTTTCAGCGAAGACTCCAGCGCCGTTGTTCGCTGTTGGGTCAGCCCCAATATACGAGACGCTGATGTTGCCTGCTGGTGGTTGAAGTGCTTTTGTCCATAAAACTGAACCGATTGCGCCCTTAGTTTGGTTGAGGTTTATTGCAAAGTACGTGTATGGAGTCCAGCTTGTAGCGCCTAATGCGACAGGACCAGATGGGTAAAAGCCGCTGATTCCAAGTATCATATTGCCTTTTATGGCGTCAACTATGGAAGACCCCATGGGCATAGAGTTTAGCGAGGGTATCGAAATATTCCAGTCATAAAGGCTTGGATCGTTCCCGTTAGTTATTGGAGGAACAACGGTTGGCGTAGTTGATAGACCTTCGTATTGACCATCCCATAGTCTTGATGAATTCCACTGAGCCAAATAGTACTGCGGACTTGCGGGTGTGCCAACATTTGCCAGAACATAAATCAAGAACTCTCCTTCGGGACCCATTGCCGACTTGCCTGTTGGAACGTTAGTCACGTTAAACATCGGATCTCCAGTGTATGCATCAAACGCCAGCCAAGTAGGACCTGACTGCGAAATCAGTATTGGCTCGTAAACTCCGTGTTGGTTGGGTTCATGGACTGCATACATGTAGCCGAAGGATGGCCAAGGTACATCAGTGCGGGACCAAACAACTTGTCCAGTTTGCAAATCAACGCAGACAGTGGGACCGTAAGGTTGCGGAGTAAAGGATCCTGGAACACCACCAAACGATAATGGTTCAGTGTAGAAGAGCTTTCCATCCATAATTATCGGTTTTTCGAATCTTTGAACGTATGCGGAGCCCTCGAAGAAAGTGTCTCCTTGAATCTCAAAGTTATTCCCTCCGACAACACCACCGCTTGAAAGCGGCTTAGTCCACATTATGTGGCTAGTTTGAGGGCCAACTGCATCGCCAGGGAAACCAGCAATGTATCCTGGTGCGCCGTAACCCAGCCAGTTGGACGAAATTGACCACCAGTTCGGGTTTTCACCGTAAATCGGGCGAGTCCAATACTGAGTTGGAAGCGGAGTGGTCGGGATTGTACCTATTGGCTCTTGCTGAACATTGAGTGTTGCTGATGCAGAACTCGCCAAGTAAGTGTCGCCTATGTATTGACTTGGCGCCGGCGGACCGAAGACGGATATGGGCCCTGTGTAAGTGTAAGTGTAGCCTGGGAATGAAAAGTCAAGTTTGTAGGTGCCGATTTGAGTAGGAGTGAAGAAATAGTGCAGATTTGACGTTGGATCTTGAACCGTGGGGAAAGTCTGCGTTTGTGTTGTACCATCAGGTGCTGTAATGGTAATTTTGTAATTCTGGAAGCGAATGTCGTTGTCTAAGGTGGCACCGTCCGGAATTTTGTCAACCCACATGTATATGATTGCTTGCTGGCCGACCCCGATGGGGTTGGGCACAGCCTGCACATATGCAAAGGTTGGAATTTGCCACGCTGGCTCATGAGCACGCGCGTTCGGAATTAGCATCATTGAAGCTGCCATCGAAAACATCAGAAGGACAGCGAATATAGCTAATTTTTTATTATTTTGTATTTTCATTATTTTCTCTCCATGAGGTCAGGTGGATAAGTTCTGCTTTTAACACTTTGTAAAGTTAGCAATATTTCGAAATGAAATAGCCAAAATTTTAGCAAAAAGGCAATTATATAAGAAAAGAAATAAGACCATTCAAATAAGAGAGAATTGGAAAGTGCATGTTCTGATATATTTCTACCAAAAAATGGGATTTAAATCTAATTATTTTAGGTTAATGCGAAATGCATTATTGAACCTAAAATGTGGGAATAATTCATTTCAACCACAATCAAATCGGCACAATTTTAGAATGTAGGTTAAGCAGGAACTATGGTTTAGCCCAGGCTATTTCAACAAAACGAACTGAAATACTCCACATCCGATCACCCTTAAAAAAGAAAAGCTCACACAACCCCAGAAACACAAAAAACAACCAATACAAGAATAAAAAAACGTTTTGTAAAAATCAACATTGGGTTTGTCCTGAACCTACTATATGGCGAGCGCTCAGAACTGTTCCCGCAGCGGAACAAACTGTTCCACAGTGAAAAATAAGACAAACCGGTAGAATAGAAATACCAGTGACACATGGAGATGCAAAAAACGTGAACTCCAAAATTCCAATGGTAATACTTGCTGTCTTTCTGGTGACAAGCCTTGGCACCAACGCTCTTCAATATGTAAGCAACAATGCCCAACAAAATGATTTTGCAGGCGTGGCCAACTCGCTTGATGAAGCCCAGTCGCAAGTTAGGAATCTTGAGGCGGAGAAAGCAAGTCTTCATATCCAAATTGCCAACTTGGCTGAGCAAGTATCAAGTCTACAAAATCAAACCTTAGACATAGCCAGTCAACGAGGTAACTTAACAAACGAAATCTGCAGTCTGCAAACTGAAAATGACAACCTCAAACGTGAGAACACTGACCTCCAAAACCAGCTCTACGAAAAAGGTCCACGGCTAATCACCAAACTCGGAACCACAGATGTAATAATAGACCACACCGCATACCATTCTAACCAAACCCGCCTCTTCATCGAAGGAGAAGTCTGGAACATAGGCGCCCAAGCAGCTAACAACTGCAGCCTCCATGTCATCCTCTACCAAGGCAGCAACGTAACAAATGATACTTACATTCAACTGGGAACAATTAATGCTTTAGATTGCGCGAGCGTCCGAACCGATATCTATTATTACACAGGGGAACGACTCACCAATTGGGAAATAATGCCCGTATACAGCTAAAAAGCCCAGCAAACAGCATAACGCACATTTCTCGCAAAAAAGGGATTTTGCGGTGACATCTCCACTGGCCGGAGTTCAAATCCCCAGTCGTACCCTACCAAAACTAAACTTTTTGTATTGTATTTTGTAAAGCGGTCGCCCGTAACCTCTTTAGATTGAGCACACAATAAAACTTCTTTACCCCGCTCGCATATCACGCTAATGATTCGGCGATCAGTAATTTTTCCTGCAGAGTGCTTTGATAATTCATTGACCAATCAGGTAAGAATTCTTTAGTCCCGAAAGCGGGTTTTTCAATGTTAAGCGATATTTTACGTAGTGTTAGTCAAAAAGTTCTATTTTCTCGATTTTTCGTGATTCCGCTTCAACAAGCGTATAGTAGATAACGATTAACGCCAAAATCATTGCGACCCCAATTATCAAAGCTTCCCTGGGCATACCGATTAGCAGCGCAATTAGACCTATGATTCCAGCTATTGAAAGCGCAGGGTAAAGCGGAGCTCTAAAAGTTGCAGGCGCTTTGGAACGCCTGAAGTGAATCAACGAAAAACTAGCAATAAGATAACAAAACATGATGCCGAAGTTGCTAATCGACGCCATCACGTAAATGTTTCCTGAAAAAAGCATTACCACACCAATTGCCGAAGAAATTAAAACTCCGTTAACTGCTACATCCCTTTTCTCATTGTACTTACGAACTATTTTTGGCAACAATTTATCCGAGCCTATTTGGCGCAGCACTCTAGAGGAACCGAGAATCATTGCAAGAGCTGCAGAAGTTGTCGCGATCAAAGCACCTATCGAAACTAAACTAAAAAGCCATGCTGGAGCACCAGACGTTCTTAACGCAAACGACAACGGGTCTGAAGATATCGAGTACTCACTTGCCGGCGTCAAAAACAGAAGCGCAACCACCACAAGGACATACAAGACCATGCTTACAACGACTGAAGCAACAATCGCTTTTGCTGCGCCTAAACCGCCACCTTTAACATCTTGCGTAATTGTTGAAATTGATTGAAAACCCGAATAAGCGAAAAAAATAACAACACTTGCAGCGAAAATTGCACTTATGTTACCTGCTTGAAATCCTGAGGAAAAATTGTTTTCAACCATGGAACTGTTGCCTATAGCGAAAAGCAGGGCAAAAGCTATGAAGACTATAAGAATGGAAATTTTTATTATTACAAGGCCAAAATCTGCCTTTGCGGCTTTGCTGACGCCTAAAATGTTGACTCCAGCAAGAACCAAAATTAGAAGAATAGCAAATATTATGGGGTAAATATCAGGCCCTAATCCTAGCAAACTAGTAAGGTAAGAACCGAAACCAAGAGCGATTGGAGCAATCGATGAAGCATAAGCAAAATAGAGCATAATTCCTGTAATGAAACCCAGCTCACTGCCGAAAGCCTCGTAAGCGTAAGAGTATGAACCGCCTTGAGCTTGGGGCATGATGGAACCTAATTCTCCTAGTTCAAGCGCCACAATTAATGCGATGACGCCAACGATAACAAACGCTATTAGAGCTGCTGAACCAGCCAACGCAATAGCCGTTCCGCTTAAAACAAATATTCCTGCACCGATTATTGCGCCTAGCCCAACAGCGGTTGCCACTTTAACGCTTATCGTCTTGCCTGATGTCATCATTATCAAAATATGTTTTCTTGAAATCCCTTATACAATTTATGCCGTGGTTTATCGACGTCTCTTTATTTGCTGAGTATCTTCAGAGCTACTCAGTCAACCTTTGACCTTTAACTTAAATATTGATTTTTAACAAATGCCAAAAAAAGAAAAGATATTGGGTTTTTCGTGTTTATTTGCGTTTTCTTAGGATAATTACTGCCGCGAGAACTGCAATAATGACAACTGCTGCTGCGATAGAAATGTACGTCGTGGTTGGCATGCCGCTGGTAGGCTGCGGAGCAACACTTGGCGAAGGCGAAACAGACTGAACAGGCGTTGATGTTGGTGCTGCGGTTTGAGTTGGCGACACTGTAGCAGTTGGAGATGTTGCAGCTGGAGCGGCTAATGTCGTTGCGCCTACACCGAAGACTGTTTCTGCAGATGAGCTGTAGTAAGAGTTTGAACCGGCGAATGTAGCGGTGACTTTGTAGTAACCTGGAACTGGTGGAGTCCACATTAAGCCATAGTGACCGGTTATATCGGTTGTGACTGGTCCAATGTTTTGCAGGTTCCCATTGGGATCAATAGCTGTCAATGTAACTTGAACACCGGTTGCGTTCATAGGTTCTGGCTGCTGTTGATAGAGATATGCCATCCATGCGCTCATGCTATCGTCAGAAATTGCTGGAGTACCTGCAGCAGGAATACCCAAGGAAGTGTCGCCTGGCGATTGATCAGTAACAGTGCCCGTTATCACTACCTGTGAAGCGCTATTTAGAGCCGGCAAAACTTCCACAGTGGTAGCTGATCGACCGGTGCCTAACGCGTAGATTTGGTTGTCATAGCCGTTGTATCCTACGAGTTCGCCACCTGCTACCGCCAAAGAAGCCATGAAGGCGGGAAGACTCCACATTTGCTCTCCTGTTGTGGCATTTATTGCGTATAGGTTAAATCCTCGATACATAGGTGTAGGCGGCGTATGCTCCAAAGGACCATAGTATATTATGCCGTTTGCGATCGTCACTCCGCCATAGGTAGGCCAAGACCCGAAAGGTGTTTGTACACCGCTGCTACCTTCGCTGAAAACCCACATGCTTGTTCCCGTCGTAACGTTAAAAGCGCAGACATCTCCCGAATAGCCGGTAGTATACAATGCTCCGTAAGCTATCTGACCAGACCAGTCATAATAGGACCAGTCGTTACCAGTTACAGTGTTCAACGCTGGTGTCACGGCATTTTCGATTCCAGTCTTAATATTAATGATGTGCCACTGCAGAGTTTCTCTTTCGAAAAATGCGTAGTACCCGTTGCCGAATGCGTTGCCGAAGGTGAAGAGTCCAGGTACGGTTGGTCCGCCTTGTCCCCATCCTACGTTTGTTCGGTTTGCAACCCAAAGTTGTTCGCCTGTAGTAAGACTATAGCCTACGTCTTCAAAGGTCGGATTCACAGTATTCGTGTTAAACGATGCTTCTGCAACAAGTACGCCGTCTGGATAGTCATATATAGATGCAGAGGGGGAACCCGCTACTGTTGGAATAGTAACGTTCCACTGAATTCCGTTTGACCAAGGTCGAGAAGCAGCCGCGGAAGGTTGATAATTTTGTGATGATGCATCGGTGATGGGATATTGAACAGCTATAGTTGAGTTCCACAATGCAAACCAATGACCCGCCCCATTTAGGATGTAAACCAGTATTTCACCGCTAGGTCCATAAATCGGATTCAGACCTACCGCACTGGGGCCGAAAGCGCCCATCGTGGAAGCTACATCTGTGTATGATGTTATCAATGTTCCCGTGAAAGCGTCGTATTGATACCAAGTTGTTCCTGAGGTCGACCATAGAAATGCTTGTGACCCTGACATCAAACCTGCGGAGATTGTGTATACTTGAGCGCAAGTTATCTGGGGCATAGTAAGGTTCTGCCAAACCAGTTCTCCAGTGCGTAAGTTAACGCAGTTCACTCCAGGCAAGCCGGCAACAAACATGCTACCAGGAGGATTTATGTCGTAGAACATGTAGTCGTTAATTATCCATTCTTTAAGTTTGTTTTCGTAGAGAAGACCGTTGTAGTAGTTTAATCCATACGTGTTTCCAGCGCGTTGTTCAGATCCAGCAATTGTTCCTCCACTGAGACCGCCGAAGGATAATGGCTTAGTCCATAATATGTGAGGGCTGATAGGGCCTTGGTTCGTAGTAGGTGTGCCACCATTGTAAACGCCTGAGTTCAACCAGTTTCCAGCTAGGCTATACCAGTTATGGTTTTCAGCGGTTATCGGGATTTGCCAATAACCAGTTGGAAGGGATGTTTCAGGCCATGGCAGCACTTCTTGCGTCGTTACATTGAGGGTCTGGACAGAGCTTTGGCTTGCAGTAAAAGCGTAATCACCCGGCGAAATTCCGAAGACACCAAAAGTTGGCACGTTTACCACTACAGCTGGGAAGTTGGCTTGGAACTGATATGTGCCAGTCGTGGTAGGCGTATAGGATATGTATGTGTACCCAGTCGAAAGAGTTTCAGGAAGTGCTATCGTGGTTGCTACGCCGCTGGGGGAAGTGACGGTAACTGTCATGTTCCACCCCCAGAAAGTGGTTCCGTATTCAAACGGTTCAAGGCTGGACCAGACGAAGACAGTAACAGCCTGATTAACGCCGGCAGGGTTTGGTGAAAGGCTCATGAAAGTCTGAGTTGAAATAGTTGAGAGAGACTGCGCACTAACTGTTTTGTCTGTGATTACGAAAGCACACGCTGTCAGCATCAGAATGACAAAAGCTATAGACAAGATTTTGGATTCATTTGCCCGGATTTTCTTTGTTTTCATATCAAACTTTAAAAACATTATTTTTCCTCTTTGTGTTTTGTTTTTTCCCCAAATTTTTTCTATCTCTCCTAGGAGACAATGGCCCTTTCTTTTCGTTTTAGTATTTAACACTTACCAGAATTGGACATGAAGCAATAATTTGGTTTATCGTAAATGAGAACCGACAAGAAGGTTAAGAGAAACTCGGGCGAAGAGTACCCTAAATCTCACGCTCTCTATCCATCAATGGGCCTCAACGGAAATATGTGACGAGAATAGGAATTGACTTTACATATAAACTTGTTATTTACAAAAAGTTGATGGAAAATAAAAAAGAGATGTTGCCAAAAAGGGAAAAAGGGGCTTTTGTTTTTCGGTGCACGTTTCATTTTCGTCTTCTTAGCACTAATGCTGCTGCAACGATTGCTATGATGACTATGGCTGCTGCGATTGCTACGTATAGGGCAACTGGTGTTTGCGCCGTTGGTGGTGGGGCACTTGTAGGTGTTGATGTTGCTATTGCGCTTGGCGTTACGGTAGTTGGTGGAGTTGTTGTAGGCGTTGAAGTGGGTGTTACTGATGCTGCTGGAGCTGCGGATACGCCTATGCCTGTTTCTGCGGATGAGCTGTAGTAAGAATTGGAACCGGCAAATGTGGCAGTGATCGTGTAATAGCCTGGAACAGGCGGTGTATACATTAAACCGAAGTGGCCATTCACATCGCTTGTGACTGTGTCTATTTCTTGTGTGTTTCCGTTCGGATCGATTGCAGTCAGGTGTACTGGGACCCCTGTTGCGGTGGTTGGTTTTGGTTGCTGCATGTACAAGTACTCCATCCAAGTGCTCATGCTGTCATCAGAGATTGCCGGAGTACCAGCCGCTGGAATCCCCAGGCAGGTTTGTCCTTGAGATTGATCAGTGACAGTGCCCTGTATCGTTATCACGTTCCCAACGCCCGGCGTTGCCGTCACTGTTGTAGCTGATTGTCCCTTGCCGTAGCAGTATAGTTGGTTGTCGTAGGCATTTGGCACTACCAAGTAGCCGTCGGCGATTGCTGCGTTGGCACCGTTAGTAATGGCGAAAGAAGGCTCACTCCACAATAGCGTTCCCGAAGTGCCGTCATAGCAATACAGTTCGCCACCATGGAATAGCGGAGGACTGTATAAGTGGCCTCCCATGAGGTACAGCTTTCCGTCTGCAAATAGTTCCAAGTTTACTAGAGGCCATACACCGTATGGAGTCTCGTAGCCGCTACTTCCCGTGTTGGATGTCCACTTGATAGTCCCTGAGTTAACATCGAGGCAGTTAACGTATCCACCGAAGTCAGCTGAGTACAAGTTGCCGTTAGCAATGATTGCGTTTGTAACGTAATAACCCCATGGAACCTCAGCCTGAGCAATTGAGACAGGTCCCCACAGTTTCTGCCCTGTAGAGGTGCTGTAGCCAGAAAATGATTGCGTCTCGAATGTGAAAATAGCAAAGACTCCATTGCCAGCGGCAGCCATTGACAATCTACACCATGGTGTTTGCGTTTGGTTTAGCGGTCCCCATAGCAGTTGTCCTGTAGCTAAGCTGTAGCCTTCACTAACTATGTAGCCTGGCTGCTGAAAACCAATTGTGGGTCCAGGAATGTTTGTCACGATTATTGTGTCAGCGATTTTGGAGATGGCAAGAGGTGAAGCGACGCCTGCTGATTCTGCATAAGCTGCGTTGATGTTCACAGTGGAACCGTTAGATGCAGTCATTGTTGTAGTTAGGGGCACCGACCATTGAATTCCGTATTGCCAAGGGATACTGCCTCCTTGCTGAGGTCTCCATAGCCAGTTGTTCAAGTCCCCAGTTCCAGCAGGTCCACGGATGATGGCACGAGTTGAATTCCACATGTTCAAAGTCATATCTGTGCTGTTAATGTAGTAGCCCAACAGATTTCCTTGTCCGCCACCAGTCTGGCTTGTGTCCGAAACAAATGTAGCACCAGTCCCGTTAACAATGTTAAGTATCCAGTTTCCCGTCATTGCATCATACATGCCGTATGTACTGCCAGTGTTCGGGGTTACCGTCGGTTCATTGGTCCAAAGATACGCTAAGGCTCCGAATTGGTTGGGTGATACGAAATCCAGCAGTTGACCTCGCAACAGAGTAGTAGCATTTGGAGAAGCGAAAACTGCTGTTGACGCCCCTGGCCCCGGAATACTCGGCACTGGTGTATAAGTCCAGACCGTTTGTCCAGTGCGCAGGTCTACAGCGACCCAACCTTCTGGGCTGGTCTGACTTCCAGGGACCAAAGTATAGTAGAGTACTCCGTTCATGATTATTGGCGCAAACTTAGTTTCATATTGTGCAGTTGAGTAGTAGTTACTGTTCACTTCAGACCCACCGAATTCTCCACCGATTAGGCCTCCAGGCGCATAAGGCTTTGTCCACACTATGTGACCAGTGTTTGGCGCCGTTGTGTATGGATTGAAATTTGAGGTAGCATTATAAGGGCCTGCTCCCAGCCAGTTGCCACTAATCGTATACCAATTCGTGTTCTCAGCAAAAATCGGACGTTGCCAGTAACCCTCAGGAAGCGGAGTAGCGGGGAAAGGCTGTATTTGATCCTGCTGAACGGTGATCACCACTGTTCGGCTAGTGCTAGGTTGATAAATATCGCCAACCTGTTGACTGTTGAAGATGAATCCACCGGGCGCTGGATTAGCACCTGCGATTATTTGTCCTGGGAAGTTAAACACGAAGCTGTAGCTGCCTAGTTGGTCAGGAATATATGTTGTGTGGGATCCCCCGACGTCATCAGAAACAAATGGTCCAAGGACTACTTTGTTACCATCAGGTTTTGTAACAGTCACGGTGAAGTTTTGCCATCTGTCACCATAAGCGCCGTTTGCTGTTGCAGGTACCTTGTCAATCCAGAAGTTAACAAACACTTCTTGACTAAGACCTACGGGGTTAGGCTGAATGCTGATGAATGCGTATGTAGAAATTGTCCATGGAGGTGTATGCGCATTTGCAGCTGGAATAATTGCCAAAAGTCCGCTAAAAGTCAGCATCAGAATCAAAGCAATTGCGAAAGGCGTTTTTTTCCCTTTAATTTTTAATTTACTTTCTAATGAAGGTTTTTCCATTTCTTATTTTCTCTCCTAAAATTAGCAATTGAAGGTTTCTGAATAAGTTCTATTTATGATTTCGCTAATTCAACTCAGGTTCAGATTCTAAAATCTGTCGTGCAATGAACAACTATTGGTTATTCCCCTATTCGAGCTGTACTTAACATGAAACCAGCACGAATCCCAAATATGCTGAGCTGCCAAGCTCTCCATAGTTAGTTAAGCCTGCACAAATCATACAACAAATCAGTTTTCTGGCTTGTTCAATGAAAGATTGCATGTAAGAGTTCCATAAAATAAGAAAAACGTCATAAGCTACGTCACCAGGACACCTGTGAAAGCAGACAATCAGTCTTTAGCAGACTCTACCTTTGCATCATCAAGCCAGTTTCTTGATTTGAAAACGTCTTTCCCGCCCACCTGTACTCTCAGTGCACCTTCTTCTGGGCACATCTCAACGCACCTTAAACAAAGCATGCACCGCGACTCTGTCACATCGCCGCCTTTCTTCTCATACATTTGGATTGCTTGCGTTGGGCAAACGCGTTTGCAAACGCCACATTTGGTGCATTTCTCCTCGTCCTTCTGCAACTTTGTTACAGCAATTTGCTTAAACGGCGTAAATGTGCTAAACAATGCAGTAAGCGCGCCCAGAGGGCAGATTCTGCACCAAAACCTCCGGTACGCCAAAGCTAAGATAGTAACGGCAATCAATACTGCGATGTTTAAAGAAGACACGTAGAATCCCGAGATCCAGAATGGTCCAGAAGTTATTTGGGATACATATGAATAGTTCAAGCTGCCAGTGGCGCATTCAACTAATACGCATAGGGGCCTCATGGGGCATACTAGGCAGAAAGGCTCGTTGACTCTGCCCACTATGCCCGCTTCGGTTCCCAGAGGCCCTCCAGGATTTGTGCCAGGTATAAGTTGAGTGCCAAAGATAGCTTGAGAAGCGAAAACTACGCTTAGAATCAGGAAAATTGCGATAATAATGTACCGGAGCTGCCCAAGAGCAGTGTTCGTCTTCTCTGAGAAACGCAAATGACGTATTTTGAAAACTTTGCGAACTCGAATCATAAGGTCCATGTACAAGCCAAATGGGCACAGCCAACCACACCAAAAACGGCCCAGAACAATGGACATTACGATAACTAAGCCAAAAACGATGGCAATCATTTCCAAACCTGGTGTGGAGTAGATAACTGCGTAGCCTCGAGAAAAGTTCCAGAACGGAAAAATGTAGGCTTGGATTTGCCAGAGTGGACAAGTTACGGTTCTTCCGTTTGAATAATAACATGCAAGGACAGGTATTGAGAGACCGTCTGGGAATTGGTTCCCGAAAAACTCGGCGCCCACTAATCGGTCACGGGGCGACGGACCCAGGGGCTGCCACAAGGGCAAATTGAAGGGACCCAAAATTAAGCCCATGAAAACAACGATGACAGCGGCTATTTGAATAAACAGTCTAAGATTACTGACGCGTTTAGTTTTGTTTTTGGTGAATTTCAAGATGCTAAAGATGCCCACGGCTACTAATGCGAAAAATATCAGTATTATCAAGGCATCGTAATATTCTATAGGCATCTTTTTTTCCTTAAGCGCTAACTTGTGTTTGGTCTTTGTTTATTAGTTTATCCAATTTTCGAAGGATTTGTCGTGGTTTTGTTTTTTCTCGAAATTGAAACGGTTATTATGATTGTAGTCACCACGGCGACTGCTGTTACTATAGCTACTGAATGTTGCTGGTAGAAGGGCTGGTTTGAGTTGTCACCGTTACCTCCGAAAGAGCCAGAAAAATTGAAGTATGCAAGTGTTACATTGGAAGTGTCTTTTGCGTCTGTTATTGTGACCGTTTTGTCAGGAGAGACAGACCAACCTTCGTTTTCGCCTACAAAATTATCGTTGAAACTAACGCTCCAAGCACCGTCTTTTAGATCTAAACCGAAGTTAAAAGTTTGGTTGCCTTGCCCCACAACAGTATACAACAGTATAACGCCTCCGAATGTGACATTTGACGTTGCAGTGTTGAAAACTTGGCATTCCTTGATTGTTACATTGCAATCTTGGGCTGACACTTTAAGATCCACCGGCTGCTGCGAGTTGTTAAGGTTCAAATTTACAAAGTTCCAGGTTTCATTTTCCAGACTTGCTCGCGAGTAGGTGCCTACGGTTGCAAAACTGATTGTGCTGTTGTATTCGAGGATGCCAAACTTATCTGCTGGAGTAAAAAGCGTGTCAACCTGAGCGTTCACAGGAAAATAAGTCCAAGGGATAAACGAGGTAATTATGAAAATTGCTGCGACGGCTGTTAATATTGTGATCTTGCTAATAGTTATCAAAGCCCCGCTGCGTCATATAGGATACCTAATTGAGTGAGCTTTGGCTATAACTTTTTTCGTATATACAGTTGTTCTTGTGGCAAGGGATTGCGGTTTAGTGAACAATACTTTTAAGTGATTTGCCTCCAATCTAAAAAGCAACAAGTGGTCCGAGCCATGAAGATGCGAATGATAAAACTGACCCCCGAATTCCTCATGGAAAGGCTTCAGGGAAAAACATCATCTTTGACTTCCAATTTGCCAAATGATATTGAACTTTTAGACATAAAATACGACGTATTCACTGGACAAGTCATAGCAATAGTGAGAAGCGACAACTTCGAAGACATCGCAGAAGCGTACCCGATTCCAGAATTTAACGTGACCTACTCGGCAACCCCCAAACTTTCGCCCTTGTCTACCGCAACCCCAAAAACTGAAGTAGGGTCTACTGCAGTGAAAACTGAGTTCAAACCTGCTGCGTCAACAAAGTCTGAGCCCACTTTGGTGAAGAAAACTCTGGTTCCGCCAAAAAAGAACACAAGCTTGTTGGAGGAAGAATTCAGCAAAGAGCAGCGTACGTTGCTGAGCTTCTCAGTTAGTGGAAACTACGTTATTGTAAAGCCTGTTAAGTTTTTGAAGGCGGAATGGGACGAAATTAACGAGGTTGTCAGAAGTTTAGGCGGCAGATGGGTGAAAGGCGACATTATTAGCTACTGGGAAATCCCTCAACAATAAAGCCGAATATCAACCACTCTTTCCATAGATAAGGCCACTTCTTAGTTCCTAGACTTGCCAATTACTATAAGTTCAGAACCCTGAGAGTAATTTTTCCCAGCGAGAAGTTTCAGGTATTGGGAGCTATAATTGCTACGGTAATTTGTTCGGCTAGATTCTGTCGACTAGGAAGTGGAGGTAGATTTTCTTTGGAGGATTTTAAAAGGTGAGCGTTAGGGTGTTGCGCTTGCACTTGGGGAAGTGTTGCATTCGGGGGCAGAGTTGCTCAAGCGTGACACCCTAAGCTACAAGCTAACTTGGGCTTTTAGGTAGATAACATTTTTTGAGAAGGGGAATTCGCGGTTTTGCCAAATCCAGCAAACAAGATAGAATAAGATGTAGCACAGAACGAAAGTCTGTTTTGTTGGTACGCACCAGTGACTCTAACGTGCGTTTTGTGAGCAAAGATTTCTAATGCACACCCTTTATCTTCGCAGTTTTTTGGATGTAGAGTAACTACCTGGTTTCAAAGCTGAAGACGAAAACAGTACCAACGCGCTATCAAATGCGAAGCCAGTTTGAATTAGATCGAATGCGACCTTTTGTAAAAGTTTTCCCTTCCAGAGCCGAGGAATTGCTCCTGAAAAGTGTGTTTAGCCGTTTGGCGTATTTTGTGTTCTTTCAACGTCAGAGTAGTATTGTTTGAGCCACTCGTATACTTTGTAGAGCACTAACATTACAACGTTTGCAACGCCTATTCCGATCAACGCGAAAAGTACTGCAAAAATGAAGTAATTATTCAAAGGATTCAAGGTTAATGTGTAATAGATTCCTGCCAATGAGCCCACAACTGAAGCGATTAACATTGCAGTCTTTGCTTTTTCCAACGGTCTAGTTGCCTCGTCTTAATAGAGAATTGCTGCTGCTTTTTCTACTTTACGACAATCGGACTTAAATGCTACTTATCCTTTTGGAGTTTGGCTATGAAGAAACCGTTGCAGCGATGAACATGCGGATAAAGCCTCTGGCATTTTTGGAGCCCTCGAAGCCCAGGCAGACCCATCTTGGGGGTTATGTCGACTAATTGAAATTCTTTGTGCCTCTCTAAGAAACGTTCTATAATCATCTCGTTCTCTTCTACGGTTACGCTGCAGGTGGAGTACGCCAAAACTCCGTCACTTTTGACTTTGTCTGCGCAGTTGTTGATCATCATCCATTGGATGTCAGCCATCTTCTCGATGGATTTAGGTGACAGCCGCCACTTAGCTGCGGGAAGCTTTGCGAAGACGCCGGTGCTGGTGCATGGAGGGTCCAAAATCACAACATCAGCTTCCACTTGTAACGGCAACGGGCTGCGTGCGTCGGCAATAAGCGGTTCAGCAATGTTTACCCACATGCGCCCGACTTCCTGACGCCAAACCCGCATTCTCCGCTTCGAATAATCAACAGAGTATATTGAGCCTTTGTTTTGCATAAGTTGGGCGAGGTAAGTGGTTTTTGCTCCTGGAGCGGCACAAACGTCCAGCACAGTCGCTTCAGCTTGAGGGCCGGCAGCTTCGGCGGCAAAGCAACTGGCTTTGTCTTGGATGTAGAAGAAACCCAGTCGGTAACTATCTATTCGGTTCAGCGGACTTTTAGCGCTTATCAATCTGTACGTATGCTTTAGGGGTTCAACTTTTTCCAGCTTGACGCCTTCCGCTTCAAGTTTCTGCAAGATTTCTTCTTGGTTTGCACGCAGGGTGCTTAACCTAAGGCAGGTTTCGGGAGGTTTCATGTTTCCTTTCAAAAAGGAGATGGCTTCTTCCTTGCCAAAAAGGTCAAAGCAGTACTTAACAAACCAGGTCGGGTGAAAAGTTTGAAGGCCAACTTTTTCTTCTTCTTTCGCAGCTTCCAGTATGGGTTCTATTTTCTGTGTGAGTAGAAAACCGAGAATTGACTCAACTTCCCGCAGGGTTTCCCAGCCAAGAATCGCTCTGCCTTGTTTGGCTATGTGTTCTGCTTCTTTAAGGTCAAAACTCGCCCAGTTTCTGGCTACACGGGTTTGGTAAACGTAAAGTCTCAGAAACGCTTGGACGCCCATGTTGTATTCGTCTATTGTTTTATCTTTGAGTTGGCAGTTGATGAATTTGTCAATGAGGTTTTTTCGGCGGACAGTCTCCAACGCTAATCCGTACCCCAAACGGATGGCGTCAGGATCCTTTATGCCCAACTCTTTGACGGTTCGGGTTAGAGCCATGCGTTCGCTAAGCTTCTGCATCTCTATCCAGCTTAGGGTTTCTATGGCTATGCTCCAAGCGTCCTTCAACAAAGCTAATGCACAAGGGTAAACAGCGGGTGACCCTAATAAGATTAGACGCAGCCCAGACCGTTTTCATCAATAGTTTGATAAAATTTGCTGATGGGTACAAGATACAGAAGACTATTGGTGTGCCACTAAAGCTTTTAGTCAAAGCCTTTCAATAGAAGTAGCAAGGTCAAGAGACAGAATGCCCCAGAAAAGCTTGTTCGATTTCAATCCGCCACCAAAAAAACCTGTGGAGACAACTCCGAAAGCGGAAGCTCAACCAACTCAGCCGACAGCGGAACCAGAAAAGAAACGCAAGCGTCACCTGTTCCCGCCAAAAGCGCCTGATAACCTTCCCGCATCTTACTTCGTCTCAGCAACTTATGATGGACGCCAGAGGAAGGCGGTGGTTAAGCTTTACGAGCCAGAGTCGGGCAACATCTACTTCTGGTATGACAACACTGGGCACAAGCCGTACTGCCTCACGAATCTTTCAGAAACCGACTTGAAGAAGATGCCACGCGTCGTCAACCATGAGGGCTACGACCACAGCGAAACCATACGAGTTTTTGACCCACTAGCCGACAAAGAAATCAAAGTAACAAAAATCGTTACCAACGACCCCTTAGCAATCGGGGGCAAACCTCAGGGAAGCATACGTGACATTATTCCCGAAGACTTCCCTCAAGATGCACCCATAAAACCAGAGGTTTGGGAAGCAAAAATAAAGTACTACCAATCATACATTTACGACACCCGTTACCTGCCAGGCATGATTTACCAAGTCAAGAACGGCAGCCTGGTTCAGTGCGTTTTGCCTGAAGCCGAAAAAACCATCGCGAAGCTTAAGGGGCTCTTCAAAAACGCTACAACTGAGGAACTCGAATACGTCGAAGAATGGGCAAGGCTCATTGAGTATCCAGCGCCGAAGTTTCGGCGAGCAGCCATAGACATAGAAGTTTACGCGCCCCTGTCAACAAGAGTTCCGGACTCACGCGAAGCTGTTTACCCAGTTGTTTGTTGCAGCCTCTACAGCTCAGATGATGAGAAAAAAGTTCTTGTTCTGAAGCGCCCAGGCGTCCGCGAAGGAAACTGCCCAATGCCTCCTGACTCCAAGATCGAATATTACGAAACAGAAGAGCTCCTTCTGAGGGCAATCTTTGACATCCTTTGGGATTATCCGTTTATCTTGACGTTTAACGGCGACGACTTCGACTTGCGGTACCTTGTTCACCGCGCAGGTAACTTGGGCATTGACAGACGAGAAATCCCCATCGAAATCGGTAAACGCGTATGTCTCCTCCGTTACGCCATACACATTGACCTGTACAAGTTTTTCTTTAACCGAGCGGTCCAGATTTATGCCTTCAGCAATCGGTATCGTGATATAACGCTTAACGACGTGGGCAAAGGCGTCATTGGGCTCGAAAAAATTAAGAGTGAAAAAACCATCGGCGACCTCAGCTACACGGAGCTAGCAGCCTATTGTCTGAGAGATAGCGAAATCACTTATAAACTGACCAGTTTCGAAGATGAACTCGCCATGAAGCTGATTCTTGTTCTCACGCGCATAAGCAGCATGCCCATGGAGGACGTTAGCCGTCAAGGCGTGTCCAGATGGATTCGCAACTTTATGCATCGCGAACACCGCCACAGAAATATGCTTATCCCTAATTCCGAAGACATTCTTGAGAAGAAAGGCAAAACATCCACAACCGCGGTAATCAAGGGTAAAAAGTATCAAGGCGCTACGGTGGTCGAACCCGTACCAGGTGTCCACTTCAACGTTGCAGTTATGGATTTTCCTAGCCTATACCCCTCCATCATCAAAGTCTGGAATCTTGGGTACCAGTCGATTCTTTGTCCACACCCAGAATGTAGAAGCAATATAGTACCGAACACGCCGCATTGGGTGTGCACCAAGAAACGCGCTATGGAAAGCCTCCTTATCGGCAGCCTACGTGACCTTAGGGTTTCCTGGTATAAGTCACGTGCCAAAGATAAGACGCTGCCGCAGGACCAGAGGAGCTGGTACAACGTCGCGCAGGGAGCCCTCAAAGTTATTTTGAATGCCAGCTACGGAGTTTTTGGAGCCGAAAGCTTTGACCTCTATTGCCCACCCGTCGCGGAAGCAACCGCCGCAGTCGGCAGACACAGCATTAGCCAAATCCTCAACTACTGCCGGCAGGTGGGCATCGAGGTGCTTTACGGCGACACCGACAGTCTATTCCTCAAAAATCCCACCAGAGAGCAAATCGAAGAGGTAACCCGCTTTACCGAACATGAACTCAAAATGGGCATAGACGTAGACAAAAACTATCGTTACGCAGTGTTTAGCAGCCGCAAAAAGAACTATTTGGGTGTCCTCGAAGACGGCAGCGTGGACGTGAAAGGCTTAACGGGTAAGAAAAAGCACATTCCAATCTTCATCAAAGATGCTTTCAACCAAATGAAGGAACGACTAGCACAAGTCAAGAACCCAGAGGATTTCAACAAAGCCAAGAAAGACATTGCTGACATCGTTCGCGAACGGTACATGACGCTAAAGCGTAGAGAATGGAAAGACATGAATGAGTTGGCTTTCAGCGTTGTGTTGGGCGATGACCTTGCGCATTACACGAAAACGACACCGCAGCATGTGAAGGCTGCCAAAATTCTGCAACAAAGCGGTGTGGAATTGCGGGCAGGCGACCTAATACGCTTTGTCAAGACATCCAAGCCGCCCCACGTGAAGCCCGTTGAGTTAACCACAAGAAATGAAGTGGATGTTGACAAGTACGTTGCTTATCTGCACAGCACCTTTGACCAGGTCTTGGACGCATTGGGTTTGAGTTTTGATGAGATTATTGGGTTGACGAAGCTGGAAAGGTTCCTCGCCTAGTTGCAGTTACTTGGCGTACTCGGTAGGGTCGACGACTCCAGCTTCCTTGAAAGCGGCTTTTCGGTTTACACAGGATTCGCATTTGCCGCAGTGCTTTCCCGCATCAAGATAACAAGACCATGTCAGCTCAAAAGGGACACCCATGTTTGCGCCAACTTTGATGAGTTCAGCCTTAGACATGCCGCAGAAAGGAGCCTGAATCTGGATTGTTTTCTCTGTTCCCAGCCACGCCGTTTCCTCTAGCGACTTGTAGAATTCTGGGCGGCAGTCAGGGTAGTTTTTTGCGTCAGAACCGTGTGCACCGTAGAAGATTTGGGTTGCTCCAATCCCAGCAGCGTAGGACACCGCAACGGACAGGAATATTGCGTTGCGGAAAGGCACCACAATGGGCTGGCTGAAATCTGAAGTCAAAGCGATTTTTCGGTCACAAAGCGAAGTGACGCCAACAAAGATTTCTCTTAGGCTACTCATGTCTATGACCTTAATTGGCGAGTCGATGGCTTTTGCGATTTGCCTGGCGCATTCGGTTTCTTTTTCAGCAATTTGCCCATATTTGAAGGAGAGGCAGTTTACTTGGTACCCTTGTTTTTTTGCCCAGTAAGCGACGACTGTTGAGTCAGGTCCGCCGCTGAGGACAACTACACATTTTTTATTTTCTGTCATGTTTTCCACCATTTGAGTCCGTTTCAATTTTTTGTTAGTTTTTTCAAAGAGGCTTACGGAAGCAAGTTTTGGAATATACCAGTCTTTTTCAGTAACTTAAAAACGGGCCATCCAATAAGCACACTTGCAATAATATTTCCGATACTCACATAAGCGATGGTTATCAGTAGCGGTAGAGCGTATAGGGAAGATAGCATCCACCCTACGGTTGTGCCTATGACTGCTGAGTAGGCGGTACAAGTTATGATTACGGTGTAATCATTCATTGTCCGTTTGTAAACATAGTAAACCACGAAAGACATGGCAAATGAGGGTATAGTGTTGAGTAAATCGATAAGACCCGCGGTGGAGAACAAGTTGGCAACGAACACGCCAAGCGTATGTCCCAGAACACCAGCCAAACCAAGCAAGGGGACAGCAGCAACCATCGCGTCCGCGAGGCGTATTTGAATAGGACCATAAGAGAAGGCGCCAAGCACAACAACTAGTGCCGCATAAAGTGCAGCGTACACGGCTATTAAGGCTAAACTTTTAGTTTGTATTCTCACGTTACTTTCTCCTCCGACACCGGGGTTTATTTCGCGGCGGAACGGGTGGAGGCCCACTTACCCGCCGACATTGAATCAGCCTTTGAAGGCATATTAAAACCTATTTGGCTGAATTTGACTATGCTTTGATAAAAAAATGTTTTCGTAGACAACGCGCATTGGGTTCTATTGTTTGGGCCTACAAAAATTGGAAGAGAATACCAAGAGCGGTGAAAACCGCAACAATCGCTGAGAGTATGGCAACTACCTGTAGTTCGGTCAGTGGCCGCTTGTAAGTTATTAGGGTAACTAAGCTGCGGCGATGTTCGGATACGAGTTTCTTTCCGTCAAATTCGACATTGGCTTTTTTCCTCACGAAGAAAATTGTTAACAAAATCAGAGCTGAATTGAAAACATAGGGTATTATGGAAATCAGCAGGTCCGACTTGAGGTCGGTAACTACCGCAAAAGAGGCTATTGTTAGTCCGATAGCGAAGGATCCTGTATTGCCGACGAATATTTTTCCGCGCATATTAAAGTAAGCGAGGATTAGCCAGAAGAGTAGGGGTCCCGCCATGAGAATCTGCGCCGATCCCGTTGAGAGGGCGATTAATCCGACCAGGATTATTGCTGGGCAAACTGTTTCTAAGCCGTTGAGGCCGCCCAACATGTTTATGGCGTTAGTGATTATCATCACGATTAATGGAATTATCAGGAAATAATACCACTGGCCAAAAGATATTGTGCCCATTAACGGCAGGAATATTGAAGTTCTAACTCCCATGAGGGTTGCTGCGTTGTAGGGGTTGGCAATTGCGTAGTATATGAGGGGCAACGCCGCGATGAGTGGCATGAAGGCTTTATAGCGCCATTTCAGGTCTATCCAGTCGTCAAGCATACCCATGAAGCCGCCGAATAAAACGCACACTGCTAGAGTAAGCGATGCTGAGACGCCGTTTGAGGCTGAATCAATTTTGAGAAAATACATTAAGAAAAGGTAGACTGTGGTGAACAGTACGTATGTGACGCCTAAGCCCCATGGGACAAGCGGTTTGCCCGGCTTGTGTTGGTCTGGGACTCTTGGCCACACGCTAATGTTTCACCTTAGGGAGTTGTAGTTGAGTTGGTTGTTGCGTTGTATGCGTCCCAGTTAATCTTGTATAGAGCAACCAGGGGGATGAGTCCACCGTATTGGTAAGCTGATGTCTGTGGGTCCACGTCTAAGCCTTCAATGTGGGCAGAAGTGAAATAGCTTGGTGCTGATGTTGTCTGGTCAACCACTGGAACGCCATATGTGTTTGCCCATTGCTGCTCAGCGTCACTCATCAACTTGAATATTGTTGAGTTGAGTCCTTGATCAGTCCAAGTTTGGACTTGCGCACCTGTGCTATTATCGAGGGCTGTAGTCGCGAAGGTAGTTTCGTTGGTCCACTTGTAGTCGTTGTTCATCCAGCCGCTGTTTAACAGTCGACTTTCGGCTTCACCAGAGATCCGCGCCATCCAGTACCACTTTCCTTCGTCACCGTAACCGGCAAATTTGACGCCAGTCAGGTTTCCAGCGCTCGTGATTTGTAACTGCAGAGTCACGAACACCAGGACATATTCGCTGTCATATGTTGACAGCATCTTTAGCGATTGGGTTTCATTAGCCATCAGGGCGTAAGCTACGTTTTCTATTTGTGTAGTGTTTGTAGTTGTGTTATCGCAGAGTGTTGTAACGTTTCCGAACATTCCTAACCAGTCTCCGTAGTCCCACCAGCTAACTACTACTGAGGTTGACTGAAGATTATTTCGAGTGTAACTTAACATGTTTCGCCATTGAGGAATTGGATCATTGGGTGTTATCGGTAGACTCGCAGCGCTGATGGTGATTGGGGTGTATACGGCGCTGTATACTCTCGGTTCACCGCCGGTCTGAGGTGTAAATGCATAGTTTGACATCAATAGAAGGAACACTATGATTATTGCGATGGCACTGTATTCTTTACTTATCCTTTTGAGGCTACGCTTGGACTTTGATGCGGCTTGCGTTCCCGATTCGCGCAACAAAGTGTAAAATGGCTTCAGAACACCCATAGCACCTATAGCAGCTAAGAGTGCAAAGGCGGGAGTTAACAAAACTAGCAAGCGCACCATTGAACCTGCAAAGTACAGGGTTGTCAAACCGAAAGCTACCAGGAACACATTCCGGTTGGTCGGGTTTTTCATTGCAAAGTACAGTCCCATTAAGAAGAACAGAACGCCTATGCCTAACTCATAGTAGATTGAACCCCACGCGGTTATCCTGTGTTCAGCCACTGACTCAATAATGGGTAAGCTTGCACGTGTAAAAGGATCAAGAACTGAACCGAATTTTGCAGCAATTCCAGATACGTCACTGAAACCAACCACCGCAACGAACCCACCAACTATGATAGCTAAGAAGGCTACTGAGAGGATGGTCTTGGTTCTAGCAGATATTTGAGCTCTTAAGACTTCAGCGATGCATAATAGGGCAAAAACGCCTGCCACTGGCAGTACGACACCTGTTGTCAAGTAGTGAGGTGAAAGGAAAGGAACACTGATGGCTATAAAAAGGCCTAAACCAAAAGTTATGCTGTAAGCGAACAAAAGGCGTTGGCTGTACCGTTTTATTAACACTAATACAAAGACGAATAATGCCGCCAGTCCAATAAGGAAGTAAGCTGCGCCCCAGCCACCGCTGAAGTAAGCCAGCGCTCCCGCAGCGCCTATCGAATACAGAACCATCGAACGCAGGGAGCTGTTTGGTTCGATAGCTCTTAGGAACAAGAATATGAATAGTAGGAGAGCGACAACGCCCACGGTTTCTGTGTCAAAGAAACCTAAAGAAGATCTTTGGATGACTGCTGGACCCAAAGCCATTATGAGTGCGGCGAGCAAGCCAACGTTTTTTCCACCCATATCTTTTCCAACGAGGTAAAGTATGAAAACCGCTATTGTACCCAATATCGGCGCCATTAGAGAACAGAAAGACATTAGATCAATATTCACGCCTAATGCAGAAACGACATCATAAATGGCAGCTGTCGTCATAGGAAGAGAAGGCAATGAACCACCCATGTCGATGCCTGCCGGATAAAACTGCTGAAGGTCTATCCAGTGAGTAGGCCAGTAAGGCGACAGTAAACCGTATTGAACCATGTGGTTTGTTACTGTATATTGATAGTAGGGGTCAAATTCGTTGAGGCCTAATGTACCTGAAGGTATTTCCCAGCGAATAGGCAAAACGCGTATGGTGAACGCAACGAACAGTATCAGGAGCAAGGCGGTGTAAGTTATAACTGCTCCGTGACTAACTTGGATACGCCCGAAACCTTTTAGGCCTTTTGACAGTGTCTGCTTGATCCCCATTTAAGCCATCTCTTCACACAGATTATATGCGTTGTTTATTATTTTTGCGGTTGATGGGTTATATCACAGTGCCATTCATATATGCCTTTCCAAGAATTTCAAATTCTCGCGTCAACGATGGGTAATCGGACTGTCTCACAAGCATCCCACTAAACTGGGACAAACTCATCAATAATTTAATGTCCAGTTAAAAGCTGTTTATAACATAGTTTCTAGTTAAGCAGATAAGCACTTAATCTTCTCTTAATTTTCTGGTATATGCCTAAAAGCGCGTGATTTCTGTAGAGTTTAATGAGATTTTTCCAGAGGTCCCTCTTGGAAAGTTTATCGTTCGAAGATTTAACGGTGGTGAATCGCTGATTTAGCAGGCTTAACCTCGACGTTGATAGGCAGCAAAGATAGCTTTCTGCCACAGTTTGGGCATTTTCCTTCGTGTTGATGGATAATTTCGTCGGGTGGTCTAAGCTCCGCGCCATCATATAAAATGTGACTGCAACCCTGGCAAATAACTTTCTGCGGCACTATAGTCCCCTCTGATCTGAAAGGAAGACGCTACACATATTTATCGATTGCTACTTTTTCTAAAAAAAGATAGTGTGAAGATTGTTTTGTTGTTTTACCGGTTTCTCAAAGCTAAAATTTCACATTCCGACAAAGCGTTTTAGCTCTGGAGTTGCGGTCTCAGTAAAATTTTTGCACAGTGCAAATTTCTTTGATCCTCGCTCTAGGTCCCATTCACACCAATCTTCCCAAGAAGCACGGGAGAGCGAAAGAGGAATTTAAATGCAACCTTTATTTTCTGTAGCGTTGAATCAGAATTCAAGAGCGCGGCTACCTTTGGAAAAATACACACTTATCATAACCGAAAAACCTGATGCTGCGAACAGAATAGCTTCTGCTCTTGATGCCTTAGGGAAAGCTAAGAGATTGTTGGAAAACGGAGTCCCATATTACGAAGCGCAAAGGGACGAAAAAATAGTTGTTGTCCCGGCGCTTGGGCATTTATACACGGTTTCAGCGGGGGGAAAAGGTCGAAATTACCCAGTTTTTAGCTATGAGTGGGTGCCACGGTATCTATCGGAGCGGGGAGCCAGCCGAATCCGCGTGTGGTTGCGGGCTATAGCGAAGCTGGCAAAGGAAGCGGACAAGTTCATTGATGCATGCGACTACGACATTGAAGGAAGCATAATTGGCTACTGCATCCTCAAAAACGTATGCGGCGGCGTAGAAAACGAAGCAAAACGCATGAAATACTCCACTCTGACAAAGGAGGAACTGGAGAAGTCATACACCGCTCTCCTGCCCCATCTGGACTTCACACTAATAGAAGCCGGGTTGGCGAGGCACGAAGTAGATTGGCTTTACGGCATAAACCTGTCTAGAGCCTTGACGACGGCGGCGAAAAACTTCAGCAAACAATACGCTACGTTAAGCACGGGACGGGTTCAAGGACCAACATTAAAGTTCCTTGCCACCCGAGAAAGAAACATTGGCTGCTTTATTCCCCTACCTTATTGGATCATAAAAGCAAAGGTGAAAATTGGGAACGTGCAGCACGAAGCTGATTACGAGAAAAAAGCTATTGAAGTAAAAGAAGAAGCCGAAGCAATAGTGAAGCGTTGCAAAGGAAGAACGGGTTTTGCAAAAAATGTGGAGACGAAAAGATATATGCAGATGCCGCCTTTCCCGTTTGATTTGGGTTCGCTTCAGAGCGAAGCGTACCGTTTCTTCGGTTATACGCCTATGCGCACTTTAGGCATCGCCCAACGGTTATATTTGGATGCGTTAATTTCTTATCCACGGACAAGCAGCCAAAAACTTCCCAAGGAAATAGGCTACAAAAAAATCTTGGAAGATTTGGCTAAGAATCGAGAATACACCAAACTAGCTGGAGAATTGTTATCTAAACCTGAACTGAAACCAACAGAAGGAAAAAAACAAGACTCAGCACACCCAGCCATTTACCCGACCGGAAAACTGTCACAAAAACCCCTCGTAGGGATGGAAAAAACCGTCTACAATCTAGTGGTCCGACGATTTATGGCTACTTTCGGGGAGGCAGCTCTTCGTCAAACGGTGAAAGTGACCTTGGACGTTAGCGGAGAAAAATTCTTTCTAAACGGCAGGCAGACCTTGGAGGAAGGTTGGCTTCATTTCTACGAGCCATTTATTCGGCTGCAGGATGCGCCGTTACCCCTTATGGCTGAAGGAGAAAGTGTACATATTAAAAGAATTGTTTTAGAAGACAAATTCACGAAGCCGCCACCAAGATATAATCCATCCAGTCTTTTGAAGAAGATGGAGCAGGGCAACATCGGGACCAAAGCGACCCGAGCAGGCATCATGCAAACGCTTTACGACCGAAAATATATCCGCGAAGAGAGGATAGTTGTGACGGATTTGGGCCTTGAAGTAATTGATGTCCTCAGGAAGTATTGTCCCGGCGTGGTTTCAGTAGAACTTACGCGGCAGCTGGAAGAAAAAATGAGTTTAGTTCAGCAGGGTCAGGAGACGAAGGCGAAACTTCTCTCAGACGCTATTGAAATTCTGAAGCCCGTAACGATGAGCTTGAAGGAGAACGAGAAAGCCATAGGTGAACAATTAAGCCGTGCTGTGAGGCAAGCAAAGCTGGAAGAAAAAATAATTGGTCCTTGTCCAACATGCGACGGTGGGAAGCAGATAATTCAGCATTCAAAGAAAACCGGCAAACGCTTCGTGGGATGCACCAACTACTTCAACGGGACCTGCAGGACAGCTTTTCCACTACCGCAGAAAGGCTACGTAAAGCCAACGAATAAAACTTGCAAGAGCTGCGGTTGGTCAACGGTGCAAGTTTCGCTCAAGGGCAGGCGACCTTGGATTCTGTGTTTTAACCCTGAATGTTCATCGAAAACGGGCGGAGAAAAACGTTGAACTGCAAAGTGTGCGATCGAGAAGCCGTGAGGGAGGGTTTTTGCCCGCTGCATTTTAAGGCGTACGGTAATTTAGTGAGTTGCTACGAGGAATGGAGAAAAGCTTTAAAGATTTCTTGGAAAGGATATTTAAGTCAGGTTGCAGAGAATTCATCAACAGGAAACTGGGTTAAAGAAGTATCCAAGTACCTGATTGACCACGGGGAAACATAAAATGTCAAACAAAGTGAAGAAACAGGCATCGGGGCTTTCGTTCTCGCTTAGCAGATGGTTCAGCAGAATCTCCACAATGAAGCCATCATCACTCTTGATCACGGTTGTAGTGATGGGTACAGCATTGTTTCTTTTCGGCGGAGGACTATACGACGTAATTAATCAGCCACCGCCAGCAGTTTACTATAACTCAAGGTTCTATTTCTTGTATCCGTCTTTGAGCGAACAATTCGTATTTGACACGGTAGTATCAGGAATACTGTACCTGGTCGGCTTCATTGGTTTGCTGACCATTTACCAAAGTTCAAGGCACGCGTATAATCCAAGGCAAGCGTATATGACAATGATCGTGGGCGCTGCACTCTTGCTCATCGCGTACCTGTTCATAGAATACTTCATCCACCTGAAAATGATCGGCGGATAGAAACAAAACAAAAATTTTTTCTTTATTTTTCTCTCACCAGGGATTTTTTTTCAGCTTAAGTTTGTATGCCAAGAAATTCGTGAATAAGTGTATAGGCGGAGTAATTAGCAACACAGCTAAAGCCAGTTGCCAACTGACAATCATCAGGGGCAACGAAAACACCAGTGCGCCCACGACGAAATCAATTTGGTCAACGATTGGGAGCAATCCTCCAGGGGCAATACTTAGACGTCTTTTTAGGAAAGCGCCAAATAGATCCCCGAGCAATGCGCCTAAAGGGGTGAGAACGGCGAAAAGCCAAGGGAAGCCAAACACGATGCAATCCATAACGCCAACTGCTGCGCCTATGGCTAAGCCGAAGAAGAAACCTCTGAAAGTTTTATTTGTTCCAAATACGCGTTTGCCATCGGGAAAGTTTTTTCCGAAGTCCATGGGTTTTCCACCTCCGCCAAGGACTGGTGCGGCGTTTGCACAGTAAGCTGGGAATATGAATTTTAACGCTTGAATAATTAATGCGGCTATGTCCATCCTGTTCAACTACTTGATGTCGTGTATGCCTGTTTGTGCTATTCTCAAATAACAGGTTACTTCTTGAGGGTTGCGGTTTTTCTGCTTTAGAACAGCTTTGATTACTTGCGGATTTTCTGTGGGTTTGAGTGAAATGATGGATTCTGACCAGAACTGCAGAACCCGGGTTGCCACCGGTGCAACACTCACGAAGGTGTCGTCAAAAACTGCTTTAACCTGACTGGTCACGATTATTGGGATGTGCATAGTTTTCGCGGTTTGAGCCAGAAGCGCCATTTGCCTATTTAATTCGCGGCTAAGTGCAAACGAGCCTTTGGTGGATGTCTCTGCAACTTCGGCGCGGTAAAGCGAATTGAATGTGTCCACGACAACTAGACCGAATTTTTCAGATATGTAGTCTGAAAGTTGGTCTACGACGGCGGTTTGCTCGGCGAAGTCTTTTGGTTTCATCAGGATTATCTGTTCGGCTGCGTCATTGAATTTTTCCTGCGTGATTTGGCTAAGACGTTCCGTAGCGAAAGTGTTGTCACAGTCCACAAACAGCGTTTTTAACTTCCGATGGATGGCGCTGTTCGCAGCACATTGAATCGCGAAGGTTGTTTTTCCCGTTTCGGGTTCGCCATAAATCATGGTTATGGTTTCTGGTGCGAGCCCACCGTTAAGGTTCTTATCAATGCAAATGCTGCCGGTAGGTATCTTGTTTGTCACGTTTATGCACACCGGAGAAGTATGAGTTTGAAGCTAATAACTTGTTTTGCTTAATTTCTAGCGGAGTCGTTTCTCGAAAAAGGTTACCACTTTAGAAAACATGAATCGATTTATCGTCTCACAAAAATAGTCACCAGCTCATTTGCCCTTCGCCTCGCCGATTTATTCGGCAAATTCTTGATTGTAAAAATTGTTGTTAGCTGATCCACCACTTATTGGTTCCTACCTCGGTCCTCTATTAGAATCTAAATAAAATTTGATGCAGTTTTCATTTGTTCTAAGTTATTTTTCGGTTTTTGATCGCCAAAGTTTATGCGTTAGTTTTCTTTTATGGAGTTGGTTATATGAGAGCTAAGGTTGCTGTTGCGACAATTAAAGGAAAAGCTTACTTTTTGATAGTCAACGAGTTGAATCAGCGAAACATCCAGTTTTTAAGCCTTATCCCAGGCGAATCGATTCCAGTGGAAATTAGGGTTGTAATCACCACCAAAAACGAGAAGCATCTTATAACTCATAGCAAAATCATTGTTTTCGACACGGAAATGGAACCTGAAAGCCTGGGAGTAGAGGTCGTGAAGATTCTTCAAGGAAAAGAAAACTACGATAACGTTGTCATCGGAGTAGATCCAGGAGAGGTCTTTGGTATTGCAATAATAGCTGACGGTGCAGTTATTGATTCGGAAAACTGCTTCAGCATAAAAGAAACCTTAAACAAGACCAAAAGCATCTTGAAAACTATTGACTTCTCCAGAAGCGCGGTCACCGTTAAAATCGGCAGCGGTGTGCCCGTATATAGGATGCTTTTGGAAGCGTTGGACGATGAGTTACCGCCTCAGGTTTCGCTGGAAATTGTTGAGGAAGCTGGAACTAACCGCTACACCAGCGAGATAAAGAACAGGCGTGGACTAAGGCACATGGTTTCAGCCATGCGCATCGCAAGAAGAACAGGAGATATCTATTCACGGAGGAAAATCATTGAAGAAAACAGTTGAGAAGGGAAAAACCCTCTTAGTGGACGGGCCAGCCTCCGTGACAATCCTCTCGGGCAAAGCAGAAGTTTTCGGTTTTCTAGTCAAAGACACAAGAAGAATCGTCATTCGCGAAGGAAAGCGATTACCTTTCGCGATTAAGGAAACAACGAATTTCGATTTTTCTCTAGGGGTAGATGCGGGCGCAATGGAAGTTGATGGCGACACCATTCCACAATCATGGACTACGGCTTACAAAATGATGCGTGAAATCCAAAAGAAACCTGTCACAATCATGGTAATCGGAGGGTCCGATTTCGGAAAAACTAGCTTCTGCACCTACCTCGTAAATAGATTGGTCAACGAAAAATGTAAAGTTGCAGTTTTAGATGAGGACATAGGACAATCTGACGTTGGCTCACCTTGCACAGTCGCCTACGCTTACGTAGATAAGCCAGTTACAGACCTTTTCAACCTAAAGCCGGCAAATACCTTTTTTGTAGGTACTAACTCTCCACGCGAGGAAGCAGACAAGATAATTGAGGGCACGGCTTTCCTGAGAGGAGAAATCATGGCTGAAACATTATCCGATTTTGTATTGGTTAATACTGACGGCTGGGTTGGAGGCGAAGAAGCCGTTCTGTTCAGGTCGCGTCTTGCCGCTGCAGTTGTGCCTGATGTTGTTTTTTGTCTTCAAGGCGGCGAATTGCCCTCTTTCTGTGCAACACTAGGAGATGCACTGGCTGGGTTCAGGCAGGAACGAGCCGAATCTTCGGCGGCCATCAAGGAGAGAAGCAGAGAAAAACGTAGAGACCTGCGCGAGTTAGGTTACGGAAAATATTTAGAAAATGCCCGAGTCAAAGTTTTTGCCTTGAACTACTTAACCGTGGAAGGAAAAGAAAACAATGCATTGATTTGGCAACGACGAGCTGATAATCTGCTTGTTGCGCTTTATGATTTCAAGAGAAAGTTTCTAGGAATAGGCGTTCTCCGTGAGGTGGATTACTCAAGAAAAGCACTCAAAATCTTCACCTCGGTAGCAGAGAAACCGGCAATTCTTCAGTTTGGAAAGATACGCCTCGATGAAAACCTACATGAAATTCCAGAAAAACCTTGAAAAGCAAGAATTCAAGATTTGAAGAATTCACAAATTTCATGCGCCAACACGCCATCTTTCGCAGGCAAAACTTTAAGGTCACGGAGCACCCAAGAAGGCAAAAAGCTTTTGCAGTAACTACTGGCGAAACGATGATCCAAGAAGACGATAGCACCCTTATCTTCAAGAGTTCTCACGGTGCGACCTGCGCACTGCGATGCTTTTTTCATGGCTGGAAGAACGTAGCCGTATTCGCGTCCGCGCAGGGGAAAACGTTTCTCATAGTACGCAATTTGAGCTTGCACCCTTGGTGTAGGCTCCGCATAGGGAACCCCGATGATTACTACACTGTTCATTTGGTTGCCCGGAAAATCTACGCCTTCCGAAGTGCGCCCGCCCTGCACACCCAAAAACACTGCGCCGCCCGTTAACGCGTGCTCTTTGAATTCGGCGACGAGTTTCTCATTGGCTTTACTAGTCATACCTTTTCGTTCGAAGAACAGCGGTTTTTCCAAAGCGTCTTGCAAGCCTTCCGCCATTAGACTCTGGGATACTTGGTAAGACGCGGTGAATATGCCAGTGTTTACAGGCGTGTTCCGCACAACTTCCTGTATCCGTTTGATGCAAGTCTGGTACATCGCTGAGGTTCGACTCTCCATAGCCGTTGTGACTCCGCAGGAAACCACCGAGAGTATCTGTTCAGGGAGGAAAGGCGAAGGCGCAATGTGTTCTACAGTGTTTTCAGGTGTCTTCGTAATTTTAGCGAAGGCTTCAAGCGGCTGTAGCGTACCCGACATAACGACGTTCGCGTAGGTTGAGCTGAAAACGGGCTGAGTAATCTTTGATGGGTCTAAGGCTACGATTTCCAGCTTCGCGGTTTGCGAACTCTCCCGCGTGAAGTACTTGGTGATTACATTTATGTAGGCTTCGTCGCCCGCAGTTTCCATCCATCTAAGGAGGAATTCGCTCATTGCGTTTATGTAGCTTCGAGGGTGCTTGCCCTCGGATAGCAAGGTCTTCTTAATCTGGTTGCCTATTTCGTTGAGGTGTTGATAGAAACTGCGTGGCGCGATTACCCCAGCTTTTTCGCGGACATCATCAAGAAACTGATTAGGAATCTGCTCTTCTTTGCGCACGTTCGCCGCCCGCTTATCCGTTTCCTGGTAAAGTAGCTTCGCGAAGGCTTCGGCATCTTCGTAACCAAACCGTTTGGCTTCTAGCTCCGCCTGTCTCATCATGAAAAGCGACAGGCTACTGCTGGAGATATCAACTGCGGTTTCAGGTAGGTTATGCGCTTCATCAACGATTAAGATTACTTTCTGTAGTTGCGTGTCCAAGCTTTTGAGGAATGCATTTCGGATGTCGGGTTCAAATACGTAGAGGTAGCTTAGCGCGATAACGTTCACATCGGAAAGCGCGGATTTAACGAGTTCGTAGGGACAAAGACGTTTCTTCTTGCATACTCGCATGATTTCGGAGGCTTTGTAGCTGCGGGTGCCAATCAGCTGCTGCAACGACAAGTAATCGTAGCTTTGCTTGTCCGCCCCTTTATAGTATGGACATGTACCTTTGGCTTTGAGGAGCTCACAGACCTCCATAAGAGATTTGGCATCATAGTGCTGGTTGGAGTCGAAACGAAATAGGCACATTTCGTTGCGCCCACGCAGAGAAACACCAGCTACAGGATGTTTCTTGCCTACAGCTTTAAGCTCCTCTATGACACGATCGTGCTGACGGTGCGTCCGCGCAACGTACAGAATTTTCAGTTTCTTCTCCATCGCGATTGGCAGAACCGCGGACAAAGCCGAAATTGTTTTTCCCAACCCGTTGCTGCCTTCGATCAGCACCGAACGCCGTTCCTTAACCGCAGAGTAAACCGTGCTGATGAACTGGTCCTGATAGGGCCTGACTCTTGCGTAGGGGAAATACTCTGCAACTTCTTTGGGCAAGGCAAAAGCAGTCATGACTTATCCCACTTCCCGTTCGAAGGACAAAGTGCGTTCACGGGACACGCCTTGCAAAGTGGACGCTGTGCTTTGCAGGTTTTCCGTCCATGCGCAATAAACAACAAATGAACAGCTAAATAATCACGCGAATCGAAAAGGGCTTGAAGGCTACCTCGAACAGCTTCGTAACCGTCTTTTTCAGGCGCAAAACCAAGACGTTTCGCAACGCGGTTCACATGCGTATCCACAGGTATCGTTAGCTGCTGGGCGCTGAAAAGCAAAACAACATCCGCCGTCTTCGGACCCACGCCTGGAAACTCCATAAGTGCATTTCTTGCGTCTTCCAACGGCAGCAACAAGATGGGCTGCAGGGACCCATGGTACTTTTCGACGATACCGATTGACGACTGCTTTATGCTTTTGGCTTTGCTCTTGTACAAACCAGCAACCCTTATGGCGTCTTCAATTTGGGTAAGCGGTGCCTTCGCGAGGGCTTCGGGCGAGATTTCGACGCGCTTCGAGAGAGTTTTGAAGGCACGCTCAGTGTTGCGATCCGCCGTATTCTGAGAAATAATTGTTACAATAAGGGTTTCGAACGGGTCGCGCTTGGACTTGGTCCAATTGGGCAAAGCTAAAGTTTGCTTAAGTATCTGCAACACAGCAGCAGCCCTTTTTACAGTCATAAAGTCACCTCGACCCTTGAAATTGCTTTCATAAGAATCTAGCCCAGCTATTAAACAGTAAGCAATGAAACACCGAAAACACAAGATTGAAAATTCGAATAGGAAAAGAACCCTGGGAGGGTAAACGGAATCATTTTTGCGGGAATTCTCAAAGACTTGTGAAGTCTTTTTAAGCAGTCACACCATAAACCAACCAATAAGCCGTTACGGGGAGGTCTCGGGAAATAGAGCGCGCCAACGTAATCAAGGAAGAAATAACTGAAAAAGAAACGCGGTTTCTAGCCGTCTATGTAGAAGCAAAAAACACTTGCCTCATCCTGCTCAGCGAAAATGAGGACAAGCTCGGCACTTTAGCTATAGCCGTTCCAAAAACCAGCAATACATTGGGTTTGGTTGCGTCTTCTTCGGTGCTGGTAGGCAGTAAAAACGAGATTTCAGCGCGCATGTTCTCCGAGTATGTGGCGGCGAAAAAAGGGAAAATAGCCATGGTCTCGGTATACTTAGACAAGTTAACTGAGATGGATGCACAGGTGTATTTCAAAAGACTAATCGAGAAGGTTCTAGGGGCAGAAAAGGAGAAGTCACCTGAAAAAATATAGCCGAATGTCCGAGTTTAATTTGGAGGTTGTGAAGTGATTCGCAAAATCGTGCCTTCCGACTCTACCGCCGCCATCTTGAATGTCGTTAATGATGCTGCTCAAGCCTACAAAGGGGTTATTCCCAGCGATTGCTGGAAAGAACCATACATGACCGCTGAGGAACTTGTGGAAGAGTTGGGACGTCACGTGGAATTTTACGGCGGGTTCGAAGGTAGTGCATTGGTCGCTGTGATGGGGATTCAGCCCATGGAAAAGGTTACGCTAATAAGGCATGCTTATGTCCTCACGAGTCATCAACGGAAGGGACTTGGGGAGAAGCTTCTTAGGCACCTCATATTGATTGCGCAGACTCGCGAAATTCTGGTAGGCACTTGGGCGGCAGCTTGGTGGGCAGTACGATTCTACGAGAAAAACGGTTTCCAACGCGTGCCCCACGAGAGCCGAAGCAAACTAAGACAGTACTGGATTATTCCGGACAGACAGGCAGAAACCTCGATTGTTCTGAAACTTGAGAAGAAACCTTCTGAAGGGCTCAAAGAGCAAACATATTTGACGTAATAACAAATGAACGATAAAACGGTAAATTTGGTATTGTTGAGCGGGTTTTCCGTCAAAAAAGCCTCCTCGGAAAATTGAGACAACTGGACCTCATGCTTTAAAAATGCCTACCCGTCTTTGTCAACGGGCACAATGTCATGAAGCAAACCGTCGTGTTCAAAGTCAATCCAGAAAAGCCTGAAGAAGAAAAGATTTTGGCGACAGCCGCCATCATCAAAACAGGCGGATTAGTAGCTTTTCCAACGGAAACGGTTTACGGTTTAGGCGCTGACGCACTTAACGTTAATGCGGTGTTGGCTTTGTTTGCCGCGAAGAAGCGTCCGCTGGATAACCCGCCGATTGTTCATGTTGCGAATGCCTCCGACGTTTACAAGCTTGCAGAGGAGGTTTCTGCCAAGGCTGAGCTGTTAATGAAGCAGTTTTGGCCTGGACCTTTAACGCTTGTTTTCAAACGCTACCCAACTGTGCCGGACGTCACTACTGCGGGTTTGGAGACGGTTGCAGTGCGAATGCCTAAGCACAACGTCGCCTTAGCCCTGATTAGGGAGAGTGGTTGCCCCATTGCGGCGCCCAGCGCAAACCTGGCGGGGAAACCCAGCCCAACAACGGCCAAGCACGTTTTTGACGATTTGAATGGGCGCATCGACGCAATTCTTGATGGCGGACCCACATCAATAGGAGTGGAATCGACTGTGTTAGATTTAAGCGTCGACAAGCCTTTGCTGCTTCGTCCGGGGGGTACCTCGCTTGAGGCACTGCGAAAAGTCATCGGCGAAGTTAAGCTTCACCCCTTCATTACGACGGAAGCGGAGTTGCCCCCGGAAGAAGCACGGTCGCCAGGCATGCGACATAAGCATTACGCGCCCAAAGCACAGGTCATCCTTGTGGAGGGTGTTGTCCCCGCAGTAATGAGAAAAGTGAAAGAGCTTACGAGCACATGCTGGATGCAAAATATGCGTGTGGGTGTTTTGGCAACGGATGAGACAGCTTGGGCATACGAAGCAGACGTTGTTAAGTCCTTGGGGAGCCGCCGAAACTTGGACGCCATGGCTGCAAACCTATTTAGGCTCCTGCGGGACTTTGACACTGAAAACATTAACATCATAATAGCCGAGAGCGTTCCCACCGAGGGCTTAGGCTTGGCTGTTATGAATCGACTACGCAAGGCATCGGGATACAATATCGTTAAGGTGTAACAGTGCTGGGAAAAATTTATATTTAGAGGTCTTATTGTTCCGTTTAGCATTTAACGATTGTAAACAAATAAACTGGTGAAAATGATATGTCTCAAGGTGGATCAGTTCCAGTTCTAGTACTAAAAGAAGGTACCGGGAGAACAACCGGACGCGAAGCACTAAAAAACAACATAATGGCAGCGAAAATCGTATCTGAAACGGTGAAAAGCACTCTTGGTCCATGCGGAATGGACAAGATGCTTGTCACCAGCTTCGGAGACGTTGCAATAACTAACGACGGCGCCACAATTATGAAAGAACTTGACGTCCAACATCCAGCGGCAAAGATGCTTGTTGAAGTTGCCAAAGCTCAGGACAACGAAGTCGGCGACGGGACAACCACCGCCGTTGTTTTGGCTGGAGAACTACTTTCAAAAGCTGAGAGTTTGGTGGACAAAAACGTTCATCCAACTGTTATTATCGATGGCTTTAAGAAGGCAAGCGAGAAAGCGCTAGAAATTCTGGACAAGTTAGCTTTCCCCGTGAAACTCACCGACGAGAAAACTCTTCGGGACGTCGCTCTTACGTCTTTAGCAAGCAAAGGCATCTCCAACGCTAAAGAGCTCTTCGCAAAAATGGCCGTTGACGCAGTTAAGCAGGTAGCCGAAGAATCTGACGGCAAGTTGAAAGCTGACATTGACCTCATCAAAATTGTCAAGAAACACGGCAAAAGCCTCGAAGAAACCGAACTCGTCAGAGGCATGGTCATCGACAAAGAAGTTGCCGGTTCACAGATGCCCAAATTCATTGACGGTGCAAAAATCGCATTACTCAATGCCAAAATCGAAATTGAAAAGACAGAATTTGATGCCAAAATCAACATTGAAAGCCCTGATCAAATGAAGTCTTTCCTAGATGAAGAGGAACGCATGCTCAAAGAAATGACTAACCAAATCGCCAAAGCAGGCGCAAACGTGGTTTTCTGCGAAAAAGGCATTGACGACATGGCGATTCACTTTTTCGGCAAAGCAGGCATTTTCGCTGTCAAGAGCGTAAGCAGCAGCGATATGGAGAAACTGGCACGTGCTACAGGCGGCAAAATCCTCTCAAGCATAAAAGACCTTACAGGCGATGCGTTGGGAAAAGCCAAGAAAGTTGAAGAAGTTAAGATTGGCGACGACAAACTCATCTACATACGTGACTGTAAGAACCCCAAAGCCGTAACGATTGTTATCCGAGGCGGTAGCGACCACGTCATTGACGAAGCTGAACGCAGTCTGCATGATGCTTTATGTGTTATCCGCAATGTTGTTGAAGACGGCAAAATCGTTGCAGGCGGCGGTGCCCCCGAAGCTGAACTAGCGAAAAACTTACGTGCATTCGCAGTTAAAGTGGGCGGAAGAGAGCAACTGGCAGTTGAAGCTTTCGCTGAAGCTGTTGAAGCTATTCCGTTGACTCTCGCTGAAAATGCAGGATTAGACCCGATAGACATAATGGTTGCACTCAGAGCCAAACACGAGACTGCAGACAGCAAAACCTTCGGCATCGACGTAAACACAGGCAAAATCGTAGACATGTGCGCAATGCTGGTTCTGGAACCGTTACGCGTAAAGCAACAGGTCATCAAGTCAGCCACCGAAGCCGCAAACATGATCCTGAAAATCGACGACTTAATCTCGATCAAGGGAACAGGCGGCGGAAAGATGCCCCAGATGCCTCCAGGCGGTATGGGAGGAATGGGCGGCATGGGTGGTATGGGTGGCATGGGCGGAATGCCCTACTAAAACCCGACCTACTTTTCTTTCTTTTTGTATTTTTTGCAATCAGTTATCGGTTAAACAAGGTTCTGCACCAATTTTATATCCCTGTAAAACCCAGAGTAATCTTAATAGAAGAAGTTCTGAGGAGAGACCGCATTGAAACACCTGAAAATTTCAGCGTTTGACTGCCCGGACGCGTGGTTCCAGACATTAAGCCGTATCTGGAATGAAGGCGACGTTTTTAAGGTGGGCTTTGGCTCCGAAGAAACGGAAACAAAGAAACTCAATTTATCCATCGAAATTTCTCATCCTGAGAATAGGCCGATAGTCAGTGATAAAGCGCCATGCGACATCAAATACGTTCAAGGGTACGCGCTGGAGTATTTGTGGTGCGGCGAGAAACAGGACGAATCTTACACGTATGGTAGCCGACTTAACAATCCTTATGGTGACGCCAAGAACCCCATTAACCAGATAGAGGAAGCTGTCAAGAGGTATGTAGAGGAGCAGCGGGACAGACAAGTCACAATGGTAATCCGGCTACCCGAAGATATTTTGAAATTCGACAAAAACAAGCACAAATCTGAGCCCCCTTGTCTAAGCCTCATAGACACTGAAATCCTCGAAGGCAAAATGCATCTCACCTGCTACTTCCGCAGTTGGGACGCATACGCAGGGTTGCCAGCCAACATCGCCGGGCTCCAGCTGTTTAATGAAGCATTTGTGTCGGAAATTAACAGCCGTGGAAACCTAAATTTGGAAACGGGAAAGCTAATTTTCCACAGCAAAAACTGCCACATATATCAACGGCAATATAAGCTCGTAAAAGAGCTACTGAACCCTAAAAGCAGCAACAAAGGCTTATCTGCCTCATTCAATGTTAACAAGGTCAACGAAGAAACATAGATTCGGCTTTTTCTTTGATTCTAAAAGATGTTGTTTGGCGGGTTCAAGTCATTAGCTGGACGCGGTAGGAGAAAAGTGATTAGGGGATGAGAGGGGACTTTCCACGTTTTCGCTAACGCCTGACTCCGCCAAACTTCGCGCAACATTCATAGCTTCAGGGCACTGAATAACAGTTAAATCTCAAAAAACATATAATACTTTGTGACTGCAGTGACACAACAACAGATACAATTAGCCGAATTCAAAATCCAAGTTAAAAAATGTGCAAACTCTCACCTACCAAAAGCAAGGAATATAATCCCTAATCCTGAAAGTAGCTCCTAATTTATTGGCAACTGCTTTGACTTTTTGGACGTCAAGTTCTGGCAGCCTCACCGCTGAAACTTCCACCTCAAGTCCAGTCATCATTGCCTCCTGAACAAACTCCAAAACCGCCTCAAAAGCGCCCTCAAACACTGGCCTGCAGTTTTCAGTGTAGGTTTTGTCATCGTAACCGTTCAGGCTCACGCTAACTTGGCTTAAACCAGCAACGCTTAACTCGGCAGCCACAGCTCGCCCTTTGTTCAGAAAACAGCCGTGGCCGTTAGTGTCCAATCTAATCGGAATTGATGGGTAACGCATTTTTATCCACCGAGTAACATCTAAGAGAACATCTAGACGCGCAGTGGGTTCGCCAAATCCGCAGAAAACTATTTCGCTCCAACGACGCAAAGGAAGAGTCTTTTCAAGTTCAGAAATAATTTCGTCGAGTGCAGGTTCAATAGCAAGCTTAAGAACGAAGTCCCCAACACCTCGTTTGTAATTGCGGAAACAGAACCAACAACGGTTTGAGCATTGGTTGGTTATGTTCAAGTATAGACTGTCACCAAGCCAGTAGACTGTAGAGGATTTACTGTTGTTCATCATCACAGATCACTTTTTCTGCAAGAAAAGCTGTTTGGCGCGGTTAAAAGGGGTTTTTCTATATAGTCTATAGTTTCTATTGTGGAAACACTTTAACAGTGTAAGAGAAGCATTTGAGTCGGAAAAGCGACAGACATGAAAAAAACGCCGCTGTTCGAGTATGAGATCCCCATTTATCGAAAACGCCCAGAAAGCTGGGACGAAACCAAGCAAACCAGATGAATGCGGGAATCTCACGAAACCGAATTTTTAACAAATACAGTAAACGTCCTCTACGTTTAATCTTCAAGAAGCATAAAACGTGAAAACACTAAAGCATTATTGCAAAAATCTTTTCTCCTTTCTCCCAGTTAACCAGTATTATTGTAGAGTATATTTAATTCTTGCCATGGCGAACGCGACTATTCGAGGTTTTCCGGCTGGCGTCTTTTACAAAAAAAGCGATAGTCGCCAGAGTTACCGATGCAAACAGAAGCAGAGCAGCCCAGGCTGAGAACTCGGGAATTTGGGAATCCCCAAAAACAAATGCAATGTCGCCAAGAAGTGGCTTTGCGTATTCCGACACTATAGTAAACGTAGCTGTTTCGCCTGAAATATTTTCTGTGCTATCGTAGTTCAGTGGTTTCCATTCTCCGTTGGAACCTGTGGTGTAAACATGTAGAGTTGACTCGTTTTCCGGCAATTTCACGGTGAAATGTGCTGTTGATATAACGGTTGAGGGGGAAAGGTAGGGGCTGATGTTTAGGTCGTACAGGAAAGTGTAGGAGCCGTTTATGACTTCTATTGGATGTTGGTAGTGAATTTCCAGTAGAAAATCTGTTGATGCGGGGTTGATTGTTGAATAGATCATTTGCCAGTCGCCGATGTCTGTGTGGTGCAGCGCTGCGGGGTCAATATCGCTGTAGTTGCTCCAAGTTAATTCGGCCCCGTCAAGCTTAATGTGGATGTTTACAGTTCCTGGCGGAATGGGATAAGCCATTGGCAAGGCATCTTCGAGTCCTGAAGCCAAATGCATCGGGTAAACTCCATCGATTGTAGCCCAAAGTGTTCCGTTAGTGCTACTTATTGTGTAGTTAAGGTACTCTTCGGGCATAGCAAGAATTAGGCTGCTTAATGCTTGAGCCTGCATTTGCTCCGCAACTTGGTTGTTTCGCGGAACCATCAACGGAAATCTGTCGGTCTCGCTAGAGTTGGAGTTGATGGGGTAAGCTGAGTCGCTTATTCCGTTGTGGTTAAGATCCACACCTGTGAAGGTGCTCCAGAAGTTGCCTTCCACGCCGTTGTCCCACTGGTTATTTGATTCGTTGCCTTCGGAACCTGTCCAGTTGCCTACGAAATCGTTGTGGAAAATATTGTTGTTAGTTGAGTTGTGCCATATATCGAAGAAATAATAGTTGTTTACAACTTCGTTTTCTGTGACTGAGTTGTTAGTTGCTTCTTCAAAGTATAATGCGGCGAACTTGTTGTTACTCATCGTATTTTGGTTTATTACACAGTTGGAGGTGTTTTGAATTCGAATGGCGTTGAAGTTGCCTGTTAAATTGGAGTTGACGATCTTTGAGCTATGGGTTTCGACAAAGAGTAAACCGTCCCAGTTGGGCGTTGAAACCCAGTTTTGAACCGAGATATTTTGGCAGTTAATTGCGGCTATCCAACCAGCATCCGCTGGCACTTGATAGTTAGTTTTGTTGACTAGAAAGTAGACTGGTTTTCCGTCAACTGTGTTTGAGGAGTCTATGCTGTGGAGGTTATGCTGCAAGTCCGATCCCCAAAGTTTGAAGCCCACTTGGTTGTCTTGGAGCACATTTGCGGTTATGGAGAAATTGGTGCTTTGCCAAATGTCAATTCCGACGTTTTTGTTTTCCACTGAATTGCCAGATATATGGGAGTCGCTACTGTTTTCTATGTAAATGCCTTCAGTGTAGTTACCAAGGGTTAACGTTGAATCAACCAGTTTGTTATCCGACACTATATTGTCCTTGATGGTAACGTTGTTCGACCATGAAACAGAAATACTGCTTACATTGTTGCTGGTCAACATGTTGTCTTTGGTGAAGTCGAGAGAAATGTCTCCGCCCACTTTATTCTTTGTAAGTTGATTGTTGGTGGAGTTCTGAGTGACCTCAATGCCGCAGGCAGTTAATGTATTCCCTTGAAGTATGCTGCTGTTTACATTGTCAAGGTAAATTCCGTGTTCAAAGTACTGCACGTTCATGTTTTGCACTACGACGTTGCTCACGTTCTGGAGAAGTAAGCCCGTGCCATAGTAACTGCCAAATAATCGGTAGCCGTTCCCGTCAAGGGTGGTATCGTTTTTTTCGATCGCAATACCCGCGAAAACGTCGCCAGTCAGCGTGTACAGGTTGCCGTCTCTTCTGATTGGGGCAGAGGGAGGGTCAATGGACCCGTCGCTGCGGATGAACATCCCTGTGTTATGCCAAACCCATGGTACATAATTCGCTGACCCAAAACTAATTTGACTCAGCCCAGCGGTTGCTGAGAATAAGAGGGCACAAACTGCAATCAAAGCCAATTTTTGTTTCTTGTCCAAAGCCCATCAGTTACTCAATATATTGAGCAGGGTTTATACTTTTACAAATAAAGTTTAAAACCCTGTTTTCATAATTATAGAGCAGTAAAGTTCTGAGTAAGTTTTTAGGAGTTTTAGATTATGAATGAAACAGACGCTAAACCCAAATCCATAGAAACTGCGACTCTAGGCGCTGGATGTTTCTGGTGCACCGAAGCCGTGTTTCAGCTTATCCGTGGAGTAGAAAAAGTTGACCCGGGTTATGCTGGCGGAGAAATGCCAAACCCAACGTACGAGCAAGTTTCAACTGGCCGAACTGGGCACGTGGAAGTTGCCAATATCACCTTTGACCCCGACGAAATTAGTTTCCGCGAGATTTTAGAGATTTTCTTTGGCACCCATGACCCAACACAGCTAAACAGACAGGGCGCAGACGTGGGAACACAATACCGCAGCGTTATATTCTACCGTAGCCCAAACCAGAAAGCCACTGCGGAACAACTTATCGCAGAATTAACAGCTGAGAAAGTTTATGATAAACCCATAGTCACAGCAGTGGAACCCTTGAAAGCGTTCTACGCAGCAGAAACATACCACAAAGACTACTTCAAGAAGCATCCACGCGAACCGTACTGTCAAGCAGTAATCGCGCCCAAAGTAGCCAAGCTTCAGAAAACGTACATATCAAAACTGAAGTTGCCTTAGCTAACGACCATTAAAAACCACATGCCAGCTTTTAGATAACCATTCAGTGAAGCCTATCGTCTAAAAGCCGGTTTGCGCTAGTGGACTTGAGCTTCTATCATGATGTTTGGTTTGCGGTTTCAGTCATTTTCTTTACGAAACTCTTGATGTTTTCTTGGCTTCCATATACGATAAGACGCCCATCTTTTTCGCGTTTGAAACAAAGCTTTGTATCAGTAGCCATTTTTTCGAGCTTCTCTATGGGCAAACTATTTATTGGTTCAACGCGGATCCATTTTTGATCTCTTGGAACTCCAGGAATCATCCGCATTTCCTCTTTCGCCTCTTCCACTGTAACGCAGCTGTCACAACTTGCCAAATCCAGCGCTGTCATCCATTTGTCCACTTTTCCCGCAGGAAAATGTTTGCTTGCTTCAGTCATTATATAGGCTTCAAAACTGCCTATGTACTTGTCGATTTTGGGCTCCGTTTCACCACGCCCACGTGCATCAGCTTTTTCGATTTTCATGAGAGTCCGTGCAGATTTTAGGTCGGACATGATATTCGCAGGGATTTCAAGACCTTTTTTTCTGAGCTCTATAATTATCTCTTCGAGAATTTTAGATTTGGCAACGTGACTCATGCGATGTTTCACCAAGAAATTTATGCGATGCAGCATTAATAAACTGTGCTTGCCGAACTCAGAGCCAGCACAACACATTTCTTTAGGTTCCGCCAATTCTATGATATCCTACTTTTGAGGTTTCCAAAATGAAACTGTACACGGTTAAATCTGAAGGAATAGCCCACAACAGCTACCTACTCGCTGATGGCGAAGAAGCAGCAGTTGTTGATCCAAGACGCGACTGCCAAATCTATATGCACCTAGCACACAAAAACTGCGCAAAAATCCGCTATATTTTTGAAACCCACCGAAACGAAGACTATGTTGTGGGTTCGCGGGAACTCCAAAACCTGAGCGCGGCCGAAATCTGCCACAGCAAAGCATTAGGTTTCAAATACGGTGAACACAACCTCGAAGACGGAGAAACCCTCAATGTCGGCGACCTCAAAATCAAAGCGCTGAGTACCCCTGGACACACAGACGAATCACTTTGCTACGTGGTGAGCGATTTGGAGAAAACGGCTGAGCCGCAGATGGTTTTCACAGGTGACACGTTATTTGTGGGTTCTGTGGGCAGAACGGACTTGAAGGGCAAACAAACTCAGCCTAAACAAGCAGAAAAACTCTATCTGAGTCTGCATGAGAAGCTGCTGAATCTTGACGATGGAGTAATCGTGTATCCTGCACATGGTTCAGGTAGCTTGTGCGGCAGCGGAATCGGCGAACAGGCCTTCAGCACAATGGGTTACGAGAAGAAAACTAACTATTACCTAGCTTTGGACAAAGAGAGGTTTGTACAAAGAGCGTTGGCAACAGAGTTGCTAGTTCCGCCATACTTCGCGAAGATGGAAACATACAATTTTAACGGTGCACCAAAGCTTCGCGGACTTGCCCTACCCAAAGCCTTGACCGTTTCAGACTTTGAGGCACAGATGGCTGAAGCAGATTCTGTGGTGGTGGATACGCGGTTGCCGTATGCGTTTGCAGGTTCCCACATTTCCGGTGCATTAAACATCTTGCTTGGGGGAACCGCCGTTTACCCCGGCTGGATACTGAGTTATGATGAGCGGATTTTGCTGGTGATGGAACGAAAAAATGATTTGAAACGAGTTCTGCGTCATTTTTGGCGGCTTGGCTTCGATAACATCTATGGTTACCTTTGCAACGGCATCGGCGATTGGCAAAGGCATGGCAAACCCATAAGCCACATTGGAACTTTGTCGGTTTCTGACCTCAAAGCAAATCTGGATCGATATGTAATTTTGGATGTACGGGAACCCAGCGAATGGCATCAGGAAGGCACAATTGAAGGTGTACAACGCATATTTTTCGGCGACCTTCCTCAAAAGGCTGACAGCCTGTCGAGGAACAAGCGTTACGTAGTGACTTGTTCGGTGGGTGACAGAGCCAGCATTGCAGCGAGTATCTTGAGGCGAAAAGGGTTTGAAGTCAGCAACGTGTTGGGCGGCATGACTGCGTGGGAAAAGCTGGGTTACCCGACCACGAAGAAGGAAAAGCACGATTAATGAGCGATAAGCGCATCCACGATTTTGACAAATTCATTCAGAATTCTGTAAGTTATCCCCCAAACAATCGCATTCTCAAGAAGGAAAGCTGGAACTTCTCCAAAACCAGACTGTTTAGTTTTTCCGTTGGTCCGGATGAGTTGTTCGTAAGGAAACCAGAGGTGCCATTTTAATTCAGCCGTGTTCAGCGTGACTCTTGGCTCATTTCGTAACAGAATAACAAAGGGAAGAATGAGCAGGTCACGTCTGGGCTCTGAGTGGACAGCGTTGAGAACCCCAAAAAAGCGACTTGCGCATAGGTTTATGCTTGTTTCCTCCAGTACTTCACGAGTAACGGTTGATTTCAAGTCAGCATCTTGCGGTTCTCGTTTTCCTCCAGGAAGTGCCATTTGTCCAGACCATGGGTCTGTTGGGTGCTGGGCTCTTTTAGCGAGTAGAATTTCGAAGTCGCTTGCTTTAGGTTTCAGGAGCAATGTTACGGCTGCGTTTGCGCCCTGCTCATCCGTGACAGGCTTGAGTACAGAGGGCAGTTTCGCGACGGTTTCTGCGTTAACCATGCTGATTCGTCCCTGCTGCAATTTTCTGCTATAGCCCTCTTTATAAAGACTGATGAGAGCGTTGATTTTAGGTTCTTTTTCCCATGTTAAGGCAGTTGCTGTAGCGAATGGTTTTTGTCCGCCTTTCACATATTTCCTCGTAGAGGAAACTGTGTGCCTTTGATTTCCAGTTTTGATCCTTGGCAAAGCAGCATGTGCACCTGTCCACATAAGCTGACTTTGAACCCGTACAGCGGATGCGACCACAGTTGCGTCTATTGCTACGCTAGCAGCTACGTGCAGAACTTCTGGGATTGCCGACCTAAAAAAGGCGACTTGGCAACACTGAGGCGCGAAGCTTTGAAGCTCAAGGGCGAGATTGTATCGATTGCAAATTCTTCTGACCCTTACCCTCGCATTGAAGCAAATCTGGGTTGGACCCGGCAATGCCTCGAAATCCTTGCGGAAAGCAACTGCAGAATTCAAATAATCACCAAATCCAACATTGTAACCCGAGACGACGACCTCCTGGCGAAAGTGCCTTCAGCTGTCGCGTTGACGATAACAACCGATGACGACAACCTTGCCAAACTTCTTGAACCACACGCGCCTGCGCCTTCAGAACGTATCCGCTCCGCGCAAGAATTAATTGGCAAAGACGTTCCCGTCTCAGTGCGGATAGATCCAATAATCCCTTTTGTGAACGAAGATCCTCGAAGACTTATAACAACATTAGCAGGCATCGGCATCAAACATATAACAAGCTCCACTTACAAACCAAAACCCGACAACTGGCGCCGGCTAAGCGAAGCCATGCCCAAGATTGTAGAAAAGCTTAAGCCGCTTTACTTCCAACAAGGAGAAAAAGTAGGCGGAAACACTCTGTTGCCTAAAGACATCAGGCTGAAACTGCTCAGCAACATACGGGAGTTAGTATTAGCTAAAGGTGTGAAATTTGCCGCATGCCGCGAAGGCTTGCCCAAGTTGAATACAGCAGCGTGCGATGGATCGTGGCTGATTCCACCTGTCAAGAGGTGAATTCAAGTGCCCGCCCAAGCCCGAGTTGTGATGCTGGTGGATCTAGATTACTTTTTTGCCCAAATTGAAGAACTCCGTAACCCAGCCTTGAAAGGCAAACCTGTCGTCGTTGGCATGTACAGTGGGCGAACCGAGACTAGCGGAGCAGTAAGCACCAGCAATTACCTCGCACGCAAATATAACGTCAAATCTGGCCTCCCTTTATTTCTTGCGAAGAAACGCCTTGAGGGCACAGATGCTGTTTTCTTGCCCGTTGACTACGACTGTTACCAGCAGGTTTCCGACAAGATAATGTCGATTCTTAAAAAATACGCCGACACTTTGGAGCAAGCGGGTATAGATGAAGCTTACATGGATGTAACCAAGAAAACACATGGAAGCTACGAAGAGGCAGAAGTATTGGTTCAAGAGATGAAGGCCGCGGTTAAGCGTGAAGTGGGTATAACCTTCTCTGTCGGAATTGGACCAAACAAACTTGTTGCCAAAATCGCCTCCGACGTTCATAAGCCCGACGGCGCCACAACAGTCCACCCGGAACAGGTCAAAGAATTCCTTTCGCCAATGCCCGTTGATGCATTGCTCGGCGTAGGAAAGAAAACCGTTGCCAAAATGTTAGAGATGGCCATCGTAACCGTGGGCGACCTTGCAAAATTCGACGTGCAAAGACTCGTGGAGGTCTTCGGCAAAATCCTCGGTGTGTATTTCCACAATGCAGCCAATGGGATAGATAATGATCCAGTTCAGGAAGCAGGTGAAGCAGAATCCATCGGCAGGATATCAACGCTGAAGGAGAACAGCCGGGACTTAGAGTTCATCATGCAGAAGATTAATCAGCAAATCGGCGAAATTTATTTGGAGTTCACACAGAAGAACCTCAGCTACAATCAAGTAGGCATAGTCGCTGTTATGACAGACTTATCCGCGAAGAGCCGCTCAAAAACATTGGAGAAACCAGCAAAAGACAAAGAAACCATCTGCAAAGCCGCACGAGAACTATTCGAAAAATATCTTGACGAAACAGATTTGGAAATCCGGCGGGTCGGCGTTAGAGTTGCACATTTCAGCAAAGAAGAACATCAACAGCAGCAGTTAACCAGCTTTTTTCAAGAAAAACTCGGCTAGCAACCTTTATTTTTGACGTACAGCCCAGTTTCTAGTAGGGGTTTATTTGTCTTCTGCAAAAACAAAAGAGAAAAAGTTGCCGCCTGGGCAATCGGCTACAAAGCGGATTTTACGATGGGGCACCGATCATCCAGGCATCATTTCAGTTAACCCAAAAATCAAGCTAGAAAACTACACATTAATGGTCGATGGTGAAGTGGAAAAGCCTGTCACGTTGAGTTGGGCAGAATTCGCCGCGTTGCCGTCTGTGGTTTCGGTTAGCGATTTTCACTGTGTGGAAGGCTGGAGTGTTCTGGACTGCAAATGGGAAGGCGTGCGGGTCAAGGAACTGGAGCGGCTAGTTAAACCCAAAGAGGTCGCCAAAGCGGTGACTTTTGAATGTGCCGACGCTTACGGCACTTCGCTTTTCCGAGAAGAACTTGCTGGTAAGGATGTGCTTTTGGCGTACAAACTCAACGGCGAAACATTGGAGGAAGGCTACGGTTTTCCCGTGCGGCTAGTGGTGCCCAGCAAATACGCTTACAAAAGTGCTCTGTGGGTGGTTCATCTGCGGTTCACGCGCGGAAAAGAGTTGGGGTTCTGGGAGCGCCGAGGCTACAGCGACTCCGCTGATGTCTGGAAGAACGACCGTTTCAGAAGCTGACTGCTTAGTCGCCTTCGAATAAGAAGACGTCTTCTATTTTGGATTCAAGAACTTTTGCTATGTCGTGAGCCAGCTTAAGCGATGGGTTATACTTGCCTTTCTCTAGAAAAAGAATTGTTTCTCTTCTCACTCCAACTTTCTGCGCCAACTGCTCCTGCGTCAAGTGGTGTTTTTCACGAAGCTCTTTCATTCGCGTCCGGAAGGGGATGTTCAGTCGCCTCTCCAATCATAGTAAACAAAGGAAAACGCAAAAGTCAGTAGGGCTGCAATTGGTACAGCCTCAGTGACTAGCAAGAAGCCATCTGCCGTCCTCAAGAAAGCAAGGCTTAACATGGTGGGTATGAGAAAGACGAAGAAGGCGTTTCGGCAGGCTCGGGTCCCGTTTACGCTCCAACGCTCGTCGCTCAGGATTGTGCCTTCTTTCGTTTTTGGTCTTGCGTAAGCGAAAAAGAAAAAGAACAAGAACGCCATGTAAAGATAGTAAGTGCCACTCATGAAACCCAAGAATCCTAGGAATCCAAAGAAGCCATAGAATCGCGCGTTAAAGCTTATTTTCAAACTTTAAGCCCCCTAATCCTCCTGCGTTAGATTTTGAATGCTCCTGTAACCCCAATAACCGCGATTACGAAACCGACCAATCCTAATAGGCCGAGGTATTTTAGTTCGTCTTTCCAGTATCTAAATTCTGAAAATAAGACAAAGCAGCTGAAAAAGAAAAGGTACCAGGGATTGTGGTTAGGGAATGCTTGGAAGGCATTGAATCCAAAGAAGCCAAAGAAGCCTGGAAATCCTGATAATATCTTACGTTGCCCAGCGCTAAATCTTACGTTCGTGGTCATTTGATGCAGAGCGTTGCTGAGTTTGTTTTTGGATTGATATAATTTTGTTTTCATACACGACCCCCAATAGTTGTTTATTTCTAACGTTATGTATTTCTAACGTATGATTTAAGCTTTCCGCAAAGCAAAAAGCACATTTAAACCATCAAATTCACCCTTCCAGCCAATCCAGAACCATAACGAGCTCGATTTTAGCATTGAAGACAAATTGCAAATACACAATGTTTATTAAGCGTCATGCTCACTCCGTTTTTCCCCAAAAAAGGAGGATAGAAGTAGTGCCAAGGAAATCCAAGTCAAAAATTGACGTTTACACAGATACAACTCTTTGTTTTGTTTCTCAAAAACCTAACGCAGATGGTGGTTGCTCCATGAGTATTTCTTTAGATGAAAGAAAGAAACAAGCAGAAGAACCTATCTACCTAACTAGAGTATAACTGACTAACATAGAAAACTCAAGCGAGTCTTCACCCCAATTTCTGAAACCTTGTTTTCTAAAGTAAAATCGTTTTTATATCTAACCGGCGCCTTTAGACTGAGGTTTAAGCTTGCAGTTTACAGAAGCAAAAATGGGCAGAATCTTCATTGTTAGACTTCACGATGGCGACCACATCCCAGATGTCATAGAAATTTTTGCTGAAAAACAAAAAGTCAACACCGCTCTCTGCTTTTTCCTTGGAGGCGCAAAAGAGAACAGTCGCATCGTTGTCGGACCAAAAGACGGCAACGTCTTCCCGCCAGAACCGATGCTTACATTGCTTGAGGGAGTACATGAAGCGTGCGGAATAGGTACGCTAATACAAAACGAAGAGGGCAAACCAAAGCTACATATGCATGCGGCTTTTGGAAGAAACGAGGAGACTATCACGGGTTGCGTCCGCCTCGGCGTGGATGTGTGGCAGATAGGCGAAATCGTGATTCTTGAACTTACGGGCACAGAAGCACAGAGAGTTGCAGATAAGAAAACAGGTTTTGAGTTTCTAGAGGTTCACTGTTAACCTAGAAATGTTAAGATGTAAATCTGACGTGGGCTTACCCCAAAAGTCAACTCAGATGAGGCTACGTTACCAGAAAGTTGGGGGAGGTTACCGAAGCTGCCAGACTCATTGAGCATCATGTAAACATCCATGAGCCGAAGAGTCGTGTTGAAGTATGGTACATCTCCGCCGAACTCGTACATGAACACATATTTTACGTTATTCAGTCTACACTGGCTAATCAACTCTGCTATCTTGAAGTCGGGAGTATACGTGTCAACTGGATTCGCAGGGTACTGTAAAACCATGTTTGTTTTGCCTAAGGCATTCAAGTAGAACCGCACCATGTCCTGGCTGTACAGGTTCTGGGCGCACATGACCATAATCGACTCGTTAGGGGCTAAATGCGAAGCGGCATAGTCCGTTGCCTCCTGAACTGGAATGCGAATCTGGTCTTTCGCCACCCAACTGTAGGCATCGCTAACGCTGAAAGCAGCACCAATCAGAGTGAAAACTATGAGGGCCCCCGCAGCAACCTGCAGTAATCCTCTTTTGCTCACGCTCCACTGTTTGGTTTGCCACAGGTTCTGCGCTTTCCTTAACGCGGAAGTGAGGAGGCTTGCGGCAGATAATGCCAGAACTGGGAAAACAGGTACCATGTAACGCCATTGCCTGTTTGGTATAACAGTAAAGAAGATGTAAACCACAAAGAACCATATTAGGAGGTACTTGTCCTGGGCTTTTCTTCGCCAAGCAAACCAGCCTAACCCGGCCAAACCCAAGGCATACAGGAAAAACGAGACCGGATGCACATCCGAGTAAGGCACCGTCATCTCGAACAGATAAAAAACCGGCGTCTGCAACCAACTGGGAAAGCTAGCATACAACTGCGGAAAACGGTTAAGCCCTGTGCTGTACAGGGACTTATCAGGGTTCCCAATGTTCAAAGCATACAGCCAGGTATTCAGCATGCCTGAAGCGTATAATTGATATGAAACCACAATCCAAGGAATAACCACTATCAAAACCGTGAGAATCAGGAAGGGAAATCGAGTAAACTTCTTTTTCAAGTATCCCCTGCCCAATAGCAATAAGCTTGTCAGCATAATGGCGCCGACGATAATCATCTGATACTTAACTAGGATACCTAAACCCAGAGTTAATCCGCTCAGAATCAGAAATTTATTTTGGTGAAGCCGTAACCAACCGAAAAAGAAAAGGGCGGAAACGGTGAAGAAGAAAACCAACATCGTCTCGATCATAGCCATTCTGCTAAGCCAAACGTACCCAGGCATGAGTCCAAGCAAAACTGTTGCAACCAAAGCAGTTTTCGCTTCATACATGCGATAACCAAATTCGAATACGGCGTAAAGTGACAGCAGCGAAAAAATTACTGATACAAGCCTTCCCGTGAAGACGCTGATACCCGCGACGCTGAACACTGCGGCTGTGAATATGTCGTACACGGGCGGGTAGAAGGCGTTGAAGCTGAAGTAATTATGGAAGTCTCCGCGTAAAAGGAGCATTCCACCGTTCAAGTGTGTGACTTCATCCCACTGAATGGACATGTAAGATAGGTTCAGCAGTAGGAAAACTGCGTAGGCAACGACGAAAACCAAGAAGGCTAATCGCCACTTGTTCATTGCGCCTTTGAACCGCTCAAACAACTGATTCACCTAATGTGCCCCTCTTTTTCGACCACGCGTTGACATTCTGTTTTGGAGTCTATAGTACTGGCAAGAACATATAAAATCATCTAAAATCGGCTTCCTCCCCAAAAAAATGGCGAAGGAACAAACTTCAGAATCAACTTAATTATGGGAGTTCTATGGTTCCTGCGATGCGGAGTTTTCCGCCTTCCAAATACATCAGTACAGCTTTGTCGCCAGGCCGATAAACCAGTTCTTTCTCCAGGGTCAACGTTAACATGGATTTGCGCCAGTCGCCCTCGTCCGTGACTTCTTCGACTTTGCTGTTGAGGAACTGCATCCAATGCCCAATGTGCAAGACCATACCCGCCTTGATTGGCGTCTGCCAATACTTTACAAGAGATGAGCAACCCTTGAAGGCCTTCGACGTTTTAATTATCGGATCAGTGGTGAGAACGGCACCGCGATCCACGTCTTCTACTTCCACGTTTTTCAGTGCAAGTCCAACTCGGTCCCCTTCCGTTGCAGTGCCAAAGTCTTCATCGTGCTTCTGTATAGACCTAACCTGCGCCTTCTTACCTCCCGGATAAACATTCAGCGCATCATGTTTTGCGATTCCGCCGTTCACAACCACGCCGAGAACAACCACGCCAACGCCTTTCACGTTAAAAGCATGATCCACAGGCACAATTCCAATTGCAGATAATGTGCCCTTAATTTGCGCCGCATCGTTGAGCAACTTTTCACGCAAGACATTTACATCATCTGTGATGAACTCATATCGCTCAAGTATTGTTCCTTTAATAATAGGTTCTATCTTTTCTTTGGGCACAAAGTTTCGAAGAACAAAGTAACCGCTGCCCACCCCGCAGCATTGAAGCATTACAAGGCTTTCGCCCAACACGGCGTTTAGCTCATCCACAACTACCACCGCCTTCTTGGCTTCCGAGGCTGCATAGAATAGGGGAGCGAGCCTTTCTGGATATCGTGTGGGTTCGATAAGAGTGACTGTGTCTGCACCCCGTTTCAAATTGTACAACGTAATGTCTGTGGATGTGCCTTTTTTACCTAAGCTAGCAGCGTAGCCGGCTACTCCGATGACCGCAACCACCAAGTTACCCATAACCAAATGCCTCATGAACTACGCCACGTTGACGCATGTAAGAAGATAAGTTTTATGGCAAAACATCACCCAACATACCCAAAAAAGCCATCTCATATTTCAAAAAAACCGTTCCAAGTCATAAATAAAAAATTCTTTCAAATGCTTCAGCAATCGTCAATGACTACAAGATACTATTTCTTGGGAAGATGCATTTTAATAGCAAATACCATAATTTCTCCATAGATACGTCATGAATAGCCAAATTAACGCTTTCTTAGCTTCATACAGTCGCGAAGCACGAGAGATTGCACTATGTCTGCGGAAACTTGTTCTGGACGTTATTTCCAACGCAAACGAGAAGATTGACTCCGAAACAGGAACAATAATTTACTTTGGTCAAAACACACAAAAAAGCTGTGTTTGCGCTATTGCGCCGCACATGAAACATGTCAATCTGATATTTAGCAAGGGCGCGCTACTTCCTGATCCATCTAAATTGCTATGTGGCAAGGGTGAACAGGCACGGCACGTTAAATTTAGGTCAGAAGCCGAAACAGAAAATTCCGCATTACAGTTACTCCTTAAAGAAGCTTTGAAGCTGGATCATAATGATTCATAATTGGGCCATCTTTATGAGCTTAAGACTAGAACTGAGTGAAGAAAACACAAACTTAGAAATTGAGCCGCTGAGGTAAGTCTTCTTCAGACAGCTCAAGCAACGAAGACTAATTGACTAAGTAGTCCAGAATGATTACCTGATGCGTCTATTGGCATCCAGTTCACGCAAAAACTGAAAGAGGACATGTTGAGATTTTGTTTGTTTTTGGGGCAAAACCCTATAAGCAAGATTAATGCTTATATTATAATATTAGAATATTACCGTGGATAATTGATTTGGTGAATAGAACCATGAACCCAGCCAACCAAATTTTGTTCAGCGTGGACGTTTCAAAACTGTTTCACAACTGTTTCAGCCAACTATCATATAATTCGAATATAATTATATCGGTAAAGTCGGAGGTGAATTGAATGAGAACTTGGAAAATATTATTAACCGTTGCAGTTTCAGTCATGGCAGCCGCCCTAATTACAACGACTGCATACGCATATTGCGGAGGATGGGGCACCTCATACGGCGGGTATGGTGGCATGATGGGTGGCTCCGGCTCCTACTACGCCACCCCAGCACAAACCGGCACAGCAAAAGCAATAACTCCAACAGGGACAACCCAAGGCTACGAAGCAGTTTATCCATTCCAATTCGGGGGCGGATGCATGGGCGCATTCGGCTGGAGCGGCTACGGCTACACAACAACAGCACCTTACACATACACCGGAACACAACTCAACATAACCACCGCAACAACCATAGCCCAAAACTACGTCACAGCACTCAACAACCCTGACCTAATCGTGAAGCAAGTAGAAGAATACACAGCAAACTTCTACGTCCAAGTCAACGAGAAAAGCACCGGCAACGGAGCATTCCAACTCTTAATTGACAAATACACAGGCAGCATATACCCAGAGATGGGACCCAACATGATGTGGAACACTAAATACGGAATGATGCGCGGCGGAATCCTTGGCGGAATCTTTGGAACCCCAACAACAACCATGACTGTAAGCACAACTCAAGCAGAGACTAACGCACAACAATACCTAAACACATATCTGCCAGGGACAACAGTTGGCGACGTAACAGCGTTCTATGGCTACTACAACATTGAAGTCCTAAGTGGACCAACACCTTACGGGATGCTAAGCGTCAATGGATACACCGGACAAGTCTGGTACCACACCTGGCACGGAACCTTCATACAAGAACTGGAACTAAGCTAAACAGCATCAAACTTTTTTTTTCTTTTAATGTAAAAACATAAAAGGCGAGAACATGTTAGAATATTCGAATCATCAGGAAGTATTTATGGCAAAAGCAAAAATTGACATGACCATTTACACATTGCAGGCTGAAGTTTCAAAAACAATGTCGCATCCGATTAGATTGGCGATTCTTCATTGTTTAAAAGATGGCGAAAAAACCGTCAACGAATTAGTCGAAGCAATCGGTGCAAGCCAGTCAAACGTCTCTCAGCATTTAGCATTAATGAGGCAAAGAGAAATCGTGGAAACAAGAAAAGACGGCTCAAACATCTACTACCGCGTCGCCAGCCCCAAAATCAGCCAAGCATGCGACATGGTTCGCGAAGTCCTCTTGGAACAACTCAGCAAGAAACAGGAAATAGTAAAAACATACTCCAAAGAGGGAATTTGAACATGTGCCCATTTGGTTTTGGATGCGGTTGCGGCGCGGGATCCAGAAACGAAAGAAATGAAGTTACTCGCGAAGTAATCCGCGAAGTTGTTATGATTCCGTGCAAGTACTGCGGAACACTCTTTCCCCAAACTGCAACGTTTTGTCCACATTGCGGAGCGAAAAGAACTGCCTAAGTTAAATTTAATATCAAGAGAGCACCCACGTTCTTCAAAGCAGAGGTTTCTTTATGCCTAAATTTAAACTTCTGACTGCCCTTGTCTCAATAACGCTTCTTCTGGCATCAGCTACCCTGCCAATTTTTGCCATCGAATATTTACCAGGAGTAACACAAGGACAGTATATCAAGTATGGTAACTTTGTTGGGATTGGTCCCGGCGTCGAATCTTTTAACGATTACGACTGGCTAAGACTGGAAGTTACTCGTGTTTCAGGAAGTGAAGTTACTTTGCTTTCAACTAGCCAGTTCAAGAACGGCACGGCAATTCCAGGCAACGGCACAACCGTATTTTGGAATGTTCAAACTGGAACAGAAAACGGCGTTCCCAAAACTCAGGGCCCCATTATCGCCGCTAACCTAAACCAAGGCGATCCCATACCACCCAGCGGCACTTACACAGTTAACAAAACCGAGAACCAAGTATACCTTGGTATCAGCAGAAGCGTTAACATTCTTAACGCAACAGCTTTCACACCTGAATACAACCTGACGGTTACATACGTCTACGATAAGCTTTCTGGAATGCTGCTTGAATCAATTTCAAAAACAACAACCCAAGGTCAACCTGAACCCATAACCTCAACATACTCGTACAGTATCGTTGAAACCAACATTTTTAGTTCACTACCAACGCCGATACCCACAATTCCGGAATTTTCTGCCCAAACGCTGACAGCCACCATTTTAATAGTTTTGGCAATTGCCATTTCCGTGCTTACTGTTTATCAGAAAAGAAAACAATCAAGCATATCGCGAATTTAAAGTTCACCGGTTAAATTAGTTTAAGAAAAATCAAATACGTTACATCATTCACGCTACAGCATTTGTCTTATCATCAACAGGTTACGAATCAAAAAATCCTGGATAAGCCTGCCCGAGAGTTCGGCAATTTTCAGTGGTCATGTTTTGCACAATATGGCGCGCTAGAAAACCGAAAACCTGATGGTGTTATGTGAGGAAATCCGCCCTAAAGCAAGCTGTTTTATGGAAAAAGAGCTTCTGGTCAAACCGCCGCGATTCATTTAATGTTTTAAGCGAAGCCGATACTATCAAGGGATATACCGTCTTGGTAATGCCATTTGGTTTTGAACCATAGGACAAGTGATGATGTCACCCGCGCGACCCCTTTTCTGCTATAGCGGCACAGCGGTTTACAAAATGGATCACTTAGCGCGCGCGGTGAACCGCAAGCTTTCTCATCTTCGTTCTTCTGCCGAACATGTTCCTAACTTGCTCTTCTGTCATCGCGACCACGATGGTCGTCGGTTTACCTTCCCAACTACTGTCAACTTCCAGTAGCTGGAGTTCCGGCGTCAATTCACTAGCAATGATACTGAACTCCGGCACGCTAAGCTCGCCCATAAGAAAGGTCACTGGAAAGTCCTCCGAAATGTCCTCGACGAAAACCTTCCGCCCAGTCTTCTTGTTTCTGAACGAGTCCATCTCCATTTCCTCATCCTTTCCTTGGAATTCCCAATTCTTGCTTGTCAGGAACTCGCGAACTCTGGAATAGGTCACCGCTATTTTGAACACGTTTTCTACTTCCAAGACCAACGCCTCTCCCGATCTCTTTATTGTAACTTGCTCACCAAATAATAGTATGTCGCTTGCATTACTGAGGTATTATTCCCTTCCCTTTTTAGCTCATAACTGAAAAGTACATATTCACACGCAGGGTGACGGACCCGCTGGGATTTGAACCCAAATTGCTGTAGAAGAAACGGGTTTGAACCTGAGTTAGCGTGAGTCTCCTTCTACTCGCCCATAATGGACGAAGTCATATTTATCATCAAGCGAGAGTTTGAATGGTACCCTGACCTGGGTAGAATGTAGCCCGTGAGAGATTCGAACTCTCGTCAATGGCTCCAAAGGCCACTATGCTTGACCACTACACCAACGGGCTGCTTGCGGCTAACCAAAGTAAATTTCTCAGCTTCCTAATAAATCTGGCATCACATTAATGCATGTTTCCTTAAATAGTCGCAAAAAGTTACAGAAATTTTGTCCGAGTTGAATTCCCGAGTCGATGAAAAATCGCAAGTTTAAAACCTTTCTGATAAGGTTTTTAAGGATGAATAGCGTTATGTGTATGCGTTCGGGAGTTGTGACACCGAATCTTCTTATTAAAACCACAAAGCTTAAATATAACGTCAGTACCTTTGCTAAGAATGCGCGGGCCGACAACACACTTTTCTTCAGCCCATTGACCAATGGTATGGACAACACTGTGACGGCTCTGCGTGAGTGTGGAACGGAGACGAAAAGATGAGCCAAAAGAAAGAAGCAACAAGCACCCATCAGCGCTTAGTTGATAAGTGCCCAGAATGTGGAAGCCAAAATCTCGTTCACGATTATGACACGGGCGAAACCGTGTGTGGAGACTGCGGTCTTGTCCTATATGAACAGATGCTTGACAAAGGACCAGAATGGCGCGCGTTTACTCAAGAAGAGAAAGCGTCCCGAAGTCGCGTTGGAGTTCCAACTTCATATTCAGTTCACGATAAAGGTTTATCGACAGCAATTAGCCAGGTTGACCGAGACGCTTTTGGAAGAAAACTACCTCTTGCCACCAGACTGCAAATGTGGCGCTTAAGGAAATGGCAAATACGCAGCCGAGTACATTCATCCATTGACCGAAACCTCGCTCAAGCCATGGCAGAATTGGACAGGCTCTCAGACAAAGTGTACATTCCGCCGCCAATCAAAGAAAAAGCGGCTGTCATTTATCGCAAAGCCCTAGACAAAGGATTGGTCCGAGGCAGATCCATCGCTGCAATTGCTGCGGCTGCACTCTATGCAGCATGCCGCGGAAGCGGAACACCAAGAACTCTACGCGAAATTGCTGAGGCAAGTTTAGTTGATAAAAAAGATGTTGCCCGATGCTACAGACTTTTGCTGCGTGAGCTTGATGTCCACATGCCAATTGCTGACCCATTGACATACGTTTCAAAAATTGCTGAGAAAACCGGAATTTCAGGTAAAACTCAGGGCGCCGCAATAGCGATTCTTAGGGAGGCAAGAAGGAAACGCGCAGCCGCTGGAAAAGACCCCATGGGTTTAGCTGCAGCTGCCCTCTACATTGCTTGCTTACAGAATAACGAAAAGAAAACTCAAAAAGACATTGCCGAAGCAGCTGGCGTTACTGAAGTTACCGTTCGAAACAGATACAAGACCCTTAAAAAGCAGCTTAATTTAGAGTTACCCGATTAAACGGGTTATTTTTCAGTTTCTTCTTTTTCAAGCTCCATAAAAACAGAGCCTACATAGCCGCATTCGCTGCAGAGGTATTTTTGTGGCGTCAGCCAATAGTCTAAACTGCTGGATAAGCTAAGTCGGGGGCTGCCACATCTGGGACAGAAAATTTGAGTTGGTTTTTTGTGTTTTATAGTTTTGAATATATCGCGGATGTTCCCTAACGGTTTCATAATCTAGGACTCTACGTTTGTTTGTTTTTGCTATTGGCGCTCTATGTTCTCTGCAGGATATCCTATTTTGATAAGGAATTCGCGTACGCGATCTCGATGGTCACCTTGCAGCATAATTAACCCAGCTTTAGAAGTTCCACCGCAAGCACAAAAAGCTTTGAGTTTGTGTGCCATGTCTGCGAGGTCGGTGGTTTTTTCATCCATACCATCGATGACGGTGGTGGGTCTGCCGAATTTCCTGGTTTCAAGGCGTATACGAATGCGCTGTTGTTCTTTTTCGATTTCGCCGCAAACGCAGAGGTCTTTTGGGAGTCCGCAGGTTGTACAAACTTCAGCCATGAATCTCACCTTTAGGATTGGGTACGGGGATATATAAGAGTTTCAAGGGGGCTTGGGGGTTTGGTGTTTGTTTCTTTGTTGGCTGTAATGTTTTGCTATAGCAAACTTCTTGGTTTGTGTTTTGTTGTGTTTTATTTTTTGGTTTGTTCGCTTTTTGTGTTGGGTGGTGGCTGCGTAAGTTTCTCGTCATTTCTTCCAGTTTAGTTTGTGTTCTTGAACTTCATTGCCATCGCGTTGAAAAGTTGAACTTAATTATCACTTTGGTCCACTGAGGCTTCCGGTACTCTTCTTCACAAACAAAAAAAGAAAAGATGGTTTGGTTTTGGTTTCTGGCTTTACTTGCGTCTTCTGAGCACTAATGCTACTAAGGCTAGTGCGATTATAATAGCAACTGCCGCAACTGAAACGTACGTCGTTGTCAGTAATCCACTCGTAGGCTGGGGAGCTGTGCTTGGCGAAACAGTCTGGCCTGGAGATGCGGAAGGTGTGGCAGATACTGCGATTGAGGTTCCTGCTTTGCTGTCGAAGTATGAGTTGGTTCCTGCGAATGTGGCGGTGATTGTATAGATGCCTGTGCCTGGCGGAGTCCATGCGATTGCATAGTTGCCCATGGAGTTGCTTGTTGCAGTGCCAATTTCAGTGGTGCCGCCGTTTGCGTCGGTTGCAGTCAGGTGCACTGGGACACCTTGTGCGTTGCTTGGTTCGGCCTTTTGCATGTACATATATTCCATCCATGCAGTCATGGCGTTGTCAGAGATTGCGGGTGTACCTGCCGCTGGAATGCCCAAAGCGGTTTGTCCTGGAGATTGGTCGGTGACTGTTCCTTCAATCAGTACGCTGCTGCCTTTTCCAGCAACTTTTGGTGAAGCTGTCACTGTGGTTGCAGATAGACCTTTGCCATAGCAGTATATCTGGTTGTCGTATGCGTTTAGGGTCGTCATGTAGCCGTCTGCGATGGCGGGTGCGCTGGTTACATCAAATGCAGTTATACTCCAATCTAGTTGTCCAGTGAATGCGTTGAGGCAGAGTTGTTGGGCGCCCTTGAATAGAGGCGGGCTGTACATGTGGCCTTCAGGGACGTATAGTTTTCCGTCTGCGAGGGTTCCTACGCTAAACGTCCAAAGTGGCCAGTTACCGTAGGGCGAATCAATTCCACTTGATGGAGTGTTCCAAGTCCACAACGTCTCGCCTGTTTGGAGACTGTAACAGTGTACGTATCCCCCGAAGTCCCATGTGTAGAGGTTGCCGTAGCCAGCAACGTAGTTGATACCGTAGTAGCTCCATGCGTTGAGGTTGGGTGTGGTTGGACCCCAGAGGTGCTGGCCTGTGGTGATGCTGTATCCGTCCCATGATCCAGTTTCTCGGATATATTCTGTGTATACTCCGTCGAGGGCTGGACCCATTGTTAAGGCAGTGTTTGCCAGCACTGTTCGGTTGACGGGACCCCAAATTAGCTGTCCGTTCTTTGCGCTATACCCTGCTTCAAGTTGCCATCCTGAATTGAAGCCAAATCCAGCTGTGCTGTAAGTCATCAATAGCACATCGCTGCTCATTGCGGCTACGCCTAAGCCTGAAGCAACTGGTACATGCCATTCAATGCCTAATCCGAAGTCAATTACTGCTCCTTGCGGCGGTCTCCACATCCATGTAGCGTCTTGATAACCTGGGTTCGCTCCAAGTTGCTCGAAGTTGAGTATGCAAAGGCTGGAGTTCCAGCAGTACAAATTGCCATCGGTGAAGTTAACGTAGTAACCGATTATGCTTCCATCATTTGATTCTGTGCGCATCATTGAGCTGCCGTTGACTATGCTTAATATGTAGTTTCCTGTCATTGCGTCATACATTTTCCAAGTAGTGTCAAAACTGAAAAACCCTGTTGGTCCAGTCCATAGATATGCTAGGCCTCCATATTGGTTAGGTGATTGATAGTTGTATATTTGACCCATTGCCAAAGGATCAATGTTGTCATTTGTCCATAGCGTTTTTCCGGTCCGTATGTCTACAGCGGCCCATCCTGCGGGGTTGGTTGATGCTCCTGGGTACTGCATGTAGTAAAGTACTCCGTTCATGATTATTGGTGCAAATTTAGGTTCGTATTGTGAAGTAGAATAGTAATTGCTTGTTTGGCTGCCTCCGAATTCTCCTCCAATCAAGCCGCCCCACGCTTCCGGCTTTGTCCACACTATGTGAGCTGTGTTTGGAGCTTTAGTGTATGGGTTGAAGTTCCCGCTGGCGTTGTACATTCCAGTTGCAGCAAATGTCGATGATGCAAGTCCAAGCCAGTTCCCGCTGATCGTTGACCATAATCCGTTCACTGATTGTATTGGACGCTGCCAGTATCCTGTTGGAATCGGGTTATCGGGCAAAGGCTCTATTTGTGCCTGCTGCACAACAAGTGTGATCGCATCGCTAGTGCTGGGTGAATAGTAATCGCCGATGGTTTCTGGACTGGCGGAGCCGAATGGACCAGGATTAGCACCAGCTATTGTTTGCCCAGGGAAATTGAACACAAATTGGTAGCTTCCAATTGCGGTTGGTGTGAAAGTAGTCCATGCCCCTCCTACAGCATCGGATGCAAACGGCCCTAAGATTTGAGTCGATCCATCGGGACTCGTGATTGTCACTGTGAAATTCTGGAATCTATCACCGAAAGCACTGTTTGCGGTTGGTGGCGTCTTATCAAGCCAGAAGTTAACGAACGCTGCTTGGCCCACGCCTATAGGGTTAGGTTCAACACTGAGAAAAGCCCAAGTTTGAACAGTCTGCGGCGGATCGTGTGCGGCAGCTAAAGGTATAGCCGCCATGAGTGCGGAAACAGTCAGTATCAGAATTAAAGCAATTGTAGATAGTGTTTTGTTTTCTCGAATTTTCATTTTATTTGATACAAAATTTCTATTCGTTTTTCTTTCCTCCCCTTTTCAGTCATGGCCTCTACATTTGTCTCCAATTGAATAAAAGAAATAGGGACTGTAGCTTACAGTCATAGAATTAGAAATCGCACGCCCGGTCCATATCCATGAGTCACGTTATTTTAGAGAAAAATAGATAGAACCTACAGGAGTTGATTTCGGGGTTGAAAGCTTGCTGAAACGGGCTTGCTGAAACGGAATTGCCTGAATTGAAACAGCGTTTGTCACCAATTGCCTCTGGAAAAGATTAAAGTCCCTCTGATGTGAAGCTTAGCTTATGAAAGACTTCTTGGGCTGGCAAACCGAGGAAAACATGAGTTTGTTCACGGACCTTTATGAGTTAACCATGTGCGCCAGTTACTTCGACAACAATAAATTTGGACCTGCAACCTTCGACGTATTCATTCGCAGGTTGCCACCAGGACGTTCATATTTTCTATTTGCGGGTTTGGAGCAGGTTCTGAGTTACCTGGAAAAAGTAAGGTTCACTGAGCAGCACATCGTGTTCTTGCGTGGGCAAGGATTTGACGACCGCTTTTTAGAGTATCTACGGAATTTTAAGTTCACGGGCGATGTGTGGGCAGTACCTGAAGGAACCGTTGTTTTCCCCAACGAACCGTTGATCCGGGTAACTGCTCCGATAATTGAAGCGCAGCTAATTGAAACGTTCCTTCTGAACACCATCAACTTGCAGACCATGATAGCCACAAAAACCGCAAGAGTTGTTCAGTCAGCAAAAGGCAGGGCAGTCATCGAGTTTGGGCTGCGCCGAGAACACGGCATTGACGCAGGCATGAAGGTGGCCCGAAGCAGTTACATCGCAGGCTGCCAGGGGACATCTAACGTCCTCGCGGGGATGGCGTACGGCATTCCCATTTTTGGAACAATGGCACACTCATTTGTCATGTCATTTGAAAAAGAAATAGATGCCTTCCGCGCGTTTGCTAAGACTTTTCCAACCAAAACCACGCTGCTGATTGACACATACAATGACATGGCAGGGGCGGAGAAAGCCGTGGTCGTCGCGAGAGAACTGGAGAAAAAAGGGTTCAAACTGGGCGGAGTACGTTTGGACAGCGGAGATTTAGAGGAAACAAGCAAAAAAGTGCGAGCGCTACTTGACGAAAATGGTTTGAAGTACGTGAGCATTTTTGCGAGCGGGGACCTAGACGAATATAGAATAACTGATTTGCTGAGCAAGGAAGCAAAGATAGACGCTTTTGGTGTGGGAACAAAAATGGGAACCTCAGTAGACTATCCCTATACGGATGTGATTTACAAGCTATGTGAGGCCAGTAGAGGAAAAGGTGAGTTTGTCCCGATAATGAAGTTAAGCACGGATAAAACTACTTTGCCAGGCAGAAAACAGGTTTATCGATTAACAGATGACGAAGGTATCTATATCAAAGATGTTATTTCGTTAGAAAACGAGCCAGCTGATGGTAAAGAACCGTTACTATCCAAGTTTATGGAAAAGGGCAAGTTACGTTACAAGCTACCAGCCTTAAACGAGATAAGAGCCACAGCCACCAAAAACCTCTCGAAGCTACCTGAAAGATACAAGAAATTGACAGAAGCACCCACGTATCCCGTAGAGCTGAGTCCTTCGCTTATCGACTTAATTAAACTAATGAAAAAGAAAATTAGGGAAACTGAAATCCTGAATGGAATTTCTTAGTGGCTTTATGGCGAGTTATTCAAGGGTCTAGTGAAGCGGAAAACTCTGCGGAATTGGCAAACACTTAAAAGCTTTTTTGGAAATGGGTAATTGCTATTCGGGAAGATCAGTCTTATGCAGAGTTGTCCAGCAATAGTTGCTGTGGGGCGAACTAAGTTTGGGGAACATTATGGCAAAGAGCCAGAAAAATTAATTGAAGAAGCTTGGCTCGCCGCCTCAAGAGAATGCGGAATAGAGCGTAAAGACTTAGAAGCATGCTACATGTCTGATTGTTTCTTACCAATAACTAACAAACTCGGCTTAGAGGAGGGCTTCCTTTCAGAACTTACTGAACTGCATGTTCCAATGGAAGTCACACGCTCCGTCAGCGCTGCACTTCTTACTGCCTGCCATGCTATACGCGCAGGGGTCTATAACACCGTCCTAGTTGGCGGCATAGAAAAGATGACGGACCGGTGGGACAAAATCCGCGATGACCTCATGCTTCTCGAGGACCCCTGGAGCTACTATGCAGGATGTACACCAGAATCTAATCATGAGTTGATGCTTCGTGCATATATTAAGAATTACGGAATCACGGGCGAGAACCTCGAAAAACTCAACATTGCATTGGCGCAGGTTGCCGTCAAGAACCACGCTAATGCTTTGAAAAACGAGTACGCTCAATATCAAAGAAAAATCACAGTTGAGCAAGTTTTGAAAGCGCGGAAAGCGGCGCGGAAATCCCTTGGACTTTACGATTTTGCCCCCATCTCTGATGGTGCATCCGCACTGATTCTTACCAGCGCTGAAAAAGCCAAGAAAATCACCGACAAGCCGGTTTTTGTTTTAGGTGCGGCTTCCGCAACAGACTACTTGAATTACCCTGCAAGAGAAGACCTAACTCATTTTTTGGCAACGAAAATCGCCATGAAAAACGCCAGTAAAATGTCCAACGTGAAAACCTCCGAAATAGAAGTTCTCCAGCTGAATGATCAGTCTACTGTTATGGAGATGATCTCACTCGAAGATTTAGGCTTCTGCGAGCAAGGAACTGCATGGAAAAGCATCTATGACAGCTGCGAAGACTACAAGGGATACTATGAAGTAAAGGGTAAGAAACTTTTCACTAACCTGAACGGCGGGTTAAAAGCAGATGGAAACCCTTTGGGAGCTAGTGGCGGTGCTCAGATTTTCGAAATCTTCAAGCAGTTACGAGGTGAAGCGGGACCCAGACAAGCCGCATCTGATGCTGTACCTCGGTATGGCTGCTCCAACGAGCTTGAGGGCTTCGGAACCAAGAGCTACGTGTGCATTTTAGGGAGGAATTAGAATTGAGCAGCGAACCAATAGAGCGCAGAGTCTCTTATCTTGGCGACAGGTTGAAGGCAAGCCGATGTCAAATCTGCGGCAAAGAATACTTTGAGATCCGAGATTATTGCAGTAACTGCGGACGAAAAAGTTACATGAAAATGTCTCCCGTGGACCTCTTCTATGAAAAAGGCAAACTGGAACTCTGCACGCTCGTCACGGAGCCCACTAACAAATTCACTAAACTGGAAAGCTTCGTTTACGGCATCATGTCGTTCCACGACGGCAAAATCCGAGTGCCTGGGAGACTCACAGACCAAATCATAAAACCCGACGAAACAGTTGATCTTTCGGCGCTGGAAGGCAGAGAGGTAATTCCACGATTCCGGCGACGCTACAGCGTAAACAAAAGTGACGTTGTGCCGACTATTTCGTTGGCGTTTACTTTGGCAGACGAATATTACCCCCATCAAGAATACAAAGTCGCCGAGCAAAACAAGGAATACGATTTGCCAGGAATTGTTGGTTACGGCATTTACACTTCAAGGTTTAGGATAAAGGAAGGAGGCATCTCTCGTGCTGTACCTTTCACTGACGAAGACTCAGTGACAGCAGCCGTGGAAGCCGGAAAAATCGCTCTAATACACTCTGGAATAGATAGCGCGCATGTGGGCAAAGTGTACGTTGGGTCCGAATCTAACCCCTATGCTGTCAAGCCCATAGCATCAAAAGTGGCGCAGGTTTTGAAACTGGGTGAGGAGGACGGAGACGTACAGGGAGTGGACGCGGTGGACACTGAGTTTGCGTGCAAAGCTGCCACCAGCATGTTCAAAGATGCAACTGCGCTGGTGAATTATCCAGATTCAGGTGTGAAAAACGCTATGGTTATTGGAGCAGACAATAGCCAAGCCGCCCCAAGAGGTTGTCCAGGTGGAGAACTGGACCTTTTTGTCGGCTACGGTGGAGCGGCTTTCATCTTCGGCAAACACGACGTGATTGCGGAGATTGAAGGATGGTACTCAGTGACTTCGGACACTCCTGATTTCTGGCGTCGAGATGGAGAACCGTATCCGATGCATGGCGGTAGATTCACAGGAGACCCAGCCTACTTCAAGCATGTCAAGAAATCCGTTTCCATGTTAATGTCAAAGAAGAACTTGAAGCCTCAGGACGTTGACTATTTTGTTCCGCATCAGCCTAACCCTGCTTTCCCAGTTAAAGTCGCCAGAGACCTCGGTTTCAAGGATGAGCAATATACATGTTCGTTGCAGGTTAACAAGTTAGGTAACACCTACAGTGGATGCTCACCCGTAGGTTTAGCCGCGGTGTTGGATATCGCAGAACCTGATCAGCAGATACTGGTTGCAAGTTATGGCTCAGGCGCCGGAAGTGACGCGTATCTGCTGAGGACTACAAGTCAGCTCTTGGACAAGAGAAGAAGACAAAAAGTCAACGTTAAATACTTGACTGAAAACCCATTCGTTCAGCAAGTAGATTATACGACGTACCGTCGACTAAAGCAGGGCATGTGACCGCTTATCCGTCGGCGGATTGTGGAAAACACTTAATAAATGCCTCCGTGGAATTGGTACTCGGAGCCTAAGCGAATTGTTTGCTACCGACATCCTCAAAGCACTTTACTCACCGCACAAGGTGTTCAAGCAAATTATCCAGAACCCCAAGTATTGGGGGCCATTGCTGATTTTCATAATATTCATCGGAGTGCAATCAGGATTCTACTATTCCCTGTACTCGAAAACTTACTATGAGCAAACATCGCCTCAAACAGCACAGTTGGGAACCTGGACTGAAGACCCAGCATTGTGGACAGTTAACTCTAACGTCTCAGTCAGCAGCAACTATTTAGATTTTATGAACAGTTCCTTCTATGGAAACAGTAGCTTACAATTCGCCGTTTCCAACAGCAACTATATGTCGCTTGAATTAGCAAGCATAAGCAATGTAGACTGTGGCGTGTCGGGCTTCCAGAACTTATCCATGCGGATAAAACAGATAGACCCTCAGAATGTGCCAAGTAGTGTCACTTTGACTCTTTACTCGATAGACGCCTCAAACAGTTTCCAGAGCGACTTGACAAGCGACTTCTCAAATGCTTCTCTTATTGGTGTATGGAACAACATAACTATCGCGGTTGGCTCTAACGCATCAAACTGGCAGAGCAGCGGCAATCCGCAATGGGGAAACATAACTGGCTTGAAACTTGAATTTAACTACGCTGCTAACTCCAGCGTAACACTGCGTGTCGAAGGATTGTTCTTCCGCGGAACTTACGAGACACCAATTCAGACCGATAGCACCGGTTTTCTAATTTACGTCTTGCAGCTCGTTGTTACGCAATTTCTCTTCCAATGGCTAATATTCACAGGTTTAATGTACATAATAATAAAAGGTTTGAAAGGCAATACAACGTGGAAACCTCTGTTTGTATCAATAGGTTTTGCCCTAGTGGTCACGATCGTGCAATCTCTGATTAACATAGCAGCCTTGACAACCTTGCCCCCAGTTAACTACCCTGTGGAACTCTTAACTGGCTTAATTGGAGAAGCAGAGGTGTTAACGAATTCTGTTGCAGTTCAAACAGCATCATACTCGCTTATCGCAGGTGTTTTGCAGTTGGCAGTTTACGTGTGGCTAGTTGGACTGGGAACCATGATTGTTCGCGCGTTAGTGCCAGAATTCACATGGGTCAAGAGCATCTTAGCATCTGCTGCAGCCTTCATCGTCACAATCATTCTCATAAGCCTCCTAGGAGTCTAAGACAAAACTACGCAAAAAAAGACCAAAACGAGGAGTCAAAGAGGTTATCAAAATATTTTTTGCTTTGTTCCGCCTTTTTTGGGGGTTTAGCAAGATTTATATGGTTGGTGGGCTTTTTTGCAAGTAAAAGTTCTGCCTGCAGAACGAGAATTGTTCTTAAAGGACAGACATTGAGGAGAGTTTAACGTTGAAGATTAAAGAATTGCAGAGTGGTATGAAAAGAGTTGAAGTAGAAGCTAGCGTAGTCGAGAAAGGCAACGCACGGCAAGTCCAATCCAGATTCGGCAACGAAACCTACAACGTCGCAGACGCGGTTGTACAAGATGACACAGGCACCATCAAATTGACCTTGTGGAACGAACAAATCGACCAAGTGAACGTCGGCGACAACATTAAAATCGAGAACGGTTACGTGACAAGCTTCAAAGGCGAAATTCAGCTTAACGTGGGAAAATTCGGTAAGCTTTCAGTGCTCTAAACCGCATCAAAAGCGGTTTCTTGTTAATCTTGTTAATGCGAGGTGAAAACGTATGGAAGATTTTGGCAGAAACCGAGAAGGTGGATTCAGAGGACGAGAACCTCCAAAACCAGTAAAAATCGGCGAAGAATACGAAATAGACATTAAAGAAACAAGTCAACGAGGAGACGGCATAGCCCGAATTGAAGGTTTAGTCGTTTTTGTCCCCGGATCGAAGGTTGGCGACCACGCGAGAATACGAATTACGAGGATAAGCAGAAAATTTGCTGAAGCCGAATTGATTGAAAGACAAAAACATGAAGAAAAAGAAACTGGACCCCTCTAATGGGTTACCGCTTTTCCATGGTTTCTTTATGATATTGTTTTTTTAGCTTGTTTTTAATTCACTAAGGAACTCTTTTAGGTCAACATGACTGAAACCATTTTCGTCGGCTATTTTCTGTTTCGCAGGCGGTCGGCTTAGGTAGAAGGGTATACGTTTGCTATAGCGTTCCTGGAAAGTGGGTTCCAACTCGTTCTTGTAGAAAACGCCGATGGGTATTTGATCGCCCCACTCCTGAGTTTTCTCCAAAGCAGACATTTTTTTCTTGAAATCCTCGTTCCAGTCTTTCACGACAGGATCGAAACCAGTTTCTTCGAGCTTATATAGGCGACTCTGCGGCTTACCCTGTGCATCTTTGCGGTCTTCACCAGAGTACCAGGCTTTTGTGGTTATGTCATTATATGTAGGGCACGGTTGAAGGCACTCTATGAACGCCATACCTTTGTGTTGTACGCCTTGCTTAATGATTTCTTTTAAGTGCCGAACGTCATACGCGTATGAACGCGCAGCAAAAGTGAATCCCGAAACCAGCGCCAGCCCGATTGGGTTTACTGGTTCGTTTATGTTGGGTCTAGGCAAAGCTTTGGTTTTTTGGTCACGACGCAGCGTAGGTGACGCTTGCCCTTTGGTTAGGCCGTAGACGCCGTTGTTGTGGATAATGTAGGTCATGTCTAAGTCGCGTCTGCCTGCATTGACGAAGTGTCCGGCGCCGATGCCTAAACCGTCGCCGTCGCCGCCAATTGCTACAACTTCCAAAGTCGGGTTTGCGGCTTTTATACCCATTGCGAAAGGCAAGCTTCTTCCGTGCAACGTGTGCACGCCGTAGCATTTGACGTTGTGTGGTTCTTTGCCTGAGCATCCAATACCGGAAACCATCACAATCTGGTGCGGCGCCAAGCCGAGCTCTGCAAAAGCCATCTGCAAGCCGTTCATAATACCGAAGTCGCCGCAGCCTGGGCACCAGTCCGCGTAAACATCTGCGACTTTGAAGTCTGAGGGCTTAAGAGCCAACCATCAACACCTGCCTTTCGGCTGCTTTGTCAGTTAAGATAAGTTTGAGGGCCTCGTAAACTTCTGTAGTGGTCATGGGTCTACCCGTATATTTGAGAATGTGGAAGTTGGGGGCAATACCAGTTTTTTCTTTGACAACTTCCCCCAACTGCCCTAGATAGTTATCTTCTATGTCTATCACGCGTTTCTTGCCTTCCAACATTTTCCTTACAGGATCCACTGGAAAAGGAACAATCATGCGCACCTGCACAAAACCAGCGCTTAAGCCTTCTTCCTTAAGCATACTGAGCGCTTCGATTATGGCGCCCTTAGGTGAACCCCAGCTTAACAAGATGTTCTCCGCGTTTTGATCTCCGAAGAACGCTAATTTATCATCAAGCGGAACTTCTTTTTCTACTAAATCAAGTTTTTTCATTCGTTTCTCCATCATAAGCCTCCTGTTCTGCGGCTCCTCACTTATGTGGCCCTCCTCGTTGTGTTCGTCACCCGTATACCAGTGCACGCCATTTTTTGTGCCCAATGGAACTCGCGGCGAAACCCCAGTTTCAGTAAACTGAAACCGGCGGTATTCTTTGCCTTCGAGATCTTTTTCGGTAAGAAGCTGCCCGCGGTCAATCTTGAACTTTCCGTATTCGAAAATGGGGAAGGTTTGGCTGCAGTTTGCCATGGCTTTATCCATCAAATGTATGACGGGCATTTGGTATTTTTCGGCGAGGTTGAATACTTTGGCGGCGTCGTAGAAGCATTCTTTGATGTCGCCTGACGCGAGGATTATGCGTGGGAACTCGCCGTGTCCCGCGTGCATTACAAAACGCAGGTCTGCCTGTCCATTTCTAGTGGGCAACCCTGTTGCGGGTGCACCTCGCTGGTAGTAAGTGATTACCACTGGGACTTCGTTGTTACCTGCCCAGCTTAATCCTTCAGCCATAAGCGAAAAACCCGGACCCGAAGTGGAGGTCGCTGACCTTGCACCGGCTAACGCAGCGCCTGATGCGGAGTTTATAGCTGCGATTTCATCTTCCGTTTGGATTACAATTATAGCCTCGTCTTCCCCGCTCGTTTTCAGGATTTCATGCGCCTCCAAATATTCGCTTTCGTCCGCTGCTGGCGTGATTGGGTAATATGTTTGGACTCTGCATCCACCCAAGACCTTACCCATAGCTACTGCTTGGTTTCCCGTGAGGAAAATTCGTTCCTCTTTGATTTCGATTTTTTCGAGCTTATGCTTGAAATCCTCTTTGAAAGTGTTAAGTGCAAAATCGTATGCGTGATTAAAGGCTAAAGCATTCATATCCGCGACTTTCCCTTTTTCAGCAAAAGTATCTCTAACAGCTTTCTCTCCGAGGGCACGGTCGTACTTGAGAAGCCCAAAGGAGATACCTATTGTTAAAACGTTTATCATGCGAGTGATTTTACTTATCTGGTCGACACCTAGTTTCTGCCCGATCTGGTTCAACATCGCCATGTAGGGCACTTGGAAAACACGCACGTTCCGCTTCTTAGCGTACTCAAGCCAGTCGCTGAGGGTTTCCCCTACGCCTTTTTCCTTCATAAACCTGCGCATTTCAATCTTGAACTCCGGCGGCAGCGTAGGAATCTCCAGCACTTTCAAGCTCAACGGCGCCGAATCCACGATTATTCCACCGTCTGGAACCACTTCGTTCAAGTGGCGAACTACGGTTTCCGCGTCAAACGCCGCCAACAAATCCACATCATTCACGTTAGCCAGAAGTTCCTGCTTGGATATGCGTTGGTGGAAGTAACTGTGCAGTCCTTTGATGTTGCTGTGGTATTCACGTCGGCCAAACACGTAGAGTCCGCCGTATCCGCAGGCGCGTCCGAAAATGTTTGAGGCAGTGTCGACACCGCTTCCCTGTGGGCCGCCTGCCATCCAGTTTATGCTCTCAATTACCATTTTGTTTTTTCACCTAAAGACAAGAAGAAGCGAACGAGAAAGCTTGTTTATCCGCCTGTTGTTTTGCCGTAGCCAGTACAGCAGGTGCAGCCGGAAGTTTCGCCGCAGTATGGACATGCGCATTTGCAGTCGTCTATAGGATAGCCGCATTTTTCGCAACGAGGCAGCTCTTCAGTTTCTTTTTTCACTCAATCGCCTCTGCAACAAATCTAGTAAACGGCTGTGCCGAATTAAGGTTTCGGAAACCAAACATTGTGTAAAGGATTGTACCATAAAGTCTAATTTCAAAACAGCCGCTTCCATAAACACGTTAACAGAAGGGGACAGGAAAAAACTGAATAAGGCCAAATCGCAGAAAGGTTGGAGGGTTCTTTCGGGTTCTTTCCTTCTTCTTATCGTCAGCTACACTGTTTATCTTGTTCGTTACCCCATTTGGGAATGGACCGTAGAATCCATCTTTATAGTGTTAATTCTATCATATTTCGCAGTTTTAGTTTTTGCTTTGTTTCTGCTCAAGAAAGACTTAAAGAAGCCGCTTTCGAAGGTTTTTTCGTTTCATGGTTCCAGGCTGGTTCTGATTGGGCTGGGTCTTGCTGCTCTTTTTCAGGTATTATGGTACGGAATTACTCTGGCTTCAGGTGCCAAAGTAGGATTTACTTCTTTCCCGATTTTAAGAGGGTACGAACTTTACAGTTATGCGTCTCTTCCAATTGCCTTCGCACTATACACCATTTTCTCCACTTTTGGGGCATTCGCTGAAGAAGTGTCCTATAGAGGGTACGTACAAACAAGGATTTCCGCAAAATACGGCATCGCTGTAGCCATTTTTGTTTCTGCAATATTTTTCTCTTTGCAGCATATCCACATTTTCCAGCTTCCGTGGATCGAAAAATTTTTCCAAGGACAATTTGTGAACGTTATGCTTGGTGGCATCGTGGCAGGATATTTCTTCTTTAAAAGCAAAGGTGATATATGGAGCGTATTTGCATTCCACGCTTTAGGTAACCTCTTCAGTATTTCTCTGCCCGTCCAATTAACATATGCGTTTCCTTATGCAAGTTGGGTTAGCACAATCGCAGCCGACATTGTTCTGATTTTGGTTCTGCGTTTTTTGCCCTTTCCGGAGGACAAGAAAAACAACCTTGAAGCTGGTCTTTTTGACAAGGACAATGACTTTAGTTAATGGAGCAATTTCCACTTTAAGTCCTGCACCTCGTTCAGCAAATCCAACATCTATTCAACAACAAGTCCAACATCAGTGGCCACACCAAGTTTATAACCTGTGCTCCTTCCACTTCTTCCTCAACACTAACCCAAATTTCTAGGTCTTCATCTTTATTCCCAGAGTCTCCCCCACGGATAATTCTATCTTTGACGATGATTCTCTTATTATTGGAAATTTGGCGTTAAAAAAGCTCTAAAGGATTGTTAATTTTTCTGTTAACTCTATTTTCAGGTTTCTCTTTGTTTTCAGCAAAGGTCATAATACTCGTTTTTTTTGTAATCTTTTTCTTTTTAGAAATATGTAGTACATTTGCTTACAGATAGAATTAAAAATTGGACAAAGACAATATCATTCGGTGGGAAGGATACCGTGAAAACGAAGGGCATACTTGCTGCGGCTTTGGTGCTGGTCTTAGCTTTTTCCCTCGCGGGTTTGCTTCAGAGCCAAAGAGAAGCAGACACACAGTTTCAAACAGCTACACAAGTCGCTTCTGCCCATAAACTAAAAATTGGAACCTTGGACCTTATCCTGAATTATCCTGTGCAACACAATGAATTATTGACGTATGCGTTCCCAAGCATCTATCAGGGAACAGTATTTGAGAAGGCGCCTCTGCCTGACAACTTCACGAGAACAGAAATCTGCAACTTCATTGGCGATAATCCGGGCGTGCAGTTCCGAGCAATCTGCGGCGGACTCGGCTTATCCATAGGCGTAGTCCAGTTCCACCTTGCCCAATTGGAGAAAAATGGTTTGATAACTAGTTTGCGCAAAGGCAGATACAAACGATTCTTTGCTTCAGGCAGGTTCTCACGCAAAGAAATGGAGACAATAGCCACGCTTAGATTAAATATGGTGAAGAACATTTTGAAAACGCTGTTAGAAAGAAACGCCATTTCTCACCACGAGTTAGCCGTGCAGGTAAGCATTTCGTCTCAGGGTTTAACGTGGCAGATGAATCGACTGCGAAAAACTGGGATAGTTCAAGAAGTTAGGAACGGAATTAAAGTAACGTACTCAATAGGGCAAACGCAGAGCATAGTTTTAACGCAAGCAATTGCAGTCATTGAAAACAACCAAAACCATTGAATGCACAGCATTTCCAGACGTTAAAAAGCATTTCGATCTTCCTCCACGTAAAAAGACCCAGTTGAAAATCGTGACCAATTGTCGTGAGAGGAGTTGCATAATTTCAAAAGTTTTCAGACTGGAGCAGTCTCTGGCTGGGTTGACAAGGATTATAAGCCAAAGGGGAAAGTCAGAGAATGCAAGGAACTAACATGATCAGAGGCATAACCAAGCCTTACTGCGAAAAAACTAGACCGTTTGGACCAGTTAGATGCCAAAATGTGGAAAACCTATAGGATTCGTGACTGTGCTACTAAGGGGCTTAATGTCTTTCCAGCAACCAATTCAGAACGTCAACATAATTGCTATCTGCATGGAATGCGCTCAGAAGAAGAAATGAATTTGAAGGAAAGAAGGAAAAAAGAGTATTACTTTAGGTAGTCGTCGAAGGTCCAGTAATGGTCTTCTTCTTGACCGACGATGTCTTCGAACATGCGCCTTGTTTTGCTGTCACCACGTTTCATGGCTTCCTCAATGATTTTGCGGTAAAGCATTATGGCGTAGTTTTCGGCTTCATGGTCAAGCTTTAAGAAGTCGTCTGCGGTTTCGCCAACTTGCGGCAATGGATCAGGATTGTAGGTTGCTTCGCCTTCCAACAGATAAATTCGTTCACTAATCTTCTCCAAATGATCCATTTCCATCAGGAATATGGGTTTTAACAAATCGCTAACGACTTTGGCTTTATTGGTTTCGCCGATAACTTCAAGTGGCGTGTTCTTCGCCCGCAACCGAAGGAAACTCGCTTTTTCATGCTGGTTGGTATATTGGACTATAGCGGAGATTTCTGCTGCTACGGCTTTGTTAAGTAAATCGAAGTAGTCGGCTGTGAAGATCTTGCGCCATTCCGACAGCGGAACAACTTCTGGCCCTTCAGGCTCATCTTTCATGTTGACATATTCCTGAAACTTAAAGAGATGCTGCTCTTCGTCGCGGTAGATTTTCTCGAACAATTCACGGGTTTCCCAATCCGCCAATTTTCCAGCTTCTTCAATAATTTTGCGGTACATTTCCAAAGCTTCTTCCTCGGCTTTCACGCCGTTTTTGGCGAACTCGCTTAGGCTGTTGCCGATGAAAGGCTTGTCTGATTTTGTTGTCGCGGAGCCGCCGAGATAGTAAATGCGCTCCATGATCGCAGCGGCATGCTTCATTTCTTGGATCGCAAATTCCTTCAGGAACTTGCCCACCGCATCATACGTTGTTTTGTCTAAAAGGATGTTTTCAGGTATGGTTTTGCGGATGAGTTTCTCCATTTTTGCATGCTGAAGCATGTACTGGACAGAAACCTGGATTTCCCGTGCAACCGCTTGATTTAGAAGGGTAAAGTATTCTGGGGTTGTTTTAGCTGCCATATAAATCACAACTCTGCTAGCAAAGTGTGCGATAAGATATAAAAGATTTGCGTGCCCAAACCTAAAGCCGATGTGTTTAGCCAAGTATTTCTCGTTTGTTGGAAACACGGAATTTCAAAAGGTGCGAGGAAGAAGGTTACTTCTCGTAAGATGAGAAAAAAAATGAGGCAACTATTCCATAGTTAGGAGGATTTTATTTTTTCTTCACTGGGGCTTTCTTTGCCGGTGCTTTCTTCACTTCTTTCTTTGCTGGTTTCTTAGCCACGAGTTTAACCTCGGGAATTATACTTTGTACGCTTTTTGTATTTAAGATTTGCTAAAGCCTCAGTTCACGACGATGCGACAATAACCCGCGTAAATTATGCCTGTCCTAATTAAATGAATAAATTTTTAACTCTGATTAAGCAATGAAGGCAAAAAACCACTAATTTGGAAACACATAACTGCCTCTTTTAACTCAATCGTGTCATTTACGCAGATTAACAAAAATAACCTTAAGCCTTTTATGAAGAATAAAAAACACCACTAAGATACGAGGTTATAAAACATTTGCAGCCTCAATATCAAAATCCTTGAATAACAGATTTTGCAGGTCTTGCCCAATTCTAACGCAATCTCCGGATGATTGTTTCATTAATTTCCTTATTAACCGTATGTATTGTGCTAAAGTTCCCATAATTATGAGATCCGTTTTCACGTTTTCAAACATGCCCACTGTGGCAGATAAGGCTGCATCGCCACCACGAGAGAGTATTTCTTGCTTCACTATGTTTGCTGTTCTTGGTTCAACCCCTTCGAACTTTACCAGTCGGTGAACGGCCTTCAAAGCCATAATTTGAACTCCAACAGGATGTGAGTTTACCTTGCGTATTTCCAGTATTGCGTCTTCTAGGTTTTTGACATGCAGTATTGTTGGCTTCATGATTTATTCAAAGTGTTTCTTCAATTAAATGGTTTGGACTCGGCATAAACTGGGCATATGCGGTTACTTTTGTTATTGTGTTTTTCAGTTGCCGACGGGTTACTGATGGGAGCGCTTGCAAATTATTCGCAGTCGTTATGGAAAGTTTTATTAGCCTGTGTAAAAAACTACACAGCTGTGAAGAAAAGTTCCAGCGGCGAAAGAAGAGGAGTCAGTAAAAATGACTGAAGCCACTAAAAGAACTCAGAGAACAAAACAAATCGCCTTGTTAATAGTCTTTACCGCACTTTACGTCGTATTAAGAAACATTCCATATTCAGTATTGATTGGAGGTGCCGGAGGACTTCTGTACCTTTCAGACTTTCTAGTAGCCGTCTACGGCATAATTCTGGGACCATATATCGGAGGCTTAAGCGTCCTTATCGGTAACTTCGCAGCCATAGGAATGGGGCATCACGTAGCCTTTTTTGGCTTAGACTTTCTACCAGACTTCGTCGCAGTGGTCTCAATAGGCCTTCTATATAGGCGCAAATGGTTGTCTGTTGTTGCACTAAATGCAGTTCTGCTTATCGCGTTCGCATTTTGGCCGTTAACAAGCTTTTTTGTGACCATCCCAGGCACATCAATTGTGATTCCGTTCGCTTGGTTACATATTGCCGCCTTCGCAGTGCTTCTTTCACCTTTGGGACGCTTGGCTCCAAGATGGGTCGAAAGTGCAAAACCAAAGTTCATCGCTGCGGGACTCGCCATAATGGCCTTAATCGGGGCCATGATGCAACACCTAACTGGAAACATACTCTTTCAGATAGTGTTTGGGCAATTGGGAAACCCGCCAATCATCCCAAAAATAGCATGGCCCGCGGAGTGGGCAGCTGTTGCCCTAGCTTATCCTTTTGAACGGACACTATTGATTATCTGCGCAGTCCTCGTTGGAACGCCGTTAATCCTAACTTTGACAAGAAACCACTTCATCAAACCTACAAAACCAGAAGCCTCGAAAACAGAGAAGCCAGCAGCAAATAGCTCAAGCGACTGATAATCCTTCAGAACAAGGTATGGTCCTGAATGTACTCCTTTCCTGTTCGGAGGGCAATCTCCGCTTTTGCCAATTCCGTACCTAAATAGCCTGCGTGATCTATTCTGGAAACTAAACCCAACTTCGTAATTTCCGATAAAATGCCTTCGGCATTCTTGCCCTTGATTATGTTAGTTGGCTTGCAGGTTTCTGAGAAGGCAAAATGCAGAGCCACAATTGAGTTTTCGAGACGGTCTATAAAGATTTTGAAAGAGCCTTTAGTGTCAAGAACTGCGGGTACAGACTTCTCTTCTCCAAAGGTTACAGGTGCGTTTATTTCGAGTTTTCTGTTGTAGTGCTCTTCCCTGTTTCGTTTATCCTTCAAAACAAGGAGGTTAATTCCTAGGTCTTTTGGCACGGAACCTCTTTTCTTTGCTAGAAACATCATTTTAGCCGCTTTGATTTCTTCGCCAACAGTTCCTTTTGCTTTGTCACTTTTCTCTGTTGCTAACAAAACGCTTGCATTCACTTCGGAAGATAACCGTGCAAGTAAAGCGTTCACACCCACGGAATCTGCATCCATCAGTTCAGTTACGTTTGAAACACCCACAAATAGCGGAACATTGGGATTTCTTTGTGCGAACTCCCGGAAGGCAATAAACGACTCTAAAATGTCCGAAGGCTCAAGGACCAAGTCTGCCAAAATCTTGCTCACACCTGAACATTTTGCTTGTGCAATTATTTGTTCGAGCAGTTTTACGCGTTCTTGAGCTTTCTTGGGAAAAAACCCTTCACGCTGGTTCGTCGGAATAACCACAACAGCAACCTTCTTTGAGAAGGGGGCTATGCTTTGGATGTTTCCTGCGTCTGCACTCAGGATTAAGTCGACGCCAGCAGAAACAGCCGCTTCAATTTCTGGGGGATTAAGCGAGTCGATGCTGACGGGAACATCCACAACCTCCTTAACTGCTGCAACGATGCGTTTGGCATCGGAAGGTCTGCTTTCTCCCGCGACCATGCCTAAGTCGATGATGTCCGCGCCAAGCTTCACATACTGTTTGGCTATGCGTTGGATTTCTTCTTTGTCCATTAACGCGGCGTCAACAATCTCCGCTAAAACGCGCATTGGAAAATCTTTGCCAACAGCCAAGTTCTTGATAAGTATATTACCCGGTTTCTTCAGCAGTCTGGCGCGATTCTGTTCAACTTTTTCAAGCTCCTGCAGGGCTTTCGTCTCAAGTTTTTCCCGAATCAGGTCGCATGCTGGAGTTACCGTGGAAAGCTTCGTTTCTTGCAGCAATTCCAGAACTGCCGGCAAATCGGCAGCGTACCGGGGACCCTTAAATGTTGGTACGTGTATTGCATCGAAAACGGCTTTTGTGTCACCTCGAACCAGTCCCGGAACCAAAATCAAATCAAATCCATCAAGGTTCTTGTTTTCGAGGGCGCTTACGATTGTTTGGGGGGTTAAGAAAGCTGCGACTGGAACTTTTATGGTGAAAACTTCGGGTTTGAGGCTGCTTTGGTTTGCATAGTCTCGAATAGTGTCCGCGGCCAATGTTCCAGTGATCAGAAGAACTTTCAAGTTTTATCCTTCTCTATTTGATGAGCTTTATTTGTGCTCCTTTGTTGTTTGCTTTCGCCAAGAAAGCTGTGCCACCTCTATTTTTCAGGTCCGCTTGGACTTTTTTGAGGACGGATTTTGCTTCTTGTTTTTTCATTACTCCGTAGAGTGCGGGTCCCCACGAACTCTGCCCAACCCCGTGAACACCCAGTCTTCGCATGAATGCTATGCAGTCCGTTGACGCTGTGCTGGCGTATGTTCCACCTTGCTCCTGGGCGAAGTAGTCTCCAGTGATCATTTGGATGTGTGTAAGTGCGTCTCCAAAGTTTTCTATATCTTGTTCCGCCAAAGCTGGCAGAAGCTTCAGCATTGCTAAGCGGCAAATTTTTCCGACATCTTCCGCCTTCATCGGCATCATCCTCTTGAACGCTAATGCTTCTTCCTTGCTTGCCAAACCTCTGTTATCGTTTGGAATTGCCACGATAAATGCCCAGTTCTGCGGAAATGGCTGTCTGAAAATCAGAGGAGGGAACTTTTCTGCAACGCTGATGCCGTTTTCCGCGGGTTTTCCTCCATCCACAACGAAACCGCCTTTTTCGAAGATAGCTGTGCCAACACCTGTTCTTTTTGCTCGGCCCATTGCAAGCGCGATCTCTTGTACAGTTGTTTTCACGTTGAGCACTTTTGCGAGCGAGGTGCCGACGGCAAGGGCTAATTGTGTTCCTGAGCCTAATCCTACATGCGCTGGAATCGCCTGTTTTATGTTAATAGCAACGTTGGGGTTTGCATTATATGCTTGAAAGAACTGTTTTGCTAGTGATGTTACGAGCGCGGTTTCTTCGCCTGTGATGGAGAGGGTTTGAGCGGGCTGGACTTCTAAGATGACGTTTGGGTGGTTTATTGCTACGCCTAATCCTCCGAACATGCGGCCCATATTTCCGTTAAGGTCGATTAGGCCCATGTGAAGTCTAGCGGGGGTTTTAACGTATACCTTCATTTTTCGCCCTTCCATAAGTTAATCCTTTTGACCAAGTCCACCATTATATCAGAGTATTGGCTGTTTGGAGCGGTTTTGTTTACGATTTCTTGGCAGTTTTGAATCAGTGCTGCAAGTTTAGCAAGGTGTTCTTGCTGGTTTTTATCTTTGATGAATACTTTGAAGCGGGTTGCATGTATAATTGCCTCAAGAGTAGCAGAAAACGCGCGATTGTACGCTTTGAAGGGGGCTTCAACGGCGTTTATGAGTTTCACGTCACAGAATACCTGCGTTTTTTGGTTGTCGATGGGTTTGAATTCTGTAGCAGAGATTTCTACGGTGGCTTCCGCGGCACAAAGTTTTGGCGCGTTTACGAGGTGCCCTTTTTCAAACCAGCCCAAAGGTAATATGCCTTGAGGGTTTGCCTCTTTGAACGCGGTCAGGTAGAAAGTGTTTATGTCGGAGGTTAAGTTCACTATTGCACACTTGCATGACTGGAAGTTCTTGTATGTTAATGACGATTTAAAGAGCGTTATGGATAAGCTCTTTTCGTTTTCCATCATGACACCCATAGGTGCAGCGTTTGGTTTCCCATCCAGGCTGTAAGTGGTCACTATGGTTTCTACGATTACGCTTTTTAAGAACCCTAAGTTGATCAAGTTCGCCATCAAACCAACCCTGAGCGCAAGGATATAAGACCTGAAGGCATTATATTTTTCAACCGAATGTAATTTTTCACAAGTGATAATAAAGTTTTTCTAGCGCATTATTAAAGTTTAATATTTGCAACCGTTACTTATGTGTTGTCTGGTTTTTGGCTCTTTCAATTGTTGGAAAGTTTTTAAGGCAAAGCAACTTAGATTGTTATAGTGAAGGCGTTCTATTTGTCATCCATTATGCAATCACGTCTTGCTCTATATTTTATCCAATTTTCTGAGGTTTACCTAAATGCTTAAGGTAACATTGGTTTATCCGTATTTTCAGCCTCGTAAGGATAACTCGATTTTTAGGTTTCCACCATTGGGGCTAGGTTACCTTGCTTCGGCGCTGCAAAAACGTGGGTTCGGGGTTGAGCTTGTTGATTGTACATTCATCGGTAAGCAAGAAGCCATAGAAAGAATAAAGCGTTCAAACCCAGAAATCGTAGGCGTTTACAGCATGTTCTCAATGAAGAAAACCTCGCTGGAAATGGCGCGCCTCCTTAGAGGCACTTGTAAGTTGCTGGTGGCAGGTGGACCGTTGCCGACCTTGGACCCCACGGATTTCCTCGATGTTTTTGATATCACAACGGTGGGGGAGGGCGAAGAAACCATTGTTGATCTTGCCGACTGCGTTGGGAAAGGGTTACCCATTTCCTCTGTCAGGGGAATCGCCTACAAGGAGTCAGGCACCGTCAAGTTCACCCCATCTAGAGGATTTGTGAAGGATTTGGATGCATTGGCGTTTCCCGCGCGGGAGCTCTTTGAAAACCAAGCATACAAGCGCCACTACGAAAAGAGGTTTGGCTACTCAACAACGCCGCTGATTAGCAGTCGAGGATGCCCGTTTAGTTGTGATTTCTGCAGCCGCCCAGTTTTCGGAACCACTTTTCGCACTCGGTCACCTAGCAACATAGTGGCTGAAGTGGAGCAGATTGCCGAGTTAGGTTATGATAGAGTATGGTTTGCGGATGACTGTTTCACATTGGACCGGGAGCATCTGGAGCACGTTTGTGATTTGCTTGCGCAGAAACGCATTGATATCGACTGGGAATGTTTGTCTAGGGTAGACACTTTAAACGTTGAAGTTGCCAGAAAAATGAAACGCGCGGGTTGCATACGCGTATTTTTCGGAATTGAGTCGGGAAACGACGACGTTTTGTCGTTAATGAAAAAGCAAATAACGACGATGCAAGCGCAGAAAGCGGTTTTTGCGGCGAAGGAGGCAGGATTGGAGGTTGGCGCCTTCTTCATCGTGGGCTACCCTGGTGAAAATGACAGAACAGTTTTGGATACGGTGCGGTTTGCTTCCGCTTTACCTTTGGATTATTTATCTTTTACTTTGCCTTACCCGATTCCGGGGACCGCGTTGCATGAGCGGGTGAAAGATAATGGCGGCGTGATAGTGGATGATTGGGAGGAGCCTAAGAATTGGGGTTTGATTAGACATAAACTACTTTACGGTTCCAGTTTTAGCGAGCGGAAACTCAAGTTTGCCATTGCGAAAGCCCAACTGCAGTTTCGCGGGAGACGATTCTTAGGCAATGGCACCTATGGTGCAGTTTGTGCTCCTTTGGAAGGCTTAACGGATTCAGCGTTTAAGCTGTTGCGCTAGGCAGGAAGAAGGTAATTCTTAAATGGCACCTATAACGCCTAGATAGCATAGCTTTTGGATGGTAACTCTATGTCCGAAGAACATACTGCTTTAACAGTTGCACAGGCGCAGCTTAAACTCGCAGCTAAAAAACTTAGCTTAGATTCTGGGATTCATAAGATGCTTAGCCAGCCTAAACGCAGCATCTCAGTGAGCATCGACGTCCGCTTGGACAATGGCGCCATCGGCGTCTTCAACGGTGTCCGGGTGCAGCATTGGGATGTGCGTGGACCCTTCAAAGGCGGAATCCGCTATTACCCCAACATCACACTCGAAGAGGTTACCGCGCTTGCTATGCTTATGACTTGGAAATGCGCCATCGCAGACATACCTTATGGAGGAGCAAAAGGAGGCGTCTGCGTAGACTCCAAAAAGATGACGAAGCACGAGTTGGAGCGCCTAACCCGACGCTACGTGAGCCTCATTGTTGACTATCTCGGGCCGCACAGGGACATCCCAGCGCCAGACATGTACACTGACGCGCAAACAATGGCGTGGATTATGGACACTTATAGCCAGCTTAAGGGCTACATGGTCCCTGAATGCGTAACCGGAAAACCTGTGGAGATCGGCGGGTCAGAAGGCAGAACCGAAGCTACAGGCAGAGGAGTTATTCACTGCGTGAAGGAAGCAGCAGAAAACATGAAACTGAAGTTGAAGGGAGCATCTGTTGCGATTCAGGGTTTTGGCAACGTTGGATACCACGCGGCGGTGGCAGCAAGCGAAATCGGCTGCAAAGTAGTCGCCGTCAGCGACTCGACAGGGGCAATCTGCAATCCGAACGGCTTAACACCCGCGGCAGTTCTCGCGCACAAAGAGCAAACGGGGTCTGTCCAGAACTTCAAGGGCTGCATCAACATAACCAACGAGGAACTCCTCGAAACCCAATGCGACGTGCTCATACCTGCGGCAATGGAGAACCAGATAACATGCAATAACGCCGACAAAATACACGCTCGTCTCGTGGCGGAAGCTGCAAATGGGCCCACCACACCCGAAGCTGACAAAGCGCTCTACGAAAAAGGCATAGTGCTCATCCCCGACATCTTGGCGAACTGTGGCGGCGTAACTGTAAGCTACTTCGAATGGGTCCAAAACCTCACGCGTGAGCACTGGACACTGGCGCAAGTGAACGGAAAACTAGAAGCCAAGATGACTAAAGCTTTCGACGACGTCTATGGGTTGAGCCAGAAGGAGAAAAGCGACATGCGAACCGCCGCTCTAATGCTGGGTGTAGGAAGAGTGGCGAACGCTATAAAAGTTCTAGGACTATGGCCGTAACCAAAATCCAAATTTCCTTCTTCCACAACTAAAGTTTAGAAATCAATTAGGTGACCATAATTCGTGGTGCCTACTATTTTTTTCCCGAAAAATGAGTTCTTCAAATGTTAACCTGCGTTTTAAAAGAAGAAACTCCGCAGGAGGCACTTCTTCTTTTGAACCAAATTAAGCAATTAAAACATTAATCCACTGCTTTGTTCTACCAAGCGTCAGTATATCAACTTCGGAGATAATTTGGTCCAATCTGCTCTAAAGAGACAAAACACAAAAAGCATATTCGTATCTAAAAGCCTTAAATGGCATATATTGCATATCCGTTAGACCCCTGAGAAGCTATCTTACTTGAGAGGGAAAGTGGTTTGCCGCTGAAACTAGAGGATTTAGATTTCCGCTTCGAGAATTCGCGCGTGAAAGTCATCGCGAACAGAAATTACCCTGAAATGAAACTCGCAGGGTTATCTGTTGGTCCGTTTCAGGAAGGCAACGAATACGAAGTCTACTACTGGATAGCTCAAGAGTTGGCGCAAGTAGGAATTGCGCATTTTCGGGAAGAAGACGCGTTGGACGCAACGAAATTGTACAAGGTGCAGTGGAAAGAACGTGTGCAGGTTGCTGGGCAAATCAGCGAGTTGCCAGAAGATTTCTACCCCAAACTCCGCAGATACCTCTGGCAAATGAAAAAGGACATCGCAAAACAGCCTGAGAAAATTCAGGAGTACCAGAAAGCCAAACACCTTGCAGACGATATCGTGAACAGTCGGCTTAAAAAAATAGTTACCCTTTCAGCCGGTCCAACTCAAGGCGAACAGATCCTAAACAAGCTCACAATCGAAGAACGACTCATCTATATGCAGTTAGGCAAAACTGTTAGCCAGTGGCGGACCCACATAATTGAACATGAAACCGAAGGATGAAAGCCATGGCAAGAGAAGATACAACTGACCCGCAAGAGCGCTTCCTCGACTTCTTCAAGAAAGATAAATACCGAGAAAAAATCAGCCAAATGGCCATACAAGGCAAAGAATCCTTCACCGTAGATTTTGAAGAACTTTTCGGCTTTGACCAAAAACTATCTGAAACACTTCTTGAAAAACCTGACACCTACCTTGAACACGCAAACAACGCTGCATACGCACAACTTGGGATAGAAGAACGTGAGTACGCGGAGAAAATCGAGAAAATTGTTGTCCGCATCATCCAGCTTCTGGGAAGAGAGCAACTTCGCAAACTCGGCAGCAAACAGATGGGCAAGTTGGTCATGATTGAAGCCATCGTGGTCCGAGCAACGCCAGTTAGACCCATGGTTATGCAAGCAGCATTTAAGTGCAAACGCTGCGGCACAGTCAGCCGCGTAGAGCAGTCAGGCCAATTCCTCAAGGCGCCAACTGTTTGTTCGAGCCCAGACTGTGGAAAAGACGGCCCATTTGAATTCATGCAAGACGACTCATTATTCATAGATTCACAAGACCTGCGCTTGCAGGAACGACCCGAAGACTTGCCACCAGGGCAACTTCCGAGAACGTTAGCGGTGAAGCTTATCGGAAGCGAAGTTGTCGACGTAGCACGACCGGGAGACCATGTTTCCATAGTCGGCATCGTCCACGCTTTTGCACCTTCACGCCCAGGCATCGGAAAACTCCGCACGTTCATACTGCAGCTCGACGCAAACAGCATCCAAGTCATGGGCAAAGAACCCGAAACCACCGTCGCAACCAAAGAAGAAGAAGAAAAAATCCTCGCCCTTGGTAATGACCCACAAATCCACAAAAAACTCATCAGCTCCATAGCACCGTCAATTTTCGGTTATCAACACATCAAAGAAGCCATACTCTATTTACTCTGTGGAGGAGTATCAAGAAGCCTCCCAGACATGACAGTCAGGGGCGAAATGAACGCGCTACTCATCGGTGACCCAGGTACTGCAAAATCACAACTGCTCCAATACGTCGCCAGAATCGCGCCAAGAGGGCTCTACACCTCGGGCAGAGGAACCACCGCAGCAGGTTTAACAGCGGCAGTCATTCGAGAGAAAGGTGGGAGCATGAGCCTCGAAGCAGGAGCGCTTGTCTTGGCAGACAAAGGAGTAGCTTGCATTGACGAAATGGACAAAATGCGCCCCGAAGACCGAGTGGCCATCCACGAAGCCATGGAGCAGCATACTGTATCAGTAGCCAAAGGCGGAATCGTAGCTACCCTAAACGCACGAACGGCAGTTCTCGCTGCGGCCAACCCCGCATTAGGCAGGTATGAACCCCACCGAACAGTAGCTGAAAACATCAGCCTACCAGTCACGATCTTGTCAAGGTTCGACATCATCTTTGTTCTCCGTGATGTACCTAACAAGGAAGCCGACGCGAAAATGTCTCAGCATATATTGGAGATTCACCAGCGTGGCATAAGCCCAGTTGAAGCACCCATTGATGCGGAGCTTCTGCGTAAATACATCAGCTACTCAAAAACTATCCAGCCAGAGTTAAGCAACGACGCCTTGAATCGGCTGCGCGAATTCTACTTGGCCATGCGTACGGCAAGCGAGTCCGAAGGCTCACCCGTAGCTATCACTGCACGACAGTTGGAGTCTTTGGTTCGCGTTTCCGAAGCCAGAGCACGAGCGTCACTGCGTAAAGTAGTGACCGGGGAAGATGCGGAAGCAGCCATTTCAATTATGAAGCGTTCTCTGGAGGAAGTGGGCATAGACATGTCCTCATACAAGATGGACATAGACTTAATCATGACGGGTAGACCAAAAAGCGTACGAGATAAACTGCAAATAGTGCTTTCTGCGGTTGTGGAAATGGAAAGAGAAACAGGAACCGTCGAAAAAGACGCCTTAGTAGCTATGCTTGAAGAGAAGCACAAGCTTTCCAGATCAGACATTGATCGCATGATTGGGCAACTGTTACGTGAAGGAACCCTATATGAACCTGGAGAAGGACGACTGAAAAAAACCTAAAAGCCGACAGGCCCAGCAATTGTCCATTCCACGCCATAACTATCGTCGTACGTAGAAATAACTTAAAGGTTTACGAGTTCTCTGAAGGAAAAATGAACTAAAAAATGTTTAGCCAAAAACGCTCCACATCTATGCTATTGGTCGCTTGATGGAACCATAGCTGTTAAAAATGAATAATGCTCAGAAAAGCTTAACCACTTTACAAAACAGGGTAAGCGCTCGCTAATCAGAGGCTTTTAGGAGATGTAGGTTGTCTTCTTGTCGTCTTCCTTGCGCGTTTCCTCAGCCTGAATTGCCCTGTTCTCCTCAATTTTCTGCAGGCGACCAACCATCTTTTCCGCTTTGCTTATTTCTTCGTCAATACCTGCAAGATCAATGTTGAGATTGAACATGTTTTTTAAAACTTCGATTACGCTTCTAGCCGCTTGCGGGTCTGGGAGATATCCACGTGTTTCACCTAAAAGGCAGAGGGCATCGATTTTCTTAAACCGAGCTAAACCTAGGATTAAGCCCGCTGTCCCCACGATGGGGCTACCTGTAGAGCTCACTATGGCGCCTGCGTCGAGGGCTTTGTCAAGAATCGGCTGGTTGGTGCCTGCGACGATGACCTTTGGTTTACCCTGAGTTTCCATACGGTAGCCACCAATGGTAGCGATTGTTTGCACATTGTGTTTTTTGGCGAAGGCAAGCATTTTTTCAGCGATTTCATACTGCCCTTCAATGGTCTGCGATTGGCTGTCACCGGTAAATAAGATGATGTCGTTCGGTCCCGCTGAATTCTTGACATAATAAAACGCGCCTCGCAGAAGCCGTACGTTGCCTTTCTTGTTTACTAGAACGAAATATGGAAAGTGGGGAGAGTAGAGATAGGCAAATTTTTGGGCTTTGAACTGTTTTATGAGGTATCGGATGGCTATTTTGCCCACTAAACCCAAACCGGGTAAGCCTTCTATCAGTATCGGGTTATTTGCTTCAATCGAAGCACGTTCTTTGATGTAGGTGGCTTTCACTTTGAAATCTGCTCCTGCTCGTCCCGCTTATGGGCTAATCGGTACTTCAGGTATTTGTCATCTGGGGAAAATTTTGCTGGATGCGGACAATGCACTTTGCCACCGCAACTGGGACAAACATCAGTCTTCAAAGTATAGGAACCACATTTCTCGCATTTGCGCAAAAGCCAAACCACTATTTTTCCCTTCTAAATGACCCTTGTCCGCCAGTCTTAGTCACGTTTGTAACCACGGCTTGGCTGACCTTTTGCAGAAGATCTTCCGCACGTTTCCAGTTATCCGCAGCTACTTCAACGCTATATTTGGGAACAGCGATTACGCGAAATTCTATTTTTGTGTCTCGGGTTTTCTCAGATTTCTGCGCATTTGCAAAAGAGTCTTGTATGCATTTGACGCCGTTGGGTTTTACGCAGCGAACTTCTATGGTTCCGCGGACCGTCACCAACTTGACGCGTATGCGTTCTTCAGCGACCTGCGTAAAAGCGTTAGCCATATCTTCTGGCACGCCGAGCTTTGTTAAAACTTGGGGACCTTCCTTGACAAGTTTCTCAAAGCCCTCGTATAATCCGTATTTTTCTTCGAGCACGGTGCCTACTTTCTGGTAAACTTCTTCTGTTGACAAGCCAACTTTCTCTGACACTTCATGCAGCATTACGTCGGCTTTTCGTTCTTTTTTCATGGATTTGATTTTCTCGATGCGTTCGCGCTTTGTGACACGTCTGAGGGATAAGTCCAATTGCCCTTTTCCTTGGTCTACGCGGAGGACTTTGAGGACCACATTCTGGTTTTCGCGCACAAAATCGCGGATATTGCGGATCCAAGAACTTGAGATTTCAGAAACGTGAAGTAAACCCCGTTTGTTGTACTCGTCAAGTTTAGCGTACGCGCCATAATCGGTAATGGTTTCTATCGTTGCGATTATGAGGTCTCCAGGTTCTGGCCATTCAGGCTTTCTCTCAGCCATCGGTTTCTTTTCTTCCTTATTCAAGGACCGCTTGTACGTCGCCTTTAAGTTTTGCTTTTCCACCTGATGGCTCTGCTAGCACTACGCTGCAGACGTTGCAGGTGACTTTGTTAACGGCGTTACTGAAGATCAGTTGTTCGTTGCCGCATTTGGGGCATTTAACCCTCAAAAACGAGCTGCTTGGTTTGGGGATAAGCTTATTCCATTCACTCATAACTTTTGTTTCCTCCGTTTAATTATCCTATTACTAGTTTTCTTAGGCGTATGCCGTCTTTGTGTCTCATGTAGTTGCAGACTTTGCATTTGAGACGAAGGGTTTGTTTTTTGGTGGTTTTGGCAAATTCCTTCTGCAGAGGGAATCCTTGTCCACCGTAACCCTCTTTTTCGCGTGCATGGTGGCGTTCGCCTTTTGCCATGGCTCTGCGTTTGCCTGCTTTGTACAGGGACACTGCGTGCGCTTGATGAGTTTTGCATTTTGGACAGTACGTGGTTACTTCTTTAGGAACGTTCACGTTATTCACTACCAGCGCACAATAGAAAACATACGCTCCTCTTATACTTTTTTCGCCTTTTAAACCAAAAACTGGGGTACTGCTAACTATTCGGGGTTGAATTTACTATGGTTGGTTGTTGCAGGTAAGTAAGCTCTTTTACCACATTCCTTAACAGAACTTATTCACGTTTTCTGGTTTTTATCTACGTCGATTTGGCTACATTGGTTTTCTTACGAAGCTTCCGCCCAATGATCAACATGCAAATTGTTAAGGTGACTATGCCTGATGTCATTAATGCTATATTCATGTTGTTGTAAGAATAATTAGCGCGTAAACGCAAAGGAATGCTTGAGGTTACTAAAATGCTGCTTTCGTTGCTAGTAACGCTACCACTCCATCCGCTGAATCCGTAAACGAAGAATGCGGGTTCCGCAATGAGTGTGATATTAGTTCCATAGGGAGCGTAAATAGTCTGGGAGGTACCAGCGGGTATTGAACCTGTTATTGATTCGTATGAATATATGACTGATGCTTGATCCGATGCCTCGATAGTTAAACTTGGACAAAAGTTCGCTGTTTGGTTAATTGCACTAGTAACGTTTACCCATTGTAAGTTATTTGGTCCTGAATAGGCGTCTTTATTCGACCCAGTCCAATTTTGAAACTGCCAATCTGAGTTAGGAAGAGCCATAATTTGCAGAGAAACGCCCGCGTTGTACCATCCGCTCTCTGGAGATACAGAGCCGCCTATAGAGGGATTTGGCTGGTTTGTCAAAAAGTATTGGTGGTAGTAGATTAATTCGATGTTTAAAGGTTGGCTAATTATTCCTTGCAAAGTTGAGTTAGATACCCAACGCTCTGACGAATTTGAGCGGGGCAATGTCTTAGTTACTGAATATGCAGCTCCGTTGTCAAGCCACATTTCTGTAGGTGTAGTTGTCAGAACTTGAGGCGAGGTAAAGTCAAAGGAGGTTGATGATAGAGTTGGCGCGTCAGCTGTGCCGCCGCCTACGACTGAGTAACTTGCGTTCACGAGATACTGATGGTAATAGACAAAATTACTGGCATATGTTGAGTTGGCGATTCCTTTCGTCTGCTGAGTGGTTTGCCATCTTTCGGTAGAAGACGAGTTTGGCAGAAGGCTTGTGACAGCCCAGAGGGTGCCAGCATCCAAGGCGTAAGATGCGGGAGAATTAGTGAGATTAGCAGTTCGCTGTGTGCCATTGAACCAGTATGTCAGCGTTGGTGCAAAATTACCGAATACATTGTTTTGAACAGAATAACTCAGTGTTAAGGGAACGTAAATTGTGAATGTTTGCACTGTTGAATCATTAAAGTTTTCGCTATCCGTAACTGACAGATTAACTTTGTACGTACCTGCACGGTCATACGTGTGAGTTATGGTTGCGACCTTGGTTACCATGGTGTTACCATCACCTAAGTCCCAGTTGTATTGAATTATAGGCATTTGATTCGCTTTGTTTGAGCCTGGCAAAGAGGAAGAGGCGTCGAAGGTTACTGGCTCGTTCGTTGTTGGCGAAAGATTAGTGCAGTCGAAGCTTGCAACTGGCGGATTTATGGGAGAAAGGAAATATTGGAATTGCTTATCTAAAGGTCCCAATTTTTGGACACTATCAATGTTATTCCAACTACTGTCGAAATGTACTTCGTAAACTCCGGCAGAAGGAAAGGTGTACGAAACCGTTTCTGTTCCAAATTGAAACTTTAACTCCCCGGGATTAACGGGTATGCGAAGCGTTGTATTCTGATAATCAAAACCGAAGAGACTTGCCGGAGACAAACCGTATGCATCTTGGTAACCCTCATCGTTCAAGGGCATTGCTAAACTGCCCGTGCCCGGTATTATACCCTCCAAGAGGAGTGTCATCATACCTTCCGCTGTGGCATCATCTAAAAAAGATCCCGGTTCGGTGCTTTTAAACTGACCGTTTGAGTAAATTGTGCTGTTTAGGAGGGCAGTCCACGCTTTGTTAGATCCGGTGAGCAAATTAACAAACGAGTTCTCCCATGTGGAAAGCCCCACATATGTTTGCAACGCTTGGACCGCGTTTAATGTATTCTCAAGCCTAAGCTGGGGGTTTGTCTCAGCGTGTCTGAGAACCCCTGGAACGCCCCAAGCTACGCTATTCATTCCTTCGGCCAAAAGCTTGTTATACAAGTCTAAGTACACTCGGTCAAAATTCGTTAAATTTTGACCACTTACGACATAGTAATAGCCAATAATCATCGCGAAAGATCCTACTTCGCATTCGTATTGATTAAGACCGTTGTATCCGTAAATTTCACCGGTCCAAAATTGATTTTGGATGTAGTCCCATAGACCAGCGTCATCGCCTTTGAGCTTTACAAAGGAGTCTAAGGTTTCAGCGGCTTCATCATAGTAGCGGGGCAACGTAGTGGAAATTGTCAAAGTTATAGGATCATAGGCTAAGGAAGGTTTGCCTGCTTTTTGGTAGGTAGCTAGGAGATCTTGATATGCCGCGGTTGCGTTCCATTTCGATGTCTGGTTATACTGTACCGCATAACGATATGCGTCGAGGATGAACCGCTGGTAAACCCCAAAATAAGAAGGGTCATTTGTTGGCCAGTTCGAAGGTAAACTCTTCAGCATTGGCATATTTGCCAGTGCTTGCTGGGTAGCCTGTTCAATGATGAGAGAATCGTAACCGTCTATTTCACTGAACCTCTTTACACGAATAACTTCTACCCAATCCTTGCTGGAAACACACTGTTGGATGAGCGTATCATAGTAACTTAACGGAAGAGCGTGAAAAACCATTGCGAGCTTGACTGTGCTCGGGTCTGCCGTCCAGTTAAGTGTACACGTATTTATCGCGTCCGCTATTGTAGTTTGATTAGTTGAGGCGGCGTTTATTATTACAGCATTGGAGTCTCCTTTTACTGAATTGATTGCAAAAAAAGCGGGAGACGCAATTAAAAGCATCAGCAAAGAAAACTTTGCTAAAAATAATATTTGGCGTCTCATTTTGTTTTTCCTTTCCATAAACGGAAGTTATTGAGGTAAAGCATGTGACGTTTCCTGTTGCCCAAAGGTTCGTACACAAGTATTGAAGTATTTACCAAGCCAGCCCTTTGGCGACCACTTTTTGGCTTTCCAACAATAGCTTGTTGCCCAGTTAGCGCTATTTTTCGCTACTAATCGTCTATTTGGGTTGCCGTGTTATTTTTTAGCCGAGGTAAATAAAATTTTCCTATTTTGATATTCCGACGCCGCGAGTCAGGTATACCAGGATTAATCAAATATTGGATGTGACTTCTGGGCAAGTATATAACTAGACACGATTTTTTACAGTATGGGGTCTCATCGACGGCCTCAACTTGATCGGATTAATTGAGATAACATTTGAAGGGAAAATAACTGAAATCAATTAAATTATGCAAATTACACAAGGGATTTTTTCTGAAGGTAACTGTCTCGGTGCAATAAAGCTGAAAAAGGCAAACTGCTTTTTAGATAGAACTTAACCAAGTATTACCAATAGTAAGGTTTGCTGTTGCCATGAGAAGTATTCTGCAGATCGCCAGGAAAAAACAAAGTTTCCTGTTGAAGCTGCTGCCGCTGGTCGCGTTTGCTATTGCCCTTCTATGGCTATACCTTCTGGAGCCCGCAACGTTTGAGTTGATGTGGAAAGGCAGAACTTTTGAGTTGTTCTTCATCTGGCTGATCAGCTTGGAGTTAATTTTGGGTTGGGAGACCCTGCGAGAGAGCAAGTTGCGTAAAATGGTTTCAGTCCGGACCCTCGCGTTCATTGCTGCTTTAACACTTCCCACGCTGTACGTTGCGGCGTCATATTACTGGGGCTTGAATGGAGCCATCTTCAGCTGGGCAACCAACAGCCATATCGTATGGGCAAACACCATGCCTTTGTCAACGGAGTACCTTGCATTCGCAATCATGTTCTCCGCCATGGTGCTCCTGTCCTTCGGGTTCAAAGGCTTGAAAGCTTTTTCAGTCCCAGCTTTCTTCCTAATAATAGTCGGAGCGATATACACCATTGACAACATTTACCCGTACGGGCAGTTTGCGCCCTTCCAGATTTTTGTTCCAACAACAACCACGCTTTCAGCCGCCATCCTGAACCTGATGGGGTACACCACAAGCATGACCTACATCCAAAGCGGCACACAGGGCACCATGCCTCTTCTGACCGCCACAGATCCACATACCTTGGCTTCCGCATCGTTTTCGATAGCGTGGCCTTGTGCAGGAATAGAAAGCTTTCTCATCTTCACAGTGGTTATCTTACTGTTCCTCAAACGCATGCCCATTAACCTGAAAGGCAAAATTGGCTATTTCGCTTTCGGAGCAGCCATAACATATATCATAAATGCTCTGAGAATCGTGAACATCTTCACAGCCGGCATGGTTTACGGCGAAAACTCAGTTCAAGTCCAAAACATTCACTTCTATTACGGTCCACTCTACGCCGTAGCCTGGATAGTCTCATACCCACTCATAATTTTAGTCAGCCAAAACCTCTGGCGAAAAATAAGGAAAACCAAAATGCCTGCTACTGAAGCTCAACCGTCTTCGCTAAGCCCTGCTTAACAAGAATTTTGGCGTTCTCCATGGGAACCGAAGCTACATCCTCTACTAGGAAAGGCCCATAGCTTTTCATATCCGCGCCGATTATTGACGGAACTGGTTTTAGGAAACGCAGAGTAACCCTCTTATGAACGACGGGCGCTTCAGTTGCCGGCGAGGCTTGATTCAAGTTAATTTTCACCAGTTGACCTTCTAAGATGCCTGCTGCGAATTTGTTGAAGGCTTCTGCTGACGGTGCAAACCCATTATACAGTTTTTGTTCCTCAGACGTTAAGGAATCCGGAGGCACTTTTTGTCTCGCTACAACCATCTTAACCAGTTTGCGATAACGCGTTAAGATCAACTCACTAACCATGTGAATTGCGTTCGCCATTTCGCGTTCCATCAGGATTTTCTTCACGCTTCTTGTATCCATCAACCTGTTTTCTTCTTTGATGTGCCGCAGGTAATCAGCAACGCGAACGTAAAAGTCAGAGGACAAGCTGCCTAATCCGCTGTTTTCGATTTCCAGCCGCCACACAGCATAAAGTTCATCATACATACTTAATTCTGCACCTCTGCTCTGCCTTTAAGGATAAGTAGCACCGCTGCTGCGGTCGGCAACTCAACCTTCCGATTCTTATATGGACCAAACGTTTCCCCCCCAGTTTAAACTCGGGCGCATCCGAAACGGAAACTTTGGCAGTGCCCTCTTTAAAAGCTACTGCTCCCACAAAAGGGTCGAAGCTGTCCAAGTCCTTCAAGGGGAACTCTACTTTCAGCAAACCTGTCTTGCCATGTAATGTGCCGTTTGCTCGAATGAGACGGTGGATATCACTGGTGACCACCGTGTCAATTTGGGCAATTTCCTGATTCTTTACATGCTCTGCTATGTGCATCCAAGTTTCAAAGCCAGCACCCTTCACGCTGCCCCATCGGTTTTCTTCAATGCACCGTTTCAGAACACCCTCTTTGTTCTTGAAGATAGCGTTGACACCGCTTTGTTTTATTCCGATGTTTCTCAGGTCTTCTTTGGTCGCGGTTTCAAGGAATTTGCGCATGCCCTTCTTCAAACGATGCTTCCAACCGTAATCTCCTAAACTGAAAACAGTTCCGGACGATTTCCGCTTCGTTTTTGACTGTTGTCGCTTTTTCTTGTCAAACAAGTCTAAGCCTATGCCTGAAACATAGTCAACGATTTCCTTGCGCGCCATGGTGTCAAGGCTTCGAACCGCCTCGTTTTCCACATGGACGTGATATCCGCGGTGCCCAGAAAAATACGTATGGATCTCATGCTCAGAGAACCCAAAATCGTCGGTGAGCATATCTAGGAGTTTTCGGGTTTCTACTCTTGTAGAGTCAATGCAGAGGTCGCACGCCCAGATTTTGGTTTCAAACTTTACCCCCCCGCAGACGGGGCACACATCGGGTGTAATGCCTTTGCCGCTAAAGCCGCCGCTTATGCCGCAATCAGGGTTACAGCATTTCCATTCATCATGAATCTTGCCACAGCTTGTAGGAATATGGTCGGCGTCAATGTCAAAAACCAAGTCGGCACCCGACCAGCCTTTCTTATCCATATCGGCTTCCGGGTTCTCATAGTAGGCACAGGAATGGTAAACGTCAGAAGGAATACGTTCTTTGAGAAAAGAACAAAGTGCCGTAGGACTGGCAAACCCTTTGTGGCGAACCATCGCACGTTCCTTGAAAAGCAGAAATGCATACTCTCTTTGGCTAAAAGAAACAGGAGACGGAAACAAATACCGTGGGTTCCTGTAATAGGCGCTGAATTTTTCGTAAACCCAATCCCTAGAAGACACGGTCAACCCCCAGTTTAGCCATAACTTTCAATTGACTGTAATTTACGGCTTGACAATTAAGCTCTTTGGACATCTGCAACTAATTCAACCAAGGAAGAGCTGCCTACTAGAGCCTGAGGATTCTTCTTATGTTATCTAGAATCGCCAGCGGATTGTAGGATAAGCCGCCGAAAGAAAGCACAATCGCCATGAAGATCAACCAAAATAGCGTCACTTCAAGCGACCGTTTCGATTGGGGAATCAACGGGTAAACGAAGAAGAAGGGCAGATACCATGGCTGGAAATAAGGCATAGTTAAGGCCGGAAGTAACGAAAAAACCATGAACAGCGAAACTAGCTTACTCTTGTTCAGGAGATAACCAGCGCAAACTATGGTCACACACGAGGTTAGCAGCACTGTGAAAGCCTGCAATGACCAAGAAATCTGGGCATGCGGACTAAACGCATTCGCCCCATTCATTAGTAGTTCAGGTCTAACACTCATCAAAAACGGTGCGCTAAGGAGAGCTGTAAACAAGTCAACTGCAACTAAGCCGACTGCCGCCAGAATCGCCTTGTTTTTGAGGATTGAAGAGAGAGTGGATTTCTGGAAAAGTCGCAACAGACTTACCATTATGAGCGGGAAAAGAAAGATACCGGCTTGATACTTGAAAGTTGACGCAACAGCAACAAACAAAATGAACCAGTCATATCGTTCCCCAAGAAACATGGTCACGGCAATCAACGAGAAAAGAAACGCCACTGAATCAAACTGTCCGTTTGCCGAGTAAACCACTAAGACAATGTATACGATGTATGTAACCGCCACTTTTAGTATGAACCCCAACTCCTGCCTCCAGAAGGGCTTGAGATAAACGGCTTTGGGTTCTAAGCTTAACTCTTGCTTCCAGAAACGCTTAAGAAAAAGGTACAGACAAACATGAGAAGACAGCAATAAGAGAACAATTTCAGTCTTGAAAACTAGCACTTGTGCAACACCGTTTTCAATAAGTATGCCAAAAGGCAAAAATAGAAAAATGCTTCCCAAAGGGTAAAGATTAGGCATCTCAGACCAAGTCACAAACTTGTAAAATGAACTGTCCATACTTGACAGCTTACCTAACGGCGTATCAAAAACTGAAAAACCGACCTTTGTAAACAGAACCGACGTGTATGGATGTCTTGCGCTGTCGGTGTACCAGTTTTCAAACGTCGCCAATGGATATGTGTTTACTGCTAAGAGCACAAGCCAAAAAACCAAAGACATCAGAATGGCAATTTTCAGCAGACGAAGGTTTTTCTTTTCCAGAACCGGCGGGAGTGTTTTTTTTCTAGTTAACGGATTATGGTTTTCAATCATTGGCTTGAGTATTATCAACATCAGGACAGCCCAACTTATGAGGAACAATGTTTTTGCGGGGGTGCCAAGCCAAGAAAAGTCGTAGGTTACTGCTGGTTTTTCAACGGAAACTTGAAAATGGACTTCGGCGGTGGTTGTTGCGTTTGCTAGAAACACTGCTTCGTAATAGTCAGCGCCTGCAGGGAATGAGTAGTTGACCGTTAGGCTCGTGTTGTTGGAATAGCGGGGTCCACCATAAGTTAGAAGGGTAAAGTTGATGGGGCAGTTTCCAGTCGTATCGAGAGAGATCGTTATGTTTTCGTCGCCGTGGAAGCTACCAATTCCTTGCCTGTATGTTTCTTGCGATGTTAGCTTGAAGTTATCATCAATAATTACCGTAGTCTGTTGTCCTGCGGTGGCAGTTGGCAAGAAACTGACGACTGCAAGAACCACGCTTAAAACCAGAAGTAACAGCATACCGATAAGAAGAAACTTGCCCGTCGCCGAATGCTTCATATAAACCTCCTCCAAAATCCACTGTTACGACGTACGGGAAAGGAGAACATATTTGCGTAATTTAGTTTGGCATAATTCTTAAAGGTTCACCTAAATCAAGAACAATCTGGAGAAAAAAGTAGAATCGGAGTGTAATGGCTTGTCTTTAACTGTTTTGTTTATTCATCACGGTCTTGAAAATATAGGACACGTAATTTTCGATTTCTACTAGGGTGAGTTTTGATTTTCCTTGTTTTCGGTTGACAAAAAGAATGGGAATCTCTTGAATTTTAAAGCCTTGCTTGTGTGCTTGCTTAACCGTTTCGATTTGTATATCGTAAGTTTGGCTGTGAAGGAACCGTATGGTTTGTCTGAGGAAGTTTGTTGAGTAACATCTGAAGCCACTTGTGCAATCTTTAAGTTTCAGACCCAAGATTCTGCGGGCTATTGTGTTGGCGCCTCGACTTATGATTTTTCTTGAATAGGGCCACCCTTGAGTTTTGCCACCTTTAACGTATCTGCTACCGATAACTAAATCACACCCAGAACTCATTTTTGTCATAAGCCTGGGCAGGTCCGCTGGATTATGAGAATAGTCAGCGTCCATTGTGAAGACATATTCTGGAACATGGTTTAGAGACAGGAAAACTCGGAAGCCGTCGGTTATCGCTGAGCCTAAGCCGCTTTTCTTTGGCCGAACCAAGAGCAGAATATTCGGATAATTCATCTGGAGTTTCTTTACGGTTTCAGCTGTTCCGTCAGGACTGGAGTCATCTATAACCAGAATTGAAGCGTTTAGGGGCAAATCTTCAATTTCGGCAATCAACTTTTCTATGTTCTGGGCTTCACAGTAGGTCGGGAGGATTATGCCGATTTTTGAGTTGACTTCTAAGTTGCCCAGTATTTGACAGAACATCGGAGCACTTCACTCATCCATTAGGTTTCGCTGTGGATTAATAAACATTAACAAAGTCAAACCGCTAAAGAATTAAAGCTTCTCTGATTCAGGTGATTGATTTGTCTGTCTTTCCTTTCTAAGGTAGTAGTTTAATGGATGGTGAACCCAACGACAAAGTTCGTCAGAATTAGTACAAACGCCGTGAGTTTGCAGGGTTGAACAACTGGGAGGGGTATACTTTGTTCCTGAACCTTTTGACCCTGCAATATGCTCCACTTGGTAACGCGTCAACCTTGCATTGTAGTCTGAAGAGCTTTTGAATACCTCAGCTACCTTCTCAGGCGGCATACCTATTGTTAATAGGAAAGAGGTCAAAGTGAACCTGCCGACATGCCCGAGGTGACGCCCATGCAATGCGGAATCATAAAGCACCACAACACACGGTGGAAACGCTGATTGTGACACAACTTTGGGAAATCCGTCCATTTCCGATTCCCCGATTTTCTCCTTCGCTAACTCTATCATCTTCTCGGCGATATCAATTATCGGCTGCGGAAACTGCGGGGTCTCTTTAGCGTCGAGTCGCGCTTCTATTCGCCTTTGGACTTCTTCCTGTAAAAGCCGTGAAACGTCATGCTGGTTCAAGTAGACTTTGCCGCTAGCTAAAAGACGGTTTACAAGTTTCCATTTGTCGTCTCTTAAATGAGTGATGTTGCGAAGGTAATCAGCCATGCTTACGGAGAAGTAATCTGAAGGAATGCCCAAGTCAGCGTTTGGAGTTATACTCCAATCGAAGTCGCGGGCAATCGCAATTAACCTCTCAGAGGATTCAGCTTGGAAATCCAAATAAGCTTGCTTTGCTTCGGCCAAAGCATACCTTTTTTTTATGAAGCTGTTTTTTGTTGCGATCGCCAGCATGATGGCAACGGGAAAAGAAGGGATCTCAATGTCTGCATTGTTCCTATCACCAATAAAAACGAATAAAATGGCTTTTTCGAGACGTTCTTGGGCGCGATTTAATATTTGCGAAAGCTCAGGACTTGTTAACTCATCGATGTCTAAGCCAAGCTTCTTCATGTACGACGCGGTTTCTTTCAGGAAAGGGTACTTTGCCAAATCAGTTGGGGTGAACTTCACCATTTCCAGCTGCATGCTACCTTCTTAATTAGTCAGTTTCGATTCTGGGCGCTAAGAAGAAAGTCAGTTTTCCCTCTTTGGTCTGCTGGAAATCGATGCGCACAGGCATATCTGTAGAGAATTCGAGCGTAGCGATATCACTGGTAGCTGAAGCAGCTTTGATTATTTCAGAAAGATAACTCAAGCTAAATGTTGCTTTGGATGGCTCTTTGGCTTCCAAATCCAGCAATGCATCACTACCTTTCTGAAGAGTAATAGTAGCACCCATCAAATCTCCGGCGGCGTTCAACGTTAAAGTGTCAGCGGTAGCTTCGATCTTAACGTGGTCGCTAACCAATTGGGCGTCTTCGATTGCTTGGCTTAAGCCCTGCGTTGTGGTTTTTGCTCTCACGTTGAAGGTTATCTTCGGAGTGGGAACCTCTTCTTCGGAGGCTTCGAGTGTGGGCATAGTGAAGTTTCGCGCGTATTTACCCATTATCTTGACTTGCAGTCGCCCAGTTTTGTCATCAAGGCTTAGTTCGACAGATTCGTCTTTGCCCGCGCGTTTGAGGAGTTTAAGCAGTTCGCTTATGTTTATGCACATTTTTGAGGGCTCAACAGCTTCGTACTGTTCGAAAATGGTTTTGGGCCATTCGAAATCGATCATGGCTACGCGGGATGGATCCATTGCCCTTAATTTCAAGCCGTCTGCCTCAATTTTGAAAGTAGCTTCGTCGACGAGAATTGAAATTGCGGTAGCCATATCTCTTAGGAGTTTGGCGTCGTTAACTTTGAGCTTAAACATTCCTGCTTCCTCTTTTAATGAAGTATACTGTTCTGCTTTTAAAGACTTACGCACTTAATCGTGTTGCTCATAGATAAAGTATTCTTGATTTAAAAAAGAAAAAAGTGGCGGATGCAGCAGGGCATATCTGGAGGTTTGATAGGTTAGACGTATTTCTTTTCGTTGTAGCAATACCATCTTTGATATTGTTGGATGTAAGTGAGTGGTTGATTGCATGTTGGGCATAACGGTTTGGTTTGTTGGGCAGGTTGACCAGACTGAACCGTAGGCATGGTTTGAGTTGCGGCTTGGGCAATCGGTTTCAGAACTACGAAGTCAATTGCGCCTTGAATGCTGTCCCAACCGATGTTAACTGTCTCTCCATCTTGATTTTCCACGCTTAGGGAGATTCCTGCTTTGCCAATTGTGAAACCAACGTCTTTAACGGCGCCAACGAGTTTTCCCTCTGCATCGATAACTTTCATCCCAATTAGTTTTTCTTTGGTTAAGCTCTTTTCTTTTTGCGGGTTAGACAATGAAACCACCTTAGAAAATATATTTGACAGTTTAGGGCTAATAAGCTTTCACCCACAAAGGTTTAAGGGCGTTTTTTAGGTAGGCAGAAAATCATAATAACACCTTCCGAAGAAATAGCATTCGGAGAACAGAAGAAATGGCAGAAAATTCTCAAATTGACATCAACCATTGGCTCTACCGCTTTATTGCAATAGTCATCGACGGCATTATTATCGGCATCATTGCGTGGGTCATCTACAATTTTGCAATCGCACCATTTATCTGGCCCCGAACAACCCTGTTTGGAATAACATTCTCAAACGAACCTTGGTGGAGTGGCTACACACTATATCCACTCGTACAAGGCATAATTTTCCTTGTCTACGCCGCTATTCTCGACGTATCATGGGGTGCAACAGTAGGCAAAAGGGTCTTGGGATTGCAAGTACAGATGGTAAATGGCAGCAAAATAGACTTTGGCAAAGCATTCATCCGCAACATAAGCAAAATCTATTGGCTCTTCCTCCTATTGGACTGGATAATTGGGATAGCCACTCCAGGACCTGACCGACGCCAAAAATACACTGACCGCATAGCGGGAACCACTGTGGTTTCCTTAAAGCAACCATTCGCGTCTGGTGCACCTCCGCCACCACCTCCCCCGCCGCCACCGCCAACTTAAGAAATAGTCTTCGGAAACTTGGAAGCCAAATTTTCTTCTTTTTTTCATTTTTCTAAGAAATTCGCTGATCCTGTTTTGAAAACATTAATTTGGAAAACTTAGCCCAACATAGTTTACAAGAAGTTACGGGATAGAACCTAAAATTATTGGTTTAAAACTTAACTTAGAAACGCATCTTGAATGTGGAAGTTTTGAAGAAATTTGGGAGTTTAGCTGTATTCTCTGAAGGTGTAGTTGCATTTTGTGCATCGCAGGAACTGGGTGGAGGATTCATCTGCGCCTCTAGTCTGCACTTGCCAAACGTAAGCAGTATTGTTTCCACATTTAGGACATTCGATCCTGACTGTTGGCAGGGTTCTTAGTTTCTGTTCCTCTTTACCTATGACGGCTACTAGTTGCTGGGGACTGTGCTGTATGACTTTGCCCACTTTTGGCGGTTCAACCTTCTTGCCGGGTTCTTTCTTGTATCCGTCCTTGGGGCAGACAAGAACTAGCGAAGTTTCTTTACCATTCTTGACTTTCTTTGGTTCAAGACGAGAACCACACTTCGGACAAAATTCCATGGTTCAATACTCCGTTTTCCGCTCTTCCCTTTGCACTGGACCTTTTTTAACTTTTGCATACTTAACCGCTAAGTGGTATATAGGCTTATTCACTACACTCTTACGGCTATACCAGATGTTCTACACGTGACCTAATGGACGTATTTAGCGAAACTCTTCGGGCGTCGGTAAAGCAGGATTCCTTTTCCCTCTTGAATAAATGTGTAGCCAGAGGCTAGGAGAGCTTTGGCTTCGTCTACAGTTGTTGCCGACGTTACTTCGAACTCGTCGCCTTTGAAGTTGATTCCAACCCAGGCGAATTGATTGCGCACGTAATAGTAGTTAAAATTGAATTTTAATTTAGCCTGCGAAGTTACGTGTTTTCTGAAATTTAGCTTAACCGTTACCGGTCAAGAATAAGTTGTTCATCCATGAATAACCTTCAGCATTCCCCAGCTATCTGTGGGCTTCGGCAAGGTAATGATATTTGCTTAGGGGACGATTTGATAGTTTTCTTTTCCATCCTTGTTATAATTAGGAATGGTAATTACAAATTTTGCTCCTTTGCCTTGTTTCCCTTCTTCAGTGATGCTCCAACCGTAAATATCTATCATTTTTTTGGTGAGGAATAATCCAAAGCCAGTGCTGCCACCAGTGCTAAATCCCTCAGAGAACAGCTTCAACTTATTCTCCGCCGATATACCCACACCGTCATCTTCATAAGTCAACACCAAGTTTCCCTGATCAGTTTTTTTGTAGTATACTTTTATTATAGTGGTTTTTTGTCCATATTTTCTTGTGTTATCAATGAAGTTGTAGAACATTTGCCTCAGGAATGAATCAGCCAACACTGTTAATCCGCGGCATCCATTCATTATCTTCGGAAGAGTGCCCGAGAAGAGAGCTGCGGCTTCGCTTATTTTATTTTCAACATCTATGTTAGTTAGTTCTTCCGCGCCTAATTGTTCATACGTTTTGGCAAAATCAAAAATCTTCATAGACTCCTTAACAGCCAGCTCCATCTTACTGAGCCCGTCAACAACATCCGCTTCATTCGCATGCTTCTTTTTGAGTATATACGCGTAACCAGCAACAGTCGAGAGTTTATTACGAACATCATGCCTAGTCAAGCTACCGACCACTTGGAGCTTTTCATTTAAAGCTTGAATTTTCTCCAGGGTAAAAGACAAAGACTCTAACGCTAAAGTCAAATCTTTCTGATTCTGCTTCTGAACCGTGACATCTCGAAAAATACCCACCATCGCCTTCTTGCCATTAAGCTCAAAAATACCAGCTTTTATTTCCACATCCCGAAGCTCCTCATCTGATGTTATGATTTGCGTTTCAATGAACTCTGCATTTCCATGAGCATGTTCCTGAAAAGTCCGAGAAAAATCGCCGTCACCCTCTTGCTTCGGATGCAGAATGCTTTGGTGTTTTCCAATAATATCCGCCCAATCTCTATGGACCAGTTTTGTTGCTTCAAGATTACAGTCAACAATCAACCCTGTTTCTATATCAGCAACAAATATTGCGTCTCCCACAGCTTCAAAAATAATTTTGTATTTTAATTCAAATTCTTCAAGTTGATTTTTAGTTTTAGCAAGTTGTTGTTGAACTTTGAAAAAAGAAGCATTGCTCCCTTGGGCATCATTTGTTGGGAGAATGAAGACCTGGACTATAAAAACATAGGCAAAAACTTGACCGAGAAGGTAAAATGGCGTTCCAAATCCTAAGCTTTCACCAAAACCTGCTACAGTGAAAGACGCAACAGAAAATAGGAAAAGCAAATCTCCAGTTTTTCTTTTTCTCAGCCAAACAAACATTAAAATGCTTAAGGTCAAAAAGCTCAAACCGATAACAGCGTCCAGTCTTATACTAGGATAATCAAAAGGAAGAAAAAGCTCCACAACGACAATAACAAATGCAGCTAGAAATGCTTGGAAGAGCTTGTTAAAAGATTTGTTAATGCCCAGTCCAGAGAAACCGGTAATTAAGACAGCAATCACTATTGGAAATCCGCCTGAACCATAAAGTTTTTCGATAAAGAATATTCCTGTGGAAGGAATTATTTTTTCTATGAGTGAAATTGACGCAAAAGCGAAAGAAAGTGCAAACATTAGTTTTCGCTTGTCTTTGTCTTGAAAAAACATGTATCCAAAATATGCTGCGAAGAATGTAGGTAATAAGGAAAAGCCTAACCAAAGAAAGTCTAACATTGAAAATCAGCCCACAACAGTCAGACCCCTTTGTTGTCCGCTCTCAAAGACGCCTTTGAGATTTTGGCGGTCTTTTTTTTGCAATTGCTGAGTTTTGGAATGGTTATGGTGAATTTGGCTCCTTTGCCTGATTCGCCTTCTTCGGTTATGGTCCAGCCATAGACATCCATCATCTTCTTCACGAAATACAAGCCAAGACCGCTGCCTTTTCCGGTGGAGAAGCCTGCTTCGAATAGCTTTGACTTGTTAACGTTAGGTAAACCAACTCCATTGTCCTCGTAAAAAAGTTTAACTTCGTTTTCATGTTCGGTGAAGTGGAGTCGTATTTGGGTGACTTTTTCGCCGTGTTTGACAGAATTGTCGATAAAGTTGTAGAAGAGCTGCTTCAAAAGTGAATCTGCTACAACCGTAAGCCCTTGACAGTTATTCACAATTTTAATTGCTTCCAAGTTTGGCTTAAGAGCCGCAGCTTGGCTAAAGCACAGCGCAACATTTTCCTTTGAGGGTTTTTCAGCGCCGATTCTCTCGTAAAGTCGAGTATAATCAAAAATCTTTTCAGAAGAAGCAAGCGCAGAATCAATGTTATCAAGATACTTAATTAAATCAGGATTATCTCCTATTCTTTTCTTAAGTAGGTACAGATTGGATTTTGCAGCCATAAGCTTGTTGGCAACATCGTGTCTAGTCAAACTGCCAACAACGCCAAGTTTCTCATTGATTAATTCGTTTTCATGAATGCTTTCTCTTAGTTTATCTTCAGTTTTCTTGCGCTCAGTGATATCCTCGCAGAAAGCCATCAGTTTTCCATCAGGCAACTTAACTGAGTTCAAAATAACATGAATCGGCAACCCAGCTTTTGACTTTAAAATATTCTCGCCGATAGAATGCCCTGTTTCTTTTACTGTGGCAAAGTTTCTGAAATTTCCATCAAAGGCTACTTGTGGAATACTCATCTGTAACAATTCCGCTTCAGAATAACCAAGCAGCGCAGTAGCAGCTTCATTAACATACTCATATTTTCCATCAGCGTTTGCAACAAAAACCGCAACAGGAGAGTTCTCAACATAAATCCTAAACTTCGCCTCGTTCTCCAGCAGTTCCTTTTCAGCAAGTCTAGCTTTCGTGATATTTGTTATGTAAATGTGCACTTTTTGAGTTTCTATATGGACATTGAATTGCTGAAGGAACCAATTATCGTTAATTTTTATGTTTCGGTTAAGAGTCTGCGTCTTGTCATATTTGAAAGTTGCGAGTAAATCGTTCCACCCAGAAAATAGAGGATGGCTTAAACCAGCTTTTTTCAAATCAGGAAATGCGGATTCAGCTGCGGAATTAAGATAACTGATGTTGCCTTCAAAACTTATTTCCAAAACTGGGTTAGGATTATGATTGGGGAATGAAGCTGACCACGAAATTTTCTCTTCTGCTTTTTTGCGCTCAGTTATATCGTTATAGATTGCTACGATTTTTCCGTTTGGCAGTTTGTAAACCCAGTTTTCACGCCAAGAACCCGGATCTTTATCATCTTTATAGATAGCTTCTGGATAATATTCTGGTTTTCCACTGCGCCAAACTCGCTGGAAAACCCTAAAAATCCCAAAAGACGCAACACCTGGAAACACTTCAGTCACAGGTTTGCCAATGACTTTTTCTCTATTGATTTTCTCGACTTTTTCAGCTGCGGCGTTGAAATCTTTGAAAACAAAATCTGCCCCGTCATCAACTGCCTCGTAAACAGCCGCGGCACTGGGCATACTAGAAAACAACTGCTTAAACTGCTCTTCACTTATCTTCAAAGCTTCTTCAGTTTTTTTGCGTTCTGTTATTGGTACTGCAAGTTCTAATGCTGCGGTTACATTTCCATTTTCGTCTTTGAGAGGAGTTACTCTTAGTTCAATCCAAATCGTTTCGCCTTTGGAATTAACCGTTCTATATTCATGAACATCTAAAGGAAGGTTTTGGGTGAAAATTTTCTCAACACCACATTCAGGACAAATTATACCTAGATTGTTGAAAGTTTCATAGCATTTCTTGTTGGGTGAAACACCTAAAGCCATCAACTGTTTGTTAGCCCAAACAACAAGGTAATCTCTGTTAATAACTGCTAAACCAGCATCAATGCCTTCGCCGACATTCTCAAGAACTTGATTGTACTGTTTCAGTTCCAACTCGGCTTTATTGCGTTCAGAAATATCAATAACCAATCCTCTAAGTCCAATCAATCTGTTCTCAGAAAAAATTGGGGCAGTCTTTACAATAGCAGGGTAGGTCTCACCGCTTTTCCTAAAGAGAGTATACTCGCTACTATCAGTTTTTTCTCCAGTCATGCGTCTTCTTATGTTTTCTTTTGCTCTTTCGCGGTCTTCGGGAACAACGAACTGGAGCATATTCGTTCCTTTTTCCAGCTCCTCTTTTGTGAAACCTGTTATTTCAAATGCCATTTGGCTGAAGAAAGTAATCTTTCCAGACAAGTCAGTTTCAAACACAATCTCTGGCAAAAAGTTAGCCAGCTCGCGATACCTCGCTTCACTTTTCCTCACAATTTCTTCTGCTTTCTTTCGCTTTACGCTTAGTTTTATGCCGTGTGCAAGTTCGCCATACACAGTTTCTGGGTTGCCCTGCTTGTTATAGTATCCGTCAGCGCCAAGGTTTAATGCTCTTATTGCCACTTCTTCTCTGCCTTTGCCAGTAAACAACATGAAGGCGATTTCTTTGTTTTGCTTACGCAACTCTTCCAGAAACTGGAGGCCATTTTTTTGGGGCATTTCATAATCTGAAACCACGACGTCATAATTTCCAGTTGCTATTTTCTCAAGGGCCTCGTCCACATAGGAGGCGTGGTCAATTTCGAAGCCATTATCTAATTCCAGCAGCATAAGCTTTGAAATCTCAAGAATTGAAGGGTCATCGTCAACATGCAAAACTTTAATGGCGCCTTTTTTGTCTGCGCGAGCTAAGTGTGTAACGTCTACTTCGATTGCGGAATCTTGATTGACTGTTTCTATTGGCCAATCCCCAGTTGGGATACCTATTCAAAATTAATGATAAGAGTGTTATGAATTCTAAATACTGCTCACTTAAAATACTATGTGAGACAACTCAAAACAAGACAACAATAATGTATTCTATGTTTTAATTAATTAACTTTTGTTGACAGTTGAATGATTAAGGGTTTGCGGGGGCTCTGGAACAGGAAGAGAATAGAAACAGTAACCAATTTTGTAGGGAATAAGCGGCACTGCCCCGAACATATACCTCGACTCTCAGCAGAAACCTGAAGAACCTGACTCCAAGCAACAAATTAACAAAATAGAGTTACCAAGAATTGCAGAAGAACAGGTTTGCGAGCGGCAGCTTCACTTTTGCGCAGTTCAAAGTCTCACCGCTATATCAAATCAAAAAACGTTATTCAAAATGGGGACGCTGCACCGAGAAGAAGGGAAAATTGCGGGAGAGGTCACCAGAAAGCTAAACATTATAGGCTTATTCCAGATGCCACAAGATGCGCGACGCGTAGAGCCTCGGGAATTTTGCTTCTCGTCGAAGTTAACTTCATAACTTCTTCAGCAGTATCCATAGCTATACCAGCTACCTCCACGTACAACGGTTGCTTTCCGTTTCCGGTCACTACGGGAAAAATTTTGCCTGCGCGAAGCACGGCGTTCCAGCGTTCTTCACTGTTGGGCAAGTTTTTCAGCGCTGAGTGAACCTTGGAAAGGGCTGGTTTTCTGCTGGTTACAGCTATAACGGGCAAGTTAGTTTCTACGTTAAGAGCTTTGATGTCAACAACGTTGAAGCCGCCGAAGGTTATTCCGTTAAGCATTACCACACGCAATTGCTTGAAGTGACGAGAATTTTTAATCATCTCACCTATATTGTCCGTTGCATCAAAGCCGTCTACTGTTATATGTGTACTCATTACACCGTCAATCCAGTATCCTCCTCGGAAAACCACGCCTACAACAGGAACTTTAGCTTTGGAGTGAGGAACAAATTGACCGTCATCTACGCCTAAAACGCGAATTTCAGGTTTAATAAGATGGAGGGTTTTGGGGCTCAAAAGGATTCCTCAGGAATTTAGTAGCGTACACCCATTAAAGTTTAACGAGAGCTCCGATCTTCTACAAACATACTCACGTTTATTCTTAAAATAAAAGTCATTACCATTGGTAAAACTCAGTTCGTGCAACGAATACGAATATAGGATGAGAGTTGAGCAGAATTGAAACGAAACAATTAGGATTTGAGGACTGCTTCCAGCGCCTTGCCGAATTCTTGGTTAGATTCGCGTGCTCCTTGAGCAGCTTCAAGCAGCGCCTTTTTCGGTTTCCCACTACCCTTCATTCGAACGTAGATCACAGGGTTAGAAGCTAAAGGATGAGGCACATCGTAGCCGGCTTGATCCACGTTTTCATTTTCCAAAAGTTTTTTCTGCAGGAGGTTGCAGACGCCGTGCCCTGCGCCTTCAATCTCGATCTTGAGTTCATTCTCTGTTTGCTTAAGTATTTTGATTTTCATGGTTGTTTCTCCAGATTATAGTTCTTCTTTGCCATAGTCAAATGCGGTTTTTCGCCTTTCTATATTTCCACATTTTGTACAATGCATGTCTTGCCTTCTTTGCTCAAGCGGGCTTCCACATTTGGAGCAAAAAGCGTACATCACGCCTAAGTTGTTTTCAGACGTTGTTAAGTGAAAAACCTGATTTTTTTCGCTTATTACTTTAGCTCGGATGATATCACCTGGTTTGCAGACTTCATTCATCGAATCGATGTACCTATCTGAGACGTCACTTATGTGAAGAATCCCGCCGAAAACGCCAGACATCTTTTTCTTGCCTCCAACCTGAAGAATTCGTACCAAAACGTTGTCAGACTGGGCATTGCCGATCTGACCCACAACAGTAACGCCCACTTTGGGAACAGTAGCGCCTTCTTTCAGTGGGTACACGGAAACGCGTCGGTTGAGCATATCCATGAGAGCTCTGCCGATGATTTTAGAGTAAATAACGCCGTCTTTAACATATGTACCTGCGTCCGGAATGAACTCTTCTATTACTCCTAAACGTTCTCCAGGCACGACTAAAATGCCGTTTCTTTGTTCAGATTTCAAAGTCATATCGGTCCCAAGGTTTGAGTATAAGCGATGTTGAGACGTTCGCCGAACGAGTACATTCCATAGATTCTAAGCCGCGCAATAAACCTTTTGATTAGCTTGATTCCGAAGAGACGTGACAGGCTGTAGAATCATGGCTTGCGGAAGCGTACTAAGGCAGAGTTTGAAAGCAAATTGGCAACTTTATGCAACTTCTGCAACTTGAGCCCATAGGGAAACCTATAGCATGGATGGTACCATGAAAAACAACACGAATTTACGCCCCGTAAGTTAAAAGATAACTGCAAGAAAAAACTTTTTTCTTGTTTTCGGAAACTTTACGCCGGGGTAAGCTATTTTCTACGGAGCAAAACGCTTTCTCAAGTCTTAGCTTTCCTTATCACGTACAAGTCAATCACGATATAATGTTTTTCCTTAGTATGGAAATCAAACATCCGCGGGATAGTAAGCGGCAGAGCATAAACCCCCTCAACTCTGCCCTTTCGCTCTTCAACGAACTGTCGGACAAATGGGGAAGCTTCAACCTGTAACGGTTGGCCGCTGCCTGCCTTGAGCTTGGCGATTAACCGTTTGTCGGTAACGGGATGGTTATGAAGAGAATACACAACGCCGGCAACTTCCAAAGCTTTCTCCAAGAAACGACGGTCGGCTTTTCGCTTCTGGACCCCGAAAGGAGGGTTCTGCACAACCGTGTCGAATCTGCCTGCAACAGCGTCTATGTCGCCGGCGACCCATTCGACTTTATCTTGCAAGCCAACAGTGACAGAGTTTTCAGCCGCAACTTTAACAGCCGTTTTGTCTATGTCCACGCCCACAACCGACCCCGCACCCAAGAAAACCGCCGCTAACGCAAGCCTGCCTGTGCCGCAGCCTAGATCCAGAACCCGTTTGTCCACTATGTCACCGTAGGTATAGGCCGCCAAATAAAGCATTGTTGCCGCGGCGGATTCGGAGAGAGTGTATTGTTCTAGATTCACGTTGGGCAAAGGATGCGGCTTAACCTGTCTGAGAAACCGTTCCAGGTCTAGTTTTCGAATAAGCCTATTTTGAGCAGTTTCTCCCATGAAGATTCTCCGGAAACCACCATGAATTCTTGGATTGTGAGCAAGGGTTTTTTGAATTTTGAAGCATCATCAAGTGAAATCCGCGGGCATGCAGTGTTCACATATGCGTCCACAGTGGGAAATTCAACGAATACGTCAGGCTGGACTTCGCGGATAGAAAAGAGGCAGCATGTTCGTCCCATTTTCTCTATAGTTTCCTTAATCTTTAAGGCTTCTTCCAAACGTTTCTGCCCTGGCTTTAGGCTGATGATTACACCAAAGATTTTGGCTTGAGAAGCTTCTTCAATACTTGCATACCGTTGTCTGAGGATTTTCTGCGCTTCTTCGTGCACGGAATAAGCCATGCCCCCATAAGGGTCGGCGATTATGGTAGGTTTAGATGTTGCTAAAGCAACTCCTAAAGCGTGGAACTTGCCGCCCCCAATGAACAAGAACGCATCCACGTCTGCTGCTACGGATTTGACGTTGCTGAAATCGCAGCCTATCACTTGCCCGGGATAAGCTAGCCTTCCGGTGTCGCCGATTTCGACTGTTTTGCCTGCGCGAACCAAGATTTCTCTGACAGCGTCAAGGGTTTGTACGTGCTGAACAGTTGTCGCAAGCCCAATTCTGTTGTAACCTGATAGCAACAGCATAGACGAAGTTACTGCAGTGTCTACAGGCAGAGTTGCCCTTGCCTCCAGATAAAGAGTGGGAACTTTCTCGTGCTTGAGCAATTTCGCGTGTCCAAAATGGATAATGAGGTCAACGTCTAAGCATTCAGCTTCTGAAGCCGCCAAGTCACAGGCCCCATAACATGGATCAGCGGATATTATGGGCAAGGCTCCTGCTTTTTCAACGAGCTTAGCTATGCGGGGAGCTTCAGGCTTGAGACCTTCGGGCATCTGCAGGAGGACACGTTTGGCGTTTAGGCAGGTGATCTCTTGTTTCATGCGTTCTTCTTCAAAATCAAAACCCTTCATGTTTTGGTCCCTCAACTGTTTGCTGAAGAATAAATAAGATAAAAGGAAAGAAAAGGTTTGCCGAAAAAACGGCGGAGAACTATTGAGGAAGTTGCTACTGTTCCCATTCCCAGTCGGGAGTGGGCTTCTTTATTGGTTTCCCAGCGGCTAATGCGGCTGCTTCAGCGAGTCGTTCAAGCACTATCTTATGCTCTACTGCGGCTACGTTCTGCTTGGTAGCGACGACTGCATCATTGTTTACGGAAATACTGTCGATACCGACACGGACCAAGAATTCAGCGAAGTCAGGCAGGTTTGATGGACCTTCACCACATATGCTAACTGTGCAGCCATTTTCGTGGGCAACTCGGATGAGACGCGCTATGATGCGTTTCACAGCTGGGTCGCGTTCATCGAAGTACCCCATTTGACCGAGGCGTTCACTGTCACGGTCAATCATCAGAATGCCCTGAGTCATATCGTTTGAGCCTATGCTGAAGCCGTCGACAAGTTTGCTGAATTCATCCGCCATGATGGCAATAGACGGGGTTTCTGCCATGAACCAGATTTTGAAATCTCGGTTACGCTCTAAACCTTCCTGCTTCATGATTTCGAGGACCTTCTTAGCTTCCCATACGGTTCGGACCATCGGAAGCATGACATAAACGTTCTTGAGAGCCCATTCAGTTCGACACTTCTTAATGGCTTGACATTCCAACCTGAAAGCTGCCTCGTACCATTTGCTTATGTATCGACTGCAGCCTCTCCACCCCAACATCGGGTTTTCTTCGACGATTTCGTATTTGTCGCCGCCTTTGAGGTCGCGGTATTCGTTAGTCTTGAAGTCGCTGAACCGAACGACGACAGGACGCGGCTGAACAGCTCGGGCAACGGTTGCTATGCCGTCAGCTAACTTGTCTACCATTTTTTGGCTTTGACCCGATTCCACGAAGGAGCAGGGGTGCTCGCGTATGTAGTCCGCGAAAATGAATTCGGTGCGCATTAAGCCTATGCCTTGAAAAGGCAAGTTTTTGTAGTCCTCGATTTTCTCAGGAATCGCCAGATTCATGTATATCTTGGTGGCTGTGACTGGCGCTGATTCCGCAATCTGCGTTACCATTGCAGCTGTTACCGTTCCGTTTGGCGCTGCTGCTGGCTGTTGAACTGCTTGAGCTAGAACACCTTCGTAAATTATGCCGTTTCTGGAGTCAACTGTGTACTGCTGTCCTGTCTTCATGACTTGGGTGGCAGTTTCCGTGCCCACAACACAGGGGATACTGAGTTCGCGGCTTACAATAGCTGCGTGGGAGGTGACGCCGCCTTTGTCAGTTACTATAGCGCTGGCGATCTTCATGAACGGCACGAAATCAGGGTTAGTCATGTCGGTGACGAGGATGTCGCCTTTCTTCATTTCTCGATTAGCTTCATCGGGGTTAAGGACCACTTTGGCGATGCCTACGCCGTAGCCTTTTTTCCCAGCTGAAATCCCTTTGACAACCACTTTCAGCTGTTCTTCAGGCTTTTTCAATTCAGCTTCTGGTTTCTCCATAGGTTTCGAACTCCAAACTGTTTCTGGCCTTGCTTGAACGATGAACATGTTCGATGGGAAAGGCAAGTCTTGATCGATTGCCCACTCTATGTCCATGGCTTTTCCGTAGTGTCGCTCAATACGTTTTGCTAGTTCAGCGAGTTTCAGAACTTCCTCGTCGCTCACGCATGTGACTTTCTGTTTGTCTTCAGGAACATCGAGATGGATTGTGCTCCCAGTCTTGGGGTCGCGAACGTACATCACGGTTTTTTTGGCGGTTCTTCTTTCTTTTATCGTGACTGTTTTTTTGTCGATTACGAAGTTGTCTGGGTTAACTGCACCAGAAACAACCGTTTCACCTAAACCATAGTTACCCTCAATCATGATTTCGTCAGTTGCGCCAGTCGTCGGATTTATTGTGAACAGTACGCCTGCTGCTCGAGAGTTCACCATTTTCTGGACTCCGACGCTAATGAAGACTTTCTCATGGGCGAAGCCTTTCTCGTTGCGGTAGAAGATTGCGCGCGGAGTAAACAGGCTGGACCAGCATTTCCGGACCTTGTCGATGAGGTCGTCGGCGCCGCGGATGTTCAAGAAGGTTTCCTGCTGTCCAGCGAATGAGGCGTCTGGCAGGTCTTCGGCGGTTGCGCTTGACCTTACGGCGACGAATGTTTCTTTGAGATTTAGTCTTTTGTTCATTTCCTTGTAGGCTGTTCTTATAGAGGTCTCGATCTCTTTTGGAATGGGAGTTTCCTCGATGAGTTCGCGGATTTTCTTTGAAGCAATATCGTACAGCTTGGGATCGTTTTTGTCGATTATGACCTCGTTGATCACTTTGTAGATTTTTTCAACAATGTGCGTTTCGTTTATAAATTTTTCATAAGAATAAGCCGTTACAGCGAAGCCTGGAGGAACAGGCAGCCCTGCATTGATCATTTCTCCCAAGCTGGCGTTTTTTCCGCCAACAGAGGGGATGTCAGTTACTCGAAGAGTTTCAAACCAACTTACAAGCTCTCTCTTTGATTCACTCAATCGCGTCCACCTTGCCTGCGTCATCATCTTCCTCTTCGACCTCTTGTGCTTCGACTTTAGGTTCGAGTTTCTTGATGACTATTCTGCAGGTGAGGGGTAGCTTTGCAAGTCCGCGTTTAAGGGATTCTTTGGCGGTTTCGACATCTTTCGCTTTCACTCTCACTGTTATGATTGTTTGACCAGGTTCGATTCGGGCTGCTGTGCCTATAGTTCTACCAAATGACCTGCGCATTCCTTGTTGAAGCCGGTCAGCGTGAGCGCCAAAAATCATTTTATTTTCTCTAAGGATAATATGGGGAAAAGGCAAAACTTGCATCAGGTAATCGTTAATGAGTTTGTCCATCAGGATACGGTTGGTGGCAACTCGTGTTGCTTCTAAGGCGACATGGCGAATTTGCTTTCTTTGGTTAGAGATGAGCCTTGCTTCGTAGTCAAAAGTTCCCTTCGTGTCGCCCATAGTAAACTTTACTATTTTTGGCGGGGGGAAACCTTTGACGTATTCCTTGCGTGTGTAAGCCTGTCCTTTTACAGGACCGTAATTCCGAGCGTGCATAAGATAATCCCGTTTTAGGAGATACTTCCAAGCGGTATTTAAACGATTTGTAACTTCACTTACTGAAAAAACTAAGAATTTAACAGTTACCGTATAAAAGGAACAACAGCTGAACAGTTTTTGCGGTGAAACCGCACCACAAAACCAAACATGAATAACCTGAAGTTACGCGAAATCCAATCTTCTCGCTTTACGTTTATTAATTTGTTCCATAAACTAATTCCAAACAACGGACAGGACATGGTAACAGTTGACTAACACGTCAAGACCTGATTGGGACCGGTACTTCTTAGACCTCTGTGAAGCTATATCTAGACGCGCAACCTGCGACCGCGGCCGTGCGGGTTGCGTAATTGTGAAAGACAAGCGAATCATGACTACAGGCTACGTTGGTGCCCCCGCGGGCTTGCCTCACTGTGATGACGTTGGCCATGACATACGTAAGGTAATTGGCTACGATGATAAAATCAGCCAACACTGCGTGCGCACACTTCACGCTGAACAGAACGCCATCATTCAAGCAGCCAGGTTCGGCATTCCTCTCGAAGGGGCAACACTTTACTGTAAGATGACGCCTTGCAGAACTTGCGCGATGATGCTGATAAATGCAGGCATCAAACGGGTTGTCTGTGAAAAACGTTATCATGCAGACGAGGATACGATCAAAATGTTCAAACAGGCAGAAGTGGAACTGTTAGTGGTTAACAATGAAGTCGAAAAATATGAAGGACAATAAAAAGCCTCATGGTTCTTTTTCACTTGGTCTGCAAGATTGCTGTTTGCGTTTGAGTTGTTGTTGAATATTCTCAAGCGTTTTCAACGACCTCAACTTTCAAGTCATTAAGGTTGCATTGAAATCTTCTGAAACCCTTTTAATTGTTGTTCACAACATTTTTTTTCAGACTGAACAACAACTTCTTTATCCTCGGATGCAAAAATGCTGGGCGCAGTTCATTCTGTTTTTTGGAATATGCTGATTTCCCTTCCAATCTTGTGTCGTTCATCAACGTCAACAAAGTTGGATAGCGTTTTCAACGGAAAATCCTGCGCGGACCCAATGAATGTGACACTCTCGAAAGGTTTAACGGCTCTTAAACCGATGCTTTGTGCCATCTCCAGAATGTTCATGGTTACGGGTTTGCCGGATCTGGTTTTAATGTATGGTGTAACTAGGACCAAGAAGCCGCCTTTCCGCAAAACCTCATGAGCTTGAGAGAGGAATCCCTCAAAGAGTGGTCTTAGATTTTCGAGGATTTTCTCAGCATATGGCGTCGTTGAAATCTCGCGCAGGGCGGGGCCCAAATCTGGTTCAGTGGCTATACAGTCGATTTCGTCTGGGATCTTCTGCCGCAGATTTCTTGCGTCGCCCTGCACAACCACATAATCCACATCTCCCAGAGAGTATTCACGCGTTACCCATTCCAAGTTTCTTTTGGAGGCGTCCACGCACCACCTGTTGATATCCACACCAATCACTTTTGCTTTAGCTAGTAGCGCTTCCTGCAGAATATTGCCAACGCCACAGAAGGGGTCAAGGAAGACTTTTCCAGGCGTGCATTGGGCGAGATTAATCATAATTTTTGCTATACGCGGAGATATTCCAAAGATTTTGCGCTGCACAGGTTTGTCTATGTCGCGCTTTTGGAATTCAAAGGGATTATGAACAGCCTTGGTTACGCCAATAGAAGTTTCGCGTTTGCCGATGCAGAGCAGAATTTCAGCATTAGTCTCTATCAATCCCTGTTTAAGAACTTCAACGGGAGTGAGCTGGGGGTTTTCTCTGTCTCGGGGAAAACCCATGAACCGAGCCTTCTTCCCCTGCTCTTTCAATTCACCTTTAAGTGCACTTCCCACGTATCGCTGCGCCCCTCTAGCCGCTGACCGAAAAGTTGGGTCTACCCAGTAGACGCTCACGCCGAAAACAGATTTTCCTGAAACAGCACGGGGCATTTTATCAGCCAGAACATCTAGGGGAAAATCAAACTTTAGTTGCTTCTTGACTTCCTTGTTTTCTTTAAGGAAAGCCGCCGTCACATGTTCGGTGGGAATAAACGAGGCAGTTTGCGCAATTTTCAGGATTCCGCCTAAATCATCAATAATTGATGCGTTAAGCTCGGTTTGAGTTTTTATGGTGAAGAAGGACCGTGAGAATTCTGAAACCTCAAAAACGATGCATCTCGCATTCATGTATGACGCTAGTTCAGCGAGAGAAAGTTTCCAGTTCTTACCCGAAACGAAAGAGTAAACGTTATCATTAAGTGGGGACATGTTAGCCAAGCTAAGATTTGTGTTCGACGCTTTTGACTGTAACGGTTCATATAAGAGAAACGGGTCAATTTGCTGCCTTTTTTGGCAAAATCGATAAACGGTTAAATGTGTGCGGATGCACTCACATTTGGGAACCAAAAAATGAACGCGATGACAGAGAAAGTTGCAGGGGCTCTTTACAGGTCTGGATGCATAAAGTTCGGCAAATTCAAAATCAAGTCAGGAGCAGAAAGCCCCTACTATATTGACATGGCACGATTACTCTCTTCACCGAAAGAACTCTGCATCATCGCAGAAGCTGCATCAGAAAAAATCAAAACAATAATGGCGACGGATTCTATAGACAAGTTAGCTTCTATCGAGCTTAAAGGGGCATTAATAGTGCCCAGCATCGGGTGCAAGCTAGATTTACCATGCGTTATCGTGCGGAAAGAGGAAAAAGCCTATGGCGCTACAGGCAGGATTGCAGGCGCAGACGTTGCTGAAGGCGACAATATTTTGTTTTTTGATGACGTGGTCAGCGAAGGCTTGTCTAAGATAGAAGGGGTGAAGCCGCTGCAGGAGCTGGGCGCAAACGTGAAGCACTTGCTAGTGGTTGTTAATAGAGAGCAGGGGGGCAAGGAGAACTTAGAAAAGTTAGGATATCAAGTTCATGCTTTGACAAAAATCTCTGATATTGTTGATTCGTTGCGCAGGTCAGAAAGCATTTCGAAGGCGCAAGCAGAGGCGGTTTTAGCCTACATCAAAAAAATAACTTTCTTCTAATGGAAGGTTATTCGTACCATTTGGCGACTTCGTCTGACGCTTTCTGCGAATAACCGTTCTGTCGAAGAACTTTCTTTAAACTTTCTGCGTCCACAATTGACATCCGTTTTCCCTGACTACCCTTTTGATGTAGCGTATATTTAACGTTTGATTCATGATTCGTAATATGTCGTAATTCAACCCTGAAAATTCAGATAGCTCTATATTGTTCAGAGAATCTGTTCACAAGAGCATGTCGCGCTGAGGAAGTAGATTCAGCAATGCAGACCCAAAAAAAAATCGTTGAAGCATTAATGAAACCTGAAGCGTACGATCAAGAACCAGGCCAAATTGAAATGGTCCAAACTCATATTTCCTACGTATTTTTAACCAAAAAGTTTGTTTATAAAGTGAAGAAGGCAGTCAACTTCGGATTTTCTAGACTTTGAAACACTTGAGAAGAGACGTTTCTTTTGTGAAAAAGAGTTGGAGCTTAACAGGCGACTCTGTGGAGATATGTATATCGAAGTTGCACCGATTAACAGCAATTCAAAGGCCATTAAAATTAAGGGTGAAGGAGAAACCGTTGAATACGCTTTGAAAATGAAGCGTATGCCCCAGGAAAAAATCATGACTAGACTCCTCGAAGAAAACAAAGTCGACAATGAACTCGTCGCCAACATCGCCAAAATCATCGCGGAATTCCACAAAAAAGCAGAAACAAACAAGAAAATAAGCGAGTTCGGGTCCATGGAGATAATCAGGACAAACTGGGACGAAAATTTTGACCAAACACAAAATGTCGTGGGTAAAACCATATCCAAAATACATTTCCAGTTTATGCTTGAAAAAATCGGCAACTTCATGAAGAAAAACGGACCTCTATTCGAGAAAAGAATAGCGGAAGGCAAAATTAGAGATTGCCACGGCGACATTCATTCAGGCAACATTTTTGTCACTGACCGCGTTTACATATTCGACGCAATTGAATTCAACGAGAGATTCAGATTTTCCGACGTTGCCGCTGACATGGCCTTTTTGGCAATGGACTTAGACTTCAAGGGCAGAATCGACTTATCCGACACCTTCGTCAAAAAGTACATTGAGTATTCTGGCGACGAAGAGGTTATGAAACTTCTTCCTTTCTACAAGTGTTATAGGGCTTATGTTAGAGGAAAAGTCATCGGCTTCAAACTTGACGACCCCAACATTGAAAACGAAGAAAAACAAGCAGCAACAAAAGAAGCAAAAGCATACTTCCGGTTAGCTGCCACCTACGCGGAAAAGCTGTAAAAGCCAATTACGATTTAAATTGACCTGAAACCCAATCGGGTATTTGAACGGTTCCCATTAGAATCGGTTTCTGGTGGCAATCGCTTCCGCCAGTCATGATTAAGCCATTTTCTTTTGCGAACTTTAGGTAATGTTGCGTTGTCAATGCGTCGTTTCTTGAGTGCCAACATTCCACGCCGTCAATATAGCGCAGCATTGACTCTTGAACAATGGCCGTCTGTTCAGGCAAGGACTTGGTGAAAGCCCCTAGGGATGTCCCATGAGGGTCGTTGGGATGAGCCAGTACCAGTTTTCCACCCGCGTTTCGCACCAGTTTGGAAGCTTCCTCAAGGTAGAGAGGATATTTTTGGACGTCACATTTTACTAAATATTTGTCGAAAGCTTCCTGTCGGGTTTTCACGATTTGCTTTTTCACTAGATAATCGGCAATGTGTGGTCTGCCGAGTACCCCTTCAACCGAAGCTTCAATCTTAGCGAGGTCAGCTTTCGTTAGTTTTTTTATGCCCTCTTTGTCGAATTCTGCGTTGAGGTTATCCAGAATTTTTGCAGCACGTTCCTCACGGTATCTCGCCATCAAATCAAGTTTGGTTTTCAAAGGTTCATTGTCCGGGTCAAATTGGTAACCCAAGAAATCCAGCGGCACAGGTTTGCCTTCACGAAGTCGGGGATATGAAAAAGTCACGTTCAATTCAACCCCGCATATGTAACTGATTCCAGACTTTTTTGCCGATGTTAGGGCGTGAGTCTGGCAGACAGTGGAGTCGTGGTCTGTAATTGACAAGAAGTTTATGTTTCTTGCTTTGGCTTCAGCCATGATTTCTTCGACTGTGAATTTGCCGTCTGAATTTTTGGAGTGGACATGTAAATCGGTTGTCATTTGCAGCGCGACACTGTTCTATCTTTTTTCCATTCCGATAACGAACCAACTATTGGTTTCATCGCGGCACGTGTCGACCGTTAAATGCATAACCTTGAGTTTTGGGTACCTCTTTTTCAAGTCATCGACATCTACGACTTCAAACTTATTCTTGTTGGCAACGTATGCTTCCTCAGTCAGAGCATTTGACTCATACTTTTCTTTTGTTCTTCTTTTGATTCTTGCGAGAGAAACTTCTGGTGGACAGCTAGTTTGGAGGATAACAAAGGTCATATTATGCTTTTCAGCAATTTCGGCGGCACGCCGTCGCAGCTCTTGCGTGACAAAAGTAGCGTCCAAAATTAAGCCGCCATCACTTTTCCCAGCAAGGTCATCTGCTCGGCGAAACACTTCGTCGTAGACGGATAATCGTTTGTTCATATTTCCCGCGACTTTTACGTCAAAAACGTCTTCGTTCTTGAGCACTTCCAGTCGAATTAGGTCGCTACGAAGAATAGGGTACCCCTTAATTTTTGAGACTTCCTCCGAAGTTTCGGTTTTGTAGCTTGCAGGCAAGCCGCATGTGATAAGGAGAGTTCTAGTGGACTAGGTGGGTTTTGACAAATTCATCGAAAGGTTCCTTCAATTTCAGCCTCTCACAGGTTAGGTTCAGGTATGGAATAATTAAGCTTTTCCAACGTGAAAACCGTGTGAGACGGGTGACAGGAACAGCGTATCAGAATCAAAGAAGCAACATTGTTCGTATTTTCAAAGTAAATTCTAAATAGGTAGACAACACATTCTTCCTGAAAAGAAGGCAACAAAATGGAACAATTCCAAGTTAAAGATAAATCATTAGCGCCACAAGGCCACTTGCAGATCGAATGGGCCGCGGCACACATGCCAGTTTTATGTGAAATTAAAAATAGATTCTCCAAGGAAAAACCGTTCGAAGGCTTAACTTTGGGAGCTTGCCTACATGTAACCAAAGAAACCGCCGTGTTAGTTGAAACGCTGGTAGCTGGAGGAGCCAAAGTTGTCATATGCGGTTCCAACCCGCTGTCCACACAAGACGACGTGGCAGCTGCATTGGCTGATGAGGGCGTTCACGTTTTTGCTTGGCGAGGACAGAACACACAGGAATACTACAACTGCATCGATAAGGTATTAGATTATGAGCCTTCGATAACTCTTGACGATGGCGCAGACCTTGTCGGTACCCTGCACAGTAAACGTCCAGAATCACTTGTTAAAGTGAAAGGCGGGACCGAAGAAACAACCACGGGCGTCGTTCGGCTACGAGCCATGGAAAAAGACGGTAGCCTAAAATACGCCATAATTGCTGTAAACGACGCGTACACCAAGTATTTATTTGATAATCGTTACGGCACTGGTCAAAGCACAATGGATGGCATATTCAGAGCTACCTCTGTGCTCATCGCTGGCAAAAACTTCGTTGTCGCAGGTTATGGCTGGTGCAGCAGAGGCATAGCTATGCGGGCGCAGGGAATGGGCGCAAACGTAATAGTAACCGAAGTACAACCGACTCGCGCTTTAGAAGCAGCTATGAATGGTCTACGTGTCATGACTATGGCTGAAGCTGCAGCGATAGGGGACATATTTGTCACCGCCACAGGCGACCTCAATGTGCTACGCAAAGAGCACATGCAGAAAATGAAAGACGGCGCCATCATGTGTAACAGCGGACACTTCAACGTTGAAATAAGTATACCAGATCTGGAGTCCCTGTCGAAGGCAAAGAGAACCATCCGACCCAACATGGAAGAATATACCCTTGAAGATGGCAGAAAACTCTTCTTACTGGCAGAGGGACGCCTCGTAAACTTAGCCGCTGCAGAAGGCCACCCCTCAGAGGTCATGGATATGTCATTTGCGAATCAAGCGTTATGCGCGGAAAGCATTGCTAAAGCAGAAAAAATGCAACCGAAAGTATACACAGTTCCAAAGCAAATAGACGAAGGAGTAGCTGAACTTAAACTGAAATCCATGGGCATAAAAATCGACAAACTCACCGCGGAGCAGCAGAAGTACCTATCAACTTGGGAAATGGGAACCACTTAATCCAAGTGACAGTCGAATATCATGGTAAACTATAAAAGGACTAAGACTATAAACATGCTTCTATAAGTGGTGAACATAATGAGTAAAGATCAAGCTATAGGTGGAGCAATACTTGCTGTATGCGTTATTATCGCAATAGGTTACGTTGTTACACTATTCTATCCAAGCTGGCTTACCGTTCTTGGCGTTTCTCAGTCTGCAGTATTCTGGCATAGTGATGTACAATATTGGCTAATCGCCGTGCCTGTTTTCGTCGCTTTCGTAGCCATACTGCTCATAGGCGCATGGATAGGCTGGACAATGGCCACAACACCGCCACCAAAGCCAATTGAAGAAATCACAACTGAGATGGAAGAGAAGAAAGAGGAAACACCGTCAGAACAAGCCGAACCAGCATCCGCAAGTGCAGTTCCAGAAAAGAAGAAGAAAAGCGACAAATAATAATCGAATTCCTTTTTCCCAATCTTTCATTTCTTCACATTTTCTTTTTTAACAACTTGTCACTGAACTATTTTTTTTGTGTAGCGAAATTGATGTTACAAACCGAAGATTTTGAAGACAAAATATAATCCGACGTTGACGATCGCAGACACGACAATCATCGTTAGGAGAGATTTAGGGGCAAGCGAAGACAAGGAGCTTTCTTCACTTTTTGGCTGTACGTCATATTCTTTTATTTGACGTGTTTCCGAATCAACTTTAACCGTGGCAGAAAACTGCTTCAGCTCCACTTCAACTGTGTAAAGTTCGGCTTCCAAAGAAACCCGCTTAGGCTTCAGCCCACCTTTGTATCCGAGACGTTTCAAAAAACTGGCTGACATAGCCGTCACTGTTTCAGCGTTCATTTCCTTTGCTTGGGGAACAGCAGAAGTGAGAACGCCCTGAACGTTCTCTTGGACAGTTTCTGACAACTATGCAGTCTCCTAAACTATTCTCTAGAAAGTTACTGATGATTTAAAAGTAAATGTGTGTATCATGAATTACCGACTTACTCTTTTGCCTTTTTGACCATGCATTGGACTATGTCCTTACAGGTGAGGCAATCATCAGGTATTTGCTCTTTGGCAGCTCTCTCGCCTAGATAACCGAAGTGTTTTGTGCATCCTGCTGGGCTGCTAACGGTTTCATCTTGCTTTTGCTGGTCTACTTTCATGGGGTCTTCGTTTTTTTGTGGTTCCGTTAAAATGGTCTTTGCATTAGAGGTGATTTCGGTTAGACAGTAGGGACAAGCATCATAAGGCTCCGCTGAACCTCCGGCGGTAACTGCTTTGAGCGGGCGAGTAAATATTTTACGGCAAGAGGCATTTGGACAAGTGTAACTACTATCATCTTTTGCTGTTTCGGGTGTTTGGGAGATAATGTTCCCTCCTCTATAGTAGAAGCAACACACAGGTTTATAGTATTAATGAATTTAGAATAAGGAGCCAGCCTACTCAAGGTCGCAGGTTTCTTCAGGAGACGCAAGTTTCTTCAAATCTGCTACTCCTTCAGCATACCCTGATGCAATTAAGATATCGCCTAGTTGGATTTTTGAGTCACCCTTTGGGCGCAACGTTTTATCAGCTCTTTTTATAGCTAAAATCCACATGCCGGTCTCCTCGTGCACTCGCGCTTCCTTCAAGGTCTGGTTCAGGAGGAGGCTACTTTTGGTTACACATGCTTGGGTAACGGTTTCTTCTGCTTCTTTTATGGTAAGTTTCAACACCGGATGCGGTTCAATTCCCCTAAGGACAACCTCAGCCATCTCAGCCGCGGCGTCAGCAATCTTCTCGGTTGCCACGCCCAAACGGATTAGTCCCAGAAAGCCTGAGGCTTCTTCCTTTTTGAAATCGCTCGTTAAAGCAAGCAGCTCGAAATCTGTGTGCAGTTTATCCATGTACTCTTCGAGTCTTTCAACTTCTTCAGCCAATTCCCTATTGTTTAACAGAAGTGAAGAATAAGCCAAATCCATCATCAATTCAGATGTGTCCTTAAGTTCCACAAAGCGGGTAACAATTTCTTCGAACCGTCTCTGTTCAGTCAATACTGTTCCTCCAGTTGCTTAATTTTACCTTCAGCTAGGTCTTTGAATTCCTTTGTGCCCAACGGTGCCCCTCTGGTAATGAGGATATCGCTGGGAAGTATTCTCTCGGTGTCCTTGGGGTTTATTATCCAATCTTTGTTTCGTCTGATTGCGATGATGTCGATGCCCATTCTTGCGGCTAAGTCGAGCTTGCCTATTTTTTTGCCCGATATCACTGAGCCTTCTTTCACGGTTGCTTTCATTAGGCGCTCTTCGACTTTTTCAAAAATCGAGCTCACTATCGGGTGAACGCCTATTCCGCTGGTTACTATGGCTGCTATGTCGGCTGCAGCGTCCGAAATCTTGTCTGTAGCAGCAGCCACCGTGGAGACTCCTATAAGAGCCTCGGCATCTTTGGGGTCGCCTCTTGCGGCAATCATGACTTCGATGTCCAAAAGGTAGCTTAACGTGTCAATATGGCTTTCAAGTGCTAAAACGTCTTCGGCAAGTTCCTTATCGTTGAATAAAGCCGAAGAATAAGCAAGGTCTATCATGAGCTCTGAGAGGTTCTTCATTTCCATAAGCAATTCTCGAACAGGTATAGGTTTGTATACAATTTTCTCAAAGCGGGGCATACGGTCAAATGCGCTCCGACGTAAAGTATTGGTTATGGAATATTTTAATCATGCTATATCACAGAGCCCAAGCTTAACAGCGCTAGTGCTAAAAGCAAAGCAAGAGAGGTTATGCTGGCAGCAAACGCGTTTTCTATGGGAATAACAAAGTTTCCCGGATCAAGACCTTTCTGAAAAGTTAGGATCGAGATAGCAAAAGACAAAACCACAATTAAAGCGACTGCTATAACATTTGCCAACAGCAGGACAACAACGTGACTGTAGAAGGCAGCCGGAGTAAAAATGCCGTGAATCAACAAAGCGGCGAAAGCCAAGATAACGAACATTGCGACTGAAGCAATCCAAGCGGTTAAAATGTTCTTGGCGTGGTGTCCGATAGAGGAAAGCTTGGGCTTAAGCATGCCTAAAGCGAGTTTTGTGGTTGCGGTTGAACCGACAACTGCGCCAACGTCACTAACTAAGCCAATTAAAGCGGGGTAGACAGTATAAAAGAACTCCACATGTGCTAAGTGTCTATTAACGGCAAAGCGGTCAATTCCTCTCAGAAGGGTTCCCGTGAAATTTACTATAACCGCCACAATCATTAGCGACGCCAATGATTCGGTTATGGTTTTGATAAATTCGGGCTCATGCACATTCTTGGGAAAAATATAGATAACCAACAGCAAGTGGGCTGCACCGAGAGCAGCAACAGTCCACACGCCAAGTGTGCTGTTTGGCAAGAACAGATTGAGAGTCACTATATAGCAGATGGTGATGAAAATGCTGGCGACTGCAGACATAATAGGGTATACCATGATGTCAGGATCTAGTCCTCTTTTGAATGAGAAGAAAGCCACCTTTATAGTGACCACCAAAAGGATAAGCCCCAACGCCATGGTTGCGACCACCACAGCCAAGATAGTCGGGAAATCAACAAAGGTTATTCCCCAAAACAGGTTGCCGAAAACCAAAGAGATAGCGCTCATCGCCACGCTGGTTACCAACGTCAAAACGATCACGGCCTCAATCAGATTGTAGAAGCTCTTGGTGTTCTTGCCGAATTGTGGGTAAATTGTTCCCAGGTGAAGTGCCGTGCTTAGGCGTCCGCTGAGCAAGCCTTCAATGACGCCTTTCGCGCCTAAAACGGCTGGGTAGAGAGCTAAAACCCAAGGTGCCTTCTGGAAGATGTGAAGCTGATAAGCAACTAAAAACCCAGCGATTAATCCGCCTAAGTCGAACGCGTAAGCTGTGAAAGTCTCTCTTAACGCTTTTGAGAAACTTGAGTTGCCGACATGCGTCATTCAAAGTTGCCTCCTTAGAGGGACATCAAACATGATTTTGATGAGACACTAATTGTTCTCGCCTATTGACAGTAAGCGCCGCCCAAAGTGGCACCTTAAATGTTCTATTGAGGAGGACGGACACTGTTTAAATAGGTTTCTGAAGCTGGACGAAACCTGTTCCTTCGGCTAGTTGTGTAAATCAGAGCTTTGATTTGAAGAAACATACGTTGTCTTAAGGTTTTTTCGGTTGGTAAACGCACCATGGGTCTTCTGTTAGGTAGTCACCTTTCAGTTCGGTTGGTTCGTGGAGGTCACCGCAATAATCTATGAAGTCGCTTGAGAGTCCATAAGCGCGGGCGCGGCAGCCTCCGCATAGTGTTTTGTAGTCGCATGCGCCGCATTTGCCTTTCAGAGAATTCGGATTCCGAAGTGCCTCGAAGATGGGTGAATTGAACCATATTTCTTTGAAAGTGTTCTCACGGATGTTCCCAAGCTTAACTGGGAGATAGGGGCAGGGAGTGATGTCGCCGTTGGGGTATATTCTGCAGTAGTACATTCCCGCGATGCAACCGCGAATCCATTGCCTCATGTCTAAGCCCATGTCTTTGGCTATGCGCATGAATTGTGGTGCACACGAAGGTCTAACGTTGAGCTTGTGTTTAGCGGTCTTTGCAAAAGTATTCTTGATCATATCTTCGTACATTGCGGGTGAAATGTCGGCTATTTTTGCGCCTCTGCCTGTTGGCACTAGGAAGAACAAGTGAAAGTTCTCCACACCAATTTGTTCAGAGAGGGACATGATGTCGTCAATCTGGTTGTAGTTTTGTTGTGTTAGTGTTGTGTTTACTTGGACCAAAACATCGTTTTCTCGAAGGGCTTTTATGGCGTTAATGGCTTTTTGCCATGAGCCCGCGACCCCCCGGAATTCGTCATGCTGCTCAGGAATGGGTGAGTCTAAGCTTATAGAAACGGTCTTGATGCCTGCCTCTTTGAGCTTCCGTGCAGCTTTGCTGTCGATTAAGCCTCCGTTGCTTCCTAGACCCATTCGCAGACCTTTCTCTGTACCATAGCGGATAAGTTCGTAGACATCGTTTCTAAGCAAGGGCTCGCCGCCGCTAAGTATAAGGAGAGGTCGACTGACTTCTGCGATTTGGTCGATAAGTTGTTTTGATTCTTCAGTATTCAATTCGCCTTTGAGCTCGCTGGTGGTGGCATTTATGTAGCAGTGGGAGCATTTGAGGTTGCATTTTCGGGTTAAGTTCCAAGAGACAATTAACGGGATAAATTTCTCGGAGGCTGTCTCTTTTGGTGGGTATCCCAGCTTAAGATAGAAGTCGCATTTGCCGTGCGTTGCCATGCGCTGGGGTTGGGTTAACTCGAAAGTAAAAGGCAAAACGGTTTCAAGCATGGCTTTGGCGTGGGCGAAACAGAAGTGTTTGCAGAACAATCCCGTGACTTGGTCAGGTATTCCAAGCTTTTTGCCGATGTATTCGTGTCCGCCGTGGATAGGGCAATTCAGGAACACCATGTTTCCGTCAAGAGTGTCCATGTTCATAGTGTAGTTGATATAGTGGTCGCTAAGCATGATGGACTGCAGTTTTTCTCTGCGCATACCCACTTTGAGGGTTACGTCAAGAGCAATGCTAACGGTTTCATGCCCGAATTTATCCTGAACCTTCTCCATAGCTGAGCCTAACTTTTGGGTACCTAAAGTTTCTGCGAGTTCAGACAGGGTAAGAAGACCTTTAATTGTCTGGTATTCTTGTCTAAACCGCATTTCTGCAACTTCGTTCGACCATTCTTTGAACAATTCTTCAACTGCAACAGCTGCTTTTGGATTTTTGCTCCCAAGCAGATTGGCTATATTACGTGTTTTCTGATTTAAGTTTGTGAATTTGCTGATTTTTTGGTTGCTGGTTAAACTGGGGGCCGATGCGACTTCACGCGGCTTAATATCCAAAGATACTGAGGTTGTGAGTTCAGCTGCGTCTGAAACAAAATCGTCGTAAAAACGCTGTAACGAGGCACTAATGTTAGGTGTGGCTACGTTGAGTTCGTTTAGGAGAACACTTGTTTCTGTCTCCATTTTAGTGACCATAGCCATGTGGTACAGAAGAGAGCCTGCCATGCCGGGTTCAGCGGCTTTGCCTTTAGGGACACCATAGAAAATTTCTTGGAAAAGATTTTTCGCCCCAGAATAATCCTCTTTGACAAGATCGAGAAGAAGCTGATTTAGTTTTTCGCGTCTCTGTCGTAGGAGGAGTGCCCATTTGTGGCATTGCCTATCGTCGAAATGTGTTACCTGAGCCACCAACAAGAAGGTTACTACACGTTGGGTTTGGTAAAAAAGGTAACGGTGTTCAAGGCAGTAAGTGCAAGGTTTTTGTGTGGAAAATTACTTCATGATTCCAGATAAGCTATTAAAGCGGTTCAGCTAAAACATACGCTATCAAGATGGTGGTGTAACGTGACTTTCGATTGGATTTACGCGTTAATTGGCTTCCTAATAATGTTCGGTTACCTTGTTGGCATTGGCATAAATAAGCCAAGGGGAATGAGTGTTAAAACCTGGTGCTATGGCTATCTAGGGATGTCTGTAGGGTTTGATGTACTTTTGGTCGTTGCTTTGGTAGGTGCGTCGCAGTTTACTTGGCTCACGAATCTTCTGCTCGGACTTTCTGCTGGTGCTGCTACGGGATTAGGTTTTCATGTGGCTCATCACATTTCTGAAGAAGACGAACATGACGAGGAAGCAGGTACAAAACAGAAGTCGATGCTTGGCTTCTGATCAAAAAGATTTTTTTCTTTTAGTCCCAGCTTATTTTTGTGTAACAAACCATAAGGAAAGAGCTCATATGAGGCAACAGGTCACTATCGGTTGAACATCATTAACTACGATGCGACCCATAGCGGCAACTGATAGCTTTGAATCGTTCGCTTAAGAGAGGCTTTAGAGTTTTGATTTGGTTCTTTAGCTCTTCAATTTTCATGTGGGCGCACTTTGGAAAGGCTTCTTATTTAGGATGAATAGTAGTTTTGCTGAATCAAGTCATGGAGTTGCGGAACCACGGGTGTCCTCTTGTCATCCTGCTGCAGTGACCACATGAGGTTAGCAGGTCCTCTCAGGTAGCAAGAGACAAGTTGCACATTATGGAATAGTCGGTCCGAAGTTCTTAATTCCAGGAAATATACTTAGACGGGCTAGTCAATTCTTAGCTTCTTGTATATGTAAAGGAATACTTTTTCGCCGTCGGGCACTGGTTCTTTGAACCTGACCGAGACCTCACCTGATGCCAATGAAGCCCTGATTTCGCCTCTGATTCCTGATGCAGTAACAACTTGTGTTCCCCCGAATTTGGAGGCAGCTTCCGAGGTGCTGAAAAGACCGTTCACTGAATACTCGTTGGCGTCTCTTTTTTGTCTTACAGTTCCTTCTTTGGTCTTTTTTGAGAAAAACTCTGGTTTGTTGTTTGTTTCGGTGATTCTTCCTCCACCGATTATTCGGAATTCGCGGGCTTGGAGTCCAGGGTTCATCAAGAGAACGCGGTCTCCTCTTTCCGCCACAACTTGTTGTCTGAGCTCTAAGTAAACTAGACATTTTTCAGAAGCCTTTACCGAGGTCGTCACAATGAACCTGCCGTCCTCCATTAATCCGGGTACAACATTTCCCAGCACCTCATAAGACCCAACAAACACATCTACATCGCTGTAAGGCGTCAACGGGCGTAGATAGTATTTGTCTACTTCCAATTCAGCTATCACACGACGGGTAGAACTGATGGAGCCAGGAGAAACGGCTACATAACCCCTGTGAGCATCATCAGGTTTTAGGTCTTTGACAGCGACGCCCACCCGTTCTCCTGCGATAGCTTCCTCTTTGTCCTCGCCGAATGATCTCAGCGAACGCACTTGACCCTTTTTGTCGATGGGTTTGATTTCAACGATGTCTTTCACCTTGACTTTTCCACGGTGTATCGTGCCAGTTAAGACAGTTCCCACTCCAGCTATTGTGAATGCGTGGTCGATGGGCATCTTGAACGGACCATTCCATTGGCGAATAGGCGGACTGAGAGAATCCTTCAGCGTATTCTTGAGTTCATCAATTCCCCCGCCTGTTAATCCTGAAACCTCTACAATCTTTGCCTTCTCGTACGGAGTTCCTTTCAGAAGAAGTATGACTTTTTTCTTGACTTCCTCAATTCTCTCCTGAGAAGCCAAATCGACCTTGTTCAAAGCAACTATAAGATTCTTTATTCCAACGTCTTTAATTATAGAGAAATGCTCCACACTTTGAACCTGAAGGCCAAGATCGGCGGCAACCACCAGAACTGCTGCGTCAATTATGTTAGCACCTGCCACCGCATGCCTAACCAAGCTGAAATGCCCTGGCAGGTCGACGAGTGTGACCAGATACTGATCTAAGGTGAAAGCGGAGAAGCCCATGTCTAGTGTCATTCCTCGCCTAACGGAGTCGGGTGCCTTGTCCAGAGAGGCTGTCGAAGGTTTTTCTGTTAGTTGCCTGGCAAGCATTGTCTTGCCGTGGTCAACATGCCCGAAGAGGCCGACATGGACAGGGATTAGGCCTTTGCCCTCAGCTATGGTATAACTTTTAGCGACCTCATTGGCCTCTCTGAGGAATAATTCAACCGCATCCATGGGCTTTGAACCGTCTGCCATCGACTTCTTCACTACTTCTTTTCGGATTCTTGAAAGAGAAATGCCCAAATCCGGATTCTTATAACGCGTCATAACCTCCATCATGGACTTTCGGGTTTCCCTTTCGATGCCTCTTGCTCTCAGCGATTTCGCGTCTTCCACAACTTTTTTTGGCTTGGACCTTTTCGGGTTTTCAAGCCTCTTTAGAATTTCGGCAACAATAATGTTGGCGATCTCTTCGGAGCTTTGTTTGCTTGGGTCGACAACCACAAGGGGGGTGTCCCATTTGTAATCGCCCTTCGGCTGGTCAAATTTCTGGTTTACCTCCTCAATGAGGGACGATGGTATCGGCGATTCTCGTTCTTGGTTCCATTTGATGGCTTGTTCAACGGGTGTATCGACAAGGACTATGTCATAGTCTGAGTCTAATCGTTTGGCGATGTGCCTTAGGTCGCTTCTCATCGACTTGTAGTAGTTTAGGTCGTCACTGATGACGAGAAAACCCTGCTCCAAACCAGCAGCAATCGCCCGTTCATAAAGAGTTTTAACCGAATTTTCTCGCTCAGGGTTAAATCCTTTGGAGGAAAACGAAAGCATCTCCCGAAAATCGTCCGAGCTGACCACCATGGCTGGTATACCATGTTTGTCCTCGAGCAAGGAGGCGACGTGTTTGCTGATGGTGGTCTTCCCTGAAGATGGCAATCCGCACAGTATAAGCAGGTAAGGACAACTCTGCGACACTCGGTTTCCTCTATTATCTGTTTTTCTTCGTCTATAATTCTCTTGAGCATCAGACTCCGATGACTTCTAGACTATATATTATTTCCGAATAGCTTGGCTCTGTCTCCTGTTTTTCGATGGGAATGTTTGGGCTCATCCAACATGCCTTCACAAGCACAATCAGCCCACACTGCATGGTATGTGCAAGAAACGCCACGGCCCCACAACCTAATAGAACAAGAAAAACCATCCGAACCCAAAAAACAATCTTTTCACAAACTTGTACGTGAAATACATAAAATCAACACTCCCGCACTAAGAAGAAACAAAACAAATAGCTTTGATCGATTCCTTAACAGCACGCCGCTAAAAACAATTCGCCAGCACAAGAAGAGGGCACGAGTACAAAACAATAAAAGAACAATCGGAGCATTTTAAGAATTGAGATGGTCACGTCTCATGTTGCCATTTGATAAGTTAAAGGACACAATCCCCAAAAGCATACTTGATAGAGGTCTGACAATTCTCGGCACAGAGTCCCGGCCGATAAAGCTTCTTTTTGAGCAAAGAAGAGTACCCCAAGAAGGGTGGAAAGACAGCCAAATCGAAGAATTACTAAATTTAATGTCTACAATGGATTCGGACAAGGACAGCAAAGCAGCTTGCGTAGGAGAAAGAGAGGGCAGGGTTGCTTCTCCCGCAGTTTCAAAGTTGGCAAGTGGATTTCACCATGGGGTAGGAAGATCAGGTGACCTAACCGAAGCCCAACCTAAGGCAGCAGGTGGGTCTCTCATGTATTTTTTCGCCAATAAATTGGCAACTGACGCTGTGAAAAGGTTTGGAGTTCCAAATATCAAGAAGGCAATGGTTTTTCCTGTGGCAACGGGCATGACACTTGCCCTCGTCTTGTGCGCAGCAAGAAACCTCACCAAGGCAAAAGAGGTTGTTTACCCACAGATCGACCTTAAGACTCCTTCGAAGGCGATTCATCTTGCAGGTCTTCAAGAAAGAATAGTTGAAGGCGAAATCCACGGAGACGCAGTAAACGTCCCCCCCGAAAAGATAGAAAAAGCAGTCAATGAAAATACTGCCGCGATTCTGTCCACAACCACATTCTTTGCACCCAGAGAACCAGACAAAATCAAAGACATTGCAAAGATCGCTGAGGAGAAAAAAGTACCGCATATCATAAACAACGCCTTCGGAGTGCAGAGCCGCGAAATCATGAAACTCGTAAGAGGCGCAATCGACGCAGGACGCGTGGACGCAATAATCCAGAGCACAGACAAGAATTTCCTCACTCCAGTTGGAGGAGCAATAGTCGCTTCACCCAATGAAGAATTCTTGGACGACGTGTCTGAAACCTATGCTGGGAGGGCAACAGCCGCGCCTATAGTGCAATTTCTGGCAGCCATTTTGTCGACTGGATTGGAGGGCTACGAGAAGTTGAGAAACCAACAAGAAGAAAACCGGAAGTTCCTTGAATCATCCTTGAAGAAGGTTGCAGAGAGACATTCGCAGCGAATACTGAATGTTTACAACCCAATATCGGTGGCTGTGACGCTGGAGGGAAGAAACGCCAAGAAAATAGGCAAAGCCTTGTACGCGGCAAGGGTCAACGGTGCAAGAGCTTTAGAAAAAAATGATTTCGGAGTATGCTGCCCACAGTATGTCTCATCTTACATCAACTTTGATGCCAGCATAGGAATTCAAAGAAACGAAATCACCGTAGCAACAGAAAGGTTAGATACCGTTTTGAAGACAGTGACATAGTGGCGGCGTCCAAGGGGAATCGGACCCCGAGACCTTGCGGACTCACCGGATTTGAAGTCCGATGCTAGGACCACCTAAGCTGTAGGACGCCCATTGAGGTTTTCTAGTGTTGAAAGAAAGATGAGACAGGCTATTTATCTTTGGCTAATGGGTACGATTTTGGTATTCACTCGGCGTCAGAAGAATATTCTACTCTGAATCGTTGTGGACTTTCGCTAAGCTTCCTCAACGCATCTTTTATTATATCTGTCGGAGCTTTCGTTGTGTAGTTGCCCTAATATGAGGACAGGCCTGGGACAGTTGGCAAGCACCAACCCGCGCTAAACCACAGCGCTTCAAGAGCGAACTCTTGTCTACTTTGCCGCTGGCTGATCGACGGACTTAGCTGCGGAGGCTGTTGCTTTGCGTTTTAGCATGTTCTCTAATGTTGGATGGAGCTTTGCGTTTTCGGCTAGTATCTTTTCTTTTCCCAATACCTTCATTTGTTCGTTCATTTCTTTGACGATTTGGACGAATTTCTCGCCTTCAGCTGATGACACGTAGTCAACTCTGAGTCTTTCTGGGCTCAATCCAAGCTTCTCAAGCATGCCAGCCAAAGCTTTCATGCGCGCTTGCATCCTAACGTTCCCTGAGATGTAGTGGCAGTCGTTGGGCAGGTGGCAGGCAGTAATCAGCACTCCTGCGGCACCCAGCCTAAATGCCTCCATCACGAAATCTCGCGATACCCGCCCCGTACACATGACCCGTATAGCCCGTGTCGTTGGGGGGTATTCAAGCCGGCTCGTCCCCGCTCGGTCCGCGCCGGCGTAACCTCACCAATTACACATAAACGTTAGTATCTTCTCCTCGGGCTTCTCGTCTAAAGCAGCTCTGATTTGGGAGAAGATCTGTTCATCCGTGAAATGCATCTGGGTTATAGCGTTTTGTGGGCATTCGGCAACGCATGTTCCGCACCCGTGGCATTGGGCAGGATTAATCTGGGCTGGTTGACCCTCAGTGATAGTTATGGCGCCAAATGGGCAACTTTTCGCGCACACACCACACTTTGATTTCACGTTTCTGCACTTGGCAGTGTCAACTATCGAGACAATCGGTTCTATCTTCCAGCTCGGTTGAGAAAGGATTGTTGCCGCTCTTGCCGCCGCGCCGCTTCCTTGGGATACGCTGTAGGGTATGTCTTTTGGTCCTTGGCAAGCACCTGCTAGGAATACCCCGTCCATAGGCGTGTCCATTGGTTTTAGTTTCGGGTGACTTTCCATGAAGAACCCGTCTGATCCCCGTGTGATGTGGAGGATGCTGGCCAGTTCTTCGGCTCCCTTGCTGGGTATGGCGGCTGTGCTTAGAACAACAAGTTCCGTTTCAACATCGATGGGCACTCCCAGCGCCGAGTCCTCTGCGCGTACAATCAAGTTTTTGGTCTTTGGGTCCTCCAGTATTTGGGAGGGTTTTCCCCTGATGAAGGTGATTCCCTTTTCGCGGGCTCTTCGATAGAATTCTTCGTAGCCTTTGCCTGGAGCCCGAATATCGATGTAGAAAATGTAGACTTCCACGTCGTCATGGTAGTGTTCTTTGAGCAGAATGGCTTCTTTAAGCCCGTACATACAGCAGAAACCTGAACAATACTCGTACCTATTTACGTCCCTTGAACCAACGCATTGAATGATGGCAACGCTTTTCGGCGTCTTTCCATCGGATGAGCGAAGAACGTGCCCAGTTGTTGGGCCGCCCGCTGAAACGAGTCGCTCAAACTCCAAAGCTGTAATTACGTTAGCGTATCTTCCATAGCCGTATCTGGGGTCATCATTAGGTAGATAGCTGTCACTGCCAGTTGTTACTATGATTGCTCCAATTTCCAATTCAACTTCTTCTGGCTTTTGGTCAAAGTTGATGGCTTTACGTGAGCCACAGGCATCCACGCATTTGAAGCACTCTATGCAGTAGTCTCTGTTTATCGAGTAGATGAGAGGCACTGCTTGGTCAAACGGAATGGAGATGGCTTTTCTTACGCCTAAGTTCAGTTCCCACTCATTGGGATAATCTATTGGGCACGCATCTTTGCATTCCCCGCAGCCAGTACAGTTTTCGGCTATAACGTACCGTGGGTTCTTGCGAATTTTTACTTTGAAGTTGCCTATGTAACCATCCACTTTGAGGATGTCCGCATTGGCTATTACTTGGACCTTAGGATGGCGCATTACCTCGACCATCCTAGGTCCTTCGATTCATATGCTGCAGTCTAAAGTTGGAAAAGTCTTGTCGAGCTGTGCCATGTGACCCCCGATGCTTTCGTTTTTCTCGACAAGATATACTTGGAAACCCATATTCGCCAAATCTAAAGCGGAGTTGATGCCAGCGATGCCCCCGCCGATAACCAAGGCGCTTTTGTTTACTGGAACCTCCATGGTTTCGAGAGGCGCAAGCAATCTCGCTTTAGCTACAGCCATCTTTATGTTATCTTTTGCTTTTTCTGTGGCTTCTTTTGGAGTACTGGAATGGCACCACGAAGCGAACTCACGTATGTTCGCCATTTCAAACACATAGGGATTTAACCCTGCTTCACTTACGGTTTTCCGAAACGTCGGTTCATGCATCCTTGGGCTGCAAGCGGCTACAACGACGCGGTTCAACTTGTGTTCTTTAATTGATTTTCTGATTTCTTCTTGTCCAGGATCAGCGCATGTGTATCGGTTCTCTTTTACGAGAACAACGTCAGGTATTGTTTTGGCGTATTCGACTACTTGTTTAATGTCTATTGTTCCGGCGATGTTTGAACCGCAATGGCAGATGAAAACTCCTACGCGCGGAGTTTCTGGCTTTTGGGAAGCTTCAGCTGGTTTTTGTGTTTGTGGATTGCTCATTCTAAATCATCCTCAATAACCATTCTTTTTTCTACCGTTTCCCTTCTTTTCGGGGCAGTAACGGCTTTAGCTCGAGCGCTATATAAAAGCCTTGCTTGAAAATAAGGCCAGTTTGAAAATGGGGCTTCTTCTTGTTGACTCATCTAATAACCTCCTCACTAACGAAACGTTTAGCAACGGCCTTTCTTGCGTTGTTGCCGCCTGTTGCCTTTAATTCTTTAGCGCAATCCATAGGCGATGTGATACGTTCCAGTGTTTTGTTCCATGTTCCCGAATGAATAGGCGTATGAAGAACTTTTGTTCGCTTCAACGTCAACGCCTCTTCAACGGGGCAGACAACTTTGCATGCGCCACAGTAAGTGCAGGTGGCTTCGTTAACCTGAACTTTCCCGTCAACAACATTTAGAGTTCCCTTAATCGGGCAGACGTCCAAGCAGTCCCTGCACCCTTCGGGGCACTTTGCTTGGTCTATGGCGATTTTTCCCTCGAAAGTCTTGCGCACTTTCAAAACGCCCGCAGGGCACTTATACTCGCATGCTCGGCAGGTAGGACATTTTTCCTTAGGAATGTTAACGCTGACTTGGACGTGTTGCCTTTGGCTGGGACTTAAAATAGCCAGGTCCTCAACAGGTTTCCCATCGTAGGTTACTTTGGAAATCGTAATTTGTTCAAGGGGGCAAGCTTCCGCGCAGGCGATGCAGTCTTTGGGGCAGTTTTTGGTGTCAACTTTAATGTCGCGGATAAGCTCCGGGAAACACTCTTTAGCGATCACTGTGGGAGCATGTTCCCCGTTCACCGTGACCTTAACTGCGCCGTACGGACAGGTTATGTCACATACGCCGCAATAGTTGCATTTGGCAAGGTCTATGTCTACTTTGGCCTTCTTTGCTGCTTCGCCGGCCACCGTGGGTTGCTTAGTGACTGTTATGGCGCCCTTTGGGCAGGCTAAACTGCAGATTTGGCAGCCTACGCACTGGTTTTTGTCGAGTGCTAACTTGTAATTCTTAACTTGCAAAATCCACTCTAACGTTAGAGCTTGTGCCGTGTCGAGTTTTTGGGTTTTATACGGCATGCGTGTTGTTCCACCACATAGATGTTTGACGCGTTGAACAGAGTGTTCTACGCTCTACAACTATCTATTGGAAGTTTGAGTGGGTTTTTGATGATATAAATATTGCTTGAAAAATGAACCCATTCATACGTGATACGAAGCGAAATGGGTTTTACATGAAAAAACAAAAAATTCCCATTTTTAACGACGGACACTGGTCACAACGTAACACCGAAGTGTATCATCATCCCTAAGGGAAACCACTTGTAAACCAGCCTTCTCCAACAACTCTCCGAAAACCTCCAAAGAAACAGCCGCCTTCAACCCCGTAGCCACAATGCGGGCGTCGCATTTTGCGACAAGCTCGAACTCCTTGAGGGTTTTTGTTGGGTTTGGCATGTTCTGGAGCACAGTGAAAGCGAAAACGTGACTGAAAATAGCCTGCTTAAACGGGAGATGGTCAGCATCCGCAAGAACAAGGCAAACATTCGGGTATTCTTTAGCGCTTTGTTTGGCTAAACGCAACAGGTCCCGAGAAATATCGCCACCCACAACCATGCTTGCCTTTGGGGCTATTTGCTTGAAGAACAGCCCGGTGCCGCATCCAGCATCCAGAACAACGCTTTCGACGCTAATGCACAAACCTTCTAGCGCTGCTTTGTATTTGGCTTCTTGCTCTTCGCAGTAGCGGGAATCGTACATCTGCGCCGTCAAATTGTACCGCCGCATTACAGAGCGCTTATGTCTCCAAGTGTTCACTGTGAAAGCCTTCAGAACTCTTATGTATATTAGCCGCTTCTAAAACAGTTTGGTCGAAACAAGTTGGCGCAACCAAGCAAAGCAACCGTTCAAGTAAACCCCACGCTCCAAGTAGCAGCAGCAATCATAGAGAAGGCGCTGGCGCAGAGGCGAACCCTTGTAGTCGCTGGCAACTGTCACGTTCACTATGTTGGTAGAGCAAAGTCAACGCTTGAGCTCGGAGAACGCCTCCTAATTATCAAGGAAGATGGGTCGCTGCTGGTTCACCGCCCAATAGGCTACGAACCTGTTAACTGGCAACCTGCGGGCAGCGTCTTCCATGTGCAGTTGAAAACCGACGAACTGGAAGTGCACGGGATAAGGCAGAAGCCCCGCGAGAGCGTGCGGGTAACCTTCAATGCTATCTACATGGTTTCGTCGCTTAGTCTTGCCGATTCTGGGGATTTTCTGCTCCACGCCACCGAAGACGACATGCACCGAGCTATTCTGCTTAAGCCCGAGCTTCTGGAAGAGGGGTTCAAACCTATAAGCTGGGAAAAGCACGTTGAACCTGGCTTCGTGGATATTTATGGCGAAGATAAAAACGGGAAACTCGTTATTGTCGAAGTTAAACGTAAGACCGCATCGAAAGAGGCGGCACTGCAACTAGCTAAGTATATTGAACCCATAAAGGCGAAGGTCAACCGCGAAGTCCGCGCTGTGCTGGTTGCACCCAGCCTTGGCAAGGATGTTCAGAGAATTCTGGTAACGCTGGGGCTGGAGTACAAAGCATTAGACCCGAAGGTTTGTGCGGAAGTGCTTAAGAAGACTGGGAACGCGAAGCTGGAAACTTTCTTTAAAGATTTTGCACCCTGAGAAAGGTTTACAGCACACCATAAATTGCCATGAGCCCAGCAAAGAGATACCCAGCCGACCAACCGATTGTAAAGCCAAAAAGCTACTTGCCCAATATTATCCAATCGACAACGGCAAGGTTCCTAAAAACAACTAATGTCTTTCTGAACTTCATTGTTTCGCTTGATTATCCACCGCTTTCCCTCAAAGGCTTAATCTTAGCAGACAAGACAAGAAACGTGCAGTTAAATTATGCCAGACTAGGCAACCCAGACTAGCAGAAGAATATTTTTCGTTGAGAAAATCGCAAGAAAACTTAATTACCCAGCCACACCCACCTTTCAGAGGAGAAGTGAACATGAATTTTTGGCGGGACCTTCCAGCGGGCGACCAGCCGCCTGAGCTTCTGAACATGGTTATCGAAGTTACCAGCGGCAGTCGAGACAAGTACGAGTACAGCATCGAGTGGGAAGCCTTTGTTTTGGACAGGATTATTCCTTCGTCGGTAGTTTTCCCCGTCGAGTATGGTTTCGTCCCTCAGACGTGGTTTGACGACGGCGACCCTCTAGACATCATGGTATTAAGTTACACGTCTCTGAACGTCGGGTGCGTCGTGAAGGTTCGAGTGATAGGGGCCCTGATAATTGAGGATGAAGCAGGCTTAGACGCAAAGGTTCTTTCCGTGCTTGTCAACGATAGGAGGTTCGAAGGCTACAAGGACATCAGCGACATCCACAAGCACCAGCTAACGGAAATTCAGGAGTTCTTCGAAACCTACAAGCGGCTAGAGCCGCATAAATGGGCAAAAACGCGGGACTGGAAAAACGCAGAAGAAGCTATGAAAATCGTCGAATACGCAAGAGAGAAGTATCGCGAACTTGGCGGGAAAGTTCCTGAAAAGCGTTCCAAGTAACAGGTCATTTAGAGAGGTCTTTTGCCAACGCTTTTGCAAGAAGCTTCCAGCTCTCGGAGTCGTCTTTGCATAGTTTTTCTGCGAGAGCCTTGGCTTTGGCTCTTCCCAGATCTTTGTGGCCATAGTCAAGATGAAGTCCGGTGAAGTCTATGTGGGAAACGTTTTCCCCGTCTGGGAAGATTTCGTAGAGGAACTGGCTGTACTTGTTGGGTCCGGTCATGTGGATAGCGTTCCACGAAAGGCGGTCAGGGTAAAAGTGCACTAGTTTTTGCTTCTCGATATCGCCTTTGTCGGTGTGAAAAGTATCGGTTAAAATCACTGTACTTTCGGCTACGCGGGTAACTTGACGTTCAGCGTTTTTGTCGCCCATAAGCATATGATCTGTGGAACCTGAGGTGTACTCGGTGCACCACGCGAAGGCGTCGCGTGCAGAAGCATCGAATTTTTGGCGAAAATTGTATCTGATGGCGTTGGGCATGAGATTCCCTAATGCTATTTTCAAGAACGAAAATATTACGGTTGCGCCTCTGCAAAACTTGTGCTATCATCGAATATTTGGAGCCGAGAAAAGTGGGGAGGAAGGTTCCGTCGTCGCAGAAAACAAACCAAAAGCATGTTGAAAGGGTTAGGAGATAGAGTCGGGTTGAAACCAACAGAAATTTATCGCACGTCTCAGTTGGCTTGTTGACTGGCTTCGAAGAAGTCGCTTATTCTCTTCTGGAAGAGCGCCTGCCGCAGCAATTTGCCTTGAACTATCCATTGATGCATTGGTATTTCGAATCTGCCGCTAATGAATTTCAGAGAATCGTTCAGTGTTTTGAACATGAAAGGCTTTTGGCGCATTGCGTTGCGGACGTTTTCCCGCACTTGCCAAACTCCGATTGGCATAATGTAGCCTGGTCGGGCTTCACGCAGAACTACGACAGTGGCTTGGCGATGCTCCTTGACCAGTTGCTCGCATGTTGCTAGCCGTGCTGAGTAGTAGCAGCCGCCTATCTGCGCGTAAGTTGATCTGCCGCTGTTTCCTTCGCTGTCCGAGTAGATGACGACGCTGGTTCCGTTGGGATTCCACGTGGTGCCCGGGTACCAGGCTTCCATTGATTCGTAGCTCCATGCGGCGGGGATCATGAGGATCTCAAAAACGTTGTCTAAGTAGATGGACTCGTAGACGCGGTATTCGTTGATCTCAGGAAAAGTCTTAACCTGATCCATTAAGCTCTTGCTGATAATGTCGTCTACAGCGGTAATGCTCCAGCGAGTAGGAACAAGTCGGCGTTTCTTCTCTACCCCAAACGCGCCAACGCTGAAAGCTTTCTGAATCTTGCTGACTAGCACACCACGACTATACAGTTCCCTTACTGCCTGGGTGGCCTTCAGATCAGTGTCATAATATGCTTTCTCAACTCGATGGTCAAACCTTGTGTTTCCAATCTTCAGGTCTCGGATAGGCGCAGAAGGTCCAAACGGTTGAACGTTGTCGTCTAGAAATATTGAGCCGTGTGGCTTTTTGGTTAAGTTGAGTTCCATGTCTACGCTGTCGTCCGCTAAAGCCAGCTCGCGAGTTTGATCCATTATTTTTCCCGCTTGAGAAAAATCTTGCACGTTGACTCGGTGCTTGCCTCGGATGAGTAAGCTGCGGAAACCAACAATTTCTTCCATTGATTTTCCGAACCATTGCTCGGGCAAATCATAGATTCTGGTGTTTTCATGGACGGGGGGCACAAGAGGTCCAACGTAGACGTTTGGGTAGCCGATTCTTCCGATGAACACGCTTGGCGGCGAAGCACCATCGATGTCTTCGCTGGACATTAAGGGGACACTTTTGAGGTAAGAGTGAACCTTTACCATAATTGGGCACTGAGTTTTGCCGCACAAATTCCTAGCGCCCTTGCATAAAACACATTGACTACTCTGGCGCATCCTCGTTGATAACTGATTGCTGTCAAATGCGGCGTGGTCAACCTGCTTTATGAGATCCGTTAACCAATTGGCCGAATTCGAGCAGTTGCTAGAGGTATTTTGTGTTAGAGTCATCCTTATTGAGTAATGATTTTGTTATTCTCATATGCTTTCCGCAGCTAAAAAGATAAAAACCATAGCTTTCTCGTTGATTTCGTAGGAAAAGTCTGCACATAAAAGTGAGGCCAATGCGCTACAAAAATATGTGATGTAACTGGGAACCATTTTTCTAATTGGCAAACAATAATAGCAATCTGATTCTAGAAAATGGGTGCTTGAAAAGGAAGGTGGCGCCCAGGCCGGGATTCGGACCCGGGTCCTGCGGGCGACAGCCGCATATACTGGACCGAACTATACTACCTGGGCAATTGGGCTTTCGCAGAATCTCTCTGTTATCCAGACATATAAATGTGCTTTTTGCTGGATACTTTCAAGGCGTTCTTGGTGTTTCTGATTTGAAAGATGGATTCTCTGTGTTTTGAGTCAAAAGATAACGAGGGTGCCCAATTTCTCCATCATCTTTGTCATCTTTGGGATTAACCGATATGATCAACAGAGATTGTTTCGTTCACTTTAATTTTCCCTTGCTAACGGAGTAGAACCTTACCTCAGGTCACAATTCAAGTCTTCTAATCTACTTGATGAGAAAAGGGACCAGCCGATAGAGCGAGCAGCTATTTCTTCAATGCGTTCAGTGTCTTTTCTGCTGTGGAGGCGCTTTCCAGCAGGTCGTCGATAGTGGCGATAAAAGTGGCAATTTTACCCTCTAACGTTATTTCTGATATCACGGTGTTGAGGCGCTTCTCTGTTTTAACTGTTAGTCCCGGTGGGGTTTTGAGGTTGTCGGGAGAAACCGCGTCTGCTACGGCGGCGGCTGTTTCTTGGTCTTCGTACTCAATTGTTATGGTCGCTTTCAATTTTTTCGCCCTTCAACTGTTTTCCGACTAGTTCGTTAGCGGCTTTCACGAAATCATCTATTTTGTCTAAGGGGACTTGGCCGCCTGCGGCGATGTTGTGTCCTCCGCCTTTGCCGCCGAACTTTTCGCCTGCTACGCGCATTACTGTACCCAAGTTGATGCCTTTATGGACGCCTAGATCTGTGGTTCGACTTGACAGTTTGGCTAGACCTTCGTTGGGGACGTTGGCGTAGGCGATGAGTGGTTTTTCGACGTTTGGAAGGCTTGTTATAAGTATTGAGGATATGGTACCGATTATTTTTTCGGAAACGAAGTCTTCGCCGTTTACTACGTATATATTTTCCAGTTCGCGAAGGCGCTCCGGTCTCTCCCAGACCCAAACTAGGTATTTGCTGATGCTTTTGCGGTATTCGTCAAGAACTTTGTTGGCTTCTTCTAAGGCGGCTTTGCGATCGCCCATGCAGACTGCTATGCCCAGGCTGGGTCGGTCCATTCGTCCTGTGCTGTTGAGGACAACAGCGAATTCGCGTGCGTCTCGGAGGGCGGTCCATGGTTCTTCGGTTGCTAAGATGTAGATGTGTCCAATCAGGTTTGTTATTTCGTAGTGGAGACCTTTTGTTAGCAGGTAATCGGCTAATGCTGAGCAGAGGCGTTTTTTTTCTTCGTCGGTTAGGTCTCGAAGTGCGCGCCATTTGTCGCCATTCTTGAGAGGGATGTTTAGGCTGGAAAGGAAGGCGAGGCTTTTGTCTTCTTCGCCGCTTATTCCGGGAAGAAACGGGTTAGTTGTAGTCGACAGAGTTCTGTGGATGGGGCGGGTTTCTCTGCCGAAAAACGTTAAATCTTTTTCTACTTGAATCAATTTTGCGTTGACAGCGTCTTCTACAATAAGCGCGTTTAAGCCGCCTAGTTTGCGTTGGTCGTAGCGGTCTTGCATGTCACCGAGGGCACCGACAATCGCGATAGGTGCCAAATCTACGTTTTGTTTATCCATTGCGCGGGCGGCGAAGTACGCTACTCCTGAACCGCTAACGTCTGTTGCGCCGTCCATGCCGTGCAGGTGCGGGTTGACCTGTGTGATGTTGGAGTTGGGGTTTGTTCCACCCGTGAATTGGTGGTGGTCTAGTATGACTGCTTTGAATTTGGGAATTTTCTCGTTAAGTAAGTCGATGTAGCCGCTGCCGAAGTCGGTGAATATGACGAGTTCGGGTTTGTCGGCGACGATTTCGCCGATGATTTTTTCGTCCACCCATTGCGTGATCCTGATTCGGAATCTTGCGTCCTGCCTGAAGAGGGCTCTTCCGATGACTCCGGCTGCGGAAATGCCGTCTGCGTCCAAATGTGAGAATACGTGTATGAAACCGTCGTTTTGGATGGTTTCGCGAATAACATTGGCGGCTTTTTCAGCGTCGGCCAAAAAGGCTTCGATTGATTTTGCTTCCGGAGGCATAGTTTTCACTTTCAGCGGTTATTGTTTTAAAAGGGGTTTAGGCAGGCGCTGCAAATATGCGTTGCGCGTGCAAAAGGGGAGTTTAGCTTATGGAAGCGATTTTTGGTACGTATTTCCAGTTTTTCTGGAGCACGCCTTCGCGTTTGTAGTAGCGGCTTAGCTTGTGGATTTTTGCTTCCAGCATGACCATGTTGCGTTTGTTGTGGGAGTCTTTCTTGTTTTTCTCCATGTGAACTGCCATGCGCTTCGCTTTTCTCATGAGATTTGAGAGGTCTTCAGGTATTGCTGGGGCTAGGCTTGCAGCTTTGAGGGTTTCGCTTACGCTTTTACCCGTTATCGGCTTCACCAGCGGAATTGCGTATTGATCTCGCAGGACGGTGCCTATGCTGCTGAGACTGTGACCTTCCTTTGCGAGTTTAATTATGAATGCTTCTACTTCTTCTGGTTCGTATTTGCACCAGCTTGGAGGTCGCCTGCTAACTGGGCGAATCGAATGTGACTTTCCTTTTTCCTGTTTCGGCATCTCTACACCTTAACGCTTTGCACCTTTACCCCACATAAAACACATATTTAAGAATAACTGTGCCACAGAAGAATTTATTTCGATTTTCAGCTCCCAAAACCGTTCAAATTTGTATTATTCTTCTGGAGGAAAACAGAGTTGAACCGAATTTGATAATGGCTAAGAGGAAGTGAGTATAACCACATGCGAGAAAGGTCTTAGGGTGTCGGCTACAGCGAAACTGGATTTAATTGATGTTTGAGCAATTATCACTGTGTACAGCCGCATTATTAGACTTTGAAACCTAAAGTCATATAGTGCCCATGTTTAAGTTGGGGTCATATTTCTTATCGGTGTGGTGCTGGAATAACTTTCTTGGAAGGAATTCATTTGTTTGTAAATCTTTAATGCCAGCGTCAAGAGTTGGCGCTAAAGTTGGTTTGTAGTTGTTATCGAGTCTAAGCTGAATTTCAAACCAATTGCCGTACACAAATGTCTTCATTAAACGGCATCTTCCACTGTCGTTCTTTTCATGCAAAACTTCCGTTTGCCCAGTGATACAGTCTATCATTTCAACTTTTACGATCACACTCAACTCTAATCGCCTCTGTGAATCAACAGTTCACCGTCTTAAGATACAGCCTTTTTAAGCGTTTAGCAAATAACTTTGGAACTAGAAGAAGTCTCGTTCTTCATTTATCAGTCTACATATTTGTCAGCTGTTGACTGCGCTCTCCTTGCAAAGTCTTGGTTATGACCTGTTTTGGCAGCATTTGACTGGATTCTTGAGGCATCTGTAACGGCGAAGAATATGTCGACAATGAATTTGGACAGAAAGCGCTTCAAGTGCATGAATCATAGAGTTGGTTCCTCAGGGACTAATCCTTCAAAAGGAAGAATAATTCAACCAGAAACGAAAGGTTAATTCGTCTCTTGTTGTTCATAACATGTACGAATAGTTCAGAAAGATAATATTTGGAAAATCTTTTATACATAAACCCAATATTAAAAACAGGCTATTTTAGGCGAAAAAAATGCAAATTACTCCCCAGGACGAAAATGGAATAGTTGTGATGATACTAAGGGACACCTACAACATTTTGACAAACACGCCTAATTTCAGTTTTGATTACAGTGCTGACGTAAAGTTACAGAAGACTATTTTTCTTATTGCAGAGAGATTGGGCATTCCTTTGACGAGAAGTTGGTATCGTCATGGTCCTTACGTATTCAATAAGAACATTGATTTTGAAACCCTGAGGTATTTGCCAGCAATTATGAACGAAGGCACAAACAGTGAAATTGCAAAAGCAGAGCACATGTTTTCAGAGATTCATGCCGAGTACGAGGAATTGCTAAACTCGATTGTCCCTCGGCTGTTCTTCATGAAATGGGATGAACTTCTTACTTACATTTATGGGAACTTTGCACCTGAACTTTACAAACCCGCATATTTTGCTAACCTGCATATAGAAACGAATTTTAAGGCAGCACGTAGCGAAGCAAAATATAACGAAGAATCTGCCCTTGTTCACACAAAAGAATTCACAAAAAACCTTTCGGTTTTGGCTTCTAATGTAACTTGTTTTGAAGACATGTCCTTTCTTTATGATTATGTTGATGAATTTGCTACGATTTTAGATAACTGTCTGATTAGGATGAACGCAATCGGACGTTCTCCATTGGCTCAGCTAACGATGCTAATAGACACCTATGAATCCGCAATCTGGAATCCAATAGCTCTCAAGATATCAATAAACACGCTTGATGGGGTAAACGCAGAGAACGAACGGATTAGTCAATGTAGCCGAATTGCCAAGACTGAACCTACTATAAAACCTCAACTGACTTTTCTTAACAACATTCTTAGCAAGAACAATATGCTAGCATCAATAGATGAAAAAACAGAGTTCTTTAAGGAAAAATATGGAAACGACGACGAATTCGTGGGCGCAGTCGGTAATGTCTGGAAGTCTTACAAATAACGAGTACTTTCTTGATACTTGCGTTTACATCAATTACGGGTACCCAAAAGACGATTTTCATGAAGCAGCATTGACATTTTTTGGTAAACCCTATAATAAGTACACTAGTAATTCCGTCATAGTGGAGATAGAGAATTTCAAGGCGTTTATGTCAAGGTTTGGTAGAGACTTGAACAAATCGTTGTCGCCTAAAAACACAGGACAGGTCTTCAAGAACCCCTATGTTATTTTCCAAGGTTATAACGAAAATCAAATGTCATTTATCATAAGTTTCATAGAAACTGTAAAGGGCAGACCCGCAGAAAGAATTTTGGAAGAGTATCGTTCGCTAAAGACTCTGGTTTCAGACCGAATGCATCAGGCGTTATCGAAAACAAATCAACCCTACGTCTTGCCATCAAAAGACTCTACCTTTCTTCAGCAAATATCTTACATACAAGACCAAGATGACAAACAAATTATTGCAGATGCAGCTTTGTGGTCAACGCAGTTTAAGTATGCATATTTATGCACATCTGACGAAGGACATATCTTGAAAAAGAAGCAAAATTTAGAATTGGATATTACAAAGCACTACGGTAGGAACTGCCTAGTCTTCGTTCATCTTAAAAATGCTTGAAGTGCCAAAAGATTTGGGCCCAAGGCGACGCAAAAATCATCGTTAAGTGTTTGAGTTCTGAACCCATTTCAGACTGTGTGGAAAAGTCTCTTTCTGTGCTCGTTAATTACCGTTAAGCTTAAAGCTAGCGTTAGAGCAACTGAAAAGCCATGAGCGAACATGTAAACGGAACCCACAGGGACCAAACAGTGCTGTTCCCAGACACTATCAACAAATACGTTGAAAAAGAAAACCCTGTAAGGTTCATTGACGCATTCGTCGACAGCCTCAACTTGGAAAAGCTTGGCTTCAAACACTCAATACCTGCTGACACGGGTAGACCTTCTTACAATCCTTCAGACCTGCTAAAACTGTACGTTTACGGCTACCTCAACCAGGTAAGATCAAGCAGGAAATTGGAGAAAGAACATCACCGCAACATCGAGGTCATGTGGCTCATGAAAAAGCAAGCTCCAGACTTCAAGACCATTGCTGACTTCAGAAAAGACAACGTAGACTGCATCCAAAGGCGTATTCAAAGAATTCGTCTAACTATGCCTGTGGAGTTCAATGTAACCGCAGCTATTAGTGGATGATTTTCGCCCCTCGCCAATCGTCAGGTTTCATAAGCCGAACTGACCTTAACCTGATAAATTTTGAAAAATTGTAAGAACAACAACACGGATTTTTAAAATTTTGAGTTGTTGTTCTTCTTATTTTCTTGAGGAGCCATTTAACTGTCATATTTTAGGCAAGTTTTGGCTTATGTGTATTCAAATCTCTCTATGATTAACCTAATGTAGTTTCTCGAACCATTCCGGAACGGCCGACTAGGGTTTGGGTGTTATTTTAAGTGCGCGAAAGCCTCTTGCCACAGGGTTCAGCATTTCCGACAGGGTAACTTGGCCAAGGACGCCTACGGTGTCTTTTGCGTATCCCCTTACGTCGTGTTCCGCCTCGATAAGCGAGTACAGATAGACCTTGTTGTCCGCCACGCGGTGTTCACACTTTGTTGGTAGCCCCAGCAGAAGCGACTGCTTCGTCTCCACGGCTTCGCCGCAAGCATAAAGAACTGCTTCGGAACCCGCAGTCAACTCGGCAATCCGCACAGCAACGCTCTCTTTACCTATAGCCAACATTTCAATCCCGTGTTTTCTTCGGATTTCTCCGGCGATTCTGCGGAGTTTAGGCAGAATTTTCAGCAGGTTCACCCTGGCTTTAGCGGAAACTCTCAGGTTCGAAAGCTCAACAGCCGACAACTCATCCACAGGGAAACCACCCAAAGACGAATCCAGGTGCACGACGTCAGCTTTGACTGTTTCCAATAGAGCTTGGCAAAGCTGGGCTTCGTTCACGATAACGTCGAAGCTGCTATCCACTTCCTTGAAAATAGGTTCTGCTAATCGTATGTGGGCTTCCCTATACGGCAATTCAACCATCACAGCAACAGAAGCAACAAGCTGCAGCGGAGTGAACTTTTCGTCCAGAATGGCAGCTGCAGAGTCCGCTGAAATAATTCTCAAACATAACACCTAAATTGTAATTGATTTTTAGGAAAATTAGTCTTGCTATTACGCCGATTCAGGAGCCTTCAAACCCAAAGCTAAAACGTACATTTCGCTACTTTGCGAGCGGCTTGCCGGGGGCTTAATCAACTTAACTTCTTCAAAGTGCTGCTTGACTTTTTCGATGTAATCGTTAAGGAGGTCGCCTTCGAAAACCTTCGTGAAAAAGTTCCCGTTCGGACATAAAATCTGCTGCGCAATCTCCAACGCTTTCGTTGCTAAATCTATTTGTCTTGCGTGGTCAACTTCCCAAACGCCCGAAATGTTTGGCGACATGTCCGAAAGAACAACGTCAGCTTTTCCAGGCAAGAAACTTAGAATCTGCGACACTGCTTCGGGCTCTGTCATGTCACAGATAATTGTTCTAATATATGCCTGCTCAAAAGGCGCAATGGGTTTAAGGTCTACGCCTAAAACGAATCCTTTTTTCGTCGTTACTTTTCTTGCAGCTTGAATCCACCCACCCGGGGCAGCACCCAAATCGACAACTACGTTACCGTATTTTATGAAATGATATTTTTCTAGGGCTTGGGCGAGTTTGTAGGTGGCTCGTGAACGGTAGTTTTCCACTTTAGCTTTCTTAAAATAGTATTCACTTTTTCTTTCGTTTATCCAACCCTTTGACTTAGTCACTACAAGTTTCACCTATACTATTGGGCTGGGGTCGGCTGCGGCTGGGTCAACCGCTGGCTTGTCTAAGCCAATTATCCATCCGGTTAGCTTCTCACAACTCTTAGGCGAAATTGTCGTGGTTGGGTCGCACCGTGCGTTGTCCTGACACATCAAACAGGGGCAATCCACTATGGTTTCGATGCTTGCAGGCATGCGTTTGGGGAAAAGCCTGTATGTCCATCGTCCGCCTTCCAGTTCTTTTTCTCTGCGGATAAGTCCTTTCTCTTCTAGTTTAATTGCTATTCTGGATCCTTCTCTGCTGCTTGCGCTCAGTTCTCGCCACAGTTCCGACTGCAATACGCCTTGGTAACCCGTATTTACCACAAAATGGAGGGCTTTCTGTTCTAAGTCGTTACGTTTTGGCATATTCGGTCAATTCCAATTAATACAGTATATATAAGCGCTAGGTGGGAGATAAAAATGTGTACCCCGCAAATACGGCGATTTAGACATGAGGGAAACGAGCAAAATGGCAGAAGGTAAAGGGGAAGAACGTTACTGTTTAGGCATCGAATCAACTGCAGATGACTTCAGCGTCGGCGTAGCCACCTTCAAGGGCGAAATCCTTGCTAACGTCTCAGACGGATACGTGCCGGAAACAGGCGGCATACACCCTCGGGAAGCGGCAAGGCATCATGCCGAAGTCGCCGACAAAGTCCTCGCTCAAGCATTAGCGAAAGCTCAAATCAAACCCAAAGCCATATCGATTATTGCGTTCGCCCAAGGACCAGGCTTGGGACCCTGTCTGCGCACAGGCGCCACAGTAGCCCGTGCCTTAGCTTCATACCTTGCCGTCCCCCTTGTTGGCATCAACCACTCGGTCGCTCACATCGAAATCGGTAAACTTAAAACCGGAGCCCGCGACCCCGTGACACTTTACGCTTCAGGCGGCAACACCATGGTCACAGCTTACGCTTCGGGGCGTTACCGTATTTTTGGTGAAACCCTTGACATCGCTTTGGGCAACTGCCTAGACGTTTTCGCGCGGGAAGCAGGGCTTAAACATCAGAAAGGGTTGTCATCAGGTGCCGCCGTGGAGCAGATCGCTGCAAAAGGCAAAAAACTCGTTCCGCTACCCTACGTTGTAAAGGGCATGGATCTTTCGTTGAGCGGATTACTTACCGCCGCCACTGCATCGCTGCAGAAAGGCGAGAAAGTGGAAGATGTCTGCTACAGCCTGCAGGAAAACGCGTTCTCAATGGTCACCGAAGTAACCGAACGCGCGTTAGCACATACAGAGAAAAAAGAGGTTCTTCTTACTGGCGGAGTAGCTGCCAACAAGCGCCTCCAAACTATGCTGAATATCATTGCAGAAGAGCATGATGCCAAATTTAGTGTTGTTCCCAAACAGTTCGCGTCAGACAACGGTGCAATGATCGCTTGGACCGGCGTCCTTGCGTTCACACATGGTTTAGTTACGCCTATTGACGAAAGCTTTGTCAAGTTACGTTGGCGAGTGGACAAAGTAGACGTCCCTTGGGTGAATCAACCATGAAACAGAAGCTGATTAAGAAGGGCGCCGAAGCCAGCTTGTACCTCTCAGACTGGTACGGTAGACGCGTTGTAGTCAAAGCAAGGCTGCCAAAAAAGTATCGCCCCGAGCAACTGGATTTAACGATTCGGAGTTACCGAACGGTGCATGAACCCCAGTTGATGCATGAAGCAAAACGGGCAGGGGTACCGACGCCAACGATTTTCATGGTGGATGTTGAAAACGCCTCGATAACCATGGAGTATGTGGAAGGGAAACAAATTAAGACAATGCTAGATTCGGCTTCAGAGGCGCGGCGGCTTGAACTCTGTGTTGAAATTGGCAAGTTAATTGCGAAACTCCATCAGCATGGCTTAGTCCACGGCGACTTAACAACTTCAAACATGATTCTAACAGCTTCGGGGAGGATTTTTCTGGTTGACTTTGGCTTAGGCGACAAATCAACAGAGCTGGAAGCACAAGGCGTTGATCTGCATCTGCTTAAACGCGCTTTGCAAAGCACTCATTTTAAGGTTGCAGAAGAATGCTTCACGAGCGTCCTTAGAGGCTACTCTGAAGTTTTGGGCGCGGCTTCGACAGAAGCTGTTTTGGAGAAGACTAGAGAAATAGAAAAAAGAGGGCGCTACATAGCAGAGAGACAACAAGAACCGCAGTAGGTGTACAGGTGAGTCTCAAGTTAAGGGGGAAAATGGTTTTCTTTGCCACAGGCAACATTCACAAATTTAACGAAGCCCGCGTCGTCCTTGCGGAGCATGGCTTGGCTGCCGGAATGCTTCGTGAGAAAGCAGTGGAAATCCAAAGTGATAGCCTAACGGAAATCGCATCAGGAAGCGCCGTAGATGCCTACAAACGTTGCCACCTGCCCCTGATTGTCGAAGACGCGGGATTGTTCGTGGAAGAACTCAAAGGGTTTCCGGGGCCATACGCCGCGTACGTTTACAAAACCGTCGCGAACGCGGGGCTACTTAAGCTGATGGAGAAGATTCAGTACAGGAAGGCCACATTCCGTTCAGCCATTGCGTACTGCGACAATGAATCTGGCAAAACGGTTTGTTTTGAGGGCGAAACCGTTGGATATATCACCTTGAAAGAGCGTATGGCGAGTTTTGAATCGGCTTTTGGGTTTGACCCGATTTTTCAGCCATTTGGAAGCACGAAGACTTTTGCCGAAATGACCATTGAGGAGAAAAACGGATTCTCACACCGGGCGCAGGCAATTCACAAGTTCGCAGAGTGGTACAGCAAAACCTTTTAGTCTCCACGCAGACGGAACATTGAAGAGGCTGTCCTGTGGAAACTCCAAAACCAAATTCTGTTCCGCCCCTCGACATAGCACTTGTTTTGATAGCTACTTTCTTTGTGTTTATGTTCGTGTCTGCAGCGTCCTTGTTCACGTTGGGCGAAGAGTCAACCCTAATTATAGGAGAACTGCTCATACTAATCGTTCCCCTTGCATACCTGCTTCTGAAACGAATCGATGTAAGAACCTACGTTAGAATTGACCTAAACCCAAAATTTATCCTAATCGGCCTAGCCTGTGGCGGATTGCTGCTGCTTCTAAACATCGCCGTTTCAAACGGGTTAACCGCCATTTTCGGAGTAAGCCAAACCGTAGAAGACTCCAACTCGCTGATTACAGGCTTGGCTGTTTCCCCATCAGGATTCGCCGCGGTTGCAGCTTCATTGATTTTAGCAGGGATATGCGAAGAATTCGCGTTCAGAGGGTTTCTGCAAAACTCAATTTTCAAAGGACTCATGAACGGAAGAAACTCCAAATACGCCTTTGCCGTGGCCGTTGTTATTTCAGCAGCAGTTTTTGGGCTTTTCCACTTTGACCCGCAATTTGTTTACACACTGTCTGCCTTCATAAGTGGACTGGCGTTAGGCTACATTTATCACCGCTGGAACTATACGACCTCGGCAACCGCGCATGCGACCATGAACATGATTGTTCTGGCATTGCTGCTGTTCGGCATCTAAAAGAAAAACTGCTCTGAAGAAGAGCTATGACGCCTTGAGTATTTCCAAGCTGATGTCCAAAGCTTTGACGCTGTGAGTTAACTCGCCCAAACTAATCAGGTCAACCCCCGCAGAAGCGTACTCAAGCAGGTTCTCCGATGTGATTCCCCCGCTTGCCTCAAGCAAAACTGCCCCAAAGCCCTCCTTCTTGAGCAACACAACAGCCTGTTTGATCAGGACTGGGGAAAAATTGTCCAGCATCACGATGTCTGCGCCCAATTTTGCAGCTTTCAACGCGTCCGCTGCGTTTGTAACTTCTACTTCAATTTTCTTGCTAAATGAAGCATTTTTTTTCGCAGATTTTATGGCGTTCTCTAAGCTTCCAGCTACTGCGATGTGGTTATCTTTGATTAGAATCATGTCGTCTAAATGTAGCCTGTGCGCGTCTCCGCCTCCAACAACGATTGCTTTTTTGTCAAAGTAAAGTAAGCCGGGGGCCGATTTGCGGGTTGCCGCTATCCGGGTTTTTAGTTTTGCCTTTCGGATTTTCTCGGTGAGGGTTCGGGTTGCTGTAGCAATGCCGCTCATTCGCGACAACAAATTCAGCAGGGTCCGTTCAACTGTGAGAATGGTTGCAGCATCTCCGCAGAGGGTCATGATAACCTGACCGGTTTTGACTTGTTCAGCGTCAGCAACTTCCACTTCAACTTGAAGCCCAAGAGCTTCCGCAAGAACGGTTACCTCTTCAACGCCAGCAACGATGCCCTCGGCTTTAGCTATCACTTCGGCCTCAGCTGTGCATTCGGATGGGACCACCGCGGCGGTTGTCACATCGCCTTGACCGAGGTCTTCCGCTAATAGTTTGCTGAGTTTTTCTTCCAGAATCTTGCGCGGAATAAACATAGCTTCTATTTTGTATTTACGCTTAAAACACTTTTCTGCTTTACTAAACAAGACACCCTGAATACGACAGCTCAATGATTCCAAGAGTGAAAGAAAAAAAAACTCACTTTTGCTGCCAAAAGTGAATTTTTTTTTCTTCTAATATTATTTCTTGTTGAAGCAGAAAAATCAAGTAAACAACACTTTCTAAGAACGAGAAGACATTTCATCAAAGGCGTAAACCGCAGATATTCAGACCACTGAGCTACGTGTTCCATGTTCTGCAACCCAAGAATCGACTCATGTTTAGGAATACCTAAAATAAACGCGATTATAGATGTTTGAATCATGAAACTGCTGTACGCTTGCTCAGAACTAGGCTTAGGACACGCATCGCGCACAGCAGCGCTAGGCAAACGGTTGGAGCAACGTGGACACGAAGTGTTCTTTTTTTCAGGCGGAAGAGCCTACGAACTGCTTAAGAAAGAATTCAAAAACGTTTATCCAGTAACGCCTGTTGCGTGGTACGAAAACAGCAGCGGCATAATCACTACTGCATCACTGATCAATATTCTGTTTCCCCTACCGTACTTCGATAACGAAAAAGACAAGTTTGAGGTTAAACCTTCAAGTGCGATGGAAACCATTCACAGGTACTACGACTTAAGAAAGAACATAATTGAAATTGCACCCGATGTTCTTCTTGCGGACGGCGACCTAAACGCGGTGCGGCTTGCTCAAAGATGGAAAATCCCCCATGCCTACATCACAAATGTAATCAGACCAAGCTACGGTTTTTCGCAACTGTTAAGTCCAGGAGAAAGAATAACTGAACGATACGTTAAAGCATGCACGAAAATAATAATTCCCGACAACAAACCACCTTATACTGTATGTGATTATAACATAGGAGATTTACAAAGTGTCGGAGTGGCCGACAAAACCGAATATGTCGGCAGCTTCTTCGACACCACCCCAACTGAAGTGTCGGAAAAATACATTTTCGCCCCAGTCAGCGGACCATTCGGCACAAGGGCCAAAATTCTAAAAATGCTCATTCCAGCGTTTCAAGAGCTTGGCGTAAAAAGTGTCATAAGCTTAGGAGTTCCCGGGGAACGAAAAATCGTTAAACAGGACAAATGTGAAATCCACTCATGGTTATCTGCACAGGAAAGAAAGGACGCTATGCAAAACGCGTCCATAGTGATTTTCAGTGGTGGACACATAACATGCTTCGAAACCATCAAGTACATTAAACCCAGCATCTGCATTCCGACACAACCTGAACAGTTGGCGAACGCTGCAAAACTTCAGGACATGCACTGCTCAAAAGTTGCAAGAAACAAGAACCAATTAATCCGCGCTGTTCGAGAAATCGAAGAGAACCGAGAACAATTCAAAATCAGTGCAGAAAGGCTAAACAAGTTCTCGAACAAGTTTAACGGCTTAGCCCGCGCCGTCGAAATCATCGAAAACCTCATGCATCGCTGAGGCTTTTCCGTTTAACTTCGCCGTTTGGAGTTTCCTCTTCAAAAACAATCGCGCTGAACTTGTAGATTTTAGCGCCTTTAGTGAGCCAGCTATCAGGGGGCAACCCAGCTTTAACGCAGCATTGGCACAGGAATTCTTCTTCACACCAACCCCACTCCACAGGCACCTGCGGAAGCAACAAACCCTTGCTGAACCCCTTCTCCACGATTAAGCCGTGTTCACCTACCTTAATTTGTTTAAGGTATTCAGCAGGATTATCTACACTCACGGGTTCCGGCGGTGTGAGCACACTAACTTCGAAAACCACATGATCCAACTCGCTTTTTTCAAGCGGCTCAAACCTTGGGTCTTGAGTGGCAGCGTTTATAGCGTTATCTATAACAGCGTTCACAAGTGGACTGGTTGGGTACGGATAGCCGATGCAACCGCGAAGAGCTTTCTGTTTTCCTTTGACAGAATTTATGGTAACAAAAACGCCACAGTTCGCGAAAAGTTTCTTAGACGTGTTTTCGGGGGGCTGGAGCGTTTTTCCCGTTTCCAGAAAGGTTTTTGCCGTGTTTCGGGCAAGTCGGATTAAGAATTCTCCCTCTTCATCACTTAGTTCGAAAGGCAAATTGGTTCAACTCCAAAGGCGCAGCTTCACGCTGAACCTGCTGAAATAGTTAAAATTGGGGGATTTAGAAGATTATGGTTTCTTCGGTTGTACCTTCCTTGGTTATGAAAAGGAAGTCTATGCCGTCACCACTCATAGTGTCTCTGCTGATTGCTGATTTTATGGCTCTAGTTACAAGACCTTTGGCTTCTGCAACAGTCATATCTTTACTATAGTTTTCTTCTATGACAGCCATGGCGATCTCGGTTCCTGAACCCACAACCGCGTAATCATCGGGTAAAACTGAGCCGAGAACATCCAGAACCCAAAGCGACGGCCCTTCATCGTCGACGCCGCCAACAATTGTTTGGGTAATCAACGGTGCCATGCGACGGTTAAAGAGTATGTTGCTCATGAGTTTTGAGGCTCCGCGGACGCTGATTTTTCTGCCTACATCCATACTGAAAAGGTTCGCGTTCGCTGCAACATCACGCGCGAGAACTTGCATATCGGAGACTAATCCAGCGCAGGCTGCTCCGATGGTTTCAGTTAATGGGAAAACTTTTTTGCCGCCTTTGCTTGCTATGAAGAAACCGTATGAAACACGTTTTTCAGCGGCTAGAATTACGCCGTCTTTACAGACTAAGCCTACTGTTGTCGCGCCTGGAATCCAGGAGGGTCCGCCTTGTTGGGCTTGTGGTTGTGACTGTATTTGAGGTCCATATCCTTCCATAAGTTTGCACCTTTTCCTGTTGGATAACACAAGACGAACTATTAAGCTTAATGAAGCCGATACCAGAATAAGAGACACGTCGCAGGGAGCTATTCCAGTTAACGTTTGGTTGTTTAAGAGGAATGCTTAAGGATGGAACTGATCGAGAAGTGCCTGTAAAAGAAAAGGAAAGATGTTTAGATACTTATTTCGAACATCAGTCTGTTAACGAGTTCCTTGTAGCGGTTCCGGATAGTAACCTCAGTGACCTGCGCGATCTCTGCGATTTCCCGCTGAGTCTTCCGTTCACCAGTCAAAACTGAAGCGATGTAGCTTGCGGCTGCAGCGATGCCAGTTGGACCCCGACCAGAAGTCAACTTAAGCTCTTTAGCTGACCCTAAAATCTTGTGAGCTATTTCTTCAACTTTTCCCTGCATCGTTAGTTGATTGCTAAACTTTGTGATATACTGGGTGGGTTTAAGCGGTGGAATAGAATAATTGAGCTCTTTGATTAGAAAACGGTAGCTGCGACCGACTTCTTTCTTATGCACATTTGACGCCTGAGCAATCTCGTCGAGTGTTCTGGGCAACCCACATTGCCTACAAGCTAAATAGAGCGCAGCAGAGGTTACACCTTGAATTGAGCGCCCGCGAATTAGCCTTTCCTTAACGGCTTTTCGATAAATGACCGAGGCGGTTTCAAGAATGTTCTTCGGAAGATTCAAGTTATTGGAGATCTTTGTGATTTCCGAAAGCGCAAAGGCTAAGTTCCGTTCCGTCGCGTCGGAAACTCTGATACGACGCTGCCACTTCCTCAGGCGGTAAACCTGGGCTTTTTGCCCAGGGGAAAGACTTTTGCCATAAATGTCCCGGTCGTGCCAGTCGATGGTCGTTGATAAGCCTTTATCATGGATTGTGTATGTTAAGGGAGCGCCAACTCTGGTTCGTTTTGAGCGTTGCTCGTCGTCGAATGCGCGCCATTCAGGTCCGCGGTCAGCTATTTTGGCCGCCACTACGAAACCGCAGTCCATACAAACTATTTCGGCGCATTCATAATCGCGCATAAGTCGGGTGCTCCCACATTCGGGGCAAGATTGAACTTTGATTGCTTCTACTTGCTGGGACGTTGAAGAGGACTCTGGATTATCACGCAACCCGTTATTTCCACTCATCTTGTTCTTCAGCTCCGTTCTCTTTTCGAGGGAGAAACGTACAATTGCCTGTTAGCAAGAATTTCAGGATCTTTAATAGAGGGCCTAACAACAGCGTACGGAGAGGAAACTGGACCTATAATGTCAAAGATTCGCCCAACAACTTTCAAATTCTCATCAATAACTGCAGCGCCCATTTTTGGGGGCTTGTCGATTTTTACAACAACGTTTTGTGACGGCGTCACGTTGAGAACTCTACCTAATCTCTGCAACACATTCCCCTCTCGAAAAACAAGAACGTCAACGTAATACGCCTTATAAAGTTTTCTGCAAAACCCCATATGTGAAGTTCAGTTGCAAATTTTGCAGTAGAAACGTTATTAAATAAGAAGTGTTGATAAAACTCTGCCTTAAAAGGGTGAGGCCAAGAAATATGTCAAAACCATTCTATGTAAAGTATGAAGCACCGAAAGAAGTTGTAGATGCAGCCTATGAAGCCCTAACAATAGCTTCAAAATCAGGCCTAGTTAGAAGAGGAACCAACGAAGCAACTAAAGCTGTGGAACGAGCCATAGCAAAACTTGTAGTCATAGCTGAAGACGTTGAACCGCCAGAGGTCATCGCCCACTTGCCGCTACTCTGCGACGAAAGAAAAATTCCATACGTATTCGTACCCAGCAAGGAACAAATTGGCAAAGCCATCGGCATTGATGTCCCAGCAGCTTCCGCATGCATCATCAAAGAAGGAGAAGCCGCAGGATTAATCAAAGAAATCATAACGCGACTTGAGCAAATGAAAAGAGGCTCGCAGTAATGAGCAAGGAAGAGAGAGCGCAAGCTGAGGAACAGACACCAGCAGAAGTTATCCAGGTCATAGCCCGCACTGGGGTAACAGGCGAAATCACGCAGGCAAGAGTGCGCATACTCGAAGGCAGAGACAAAGGACGCATCATAACACGAAACGTTAAAGGTCCAGTGCGAGTTCAAGATATCTTGATGCTGCGAGAAACAGAACGCGAAGCAAAGAAAATCAACAGATAAAAAAGGGAACTTGTATGCCGAAACCAAGAAAATGTTCATTCTGTGGATCCGAATTCCCAGCTGGCACGGGCATGATGCACGTTAAGAACGACGGCACAATACTCTGGTTCGACTCGAACAAATGCAAGAAAAGCAGTCTGCAGTTCCACCGAGACGCACGCAAACTAAAATGGACAACCTACTTCGGTAAAGAAGAAAAAGGCAAAGCCTAAGCTCATAGACTTGTTCAATTCCATATCCAACAACTTTTTCCCTTAGTTAATTACTTCATTTTCGTAGGCGTCAGGTTTCTTCACGTTTTTCATTTCAAGGTATCTGTTTCGGCCGTACGGTTAATTTGAGCTTAGGATTTTCGAAGGAAGTTTTGCTCGCAACATGCTTAAGCCTAACCCTATGAACGGCAATGTCCAAACGTCAATCTGCATGGCTGAATCCAAGTTGCTGCTTGTAAAGGAGTATGCAACGTAAACGGCATAGTATACTCCTATCATGATCAAGGACAAGCCAAACCACCATACAGCTTCGCTCTTGTTTTTTGCGAGGAAGTAGGCTCCTGGAACTGCAAAAACCACTGCGAGGGACATCGCGGTTAACGAAACCAGAAATCCCCAGGACGTTGCCCCCCTTAGGAGGAATTCGCTGCCTATGACGGCGATTTGGTCAAACCATCGGAACACACTATTAAACCATAGTGCTGCAACATAGCCTAAGCTTGCGATGCCAACCCACTTGAGTATGACTGTGTTCTTGCCAAAATCCCGAACTTTAAAACTTAACATGAACAAAACGGAGCCTGCACAGGCGGCTTCCAGCAGGTAGGCGACTCCTAGAAAATTCCAGCCTAAACTCAGCCACCATAATCCGGATGGAAACAGCAAAACAAAGTAGGTGCCTTCTAAGAAGAGTGCGGCTTCAACTAAGCGATCCACCTTCATTGATTTTTTGATGGTGCTGCCCCAAATGCTGAATCCGACTGCCATGCCCAGTATAACCGCGAAGAATCGTGCAATTAATCCTGCGAATAAAGATACAAACATGCCTAGGTTACCGTTGAATATGTCGGGTTTTCCTAAAATGACGTTGAAGAGGTGTTCGAAGTTAGATGGAAGCAGAAAAGCTATCCAAATTAACAGCGAGCAGAAGCAGGCAAAAACCCAGAAACTTGGTGAAACCAGCAGTGTCAAAATTTGCTTTTTCGAAACCAAGTTCGTTCTGCTCTCCTACAGTGTTTTTGTTGGGAAGTATAGTTCCAGAAGGTGCGGACTGGTTTTAAAACGTTGATGTAAAGTGGGTCTATTTTTCGGTTCCGTATTTTCTGCAGTAATCTTCAGCTGTGGGAAAAACATCGTTTATACGTTGGAAACGTTTTTCGGCGTTGGTTTGATTGTTTAGGGTTGTGATGTCTCGGGTTTTGCTGAATTCTTCGGTTTTGCCGTTTTCACGTTTGCGCGTTATTTTGATGCAGTCGTCAACCATGCAGCTGAGCACGCAGGCTTCGCAGTGGAGGCAAAGGTCTTCGGTTACGGCGATGCCGCTGTTTGTCCAGTAAAGCGCGTTTGTGGGGCAAGCTTTTATGCATAGTTTGCATTGGACGCCGACACATGTGTATTTGTTGATGGTGATTGTTCCTTCGGGGAAGAGGTCTTTGCATTTGGTGGTTTCGAGAAGTTCTTGCCTCATGGTTTTTTCTTTAGGTTTCTCCGCTGGTTTCTCTGTGGTTTCGGATAGCATATCGAATATGTCGATTGATGGAGAACTTTTCTGTGGCATCTGCGATTTATCCTGTTTAGCGGATATTCTCTGCGGTTTAGTGTATTAAGTTTCGTGAATTATAATTACTTATCCCAATGTAATATGGAAAAAGTCCTTGCAAAGCGCTTATTACCCACGTTTCGATCAAATTAGTATTGTGAAGCCAAATGTGTGAATTCAACGTTATATTAGACGGAAAAACCCAGTTCAAAGACGTGGTCTACGCCAAAGCTGAAGGCGGCAACGTGGTTGTCAAGAACGTTCTGGGCGAAACAAGGGAATTCAAGAACTGCCTCATAACCGAAGTCGACGTTAACGCGACAAAGCTGGTTTTGGCAACAAAAGTCTAGTTTTTCCCTTTTTTGTTTAGCGTAGCAATTTGTCCGCCCACTAGATGGGCAATAGATCGCAGTACCAGAATCGGTTTTCCCTGAACACCACTTCACCCTTCGTGAACCCTACTGTTTTGCTAAAGATGGGTCCGTTGTAGACGAACGTGTGGAATTCGCCGTTTTCCCCACAGGGGTCCACTCCGGCGGGTAGGTCAGCGAGGAATTGCCGGTCGTATTCTCTTCCTGAAAACTCTTTGCCAAGCAAGTTGCCGTCGACCACGGTTATGACAGCTTTGAAGCCTAAAGATATGAACAGGTCTGCGAGTTCCCGCGTGTCTCGCTTCCAAAGCGGGTAGATACCATGCATGCCGATTCTGACCAGCAGATCTTCGCGAAACTTTTTGACGTCTTCGAGGAATATGTCTCCAAAAACCACCGAAAAGACACCGCGGTTTCTATAGCTTCGCAGAATAGCTAAGAATTCTTTCTCGTAGTCCTCGTCAGCCGCGCCTTTTGCAAGCAACATCTCGTCCACGGGAAAACCTAACGCTTCCGCTTGCTTCTCAAGCAACACTCGTTTAACGCCATGGATACTGATTCGGTCATAATCCTGCGTCACTGTAGTTAGCAGCCCAACCACATCTAAACCCGCCTTCAAAACTTCGTAAAGTGCGAAGGCGCTGTCTTTTCCTCCGCTCCAAGAAGCCACAACTTTCTCAACCAACTGTTTAGCCTCCAAACATTTCTGCCATAAGAGATATATCAGTTCTCTGGTGGCGAATTCACTTCCGACCAGCACTGGCAGGTTCCAGTAAAACTGCGAGGAAAAACTCGGAGTCTCAGCAAACTCTCCTCTTAAGCCTCTAAAAAACATAATCTGTTGGTGGACCCGCTGGTTTTCACCAGTCCTGAAACGAATTTAATAATGCGCCCAAGGGCGGCCGTGGTGATTCCTGAAAAGTGTTCTTTGCAAAATTTGGGAAATAAAGTTACTGAATCTGCCACAACAACAACGCCAATGCCAAAACTGGAAATCGCAAAGACCAAGGTCCCCTCTTAATGGCTTCCTCGATTTTTGCTTTTCAACTTACGCTATTCGATTTCAGGCAGCTGGAAAATCTGTCGGCAAGCTGAATATCACCTATCGTGAGGAGCGTTTTCAAAGTCAAGAAATTGGAAGAAAACGGGGCAAATTTGTGTGATGGCGGGCCCGCTGGGATTTGAACCCAGGATTCCCGGCTCCGGAGGCCGATGCCTTATCCGTACTAGACTACGAGCCCTTTTCCATACTTTTCGGCTAGATACCGAACACCTTAAACATTGCATAATATGGATTTTTCGGCAGAAATCGCTAAACTTTTTTGCTTGCATCAGTAGACGCCTTTCTCCTTTCGTAGGTAGTGCCTGCCGGTAGTTCGGTTATAGTTGTATTCTTGGTAGCCTTCAGAGCCATAGCGGCTCATCTTTTCGCTGTAGTCTGGATCATTCTCGTAGATTTCGATGGGTTCCCATTCTTTGTTGCCGCCGTAGATTCGTTCAGATAGGGGAGCGTAGACTTTCACGTATTTGTCTGAGTTGTGTCCCAGCAGGATTGCAACTGCGTCGGAGTTGCCTTTTAGGTATCGTTCAAGGACTGCTCGCCAATGCCTGTTGCTGTAGAATGTGATATCGTTGATCTCGGGCATGCCGTTTTCTTTGGCTACTCTTGCTCGGGCACGTCTGAAGCATGCGCCTGCTGTGCCGGTGTCTTTGTAGGTGAAGATCAAGTTGGTGTTGCGTTGTTTTCTGCTGCCGCTGACGGCTAGGTTGTTTTGTCGGTTTTTCCATTCGGTGAGCATGTCGAGTACTTTGGTGAAGCGGCCGATCAGTGGGGTTGAGCGGGTTTTGCCGTGCTTGGCGGGTTTGTTGATGTGGATTTCTTTTCGGATAAAGTCGATGTCGGTCCATTCTATTCTTAGAACTTCAATGGGTCGGGCGGCGGTTGCCATCTGTACGAAGCAGAAGACTTTCATTTGCAGGGTTAGAGCAAAATAGAGGGCTTCCATGTGTTGGGTTTGTGGAATTTTGTGTTCGGGGGATTTGTACTCGAACGGTTTAATCTTGACGTCTTTGTGCAGATAGTCATTGATGAAGCTAAGGTAGGCTTTGATTATGTTGTTTTTGTTGCCGTTTTGTTTTTGGCTTAAATCGGTATTGAAAGCTAGTTTTGTTTTGAAATCTTCAGGTTCAAAAAGGTTGACTCCAACGGTATTTGTGAGCCATCTGAGCCGTGTACAGTATTGACTAAGCGTTATGTCGTTAAGTATGCGTTCTTTGCGGATGTAGTATTTGTAGTCTTCAATCACTAAGTTTATGTCTGCTTTAACTGTGGGTTCGGTTGGTTTTTCACTCTGTAAAACGCTGCTTTTCATGGGCGTTTTGACAGATACCAAATTTTTCGTCTCCTCAAAAGAGTTGACGCTAAATCTGCTCGTTTCCTCATCGCGTATTTGGCAAGAATTAAGTATAGCTCCTGCGCTTTTTAACGGCTCCGATAAATTCCGTCTACCCAACTCTTTAGCCCTTTTGCAGTCGTTAACATCAGAAAAACGTCGCCCACAGCCCCTGCGAGTACAAAGATATCGCTGAATTATCAAACCAGAGCTACTTTTATATTGCCCATCCCGAAAAGAAACGCTTCCACAATCAGGACACACAGGCTTCCGTAGAACGGGGATTTGGGAGCTTGCTGAGAGAGTAGCCTCAGAAGATATATCGCCAAATACGCCTTCGGAAGCATATCCGCCGACTTTTCCCTCCCCGCCCGTCTGCAACTACAAAGGCATCTCCCGAATGTAGGCTAAGATTATGAATAATGCAGGGCAAAGTATTGCAGAAGAGGCAAACTCTAATGCTTTTCCCTTAACCTTAGCCTGCGCCATAGTTCCGTCACCTAGGGTTGGAAGCGATGTAAGATTTTCCCAGTTGAGCCTTCTTCTGAGGCCCAAAGCTTAGGAACCGTTGGTTTATCTTGCTCTGTCATTCCAATCGATCTCTGTATTGGCGCTCTTCACAGGTTCTCGTGGCTCAGAAAGAAGATTCATCCTTGCTAGTTTCTCGCGTACCGCGTCTCTAACGAAGTCTGATTTGCTCACATGCGATTCTGTTTGAACAGCTTTCTCTACGCATTCATCTAAGTGTTCGGTTACTGGTATGCTCCAAAACTTTAGTTTTCTCCGCGTCATTTTTCTTTAACCTATCTGCTGTTATTACACAACACTTATATAACAAATTTTGTTAAGAGGTTGACTTGTGACATGTTAAGTAAATCAATGAAGCAGTATGTGATGAGTAAAGATAAGAACGGATACTCGAAAGACGTCCAGAACGTCTACAACAATCGGCTAAGAAATTATGCCGGGCAAGCCTTAAAGGATTTGGCACTGTTAGCCGAGAACCTGCCTGAATATCAACAGGAGCAAGTTTTCAACGTGGTAAACCTGTCGCCATTTATACGGAATGTCTTTAAAGTTCGAGCTAAAGAGAATTATGAAACAAAAGAGTTTGAGCAAAGACGTAAAAGAATACTAAGCTTAAGCTGGGATGCTCTTTCAATAATAGGTTTTAGTGACAATGCTTGGAACTTGGCACCCGATGTCATGAACATTCTAATCAAGGCTGGGCTGCATGAAACCTTCGACACTTTTGTGAATCTAAAAGCCATCTACATAAAAGGGTTCAACCAATCTTCTGAAGCCAAATCAAAGGAGTGATTAATCATGCCGAAGGGTAAGCCGTGGACATGTGAAGAAGAGAAGCAGCTTCGTGATCTGCGTGAACGGGGCTGTAAAGTTTCCGAGATCGCAGCGGCGATGGGTAAGAGTGAGGAGGCTGTTATGAAGAAGCTTCAGCGTATTGGTTTAAAAGTAGTCCAACAAGAGAAAGCTAACTGGACTACTACTTCTACCTCTGCCTCTGAGATTATTTTGCCTAAAGACTTGTACAGCGTAGAGGAAGCGCTTGTGATGTTGGCTGGCGCCATGAAAGCGCTTCAAACGCCTGGCTTACCCAAGACTGAGGTTTTGCGTCTACGTTGCCTTATTCAAGCCGCCAGTGTGTATCAGGTAAAGTTTGCCGAGTACGTGGATTACAGGGGAATTGAGAAGAGACTTAACGAGTTAAGTAGAAAATATGAGGCGCTGGTTAAACAAGAGTTTGTCTCAGATAAGTTTATTGAGCCTAATCAGGAACCCATTGAGATTAAACAGGAATCTGTTGAAGCCCAAAAGCCTGTTGAAACTACGCAGGCGGATAACATAGTTGGAGTTTCTCAGGAGGATAAAAATGTCGTTGAAGAGAAGGGAAACCAGAATCAACCTTGACCTTCCAGGCAATCTGCCCACGGTTGAAGAGAGCCTCTTGGATTTGGCAATAACATTAGAAATGCTCTCTCAGCCAGAACTAACAAAGCCTACAATTAAACGTTTAACCAAAAAAATGAAGACCCAACAAATCTATCAGAGAATTTTTAAAAAGTACACGCGCTACAGAAAGCTTGAGCTTGAAATGATCAAGTTAGCAACACAATACCAAGAAATGGCAACGCAATCTTAAGGCTCATTCTCCGGGTTATCCAATCTTTCACACCCTGAGCTCCAATTCTATTGTTGTTGCTATAGCTTTTTAAATTGCTATTTTGCTTTCTTTCGCTTTCCTTCCATTTTGAAATTAGAACAAAGCTTAAGTGCAAATCACTTGAACCTTGGATAAGTGGTTGATGCTTTGCTTAGTGAGCTTGCAACTGCAAATAGTACTGTGGCGAGTAAGTTAGTTCTTAAGAAGCTGGGGTTCCGCTTAGGCGTAAGTGGTGTGCATATAGGTCGAACAATAATGATTGAGGAATTAAAAACGCTATTTTCCTGTGTTCCGTCTACTGATTCACAGAAGGAAGACTATATCAAGGCAATCATAGAAGACAACTGCTTAGGCAAGCGCTCACAAAAGAATCGTGAGCTTTCGGCAAGGCATTTAATGACTCTTTATTCACTCGATCAATCAGTTGCTACTTTTCGAGCACTTAGATATTTCTGGACAAGAGACATAGGTAGCCAACCTCGGCTAGCTTTGCTTAGTGCATATTCACGGGATGGCTTGCTTAGAATGAGCGCCCCATATGTTTTATCGCTAAGGGAAGGTCAAGCCGTTGATCGAACGGCTTTCAAAGAATATCTCTGGAACTTCGTTGTTGGCTAGGATATGCATATCAACTTCTGCTCGCGGTATCGATGGGTGTGCTTCTTCAAGAATTATGTCTGAAGGACTTAGGCTCATGCTCTTTGTTAGGCAATGGAAAAGAGTATACCGCACTGAATCTTCGGTTGTAAAAATCTCCCTGTTAAAACGCTCCTCAAGAAGTTCTGCGAATAGCCTGAACGCTTCATCAACACTTTGCATACCTATAATTTGATTGAATTATTAATAAATTTGAGCGCGCGTATGTTTGTCAATGACAGCATCTAAATCTTGAGCTTAGAGGCTTCCGTCAATGCTTCGGTTTTGGCGACTTTCTCCTCAATTTGGGCTACTCTTTTCAAATTATCACGTCTGCTTCACAGGATTCTTAATTCTGACTTATTCAAAATAGCTATCAAAGTTTTTAGACCTGAATCAACATTATAGTGCTCTGTGAACTTATATGGCCTCGAAGGAGCGGATGTTTGAACTTGAGTCTGTTTCCTGCACCGTCGTAAGAAACGCCTTGGAAAAATCCAGATGGACTTTGCATGCTTTTGACTGGTTTCCTGTTTTCTCTATCTGTAGGAGGTATGATCTCTACGAAGAAAACGAAAGTTTGTATTCGCAAAGCTATGAACTGTACCGACCTAGCAGGCCTGATTTTCTGGCGAAAACACCAAATCAAGATACTTGCTTAATCGAGGTAAAAGGAAAATCTAAACATGATTTGATAATCGACAACTACAAGTATGATTCCTATATTTATTGGGAGAGGTTCCTAGCTATTCCCGTTTTTGTTGTTTTTTATGTGGAAAGCGAACACAACGCAGGCAGCGCGGGACTATATCTACATAAGATTAAGGATAGCGATATCAGTAGCGGCGAAGCGAGGTATGGCGGAAAGGGCTTCATCGATCCAGAAAAAGCATGGTCCTCAACTACTGTTACTGCAATTAGCAGCGAGAATGAATTGGGCAAGAGGATCACTCAGCAAATCAGAAAATGGGATAGGTCAAAAAGTCATTCTATCTGGGCAGAAAGGGAAGGGACCGACTTGATGATGGACCCTAAGTTCCGCTTCTTGCCGTAATTCAGGTAGCCGTTACATCGCTGACTTTTTTCCTGCAATTTACTTTCCTTTTCTATCCGCTGCTGACTGCGCTCGACTTGCAAAGCCTTTGTTTTGGCCTGTTCTATCGGCATGCGATTGAATTCTCGAAGCAGCTTCTTTTGTCATATCAGTCACTTTTTCGCCTCCTCTAGCTGGTAGGCAATCGATTCCAATCATAAATTGCCCCTCTTTCCAAATATTTTTCAGGGTCCATGACCGCCGAAAGGTTAAGGTTAGAAATCCTTTCTAGCGGAACCATCACACTGTTAATTCCTTCTCGATGGCTCATAGTCAATCCACTTGGAGAGAGCATAAAATAGGAATCAATCATCTGAGTATTGTTCTCAAACACAGCCAATACACCATCAATTCCTTGGTTGATTGATTTGAAGTAGGTAAACTGTTCATCGGTTACAGAAAGATCCTTGAAAAAGAGATCGTTCTGCCCTTTAATATGCAAAACTTGAAAGACTTTCCATCTATCAGGTTTTAGTCTTTTTAGAAGTGGCTTCATGTCTTCGTTCAGTTCAATCTAGTCACCGTAGTGTTAATCTTCAACATAATACCGGCTTCATGAATCAAGTCGGCAAGTTCTATTATGTGCTTAATGTGGTGTCCATTTCCCCTTCCCAACGCTACCTCAACAGTTTCATCGGAAGAATCAATGGATAGACCTATCCAACCAACAAGTGGCTTAAGCTTCCAAATGCTTTCTCGATTTAAGTAGTACCCATTTGATACTAAGGAAACAACAAAGCCCATTGCCTTCGCCAGCTTAATCATTTCAAAAAAGAGTGGATGCAAGGTTGGCTCTCCTCCAACAAAATTGATCTTTTCGATGCCTATCACTCTTAAGTACCGCAATATGCTTTCTGCAGTTGCCATACTCGTTATTTCTTGGTCTAAATTCTTCGAGAAACAGAACTTGCAGTGATAATTGCATCTTTGAGTAATGTGCCAATTAACAGAACGCACCCCAATCTTATTTTCCATGCTTGTTCCTCAACCGAGAAGAAGCAAATTTAATTTATAAAAAATTGCGGACAGTTTATTCTTTAGCTAACTCTCTCTTAGCCATCGCTTCGTTTAAGAGATAGAATTGATTGTCGATTACCACTATGAAATTCTCTGTATTTTCGAGTATCTTACAATACTTGTCTTTCATACTTGCGACGTTGCCCAATGTCTCCTTTCGGTCCTTTTCGGTACTTCCTAGAATGAAAGGAGAACCTAATCGACCTTCAAAAAATAATGCCAAATCAGCGAAATCAGGTATGACAGCACTCTCTTGAAGACCTCTTTCCAGCCATAAGCGCAATGGAAAGATAGCGCCAAACAACTGTGAAATATCGGCAAATTGTAGGATGAGAAAAAACCTCAACTCAGCAGACGACTGCTTTTTCGCTAACGTATTAACAAGCGATACTTTTTCTTCAATTGATTCTGTACCTTTGCTTACTCTATCAAGAGCTAAGGCATAGTTCCATTTGTCGATTTCCTCAAGCAACTGGTTACTGGGGCTCGCCATTAATAAACTCAAATATACCTAAATTGTGCTCCAGGCAAGCTCTATTTTTTCCCTCTATATTGAACCCATCATTAAGTAGGTTAGAGAAAAGCCACCAAGAAATGTTCGTTTCACCCTTATTTGCAAAAAATACAGCAGCAAGGGTAATCTGTTCAAAGAAGTTTTCTGCCACTTTATTTTTCAAAGGCTTAAAGCGCTGGTACTCCTGCTTATCCAAGTCCAGAAGAAGTTTTTTGTAAAGATTTATCGTATCCTTGATTTCAGATTCAGTGTAAAATCCAGCCAAGTGCTGCCAGATGATTTCACTTTTCATGGCAGGTGAGAGATTGTAATCAAACCATCTTCTTTCTGCTTCTCTTGCCGCATTTTTGAAAAGTACAGTGAGTGCATAATCACAATAAATTAGTTGGTCTTTTACCCACAGGTATTCTTTTCGGATTGTTGTCTTCTCATAAATCGTTTCAAGCATCCTTAAAACTTTCGTTCGAAAAGAAAAGAGGCGTTCAAGATAATATGGGTCGGCATAGTCTTCAATTCTTATCTCTGTGTTAAAGGGCTTATTTTCTGTCAAAGGGGTAGCAACTGGGTGTAAGCTCTCTTTGGGGGGATCCGGCAGAGGTCTTTTGAGTCTGGGGCCTTTAAAAGAAATTACCAAATTCTTTGGGTCATCCGCCTTCTTTTCCCATTCTGGATCCCATTTATACGGGTGATAGTGCATATAGTCATAGTACTTGTTTATGAGTCGCCTGCCTTCTTTTTTGTCGATAGTATAAGAATTTCCTAATTCTGTAAGGTCTCTAATTGTTGGTTGTGTTTCGCTCAAAATATCCCATAACATGATAAAGGTTAAATCTGCAATATGGTCGGCGATTCTCTTTCCATTTACGAGTTTTTTATTAATAAATTTCCGAAAAAACGGGTTAGTATCTTCATTAATTTCTAGTTGTGTAGTTGCAAATTGCTCGGCAAGTGCCGCCTTTGGATCGTCATTATCTTTTAATATCCACATAAACTTGGAGAAATGGGCACTACCAGTCGAGCGGCGGATATCTAGTGAGAGTGCTAAATCGGTTCTTGTTTTCTTGTCCATGCATAGGTAGTCTTTCTCTGATTGAGCCACTCTTTGTCACAAACTGGTATAGCCTTATTCTCTGTTTGAAATAAATATAACACTAACTTAACTGAGCAAGATTTTTTGCTTCAGAGGCGGATCGCATCCAGGGGAATTAGGTGCTCAAGCGCAATAGATTCAACTTTACTACCGTTAACCTTCTCCTTAGGCAAGTTAAATATAGTTTAAGTTGGCTATCGGGTTCCATTGGAAGTTTGCAAGGGGTTATGAGATTGGCTAGGCATGTCTTTAGTTTTGAAAATGGAGATGTTCTAACTACGATGGGTGCCTCTTGGTTTGTTTCTTATGCTTATTACCGTTATATCGATGGAGGGCATACGAACTGGCAAGAGGTTTCTACTTATCAAAATCGAGTGAGGACATTTGATTGGAGTAAGAAACATCACCGATATTTCTTGACGAAAATAGCTGAAATGAAAGATGTCAATCTAAACAAGAATACACTCGGCTTGAAAGGATCTAAAATAAAGCAAATGGCCAAGGAAGTACTAACTACGATTAAGTAATGCTTGGTAAAATCTTAAATATTCACTACTGCTTGAAAAGTGCACTCAGGCAAGTATATGAAACCTCTGCTCAAGCTGTCACTAACCAGATTGTTGATTCTCACAGTAACGTTCATTGTCGGCATTCTTGTTGGTGTATTCCTGTTCAGTCAGTCGGTGCATGAAGATGGCCATGCGATAGCTTGCTGGTTTTTCAAAGTTCCTTTTGTTTATTCCACCTCTCACGTTGACACGATTCCGCTAACAGGGATACCTAATACAGTAATAGGATTGGCTGGCGGCCTCTTTGAAGCTCTGGTGGCATTGTTCTTCTTCTTGCTGATGACCGGCATAGAAAAGCAGAGAGGTAAATGGTTTTGGGGAGCAGTCGGATTTGAGATTCCATTCCTGGCAATAGTGCTAACAGGAATAGTTAATGCAGTATGGGAAGGATTCTTTACGCTAAACTATAAACAAAACTTCGATAATAGCATCGCAGCCTTCATGCTTTTTGGTACAACGCTTGTTCTGTCCGCTCTTGTTTTAATGATTAAGAAAAGAGTGGACAAAAGAATCTTCTCGCCTTCTCCGCTGGACTAATGCCGGCGCTGATAAAGCAGGTCCCTGTTTTAGCTGGCGCCCTATCGAACTATCGCTTCAAGTTTTCTATGAACTTCTTTGCTGTCTCCTCATCCATATGAAGCCCAAAACTCCTAGATAACTCGATCAAAATACCCTCAAGGAGATTACTTGAAGCTTTTAGGTCATTTCTGGAAATTTGACGCTTGATATCCAAGACCTGCCCACTTTCAAATCGATAAAACGATCTATGGAAGTAATCGCTGTATATGAGCGGAAGATTGCCGATATTGCCCGCTTCGAATTCTAAGAGGCATACGTCAGTGTAGTTATAGCTTTGATAAAGAGCTGCGGCAAATTCAATTAGCCTTCTTATAATATTGATCGTTCTTGCTAGATGTACTCCAACCGAGCCAGGTATTTCTCCTGTGGATTCATTGATATATTCTCTGTAAAAGATCAGCCCTTCTTTTGTGACGGTTGCGAAGTACTCTACCACTTTATCGTTAGGAAAACGGAAAATGACTGAGTTTTGGGTGGGCTTTGGATCACCTATTATCAGTTCACGGTTGAACAAATTCATAATTTGTAATTCGCTTTTTTGTGTGAGTTTAATCAAATCGCTTATCAGGTATTCGGGCGCTATCAAAACGCTTCTATATGGTCCATTGTGAGAAGGAATTGTTTCCCTTAATCTTTGTATAGCTTGGTTGATGGTTGTTTTTCCGGAGGATACAAAGAGTTCTTGTAATTCTTCAGCGTTTGCAACGCGCACAGTTGTTCCTACCCTAATGTAGTATGCACTGCAATCCGAAAACTTTACCGCGTGAGGGTACGTTTTCATTTTTGGGATGGTAATAACATAAACTTCTTTTTCTGATATAGTTACCATTTCAAATTTTGGGTCAATGCAGGTTGGCATTTGTCGCGAGCTACGTTCATAATGTATTCTTCGTGTCCTTGTTTCTGCTCAATGCCTTCTAAGGTTCCGTCGTCGTTTACACCTACGAGGATTAGCCCGCCATATGGAGTTAAAACATGAGCGTTGTTGGCGAAGGCGACCATTATCCTTGCAATCTTAAAGGGATCCGAGAGTATGGCGCTAGCTTTGAAGTCGACAGTTTGACATTCTCCCTTGCTGATTATTTGTTCTAACTCGTCACTTCGCAAATTACTCAACCTCTTTGAGGTAGGCTGTATACTTATCAATCGTTCTAGTTCCCAATAAATTTAAAAGATTAATCTAGTAATCGCTTTTTTATGCAGAGATTATTTGAAGATTTGCTCCAAGATGGAAAGAACACTATAAGGGCAATCACTGGTCTACTGGGTGCAATCTTGAGTATAATCACTGCACTGAGTTTCCTTCAAGACTTTAGTGCTAACTCGCAGAATCTTGGTACTATTGCGGGTTTCCTAGTATGTTGGGCGATTTTTTCAGCGTTAACAGATGAATTCGATACGGTCATAAAGAAAACTTTGGCATCTTTTGGTATACCCGCAGTTATTATTGCGCTAATAGTCGTCATAGTGGGCTTTCTTTAGTTGGAAAGTAGAACTCTTATTGCGATTTGTTTTAAAAATATATTTTTTTCTGGTAGTAATGCAAGTTGCTTATCTTTTGAATGAGTTAAATTTGTGCTGCTTCTCATTTGATTTCTTTAAAGTCTGAAGGTTTTATATATAAATAAGGTTCTTCATGATTAAAGGAGACAAAATGGGAAAACATGTCTTGCCGCATGGCTTTTCAGATCTAGTGGGACTCGTATTGGAAGATTGGACATGGGATGAATTGCCTTCAGAAGATGCTGAAATCTGGAATGCATTAATTTATCCGATTTTCTTGGGAGCAACAGTTAGAACGGCGCAAGCTAACTACATCAAAGAGTGTCTTTGGGATTTTCTTGAGTTTGAAGCAGCGAGATTAGTCCCAAATGATCCAATTTGGAGCCGAAGAGTTATGACTAGAGTAAACCAAGAGCTCCAGACAATAAGAGGAACTCCTGGAGAAGGGCTGAAGCGCGCGATTTTGACAATAGCCTCTAAAGAAATCCAAGATCTGCATCTAAGCAGGACAATCGGGGATGCGTTGAACTTCTTCAATGATACCGGACTGAATGCTCAGATGATAATCGATCTTCAAAATGACTACTCCAACACACAAGAGATTGTTGACTTAGCTGCTCGGTCAATACATAACGTAGATATGTAAAGGCTGTACTGTGGCTCTACTCTTGCGGTATTGCTGAAGACCTCGTACCGCCAAATAATCATGTTACTAGGTTCTTAGACGAATGCGGTTACCCAGGCTTCGGTTGGTCCTCAGAACCAGCGGATGATTCACAGGTTTTTACGCCTGCCTGTAGATATATGAGGGACGTTGCTGCACAAGTAGGAACTGATTTGAACCGAACGGTTACGCCAAAACAAGCTCAGGCTGCTGTCTGGTACCTGCAAACTTGCAGAGGTCTTTTGACTACCACTCGAAAAAGACAATTTACGCCGGCTGCGCTGATTGACTTCTTGGACATTCAAAGATTAACCATTAATCAATTAAACGCTAATCTGGACGATATCGAGAATCTTGAGAACTTTTCGGCACAGTTAAATACCTTCCATAGAACGATGTAATTACACAACATATTCATTATGATGAGTAATTCACTTTTATCGATGATATGGACAATAAACTTGCAGATGCTGTGGAAAAATATTTCCCAGGTTATAAGAGACCGATCTTTTCTTAGCGCCAAGTAACAAGAACTGCGCGCGTTAACACAAACACATTCAAGCAAAGTGGGCTTTGTTGATTGCACCTGAATCGAATGTCTAAGTTCCGTCTTCTAATGGTGTTCCTGCTTTTTCCAAAATTTCGCTATATTCAGACCAATCTATAACAAAGCCGACGTTCAATGCAGATTTTTTTGCAGCGCCAAAAGATAATTCGTCTAGTTTAATGCTTCTTGGGTAGAGTCTTGCACTTTCGATATAAAATTCCCAGTAATCTTCTTTTTTAAACTTACTTCTCACATAGCCATCTCCGATCAAATACCATTCTTCCCCATCTTTGAAAGCCCAAACGATGATATCTGTTGGAACAGCTCTAGCACTTGGGTGAGTATATGGCAAGTCGGAGGTTACAAAACTGCGGTTAACATACGAACGGAACTGCGCTATGCCGTACGGGGTTTGAACTCTGCCTTTCCAATCAATTGCAACATTGGCGTAGACAACAATTTTCATGCAGCCTATTATCAATGTGTCTTGTCTTAAGCTTTGTGCTGGCTCAATTCTGGCAGAAGATAAATTGCTAATGCCCAGCGGGGTACGTGGTCTCCAGAGGAGGCAATGTTCGCGTTACAAAGGCATGCGACGCCCGAAAACGGATAAAAAATGACTACTAAACGATAGCAAGGTAGTCTTTGATTAAAGCTTTGATTTTGTCAAGATGTACGTCTTCGATGATTCCCATTTTGTATAGGAATCTTGAAGTTGAATTACCTAAACAGCGCATTTGGAAGATCAGAGCTACGGAATCTAATGTAAGCCCGTTTGCAGTGGACTTCTTTACTAAGTATGTGTATGGAAAGCGTATGTAATCTTGGTTTTTGGTGAAGGGAACAACCATTGTATTACCTGATTCTGTATGAACAGCAACTACGATTGCTGGGCGTTCGCCCATTTGTTCATGTGCTTGAGTATCCGGTAAATCGACTTTCCAGATTTCTTTAGGTTGAAGCTTTGGCATTAGTTTACCTGCTTAGTTTAGTCTATATTGTTCCATGCATCCATTTCTTTCTTCATTTCATCAGTCAAATACTCAGTTTTAAAGAGCAGTGCCTTGGACTTTGTTATACCAATCAACTTGTCTGAGTCACTTAGGTGAGGTTTAAGCCGCTTTAATTCTACGAATAAGTCGTCGTCTGATAACTGCCGATTTTGCTGTTTGAGATACACTGTGGTGGCAGCTGCTTCCATCAGAGTCATGCTCTCATAAATTCCTGAACAACCCTTTATTTTATCCAAAATAGCAATTTCTTGATTTGACAACTTGTGGTTTGAAGTCAGTGACTCCACTTTGTCCGCGTTGACGTAATAGTCGCAGGCTAGACCTGGCGAATATGGGCCAGCAACATAGGGAGTGAAGGAATAGGTCAAGTTCATGCCTAAGGCTTTTGCCAAAAATGCAGTCTTTTGAGTGAAGAATCGTCCCCGATAATCCTTCTTATCTTTGATTTTTGGCGAGATTTTTAGGTATTTTAGGCAAGCAATTACTTTGTCAATATTTGACATTTCCTTTGGTCTCCTTCATTTGCGATATTTTCTATGGTTTTCATCCATTCAATTATCTTGGTTAATTCGGCTCTTCCTTTGTCTGTTAAGGCGTAAACGTCGACTGTTCTTTGGTCTACTTGAACTTCTGACTTGCTAATGTAACCCATTGTTTTTAATTCATTTAAATTAGCTATGAGCTTTCCATCGGACATCTTCAAAGACGTTTTTAGTTCGCGGTATTGAATTCCATCAGCGAAATAAGAAAGCAATCCAAGGATAAGGCATCTTGTTAATGTAACCGTTTTCGTGTTCAACTTATCGGATAAGACCAGAAGTTTCTGGATTTGATCTTCAGTCAATTTGTTAGCGCCCAATTACTTTGAAAATTACTTTGTTTTACAAAGTATTTAAGTTTTAAGAAACCAAAGCACAATTCCACCATCATCTTTCAGCTTTCCCAGCAGCTTTCTTCTGAGCCCTTTTTTCCCCAGCAAGCTTAGCATAAGCAGCTTTAATTTCAGGCACAGCCTCAAACGGCATAGACAGGCTAACTGCAGATTGGATAACATCAGGCTTTCTTTCAATCAAACCAAGCGTCTACCCCAACTTAATCTGTTCAATCGTAATTTTAAGCACAGAATTTATTGCACCAAGTTTAATGAATTTCTCCTTAACAGTAGAGCCCTTGTTTTCAATGCTCTGCATAATATCCATGGCTTCACGGTTCAAATAATCCAGCCGGGCTTTAACCAAGACCGTTAAAGCTTGATCCTGCTCAACTACAGGCGCCCACGTGGAAATACGCTCATAGTCAGCGTACACGGTGACCTCCTTACAATTGAACTCTTTAGAAAGAGCCGAAACGATAACCTGTAGGCTGTTACCTAACCCCAAAAGCGTAAGCATACGACGACGCCGACGAATCAAGTCAGCCTTCACCCGGAGCATCCCCTAATTTTCTACAATTCTGTCGAATAACCATTTAAGCATTAACCTATAGCCTAAAAAAATTCACCTACAGTATATTCTAACGTCTGGGACCTAATTCTAGAAATTTTTTATAAAAAGGCAAAATTATTACTGATGAAGACACTAAAGTTCGCATGCCCATCGAAGTGCGTGGTCTCCAGAGAAGGCAACGTCCGTGTTACTAAAGGCACGCGACGCCCAAAAACTATACCATCATGCCGGCCCTAACTTGAAACTTTTATTTTATTTAGCGTTAGTCTCAGACAATCCTGAATCAAACTTTGAATGACCAATGGAAGATGATATTTATAATCCCCTTCTCGACCAACAAATACCATCTCTGCAGCTCCTTCAGTATGTCTTCTTTCTTAACTTTACATCGACTAATACAGGACTCGATATCTTACAAGTTTCTTGTGTTTAATCTTCCTATTTTTGTAACAACTATGTCAAAAGGATGCAAAGCTCTTAAAATTATCTTGCTTAAGTTAGCTATCTCAGAGCTTCTCTCTAAACAGTCGTTTGTTGGCAATCTGTTGAAGAAAATATCCCCATCAGTGTAAACATCTATTTTGAAACCATTAAACTATTTGGCGACAACTAGGCAGTGCGCTATTCCTAATTTATTTTTTATAAACGAATTTCATTAGGTTACTTGAAACTGGCGAGAGCTTTATTACTATTTTTTCGTTTGGCTGCACATTTGATAGTTTCTCCCTAATGGTATCAATATCAGTTAGTTGCATTTCAGGGAACTGAACAATAACTTTACCAAGAGGGATTTCCTTACCGAAAATATTCACAGAGTCAACATAGGTGGTTACTAAATGAGTTATTTTCCCATTCTTTATTTGGCTGTGTAACAGCAGTTCTGCTATTTGTTCATCGCAATTAAGCGAAATCCCTTTTGTTTCCTGGATGTATTGCCCTGTTTCAAAAACTGTTCTGGCTTTATTAATTTTCGAAATTTCTCTTCCATGAAAAGAAAGCCCTTCACTCGCAGGTATTCTAATTGAACTTCGTTTTTGTATGAATGCCAAGTCAGCAATCATATATCTCAAAAACTCTGGCAAGTCTCCTTGGGTGCTGTCAACTCCTCTTAACCTATACTGTCTTAGGCCTTTTTCGTTCAAGATTTCAATATGCTGTTTATCTGCTAAGTCTTTCATGATGTTAGAAAATAAGTCTAACTCTATAATGTCTACTCCCTCGGGGTCCATTTTGGAGTTAAAAGAAGCGCCTGCTCCCTTTAGCAGTTTAATGTTAAAGATAAATGGGTAATCACACGCTTCTAGATGAAGACTAATCGCTTTATCGTTTTCCGTCTTATCAAGATAGACATCAATAATTCTTGAACTACCTGGGATAACCAAGACGTACCGTTCTTTGGGGATACCAACCAGTGCATAACCCTTTTACTTCTTTTTGTCGAAATATTTCTCGGGTGGTATAGTCATCCCTTTTTGATTTACAATCGGCGTTTCTGTAGATATATCGTTCCCATTTAGAGTTTTATTCTCAAAAAATATAACCGGTGCTACTTTCCCAATCCCAAGAAGGGCTTCTTCTACTGTACTCTGCGGATTTATTAATCCTTGTCTTTGTATTAAGCTCTGCAAGCTTTGCTTAAGTTTAGAGATTTCTTTATGAAAACGTTCTTGTTCATCAATTTTGTTTTTATAATCTTCAAATACATTAATGTTATACCGCCTAGATAACTCGTCTATCATAATTTTATGGCTAGGTTTTAGTTTTTCATCAAAAACAATAGTAAAGTGCTGGAAAGGTTTCTCAATAACTGTTGTTGGAGTGCCAATAATTTTGTCGATATTATCTATAGTTCTTTCGTCTGCTTTTTCTACTTCAAAAGTAATCATTATATTATGGTCCTCGTAAGGAGTCCATACCATATCAATAAAGTACACCCCGCTTAGGACAGTAAATTCATCAGTAACTTTGAATCCATAAGATTCTCCAATAATCTTTAATTCTTCAAATAGTCCCAAAATAGCTAGGTCCTTGTGTCTACCCATACAGACCATCCCTACTTTAATTGTTGTAGATAACTATTATAAGTAATAAGCGTTTGAAAAAAAGTTCCAAACTTATTTTTTCAAAAAATAAAAAAACAAGGAATTTAGTCCATAATAATTTTCAATTTTATAGATTATAGAGAAAATCCTTTGGGGTAGTAGCGTCTTAACCTGAAAAAAGCTAGCAATTGAAGCCGAGTAACCACCCATTTTTTGGAAGTCTGAGCGGATTTTAAGCCGTTCTCTAATACAGAATGCACATCTTAGCATTTCGTTGATGTACACACTATTGAAGCTAATAGCATTTTAGCTATATCTGTGACCCTTAAATGCTACTTCATAAAGCATGGGGAAAGTCCATGCAAAAACACTCCAAAAAAATGCTCCCAGAAATCTGAGCGGTTTTTTACTGCCAAAATCAACAGCAAAGAATCAATCCCTAAGAAATATAATCATTACCTGGCAGACTTGATCTTGCCTCTGTAGTTTGAGTCTTAGCCGTGGTCTCAATATTGAGCAATCTATCCAAATTACCGACCAGCCGTTCGATAAGCTTATTGACGGTCTGTTGCTCGCTCACCAAAGTCTCAATAGTAGAAATTACATTCTCGACTTTAGCCCTAGATTCAGCAAGTTCGTTCCTGAGGTTCGAAACCTGAACGTTTAACCTTTTTACAGCATCGGGCAGAAGAATACGAGCTTTTGCTCTTTCAACACCTGAATACTCTTCATGCGGAATATGCTCCGGAGGCGAATTATCGGTAGTGCCAACACCTTGGACAATAACAGTTCCATGCTTCACATCCTCCTTTGCTTCTGCACTATAAAATCTAAGAATCGGCTCATGAAGAGCCACACCCTCAGCTGAAAGAAGCATCCCAAATTTAACTTCAAGAATATCTCTACACTTCTGAATCGCCCTTCCCGAATCAACCAATAAAGCATCAGGGCTAAAACCAACCAGTTTACCAGGATGAATAATGATATTCTTAGAAGTTCTTTCAACCCGTAACCCGTCAACATGGACACCAAGCTTCTGCCAGTTACAAGGATTGCCCAATTTCGTCCAATCAATCAAGCAACTCTCATTTCGAATAATGGCAAACTTGAATGCATGGTCCTCCAATACAACCGCCTCACTAGCGCTCTCACTCATAGTGAAGATTGATTTACCAAGCGGTGTTAACGAGTAAATTTTGATAACGTCACGGGTTTGAAGCTTGATAAGTCCGCTCTTAAGCAGCATTTTGGTATGTTTAGATACGTTCTGTTTGCTGCAGTGACATTGCTTTGCAGCTTGCCCAGCGGTACCTCCTGCCCGATACACTTCTAGTATCTTAAGAGTAGTTGGCGACAAACGCCCCAAGAGTAAACTATTTTCGGTTGACTGGGTGACTACTTTTTTTAGTGCGTGAGAAAAGGGAGAATTCGACTTAGCCATTTAGAATTCTCCACTGTTTATGGCGTTAGCCAGGCTGTAACTCAAAAAGAATGGTGTCCTAAAATAACTAAAAAAAAGAAAAAGGGAATTGTGCGTTTTACTGAGTGAAAAACCAATGGTGACTTCCGCAGTAAAGGGTTTCCGTACTAGACTACGAGCCCAACCGCTCAAAAACAGAAGATTCAGCCAATTTAAGGTAATCGCTACTCTTCCTGGACTAACTCCTCGTTAATCCACCAAGCCTTTTTCTTCCCAGACTTCTCGCCAGCGTAGTAGTCAATTGCTGCTTTGCCGTATTGCTTCTGGCCGGCTTTCTGCATCTTTCGCAGTCTATTCAGAACCAGCCACCTGTTAATCTTGAGGTATTCTGCCAGTTCAGGAGTCGTTGCGCCCTTGTAATGCATAAGGTAATCAATGATTTTGTGGTCTATCTCGTCGATGCAGAAGCTATACGGGTTCACTTTTTGATGCCCATATGTTAGCAATTCCAAGTCAGCAAGGCACTTCCTGATCTGGCTGAGTTCACCTTCAATTTTGCCCATCCTCGACTCTAACTCCAGAACCTTGTTTGCTTTGGGCGTCTTCTGAAGCTTCTCCATTATTGCTTCACGTATAAAGTCGCTTCTGTCGCCCTCGGGCACACGTAAAATCATTTCTTTGTAGACTTCCTCGGGAACTTTTGCTGAAACTACTTTAACCTCGCTCACCGCAACCACCACCCCATTCCTTACGCTGTCTTAGTATTTCATGATTTCTTCAAAAGCCTTCTAGGATTTGCTAAAAACCTAAATACGCTGTGGATGGAGACAAATATGGGTTGTTTGTAGCAAAAAACCACAATCTCTTTTGATAATATGACGTAGGCTCTTTGACCGGTCACCGTGTTGCCCTCAAACCTCTTTTCAGAATAGCTGAAAGAAAACTAGAAACGCCAAGGCATGCGTTTGGCTCGGGACGAAACAGTAAGAGAAGGTACAACGTTACTGCGCATGGGCAAATTTGAACCTGCGCGTTTGGATTCTGAAGAAATGGAGTACGCAACAATTCAGCAAGTTCTAGAAAAACTTGGAAAACTTTTCGGGCCTGTTCCTGTCCAAAGAATAAACTTGTTAGGAAGAGGGGACATTTTGTCCTACTATTTTAGATAACATTATGCAACGGTTTTCCACGATTTCGCGAATTCTCTGACGCGTTTCTTCACCCGACAGCTTTCGCCTTTTTAGCAGTGATATCCTTGTCGCCAGCTCTATGTCGCCGAGAGCAACGAACCATGTTTCGAAATCTCCCCGTTCCGTATGGAATTTTATCGAATCCGCGTTTACCTTGTTGACCTGGTCACAGAACTCCAGCAGGTCGTGCGCGTAAATATTTAGAGGCTTTCCTATTCCAATATAAAAGTGAAATGCCTTGTCGCGGGGGGTTTGCGCTAAAATTGACAACGCATTTTCCTTGGTTAGCTCCTGCAAGCCCAACGCTTTTTTACCGTTTTCAGATATTATGTAGTGGCCTTTCTGGGGTGACTCTGCGTAGCCCATTTTAACCAAGCCGATTAGATGCATTTGAACAGCCCGCTGCTCTTTCAATATTTCTTTCGCAACTTCAGCAGCTTTCGCTGGCTTTTCGTGAAGCAGTAACGCTTCAAGAATCTCGCGTTTGACTGGAGAGAAATCCATCTGAAAGCACTCCACTTGATATATGTGCACGGTTCTAATCAAACTTTTCTAGGCTAATCCGGAACCGTCCGATTCATCATGACGTTTTAGATTTCTCTGCAGCTTTAAGAACACAGTATAGGTAAAGTATTAGTAGAAACAAGCTAATTGGTTAAGTTAGAAACGGTGAGAAACGTTCATGAAGATTGCGGTTTTAGTTTATGAGTATCCTCCGAAAATTGTTGGCGGGCTAGGAACTTACGCAGCGGAAATCACACGTAAATTCGTTCTCACGGACCACGATGTGACGGTTTTTACCATGAACGATGACGCAGGCACGCTGCCTACCCGCGAAATTTGGCGGGGCATAGAAATCCACCGTCCATTGCACATTGACATTTCCGATTCCTTGCCAGATGTCATCGCCGAAGATATACGCAAATGGGGCAGAGGCATACACCTGTTTGGCAAACTCATGGTCTACAACTATCTGTCAGCAGCAAAACTCGTTAACGAACTCATCAAGAAAGAAGGCATGAAATTCGACGTTGTCGTCGCCCACGACTGGCTATCCGCGATGGGCGGAATAACCGTGAAAAGAGAAAGCGGACTTCCATTCGCGTTCCATGTACATTCAACAGAGCAGGGCAGAACCATGGGAAACGGCAGCAGCGTCGTGAGCAACATCGAACTTCGCGGCGGCAACATAGCAGACATGATAGTCACCGTTTCCTACGCCATGAAAGATGAACTCATACAACTCGGGTTTCCCAAAGACAAGATTCAAGTGAGTTACAATGGAGTGGACCCGCAGAAGTACAACCCCGAAGAAATGGACGCAGAACAAACAAGAAAAATTAGGGCGCTTTACGGAATAAAAGACGACGACCTGATGATTCTCTTCTTGGGCCGACTTGTAGGTGTCAAGGGTGTTGACAAACTGATAATGGCGATGCCCCATATCTTGCCCAAGTTTCCAAAGGCGAAGTTAGTCATAGTGGGCGTCGGAGACTTACAAGATTACCTTCAAAACTTGGTTCGAACTATACGTATGGATGAATATGTAAGATTCCGCTTTGACTTCATCCCCGAGGAAGAACGTATACTCCACTATGCTGCATGCGACATCGCAGTTTTCCCCAGCCTATACGAACCATTTGGGATCGTTGCCCTCGAAGCAATGGCCATGGAGAAACCAGTAGTTGTGGGCGCAGCAGGAGTCAGCGGAATGCGTGAAATAGTAATTTGCTGCGGAGAAGAACAATGTGGCTATCACATCGACCCAAATAATCCCTCCGACATCGCATGGGGCATAATAAGCGCGTTGGAAAGCCCAGAGAAACGCAAATGGCTAGGGAAAAACGGCAGAAAACGTGTTCTAAAAGAATTCACATGGAGCAGGATTGCTGAGAAAACCATTGAACTTTACGAAAAAATGATTAACCGCTGACCTCCTTTGCCAAAGCGCACATCAAAAGAAAAACCTTCTGATTTGAGACACAAAATCGCACGTGAGGCAGCCACGCTTTTGTATTTTGGGTCAGAGAAAGAATACAAGCAGGCTAAGTTGAAAGCTGCAAAAAACTTTCGCTCCCAAACTCTCCCCTCAAACCTCGAGGTAGCCTTGGAATTGGAAAAAATTGCAGGGGAAACTGAGGGCACCGCCCGAATGGAACGGCTAATTCATATGCGGACTGACGCATTGGGAATCATGAAAACCTTGAGGAGCTATTCGCCCCTTCTGATAGGGAGTGTCTGGCGAGGAACCATTAAGAGAGGTAGCGACATAGACATCGAAGTTTATTACGATGAACCCCTAGAAGTTGTTGCCTTGCTTAAAGATGAAGGCATAAGAATTTCTAAGGCCGAACGGGCGACAGTGACAGAACATGGAAAAATCGATGGATTCTTTCCACATCCATTCAGAAACCCGATCCAAATTTACAATCGAAATAATCGTGCGTGGCTCTGAAGAAGCAGGCAGAAAGCGCACATGTGAAACCTTTGGAGACGAAATCAAAGGTCTCACGATTCAGGAGCTTGAAAAACTTATGACAGAAAACCCTATTCAACAATTTATTCCATCCTGACCGCCTTTAATCCTTAAATGCGTTTGGTTTTAACATGAAAAGCCTTTCCAGTTAGAAAAAAGAAAATAAACCAGAATTTTCATCATATTTTGAAGACTCTTGCAACTGTTAGAGGTGTGCTCATGGAAATCGACAAGAAATCTATAAAAAAAATGTTCCCGAACCTCATCAAAGAGCTTGAAGGCGGACAAAATAAAGTTCCAATAGAAGGCGTGCGAGCTGACGCTTCCAAAGCCGAAGAAGTTGTTGATGATGTAGAGGAGGTCTTGTTGACTGAAGCTGAAAACGCTTTGCCGGATAAATTCCGACATTATAATCCAACTGTTGTGGACTTTATCCGCCGATGTGACACTGAGGCGCAAGGAGAGGAAATTGTTGCTTATCTGCAGAAAAGGGGCGAAATAACCCAAGATTATGCTGATGCCCTAAGGGCGCAGCTTAAAAAAGAAGGCGTACGTAGCTTCGGACCAAAAAAAGAAGAATACTATTATTTCAAGGAAGGCGGCATCTGCTAAAAACCGACTATCCTTAATGAGCTTTATTTTTCTCTTTATTCTTCATTTTCTTTGGTTGTCATTACGGAGAATTTAATTTGCTTTACAGGCTTGTTGGCTTTCAACCCGTCTATTAGGCTCTTGAAGCGCTGGCCTGACCCTTTAACCACCATAACTTCTAAACATTCGCCACCTGTTAAATGTGAGTGTAAGTACGCGTTGATCATGTCTCCAAATTCATGTTGCAGGTGAAAGAGTTCATCGTTTTTTTCGGTTGTCTCGTATAGAACGGTTACTGTGGCAATTACGTTGCCTTTTATTTCGTCCAGTTTGCTGTATTCAGAAATGTACATGCGAACTGCTTGCCGGATTACTTCTGACCTTGATGCGCCTCGGTCTTCTCCCAAAATCGCGTTGAGTTCTTCGAGGAGTTCTGTGGGCAGTGAGAGGCTGATTATGTTCAACAGGTTCACCTTCGACTTGAGTTAATGTTTCTTTACTCTAATAAGATTGCTTTTGATTTTGCCTGGGACGTTACTTATTATTGCTTTAGAAAACTCTATTTCTAAGCAAAACATAATAGGTTTGGGAGTTTAGAAACTACACTTTGTTATTAAAAAAGATACAAAACTTAATAAGTCTCCCATCTAAATTGAAATCAGAGGAAAACTGGTAGGCGCCGTCAGAATATGGAAGATTCAAAGAACTACATCCTCAGCATCTCCAATCTAACAGTAAAGCTCCAAAACCAAACAATATTAGAGAATGTAACGTTTAAAATAAAAAAAGGCACAACCTTGGCAATCGTTGGACCAAACGGCGCAGGCAAAACCATATTTTTCCGAACCCTGCTTAACTTAGTGCCTTACACTGGGAAGATTGAGTGGGAAGAAAAAGTCAAAATCGGATACGTGCCCCAGAACATTAGCGTGAAGGACATTCCGATTTCAGTGAAAGAGTTCCTTTCTTACAAGGACGGAGCGAATGTTGAAAACGCTTTGTCCGCAGTTAGACTTGACGCCCCAACCATTCGAAACAAGACCCTGTCTGTATTGTCAGGGGGTCAACTGCGAAGAGTGTTGATTGCTTGGGCATTAATTGACAATCCCAATGTATTGCTCTTTGACGAGCCGACGGTAGGAGTGGATGTTGGAGGGGAAGAGTCGGTTTTCTTCATGCTGAGCGAGCTAAAAAAGAAGTCAAACATCACCATGCTGCTCATAACTCACGATATTCACTTAGTTAAAGAATACACTGACCAACTTCTTGGATTAAACAAATGCATGACTTACTTTGGAGACGCACAACGTATTGCTGAACCATCGTTACAACAGAAGATTTACGGAGAAACAATATGCCTCAGCCCCTAAACTAGATGGTGAATCACATGTTAGACACTCTAATTTATAGCCTAATTGTTGGGGCGGTTGTTGGATTCTCCGCGGGTTACCTGGGCTCTATAATGGTACTTGAGAAGATGGCTCTTGTAGGGGATGCCATGTCTCATGTTGCCTTGCCTGGACTTGCATTGGGAGTTTTGCTGAATTTCAGTCCAATTCTAGGCGGATTCATGTTTCTTTTTGTATCAGCTATTCTGATTTGGCATTTAGGCAGAGTCACAAAACTGTCATTCGAAACCTTGGTGGGTGCAGCGTTCACTCTGGCACTGGCAATTGGTATACTCCTATACGGTGACAGATTGGATGCCCTTGAAGCGGCTCTTTTCGGAGACATAACCAAGGTCGACTTAACGTATGCGGTGTTGGCTGTTGCAATTTCCGTTGTAGTCATTTTCCTGACGAGATTTATTTACAAAAAAATCGTTCTGGGTTTAATTTCCGAAGAACTGGCAATCTCGAAAGGCATCAACGTCGCCCGAACAAACTTGTTGTACCTGCTGCTGGTATCCGCTACAGTTGCCGTCGGCATACAAGTTACGGGAACGTTGTTAGTCGGGTTTTTGGTGGTGACACCTGCAGCCGCTGCCCGAATCGTGAGTACGAACTTGTCGAAGTATTTTGTTCTAAGTGCAGTGTTCGGAACCATTTCAGCTATTTCGGGTATAACGCTTTCGAGTTCCCTTAACATTCTTCCAGGTCCGCTGGTCGTTATTTCGGGCGTCGTAATTTTCGCAGTGGTCTTGATAGTTAGGTGGCGCAAAAAGATAGAATAGCAAGAACCCTTTAAGAGGCATCTAATTTACGCAAATTGATAGTGTTATTAACAACAATTCAGCAGGTCTAAAAATAAAGACGAGAAAGGCATTTAGAGTCAGTTCAGTTAATCCACGCATTTTCTGTTTGATACGAAAGTCTAAATAACCCAGCGCGTACCATGCTCTAAAAGTAAATAAACAACATCACGTTAAAATAGAGAAAACTGACACCTGGAGGAATTCATGTGAAGAAAATCGCCGTAGTCGTTACGTTATTGGTATTCTCATTGGCTATTTTCCTGCCTTTCTCATTCACTAATCAGTCAGCAAATGCACAAACAACAAGCTACAGCATCCAACATGTAGACCATAACGTTCAAGTCCTCTACTCTGGACACGTTGTCATAACTGAAAAAATCCAGCTATCGGGGCAAATGCCAAGCACTTTTGAACTTGGATTACCATTTAAATATGGCTCCTACATTCTCGAAGGAACGGCTTACGACACGAACTATAATGTGTTACCAATAACGCTGGGCGTGCAACTTCAAGGCCAAAGCGGCTTCTACGGTGCCACTGTAACCTTACCCTCTGGAACCTCCAACACTTTCACAGTAATCTTCATTCTGTCAAATGCAGTTATCACCCCAGCACCGACTGGGTATAATCTTGATTTCCCAGCCTACCTTGGTTTTGTCCAAACCACTGACGATTACAACGCAACTATTACTTTACCCTCGGGAGCAAGTGTTACGGGTATCGATAAAACTGACGGCGCAGTCAATGCCTCCAGCTACGAAAAGCAAAATTTGGCGGCTTTCACTTATTCACCTGCAACAGCCACTTTCTCCGCGTCACCAGGAAATCTACAGGAAGTTGACATTCAAAGTTTAGACCGCCAAATCAAAATTAGCGCTTCAGGGACCATAACCAGCACAGACACCTATAAAATCGTCAACAACTCGACAGATAACGTCGCCTCTTTTCTAATCAATCTGCCAGTCAACGCTGCAAATGTAGTTGCAAGGGACCAATTTGGCCGAATTCTAACAACGACGGTTCAGCAGAGCAACACTCTCGTATTTGTTCAAAACGTGACGTTGGCAGTGGCTGTGGGCGCAGGGGAATCTGGCAGTCTAACACTTGATTATTCTCTGCCCAGTATTTCGCCAGCGCAGTTTGCACGGTACGTTTTAAATCTTGACCTGTTTCCATACTTCAACTATTACGTTGACTCAGCATCAATTACAATTACTCCGCCAGAAGGGGCAACCATAGTGACTCCGCAACTGCCCCAAATCGGATCCTCCTCAGACCTTACCCGAAATGCTTTCCAAGAAACACTCACAATAAACAAAGAAGGAGTCAGTTACGTTGATAGTATCCTACCTTCAGAAGACGTTGTGACCGTAACGTTTGATTATAACCCCCTGTGGATAGCTTTCCGCCCAACATCATGGGCATGGGCGATAGTCATGGTTGGAATCGTAATTGCGGCCTTATGGACAAGACCCAGAGCCAAAAGAGGAGCCCCACGGCTTGAGGTTGCAAGAGTTACTACAGGCTTAAACCTGAGCCCTGAACATATTCAAGATTTCATGGAAGCATACGAAGAGAAAAGCAAAGTAACCCAAGAGTTAAAGGCACTTGAAGCCAGAGCCCAACATGGCAGAATCCCCAGACGCCGATACAAAGTGCAACGCAGAACTCTTGAGATGCGACTTGAAACGCTTTCACACACAATCGCAAAGATAAAAGATATCCTTCGCAGTGCAGGAGGAAGCTACGCAGAAATAGTCAGGCAACTCGAAGCCGCAGAAGTTGAACTCAGCGAAGTCGACCTAAGCATCCAAAACATGGAAGTGCGCCATGAAACAGGAGAAATAACAATGGATGCCTACCGGAAACAGCTAACAGACCTAGAGCGCCGAAAACAAAAAGCCGAAGCTACAATTAACGGACTTATGCTAAGACTCCGTGGATAAATCCAATAATATACCTAAACGCTTTTATCCCTCTTTTTAGCTTTTGATAAAAATTAACAGAGGTATGAAAATGGTAAAAATAATGGTTGACAGCAACAAGTGCAATGGATGCGAAACCTGCGTAAACACCTGCCCAATAGGCGTTTACGAAATGAAAGACGGCAAATCTACACCCGTCAAAGTTGACGAGTGCCTCGTTTGCCGCGCTTGTGAAGCTCAATGCCCACAAGGCGCCATCCAAGTAGTCGAGTAAATACTTATACCTCGACTATCTATTGCCCGTCTGTTAACTCTTCGTCAGAAGCTGTTAACTGACTCTTCCTTTCTTTATTGAATTGTTTTGGTTGAACACTGTGCTTTTTTCGAGTTTGCCTTTACCTGCAGGAATATGCGGTTCACGTATTCGCCTAATGTTAAATTCTGCTTTTTCGCCAGTTTTTTAAGGGCACTGTTTATTCCAGTGCTGTACTGGACTGCCTTCTTCGGTTTATCAACGATGCTCGTAGGCAGCCCTAGGTCCTTTGCGGTTTTCCTCAGCACAAGTTTCCTCAACGAATCCGCTTTTTTCTCGATCTTCAACTCTGTTGGCAAACTCATCGCAAATTCGGCAATTTGATACGAAGCAAAAGGCAAACGCAGCTCAACATAGTGGTAGCTGCAGATTTTTTCGTCCCGCTCAATGTTGCTTTCATGAATAACTGCAACATCGTGAAACATTGTTTTCCTCACTTTCTCGTCACCTTCAAGAAGATACTCATTGACATACCGTTGATATCCCCCGAAAAGCTCATCTGCCCCCTGTCCCGCAAGCAAAACCTGGTAGCCCGACTCAGAAGCCTTTTGGGCATTCCAGAAAAAAGGCACTCCTACACTGGCTTTAATGGGGTCAGCCTCTTCGATGATTTCAACAACTGTAGAAATGACTTTCTTAACATCCGCTTCAGTGAATAGGTGAACATGCAAGGGCAAATCTAATTCCTTCGCTGCTTTGCGCGCTTCCTCTGTTTCAGGCTGATTTTCCATGCTAACATGAATCAAATCGACAACCACACCGGCTTTTTTGGCTAACCATGCAACTAAGCTGCTGTCTAATCCTCCAGAGAACGCCACAGCAACCTCTTTTTGTCCCAAAACTCTCATTTGTATTGATCGTTCCAGAAGTTTCTGCAGTGTTTTCGCGGCTTCCTGCATGGTTATCATTTTTGGCTCCTTATAAATCAAGGTTTTAATCGGTTTGAACATGAAACCTTCACGCGCCGCTGTTCCCAAGTTTCCAGGTGGAAAAGACTTGGGTTCGTCTATGCCTAATTCCCATAAGGCGCTTCGGTTTGATGCAAACGCAGCTATGTGTTCGTTTTCGCCGAAATACAGCGGCTGCACCCCCACAGGATCTCGTATAGCCACAATTTTTTTAGATTCAGATATTAATACAAAGAAGTCGCCCTCGACGTTTTCCATAATTGCCGTGGCTGTTTTAGTGTGGTCAGTCGACATTTTGCCTATAAAAAAATTCGCTACAGAAGTCTCAGGTGTTGGCGAGTAAATTCTTCCTTCAAATACCAACGTTGCATCTCGCAGCTTCGCTATTTGTGGGTCATCCTGTCTAGTTGCGGTTGAAGCATAACCGACGGCGATGGGCGAGTTTATTTTTTGAGCCTGCGCCTGTGAGTTGTCACCAATCAGTATTTCTGATGGAGTTGCTAATCCAAAATGTGCCTCGCTATCGGAAAACATCTTCGTAAGAACTGAGGTAACCTTTAGAGAGGCGTTCTCGCCGCATTTGTCTAAAATCGCAATAGTAGTCTTCACGTTAAACCATCTTTCCCAATTGATGCTGTTCTCTAATACTTTGGTAAAACATTAATGTTTAACCAGCATAACAATCTGCAAGGAGAAACAGCACTTGCCCATCTTACCTATAGACACCGGTCGATATGGAACCCCTGAAATGCTTAGCGTCTTCCAAGAAGAAAACAGAGTCCAAAAATTGCTCGATGTCGAAGCTGCCTTGGCTTTGGCGCACGCTGATGTCGGAGACATACCCAAAAAAGACGCTGAAAAAATCGCTCTCATGGCATCAACAAAATACGTCAAGATAGAACGCGTGAAATCCATCGAGAAAGAGATAAAACATGACATAGCCTCACTTGTGAGGGCCCTGTCAGAACAATGCGGCTCAAGCGGTGCGTATGTGCATTTGGGCGCGACAAGTTACGACATTGTAGACACTGCTAATGCGTTGCAACTCGGAGATGCTTTGGATATTATAGAAAAGAGAATGATCCTGTTGAAAGGGGTCTTGCGAGAGAAAGCTAGTCAGTACAGTAAAACTGTTATGATGGGAAGAACCCACGGACAACATGCTTTACCAATTACGTTGGGCTTCAAGTTTTCGGTTTGGGGATACGAAATCGAAAGGGACCTGCGAAGACTACAACAGTGTCGCGAACGCGTTTTGGTCGGGAAAATAAGCGGCGCTGTCGGTACTCAAGCGAGTTTAGGTGAACATGCAGAGCGCATTCAGGAACTGGTTATGAAGCGGTTGGGCATTCGTGCTGCTGAGATTTCGACACAGATTGTTCAGCGTGATCGTTATGCGGAATTCATCTGCGACTTAGCTATAGTCGTTTCGTCTTTAGACAATTTTGCTACTGAAATCCGCGAATTAGCGAGGCCGGAGATTGGCGAAGTCTTTGAGTCTTTCGAGATGGAAAAGCAGGTTGGAAGCTCCACTATGCCTCACAAACGGAATCCCGAAATATGTGAGAGGGTCTGCGGTTTAGCCCGCATCGTAAGAAGCCTCACCATTCCAGCGTTGGAAGATGTTACAACTTGGCATGAACGTGACTTAACCCAATCTTCAGCCGAGCGCTTTTTGCTTCCGGAAGCTTGCATACTAACTGACTACTTGCTTTCACTGATGAAAACTATTGTGTCCAATTTGCGAGTAGATGAGCAACGTATGTTGCAGAACATCGGTTTAACTCAAGGACGTTGCATGTCTGAGTCTGTCATGATGGCACTGTCGCGAAAGGGCGTGAACAGGCAAGAAGCACATGAGTTACTTAGGAAACTAACAATTATCAGCGAAATAGAAAAGAAACCTTTCAGAGAAGTTCTCCTTGCCGATTTTCTTGTACACAAGACGTTAAGTTGCGAAGAAATTGATGCCGCACTGGATCCGAAAAACTATCTTGGTACGGCGATTAAGCAGGCGGAAACCTTCGTGAAAAACTAAAAGTCCGAAATCGCCTTCTGCTTGTATTCTTCTTCCTTTGACAGTTGCTCCCACTTTTCCTTCTTTACGAATCCGCCGACTTGCTCCTTGATCTTTTTGGCTAGTCGCGGTCCAAATGTAGGCAGGTTCGTTAATTCGTCTATCGGGGCACGTTTAATTTCGTCAATGGTTCGATATCCCGAATTGAACAGGATACGTCCGCGTGTTCTTCCGATGCCTTCCAGCTTTACAATCGGGAGTAGTTCTCTCTTTATGCCCTTGGAGACGCGTTCATTTAGCTCGTTGATTAGGGGCAGAACCTCTTTTTCTTTCTGCAGCTCCGCTAATTCTTGGGTAGCGTGGAGTAGCCACTTTCCGTTTTCAACTATTCTGTATAGGTCGCCTGGCTGTACTCGGTACCTTTCCAGTAGTTGCTCTTCGCTGGTTTCCTCTATCCACGCGTTTAATATCAGGGCAGTTTTTAGTTCGCCCAGATACTGTTCGTATTCGATGTGGTTTTCCCATTCGTTTGGTGGCTGAATGAATAGTTCTTCCCTATATTGTTCGGCGTGGACAGCAAGAATTTCAATTTCTTCCCCGTAGGGACGCATTACTGGTCCCATATCGGGGGTGTGAGTAATCAAGTGCAGCATGCTGAGTTCGGTTAGCCGCTGGGGTTTTTGTTTCAATGCCTCACGGATTGTCACAGCCGAAACAGGGTCAATGTAGAGCTCGCTGGCGCGTTTGCCAATTCTGGTTGCACAAAGATTCTCTTTATCCACGTAAAGCAGTTGCTCATCGTAGAGATACTTTAAAATCTTCGCGATTACGGCTTTGATTGCCTTAACGTCGTATTGGTAAGCGTAGAAAGTTCTGCCAAAGAACTCGTAAACACTCTTTTCCGTGTGAGCAAAATCGGAAGCTACCGTTGCCAATACATGCCCACGCAGGATTTTCTCCACAGCAAGCCTTGACCAGATGCGTTCTGGGCGTGCAAGAATAAAGTTATCCATGAGGTAGTCTTCTTCATCAGCGTTTTTAGCAATAAGAATGGCCTCCCCGTTCTTGTCATATTTTGGTCTGCCTGCCCGCCCAGCCATCTGCTTATACTCTAACACACTTATGGGATAATAGCCGTATCCTGCTTCGTAACGCCTGTAATCCTGCACAACAACTACTCGAGCTGGAAGATTCATTCCAAAAGCTAATGTTGGCGTGGCGGTCAGCACTTTTATCCTTCCTTCCCTAAACAAGCCCTCAATAAGGCGACGGTGCGCACCTGCCAATCCAGCATGATGAAAAGCTGCGCCGCACTTCACCAGATCCGCGAGAGATTCGCTTACCTGAGTTTTCTCGTCTGCAGTTCTGACTTTTTCTGCTTCACGCTCTAGGGTTTTCTTGGCGAGTTTAGAGAGTTCTTTACTGGTTTGATCTGCAATTTTTCTTGCCAGCGAAGCCGCGTTTTTACGTGTAGACGCGAAAACTAGAGCTTGTCCGCCGGTTTTCACAGTGTTCAACGCCAAGTTTACGGCGTCATTACTGGTTACACGCTGGATTTTTCTTGAGTCACCGTCTTTGAATTGGATCGTATCATGAAGCAATACGCCCTCTTTGAGGCTAACAGGTCTCCATTCGGTTATGACGTATTGAGCTTTGAGCCACGCCGCGATTTCATCAACGTTGCCCATTGTGGCACTTAACGCAAGAACCTGAATAGCTGGGTTTACGTCCATAAGCCTTGCAAGGACAACTTCTAGGGTAGGTCCACGTTCTGCTTCATTTAATAAGTGAACTTCATCCGCGACAACCAGAGAAATTTCGCCCATCCACTTTGCCCTGTGTCGAAGAAGAGAATCGGCTTTTTCGTTCGTAGTTATAATAATGTCGAACCTCCCAAGCCATGGATCGCCGCTGTCGAAATCGCCAGTGCTTATACCGACGTTTACGTGTTGACCATTTGGCTTTCGGAGTTTAGTGAAGCGTTGGAAGTCGTCGAACTTCTCGCTGGCTAATGCACGAAGCGGAGCCAAATAGATGGCTTTGCCGCATTTTTCGAACACGTGCTTTAGGCAGCAGAGTTCCGCAACCAACGTTTTCCCGCTTGCAGTTGGGCTAGCCAAAACAAGGTTTTTCCCTTCCAACGCGCCTGCACGAATAGCTTCTTCCTGCGGAGGATACAACTCCGTAATTCCACTTTGAATGATGAGTTCTTTGAGTTGCTCAGGGATTGCGAGTTCTGCGATTTTCATTTGCACTCAACCGTTGGAGTTTCCTTGTTTTGTTGTATGGTTACGCAGATTAATAGTGTTAGTGCACTGTCTTGAGGTGTTTATGGATTAGGTATTTTTTGAAACTTGACTCTACTGGTTTTGCGAAAGGTTACGACGACTACCAAAGCTAGATTATTTTTCATGTTCTGTTTTTCGGATAAAACATCAGGTCTTTTTCAATTCCCGAAGTAATGAAGTGGCTGACTCGTGGGCATTCATGCGGTTAGGTTTTTTTACTTGAACTGCATTAGTCAGTATAAGCGTGTTATTATTCAACTGAATATGGAGCGATAAGTATGGTTGAAAACGTTAAAGAACTTCTCAAGCTACACGAAGGGATAAAACGTGAAGTTTATCTCGACAACGAAAACAGCACCATTGTCCCCCAAGAAGTCGTAGACTCAATGCTGCCTTACTTCAACAAGAAAGCCTACGGCAACCCAACCTTGACGCACAAACCCGGCTGGGAAGCATTCACGGCAATTATGGAATCCAGCCAGAAAATCGCGAATTTTGTCGGCGCAAAAGTTCTCGAAGAAATCAATTTCACACCGGGCGAATCTGAAGCCAACAACCTCGCCTTAATGGGTGCGGCAGGGGCGAACCCGACGAAGGGCAAGAAAATCGTCATAAGCGAAATCGAACCCATAAACGTGCTAAACGTCACTGATCTTATGAAGAAGCGGGGCTACACCACCACCAAAGTACCCGTAAGCAGAGAAGAAGGATTGCTTGACTTAGAGAAGCTTAAAGAAGCGGTGGATAAGGAAACCGCACTGGTCAGCATCCACCTTGTAAACAGCGAAATCGGCACCATCCAACCAATCAAAGAAGCAGTAGACATAGTCAAAGACCGCAACCCCCAAGCCCTCTTCCATACGGATGCTTGCGACGCCTACGGCAGAATCCCCTTTAACGTGCAAGATCTAAAAGTGGACATGGCAACAATTAGCAGCTTCAAAATCCTCGGTCCACGCGGCACAGGTGCACTATATATCCGGGAAGGCGTCAACGTAGAACGAGTAATCGAAGGCCCAATAGGCACCCAGAAGCTCTGGCCGGGAATAGAGAATACGCCGTTAATCATGGGTTTTGCGAAGGCTTCCGAGTTGGCGTTCAGCAATTTCGAGGGAAACGTGGCAAAGATGCGTGCTATGCGAGACATGCTGGTGGAGGGTATATTTGCGAAAATGACCGATATAGTGTTTAACGGCACAAAAGGCAACAAACGCAGCCCCGACAACGCAAACATCAGCTTCCGAAGATGTGAAGGGGAAGCACTCACAATCGAGCTCAGCCTCAAAGGCGTCTACGTATCCAGTGGCAGCGCCTGCAGCAGGCGACTTTTGCAGCCAAGCCATGTCCTCGTTGCTATAGGAAGGCACTTTAGCGAAGCCCACGGCAGCATACTCATGAAAGTCACGCGTTATCATACAGAAGAAGATATTAATCATGTGTTGGATTCGATTCCTAGCTCAGTTGAACGTATTAGAGGTATAGTTGGATCTACAGGAGTTGACTAAAAATGTCACGTATGCCCTTACCTTATAGCCCCAAAGTTTTAGATCTTTTCAGGAACCCCAAGAACCTTGGAAAAATGGAAGATGCCACTGTAGTTGCCGTTGCAGGCAACCCATCGTGCGGAGATATGGTAACTTTCTATCTTAAAATTACCGACAAAGAAGTCATTGAGAAAGCCACTTTTGAGAGCTATGGATGCGCTGCAAACATCGCCACTAGTAGCATAGTCACCGAAATGATCAAAGGTTTAACGCTTGAATCCGCCTGGAAGGATGTTACTTGGAAAAAGGTCACCGATGAAGTCGGCGGATTGCCCAGCATAAAATTCCACTGCGGAGTCCTAGCTGTAGGCGCTCTCAAGCGCGCAATCAGATTATACTACGAAAAGAAAGGCGCAGCCCCAGACTGGGTGCCCAAAGAACACACTTTTGAAGAGAAGCAGGCACTTGAAGAGGAAGAACTTGCAAAGATGCTTACTAAGAGGCTCAAGGCAGAGGAAGAGAAAAAGTAAAAATGTTTGACGCCCACGCCATTCGCGAAGATTTCCCTATTCTGAAGCGGAAAGTCAATGACCACCCACTTATTTATTTTGATAACGCTGCAACAACACAGAAGCCCCAGCAAGTAATAGATTCGGAACGTGATTTCTACGAAAACCATAACGGCAACGTACACCGTGCCGTTCACACGCTTAGCCAAGAAGCCACCGAACTACATGAAAACGCCCGAGCAAAAATCGCGCAGTTCATAAACGCAAGAGACGTCTCCGAAATTATTTTTGCAAGAGGCACAACCGAAGCCATTAACTTGGTTGCATACTCGTGGGGTCTTCGAAACCTCAAAGCAGGCGATGAAGTCCTGCTTTCGCTAATGGAACACCATAGCAACATCGTGCCCTGGGAAATTATCTCAAAACTAACTGGCTTCACAATAAAATACGCCAAAGTAAACCCCGACGGAACTCTGGACTACGACGATTTTGAAAGTAAATTCAGCGGGAAAACCAAACTTGCCTGCCTAAGCCACGTCAGCAACGTCAGCGGAGTAATCAACGACGTTAAACGCATAGCCAAAGTAGCGCATGAACACGGCGCGTTAATGCTTGTGGATGGCGCTCAATCGGTTCCTCACATGCCCGTAGATGTAAGGGATTTGGATGCGGATTTTCTAGCTTTTTCAGGTCACAAAATGCTTGGACCTACAGGGATAGGCTGTCTCTACGGCAAGAAAGCGCTCCTTGACAAGATGGCCCCGTTCGAAGGCGGAGGAGAAATGATAAAAGAAGTCTCCTTCAATTCCCAAAGCGAACACTGCGGCATAAGCTGGAACGACCCACCATGGAAGTTTGAAGCGGGAACACCTAATATAGCAGGAGGAATCGCACTAGCTGAAGCTGTCAAATACCTTCAACGAATAGGTATGACGCAAATATTACAGCATGAGAAAACATTGACTGAGTATTGCGTCAAAAAGATGCAGAGCTGCTGCACTAAACTGTCACTTTACGGAACCACGAACACCTCATTAAAATGTGGCATCATACCGTTCGGAGTTGAAGGCTTAAGCAGCCACGACGTGGCACTTTTCTGTGACAACTACGGCATCATGCTGCGAAGCGGCTTCCACTGCGCCCAGCCGTTGCATCAGGTTTTTAACCTGCAGTCAAGCGCCCGCGCAAGCGTCTACGTCTACAATACCATCGAGGAAATTGACCGCTTCGTGGAAGTCCTCAAGGAGATCGAGCAGTTCTAATGGCAACCGTGGAAGATTACGTCGCAAGAATCGAAGGAACTTGCGGCGCTGAAAAAGATGTCATAGTAATTTTCAAGTACGAAAAGAAAGACGAAGCCATAGCTCATATCCTCAAAAAAGCCACCCTGAAAAACAGCCTTTCCGGGATAATTTTTGAATTATCCTTCAATAATATGTCATTTCGCGTTTACAGCAGTGGAAAAGCCATCTTTAGAAGTATAAAAAACCGAGAAGAACTTAACGGGATTTTGTCGGCTCTTCTACTGTGACGCAGTCTTTTTCCTGGTCTGGATCTTGGTTCTGCTCACCCAGTTAAAAACTGGGATAAGCGGATCCTTAAGCCATTGTGGCAGTGTGTCTTTTGCTTCCCTGTGAAGCCCGAGTTCTGCTGCTATGTGCCCTTTTCTAGTTAAAGGAACATAATATCGTGATAGGGGGAACTTCGAGAAGCCGTTGCTTTCTTTGAAACTGTCCAACGAGGGGTGATTCCCCATTCTGCCATACATGAGCCAAGGGTGGTTGTTTGCTGCGCAGACTTCGACTGCTTTCGCCACGAGAGCATTGTTGACTGCTTTATCCCAGAATTTCTGCAGCGAGAGAATCTGCGACATAATTGTTATCTTGTCACCGTGGACGAGTAGTATGAACCCTACAAGTTCGCTTTCGAGAAAGGCACCTATCCATGTGCAATCACCTACGGAAAGGAAAAGCTTCTTGACAGTTTGCAACGATACGCCGTAGTGAGAAAAAAGTCTGCCCTGCCGAATAGGCGTCTCGTTATAAATTTTCCATATACCCTCAATAAACTGATCGGTTGGCTCAACTATTTCTGTTTTCACGCCGCTCTTCTCCGCTTTGCGGACCATATTTCGCGTCTTTTTCCCAACAGAGCTCCACCAATCAGAATACGGAGATATTTTCAGAAGTGCAATGTTGTCCTGGGTCTTCAACCAATTGCCCTGCGGATTAGCAATAGGGCAACACCAGCGTCTCTCGACAAAAGTGAAAATGTCTACTCCTCGTTCAGCGAGTTTCTCAAAGTACCTACCAGATGGCACAAAATCATGCATGTACTCGAACTGTTCAGGATATTTGGCAAGTTTCACAAACGCTTTTTTGCGCGTGGATAAAGCCTTGAGTTCTGAATCCACTTTTAGAAGAGCCTTTAACGCCTCGTAGTAGGGTCCTCTGTGATTAAGGGTTCCTCGCTGGAAAAGCCATTCTGGGTGAACATGCAGTATTTCTCCCCTCGCGATACTTTCCTGCGCGGTTTTCACCGCTTGATAAGTAGGCTTTTCGTAACAAAGACGGTCTAAGCCTAAAGTGGGAAAATCATAAAAAGACTTGAGCGGGAAACCTGCAGGAATTGGGGCCTTTGCCTCCCAAAGTTTTCGTCTCCACATCAAGCGGGCGAGCAGGCGGGCAGTACCATGAACAGTGTAATATCTAACTTTCCGATTTGTCGCCTTTTCAAGTTTTTCCCATTCAAGATAAGGCTGAGTGGCAACGTGTAATGCGACTTCATGCCTGTCTGAATGCATTAGCGAGAGGAGTTCACTGTCGGGTGTGGTTTGAGGAGTGAAGAACCAGTAAGCCATAACTTCTTCTGGGGATTCGTTGACCATCTTCGCTATTATTTTTGAGTTTTTCAAGTAGTTTCTACTTGTTTTAGCATTTAATGCAGTGAATAGGAAACTTTGAAACCTAGACGGGAATGGGTAGTCAACGTCCAATCTCAGTTTTATCATTGGAATCTCTGCTGCTTTTTAATGAATGGAACTTATTAATTATAAGCACTTTGTTTGTTCAGGTCTTTGGTCTGTGGGCACCTATATTTTCGTTTGGGCAAGTTTATTGTTTTGCGGTGGTGTTTTTTGTATAAGGAAGATGCATCATAACGCAACACTAGATACCAGTGACAGCAACATCTCTGCTTTTTCGACAGCAATTTCAAAAGGTCAGAAGAACTACAAAATATGCACAAGCACTCATGTTGTAATATTTTCCAGTAAATGCCGAGTATCCCTGTCTGGCATTTTCAAGAAGATCGGCGAGAATGCTTTTATTCTGTAGACGGATATAACCACTTGCATGGTGAGCCTTCAGACCCTGCTTTCAACTCTCAAGACCACAAGCAACTTTTGGATCATACCCTCACTCAGATGGTCTGGCAGTAAAAAGAAAGTGAGTTTCCGAAATGGTTTTAAAATGGAGTTGAAGTGGTCAGATTACCGAATTTTCAGAGACATTTTGTCCAATGGTTACTCAATCGAGCCTTATGGAGACATTTTCTGTTTCACAAAGAATAACATGAAAATTGTCGGGAAATTGCCTGAGGTCAGTGTCCTAGCAGAGGATACTGACGATTTCTATTCAGTAGATTTTCGCGATAAAGTTGTCTTGGATGTTGGAGGATTCATCGGTGACACAGCTGTCTTTTTTTCAGCCATGGGCGCAAAAAAAGTAATTATCTACGAACCAGTTCCAGCGCACCACGAAATAATAAAAATAAATGTTATGTTAAATGATGTAAACGCAGAAATCCACGAAGAAGGACTCGGCGAAACAGATGGATACGCCACAATTCGGTATGAAAACACGGGGATTGACTTCGGATTAAAAAACAGCGGCCCCAAAGAGATGAAGATAAGAATCAAGAACCCTAAAAGCATCATCGAGGAAAGTGGTGCAGAAATAGCCAAGTTTGATTGTGAAGGCGCAGAGATTAGCTTAGTTGATGTCCCAGACGATGTTCTGAGAAAAATTTCCACTTACATAGTAGAAGTTCATTCTGCCGAAATAAGAAAAGCAATCTACGCCAAATTCGAAAAAAGCGGATTCGGACTTATCAAAGACGCCCCAAACACCGCAGGTCATGAATATTCAGTACTTTTCTTCCAGAGAAATGAGAAAAAATGACAATGTATCCTTGTTTCGGTAAACTCTATTTATCGTGGGAAATTTTTCTGGCTATTACTATATCCTGCAATCCTTCATTTTGAGTTCCAGAGATTCCGGACCATTCACCACGGATGATTGGTCTTGTTACTTTCAACTCGTTTTTCGCATAAAGATTCAGAATATATTCTTCCGGATAGGCGATGGCGTTTTCTGGAACAGATTCGTCCATGATGCTGTAGCCTTTACCTGTGTTTTTGAAGTCAACTTTGCTCAGTTTTTGGTCGATGCTATTTTGTGTTTGAGAAGTTAACAAGAAATAGCTGATTAAGCATCTTCCGCCTGGTTTAAGCACGCGTGATATTTCAGAGAGGTAGTTTTCTAAGTCTTGCGGAAACATATGCGTGAAAACTGAACCTAAATAGGCAACATCAAACTGCTCGTTTCCGTAAGGAAATTTGTATTTGGAGGCTATAATTTTCCCTTTGGGGTTATAACTGCTGTTCCAAACGTTAGTGTGTAGAAAACGAAAATTCGGGTATCTCGGTGTTATGTTTGCTTGAAGCCAGTCAATGAACTCTTTGATAATGTCAAGCCCCTCATATTGCCCTCGGGCATTCAGGTAACCAGTCAGGGAGACAGCTAATCGTCCACAGCCACAGCCAATATCCAGCACTTTTTCACTGGGTTTTAATCCGCAGTAAACTCGAAGTTGGCGAGCATAAATTGAAGACTTGAAGTCATCTTCGCCGATAATGTGTCTCAGTTTTAGAGGTGGAATCAACTCACTGTTTCTCGTGGGTTTGGCAACCGAATCCAGAAGGTCAAGTATAGCGAAGCGCATTTGCCTAGGCAATTTTATTTTCAGAGTAGATTTTATGTAAGATAATTTGCCAAGGAAAATGGTTGTAAAAGTCATTATCAAAAGCTCCTTTTAGCTTTTTTAAATGCTACCGTGCCCAAAGACATAACAGGTTTACCTTAAGCTTCAAATGTCGCTTTCACCATTTATGAATTACTCTTTTAAGGCTTATTTTCTATTTCTCTGTTTCAGACCAATAAACGCTTTTTTATGCAGAGTTGGTCAGGTACAGTTTTTTAAACCTTGCCAGCCGAAAAAGTCGTGATCCGTTACCAATTTCTAGATCGATTGTCGTTCAAAATAGTGCGTTTTGAAGACTTTAAAACCGAGACATAAGTAAAATTTTTGCAGATGTGATTCGGAGGTAAACCACATTTTATTTATTGTTATGATAAACGCGAATCGTTTTTTCAAAGGCTTTTTCCATATTTTCAGCATACTTTTTCCATGATAAATTATTTTTAACATAATCTCGCGCGTTTTCTCCAACTTTCTTACAGATTTCAGGATTGTTCATCAGCTTTTCTACCTGCGTTGCTAACTCTTTTGGTTTGGCGTGTGCCACAACGAAGCCATTCACTTTGTGTTGGATGATTTCAGCTGCCCCGCATCTGTTGCTCACTACAACGGTTTTTGCAGCGGCCATCGCTTCAACCACCGCTAAACCCCATGTTATCTGTGCGGGGAAAACGAAAACGTCGCATGCTGCATAAACCTCGGCAAGTTCTTCGTCATTTGTGCTTCGGAGAAATAACACTTTGTCTTGTAAGCCGAGTCTTTCGGTAAGGCGTATCAGTTCGTCTCTTCTTCCGCCGCCATCAAAAATCAGTCTGATTCCTGTGTAATACTCAGAGAGGATTTGCAGAGCTTTCAGGGAATCTGCTTGTCGTTTATTTATTTCTATGTTACCGACTTGGAGCATGACAAAATCTTTTCCTAGACCGTATTTTTCCCTGACTTTTTTCCCTGTAGCATTACTGAACCTATCGGCGTCGATGCCGCTTCTAACAACATTCCAGGTGCGACTGTAAGCTTTGGTTACGTATTGTCCGGCCAAGTACGATAGGACAAGGATCTCGTCAATGTAGTTTACCGCTGTCTTGTCTAGAAAATTGTATACTGGCGAGTTTATCTTGCGTAAGCCACGTCTGAGTTCGGGCATGAAAAACCAGAATGGGGGTTCGTTACACATCCATGCAACTGGGACATTTAGCCTTTTTTTGGCGACAAAAGCTGCCCATTCAGATGGGTAATTATGGTTGTTAATTATGTCGAATCCTTTGGGGATTTTTCTTCCAATGTTAATCATGGTCGGCAGCTCATACGGAATTGTATAGAACTGGCGACCCATACTCCTGCGCATCCATTCTTTAAGCGTAGATTTTTCTCGAATTACTTCTCCTGTTTTCTGTTGCTGAACAGAATTGAGAGGAGTTAACCAAAGAGGCAGTTTTTTTCCAAACGGATGTGGGATCACGTTGACTGCAAGGTTCCTGAGCAAATCAGGGTAGCTATTTTCCACGTTGACCGCGCTCACAAAGATCTCCACGCTATGCCCCATTTTCTGGAGCTCAGTGGCTAATGTTAACAGTTGTCTTTCTCCGCCACCCCGCCCCAAAATTGGCGTGTGAATCATAGCAATCTTCATGGTTTGCGCCAAGTTGCGTTTAACGGTCTAGTTTAAGCTTATATATTTGTACTTTTAGTATGGAGTCAACTTTCATGAGGCGCCTTACGTGAAGAAAATTGAAACTGCCGTTATACTGGTTGGCGGGTCGGGTTTGAGGATGCGCCCTTTCACCGAGGATATGCCTAAGTGCATGATTCCCCTTCAAGGGAACCCCTTGATTTACTGGATTATTTCTTGGCTGAAAAGCTTCGGGTTCAAACACATCGTGATGGGCGTTGCCTATCACAAAGAAGTTGTTATTAGCTATCTCAAAGAAAACACTCAGGGGTTAAAGATAGATTTTAGCGAGCACACTGTGGAAGGCGAAACAGCCGAAGGGTTCAGGCTTGCCATTAGCCGATTCGTTAAAGATGAGGATTTCTTGGCCATGAATGGCGACGAAATTACCAGTTTGAATCTTGAACGCCTTGAAGAAATGCATCTGAAAAACAAGCCTGTTGCCACTATTGCCGTTGCACCCATGCGTTCGCCTTTTGGAGTACTTGAACTTGAAGGCGACGACATCGTAGGATTTAAAGAAAAAACTCTTCTGGAAAACACCCTTGTTAGCATCGGGGTATATGTACTCAACCGGAAAATCTTAAGCTATCTCCCTGAAACTGGTCTATAGAGCGATCCGTTTTTCCGATGCTTGCAAAAAAGCGTCTTCTTAAGGCCTGTAGGCTCAGACCTGAGGAGTTGTGGTTAACTATTAATAGCGTTAAAGATTTATCTGTAGCTGAAAAAGAGTTCGCGTTAATAAGGAGACTCAAGTCATGACTCGGGTGTTGATAACTGGAATAATGGGTTTTATAGGCAGCCATTTGGCTCAGCGATTAGTTAAAGACGGCACTGAAGTCTACGGTGTTGTCCGCCGAGTTGCAAACCGAAACTTGGAAGTCATCGAAAGTATATTAAAAGATGTAACTTTGGTTTCAGGGGATATTTCTGATTACGTATCCACCCGTAACGCGGTTAAAACAGCTAATCCCGACGTAATTTTCCATTTAGCGGCGCTTTCGCCTGTTCGGGATTCGTTTGAGCGCCCCTTCGAGTATCAGCAGGCCAACTACATTGGGACTATGAATGTTGCTCATTCGTTGCTTGAACTTCAGGACCCACAAACGAGGAAGCTTATTGCTGCATCCACGGCCGAGGTTTATGGCATGCATCCGAATGTGCCATTGAAAGAAACTTTGCCTCTTCACCCATCTAGTCCTTACGCGGTTAGTAAGGCTGCAGGTGACCTTTACCTGCGCATGATGTTTAATTCTTTTAACCTTAATGGCACGGTGCTACGTCCCGCGAACTCTTATGGACGCAAGTTTGACACCAGCTTTTTGGTTGAGTATCTAGTTACGCAGATGCTTAGAGGCGAGAAAATCTACATAGGTTCACCAGATTCTGTTCGAGACTACATGTATGTGGATGACCATGTGAACGCTTATGTGCTTGCGATGAAGAACCCTGCAGCGAAGAATCAAGTCTACAATGTGGGAACCACCATCGGCGTAAACAACAAAGACCTCGCTTTGATGATTGCTCAGAAAGTGGGATTTGACAGGAAAAAAATTGCGTTTGGTTCATATCCGCCTGGCTACCCATTTCGTCCGCTGATTTCTGACCAGTCATCGATTGTTTTGGATTCAGCGAAAAATACGCAAAGAACTAGGCTGGAAACCAACAGTTACGCTCAGCGAAGGCATCGACAGAGTAATTGACTATTTCCGGAAAAACGACCGGACTTAGGGAAAAACGTCCTCGACCTTTTTAAAACCAGAAGTAATTTGTGAGTTTTGGGGAAAGATTTAAGCTACAATTTAGCCCACAGTCTTTTAGTAAAACATCTGCGTGGTTGCAGAAGCGCCAAAATGACTAAAAAAGGAGTTTAGAATATTGGAAAAAGTTGACTTGGTAATATGGACATATAATGGCGCTTCAACGTTGCCTTTTGTTCTTAAGCAGATAAGCGAAGTAATCCCCCGCCAATTTGTTAACAAGAAAATAATATCCGACGATAGAAGCACGGATGACACAAGAAAAATCGCAGAGTCCTTTGGCTGGACGGTCGTCCTCAACGAGGGGACAGGCATCAGCTACGGCGCCAACACCGCCCTCAAAAACGTGGAATGCGACTATTTTGTCAGTTTTGAGCAGGATTTGCTTTTAGCCGCGGACTGGTGGCAGAAGATTCCTCAAATTCTTGAAGATCCGCAGGTTGGCGCTGCTTCTGGAATGCGATTTGCTAGTCAACCGCGGGGTGTCATGAAGTTGCAGCAGTACGTTGCGCGAAAGTACCGTGGGGAGACTCAGTTGTCTTCTTGGCTTCGGGGCAGGCAGAATGCGGCTTTCACTTTAGGCAGCACTTTAGACAACACGATTTATAAGACTGCGGTTATCCGCTCTGTCGGCGGCTTTCCAATGGTGAAGGTGAATGCTGGTGTGGATACGACTTTGGCTTACAGGCTCAAGCTGGCAGGTTACGCTTGGGCTGTGGATTATAATGTGCAGTCGATTCACCTCCGCGGCGGATTGCGGCATGAACTAAGTCATCAATATTGGTATGGGACTCAGTCGCGTGAGATTTGGCAAAAAGTTGAGAACGAATCGCGTCAGCGGGCGCCGCGTTTCGCGGTTTGGCATCTTTTACCGCTTCGCCATTTCGCCCTTCACAGGCCTGTTTGTGGCTTATAAAATGCGGGAAGCAACGATAGCGTATATTCATCCGTTGATTAGGTTCTATTACTTGAAGGGCTACTTGGAATCAGGAAAAAGCCGCTGAAGCTGACTCAGGTTTTTGTTTTCAGGGAAAGCTCAATGTAGCGTATCCACACTGGCAGGGGCGACTCCAGCTTCCCCAACGCCACTTTCGTGTTCATCTTACGCTTTTCTGGGTTTTCCAAGATTTTTCTTGCGGTGCTAACGATACGTTCGTTGGTTCTTATGATTTGGATGGGGAAACCCTTCTTGTAGAGGTAACGCGCCTGCACATCCCAGAAATGGAAGTTAATCGTCGGAATTCCTGCGAGCGCGGTTTCTCGACAGGCCGTGCCTCCGCTGCCAACCATCAAGTCAATATAAGGAATAAGTTGCGCCGTCAACACTGGCTCAGGCGACACCCAAACGTTGGGAATAGCTTTGAGTTTTACTCGCTCTTTCTGATAACGGGGTAGGCAAACTACTGTTGCCAATTTGGCAAGTTCCCGAATTAGCCACTGCGAATCCACTTTGACATCTTTGCAGTAGCTGGCTTGGTATTCGGCGTCCCTGAAGAGGACAACAGGTTTCCTGCCGCGGAGTTCTTCGAGGAACCTGGGCTTCTCGAACTGCGTTTTTACCCATGCACATTCTTCGAGCCCGTCGTAGTGTATGATTTTTGATTTTGATATGCCAAATTTGCTCCAAGACTTGCCAAAACACTTGGGTGCGACAAGCCAGTCCACTAGTGGCGAGGCTAGCTTGGCAACATGGTAGGCAAAAACCGTGTCGTTGGCATATACGATTGGTATGCCTAACCCGAATGCGGTTCGTATGGCAGCAACGTCGCCGTGGGCCCAAAGCACCTTGGGGTAGCCAACTTTGTCGAAAAGATCAAGGAACTCCAGTGTGCGGTTCGCGTCAGCTGCGAGTTTTTCCTTGAGGTTTCCGCCGTAATTGCCAACTTTACAGTATGGCACGTTAAGCGTGTCTAGCAAATCGGTGGTCTGGGTCTGTTTCTTGGCGGTTACAAGCGTCGAATATCCTTTTTCATGCAAAAGGGGGAGTAAACTGTGTATGGCTATGCTGATTTTTGGAGTAACTGTATCCAACCAAACGTCAGGCATTTTCGTTCGCTTAGGAAGGGTGAGTCCTCATTTTTATAAGTTTTACCTGAGCGGGTTATGATCACTGCTTTTTCTGCTTGGTCAGCCAATCTCTGTATTCTTTGTCGACGTTCATGGCGCTTTCCAGCAGCGTACTCGGTGCCAAAGATGTTACGTATCGAATGTCTTTAGGTAAGCAGTGTCTGCCTATGCCGTCGCGTGCCTCAGGTATGTCAACGTTCCACTTTGTATTGCAGGCAACACGCAAATCTTCAAAGTTCATGCCGATTTTTGCGCACAACATCTTCAGATCTTCTGCAAAAGCAATTTGCAGGTAACGATGTGAGTTCTCAGTTATTTTGCACATTTCCGCAACCTCAATTGAGGAACATACGTGCAATGGGATCCCTAACAAATCCTGATAGAGTTCCAGACCGACTTTGAGGCTTTCAGCGTTTACTGCACCGATTACCCGTATCTGGTTTACACCGTGCTTCTCAGGCTCATCCGCCCAATACCGGTGGGGAGCATGAACAAGGCTAATTTTTCCTTTGAAGATGTCTGTGAAGATTTTTTTGGATGTGCCCGGAACAATCGTGCTTTCTATGGACACAAGCGTAGATGAGTTCGCCCTTTCGGAGATTTTTTTGCAGACATCGAACACTGCATGTAAGTCAGGGCATTCATTCACTTGCCCAGTGGTGACGCATATTATGTATGCATCTACTTGCGGGACACCTTCCCATGAACTGGTAACTTTGAATTTGCCCATGTTGGCAACGCGTTCAATTGTGGCTGGGCTTATGTCATAGCCCCAAACTTGAAGACCCTTAATATGAGCGTATTGTGCAACAGGAAAACCTACTTGCCCAAGGCCAATGACGCAAACTTTCATTTTGCTCATTTCGATATTCCCCGAGTTATGTTGTCGAATTCATCGTACCTTGATTCTTAAGCTTTTGCCTTCCGAAACGTTGTCATTTTACCCGTCGGAATTGGCATCCAACCTGCTTAGCTGCTTCTGCGTCGTTGTCCATATTACCAACAAAAAGGACATCTCGAAGGTTGACCTTGAGTTTCCCAGCAGCCATCTTCAGTTGCTCAACCCTGTCAAACGAATCTTCTCTGGTGATCACGGCGCCAAAGGCTAAACTGAACTTCGTGAGAAGGGTGGTGACTGTTTTCTTTCCCTGCATCGTAACAAGCCCTTTTGGTTCGTTGGCATGTGCCCTGTAGATTCTTATGCCCTCTTCGTGAAAAATCGTTTTCTGCACAACTGCTAGCTCGTATCTTTCCCAAGTATCAAAAATTCTTTTCCGCGTTTGTGCATCTGTTATTTCCGCAACGGTTTTCAAAATCGGGCGAACCTCTTGCACACCCATAATTTGCTTAAAATCTGCAAACATTGCCCAATAGTTGATAGGCAAATCCAAAAGCGTACCATCTAAGTCAAAAATGTAAGCAACAGTCATCTAAGAATACATGGCTCCCAGCACTTTTCCATCTTTGACCAATCTAGCAGGCGCATCCATATGCCTGATCCAATAGACATCCGCCGGCAAAACATTGTACTTGGGCATATCTGGGATGGCTTCTTTGTAAGCTATCTTTGTATAGAGGTAAGGAATGTTGGCGCAGTAATCCTTTCGCAAAGTCTTGCTAGCGAAGCTAAAGAAGTAGCTTGTAGTGAACATTCTGCCTGGATTAATTTCGGTTACGCATGGCAAGCCTGCAGCATTTTCCTTCAGGTCTACCGAAGCGATGCCGCTGAAGTTGGAGTCAATGGACAAGACCGCGTCGGTGCTAATTTTGTTCACGTTGTCGTCTTTCACCGTTCTCTGCACTGCGGGGGTTCCTGTGATCCCTGAAGGTGCAAGATATGCGTAAATGTACTCGAGGCGTTCTCTTGCCATCGAGGTCACAAGCTCACCGTCTTTCCATAAGCTGTGAAAAGCAATGTTTCTTCCCGGTAAATGCTCTTGAGCGATGAACTCCCAGTCAACGCCTCGGCTACGCCAATATTTTATCCATGCAACCGCAGTTTCCTTGTTGTCAGCCGGCGTGCTCCCTTTGCCGCCAGCCCCGTGCCTAGCTCTCACCCATATTGGGCTACCAAACTCCGCGAAAGCCTTGTCAATGTCTTCGTCTTTGCGGACTTCCATGGTTCGGGCGACAGGAACACCCTTTTTCTTCCAAACCCTTGCTGACTCCAGTTTGTCTTGGCAAGCTCTGACCGCTATTTTAGAGGGCAAAAAAAGGGGAGCATCAAGTTTGTCACGGTTCTCCGAAACAACTTCCACTTCAACATCGGGCTGAGCATGCAAAAAATCAATTTTTTCTATCCTAATAATCTCGTTTAGCCTGTCAATGTAGTCCGGATCTTTTGCGCGGGGAACTAAGTATTTGGCGTCTGTGATTGCCAAATTCAGAAAATACTCGTTAGAATCGGTCCCGATTAGCGCCATTTTTTCAGGAGCCGCACGCAACGACTTTGTAAAGTTAATGCCTGCAGGTCCGCCTGCTCCCGTACACAAGATTCTCTTCACATTATCCACTCCAATCTAAACTCAAACGGCAAATCACCGGCCGAGTTTGTTGCCATTATGAGAGGTGACCGATTTATATTTATTCTCAAACGGGTCAAACACAAAAAATGCAAATGGTACTAACAGGCCACAAATCATTGACTCGCCCTGAGGTCTCAGATTGCAAGCATCTCTGAAGGAAATATTGGAGCCCAAGCTGAAAGAGCTATCGAACAAGATCTTGACACTAACAGAAAACTTGGAAAAATCCTTGTCTTCTTAGTTTACTTCTTTCTAAAATAAACGTAAGCTACCACACCAATGGCAATTGTTACTAGTATTATAGCCAAAAGCATCAGTATTGGAGTGTAATCTGCAGCTGGGTCAGCTGTTACTGAAACTGGGGTAATCAATGATGGCTGTGTGTGAGAAAGTGAAGGAGTTGGACTTGGTTGGGTGATTATGCTAAAGAAAACAGTATCTGATTTTCCAATGTTTCCAGTTGTATCATTAGCATAAATAACTAAGTTATGTGCTCCATCAGGCAAATCGGCTAAGGTCACATTTCCTGCGATGCTCATGTTATCTTGGTTATCTAAACTATATCGTAACCAAGATGTTGTCTCATTAACATCGAAAATTAAAGGGATATACCGCGGATACGTGGTGTTTTGAGGAGGCGAAATTATAGTAATTGCAGGCGGTGTTGAATCTACCGCAAATTGAGAGGTTGCTGATTTAGAGCCATTAATGTAATAAATTGTATCAGGAGGGGAAGTAAATCTGAGGAGCCCAACGTAATAGACTGTTATGTTGTGTTCTCCGTCAGTCAAGCCTGTTAGAGTTGTCTGCCCGCTGAAATCATAACCTATGCTTTGGACTTCAGTAAATCTAGTTTTTGAAACAGTGATATTTTGTTCATCTAAAACGTAGAAGAATGAGTTGGTATCAGAAAGCGTGATGTTGAAGTTGCAATGTGCTGTGAAATTTAGAAGAACAGGCAGACCAGTATATGTTCCGTTCTGTGGGGATTGAATGGTGATGGTTATTTCAGAGTGGAACCAAATTGATGGGTTTGACTTTGCTACTTCAGGGCGCATTCCAGTTACTAATGAAATTAAGAAAATCAATGTGATTGTTGCTGCCATGACTGCTTTTTTGTTCATAGCAATCAAGTAACTATGGTGTAACCAGCCTAAAAGACTGTTTGTACAGATTTCTTGTCTCAAAGTTTCTTAACTAAGGTTTAGGCTATTTCTATGACATGGAGATTTAAGACTTATCTTTAAGAAGGAAAGTAAATTTTCCAGAGTAATCCATGAAAACGTTTTTTTCTTAGCCATCTATTGAATGAGAAAAAATTGTTTCCAAATTATTAACACTTATTAATGCTACATAAAACTCTTAAAGAAAACAACCAAAAAGTATCCTGAGGGGAAAATTGTGCCCTTATAAGATTATCTCTTACCCAATGAAAGTATTAGGTACCAAAGCGAATTTGACGTACAGTATGGTGGAAAATTTTACACTGTAGTTTTAACTGAGATACGACTGATTCTTTACGCTCGCAAAGGTCTAATCTTCAAAAGTGATGATGTAATTACTGAGGCAATCAGAGACGTTCAAGGAATAAAATATAAAGAATCAGGCATGGTTTTCAAAAGTGCATACCTAGAAGTGACAAGTAAGTCTAAAATTATTCTCACTGGAAATCCTTTGGCTATGAAAACTCTCTACCAAAGACTCCTGCCGTTTCTTTCACCAGAAATGAGAATGCCGACTGGATATTTTCCTCAAGCACAACCTGTTTATCAGCCACCGCCACCAGCTTATGCGCCTCCAATGGGACAATCTGTTTCTAATGCATCAAGATTCTGCCCAGAATGCGGAATAGAATTATCGCCTAACATGAGATTCTGTCATAACTGTGGGAAACCTGCAAATTAGGCGAAAAGATGGAAAGACAACAATTCCAAGGTTACAACTGTGACCTCAATGAAATACAAAAGAGCGTTGAGATGTATTTTGTCGGAAAGGGTTACAGAGTAACAAATTTTCACAAAGACTTAATCTATTTAACGCAGGCATACAAAAATGAAATGGGCCAAAAATGCATAATGGTAAAGATAGCTGGAAGCTATGCGAACTTTGATATTTCATTGGGGACAGGAGACCGAATTAATAATATAGCTACTTTGCCAGCTACCCTTGAAAAAATACCTTTGCAGACAAAACTCTTGCTTGGAGAACCACTCTTAGAAAAGAACTTTTGGAATTTCATTTTGACTAAGGCAGAACTTAGAAGAAACACATATGGAGCATCAAAACCTGTATTCTCTCAATCACCTCAGGTTTGGAGAGAACGAGAAATAGTAAGAGAGATTGAGATAGTTTATTGCAGGTATTGTGGGGCAAAAAATAATGCTAGATTAACAACGTGTAGTCAATGCAGCGCAAAACTAAATTAAACAGGAATTTTGGCAACGTAGCACCTATAAAATTGGCTTTGAATGCATCCAGGAAATAAACTTCTAAATATCCTGTGAATAGAGCCATTGAATAATAATTATTGTCTCTGGGAGGTATGGCAACGCAAACGTTCCAAAATCTGTTTTTAGAAGAACCTTAAATCCTAAAATGACCACTCCAGGGAACAAAAACTTTGGAGTGTGAAAGAATGGCAACAACTAAATGTTTTTAAGGCCCAATGTGAAAAGTGCCACTTCAAGGATTAATGCAGGTTTTCTTAAACAGTAAATCAGAAGTTCGTTACTGTAGAGTTAGGCATTATCTGAGAAGAATGTAAGCCCAAGTTTTCTTATTGTCAGCAGAGTAAAACTTACGCTGAAACAAAGCTAAAGGAATATTTATCAAGCAAAGATGTGAATAAGGTATCTGCTGGGTCTGGTAAGGTAGAAAACAATGACCAGGTCATGAAAATACCATTGCCATTGATCTAACAAGCAGAGAATCAAGCAGTAAATCAGAATCTGGGGGCTGGTCGTCTAGCCTGGTTAGGACGTTGGCTTTACACGCCAAAGGTCGCCGGTTCAAGTCCGGCTCAGCCCACCATTCGACTTACAAATTGTTATTTTTTGACCTTAACGTTAAGTAGATTCTAGAAATGATCGGGTGTTTTTCGGGTTAAAAACCGTGAATTTAGCTTTCCTAAGTCTTCTGCCGATGCGACCAATCAACCCTGCTGCATCAGTTCCCAGTTTGCATACTAATGCGTGTTCAAACATGCCTAACTCTTCTACGTCGATGACGTCCCTGGCAAGGCCTTCTTGTTCTACAGCTGTTTTTACCTCGTAAGTGGATGCTCCGATAACCAGTAGCCTATCTAGCAAAGAATCTTTCCACTGTGCGAATTTGTGTATTTGTCCTGACTGCAACTCAACTTCTATTCTGTTTTCTTCTACTTCTAAGACTTTAATCTGTAACGGTAGATTTTCGCATAAGCCCCAAAGCTCACTAATCTTCTTTAGGGAAGTTTTCTTTTTACCCGCAAGATATGTCTGCAGGTGATTTAAGGAGATGACTGCGGGGGTATTTTTCGGCTGAAATACGCCTATGTCCAAAAACAATTCTTCTGGGCTTCTGTCAATGTTGGTCACGTACCCTTTTAGTGCGGAAAATTTCTTCACGTTTTCTAAATTGATTGGGCAAAAACCTGCTTCTCTTTCCAGGAGTTTCGTGGCTACGGCTTCGTCTTCGCCTGAAACCTCCAGCTGAACCCACCTGCCCGCCGACGTACCAGTGAGAGCGGTTTCTACACTTAAATCTCCAAGCAAATCTGAAAGTATAATATCAATCTGCTTCAGTTGATGACTGTTATAGATTCGTGTCAGCAACGTCAACGTGGTCATGAGGCGGTCCCAACTATATTGGTTATTTCCTCGTGGAGCTTTTGGACTCTGTCCGCTGCAGCATCCAATTTTTCCCTTCGAAGTCTATTAATTGTCAACTCTATTGGTACCCGCTCTGAAGTTTCAGCAATCTTGTCTGCATAAGAAACTATCTTTTCCTCAAGAGTCACTGGCGTATAGTTGCTTTTCGGCCACCCTAACGTTTTGGCCTCGACATCAGTTATGCCGCCTCCAACATGCCGCTCGATAATAGCAATAACGGGTTCAGGTAAACCTTGCGCCTTAGCTATTTGAGCGCCAACCACTGCATGATTAACCGTGTGAGTCTTTGACCGCCCAATGTCGTGTAGGAGTGCGCCTATTTCTACAAGTTCCACGTCAACCTTCATACCTTTTTTTCTGCAGGTCTTAGCTGTTTCAACGGCTACTTTCGCAACCGCTTTACAGTGGGCTATGACGTTTGCTGGGCAATGGTTTTCTCGGAGAAGTTGCAGTGCTTGCTCCCTGGATGGAAGCTTATTACTCACCCAGTTCCTTCCTTAACTGCTCAACTTTCTCTCCCAGTTTCAAAATCATCCTTTCATTATCCGAATGAGCCAACGGTTTACCGCATGTGCTACAATGGAAAACTGCTTCCACGGCTTCTTCAAAAGTCACTCGCCTACAACCGGGCGTATTACAATAGTAAAAATCGTGATTAGCTTCATAATCCAGCCGAACGTTAAGTTTTTCAAGAACCCGGCGTTTCTGGCTTAAGATGAAGCCTTCGAGTTGGTCGGGCTGAAGTTTCCAGTGGAAAATGAACCAGCCCGTCTTGGGATCGCGGGTCCTCCTTAAACTCACTAACGAATGATCGTAGAGTTTGTAGAGGATTTTTCGGACAGAATTCAACCTGATGCCTGTTTTATTGGCTATCTCATCGTCTGTTATTTCGTCCAGATTCTTGAGGTTTTCAATTAATTTAACTGCTTCCTCTTCCCCTATAGAAGTTGCAACCTTCATCAAAGTTGCGTCGTCAATGGTTGATAACATAGTCTGGTTCCTTAAGCACTATAATACTGCATTGTTCTTCAATAAAACTCTTCTCAATTATTCCTCTAAAATCTCCATGTTACTCTAAATATCAGATTATTTTTTTGCCTCTCTCTTGGGGTACAATCTTTAATTTGGCGTTTTCAAACGGGGTTCCCAATGTTTTTCCTTCAAAAAACCTGTCCAAGAAAATGGCTAAGGCAGCACATTCGGAATGCGGTTGGTTACCTACTGCCACGTTGAAGTCAGAAACCTCGGCAGAGTAGAATTCTCTGGGAACTTTTTGGCTCCCAACAATCACTAAAACATCTTTTTGGGCGCTTCTTATTCTCTCTAAAACCTTGCTTGTTTGGACATTCTCCCCATAAGCCGTCAAATGAACAACAATTCCGCCTTGGTTTTTCCAGTCTCTGACCGCGTTTTTCCATCTACTCCCCATCTCAAAACTGAAGTCTCCGCCCCAAGTGTGGGTAACCTTCTCCACAGTTTCCTTGAGATGCTCATCCACCGCATCAGAAAGCACGAACCCCGAAGCGCCAAGAGCGCGTGCCGTCAAGGCAACATGGCTGGTTAGTCGCGCATCCCGTTGCGGTCTGTGACCCCATCTTAAAATGACAACTTTGGGTGGTCTCATTTCCTTTTCCTCTATTGGGGCTTGATGGTTGATTCGAATTTTCCCTTCAATTCTTCCACACGGCTTTTGAGTTTTTCTGCAAACTCAGGATTTGCTTCTAAAATTACCTGCACAGAGTTATTTGTGTAATCGATTTTTCTCACGTCGGCGCCTTTGTGGACCCAAGAAATCAACGACATTGTTGCACTTGTCATGGGAACCGAGAATGACGCTTTAACATATCCTTCAAGTTTTCCGAGTATTTCTTGCCTCATCAGATCCAGATTCGTTCGATCTTTGGCTGATGTGAGGATCGGGTTTTTGGTTTCTTCTTTGAGCGCGTCAAACTTCTCCTGCGCTTGCGCCTGAGTTAGCTTGTCTATTTTGTTGAGGGCAGTTATCACTGGGACATCGGAGGCACCTATTCGGTCTATGGTTTCTTGGCAGGTTTTGTTTTTCTTCCTAATCGTTTCAATAGGCTCGTTAATGTCCAAGACCAAAATTATGAGGTTTGAATAAATTGTTTCTTCAAGCGTAGAATGAAACGCCTCGATAAGCGTCAATGGCAACCTTTCGATGAAACCCACAGTATCCGTTAGCAGAAACTTTCTTCTTGAAAATTCAATGATTCGAGTAGTTGTGGAAAGAGTCGTGAACAACGCGTTGTTCACTACGGCTGCCTCCTCTGCCAAGACGTTAAAAAGTGAGCTTTTACCAGCATTGGTGTATCCAGCCAGCGAAATGGAGTAGAACCCTAGTTCCGTTCTTCTTTCCCGGTGCAGCACTCGTTTTCCACGGATATGCTTGAGTTTCTGCTGTATAGTTTGAACCTGCTGTTTTATAGCTTGTTTATAAATATCGGCTTCGTAGGTGCCAATGCCCATGAATCCAGGTTGTTCACCACGCTTAGAGAGCCTAACTTTTTCTTTTGCATGTTTAAGCTCATTCTTGAGAGTTGCCAATTGAACCTGCAGGTTCGCCTCTGTAGTTGTGGCACGTTTGGTAAAAATTTCAAGAATCAACTGAAAGCGATCAATGTTTTCAACTTTTGTAGCTTTCCCCAAGTTATACGCCTGAATCGTTCGCAGCGGATTGTCGAAAATTACTTTCTCGGCTCCTGTTTCCTTTACAAGAGCAGCGAGTTCTTCGACTTTTCCTGCGCCCAATTGGTAGCGGGCATCGGGTTTTCTCGTTTGCTCAAATTCCGCCACAACAGTGTACCCAGCGGATTCTGCTAGACTTTTAAGTTCAGGCAAGTTTGACTCTTCACGGTTCAAGCGACGCTGCACTATAATGACTTTCGTGTTGGAGACTACTCTCCCTTGCCCTTCTTGTTAATTCTCACGACATCCCCGAGGGTGAAATCGCGGCTTGCCGCTTTCGGGAGTGGAACCTTCTCCTCTGCAACTGGAACCAACAACTTAATTTTTAAAGTGTGTTCAAGCTTTGAAACAAGTAGGTCGTTGGGCGACATTTTCCCCGTTTCGATTTTCCGCAGAACGGACTCTTTTTCGTTTATTTTCTTGCCTAAGTCTTCAGTGCTCAGTCCCTGTTTTTCTCTGGCTTCTCTAATTACTTCTGCATAGTTTTCAACAATTTCTTGGCTGGTGTCTACTCTTGCCGTTATGACTCTCTTTCTTATCTGGATTGGCCCTTGAAATTGAGCGCCCTGAGCTCCGCCTATTTGCCTTTGAGCAATAATTGTTGGTTTTACGGGTTCTTCCCAAGTGGCTTTTCCATGTTTAGAACATTCAGTACATACTGTAAGTTTGGCACCTTCGATTATTACGCGCATGGGCGCTTCGCGAATTTTGCGTCCGCAGACTTCGCATCGCATGATAATTCACCCAGTTTATTTTTATTGTGTTACCCAATGTTTATACTTGTCGAACTGAAAAAGCAATATTCACGGTGAAACAGGCGTGGAAAGTCCGCTTAGACGCATCAGAAGCACAGCAGATTATCAATACGGTAAAGGCGTGGGTGAAAAAATTTTCCCAGACAATGTGAAAATTGAGTTTTCACACTCCACTGGCAGAATACGCTACATAAACCTAAACGGCAAGAGAATAGCCACGCTGCGACCCACCGACGGTTTGTTATCCCTTAGCATCGACGCTGCCCGCACCTTATCCCAGAAAGCGCCCGATGCCAACTGCTTCATAAAAGTCCAGCAGGGGGTCTCAAAATTCATAGCTGACGGCGGAGACGTTTTCGCCGCCCACATAGTCAAAGCAGACCCAGAAATCCACGCTAAAGATGAAGTCATAGTCCTCGATGAAGAAGGTAAAGTCCTAGCGGTTGGACGCGCATTTCTGTCAAGTGCCGAGATGGTGGTCTTCAAAACTGGCGTAGCCGTCAAGGTCCGACACGGAAGCAGCTGAACGCTCAAATCTCCGAAGAAAAAGGTGTATCTTTTTTTCTTTTCTGTTCTCTTTCTTTTTCCAATTTGTTTTGAAGACCTGTCAAAGACACACAAATCTGCTGCAAGCATTGATTTTTCAACGCCAAAACAACCCTATTTTTCTGGTTGTAGTATTGCAGGTGTTATAATTGCAATACTACTTTTGACACTTGATTGCAATCGGGTTCAGATGGTAGTTGTTGTTCGGTAAGTTTTGCCTCAACAACAACTTCTTATTTACAAACGAAGGGTTATGCGGTAAGGATTTTCAGCAGCTAAAACATTTCGGAACATACTCGGCCACACAAGCCTCGCCGCTAAATCGTAGCAAGAATCAAGCGAATCATAAATGAATCTTGGTTCATCGGGTATATGAAATCCCAGTTGGGTCGGAAAATTAATTAACCTAAAGCTTCTGATAACCACCCTGCAAAAGGTGAAAATCAAAAATGACCATAAAAGTAGGAATTAACGGATTCGGAAGAATCGGAAGACTACTTTACCGCGCAGCAATAGAAAAGAAAGCAGACATTGATTTCGTTGCAGTCAACGACCTCACGGACGCCAAAACTAACGCCCACCTCCTCAAATATGACTCGGTTCACGGACACTTTAAAGGTACAGTCACAGTAAGCGGTAACGACCTAGTTGTCAACGGCAAAACACTCAAAGTTATTAGCCAAAGAGACCCCGCAGCACTTCCATGGAAGGACCTAGGCGTATATTTAGCCGTGGAATCTACAGGGTTCTTCACCAAAAAAGAAGATGCATCAAAGCACATAACGGCGGGAGCGAAAAAAGTCCTCATCTCAGCTCCAGCAGAAGGACCAGACGCAACAATCGTTATGGGTGTAAACGACAACACCTATGACCCAATCAAACACAACGTACTCAGCAATGCATCCTGCACCACGAACTGCCTTGCACCGGTGAGCAAAGTCCTCGCAGACGAATTCGGCTTGGAAAAAGCCTTCATGACCACAACACACAGCTACACCAACGACCAGAAAGTCCAAGACTTAGTCCACAAAGACCTAAGACGTGCACGCGCAGCAGCAATCAACATTATCCCAACAAGCACAGGCGCAGCAAAAGCCATTGGCTTAGTTCTGCCTTCTTGCGCTGGCAAAATGAACGGGTATTCCTTACGCGTACCCACACCAGACGTATCCATCGTTGACTTAACCGCCATTCTCAGCAAAGAAGTCACCAAAGAAGAAATCAACGCCGCCATGAAGAAAGCCGCAGCTGACTCATTGAAGGGAATTTTGCAGTACACAGAAGACCCAATCGTCAGCACAGACGTTTTGCACAGCACATACAGCGCCGTGTTCGATTCGCAATTAACCATGGTTATGGGCGAGAAGAGCAACTTCGTTAAAGTCTTCGCATGGTACGACAACGAATGGGGCTTTAGCAACCGCATGGTTGACTTCATCGAAATGGTCGGCAAAAAAGCTGGCATGTAAACGCTCCGAATCTAAACCTTAAAAATCAACCTATCTTTTTCTTTTTTCAAGCTGAACATTGGGAGATGTATGAAATATGGCTAAGTACAAGACTTTAGATGACTTCCAAGTTAAAAATAAAGTTGTACTCGTGAGAGTAGACTTCAACAGCGAAATTGACCCCGCAACTAAAAAAGTAACCAGTGATGTACGGATTAAAGCGCACGCGGAAACCACAATCAAGGAACTCGCTGAAAAAGGCGCCAAAACAGTGATTCTGGCGCATCAAGGCAGAAAAGGCGACCCCGATTTCACATCGCTAAAGCAGCATGCTGAGATCCTGGGAAAAATCCTCAAATGCCCAGTGCAATACGTTGACGACGTTTACGGCGACAAAGCCAAAGCAGCCATCAAAGCGCTGAAAGGCGGCGAAATCCTAGTTTTGGAAAACGTACGCAGCTTCGATGGAGAAACCAAGAATGGCACCCCAGAACAGCATGCCAAGACCGCTCTAGTTCAGAACCTTGCACCACTCGCAGACTTATTTGTAAATGATGCATTTGCTGCAGCACACCGCGGGCACGTTTCAATGGTAGGTTTCACGGCTGTGTTACCTTCTGCCGCTGGACGAATCATGGAGCGTGAGTTGAAATCTTTGGCAAAGGCACTGGAAAAGCCTGAGAAACCCTGCGTATACGTTATGGGAGGAGCCAAAGCAGATGATTCATTAGAAATCAGCAAATATGTTTTGGGCAACGGCATAGCAGACTACGTATTGGTTGGCGGTGTTACTTCACAGTTGTTCCTAACAGCGAAAGGAGTTAACCTTGGAAATAAGACAACAGATTTCCTATCGAAAAAAGAGCTGATGCAGTTTGTTCCGGGAATCAAAGAGTTACTAGCAAAGTATCCTGAAGCTGTAGTGTTGCCGGTCGACGTTGCGTTGGATGTCAACGGAAAACGCGAAGAAATCCCGATCACCAAGTTACCAACGGAGTACAGCATATTTGACATAGGCGCAAAAACCGTGGACAACTTCGCCAAAATCATTGCAAAAGCCAAGAGCATAGTGGTTTCGGGTCCAATGGGCGTTTACGAAAACAAAGAATTCAACTTCGGAACCAAAAAAGTCCTCGAAGCCATCGCAAACAGCAAAGCCTTTTCGCTTGCAGGCGGTGGAAACACCATTGCGGCCATCGAAGAATACGGTTTGCAGAAAAAAATGGGGTACATAAGCACTGCAGGGGGAGCATTAATCGAGTTCCTCATGGGCAAAAAACTGCCAGGCGTGGTCGCACTGGAAAACGCTGTTACAAAAAAGCAGATCTAAACTTTTTCCCTTTCTTTTCTTTATTTTCCGTTTGTTTCATTGATGCTTTTTAAATAGTTAATTTTTTTTCCTCGTGTAAGAGAATCTGCCTGAACTGGAATCAGTCTGCCAATTTGAAATGAGAGTTAAGCCCAGAAGCTTTTACTATACTCACCTAAAACAGCTTCGTACATTCCTCTGGTTTTTTTGGCGATTTTGTCCCAGTCGTACTTTTCTAAGATTACCTTGTAAGCGTTTTCCCTGATTGTGCTACTGAATTTGTCATCAGTGAGGATTTTAATGATTCCCCACGCTAGCGAATCCGTGTTGTTGGGGTAAGCTTTCACCCCGGTTATGTCATGTTCCACAATTTCGCTTAGGCCACCTGTGTCAGAGACTACGACGGGACTTTTCGCGGCCATAGCCTCCAGTGCTACGATACCAAATGGCTCAAACATCGAAGGTACCACGGAGACGTCGGCTACTTTCTGCAGTTTTAACAGGTTCTCTTCATCAACAAATCCTGTAAAGAGAACTTTGTGTTCCAACCCCATGCTTCTTACGATGTTGCTAAGCTGTTCTTGCATGTATCCTGAGCCTACGATGACGAATTTCGCGTCGGTCTTAGCGAGCACCTTGGGTACGGCATTTATGAGGATGTGGATGCCTTTCTCGTAGACCAAGCGCCCCACATAGAGTACAATTTTCTCCTGTGGCAATGCAAACTTGCTCCGAAATTCGCTCAGATCCTGTTTTTCCAAACCCTCGTAGACATGTGGGTTCACGCCATTGGGCACCATTCTTAGTTTGTCAGAGGGAAGCCCGAAAGCCCATTTTACATGCTGCACCATGTAGTCGCTACAACAGATAACCCGCCAGGCTTCGTAAGTGAGCCAAGCTTCGGTTTCATGTATCATCCGCTCGGTCATTGTATGCAATCCGTCTCGGCGCCCAATTTCGGTGCTGTGCATTGTAACTAAGAGGGGTTTGCGGAAAACATGTTTTAAGCCGATACCTGTTGTTGCCACAAGCCAATCGTGGGCGTGGAAAACGTCAATAGGCTCCGGAAGCTTCGCGGCTATAGTCGCGGCTTCTCGCTGCATGTTTAAGTTCATAAGGTAGACCCACGTGGCGAAGTCAGGTGAGGGCGTTTTGTAGCTGTCAATACGGTAAACGTTTACGCCGTCAATGACTTCATAGGAAGGGGCACCCGGAAAATCGCAAGTGACAACATGAACCTTAACATCGTTTTTAGCTAGACTCTTGGACAGGAAGTAGACGTGGGGTGATATGCCGCCGATAACTCGAGGCGGATACTCCCAGCTAAACATCATCACATTCAGCGGTCGAGTCATCTGTTAAAATCTCCTGAAGCCGCTTTGTAAATTTTTAGAACATTTCTTACCCAAGCATCAGAGCCAGGTATAACAACGGCTATTTTTTCTTTGGGCACGTTGTAAAGCCTGATTATTTCGTTTTGCATCCAGTCGGATTTGGCGGTAACTTTTTGGGCTTCATAGAAGCCAAGCCATTCTATGCCTCGGATTGCCATGTTGAATGGTGTGTTGGTACCTGGCGAACGGTGTTCCTCTAGACTATCTACGGAATAGATGAAGGGTATACCTAAAGCATTTTTGAGTGTTACTGCGGCGGGTATGAAGTGCCAATCACAGACGTCTATAAGGTCTATGTGCTTGCTTGCTTGGTAGTAGATGTTTGCAGCTGCTCGCTCTATTTCCTGATTTAGGGTTAAAGCCCATGTTATAAGGTTAACATGGGAAAGGACTGGGTTCGCTACCCGAATAACTTGAACACCGTTAGGTTCCTGGGCGGTTCCCGTCATAGAGTCATGGTACGTAACTACATGGGTTTGCACTTTGTTTTTCACAAGTTGGGCAGCCAAAGTGCTCACGTACTCGGCGAGTTTCCCTATTATTCGCGGCGGATATTCCCAAGAGAAAATCACGGCACGCATCGTTTTTCACTACGTGAATTGGGAACAGACTTTAATTATGCCCTTGCAAGTCAGATAATATCGTTTCTTTCCTTCGTTATCGAAGAAGCTTTCTGCGAACCCTCTGTTCTTAAAGTCATCCAAAATTCCCTCAATTTCGCCTGGGTCACGTTGCAGGATCCTAGCCACTTCTTCGCCCCGTTTTGCCAAATCCGCGGCAGTGGCGCAAAGATTGTGGAGTGTCTGGAGGACTTTTTCTGGAAACGGAAGTTCATCTCTCATCTTAGTTTGCCCCTTTCTATACTGGATTACTTCTGAGTTTTCTCTTAATAAACGCATGTGCAATCTATTTTGTCTAGAACAGCTCGGTGCCGGCCTGAACCTGCGCGCTTACCTCGTCAAACCTTGCCTTAACCACTGCAGAAAGTTTTTTCCTTAGAGCTTCCCCTTTCAGCTTCAGCGCCCTAACCTTTTTCAGTTCCATGTACAAAGTTTCATCTTTAAGCGAAAACTGCGCCCAGCTTTCGAAGTCACCGCGTTTACTGTGAAATTCTAAAGCTTTCCCGCCAGCAGTTTCCAGCGCCTTCACAAACCCCTTAAGACTCCAAGTCAGGGTGCCAGTGAAGTTTTCCTCTCCGGTGCCAGTACAGAACAAGAAAGGCTCGTTAGCGGTTAAAGTTGCCATCCTGACACGGTTTTCGAAGTCAAAGACAGATGTTTCGGCAGCCACAAATGCGTTGATAGGTGATTCGTAGGGGCTAAAGTAGCTGTGGACTTCGCCTGGTCCGCCGCCCGCCGCGAACATGTAGTATAAGTGGTCGCTGGTTTGGAAGCAGCGCCAAAGCCTTTGGAACTCGGGGTCTTGCGCTTCTTTGATGAGAGGTTCGAGCCTGTGCAGGTTCGTGTAGTACGCCCACTGCATTGCGTTGCCCAACCAGCCGCTGCTGTCCCGTTCCAAATCAGCCCAAGAAACTGTACCTTCACTTTCGGGAACATCAACTTCGCCTTGGGGCACATGTTTTTCTATGACTTCACTAGGTGTTACCATCTGCAGATGTGGCCAATTCAGGATTTCTTGGGGCAGACGCCGCAGGAAGTCGTGGATCCCGGTTTCGGGCCAGTGGTGTTCGCCGAAGGTTTCGTAATCAGGGAATATATTTATGCAATTTCCCTGCGTATCTGCTAACCAGTGCGCGTATTTATCGGCGGTGAGGGGCCATTCGCTCCACCAACGCGCAGAGAAGCGGAAACCTATGTCATCGGTTAACTTGTAGTTTCTCAGGAAGAGTCTGATTTTGCTGCTGCCCCTTGGTGTGTAAAGATAATTGGGAGATTTTTCTCTTAAAATTTTCTCAACACCTTCGGTGTAGATACCCTTGTAGCCAAGGGTTTCAATTATTTTGGCGATGGCATTGTTGTAGAGGAGCTCAGTGTTCTCAAAAACTGTGGGTGTATATCCAAGTAGGCTCTTGACGGTTTCACGATGCAGCTTAACTTGTGCTACGAACTCATCTTTTTCCGGGTAAAGGCTCGCGATGGAGTGGTAATAGGTTTGGTTTAGGAATTCTGTACAGCCTGTTTTAGCAAGTTGCTTAAAACTTTCAAGAAGGTCTGGGTTGAACATCTCGCATTGTTCCAGAAAGACGCCTGAGATACTGAATGAGACTTTGACTTGGCGCCTATCATTTTTATGTTCGTCTATGGCATCGAGAAGAATCTGGTTAGATGGGAAATAGCATTTTTTTGCTGCCCGCTCAAAGATCTCTCTATCTACTTCATTATCAAAATAGTAGTTGAATAATTCCTCTTTCCCAGCACGTTTGAAGACTTTGTTATCCCAAAATAGATTCTTGCGTAATCTATGTGGCTGGTGAACTTCAAACACAAATACAATGTCGGTCAAAGCACTTGCCTCTGCACACCAAGTATCAGCAGGTAGCTTTTATTTCTAATTTGTCATTCGCCATCCATGAATTACTGAGATTAGCTTTTATTTTCTGTTTTTTTGCTGTTCTTTCAGAGAACAGTTTTGTTCTTCAGGAAGATACCACGATTGATGCTTTATTTCTTCTTTTCGTGGGCGCATTCGGGATTGAAGTCACGATAATTGTTCAAGGATATTCGTCACGGGTCTAGTTGTTGAGACGAGTTTCTTTTTTTACAGAGATAGCTTTGCGATTATTCTGTTTGTTACCGAAGTAATAGGTTAGGCACGAAAATTCAGCCTGAAACTCGGCAAATAATAAAAAAGAAGCCTTTTTGAAAAATAAAGAATATGACATTTCGTGCAGACTACTTTCCGATAACCCTCACGTTTTCTACTAGCAGCCACGGCGCAATTAACTGCCCCATCTTTCGCTCATTATTTGCTACTGCACTCACGTTCTTGAGCAGTTCAAAAATGTTGCCCGCGAGCATGACGCCGCGGGTAGCGTGCTCGATTTTGCCTTTGTGGATTTTCCATGCAGGCGTTGCCACGACGCTGAATTCGCCGCTGACCGGATTACTGCTGTGCGCGCCCTGCAGGTAAGAAACCATTAAGCCATCGTCCACTTCGCTGAGGAGGCCCTGGGGTGATTTAGCTCCAGGCAAGATATGAAAATTTGTAGCTTCGATTGTGGGAGTAGACAAATATCCTGCACGTGACGCATTGCCAGTGCTCTCTTTGCCCTGCTTCTTCGCAGTGTAATTGTCGTAAAGGAAGTTTTTCAGTATGCCTTTTTCTATAATCGGAGTTTTTCTACGTGGAACTCCTTCCCCGTCAAAGATACCTGTGCGCAATCCACCTGGGAACAAACCGTCATCATAAATATTGACTGATACAGAGCTAACTTTAGTTTCCAGTTTGTCTTTGAAGGGCGACTGATCTCGCTCGACGGTATCGGCTTTGACAGCGTTAATCAATGTATAATAGAGCAATTCCTGAAGCGCGAACTGGGTGAATATAAGTTTGTAGTTTTTGGTTTCTACTCGCTTGGTTTTTAACGATGAAAGCGTAAGTCGCGCAGCTTCTTTGCCAACCCACTCTGGTTCAACATTGAGATTTCTCTCGGCGCTGAATTCAAAACAGACGGGCGTAACAGTGTCTCCTTCTTTTGCCAGCGTTGCCAAACTGCACTCAACTATGGTGCCTTGGTCAAATGCAGATATACCGTTTGAATTGGCAATCACGTTTGATACATAGCCTGCCCCTGCGCCACCTTCTATTGGGAAAACCCGTTTATCCATTTCAGTAGCGGCATCTAACATGCGCGAAGCAAAATTTACAAGGTCTTCTGAGCGGAGGTCCAAGATTTTGCTGTCAAACGTCTTTTCAGTCGAGAAGTAAGGTTTCTTTTCGGGCAGGGTTTTCCAGTCTTTATCGGGTTTACTTGCACGCGCCGCTGCCACAGCCTTAACGATTGTGTCTTCAACCGCAGCCGATGTTTCAACCATATTAGTGTAGGCGAAACCTATGGCTTTGTTGATTTGGACTCGGATTCCAATGCCACGATCAATGATTCGGTCGGTTTTGGTGATTTGTCCCCGTTCGATGCCCACATTTGTAGCTTTGCCATCGTAAGCAAAGGCTTCCGCTTCCGCCGCGCCCTTCTGCAGAGCTGTCTTAACAGCGTTTTCTGCTAAACTTAACATTACATCTTTACTAAGCACTGCCACCAACAGTCACCTCGCTCACTCTAATGTGAGGACCACCATCGCCTATAAACGCCGTCTGCCCCTTTCCACAACGTCCAGCGCTCAGTTCAAAGTCTTTTCCAACGGCATCAACTTTCAGGAGAGTTTCCAGCGTGTTACCGCTTATGGATGCATCGCGAACAGTTTCCCCAAGTTCACCGTTTACTATTTCGTATGCTTCCTGAATGCCCACTTGGAACGTGCCGTCAAGGTTGGCTTGTCCGCCCCTGAAGCTCTTAAAGAAGTACCCTTGCTTGATGCCCTCAAAAAGCTCCTCGAACGTGTGCTCCCTCGGTGCCATGTAGGTGTTGCGCATACGGATAATAGGTTCTACTCGAAAGTCTTCGGCGCGGGCGTTGCCAGTTGGTTCGGCATTAAATTTTTGTGCTGTTTCGCGGTTATGCATCAAGCCTGTGACTGAGCCGTCTTTGATTAGGAGCGTTTTTTTAGCGGGAATGCCTTCATCGTCGTACTTAAAGGAACCAAACGCACCGTTTATGGTTCCGTCATCGTAGAATGTGACAATGTCAGATGCGATTTTCTTTCCCATATTACTTGCCAGCACACCGCCCGCCAAAGCCAAGTCAGCCTCCGCCAAATGCCCAAACGCTTCATGCACAAAAACGCCTACTACGTTAGGTCCCAGCACCACGGGAAACACGCCGCCTTTGGGTGCCTTCGCGCCAAGTTGGTTGACTGCACGTTTCGCCAATCTTTCGCCAATCGCCTCCGGAGTTTCAACATCAAAAATTTCATACCCAGATGTTGAGCCTATTTCTTCGCGGCTAGAAGTGAAAACGCCACCCTGAAGGGCAGACGCCATTAGCCTAGACCAAACGTAAAGCTTGTCTTGCTCGATGTAAGTACCTTCAGTGTTAGCGAAAAAGTTTGAGCCCGCCAAGTCCAAATAGTCTATGGTGCAGCTTTTTACCCGTTTATCCCAACTTAACGCAACTTTAGTTGTATCCGAAGCGGTTTTTATTTTGTCTTCAATACTGATTTCCGAAGGCACCTTCTTCGACTTAATTTCGACGCGGTCTTCCACAGGCTTACCTTGGGCGAGCTTAATCGGGTTCTTCAACCGTGAACTCGCAGCCTTTGCCATAGTGCATGCATCCGAAATAGCGTCAGTCAAAACCTCACCGTTAAAAGAGCCAACAGAAGCAAAGCCCCAAGCGCCATCCATTAGGACACGCAGGGCAACACCGTTTTCTATCCCCTGCTTTGCCGCTTCAACTCGTCCCTCTTTCATAGTAAACATGGTTTTGGAGAGTTTCTGCGCTCGCGCTTCTGCGTATTGGGCGCCAAATTTGGTTGCGGCAACATCGATTATTTTTGTTAGAAGGTCTTTCAAGGAGTTGTTTGCCTCCGAATGTCAATTCGTTCTATGTATTCGAGTGAAAGGATAAAATGGTTTTGTTCCAAGTTCGCGGAGCAGTTACTCAAATGAAATCGCCTAAGCTACTCTGCTGAACTCTTCCCTTTGGCGCCTTAAGCCTTGTCACTTCAGAACTTGACTTCGAGCCTGCAGGTTCCGAAGGTGATGGCAAAACAAGTTTGCCGTAAACGCCATCGTAACCAGGAACAACTGTGACCCCGCCCTCCCGAACCTTAACAATAGCATCGGCAACAAGTAAATCAACAACCGATGTCAACTCATCCTTTGACGCGTCCATTAGCACGGCATATTCGTTGCCAAATCTGCTGATAAGTGAATTGTAAATTTTCCAAACAGCCTGATTCGAAGGAGAAGCCGCGTCTATAACGGTGGCAATTATTTCTGAAAGCGGCATCAAACGCATGAACCCCGGCGAATCCGCGGATTTGAAGCCCATCGGGCGGTCGGCAAGGTCTTCTACACGCTGCTCCACGCCTTCTGTGAGTTTTCTCCCGCAGACGGGACAGAAGTTGTTGAGTTTACGCGCCTCCTGTGGCGAAAGTGACACGTTACAGTTTCGGTGTCCTGTCCAGTGATATTTGCCGTAAGCAGGATCAGTTTCAATTGTGAACTTGAAGCGGCTGGTGTCTTTGGTCTGAATAGACCCGGTGATTTCCTTATAGCTCATGTGCTGAAGCTCTAAGACGTTGGCTTCTCTGCCCATGCGCCAGGGCCAGAAACTATGGCAGTCACTATTCGAAACCAAAGTAAATCGATCCAAGTTGCTTAGGCGCCAGTTCATCGGCGGATCGCTAGAGAGACCTGTTTCCAAGGCATGAATATGCCGCGTCATGTCCTGGTAGCAATCTTCAATGTTGTCGAAACCGCTAAAGGCCCCAAATACGCTGAACCAAGGGGTCCAAGCATGCGCAGGGAAAACTACGTTAGCGTCAGAAACCTGCATGACTTCCTCGACAAACTGAGGCGCAGTCATGTTTAGGATGGGTCTGCCGTCTGAACTCAAGTTTCCAAACTTTCCCAACGCTTCGTTAATTTGGACTGCAACATCTAAACTGGGAGTTAAAATAACATGGTGAACCTTCCTACTCTGGTTCTCAAAATCGAATATTGTGCAGACTTCGGTTGTCAACATGAAACGCATGGGCACTTCAGAACCAGCCAGCTTGAAAAGCTGAGAGTCTCCGTCTGGAGTGAGAGTTTCCCGGATTTCCTTTAGCCACATAGGATGTGTGAAGTCGCCTGTGCCAACAAGTTGCAATCCCTTGATTTTGGCATATCGCGCAATTTCCTTAACCGTCATTTGTTCGCTTGTAGCTCGACTAAAACGGCTATGAATGTGCAAGTCGGCGATTACTCGAATTTCGACGCATCCTCCGTTAACTTGTGTGTGTTGCTCGTAATGTTGGATTTAGCTTAAAAGGTTTCACGAAACCTTCGTTTCTGCTGTTCTTGGGGGCATTTAGAAAAAAAAGGTAGACTGAGGAAAGCTGTTATTCTCGTCAGAGTTTGAGAGGGGTCTACTGAGCGAAGACGTAGCTTGCCTCAGTCACACATCCATCTTGCCAGGTACCCTGCCAAGTTACGTGATAGGGTATAGAGACTCCGTTGGATGCGGTCGAATAGTCGACTGTGATGTTGTAGATGGGGTTTGCTACAACGGGGTATTTGATGGTAACAGTCCAGCCTTGGCTTTGGTACATGTAAGTCTCTGAACCCAGTAGCTTTGTGTCTTGTCTTCCGCCAGTCCACACAAGATCATTCATGAATTGCGCCGTTTCTGGATGATCAACTGCAATGGAGGCTATTGCTGCATCTCGTATCTGCTCATGAATCATTAGTTTCGGCATCTGGTTTATTGGTTGATCAATTGATTGTTGAGTGCTGGTGAGCGCCCAACATACTCCGGCAACACTGCCGAAGACAGCCAGCATTACTAGGAGGGAAACTAATTTTGGGTGGTGCTTCATTGTTTTTCACCGATGAAAGCTATCGTTTTAGAATCTTATAGCGCCATGCATTGGAACAAACTGTTCTAAAGTCTAGTACAAGGGTGTTCAATGATTCTGTGTAATGGAAAACGCCTGGAAACGTTACGTTTTTGCCGCTAGTTTCTGTGTCCACTTAACTAGCTCCTCCAAGAGTTGCTGTATAAGCTTGCGGGTTTCCTCGTTGGTCAAGATTCCGTTTTCATCGATATACTGTTTTGCTTGAGATAACATAACTTCTGGTTTGTTGATTGGGTGCATATTAAGGAAAACTAAGGACTGCCGCAGGTGATATTGGGCACGGGCACCACCTATCCTGCCAGTAGAAGCACTCATCATGGCGACGGGTTTTCCATCGAAAACCTTATCCGCATATGGTCTGGAGGCAGCGTCTATGGCATTCTTCAACACTCCTGGAACGGAATAGTTGTATTCAGGCGTGGCAATTAATAGAGCGTCAGCGGCTTTGATTTTCGCCTTAAACTCCTTAACTATCCGTGGCGGGTCTTTCTCAAAATCCTGATTGAAAGGCGGAATGCCCTCGATATCGAAAACCTCAATCTCCACGTTTTCGGGAGTAAGTTCCACTGCCGCGCGCATGAGCGCCTTGTTGAAGGAGCCTTTGCGCAAACTTCCTACGAAGCCAAAAATCTTCACTTTCTTTGCCACATCAGAACCCTCTTTGAATAAACAACCAGAACTGAGACTGAGGATGGCTAAAAGAGTTTCCTGCTCGAAATATTTTTTTCAGAATCACTACTTTATGTGCAACATCTCCTTGTTTTTCAACATGCTAGTAACGTTAAAAAAAATCGCCAGTAAGAAAAAGTCAAACAAGTTCATGCGCTAAGTTCAGCCTAAAATAGGGCGTAGGGAAATTTTGTGCCTGTTACATGTAGTGTACCTTTTATGGGTATATTGTGTCCGCAGACTGGGCACCGCATATCTTTGGTCAGGTTCCATCGGGTAATCTCGAAGCTGTAACGTTTAATGACGGCTTCGTTGCAGTTAGGGCAATAAGTGTTCTCCGCAGGATGCCCAGGAACATTTCCAAGATAAGTATAGTTCAAACCAGCCTCTTTACAGGTCATGTAAGCCTTTTCAAGGGTTTCGACGGGGGTAGCTTGTACAGTAGTCATTTTGTAATCTGGATGGAAACGCAATAGGTGAAAAGGCGTATCTTTCCCAAGGTAGTTCTTAATCCACTTTGCCATTTCCGCGATTTTGCTCATGTCGTCCCCTATTTTCGGAACAACTAGGTTTGTGAGTTCTATGTGGACCCCATGCAACTTGAGTTCCTTTAGGGCTTCGTATATAGGAGATACGCTTGGGACGGCGGAGATGCTCTTGTAGAAATCGGGGTCGCCTCCAGCTTTGAAATCCACAGTGGCTGCGTCTAGGTAAGGTGCAATTGACTTTACTGCTTCAGGCGTCATGTATCCGTTGGTTACAAAAGTGTTAAAGAGACCCACTTGATGTGCGAGTTCAGCTGTGTCTCTAGCGTATTCCATGTAAATCGTGGGTTCAGTGTAAGTGTAGCTTATACCTTGACAATTTTTTTCCCTTGCAGCTTTGACAACGTCTGAGGGCGGGAAGTTTTTGCCTGCAACTTCCTGGTCTTGGCTTATCATCCAGTTGTCACAGAATTGGCAACGGAAATTGCATCCAGCGGCGGCAACCGACAAAACCAATGCGCCGGGGTTGAAGTGTGACAGAGGCTTCTTGCTTATGGGATCCACACATGCCGAAACAGCCTTTCCATAGTTCAACGAATAAAGCGTGCCGCCTTGATTTTTCCGGACCATACAGAAACCTGACGCACCATCAGATATAACACATCGGCGTGCACAAAGGAAGCATCTAACCTTGTTTTCTTTCCCCTTCTCGTACAATATGGCTTCATGCAAAGACATGTGACCTTCTCCTAAAGCAGCTTTAAGCTAATTAACATAAATAAGAAAAGGTTAGTCTTAAAAAACTATTCAACGTAACATTTAAACTCGTGGTGGAAGCAAGTTTCTGCTCCAGTGTGACAGACAGGCCCCTTCTGCTCCACAACATATAGCACAGCATCATAATCGCAGTCAGCGACGACGCGTCTGATTTTCTGTATGTGACCAGATGTCTCTCCCTTCACCCAAAGCTGTTGTCTGCTCCTACTCCAGTAAGTACCAAAGCCCGTTTTCAAAGTCTTCTCCAAAGCCTCCTTGTTTGCGTAGGCAAGCATCAGAATCTCTTTCGAGTCAGCATCCTGTACAACCACGGGAATGAGTCCATCCATCTTCTTCCAATCGAGCTTCTCAAATAGGTTCTCTTCAGTCATGGTCTAATTGTCACCCCCATCTTTCGCAAGTAATCTTTTACAACAGGTATAGGATATTCGCTGTAGTGAAAAACCGACGCCGCCAAAGCAGCATCTGCTTTTCCCTTCGTGAACGCTTCAAAAAAGTGCTCAGGTTCCCCTGCGCCGCCGCTTGCGATAACTGGCACGTTCACACGCTCCGAGATGGCACTTGTCAGCTCCAGGTCGAAGCCGTTTTTGGTTCCGTCGCAATCCATCGAGGTCAACAAGAACTCACCTGCGCCAAGCTCCATAGCTTTCAGAGCCCATTGAATGGCATCTATGCCTGTGGGTTTACGTCCGCCGTAAGTGTAAACTTCAAACCATACTGGACCTTCGGCCGTCTCCACGGTGATTTTATCCTTCTGCTTGGTTCGATTACGCTTGGCATCTATCGCAACAACCACGCATTGCTGCCCAAACAAGTCCGCCAGCCTCGAAATCAACTTCGGGTTCTCCACGGCAGCGGTGTTCACAGAGGTTTTGTCTGCGCCGCTGCAAAGGACTAATCGCGCGTCGGATTCATTGCGGATTCCGCCGCCTACAGTAAATGGTATGTTGATGGCTTTCGCCACGCCTTCAACCACATCACGTAATGTATCACGATTATCCGAAGACGCGGTTATATCCAAGAAAACCAGTTCATCCGCGCCTTGATCCGAGTAACGTTTCGCCAATTCGACTGGGTCTCCGGCGTTCTTGAGCTGCAGGAAATTTATACCTTTGACGACGCAACCGCCCGTCACATCCAAGCACGGGATTATGCGTTTAACTAGGGGCATCTGCTTAGTTCTCCTTGACAGTTTGTATTGCTTCCCTAAGGGTGAATCTTCGCTCGTAAAGTGCCTTTCCTACAACCGCGGCGTCCACACCGACGCGTCTGAGCGCAACGAGGTCCAATAAGGTGCCTATGCCACCCGCCGCGATGATTCCTCCGCCTGACCACTTGCAGGCGCCTTCAAGAGTGTCCAGGTCAGGACCAGAAAGTGTACCATCCTTAGTTATCGAAGTAATTAGAAAAGCCTTCACACCTAACTTCATATAAGTCTCCATAGCATCTTTCAAACTAAATCTTGTGGAGCTTGTCCAACCTTCAACCATCACCATGCCGTCGCGGTTATCCAAGGCAACGATAACTCGGTCTGGACTGAATTTTTTCTGAATCTGAGTAATTACAGATGGCTCTTTGAACGCCAACGAGCCCAAAATGACATGTTGTATACCTGCGTTAAGGAGCCGCTCGACTGCTGCGACACTGCGTATACCGCCGCCCACCTGAATCGGCAACCCCGTCGCCTGAGAGATTTGCGCGACAACCTTAAGGTTGTCTGGTTTACCGAAAGCTGCATCCAAATCAATAATGTGTATTCGCTGGGCGCCTTCAGCTTTCCATCTTTCAGCGATTTCAACAGGCGTTCCTAGATAATCGTAAAACTTCGCTTGCTCAGGATCACCTTTGGTTAGGCGAACGACTTTGCCTTTCATCAAGTCAATAGCCGGGATAACCTGCATACATGTCACCTTGACACAATTCGCGCGAAGTTCTGGAGGATTTTTAATCCGATGTCGCCTGATTTTTCGGGGTGAAACTGCGTACCGTAAACGTTCTTGTCGGCCACGGCTGAGGTGAAGGTCTGTGCGTATTCGGTTTGGGTACAGATTATCTCTTTATCCATGGGTACAGGGAACAAGGAGTGAACAAAGTACACGTAAGAGCCGTCTGCGACATCGTCCAAGAGCTCGTTCTGCTTAACTTTCTGGATTGTGTTCCAGCCCATATGTGGAATCTTAACAGGACCCGTTAGCCGCACGTCTTTGCCTTTAAAGAATGCCAAGCCTTCGCCTGGTCCTTCCTCGCTTGTTTCAAAATAAAGTTGAAGCCCGAGGCATATCCCCAGAATCGGTGTTCCCGCTTTAACAGTTTCCACAAGTTCTGCTTTTACGGGTTCCAGCGCTTTTGCTGCTGCGGAAAAGTTCCCTACGCCAGGCAAAGCGATGGCGTCTGCGTCAAGCTTCTGTGAAGGTGCCGCGATCTCCGCTTTCAGCCCAGCTTTTTCCAAGGCAAACTTCAAGCTGAGCAAGTTGCCCACACCGTAATCCACGATTTGCACTTTGGGCATTACATTGCACCTTTGGAGCTGGGGATACCTTTTCTGCGGGGATCGATGGCTATCGCTTGCTTGAGGCTAAGAGCAAGAGCTTTGACTGCGGCTTCTGCCTTGTGGTGGTCGTTGCCGCCGTACTCCGTCCAAACGTGAACGTTCCCACATAATGAAGTCGCCAGCGTTTCGAAGAAGTGAATGATGTCCTCGGTTGCCATATCCTCGACCTTTTTGCCCTTCAACTTCAGATTAATGACAGCATAGGGTCTCTTAACAAGGTCTATTGCTGCGAATGCTAACGAGTCGTCCATTGGAACGGCAGCAAAACCGAACCGCGTGATACCTTCTCGGGTACCCAGCGCCTTGCTCAGTGCCTCTCCGAGCCCGATGGCTAGGTCCTCGACGCTGTGGTGTTTAAGGTCGCCTTTGACTTTGGCAGTAACATCAATGAGGCTGTGTGTAGCAAAGCTGTTTAAGAGGTGGTCAAAGAACGCGACGCCTGTGAATACATCGTTTTTTCCGTCGCCGTCCAAGTTGACTCTGGCTGTGACCTCGGTTTCCTTGGTTTTTCGGTAGACTTCTTCGGCTCTCATTGTCAATTCTCCATGTATTCGGTTAATGCTTTTATGAGTTTGGCGTTCATTTCAGGTAGACCCACTGTGGTTCGCAAACAATTCTCGTACTTTAACAGTTTCCCAAGCTTCTTAATGACCAAGCCCTGCTTCAGCGCAGTCTCGTAAACCTCCCCATACGGCTTATCCGTATTGAAGAGGACAAAGTTCGCCTTCGAATCAAACGATGCTATCCCTCTTATCTCATTTAAGCAGTTTATGAGGTTCCCCCGCTCGGCCTTTAGAGCCGCCACGGATTCCCGCATTAGGCCAATGTTTTCAAGCATTTTCCTCCCCATGCTCAAAGAAACCACGTTAACAGGGTATGGCGCAGGGTTCTTATCCAGAGCTCTCGCCAAGGTCGGATTCGCCACCATGTAACCCAGCCTAAGACCAGCCAAACTGAACGCTTTCGAGAAGGTTCGCATCACGATCAGATTCTCGTACTTTTTAATGAGCGGCACAACTGAATAATCCGCATATTCCGCGTAAGCCTCATCAACGAGCACAATACCCGGGAACGCTTCAGTTAAAGCTTCGATTTCTCTAGGTTTTAGCTGGCTGGCGGTTGGATTGTTTGGTGAGCATAAATAGAGTAGCCTCGCGTTTGGGGTGAATGCCTTGTACATTGCGTTCATGTCAATGGTGAAGTCGTCGCGGAGCTGCACGGGAAAGTACTCTGCGCCTTGGTATTTTACACAGTACTTGAATACACTGAAGGTCGGCGCGAAAGTCACGGCCCTTTCGCCTTCACTGAGGAAGACGCGGATAACGCGGTCCATGACTTCGTCGCTGCTGTTCCCTATCGTAACGCTTTCCGTGGGCACTTGCAGGTACTCGCCGATTTTCTCTTTCAAGCGGACTTCTTCTTCCTGAGGGTAAATCCGAAAGTCGCATTCGTCGGCCACCTCTTTCAGCAACGGAATAATTTTTTCACGTGGAATATACAAATTTTCGTTGTAGTTGAGCTTCACTATATCGCTGGTTTTCAGCCCATACTGTCGTGCGATTTCCTCGTTGGTTTTTTCTGCACTGTAAATTTCAGAGCCAGAAAGCTTCTCAAGTTTCTTACCTAACCATTTCTTACATTCGGGGATCATTCTTCAAACCTCGCCTCAACAGCTTTAAAGTGATTTGGAAGGTTCTCCGCTTCGGTAAGAACTTCAATGTATTTCCTAAGTCTGTCTAAGCCTTCTTTTGAGCTTTCCACAATGCTTACTCTTCGCATGAAATCTAACGCAGACAATCCTGAGTAAACGCTTCCGAATCCGCCGGTAGGCAATACATGGTTGGTTCCACTACCGTAATCGCTCAAAGCCACCGGACTGTACGATCCGATGAGGATTAAACCTGCTGAAGTGATTCTGTCGGCGATATCCTTAGGCGCCTTGGTCATTATTTCTAGGTGTTCTGGTGCGAATGCGTTAGCTAAAGCAGCCATCGCCTCAGGATCATCGTTGCATGTGATTATGAAGCCGTTTGTTGAAAGCGCTTTCTCCACGATTTCTCTGCGTTCCGCCAAAACACTTTGTTCATCAAGGCATCTCAAGACGCCCTCAACCAACTTTCTTGAGGCTGTAATGAGTCCTGCGACGCTATCTGACCCATGTTCCGCCTGGCTAATCATGTCCGCCGCGATTAGTTTGGGGTTTGCCGTTTCATCTGCCAAAACGAGGATCTCACTGGGGCCTGCAGGCATGTCAATGGCTACGTCTTTGGACACTTGGACTTTTGCGGCAGTGACGTATTTGCTTCCTGGGCCGATAATTTTTTTGACAGGATTGATAGTTTCGGTCCCGTAAGCTAATGCAGCTATTGCTTGGACGCCTCCAACTTTGTATACCTCGTCCACTTGACAGATATCTGCAGCCACAAGAATCAGCGGGTTTATTGTGCCCTTGTAGGTTGGGGGAGAACAAACCACGATGCGTTGCACACCTGCAACTTTAGCTGGAGTCGTTGTCATAACGAGTGTACTGGGGTAAACTGCTTGCCCAGCTGGAACATAGCAACCGACACTTTCGATTGGGCGCATCACACTCTGAACTGATATGCCCTCTCGCGAAGTCTTGTAGCCAATCTGTTGAAGAGCAAGTTTCTCGTTTGAAAAAAGTTTTTCTCTCATCAATTTGAGCGCATTGACTTGCTGTTGGCTAACGGTCTTGTAGGCGGCTTTAATCTCTGCGGAGCTCACCCGAAGATCTCTAGCAGTCAGCTTAGTTTTGTCAAATCTTTCTGTAAACTCGACTAGAGCAGCATTTCCTCGTTTTTGAACCACCCTTATTATTTCTTTAACATCGTTTTCAACAGTTTCGCTGTCTTTGTCGCACGTTGCCTTACGCTTGAACCAGTTTATGGGAAGCTCGCGGGCTTTCCAAACTTTCATTTCGAGTCTGCTGTGCATTTGCCTTCTTTTCTCCGAGTTATCTCATCTAGCGCCAAAACTTGCCTTGGCTCATAAACCACCAAGCCCTGCGCTAGTTTACGTATTTTTGGCAAGATACCTATAAGGCAATCTTTTTCGATTACCGTGTTTACGCTAACCCATGTTTTATTAGCCAAGGGCGCAATTGTCGGGTTCTTCAAAGCGGGCAGTTCCGTGAGCAGTTTCTGCAGGTTCGCCTTCTTGACGTTAACGAATATGTGGATACGCTTGGAACCGTCAACGACGCCTTTGAGCAATGCAACTATGTCATAGATTTTTTCTCGCTTCTCCGGGTCTTCGAGGGCTTTCTTGTTAGCAATGAGCACAGCAGCAGATCTCATGACGGTCTCAATTATTCTCAAGTTGTTAGCTTCTATTGTGCTGCCGGTTTCAGTTACGTCCATTATGCAGTCGCTGTTTTCTGGAGGCTTTGCTTCTGTCGCACCGAATGACAGAAAAATCTTCGCTTTTGAGTTATCGCCTTTTTTCCACCACGGCGTTACAAGCATAGGGTCCGCATCACCGAAGCGCTTTTTGTATTCAGGTTTGCTCTTTAGATATTCCGAAGCGATGTTGAGGTATTCTGTGCTGATTCGGAAGTTCCTGCCTTGGCTCCAAACAGATTCCATGAAGTCGCCCATAGTGCTGTTTTCGCCCACGCTTTTCGGCACCGCAATAACAAGCTTTATTTTTCCGTACTCAAGGTTCTGCAGAATTTCCACATCGGCGCGGTTTTCCCTAACCCAATCTTCCCCCGTGATACCAAGATCCTGTAAGCCTTCAGCAACGAACACAGGGATTTCTTGGGGTCGAAGAACCTTCATTTCGATTCCCGGATCGTTTATAGTTGGTCTATATGTGCGTTCGGTGCCTGAGATTTTATAGCCTGAACGCGCAAAAAAGTCAGAGGTCGCTTTGGCTAAAGAGCCGGCGGGTATTGCAAATTTTACTTCATTCATACTTTGTCACCTAAATTTTTCATTAAAGGAACATTCAGTCCGTTGCCTACTTGTTTAGCTTTTTTTAGAAATTCTGTGACCATTGTAAGGGAAACGCGTACTTTAGAATACCTTTTTTCTAACTGGTTATTGATTCGACTGCCTTTACTTTGGATGAACGCAATCGCCTTTGGTGAACGTAATCCCTCATCTTTCGTCACTAAACCGCACCTAACCAAGTTAATTCTAATAAACGTATCCTAGCAGTTGAATCCCGATTTAAGGTTTAACCACGCCTATTTTCCCGAAGGCGTGACAAGGGCTTTTCGCACCTCGAAAACGAGCGGAGGAATATTATTCTTTAAATCTAACTGAACTTCAAGTAATCCTTCAAGAATTCCCGCCAAAATGTCGTTTTCGTTGATGAAGGGAGTTTTTGCTAAAAGATACCTGTCTTTCATGTAGAAGTCTCCAAACCCTTGTACCTGCAGCCTATTGAAAACTTTGTCCCAGTTTTCTCTCGTTATAGCAGGCAGTTCCAAGGTTGTCTCCATTGAAACTTTCAAGCCAGAACCCATTTTTCTGCCTATTTCACGCCACTTTTCTTTAGGAATCTGCTGAATAATGATATTGAGCAATTCCACGTTAACAAAGGCGAGGCGACTTATGCCGCAATAGTATTCGCCCGGAAACCTCCAGTCATAAACCATCATACTTCGATAGATGTTGAGCATTTTGCCGATGAGGGGCTTGATACCTTGTTCTTTTCCTTCGCGAATTAATGAGTCTATGTAGTCACGTTCTTCCTTTTCAAGTATGATTGTTGTTCGCTTTGCTGCTTTCCCATCCTTTTCCGCGAATTCTCGGGGGCCTTTTTTCCTACTGCTTTGCATACTCGATATATCTGCGTCTATAAGTTATATGCGTTTCCGAAACGGCATTTAAGCAAAAAAAGCCTTAATAACCGCCCGATTGAATTCTAGAAAACGCCGATGACGAATAATAAAAGCTGATTTGATGATGCACCCTGGGGTATCCGAGGCAAAAATCAAGAAACGATTTTCTTCTGCACCAGATATCGCATCATCACTAAACCAACGATGAATAGAACAAAGCCCACAGCAAACGAAGCTGCTAGATCCACTTTTACAACTATCGCAAGTCCGTAGACTATGTAGGTTGGTCCGGCGAAAACCAGAAAAACCGATATAATTGTCAGGAATACTTTTCCAAATTTTGAACTCATGAAGCCGCTGTCCATGGTTTTGATTTCTTCGTTTTTTGTCATGCAAACCCTTCTCTACATTAGTTCACGGTTTAATGTGTTTCTGGTAATCCTTCTTTTATCTCTTTTCCTAAAGCTTTCATCAAAAACTTGAAAGTAAGCAAACCTGCGTCCTTATCCGACTTAAAACCCGTCGTTGCTCCCAAGAGGCAAACGCCTTCCAAGCCCCGTTCTTTAGCCAAAGCCAAAGTTAAGCCTGTCCCGCCCACAATTCTACCCCGGCTGTAAACGACTGCACCTTTCTCCATGAACTCAGCTGCGAGTCTTGGCGAAGTGGCTGCTACATATACTTGTGCTTTCTCTTCAGTTATTGGTACGCCGCCAATAGTGATGAGAAATCGGCAGCCGAGCTTTTCCACGTAGTCCACTATTTCTCCGCAGACCTCGTAATGCGCCAACACATCATCAAATGAAGGCTGCGTTTCCCCCGACATCATCACAAAATTGGTATTATCCAACGTTGCGGAGTAAAACTCGTAGCGAGGCAAATGGCAAATTCCTTTCGAGCTAACTGACACGTAATCTGGGAAAGTCGGCGAATACAACTCTGCAAACAGTTTTGCATTGCAATATTTGATAAACATATGCGCCGCTATTCTGCCAACATTGCCAAACCCGGGTAGCCCCTGGATAAATGTCGGGTTCTCCAAACATGGATTCGACAATTCACGCAAATAGGGACTATCCAAGTTACTATATCCTCGAACGTACAAATGAATGGTCGCCACTAAAATGTTTTTGCGCTTTATAGAAAAGAAACTATTAATAATTGGCAGAGAGGTAGTATCAGGAATCCGCTTAGGTTCTGCCTAAGAAGTTGCAGCGGGGTGGGGTAGCCAGGATTAACCCGCTGGGCTCATAACCCAGAGATCAGTAGTTCAAATCTACTCCCCGCTACCACAACTTTTCATGTCTTACTTATAGAAGCCGCTTGCCCCGATAACTCAGAATCATTGCTAAGCCCCATATGTGACAGTTGATTAGGCAGGAACATAACAATTCCAAAATAGTTTTGCCCCAGGAGCTTTCAGATGTGTTCATAAAAATTTGGATTCAACTACTGTTTCCCCTGTCGTTTTTCGTCGGTTCAAGAATCCGCTGAGGAATCAGCAATACATAATAAGAGATGCATAGCAAAAAATTAACAATATAGAAGTTACTGTGAAAAAACAAAAAATGGCAAAATACAGAGTTATATTATTCTCTGCTTGAAAGAATCACAATGTAGTCCGCTGTATCTGCACACATGTCTGCGGCGTGCTCTATGAACTCAATTAAATCATCAAAGATAACCATGGCACCACAGTTTATCTTTTCGCCATATTTAACAAACAGCATTTTCGCATTAAGATACTCCTCGTCAAGGTCATGCTCAAACGCTTCAACCTTTTTAGCTTCAGCAATGGCTTCAGAGGCATTCGAAGAAATCTTCTCTATGCCGCCTCGCAACGCTTGAGCTGCATCCACAAGTTTCCCAGTCATGAACACAGTTTTTTGACAAAGTTCCTCAGGAATCTTCGCGTCACCCAACATTTGCAGGCACCTAGCTGCATCCTTTGTGTGATCCGCCAAAGTATCCAACCGCTTAACTAAGTGAAGGAGATCTTCGCGGTAATCCGCCACCAACGCCGCACCTTTAGACAGTTCAGTGAAAACGTCAGTTCTGAGTTTGTCAACTTCTTCTTCCGCCTTGTACAAATTCAGAATAAACTTTTTTGTTTCTACCAAGTTTCCATCTGAGAAGCTTTTCGTCGCTTTATGCAACAAGGTTACTGTATCGAAGGCTTTAGTTATCTGTTCGTGAGCTAATTCTAAGCCCTTTGTTCGGCGACGTTTTTCAAACCAGTCGTAGCTTCTTCGTTCCACGGTCATAGTCTCCTTATAGCCTATTTCGCAGGTTGAGATATAACCTTTCTTCTCAACGCGACATGGCAAGCTGCCAGCGATAATGCTATTTTATGCTAAGCACACATCAATAGCGAGAAACCAATCCAAAAGATCCGAATTTTCATAGTGTTCTTCTTCACTTTTCATTTTTCGCTCCAAAGGTCAGTCCCCCAATCAGCCAAACTTCAATCGTTCAAGTTAAACGCACGTGAAAACCACATATTCTGAAGTTTTGAGGACCGTTTCCGTTTTCTCGCTATCGCTTTCCGCACACGCATCTCCAATTGAAGTATTCCATTTCAAACTAATTTAAGCTGTCCAAATATTATATAGAATACACCTTAAACTATATAGCAAAAAATCGGAAACGGCTTTTTCAAGTTAGCTTTCAAGAACTATTTTCGCCAATTGAACCTTGTCGTCTAAACTTCTCATCAGAGTGTGTGCAACTTTAACCTGAAGCCCAAGCTGCTCAATACGTCGTTTATATGAAGCATCAGTAACATCAATTATGAATGTGTCGAGAAAATCCGCGTAGAGTTCAGCCACAGCAAATGCTGAAACCTCACGACCCAAACCCCGCAGCAGTTTATCCGCTGGACCTTTGACAGGCATTCCACCAATTATGGGACTTACCCCAACTTTGTTTGCAGATGTCCGTTTCAATGAATCCCTCACACCGGCTACTGACAGAATTGTTCCAATGCTAACCACTGGATTACTTGGGCAAATTACGACCCGTTCAGCATTCTCGATCGCCTCAATAACCCCTTTGGCAGGCCTCGCATTTTCCGAACCGTAGAATTCAACTCCGAAAACCTCGTCTTTTGCGCCTCGTTTAACCATGTATTCCTCAAAGTGTATTGTGCCTTCTGCAGTCACGATTCGAGTTTCAAACTTGTCGTCTGTCATTGGCAAAATCGTTGCTTTAACACTTAAGGCATCGCTAACTTTCTGGGCAACATTCGTAAGTGTGTATCCTTGTTTGAGAAGGTTTGTTCTGAAAATGTGAGTGGCGAGGTCCCGATCGCCTAAATTAAACCATTCTAAACCTGTGAATCTCTTCAACGAGTCAAGGCAGTTGAAGGTGTCGCCCTTAATTCCCCACCCTTTCTCCCCGTCAACAATTTCCGCCAAAGAATAAGTCACAATATCTAAATCAGGCGATATATGCAAGCCGTGCAGTTCGATGTCGTCACCTGTGTTAACGATAATCGTTAGCTCTTTTGGGTTGACTATCCTTGCAATTCCGGTGAGAAGTTTTGCAGCGCCAACTCCGCCTGCCAAAGCCGTAATCATATACTTTTTCTCCTTAATTGCTTGACAGCAATATTTTCTCACTGCTTATTTGAATTGACCGCTCCACAAAAACCATTAAGCCTGTTATGGCTTGCTGGATTGTTTTTCTGAAACCCAAGACTCTTGAGTTCTGCCCTGCTTGTCGGTTACTTGTTCCTTCTTGAAAACAGGTGCCTCATGCTTGTAACGTTCCACAGCTTCCCGTAACACAGAAAAAACCTCTGGTCTATGAGAACCTGCGACCGACACATAAACAAGGTCCTCACCCACGTTGAATTCGCCAAGCAAGTGATGAATCTGAACATCAACAATTCCCGGCATCTCCTCGAGGTCATCACAGATTTTTCCAAGAACTTCATTAGCTTTCTCTTCGTAAGCTTCAAGCGTAAGTTTCTGCACTTTTTGGCCTTCATTGTTTTCTCCGCGCGCAACACCTATGAAAAGACCGATTGCGCCTGTTTTTGCAAAGTTTTCGCTCTTCTTGATGCTGTCTATCAGATCTGAAAGCGAAAAATTACCTTTCTCGTGGACACCTGCATGGTTAGCCATACTTGTCATCGCTTCTTTGATAGCTAAAAATAAGTCTTGGACTAAATAACGGATTCGCTTTTAAAGCGAACAAGTGTTTGACAAAACTGGGGAAAAGCGAGTAAAGTAAATATTCTGGAAAAGGTTTGAAGAAAACCTTTTTGAAAGAATTGAGCTAAGCCTCTGCTTCTTCTTCGACTGGTTCAGCTTCTGCCGCTGGTTCCGTTAGGGCTTTTTGTTCTGGCAGAACAGCTGGTTGACCTACAAGCTTGGATTTGCGGATACCAACATGCCTTAGCGGCGCAAGGAGTTTTGATTCGTTGTAAATGTCTGACGCTATTTTGCCCAAAACCATTTCTTGTACGAACTGATCTAGTGTGAGTGCAGCAGCTTTTTCCTTTATGGTCTTGTTCATGATTCTGCGGATTGTTTTCTCCTGTGAAGTCTTGATTCTAGAAAGCGTCAAGGCTGAAACGGCAATTCTGAGTTTGAAGCCGTCCTTTGTTGTAAGGTTGAAGAGGCCATCTACTTTAGTAGTTCTCCTTCGCACTAGACTCCTGAGGTAATCGCGACTGTATTCGTGGCCTTTGAAGAGGGTACGAGCGGTTTTGCCTTCTATCGCGTTTACTTGGAAGAACATTTTCAAGTATTGATGCGAGAAGTCGCCTGTTATGTCGTAAAGTGTGGCTTCAGCAACTCTTCCGATGAGACTTTGCTCTTCTGCAGCTGGCACTGAACCCAGTTCTATGTTTCCGAAGTATGGTGGTGCAACGATCATGTACCATGATTTACTTCGCCATTTATCACGTACGTGTTTAGTAGATTTCGAAGACAAGTTATTCCTCCGAACGCGCCTTTAGCACTCTCAAAGCAATATTAAAAGGTTTAGCGTTTAATGGTTATCTTCTCAATGTCACCCATGTACTTTCTCAGAACCTTGGGTATAAGTATTGAGCCATCTTCCTGCTGACAGTTCTCTAGTATAGCAACTATGGTTCTTCCTGTGGCTATTGCGGTGCTATTGAGTGTGTGCACGACCCCTTTGGGTGCAGCGCCTTCTTTTTCCCGGTACCTGATTCCCAGCCTTCTCGCTTGGTAGTCGGTGCAGTTACTACAACTGATAACTTCTCGGTATGCCCCTTGTGCCGGCATCCAAGCTTCGAAATCATATTTTTTTGCGGCTACCGTTCCAATATCGCCTGTGCAGACATTCACCATGCGATATGGAAGCTCCAATTTCTGCAACAGTTCCTCCGAATTTTTGGCAAGTTCTTCATGCATTCGCCAAGAATCTTCCGGAGTACAGAAGATGAACTGTTCAATTTTGTTAAACTGGTGAGTTCGGAAAATGCCGCGAGTGTCTTTGCCATGTGCTCCTGCTTCTTTGCGGAAACACGCGCTTACGCCTGCAAGTTTCAGGGGCAGATTGTCTTGTTTGAGGACTTCGTTCATGTACATGGCTGCCATCGGGTGCTCGCTAGTGGCGATGAGGTAAAGGTCTTCATTCTCGATTTTGTAGAGGACCTCAGCGAAGTCTCCCATGGCGGTTACCCCTTCGTAGGGTTCGCGCTTCATCAGGTAAGGTGGCTCAATTAATGTATAACCTTTGTTTGCCATGGTTTCCATGGCGAAGTTCATCAGCGCGTAGTCGAGAAGTACGCCTAAGCCTTTAAAGTAGAAGAACCTGGCGCCTGCAACTTTTCCTGCACGCTCAATATCTACGATGCCCAAGCTTAAGGCTAAATCAATGTGGCTTTTAGGCGTGAAGGTATACTGTTGGGGAGTTCCCCATTTTTTAACTTCCACATTGTCTAAGTCGCTTGTTCCGAAAGGCACAGTTTCATGAAGAAGGTTGGGCAGATTCATAAGGTAATCGCGGGTTTTCTGTTCTATTTGGGTGACTTCTTTCTCCATGCTGGTAATTTCTGTGTCAATAACTTTGGCTTTTTCAACTTGGCTTTGAGCGTCTTGCTTGTTTTTTTTGAGAAGGGCTATTTCCTGGGTGCAGACTTTCCGCTCATGTTTCAGGTCATTGAGTTTGGTGAGGTCTTCTCTCCATTTTTTGTCGGTTTCGATTAGTTCCTGAAGCATAAGGAGGTTTTCTGGGTTTCCCCTTTTCTCCAAGTTGCTCTTTACAAGTTGAGGGTTTTCGCGGATGATTTTGATGTCCAACATGTTGGTCACGAAGTCAACTCACTTTTAGAGTTGCTTGGTTATTTAACTTGCGATAACTCGATTTTGGTTAATTTTAACGCAGGCATATAGAAAGGCGGTTTTTCCACTGCTCCTATCTGTGTTATCACAACTTAGCCAAGCGAGGTATAATCCTGGACATTACTTTAGGGACGATTCTGACAAGCAAAAATCTTGTGGAGAAAAAAGCCTTTCTCTCTTCGTTACATGAAGACCGGTTCTTCCAGCGTCTTAGTGCCGCTGTTTAGGCACTTTGAAAAAATGAAAGAAAATTATGAGATTTTTGGTTTCGTGCTCTGTTTCGGTTTTTACTTTTTGAGCGTTATTTCCATCGTTGAAACCATTCTGGATTTTGTCTCTCCTTCACGTGGCGGCATCTCAGCAGTCCCTATAGCGATTTTGATTACTTTCAGTTCTTTTACGAATCGGTTTCGGGCTATTTCAGCCACGTCAACTGCTGTAGTTATTGCTTGGCCTCGTGCTTTCAATGTTATTTCTTTCGGGGTCCCTGAGGAGAGACTGGTTATGATTGCCAGAACATAGCTCATTGGCGGTTTGTTTCCGACGAAAATAACGTCTGCGTTTTCGGTCATTTTGTTTTACTCCTTTAGTTATGCGTAACGTTGCCGGGTGCGTGTTTGTGTATGTCCGCGACAGAGCGTTACTGATTCTAATATTTCAGATTTCTTCCTTATATGTTCTATGGGAAAGCGACATTGCATTTAATCCGCAATTAAACAAGCGCTCGGAAGATGCAGATTGAGCCATTAGTTAATGAATAATAGTGCACTGTAAGGTGCAATCGTAGCATACAATTATCCATTCGCAACACCCATAAAGAGAAGCCACTTTTTCAGTCCAACTTTAATAATAAGCATTAACATACAAAACTAAGAATCCAGCCATGCTTACCAAACTGAAGCAAAAAGTTCAACAAATGCTGTCCTCAGAAGCAGGAATGGCGCACAAAATAGGCTTAACACCAAACATCGTAACCACAATCGGATTTGTTTTAGCATTTCTTGCATCCTTAGCCTATGCTATTACGTCGAAAGAGCAACCACTTTGGCTACTCGTGGCGGTTTTCCTTCTTATGGCTTCTGGATTCTGCGACACATTGGATGGGATATTGGCCCGAACTTATCAACAGGGAAGCACCTTCGGAGGTTTCTTGGATTCGCTATTAGACAGGTACGCAGACGCCTTCGTGTTAGCTGGCATAATAATCAGCGGACTATGCAACCTAATAGTTGGCTTAGTCGCATTGGCCAGTTCCCTAATGGTAAGTTACACTCGAGCAAGAGCGGAAGCAGCAGGCATAAAGATGGAGTCCATCGGGATAGCGGAAAGACCCGAACGCATCATAATCCTAGCTGCCATAAGCATAGCCGCGGTTTTCTGGATTCCCCTCTTGAACATCGGCATGATAATAATCGCTGTATTGGCAACATTCACAGTCCTGCAAAGGGGAATACACGTTTATAAGACGTTAAAGAACAGAGATGACAAATCAAACGTCAGAAGAGAAGTCGGCGCTTAGAGCGAGATCTTAAAAAGTCTAACTGTCGATTTCGTTAGTACCTAACTGTTATGAATTAGTTTCAATTTTAGTGAAGAAAGAAAATACTGAGAAAGCTAGTATCTTCGTTTTGCACGTGAGTGTCGTTCACTTTCCGCTCGGACGTTCACAATACCTCGGTGAACCGCGCAAGATATGCAGTACCATTTTGTGTCAACCCAAGAAGCGATGTATGTTCCCTTTTGCCTCAGCTCTTTGGCCAGTTGGGGCTCAACGAACGATACTCGGCGGGTGGACCTTTTGGCTTTGTCTCTTGGAACTTGCTGACCGCAATTGGCACATTGAACCAAGCTACTGCTACCTTTGCTTCCTTTTGATCTTCCTCGGCTTTTTCGTTTGGATGGCAATTTCTATGAACCCCTTTTGGTTCGTTAACACAAAATACTACTCCACTGTCTTATATATCTGCTCTCGGCATCAGGAGTAAAGTAATGTTTTCTTTCAAGTAGCTTCAAATCACTATTCGGTTTACTGAGGCACCGAAATCAGCAGGTCATAATTTATCAAGAAAAAACTCTCGACCAAACCCTTGACAATCATTTTCTCCGACTTTCTCGCCTTAGAAAACTCTTAAATTGTGCCCCTCTATTGTTGACTTGTACAAGCCAAACCCAAAAAGATTGTTGAGATGATAGCAATGTCTGAAATTGGATTAAGAACAAGGATGCTTGTCAAAGACGTCATGAGCAGCCCAGTTGTAACTACCGACGAAGAAGCACCCACCAACAAGATTGCTAGACTCTTAAACGAGAACAAGTTTGGTTGCGTCATAGTCACCAACAAAGATGGAAAACCTCTCGGGATAATTACCGAGCGAGACTTGGTTGCACGTGTCTTGGCCAAGAACCTGAAACCTGAAGCCGTAAAAGCCAAAGACGTAATGACTGCCCCACTGGCCACTATTGAACCTGAAGCGACCATAAGCGACGCGGCGCGGAGAATGAGCCGGTTGGATGTACGGAGACTCGGCGTAATCTACCGAAGCGACCTCATTGGGTTAATCTCAAGCAAAGACATCTTAGGCGTTATGCCGGAACTCATAGAGATAATTCAGGAGAGAACGCGAATAGAAAGTGCAGCCTCTGAAACCGTTGAAACCGAAGAGACACCATTGTCTGGATACTGTGACCAATGCGGATCTTACTCGGAAAACCTCAAAGACAAAAACGGCCAGTACCTCTGCGAAGATTGCCGGGTAGAAGCAGAGGGCGAGAAGTAGCCTTCCAAACAGCAGGTTTTAACGGCCATTTCTCCTGTTTTCTACTTTAAATAAGCAAATAAGCCACTTCGCATCATGTTTCTTCATTGCTCAGAAGGACGCGTTAAATTTGATTGTTGACTCTGTGCTAACTAACGCCAAAGCTTACCTAAAAGGCGAAATCGTTGATTGCAGCTTTGCCATAGAAGAAGGCAAAATTCAGAAAATAGGCAAAGAAACAAACATGCCCAAAGCAGACGAAAAAACTGATTTACACAACATGCTCGTCCTGCCCGGGGTAATAGACTCTCATGTACACCTACGAGACGAAAACAAAGCATACAAGGAAACGTTTCTGACAGGTACTGCCGCCGCAGCCGCCGGTGGAGTAACAACCGTTCTAGACATGCCAAACAATAGCCCCGTAACGATGACCGCGGAGGCTTTACGCAACCGAATGGAAACCGCAAGTCGCCGCGCGCTCGTTAATGTAGGCTTCTACGCTGAATTCCCCACAGACCCAGAAGAGGTCAAAGCAATTGCCGCGGAAGGTGCTGTGGGCTTCAAATTGTTCATGGCCGAAAAAATCGGAGGGTTAAACATCGACGACGACCAAGCCCTCAAAGAAGCGTTCACTCAGAGTGGCGAGTTAAATGTTCCCGTCGCCGTCCACGCCGAAGATCACATATTACTAAAAACCGTCGTCGAACAATTGAAACTTTCAAACCGCCACGACTTAACTGCTTTCCTCAAGGCACACGATGAACAAGCCGAACTAGCCGCCGTGGAACGCCTACTCGACATAACCGCCAAAATCGAAAAAACACATTTACATTTCTGCCATCTCTCAACCCAAAAATCCCTAATCGCCGTGGCTGAGGCAAAAAAAGCGGAGAAAACCGTAACATGCGAGGTAACGCCTCATCATATCTTACTCACAAAAGACGATTACCAACATCTTGGTGCATCCGCATTAACAATGCCACCCTTGCGCACTCAAGACAACGTTGAAGCCCTATGGAAAGGCATTTCCGAAGGCATAGTCGACACGATTGGGTCAGATCATGCGCCACACGCCCTGCAGGAAAAAGATGCCGCCAGCATCTGGGACGTCAAAGTCGGCGTACCGGGCTTAGAAACTACTCTTCCGCTCATGTTAACAATGGTACACAAAAAGAAGTTAACCCTTGCACGGACCATCGAATTGTTGTCTGAGAAACCTGCCGAAATCTTCCAGCTATCTGACAAGGGACACTTAGAACAAGGGAAAAACGCCGATTTGGTTGTTATAGATTTTAATAAAAAATTCAAGATTGACGCCTCAAAATTCAAGTCTAAAGCAAAGTTTTCGCCCTTCGATAAGTGGGAGGTTAAAGGAAAACCCTTGAAAACCTTCGTCAATGGACAAATAGTCATGGATGAAGGCGAAACCGTAGCTAAGCCTGGAAGCGGGAGCATACTACGGAGACCGCAAACTTGATCTTCATCTTAGACGGCATGCTGGGAAAGCTTACGAGGTGGCTACGTATGATGGGGCACGACGCAAAATATTCAACCGAACTTGACGACGGTGAGCTTCTCGCAATTGCCAAGAAGGAAAACCGTGTTCTTCTCACTCGAGACTTGGCACTTTATCAGCAGACAACTGCAAAAGGCGTCGAAGCGTACTATGTTGAGGGGAATTCTGAATCTGAACGGTTGGCCGAATTGTCGAAACGTTATGGATTTCCGTTAGCGATTGACCTAGAGCAATCCCGTTGTCCCAAATGCAACACCAGACTCATCTCTGTACCCAAAGAGCAAATTGTTTCCAAGGTAGAAAAAAACACTCTAATTTATTACAATGAGTTTTGGAGTTGCCCAAACTGCGGTGCCGTCTACTGGCAGGGGGCGCACTGGAGCAAAATTCGAGCCACTTTGGAAGAAGCAGAAGAAAAACTGAAAAAGAAAAGTTAAGTTTAGCTTACCATCAGCCACTTCAACGGAATGTCTTGGAACGTTCCGTCCGGCAATGTTCTTCTGATGGTTATTGGCAAGATTCCTTCCGAAAGCTCCTTTAACGCAATTTCGATTGGGCTGTTCAAACCGGTTCCGCCACTTGAAAGAGTATCATCAAGTTCAAGTAAAACGGGGGCGCCCATTGAAATCTGCAGAGACCTCGCGCCTACTATTCGTGCCTTCTCGAACCGGGTGATTTTTGGTGGACCGACTTCAACCTTAGTTTGCACGCTCGTGCTTAGAAGCCTCCCATTCCACCCATACCGCCCATACCGCCGCCTCCTGGAGGCATTGGGGGCGCCTTCATCTTCTGGGAAGCGATGACATCGTCGATTCTAAGAATCATCATAGCTGCTTCGGATGCGGATTTGATTATCTGCTTCTTGACGGTTAAAGGTTCGAAAACGCCCACCTTGGACATGTCCTGAACTTTTCCTGACAAAACTTCTATTCCAGCCCAAGTTTCTCCTTTTTCATGCCTTGACCGCAAATCGGACAATATGTCTATAGGGTCTAAACCTGCGTTTTCTGAAAGTGTCGTCGTTATTACTTCCAGAGCTTCAGCGAAGGCTTTGACTGCAAGCTGCTCTCTACCGGACACCGTCTCCGCGTATTTTTTAAGCACTTTTGACATCTCCAACTCTGGAGCACTGCCGCCGGCCACAATCTTTGGTTCCTGAAGTAGATCTCGAACGACGCATAACGCGTCGTGAATCGACCTTTCAGTCTCAGAGTTCATGCGCGGGGAAGAACCACGGATTAGGATCGTTACCGCCTTGGGATGTTTACAGCCTTCGATAAAGGTCATTTTGTCCTCTGCAATCTTGCGTTCTTCGACCAACGCCGCTTCGCCAAGGTCCTTTGATGTTAGTGACTCTAAGTTGCTGACTATACTTCCGCCAGTGGCTTTTGCCAATCGTTCCATGTCGGATTTTTTGGCTCTTCGAATAGCCGCTACGCCTTTCTTCGAAAGGAAATGCTGAACCATGTCATCGATACCTTTCTGGCAAATAACCACGTTGGCGCCAGACGCAACGATCTTGTCAGCCATCTCTTTAAGCATGATTTCTTCCTCTTTGAGGAACGACTCGATCTGCGATGGACTTTCAATGTTAAGCTTCGCGTCATACTCAGTTTTCTCAATTTCCAAAGCGGTGTCAAGAAGCGCAATCTTGGCTTTTTCAACGCGCTTTGACATACCCGAATGCACAATTTCCTTGTCTATTACTATTCCGTTTATGAGGCTCGTATCCCGTAATGATTCACCAGTTTTCTTTTCGACTAAAACGTCATCGACATCTGCCTTGTAGACATTGCCTTCTTTCTCCGACACTGCAAGCATCGCTTTGACAACAAGGTCTGCTAGATACTCCTTGTATTCAGCGACAAGTTTGCTAGCCATGGATGTGACAGCTGCCTTCTTGAGGTAGTCTTGCTTGTTAAGATCTATTGTGATGGCGATCTTCTCTAGAGTCTCAAGGGCTTTCTCTTGGGCCAATTTGTACCCATCTATTACAACGGTTGGATGAATGTTCTTGTCTAAAAGCTCCTCACCCTTGTTTAGAAGTTCACCCGCTATTATGACGGCGGATGTGGTTCCGTCGCCTGCCTCATTATCCTGCGCTTTTGCGACTTCAACTAGCATTTTGGCTGCTGGATTCTGAACATCCATTTCGTCTAGGATGGTACGTCCGTCACTGGTTATGGTTACGTCGCCGAAGTTGTCGACAAGCATTTTATCCATGCCTTTTGGACCTAGAGCGCTTTTGACGCTTTCCCCGACAGTCTTGGCTGCTGTTATGTTTGTATGCTGAGCGTCTCTTCCGCGAGAACGATTGGTGCCTTCTTTCAATACGAGAATGGGCACACCGCCAGCTTGAGTATTTGATGACAAATTCAATAAACCCCCTTAATGCGAACAACAACAAAACATCATTGGAATATAAGTTTTTCTAAAAGATGCTGTGACTAACCATGCTAAATTGGGATAATGCTACATTATTTGCCAATTTGATGTCTAATTCCAGAATTATTATAGCAGATCAGATCAGTACACTGAAACTTTAGCAACTCCATCAATTTTGAGCAACTCGGAGATTAATTCACCAGGAATTTTTCTTTCCACGATGAATGTGAGTTTAGGTTCGGGTGAGAGTTCGGGGTCGTCTACGATGGCTTGGCGTATGCTTAGGCCCGCGTTGGTGAGGAGTATGGCGGAGTTTGCTAGAATGCCGTGGGCTTTGGCGTCTGTGGGGGTTATTTCTACTACGCCTAGGTTTAGGTGTTTGGCGATTTCTTTGAGTGAGTGTCCTGCGGGTCGGATTTCTTCGAATATGAGTCTGAGTTCACGAGTGACTTTTATGGCGTTTACGGTCTCGTTTACCGTGCGTCGGTCTACGCCTGCGACGCGGGCGATGCGGACGGGGGGAATTTCGATTTGGTTGAGGAAAATTTTGCCTTCTTTGACGCTTAAGCCGTTTTCAACGAGTACTCGGGCGACTTTGAGTCTTTCTGGATAATCGTCGAAATGTTTTTTTATAGTGTTCCACATGCGCAAACCTTTTAATGTACATTTATGTACAGTAACGTATAAATATGTTCCTTTGGTTTTTTGATGCCAAACCATAAAGAGCAGATTACCCGTTCTTAAAAGGTGTAAACAAATGGCTAAACCATTAAACAAAGACTATTACGTAACATTACCCATAGACGAAACCCCAACCTCATGGTACAACATCCAAGCAGACCTACCAGAACGCCTGCCTCCACCACTGGACCCAGTAGACAAAAAACCCATAAACCCTGAAAAACTGTTCAGAATCTTCGCCAAAGAACTCGTCATGCAAGAAATGTCGCAAGAACGCTACGTCAAAATCCCCGACGAAGTCTACGACGCATACATCAGGCTCCCAAGACCCTCACCGCTATTCCGGGCAAAAAGACTCGAGAAATTCTTAGGAACCCCTGCGGAAATCTACTTCAAATGTGAACAGTTCAGCCCAGCAGGGAGCCACAAAACCAACTCAGCCATCCCACAAGCTTACTACAACATGAAACAAGGAACCACCCGACTGGTAACGGAAACAGGTGCAGGCCAATGGGGCACGGCCTTGGCTTATGCAGCCAAAATGTTCGATTTGAAATGCCGCATATACATGGTTCGCGCAAGTTACTTCCAGAAACCAGGCAGAAAACTCATCGCCCAACTCTACGGCGCCGAAATGTTCCCATCACCAAGCAACAACACCGAATTCGGCAGAAAACTCCTCAAAGAAGACCCCAACCACAACGGCTCATTAGGCATCGCAATCAGCGAAGCCGTAGAAGACTGTCTCACAGATGAACACACAAGATACACACTTGGCTCTGTATTGAACCACGTTTGCATGCACCAGACCATAATAGGTCAAGAAGCCCAGAAGCAATTCGACCTAATAGACACGAAACCTGACATAGTCTGTGGCTGCATCGGCGGCGGCTCCAACTACGCGGGATTTAGCTTCCCCTTCATGGCTGACAAGCTCAAGGGCAAATCAGACATAGAATTCGTTGCCTGCGAATCAAAAGCAGTTCCTCACACAACCCGAGGTGTCTATACCTATGATTATGGTGACACAGCCGCGACGGCGCCCATTGTCAAAATGCTCACCCTCGGACACAGCTACGCATGTCCACCCATCCATGCTGGCGGACTCCGATACCACGGCATGTCACCCCTCGTCTCGTACCTGATCTGCAAGGGATACATGAAGTCAGTTGCCTACCATCAAAGAGAAGTCTTCGAAGCCGCACAGACTTTGGCGCAAACCGAAGGTTTCGTCATTGCACCAGAAACTGCTCACTCCCTGAAATATGTCATCGACAAAGCATTGGAATGCAAGAAGACTGGCGAAAAGAAAGTAATAGCCATGAACTATAGCGGACACGGCTTGCTTGACCTGTCGTCGTATGAACAGTTCTTTAGCGGCAAAATGGTAGACTTCGAGCCAGAGAAAATCGATGTCCCACTGTTCGAACCATAAAAAGAAAAGAACACACCCAATTCTTCTTTTTCCTTTTTATTTTGAGAATTGCAGATAAATTGAATAGCTTCCGTGAGCATTAATTCCTATTCCTGAGGCAGCAGCTTTGATACCCATTAACTTACCAAAAATTGGCGAAGAAGAAATTCATGCCGTCGTTAAAGTCATGCGCAGCGGCTACCTTACAAGCGGACTTGGCGCAGGTCCCGAAGTCTCAAAATTTGAGAGCAGCTTTGCCAGGTTTGCAGAGGCCAAACACGCCATAGCAGTGAACACAGGCACAGCGGCTTTGCACGCGGCCATTGCGTCGGTCGGAGTCAAAACGGGTGACGAGGTTATTTTGCCCAGTTTCACTTTTGTTGCCACTGCTGAGGCCGTAGTGTTAGCAGGCGGAAAGCCGGTTTTTGCAGACATTGATCCTGAAACGTTTAATATCTCGCCTGATGCCGTCGAAAAGTGCGTTACAAATAAAACCAAAGCCATCATTCCCGTGGACCTATACGGTTTATCAGCTGAAATGATGCCTATTCACGAAATTGCCGACAAACACTCTTTGGCCGTAGTGGAAGATGCGGCGCAAGCCCACGGGTTAAGCTACAAAGGGAAACCACCAGGGGCTTTTGCGGATGCAGCTTGCTGGAGCCTTTACGCAAGCAAGAACATGACCACGGGCGAAGGCGGCGTCGTCACTACCAACGATGACAAAACCGCGGAAATCACAAGAATGGTGCGGACGCACGGGGAAAAAGCCAAGTATGCTTCAGAGATGCTGGGTTGCAATTACCGTATGTCGGAGATTCAAGCTGCCATAGGCCTCTGTCAGTTGGAAAGACTACCTGGTTTCGTGGCTAAACGCCGAGAAAACGCTCATAGGCTAAACGAGATTCTATCGAAATCTGACAAACTTTGCCTACCAAGTGAACCCGAAGGAGGAAAGCATAGTTGGTACCTCTTCACAGCTAGGCTCTACAATGGCAAAGAAAGCGAAAGAAACTGGATTTTGGAGAAACTTCACGAGAAAGGCATCGGCGCCGAAGCATACTACGTAAACCCAGTACATCAGATGCCGTATTATCGTAGTTTTAATGCTTGGAAACTTCCTGAGACGGAAAAAGCAGCAACACAAGTTTTCTCGTTGCCCGTGCATCCTGGAGTAACACCGGAGCAGGTAGATTACATAGGCAAAACGGTGTTGCAATTGCTTCACCAAAGTTAGTCCTAATTGCAAGACTGTAAGAGTTAAATCGAACTTCAAGTTATAATAAGACCCGTTATCTCGAAGAGGTTGTGGACACTTTTCTTGACAAAGAAGAAGGGAATAAAACATTGAGCAATGAAGAAGTTTCCCGCATACGAGTAAAGTTCCTCATAGAGGGCGTAGGCGAAGCCGAGGGCGAACTTGTACGATTCATGGCGCCCAGAACCATCGACACCATCGTTCGAAAACTCCCCTTAGAGGGACGCGCGGCTCTCTGGAAAGAGGAAATTTACTTTGAAATTCCGATCAAAATGGGCGAAGAAAAAGCCAAACCAACCGTGGAAACAGGATCAATCGCTTTCTGGCCAATGGGTGGCGCCTTATGTGTGTTTTACGGGCAGTCGCAGCCTTACAGTCCTGTGAGCATACTTGGCAAGATAACAAAGAACTTAGAAATCTTTAGGCAAATAAAAAGCGGGACCCGAATCCGTGTTGAGCCCCTAGTAAGCTAGGGCGCTTTCCCGCCACATCTCTAAAAGCCGCAGGCATTCCTCTTTAACCGCTGCATCTGCAGTTTTGTTTTTGAGAAGTTCAAGGAAGTCAATTCGTTTCTGAACCGTACGTTTCTCTGAAGCACCGCCGTAGTAGAGTTCACCTTCCAAGTACTCTTTCATGTGGTAAGCTTTCTGCACAAGCAGGCTTGCGAAGTCCACGACGTTTTCAACCGCAAATTTGTTTGCCCAGATGGCTACTTCAGTTTCACGCAGCTGGGTGATACCGTCGATCTCTTTTATCTGTCGAATGTAGGTTCTCAAAAAGTCATAGCTACCGGCAGTCTTCACTAGGTCAAGTGCCTTGTTGACTTTCTCAACAAAAGCAGCATCTCCGTTGACCTTCAATTCATGCAGGTACCCAGAGTCCACTAATTGTTTGGCTTTCTTATGTTCTTCTTCGGTGTAAACATTTTCTGGAAAATCCAATTTTAGATTTACTCCTGTTTAAAGATAGGAAACGAAAAATGGGCTGCGCGGAAAATCAAGCGCAGGGCTTGTAGATTTTTATGCTGTGGCTGCTTGAAACCAACTGTACCGCGCCGTTCTGCTCCAGCTGCTGCAGGAATTCTCTAGCGGCACTTATACGCACGTTGTACTTTGTAGAGACCGCATAGGGCGTTAAAACGGGCATCTTTTTTATTTCTGCAACGATTTTGTCGTTTTTGGCGTCTGGCGGAATCACGTTAATGTTTGACCGCTTCTTTTCCGGTGGCCCTGCTTTCTTGCCGTCTTTCTTCTCTTTCGCTTCCCTTGCCTCGTCTTCTTTGCCTTGCTGGCGTTCCATCTGTTTCAAGCCGAGCTTCTTTTTTCCACCCATGATTATCACTTGCGTTTCTGTTCTAGATTGGCTGACTTATTTCAACCTTATGCTTGCTCTGCCATTCTTTGATTGGGACGCCAAGTTTCTTCTCCACGGCAGGACGGTGGATGGAATTGTATGTGCAGAAGGGAATGATACGCCCGTCTGGAACAGCGTAGTGAATTAGGCATCGTTGGACGCGTTCTAAGTCAAAGTTGTAGGGGTCCATGAAGTGCATGGAGGTGAGCAGAAGCGATTTCCGCTGCAAGTCGCCCAAGCTCTGGTAGCTGCCTTCGGTTAGCACCCGGAGTACGTATTTGCGTAAGAAACTGAATTTCACATGTCTTGCTGCGCTGACCATACGAAGTTTGGCGCGATTTTTGTTTCCTTTGGAAGCTTCTTCGTAGACTTTCTTCATAGCGTTAGTGAATTTTTCCACGTTCGCAATGCGTGTGATTGGAGTGATTTTGTTTCCTTCTACGAATAGATAAGTTGCCATGCCACAGTGTGGATGTCCCGTAAATTCGATATATCGTTTGTCTTTGAAGGCCCCTACGGCTTTAGCAATTGGCGCAACTGTGGGAACAGGATAGAAGTCTGAAGCTTTCACCATGCCTTTTGTTTGCTCCTCAGTTAGTCGCATAAAATCAGGAATAGTAATGCGCATTTTTTCACGTTCTTGCTGGGGCAATCTTCCGCAGAGTGAAACGGGCTGCACGTTGATGCATCGGATAACGTCGAAGTTTTTGAGTGCGAAGTTTATGATATCGCCAAGTTGGCTGTCGTTGACGCCTTTGACCAATGTGACGACGAGGACAACGCTTTGAATACCTGCTTCGCGCAGGTTTGCAATTGCCTTCATCTTTGTTTCGAGAAGGTCAACACCGCGAATGAACTTGTAAACATCAGGGGTTAATCCGTCAAACTGCAGATAAATTGTGCTTACTCCTGCAGCTTTCAATTGCTTGGCATATTCAACGTCTTTACTAATTCGAAGGCCGTTCGTGTTGATTTCTACATGTCGGAATCCGAGTTCTTTGGCTTTTCGAACAAAATCGAAAAGTTCCTCGCGTATGGTGGGTTCTCCACCGCTAAACTGAAGTGCAGTCGCACCGACAGGTTTCGTTGCACGCAGATTCTCCAACATTCCTGTGATTTGAGCGGCAGTAGGTTCGTAGACATACCCTGCAGCAGAAGCGTTGGCAAAGCAAACTGGGCATTTGAGGTTGCATCTATTTGTTACGTCGATGATTGCCAATGCCGTGTGAGATTTATGTTCGGGGCATATGCCGCAATCCAAGGGGCACCCCTTCTCCTTTTGGGTTCGAGGGTTTTCTATACCATCGCCGTCGAAGCGGAACTTCTCTGCACGCATGTATTGATCGTAGTCAGACCAGTAAAGTTCCTGATAAGAACCGTGCTGTGGACATTCCTTTCTGATGAAAACTTTGCCGCCGTCCTCGTAGATTTCCGCGTCTAAAGCTTGGAGGCACTCGGGGCAGATGGATCTTGTGCTTTTTATTACGTTCATGTTAATCACAGAGTTAGCCGATTTTGAGTCTAGAAGTGCTTAAGAGCGGTGGAGCACATAATAATGTTTCCAAACCATTACAACGGTGAATAAGGGGAATCCGCATGTCAGTTGATGAGAATGTCCGTGAAACGTTGCGTGAATTGGGCTTAAACGCCTATGAAGTTGAAGCATATTTGGCACTGCTGGAAAGCGGACAAATGACTGCCATGGAGATTAGCCGCGAAGCAAAAGTACCCTACTCAAAAATTTATGAGGTTTTAAATTCGCTTAAGGAAAAAAGTTGGATAAAAAGCAGCGAAACCCGCCCCTTCAAATACTATCCCGTGCCCCCGTTAGAGGCAACCGCATTTACGAAGCAACGTTTGGAAGACAAATATCAGGGCTGGGAGCAAACCGTTGCTGAAGCCCTGCAGCCGCTTTACGAGAAACGTGAACTCGTTGAACGCCCAGACATCCTAATTCTCCACGGTCAACAGGCGGTTCTAGCCAAGCTGGAAGAGGTCCTCAAGAAAGCCAACAAAGAAATCATGATAGCCGCCCCGACCTTTGCGAGACCCATAATTGCCTCGGCGGACCAGCTGCTTTCAGGATTAAAGAAAAATGTTAATATCAAGTTGATGGCTGCCGGCAAAAAAGATGATTTGAAAACACTCAAAAAAATCCCAGGCGTAAATGAGTTGAGAATGCGTGATCACATGTTTGGCGGCGGCGTAATCGCAGACGGTAAAGAAGCAATGTTATTTTTGGGCGAAGAAAAGCCCAGTCTCGTAATTTGGAGCAATCACGTTGGCTTAGTTGGGTTCGCTAGGGAATACTTCCAGTTCCTTTGGGACTCATCGGCAACTGCTTAGAGAACAATTTTCCAAAGCCAAATCTCTCGAGACGTATCGTTTTGCAAGTTTCCCAGCCACAATGTATCACTCACGCTGGGGACATAATTACCCAATGTTGGTAACTCCAAAAGTGCAAATTAAGCAGAAGGTTTGTGGGATTCAAGGGTGGCACCGCCTTTCTTTTTCTTCAATTAAAGGCCACAAATTTTCCAAGGCACAGATTTTCATTGAAAACAAAAAAGGAAAAAAAGGGAAACTAAACTTTTATTTGCCCATGATTTTTCTGGCTGCAATCTCGATATCTTCGGATTTTATCGTTTTTCTGCCTGCGTGCATCGCAAAGTCCAAAGCTTCCTTGGCTATTTTGACGCCAATTTCCTCTAGAGCTTTGGCGAGTTCTTTTGCGGCTGCTTCGCTTACTCTGTCTGCGCCAGCTTTCTTGCACAGCCTGTGCATGGGAGCCACTGCTAATTCCAAATCGGTCATAAAGACCCTCAGTAGCTTCTTTCTCTTTTTTAAGCAATATTTAACCTTTTTTGTCTTGTACTGCTTTAAAATACCGAGCAACATCGTTTTCGAACCTTTGAAAGGAAAAATATTAAAATGGACTGTTTGGTATAATGCGGCTGAGGTTACGCATAGTGAAGTTAGTGGATGCTCACGTTCACCTCTCCGACGCCCAGTACGCTGGGCATACTGACATGCTTGTTCAGGACGCCAAAGATTCTGGTGTTGCGGCTTTGGTTTCTAACGGCATGGATTACGCTACATGCATGGAAGCCTTAAGACTCAGACAGAAAAATCCTGAGCTGATACATGTGGCGCTTGGAATTCACCCGTGGAACGTAAACGTGCTCAAAGAAGGTGAATTGGATCAAACCATCAAGTTGATTGAGGAACAGCATCAAAAGCATAACATCGTCGCCATCGGAGAAATTGGCTTAGACTGTAAATACGAATCCATCTGGAACCAACAACTTATGGTCTTCGACAAAATGCTTCGTCAAGCAGAAAAACTTGACTTGCCAGTCATCATACATTCTAGGGGAACAACCGAATTCATCGTTGAAATGTTACCATCGTACAATCTTAAACGCGTTCTGCTACACTGGTTCAGCCACCCAATGCCTGCTTTAGCCAAAGCCATGGAGCACGGGTACTACATCACCGAAGGCCCTCCAACAGTGTACTCAAACGGCATCCGAGAGGTAGTAATCGATACGCCATTAGCGAATTTGTTAACGGAAACCGACGGCCCGGTGCTTTTCAGGAAAGCCCCCTTCAACGGACAAATCACGAAGCCCTCGTTTATCCGCGAAGTTGTCCATGCGTTCGCTGACGTCAAAAAAATCCCAGCTGAGGAAGTTGCAGAGCAAATAATTAAAAATTTTGAAGCTTTCTTCAACATAAAACTCCAATGATGAACGAGATACATTGAACATTTTTCTGCCAAAAGTCTTTTGTGGAAGCGTAAACTTAAATTAAGCCACGCTTCTATTGACAACTTGCTTTCACGCTTTCAAGCGTAAGGTAACTAACACTAAAACTGAGGAATAAACATGGGAAAAGTAAAGACGGAACAGGTAAAGCACCTAGCAAAAGAACTAATCACACGGTTTCCAGACAAGTTTTCCACTAGTTTTGACGACAACAAGCATGCAGTCAGCGCGCTCACGATCGGCGCAACAACTAGGGTTCGCAACCAAGTAGCAGGATACATAACACGCACATGCACGCTAAACCAGAAAGGCGTCCCACTACAAGAGGACGAAATCCTCTTAGAAGACACAGAAGAATAAACACGACTTTACCGGAAAACCGTTATGATGGACGAATATAGGCGAGGATGGGCACATAGGTACCTTCGCGAAGCCAAAGCTGAATTGGAAGCCGCACAAAAGATACCATACATGGCGCCAAGCTTAATGTTGGAAGCCATACGAAAAGCCAGAAACGCAATATACTACAGCATTGGCGAACCCGCCTTCATCGAAGTCCTTGTCCGCGAAGAACTGAGCAATCCAAAACCGGCAAACGACATTATCCTACGGTTTTTAATCGAAATGGAGCAAACGGTGCAACAGCTTGCTCAGCTCGAAGAAATAAACGGGGACGCCATGATGAAGCAGGCAGATACAATAGTGCAAGTTGCCTCTGAATTCGTCGAAACCTTCACCGAGGAAAAGTCAGAAAACTAAGCCAATTTAGCGATTTTCCAGAAGAGCTTCATCAGCGGCCTATTCTTCAAAACTTCAGTGTTAAAATAGCAGGAGCTTTTTCTTCCCTGAAGAAAGCGAATGTTTTCAGTAATTATTTCGCCAATATAGCCCGCATTTCGAAGATTTCTCAACTTTGCCTGCGAGACATTTTTGACTGAGATGTAAATTCAGACCAAACTTCAACGTCAAACCGTTCTAATTCGCCTTAAGCCTTCTTTCAGGCAGCGTTTTGGTGATGTAAACAATGGCGCGGTTAAAATTATCAGAGACTCACTTACGTGAAATTATTTATTAGCCTTCTCCACTGAATGGAACAGTGCGGAAAAGAAACCCGCCTGACGGGCACTTTAGATGATTCATATAAAAAATCGAACATCATTAATCGAAAATGGGGCGACTTTGCAGTTGCGGAAAGCTCGCGACTTAGCCCTCCAAAGCTTGGAGTGTGCATTGAACGCTGCCGACCCAAAACAACTAATGCACTCTAAAATTAAATTGGAAAAATCCTGTCTCCAAGTTGGAGACCGCTCGATTGACTTGTTACCTTTCAAACACGTTTTCGTTGTGGGAGGGGGCAAAGCCGGAGACGCTATGGCACGAGCAATAGAAGAGATATTAGGCGAACGCATAACTGCTGGGCTTGTAAATGTTCCTCATGGCACTAAGCAGAAAACGCGCATAATAAAACTCAATGAGGCAAGTCACCCAGTTCCCGACCAAGCAGGAATAGCAGGCACTTGCCACATGATTGCTATAGCGGAACAAGCCGAACAGAACGACTTGGTAATCTGTTTGATTTCAGGTGGCGGTTCAAGCCTCATGCCGCTACCCCGTGAAGGTATAACTCTCGAGGACAAGCAGACGCTTACAAACGCATTGCTGAAAAGTGGTGCTGCGATAACCGAAATTAACGTTGTTCGAAAGCATCTTTCTGCTTTCAAAGGCGGCTGGCTAGCCAAAAAAGCATACCCAGCAACGGTACTCAACCTAATCCTGTCAGATGTTATGGATGACCCGCTGGATTCCATTGCTTCTGGCCCCACAGTTCCAGACCCGTCAACTTTTAGTGACGCTCGAAAAATCTTGGAAAAGTATGGTCTATGGTGTACTGCTCCAGTTTCTGTCCGCGAGGTTCTTACGTGTGGCGAGATGGGTTTGCTGGAAGAAACTCCTAAGGCTGGCGACCCAGCTTTTGAGAAGACCAAAAACTTTGTCATCGGCAATAACCAAACGGCAATTCAAGCCGCTGTAGAGTTTTTGAGGTCTGAAGGCTTAAACACGCTCCTTTTAGCTGATTTTTTGGAAGGTGAAGCGAGGCAAGCCGGCCAGGCGCTAGCAAAATTCGCAAATGAAGTTTTTGCCTACGGGAAGCCTCTGCCAAAGCCTCTCGGAGTAGTTGCGGGTGGAGAAACAACTGTAACTGTTACAGGTACGGGCTCGGGGGGCAGAAACCAGGAGCTGGCATTGTCCGCTGCCTTGCATCTTAATGAACCGCAATGGGGAGTAATCGCTTCTTTAAGCACCGACGGCGTGGACGGACCAACATGCGCGGCAGGCGCAATCGTAGATAGTTGCACACTGAAACGAGCGAAGAGGTTGAAACTGACGCCCCAAACTTTCCTTAAGGAAAACGATTCTCACCATTTCTTCTCCAAATTGGGAGACCTCATAATTACGGGGCCGACGGGCACAAATGTTAATGATATAACTGTGATAGTAGTATTGTAATTTTGGCTGGAAGCAAGATGGCGATAACTCTGAAGTTTCTTGGCGCATTGCGGCACGCTTCTGGGAAAGATGAGCTTGTGCTAGACTGCGTAAGCGGTGCATCAATAATGGATTTGGTTGAAGAGGTAACTATCCAAGCGCCTGCGCTTAGGCGAAACCTGCTTGACGAGCAACTTGAAACGCCCAAACCAAATGCACTGATATTGGTAAATGGTAGGGAAATTAGCGTTCTAAACGGGTTAGACACCAAAGTGAAGAACGGTGACGAAATAGTTTTTGTCCCAGTTGTGCATGGAGGCTAAATCTTGCCTGCAAAAATTGTCACTTTGACATCGGATTTCGGTTTGAAGGATCCGTACGTGGCAGAGATGAAAGCCGTGATCTTAAGCATCGGTGTCGAGGTCGTCATAGTTGACATAACTCATGGAGTGGAAAAGTTTAATGTGAGAGCGGGAGCTTTCGTGCTTGCCGCCGCTGCGCCATATTTTCCGAAGGGCACTATTCACGTGGCTGTTGTAGATCCAAGCGTAGGCACTGAGAGACGCCCCATTATTGTGGAGACGCAAGAGGGTCTTTTTGTGGGTCCTGATAACGGTTTGTTAATTTTGGCTGCCGAAGCTCAGGGCATAAAACATGTGTGGCATATAGAGAGTCGGCGGGTAATGATGCCTCACGTTTCCAGCACCTTTCACGGACGAGACATTTTCGGCCCGGCGGCAGCGCATTTAGCAAATGGTGAACCTTTGGATGAATTTGGTCCACAAATTACTGATGTAAAAAAGCCGGAATTTGCAAAGGTCACAAGAAACGAAAACGCGGTGGTTGGCGAAGTTTTGAACGTGGATGACTTTGGAAACATAATCACAAACATCCATTCAAAGGACATCGCGACCGCTAAGGGTGGAGTGCTCCAAGTTTCGGTTGCATCAGCACAGCCTCAACAAATAAGACTGGTCAGAGCATACTCCGAATCCAAATTCCAAGAGCTTATAGCTTTGATTGGAGGCCACAACTACTTAGAGATAGCCGTAAACCAAGGCAACGCGGCTTCGAAGCTTCGATCAAAGGCGGGCGACAAAGTCACAATTTCAAGAATCTGAGCAATTCAAACAATTTTCCAGCGGAAATCGATTTGCAAAAAATCAAGCCGTTAGGTTCAACACTTAGCGCACACATAGCAATAAATAAAAAAACGCTGTAAGAAAGGAGAAGGCCACATTTATGCAAGCCAACTTACGTTTAACTTACAAGAGACTCTTAGAGAGAAACAAAAATCTCACCGTATTAGGAACAGCTGAAGCCATAGTAAACTGGGACATGGAAACCATGATGCCCCCCAAAGCGATTGCAATGCGCAGCGAACAACTCGCTCTTCTCAGCGAAATTCATCATAAAATGAGCACCGCGCCCGCAACAGGCAAACTCGTAGATGCGATCCTTAAGCACCCTCAATATGACTCATTAAGCGAAGTTGAAAAACGCAACGTCCAACTCTTCAAGAAAAACTATGAAGAACAAACCAAACTCCCCACCAAACTCGTCACAGCGATCACTAAACAACAAGCCATAACTGTCAACACATGGAAGAAGGCTAAAGCCGCCAAGAACTATGCTGCCTTCAAGCCAGAACTCGAAAAACTCGTGACATTAAGCAGGCAGGCAGCAGAAATCTTAATGAAAGTGAAAGAAACCAAAACGCCCTATGATGCGCTGGTGGATATTTATGAGCCCAAAATGACGTGCCAAGCCATTACCAAAGTCTTCATTGAGCTTCAGCAAGGACTCAAAAAGCTACTGGCCAAAATCGAAAATTCAAAAGACCAGGCAGACGTCAAAGTCCTCCATGAAACTGTCTCCGTGGAAGCCCAACGCGCCATAGCCAAAGCGTTAACGCAAACTTTAGGCTACGAAGTCGCATCGCCAACTGCTGGAGGAAGAATCGACGAAACCGAACATCCGTTCACCTCAGGCTACTACGACGACGTGCGTATAACCACTCACTACCACCCAGACAACTTCAGTAGCTCTATCTTTAGCATCTTGCATGAAACGGGGCATGCCCTCTACGAGCAAGGCTTACCGCAAGATTGGAAGTTTCAGCCAGTCGGCGCGCCTTGCAGCATGGGAATCCATGAGTCTCAATCGCGCCTTTATGAAAACATAATCGGGCGCAGCCAAGAATTCTGGACCAGCGTGCTGCCAAAAGTTAAAGCCCTTGCTAAGCCGAGTCTGTCAGACCTAAATTTGGACAAGTTCGTCCGCGCTGTAAATGCTGTTAAGCCGTCTAAGATTCGCATAGAAGCTGACGAAGTTACTTATAGTCTGCATGTTATAATTCGGTTCCAAATAGAAAGTGAACTTTTCGAAGGAAAAATCGCTATAAACGAACTCCCTACTGTATGGAACCAGAAGTATAAGGAAACATTGGGTGTAGTTGTTGAGAATGACGCAGAAGGTGTGATGCAGGATACGCATTGGGCAAGCGGCTTGTATGGGTATTTCCCAACCTATGCGCTAGGCAACATTTACTCAGGGCAAATTATCAGAACCATCCAACAAGAAGATCCTGCTTGGCGCAGCGAACTTACCAAAGGAAATCTCAACATAATCCGAAAATGGTTAAGCAGCAACATTTACCGTCGCGGAGACCTTTACGACCCCGCAGAATTGGTTAAACGGGCAACTGGAACTGCTTTAACTGTGAACCCATACTTGGATTATCTGAAAGAAAAGTACAGTCGGCTCTACGCGTTTTGAGACCCACTTTGCGTTTTTTGCTTCGTCAAAGTGTTGTAAACATAGAGGATAATCAGTGCTAATATACCCCCGACGAAAAGAAAAACGCCAAGCCAGCCTACGAAGCTGTTGTAGTAGTTAGCGCCGACTAAAAACAAAAGAATTCCCAAAATGATTAAGAGTATACACGCCCAATCTTCCCGCGATATGCCAGCAACGCTCCTGCAATGTGAACCTGAAACGTTTACATCTGCTTGAATATATAGAGTTACCGTATAGTAAACAAAAAAAACGCGTTGGAAAAAGACGCTTATTATAGCAAAATGCTTACAATTAAGGCGCACCCGACAGACTCAACGTCGCTGGAAGAACTCCAACAATACTAACTGCGTCATCCGACATTCTTATATATCCGATGTTGACCATCTGAACGCGGAGAAAACATTAAATGTCGGGTATTGACGCTAAAAAACCTGAAACACGAGTAGAACTAGTAAAATTACTCACAGAAGCCGCGAAAAAAGAAGCTAATTCTAAGGGCAAACCGACAAAACCGACAATTTCTGGAACAGCAAAAGCATTGAACATTCACAGAGATACAGTTTATAGCTGGATGAAAGAGTTCAATGTCGACTTCAAAGAGATTCTGGACCAAATGCCCAAAAGCTTGGCAGACGATGCTAACGAAGACGATGAATTCACTTACTTAATCGGAGAATCGCTGTTAGGCGAAGGAAACGAAGTTGCACATATAGACCTCATGATAGGCAACAAAAAAGGACCTATCGGACAAGCATTTGCCACTGGCATGACAAGCCTCTCAGCCGGACACACCCCCCTACTAGCAGTGATAAGACCTAACTTGCCACCTAAGCCCCACACTCTGATAGTACCAAAAGTTACTGTTAAAAATATGGAAGACACGAGCAAGATTTTCGGTCCAGCCCAAGCCGCAGTTGCCAAAGCCGTTGCAGATTCCGTAGAAGAAGGAGTAATTCCTGAAGACAAAATTGACGACTGGCTAATCATATGCAGCGTTTTCATTCATCCACAGGCAGCCGATTTCCGAAAAATATACCAATATAACTACGGCGCCACAAAAATGGCGATCCAACGCGCACTCAAAAAATATCCATCACTGGAGAAGATTAACTATGACAAAGACAGAGCGAAACATCCAATCATGGGCTTCAAAGTCCCGCGCCTTTGGAGACCACCATACTTGCAGATTTCGCTTGACGCGCCAGAACTTGAGAAAGCGAAAAAGGTTCTTGCTCAGATTCCGGGCAGCGACAGAGTCATCATCGAAGTTGGTACACCGCTGATTAAGCGCTACGGAACCAGAGTGATAAATGACCTACGAGCTGTCGCCAAAGACTTCTTCATGGTTGCAGACCTGAAAACGCTGGATGTTGGAAAAGTCGAAGCAGACATTGCATACGAGGATACCGCAGACTCGGTTGTAGCTGCAGGATTGGCACCGCCTGAAACACTGGATTCATTCGTGCACGAAGCGAAACGTCTTGGCATATACTCGTTCATTGACATGCTCAATGTGGAAGACGTGCTAGCAAAGCTGAAGTCGGTTAAAGAATTCCCGGACGTAGTCATCCTACACCGAGGCATAGACCAAGAGACAGGAAGAAGCAGCGGACTAGAACGCATTGCCATGATACGCCACGAATTCCCGGACAAGAAATTCCTCATAGCAGTCGCAGGCGGGATCGTCCCAGAAACAGCCAAAGAAGCCTTAGACAAAGGAGCAGACATACTGATCGTCGGCAGGTACATAACTCAGTCTAAAGACATCGAACGCTCAGTCAGAGACTTTCTAGAACTGACACCAAGTATGCGGGAAGACGTAGACTTATACAGAGTTCACGTAGAATAAACCCAGACCCCGAGCGAAACACGCTCCCTCTTTATTTTTTTATTCACCTTTAAGAAAATAGTTTTAGAGCAACATACGCACAGAAAAATACGACAGCCGCAATTAGGAAAGTCGGGAGATAATTCAGGTTTTCAGCCAGAAAAGGACCAAGAAACGAGCCAACCGCTGCACCCAAACCGACAAGAACGTCGAATATGCCACTTTTTCCCGCAGGTATAAGTTCCATAGACAGCGAAAGCATCAAGATATAATACATTGCGTAGGAGAGTCCGATAAACACTAGCAACACGCCAGTTAAGAAATTGGGTGAAAAGGCGAATTGGACAACAGCAACCAGCATAAACACAAGCAGGCTACGCACAAGAACGAAACGAGGCATCTGCTTTCTTATATCCATCGATCGAGCCCTTCCGCGGATAAAGAAGTAGCCAACGGTAGCCCCAACGGAGTTCAAGAGATAGGCCACATAAACCCAGCTTTCGCTTAACCCCAAGCCTCGGTTTAGGAATATTGGAAATGGCGTGAAGAAAATACTCGTAGCCAAAGAAAATAGGATTATGGCTAAAGCAAACCCACGGAAGCTGTCTTCCTTAAGGGATCCATCATATTTTAGTCCATCCATCATTCTGGAAGACGATTCGATTCCTCGATACGTGTAATCTATTCTTTTTTCAATGCCCACTAATCGTCTTTCAAAAATCATCAAAGGGTCAGCTATCAAGAATATAGACAGAACTAGCGCAACCACACTTAAAGCGCTACATAGATAGAGTGTGTAAGTGGAAATTGCATAGAAGCTGAGACTAGATGCGAATGCAACCAACCCAATTGATAGTCCAATAATGAAGCCAATTTCTGTGAGTCCTTCGTAAAAACCATAAGACTTTTCCCATTCGTCTCGGCTATAATGCTCGGCTATGAGAACGTTTTTGGGAGCTTCATGTGCTACGTGAAGTACCTGCATGACGACATACAAAACGACAAAGAAAATAATATTTTGAGCAAATGGAAGGGCCATAAGGAAGAGAATAATCGCCGATGAAAAGAAAGAAAGAAGGATAAACATTTTGTAATGACGCGTTGAGTCACAAAGGTAACCCCACAAGTATGATGCTGGAATGGTACAGAATATTGCTATTGAAGTCATTACGCCTAAGGCAACTAGAGGACCGCCCAATATGGAAGTATCCTTAAAGGCTACCACGTACAGCGGAATGAAAACACTTAGCAGTCCGAACGCTATCTCGTGGAAGAAGAATCCTAGCCGCCACATAGCAAAAAGCATCTCTGGAGGTAGCATTAAAACTTTTACCTCAAGCAGTCGAAAACTCCAAAGTTTTTTCACAGTAAGGAAAGTAATGTGACATTTTTCGAGTCATCCAGAAACAGACTGAAACTCAAAGACTGAGAAACGTTATTACAAACCAAAATAATAAGTCGGTTTAAGGCTTCATGAGTATACTAAGTTGTAAATCTCACGGTTGGCATAATCCTTTATGGGAATAATTTCTCGATAAGCATTAGTTTTTCAATTGTTATAGTCCAAACAATAACTACTACTAAAAAGTAGAAAAAACGCAAATTTCACCGAAAATAGCATTTTTTTTCTTTCAATCTTAAGACCCGCAATCAACAGTGAGAGAGGAAAAACATCATCGCCTCGAAGTCAACTGGTCCTTCCAAAAACGTTTACCCACTTTTCGAACTTCTTCTTGGTTATCTTTCGCGAGCTCAAATGAGCCCGAGCTCAAAAATACTGCTAATGAAACAGAACCTTGCCCGCCAAGCTTTTTAGAATAAAGTGGAAATCAGCGTCCAATGTTCTTTCCCTACTCATCACTACTCCTTTTCCTCAGAGACAGGATTTGCTGGGGCTCCGGACCTAAATAGGAGAGTTAGAGAATGAAAACCCAACGAAAGTTGGTAATTTTCACCGGAGCCCACTCAGCCCCTGCCTTTACCTATACAACTGAAAGAAAAAAGAAAAAAAGGGGTGTTTTGTTTTTTGCTATTTATTTTCGTCTTCTAAGCACTAACGCGGCTGCGATGACTGCGACGATGACAAATGCTGCAGCGATAACAATGTAAGTCGTTGTCGGAACGCCGCTGGTTGGCTGCGGAGCAATGCTTGGAGAGGGCGAAGTTGTTGCTTGAGCTGGAGTTGATGTTGGAGCTATTGTTTGAGTTGGACTTGCAGATGCAGCTGGCGCCGCTGAAGGTGCGGGCAACACCGCGAATGAGGTTCCGGCTTTGCTACTATAGTAAGAGTTGGATCCTTCGAATGCAGCAGTAACAGTGTAGAGTCCTGAAACCGGTGGAGTCCACAAGAGCGCAAAGTTGCCTAAAGCATTACTAGTAGTGGTGCCCAGGTTTTGGTAGTTGCCGTTCGGGTCAATAGCCGTCAAGTGCACGCTAACGCCTGTTGCATTGTTTGGCATCGGTTGCTGCATGTACAGATACTCCATCCACGCAGCCATACTAGCATCAGATATGGCAGGAGTGCCAGCTGCTGGAATCCCCAAGCAAGTTTGACCTGCAGATTGATCAGTCACAGTCCCTTGAATCAACACACTGTTGCCTTGCGATATAACATCGTTTTTCACCGAAACTGTCGTGGCGCTAAGCCCTTGACCTACAGCGTAGATTTGGTTATCATAGTAGTTGTAGTAGCATAAGACACCGTCTGCGAGAACAGATGTTTCGGAACCGGCACCGCCGGTTTGGCCTGCCCAGCCTAGCATCCGGTATATTTCGTTGCCGTTAGCAGAGTTTATGCAGTAAATTTGTTCGCCTTTGTAGAGTGGATAGTTTGGAGAGTGCTCATTGTTGAATGCGTATATTTTTCCGTCGGCAATGGCCGCTATGAAGATTGGATAATTACCCCAGACAGTTTCTATCCCGCTGTTGGTATTGTTGAACTTCCACAGCAGTTCACCTGTTTTGCCGTTGAAAGCACAAATTTCACCGCCGAAGCCTTGCGTATAGAAGTTTCCGTAAGCAGCAAAACCTACTTGGCCACCCCCTCTTCCACTACCATAGTAACCAAAGTCTTGAGTCTCTCCACTGACAGGACCCCACAACAAGGCACCAGTGTCTAAACTGTAACCTAACAACGACATGGTCTCTGTGTCCTGCATAAAGAACACTCGGTTCACTGTATCCACGGGGCTCGAAGTTGGGAACGATCGGCTAACTCCGCCTGCGGGTGCTGAATAGTTCTTAATCCACAGCAATTGTCCTCTGGTTGCAGGTTTGTCGCTAATTGCCCATACCGTGTAGGGATCTGGAGTGCCAGTGCGCGCGTTAAATGTGGTGCTTTGGCCAAGAATTACGTCGCCAGGAATAACTTTAACGATGCTTGGCGCTGCTAGCCCAGACAGATCAGCCGATATCGTTACGTTCCATGTATAAGCGTATGGTTGACCCATGTCAAATGACCCGCCGTTTGGCCTCCATTGATAAGCATTAGTGGTTGCAGCTATGGTAGCGTTGCTGCCGGCAGGAGCCATTTCTAATCCCGAATTGTGCGCAGAATTATTCCACAAAGCAAGCGACCCAGATTTGGTAGCAGTGTTATAGTTAAGCACGTACCGCACTATCGCACCAGTATTATCGTAAACAGTAGTACCAGCAGGAACATTCGTCAAGTTATAAAGGAACTTCCCAGTAAACGAATCATAAGCACTCCACGTAGTACCAGTAACCGCCCACAGTATACCGCCAACTACACCATGCTGGTTCTGAGACTCATAATCATAGATTTGCCCAAATGACGGCACAAGGATCGTGGTAGGTCCGGCACCTGTGTTTCCGACGGTAACTGCGATGCTATCACTGTGCCAAGCAACTTCGCCTGTAGTTAAGTCAACAGCTGTATACCCTCCTCCAGATAAGGAATGCCCTAATGGGTCTGGGTAGAAGAGTTTTCCATCAATGATCATTGCGTTAGTGAATCTTCCTTCATATGAACCGCCGCTGTAAAAGCCCACATCAGGAATCGCATAAGACGAATCCCCACTGGTTCCTCCAACAATGCCGCCAGTCTCAATCGCTTTTGTCCAAAGAATGTGTGGGCTGTTGGGGCCCGCGCCGGCCTGCCAGAGGCTACCGGTGCCGCCGATCATGGATCCACCTAGCCAGTTCGAGGCGACAGTAGCCCAATTAGAGTTCTGACCAAATATCGGGCGCGTCCAGTAATTCGTTGGAAGCGGAGTAGATGGAATAGAAGCTATTGCCTGTTGTTGCACCGTGAGAGTCTCAGTTGCGCTGCTCCCTGTATAAGTATCGTTAACGTAGACATCGGTTCCTCTGCTTTTCAGGTCAGCTATGTTGGCAGTTAATCCGGTTGGCCCGACAAGAGATATTACTTGCCCAGGATAGTTGAGTTCGAATTTGTATGATCCAACTTGATCAGGGGTAAATGTAGCGTAGGTTGATCCGGTCGCGTCAGAATTGAACGTACCTAATGTTTTCACGTCTCCGTTAGGAGTAGTGACAGTGAGTTTCATGTCGCGCCATACGTCACCGCCCAAGCCCGTAGCTGTCGGTGGGTTAGGCGAAACCCAAATTACAACATAAACGCTCTGGCCAACACCCACAGGATTAGGCGAAACAGCAACATAAGAGAAAGTAGGAAATGTTTGCGATGGAGTGTGCGCACTAGCCACGGGCAATACGAAAGCGACGGTGGAAATAGCCATCACCAGAAGCAATGCAATTGCGTAAGGTACTAGGTTTTGTTTATAATTGTTTTTAGACATTTTTAATTTCCCTCCTAAATTTCATGGAACTGTGTATTTTCTTATTCGTCTTTTAAGATGGTGTAATGTATAACCTATACATACAGAATCGGCATAGCAATTCAGAAAGAGTTTCAAGCAAAATTTCAAAAGGAAGACAACAAATTCCTTTACAATTCGGCTTGCCCTTGCAACATCTTTCAAAAAGATTTGCTAAACTTCTTTTCTGCAAAAAAATAAATAGCACCTACTGAATAACCAGAAACAATTCAGCCGAAAGCGGAAATAAAGACGGCCTGAAGAAATAGGAGAAGGGTCTAGGAGAAAATATTACACTTGCCGCACAGTGAAAGAATGGCAGTTCTGACGGAATTGGGCCTAACTCTTTCTCAAGCCAAAGTTTACCTAACCCTAATCCAAATCGGTTCATCTAAAGTGGGACCTATCTCAAAAACCACTGGAATCCACAGAGAAAACCTTTACCAAGTAATACGCTCACTTGAAGGGGCAGGTCTCATCGGAAAAGAACTAGGACCGGTAGCCAAATACAAAGCCATATCACTCGATGAAGCGCTCTCGATGCTGATTAAACGCAAACAGAAACAAATGGTCGAACTAAAAGCAAACGCCAAAGAAATTTTAGAAAGATTCAAAAAAGAAAAAGACGGTCAAGGCGCAGCAATCAATGACCCCCAAACCGAAGAGAACTCAAAATTCCTCATAATCAACGGAAAAGAAGCCATACTAAGAAGAATTAGAGAAACACTTAGAAAAACTCAAACGAGTGTAGACATCGTCACCACGCCCATAAGGTTTTCATACGCTATTCTTGACTTCGCCAATGATTATAATAAAGCCTTAAAAAGAGGAACAAAAATTCGAATAGCCACAGAAAAACATGTCGCAGAAAAAACAGCCTTACAAACAGTGCAGAACCTCAAAAGAAACCAACTTTTCGAACTCAAATATTTTCCCGAACCGACTCATGCAATAATATCCTTATTCGACAAGAAAGAAGCCTTTGTCTCATTATCAGCCACTGCGCATCTTAACGGAACATCGGGCATATGGTCAAACAACAGCAGTTTCATAGCGCTAGCGCAAAACTACTTCGAAACCAAATGGAACAACACACAAGAAAAGTAAAAAAAAGTCCTTTTAAAATCAGGGCGCTAAGGAAAAAGGGCGCAAACAACCAAAATTGAACTGAATTTTTAATAGGCAACATTAAGGAGAAATTAACATTGTATTATGTCGGTAACTGATTTTAACAGGGCATTTTTGGAGTAGCAATCTGCACACTTGCCATTCATTAGGCATTAGATAATTATCCTCCAAGCAAATATCAACGTTCATCCAAACTTACTGTTATGCTTAATGCCTTATTTCGAAAAGATAAACGCTTTATCCCAAAGTCATATACTTGGGCTAAAGACTCACTGACGTAGCGAATAGAAAGAGCGGGATGAGAAAGTCCAGAACACGGTTCTGCTATCTGTCTGCTTAAAGTAGTATCGTCACTAGACGGTTCAATGTTCGAACACGTCAACAACGGCATCGTCCTGACAATAAAGAAAATGCTAAGGCATAGGAACATCCAGAAACGATGAAGTACATACATACGAAAATATTTAGGTAAGAAGATTTCAAAGAAACCGTCGCAACAACACCTGAAGAGTTAAGACAACTCGGCAAATCCTGCTGACAAAGATTTGACGATTGGCAATTAATGGGCCCAGATGCACTTCTACAGAAAGCCGAAGCGTTTTGGCGGTTTGAAAATATCTCCCTAATAAATCGAATATCTCCTTGATAAATCCTTAATAGAGAGATATTCAACTTCTTACTGCGCTGGAGTTAACAGTAAAATGGCAAAGTTCAAGGTAATAGTGTCTGATCCGCAGACGGGAACTTCAAAAGTACTAGAGCTTGAAGAAGCCCGCGCAGCTCCATTCATTGGAAGAAGAATCGGTGAAACAATGGACGGCTCAATAGTTGACATGCCCGCAACCAAAGTCCAGATTAAAGGTGGGTCAGACAAAGATGGCGTTCCCATGAGGCCAGACGTTCACGGCGGAGTCCGAAGAAAAGTTGTGTTAAGCGGCGGAGTGGGATTCAACCCGACCAAAGGCGGAGAGCGAAAACGCAAAGCAGTACGAGGAAACATCATAACAGACGAAATTGCTCAGATCAACATGAAAATCGTTGAGCAACCAAGCAAGCCTAAAGAAACCAAGGCAGAAGAAGCCAAACCGCAAGCCCCAACTGCAAGCCCCGCTTAAACTGTCAAAATTTATTACCTCCTCAACATTTATTCCTTAGTGATTCATAGGTATTTGTGGAAACAACATGAGCAAAGAAAACAAAGCCCTGCCTAAGCAGCCAGAAATTAACATTGGCACTATAGGACATGTAGACCATGGAAAGACGACACTTGTGCAGTCGTTAACCGGCGTGTGGGCATCACGACACAGTGAAGAACTCAAAAGAGGCATCACAATAAAACTGGGCTACGCAGATCTGCCAATCTATAAATGCCCAAAATGTGAAACTCCAAAGAATTATTCCACAAAACCTTTTTGTCCAAAATGCGGAGGACAAGCAGAATTTGTTAGAGCAATAAGTTTTGTTGATGCTCCAGGACACGAGGCGTTGATGGCTACGATGCTTTCAGGCGCCGCAATAATGGATGGAGCAATACTTGTGATAGCCGCAGACGAACCGTGCCCACAACCGCAGACACGGGAACATTTAGCGGCTGCTGAAGTCATCGGTATAAAAAACATAATAATCGTTCAGAATAAAATCGACATCGTTGATGAAAGAAGGGCAATGCAGAGTTATCAGGAAATCAAGAATTTTGTGAAAGGAACGATGGCAGAAAACGCGCCCATCATCCCTATTTCAGCACAACGGGGAATAAACATTGATGTGCTTCTCAACGCAATAGAAGAAATTATACCAACACCCAAGAGAGATGAAACTAAGCCACCGTTCATGTATATCATCAGGTCTTTTGACGTTAACAAGCCTGGAACCTCCATAGAGGAGATGGAAGGCGGCATAGTTGGCGGGACAATTGCCCAAGGCAAATTCATCGTCGGCGAAGAAATCGAGATTCGCCCGGGTATTATGAGTGAGAGGGAAGGCAAAACAGTCTACGACCCCCTTATCAGCGAAATCGTGAGCCTGCAAGCTGGCGAACAATACGTGAAAGAGGCAACAAGCGGTGGATTAGTAGGTATCGGAACGCAGCTTGACCCAGCATATTCAAAGGCGGATGGCTTAACTGGAAACATCGCAGGCAAAACAGGAATGCTCCCAGCTACATTGACCGAATTAACGTTGGAAACACATGTTTTAGAGCGTGCAGTTGGAACAAAAGAACTCCTGAAGGTTGAGAGAATAAACCTTGACGAAGCACTGCTGCTTCACGTTGGCGCAGCGGTAAACGTTGGAAAAGTCACCGCGGCAAAAGGAAACTTGATCAGGGTGAAACTAAACAGACCAGTTTGCGTTCTGTTAGGTTCTCGAGTGGCCATAAGCAGAAAAATTACAGCCAGATGGCGGCTAATTGGCTATGGGTTAATAATTGAGAAGCCGGGAAACAAACTTTAAGAGCGTTATTTTTCAACGTCCTGTTTCTTCAGAAAATCATGAGCCTTCTGCAAGACATCCCTTGCGTTTTTGAATGAAAGTTTCTTCATAGCATTTTCGTAGGAGCGCCAGTCGAAACCAATGTGTTCAAAAGACAACTTGATTTCAGTAGTTTTGGTTTCCATGAGAAAGAAAACGACTTCCTTGTACACGGTTGCTCCTTGTCTTTTGTAGAAGTAAGCAATTTTCTCTTTGAAGCCATCTATGAAGCGAGCATCTATTATGCCTGTTTCTTCTTGAAGCTCACGGACGGTTGTTTCATGTTCCGTTTCCCCTTCTTCAACATTACCTTTAACGAAATCCCAGTGACCAGCCTCATATTGAAGAAGAAGATACTTAATTTCAGAGTTCTTAGCATACACAACTGCCCCACAGGATTTCTCGTTTAACATCAGCTAGTCACCATTCTCTTTGCACAAGATTACTAAAGAAGTCAACCTTTAAAAGTGATTCTGAACGGGGGCTTTAAGATAGAAACCAAGAAAAGCTTTACAAACAAAAGTAAACAGCTGCAAAGGTTAAATGGCATAAACTGAAACGCATTAATTTTAACAAATTTCCCACAATTGGGCTTAAAGGAGACAATTTGTCTAAAAAACCCAAACAAAGCAAACGAGAGTAACTCCACGTATCCTTACGATTGACAGCGTGTTCTGATAGGCTCTAACTTCTATAACTTCGCCACTACACAACATATTCTTGATTACAACGCCGGGCCGACCACCTTTTCGGCATGCTGTTATACATGTTTCGACAACTAAACCGAAAATGACAAAAACAGCGCTCTTTCAACTATGACAAAGGAAACCGTTTTCCTATGGCTAAAAGAAACCGAAAGGAACGCGTTTTCTCTTGCGAACAAAGAGTTTTAAAGCGTCTATACAAAAAGAACATGTAAAACTGTTGCGTTTCTGTAGAGAATAAGAAGGTACCGAACTAGAAATGACAAGTCCAATAACCAAGAAGGCCCCTCTAAAAGTAATTTTGGATTCAAATGCGCTGTTTGTTCCACTCCAATTCAAAATCGACGTATTTGCTGAACTTCAACGGCTCTTAAACAGAAACTTTGAGTTAATTCTGCTTTCGCCCGTTAAGCACGAATTAGAAATGCTGGTTCAGAAGAGATCTCCAAAAATACGCCAAAACGCAGCTTTCGCCCTCAGCTTTGCAAATAAATGCACGTTTGTCATGATATCGGAAAAGCCAAAAGAGCAGACCGATGACGCAATTGTTCGTGTTGCTGGAGCGTGGAATGTTCCTGTTTTCACGAATGATAAATTGCTTAAAAAGAAGCTAAGAGATATAAGTGTGCCAGTGATTTACGTAAGAGAAAAATCACGTCTGGAAATTGACGGGTTGATATCGTAGATGTTCAAACTCATTACTCTTCAAGACACTATTCGTATTCCGCCCGAGACCTTCGGTAACCCGCTGGAAGCAGTTGGCAAAGAGCAGGTTAAATCAAAATATGAAGGTGTAGTAGATGAAGAATTAGGATACGTAATAGCCGTTAGCAAAGTTGAAGTCAGCCCCATCGGCAAAATAATTCCAGGCGATGGAGCTACATATCACAAAGTGAACTTTTCGCTCCTGACATTCTATCCAGTAATCCAAGAAATAGTTGAAGGCGACGTAGTGGAGATAGCGGATTTCGGCGCCTTCGTACGCATCGGACCAGTAGACGCATTGTTGCACGTTTCACAACTCATGGATGATTTCATCTCCTACGATGAAAAACAAGGAGTCCTACTAGGTAAAGAAACCAAAAGAAAACTCGCCACAGGAGACGGGGTCCGCGTAAGAATCACCGCAGTATCACTTGGCAGAGCTGGAAGCTCAGGCAAAATCGGCGTAACAGCAAGACAACCCTTCCTTGGCAAACTGGAATGGCTAAAAGAAGATATAGCTCGAGTAAAAGATGCTACCGAAAAGAAAACGATCGAAGAGAGAGAAGCCACTAAACCAGAAAAGAAGGCGAAGACCGCATGAGCGAAAAAGCATGCGCAAATTGCCACTTTATCACTAAAGAAAACGTTTGCCCAAAATGTAGATCAACAAGCCTGAGTGAAGATTTTGGCGGCATAGTCATTGTATTTGACCCAGATAACTCGGCCGTAGCTAAAGCGATGAAAATAAAAGAGAAAGGCCGTTACGCCCTCAAAGTCAGGTAAGCTAAGGACAACCGCCATATTTATTTCGAAGTACGAAGCAACAATTAGCAAAAAAAGATAGATGCCATGGTTTCAAGGTTGAGAAGATGCCTGTTTCATACATTGTTACCCCTGAGATGGCCTCAAAATTCAAAGAGCCTTTTGGCATACTAATCCAAGGGTCTTTCTCAGAAACCATGAATCAACTGAAAGAAATTATAAATAAAGAAAAACCGTTTACAATAATATCAGTTGGCGACACTGTTTCTAGGAATCTCCACGAGCACCAAATTTTCACTCAATTATCAATTACTGACAACCGGAGCTTGCGAAAGAAAGTGGAGCCACAAATCTTTCCAGATAAAGATATTAAACAAGTCAAAAATCCTCAGGGTACCATTGCCCAAGAAGCAATCAATGCAATAAAAATTGCACTCCAAAGCGAAAAGCCAGTTCAGATAGTGGTAGACGGTGAAGAAGACCTGCTGACCCTAATGGCTGTGTTGTATGCACCAGAAAATTCGTTAGTCATTTACGGACAACCTTACCAGGGTATAGTCGTTGTGAAGGTGACTCCAGAAAAGAAAGCTGAAGCAAAGAAAATTTGGAAAACAATGAAACAATTGAAGCAAGAAAGTTAAGTTGAATCGGGGGTGCCAAAATTTTAGGCGCTGTAATCTCGTCCCGCAGGCTTTGTATCTGGAGTTTTACCTTGTTCAGGAATAACTGGCAGAGGTATTGGTGGGGGAATCCCCAGAATTCTTGAAACCAAAATAGATTCTGTAAACACAACATTAGATATAGATTGCAAGATTATCTGCGATGGCGGTTTTTTCTGTTCATAATCTTTGGCAATTTTTTCGATTTCATTTTTGTCGCCCTGAACGTAAGCGCTGCCTTTCAAGCTCATCTGTGCTAAAGAAGGATTATAGTTAATAGTCAAAACGAAGGGAACTTCAAGCGAGTCATCGGCTTTCTTGTCTATGTTCACAACATTTATGTTAGTGGAGATCTGAATGTTTGGAGCTGGTTTTCTATTGTCCCAAAAGCGCTCTGCAGAAAGGTTTGTTATGGACACGTTGACCTTTATCATGCTACATCCGAACACTATCAACGTGCCAACGGCTTATAAACTGTTCTTGCTTAGGTTCGCTTATATCTTGTGAAGCCGCAGTGCCCACAAGTAAACCTGTCGTGATGATCAGCCATGAAGTACCCAGGACCACATCTTTCACAGGTTGGGCGCAATCTGGCAACTTTGTCGCCTTCTATTTTGTAAATGGAATATATGCCGCGCTCTTCCTTCTTTGGTTTCTTTTCAGATTTTGGCGAGGCTACAGCTTTTTGAGGCTTTGACTCTTCTGTTTTAGCTGGTACTGTGGCTTTCTCGTCTTTTTTCTCTATTTTCTTTGACATGTTATGCCTTCGCCTCTTCCTTTGGTTTTTCCGGTGGACTGTTGCGCTTCATGATGTAAGCTGGCTCAATTAGCTTAGCCTGCGTTTCCGTTTCATAAGCGTTAGCTTCTCCGACAGCAGTATTGGTTCCTGTCATAGTTTTCATTTTCTTGACGAATACCAATTTATCGCTGACTTGCAGTTCGCTTGCTAGTGACCTTTTTATGTCTAGCCTTGCGGGTGTTTTTCCTTGCGAATGTACGACTGTGAATTGGACCTCTTTCCGTTTCAGAAGAGGATTTTCTTTCTTTGAGACTATTTTGACGTCCATGCTTTTTCCCTTTCTACTTCAGTGGTACGTACATTGATGATCTTGATGCACCAATACCGGGAGTTCCATGTCTTACTGGCTTATTAGTTATCGCGAATTCGCCTATATAGTGCCCTATCATTTCAGGTTTAACGTCTAAGGCGACGAATTCTTTGCCGTTGTGAACGTGAACTTTGGCGCCTACCATTTCTGGCAAGATGAGCATGTCGCGCACGTGAGTTTTCACTGTGGTTTCTTTTCCTTTCTTAAGGTCTTCTTGGGCTGCCCGCATCTTTTCAAGCAGTATACGTTGTTCAGGGGTTAAGCCACGCTGGAGGCTTCTACGTTGTCTTGAGGGAAGCAGAGTTATGAATTCATCCATAGACATACCTTGCAAACTGGCGAGCGAACGACCGCGGTACATGAATTCTTTTGGCATTTTTCTTCAACCTTCACTGGTGATTTTTAGGCGCTATAAACCTTCTCCTATTGTATAGCCCGTTTCTTTTTCTGACCTGGCCCTCTGGCAGCGATTAAGCCGACTTTCTGACCTGGCGGTGCGCCGTGAGAGGTCGTTGTCGTTCTGCGCGCACTGCGTTTGCTACTACCATATGGGTGCACAGCTGGAACCATTTTACGTCCACTGGTTCTCGGATACTTGTGACCTTTCGCTTTCATGAGGTGGAATTTTTCTCCCGCCTTCAGGAAAGGTTTGTCGGTGCGACCGGCGGCTGCAATTACGCCGATTGTTGCCATGCAGTAATCATTAACATATCTTGTGCGACCAGAAGGTAAGCGAATCATGGTGCCTTGGGGGGTGTGACCAACGACGGTAGCGTAAGCACCTGAAGACTTTGCAAGTTTACCCCTGTCGCCTGGTCGGAGTTCCAGATTGCATACCAGAACACCTTCAGGTACTTTTCCAAGTGGCAGGATGTTTCCGATTTCTGCGGGGGCTTTTCCGCCTAAGCGAATTTGCTGCCCTTCGTGAGTTCCTTCTGGAGAGGCTATGTAGCAGTTTTGGCCATTTTCGAATTTTATCAGTGCTAAGGGGGCCCCACGTCCAGGGTCATGAACAAGAGAGGCAATTACACCGTTAATTGAAGTCCCGAAGGCTTCTTTTGGCGTCATAGCCGGATATTGGGCTGCGGCCACACGTTTGTGGGTTGATGCTCGATAAGTTGAACCGCCACGCCCACGTCTTTGAACACGAATTCGTTTTCCCATAAATCAATCCTCCATGTGAGTTTATAATATGCCAAGTTTGATAGCTACGTCGGATGCTTTGTATTCGGGGGTCAGCTTTACGAATGCCTTTTTCTGTCCTTGCGGAGTTATAAGGGTCGTGATTTTTGCGACTTTGACTTCGTAGAGCTGTTCAACTGCCTTTTTAACATCTTCTTTACCTGCCTTGAGGTTAATTATGAAGATAAGCTTGTTATCTTTTTCAACCATGAGGCTGGCTGATTCTGTCATTAGCGGATAAAAAATAACGTCATTTGATTCCATTATGTGTTTTCTCCTTCACCGTAAAGTTTGCCTAACTGTTCAATGGCACCGTTTGTCCAGAGAGTAAGTCTGCCTGCATGTGTCCCAGGGGCCAAAAGCTCTGCGTTAAGATTCTTAACAAGAACTATGTCTACGCCTGGAAGGTTGTTTGCTGCAGCAACTAAGCCTTTGTTTTCTGCCACCACAATGAGTGGACCTACTGCTTGCTTCATTTTTCTGCCTCGGTGTTTGCCTTTTCCTGCTCGGACGCCTCGGCTTTCTCGTACGCGACATACATCAGTTAACACGCCCAAGTGTGTCAGGGCTTCTTCGACTTCTTTAGTTTTGGTTAATGCTGAAAAGGAATCTTCGACAATCAACGGAATTTCGAGGACGCCGTCGGTTTCGTGCCCACGGGAAGTCACCATCTCTTTTGAGGCTGTGGCTGCAATAGCTGAGAGGAGTGCGAGACGTTTTTCTTTCTTCGGAATTTCCTTAACAATTTTGGAGTCAGCTCTCGGCGGGTGGGCCTGTCTTCCACCTACTGTTCCTGGTGCAAACGCAGCTTTTCCGCCACCGCCTTTCTCTCGGGGAACACGGGCGAGTGCCATGCCTGTACCTCGGGATTCGGCTGAAGTTCTTTTTCCAGCCATGGGGTCTCTGCCTTGATGCTGGAGTCTGTGAGACTGAATTGAGAGAACAGCACGTTTTATTACGTCTGGTCGTAGAGGTGTGTCAAAAACGGAGGGAAGAGTAGCGTTCCCAGTTGGTTTTCCTTCGAGATCAAAGATTTGTGCAGTTTTTTTAGTTGGCATTGTTTTTCACCGTTACTTTCCTTGTGGGGATTCTAATGATACGTATGTTATTTGAGGTGGTGCTTCAGCGACTTGGCTCGGAGGTCTGGCTGGAACTCTGAGTTTGATGGTACGTTTTTCGGTTCCTGGAACGCTTCCTTCAATTATCATGTAGGATGATTTGACGTTACCGTATCTTATGTAGCCGCCTTTAACGTTGACCTCTTTGCCGTCTTTACCAATTTTGAGTATGCGTTTGTTGAATTCTATACGTTGGTGGTACCCCATTTGCCCTGAGCGAGCTACGGAATACATGAGGTGGTGAGGGTTCCATGGACCTAATGTGGCGATTCCGCGTTTTGTTTTACGCCCTTTCGCTTGCAGAATTGTTACGCCCCAACGTTTAACTGGTCCTTGCCACCCTTTGCCTGTTGTAATAGCGGCTATGTCTGCGTATTGACCGCTTTTGAAGACTTCTTCCGCAGTTACGGTTTTACCTAACAAGGATTTTGCATACTCGAGTTGCTGGGGGACAGTTCCTCCACCAATTTCGATTTCAGTTATTTCAGGTTTCTTTCGGGATAAGCTAGCTTGGCTCGGCTGAGTGGCGATAATGACACGGATATTTGTAGCTCTGTCGATGTTCTCAGTTATCCTCTGAAGCATTTCTTCTGTTTTGAAATTCTCTGGCAAAACGAGAGCACGTTCTAGTTCTTCAGGAGGATTTTTCATCCAGCACTCTGTGAGTTGCTGCAACCCATATGGATCACGGGTATAAGTTCGGACACCGCAAACAACTATCGGAGGTGCTTCTAGGATAGTTGCGGCTTTCATAACCTCTTTGCCGAAGTTTGGTGACCTTTTCCGGTCTTCTATTGTGAAAACATAGGTCATGCCTGCTTTATAGCCTGCAAAACCAAGTAGTTTTGGTGTTTCCGCCGTAATTTTTGGCCAGAAGCGAATTCTTGCAACTGGTTTTTTGGCGCGGTGTCTAGGTAAATATGCTAATGAACCATGTCTTGGAGCATGAGTTTTTCGGTGACCCATCTTACTTCCGCTTCGCGAAGATTAGCAATAAGAAATTAGAGTTATAAACGTTACCGTTACGATTCGTGTTTAGTTTGCTATTTCCAGCCAACTGATGTTTTAATGTGTCTAAGCAGATATGCTTCTTAAGAGGTTTTCTAAAGTCCTCTATTTCTGATTCTATAGTTTCACAGAAGTAAATTAATTACTTTTGGTTATAATTGTTCCTTTTTGTTATTTGCTATGTGCATAGAACCTAGAAATAACTAAGCCCCATTATGAGGATCGAGACAGGAGACTATGTCTGCAAGCTCGTCCTCACCCTGAACTGGCTTGTCTAGCTATTTTTGCATCCCTTCATTTACTTATAAAGCCGAAGTCGCTTCCTATAAAACATTAACCTTGTGAAAACAGAGACAACCAAAAGTAACGCTTTTTTGATTTTCCCGTTGCTGCTGAGAGGTGTTGCTATGAATCTAAACAGGAAATCCCTTGGAGATCTGAATCGAATGTAGGACTAAAGAGAACTAAGTCTTAACGTTGTTATAATCACACACAGACTATTCGGCACCATTACCTCTGATGCCTTTCATATAACAAAAAAAGGGAATAGGGTTGTTTTGGTTTACTTGCGTTTTCGCAGGATTATCCCTGCCGCCACTGCCACCACAATGATGATTGCTGCAATTATCGCAATGTATGTGGTAGCTGGAATGCCGCTGGCAGGTTGCGGAGCTTGACTTGGCGAAGGCGAAACAGACGAAATCGGCGAAGCCGTAGAAGTTGGCGTGGATGTTTGAGTTGACACCGGAGTTGGCGTGACAACCGCTGCAGGGGAAGCCGCCGCTGACACAAAGAACGACGTTGACGCGTGTGAAGTAAAGTAGCCATTAGAACCTGCGAAAGTTGCGGTAACCTTATAGAGCCCCGGAACCGGTGGAGCCCACGCATATGCAAAGTTTCCATCTCCATCGCTGGTAGTTGTGCCAATAGTGTATGTGTTGTTGTTCGGATCAAACACACTAAGAGACACTGCAACACCAACAACGTCAGCTGGACAAGGCTGCTGCTGATACACGTATCCCATCCAGTCCTTCATGCTAACATCAGAAACGCAAGGAACACCGTTCGGAAAGTTAGCCGCCGCCTGATCCTGCAACGTACCAGCAGAAACATCCATCACGGAACCGCTAATAACCAGCGATCTGCCCAGATCAATAGCTGTCTTTGGCGCCTCCACAGTAGTAGCGCTAGGTCCCTTACCCACAACGTAAATCTGCATATCGTAGCCGTTTAAGAACGTTGCATAGCCATCAGCGATAGCACCAGTCCCGGGCGGACCAGACTCCTCAGTAACATCAGAAAGAGTCCAAACCTCAGACCCGTCAGTAGCGTTAATAGCCCGCACCTGAGCCCCCTTATAAATCGGCGTACTAACCGTATGCTCAGTAACAGTCGCATACACAACACCACTCCCAATAGCAAAAATAGACATCGGATAATAACCCGGCACCTCAAAACCGCTACTCGTACTGTTACCTACACCACCATTACCATAAGTCCACAGCAGATCCCCATTCGCCAAATCATAACAGTAAAGCAAACCGCCAAACCCAGCACAATACAACCGCCCATAAGCATACGCAGCACCAGCCTCGTTCCCGCCAGCATTATAGCCAACACTATAGTAGTTAAGCGCTATCTCAGACTCAGTAGGACCCCAAAGCTTCTCACCAGTAGCCATACTGTAACCCACAAACTGAATAGGCTCCTTATAGTTCTCAACAAACACACCAGCACTCACATCAGCTCCACTAAACGAAACAGTAACGTTACCAGCAGGCGCCGCAACCGTGTTAGTCCAAAGAATCGAACCGATCGCACCCTTAGCAGGATTAAGATTCACCGCAAAATACGTGTACGGACTCCAACTTCCCGCACCAAAAGCACTAGGACCAGAAGGAGAAGCACCACTCCTGCAAAGCAACATGTTAGTAGCAAAAGCATCCAACACACTAGAGGCAGGCATACTGTTTAGTGTCGGCATCGAAACGTTCCAGTCATACATACGTGGATCCGCAGCATCAGTAATCGGAGGAATCACAGACGGCGAAGTCGACGGCCCATTATACTGACCATACCACAAGTTAGACGAGTTCCACTGGCCCAAGTAATAGTTCGGCGCTGCAGGAGTTCCGTAGTTATTGAGGACATACATCAAGTATTCCCCATTCACCCCAATAGCAGAAGTCCCCACAGGAATGTTAGTTACATTGAACATCGGAGTCCCAGTGTCAGCATCATATGCCTGCCAAGTTGCGGGACCAGGTGAAAAGAATCCACCCCCAATCTGAGCAAATAGTATTGGTGGATAAACGCCTTTCTGGTTAACGTCTTGGACATCAAATGCGTAGCCGAAGGCTAACGCTGGTACAGCAGTGCTGCTCCAGATGAGTTTTCCTGTACGCAAATCAACGCAGTCAGTTGGACCACTAGCCACACCAGCAAACGACACAGGCTCAGTATAGTAGAGTTTCCCATCAAGAATTATCGGATTAGTATACTTATTATTGTAAGCAGACCCCTCAAACCACGTGTCTCCCTGAATCACAAAGTGGTTTCCACCCACAACACCTCCACTCTGAAGCGGCTTAGTCCACATCACATGAGCAGTCACAGGACCAATAGCGTCGCCTGGAAAATCGCTCCCATAACCCTGATTAGTCGAAGAAGGAGCGCCAAGCCAGTTTGACGAAACCGTCCACCAATTAGAGTTCTCACCATAAATCGGACGAGTCCAATACTGAGTCGGAAGCGGAGTTTCAGGGATCGTAGCTATTTGTGCTTGCTGGACAGTAAGAGTAGTGGAAGCAGTGCTAGCCAGGTAAGTGTCATTGATGAATTGACTTGGCGCTGGAGGACCAAAGAAGCCTGGAATTGGCTGAGTATACGTATAGGTTTGTCCAGGAAAATCAAATTTCAAAGTGTACGTACCAACCTGAGTTGGATTAAAGATGTAACCCTGATTCGATGTTGAGTCTCCGACAGTTTCAAAAGTCTTCGTTGTCGTCGTACCATCAGGCGCAGTAACAGTAAGCTGATAGTTATGGAAACGAATATCATTACCAATTTGCGCCCCATCCAGAATCTTGTCAACCCACATGAACACGAAAGCTTGCTGACCAACACCAACAGGATTAGGCACAGCTTGCACAAAAGCAAACGTAGGAATCTGCCAAGCAGGAGTATGCGCACCAGCCCCCGGAGCGATTGCCAAAAATGCAGAGGCACTCAACAGCAAAATCAGAGCAATCACAAATACAGGTTTTTTTCCTCGAATTTTTTTTCCTTCAAATCTTTCAAACATTTTTCTATTCTCTCCATTTACCAGTTTCTCCCTTTTTTGAATTAGAAAGCGTACTCAGCGTTTTTAATATATAATATTTTCTATTTTCGTGGCGGTACAGGTGACAAAACATGAAAAAAAGTTCAAATTAATTTGCAAGTACCCCCAAATCTTATTTAAAACATATAAAAAATAAATCAATTTAAAACAGAAAAAAAGTTTGAGAAGTGAAAAATATGTATGCAGATTCAATCGGCTCCAAGATTTCGAAAACGCGAATAATCATACATAATTCATTCAGTCCCTTTTTTCTCATTTTTTCATAGTTGTTGATTATCAAGAAAGTCTAGTCATGCAATGTGAATATCTGCGACTACTTGGTACCAGTTTGGACCCGTGCTCCTTACGACACGAACATAAGGCAGTTCAAAAGCTACACTTAAACATGATAATGTCTCAGCCACTTTCAGCTTCACTATGTCTGTTGGGTTTTCGTTTTTTGTGGCGTGTGTGAAGAGGTGTATGTGTATCCAACCGCCTGATGTCTTAAGCGCGGAAACGGCAAATGGCAAATATTCCAAGGCTTTTTCGGGCAAAGGCATTATAACTCGGTCGGCGCAGCCTTGCAGGTTTTCCTCGATTATGCTTTTTGCGTCTCCAAGCAGCGGAACTACTTTGCCAAAAACCCTATTTACACGAATGTTTTCACGCATGAATTCTACTGCCCCGGGATTGATGTCAATAGAGTAGACTTTCACGGTGGGCACTTGTTTGGCGATGAGTATGGAGAAGCAGCCGACGCCCGCAAACATGTTAGCAACCGTTTCATTGGGCTCGACAAGCAGGGCGATGCGTTTTCTTTCTCCTGAAAGCCGCGGCGAGAAATAGCAGGTTTCCACATCCACCTCGAAGGTGCAGCCGTGTTCTTTGTGGATTGTGCGGGTTCTGTTTTCACCTCCGATGCAGGTTAACTTGCGGAGCCTGTATTCGCCTGAAACTTTTGAGGTTTGGGCTAAAACGGTCTTCACACCCTTATTGCTATTCATTATTGCAAATGCGGCTGCCGATACTTTTTCTAGGGAAAAGTTTGGTAATTTAGTGATTGCTATGTCACCTACAATATCCAAAGACCCAGACACTTTGACAAAACCATCTGTCAAAGCAACCGCGGAATTTTTCTTCAAACCATTCCCCAAGGTTTACCTTCACTAACGTGAAATGGAACTGAAACGTTTAAAAGCAAAAAACGTTTCCTTTCTACAAAGAGGATGCTTTCATGGAAAAATCTGGAATTGTTTATGAATGTATGCGTTGCGGGGCAAGAGTTCCCTCGGACGAGTTGGAACTTCGCGGTGGAGAAACCAAATGTATTATTTGCGGCTATAGAATACTTAAGAAAGTTAAGCCGCCAGTGGTTAAACGTATCCAAGCCAAATAGGAAAGTGGGATAGGCGGGCCTTCAATTAGAGGGCACTGGGAATATGTTTTCTTTCTCTGTTGTTATTTAGTAGAGTTCTCGTTCTCCAAACTTGCGGAGAGCCTTTCCTTTAAGCTTTACCGGCACATCAATGTCGTCCTCGAAATCTCTTTCAACGGTTTGACGCTTAACTGTTTCACCGCAGATGGCGCCTGGAAGGAGACGCCTCTTCATGCAGGATGAATATTGGCAGTTGGCGACGTTGCATAATTCTTCGGTCCAGCTACACTGCACTCCATCACGACGATAGAGCGCGGAGTTTTTTGCGCACTTAAAAGACGGGCATCTTGGAGAACAAGCTTTTGCTTGAGCCAATAGGTATACACCTCAAAGTTTGGTTTGTAGAATTTAATGGTACACAGACATTCTTAATACGCATAATTCTTGAACTCAATATAAAGTTTTTTCCAATCTCCGCCCCGACTATCCATATCAGCTGTTCTGTTTACCTGATAATTTGAAACCTGTTCGCCTCAAAATTTCAACCACGACGAGCAGCACGACAACGAGTATAATAATCAGGAGGGTTGCGAGTAAACTTGTCTCCACTAAGACTCCGCCTAAAGATACATATTTCTCCATCGAGAGCGTCACCGTTGTAGGCGAATTGACTTGGATGTTTTTGGCAACGTAAGCATTTTGGTCTCCAGCAGGATACGCCACTATCTCAACGTCACCACCAAGCACGTTGTTAAAAGTTGCTTTCCCGTCACCTTGCGTGGTTGCTGACTGAGAGTTCATTCCGGGTCTGCTAAGTTGGACGTTTAAGTTGCTAATTGGATTTCCGAAGTAATCGACAACTTTCACCGTGATTTGAAGGTTAGAGATAACACAGCGGATTTGGCTCTGGGTGTTACTCAGGAAGTTAAGCACTGTCTCGTTTAGCAGCACGTTGTCGGCTGTGTAAACACTTACGTGGTACTGCCCAAAAGTCACCTGAAGCTGGCAGTTGCCGTTGCTGTCCGTTACAGCGCTGTAGAAAATGCCGCTTGCCTGCTCTATTAATGTGATGTGTGCATTAGCGATTACAGCATTGTTGTAATCAACCGTTGTCAACATTATGGTTTCATCGGGACAAATTATCACGGCTTGCACTGTTGGCTGGGCAGGCAAATTGTTGATTGTATTATTAGCAACGTTGAAAACTATGTCGTACTTAGAAGCGCTGACAGTGTAACTTATGTTTGGAAGAGTAGAATTGAAAGTGTAAGTGCCAGTAAGATCTGTTTGCCCAAGAAGATTCCCAGTTTGCGTAGCGCCCGAGCTGTTCGTGTATTGATAGGTCATGTTTAGATCAGTGAAAGGAATGACTACGCCAGTTTTATCTTGGACTTTTATTTTGAGATCTGTTAGCTGGCAAGTTATATTATAATTGTTGTTGCCGGTTGTGGAAACTTGGATTTCGCCAACTTTAACTTGATTAAAGTATGCTGTGACTGTTGCGGCCCCTTCCAAGTTTATTGTTGCTATCCCCAAAAATCCAGTTGTAGCTGAATAAACGGTTCCAACCGCGGCTTGGTCTGCAGCTTCAAGCAGGACGTCGGGCACAACTTCGCCTGCCAAGTTTACAGCAGTAAAGTTAATTGGGAAACCAGGTACCTCCAAGGTCTGAACGTCAGGAATCGCTTTTGGGTTGTTTTGAGGGGTTATGTTTATGGTGTAGGTTCCTATGGCGGCGGTAGGTGGAACTTGCCAGGCATCTGTTATGGTCCCTTGGCTAGAGGCGGTAACTTGTTGGGACAAAACTACGTCATTGTTATATTTGATGGTTAAACTAGCAGTTTGGCTTGGTTGATATCCCACTGCGTTTATGTTAACTGTGTCCTGACGGTGGTATTGAGTTTTGTCAGTGAAGCCAATTGTAAAGTTTGCCTGGGCTATGCTTTGTGATTGGTTGAAGTACGCAGTATATGTTCCTGCGTAGATGGTGGTGGATCCTGATGGTGAAAAGCTCGAATCAGGAAAAGGTATTTGTGTTTGGGCCGTTCCCAGAGTTGATGTTGTCAGGACTATTGTTTTTGTGTAGTTTGTGCCGAGCGAAGAAGGCAAAGTTACGGTGATGTCTGCGCCGTATGTTGAGTTTGACTGCCCTCCCGTCACGGTAACGTTTAGTGCTACATTACTTTCTTCCTGTAGTTGCGCTGGAGATGTAGGAACCAGAGGGGCTATTGAATAAGCGGTAAGTATAGGGAAATCGAAAACTGTGCTTGTGCCTTCTGTTATATCCGTCAATGTTAAGTTGTAGTCGCCTCCAGGAACTTCGGGAATTGTGAAGTTTGCTGCAACATAGTAGGTTTCTGAGGTTCCGGTATACACGAGTTGGTCTCCGAGATAGACGGTGTAGGTGCCGTTCACCGTATTTATTGTAGCGATCATGGTAACAGGCGTTCCCACAGTCGAATTGGAAATGGCATTTATTGATCCTTGATTTGTAACTTCGTAAATGTAAAGACCCAACTGCCCATTGACTCTTGAACCTGCAGTAAACAAGAGGGCAGTACTCATTAGAACTAAGAAAACAATTGTGAAGGCTTTTTGTTTCAAACCAGACGACTCCTTTACGCAGTAAAGTTTACTCTTCGAGATTGAACATTCTACTGCATGGAGACCATTTTAAACTTTGCCTTTAATCGAAACCAACCGGTCTTAGTCAAGACGACACTGTAACGCAAAGTTTTCTTAAGAGAAGGACATACTCAAGAGCAGGCGTTATAAGTTTGCCAATTAGTCTATGTAGGGAAAGTAGTTTGAAACAAGACGGCTTTTATAACTAATATCTAACTATTACGATCTAAACGGTAGCTAGAGTGTAAAACCTTGGAAGACCTTGTTCCTGCTCCGCTAATTCAAGCCTTGCGTAAACAGAAGTACCATCGGGTAGGCGCTCACTCAGCCGTCAAAAGATGTAAATGGTTCTACGAAGCGTTAACTAGTGGTAGAACATGCTACAAACAGAAGTTTTACGGCATAAATTCGCATCAATGCATCCAGATGTCACCTGCATTGTTCTATTGTACGCAGCAATGCCTGTTCTGTTGGAGAGCCCAGAACGGAGACCTGCAAATCAACTGGAACGAGATGAAGTTACCCAAATGGGACCCTCCAGAAGAAATTGTCCAGGGAATTTTCAAAGCGCAAGATAGAATTTTAACGGGTTATAAGGCGCATCCGAAGACGAACCCGCAGAAGCTCCGTGAAGCATACCAACCAAAGCATGTTGCAATCAGTTTAACGGGGGAACCAACGCTTTACGCGCCCCTAGGAGAATTGCTCCGAACTCTTCACAGTAAATCCTTGACCACATTTCTGGTGTCTAACGGAAACTTGCCCAAGAAGCTTGCCGCTTTAAGCGTGGAGCCTACTCAGCTGTATATTTCAGTTTCTGCGCCCAACGAGGAAGTTTTCAAACGAGTTTGTCGTCCTCAGGTGCCAAATGCGTGGGAACGATTGAATGAGACGCTATCTTTTCTGCCCAGTTTCCGATGCCCCACAGTGATCCGTTCGACGCTGGTTAAGAATCAGAACATGGAGGATGTTGACGACTACGCTAAACTTGTGGCGAAAGCGGAACCAACATATATTGAGGCAAAGGCGTACATGCATGTTGGGTTTTCGAGTTTACGTTTAGGTTTTGACAGTATGCCCAGCCACAAAGACATCTTTGATTTTGCGTTGCGACTGTCGGAAAAGACAGGGTATAAGATTTTGGATGAAGCCCCAGATAGTCGCGTAGTTTTGTTAAGTAAAAGGGAAAAAGCGCTGCGGTTTGGTTCTTCTTGAAAGCAGAAGTTAGCTCTCAAATCATTCAGTTTTAGACTGTTTTCATTTGAATCAAGAACCATGCAGCGATAAACGTGAATGGAACCCTTAAATAGGAAATTTGTAGTGCCCTAGTCTTGAACTGACGATTTAATTTGAAGGGTGGTGAAAATGGTTAACGAAGGGAGAGGACGCCTATTTCGAAGAAAAGATGGCAAATATCTGGTTTATTTGCCGAAGGATCTAGCAGAAGACAGTATGTTCCCATTTAAAGAAGCCGACTCAATATTTGTGAAAGTAAGCTTCAAGCTGGGAGACAACAAACTGGTTATTGAGAAATGGGTAGAACCTGCACAGTCAAACGTCTAAAGGAAACCTATAACAGGGTTTTCCTCTTTATTTTTAACAATCCAGTTCCTGGGAAAAATTTAGGATTTGAGACTTTGTCTGACCCACTAAAAAATTTGTTGAAAGAAATCAAGCGGGAACTTACACAGAAGGAGAAGGTTCGAGAGGAGACCCATGAAAGTATGCGGAAAGCAACAAGTCTTTCCAAGCAGGTAATTCTGCTGAGTCACCAAAAAAGGCTCGAAGAAGCAAAAAAACAACTTAACAAAGCAAAAGAACTCCTTACTAATCTCAAAGAAACAGCAAAAGAATATCCCGGATTAATTTACGGGGGCATGTTTAGCGCGGCGTTGCAGGAGTATTCAGAAGCCTGCATCTTCGTGAACTTAATTGAAAAAGCACAATTCATAACGCCAGGGGAGATTGATGTCCCGCCAGTGGACTACGTTTTGGGTTTGGCTGATGTAGTTGGCGAATTCAGGAGACTGACGCTAGACGCGCTACGGGAAGGAGACGTGGCTAGAGGTGAGAAATGCCTGCAGACCATGGACGAAATATATGTCGAATTAGAGGCTCTAGATGAAGCCTATATGCTTGTGCCGGGACTGAGGAGAAAAAACGATGTTGCCCGAAGAATAATTGAATCCACCCGCGGCGACTTAACCCAAGAGGTCCGCCGAAAATCCCTAGAAGACTACCTGCGTCACTTCGAGGAAAGACAGGAAAAAAGACAAGAATCCCGCCAAAGCTAAACTGATGGACAATCCCGGTAGCAATTAACAAGAAAAGCAAAAGTGAAGGGTTACCTAAAATGAATCTGAAGGAGAATTTTGATGCTCCAACTCGAAGGAGGTTGAGGGCTGGAAAGGCATGGAAAAAGCACAGATAAAACAGCCAGAAGAGGGCATCACAGAAAACTTAATACCTCAAACGACGTGAAAAATGCAGTGGCGAATGGCATGGAAACAACAAAAGCAGAACCAGAAAAAACAAAGCAAAAAGAAACTATAACAGAAGTTACATTCGACGAGTTCATGAAACTGGATTTACGCGTGGGCAAAATTCTGGAGGTCATCCCCGTTGAAAAATCGAAGAAACTCATGCGGGTCATTGTGGATTTTGGCTCCGAGAAGCGTCAAGCGGTTGCAGGATTAATGCAGCACTACAAGCCTGAGGATCTTGTAGGCAAGAAAGGGGTCTTTCTCTTGAATTTGAAAAAGCGAATGATGGCGGGTTTCGAGTCGCAGTGCATGATTCTGGCTGCCGAAGATGACAAAGGGGTAGTTGCGGTGTTGCAGCCCGAGAAAGATGTGGCTGAAGGGAGCAAAATCGGCTAAGCCGACTGCGCTAATTCACTCATCAATTCAAGAACCTCGGTCGTTTTCTCTCCCGCAAGATTCTCCACCATTTCTTTAGTTAGGTCAAACCATTTGGCTAGGCCAGCGGCTTCCTCTAGATTGCTCGTGAATATTATGCGGAGGTAGGGGAGATATTCTTTGATGGCGCGTTTAGCGGATATGTGGCATTTTGGTTTTATTTTTTTGCATATACTAAGCTGCATGGCACGTTCAAATTTGGATCGTGCAAGAGAACTGATGCGTCCTGGAAACTTAAAGGGTTCCCAACTGGGTTTCGAGTTTTGCCTTGACATGGCAACGCCCGCTGTCATGTAGTCAATAACGTAGCGCAAGTAGCTCCAGTTTTGGGTAGAGCGGATTCTGCCCCGGAAAACGTCTGCCCGCGCAAGGGCATCCATGGCTTTTGCTAAGTCATGCGGGTCGCGGTAATGTTCTGGGACGTTTTCGTAGATCCACTCAAACAGCATGTCGATGTCTATATCTGCGAGGTCCACGGCTTGTTTGGCACTTTGACTTGTCCGCGCGTATAGTATCATTCGGAGCACATTAAGAATTGTGTCTTGCCTGTTGCGGTAGCCCAGCCACGAAACGTCTTCGTAAACCAAATGTGTTTTGCCTTGAGCTAGGGCTTGTAGGTCGTTCACGGCGCTTCGGACATCTCCGCCTGAACGGTGAGCGATGAATTTCAGGGCATTCTCATCTGCCTGGATAGCTTCACTTTGACAAATCCGAGTCAGATGTTTCATCACATCGCCCACGGTTGGCTTCTTGAACTCTATCAAAAAGCAGTAGCTTCGCAACGTTGAAAAGCGTTGGTCGTGAACGTCGTTGGCAATCAACACTATGGGGGATTTAGCGTTTTTGGCGATTTCGGTGATTGCTTTGACACCGCCTCGGTCTGCATTGCCTGTTAAACCGTCGAGTTCGTCGAGGAGAACGATGCGTTTTCCTCCGAATATACTGCCGTATTGGCTTGCTAAGCCTGCAAATCGTTTTATGGCGTCTTCTGTGCGGTAGTCGCTAGCGTTTTTCTCGACAAACTCCATATGCTGGTCGTTGGCAAGGGCTTCGACTGTAACCGTTTTGCCGATTCCCGGTGGACCATGCAAGAAGACGGCACGTTTCTTTGGAGTTACTTTATCCCAAGATTTGACCCAGACCTTAAACGCTGCTATGGCCTCGCTGTTGCCCACAACCTCTGTGAGAGAATGTGGTTTGTATTTGAGAGACCATGCAGCGTACAAATAGTTCACCTTCAGTTAATGTTTCAGTTCGTATCCTGCTTCGACAAGTTTTGCCAGCAACGCGCTAAGCTGCACTTCATCGTCGGAGCCCTCCATTATGCGGAAGTCCACTTCGCCCAAGTAATCTGCAACTCTGACTTTTAGGGTTTCAGGGATTTCTTTAGATTTGAAAAGCTCTGAGTGAATCTGTCTGACTACATCGCTTCCAGCTACTCCATACTTCTGGAGCATGTCACGTAGTTGTTTCCTGGCTTCATGAAAGCCTCCGTTGATGGCAGTCATTAACATTTTCTCCACGTCCATAGGGTTAGCGCGTCCAGTTACCGAGTAAACCAACTTGGTACCAACGGGTTGATTCATGGAGGCAGCCGACTGCAGAGTGTTCATTGCACGTCGCATATCACCGCCGCAAACCTCGTAAATCGCTTCCAAACCATCAGGCAACAGGTTTACGTTTTCCTTTTGCGCCACGCCACAAACATATTTGTCATGCTCTTCTTTGGGCAGGAAGCTGAATCTGAAAGGGGCGCATCTAGACTGGATGGGCTCGATAATTTTGCCGCTGTAATTTGCACACATGACGAAGCGGCATGATTCGGTGTACTTTTCCATTGTTCGCCTCAATGCTTGCTGAGCGTCTGTAGTCATGTTATCGGCTTCGTCGAGGATCATGATTTTGAAGGGAATCTCTCCAACGGATCGGGATCGTGCGAAAGTTTTGATGGTTTCACGAACTACGTCGATACCTCTTTCGTCGCTTGCATTAAGTTCCATGAGATGTTCGCGGTAAGTTTCGCCGTAGAGGTCGCGGGTTAGGCAGAGGGCAGCGGTGGTTTTGCCTGTGCCGGGTGGTCCAGCGAATATGCAGTGGGGAACATTGTGTGCTTTGGCGAAGCTTTTGAGGCGTTCGACTATTTCTTTTTGGTCTACCATCTCGGCTAGGTGTTTCGGTCGGTATTTTTCAGCCCACATTTCAAAACTCATTGGTAAGTCTCCTGTGATTTGAACAGGCTATTAGATGCAGAATGTGATTATATCTGTTTTGTGATTCTCTTTAAAGTTAGTCAGACAAGTCTGTTCAAAGATTCAAATCACATATGGTAATTTTTCTAAATCATTTTTCTATACATGTATGTCTTTAGACATATGTTTCATTTATCGCGAAAAATATTCATTTTCACACACACAATCAATAGTGACAGGTATTATATAGGTAAACAAACGTACAGAATTACCACCTTAAATAAGTCTAAATTGTGCATTTGTATAGAGGAGACATGAAAAATGAGTGAACGTGTACAAAAAAACAGTTCGTATTTAAATGGCAAATCAACTGTTGGAACAACCACCCGCATGAAAGACACCAGCACCATAAGCGGTATGTGTCCTATCTGCATCCGCGACTGCTCCGTCGTATGCGAAATCAGCCTATCCGCGTTCAGAGGACGCGAAGCATTATACCCAGAGCCCGTGCAATTTGGTTCAAGCACTGCAGGCGCACTAAAAAACTTCGGCTTAGACTGGTCTCAATTCAGCATCCAAGCAGGACTCTTCGATGCCCAAGGCATCAAGGAAACCAGTGAGGAAGCTATATTTCCAAATGTCAACGTAGAAACCAAAGTCGGCGGTATGCCACTTAAGCTACCTATTCTAACGGGCGCGTTCGGTTCCACTGAAGTGGCGCGTGTTAATTGGGAAGGGCTGGCAGCGGGCGCTGCACTTGCTGGCGTCTCGATCACGGTTGGAGAAAACGTTGTTGGCATGGATGTAGAATCGAAGCTAACAGGCGGAAAAGTAGTTTCCTCACCGGAACTGAAGCGCAGAGTAGACTTATTCCGCAAATTCTGGGATGGAAAATACGGCGACGTCATCGTACAAACTAACGTGGAAGACCAAAAACTCGGCATCGATGTCTATGCACTCTCGCAACTGGAAGTTAACATCATCGAACGCAAGTGGGGACAAGGAGCCAAAGCCATAGGGGGCGAGGTACGACTTAAGGATCTGCAGAAAGCTATCTTGCTAAAGAAGCGCGGCTATATCGTAATCCCAGACCCCGAAGACCAAGTGGTTCAGCAAGCCTTCAAGGATGGCGTATTCAACACCTTTGAACGGCACAGCAGAGTCGGTATACCTAAAGAGAAAGGTTTCGTAGAGGACATCGAGTGGCTGCGCAAACAGGGTGCCAAAAAAGTTTTCTTGAAAACAGGAGCATACAGACCTTCAGCAGTAGCTTACACCATGAAGTTCGCTTCAGAAGCCAAGATGGATGCAGTGAGCTTTGACGGCGCAGGTGGCGGCACAGGTATGAGCCCAGTTCCAATGATGGATGAAATGAGTATCCCAACCATTTACCTACAAGCCATAGTGTTGCGTTGCGCCCAGATACTCAAGAAGACAGGCAGACATGTCCCAGACTTGGTGATGGCAGGCGGATTCATCGAGGAAACCAGCATATTCAAGACTATTGCTATAAGCAACTTCGGACAAGGCCCCATGGTGAAAGCCGTGTTGATGGGGCGCTCCCCGATTACTGCAGCCATGAAGTCCAGCTACTTCAAGCAACTCGCAGCAGAAGGTAAACTTCCCAAGACTTTCGCAGAACGCTTCGGTACAACACCAGACAAATTCTTCATTGCCACACCTGAATTAAAGACAAAGTATGGCAAACGCTTCGGTGAAATCCCGCTGGAAGCCATAGGCGTCTACACATACCTGAAAGACAGAGTTGGCGTTGGGTTGAAGCAGTTGATGGCGGGCAACCGCAAATGGAAACTTGACTTACTGAGTAGAAATGACCTCATGAGCCTCTCAGAACTGGCAACCAAGGTCACGGGCATCCCATTAGCGGATGAAGTTGAGAAAGAAGCCATCGAAAAAATCCTCGAATAAACAATCATATCCTTCTTTCTTTTTTCCTTCTTAAAAATCGCGTTTTACTTAATAGGATAGGAAAATTAATTAAAAAGGCTAACTAAAGGTTCATGAAAAGTTTTGGAGTGTATTTTATCGTGAAAAACAAACCGAAAACTGTAGATGAAATTTTGAGCAAAGTAGACGAAGACAAAAAAGCAATTGCAGACAGGCTACGAGACCTAATTAAAGGTACACTACCTAAAGCTGTCGAAATTGTGAGGCATGGAAGGATAACCTATACAATCGACGGCAAAGATGTCGCCGGCATCAGGCTTACGAAACAGCATGTGGATTTACTCTTCACGCACGGGGCGAGCCTTAGCTCACCGCATTTCAAAGGGCAGGGTACCATAAGCGACCCAAAACACATAGAAGTGAACACACTAAAGAGCTTTGACGAAAACGAAGCACGTAGGCTACTGATTGATGAAGCGGCATCGCCTTAACCATCCAAGCCCTACTAATTGAGCCGAGAGCCTTTAGACAAAATCAACAAGAGAGACCCTATAACCTGCTGCAAAATGATGGTTCAGTCGATTATTGATTTTCAGCAGTATGAAGATAAGCAACCGTCTATCATCTTTATCATTTTTAGCACCATTTTTTTCCTTTCATAATATTGCGAAAATAACCTAATATATTGTCAAACAAATACGTGAATATGACTATTCATCGTGTAAATTGACAACTTTTATATACACACCAAAAACACAAAAGTCTTCCTAAAGGATGAGATACAATGGGCAGATCCCTTACTCGAAAGATACTTGAAGAACACCTAATTGTTGGTCATTACCTACCTGGCAACGAAATTGGCATAAAAATTGATCAAACCCTAACTCAAGACGCCACAGGAACAATGGCATACCTCCAGTTTGAGGCAATGGGCCTTAAAAAGGTAAAGACCGAGCTTTCAGTTAGCTATGTAGACCACAACACTATTCAGGTGGGTTTCGAGAACGCCGACGACCACAAGTACCTTCAGACCGTAGCGGCCAAGTATGGCATCGTTTACTCGAAGGCAGGAAATGGAATATGCCATCAGGTACATTTGGAGAGGTTTGGCAAACCTGGAAAAACCCTTCTTGGCTCAGATAGCCACACACCAACTGGCGGCGGCATCGGCATGATTGCCATTGGAGCCGGCGGACTGGACGTCGCAGTGGCAATGGGTGGAGGCGAGTTCTACCTTAATTGCCCGAAGGTTTACAAAATTAATTTGAAAGGTAATCTGCAGCCCTGGGTAACCGCCAAAGACGTAGTACTGAAGATGTTGGAAATGTTCTCGGTGAAAGGAAATGTAGATGTCATCGTAGAGTACGCTGGCACAGGTGTCAAGACACTCACGGTCCCAGAGAGAGCCACAATCACCAATATGGGAGCGGAGATGGGCGTCACCACATCCATATTTCCCTCAGACGAGGAAACTAAGAAGTTCCTCAAAGCGCAGGGCAGGGAAGCAGACTGGGTCGAGCTGAAGGCCGACGACGATGCAGAATATGACAAGGTTGTAGACCTTGACCTCAGCACGCTGGAGCCATTGGCAGCGGCACCTCATAGCCCCGGGAAAATCGTCAAAGTAGCAGACATGAAAGACATGAAAGTCGACCAAGTCATGCTAGGCTCATGCACCAACTCTTCTTTCAAGGAAATCGCCACTGCGGCCAAAATCATGAAAGGCAGACATGTTCACCCTGACGTATCCTTCGGCGTTGCGCCTGGATCAAGACAAGTGCTACAGATGGCTGCCAGAGAAGGCTACGTCGCTGACCTACTGGATTCAGGCGCCAGGTTGCTAGAGGCAGCATGTGGTTTCTGCATCGGCAACAGCCAAAGCCCCAAGTCGACGGGCATTTCGCTCAGGACGAGCAACAGAAACTTTGAGGGCAGAAGCGGCACTGCTGACGCTCGCGTCTACCTCGTCAGCCCGGAGGTCGCGGCTGTGGCAGCTATCACGGGGACACTGACAGACCCCAGAAAAGTAGGCATCGCATACCCCAAAGTTGCCATGCCAACTAAGTTCCTCATCGACGATTCCATGTTCATCTTCCCCAAGGGCACCGACCGAAATGTCGAGGTTGTCAGGGGTCCGAACATCGGCACGCCGCCAGTCAACGATAAACTGCCCGAGAATATCAAGGGTCACGTCGGCATAAAGGTCGGCGACAAAATCACAACCGACCACATAATGCCAGCCGGCGCAAGACTCAAGTACCGCTCCAACGTGCCCAAGTACTCAGAATATGTCTTCGAGCCGATTGATCCATCGTTCCCCAAACGGGCCATGGCCGACAAGCAGAAAGGTCTTGCCACCATCATAGTTGCAGGCGAATCCTACGGGCAAGGCAGCAGCAGAGAACACGCGGCACTGTGCCCCATGTACCTCGGAGTGAAGGCAATTGTGGCAAAGTCAGTTGAACGCATCCATGCCGCCAACCTCGTCAACTTTGGCATAATCTCGCTGTCCTTCAAGAATACGGCAGACTACGACAAAATCGACCAGGGCGACGAAATCGAAATCCCCGATGTCAAGAAGAAGCTGCAGAACAACGAACCGATCATCCTGATCGACAAAACCAAGAACCTGAAAATCGAGCTGGGATACAGCCTAAGCCAGAGGCAGAAGGATATTCTCTTTGAGGGTGGTTTGCTCTCATACACCGTCAAATCTGGAGGAAGCTGAATGCAGAAAATCAAAGTTAAGACGACAATCGTTGAGATAGACGGAGATGAAATGACCCGCATAATGTGGAAAATGGTCAAAGACAAGCTCCTCCTGCCCTACCTGGACATGAATGTCGCGTACTATGACCTGCAGCTGAAAAAGAGGGACGAGACCGACGACAAAATAACCCTCGAAGCTGCCGAAGCTATAAAGAAGTTCGGCGTCGGCGTAAAATGCGCCACCATCACCCCGAACAAGGACCGCGTCAAAGAATACAACCTCAAACAGGAATGGCCAAGCCCCAACGGCACCATCCGAGCGGCGCTCGACGGCACAGTCTTTCGAGCCCCCATTCTCGTCAAGAATATTCCACCAGCAGTTAACTCCTGGAAGAAACCCATCCACATTGGTAGGCACGCCTACGGCGATGTGTACAAGAACTGCGAGTACCGCGTTCCCGAAGCAGGTAAAGCCGAAATAATCTTCACGAACGCGGCGGGCAAGGAGCTTTGGCGCGGAACAATTCAGGACTTCAAAGGTCCAGGCGTTATCCAGGGCATCCACAACACAGATAAATCCATCAGCAGCTTCGCCAAAGCCTGCTTCACCTATGCCTACGACCAGCGACTCCACGTGTGGTTCGGAGCAAAAGACACAATCTCCAAAATCTACGACGCGCAGTTTCGTAAGATCTTCGAAGAGGAATTCCAGAAGAACTGGAAAACAAGATTTGACGAAGCCAACCTCAGCTATTTCTTCACACTCATCGACGATGCAGTCGCCAGAATAATGAAAGCCGAAGGTGGCATGCTGTGGGCGTGCAAGAACTACGACGGCGATGTCATGAGTGACATGCTGGGCTCGGCTTACGGCAGTCTGGCGATGATGACGTCTGTGCTTGTCAGCCCTCAGGGTTTCTACGAGTTTGAAGCCTCTCACGGCACGGTCCAGAAGCACTACTACAAACACCTCAAAGGCAAAAAGACCTCAAGCAACGCCATGGCATTGATTTTCGCATGGACGGGCTGCCTTCGAAAACGCGGCGATCTGGACAAGACACCTGAAGTTGTGGAATTTGCGGAGAAGCTTGAAGAGGCAGCTCTGGAGACTGTGGAAAGCGGAATCATGACGGGCGATTTGATAGCTGTTGCCACGCCTGACCCGAAAAACAGGCAAGTCTATACCGAAGAATTCATCGACGAAGTGGCAAAACGACTAAGGGAGAAACTAAAGTAGAGGGAGAAAGAATGGCGCACAAATCGATTCGGGAAGCAGACGGCAAACGCATGCTATCCCGACATTTCAAAAAGTACTCCAACGGAAAAATTGACCTTCCCGACAAAGTCGTTACTGTCGGACCAGATACCGACCTGGAAAAGCTGGCAAAGCAGCACAAGTGGCTCACCAGGGAGAAACTAGTCGTCAAACCCGATCAGCTGATCAAGCGCAGAGGCAAGAACAACCTTGTCCTCGTCGACGTTACCTACGACCAAGCCAAAGATTGGATAAAAGAGAAGTGCAAAGCGCCCTTAACCATCCACGGCAAATTCGACGCTGACGGAAAACCCGCCGATAAAGGCACAGTTGGGCGACTCACTCACTTCATCATCGAACCAATGACGCCACACGAGCAGACAGATGAGTATTACGTCGCCATGTTGTCTACCAAGACAGGTGACACCATCATGTTTTGCCACGAAGGCGGTGTTAACGTGGGAAACGTAGATTCTAAAGCATCGCGACTAGAGGTTCCCATAGGCACGTGTCCAACAACGGCTGAAATAGAGAAAAAACTCTTGACAAAGGTTCCTGTTGACCGCAAGAAACGACTCTCTGGATTCATCGAGGCGCTGTTCAAGTTCTACTCGGACCTCAACTTCACATACCTGGAGATAAACCCCATCGCTGTAACGAAAGACTCAGTCATCCCGCTGGATTTGGCAGCCAAGCTGGACAGCACAGCCGAGTTCGAAAGCGCCGCGAAATGGGGAGACATAGAATTTCCTGCACCGTTTGGCAGAACACTCACCAAAGAAGAAGAGTACATCGCAGACCTGGACTCGCAGACTGGCGCATCGCTCAAGCTCACTGTGCTCAACCCTGAAGGAAGGGTTTGGACGATGGTTGCGGGCGGCGGCGCCTCAGTTATCTTTGCGGACACCGTCACTGACCTAGGCTTTATGAGCGAGATGGCAAACTACGGAGAGTACTCTGGCGACCCCAGTGAAGAGTTCACTTACCTATACGCCAAGACAATCATAGACCTCATGACCAGAAAGAAGCACCCTAAAGGCAAGTTCCTGTTAATAGGGGGAGGCATAGCCAACTTCACGGATGTAGCCAGCACCTTCAAAGGCATAATCAAAGCACTTAAGAAATACCAGAAACAGTTACAAGAAAACAAAGTCAGAATTTACGTGCGCAGAGGCGGACCCAACTACCAAGAAGGCCTCAACCAAATGCGGGCGCTGGGCGAGAAACTGGGCGTGCCCATCGAAGTTTACGGACCCGAAACCCACATGACCAAGATAGTCTCCATGGCCTTGAAGGGAGGCAACTAAAGTGGCGAAGGTTGAGTCAACCAAGAAGCCTGCTTATGAGCTTTTTGACAAGCGCACACAATCGTTCATCTACAACAACCAAGTCGCGGCGACGCAAAGGATGCTGGACTTCGACTATGCGTCAGGTCGTGAGACGCCTTCCGTAGCTGCAATAATTAACCCCACGGGCTCAGATAGCTTCTCGAAGTGTTTCTTCGGAAAACGCGAAATCATCATACCCGTCTACAAAACCATTGAGAAAGCTGCGAAAATGCATCCCAACGTAGACGTTATGATAAATTTTGCGTCCTTCAGGTCCGCTGCTTCCTCTACGGAAGAAGCGTTGGCGATTCCGCAGATACACACTGTGGTCATTATCGCTGAGGGCGTACCTGAGAGACGCACGAAGCTGCTCACTGCCAAAGCCAAAGCCTTAGGAAAAGTTATAATCGGACCCGCAACCGTGGGCGGCGTGAAAGCAGGCTGCTTCAAAATCGGTAACGCAGGCGGCACCATCGAAAACATTATAGACAGCAAGCTGCACAGGCCCGGCTCGGTCGGCTTCGTGTCAAAATCCGGCGGACTAAGCAACGAGGCTTATAACATCATCGCCCGGAACACGGACGGCTTGTACGAGGGGATAGCCGTCGGCGGCGACACCTACCCCGGCTCGACGTTGCTGGATCACCTGCTGAGATTCGAGCAAACCCCCGACATCAAGATGCTTGTTTGTCTGGGCGAAGTGGGTGGGAGCGGCGAGTACGAAATCGCCGAGGCATTGAGAAATAAGAAAATTACGAAGCCTCTGGTAATTTGGGTGACGGGAACCTGTTCCAAAGCCTTCAAGACTGAAGTTCAATTCGGTCACGCGGGAGCGAAGGCGGGCTGCGATTCGGAAACGGCGGACGCGAAGAACGCGGCTCTAAAGCAGGCGGGTGCTATCGTACCCAACTCGTACGATGACTACGACCAGAAAATGAAAGCCACCTACGAAGACCTCGTCAAGAAAGGAGTCATAAAACTTAAACCAGAGCCGCCTGTTCCGAAGATTCCGATGGATTACGCTAAAGCGCTTAAAGAAGGCGTCATACGAAAACCCGCCAACTTCATCTGCACAATATCAGACGACCGCGGCGAAGAACTGCTCTACGGCAAGATGCCCATCTCCGAAGTCTTCAAACAAGACATAGGCATCGGCGGCGTGTTGAGCATCCTGTGGTTCAAACGTCAGTTCCCAGCTTACGCAACAAGATTCATAGAGATGACCATTATGGTCACTGCAGACCATGGGCCTGCAGTATCAGGGGCACACAACGCCATAGTCGCGGCCAGAGCAGGCAAGGACCTAGTTTCCTCAGTCGCAAGTGGCATGTTGACAATTGGTCCACGGTTCGGAGGCGCCATTGACGGTGCAGCCCAGATGTTCTCTGACGCGTTCGATAGAGGATTAACTCCAGTCCAATTCGTAGAGGAAATGAAGAAGAAGGGCGAGAACATCCAAGGCATCGGCCACTTAATCAAGAGTGTAAATAACCCCGATATGCGGGTGAGCATCATGAAGGATTATGCTAAGAAACACTTCAAGGCGACGCCTTTGTTAAATTACGCTCTTGAGGTGGAGAAAGTCACAACAGCGAAAAAAGGCAACCTCATCCTGAACGTGGATGGCTGTATCGGGATTTGCTTCGTCGACATGCTTAGGAACGAGATGCCTACTGAAGAAGCCGATGATTACATCAAAATGGGTGCCTTGAACGGTCTATTCGTTGTCGGCAGAACCATCGGCATGACAGCGCATTTCCTTGATCAGAAAAGACTCAAGCAGGGACTCTACAGACACCCGTGGGACGACATTGCATATATGACAGAATAGGCGTTTTTGAAACCCCACCGAAAGATATGCGTGCAAGCGGTTTTCTCAATTAACCGCGTTACAATTTCTTTTTTTTGTCAAGTTTAGAATCCGAGTTTTTTCAATTAAACAGAAGAAGCTTGAGTGCTCAAGCCTAAATGTGAACTCCAGCATCTGAGCCATTCTAGATGTTCATCTCCGCAAAGCCATTCAATGTGGGGCTTTTCTGAACTATTCAAAGGCTCGATACGCACAAAATGACGCCCGTCAGACGTTTTAAATAAAATAGCCTTAAAATCACCAAAGTCACTAATGCCTTCAGCGAGCTTATCCATTTTTGAATCAACCCTTAGCAAGTATTCGCTGATGTAAATATAAAATTAACCTTAATCCAAGCACCCACTTTTTGAAGATTCGCTCAAGGAATGGCGCTGGAAAAGGAATTTCAAACTCCAATATCAGTAATAATTCCTGAATTGAATCGGAATGAGCCCTAAGGGGACTTTAATGCATGCTATTGGTCATTTCGTAGTATCCTGGTTCCTGGTAGGTGTTTTCCCATTGTTTGTTGCCTTCAAATCGGTTTTCACTAAGTATGTCCCAAATCTAAAATTCATGATAGTTCGCTCTGCAATTGCATACCCGCGATCTTTTTCCTTAGCCATCAGAGCATGCTTGGGTAGTTAGCGATGCTGTACGTTTTGTTCCACAATAAGTTTCCCTCGCTATCAGTTTTAATAAGAACATCGGTTAGGTTCGTGTAACCTCCTTGCAATGGGTCTCCAGCTCTTCCTAAAATGGCATAACCTCCATCAACTGTTTGCACAACTACGTTTCCTTCGATGCCGCCATAGGTTTTTTCCCACTGAATTTGCGGCGGAGTAACTGCTGCCTTTGTCAAGATACAAAGGGGAGCAAACACTAACAAGCCTATAAGTGCAAAAAACGCTAACCTTAGTTTCTATTGAGGTGCCTTCTCCCTTTAATGCCTTGTTTCTATTCGTTTTCTATTCCATTTCCTCTTGCAAACCAGAACTAAGATTGAAGCCAAAGCTATGAGAACAATTATCCATATTGGGAATTCAGGAACTGAGGCGGATGGACTTGTCAAGGGCATTAAACTTGGCGAATGAAAAGGAGTTGAAGTTTGTGTGGGCTCAGGAGTTGTTATTTGCTTGGGAGATGGAGAGGTAGGTTGAGCAGTTGGTAGGCTGAGTGTAGGATTTATTTTAGCCAGCCAAGCAGCCGAACTGGTGTCACCTCCTCCAGTAACTCCAGCGACGGCGAAACCGCCATCAAAAATTTGAACAACAGAATAAGCCTGATGGTAAACACCTGAATGAGCCACATCAAAATCTAAAGACAATAACTCATCGCCATCAGAATCCGTCTCAACAAACTTAGTTCCAGTTATGGCAAAGCCTCCGTCGCTTGTTTTTATCATAGACCACCCCATACCTGCGTCATAATACTTTGTCCAATTTATGTTCCCATCCGAATCGGTTTTAATAATCGCAATGTTAAATCCCACTTCATTACTGCGAAGCCACATCGAACCCCCAACCGCGTAGCCTCCATCACTACATTGCACAACAGAAAACGCAGCGTCTTTGTCAGCACTCCCATAATTATTGCTCCATTCAACATCACCATAGGAATCGGTCTTAGCAAGGTAAAAATTAGGCATCCCCGAACCAACATATCCAGCCACCGCGTAGCCACCATCAATAGTCTGGATTACAGATTGAGCTCCACTTCCCCCGCAAGTCTTATTCCATTGAACATTACCCAATGAGTCAGTTTTAACAAGCCAGATAACCCCTCCATAAGTAGGTACAAAGTTCGTATCCCCTGCCAATACAAAGCCGCCATCACGAGTTTGAATTAAAGAATGTGCACTGCTGCTTCCTGTTCCCCTATAGGTTTTATTCCACTCCATGCTTCCTGTTTCATCAGTTTTTACAAGCCAAAAACTGTCGGCTGTGTTGCCTGCCAATGCATATCCACCGTCTGCCGTTTGTAGAATGCATTCGGCCCTTTCCTCGGCGGGTCCACCATAAGTTTTGTTCCATTGGATATTTCCCAAGGAATCTACTTTTAAGAGCCAAAAATCATCCTGACCGCCGTTAGATGCAGCTGAGCCCGATATTGCGTATCCCCCGTCGGTAGTTTGAATGATTGACTGGGCTAATCTTGAGCTGTAAGTGCGATTCCACGCTACTAAGGCAGAGTCAAGCGTAGAAGTCGTTGGCGTTGTGTTTTGTGCTGCGATAAAAGGTGAGCAAGCAATAAGAAATAATCCGCTAATTATTAATAAAACCAAAAAGCTTGGAACAAGGGATTTTTTCATTCCAGAGTCTCCATTCTATTTTATAGTTTCATTTGGCTAAAAAGGGTGTTTGTAAAGATTTCTTGACTCAAAGTTTCTTGACTAAAGTTTGGCTGTTGCTTAATGAAACTGCGAAAAGTCAGCTTTGATAACTTCGCCAAGAGAGAGGGTGCGAGTTATAATCAGGAACTCGTTTGCAGTCTGAACCCACTATGGTTCAAATATCCCCCGTCCCACCTGTAAGGTGTTGAAAATCTCATCTGCCGAGAGACAAAGTAAGTCAAAGACTACTTAGTTAAAAGCAAGTTATTACCAATTGCCCGGCGGTCTCAGAAGCAAAAACTAAATAAGCCATAATTACTCTTATTTAGATAGAATAGCCTCAAAAACAGTTCTAAATGGTAAAATGGCGCCGGGGAAGGGACTCGAACCCCTGCGGGCCAAGGCCCACTGGCTGGCTTGCCCATTATGCAAATTTGGATCTCGAGGCCAGCGCGATAACCACTCCGCCACCCCGGCTTGACAATAAGCATTGCGACTTAGGGCTAAAAACGTTTCAGTCTTTTGTTTAAGAAAGAGGACAAAGATAAGGGTCATAATGCCCCCTTAACAGCAGATCAGACGTTTGGTGTAATTAGCGTTTAAGTTGGGTTTGGTGTTGCTGTGACGGTTTGGTGCGGTTTTTTCTGTAAAGATTTGATAGAGCAAGGCGTTTGCGTAAGCTATAATTTGTGTTAGGGTTAAAAGATGACGAGGGTACCCAATTTACTCCATCATCTTTGTCATCATTGTCATCTTTGGGAATGAACGATAAGGAACAACGCACATGCACATTCCACTTCAATTTCCTGACCTTCGGAGTTTTGAGTCTCAGTGGGCGATTAAATTCTTGAGCTATTATAGAAAAAGAAGGCGTGTTTCAAGCAATATAAAATTATACAACTAGGTCCGCCATGTCTACGCTATGTTCATAAATCTGTCTCAGAAAAGCCGTTGTAGCCAAAGTTTGAGGCATAACGTCCAATGGTTGATCTTTAGCCACATTTTCAATGTCAGCGGACAATGTATGGATTCGTTCCCTCATTCGCCGCACGTTCTCCGCCAAAACAATATCCTTGTTTACAAAAGACTTCAAAGCCTGTTCATGAGCATCATGACCAATCGCTTGCAAATCCGACAACAACTTCCGCAACTCGCTCGAGGGTTTGACTCCGTTAAGCTCCACCGTTTTGGCAGCAATCTGAACGCAAGCATCACCCATTGTCTCAACCAAACTTGCGGCTAAACGGTAATCTAAAGATTCAATTGCAGTCAAACCCAGTTTCTCGCTTAGTTGTGGATTCTGAATTATTGTCCTTAGAATACGCACCAGGAGAAAATAGAGCCTGTTGTTCTCGTCGTCTCGGGCAATTACGCTTTTGGCCAGTTGTAAATCTGCATCAATGAAAGCGTTAACTGCATCCCTGTGCATACCAGCTACTATTGCATAATTTCGCCGTAGAATTTTTTCTGGAGGAAAACCGGATGGCTCAAGCAGGCATTGCAGAACAATCTGTGAATAGTTTTCCTCAACGATTTCCAGCCCGATTAAAGAGCCCACTGTTGATTTAACCATTTTTCTAGCTTCAAAATCTATACGTTCTTTGGCCTCAATTCGAATGATATCTGAACCAAGTAAATAGTGGCCAACGATTTCTCGGCCCAAGTAAGGACTCACATTCAAGGAAGTAATTCTTGGTGAAGGCTCATCGTTGTATTTTGGGTCTATGAAGAGTCTCCCGTCACTGGTCTGTTCTAAAGCTACAAGAACCCCTTTCTTCAAACCGTGTTCTTCAGACCACGCTCGTGGCAGACAAACAAAGAACGTTCCAGTTGGAGTCCGCTGCACTTTACGCAAATCAGCCATAAGCACACCTACCAATTAGATATTATTCTTGTATAGAGGTAACATATCTAGGGATATACCGGGGAATATAAACCTGAATCGCAATGTTATAACTCGGACCAGTAATTCATAATGGGCATAATATATATTTTGAAGTTTCTTGGTGCTTTGAATACTTCTTGAAAAGGGATTAGGGGCAAATTTGTTGCTTGCAGTGTGCATTCTGGATAGCTTTAAATCTTCCTCGTTGAGGAAAAGCAACCAATTTCATAACAATGACTGCAAAGAAGATGTTTTTGTTGCTACTGCAAACTTGGCAATTTCACCAATGTGGCATTCAAATAAGCAAAAAAGGAACACCCGGAAAAAAACCACAGAACATAGCAAACAAAAAACTAAACACGCAATATAGCCAGTTCAGGAGAGAAAGGTATCAACAGGGCCGCTGATCTATCCAAGTTTTGCTCGATTGAAGAGACAGCAAAACAAGCAGAAATAGTGAATAGACTAATAGAGGAGAAGGTACACACAGAGCAATAAAGTGCGGCGCGTTCAAAGGATCTGTATTGCGCGACTTGAGAATTGGAGAAAAACACAACATGAGTGAACGCGGAAGGCTTCAAAAAGCCGTCGAAATAACCATTGCGGCAGGATACCAAATGGACGGAGAAGCCTTCGAGTTCCTAAGTGCAACTACAGCTATTGAGGACCCAGCAACTTTAATGGCTAAGGCATTAGAGAAAATTGAATTCCTCGAAGAAAAACCCATGTTCATCGGGAAAAGCCTTTTGGAATCAGTTCTTCAAAAGCCAGAATCCAAACAGGAAGAAATTCAAATTCAGCCGGCAACACAAACCGAGAAATTTGAACATAGAGAAGAGGCAGTTCAATTCCCTTTAGCAGCAAGCCCATTTCGGCCATATGCAAAAGACGTAGAATCACAAATAAACGTTTTAGAAGACCCAACCGAAAAGCTCAGCTCCAACGGAACCATGGAAGAATTCCTCCATTATTTCCAAGATCGATTTAAGCGCATGGATAAGCTTCTGCGGCAAAGAATGGATGTAAAAGCCGCTACACCGATTTCGGAAGCATTGAAATCGCAGCCAAAAACAAAACTGAAAATAATAGGAATGGTTACAGAGAAAAGAGAAGCCAAACAGCAACTTCTGGTAACTATCGAAGACCTAACCACAAGCGCCACCATCCTCGTTCCAACCAAAGCTCCAGAAGAGGTCCAACGAAAAGCTCAGGTTTTGCTCCCAGACCAAGTAATATGTGTAGCCGTAACAAAAACCCGAGGGCACCTTTTCTTGGCGGAAGACATAATCTTCCCAGAAGTCGGGCAGAAACCGATGCGCAGAGCCTCAGAACCCATTTACGCAGTGCTTACTTCAGACATACATGTTGGCAGCAACAAATTCAACATTGACGCATTCAAACGTTTCATACAATGGCTAAACGGCCAATACGGAAACGAAGCCATGCGAGAAATAGCAAGCCACGTAAAATACTGCCTCGTTGCAGGAGACTTGGTCGACGGCGTTGGAGTTTTCCCAGGTCAAGCAAGGGAACTTAACGTAAGAGATGTTCATAAGCAGTACAGGCTAGCTGCGAAATTGCTCTCTCGATTACCAGAACACATTGAGATTGTGGTTTCACCTGGGAATCATGATGCACCCAGAAAAGCACTTCCTCAACCCGCAATATCTGAAGACTATTTACATACCAAACAGGGATCAAGAAGAATATACTCTCTTGGCAACCCCTGTACGGTCAGCTTACACAACGTCGAAGTTTTAATGTATCATGGCAGAAGCTTAGACGACATCATCGGGTCTGTTCCCGGCACTGATCATGCGCATCCTGAAAAAGCCATGAGGCTTCTAATGCAAGGTCGCCACATGGCGCCAATATATGGAGGAAAGACGACGCTTTCACCTGAAAATCGAGACTTCCTTGTTATTGACCGCGTTCCGGACATTTTCCACGCTGGGCACATTCACGTTTTAGGTATGTGCAACCATCGAGGTGTGCTAGTCATAAACTCGGGAGGATGGCAAGAGCAGACAGACTACATGGCGAAACTTGGATTGATACCAACTCCTGGAAAAGTACCCGTTGTGAACCTACAAACAATGGAAACCACCGTACTATCCTTTCTCTAAAATCGTCATTGAGTAGTGTCATTCGAGAATTCAATTTTGAAAGGATTCAATGGCTACCATGCATGTTTTTCGAAAGAAATTTTGGCTCATATTTAATCATACGTCCTAATCGCGGGTCATTCCCAAAAACTTCTTGAATAAGGGAACGGGCGATTTCTAATCGGATTTTCTTTGTGCGCCCATAACGCCCCATACTTACTACCTTGGAGTTCAGAAGACCCATTGCATCAAGTTCATTGATAAGAGTACCTAATCGCCGTTGTGTGAGAAGACTTATCCCCAGCTCTCCACAGAGCTCATTGTAAACATCATAGATTTCACCTGTATTAGCGCTATTTCCACTTGATTTGCTCAAGTGATAGACACTCAATAAAACCAACTTCGAGTGTAACGTAGAATTCTTCAGAGCCTCAACAACCTTGTTATGTTCTATGTGCTTTTCCGCTTCACGAACATGCTCTTCAGTTACAACAAGTGAGCCTTGGCGTTCAGCAACTTCGCCTGCAACTCGCAACAAATCCAGAGCACGCCGGGCATCACCGTGTTCAGCAGCCGCAAGAGCTGAGCATATGCTTAATGCAGCGTCTGAAAGGGTTCCTTCGAAGAAACCGAGTTTTGACCTTTCAAGGAGAATATTGCGTAGTTCGCTTGCGTCATAAGGTCGAAAAACCAACTCTTCTTCACTAAGTGAACTGAAAACACGTGGGTCAAGAAACTCCTTTAACCTCAAATCATTAGATATCCCGATGAGAGCAACCTTGCTCTTATGTAAAGCCTCATTTATCCTAGTTAGCTCATAAAGAATTCCGTCGCCACGCTCTTTAATCAATGCATCTATTTCGTCTAGGATGACAATAAAAATTACGCGTGTTGCATCTAAGCCAACTCGGAATCTATCAAATACTTCTCCAGCTGACAGGCCAGTAAAGGGAATAGATAAGCCGAGGCTTTGACTAAGACTTGCGAATACTCGATACTCAGAACCCGTCATTCTACAGTTTACGTAACAAAATTTAACCGCCGCACCATATTCTTTTGCTTTAGATTCTAAATGGCTAAGCACAAATTTTGTTACCGCAGTTTTTCCTGTTCCAGTTTTCCCGTAAATGAAAATGTTAGAACACCGGGAATCTTTAAGGACTGGAGCTACTGCTTGGCCTAACACGCGAATTTGTTCTTCACGATGGGGAAGTTTGTCAGGTAGATAATCATGCCTTAAGACTTCTCTGTCTTTGAATAGTTTAGCTTCGTTAACGAATTTTTCGAACACGTCATCAAGTATGTTTGGGTTTCCCAATTTTGTCATCCCCAGAGGTAACACCGTTATTTCGCGTGGAACAGATAAAGACTACAGTACAAAAAAATAGTTTCGAAACATAACAAACCTAAAAGCAAACGAAATCGCTTCACAATAGTTGTTCAAGCGACGGGCACACCCCAAAACTTCTACTGGAACTCTGTAATACTCTTGTGAGAATATGTAAGATATAGCTATAGAAGAATAATACTCTGAGTGGTAATACTCTAATATCTATATTAATAATTATTGTTAAAGATTTTAGATAGGTAAACTTTAAAAAATTTTTACAGCCCCGCCAATCAACTGTTAACTGAAAAGTGTTGGAGAGGAAATGAAGGGGTGTCCCTTTTCACCATAGATTTTGTTAAGATTTATGTTATTTAGTCATGAAAAGATGCCTTATGGAACCAAGGTCTCTGTGAATAATCCTTTCTTGAAGAGTCTTTCGTATATCTAATACTCTTACACTACTTCAGTGTTCACATTATTGTGAAGGCTATGTGAAATTGAGCTGAAATTTGCTCGATATTGAAGTCTATTGCCTCCGAAATGGCATGTTCTTGTCGCTTTACAGTGAACCACACACCCCTACGCTTCTATTGGAAATATGTAACTGAGCTGTTCTTGAAATTATTTTTTGATTCTGGAAATCTGTGAAGCTTGTAATCCTGTATTCTCTGCAATTTATGTCTATTTAGTAAAATAGGGTATATTGCACGCTTTTTATATTATATGTTTTCACCATAACAGCTATAAGGTGTGAAGTGTAAAGTTGTGAACGCTGTTAAGGTGTACACCGTAGATGCCAGCTCGGAAAATGCGCGTGGAGCTATTCGACAGTGAAGGCAATCGATATACTGTTGCTTTCGAAGGTCAGATTACAAGAGATAAAGCTCTTCGACTTTTAGATCTTGTTGAGTTGCTTGGTGGTATGCCTGGGGAGAACCCCACTTCTGGCGTAATTGGAAGCTTGCAGCATGGTGGCAGTTCTTCCAGGTTTGATAAAGTTCGTAACTTAGTTCAGAAAAATTTTCCACTTGTTTGGTTTTCATCCAAGGACATTCAGTCTTTTTACGAACAAGAACTCAAGGAGCCGATTAGTCTTAGTACCGTTTCAACTTATCTTTCAAGAATGGCGATCAAAGGGTTCCTTCTCAGAAACGGAGGTCCCAACAATCTGAAGTATAAAATTTCAACAGCTAATCCACAAGCCGTGATAAAGCAAAAATTGAGGTAATCTCAACCAGGAAAACCTTCTTGGTTAAGCTTTTTTGTTGCTATAGGCGTTCATAAGTCCCTTACTTGTGATTTTCAAGTGTGTGTTCTTTGATTGTGAAAAGCATTTTTATTTGACAATACCTGTATTATTTATAATTGGAACACCCGCTCGTCCATTACTGCCCTTCATAATTGCTTAGTTGGACAAACTGTAACTATTCAAATTAAGTCTTAGTTTTAAGCGGTTTGGGGTTCTGTTTTCTTTAGGAGTTTTTCCATTTCTTTCTTAACGCTGTACGTGAATGGAAGTTTGCCGGTTTCTCTTTCCAGGTAACCTTCTTCGTATAGTTTCTTCATTAGTCTAGCTGTATGCTCTCGGCTAAGTTGGACTTTCTCCTTGATTTCGGGAGCCGTCTTAGGGCCTTCTGAAGAAAGGAATTCTAACACTGCTACTTCTGTCTCGGTTAGGGCTGCCAAAGCTTTGTCCCTCCTAATGGGCATTACAGGCAAGGGCGTCTCAGTTTTGGTTTCGGGAATAACTGATAGCTTCTGCATTTGTTCCTCTAAGCTTAAGAATTTTGTTTTTAATGCTTCCTGTGAAGACTCAATATCGTGTACCTTTGTGTCTATAACGTTTATATCAATACTGGATAGTTTCTCCACGGTTTTAGCGTTGGCTTCTGAAATGTTGCATATTAGGGTGGTTAACGTGTTAACTTGGTTACCTATTTTGCCGATTTGATTTTCAAGTGGGTTTAATCTTCTTTCAATTTTTTCTGCTTTGTCAAGTCCTGCATCAGCTTTAGATGCGCCCATTTCCACTTTGTAAGATATGTTATCTATTTTTTCGGCTTCACGTTTGAGTTCTCTGTTGAAACTTAGCACAATATCTTCTACAGTGTCTCTTGCTTTCTCGTATTCTTTCTGTGCCTTGCGTAATTGTCTGTAGTATTCTACAGCCGAATAGGTCGTTGCGGCAAGTAACACTGCTAAGAGGGTGCCCACCAATATTATCATTATATCTGCCAAGTTTTCTTCCTCTGTGATTTACCCGTGATTCGTTCGTGATTTCAACGTGACCTATGTCGTTGCATCACACATCACAGTTCTCCATGGGAAATTTAAGGTTTATGGTTATCCGCTGATCACAGTTAATATGACATCACACATCACAACACTAATCCATATTGAATGCTTTGTTGACTTAGGAAAATTCTTATTTAAAAAGGCTGTAATTTGCTCGTTTTTGCCTGATCTCCATAATTTCAGGTCATTTCAATTGCCTATCTTGTCCCTTCAGTGATGCGGTTCGTCACAAGTGATCTGGTTCCTATTTGTCCCTTTTTTTGTGATTTGTGACGTCACATACTGCTTTCTGATGGACTAGAAAGGCGTTTCAGGCTCGTTTCTAGCTCTTCTCTGATGATTTCTATCACCTTGAGATGCTCCTGTACACCCTCCAGGTTGTTTGGTAGATTCTCATGTGCCTCCATAAACTCCTTCAATTTATTCGCGATTTCAAGATAGGGGTCGAGAGTTGTGCTCTCAAAAACACCTAGATACCCTAGAAGAAGTACTGTGTAAATCGATTTGATTACGTTCTCTTTAGACTGTCGTAATGTCCTGTTAAAGGATCCTCGGCTCAATTTAGCCTTGGTTAGGCGTAATCTGGCTTTTTCATCGTAATTTAATGGTTTTCCGGCTAAATTCTCGGCTAAAATGTCTATTAGCAGCGTTTCGAGCTGTGTTCTGGTTAACTGGCTATTTTTGGAGAGTATCCTGACAACGGGGTCGTTTAGAGCTCCGTTTAGCCAGAGTTGTACGTTGTCTTTAAGCTTCAATCTTATCTTCTCCAGGTTATGCTGAATGGATACAGTTTTGTATACTGGGCGTTGTTTTAAAAACTATCTATGGCTGTTCAAGCGCAAATGCCGCAGTTTTAATGAACTATTTGGACTGAAACCGTATTTAAGTCTCAAAGCTTGTTTATTTTGATATTTTGTGGCCAAACTATGCCTAGATTCTAAATTAGCTTATAAATTAGCTCCTTTTACCACTCTTTGTATACGCAGTCTAGACACGATTAAGCTTTTTTCTGTTAACAGCGAAGGACCCACCGTCTTAAATTCGAATCTTTTACATCAATTATTTCGCTTCAGCTGTAACATGCTACAGCGACTCTACTTGGTTATCATCTTTTGATTGGGCTCTTCGTTTATTTGTAGTTCTGCTGATAGTGACGTCACTAATCACATGAATCACAGCGGAATCACGGCTGAATCACGAGTGATTTGATTGATATTTCCATGACATCACAAATGTGTGATGCACATGTGATTTGTGACGAGCAAACACCCTTTTTGTTTTATTTATTGTTGCGCTAAAACCGTACTCTTTTTTTGTTTTTGAGTATTAGAGAAGTTCTGAGTTTTTTTTTAGTTCGTCAAAAAGTTCAGGGCGCACGTCTTTAAGTGTTGGAATGAAAGTTTCCGCAGGCCTTATGTCGTTGTAGTTGACGTCGCAAATTACAAAGTCTTCCTCGTCATACTTGGCTTTAACAAGCACATCGCCACTGGGGCTAATGAGTCGGCTCCCGCCCCAAAACTGCAGTCCATCCTCTATTCCGACAAGGTTAACATAGGCCAGGAAAGCGGTATTCTCCAAGGCTCTCGCCGCAGTAAGAATTTCAAAGTAACTTCTGCGGACAGCTGGCGACGCTGAAATACAAACAATCAACTGAGCTCCCTGCAAACGAGTTAAACGGGTAACTTCAGGGAAAAAGATATCATAACAAATGCATAATCCGATTTTCCCAATTGTTGTGTCAAATGCTGCTGTTTGATATCCGGGCCTGAAATATCTTTTTTCTTCGAAAACGCTATGAGTGGGCAAATACATTTTCCGGTATTTACCGATTAAACCTTCAGGGCCAATGATGACAGCAGTATTGAATATTGTCGCCCTAGTTTTTTCACTTAACTCAGGCATACCAAAGATAATATGAATTTCTTTTTCTTTTGCTATCTGCTCAATTCTCTTCGTTGTAGGTCCCGGAATGACTTCGGCCAACTCGTAAAGTTGGTCTCTCACTACGTAGCCTGTCAGGAAAAGCTCGGGAAAAATAACTAGGTCGGCGCCTTGTATTTTTGCCTTAGCAGTGATCGCTTCCATTTTTGCGATGTTTACTTTTTTGTTTTCGCGTTTGCTGCTGATTTGTGCTAAAGCTAATTTTATTTTTTCTTTCATACTTACTCCTTCTCTTTAGTAGGTGCCGTGAGGGAGCCTGAAATCGGTTCCAACAGTTCGATATTCAAGTTTTGGGGTCAGCGGCATTCGTCTCTTATGTTCCACTGTAAGCCATCTTCGTTTGACGTTCTCAACTTGGGTTGTTTCAATGTTCAATTGTTCTGCTATCTCGTTTGTTTCCATGAATCTTTCAAGCCCAAATAGGATAAGGTCGAGAACTTCATACTTAATTCCAAGTTCACTTTCGGCGGACTGGTTAGGCCATAAAGCGGGAGTGGAGGGCTTTGCCGCCAATTCTGCTGGAATGCCGACATGTTCGGCGAGTTTGCGCACTTGCGTTTTGTACAAATCCATTATTGGTGCTATGTCCGCGGCTACGTCTCCCCATTTTGTGAAGTAACCCATCATCGTTTCGGATTTGTCGCTGCTTCCGCACACGATTTTGTCAAGCTTGTTTGCATGATAATATAGGTATGTCATTCTGGTTCTGGCTTTTATGTTCCCTTTACATAGCCTTTCTGCGGGGTCAAAAATAGGTATTGATTTGTAGACGCCTTCTAGAGCATACGTGATGTCGCAGACTTGCGTTTGAATGCCAAATTTGTCAGCAACAATCTTTGCGTCTTTGATGTCCTTGGAATTGTAAGTTTCTTTTTCTGGAAGCATAAGCCCCAAAACCTTGTTGCCGCCAATGGAAAGTGCGGAGAGTGCAGCTATAGTGTTGCTATCGATCCCGCCTGACATTCCCAAGACTATGCCTTTAGCTCCAGAGTTTTCCACATACGTTGAGATGAACCGCTTAATTCTGGTTTCAACATCAAGCAGGCTTAATTCCAGAACTGCAGGTTTAAGTTCCAAGGCAGTTTACGCTTCCGTATTCTTTTATGGTTGTAGGCAAGTATTTAAGGGCAAGTGTAAATTATAAAGACGATTAACTTATAATTAGAGGATGCCAAGATGGGCCGAAGAAGGAAAAAAGTTGTTCATATTCCAAAGAAACGTTTACCAAAGTTCTTCTCCTGCCCACGATGCGGAAAAGAAACAGTTCGGGTGGAAATTCTGCGGGAAGAAAGCCGCGCCATGGTAGGCTGCAGCAGTTGCGGGCTTCAGGCGGAATTTCCGATAAAACAAGCTCAGGGCGAAGTGGATATTTACTGCATGTTTACTGACAAAATTTACGGCGCTTCCCGACGATCTGTACCCTTGAAAGGTGTCTAAACAGGATTGGTTATATGCATGCTTGGGCGTATTGAAAAATACTTGCTCGAAAAAATCAAAGCGGAAGGATCAATTCATATAACCCTCATTGATCCAGAGAAAGTAACGGTGAGGCAAGCCGTCAAAATTTCTGAAAACGCCAAGGTAAGTGGAACAGCTGCCATAATGATTGGAGGTTCAACTTTTGTCTCTCAAGCTCACCTCGACGATGTGATAGAAGCAATCCGCGACGCTGTAAAACTTCCCACTATTCTCTTTCCAAATAACATAACGGGCATCAGTCGACATGCCGATGCCATGTGGTTCATGTCCCTATTAAACTCCGTTGACCCTTACTTCTTGGTGGGTGCCCAAATTCTGGGTGCGCCTTTAGTGAAGAAATACGGGTTGGAACCAATATCTCTGGGATATATTATAGTGGGGGACGGTGGCACAGCAGGCATAGTTGGCAAAGCAATTCCTATTCCTTACAACAAGCCCGAACTAGCTGCTGCTCATGCGTTGGCCGCTCAGTATTTGGGCATGCACTTCATTTACCTTGAGGGGGGTTCGGGAGCGAAAAATCCGGTGCCTCCTGAAATGATTCGCACAGTGAAAAGTCTTGTAGATGCCACACTCATCGTCGGCGGAGGAATAAAAACCAAGGAGCAAGCCTTGACGGCGGCTCTGGCAGGTGCAGATATCATTGTAACGGGTAACGTTGTTGAAGCCGCGGGTTCGGAGCAAAGAGTTGCTGAAATCATCAGCGGCATAAAAAGCGTCAAGCAGTAAAGCTTCCACGTTTGAAGTTATCGATTACTTTTCCACAGCTTTTTCGAGAAACGGCTCTTCTTTTATTTAATGCTAGAAAACCAAAATAGAGGCGTTGTTCACTGTGGTGAAGGGGAGCTACACGTGACGAGCAATATGAGCGATGCCTACCGTAGTTACATAGACTCGATGGGCAGCGAACTTGACAGGTTATATGCTATAAGCGAAAGCGCTCGTCAAAAAGGCTTAGACCCTGAGTTAAAAGTTGAAAGCATAATCGCCCAAGACATAGCTGACCTCGTCGAAGGCCTTGTCGGGCCGAAGGGCGTGGCTGCAAGTATTAGAGAACTCAGCACAAGAATAGGGCGTGAAGAAATAGCCTTCAGAGTCGTTGAACAAATCATAAACGGGAAATTCGGAGAATTAGAACCTGAGAAAGCAGCCGAACAGGCGATTCGCACAGCCCTTGCAATTTTCACTGAAGGCTTAACCGCAGCGCCAATCCAAGGTGTGGCGCAAGTTAAAATAAAATCTAATCTTGACCGAACACGATATCTTGCAATTTACTTTGCAGGTCCAATCAGGTCAGCAGGTGGCACAGACCAAGCTTTAACATTGGTTGTAGGGGACTATGTACGTCGCCTGCTTGAGTTGGATCGGTACAAACCCACGCCAGAAGAAGTCGCCCGTTTTATCGAAGAGCTGCGTCTCTACGAGCGTTCAGTCGGGCGTTTTCAATACCACATTCCTGATGAAGAGTTGAAAAAAGCGTTTGACTATCTGACAATTGAGGTTACGGGCACGGAATCTGATCCAATAGAAGTTTCGTCATACCGAAATCTGCCCCGCATAGAAACAAACCGTGTCAGAGGTGGCGCGCTCCGTGTTATCAACGACGGCATAGTGGGGCGAGCCCTCAAGGTCTTGATTATCGTGGAAAAACTTGGTTTCCAGGGCTGGGATTGGCTGCGGGAGTTCAAGAAGAAATCTGAGAAAAAATCCGCCGGTTTCATGGACGACGTGATTGCAGGGCGCCCAATTTTCTCTTTCCCTTCCAGAAGAGGCGGCTTTAGGCTAAGATATGGAAGGTCCCGAAACACAGGGCTGTCGGCTGTGGGAATCCACCCAGCAACGATGCTTGTACTGGAAAATTTTTTGGCAGCCGGTACACAGGTGCGTTTGGAGCTTCCGGGCAAAGGCGGAGTCACCGTACCTGTGGACTCACTTGAGCCACCCGTGGTTCTGCTAAAAGACGGTTCTGTGGTTCGCGTTACGCTGGAAAACTTCCCGAACGTTAAGGGCAAAGTGGAGAAAATCCTCTTTCTGGGAGACATGCTGATTGCGTTTGGCGATTTCCTATATTGCAACAAAACACTTTCCCCCTCGGGGTACGTGGAAGAGTGGTGGGTAAAGGACCTCAAGAAAGCAGTTACGGAAAGACTTGAAGGGGGAGTTCAAAAAGCTGCAGAAGCCATAAAGCTCTCATCTGCTACCCTGGAACATTTGTTGGAAAATCCATTCAACATAGAACTCACTGCAAAACAAGCAATTCTCATATCGCGAGAATTGCAGGTGCCTTTGCACCCGAGGTTCACGTTTTTCTGGTCAAACTTAACATCTATCCAAAATCTTTCGCTGTTAAAGGAATGGCTGTCAAAATCCGAAGTTATCCGAGACGGCGAATTCGTTAATAGGATCACAGGAGACCTTAACCCGAATGTCACGAAGGTTTTGAGAAAAATTTTTGCACCCCACAAAATCTCCGAAGGCAAAATAATCTTGGACGGCGAAGAGGCTTGTGCACTTGCTTTTTCTTTGGGATATGGCACTTCCGCTGTGTTGGATGCTGTTCCGGAGGAAGCATTGTTCAAAGCACTTGGAGTGTTATCTGGCGTCGAAGTGCGGGATAAGGCTCCGACCTTTGTCGGTGCACGTATGGGGCGTCCTGAGAAAGCGAAACGCAGAGAAATGAAGCCTTTAGTTCACGTTCTCTTTCCCGTTAGTTTGGCAGGGGGCTCTCACCGCGACCTAGTTGAAGCAGGACGCAAAGGTCCTGCATTCATAGAGGTTGTTAAACGCAAATGCCCCAGCTGCAAAACCTACACTTTCAGGGTGAAATGCGACACTTGCGGTTGTGACACTATTCACGAAAAGAGTTGCCCCCGTTGCGGGAGACCCTTGAAGGAAAACGGTTGCTCAACATGTAAAACTGACGCGGTGCTTTACCAGCGGCAAACAATTAACTTTAAAGACCTTGTTGATCGAGCCTCGAAGAATCTGGGGATCTCTCCGCCTAAAATGCTGCGTGGCGTCAAAGGCTTAACAAATGCAGATAAAACTCCTGAGATTATTGAGAAGGGCCTTTTGCGGGCGAAATATGACTTGTCAGTTTACAAGGACGGCACAATTCGCTTTGACGGAACCAATGCCCCTTTAACTCACATTAAGCCTGGTGAAGTCGGGGTATCTGTTGAGAAGCTAAAGGAACTTGGGTACACTCATGACATTTTCGGCGTTCCACTAACTCTTCCCGAGCAGATTCTTGAACTTAAGGTTCAGGATATTGTTATTCCACGGAACGCAGGTGAATATTTTGTTCAAATTGCTGGTTTCATTGATGAGCTTTTAACCAAAGTTTACAACCTTCCCAGCTACTACAACATCAAGCGCCCAGACGAGATGGTTGGACACTTGATTTTTGGTCTCGCTCCACATACATGCGTGGGAATTTTGGGGAGAGTTGTGGGCTTCACTGATCTTAAAGTGATATATGCACATCCGTTGTGGCATTCGGCTAAACGCAGAGACTGCGACGGTGACGAAGACGCCATCATGTTAGCCATGGATACGCTTCTCAACTTTTCTAACCGTTACTTGCCCGCGCAAATAGGCGGAATCATGGATGCTCCCATTTTAGTGATTCCGTTTGTGAACACGAAGGAAGTTCAGCGGCAGGCACATGACTTTGACGTGGACGCTATCTATCCGGGCGAGTTCTATGATAGGACCCTTGAAAAAGCTGAAGCCAAGCAGGTGAGCTCTATAATGGATGTGATTAGTCATAGGCTTGGAACGGAAGCACAGTTTGAAGGCTTCAACTTCACAACGCCAGTTTCAGACATAAGCATGGGTAACTCCGAAAGCAGTTACAAAATGTTCAAGTCAATGGTCGAGAAGCTGCATCTGCAACTAGAACTGGGCGCAAGAATTGACGCCGTAGATGTCCAGAGCGTTGCGCTTAAAGTATTGACAAAGCATTTCTTGAGGGATATATCAGGTAACTTGCGTGCCTTTTCCACTCAGTCTTTCAGATGTAAAGGTTGCAACAAAAAATTCCGCCGGATGCCTCTAAACGGCAAATGTTTTTGCGGGGGCAAGTTAACTCTTACGGTTTACCGCGGCGGCATTGAGAAGTATCTTGAAGCAGCTCAGGAACTGGTCGACAAATATGATCTTCCCAAATATTACACTCAAAGGCTTATGATGATTCAAGAAGAGATTCACTCAATGTTTGATAACAACAAGCCTAAGCAAACAAGCCTTTTTGACTTCGGGACTGAATAAAGCTAAACCTTTTGAACACAAGCCGCATTTACCTATTCATGGTGGACAATTATCAAAGAGACATACCATCCCAATGCTTATCTGCAACACGTAAAAAGTGTATGTAGCGGCTTGAAAGCCAGAACAAGAATTTTAAATATTCTAGATGGGGCTCCAAACAGTGCCGGGGCAGTCGCTAGAAACGCTGGGCTCTCTTATAACGTGGTGAGGTACCACTTGAGGCTTCTTGAGTCTGAAGGAACTGTTTCCAGGAAAGGGAAGAGACCCTGCGTTTGGCTCCTAACAGGCTTTGGTCAGAAGCGCTTAGTTCCTTAGAAGGCGCACTGACAAGGCGATTGATTACACTTTGGGCATCTATGAGGATACTTGTTTAGAGCTGCCTTCTCTAAATCAACGTCTAATAAATTGGCAAGCGATGACAGCCATGCGACTACGTCTGCGAATTCTTTTTCTATTGCTTCTTTGTCAGTCCCCTGGAGGGCTTCTCCGAGTTCTTCAACTTCATCCTCTAACCATTCATAGGTACCTTTTATTCCGCGTTCGGAGTCTCTGTGGAAGTAGAGGGTTTTCATCATTTCTTGGAATTCGGTTATATGCGTTTGATTTCACCTTAGAAACAGCTTTAGGGTTTCCGGGAGTTAAACATAATTGCGCTCAGTTGAACCTTTTCATTCGCAAACTCTGTAAATTTGTTAGTTTCGTTGATGCTTTTGTATACGGCCTTAAACTATGTCTGAATAATTGCTGCTCACTTATTACAGCAAATCCAAAATAGTCTTTTCTTGAATATCTTTTGATTACGCTTTGTCTGTTGGTTTGCGCAACATTAAATAATGAATTAACGTATTGCTTTGCTATCAAAGAGGCTGACTACTGTGAGTCGCAAACGAAAAGAAAGCCAAGGTCCAATGCCGGCCGCTAGCGCAGGCCTATTGCGGTTCTTTGAGGAAGAGACTGAAGGCATTAAAATCAGACCTGAACTTCTAATGGTCTTAGCAGTCGGTTTAATTGTTATTTCAGTTCTGGCTAAAATCTTCTAAGCTCATTTTCTTCTATCGCCTAGGTGTTGTAGCGTGAAGAACTTCTATTCTTTGAACTGAGTGCAGGTTCAGGAAAATTTCGCTTCTTTCTTCTCTGCTTGCCACTTGAGGTATCGGCTGTGCCATAGTTGACCGCAGGACAATTGCCTCTGCATCTGAAAGCCAAATCCCGGCTGGTTCCGCGGTCACCGATATTAATACGCCCTCGAATCCGTATGATGGATCGAGTATAACTCTTATTTTTCTGCCCACGTTTTTTTCGAGCATATGGAATATCGATGGGGGCAATTCTTGATCTGGCATAGCGTTCGCAAAACGACTATTATGTATACTTTAAAGATAAAACAGTTGCCCCTAGTGAATCATTACATGTTCATGTTACATTTACTTACGTAGTTTATGCTTTTGGCTTGTTCTTTTATTTCTTTATGTGAAAATTCAACGCTGACACATCCCAAGTTGTCTGAAAACTGTTTTTCATGCCGCAGACAAAAGCCTCTGGTTTCGCTAGCCTTTAATAGGCATACATCACCTCATAATAAATTTAACTTGAGATGATGGTGTGTCAACTGACAGTTCCCTTAATCAGTCAATAAATAACGCACAGAGGCATTACTCGTCACTGTTTTTTCTGCCATCATTCAAGAAAGCGATAATTGCAATAGCAATCATTTGTTTTGCTACAGGGTTAACTTCAGTCGTATTCTTTCCTTCACTGGAAGGCTTAACAGAAGGGCTTCTTTTGGGCGCGGTACTTTTCGCTTTAAATCTTGCAGTAGATTTCTTTCTAAGTAAAGTGGTTCTTAAAGATTCCATTTTTGTTTTCAGACGAACGGCGGCTCTTTCTCTTTTCAGTTGGGGCTTCTGGTTTCTTTTCATAATCTTAGGCGCCGTTTTAGGTTTGTTATTCGGCTTCTTGTGGTGGGTCAAACTTTGCCTTTTGGGTTTCGCTACCCTGATTACGCTGCGTACAGTAGTTTTCCTTTCAGTTTCATCAGCCGGCTTGGGAAGACGCGCGACCGCAATCTTGCTCCAACCACTGGCATGCATTATTAGTTTCGCAATCTTTTGGGCAAGACTTAGCGTTGCCCCTATAGATTTTCTGCCATTCATTGCAATAGCGCCTGCGGTTGCCTGCGTTTTCGCTTTTGGATTCGTTCACCTGCTGGACCAAATTGGGAAGAAAACGTATGGTGTACCCTCTATCTCCCTTTTCAAAGCATTCATGCTTAACTGGGTATCTGCTCTCAATGCACCCTTAGAAGGTTACCTCGAAAAAATGGGAGGCGACGCAGATGTTGAAGTTTCTTTGCTAAAGTTCGATTCATCAAAACCCAAAGCCGCCTTTATCGTTCCCCTCGTTCATCCTGGTCCCTTCAATAACATAGGAAGCAGTCTCCTGCCTTCTTTGCTCAAACAAGAATTCGAAAAAGAATATGAATGCGACGTGTGCGTACCTCTGGGGCTTTTGGGGCATGAGTTAGACGCAGCATCACAAGCCCAAAACCGCAAAATAATAAATCAAGTTCTGGCCTCGGCAAAATTCGAGGCTTCCATTGATAAAGCGACTCCTTTAGTTCGTGTTTCAGAAGGTTTCGTCACGGCTTCCTGCCAAGTTTTCGGAAAAACCGCTTTTCTATCATTCACGCTAGCCCCTAAAACAACTGAAGATTTGCCTCAGGAGCTTGGCAACCTTGTACGTTTAGAAGCAGAGAGACTTGGGCTTGATTTTGCCATTGTAGTTAACGCTCACAACAGCCTAACGACTAGCGTGGAAGTCGAAGCATCCTTGGAGACTTTAAGAGAAGTTGCTGCGAAATGCCTTCAAAAGGCTGTTTCACAAAAAATTTTCGCTTTTGAAGTTGGAACGGCAACAGTTTATCCTTCTGAGTTCACCCTCAAAGACGGTATGGGTGCAGGGGGCATAACCACGATAGTCGTCAAGGTCGCAGGGCAAAAAACAGTTTACGTAGTTATCGACGGTAATAATATGGTTTCTGGGTTACGCGAAAAGGTTCTGTCCGCCTTGGAGTCAGCCGGTTTTGGGGAGAGCGAGGTATTCACTACCGATACACATGCCGTTAGCGCAGTTGTGATTGGGCGCCGCGGGTATCATCCAGTGGGCGAAGCCATGAACCAAGAAACGCTGATAAAATACATCATAGTCGCCGCGCAGAAAGCAGCAGACAATCTTGAAAGCTGCAGAGCAGGTTATCGACGTATTGTTGTACCTAACGTCAGGGTTATCGGAGGCGCCTGTCTAGGGTTCATGACTGTTCTCGTCGATAAGACTATTCAAAAAGCTAAGCGCATCGTGGTTCCCATCTTCGCGTTAGAAGGTTTACTGCTTATTTTGCTGCTGGCTTTTCTTTAAGACTATGTCTTGCTGAGCACGTTGTGGCTTGCGTTTAAGTTCTGTTCCGCATATTGGGCACTCTGTTGACTTATAGTTCGCTGGGTATGTTCTGTGGCAGGCTGGACAATACCTGATCCAGCTGAGGACTCGTTTTATCCCAAAAGTTGCCAAAGAAATGAAACTCACCCCTAATTTGGTTGCCACGTTCTGAATCGAATAATCATCGGTGACTATGGTGGGATTGTCGCCTCTGGCTTTAATTTCCAATGCTAACCCCAGAACTTGCATATCCGTTTCTGACAGGAAAAACGAGTCGCCCAAAGAAGTCGCGCATGCTTTCACTTCATTCAAAAGAGATTGGGCGGGCGCAAAAATCTTCAGTCGTCCACTCTCAACGGCAGTGCTGAACCTCAGCAAGGTCATTGCGTTTCTTTTCACTTCTTCTTCAACCATAGGCGGGGCAACTTGTTCTTCGCGAATCGTAAAAGGATCCAATCCACCGATGAAAGCAGAAGTGTCCAAAACCATGACGCGTTTGGCTGCCCTTGTATTTTTCCTCTCTATTTTTTCATCCCGTTCCTTTGAATAGCAGCCTACTTTCCAACCGCTTGTAAAAATCCTGTTTGAACCTGATGAATGAAGTTACGTTTTTCGAACGAGCCACCGACAACGATGAACATTTAATCGGTAACGGTCTGCCATCCACCAGCACCAGCATCTCTTTAGGCCTAACAGGGTCGATTCTTATCTTAGAGTACGCTGGAAAAACCATAGCGCGAAAAGTAGTCAAAGAGCAAATAGGCGTTAAAACAATTGCGTCCACCAGCGGATCCAACACTGGCCCGCCCGCTGAAAGTGAGTAACCAGTGGAGCCTGTCTGAGTCGCCACAATAACACCATCCGCTTCAAGCTGCGCTATCAGCTGGGCATCCTTGTAAATCTTCATGTACAAAATCTTTGAGGGCTCTCCTCCTGAGATAACAACATCATTTAGGGCTTCAGGCATTGCTTCGCCGTTAGCTGTAGCTGCAAGTTTTGAACATTTTTCGACATTGAATTCACCTTTCAGGATTCTATCCACAGCAGAGCAAGCGTCTTTAGGCTCGACTTCGGTGAGGAAGCCACGGACTCCCATATTCACTGAGAGAATCGGGGGCTCTGGCTTGGGCAGTGCGAGGCAAGTTCGCAGTATAGTTCCGTCGCCGCCCAGTGTTATAATGAAATCGGTTTTCATATTTTCAAGCGGAACCAGTTTGCCTTGATCTTTAACTTTGCCGTTGAGGGTGTCTTCAAGGTAAACTTCCACTCCTCTCTTTAAGAGGTACTCTGAAAGTTCCTCCGCAAGCGTCAGCGCTTGTTTCTTATCGTATCTTGCAACGATTCCAACGCTTTTGAACAAGTTTGACACCGTTCCGAGATTAGTAATACTTTAAATTTTAAAGTGTCCAGTTTTGACGATTTTAGTATGCAGGTTTAACCGTGGGACTGATTTTTCTTTCCTCGAATCAGATTCAACTGATGAAACACCCTGATTTAGTTTCAAATGGGCTAAATTCAGCTTCATATTCTCACAGTTAATCAAAAGCAACCGAGGAACAATATAAAAGAGTTTGGGAACGTCTTGCAAGCTTACTTAGCACTTCCGCCGAAGAGATAATGGCGAATTAGAGACGTTCATTTTGACAAGTTAAGACGAAACTAGGCTGAGAAGAAACAAAACGCCAAGCGGGTATTCGCTGCAAGAAAACTCTTACCAAAAAAACCTCATCTCCTTTGAGGACACAAACCAAAAAACTCTGTACCTAATGAAGACGTAACTGAATCTGACTCGGCAGTTAAAAGGAAGCTAAGGCTTCGTCAAAAAAGTAGTTTGCGTGGCATCAAGTTCTTTTCTATTACCTTTTACGTTTACCGTCTGATCTTTTCCCATTCAGAAAATATTTCCTCCTTAACCATTACTTCTTGTGTTCGCTTTTTCTTGGACCGAATGTCTAATCCTATCATAAATAGGAAGGGTGCTGACAAATAAAATCCGGCTAATATGGGGTTTTTGAGAAAAATTGCTACCGCAAATATTTGCTCTATTTGGATTCCCGCAACTGCTTGAAGAATGTCTGCCATGTAAAAGGCTATTAAAGTTAAAGTTAGAACAACAGCATACTGAATGAGTGTGCTTCTTCGTTTTCCTAATATGACTGAGGGTATGACTGATGACAGAACAAAAATCCATGTGAAAGCGTAAACAAAAACTATGGTTTGAATATTTGAATTTAGCCATAAGCCCGCTGCTGGCCAACTTAGGTTTGTGTATGTTGCGATTGATTTGACTGCTGTGTCAGTGAAAAGCTGATAGCTGACAGTTAGGACCCAAGATACAGCAAGATACGTGGGGGCTAACAAGGCCGCTCTCATCGTCAAAGCCCAGACTTAATATACGAGACAGTCTTAATAAATCTTTTTGGGACAAACCTCCTCTATTTAAAGCCATTATGAACAGATTGACAAGAGTTTATAGTCAAATATTTCCTCTTTGAACGTATTAGAACATAGGCGAATTCCAAAACCGAAACGAAGAAGATTGAACAATTTACCTGAAAGAACAACATTTGTGTGCTTTCACTGTTGTTTTTCCTCTTACGGTCGCGAGATTTTGCAAGAATTGGCTCTTTTGGTTAAGAGAAAGTAGGTTAAAGGTAGAGAGCGATATGTCTGAACCTTGCCTAGCAGATGTTTGCTTATTCAACAATTAAAGTGAAAGAAGAAAAAACCGATTTTTTTGCCAAACTATTTTTTTTCTCTGTCTATGAGGGCTTACCGCTTACAGGAAAGAAGAAAACAAAGGCCTTTCCATGAGAAACGATTTTCTTCTTAATTGCAGCCAACCGAAGTTGATGATCAAAAAATGTTCAGAACAAAGAAATAGTAAAAAATCCAAGGTCAAAAATACCTTAATCCTAAAAACATAACCTTAATCTATATATGGGTGTTGTTCAGAATTGCTTTTAATTGACTAGTGAATTGGTGAGAGTAAGAATATGACTAAACCAATGGACGTTGGAGAACTGCGTGTCGGAGGCTACATGATGATCGACGGCGAACCCTGCAAAATCATGGATATAACCAAGTCTAAACCGGGAAAACATGGGGCTGCGAAAGCAAGAATAGTTGCCATAGGCGTGTTCGATGGACAGAAAAGGCAGTTCGTGAAACCCGTAGACAATGGCGCGGAGGTTCCAATAATAGACAAGCGAACCGGACAAGTCTTCGCCCTCAACCCAAGCGGCATACAAATCATGGATTTGGAAACCTTCGAGTACTTGGACGCACCGTTCCCAGACGAAGAAGAAGTTCCCAAAAGTAAACTGGTTTCCGGCGCGGAAATTGAATACTGGAAGATTCTGGGCAAAGTAAAGATAACCCGAGTCAAGTAAACGGCACTTTTCTTTTTGTCTACTCCAACATAGAGAATTCGCGGTTAATGTCTGAGGAGTTAGCTCCACCAGCGCCAATCTAACCTTTTGAAGCCAATGTATAGTGCAAGAAGGATTATTCCCCAACTTAACGTAATGGCTGCAAGTTTGAGTACGATGTCATTTACGTATTGGTAGCTTGCCCACCCGCTTACGGTGCACAAACCCACAAGCAGGAGAACGAAAACGGCTGCATGTATGACGCGTTCAGCTGTCACTTAATTTCACCTGTTGTTTATAGGGCTTTGACAAAGGATTGATAAAAGATTTTCCGTCAACCTAATTATCTGCTTGTTGCATTACATTGACGAAGCCAATGATGCATGAAGAGCCGTCTGAATTTATGAAGAGAAATCAATTATGGGGAACCTGAGGCTTCAAGCAAGAAACAGAAATCTATCCAAACTTGCCCAGACTGGTAGCCAATCGAGAAGCACGCTTTTGCTGCAATATATATTTAAGCGCGCCTTTGGCTTTTTAGGCTCGGAGACGACCGATGGCTTTAGACCGCTTAGGCTCCTCACTTACTGAAGCAATAAAAAAGATATTCAAATCTTCCGTGGTAGATGAAGCCGCGGTTAAGGAACTTGTACGTGACATACAGCGCGCGCTTCTGCAAGCAGACGTAAACGTACAACTAGTTTTAGAAATATCTAAACGAATAGAAGAACGCGCTCTAAAAGAAAAAATGCCCCCTGGCATCTCTAGACGCGAGCACGTCATAAAAGTGGTCTACGAAGAACTCACCAGGTTCTTAGGAGAAAAAAATGTTCCCCTGAAAATGGAGCCAGGCAAAAAATACGTGCTCATGCTCGTGGGCATCCAAGGTTCCGGAAAAACAACTCACGCTGCCAAGCTTGCGCGGTACTTACAGAAAAAAGGCCTCAAACCAGCCTTGATATGTGCGGACACCTTCAGACCTGGCGCGTATGCACAACTGCAGCAGTTAGCCGCCCGAATTAACGTACCCATTTTCGGGGACCCCACTGCCAAAGACCCTGTGAAGGTTGTTTCACAAGGGCTCAAACAGTTCCCAGACAAAGACGTAATAATCGTGGACACCTCTGGGCGACACAAAGAAGAGAAAGACTTAATCAAAGAAATGAAGGATCTGGAGAGACACATACACCCTGACGAGGTAATGATGGTTATAGATGGCACGATTGGGCAGCAGGCTTTGGCGCAAGCTAAGACTTTCCACGAAGCAACCCCCATAGGCTCTATCTTAGTAACTAAGCTGGATGGTTCAGCGCGAGGTGGCGGTGCCCTTTCGGCTGTTGCAGCAACAGGTGCACCAATAAAGTTCATCGGTACAGGCGAGAAAGTCGAAGACATTGAACAATTTACACCTTCTCGTTTTGTTGGGCGCCTTCTGGGCATGGGCGACTTGGAGACTTTGCTGGAGAAAGTTCAGGAAGCCGAAATTCAGGTTCCTCAGAAGAAAGCCAAGGCGATGCTGAGCGGTAAGTTCACTTTAACAGACATGTACGATCAATTTGAAGCTGTCAAGGGCATGGGTCCCTTCAAGAAAGTGCTTCAGATGCTTCCGGGCATGAGTAGCAAAGTACCTGACGACATGCTTAACATGGCTGAAGGGAGACTCGAAAAGTGGCGTGTCATAATCCAATCTATGACTCCGGAAGAGAAGGAGAACCCCAAGATAATCAATTACAGCCGCGCTAGAAGAGTTGCCCGAGGCTCAGGCACAAGCGAGAAGGACGTCAAAGAACTCCTTAAACAGTACATTATGATGCGTCGAATGCTCAAAATGATGAAACGTAAGAAGGGAAAAATGCCTTTCATGCCTGGGATGGGCGGCCAAGGGTTTCCCACAGATTTCAAGTAGGATTTACACATGGATATTCTAGAAAAAGCGCTACAGATGCTTGAAACGTACCCTTTATGCGACAACTGCCTTGGCAGGCAATTTGCACTGCTCGGATACGGCGCCGAAAACAACCGACGCGGAGATGCCTTAAAGCTCAGCTTAACGATGCAAGCCAGCGCTCTCGCCATAGAAAAGGCGCCTCAAGGAATCAAGACGCTTAAGAAACTGGCTTCAAACGGGTTTTCCCAACTAGCCGAAGGAACTTTGCGCCACCTGAAAAAACGCATACCCAAAACCGAAGCTAAATCTTGCTTCCTCTGTAACGACAGATTTCAAAACGTTGATGGCTTGGTTCAAAAAATCCTTCAGAAAATCCAGCCCTACGAATATAGTACATTTCTAATGGGCGTTGAAGTTCCAGTTGCCGTGGTAGAGCGTGAGGACGAGTTCAAAGCCTCATTCAATGTAGGCTACAGCGAAAGCATCAAACACGAATTCGGGCGAGTTATTGGCAAGAAGCTGGAGGCACAAACTGGCAAAACAGCCGAGTTCCGAAAACCCGACTTAATGATAATAATCAGTCCCTTCAATGAGCACATTAGGCTCCAGGTGAATCCTCTCTTCGTCGCGGGAAGATACAAGAAACTGGTCAGGGACATTCCTCAGTCAAGATGGTTCTGTTCAGGCTGCCGCGGTAGAGGCTGCGAAAAATGCGGCGGAACAGGTTTGCAGTATCCTGATTCTGTGGAAGCATTTGTTTCGAAACCACTTCTGGAAGCGGCGGAAGGTGAGGCATCATCTTTTCACGCTTCAGGCAGAGAAGATATAGACGCTCGCATGCTTGGAACAGGGCGACCCTTCGTGGTTGAAGTTTCAAAACCCAGAAAACGATTTCTGGATCTAATAAAAATCAGAGAAATCATTAATGCAGGAGCAAAAGACAAAGTTGAGATTTCCAAGCTGCGTTACAGTACCCGCGAGGCTGTGCGAAAACTCAAGAAGTCAGAGAACGCACAGAAAGAGTACCGCGCACTTGTCGCATTTGAAAACGAAGTGTCCGAGGCAGACATGAACCTGCTTGAGGATAAACTCAACTGCATCACAATCAAGCAACAGACCCCTTTGCGGGTTGTGCATAGACGTGCTGACTTATGCCGGGAAAGGTACATATATAAGCTTAAAGTTAAGAAGTTATCCGCTAAAGAGGCTTTGCTGGAAGTACGTAGCCAGGGGGGCCTCTATATCAAAGAATTGGTGTCAGGCGATGAAGGACGGACAGTGCCCAGTGTTGCAGAATTGCTTAAAAACCCAGCGAAGATTACAAAGCTTGACGTTTTAAAAATTATCATGGATGATTAATAGGTGAAACATGTATGAAACCATCAAAAGGATATTGCGCGGGAACCCGTAGTCTCATGAGGAAACCGGTGCGAGAGAAAGGCAAGCCGAAGCTTACCAAGTTCCTCTACGAATACGAGACTGGTGCAAGCGTCATAATAAAGATAGATTCTAGCCAGCAGAAGGCTCTGCCACATAGACGGTTCCACGGCAAAATAGGCAAGATAATTGACAAACGTGGCCGCGGCTACATCGTACGTGTTGCTCAAGGCGATTCTATTCGTGAACTTGTCGTTCGAACTGAACATCTGGAACCGTACAAGGGCACTTAGAAGGTAATTAATTATGAGTAAAAGAGAAATAAGCGAAAGCAAGCTCAGTTTGCCTCAAGTGAAAAAAGTGCTGGAGTCAGTTGGCGAGGAAAACCTAGACCAGTTCCAACGACGCACTTTAGACTATGTTTCAAAGTTCTCCAAAGTATCCCCTGCTGACGCTGAACTTCTCTTGGAAAAACTTGTGAAAGAATATGGTTTAGACGAAGACGAAGCGGTTCAAATTGTTAACTGCATGCCTGAAAGTGTAGATGAACTGCGAATTTTCTTGGCTGGCGGACGTAAAATTATCGAAACCCAAAAATTAGCCACCATTGTGAGTCTATTGAACGAAAAAAGGCTCCTGAAGTAAAGTAAACCATACAAGTCTTTTTAAGGTAAGAGGGAGTAAATAAATTGACTACTATGGAGAAGCAATACGAGGAGTACGCTTACGTACTCGACTTTTTGCAACATGGCAAACCTGGATTCCGCGCTACTGGACGCGCAGGTTATCGAGCGGGTGCGCTGATACAGTGCGTTGGAGAAGAGTTTTTCACACTTTTAGAAGCCCTTGTTAAAGAAGGTTTGATCCTTAAGCCTGCTGACCGCGTTTATGTAGGTAAAGATAGCCGAGACGAGGTCACCTACATAATTGGCAGAATCGGCTACGATGAACTAACAGCGTCAGCTAAAGCCGAGTTGCCCTCAACTGTGAGTAAAATTGTGCAGAACAGGGAAGCTTGGTTCGTAAACTTCTTCAATACCTCGCGAGCGATAACGCCACGAATGCACGCGTTAGAGTTGATTCCGGGTATCGGAAAGAAGTACATGTGGCAGGTCATCAACGAACGCGAAAAGAAGCCTTTCCAAAACTATGATGACATAACAAAGCGAACCGAATTGCCGAATCCCATAAAGCTCATTACCAAACGTGTGATGGAGGAGCTTGAAGGTGAAAGCAAATACCGTTTGTTCACCCGTTTCCATTAAGCATGCAAGGTCGCTTAAAGTGTAGATGAGCCTTCAAGAAGCGAAGTCTCTGCTTAAAGAGCATCGCATTGTTCCCAACAAACTTTTGGGCCAGAATTTTATGATCGATTCTGGAGTCTATCCCAAACTGAGCAACTACGCCAACCTGAGTGTTGACGACTTTGTGTTGGACGCAGGTGCGGGGTTCGGTTTTCTGACCCGTTTTCTTGCGGCTAAATGCAATAAAGTTGTTGCGGTAGAAAAAGATCCGCACATCGCTGAAGTGCTGCGTGAACAAGTCAAAGGGTTACCCAACGTCATAATAGTCGAAGGAGACGTACTAAAAGCTGATGTTCCCCCTTTCAACAAGGTTGTTTCGATTCCGCCCTATTACCTTTCCTCGAAGCTGATAACATGGGTACTAGACCGAGAGCTTGACTGCGCTGTTTTTATCGTGCAAAAGGAATTTGCTGATCGCATAGTTTCGTCTGTTGGCAGCGAAGAATATGGATGGCTAGCCGTCGTTACCCATCAGGGCGCCGAAGCAGAACTTTTGGATGATGTTCCGAAATGGATGTTTTATCCTCAACCCGAAGTGGATTCGATCATCCTTCGCTTAAAGCCATGGCGCAAGCCACCATTTACCCTGAAGGACAAAGCGCTTTTTAGACGGCTAACAAAGTGGCTATTCACGCAACGCAATAAAAAACTGGAAAACGCAATAATTCCCTTTATTAGAAGCGAACTAAAAGTAGACAAAGCAGAAGCCGTAAAAATGGCTTCTGGGTTTGTGCTGCGGGATAAGCGTGTTAGAGAGTTGGCTTCAATAGACTTCGGAGCAATTGCGAATGTCCTCAGCAAGTAAAAAAGCGTTTTTTGACAATTTAGTTTTTGAGGTTTGCGAAAACGTTTACGAGCCTTCAGAAGATTCGTTTTTGTTTGCTGGAAAGCTACGACTGAACTTTGGCGCTCGGGTTCTGGATATGGGAACCGGCAGCGGAATCTTAGGGATACTTGCTGCGAAACAGGCAAAAGAAGTTTTAGCCGTTGACGTGAACCCCTACGCTATTCACTGCGCAAAACACAACGCAGAAATAAACAATGTCCGCGGAAAAATGATTTTCATACAGGGAGATTTATTCGCACCTTTGAATGATGCAGAAACGTTTGACCTAATTCTTTTCAACTCGCCTTACGTTCCTACAGAGGAAGGTGAAGCAAACTCATGGCTTAGTCAGGCGTGGGCAGGCGGCAAAAATGGGCGCCAAGTAATAGACCGATTCATCATTCAAGCCCCCCCTTATCTTAGGCGTCAAGGTCGAATTCTTCTGCTGCAATCCACGCTTTCAGATATTGAAGAAACGGCTAGGAGGTTCGAAAAGGTCAATATGGTTTCTAAAGTTGTGTCAACGCAAGCTTTGCCATTCTTTGAAAAAATAGTGCTTTTAGAAATAAGAAAAGCCATCTAAGAAATCTTGCTCCACGTTTGTATCTCCTTTGGTTAGTTTTAACAAGTTTTAATAATCCGGCATAGTGATACTCTTTTCTAAGTGATCGATTATGAAACGGAAACTGATGGAAATTCTTGCTTGCCCAATCGACAAGTATCATCCACTTGAACTTCACGTTTTTGAAGAGAAAGACGAAATAGTTGAAGGTTTAATTGTATGTCCCCAATGCCTCCGATGGTATCCAATTCGCGACGAAATTCCCGAAATGTTGCCTGATGAACTCAGAAAAGAAACGGAAGACTTGCCTTTCTTGAAAAAGTGGAAAGAAAAAATCCCCAAGAAAATTGTGTCTGAAGGTAAGCCTTTCAGCTTGAAAGGCTGAAAACAGCCTCCTTCTATTTTCAGGTTACTTCAGTTTTACTGCATTGTTCTTAGCGGACGATTGTAGCGCGGCCATTGCAATCTGCAGTGATTTTAAACCGTCAACCCCGCTTACTAATGGGGTCTTCTTTTCCAAAACGCACTCTGCGAAATGTTTCAGTTCCATCTTCAAAGGTTCTTGGAACGCAATTCTAGGTTGCAGCGTCTCCTTTGCGTTTTCAATCCATAATTCCTGTGTAATATAATCCAGTCTCATTATTCCTTCGCTGCCAGTCACGTTAAGTGTTCTTGTCTTGTACGGCGTTAACCAGTTAGACTCGATAAATGCGCTTTTCCCATTTTCAAAAGTTAGCATTATTTGGGCGTAATCTTCAAACTGTCTGTGCCTCATATTGCCAGTTTTCGCGTACACGCTAATCGGGTCCTGATTCGATATGTACCTCATGATGTCAATATCGTGAATTGCGGTATCCTTCACTACGCCTACGTCACCTATCCTTTCTGGCCATTGAGAAACCCGCTTCGCCGTTGCAGAAACCAAATCGCCGATCTTCTTGGTCACTACTGCCTCACGGATTTGCTGCACACCGGGGATAAACCGCATTAAGAAACCCACGGTCAGATGCAAACCATTTTCTTGCGCTGTTTTCAAAAGCTTCTCTCCCTGCTTGGTGTTGGTAGCCATGGGCTTCTCCACCAAAATATGCTTTCCTGCATGGAGAGCCTTCAACGCTTCTTTCGCAAGCATAGTTGACCATGTGCAAACGCTTACAGCTTCGATTTCTTTGTCCTTCAGCATACGCATGCTGTCTGTATAGGCTTTTACGCCGAATTGATCTGCGATAGTTTTGGCTCTTTCTGGGTTCACATCACAGATAGCTACCAAGTTGGTAGAGTCGAGTTCTTTGTACACTCTTGCGTGGTTTCTTCCCCAAAACCCAGTTCCAATTACTGCTACTCCAAGTTTCTTCATTTCTTCCACCCTCCTTTTCCTAAACCGCGGTAAGTGAACCCTTCCTTTTCAACTTTCGTCGGTTCCGCTATTCCAGCTAAATCCACTAGCGCAGCCGGTGACTTCATTATTACACGTAACTTCTTAAGATTTAACCGTTTAAACTGCTCCTGCGCTGACAAGATAACCACACAATCCGTGCCTTCCACACTTTCATTCAAAGTTTTCTTAACCGATGACCCAGTTTCCAGCTGGTCACTTCCAGTACAATAAGGATCAAAGCGACTAACCTTTACACCTTTACTTTCCAATATTTCAACAAACGCAGCAGCAGCTGTTCCAGCTTCGGCAGTGCCTAATAGTGCAATTCTAGCTCTCCTTAACGTCTTCCCGCCGCTTCGTAATGCATCCTGCGTTAAGTTAACGGCGTGCCTTAGAACGTCTTCATTCACTTGTCTAGCCAGTACTGGAAGTCTAAGTTTGGTATTCAAGTTTTCCGCGCTTTCAAGGAGCAAGTATGCTTCGTCTCGATTAGCTTCCTCAGAGATGCTTGGAGTTGAGTTTGCTTCGCAGCTATTGGTTTCCAGAACTTTTATTATGTTAGCGTAATCAACCCTTGCGTTCTCACAAAACACTGCGAGTTCATTTGCAAAAGCCTCGTTTAGATCACGTTTAGCCCCGGCGAAAAGTGCACCTAACTCAGCAACTTTTACATCTGTAATTCTTTGAACGCCTTTTTTCGATATCGTTTCAAAAACTAAAGCTGCAGAATTCAAACTTACCTTGTCATTGGCGGCAATTGTTAGTTCTTCTTCGCCAATTTGCCCTACCTGATACGCAACGGAATTTAGAACAGGATTATATGCCAGACCAAAATCTTCTCCAGCCCTTAACCCAGAGGTGTTTTGAACCGTTTCCTTGACAACACCCTCTACAAAACCCAACCCAGCAACTCCACAGTAAACCACCAAGCTACCTTTTTGAAGTGCTGCGCCAACTCGTTTACATGCTGTTTCTACCTGTGAGCAGTTGGAGCTCTTTTTAGCATCAATTTTAGGGCTTACAGTTACAATTATTACATCACTTGCTGAGATAGCGGTCTTAAGGTCGCTTGTCGCGTTAACCTGATCCCTTCTCATGAAGTTTTTCAGCTTAACTTCTGCTGCGTGGTCCCTGAGCTGGATGTTCCCCTTGGATAATCGCTTAATGACGCTCTGATCTGCGTCTGTGCAGGTGACTTTGAAACCTGCTTCCGCGAAAACCAAAGCGTAAAAAATCCCTTTTTGCCCGCATCCCACAACACTTACCGTATATTTTCCGCGTTTTTCGTGCGTGTCTACTTCTTCTTGTTTTAAATGCAGGACTGCGGGCAAGGTATTCGCCATTTTAACTTTGATATAATACTTTTCTTAATTGGTTTCAAGTATCTTTTCAAGTTTCTGGGCGTACTCTTGAACTAGGTTCATCGCTCTTTGCTGGTTTTTTGCTTCTGCATACATTCTGTAGGCTGGTTCTGTTCCGCTTGGGCGAACTAAGATGGCACTTTTGTCGTCAAACCAGATCTTTACGCCGTCCAATGTGTTTACGTTCATGCCTTTGACTTGTTCGAGTAGTTTTTGCAGCACTTTTGGTTTTTTCTCTTCTGGGCATTCAATTTTGCCTTTTTCGATAAAGTATTGCGGTTGTTCTGCTACGAGTTCTGAAAGCTTTTCTCCTCTTGCGGCCATGATGTTCAAGATGAGAGCGGTTGTCATGGCTCCGTCGCGGACTGCCTGATGTGGACCATAGAAGACTCCACCGTTTTCTTCTCCACCTAATTTTGCTTGAACTTCCTTCATCTTTTGTGAAACAGTGACACTTCCCACTTTTGTCCAGACTATTTCTCCTTTGTTAGCGTCTGCGATGTCTTTGATTAGCGTCGATGAACTCACTGGAGTGACCACTTTCGAGTTCGGGTTCTCCAGCAGGAACTGCTTTTCGACCACCCCGAAGGTTTTGTCTCCCATATGAATCTGACCTGTCTCGTCCACAAAGATGGAGCGATCTGCATCGCCATCAAAGGCAACACCCAAATCTGCGCCCAAAGCTTTTACAGTTTTGGCGAGTTCTGCGAGGTTTTCTGGTCTGGGTTCAGGCATTCTTCCCGGGAAGGTTCCGTCAATGTTTGCGTTTAGACTGGTGATTTTGCAGCCTAAGTCACGCATCAGAATTGGAGCTGTCAATCCACCGACACTGTTCGCCGCGTCAATGATAACGTGGAAGTGCTTTTCTGCGATTTTGACGATGTTAACCTGTTTTTTTATGGCTTCAACGTATATCGTCGTTTATTCCGGGCAATTCATGGGTGGTCCCAAGTTTGTTCCATTGGGCGAACTGTATTTTCTCAGTGAAGTAGATGTTTTCAATTTCGGTTTCCTGCTCGTGGCTGATTTCGATTCCGTCACTCCAAATAACCTTGATACCGTTATATTCCGGTGGATTATGGGAGGCGGTAATGATTACTCCACCATCAAATTTATGATTCTTAACTGCGAATTGGAGCGCAGGTGTTGGAGCCATTCCAGCTAAGTAAACGTTGCATCCTGTTGCAATTAATCCTGAGATGACTGCCTTAGCAAACATTGGTCCGCTGGTTCTGGCGTCGTAACCAAGGAGCAGGTTCTTTTTTCCGAAAAAGGTTCCTATTGCGCAGCCTGCATTAACTGCCATTTCAGGGGTGAGTTCTCTATTAACGATTCCTCGGATGCCGTTTGTTCCGAAAAGTTTGTTTTGGCTCATTTTTCTTGGTCTCCGCTGTCTAAAAAGAGACAAGCATGGTTCTAATATGTTTTCAGATTTATGTGTTTGCTGGTTTAATTTTGGGCGGTTTGTTTTCTTCAAGTCGTGTTTTTGGTGCCGGTTGGTCAGTTCTAAATGCAATCTGCTTTTTACATTTTATTATTGTTTTGACTTTTGCTGTTTTATGTTACCTTTAGAAACGGCTGCTTGTCTGTTTGCAGAAACAGGTTACGTAACCTCTTTAGCTGGACACACGTAAACCTTCTTCGACAGAAACGTTGCATCTTTGACCTTTGCATGGTCTGCAATGATGGAACCTTCGGTGATTTTGACTTTTTTGCCAATTCTCACTGCTTCACCTATTAGGGCTCCCTCAATGGTCGTTCCATCATCTATTTGTGTATCTTCAAAAATTACCGAATCACGTATCTGAACGTTTTTGCCCACAGTCACGTTCTTGCCCAAAACCGCGTAAGGTCCAATGACGGAATTTCTTCCTATGGAGACGCCCTTCGCGAGGGCAACGGGATTCTTGCATTCAAACTTGAGGCTATTTCGCTGTTTATCGGCGTACGTTTCAAGCAGCAACTTGTTTGTTTGAAGGTAATCCTCTGGCTTGCCTATGTCAATCCACAGGCCTCCTACCTTGTGCCCGTAAAGCGCATTTTCCTCAGCCAGTTTTGGGAAGACTTCCCGCTCCATAGAAACTGCCCTTCCCGCGGGGATGTAACTGAAGATTTTTGGGCTCAAAACGTATATTCCTGCGTTTATTAGATTGGTCGGCTCCGTTCCCTTGAGCGGTTTTTCGATAAATCGATTTATGTGGTTGTCCGATGCAAGTTCTGCGACGCCATACCTGCTGGGGTTTTCAACTTCATGGAGAGCAATTGTGGCTATAGCTTTGCCTTCGTCATGGGCTCTTAGCATTTCTTTATAGTTTATATCAGTAATTAAGTCTCCATTTAAAACCAAAAACGGTTCGTCGTGACCGATGAGTTTTTCTGCTTTTTTTATGGGACCCGCCGTTCCAAGCGGCGTTTTAGGTGGGTCGTTACTGTACTTTACAGTTAAACCATATTTTGAAAGTCGCTGTTGCTTTATATGGAACTCGGTAAGTTTGTTAACTGCCAAAATTACCTCATTAACACCGTTTTCGGCGAGTTTCTCAAAGGTCCACTGTAGCAAAGGTTTGTTAATTATTGGAAAAAGAGCCTTTGGTCTAGTACAAGTTAAGGGTCTTAGCCTTGTGCCGAATCCGCCTATGAGGATTATTGCCTTCAACCATTTCACTCTTCCTATGGAATTGGTGCACTCACTGTTCACTGCTTTTTAGATATAAATAAATTGAGAAAATTCCTCTACTCCCACTCAATCGTCGCTGGGGGCTTATGTGTAATATCATAAACAACCCTGGTGACTTCTGGGATTTCGTTGGTTATTCTCGTGGAAATCTTCTCCAATACCGGATAAGGTATCTTGGCAAAGTTAGCGGTCATGGCTTCGCGGCTCTCGGCAGCCCTGACTGCAACAACATATCCGTAGGCACGCGAGTCACCCTTAACACCTGTAGCCTTAGTGTCCGTTAAGACCGCGAAGTACTGCCAAAGATTCTCCGCAACGCAGCTTCTTTCGATTTCTTCGCGAACAATTGCGTCAGCTTTCTTTGCAACAGTCACCTTTTCTTCGGTCATTTCGCCTATTATTCTGACTGCTAAGCCTGGTCCCGGAAACGGTTGTCTGTCTACAAGCTCTTTAGGCAGGTTAAGCATCGTGGCAACTTTTCGCACTTCGTCTTTGTACAGGTCGCGGAGAGGCTCCACAATTTTTTTGAACCTAATTTTGGATGGTAACCCTGCTACGTTGTGATGAGATTTTATCACGTCTGAGTTCTTTCTGAAGCCTGATTCTATTCGGTCGGGGTAAATAGTTCCTTGAAGCAGGTATTCAGCTCCAGATTTTTCAGCAATTTCTTCGAAGACTCTGATGAATTCTTCACCGATGACCTTGCGCTTCTTCTCTGGGTCAGATACGCCTCGGAGTTTGTCCATAAATCTTTGCTGGGCGTTTGCCAATACGAAGTTTATGTTGAAATCTTTGAACGTGTCACGTATTGCTTCAGGTTCGCCTTCCCTCATGAAACCGTGATCTACAAAAACAGCAGTGAGTTTATCACCTAACGCCTCCGCCGCTAGCGCCGTAGCGACGCTGCTGTCTATGCCTCCGCTTAATCCAATTATGGCTTTGGCTTCACCTACGTCGGCTTTTATCTCTTTTACCATTTTCTCTATTAGGTCTTCCATTTGCCAGTTGGCTTCGCTTTTGCAGACTTCGAAAACGAAGTTGCGAAGCATAAGTGCACCGTTTTTTGTGTGAACGACTTCGGGGTGCCACTGCAAACCGTAAATGGCTTTTTGTTTGTGGCGGTAAGCCGCAACGGGGCAGCTTTCTGTATGCGCCAAAGTCTCGTATTCAGAGGGCAACTCCGAAACTGTGTCGCCATGGCTCATCCACACAGTCTCTTTGTTGCTTAAGCCCTTAAGTACGCCTTCGGGTTTGTCAATGTTAACTTCGGCAATCCCATATTCTCGGCATGAGGCACGTGAAACTTTTCCCTTCACGATTTGAGCAATAAGTTGGTGCCCGTAACATAAACCTAAAACTGGGAGATTTAACTCCAAGATTTCGGGATCAATGCGGGGCGCGTTGGGCTCGTAAACGCTTGAGGGTCCACCGGAAAGAATCAAACCTTTTATGTTGATTTTTTCATTAAGAGCCATAATTTCGCTAGGTGTGGTATCGTGGGGAACGATTTCTGAGTACACGCCGTGTTCCCTGATTCTTCTGCCAATAAGGTGGCAATATTGCCCTCCGAAGTCCAACACCAGAATTGTATCGTATTTTGTCTGCATTTTGCCGTAGCTCACGGTTAGTATTTGGGGTTACTTCTGCTAATTTAAGATTGCTCCTTTTTTAGCACAATTTTTCTGGTTGCTTTTTTTCTCTTTGACCCAGTTCTTTGATTTTTAATGCGGCAGACAAACTAAACTTTTATAAACATAACCGTCTGATTATTAAAAGAACGTTCCAAAAAGACAGGGTTACTTGAAAAAACGTGCAGAGGTCGTATGTCATGGAGTTAAATGAAATAGACAACAAAATCTTGAAGGCACTTTTGGAAGATGCTAGGTTCTCAAGTAGGCAAATAGCAAAGAACGTGGGCGTTTCCGTTGGGACAGTGCTTTCAAGGACTAAAGAAAATGGAAGATGAAGGGCTCATAAAAGGGTATTCCGTTATTTTGGACCATGAGAAGCTAGGTTACGAGTTAACTGTTGTGACGGAAATCACTGTTGCCAAAGGCAGGTTAGTTGAAACCGAGAATGAAATAGGTAAGATTCCGAATGTCTGCAGCGTGTACGACGTGACAGGATTGACTGATGCGGTTATCGTTGCGAAGTTTAAGAGCCGCGAGGACTTGGGCGTTTTTACTAAGCGATTGCTGACTTTGCCGTATGTTGAGCGGACCAATACTCATGTAGTTTTAAACACGGTTAAGGAAAACTTCCGCCTCATATAGGGGCAGTTTTTTCTTTACTGGTTATTTCTTTCTTTTCTTATGTTCTGTTCAGGCGGTGCAATCGTTATTCTGGTGTTTGATGGTACAGGTGATGTTATCCAGACGTTTCCTCCAATGACTACGTTGTCGCCTATTACTGCGTCTGGACCAAGCAGTGTGGCCCCTGAATAAATGACGACGTTGTTTCCGATGGTTGGGTGCCTTTTTCTTCCTTTGATAATGTGCCCTTTTTCGTCTTTGGGAAAGCTTAGTGCGCCCAATGTTACGCCTTGATACATTTTGACGTTGTCGCCAATTTCTGTAGTTTCTCCGATGACTACGCCTGTTCCGTGGTCGATGAAGAAACTTTTGCCTATTCTGGCGCCGGGGTGAATATCGATACCCGTAAGCGAGTGCATGTGTTCGCTCATTATTCTAGGGATTAGAGGAACTCCGCGCAGATAGAGTTCATGCGCAATCCTATAGGAGGTTATAGCTAGAGCGCACGGGTAGCTAAGAATTACTTCTTCGGCGCTTACAGCTGCTGGGTCGCCATCGTACGCAGCTTCTATGTCTCCGCTCAGCATTTCTCTTATTTCCGGGATTTTCTCCAACAGCTCTTTCACAACAATTTCGGCGCGTGTATGACAGATGTCTGCTGGGCACTCCTTGATTTTTCGGCAGATGTGCTTGAGGCTCTTCTCCACTTCCACGGTTAACCTAGCATTGACGGAGGTTAACGTGTTGCCGATTACGTATTTGACGTTCGATTTAGTGATTTCTGTTTTCCCAAAGTATCCTGGGAAGAACACTGTTAACAGGTCTTCGAGGACTTCGATGACAATTTTTTTGGAGGGGAGATCTTTTCCTTCAAGATGGTCCATGCCTCCGAAAGTTTGGTAGTTTTTTACAACGTCGTCAACCAGTTTTGGCAAACCTGCCTCAACCCAGTTACTTTCTGGTTTCACTGCACAAGTCATCAGCTTGTTAAGCATTTTTTCTGGGTTCCAAGAATACGTGTCTTCGAGGTCTTGGCTATTTTCTTTACGTTTTGGTTTGGGCTGGCTTGTCTTCGGAGTCATTTGGTTACCTTCCATGTTTATTTAGAAAAAGAGGGATATAAGAGAAGCGCACATCTCGCTGGAGGATAATAGTGTTTTCAGTAGTTAGCTGCTCAGACCAAATTTTAGGTGTAGGCGTCACCGACCGTTACATAAGTGGAAATACGAATCTGTCTAACTTGTTCTGGCCGACGTAAAGTCTTTTAATGTGCACCCTGATTCTATATTCTGCCACATGGCTGGCGTGCGGTAAAAAGTTCGTGCGGGGGTCGCCCAGCATGGTCAAAGGCGTAGGCCTGAGGCGCCTATCCTGTAGAGGTTCGTGTGTTCAAATCCCACCCCCCGCACCAAAACTTCAAATTCTCTTGGTTGCTGTTTCAAGAGATTGTTTTCAGGTGTTTGTCTTTATGGTGAGGTTCCCGCGAGGGCTTCTATGTTCGCGACTTCTCCGGTGTCTGCCCAAACGCCAACGGCTATAACGCCGACTCCGCCTGGGTAAATCTTGTCCAGATGTAGCGTCACGTACCAATAGGGGTAAAGCGTCAAGTCGTTTGATCGTGTGTGCGGGTAAAACTCGGCTGATACTGGTTCATCGAGTACTGAAAAGCTTGATACTTGGGTCCCGTTTGAGCTCCAGCTGTAGCTTTTAACGGCGTTTCTGGCAGACTGGATGGCTTGATCTCTTGAAGTGTTCACTTGCGCCTCTCCGATAGTCCACAGGAACCAATCATCGGTAAAAGTAGTTATGACATGATTCTGGAACAAGATGTCTACGCTTTTAGCTGAAAAGACAGTTCCATCGGCAACGTACTGCAGATTTATCTGTCCGTTACCTCCATTAAATGAACTCCCAAGTTCGGTGTTGCCTACTACTTGGCCGTTGCCTGCTCCATTAACTGACTGCAGCAACGTTGTCATATCGTCAACATAGGAATCGTTCATTGCTGCTTTGTATCTCTGAAGAAGCACGGTGGCAGCCTGAAAAGAATCTGTGGGCTGCGGATGAGTGTAAATCGGCGGGAAGTTAGGTGCCCCCTCTATCTGATTGAGTTGGAAAAACGAAAAGTGCCCGTTTCTGAACCTTATGGTTACTTCAAATCTGCTTACGTCGTTTACAAGAGAGTACTTGCTTACTTCTTCGATTACGCCGCCTAAATCAGTGCGGACTTCAGCTGTAGGGTTGCCTATGAGGCTCGCTTGATATTTGGAAACGTCCAGTTGAATGACATCTTTGAGGAAGGTCATGGCTTTGCTTGCTGAGCCACCCCAAGACAGCAACTGCTGATTTTGTGCGTTAAGCTTATCGTAATCCTGCTTCAAACCAGAGAAGTTGTTAGAAAGCTGGTTGAAGGTCGCATATTGAACCGCGGTCATGCTGGCCAAAAGCACTATAGCGACCAAGATAACGGCAAACAACGATTTCCACCGCAGAGGCAGGGCGGAAAAGTGGTTAGCCTGAACAGGTGGTACTTCCTCTGCGCCCTTCATCATAGATACAGAGGCTTTGCCAAAGCTTGATAGCTTATATTTTCCATCGTCAACTTTAACCACCAGTTCACCGAGGTTTTCAAGATGATATGTCAGGTGAGAACTGGGGATGGCTAGTTCCTCTAACATTTGTGAGAACGTCATTGCTTTGTCTGAAAGCATTCGGAGGATTTTTCGGCGTGCTGGATGCCTTAAGGAACTAAACATTATTGAATATGTTTCTTCCTCAGAGCCGGACATTCGATCCCCTGAACATAATACAACGCGAATGCTTTAGAACTTATCTGCAAAAATTAAATTAGGTTAGTCAAGAAACACTGAGCAGATTATTTTTAGTACTCTTTTCTTGTCACAATAAATCTTTACAAAAACCGTTTTATTTCAAAGCCGGCTCATAATCATTCGTCTGAGGCTTCCAAATGAAAGAATCTGCGAACCGACAAAAATGCGAACTCGCGGAGACACCTGCTGCACTTTCGGATCCCAAAATAAAATGCGTGACCGTTATGGTGTTTGAAGAGGCGGGAAAGACAATCCTTCAACCTCTGATAACAAACGACGAAACACTTAGGATGCAGGAATTATTTCAGAACAAAACGCTTGAAGTGTGGTTGTCCAATGGTAAATCTGACCTCGCCCAGTTCGATGTTGCTATTCTAAAATACAGGCAAGTACTGCAGGCTTCAAAAATGTGCACCAGAACAAAAAATTGTGTATGTTTGAAGAATCATTTTGAAACGATAGTCTCTTGTGAACAATGTCCTCTTAACGATAACGGAGTCGATGAATAGATGGCTAAGGACCTTAGCTCAGCTTCCCAACTCAACTCTCCAGTTGCGGAGGCTGAGCTAGGCTTCGAGGATTGTTTGATTGGTTGGTGGTTTGATGACGAGTAAAGCTCCTTTGTATATGGTAACTTGGCGATGCACCCGACGATGCGTCGGCAAGTGCCTTTACTGCAGCTATACGCCTCCCATGAAACCAGAAGACGCTGAAGTTAACACTAAATTGGGATACAAAATCGTCGATGAAATCTACGATTTTGGTTCTCCATGGTTTGGAATAAGCGGTGGAGAACCCTTGGTCCGCGAAGACATCTTTGATGTTATTGAGTATGCTAAGCGGATTGGGTTTGAAGTAAGCTTGATAACCAGCGGATTCGCTTTCGACGAAAAACGACTGAACAAGCTCGTTAAGAACGAAGTTCACACCGCAGTCAGCATAGACGGTACACCAGAATCTAACGACAGGATAAGAGGCAAAGGAAGTTATGACAAAGCGCTCTTCGCTATGAAGAAACTCTCCGAAAACGGCATTCTTGACTGTGTAGTAACAACTATGACCAAATACAACATCAAAGATATGGCACATTCAGCGAAATTGGCGGCTGAATATGGCGCGAGAATGGTTGTTTATCATAACTTGGTGCCGGTTGGAAGAGCCAGTACAAACATGCCTGATTTGGCGCCTACCCCCGAAGAATATGAGACAGCGTTTAACCAAATTTACGATTTGCAGGTAGCATATGCTGGAAAAGTCAAGGTTAATGTTTACGCTCCTTTCTATGCGAGGATTGTCCGGCAGAGAAACCCAACAGACTTCTGGGATTGGTTCAGAAATGGCTATCTGGGAAAATGTAGCATAGGCGGGAACTACATGAGTGTGACCGAAAACGGAGATTATCGCGCATGCGGGTTCCATGAAGGGCACCGAATCGGAAACGTAAAAGACAAAGCCCTGACGACAGCTTGGAATGACCTGCAACGTTCCGAGTTACACTTGAAGTTACGAGACAAGAGCAACCTGAAAGGTAAGTGCGGCGTTTGCGAATACAGAGAAATATGCGGCGGATGCCGAACACGTGCCGAATACTACACAGGTGACCTGTTTGAGTCAGATCCAGCATGCGCTTACATTCCTAAAGTGTTGCGAGGGGAATAAGTCCAATTGTTCATCTTCTCTCTCTCCTAAATTCCCGTTTGTGGGTGCAAATCCCACCCCCCGCACCAAAATCATATTTTTTCAGATGTCATACTGCTAACAATTGATAACTGGTAAAGCGGCGAAAATGGTCTGCTCACGTTTGCTTAACTAATATTTATAGGATTAAACACGGATAATCCAACCAGCAAAAGGGGACAAGAAGAAGAAAAACAAAGTAACGGAAACGGGCTTCGCTTTGGAAGACGTCATAATAACCCAGAACCTAACCAAGAAATACAAGGATGTCTGTGCAGTTGAAGAGTTGAACCTCAGCGTTCACTCAGGTGAAATCTTCGGTTTTCTTGGGCCCAACGGCGCAGGCAAAACAACTACCATCCGCGTGCTTACAACTCTAGCTAAACCAACATCAGGCTCTGTGAGGGTAGCCGGATTCGATGTGACGAAAGAACCTGAAAAAGTCAAGAAAGTAATCGGGGTAGTTCAGCAGCATTTGACTTTGGATTTGGATTTGAACGTTAACGAGAACATGGAGCTTCATGCCCGACTTCACCACATAGACGGTTCAGAACGTAAACAACGGATTGCTGAGTTAGTCGAGTACGTCGAGTTATCCAAGCAGGATGGAAGGATGGTTATTGAACTTTCTGGGGGAATGAAAAAAGCCGCCATGATTGCGCGCGCCCTTATCCATCGACCTAAAGTGCTATTTCTAGATGAGCCAACCGTTGGATTAGATGTGCAGACCCGTCGCCGAATATGGGACTTGATACGTCGTCTCAACAATGACGGAACTACAATTTTTCTCACTACACATTATATCGAGGAGGCTGAAGCCCTTTGTCATCGGGTTGGCATAGTTAACGAGGGCCACTTGATTGCTCTTGGAAAACCCGCGGAATTGCGCCAAAAGGTAGGTCTCATGGCAGTGGAAACCTTAGTGGAAGGTAAATTCACCCATTATCAATATTTCCCGGACCGTGACGCTGCAACAAGATACGTTCAAAACTTGTCTCCTGACGTCAAAACCATAATTATACGCGACTCCAACTTAGAAGACGTTTTTGTAGAGTTAACTGGGAAAAAGGTAGGTGGCGACGAACGATAGATACCCTTCGAGATGTCTACTCCGTGCTTTGGGTGGATCTACGTTTTCTCAGTCGCAACTGGCTAAAAACGCTTGCAACCACACTCGTTGCTCCTGTCCTATACCTTTTAGCCTTCGGTTACGGGCTCGGCAGAGGTGTTACAGTTGACGGTTACAGCTACCTTGACTTCGTCATTCCTGGGATAATCGCTCTTACAGCAATGACGACTAGCTTCAATGCCGCGGGTATGAAGCTTCACGTTGACCGTCTCTTTTACAAATGCTTTGACGAGGCTCTGATGTCTCCAGTAAGCTTCTTCTCAATCATAGTTGGCAAGACATTGATTGGTGTCGTACGAGGGTTAATGAGCACGATCGCGCTACTTGGAGCGTGTTTCTTCTTCTCACCTTTGCCCGCGATTAATGTAATGTTCTGGTTCACCTTAGTCATCACCTGTTTTGTTTTCTCTTATCTGGGGGTACTTGTTGCTTTGATAGCGAAATCTCATCAGGACATGAGCGTGTTCATGAGTCTAGTCATTCTCCCAATGTCTTTTTTGAGCGGAACTTTCTTTTCCCTCAGCCAAGTTCCCGATGTTCTAAAAGTAGTCCTTAACATTTCGCCTCTGACCCATACTAGTTTGTGCTTGCGGGCTTCCGCTCTTGGGCAGTCGTTTCCATGGGGGTCGTTTGCGGCTCTTTTTGGGTTTGGCGCAGTTTTCTTCGGTCTGTGTTTCGTAGCGTTGCGGAGAACAAGCTTGTAGGAATCGGGGTTTTTAACAATAATGAAGTGTGTTGATCGCAGACTGAAGTGCCTTAGAAAATATGTGTTTAGTTGCGTTGTTTATGGTGGTTTCGGTTTAGCTTTGCCGGCTTTTGGTGAACATCATTTTTGCTGAATATGGATCGTGTTGTTGCAATCTCTGTTGGCTTGGAGACTTGTTTTTATCCTAAAGAGAAGATGATGCTGGCGGATTAAACAGGCGTTAATCGCCATTCATTTAATTTTATATAGTAAGACCGTCTCTGTATTTAGGCGGCAAGATGCATCTTGCAATTGTCGAATATGGAATGGTGGGAGATAACCAAGCATGTTGAAGGATGATAATCGCAAACTGATGCTTGACAAAATCGTGAAGCAACATAACTACGAGGAAAGTTCCTTATTAGAAATTCTTCACAAAGCCCAAGATTTCTATGGCTTCCTAGACAAGAATCTTCTAAATTACATTGCAAAAGCTCTAAGTCTTCCGCCTAGTCATGTAGTCGGAGTTGCGACTTTTTATAGCTATTTCAAACTCAAAGCGCCAGGGGAACATGTAGTCACTGGTTGTTTGGGTACTGCTTGCTACGTAAAAGCGGTTGATGATATAATGACTGCCATTGAGCATGATTTCAACCTGAAGCGTGGCGGTTCTACTCCTGATGGGCGGCTTTCATTGTTTATCACAAGATGTATTGGTGCGTGTGCTATGGCACCCAACATCATCGTTGATGACGAGGTGATAGGCAAAGCTACCAAAGAGGTTGTGCTTGAACGTGTACGGCTCGCGCTTGAAGGCGGAGGTCGGAGACATTGAAGTTAGATGATCTGCAGAAGATAGCTGAACACGAAGTTGACTTCCAAAGGGCTTACAAGCATCGAATAAATGTTTGCTGTTCCAGCGGCTGTGTTCCATTTGGCGCGCTAAAAGTACTTAAAGCGTTTGAAGAGGCGGTTAAGGAATTCGGCGTGGAAAAAGAATGCAAAGTTGCAAGAACTGGCTGCGTGGGCACCTGCTCGGTTGGTCCAGCTGTAGTCATCGAGCCAGGCGATTACCTTTATCAGAGTGTTACTCCCGAAAAGGTTCGTGAGATAGTACGTGACCACATCGTTCTCGGTTTACCTGTTAAAGATATGCTTTATCGCAATGAAGCATTCTTCAAAAAACAGCACCGTTTAGTGCTCAGAAACGCGGGGAAAATTGATCCTTCTAGGATCGAGGATTACATCGCAATGGGTGGATACTCTGCAATCGTAAAATGTTTAGCAACAATGACTCCTCAAGGAGTCATATACGAAGTCACCCGTAGTGGTCTTAGAGGTCGTGGCGGAGCAGGTTTTCCAACAGGTCAAAAGTGGAGTCTAGTAGCACGTTCACACAGTACTCCGAAATACATAGTTGCTAACTTGGATGAAGGAGACCCTGGGGTATTTGCAAACCGAACGCTTGCTGAAGCTGATCCGCATGCTATCTTGGAAGGCATGCTAGTTGCTGCTTATGCGGTGGGCGCTGAGAAGGGGTATATTTACATCAGGGCTGAATATCCTCTTGCAATTCAAACCTTGCAGAAAGCTATTGCTCAAGCAAGAGCGATGTCTCTTCTAGGCGACAGCGTGCTTGAAACGTCATTTAAATTTGACTTGGAACTGCGTTTTGGCGCAGGCGCTTTCGTCGCTGGTGAAGAAACTGCTATACTTGCATCTGTTGAGGGGCGTAGAGCTATGCCTCGTCCTCGTCCGCCTTATCCGGCGAACTCGGGTTTGTGGGGCAAACCGACGCTCATACAGAACGTGGAAACCTTAGCAAACATTCCAGTAATTATTCAGAATGGCGGAGAATGGTTCTCAAAAGTGGGCACTTCGAAGTGTTCGGGTACAAAATGCTTCTCGCTAACTGGACAAATTAATAATCCTGGCCTGATCGAAGTTCCCATGGGAATTACGTTGAGAGAAGTAGTTTATGAAATAGGCGGCGGCATACAGAACAACCGAGTCTTCAAAGCTGTTTTGGTGGGTGGTCCTTCAGGAGGCTGTTTGCCGGAGGCACTTTTGGATTTGCCTATCGATTACGACTCTCTGACAAAGGTTGGCGCCATTATGGGTAGCGGCGGCATCGTTGTCATAGATGACCAATCGTGTATGGTGGATACGGCGAAGTTCTTCACGGATTTTTGCGTTGAAGAATCTTGCGGTAAATGCGTTCCTTGCAGAGCTGGACTTGTGAAGGTTAAGGAAATTTTTGAAGGTATCACAAACGGCAAGGGAAAGATGGAAGATATCGCAGCCCTTGACAAATCTGGAAACTACATCAAGGATGCTAGTCTTTGTGGATTAGGGCAGACTGCTCCAAACCCAGTGTTAACGACTCTGCGATATTTCCGGGAAGAGTACGTTGAGCATATTTCAGATAAGAAATGTCGTGCAGGAAAGTGTTTCAGGAATATGGAACAACAGGAGGCTGACGCTCAATGAGTGTTGGAAACGTTAAGCTGAAAATCGACAACGTAGAAGTAACAGTTCCAGAAGGAACCATGATCTTAAATGCTGCGCAAGCCAACGGCGTGGTGATTCCAACACTTTGCAATCTTGAAGGGTTGACTGGTTATGGTGGCTGCAGATTGTGTATGGTGGAAATTCACGGTTCGCCAAAACTGTTTGCTGCTTGCGTTACACCTGTTGGCGCTGGCATGGAAGTCGTAACCCAGTCAGACAAACTTAGAGAGTATCGCAAGATGGCGATTCAGTTCATTCTATCTGAAAGAACACATATTTGTTCAGTTTGCGTTGCTAACAACGCTTGCGAACTGCAGAAACTCGCCAACGAGTTAGGTGTCGACCACGTAATGTTTGAGCGCGAGTGGACCAGCCACCCTGTTGACAGCACACATGACTTTTTGGTTCTTGACAGAAATAGGTGCATCCTTTGTACTCGGTGTGTTAGAGTATGCGACGAAATTGAAGGCGTCCACACGCTAGATTTGAAGATGCGTGGAAAAGATGAACAAGTTATCATCGATCTCGACGATTCATGGGGCGAATCCACATCTTGTACTTCCTGTAGAAAATGCGCAAAGGTTTGCCCTGTGGGGGCGATTTACATAGAAGGTGTCGGCGTGTCTGAAACGAAGGATAAGACCATAGCAGAATTTGTTTTGTCAAGGAGGAATCGGTAATGAAATCGGGTAAAGTTCGTGTTGCAACAATTTGGCTCAGCGGCTGTTCAGGATGCCACATGTCCTTCCTAGATCAAGATGAAGCTTTGATAGACTTAGCTCAGCAAATCCAGCTAGTCTACAGCCCAATTGTGGACATCAAGGTTTTTCCTGAAGATGTAGACGTCACGTTGGTTGAGGGCGCCGTTGCGAACGAAGACCAGGAAGAACTGCTTTTGTACGCCCGAGAAAGAACGAAAATTCTAATTTCGCTAGGCGACTGTGCCGTAACAGGAAACGTCACCGGCTTACGAAATGCATGGAGCGAAAGTCCAGCCGCCGTTCTAAACAGAGCGTTTGTTGAAACGGCCGATGTTAACCCCCAAGTGCCAACAGACGTTCCCGCATTGTTGCCCAAAGCGCTTCCGCTACACGAGGTAGTCAAGGTGGACTTTTACATTCCTGGTTGCCCCCCACCTGCTGGACTCATTAACTGGGTTATTTCACGATTAATGCGTGGCTTACCAGTTAACATGGAAGGGCGATCTAAATTTGGATAAAATGGAGGCATTGAAGATGAAAGAGATAGTTATCAATCCAATTACGCGGATAGAAGGGCACGCAAAAGTTACTATATTCCTTAACGAAGACTCCTCCGTAAAAGACGCACGGTTCCAAGTCACCGACTTCAGAGGATTCGAAAAATTCAGTGAAGGTAGACCATTCTATGAAATGCCCAACATAACCTCCCGTGCCTGTGGCATCTGTCCCGTCAGCCACTTGGTAGCTTCAGCAAAAGCATGCGACCAAATAGTCGCCGTAAACGTACCCAAAACCGCAGTTTTGCTCCGCCGCCTAATGCACATGGGACAAATGATTCAATCACATGCACTAAATTTCTTTCACTTGTCGGCCCCGGATTTCCTCTTAGGCATGGATTCAGACCCTGCAACAAGAAACGTTTTCGGCTTAATAGAGAAACAGCCTGACATTGCAAGACAAGGCATTAGACTGCGCAAGTTTGGGCAAGAAATAATCGAAAACGTCGCAGGCAAAAAAATACACTCCAGCGAATGGATCGTGCCAGGCGGCGCAAAATGGCCCCTCACAAAAGAACGCGCTGATTATTTGTTGTCAAGTTTGCCCGAAGCATTGACCACCACGCTCAAAACCATTGCCATGTTCAAGAACTGGCTCTCCAGTTGCACAGAAGAAATTGAGACTTACGGAGACTTTCCATCGTATTACCTCGGCTTAGTTACTTCGGACGGCGGGCTGGAAATGTATGATGGCAACATACGCATCGTTGACAACGACGGCAACATCGTGGCCGACCAGCTTAATCCAGACAAATACTTCGAATATATCGGGGAAGCAGTGGAACCATACTCCTACATGAAGTTCCCCTATTACAAACCCCTCGGTTATCCTGATGGAATGTACCGTGTAGGTCCACTAGCTGAGATTGAATATAAGCTCCCACTGCGGCACGCCCCTCGCTGATCAGGAACTCAAAGAATTCAAGAAACTCGGCAAAAATGGCATCGTTCAAAGCACATTCCATTATCACTACGCGAGGCTAATTGAAACGCTTTTCTGCATAGAAAAAACAAAAGAACTTCTAAGCGACCCTGAAATCCTGTCAGAACGTGTCTGTCGCAGAGTCTACGTGAACAACAGTGAAGGTATTGGTGTCGCAGAAGCCCCAAGAGGCACCCTGATTCACCATTACACTGTTGACTCAGAGGGAATGATAACAAAAGTTAACATGATAATCGCCACTGAACACAACAACCTTGCCTACAACAAAGCCGTTACGCAGGTTGCACAGAAATTCGTTGTAGCTGAACGCTTGACCGAAGGCATGCTCAACAGAGTCGAATCAGTCATACGCTCATTTGACCCATGCCTAAGCTGTGCTACACATATGGTCGGCCAAATGCCCTTGGACATACAGCTCATCAACGCAGAAGGCAAGATCGTGGATCGCAAAATCCGCTAAAATACCCAACTTTTCTTAGTTACATTTTTTCTGGTGCGACAACTCCAATCAGGTTCAAAGCGTTACTTAACACGGTTCTTATAGCATCTGTTATGGAGAGGCGTGCATCTGCGAGTTCGGGTGAATCAGCTTTTATGACTGGCAGTGCATTGTAGAAAGTATTGAACTTGTCCGCTAAAGCATTGGCGTAGTCGGCGATCATGTTGGGTTTGAGGTATTCGGCGCATTCGATGAATGCGTCTGGGAAAGTCGCCAAAGTTAGAATAAGTTCGTGTTCGATGTTTTCGGTCAAAAGCTCGTAGGCCGGCGTTTCTGTTTTCTTTGTTGCCTTGCGCAATATGCTGCATGCCCTAGCATGAGTGTACTGTACGTATGGGGCGCTGTTGGTTTCAAAATTCAATACGCGATCCCACGTGAAAACCACAGGTTTGCCCGGGTCCACATCTACCAATGCAAAGCGTACTGCTCCGATTCCTACGAAGTTTGCGATGTTTCGTTTCTCTTCCTCGGTGAGTAGTGGTGAGCGCTTCGAGACCTCTTCGAAAGCTCGTTGAACGGCTTCGTCAAGAACTTCATCAAATGTGATGTAGTGCCCTCTGCGGCTGCTCATCTTGTACCCTGGAAGCGTAACTAAATTGTATGCAAAATGCACAAAATTCTCTGCTTGCTTCCCACAGCCTAATGCGTATAGCGCAATTTTCAGTTGCAACTGTGCCAGTGACTGCTCCATTCCAATCACGTTGATAATTTTGTCAGCGCGACTAAACTTCCACAGAGTGTACGCCACATCGCGGGTTGTGTAAAGTGTTGTGCCGTCAGCCCGAACTAGAGTCAACGGTGAAACCTCCTGCTCTTCCCGCAGACCTAGCTTAGCCCTCAGGTTCAGCGCGTTAACCACTTTTTTAGCGTCAAACTCTAAAACTCCGCCTTCGCTAAACACGAAGCCCGAAGCCTCAAGCTGCCCCAAAACCTTGCTGACTTGACCACTCCACACGAAGTCGCTTTCCCAATCCCACGAATCATAAAAAATCTTCACCCGTGCCTGCGTCTTGCGGAAACCTTCTAGACACAGGTCGCTTACCTCTCGGATTAGCTTTTTCGCGTTGAGTTCACCGTCTTCGTAGGCGCGGTTCAAACGGTTAATCTCTTCTTCCGGGTTGGCGTCTGTGCCGATTTTCTCAAGCAGCGCCTTGAAGAGTTTGGGGTATTTTTCTTCGAGTTCGGCGGCGATGGTCATCCACTCGTCAAGGTCCTTGGTGATTTTGGCTACTTCTTCTGTTGGTTCCACGGCTTTTGCGAGGTCAAGTTGGCGTTTGAGCTTTTTCAGCTCCACCAAGCATGCAGTTACTGTGTATATTTTGCCAACGAAGTGATCCACCTTCTCGTTTGGCATCGGTTTGCCCAGTTTCGCGTATCCGTAGGCGATTACGCTGCTTTGCCGTCCGACATCGTCGATGTAGTAGTGTCGGGAAACCTCATTTCCTCTCCGCATAAGGATCCGGGCTAAGGCGTCTCCGAGCATGGGGTTTCGGGCTTGCCCAATGTGGATGGGGTGCAGCGGGTTCACGCTTGTGTGCTCAACAATAATTTTCGTTGGCGTGTCGGTTTTTACGAAGCCATATTCTTTGCTCAATTGTCTAATGGACTCCAAAGTTAACTCGGAGAATTTGTCGAAGTCTACGTGGAAGTTTACGTAGCCGCCTAGAGGCTCAACTTTCCCAATTAGGATGAAACGTGCCTTATCTATGGCTTCTGAGAGTTGTGCCGCAAGGTCGGCTGGCTTCTGCTTCAACTGCTTGGCAAGCTCAAAACATACAGAGGACGCTAATTGTCCGTGGTTGGGGTTTGAAGGTTTCCCCATCGTGTGCACTTCAACTTTGGCGTCTGGCAGGGCATTTTTTAGTGCTTCGGCTAAGAGGGTTTGGCATTCGCGGCGAAAGTCGGCGAAGGGGTTAACGGAAACCATGTGCATATTCTCCATGTTTTTCAGATGCATTAAGCTTTTATGGGATGCGGTATTTTAATTGAAACGTCATTTATCTACGTACTGGATGATTGATGGCTTGAAGACACCCATAGTCTACTCGGAGAAATGTTTAGGCTACGGCAGCTGGCACATCGAAGGGCCTCAACGAATCAAGAAGGCACAAGAGGTTCTAGCCGCGAAGGGATACAAGTTTTTGGAGCCGCAGCCAGCTTCTGAGGAAGACATATTTGAAGCACATGACGTCGACTACGTCTGGAACGTCAAAAAAGGTTTAGTAGATGATCCAGATACGCCAGCTTATGATAACATTTTCGAGTTTGCCAAGCTCAGTGCTGGAGCTGCATGCTTAGCCGCGAAAGTTAATGGTTTTTCGCTTATGCGTCCGCCTGGGCATCATGCGGGAAGGAACGGTGCTGCGTTAAACGCTTCGACGCGTGGGTTCTGTTACATAAACAACATCGCCGTTGCCGTGAAAGCGCTTGGGAAGCCAACGTTGATTTTGGATGTGGATGGGCATCATGGAAATGGGACGCAGGAGATTTTTTTGGGCGACCCAAAAGTGTGGTATGTTTCGGTGCATCGACATCCCCATTATCCTGGGACGGGAATGTTCACGGAGCGGAATTGTGTTAATTTTTCTTTGGAGGCTGACTGCGGCGAACAAATTTACTTGGAAACCCTGGACAAAGCATTAAGCAAAGTTGACTTAAGTAAGTTTGAGGTTGTTGCAGTTTCTGTCGGGTTCGATACCCACCTGGGTGACTTGGCATCTCTTGGCTTAAATGAAGGCAGTTACAGGCAGATAGGCAGAAGAATCGCCGCACTGGGGAAACCGGCGTTCTTTGTTTTGGAGGGCGGTTACCGAGGCGAGAAGAACGGGTTGGATATTGATCAGCTTTTGACGGGTTTTGAAGAAAAAATTTGAATGTAAAGTGTTTAGCTTTTTGGGCCAGTAAGTCGGTTATTGTTTTCGAGGTCTGTTTTACTGTTATTGTTGTTTTGTTTGAAAGATGCTGCTGGTGAAAAAGTGTTGCCGCAATAAATTCTTCGGTTTCCAAAGGTACAAGAAAAACAGTTGAGAGAGCCTCGTTCACTAAACGTACACGATTGCAGCAATCCGAAAAAGATTCGTTTTACATTCTGGGAGGAGAAACTAGTTAACTAGAAGAAGCGCAAAATTAACTGTCTTTTTCTATCCACTTCAAAGTCCGGGTGGTTTGAACTAAGTCATTAAAACAACAACACGGAGGGCAAATTTTCTAGTTGTTGTTCTTCCAGTTTGAAAAAATTGCGATGCGCATATTAGCTTCTTTGTTTTGACGGTTCTATTGTTGTTTTTAAGGTTGATTTGCTGTTTGGTTTTTTGTTAAGGTTAGAAGATGACAACTGTGTGCGATTTGCTTTGTCATCATCATCATCTTCTCCGGTCTAAGTAGCCCCTCTAAAACAATCATGCGCGCCTTCTAAATACATACGATAGGAAGCTTTCTAATGTTCCCTTTAAGTTTTGAAAAGTTAAGTCAGAAACTCAAGGTTTAAACTAATGATGGAGGCCTATTACATCCGGAATGTATTTCGCTCCGTCAGCTACCGTTTCTTCTTGTTTTTGGCTTTTTTACTTAGGGCCTCAAGTTTCTCTGAGACTTTTGCGCTTCGTTTCTCAGCATCTGCCAGCACCGGTTTCCAGTCTTTATTTTTTACTATGATTGTTATGCGTTCGGTTTCAGCCGGTAACTTCTCGATGGTTTCGTTCATGCGTTTTTCGGCTTCTTCATCTGTAGCTATCAATTCTAAGGCTTCCTCAGGGCAGAATTCGACACATTGAGGTTCTCCGCCGCAAAGGTCACACGCTACGGCTAAGCCTGTTTCGGGGTGAATAGTAATGCCGCCGTGTTCGCAAGCTTGAACGCACCAGTCGCAGCCCTTGCATTTCTTGTCATTAACCATGATTATGCCTGTTCCTTCGGCTTGGCTAATTGCTTTTTCCGGACATGCTTTAACGCATTTAGCATCCTCGCAGCTTCGGCATGCCAGCGCAAAGTTGAAAAGTGGTTTCATTCTTACAACGCGGATCCTTGATTGTAGTGTACTGGCTTCGCCTTTTTCTTGGCTGCAGGTTAATTCGCAGATTCCGCAACCAGTGCATTTGGCGGGGTCAACGGAGACGAATTTTCTTTGGGTGAACTTTACTGGTGGCATTTCTGTAACCAAATTGGTTTGGTCTATCTAAATATTTCTGTAAAAAATGGAGTTTTCACGATGCTGTCTAAAAGTAAAATTTACTTGCCTGTTTAGCTTACGTCCTCTTATTTCTTAATGATTTGCTATCTGGCTAAAATGAAAGATGACCAGGTTGCCTTGGCGGGGTTAATTTGTCTTTAGGAAGGCTCTCACCTTATTCGTGAAGACTTCGGGTTCTTCGGTGGCTTCCCCATCCCAGAGTAGGTATGGAGCGGCCCAAGCGTCGGTGAAGCCCCAATGTTGAATTCCCGGGCGGCTAATTATTCTCAAGTTCACGTCAAAATAGTTTAAGTGCTCGGTTATGGGTCCTGAGGCTGTAATGATGTTGAAGCTGCTGTAACCCTGAGAGTGATAGAACCTTAGGACTATCGATATGCCCTCGGCTAGCGCTCGCCACTCCTCGTCTTCGAGTTCCAGAAAGTTGGATTTTCCTTTCACGATTGCCTGCACCTCGTTTAACCCTCGGAGAGGTGCAAAGGGCACGAGCCATTCTACGGTCTTTTTTCCAAAGAGGTAACGTTCTCCACTCTTCTCAACTTCCAAGAGGTCGCTCCAGAAACTGGTGCAGTTCGCCTCAAGGTAAGCTTTGCTTTTCTCCAGCATGAGGTTCACCAGGTAGAATGGGCGGTCTCTGGCGAGGATTTGCATGTGAGGGTGAAATATGCTGGAGCCCGCAGGGGGCAGATAGTTGAAGGCGAACGTTGGGTATCTTACTGTGCCGTCAACTTCTTTGAGCCTTTTTAAGTATTCCGTTGCGCCTTTGAAGCCATCAAAGAGCAGTTCAGGGGTAAATTCGTCTAATCTCAAATTATGTTTTTTTGAAAGGATTGCCAAAATGCTTTGTTCGGCATGCCCCAGCAGGTTAGGAATTATTGTTGCTTCGCCGCTTAGGATTCTGCCTTGGGGCAGAAAATCCTTAGTGAACATGGGTGTTTTGGAGCGCACGCTTTCGGGGCAAAAGGGACACGTATCTTTAGTCTTCTCTACAAGTGAATCCAGCAACTCCGCGTCTGAACTCAGGAACTTGCCGACGTAACCTAGCATGCCCCTAATTACGGTTGTGTTTCTGCCCGTGAGTGGGTCAGAGCGATACTCGAAGGTTATGGTTTCTTCCTCAAAATTTTTCAGTGGACTTCGAATCCTGGCCTGCTTAACGGTTTTATGGAATTCTATCACTGAACTAACCCGATTTTATGCTGTCAGCTTAGTTTTAATTCTTTTCTGCGAAACAAAAAGAAAGAAGAAGGATTATGCCGTCGGCTTATTCGATTTGGACTTTCTTCTCTTTATGCACCTTCTTAAGCGGGATTTCGATGTCTAGCAAGCCGTTTTCGAATTTGGCTCTAGTTTTATCGGTGTCTGCTAGGTGCGCAAGGACGTAGCAGCCTAAGTATTCGATGTCTTCCCGAGGTGCGCGTACGCAGAAGCTCTGGTCAGTCACCGAAAGTTCCACATCTGCTTTCTTCACGCCCGGCAACTCAACTTGAATATAGTAGTTTTTCTGGTCGTGGTCCATGAACGCGTTAGGCGTCAAAGTAGGCTTGTCTTTTCTGGGTTTCTTTGTGGACATTACAAAATCAACCTTTTAAAAACTCGCTAAATAATACTATGCGAGGTTTACCCTTTTAAATCTCGCCTTGCGAGAATATGTTTATTACAAAAAATCAAACATGATCGACCTAATTCGTGCACAATCCAAATTTAATACGCAAAACTCGCAAAGAACACAAACCCCCAAGCTGAAAACAAGTACCAATAACAAATTTCAAATATGACCCTATTAATCACATCACAGAAAAAGGGTGCACATTAATGAGTGACTCATATTTCAAGAATAAACTTGAACCCATCAGGGTCAAGCCAAAAACCGTTAACGAACTTTTGTCGGAGATGGCGAAAACCGCTTATCAGGGAAGGAAACTAGGCGAAGCTGTAGATATCTGGGAAAACATGGTCAAAGAGAAAGACATTACAATCGTCATGGGCTACTCTGGCAGCATGAGTACCGCTGGGCAATGGACCATCGTGAATTGGCTCATGGAAAACCGCTTCATTGATGTCCTCGTATCGACAGGTGCAAACGTTTCCGAAGACATTGTTGACGCCATGGGCTTCGGTTACTGGCAAGGTAGCCATATGGCAAACGACGAACAACTTCTCAAAGACGATGTAAACCGTTACTATGATGTCTACGGCAAAGAAACCGACTACCGCAAAATGGAAGAACTCGTAACAGAGTTCGTAATGACAATGAAAACCGACTACCCCTACACCAGTGCCGAATTCTTTTACCTGCTTGGAAAGTTCCTGAGCGAGAAGAAAATCCCTGCTATCGCCGCAGTCGCTTACGAAAACGGTGTGCCAATCTTCAGCCCCGCCATGGTTGACAGCGCATACGGCGAAACCTTCCTTATGGCAAAAAATCAAGGCCACAGCGTAGTACTCGACAGTGTCAAAGAATTTGACCAGTTCGTAACTATAGGAACTAAAACCAAGGAAGTGGCTGTAATCTACATAGGCGGGGGCGTCCCAAAAGACCTCACTCAACTCATTGCAATTTCTGTTTCACCTAAAACCAACGACCAAGGTGTCCAGGGCAGAGATGGGCACCTCCGCAAAGGACTCCAAGAATACTACTATCCCCACAAGTACGCCATACAAATAACCACTGATGCGCCCCAATGGGGTGGACTCAGCGGATGCACATTAGAAGAAGCAATAAGCTGGGGTAAAATCAATGCTCAACCAAATACGCGCGCCGTATGTTACAGCGACGCGACAATTGCCCTTCCGCTCATAACCCACGCACTCTGTGAGAGAGTCAAAACAAGAAGGAAGGGGCCAGACATGAGCTGGCTCTTCAAAGGCGTCCAGTAAACGCCCCTTTCCTTTTTTGAAACCTATTTTTTGTTAAGCTTCGCAAATAATGAGCCAGCCATTATTGGCATTATTACTGTTGCGTCGCCTTCGATCATTATGTGTTTGGCTTTTTCGTTGATTTTTCCCCATGAAACGGCTTCACGTGGTCTTGCGCCGCTGAGGCTTCCATCCCACTCGTCTGCGGTAGTAATGTAGACAACATAGTCTAAGCCGTCTTTGAACTGGTTCCACCAAATCGTATGGTGCTTGGAAATGCCTCCCCCCACGATTAGTGCACCACTTTTCTTAGCGTCAAAAACGATGTTGCTGAGGTCACCTTCGTCTTTAAGCAAGTTAATCCTAAAATCTTTGTGGTCTTGGCTGAAGAACCAGAGTTGGTAACCTACTGAGCCGTCAGTTATCCCTGGAACAAAAACTGGAATGTTGTTTTTGGCTGCCCAATAAAGAATGGCGCTCTCGTTGCAGCAGCGCAAGCCGATTTCACGGGTGAGTTCGCTAGTTGAAAGTTCCCTTTTGCCTTCCTTGTACAACTCTTCAAGTAGCGCTATGATTTTCTGCTCTATAATTATGCCGTAACTATCATTTGGGACAAGTACATTGCCTAGGCGGTTTACTCCTTCTTGGTGCAGTTTAGCATCGTTCATTATGAAGCTGCCTTTGTAATAATCTTTGTAGCAACGCGCCACATCATGATCCAGTGTTCCGCATGTGGTGATTATAATGTCAATGAGGTTGCGTTTAACAAGTTCCTTTATTATGCCTCGTGTGCCAGTGGCGACGATGTCGGCGGTGAATGAGAGGAACTTAACACAGTTTTTTGTATTAATCATCGATTCCATGATACTAACGCCTGTAGCGAGTTTGCCCGCTGTGAAACCCCATGCCTGCTCCATTTGGTCGACGAGTTCGTCAACGGTCATTTTATCTGTGATTTCGTAATCTTTAACCGCTTCTTTCAACGTGTCCAGATCTCCTTTTGTACTGCTGAAATGTGAAGGGCATTTAAGATAAATATGTGTCGAATAAGGCCAATGAAGTTTGCCGAGGTTACTCGGTTAAGTAGTCTATTATTTTGCCGTACAGGTCCTTGTCTTTTTGGTCTTCGTAGCCGGCATAGATGCTTGGGTTATCATTGACTTCGACGACCACGAAGTCGCCGTTAACCTCTTTGATGTCCACGCCATAAAGCCCCTTACCCACCACGCTGCATGCCTTTAACGCAACTTCTCGCAGCCTCTGTGGAATGGTCTCTTTTTTCAGGGCTAATGTCCTTCCCCATGTAAAAGTTGGTTTGCCTCGGAGTTTGGCACCGTGTTTCCATCTGCCTTTAGGAATCATATATTTGCAAACATACAAGACGTCGTTGTTAAGTACCCCAACTCTCCAGTCAAACGCTGTAGGCGTAAACTTTTGTACTGCTAAAACATCACTTTTTTTGAAGAACCGTTTGGCTACGTCGCGGAAGCTGGTTTCACAAGCTGCTTTCTCCACATACTTGCCGAAGCTGGTGTAAGGAGCCTTAATCACAACTGGTTTTCCCAGGTCGTCGAAGATATCGCTGATTTTCTTGTGGTGCAGCTCTTCTTTGTTCAGAAAAATTGTGGGGATGCGTGGCACATCGTATTTCTCGAAGAGTGCATACTGGTGGATTTTGTTTCCACATATAGTGATGGATTCGGGGTCATCTATAACTTTTAAGCCGAGCTCCCATGCAGTTTTCGAAACTACGTAAGTCATGTTAAGCGGGTCTGTAGTTGCTCTTATGAAAACCGAGTCAAACTTTGACACGTCCGAAATATTTTCTCGGAACAGAAAATGGAATTCTTGTCCTTGTTTTTCCGCTGTGGTTTTGAAATTCTGAAGTGCAGCTTCTTCTCTGGCGTCAGAGAAGTTATATTTTTCAACGAAGCAGGCGATCCTAGACACCGAAGAGTTCACCTTGTTCTGAAATAAACGAAATCCCTCTGGATATCATCTGTAAATCTTGCCCTGAGAGCTCTTCTTTACTTACGGGTTGCAACCCGCAGAGATAAGCCTTTTCCTGTATTTTTTGAACGTGAAGTTCGCATATTGGTATATTGAACGTCTCGTAGACTTTCTGACTGAGACTTTGCGTTTCCTGGTCTTTGTCACTACATTTGCCGAAGAAGCTCTTAAATGTGGATATTTCGCCTTTTAGTGGTTGGGCGCAAACGGCGAATTTGTAGTTCATGCCTAAGCTTTTCATAGCCCGGTACAATGCACTTATGTTGTTTGCCGTCTTGTAGCCATCGTAGATGAATGGATTAACTGCGAAAATCACCACTGGGAAGCCCAGGTCAGAAATTATCTTTTTTACTGAATCAGTTACTAAGAAAGGCAATGTTGGAATTCCCGCTCTGGCTGCTCTGAGGAGAAGAATGGGCGTTCTGCTGGAGTCTATAATGTTTTCACATGAAGGAATTACTCTGTTTCCCAAAATTTCAGCGTGAAGCGAAACGTAATAGCCCGTTTTGAGGTAGCGGTAATCGTTGTTGATGTTGAGGGTGACTTCTTTAATTTTTGAGTCTAGATACGTGGACGGCTTCACGACGCGCGAATCAGTTGTTAGGTCGATGTTTGAGACGACCAACACTCATTAGACACCAGGTAATCGAATGCTCGATAGTGCCACAGACGTATTTAAGATTAACTGTATGCTATTGAGGTTTCTTTAACAGGCTGAGTTGGTTGGAGTTGTGTAATAACTCTTAGTAGTTGCAAAGGCAGTTAATTTTTTCAGTTGCAAACATCTTTTTAGGAAAGAGTGAAAGTAGGTTATGTTTGTTCAGGGCAACAGCTTCTTTATGCTCGGTCGTCAACGTTTACACAAGTTATGTTTGCTATATTTGTCTCTGAATTGGGTATTCTTATTTTTTGGGAAAATTCGGTTTTTCATTCGAAGGTTATCCCATACATCTTTTTGTATCTTGCTGTTTACAGCAAAATGTAGTCACTAATTGATATCGCAAATACTTAATAAATTTATTTTAGTGAATTGCATGGGTGCGTCCTGACAAAAATGAAAGATAATACTTTTCCAGGAATCGTCCAATTCAACGATTACGTTCAAATTTACGAACCTGCGCTGTCACATGAAGACATTATGGCTATCGCAGAAGAGTTCGTTAGGACACACCCAAAAGAAATTATTATTTTTGCTTCTGCGAAAAAAGCTCCTGCCGATTTTGTTGGAAAATCTCATTCTTTGGGTAACGTGTTTTTTTGACTCTGGGCAAAGTCCGTTCCTGTTTTTAGGATGCTTGTTTTTTGAAACGAAAGTTTCTATAGTCATGTTTAAAACAGGCTTTTACGCTCCATAAATGCAATTGAGAAAATCAATTAAAAATGAATGAGCGGAACATCCACGTATAAGCCTCTTGAAGTCCTAGGACCTGAACACGAACTTTCCATTGTTGATGAGAAACTAAAGACTTTGCCCATAGCAGATGAAGTAATCAAAAAATACTGCGGAAAAATCATGAACTTCGTCGAGTTACCCCAGTTCACTTTTGGTAAAGAAATGCAACTGCATGTTATGGAAATTAAGGCGAATACGCCCTTCCAGTCGCCAGCTGCTTTTGAAGAAACCATGCATAAAGCCGTGACCACGCTTTCAGGTTTTCTGGAAAAAAAGTTTCGTGCACATTTGCTTGGGACCGGTATGCATCCTATGTTGCGCCTTGAAGAAACGGGCGTATGGCCCCATCGACATAAGAAAATCTACCAGGAGTACGGAAGAATCTTCAACCTGAAACAGCATGGATGGCTTAACATCCAAAGCTTCCATCTAAATCTGCCATATCAAAAAGAGACAAACGGCGTTCTCCTGCATAATCTTCTAGCCAATTTATGTCCGTATTTGCCTGCGGTTTCAGCATCTTCACCAATCTACGAAGGCGCCCTACACAAAAATGTGGATAACCGCTTGGCATTTTACAAAGTAAACCAAAGCGAAGTCCCCTCAGTTTCTGGAGATGTTGTCCCCGAATACGTTTCCACATTCAATATGTACTATAAAGATGTTATCGGCAAATATTCAAATGACTTGTCAAAAGTAGGCGCTTCGAAGATCCTTTTTAAGGAGTGGGTCAATTCGCGGGGCGTAATATTCCGCTTCGACCGATCAGCCCTTGAAGTGCGTGTTATGGATGAACAAGAATGCATAAAATCAGATGTAGCATTGAGCTGTTTTGTTCGCGCCTCCCTTAGAGGACTAATTCAGGGCGAGCCCGAGCTTTTGCCGCATGACCTTCTCGTCAGCGACTTCAACGCTATCTTGGAAAATGGACTTGACGCTAAAGTTTTGAATTCCCATGGTCCAACAGCACGCCAAGTCTGCAAACACCTGTTTGATATCGCTTGGGCAAACGCAGACACAGAAGAAAAGAACTACCTCCCATTAATCCAAAAAAGAATAGAAAGCGGCAATTTGTCCGACATCATACGCCAAAACATCTCCAAGAAAGCGCAGCGCACAGATTTGAAAGAAGCAATCGTTACGGTGTATTCAACGCTTATTAAGTGCCTTGAGAATAACCAACCCTACTTCTAAACGCTCGAGGAAATCTTTAATGCCTGAAGACAGCAAAGGAAAAACCTACAACTTTGATGTTTGTTCTCAGTGCAAAACCATCTGTTGTCAAGGCGCAAACCCGCCGCTAACCCAAAAACGCAAAAGAATAATTGTCAACTACCTAGAAGAACAAAACGAGTCAACTGAAAACATTTTTGACCGCGAAGAATATTCTCATCCAGCTACAGACGACAAAGCTTACTGCCTTTTCTACAACAAAGAAACAGGAAAATGCCGCATTCACCCAGTCAAACCTGAAACCTGCAAAGCTGGTCCAATAACTTTCGACATAAACTTGAAAACCCGGAAAGTTGAATGGTACCTTAAAAAAGCCGAGATATGTCAACTCGCTCCCCAACTTTACGAAAATCAGTCTCAATTCAAAGTGCATTTGGAAGTAGCCAAAGAAGAGATTACACGATTGATTTGCAACCTCGAGGCTGAAGAATTGCAGTCGATTCTCAAGATTCCTGAACCTGAAACTTTCAAGATTGGCGAGAGTGAATTGCCCAAAGCTGTCATGCAAAAGTTTCGAATAACATAATGTTATTTGAGGTTTTTCGCATTATCTTAATAAGGTTAGTAACGAAATTAAAGATCAACTTAAATGGAGAGAGATAAGTGGTTTTGAAAGATATTGAGCGGAAGATGCTTTCCGAATTGATTAAGAATTCAAGACGAAGCGATAGAGAATTAGCTAAAGCTATTGGCGTTTCGCAGCCGACCGCTACCCGAATCAGAACGAAATTGGAGAAAGAAGGCTACGTCAAGGAGTATACGACGCTTCCCAACTTTAACAAAATAGGTTACTCTATCCTTGCTCTGACCTTCATGAAATTAGACGTTAAAAGTTCGCTGCCTCAAAAAGACCTTGCCGAGTTCAGGAAGATGCACTATGATGTCTTTACAAAAAACCCATTCGCTATTATGCTCGCAAAACGCGGCATGGGCTTAGGCTATGACGCAGTTATCATCTCGCTTCATCAAGATTACTCTTCATGCGACAAATTCAGAACCTTCATAAGGCAAAATATGAAAGAAAGAATTGCTGACATGGACACGTTCCTACTGAATCTTGAAGAGGAAGAAAATAGTTTGCCCTTTAGCTTTGCAATGCTAGCCACGCAACTGATTTATCTGAGCAACCAACCGAAGGAATAGGAAGAACAAACTTAACCCCAATTCCAAGCTGCTTCAATTTAGCGGTCAGAGAAATCCCGCTTCCCTCAGCTTTAGCGCCAATGTTATGTTGCCTTTAAACTTCACTTTGCCAGTGAAGAATGCTTTCTCAGCGCTTATCTTGTGGTTAACCAAGTCCAAGTAATCCTTCTCCGCCATTTTCAAAGACAAATTAGGCGAAGGATGTAAACCTTCTTTTACATCTAATTTCTGGTCCCTAATTGTGACAATCCAATCGCCACCATTAGATCCTACAATGCTGACCTGAACAATTACATCGACATCGGCAGCTTTGCTCGCGTCGAATCTTTTAGGCAAAGTTTTCTCGAAAAAATCTCTAGGTGTAACTGCTTCCATAAGTTACTCTCCACTTTATCTGAACATGTCCCTTTCTTTGGGTCTAGTCAGTTCTTTCGCCGACACTTTTTCCGCAACACGATACTTGTATCCTCTAATTATAGCTGCTGGAATCCCTTCGCTAGCCTGTCCAATGACTAGTTCTGCCGCTGAAGCTAACTCATCGGCAATGCAGGTCTGCTTAACATGTAGGACGTAGCCAAAGAGGTCTTTTTCGCCGCGTCGGTCTCTTATCGGCTTTATTCCCGCAATTCCTATAACAATGTTAATTTCTCCCATGCGCAGCGGTCGACCATGAGTATCTGAGATTATGACTGCTACTTTGCAGCCCGTGCGCTTCTTTATCTCCTGCCTGATACTCTGAGCGGACGCGTCAGGATTAACAGGAAGCAACGCAACGTTTCGGTCACCCTCAATGTTTGACCTGTCTACCCCAGCGTTTGCGGAGACAATGCCATTCTTGGTTTCAACAATGAGACTATTTGGTCCCATGCGAACGATCTCTTTGGTTTCCTGAAGGATAACCTCCACCATTGCGGGATCCTTGTAGACCTTTGCCGCAATTTCCAACGCGCGAGCAGAAGGCACTACTTCATCGAGGTTGATGACGTTTCCTTCAGCTTTGGAAACGGCAACATGCGTGACCACTATGACATCATTTTCTTGGATGGGCGTTTTCTGTCTTTCTGCGGCGTCGCAGAGGTGTTGCCCTATGTTGTCGCCTTTCTTGAACAGCGGCAGATTTTCTATCCCAATTATCTTGACTGCGTCCACCTTTTGATCCCTCATTCCCTTTTGTGTTTGGACATTTAACTTGCATGGAACCTTAAGGTTTGACTTATGTAAACTTATCCTAGGAAACTCGGCAACTTATTCTTAAAAACAAAAATCGGTTTTGCTTGGACATCTGGCAGACGACAGATTTTTAAGTTCACGTCGAGTAAGTATTTTTCCCAGAGGAATCATAATGGAGTACGTTAAACTCATTGAACTGGTTCCCCAGGAAAAATGGGGACCACTATCTGAACGACTAATTGGTGTAATCTTAGGCGCTAAAAACGATAAAATCCCCAATAGCGTCGCAAACACCATACTCATGGACATGAAAAACGGCGAGGCCAACACAAAGAGAGGGCTCACAAACTTGATCGAAGTTGCCACCGTACTTGATGTCGAAAATACAATAATCGCATTGGGCGAACTGAACCTACTCACGATAGCTGCAGAGATAATTCAAGCTTAATGGAGGATATGAAAATGGCACTAAAATTTGGAATAGAATTCGTACCCAACATCCCCTACTGGAAACTAGCCGCCTACGCCATGATAGCAGAGAAACAAGAATTCAACAACCTCTGGGTAACTGACCACTTCGGTAACCGCAACGTCTACGTAAACCTTGCCGTAGCTGCCATGTACACAAACAAGATCACGTTCGGCACAGGCGTAACCAACCCCTGGATGGTTAACCCCGTAATTACAGCACAAGCTATTGCTACCCTCAACGAACTCGCACCTGGACGAGTCGTACTGGGAATGGGTGCCGGGGACAAAACCACGCTTGAAGCGGTTGGTATCGCAATGGGGAAACCCATGGCTGCCGTGAACGAGGCGATTCAACTTTTCCGCAAGCTAACCGCAGGCGAGAACGTCGCTTTCCAAGGCGAAGTTTTCAAAACCGCAGGCGCCAAATTCAACTTCAAAACCAAGAACAAAATCCTGGTCTACGTTGGCGCGCAGGGACCAAAAATGTTAGAGATGGCGGGCAAAATAGGCGACGGGGTTCTTGTAAATGCAAGTCATCCAAGTGACATTGGCTTCGCCGTCAAAATGGCGGGTGAAGGCATGAAACAAGCTGGCAAGAAACCAGAAGACGTCGACATAGCTGCATATGCCTCATTTAGCATCAGCGAAGACGCCAAAAAAGCCACCAAAGCAGCCCTCCCGGTAGTAGCGTTCATCGTAGCGGGTAGCGCTCCGCCAGTTCTGGAAAAACACGGAATTAACCCCACCAAGGCAGACGAAATCCGCAATGCCCTCAAAGTTGGTAACTTCCCAGTCGCCCTCGCCGCAGTTACTCCTCAAATGATCGACGCTTTCTCAATATGCGGCACACCCGAAACCTGCATCAACAAGATCGCTGAGCTCAAGAAAATCGGCATCGGACAGTTCGTTTGCGGGTCGCCCATTGGGCCAAACGTCAAGCAAGCCATCGACATCATCGGCCAAAAGATTATCCCGCAATTCAAAGAGTAAATTTGAAACGGCGTTTTTTTCCTGCGCCTACCCTATATATTTTTAGGCAACTAACCTCTCACATTTGAGAAATAACCAATAACGACGCTATCTCGGCGTCTGCGGCGGTCCATAAAAGTGGCAGTCTACGCAGTTGTTCCCGTAAAGAACCTAGCAGTCACGAAAAGACGGCTTTCCACAGTTTTCACTCCGCAAGAACGAAAAACACTCACGTTAGCTATGCTTAAAGACGTTCTAAACGCACTCAAAGTTGCAACCATTGACCAAGTCGTCGTGGTGGGCGAGGACTCACAAGTTCAGGAACTGGCGGAAAAGTTTGGAGCATCCTATCTTGCGGCGAACGGAGCCAGTTTGAATGCTGCTGTTGAAGCAGCCGAAGCATGGTGCGTCACAAAAGGCGCAGGGTCGGTTCTTGTTTTGCCCGCAGATGTGCCGCTGATAACTTCCAAAGACATAAACTGCCTACTTCAGCTTGGCAACGGCGGCGGCTCAGCAGTTGTTTTGTCTCCTTCGCAGAACTGGGGAACCAACGCACTTTACCAGACTCCGCCCAACCTGATTCCAGCCTGCTTCGGACCCAAAAGCTTTCTAAACCACATCCGAGAAGCTTACCAAAGAGGCATAAGCGTCAGGCTTCATTTCTCTTACGAACTTGCTACCGACGTAGACTCCGCTGAGGACCTTAAAAAGTTGTTTGATATTGAGAACAGCACGGTTTGCAGCCAGGTTTTGGGGCAGATGACCCGGAGCAGCGCGAGGGTAAACAAGTATTTTTGCTAAGGCTAAGAATACCGAAAAAGATTAAAAAATAAGAGTGGTGGTTAGTTGCGTGGAACACCGATTAGGCGGATCCCCGCACCCTTAATTTTGTATCGGATGTTTATGGCGATGAGTGCTGCTGTCATTGTTTCGACGATAACGGCGTTCTGGATCATGCCTGCGTCGAAGGCGTCTATACCAACTTTCTTTATCATGGAGATAACCATGTCGCGTGTTTCGCGGTCTGCTCCGACTACAAGGACATCTGTTTCGATTTTTTCATCGAATTTTTCTAACTGTTCGGGGCTGATGTTTTGGAATGCGTCGACAACTTTGGTGCCTTCTCCAAAAAAGTTTTGGATTTCTACCGCTATTGATCCTGCTGGATTAATTCTTGCGCGGCTTTTCTTCTCAGCGTCCAATGAGCTAGCTATGTTGATAATTATTTTTCCTGCGGCGGCTGGCTTGATGTCTTCAAGAATAGGTTTCATACCGTCGTAAGGAACTGCAAGCAAGACAACATCAGCTTTGGCTGTTGCGTCTCTGTTGGTATAGCCTTCGACGTTATTTATGTTGAATTTGCTGTTGATGGTGTTTGCCATGTTCTGGGCTTTTGCTGCGTCGCGTGAGCCTATAAGGGTTCGAACGCCTGCTTTGGCGAATCGCATAGCTACGGCGCTTCCTTCTTTGCCTGTTCCGCCGATTATGGCGAGTGAAGGGTTGGGATTAACTGTTGTTGACATTTTTTGTTCCTCTGGTTGATTACTTCTCATGCCTATGTGTTTATATTTTTTATGGGTCCGCGTTCACTTCTTCAAGTGGCATCTAAAAAATCCTTTTTCATTTGGAGAAACGTTGACCTATTCAAACTCTAGTATAATTTGATCGGAGCTGCTATCCCGCTTCTTCTGTTATCTCCCTTTGGAGGTTCTTTTTTGCTGTTTAAGGCTTTCGTCACTATTTCGAATGAGTTCACACTTTCTTTGACATTTTACTAATTTGTGGACTTTATTGTTATATCTCAATTCGTGAAAGAAGTAACTTTCGGAAGCAAATTACGCAGCCTTCAATTAGCTGCACTCTTAGCTGCCATCTTTATTTCATCGATAATCTTTGTTAGGGAATCCCTTGTTTAGCGACAATTCCTGTCTTTATGTATTTTTTGCGTCAGCGTGTTTTTAATTTTTGGTCTAACTTCTGATTGACTGATAGGAAATCGGGTTCCAGCCTGCTTAGGCTCATGGTACTTGCATTGCAAACGTCCATTTTGCTGGAATCTCGAAATTTATGGCATCCTTGCGTCGCATAGTCATCACGAGAAAAATGTTCGGGTTGAATCCTTTTTGAATATCGCCCTGGCTATTCTTCCATCATAATCAATGTTAGCGTGGACCGCACTTGATTGGTGGTTCGGATTTTGTGTGTCACTACTTCTTTTAGTTGCTCCATCGTGTCTGCTTTAACTTTTATAATAAGGTCATACACTCCATATGAAACGTAGGCTTCTTCAAGGACGCCAAGAGTTTCAAGTTGTTTTAACACTTTGTCTTCTGATCCTGTTTCTACATTAAGCAAAACATAGGCTCGCGGCATACAAATCCTCCTTCTGCTAGTAAACGTCTCAAGATAATTAAACTGTTCGTCACAAATAGAATGTAGAGTTAGCACTAATACCTTAGTACAGACATCTTTTACCTTAAGTTTCGATTTTGCTAGTTACACACAACTTGAATTTTGGTATATTTGTTAGTGATAACACTGAAGTATTTCGATGAGTGTCTGAATTTCTTGGAGAAATCAAAAAGGTAAACCAGTGGCGGAATAAAACATTGTAGAGTAAGTGCTGTAACCATCAAGTGTATCGCGACGGTTCGCGTTTTCCGCGATTGGAATAGTGCGAATCAACTAGAATTTGGAGACGCCCTTTTGTCCGTTAAGGAATGCAGAAATTTTTTCGTTAATCCTGTTTCCGAACTGCTTAACTTTCGTAATTGGCAGATCAAGAAACGATTCTGTCATGGCAAATCTTTTACGACAGAATAGAGATAAAATAATGTTTACCAATAACTGTTCACGGGGGTTTGACATTTGTTGAAAGAGGGATTGAAGAATTTTCATTTCCAAGAGCTGGAATGGGTGATAGGTTTTCCAGATTGCGGAAATAGCGGAAGAAAATACATAGATTATTCAGTAATTTTTACAGACAAGAAAAGTAAGACAAAAGCTCATGTGCACCTAGGGGAAGTTGTTAATAGTCCAAATTTCGAAAAAAACATGCCTCACACTGTTGGCTTCTTTAAACAGTCAGCTCTCGAAGGACAAAATTGTGAATACGCCTATTTAGAGTTAAGACTCATAAGGTCAGTTGAAGAATTTTGGAAATTTTTAAACGATTTAGATCTTTGACTTTTCAAAAATTTTTTCCGGGCATTCTTGTTTGAAGGCGATGTAAAAAGAAATCCGGCTTTTAATTAATTGAGATTTTAGATGTTGCGCCTATTTGAGGTTAGGCTACTACTTCTCCATCATTATCAATGTGAGAGTGGACCTGACCTTATCAAGAGAACGAATTTTATGGGTCACTGTTTCTTTCAACTCAGTCATGTTATTCGCTTTAACTCTTGTTATGATGTCATATCCTCCATATGAAACATAAGCTTCTTCAACGAAATCCATTTTCTTCAACTGATTCAGGGTGTTATCTTCTGAACCCGTCTCGACATTAATTAAAAGGAATGCTCTCGGCATTATTGAGTCTCCTTTATTTAATATGGACTTGATTAAATAAATGCTTTTAGGCGTTCCGTTCAATTCTCTATTTTATGATTAAGACTATTTGCTCAAACGATTCATTCCATTTGACTGTTCACTTTAAGTATTTGATCGATAAGTCAGCACGTTGTCAAAAGTTTTTCTTAGCTTCAAACGAATCTTGAATTTTCAGCAACTCTACGGCGAAAAACTTTTTGACATATTAATTGCATATTCGTCGATTGGCTTCATGATGAAACCTTTTTTGACGCATAAGTTAATCATTTTAGTGTTGGCTCGTGCTACATAGCTATGAATTGTTTCTAACTTTAAGTCTCTTGCAATGTCAGAAATTAATTCCATCAGTTTCATGCCTAGTCCAAATCCATGCCACGCATCTCCAACCATCAGGGCGAATTCCCCGCTTTTCCCTGTAACGTCTGGTATTATTCTTGCGACGCCGATAATTCTTCCATCGTTTTGTAGTTCAGCTACTATTGCTATTTCCCTATCATAGTCTAAATTGCAATATCGGGTCAATGTATCATGGGATAATTCTTTTATTGTTTCAAAGAATCTGAATCTTATACTCTCCTCAGACAATGACTTGAAAAGATCGTTAAAGCGATTCTCATCTTCAGGTTTGATTGGACGCAGTTTAATCTGGAACCCGTTTTTCAAAGTTGTTCTGGTAACGTATTTTTTGGGGTAAGGTGAGATAATCAAATGTTCATAATGGTCTGCAGCCTCCCGCATTATCCTGTCTCTGTCAATGGTTACACTAGCACTGACTGCGCAGATGCCTTTTTCGTCAAGGACCAACGGGTCTACATTCACTTCTTTTATTTCGGGGAAATCTATTACCAATTGAGACAACTTAACAAGTGTTTCTTCTATGGGTCCCGCTTTGGAGGAGTTGAGGCTTCTAAACCAAGCTTCCGTATGTCGAGCCGTCTTAGAGTAATCGACAATTTGGCCGGCAAGAATATAATTCAGAGGGGGAAAGCCTATGCTAACCTCCTCGTCATATGTCTTTGCCGTCCCACCTATCCCAAATAAAATCAACGAGCCAAACTTAGAATCTTTTTTAGACCCAACAAACAAGTCAAATCCTTTAGTCCGCAGCTTAGGCTGAATTATTACTCCTTGAAATTGTTCTGAATCAATTGTTCTCATACTTTCTGCTATCTTGTTAAATGCCGTTTCAACTTCAGACGAGGAACAAACATCGAAAGAACCGTTTTCTTTCTTGGATTTTGATGGTGATTGCGTGGTCAGTGCCCGCAAGGTAATTGGGTAACCAACTTCGTTAGCAAGACTAATTGCCTGTTCTGCAGTTTGAGCAATATGCGATTTTAAGGTTGGTATTCCATAAGCTTCCAGAAAACTGAGTGCCTCAGTAAGACTGAGGCACTGTTTTCCCTCACAAAAAGCCCGTCTAATGCTGCCCTTAAGATGTACAGGGACATTCGAAGGTAAGGGGAGTTCTTCAGGGGTCTGGTATAATAACTCCAAATTTCGAGTGTACGTGTACATGTACATGAAGGTTGAGACAGCTGCTTCAGGTGTTCTAAATGCCGGAATAGAGTTTTGGTTTAGTAATCTTCTTGCTTCTTGGCAGCTAGCATCCTCCCCCATTATGCAAACTAAAAGTGTTTTCCTTTTTTGTGCTCTCAATTCCATGGCAATGCTTGCTATACAAGAAGGATCTGTTGCTCCAAGGGAAGTGTAGATTATCAGAAGGCTTTTGACAGTCGGATCATCTAAGCAAACCTGTAATACTTGCTTAAATCTTTCCGGAGTCGCCTCCTCTAAAACATCAATTGGATTCGATACGTTGCAGTAATAGGGCAAAATATTTTTTAAAGTCTCAGTTGTTCCACTGCTGGTTTTAGAAAGCTCACCGCCTCTTGATTTAAGTTCGTCTACAGCCATTAACCCGGGTCCGCTTGCATTCGTAACCACTGTCAGGCATTTTTCGGTAGGGTTCGGCTGCATCGAAAGTGCTTTGCCACAGTTAAAAAGTTCGGTAATTGTATCGACCCGAACAACACCGATACGACGAAAGGCTGCAGCAAATGTTCTATCTTCCTCGCTAAACCGATTGAGACCTACTGCAGAAAGGTTAGGATTTTTACTGAAGCGATCCGCTTTGACCAACACTATGGGTTTGGTTCTGGCAAAACCTCTTGCTGCGCTCATGAAGCGCCGTATATTTTTTAGGTCTTCAAAGTATAGCATAATGGTTCTTGTCTGAGGGTCTTCCCCAAAATAGTCAATTAGATCACTAATATCAACATCAAGTGACGTGCCCGTTGAAACCACTGCACTTAATCCAACTTTAGTTTCAGAAGACCAATCAAGAATTGATCCGCAAAGCGCAGCACTTTGAGATATGAACGCAATCTTTCCAGGAGTCACCTTTTTTTCTCCAAAGGTTGCGTACAAATTGGCGCGAGGTCTTATTATTCCAAAACTGTTAGGACCTATAATTCGCACGCCATACTCACGTCTGAGTTCCAAAATTTGTTGAGTTAGCTCTTTTCCAGCTGAGTCATTTTCATCAAACCCCGCAGAAACAATTATGACGCTGGGGACTGATGCCTTCCCGCATTCTTCGATAATTTGAGGAATAGTGTGAGCGGGGGTTGCAACAATTGCCAGGTCTGGTTTGGATGGCAGTCTGTCGACGCTTGGAAACGCTACACTTCCTTGAACGCTTCGTCTGAAGGGGTTAACTGGAAAAATCAAGCCTTGATATTGTCCAGCTAAATTGTGAAGCACTTTTCCCCCTAAAGAGTCTTCGCGATTGCTTGCTCCGATGACGGCGATGGTTCGTGGGTTGAACAAACGATTAAGATTTTCGATTCCCAACTATAATCACTCTGTAAACTCAGGCTTTGCGACTCACTGTTGCAACTTTTAGCATTTTACCTCGTTTTGACAATTAATCTTTGTCAGATTAATTGTATACTTCAGAAGTTTCCGAGTTTATCTTGTGAGAAGTTTACTTTTAGGGCATGAGTCGAGCAGGATATGCATGGGTCGTAGGCTCTTACAAGCATTTCTAAAGTCAACTCGATCTCCTTTTGCGATTTTTCCAGTATTTGTGGCAACAAAGCTTTCATATCTAGTTCGATGTTGGCATGATTCTGGTTAGTTGGAATTATGCAGTTTGCCTTCGTACATATTCCTTTAGCATTATATGTGTAATCGTGGAACAAAATTCCCCTTGGTACCTCAACAGCACCGACGCCGCTACCCGCTTTGACTTTTATTTCTGGATTATTGTATTCCGGTTGTGTCTGCAAACCTGCAGCTTCTAATTCATCAATCAGGCGAATCGAGTCTTCAACGCTGTTAACCACTTCAACAAGTTGAGCAATATTATTCATGAATGGATTATAACACATAGGTAACAAATTGAACATTTCTGCGGTTTCTCGAGCGATAGGAGACAATCTTTTGTAGTTGATGTTTAGTCTAGCCAAAGCACCAACCATATAAGATTCTCGTACGTGTTTTGCCCACTTGGCTGTTGACCCAGGAACTACATATTCATTTGCGAATGCTAAGTATTCTTTTGCTGGAGCCGTACCAGTATCTGATGAAGCAATTGCTCCGTCATATAGGGCGTACTCATTTGGATCCGTCAAAGCAATGAATTCAGTTTCTCTCTTGAAATTAGGTAGTTTACCTGCTAAACTTTTGAATAGCCCTGCCACTGCTTTAAGATTTGGTATCGCTTCTTGAAGTTTCTTCCTCAAGGCGGTTAATTCTCTGATTGTTGGAATTTTTGAGAAGCCCCCTGGGATTAGCCTTTGAGGATGAGTCGTTCGTCCGCAAATCAAGGTTGACATTTCATTTGCTGTCCTGTGGAGTTGCAAAACAATCTTTACTTCAGGCAGATTTGTGGAAGCTAAAGGCACCACGGATCCTACGCCCATAAGATCAGGCAACACTAGAAAACCCAGATGTAAAATGTGGCTTTGCATGTTTTCAGCATGTAACGCTAGCTTTCTCAGTTTCAGGTCTTGTTCATTAATCGTTATGCCTAAAGCTGACTCTGTGGCTTTAAGAGACGCAAGCGAATGTCCAATGGAGCAAATTCCACAAATGCGCGAAGTTATGTGGTGCAGTTCATTCCAAGATCTGCCTACAACCATGGCTTCAAAGAACCTTGGTGCTTCTGGAATGCTCCATTCACATTTCTCAATTATTCCTTTCTTTACATTCACGTAGATGTTACCATGTCCTTCGACTCTCGTTACATGATGTACATCAATGTCGAAACTTTGGGTGTTCATCTTTTTGCCTCCTGCCAACCGAAATATAATCTAAATTTACTTATTGCATTATCGACTGTGAGACCGTATTTTATCAAAACTTCTTTTTGGGAATTTTCATTTGGATTGTCAACAAGGCCGCGGCAGCCCCAACAAATTGTTCCCTCGTTTACACAACAAGAATTGCAGCCCGCTCTTGTTACTGTTCCAACGCAAAATTGGCCACGTTCAAAAGCGCATACATTTTCGTTTTTCTTGCATTCAACGCAAACTGGATATGTTGGTGTTTCAGGCTTTTTTCCTAATAAGAGAGATTTCACTACGTGAAGGAAATCGTCCCGATCTATTGGGCAACCGTAAACATACGCATCTACCGGTATAACAGCATCTATGGGTCTGGCGGCGTAGCTGTCGAAAAGTTTGGCGCTTTCTCCGTAAACAGCTTTCTTGACGCCATCCAAGTCTTTGTAGTTTCTAAGTGAGTTAATTCCTCCAATTGCTGCACATGAGCCAATTGCAACAACAATTTTTGCGTTTTTCCTAATTTGCTTCAGTCTATCCTCATCTTGTAGTCTAGTGCATGATCCTTCAACAAAAGCTATATCATAATTATCGCTGTGTTCTTTCATTACTTCTCTAAAGCTTACAATTTCTACTTGCCCAAGTAAAGCTAAGAGGTCTTCTTCCAAGTTAGCTACTTGAAGCTGATCTCCTTCACAGCCTGCGAAATCAAAGAAAGCTACTTTTGGTTTCATTATAATGCCTCCGGGACGCCTTTAATCTTGGAATAGTTAAAAACAGGACCATCCTTGCAAACGTATATCTGGTTGATTTGGCAATGGCCGCATTTTCCTACACCACATTTCATTCTTCGCTCAAGTGACATAATTATATGGTCATCTGGGACATTTCGAGTCTTCAGATCTGCAATTACAAATTTGTACATTACAGGCGGACCACATAATATTGCGATTGTCTTTTCCGTGTCAAAATCGATCTGTGGAATGAGAGTTGTAATTACGCCTATAGTTCCTGACCACACTTCGTTTTCTGGACACCAGTTGACTGCGGATTTGAATTCGACGTCGTCTCTCGAAGCTAGCAAAGCAAGCTCATCTGCGAAGAGTAATTCTTTTGGTTCTTTACATCCATAAAGCAGAATAACACGTCCGAAGTCTTTCCTGTTATCTAAGACGTAGTTGAACAAGGATCTCAGGGGGGCTATTCCTAATCCACCTGCTATGAATAGCAAGTCTTTCCCTTTGACGGAGTTGACTTCAAAACCATTTCCAAATGGGCCTCTTATTCCGACTTTATCTCCAACGTTTAACTTATGCAAACTTGTAGTAACGTTTCCTAATCTTCTGACACAGAGTTCGAACGTTTTCTTTCTTGTTGGTGACGATGATAATGATATGGGTGCTTCACCTATGCCGAAAACTGAGACTTCAACAAATTGCCCTGGTTTGTGGCCAAGCTCTGAACCATCGTCCAGTCTTATCTCGAACAAGGTTTCATAAGTTGTCATTGGTACTTTCTTAATTATCGTTCCCAGTCTGGGTACGTAGTCAATATTGCCTTCGGTATGAATGTCGACGTCTGGCTGAGTTGAGGAAAGTATTTGGTTTCCACTATTTTGGCTTTCGTGAAACATGTCATTAAACAGATTAACTGGGTTCGCAATGTCTGGAAGGCAATTCGAGGAACATCTTCCACATCCAACACAAGAGATAAAGCCAAACCTGTCAAACAGATATTTCCCTTTTTTGAAGTAACGGTGTCGATAGCGAGTGGGTCTGGTGGCGCGGAAGTTCTCCCCAGAGGCTATTTTAGCAAAATCTTCAAGTAAACAACCATCCCACGTTCTAATTCTTTCGCCGTGTTCCAAAGTCAAATCAGTATTATCTTTAACGTCGAAGCAATAGCAAGTCGGGCAAACCAATACGCATGAGCCGCAAGCTAAACAATTTTCAGAGTGACTCTCCCAAAAGCCACTTTTCCCGTAGCTATCTCTTAATAATTCCGGAATAAGTTCTGCTGGAAAATCTAACTTTTGCTGAGCCATGTTTGTTACTTCTCGCTTCTTCTGTCCCGCAATTTGAATATCACGTGCTAAAGCAGGCGCTATGTTCTTTGCATATTTCGCCAAAAGCGTTTCTCCCTTTGAGGAACCAACATTTACAGCGTATCTATTACCCAGATCAGTTAGCATAAGGTCGTAACCATAATCAATAGAGTCACACCCCATAAACGAAGAAAAATTCCATTTAGACATTTTTTGCATACTAACGCCGATAATAACCGAGTCTTCCCTTTTCTTGAAATAGTAAGGATCGGACTTAGTTTCTCTAAAAATTTCATCCATGTGAAGAAGCGCAACAATATCGTAAGGATGAACCCCTATAATTACCATAGGCTTCAACTCTTTAGGATTCTTCGCGGAAAAACCATCCGCTAAATCATATGTAAATAAAGTTTCACGCTGAGGGAAAAAATATTTCTTGGGTGGCAGCAAAGTAACATCATAATCGAGTCGTAATTCCTCAGCGGATTCTAAAGGTCCAAAAGCAAATTTGTTTCCTCGTGATTTTACGCCGATTACTTTTAGAGAATCGTCACTAATCAAAGCATCTACAAAACTTTTGAAATCTTCTTTAGAGATTATCTTCATGCTTTCAACACGAGCCTCTTAAAAACTTTTTCAGTACAAGTAACACCGTATGCCTTTTAACATTTGCGGCAATTTCACTTTTGCCATCTGAAACATTGCATTGGCAGAGTGTGCAATCGCTTTTTTGAAAAGAACAATTAAGTCTTCTATTAGTTTTACGTCAAAAATGTCCTTCTTTCAATAGTTTCCCAAATCTTAAAAACTCCAACGTACAATTAGAGTTACAAACTGTTGTGTTACGTTCTTGGAGTAGGTGACAAATTAGTGAATGGGAAATTACCTACACTCAAAGACATTGACGATTTAAGCAAGCAGCTTAAGCAAGTATTGTTTAATATTGAAGTCCAAATAGTAGAGATTGACAATAAATTCAACTCAATTGAACAGGAATTCATGTATGGTAACATTACTGAGAGTTTCTATTACGAAAAAATGAATACGTTAGCCAAAGACATAGAAATGGTTAGAATTAGACTTGCGAAAATTGAAAACTTGGAAAATAACTCAACTTAGTCATTTGAAAACATCATAAGGTGAAGAATATATTTTATGAACTTGCGAATTTTTAGCTTTCCCATCACTTTTATTGCTATTATTAAAAAAAGAGTTGGGTCTTTACAAACCCAACATGTTGAACCAAAAAATTGGTCTTGCACTCATCGCGATGGTTGCAGTTTGCTTTCTGTCGCTAAAGCGTTTTAGCCACTTCGCTTAGGGGTTGAACAGGTCTCACTTCTACGGTCATCGCGCCGAAGAACTTCGGGATAGCGGATGGGTTGTCCGTTTCTATTGTGAAGAATCCTTTGTGATCTACAGCTGTGTCTTTTGGGCAGCTCATGTATGCCGACGCGATTTTGATTCCCGCTTTCTTGACGTTTTCTTCTGAGAATAGCTGTTTAATCATGGCTTTTCCTTCCGGCTTCAACAAAGGGCACTGAGCTGCTGGGTGAGAATGTGTAGCTTCGTATAACAAAATTTCACCTCCACATATCTTGTCAAGATAACTGAAAGAGTCGTTTGGAAATCGCTTTGAGACGGTCTTCTTATTTGAATTTGCTTGGCTATAAATCAGTTATTGAGATGTCTCGTCAGTCTTTAGACGTTTTCCGACGGCTCTCCAACTCAATTCTTGCAACAGAGAATTTAAAAGTTTTCTAATAGTACCTTCTGCATGTTTGTTTTGTCCGTTTCCCAGAATTCAGCTTTCAGTTTTGCCGGAAAACCGTTGAAAACCATATCCTAAACGTTTTGTGTAATGTGATTGCCGGCAAGTTGTTAGGGGATCTCGTCTAAAGTTGTACACACCTATTCACATTAATCAATCATAAATGCTTTCCTCATCTCAAGCAATATCATTACTTTTTGGTCTGCCTTTGTCTAAGATTTTTTGCTCTAATTTTCAGAGAAACGTAAATTAATCTTGAAACTAAAATCGTATTAGTTTGTGAGATTATGAAGGTTGCAGTTTCTGGTAAGGGAGGCGTAGGCAAAACTCTTATTGCGGGAGGCTTAGCACGAGGCTTTCTGGAACGTGGTTTAAAGACCATGGCTATAGATGCGGATTCTTCTCCAAATCTGGCTTTAACTTTGGGTTTGACGGCTGATGAAGCGCGGAAAATTGTGCCGCTAACTGAGAACAAGCAGCTTGTGGATTCGAAGACGAGCACGGGGTACTCAGGTGTTTACAACTTAAACTTCACGGTAGATGACATTATTCGTGATTACGCTGTGAACACTCCATTAGGTGTCAAGCTCATAGTAATGGGAACAGTGAAAGCTATGGGTTCCGGTTGCATGTGCGCCCCAAACGCCATTGTGCGCGCAATGTTGAGGCACCTTATGGTGGAACGCGATGAAGCTGTTGTTTTGGATTTAGAGGCTGGTGTTGAGCATATTGGAAGAGGTACCGCAAAAGCTGTCGATACTCTGCTTATTGTAGCGGATTCTAACTTGAAATCTCTTGAGATTGCCAAGCACATACACGACATGACCGCGGCAGCGGAGATGAAGCATGTTTACCTTGTCGGTAACCGCGTCATGAACCCAGTGCAGGAAGATGCAATTAGAAACTTTGCAGACAAAAATGGCTTGGAGCTCCTCACTTTTGTGCCTTTTGACCAGAAAGTTATCGAAGCGGACATGCTTGGAGAAACACCGCTGAAGAATAAGGAGATTGAGGCCGTGCGTACCATAGATAATATATGCGACACGCTGCTTAAGAAAAAATCAAATTAACGGAGTTGCATTGAATGAACACTCTTGTCACTATAGGTCGTGGAGGAACAGGCAAATCCAGCTTTACTGCGTTGATGGCGAAATGCTTCATTGAAGCAGGGTACTCGCCTTTGCTGCTGGTTGACGCTGACCCAGATCAGAATCTAGCCGAAATGATTGGTGTAGACCTTAAAGAAGCCGGCAAATCCACTATGGCGGAACTTATTGTTGACACGTTTATAGAAAAAGGTGGAACCACTGTAGGTGTTTCGCCGACTGAGCGCATAGAAAGCAGAATATGGGCAAATGGTCTCTACGAAAGCGATAACTTCGACTTTATGTCTGTGGGCACTAAATGGGTTGAAGGCTGTTATTGCATGCCTAATAGCGCCCTGAAAGCTGCCCTCGAAAACTTGACGAAAAACTACAAGTATGTCCTCATCGACTCGCCAGCTGGACTTGAGCACTTAAACCGTCGCGTTGCTTCAAAAGTAAATGACATATTTGAAATGCTGGATCACTCCAAGAAAAGCATAGATCACGCAAAGCGTGCCTACCGCATCGCCAAAGAAGTGGATATGCAGTTTGATAACTTCTATCTCGTAGGTGGCTACCGATTCCCCGCTGAACTGGGCAGCAAAGCTGAAGAGGCTTTGCAGTTTAAGTATGTGGGTAAAATAGTTGCCGATGAGACAGTGGATGATTACGTTCTTAATGGAAAGTCGCTTTTGGAGCTGCCTTCTGACAATGATGCGTTCGCTTCTGTAAAGGCAATAATGAAGGCGACGGGTTACATACAACAATAACCCCCCATATTTTTGTCCAGAGTTATCTTTTCTAAACTTACATTTTTCGGATGCAACATGACTTTTCAGCGTGAACTCTGGAAAGGTTTAAAACGTCGAAGTCTAAGGTATATTTTCAAAACCTTTACTGAGGTTTGAAATTGACCACAAAAAATGTACGCGTCAAGATAGATGAAATGAAGACCAATAATGGTCTTATCAAAAACCTCGAACTTTCTATAGGAAAACTTGTTAATGACAACTGGACGGAACCCATGGGGCCCACTCCGATGCCTGGTTTAACAACGCTTCGAGATTGGGACATGATGCTCCTTAACAAGTACAAGCCATTCTACATGCCTGATTGTGATCTGTGCTGTCTATGCACTTATGGCAAGTGTGATTTGACTGCGGGAAAACGCGGTGCCTGTGGACTTGACATAGCTGCTCAGTCATCCCGTATCGTGCTAATTGCTTGTAGCATTGGTGCGGCAACTCACACAGGGCATGCCCGACATGTGGTTGATCACTTAATTGAAAAATATGGCCGACGTTTTCCATTAGACATCGGCGGCTTAAACGTGAAGGTTGAAGCTCCAGTTACTAGGCTTGTTACTGGAATAAAGCCTGAAACTCTAGGCGATTTGGATGACGTTCTAACATACTGCGAAACGCAGATTACTCATTTGCTAGGTGCTGCACATACAGGTCAAGAAGCCAACAACTTAGATTTTGAATCCAAAGCACTCCACGCTGGCAGAGTTGACCAAGTAGGCATGGAAGTCGCGGACATAGCTCAAGTCTCGACACTGGGCTTTCCAAAGGCTGACCCTGAAGCGCCACTCATTGAAATGGGTATAGGCACAGTTGACCCATCAAAACCCGTCATAATGTGCATCGGCCACAACGTCATACCTTCTGTTGGAATCATTGACTACATGAGAGACAGTAAACTTGAAAACAAAATGGAAGTAGTCGGTCTATGTTGCACTGCCATAGACAACACACGATACTTTGACCGAGCAAAAATCGTCGGACCAATTTCATGGGAACTCCGCTTCATACGCGGTGGATTTGCCGACGTAGTGGTTTTGGACGAACAATGTGTACGAACAGATGCTTCTATAGAGGCTGAACGCGTCAAAGCACCCGTTATAGCTGCGTCAGAGAAAAACTGTATAGGCTATAAGAATCGTACAAATGACCCTGCAGACGAGATAGTGGCCGACTTGGTCAGCGGCAAAGTTCCTGGCGTTTTGATCCTTGACCCCGAAAAAGTGGGTGAAGTCGCTGTAAAAGTTGCTCAAAAAATTGCTCCGATACGTAAGAAAATGAAGTCTCTACCCGAGCTAGATGAAATCAAAGAACTGGCAAAGAAGTGTAGAAACTGCAACATGTGCCAAAGAAGCTGCCCCCAAGACATCAATATTCCCTCCGCAATTAAAGCTGCAGCTGAAGGAAATCTTGTTCCATTAGCCGAAATATACGAAGAATGCATCGGTTGCGGCCGCTGCGAACAAGCATGCCCCGTCAAACTTGAAATCCACAGTTTTATCCTCAAAGTCGGCGAGAAAAACATGCTTGCGGAAAAGAACTTCTGTCGCTCAGGCAGAGGTGCAATCCAAGACGTAGAAATCAGAAGCGTTGGCGGTCCAATTGTACTCGGTGAAATTCCTGGCATCGTCGCAGTGGTAGGATGCGCTAATTATCCACACGGCGGCAAAGACGTTTACGACATATGCAGAGAATTTGCTCTCCGACGCTTCATCGTAGTAACTTCTGGTTGCTCAGCTATGTCTGCAGGTTCCTACCGGAACGAAGAAGGCAAGACACTATACGAAGAATTTCCAGGAGGCTTCGAAGCTGGCGGCGTACTTAACGTCGGTTCATGCGTTTCTAACCCTCACATTGCAGGCGCAGCCATCAAAGTTGCAAACATTTTTGCAAAGAGAAACCTCCGTGGGAACTATGAAGAAATCGCAGATTACATCCACAACCGCGTTGGTGCCGTTGGTTTAGCATGGGGCGCATACTCACAGAAGGCAGCATCAATTGCTTCTGGTTTCTGGAGCTTAGGTGTGCCAGTGCTTGTCGGTCCTCATGGCAGCAAATACCGTCGCATGCTCTTGGGTAGAGAAGACAAACCTGACAACTGGGAAGTCTACGATGCACGCACAGGTGACATAGTGAATGTTGGTCCAGCACCTGAACACTTGTTCCAAACTGTTGAAACTCCGCAGGAAGCAATGGTTTCCATCGCAAAACTTTGTATCAGACCCAACGATACGTGGAAAGGACGTTCAATAAAGCTTTCACACTACATTGATCTCCATAAGCGCCACTACGGACTCATGCCGCCAGACATCGACAGGTTCGTCCGGACACCCGCTGACATTCCCATGACGATGAAGGATGAAATCGTCGAGCTTCTAAAGGCAAAGGACTGGAAGGAATCAATTATCCCTGATCCGACAATGCTTCCTAGAATGATCAGGAAAACTAAGGAGTGATATGACATGTCATGTGAACCTTGGCAATGTGCAGAAATAGCCGCAACAAAGAAAGCAAACCCCATACAAAAACCCGAAATAGCAGTAGCCATGATCAAGAAAGCTGCTCGCCCCATTTTAGTCGTGGGCAGCAACGCTACTCAACGTTTCATGGAAGGCAAACCGCTCATCGACTTCCTTATCGACTTCGCAAACGCCTCAAAAGTACCTGTTGTAGCAACCGCCCACATGGTTGCTGAATTTCTTAAACGAGGATATACTCCAGCAGGCTACATGTCCGCCATGGACATCGGCAACCGACTAGTTGACCCGACATGGCAAGGGCTCGATGGAAAGGGGCATCCCGACTTAGCCATATTCGTGGGTTTACCGTACTACATGGAAGCGTTGGTTCTGTCTGGACTTAAACACTTCGCCCCCGATCTAAAAACTATGACCATCGACAACCTTTACCACGCACATGCAAGCTGGTCATACCCAAACGCAACCCTAGAAACATGGGCAGAAAATCTCAAAGTCATGACTTTAAAATTGAAAGATGGAGGAAACTAAGAAAATGTCAATGTTTAAAGATATACCTGTAGAAGTTGGCGTGATCTTCGAAGGAGAACGCATACGCAGAAACGACATGCAAGTTGAGCTCGGCGGACCCACAGTTAAAGAGAAATTTGAACTAGCCCATGTTAAACCGATGAGCGAAGTCGAAGACGGCAAAATCACCATAATCGGTCCAGATATCAAAGACCTCAAAGAAGGCGGCGCATATCCATTAGGAATTCTCGTCGAAGCAGCAGGCGCAACCCTAGACGCAGGTCTTGAAGGCGTAATTGAAAGACGCATTCACGGCTACTTGAATTACATCGAAGGATTCATGCACCTAAACCAGCGATACGATATCTGGATACGCCTCGGCAAAAAATCCTTCCAAAAAGGTCTCACAAGCTTCGAAGCAATAGGCAATGTTCTCTACAGATTATTCAAGAGCGAACTGCCAATCATAGAGAAAGTACAGATAACCTTCATCACCGACCCCGTTAAAATCCAGCAAATGTACCCCGAAGCAGTAGCAGACTATGAAGCCCGCGACGCAAAAGCAAGAGGCCTCAAAGATGAAGATGTCGATAAATTCTATGGCTGTGCCTTATGCCAGTCATTCGCACCCAGCCACGTATGCGTCATTACACCACAAAGATACAGCAACTGTGGCGCTATCAGCTGGTTCGACGGCAAAGCCTCAGCAAGCATCGACCCCAAAGGTCCAGTATTCGCTATTGAACGTGGAGAACTGCTCAACGCTGAAAAAGGCGAATTCTCAGGCGTCAACGAAATGGCCAAGAAACGCACCATGGGCGAAGTTAACCAAGTCTGGCTCTACACAGCATTTGATCACCCACACACTTCATGCGGATGCTTCGAAGCAGTAGCCTTCTATATCCCAGAAGTCGACGGATTAGCCGTAGTCAACAGAAGCTTCAAAGGCGCGACTGTAAACGGTTTACCCTTCAGCACAATCGCAGACTCCGCAGCAGGCGGACGACAAATCGACGGATTCCACGGTATGTCCATCGAATACATGCGCAGCAAGAAATTCTTCGCTGCAGACGGTGGATGGAACCGAATAGTCTGGATTCCTAAAGAAGTCAAAGAACGCGTCAAAGACTTCATCCCCAAAGACCTCGTCGATAAAATTGCCACTGAAGAAGACGCAACTAACATCGATGCACTCAAAGCCTTCTTGAAGGAGAAGAATCACCCAGTCGTTGCAAGATGGGCAGCTGAAGAAGCTGCAGTAGCACCAGCCGAAGAAGAAGCTTCAACTGAAGTTCAAGCAGCTGAAGGTCAAATGATGCCAGTGATGACTGCCTCCTCGCTACCGATAATGGCAGGCGGATTCAAAATCATTCTTAAAGACGCAAAAATCTACGCCAACAAGGTCATCATCAAGACCGTTAGGGACGAGAAAGCCAAGTAGCGGTGACAACCTTGCCTCACCACGACAAGAAAGACGACAAAAAATCCGTCGCAGACGGTCTGGGTCTGAGCCCTGAGATTCTGGAGCTCCTCGCGAAGTTCCAGGAAATCGAGCTGGAAGACTTCCAGATGGATGTCAGCGAGATGGAGTTGTCCTTCGAGCCTGGCATGGCTGGGCAAATGATGCCTAAGCTAAAGTTGCCACCCTCTTTGAAGGCGAAGCCCGTCTCCATGTTGCAGGCAGCTTTTCTGCCTCCAATCGAGACTTACCCGAGCAGTATTGCTGAGGTAAAGCTTGGCGGTACCCGAAGCGAAGGCGGCACCCGCGGCAAAAGCATAGTCATCGGCGGAGAAACCTCTCCTGCTTTCTACAATTTTGAGCGTCCCGTCGTGCACTCGCCAATCATCACGTTAGACGTTTTCGACATGGAAGTCCCATTGTCAAAAGCAGTAAAAATGCACGTGAAAGATGTGGTCGGCGACCCAGCAGCATGGGCAAAGCTCGCAGTTGAGAAATTCGGTGCAGACATGGTAACCGTTCACCTCATCAGTATCGACCCCCTGCTAAAGAACGCCACTCCAAAAGACGCAGTGAAAACCGTTGAAAACATTTTGCAGGCAGTTGACGTTCCTCTCGTAATCGGCGGTTGCGGCGACCCAGTTAAAGACGCAGATGTATTCGCAGAAATCGCTGAAACCTTCAAGGGCGAACGATTCCTCATCAGCTCGCTAACCCGCGACATGGATGTTGAACGCTGCGCAAAATACGTCAAGAAAAACGGGCACGCTGCATTGTCCTTTACGCCAATGGACTTGAACTTGGCTCGGGAACTTAACCGCAGACTTTACGACTACATGGGTAAAGAAGACATAATCATGGATCTCACCACCGCAGCGTTAGGCTACGGTTTAGATTACGCATTCACCAACATGGAACGTGCACGCATGGCCGGCTTAATGGGCGACCCCGAACTAGCGCAACCAATGTCTTCAGGTACAACCAACGCGTGGGCAGCAAGAGAAGCATGGCTAAAGATGTCCGCTGAATGGGAACCCCGCGAACTCCGAGGACCCCTCTGGGAAGTCACCACCGCCCTGACGTTGCTGCTTGCAGGCGTTGACCTATTCATGATGATGCACCCCGCAGCAGTAAAAACCATGAAAGACGTGACCAACCGACTCGTGAAAGGCGGCAAAGTTGACGCAGCAAAATTCGCTGACTGGGTGTCAGTTAAGGCATAATGGAGATGTGACTGTATGAGCAAAAGAGCAAGCATGAAAGAACTCAGCCCAATAGACGTTTACAAGCTTCTTCCGAAGACTAACTGCAAAGAATGCGGCCAAGAAAACTGCATGGCTTTCGCAACTAAAATAGTTAACCGCGAAGTTGACCTTGACTCCTGTAAGCCGCTGTTGACTAAAAAGTACGAGAAAGCTTACAGCCAACTGAAAGAGCTGCTGAAGCCCGCAGTCAAAGAAGTCGTCGTCGGCGTTGGAGATAAAGCCAAGAAACTTGGCGGCAAACTCGTAATGTACCGACACGAATTCACCTACACAAATCCCACAGCCATCGCTATAGACGTGACTGACGAAATGTCCGAACAAGAAGTCACCAGCCGCATAAAGAAAACCGAAAACTTCAGCTTCGAATACATCGGCTACACGTTGAAACTGGACATGATTGCAGTTCGATGCACTTCAGGCGACACTGAGAAATTCAGGGCGGTTGTCAAGAAAGTTGCAGAAACCACAACTTTACCCTTCATTATCTGCTCTCTGAACCCAACAGTTGCTGAAGCAGGTCTAATGGCAGCGCCCAAGGCAAGACCACTCCTCTACGCGGCAAACGCGGAAAACTGGAAAGACATGGCAGAACTCGCCATGATGTATAACTGCCCACTAGTAGTGTCCGCACCCAACGACCTTAATATGCTCGTTTCACTCGTAAAAACCCTGTTGGCTTACGGCGTAAAAGACCTCGTTCTCGACCCAGGTACCTTCATGAACGATGGTCTCAGCACAACGCTAAACAACTTTACCATGTTGCGTAGAGCGGCGTGCAAAGGCGGCGAAGAACTCGCAGGATTCCCCTTGATGGGTGTCCCAATGACCGCCTGGGTAGGCAAAGGCGACGCAGCAGACGAAATCGTCAAATGGAAAGAAGCATACCTCGCATCTATGCTGGTTGTCCGATACGCAGACATAATTGTCATGCACGGAAACGACGGCTGGTCTTTATTGCCCACAGCAGTGCTTCGACAAAACATTTACACTGACCCACGCAAACCAGTAGCCGTTGCACCTGGACTCAAAGTCTTCGGCACCCCCGACGAAAACTCGCCAGTACTGTTCACCTCAAACTTCGCCTTAACTTACTACACCGTCGCTTCAGACATTGAAAGCAACAAACTCAACGCATACCTAATCGTTGTAGAAACAGAAGGCAGCGCCATAGACAGCGGAGTCGCAGGACGCAAACTCACCGCAGAACGCGTCGCAGACGCCATCAAAGCTTCGGGCGTAGAAAGCAAAGTCAAACACCGCAAACTTGTCATCCCCGGCAAAGCCTCACGCATCAGCGGCGAAATCGAAGAACTCAGCGGCTGGAAAGTTCAAGTCGGCCCAAGAGATTCATCCGAGATACCCAAGTACCTCGTTGAAAAATGGCAACCATAAGCCCTCTTTCTTTTCCTTTTTCTGTTTCTAAAATTAATTCTTGAGTGCCCTCTGTTCATTACGTTTTTATTTTCGCCTGAGACAGCATTATTAGGTGATTATTTTGGACCATACAATTGTGCATTTTGAAATCCCCGCAGACAATATCGAAAAACTCAAAACCTTTTATCAGACCCTTTTCGGCTGGAAATTTCAGAAGTATCCTGGACCAACAACATACTACCTGGTGGAAACCGTGCCAGTTGATGAAAATATGATGCCTGTTAGGGCTGGTGTGAACGGCGGTCTTTACGCCAAGAAAGACTCATCAGACCCAGCATTGGCGCAGCAGATGAACTACATTGCGGTGGAGTCAGTAGAAGATTACAGCAAGAAAATCGAGAAGCTAGGGGGGAAAATTAAGGTTCCGAAGATGGAGATTCCGGGTTTGGGCTGGTGGGCGCTGGCGTTGGACCCTGAAGGTAACACTTTCGGCATACTTGAATACATGAAAAAGCCGTAACCTCCTCCCCTTTCTTAGTAACAAGCCTTGCTGTCTTCGAATAATTTGATCGAGAAATCTTTAAAGGCAAACCACTCAACAGTAAAAGCCATGAAATCCCTAGTTGTTTACTACTCCCGGACGGGCAACGCGAAATTCGTGGCTGAAACAATAGCTGCGGAAATGGGCTCAGACATTGAGGAAATCGTGGATTTGAAGAATCGTCAGGGCAAACTGGGATGGATGTCCGCTGGCAGAGATGCCACAGGGGGAAAAGATACAAAGATCGCTCCAACAACAAAAGCTCCCGCCGACTACGACCTCGTAATCGTGGGAACACCAATCTGGGCTTGGCGTCCATCGGCAGCAATCAGAACTTACATGGGCAAAACTGACTTGTCGGGGAAGAAGGTGGCGCTGTTCTTCACAATGGACTCCAACCTGAAACAAGCACCCGCGAAAACCAGGGCTTTGGCGCCAAACGCCATATTCGTCGGAGAATTAGCCATCGCGAAGGCGCTGGAAAACAAAGAGGAAACAACCAAGAAAATCGCTGATTGGTGCAACACACTCAAGACTTAGATTTGGCGGGGGTCGGGTTGTGCCTTTTCTTGGCTGAATACTGTTTGTTCAGAATGTTGAAGTATACTCTATAGGGAAAGGCCAGCGGGCTGCGATTTCTGCAACTTTTGTTTCTAGTCTAGTGATTCCTGGTATTGCAAAGCAGTGAATTCAATGTTGTTCCAGCAGTTTCTGACCAAAGTGAGAGCTCATGGATGAATACCTTTACATGCAAAAGCCACAACCAACCAACGCTACCGGTGTAGATGTGAAACTAACTGCGATCGACCCTAACGGGAACTTCCAGGATATCTGCACAGCTGCAACTGACCTGAACGGAAACTATGGCTTAACTTGGACGCCTCCAGTTCAAGGGGTGTGTCACATTACAGCAACGTTCGCAGGAAGCAATTCGTACTGGGGCTCGGAACAAACAACGTACCTTGCTGTCGGAGCTGCACCTTCACCACAACCAACATCCACCCCAACCCAGACAGTAGCGCCAACCACCACAGCGCCGCCAACTCAGACTCCAGTTTCACCTTCGCCAAGCATAGCTCCGCAGCCTACCAGCGGTATTCCAACAACGACGTACATTGCTATCGTAGCAGCAGTTGTCATCATTGCTGTGATTGCAGCGTCATTAGTCTTGAGAAGACGCAAGTAAAACAAACAAAATCCTCTTTTTCTTTTTTTTTGTGGATTAGATGAAAGATCGATATGGATGGTTAGAAGTTTGGGGCTGAGTGGGCTCTGGAAATGATATCCAACTTGCTCGTTGGGTTTTCATTCTCTCTATCTCTCCTAATTTAGGTTCCAGAGCCCCAGTAAACCCATAGTAGAGGCGATAAATAAATGGATAGGGATTCGGTGCTTCGCAATTTAGCTGCTTTGGATTTTACGCGGTTTCTGAGATCAACCTCTTTGCTTGAGAGAGGAGAAACCGATGTTCACCCAACTAAACAGGTAAGACTTTTCAGGTTGATGTACTGCCGCTTGTCTGAGCTTGAAAAGCTCAGTTTGGTAATATTGATGATGCCTTTTTTTAGGTGACTTCGCGTTAAATGAGCTGAAAAGAAGTCTAAGTAACAAGAGTTTTAGGGAAAACCCGTGCTGTCTATTAGAGTTCCATTCTTTTCTTCATCTCATGGAGAGAGTAACGAACACAGAGCATGCACCTACTCTCTATCCTGATCGTGTTGAAATAATGAATGTGGCGGGCCCGCTGGGATTTGAACCCAGGACCTCCGGCTCCGCAGGCCAGTGTCATAATCCGTACTAGACTACGAGCCCACCAGTTTGGACTACGGTACTACGCGGTTCCTAAATATGAGGTTTTCAGTTTTCGAAACAGCTCTTCGTCGGCAATGTCGGTGACGTATTGGAATCCGGCTTCTATGAATTGCGTGCTCCCTCAACAGATTTTGCCACCTTGCAAATATGTTCTTCGCTCAGCGGTAACGCAAGCAATTGTGTATATCGCAGGGTCGTTTTTATGTTTCTGTGCCTGAGCAGGTTTTGCACGTAAAGGGCATCTTTATTTCGGCGTGTTCGGTTGTTGCCTTCCAATGTCGGAGTATGGTGGAAGTGGATTTGAAGGACTTTTGGGTTTTTGAATTTGAAGGTTGTGAGTTTTTATTGTTTTTGGAAAGTGCTCTCTAAATTAACGACTGTTGTATATTTCCAGATTTTGCTTTCTGTTCTCATATGATTGGGAAAGATTGGCCCGCCCAATTACGTTAATTAATAACTTGAACCTGTCCATTTTCAATGGCGGGAGAAGAAGTATTGCTTGACATGATTAATTTGCTTCTGATATCTATCGTTGTTGGTCTCATAGGTTCTCTTACTGGTCTGGGCGGTGCAAGCATTCTAACCCCTATTCTGGTTTTACTAGGTATCCCCGTCAAGGAGGCAGTGGCATGCGGAATGGTAGCTATAATCGCTACCTCTAGCGGTTCAGCCTCATCCTTCGTGAAAGACAGGATTACAAACATAAAAGTCGCTATGTACCTCGAAATGTTCACCATCATAGGAGCCATTGCGGGAGCAACCATTACTGTCGTAATTGCCCCCGTTTTCCTCTATTTCCTATTCGCAGGTTTCCTGCTTACTTCTTTTATTAACTTTAGAGGCTCATTCAAAGAAGTCTATGTTATGCCCGAAAAACAAGACAAAATTTCTAAGCGTCTAGGTCTTGAGGGCCGCTACTTTGACAAATCTAAAAATCAAGTAGTAACATACAAAGCCACAAACTCTCTTCTGGGAGGATTCGGGATGTTTGTAGCAGGTCTAGCTGCAGGGATGCTTGGAATAGGCGCAGGAGCTTTCAAAGTCATTGTTCACGAGAAAGTCCTAAAAATACCCTCAAAAGTATCCAGTGCTTCGAGCAGTTTCATAATAGGAATGACTGCATTGGCTGGCGTAAGCGTCTATCTTTTTTCAGGTCTTTTGAACCTAACTTTGATGGCGCCAATGGCTGTGGGAACCACAATCGGCGCAGTAGTTGGTGGAAGATTGCTAAACAGAATCCGCGATAGAAACCTGCGAGTACTCTTCCTCGTCATTGTTACACTACTGATCATTCAAATGCTTTACAAAGGAGTCACCTCGCTATGACTTCTCGGGACTTAGGCTGCGGCGAATCAAAACTTGAAACTGCTGTAAGCTACATTCTAATAATAGGAGTCGTCATCAGCGTATTGCTTGAAATTATTGGAATAAGCCTCTTTTACGGGGCATACGGGAATGTGCAGGTTTCCCAAAGCAAAACAATGTTTATTAATGGACAGAATTTTTTCTCCTTCATTATTGACCAGATTCAACATTTATTCGGGCCACAGACAGCTGTTATGTTTATGACGCTAGGTTTGGTGATATTAATTTTGACCCCTTATATCCGAGCAATTACTTCCGTCGTCTATTTTGCATTGGAAAAGAACCGCATTTACGTGTTGATAACGCTTTTTGTCCTCATTGTGTTAACAATAAGTTTGATGCTGCATTAATCGGGTAATGAGTTTAACGCGGCTTAACAGAAATGAAACAAGTGACTTATGCTTAAGGGTCATCTTTGTCCGCCCTTGAGATAACGATGTGGTAATTATCCGCGTGCTTATCCTCCAAAATGACTTTGCTTTTTTCTCTGTTGAAGGTTTTGGGTCTATCGTGTGCAAGCTTTCCTTATACAATGTACATTGCAAGGTCTGCTGCGAAATCCTCTATATAGAGTATATTGATGATGTTTTTATACTTCGGAAGAACCGTTTGGGGTGAGTCTAATGGCTAAAACCAAAGTCTTGTTCTTGTGCACTCATAATTCTGCTCGATCTCAAATAGCTGAAGGGCTGCTTAGACACTTTTATGGTGATAAATATGAGGTTTTTAGTGCTGGAACGAATCCTACGCAGGTGAATCCATTGGCTATCAAAGTTATGGCTGAGATAGAGATAGATATCTCTGGGCAATATTCTAAAAATCTCGATGTTTTTAGAGATGTTGATATCGACTTGGTTGTTTCAGTTTGCCGGGGCGGCTCAAAAACAAATTGTGCAATTTGCGCCTCCCCGATAGTTATGGGCAGACCTGAATTGATTGCCTTAAGATTACCCAAAGCAAGGGATTATTTGGACCACCCCTTCAATGACCCCTCTGAGGTAGAGGGAACTGAAGAAGAAAAACTTAAGGCCTTCCGTCGTTCAAGGGACGAAATTACAAAGTGGATTATCGAGAAGTTCACTAATAAAACCTGAGAAATGCTGAGTGAAAATAGTAACTGCGCTTTTCAGGTTAAAAATAACGGTGTCTAAAAGGCAAGAAAAAACCTATAAGCCCGCAAATTCACATTGGCTCTCATGCCAAGTCTTTACCTTCAACCTAACGCGGCCCTCTTCAAAGCAGTTGTTTCCGACTTAAAGCTGGCTTCGGAGGTGCCCAGCGACAGCGAAGTATACATCTTTTACATACCCGGAATTACTACTCTGCCCGAGCTTTCAAACACGTTGATTTCGTGGGGAAAGACCACGGGTAAAAACGCTTTCGTCGGATTACTTAGCGGCGACGCGCCAGACTACAAAACTATAGTGAGCTACTTTAATGTGAAAAAAAGTCCCGCCGTCGTAATCTCGGCGGCACCTGCCTTTGCCAGCGACAGCGAAAAAGCCGCAACTACAGCTTATGCCCGAATTGATAACCTTCGATTGCTAAGCAATCAAGCAGAAATCACAGAGTGCATAGAGGAAATCTATAACTTGTTCATTCAGAGCAAGGTGAAAGAGGCAATTTCCACCGCGAAGAAAGAGGGCTTTAAGGAGAACCTCAAGTTTTACCTTGGCAAACTCAAAGACGACGCTGGAAAAGCGATAAACGAGTTTTTCAAAACCCACGATGTAAACATCGACGTTTTCAAAGGGAAAATCGTGATTTCACCCTCTTCAAAGCCATCGGCGTCTACTTCGTCAACTGCTTCTGGTGAGAAGAAACAGAAAAATTGAGTTGGCACGTTTAGCTTTTGGCTAACGCCCGCCTTAGCGCCGCGACTACGTTTTGTTTACCCATGGCTAACACGTAGGGTCCTAGGCGTGGTCCCTGCGGCGCACCCATCAGAATAGTGTAGAGGCCTTTAAAGAAGTCGCGTGGCGGCAAACCGTTGTTTTTGGCGGCGTTGAAGATGCCATTCTGGATCAAGTCTGGCTCCTCTGTGGTGCCTAAAACTTCAATTAGCGCGGCGATGGCTTTCTTCTCCTGCTCGTTCAGTGTTACGTGTGTTTCTTTGATTTCTTCGAAATCGCTGGTCCAGTTCTCGGCGTACTCAATGCGTTTCCTCAACTCTTTGTCTGCATGCTGCGTCTTCTGCAAGTAGCTGTAGCTTCGAAGTTTTTCTTCAATGAATTCTTCAACGCATTCTTTGGGTGCCATCTTCACCAGAAACGCCAGCAAATTGTATGGCACGTGAACGCTTGGTTTTGCGGGTGGCTTCATGACCCAGCAGTACTCGTATAAACCTTTGAGGTGAGCCGTTTCTTTGTCGCTAACTTGCTTCTTGCCAAAATAAACATCCTCAAGTCCATCCAACTCATTCATGTAGGCGGGAATGTCGGAAACGTCTAAAGTGCGGGTGCCCACGAACCGCTTTAACATGAGCAGCAACAACGATTGGGGGCTGCCGTAGCGGAACCAAACTTGAGGTGTGAAAACGTTGCCTGCTGATTTGCTGATTTTCTTTCCGCCTTTGTCTAGAAACATCTCGTAGCGGGCATGGCTAGGGGGCTCAAAACAGAGGACTTCTCGGCTAATGCGGTCATTTATGCGGACTGAGTCGGCTATGTCTTTGCCGAAAGCTTCAAACCTTATGTCCAATGCTTTCCAGCGTGCTGCAAATTCGCCTTTCCACGTTAGCTTGCCTTCCCCTTTTGTGATGTCGGCTTCGCCTTCGTAGCCGCAGCCTTTGATGAGTTTGCCGCGGATTTCCAGCCCCTCGCATTTGTAGAGGACTTTGTCGGTTTTCGGCTCGAATTTGTAGGCTTTAGTAGTATAGATGCGCCCACAATTGGCGCAGACAGGGAAAAACGGTAACCTCTCGGTGTAACGTTCCTGACCTACTTCTTCCTTGACGATTTCACCCACTTTCTGTGCGTTGGCGAGTATCGTTCTAACTTCGTTCAGGATTATGCCTTTCTCGTAAACTTCTTTGGCGCTGAAGTAGCGGTATTCTATGCCGCACTTGTCCAGTGACTCAAGTAACAGAGAACTCATGTGTTTGCCGAAGCTTTCGTGGCAGCCAAACGGATCAGGAATGCTGGAAACAGGGAAACCCAGGTACTTCTCTAAGTCTTTGGATAAGCCAGCGGGGACTTTGCGTAAGCCGTCTTTGTCATCGCAGTAAGCTACAAGCTCAGAGTTGACGTTCATACTTTTTAGTGCCAAGGTTACGGCGAAGCTGCGTGCGGCATCTCCCAAGCTGCCGATGTGTGGGAAACCCGAAGCTCCTAGACCCATTTCCGTCCTAACTAGGTCCATGTTTCTGCCGAGTTGGCGTTCTCTGTCGATGACTTTCTGGGCCATCATGTCGTACCATGTGCCGTGGCCGATAATTTCTTCACTCATAACCTTGAGCCTTCTTCACAATGACTACGCGATGGTATAGAAAAATGTTTAGAGGAAAAAACCTCTACTGTTTCCGTTTCAATGCTGCAGCGATTGCTGCGCCAGCTAAGACCAGCAGTATTAAAGCTATCGAGTACAGCCAGTTGAAGCTGAACAGGTACCAAGCGCCGCCCACTGCAATCAGAAGCATGCCCATTATTGCTGTACTAAAGGAGCCTCGTTCATACTTCTGGGGGTTAGCGCCGCGCATCGCTGCCAGAGCTATTATCCAGATGCCGAAGAGAACGAGGATAAAGGGCACAAACAGTCCCCAGCCTATGACTTGGGTTGCCGCAAGCAGTATAGCTACTACGAGGACAATGAAGAAGACGCCGATTGAAAGAAGTTGACGCCTACTTTCAGACATAGCAGTATCTTCCTAAGATATCGTGGCACCGCATTCAGGGCAAAATTTAGAGCTTGCTGGAATTGAGTGGCCGCACTTGGGGCAGTTTATGGTTGCTGCTGATGGAGGCGTAAGAGATGTGCCGCATTCAGGACAGAACTTTGATGTTGCTGGAACATGAGCCCCACACTTAGGACAAATAACCAGTGCAGCTGTTGGTGCTTGTGCTTGAACCTGGCCTTGTTGGTTCATGATTTGCGGTATTAGAACCATGCCCGTTCCTAAGGCGCCTCCTCCTCCGCCGCCAGATTGGCCAAGAGACTGTGCTGCGCTCTTAACCGTTTCCATGCGTAGAACTGTGTCTGCGGGGGTTCCGCCGGTTTTAAGCCAGAATAGTCGCTCACGGTATTCAGGGGTGGTGTCGATGCCTTCGAACCGCAGGTCAGTTAATTCGATGCCTAAACGCTTGAAGTAGTCAAGTACAGAGTTCTTGACAATTACCGATGTTTCATTGAGTCTTGTGAATACGGTGACTAAGTCGTAGTGGGAGAGTTCCCCGATTATCTTTTCGTTGAGGAAGCCTCGAAGGAAATTGTTGACTTCTTCGGTCGTATAGGCATTTTGTCCGCCGACAACTTCATTCACGAATAGGGATGCGTTTTCGATTTTGAACAGGAACTGCCCAAACACCTGAAGCGGTGCTAGCTCCGTGGTCTGTGCGCGGGTGCCCCATTTGCCGTTGAACACTTTTGTGCTGATGAATATGACTGCCGCTTTGAAGGGTTTGTTGCCGCCGAAACCTGCTAAGCGAGTTAGTAAACTCGTAAGTAGAGGAAGGTTCAGCGTTGTCAGCGTGTGGCGTCCAGCGTTGAAGACATCGTATGCTTTACCGTCTCTGAAGAACACCGCCATCTGGTATTCTTGCACGATAAGCTGAGCACCCCAGGTGATGTCTTCGCTTGGGTACCGCCAAACTATATCGTCGGGTCCGGCGTTTTGCCATTCGATAACTTGCGGCATTTTAGCTCACTCCTAAAATTACTTCTTCACGGCCGTCAAACGTTTCTTCTAAACTTTCAAGCTTGTCTGTTACCGTTTGAATTCTGTTTTTTAAGTTTGTAGTTACGCCGCTGGCTAATTCTGTTTTGAAGGCGTCGATTTCTGTAGATAACGCTGCTACATTATCGAGAAGTTTATTATCGAAATCTATCATGCGGTCGAGGTTTTCCTCTTTGACTTTTACGGCGTCGAAGAAACCGCTGTACCCGTAGGATGCGTGGTTAACTTTCTCGACGACACGGTCCATCTTTGCCAACAATCTGTCCATGTCGGTTAAAACATCCATATAGCGGCGGTCAGCTAACTTCTGGAATATTGTCCTTAGATCCGTTTTAGCTTCGGAAAGTTTCAGGGACAAGTGATTTCTAATTAACCTGTCGCTTTCGCGGCGCAATTCTTTCTCTTTGTAGCCGCGGAAACCCGGAATGAACGCAGCTATGCGCTCTGAGAGACGCATTTGACCTTTCACGTCTGAATATACGTCTTTATTCTCGCTCATTTTCAATTCTCCGCTTTTTTTAGTATTCGTTGATAATAAAAGGTCGCTTTTAAAGTTTTTTAGAGCAGACCACGCTTAGAATCTTGTGGTGGGAATGTCGCCTTTAACAGCAGTTCCTGTCGCGCCGTCAACTATAAGTTGGTAAGCGTTGCCCTTATACTCGTACTTTATGAACCAAATTGGTGAATGAAGGTACACCATCTGTTTAAGGTTGATTTCGGTTTTGATTTCGATAATTCTGTCGACATCTTGTTTAAGCAGGAAGCGATGATGGCTGTCGATTTCAGTTTTGGCAAGCTCCAATGCGGCATCCCGGTCGATTTCGCTATTTAATAGTTTAGCGAAGCCTTCGATTCTCCTGAAGTCGTAAGGGATTTTTCCTTGCAAAGGCACTTCGTATTCCCGCGTTGGGAACTCTGAGGCTTCTCTGGCGAGGACAAGCCAATCATACTCTTTACTGATTGTGCCTTCTTTTACAATGGCAGGTGCTATGCGTTCGAAAATGCCTTTATAAGCGCTTTTTGCTTCGAGGGAGACAACCCAAAAGGGTAAGTAAATCAGGTTTTTCTCGGTAAGTTTCGATTTGCGTTCTAAGTCAGCGGGTTTAAGGAAACCTCCATGCATCCAGTCTTTTATGGGAGTCTCGATTGTTGCAGGGTCAAACTTGTTAAGTATTAAACTGTGTTCAAAGGTGAAGGCTTGCCCAGTTTCTATAACGGTTGTGAAACCGCAGTACTTACAGGTGGCAATTATCTCTCCTGGATTGAACTGCACCGGAGCGCCGCAGTGGCTACACCTGATTTCTTGGGCTATAGCATCCATACTTTACGCCTTCAAATGTTCACGTTTCAAAATTTCTCTTGCTACAATGACCCCTGAAGCTGAAGCTTGAATTAGCCCTCTTGTAACGCCTGCACCGTCGCCGATAGTGAACAGGTTCGGAATCTTGGTTTCCAATGAGTTGGTCAACTGGAGATGGGAAGAGTAGAACTTGACTTCGACGCCGTAAAGCAGTGTATCTCGCGAATGAACACCTGGCGCTATGACGTCTAGTGCCTGAAGCATTTCGCGTATATCTTGAAGATATCTGTAAGGCAACACGAAGCTTAGGTCTCCGGGCGTCGCATTCTTTAATGATGGAGTGACGACACTTCGGGCTAACCTTTCAGGAGTGCTTCTTCGTCCGGCAACTAAGTCTCCTAGGCGCTGCACCATTACGCCGCCGCTAAGTAGGTTCGAGAGGCGGGCGATGTATTTTCCGTATGCGATAGGCTCTTTGAAGGGCTCGGTGAAGGACGTACTCACAAGGACGGCGAAGTTTGTGTTGTCTGTTTTCCTCTCTGCGTAGCTTCCTCCATTTACTGTTAAGACTCCGTCGTAGGATTCAGTTGTGACTTCTCCGTAGGGTGAGACACAGAAAGTACGAACCATATCGTCAAATAATTTGCTGTAGTAAACGAGTTTGGGTTCATAAAGCACTTTAGTTAACCTTTCCATGGCGGTAGCGGAAACCTCAACACGCACGCCAACGTCTACGGGGTTGTTGACGGTTTTTAATCCTCGGATTTGAGCTTCGGTCTGTAGCCATTCAGCGCCGCCTCTGCCCGGGGCGACTATAACATATTTGCCTGTGAATTTTTCGCCGTCTGCGGTTTCAACGCCTTTCAGCTTGTGGTCCACTATGATGAGTCCTTTAACGTCGGTTTTGGGCATAAAAGTAATTTTGTCGTTCAGTTCCTTCCGCATCATACGCAGAGTATCCGCGCATTTCTCGGTGCCCATATGGCGAACTTCTTGCCTAATCAATCGCAAACCTGCCGCAGCGGCTTGTCGTTCAATTTCGTCCACTGCGTCAGAGTCTCCACCGTAGACCTGTTCGCTTGCACCAAACTTTAAGTAAATGTCATCAACGTACTTTACGAGTTCTTCAAGCTCTTTTTCTGTAACGTACTGGTTTAGCCATCCGCCTACTTCAGTGGATAGTGTAAGTTTGCCGTCACTGTAGGCTCCTGCTCCTCCCCAGCCTGAAAGAATCGAGCAGGGTTCGCAGTGGTGACATTCTAGACCTCGACTAGAGGGGCATTTGCGTTGGTCAATTTCTGCTCCTCTGTCAAGAATTAGTACGCTAATGTTATTTTTTGCGGTTAGCTCTAGTGCTGAGAAGATTCCTGCTGGACCGGCACCGACGATTATTACATCGTACTTCAAAGGGCATTAACTCCGTGGAACCCAGAGTTAGATGCAGTCACTAGCATATATATTATTAGCGAAAGCACATCGAAGAAAAACCTATTTATGACTGGACGCCTGCCCTTTCTGCTTGTTTTCTTTCTGGGCGCTTGGCGAAACGGGCAAAGGTGTTGTGGTAATCAAACGCGGTCACTATTTCTTTGTAATTGACAAACATTAAGGCGACCAGAGTAAAGAAAGGTATAAGTGAATAATAGTAAAGCGGTGTGGTTACGGCAGAACCCAAAACCATCCCTGTGAAGCCGGAGCCCATTCCTGGATACAGAAGCATCGAATTTGACAAGAGCATTGTGCCAACCGCACTTAAAGTTGAGGGCTTAAGGTTTTTTCTGTTGTACATTATGAAAAGCGGCAATGCTAACAAGCCGAAGCGGGGATCGAAGAAGCCAAAGGCGAAAGCAATTCCAGATAAGTAGGGTCTGCCGCGACTGCCAAAGTAAAAGCTGAGCAGCAATAGAACGGTGCCGAGAACTTTGGCTTGTCCTTCGCCCCATTGCCAGTAGTAACTTGCGGAGAAGCCCCAGTTCTGCATTGGAATAGGCATCAAAACCGCAATAGCGGTAACGACAAAGGTTACCGCGAGTCCTTTCTTTCCCAGCAGGCGGTAAAGCAGAAACGCCATTACGGGCAGAAGCATAAACTGGAAAACGTCAAAGACGGTAAGCGCCTGCTGGTAGTCCAATGAAAGCAAAGGGGTAACAACTAGCAAAAAAGAAGGCAGATACTTGTATGCTTCAGGGTAAGGTTGTATGACTGGTTCTGTCCCGTTTAAGGAACCGAAGGTGTACACGTGCGAGGGATTGTTCCATAATCTCCACGCGCCAACATAGTAAGCTGAGAAGTCCTTCGCCAATATGCTGCCTGATGAATTTATCCCCGGAGTTGGCGTGTAAGTTTCAGGAAACGCCACCATGAATGTATACAGGTTCAAAGCAATTAACACTGCAACTCCAACAATGAAAAGACGCTTACTCAACAGAGAACGTGCCATCATTTTTTCAATCCAGGCAAACGAGTTTGATTTTGCTTTCTAGTTCTCATTACACTACAACTTTTTATACTTTGATTTTAACCCTAGACTTGGTCCAAGTGCAGCGAGTATTCAAGGGACAAGGGCGCGTTTAGAGAACAATTAATAGAGTAAATCTACTAAGTACTATTTGTGGAGAAAATGCAGCTGCAACTTGAACAGCAAAAACAGGTAAGCATGGCTTTTATTTTGTCGACGGTTTCGGGTGCACTAATCCTGCTTCAAGGTATCCTGCGTGTAATACGCAGCCAATGGGGATTGGAACTTGGAATCGGAGAATTCCGTAGACATTCCTTGGAGGGAACAGACTACAAGGTTCTGGGGATAGTCTCAGTAGTGTTGGGTGTAGTGGTTATTTTAGGTGCATTACTTCTCAGAAACCCTGACCGTGTTAGACAAGGCGGAATAACCGTTATAGCTTTTTCAGCCTTAAGTATCCTGGCTGGTGGCGGTTTCATAGCGGGGCTGATACTTGGGGTAATCGGCGGAGCCCTCGCACTAAGCAACTATAAACTTAAACTCCCGCTCAAGTCCGAATAATTTTCTTAAAAAACCTTCAGGAGTTTATGTAACTGAAGTTACGATTTTATCAGCAATTCACTTGAGTAATTATGCTTTAATATAAGGAATGAGGCAGATGAACCTAAGCAAAGTTTTTCCAATGTTATTAAATTGGTGCATCTCATCTGGTGGAACAAAAACCACATCTCCCACCTTGAATGGAGTTGTTTTTTCGCCGTTTAAAAGGTGACCTTCACCTTCTAGTATGAAAACTTCGTGTTCCCAAGGGTGCCTGTGCAGAGGGGTGCAACCGTCTGGTTCGATTTCAAAGATTCTCATGGCAAAGTTTTTGGCACCCATCTCCTCGGTGATGAGCCATCGAACCTTAACATTTGATGCACCTTCTGCTATAACTTTTTCTGCTTTAATTGCATCGTAACGGAAAACTTTGCTCATACCCATCCACGCCAAAACCATTAACCTAGAAAGAGGCGGGCGGTCTTTTATCGCTTATGCAAAGCCGAAGCGGCGAAATCTCCCGCCCATTCCCTTTTTTTTCAGTAACAGCATCCTCATTTGAAAAAAATTTTTTAGATTTGGTATAGCAGTGCCGCTTATTCCCTACAAAATTGGTTACTGTTTCTATTCTCTTCCTGTTCCAGAGCCCTAGCAAACCCTAACTTGACTTGCAGAAATTAACGGTTGGTATCAATATCACATAACTCATACTAATCGTTGTTTTTGGTGTTATCTTCAGGTTTAGCTTCCGCTGAACCTATTTGTTGTTTTTGAAAAACTGGTAGAAAGGTGCAGTTTGGAGGATGGGCAAAGCTGGAAACTATCCCTAATCTGGTCCTTGGTGAACTGCCAAATCGCATCCCAATATAAAACGTGGTTCTCGTTGCCAGGGCAGCGCCGGTGCCAACAGCAATTGCGGGAAGATTCTGAATCAATATAGCAAAATCACAAATCTTAAGCACTAATAGTGTTTAACACAAAACTAAACTTTGAGAGGACACCCGATTATGCAGAAGATCACAGCTAAAAAAAGAAAAGACCTGGAGAACGAAATGCTTTTTGTTTTCGGAGAAAAACTTCAAGCGCTCCCCTCTAAAGCTAGAAAACTGTTAGTTGACGATCTTGTATCGGCTTTTGAAAGCAGGCTTTCTGTTTTCAACCGTGTGGAGTCGGCTTTGAATTTCTCAGTCCAAGTTGAAGGGAAGGTTGAGTGTGAGACGCTCTAAGCTGGAAATGTACTTTGATGTCCTCAAAGTCCTGGCGCAGCAAGGTCCTCTGAAACTGTCACATATTACGTGCAAAGCAAACTTCAACTGCAGCGCCCTAAAGGAATGTCTAGATTTCTTATTACAGCAAGGTCTCGTTGAGAAAAGAATCGTTAAAAGAGGCCAAACGGTCTACGGGAACACGCCCCGCGGGGTTGCCGTTCTCAAATACTTTAAAGAACTAAACAAAGCACTCCCAATAATAGAAGAAAAAACAAATGTTCACTTCATATTAGAAAAGCAAACTAATCAACCAAGAATGTACGTGGAGTAAAGAGGCTTTCAAGTTTTCTCCTACTTCTTTCTATTTTTCTGTTTGCTTATCTTTTATAGAACTCCAAGAGAATCGTAACATCACTAAGATACGTTCTTAACTTTTTTCTTAATTCTCAGTATTGATCCACATTTCACAAACGGTATATACGCTTTAAAGTAAAATTAACGGGAATGTCATTTACAAGGGAAGGAAAATGGTAACTGTTATTACGGCTGATGATTCAGCGTACGTTCGAGATATGCTTAGAGAAATATTGTCTGAGCGCGGTCACGAAGTTGTAGGGGAGGCTTCCAATGGAGACGAGGCTGTGGCACTATACAAAAAATTCAAACCAGATGTATTGTTGTTAGATATAGTAATGCAAGAAGGGGACCTCACAAAAACGGGGTTCGATGCGCTAATAGAAATAATGGCGGAAGACCCTCAAGCGAACGTTATCATCTGCAGCGCGTTAGATCAGCAAACACTAATTAATGAATCACTAAAAGCGGGTGCTAAAGCATTTGTCACTAAACCATTTGACCCAGAGAAACTGCTTGAAACACTTTTAATGTGCACTGACCTTCGGGTGTTTGCAGAAATGGGGAACATTGGAGCAGGGCACGCTGCGGCTGCTTTATCTAAATTAGCGAAGCAAACAATTCAAGTGAGTTTGCCTAAACTCGAAACTGGGCCAGTTTGCCATGTTGCAAAATTGTGTGGACCGCCTGACCGCGAAGTGACTACGGTTCATATGCGATTAATTAACAGGCCGAACTGCGATGCATTGCTGGTTTTTGATCCGCAAGAAGCAAAGAAAATTGCAGACATCATGACCGAAAAAGCAGCACTTCCAATACGTTCCGAAATTACCAAATCAGCCATTGAAGAAATGGGTTCAATTATGATTTATGCTTTCTTCAGTGCAATAGCGAACTTCTCGGAGATGATTATTATACCTTCACGACCTGAGGTTGTCACTGACTCTTTTGAAGCTATAATTGATGTCTTTTTAGCCACGCAGATGATTGAGGCAAAATCAGTTTTGATTTTTCAGGTTACTTTCAAAAGAAACAGAAGTTCCGCAAATGGATACCTCTTGATAGTTCCAAGTCCAAAGTTTAGGGAACAGCTCATTAGTGCCGGGAAAAAGTGGATCGGCAACAGTGCGGAAGAATTGGATTTGCAGGATTCACCGCTTGAAAGCCAAATCTTCTAAGGTTACATTCTGCAATACAGATCTTTGAAGGTCTTCAGGAGCGAAAAGGCGAGTAATCTTGAAATCATGAGTCGATCTGTCGCCTTAGAATATGGTTTGCTGGGGCTCTGAAAAAAGGGAAGAAAAGATTTATGACTGGAGCTCAAGTTGTTTGATCTCTTCAGAGCCTTCTCAGCCCAGATTGTCTCCAGTGCTTCTAGCACTTAACCCAAAAAGAAAATGGGAAGATTGTTTTTTTATGTTTTGCGTTTTCTAAGCAACAAGGTCGCTGAAGCGACTGCGATTGCTACAACTGATATTGCTATGGCTCCGTATGTCAAGATTGATGTTTCTGCTGCTGTGGTAACAACGGTTGGTGACGGTGTTGCAGTGGGGGCAACTGACGTTGCTGATGTTGTAGCTTGAGTAGATGTTGTAACTGGTTGTGTTTGAGCTGCCAGTATTGGCGCATCTCCGAAGCAGTAGACGTTCCAATCGTTGCCTGCAACATACAAAGAGCTGTTGTAGGGTGTTGGGGTTGAATGCACTTGATTCTCAAAGGTGTAGAACGAGAGTTTTGTACCGCTTGAGGCATTGAGGACATAGAGGACTCCTGATTCTGCAACGGTGTATATTCTGCCGTATGCGTAGGATAGTCCTGGCGATAGGTTTTCTCGTGACAGATATGTGTACCAGACTTCGGTTCCGTTGGTTGCGTTGCGGCAGGTTATTCTTTAGAAGTCGTTGAAGTAAAATGCGCCATTCTTGTGGAGAACAGCATCTGTTGAATCACTCCGCCTGATTGCTGCGGAGTTCCTGGATTAAATCTGCCATCATATGTCCATATGGTTTCGCCGTTTGCCGCGTTTAAGGCGTAATTCATCCTTAGACTGCTTTCATCTTTCCGTTTTTCTTTTCTGGTATAATGCGAAAGCGACTGAGACAACTATAATTGCAATTACTATTGCCACTATTATGGTTGTAATGGTTGTGGTTGGTGTTTCTTGGAAGTTACGATTAACCTGTAGAAATGCAGTAACGTTTTGAGAGTCGTACGCCACCGCTTTTATGACATGAGCTCCTGACGGATAGTTGCTTGTGTCAAATTGCCAACTAAAAGGCGCAGAGGTGTCATTTTGCTGCAATTGGCCATCCAGATAGAACTCTACATAATGTACGTCTGACGACACAACTGCAGTAGCTGTCCAAAGACCGCCAATGTCATTGCCCACGCCATACCCATTGTTCTTTTCAAAACGTAAATCAATAGAAGGTTTAGCTTGGGCCAAGGGACAGAGCAATAAAATAGTCATGCAACTCAAGAACATTAAAGTGAGCAATTTGGATTTCATATTCACCATCTTAATATCCACATGCTAAGAAACAAAAATATAAACTAAGCTTGCCCTGAGCCGAAGAAAATAATGTTTCAATTACTGTTCCGTTTTGTGCAAACATTTTTTCCTTCATGATAATTTCCCCGCTCGCTGCCCGACCTAGAAGTATAATGACAGTATAAGGGCGATTTTTAAGGTTCAGCAAGATTATTTAGAGTCTCATCTATCAGTATGTGAGACCCATAATCTTCATAAAATCAAGGACATTCTTATACATTCTAAGATATTGTATTCCTTTTTCAGTAAGTTGCAGAGAAGTCTCATCTTGAATTAGACCGAGATCTTTTATCTCTTTAATGTATGTTTTTAAACGGTCATAAGGGACATTAATTTTTACCTGAATTTGTGTTAGAACTACTTTTTCGGCGCTGGATTGATAGTAAAGCGCGGACAACAGATCGCCGTAAATCTTTAATTTATCTCTGCGAGGAATCGTTCTCACTTCAAACTACCCGTTCATTTAAACTGTGGAAAGTTCTGTATGAAACGATAAGAAAGACGAGCAATGCTGCCAAACGTATTACCAAGGCTCCCCAAAATGCAAAGTAACTTCTGTCAACGGACCAAATTATTAGAGAATATTGGCTTATTCCAAGCAGAATAAAACCTAACGGTATCACAATAGTTGAGGGTTCTAAGGATTTTACATGACTATTTAGTGTATGAATAGAAATGTAGGAAACAAAAATTAAATTGCAGACTCGGAAATATGCTGATGAAGCTAAGTAATCCTCTGAAGCAAGTTTCGGATTAATTGTCCCCAAAATGACTAAAGTTGCAAGAGCAAAAATTAGCAGACTAATGATTAAGTCCCATATTAAATGAGATTTTTTTGAAGGCTTTTTTGAAAAGTAGTATGTTACTGCAAGAAAGAGGAATGCAAATGTTCTTGGAAGAAGCTGGAGCCAAGCTAATTGGCTGCTGAAATAGCCTGGCATAGCAATTGCTATGGCAGAGACAACGGATGCTATCCCAAGAAAACCAAAACCAAGAGGCAATCCAAAATACCGGTCTTCTCGGGTCAGAAGATATGGTTTTGCCATAAACCGAACTAGAATAAAACTTACACATGCAGAAGCAACTTCTATAGCTATCCTAATGTCTTCGTACATACTGATAATTTGTTTAACATTCTTTATTTGCTTTTTCATTCTTATGAAAAATTAGAATTATTGTTATTTTTAAAGGAATTATCTTGTTTATGTTAATTCTCGATGTGCGCACGTAATTCTGGTCGAAAAAATAGACGTTTTCCTATATTCACGCTAAGAGAGTGCATCTTATTAGTTGTTTTTAGACAGTAGTTTAGGTCACAGAAATAAAAAGGAGAAAAGAGAGACATATGAAAATTTCAACAAAAAAATCTACAACTATGATTGCTTTGATTCTAATGCTAACTATTGCTATTACCCCCGTTGCTGTGCCTTTAGCTAGTGCCCACGACCCTCCATTTATAGTCCCAACATGGGCTTTTATCAGCGTTGAACCTAACCCTTCAGGTGTCGGTCAAGCCTTATTCATCAACTTTTGGCTTGACAAGGTACCCCCAACAGCAGCCCAGTTTTACGGTGACAGATGGCACAATTTTACAGTAGCAGTGACAAAACCTGATGGAAGCAAAATTACATTAGGGCCATTCAGCTCCGATGCCGTAGGTGGAGCCGCCACAACATATACACCCGATCAGCTTGGTACCTACAGTTTTGTGTTTAGCTTCCCAGGGCAAACAGTGACAGGCGAAAATCCGCCGCCAGGGGGAACAACCACGAATCCTCAGCAAATCGGTGACTATTTCCAGCCTAGTACCAGTCGAACGGCAACCGTCGTCGTAACGCAGGAGCAAGTGCAATATCTTCCGTCAAATCCTCTTCCAACAGGGTATTGGTCGCGCCCAATATTTGCACAGAACAATAATTGGTACTCAATTGGCGGCAACTGGCTAGGAGCAGGTGCGTACAATGCTACCGGAAACTTCGCTCCCTACACAGCGGCACCTAATACTGGACACATAGTATGGACAAAGCCTTATGCACCCGGAGGCTTAATTGGAGGAGAATATGGCGATAGCCGACAGAACAGCAACTATTACTCAACCGCACAGTACGAAACCAAATTCTCGCCAATAATCATGAACGGCATACTTTACTACACACTAATTCCAGGAAGTTCTACAAGCAGACAAGGTTGGGTCGCAGTGGACATTCGAACTGGTGAAGAGATATGGTTTAAGTCCACTCCAAATGCGTTGCTTCGCGGTCAATTATTCGATTACGTATCTCCAAACCAATTCGGAGCACTTGCATACCTGTGGGATACTCACCCTAATAAATCTCCAAACACAGGAACTACTTATGGCATGTACGATGCAATGACAGGCGAATGGATTTTAGACATTGTTAACGGATCAAGTGTTACGTGGGTATCTTCAGCCGGCGGGTATGGCTCACAAGGGGAAATGCTGGGATACTACATAAACACCAGAGACTGGACGATGAATCTTTGGAATTCAAGCCGATGTATTCTCTTAGGTCAAGGCGCTCAGCAAGGTATTACAAGCGACATAAACTGGCAATGGAGACCTCCGCAAGGTGGTAGTATATCTTGGAATTTGGGAATAGAATGGTCAGTTCCAATGGCTACTACAATTACCGCGGACAACGGAACAATGGTAAACATCAATGCCGCTTATGCCGAATCAGCCGGGGTTAGTGCAAACCTAGCAATAGCTAAGATCGCGGACGTAATTCTTGTAACAAATACACCTGGACCTCAAACTAGTTTCCAACAGCCTGGTTACATTATTACTGAAGCTTACAGCTTGCAAGACGGTCATTTGCTATGGGGTCCGCTAAACTTAACGCTAACAAAATGGGCTAGAATCCGTGGACCAGCTACGATGAGCAGTGGAGTTTTTACTGTATTCACATTTGAGACGCAGGAATATTCGGGTTACAGCACCACTACGGGACAGAAGCTATGGGGACCAGTCTCAATTGCCGACCCCAACGATCCGTGGGGTTACTATGTTACATCATATGAGAACGCTTACGGTAACCTTTACTCAGCCGACTTCGGTGGACACGTATATTGCATTGACCTTCAAACTGGGACTATCAAGTGGAACTTCTGGACTGGAACCAGCGGGTACGAAACTCCCTATGGCGTATGGCCAATTGTGAACTTCCAATGCATTGCCGACGGAAAGATCTACGTTAACGGTGGTCACCTATACAGTCCACCACTGTTTCAAGGGGGAATGGTATACTGCTTGAACGCTACTTCAGGAGATCTACTTTGGAGTATGCCCGACTTTGCAATTACTAACGGTGCAGCTAGCGCTGTTGCAGACGGCTACTTTGTACTGCCCAACGCGTATGACAACCAACTCTACACTTATGGCATGGGTCCAAGTGCAACTGAAGTGTCAATTCAAAACGATGTTGTAACCTTTGGCAGCAGTGTACTTTTGAAGGGCATGGTTACTGACGAGTCTGCAGGAACGAAGACTACTGATAAGGTGGCACGTTTTCCGAATGGTGTTCCAGCTATTTCTGACGAAAACATGGATGCTTGGATGCAGTACGTTTGGATGCAGCAGGCGTGTCCAGCTGACCTGACGGGCGTTCCGGTGCATTTGACGGCTATTGACCCGAACGGCAACTATCAAGACATTGGCATAGCGACCAGCAATGCTTTGGGTAACTTCGCATTTGTTTATAATCCGCCAGTTCCAGGGCTATACACTGTGACAGCCACGTTTGAAGGTTCCAACTCTTACTTTAGCAGTATGGCAGGAACCTCTTTTGTGGTGACTTCAACGGCATCTGCAGCAGTTGTCACGCCAGCGCCGACATCGACATCAACAGAAACGCCTTCACCCACGTCTGTGCCAACTCAAGCACCGATTTCGCCTTCGCCAAGCGTTGCACCACAGCCAACCAGCGGTATCCCAACAACAACCTACATTGCTATTGCAGCAGCAGTTGTTATCATCGCAGTTATCGCCGCAGCCTTAGTGCTTAGAAAACGAAAATAAACAGCAAAAAACAAAATCAACAACCCTTTTTCCTTTTTTTTAGTTGCATTGGCAAAAGGCAGGGGCTGAGTGGGCTCTGGTGAAAATTACCAACTTGCTTGTTGGGTTTTCATTCTCTATCTCTCCTATTAGGTCCAGAGCCCCAGCAAACCCTACGTGATTTGCAGAAATCTTAACGGTAAGTGTTATTAGCACAGATAACTAATTACTTTCTGTGTTCTTGTGTTGTCTTCAGGTTAGCCTTTTCTAAACCTATTTGTTGTATCTAAAGATTGAAGAAAAATTGCAGTTTGAGAGGATGAGTAAACCTAGAAACGACCGCCAGGTGCTTAGAATTGTCAAAGCCGGAAAAACCAAGTTTCTCCCAAGCTTGAACGATGATTAAACGATAACACGTTCGCCTTTTTTCCCGCTATTTATGATTCCCCATTTAATGGCAATTACGCTCGCAATCGTAACGGCCACTCCTCCGAGAAACAGGGCAATCCAAGAACTCGAAAGCGCCTCTAGGTTAGCCCATATTTCCATTCTATACAGGACTAGCCAAACCCCCAAGAACACGATGCCAACTGCAAATATCGGCTTCTTGAAGATGTTTTTGTGTCTAATCATAGCTTTAGGAATCACCTTAAGCGGAACTTTTCTGTCTCTACGATCCAACTCCCCCGCAAAATAAACGAGCCCGAAAAACGCAAATCCAGCAATGAACGGGTAGTAGAATGACCAAGGTTCAGCGAAGACAGCAACATGAGAAAAATCAGGTGTCACCAACCAGACAATCACAATAAGTATTGATCCTAAAAGAAAACCTCTGTCCAACAAGCAGCTGTTGAGCGCAGGTCCGTAGACTCTTCTCCACGGAGTGGGCTTGTCATCAGGTTCTTGTAAGTCTGGGTCTGCATGCTCAACGATTCCTTTTGGATCTTCTTGATAGAAGTAAATTTTGCCAGGTTCGATGTTCGGTTGTTTATTTCCTTCTCCATCAAGTGTTCCTTGCTTAATGCATCTTGTTAGGGGGTAAAACCATTCAGCGCCTCGATCTTTCACTGTAGTAAAAGAGTCTTGCAGCGCGTGTAAGAAAATACCTAATGCAAAAAAGGGGCTCAGTAGGTAACCAAGTGCCATTATGAAGACGTTGTGAAATCTTGCACGGTGGGGTTGCTCTTCTTGATATTTCCTCACTTTAACAAACCAGTATTCTCTATCCAAGTCCGGAACAAGTGCTCCAAACATTACAAGAAGTGCAATATCGGGACGACCAAAGAAAACAAGACCTATCGCAAAACCGAAAATCGCGTGGGTGGTTAGTTCCATATTGGTGCCCATAACTAATTGGTATAAACTGATATAACATCTTGCCTTCTATTTTCACAGCGACGGCTTATGACTAATCGAAAATCTTCTAGGTTTAAACAAGCACATTGATCTTGTTGTCTTATTTTGTGTTGTCTTGAGAGCTAACTCGCTTCGTTGTCTTATATCCAGGTGTTGGAGTAAAACTCAGGAAGGCACAGTACAGCTTTGGATAAAATTGAGGCTGAAACCGCTAAGAAGCCGTCATCAAACCGCTCCGCGAAAGAACGCAAAAATACATTGTTTCGCGTTTTAGACGGCGTTTTAAGTCTCTCCCACAGAAAAATTCACTCCGAGGGAAACAGTGACAGGGCAAAGGTAATACAAGAATAAATAACAAAATAAGAAGCAACCTTAGCAGAAACCGCATAACCGCATCGTTTAAGTATGTTCTAACAATTGGAGAATAGGTTTGCTCGGGTTTTGGACCCAGAAATTAAGAAGAGAATGAAAAACTCGATAACAAGAAAATTGCTCAATCATAGCGCGTGTCAAGCAGCTTTATAAATTTGTGAGACTGGTTACAGTTATGCATTTCAAGCTGAAGCGGGAAATTTGCCTTTCTATAATTGTTCTTGTTGCAAGTTTGCTGCTTCTGCAAGTTGGTAATGCCCAGACAAATGATTTGATTTTGGAAGCAAAACAGCAATGGGACACTTACCTTGTGGGCGGTACCTGTATTCCAGGCTCCAATAATCTTTTTGTTGGTGATGTTGATGACGATGGGGTTGTTGAAATCGTTACTGGCGGTTATATGTATGCGCAGAATGGCTCATTTGCAACTAGTGATGCTCCTCTTAGGATTTGGAATTGGGATGGTCAGAAGGTTACTCTTGAAGCCTCCAAAAACTGGATAGGCGGTATTAATTGTGTTTCTGCTGGTGATCTGAATGGTGATGGAGCAGTTGAAATTATCACTGCTGGGTCAATTAGAAATCAAACAGGATACTCTACTACTTCACTTAAGATTTGGCGCTTTGAAAGCCAGGAATTAACGTTTATAACTGAATACGATGGGATTTCAATAAATTCCTTGTTTGCCGCTGATCTAGATGGCGATGGAACTCTTGAATTAATAACAGTTGGAGGGTATAGTGGTGGTTCTGTTGTTTCTGGTCAACTCTGCATTTGGCACTTTGAAAATGAGAGTTTGATTTTGACTCAACGGTTTATCCTTGATGATGCTAATGTGAGGAGGGCAAGTTCTGTTTATGCTGCCGATTTGAATAAGGATGGTGGCTTGGAAATTATCATAGCTGGTTATTCGGGGGACTTGAACAACAGTAAGGGACAGCTTTGTGTTTGGCATTGGACTGGGCAAGATTTGATATTGAAAGCGAATGAACAGTGGCAACGTATGGAGGGTTACGCTTTGACTATTTCTGGAAGTGTTCAAGGCAACACTGCAGTTAATAGTGTTAAATCCCAAGACTTAGATGGTGACGGTATTAGAGAAATTGTAACCGGTGGTTTTTCTTATGATGGTGCAAATGTTACGGCCCAGGTTAGAATTTGGAACTGGAATGAGGAAACGCTAATTCTTCGGAAGAACCAGGAATGGGCATCTAATTACCTTAACGAAGTTAAATGCGTTTCTTTAGGTGACGTTGATGGCGATTCAAAAATTGATGTAGTAACAAGCGGCGTAGTGTCTTCTAAAGGCAGTTTCTCGTCTAATGCGTCGTTTCCTGAAATGGCGCAACTTCGTGTTTGGGGTTGGGATGGAGAAGTGCTAACCTTAGAGCATAGTCGGGATTGGGTTACTGATGAAGGCGTTTGTGCTTGGAACGTTGCAACAGCCGACTTGAATAATGATGGTTTTGAAGAAATCATTAGTGTAGGCTGCTCATACATATCCAGTCTTTGCGACCCGGATATGAGAATATGGTCAATTCCGGTTGAGGATTACAAGGGCGTGGACTCTTTTCCAACATTTTACTTAGGCGTGGCAGCAGGCGCAATAATCATAACAGTTGCCATTGCGGTCGCGTTGGCGCTTAAAGAAAAAGTGAAGCACGCGCAAAAATATCTCTTACAAACCCGTTAAAGGGCGAGTTATCTGAGACCACCACCCCGCTTGATGGCACCAAACCACAAAAGTGAAGTTTGTGGAACTATTCTGCTCCAAAGTTCCACTAGTCGTACATCAGGATACTAATAGAATGTATAGTTTACTTCGACAAAGTTGAAAATTTCTGAATAGGTCCTCAACGGGGGCTTGTCGGGAACTTTGAAGTAAGCCCAACCGCCCGTACCAATAAGGTAGTTTATGGAGAGACGACACATGCTCCAAACTTAGTATGGCGGCTTTGTCAAATAAGACTTGTCTAGGGCATTCAAATCAAGTTAGTATGTGGTCGATGGTGCATTCTGAAGGTGTCTTGTATGAGTCCTTTGAATCTGGGTGCCTCAGAATTCGTTCCTGGCATCATAGATAGGACTACTAATCCTTTCTCAGCGACGTGATAATCCTCATAGGCAACACGCTTCAATGCGGGGCAGCTAAATAAAAATAATCGCACGTGCTGCGCCATCAAAAGATTAGAAGGATCAAGAGAAACTCAATCAATACTAACAGAATTCCTGCAGGTGGCACGCGGAAACATGGAAAACTGGAAAATCACTTGCTACGGGCACGCGAGCAGGGGAAACGACAACACCCTAATAAATAATGAAATTAGAAGCAGTTTGAGCAGGGAGCGCATAACTGTTTCTCTTCGGTATGCATCAATACCCAAACAATAAAATCGTCTTTTAGACAAAATGATAATTTTTAGCAGTAAAAGGAATAGAGTAGGAAACAGTACTGTGTATCCTTCGTGCTTTTGACTAAAAAAGGGAAAGAAATAGTCGGAATTTAGCAGAAATCCGAAGAGAAGTTTAGACGCCTGAGATCAAATTAATCTCGTCCTCTTTTCACCCAAACACAAGAACCCGGCAACTATCCGAAAATTCATTCCCAAATTTTATTAGCATATCTTTCTGATATGAGTGAAAGGTGCGTTCCTTTGAGAAAAAGACTGTCCTTGATTGCACTTTTGCTTATTCTTTCCATACTCTCTCTTATGCCATTAGGCTATGCATACCATAATTCAGAATATGGATTTTCAATTACACCACCAACTGGATGGGGTACTGTGGATGCGCAAGGTGTTGCAATTGCATTTGGAGACCCTTCTGTAGCCACAACTGGTGCGTCAATCAATGTTGCTACCGAAGAAACAAGAGTGGCATTTTCCCAGTATGTTGCAGGTTCAAAAACAACCTTGTCAACCACTTTAAATAACTACAATATAGTTTCTGAAGGATCTTTGGTAGTCAATGGTCTTGATTGCTATTCAATTGTATCGACATGGACTCAGAACAACATTGATTTTAAAGCTGAGCAAGTAATTTTTGTTGAAAACGGGAGAGCGTATGTAATTACATGCGCTTCTTTCGTATCTCAATTTGGCAACGTTTTTGCTTATTTTCTGCCAAGTATTGACTCTTTTCAGATCGATTCCGCTTCCACCACTCCAACTGATTCCGCCTCTTTGACGGAAAGTTTTAGTAATTCAAGTTTGGTTGCTGCCATAGCAATTATTGCCGTGGTGATAATTGCGGTGGTAGCTGTTATGGCACTTTTCTTCTTGAAAAAAAGGCAACAGACTGAGTCCGATGGCAATAGAGCTTCAACAAGTCCGGCTACTACTGTTGCACATAACGGCGATACCTCCGATAACACTCCCAGATTTTGCCGATACTGCGGTGAAAAGACCAAGAATGATTCAGTCTTCTGCGACAATTGTGGAAAACAATTGAGCTGATGTTCCTTATTTCTTCATAGATTCAAGGAGTTTGTTCCAATCCCAATCTTCCTTCATCAAATAGTGCTTGAGCATTTCGTGGTCGTGAACCCCCGGTAACTCTCTTCTGAAAAGGTTTGGCAGAAATCACAGTACCATCTGCCGCCTTCAAGTACCCTGCTGGCATAGCCCTTTTCTTTTTCTCTCCAATAATAACCAACAGGTCAAATGGATAGTCAAGGGAGAGGAGAGAGTCTGCGCTGAAAGTAACAACGTTAATGACTTAGGATATGGCGGACCAACTGCTGATTACTTTGTAAAAGCTACGATACAATTTGTTGTAATGCGAGCTAACGTTCAGATTTGGCTTGCTGTTTCTTTGGGTTTGGAGATTAAATTATAATCCGAAAAGTCAAAGATACTGTTATCTTACCTGTGAACATTACCAACCCATTAACTGTCCTGAATAAACCCAACAAGACGACAGAGGCATTATAATGAGTGAAGATAAAGGAAAAATCTACGATAGTATTAATCATCTTCCAAAGGTTAGTTACGAAGCCACAATAGACATCTTGGCGATTTTACAGGAAGCGACGAAAGAGTTGCCAGACATATCCAAATATTATGTTGAATCAAAATTTAGCGCGGATGACCGTGTAAGTGGTGGGCACTTCAGATACGAACAATACGTCCATGATGTGCAGAAATGGCAAAAGAAATGGCTTGGTTCGACTAAATGCGTGCGCTGAATCCCATTTTGAACCCTCCAATATCTTAAGTTATAGTGCCCCCTGAAAGCCAGTTGGCCCAATGGGGGGCACCAAAATTTAATGCCCACATACACTTGCCCACATACACTTTTGCAGGTAGGCACTAATAACTGAGGGTATCCAGAGTTCAGAAGGATATTCAAGATTCAGCAGCATTCCCATAAATTTATTTGCCTACTTTCTAAATGACTTACTGAATGAGTGAGAACAATTCAATCCTTAATGCCCCTCCCAAATCAAGAATGTGACTCTACCCTATTGGATAACTGTGAAGAAACTGAAGGTAGCGGAAAATGAAGTGGGGAAACAAGACCAAAGCTAAAGAAGAGAAGGTTTGGTTCAACAAAGGATTTAATCTTTATAGTATCGGCCGTTTTGACGAAGCTATATTATTCTTTGATAGGGCTTTGAAAAGAAACCCGCAAATGTACGATGCTTGGTATTACAAAGGAAGTAGCCTTGCCAGTTTGGGTCGCTTTGATGAAGCTATAGTTTGCTTTGATAAGGCTTCGGAAATAAACCCGCAATATGTCGTCGCTCAAAACAAAAATACATTTGCCGATTGGGAACATAAAACCGCAAAGGAAAAAGCAAGCAATCTTGGCGACTCTGCCGACCCTTACGAGATTCTTAGCGTTCCGCGGGATGCTCCCTGTAACCAAGTTAAGGATGCCTGGAGGGAACTTATCAAAAAATATCATCCAGATATGGCGAAGGATAAAGACACAACAACGCAAGAACTCTATGGCAACGAGTTTGATAAAATAAACAAAGCATGGGAAGAGATCAAAAAAGCCAAAGGCTGGCATTAAAATTTAATCTTTCTCTCTCGACTTCCTACTCCCTGCCACTAACTACTTACAACTGCTAACGACTACGACAACTCCAACAACTACAACTCTTACTTTCTCTTATCTCACTACCTCTCTGTCAGACACAGAGACAAACAAACAGACAGGCAACCACAGACAACCAATGGATAACTTAACTATCCTTTCAGGCACAAAGCCTTTATGATCTAAACGGCGCTAAGCTACTTAGAAAAAGAAAGTAGTCTCATATATTCTAGGTCAGTCTTTTATGGCTTCTATGAGGCTCATTATGTTCCACAGTTTAACCCGTGTATACGCAGGCATATTTGGGTCCTGCAGAATCTCATCAAGTATGCTTATAACGTTGGAAGCCCGCACAGCGGGCGTATATTCTCCACTCTGCAAAGCGTTCATGGAATCTTTTGCGGCGCGCCTGATGTTTCTTGGAGTCGTACTGTCTTCAGATACTTCCCCGAGGACAACTAGCGCTTGCTTAATCCGTGCTTCGTACTCTTCAGTTTTTTTCTTTCGCACCATAAATTACACCCACTGCAAATTCGCAGCAACCAAGTTATATAAGCTTTGATACGTATTTACTTTGGGGTCCATTAATGCAAAGCAAAACCGGAGACACAGATATCAAACGCATGGCTGACCTGCTCCGCCAAGGCGCAACCCTGACCGACATGGCCTGCCCCCAATGTTCCTCCCCCTTATTCAGGCTTCAAGATGGCACGTTGTGGTGTGGCAAAGACCAGAAAAAAGTCATAATAGTCAAAGAGGGCGAAGAACCCCAGAAAGCCACGGGCAACTTACCTTTGGACAAACTTGAAGCAACGCTTATGTCGAAGGTTCAGGACCTGGAAGGCAAAATCGAGAAAACAGACAATGTTGAAGAACTGGGAAAACTGACTAGTGCGCTCAGTGAACTGCTTAATAGCCTTGAGAAAATTAAACGAATGAAAAAGAGCTAAACAACCGATGCTTGGTTTCTACGAAAACTTTCCTCAAACTATTCATCGAGTTGAAACCTTCACTTTTTCTCTCTCGAGGCGAAAACTCCAACAGAAAGTCGCCCAAGTATTTCAAGAAATAAACAGTGAAACCTTCTCTTTTGAAGAAGTTGGCAACCCAACAGTGCCCAATGGAACCGTGATTTTCGAGTTCGGCATCGCAGATAATGAAGGTTTCAGTTACCTCACTGGAGAGGAAGCTAAGAGACTTCACGATTTTTTAAAGACTGAGTCATTGCAGGTTATGGACTGGTTTTGTGCCCTCCGCTACTACAAGAAAAATAAAGCTAAGAAGTCGCCGCTCAGGTTCGACTACTACATGCTTCGAATGGGCTTCGGCCAGGGAACGATGGAGATTTCAGTCTTTCACGAAAAGGGGCCTCGGCATATAAGCCCCGAAGATCTTGTAAATTTCATAGAACAAAAAATCAACCAACTTTCAATAAGAAAAATACTCAAGCGTACCCAACAGAATTAGTCACGTGCCCTCATGAACGTTGTAATTTTTTCCAGAATTTCTTTAGCAACTACGTTTTTAGGTTTATCGCCGTTTATCCGGGTAAGCTCACCGTTCTTCACATATTTGAGATATACGTCGCGGACTTTCCGTTGGGTTTCAAAATTCTCCATAACCGATTTTTTACGCTTAAGTCGCCTAAGTACGGTTTCTGGGTTCACGTCAACAAACAACGCCAGGTCAGGTTTCATTGCATACTTGTTTATAGTTTGTATCCATTCTAAGCTGAGGCCTGCGCTTCCCTGATAGGCAAGTGAACTGTAGATGTAACGGTCAGAAATTACTAAGCATCCGTTTTCCAGTGCGGGCATAACTTCGTTTCGGATATGCTCGATGCGGTCTGCCGCGAAAAGCAAGGCTTCCACTGTTGTGGGCGGGCGGGGCTCGCTATAGAGGATGCGGTTTCGGATGAACTTGCCGATTTTTCCGAGGCTTGGTTCCGCCGTATATACTGCTGCGCGACTTTTTTTCAGTTTGCTGACCAAGAGTTTTGCTTGGGTGGTTTTTCCTGAACCGTCCAATCCTTCGATTACTATGAACGCACCTTTCTTGTCCATTTTCGGGTCAACTTGGTTTCTCGGTAATGGGTAAGCATTAATGTGGAGGCGAATAAATAATATTCCACTTGGAGTGCATACAGATATGCCGAACGCTTACTGGGGCGAAATCAAAGATCCCGTTCATGGGTACGTTTACATCACCGAAGCAGAAAAAACAATAATCGACTCGTACCCAATGCAGCGGCTACGCAGGCTAAGGCAGTTGGCCGGATCGGAATACGTGTATCCTGGCGCGAATCACACGCGATTTGAACACTGCGTTGGGGTCATGTACTTGGCAGGCAAAGTTTTAGAGAACCCAAACATCAGTCGGGCTGTGAACGACGAGGAAGCGGAGGTTGCCCGCATATCGGCGCTGCTACATGATGTGGGGCATGGTCCGTTCTCGCATGTATTTGAGCACTTGCTCGTCAGGGACTTAGATAAGACTCACGAAGACATCACATCGTGGATTATAGAAAAAAGTGAAGTTGCAGACAAACTGGGGAAAATGGGTTACAATCCGGGAGAGATAAGCAAACTAGCCGTGGGCAAACTACACAAACCGGGCAGGGCATTCCTTGACCAGATAATCAGCAGCGCCGTTGACGTAGACAAACAGGATTTCATCGTCAGAGACACTTACCACACTGGTGCAGAATACGGCTTCATAGACGTTTTCAGGTTAATTCACGCGCTAGATGTATTGGGCGAGAACTTGGCAGTTGAGCTCGGGGCCTTATCCGCATTGGAATCCTTCATAATCGCACGCATCGAGTCATTCAAAAGCATCTATTTCCACCGTGTGGGCAGGGCAGCTCAAATCATGCTTGCGACAGCCATGGAGAAAGCAAACGAAGAGCTCGGGTTGACAGCATTCAAGACGCCTGAAGAATATTTGGCAATGGATGATTATACTGTTTGGGCGGCTGCAAAGAAATGCGGGAAGTCAAAGCAGATTATTGACGATCTAGAACGACGTCGCATGCTCAAGTGTGCATATGAGCGGACATTCTATGACAAGGACACTATGATTTCGAACATTTTCAGTCGTGACTCATACCGATTGCAGGTTCAGGAGGAGATTGCGCATGATGCGGGAGTTGCGGCGGAGACTGTGGTTATTGATGTGCCCACCGTACCTTCGGTTCCGTATCACCATAGTGCATTGATGGAGAACATGGAGATTCCGGTGTTCAGCAAAACCAGTGGCGGCGCAAAAACCATGTACCGCATGAGCGATATCTCAAAGATTTTTGAGACCCTCAAGGGCTTCATTAATATACTGCGGGTTTACACGGACGCGGAGAACCGCGAGCAAGTGGAAAAAGCCACAGCAAAGGTTCTGGGAAAGATTCCGTCAACCGCCAAAATCTCATATTAGCTTAGACTTGGGTTAATCGGAAACGTTTAATTCGCGATTGAGTGGAAAGAACTGTATAGATTAAGAAGGCGAAGTTTGGGGGAGTACTAACGGAAAAAACTTCTAAAGACAAAATTGAAAACAGCAAAGTCATCAAGGTCAAAATCCGCAAAACCAAGCAGGAGTCAGCATCATCCACGCTTTTCTCCCAAAAAGATGTGCGCCACGTTGTAACCGAGTTCGTCTCATCGTGGATCAAGGGAAACATAATTATCCGTTTTCCCACTGCCGCTGAGCTGAGCAAAAAAAATCCATTGGCGATAGCTTTTCCTACTGACCCTTCAGTGGACCAGGAACTCAAAATTAAAGAACACTACATTGATTTGCTACTGATTTGCGCTGGGCTCAAGCAAGCAACCTTTGAGGAGCAAGAAAAAGCCGTCACGGAGGTTTTCAAGATGCTGCTAATGTTCCGTTCTGCCAATCGTATCGAAGGCAAAATTATGTCCAACGACCTAGAAAAACGCGTCGATAGCCTAGAAGAGAAGCTGCAGTCAATGAACAAGCTGGTTGAGCAGATAACTGGGTTTTTGTTCAAAGAAAAAAAGCAACCAGCATGAATACCCTAGCCAAGTGAAGGGTAAGGTTTATTCGAGGGAAAAAGCATTCTGCTTGTGCTCTTCTCAAAACATGGGCTCCGATAGTATAGTCCGGTCAAGTATTCCGGCCTTTCGAGCCGAAGACCCGGGTTCGAATCCCGGTCGGAGCACCATCCTCTTAACTCTTTACCTCGGCTTTCTTTGGTCTAACTCTTCAAATTAGAACCCATGAGCCATGTGTGGAGACGTCGGGTTTTTGCTTCGCTTTTCCGGCTTCTTGCCAGAAGCTTTGAATTCGTTAATTTTGACAGTGCTGCCCTCCAGAGAAACATAATGTGTGCTATTCAGGTTTCTACGATAAACAAACTTTGTTACTACCCTCTGCAGCTCTTGAGGGGACAACTCTTCCGAATCCAATATCAACTTATTCTGGATGTAAGTAACTTCGCTTTTGAGATTCGCATGCAGGAAGCTGGTGAGTCGTTCTTTTTCGTCTTTCAAATCACCCAAATCTACCTGTGTTTTGCTCTTATGTCCAAACAGCAAGTGTCTATCCTCCTTGCTGCATCGGCGTTTCTAGTATTAAAGTTATGTGATTTTTGAGTCAATTTCTCTCAGATAGGTGTTTTTGGTTCCTTAAGCTTTTAATAACATAAGCAAAAAAAGGTGCTCTAGCAGTAGTGAATTAATGACCCGATACTACGCGTTGGCTTTGACAACGAGGTACTGGATGCCGAAGACAGATTACATACGCGAGATAATTCACGCAGTACGCGGGAAGGTTGCTGACGGCGACTTCGTAATTGTATCTGAGAAAGCTCTTTCAACAGCGAGTAACAACATCGTGGACGAAAGCAAATTCACGCCAAGCGCTACCGCGAAATTTATCGCGACAATTTGGATGCCTTTTGCGTGGGGTTACTTCATCGGGGTTGCCTGCCATTTTGGGCAAAGATTGCTTGGCAGAATTCGCGCTTACCCTGCCGAAACGGGTAGCCGGCACAAACAGGTTGCTCTTCAATATTCTGGTTTGCATCAAGCGCTCATGTTCGGTTCTGAAGCAGGTATAGACGGCTCTAACCTGCCATATTCACTTGTCAGTTTGCCATTGCCTAACTCGGACGTTGCCGCCGAAGCAATCCGTATGCAAATCAAGCAAAACTTGGACAAAGATATCACGGTTGTTATTGTGGACACGGATAAAACTTACAGTTTCAGGAATTTCCACTTCACTCCCAGACCTAAACCCATGGGGGGAATAAGCTCCTACGGGGGACTAGCTGCCTACGTGATAGGCAAGATGCTTAAACTCAGAAAAAGACCCACACCTCTTGCCGTTGCGGGACAACGCCTTCACGCTGGAGAAGCATTAACAATCGCCAACGTTGCCGACAGGGCGAGAGGTCCCGGTTCAGGAGCCACGGTTTGGGATATGGCAGCAAGATTCAAAGTAGCCCCGACAGGCGTAACTTGGGACATGCTTACAAACATAAAACACAAGCCAATCGTGATTGTGAGAAGAGCCACGCAGACGCAACAAGCAACAGGAAAAGAAAATCGTTAGAATTAATACTAAGCATTGTTATAGTAGATTTCTGAAGAGTAAAGCATAAAAAACAGGAACTTAATTCTAACCGACCAACCCGGGATGAGCCATGGAAGAATCGATAAGAAAGTTAGACGCGTTCTTCAATCCGCGTTCAGTAGCAGTTATAGGCGCCACCAAAAAAGTAGACAAGGCTGGACACGTCATCTTCAAAAACTTCGCAACCAACAAGTTGCGCGGAGTTTTCAAAGGAGAACTCTACCCAGTTAACCCGGGCGAAGACTCCATTTTAGGGTTCAAATGCTATCCTTCTTTAAAAGAAATCCCCGGTGAAGTCGAATTAATTGTTATCATCGTTCCTGCCAAAGTTGTTCCAAGCATCATGGACGAAGCAGCGGGAAAGAAAGTTAAAGCCGCCATTATAGTAACCGCCGGTTTCAAAGAAGTCGGCAACATAGAACTCGAAGACCAAGTTGTTGCCGCCGCAAGAAAAGGCGGAATACGCGTTCTGGGTCCAAACTGCCTCGGCGTATACTATTCGAAAACGGGCGTTGACTCGCTATTTCTCCCGGAGACAAAGGTTTTGTCAACAGGAGAAGATGTTATAGCCACTCCTAGACCAATGCCTGGAAACATCGCTATGCTTACGCAGAGCGGAGCTTTTGGCGTCGCGGCGTTAGATTATTTAACGGGGCGCCAAATGGGTGTGAGTAAATTCGTCAGTTTTGGCAACAAATGTGATGTCTCCGACTCAGAAATCCTCAGCTACCTACTACACGATAAGGAAACAAGAGTCATACTCGCTTATGTCGAAGACATAAAACACGGGAAAGAATATCTCAAAATTGCCAAAAAAGTGACATCAAGAAAACCTGTAGTGGTTATCAAATCTGGGAAAAGCGAAGCTGGTGCAAGAGCTGCCAGTTCACATACAGGAGCAATTGCGGGTTCAGACAAAATCTACGCTGCCGCTTTTGAACAGGCAGGTGTAATTCGTGCTAGAGATATGGAGGAGTTCTTTGATGCCGGAAAGGCTCTCGCTATGCAGCCGCCCGCATTGGGCAGAAATATCGGAATCTTAACCGATGCGGGAGGACCAGGAGTCATGACCGTTGACGAATTGGAACTCCAAGGGCTTACAGTTGAGCCTTTCTCAGAAGAAACCTGCATGAAATTCGAGAAACTCAAAACGGACGGCACAATACTCAAAATTGCGGCTACACGCAACCCTGTTGACCTCACAGGCTCGGTTACCGATGACCAATTTGAAATCTCCGCTGATCTCATGTTTCAGGACACAGAAATTGATGGCATAATCTTTCTGGGTTTACATCACATGCCTGGGCTAAGGGAGAAATACATTAGTAGCGTCGCTAAAGTCGCCAGCAAATACCGTAAACCCATTGTCATGTGCGACATAGGTGAAACAGAAATGGCTCTTTACACTCGCGGCAGATTCGACAGGCTGGGCGTTCCCTCATATTCTTCTCCAGAAGATGCAGCGCGGGCCATGAAAGCGCTTGTGAGCTACGGTGCGTACCTGCAAAGAAGCGGATGTGCAGAAGAGTACATAAGAGACTTTCTGCAGAGGAAAAACAAGCGGTAGCCGCTCATCTAAACTTGAACCGAGACAGTTACTGCATCTCCATCCTTCAATTTTAATGTCTCGCGAATGTTTACGGGAGCAATAACCTCCAGCATATTCTCAGGATAACCTTTGACCTCGGGAACAACAACAGCACACCCCAAACCCCTGATGGATGCCTTGAAAAGACTTCCTGTACAATAGCCTTCAGCGGGGCAAATCGCAATTGCCTTCTCTCTTGTTAGAAGTTTCCTGCGTTCAGCACTTTTTTTGGTCAATTCCAGGTTTAATGTGCCTAAATAAGGTGTATAGCCGAGTTTCTGTTCTATTTGCTGTTTTACCCATAGGAGCATTAGGTATTTCTTGCCGTTGCCCTCTCCAGTGATGAGTGTGCCCTCAAAAGTTATCTTGTTCAACACTGAAGCCTATTTCTGTTCTTTGAGCCACTTGGCAACTTTGCTGAGCAGTGGGTTGGTGGATATGTCGATTACTGGCACTATCATTTTCTCTCTTGTCTCAATGGTTGACGCATATTTTGGCATGAGCGCGTACCCAACGAATGTCCAGTAGACTTTGCCGCTTTCAATGAGCATCTTAGCAACCGCTGTGTTTGATGGCGGTAGAGGGAAATACAAGAAAACAACGCCTTCAGCCCAGTACAGACCTGCGAGTTTGCCGCCTGCAATTACGGAGGTGAACCTTGCCATATCGTCGGGCGAAGTGAAGCGGGTTTGCTCCATTATCACGATCTCTTTGAAGGGCTCGTACTTTATTGTTACTTTGCTTTCGCTTGTGCTCATAAATGTCAATCAACCTGCTGATGCTAGTTTAGTGCGAGTTCCCTTTTAACCTTGCCATTAGTCTAGAAAAAGTTATAGCGCAGACCAGCGTAAGCCTTCCAACAGAAGGTAACTGATTTGCCTGAAATCCGCGTAGCCCTCATAGGCATAGGTAACAGCGCATGCGCTCTCACCCAAGGAACACAATATTACAAGAACGCAAAAGAAGACACCACCGTGCCCGGACTCATGCACGTTAACTATGGCGGCTACCACATAAGCGACATTAAGTTCGTTGCCGCTTTCGAAGTAAACAAAGCCAAAATCGGCAAAGACCTCTCAGAAGCCATCTGGGTAAAGCCCAACTGCTGCGAAAAATTCGTCGACGTACCCAACTTGGGCGTCAAAGTTTCGCCAGGCATAATCTTAGACGGCGTAGCGACACACATGCGCGAAACCTTCAACGTCTACAACGACAGCAAAACCACCAAAGAAAGCATTGTTAAAACCCTCAAAGACGCCAAAACCCAAGTCCTCGTCAACTATCTCCCTGTCGGCAGCCACGACGCCGTCCGCTTCTACGCCCAATGCGCCATCGATGCGGGATGCGCTTTTGTGAACTGCATGCCCGAATTCATCGGCAGCGACAAGTCAGGCGAGTGGCCCAAGAAATTCGAGAAAGCTGGTTTGCCAGTTTTAGGCGACGACATCAAGAGTCAAGTCGGCGCAACCATCCTCCACCGCACCCTTGTCAGGCTTTGCCTTGACCGCGGCGCCATCGTGGATGAGACTTACCAGCTTAACCTTGGCGGCGACACCGACTTCCAAAACATGACCGTGGAAAACCGCCTTACCAGCAAGCGTATCAGCAAAACCGAAGCAGTCACCAGCCTCGTTCCCTACGACCTGCCCACCCGTATTGGTCCCAGCGACTTTGTGCCCTTCCTGAAAAACAAGAAAATCTGTTACATTTCGATGAAAACCCGCGCTTTTGGCGACAGACCCATAACCATCAGCGCCAAATTGGAGGTTGAAGACAGCCCCAACAGTGCGGGCGTCGTCATCGACCTGATTCGCGCCGCGAAAATTGCTTTGGACCGAAAAATCAGCGGCGCTCTCTTGAGTATGCCTGCGTACGCGTTTAAGCATCCGCCAGTTCAAGTTCCTGACCCTGTAGCTCGTCAATGGACAGAAGACTGGATTGCTGGAAAAAGAGATCGATAAGAGAGCTCAGTCGAGATACTCCAAGTACCTACTGAAAGTTCCTTGGACTTTGAACCAGAGATGATGGCGCGAAGGCTGAGAATTTCCTCTCGTTCAAGCACTTCTTTTCTTTAGCACCTTTAGACTGTATGGAACGTTATTAGTGCTTGTTCTGGGCTGGGAAGCAACTTAGGCTTAAAAGAAGAAAAACGGGGCTTTTTTTGGTGAATTTCTTGTTTTCACAATGATTTGGAAAATCTCTTTATTGCATTTGCCTTTCCACCAGTTCTCCAAGCCATGAATATTATCGATGTCCCATGGTCTGCCTTTGGAATGTTTTCTGTCCCAAAAACAAGCCTGTGACTTTGCCGCTTGATCGCGTTTGTTGTAAAGATTTCTGCAATCCAACTCTTTTTTTTAACTTGTGAAGACTTTTAAGCTTCGATGGTAAACACTTTATTCACAAGTTAGAAGGTGCAAGTACATGGTTAAAGTTGGAGCATACGAAGTGCCAGAAGGCCTTTACTATTCGAAAGATTTTGAATGGATTAAAATTGAAGGCGACAAAGTCCGCATGGGCATTACCGATTATGCACAGAAATCACTACGAGAAATCGTCTATGCGGAACTGCCCAGCGCAGGCGGAGACGTCAAACAAGGCGAACCATACGGAACCGTCGAATCGGTTAAAGCCGTTTCTGATCTCATCGCCGCAGTAACGGGAACCATCGAAGAAGTCAACGATGAAGTTCAATCCAAACCTGAACTGCTAAATGAAGATCCCTTCGGGAAAGGCTGGATAGCCGTTGTGAAACCTGCGAACCTGCAAGCGGAACTCGCTAACCTCATGGATTTCAACGCTGCTGTTGAGTGGCACACTAACCAGGCAAAATAGAAGGAATACCTGAATGGTTAGACGTGTAATAGTTGTCGGGGCGAACGCTTCAGGCGTGGAAGCAGCGTCTGCAGCACGCAAGAAAGACCGCACTGCAGAAATTACCTTGATTACGCAAGAGAAAAACGCTGGTTACTCGCGTTGCGGACTTCCATTCGTCATCGGCGGACACATCGCCAACTTCACTGACTTGATTGTTTATCCGCCAGCTTACTTCCAAATGCTAAAACTTACGCTGAAAAACGAAACCAAAGTCACCGCTATAAACACCAAAGAAAAAATAGTAACATACCTCACCAAAGAAGGCGCAACAGAAACCATGCCTTACGACAGCCTCGTCATAGCAACAGGCGCAGACTCATTCATGCCGCCAATCAAAGGACGCGAAAAACAAGGCATCCTAAGCCTACGCGGCATAGAAGACGGCGAGAAAATTCAAGCAGCAGTGAAGGCAGGCGCAAAATCCGCGGTCATCATGGGCGCAGGCTTAATCGGCTTAGAAGTGGGCGTAGGCTTAATCGAACAAGGCTTAAAAGTCACCATAGTCGAAATGCTGCCTCAGATTCTTCCACAACTACTTGACGCGGACATGGCAAAACTGGTCCAAGAGCATCTGGAGGAGAAGGGCATGCGCATACTCACAAGCAAAGGAGTCGAAGAATTCCTCGGCGAAAACAAAGTTACCGCAGTTATGGCTGGCGGAGAAAAAATTGAGGCAGACCTGTTCATCAGCGCCTTTGGCGTGCGCGCAAACACAAAGCTGGCAGTTGACGCGGGAATCCCACTGGGTGAAACACGGGCAATTAAGACTAACCTGAGGATGGAAACCGACGTGAAAGACGTTTACGCGGTTGGCGACTGTGCTGAAGCACCAAACATAGTCACGCACAGACCGATGTGTGCGCAGTTAGGCACGATCGCAGTCCGTCAAGGGAAAGTTGCAGGCGCAAACGCAGGCGGCGACTACTCACAGTTTACAGGCATATTGGCTTCCGCCGTTACGCGGTTATTCGAGATCGAAGCAGGCAACACTGGCATGACTGAGACTTCCGCTGCACGTAACCGCATGGAAGTAGTAACCGGAGCCATAAGCAGCAAAACCAAAGCAGATTACTTCCCAGGAGCCAAACCCATAAAAGTCAAACTCGTCGTGGAAAAAGAGTCGCAGCGCATCGTCGGCGGACAAGTCGTGGGCGGTGAAGAAGTAACGCAACGCATAAACTGCCTCAGCTTCGCTATACAGCAAGGCATGACCGTACGCGAACTCGCCAAAGCAGACACCGCGTATGCACCGCCGCTTTGTGAAACTTGGGAGCCGATGGTTTTAGCGGCTGAAATGGTTCTCATGAAGCTTCGATAAACCCAAAATTTTCTTTTTATTTTTTTGTTGTTTGCTTTTCCTTTGCTTTCTCTGAATTGTTAGTTTAGGTACTTTTTTATTCTGGTTTGTTGGACATTCTCCAATGGCGCAAATCAACCCGCCCAGTTTGAAGCGTAGTTTACTTGTTTTAGTGCTCTTAGTTATCGTGCTTTCTGCATCCTTGCTTTCAGCAGCATTTTGGTTTCTCACTGAAAAGGATAAGCCTTCGGAGTCTTTGCCCGAGGGATTTTTCTTAGGGGTTACCGCAGGTGGGAACGTTGCGGAAACCAAAACGCTAATTGACAAAGTAAAAGGTTACACGAACCTGATTACATTCACGAATTTGGCTGTTAATGAGAACAAGGCCAGCCTTGAAGAGGTTTCGGATTACGCCGTTGATGCAGGTTTGAGTTTCTTAGTGTTCATGGTTTACCCTTCACCATTAGCGCAAAACTTTACACTTAACCCGATAACATGGGTTTCTGAAGCTAAGAGCAGGTATGGAGACAAGTTTTTAGGCTACTACCTCTGGGATGAGCCGGGCGGCAACCAACTGGACCGCGGAAGCTTTAGGCAGTTCGACAACACCTCAATGCCCTATGATTACCGGGACGCCGCAAACACCTATGTATATTATCTGTATCTGCAGATGAGGGACTTCATCAAAACCGACAAGCTGGTGACCTCAGATTACGGATTATACTGGTACGATTACGAGGCGGGTTATGATGTGGTTCTCTGTGAATTTGGGTGGAACAATTCACGGGCAGTGAATATTGCGCTTTGTCGAGGTGCGGCGGAGATGCATAACAAGAGTTGGGGCGTGATGATGACTTGGAGATCCGAAGGAGGTTCCTATATTGAGTCGGCTCCTGAGCTTTACCAAGATATGGTTACGGCTTATGATGCGGGCGCCAAATACGTGGTTGTTTTTAACTATCCCCAAATAGGTCCGTACGGGTTACTAACTGAAGCTCATTTTGACGCCGTTAAAGAGTTCCAGAAGTACGTTCTCCAGACGCCGCAGAGCAAAACATCAAATGTGCAACGCGTAGCCTATGTTCTCCCAGACAACTACGGGTGGGGTTTTCGGAATCCGCAGGACACGATTTGGGGAGTCTGGAACGCAGATGAAAACTCGCATTTGATATCGGACAAAGTCAACAGTCTTGTGCAAACTTACGGCGACGAATTCGATATCGTCTACGGGTCACCTTGGACTCGGCTTTTTGGCAGATACCACTATGACACTTTGATTTGGTGGAACAGCACAGGATAGCCACGCTACTGCTCTTTGTTTTGTGAGCCAAACCACTTTTCGAACCATTTGAAGCTGTTGCAGTCGGTGTTAGATGCGCAGGATAAACATGGATTCTCTTCGCCTGCGGACTGGATGATTTTCAGAATCTTATTTTTTGTTTCAGCATCCATTTGGAGTGCGTTGAACTGTTTTTCAAATTCGCTTTCCATCTGAAGACTCTTCATGTTCAAGATTTTATTGATCCAAGATATCCTTGGCGGTCTTTCTTTGTTTACTGCTTGCGTTCCTTATACATTGGATATTCCAGGCTGGGTGAAGGGTTCAGTCATGCCGACGAGGAGTTTTCCGAAAGTGTTGATGTGATCTTCCTCATCAGCAAGGATGTCTTCAAGTAAACGTTTAGTGGTGTAGTCGCCTTCTTTCTCGGCAACTTGTATGGCTTGCTTATAGAGAGTTATGGCTTCTTCCTCGTTCTCCTCGTCGTGTTTGAGCATTTCGAGAAGGCTACCGCCGACGAAAATCGGGTCCGGCTTAACAGTGGGCACGCCATCTAAGTAGTCTAAACGTTCGGCAAGCCGTTCAGCGTGCTTCATTTCTGCTATGGCTATTTTGCGGAAAGTGCTTTCGACGTTTGCGCCGTCTAGGCCAGTAACTTGAACGTGCTGCCACATGTACTGTATGGAGACTTGAAGTTCACGGGCAATACCCTTATTTAAGAATTCTAATAGTTTTTCAGAAACCAAAATATTCACCTGCAAAACAGTGCAATAAAAAATAAGTCAACTCGATATATAAATCTAGATTCTCGGGTATAGCTAGCGGGAAAGCCTTACGTCAGTTTATGAATTGTGCAGCCTATTAATCAGCGAAAGTTAAGTATATGAGTTCACAAAATAAACTACATTGTTGGAGCAGATATATTATGCAACGACGCATGAACCCCAGAGACGCAAAACGAATGATGCAGCGCATGGGCATGAATATGGAAGGCGTTGAAGACGTCGAAGAAGTTATCATAAGAACTCCCACCAAAGAAATCGTCATCGAAACTCCCGAAGTCGCAATCGTCAACGTTCAGGGGCAAAAAATCTTTCAAGTCGCAGGCGGTAAAGTTTCTGAACGTGCGCCCCAAAGGCAAGCCCCAGCAGCCACAGTTTCCGAAGAAGACGTGCAGCTAGTTGCAGGGCAGACTGGCAAAAGCGTCGAAGAAGCCCGCAAAGCCCTACTGGAATGCGAAGGTGACTTGGCAAAAGCTATCTTGCTTCTCCAATCATAATCTTCACACAACCATTCCTTATACAATAGCTAATTCACCTGTCTCCCGTGAACTCTATGGCGACAAAGCAATTTGACATAGCCGTTGTCGGGCACTTTTCAATGGACTACCTCAAATTGCCAACAAACCTTAAGCCATATGCCGTTTTGGGCGGCGCAGTTGCCTATGTTTCATTAATCACCCGGCAGTTAGGCGCCACTGCAGCCGTCATCTCCAAAGTTGGGGCCGACTTTCCCGAAGATTACTCTCGCAGACTTCGAAAAGAAGGAGTAGACCTCTCAGGAGTCACCAAAGCTCCCGACGAAGTCACTACCAGCTTCGAGCTCACATATAACAGAGATTTGTCATCTAGAACACTTAGGCTGAAAAACAAAGGTTCACAAATCACACTTGAAGACTTGCCGTCCTTGCGCGCCAAAGCCATTCATATTGCACCCATAGCTGCAGAAATCTCATTTGATGTCGTTGAGTGCTTGAAAAGCAGAAGTGGTTGCCTCAGTGTTGACCCGCAAGGCATGACCAGACGATTCGACCAAAAAGGAAACGTAACCTGTTGCAGCCAAATGGATAAACGAATCCTGCCTTTAATTAACATCTACAAGTCTTCGTTTGACGAAGTCGTCTTGTTGACTGGTCAAACAGACCTCAAAAAAGCAACAAAGGCAATTCATGACTTTGGACCAGAAACTGTTATCATCACATTGGGCTCCCAAGGCGCAATACTCTCAACCAAAGGCGAAATCTATAATGTTCCAGCCTACAAGTCAGAACACGTTGTTGATCCAACAGGCGCAGGAGACGCCTTCATAGGCGCCTTCCTAACCGAGTACATACGACAAAAAGAGCCCTTATGGTGTGCTTGTGCAGGTTCCGCCGCAGCATCATTAGTTGTCGAAAGCATAGGCGCAGAGTTCTTCGGCCAAAAAAAGGAGATTTACCGCAGAGCCCGCACCGTTTATGAAATGAATCGGATCTCACGGGAATGATACTGTTTTTCTAACCTCTATGGGCAATCAGCAAAAACATATAAACTCCAAATCCTTAAAAATATCAGTTAGGAGAATTAGAGAGAAATGTCTTTAGTTATAACTAAAAACAAGAATAGACGAAAACTTTTCGCAACAACGGCTTTACTTCTGATGCTTACTCTTCCGGTTGCTTTCGCTACCCTACCCTCAGCTAACGCACATACTCCCCCTCTACAGATTCAATCCTATCCCTATCTAGCTATATCGCCTAATCCTGTCGGCGTCGGCCAAACCATATTCCTTGTAATGTGGCTCCACGGTGCGCCGCCAACAGCAGCAGGAAGCGCAGGAGACCGATGGCACGATTTCACCATTGACATAGTGAAACCCAACGGAGCAACCGACCATCTCGGACCGTTCACATCAGACCCAACAGGATCAACATACACTTTGTACAACCCTGATCAAGTGGGTACCTACTCCTTCACCCTCAAATACTCTGGACAAGTAGCATCTCTGTACAATCCAGACAACGGACTACCCGGTACACCTAGCGATTTTGTCGGCGATACATGGTTACCCAGCCAAGTTACCGTTTCTCTTACAGTACAACAACAGGCGATAACCCCGGTTGAAGCATATCCGCTTCCAACTGGCTACTGGACACGGCCAATATCGGCAGACAATCACGTGTGGTCTACTATTTCATCAAACTGGCTAAATGCACCGCAACTTGGAACTGGCTATAGTTTATGGCAAACAGGGGCAGGACCTAGCAGCCCTCACATATTGTGGACAAAACCCATTGAGTTCGGAGGCGTGGTTGGAAGCAATTGGGCTCAGACCGCAGGCTCAACAAGCAGCGTTATCCCAGATACTGGATTCTACTCAGGCGGCTCGTACGAAGGCAGATTCACTAACGCTATGATTCTTGGAGGAATACTTTACTATCCAGTTCCGCTTGGTCACTCAAACGTAGGTGGAGGTTTCACCGCTGTTGATCTGCAAACCGGTCAAGAACTATGGCATCGAGACGACCTCAATGCTTACTTGAGCACAGCATATACGGGCGGCAATTCAACAACAGCTTCAGCTGCACCATCAATAGCTGCGCCATCATTCGGCCAACTTTACGATTATGAATCGCCAAATCAACACGGCGTAGTCGGAGGACTTCTATGGCAAACTTCAACAGCTGCGGGCGTTACCACCTGGCAAGCTTTCGATGCGTACACGGGCAAATGGGCATTTAACGAAACCAACATTCCACGTGGTACCTCTGTATACACAAACAAAGGCGAGATAGTTCAATACGTGTTATCCTACGACACTAAGACAAACACCGGTTGGGTCGCTCTGTGGAATAACACTGCGGAACAAGTCGGCTTAGAGTTAAGCACAGGAACATCAACTAATCAATGGCAATGGAGACCAGACGGAAAATCCGTAGACATGAGCATAGCTTATTCATGGAATGTAACACTGCCAAACCTAGCAGGAAACTCTGCCCCCGCTATCGTTCAGGTTCTGCCTGGTGACATAATCCTTGGCAGAAGCAGCTTAGTAGCTCCAGGTGTCGGTGACAAGTACACTCCAGATCCATTCACCTTATGGGCTATAAGCGACAAAGACTCAAACCGCGGTCAACTGATATGGAAACAGGACTATCCCGCACCATCAGGCAACCTAACCCGAAGATTTATCACATCTTGGCCAATTGATCCAGTAAACCGCGTATTTGTCATGAGCGACGTAGAGACAATGCAATTCTTAGGTTACAGCCTTGACAATGGTAGTTTACTTTGGGGACCAACAACCATACCACAGCGTGCCTATACCTACTATGGTAGCGGCGAAGGCGGCGGACAAAGAGGCGCTATGGCTTACGGCAACCTTTACGTACAAGGCTTCGGCGGAGAACTCAACTGCATAAGCACACTGAACGGAAGCTTGCTGTGGAAATTCAACGACACAAACAGCGGAATTGACACGCCATGGGGACTCAGACCAATCTTCTTATCAGCCATCACCGACGGAAAAGTATACGCATTCAACAATGAACACTCGCCAAACGATCCACTCTATGAAGGCAACTCTATCTACTGCATCGACGCTTATACTGGAGCAGAAATTTACAAGATGCTCGGCTGGTCAGGCCAAACCGGAGGTAGAGGTACCTCAACGGCTGTTCTTGCAGACGGCGTTCTATGCTACTACAACTACTACGACAATTCAATCTACGCTGTAGGCAAAGGCCCAAGCGCCATAACAGTTGATGCTCCGTTAACTAACATAGCTCGAGGACAAAGCGTAACCATAAGAGGCACAGTTACAGACGTTTCCGCTGGCGCAAAACAAAAAATCCAAGATGGCCTATTCAATGTCGTACCTGCAATTTCAGATGAGAGCCAAGCTGCATGGATGGAATACATATACATGCAAAAGCCAATGCCAACAGACGCAACCGGCGTAACAGTGAAGCTAACCACACTTGATCCAAACGGCAATACAGTGGACATAGCTACAGTTACAAGTGACAGTAGCGGCCTTTTCTACACTAATTGGACACCTCAAATAGAAGGCTCATACAAGATAATCGCAACATTCGCAGGCAGCAACTCATACTGGGGCTCAACAGCAACAACAGCAATGAGCGTAGGCCCAGCTCCATCTGCTTCACCTATACCAACCACAACAATAGCTCCAACGCCATCCTCAACAGTTACACCTACAGGCACCATAGCTCCAACCCCCTCACCAGCAGTGAATCCAACTAGCAGCGCAAATACGGCAATATACATCGGCATCGCAGCAGTAATTATTATTGCTGTCATCGTAGCGGCTGCATTAGTCCTGAGAAGACGTAAATAAGACAACCAAAAATCAACAAACCTTTCCCTTTTTTTAATTAAAAATTCTTATCCGTATCTGTTCTTAGGCAATTTATGTTCTTAAAAAGTAGTTATATGCTGACTATTGGTGGGCCATTTATTTGGAATTCTCCTTGCTGCTGTTTCAATTTTGGCAATGTTAGGTATCTTAGCGATTTCTTCTTGAATCTCAAATTGTTGTTTGGTATCTCTTACCATGGCAGTAACGTGCAAGTCATAGTCTCCACTTGTCTTTAGAATTATTATTACATCAGGAATTTTGGACAAGTTTTCAACAATGGTTGAGGTTTCTTTTTGGAAGGCAAAGGCTAAGCTGAAATCAAGGTTAGCTTGATATCCCAGTTTCTCAGGGTTAATTTGAATTGAAATCTTCATGGCACCGCCCTTAACGAGTTTTTCGTATCGTCTGATTACAGTATCTGTAGAAATTCCAATTTCCTTGGCGATTCTTCTGAAAGACATGCGACCATTCTCTGACAATTTTTGCACAATTTGCTTGTCAGTTTCATCTATCGTTATGCTTTCTTTAGAGTCAGTCCCTTTCAAGTCTTTTCGGGCGAGAGCTATCTTTTCGTCGTTTGAGAGTCCAAACGAAAGGTTCTCAGGGTTATTCTTGACACCTAACCAAAAATATGTACGAATATCAACTATTGAACTGTGGAACCTTATTGTTTCCTTAATCTGATCCAATTCTTTTAGGTTTCTCAAGTTTGCAATCAACCTTATATTGTATCTTGAATTGAATTGGCGGATTGCAAGCACTTCAGGTATTCTTCTTAATCTTTCAAACACACTTTCCACATGCTGAGACTCGACATTGAGCAGTATTGTGGCTATTGCAACGTAGCCCAAGCTTGCATAATCTAACTGAACTGTTGCGCCAACGATTATGCCTGCTTTCTTCATGCCAAAGTAACATTTCCAAATTTTGTTTTTTGAAACATTACATTCTTTCGCGATGTCATCGAAGCTTTTTCTGCCGTCTTTCAACAAATCTTTCAGAATTTTCGCGTCAACAGCATCGATTTTCCGCATGCAATAATCGCTTCCGAACCAATTGTGTTTTTTGTATTTAAACTTTCTTACATTTTAGCCAATTCTAACTTATTTATCGATATTTTGTCGATAATTTTCGCCTTTTCCAAAAGGATTTATATTCACAATTAAAATCATTCTTAGTTCAGGAAATTCAGCAGAGAACAATTGAGCTTTCCTTTTCGGTGAAAAACCCGAAAAGGAGAAAAAGGGGGCTGAAAGGGCTCTGGAACAATTACCTGACTCTTGCTCGTTGGGTTTTCATCTCCTAATAAGGCAGAGCCTCAGTAAACCCCTTTTTGATTTTTATTTGATCCTCTGAGAACAATAGTCAGAAAATCTTGGCTCTGTTTTCTGCTAGGCAAAATGTTTCTGATGCATAGAAATTAGATCAAATTTGCCAGCAGAACCACAATTTTGTTTTTGCAGAATTCTATTATCCAAATCCCTAAACCTTTTGAACAGCTGATTCGCAAAACCTATTAAGATTACGATTATATTGGTAAACAGTCTTAGTCATAATGTTAAGATAGGTGTTAAAAGTGGGTCGTATAGATAAAGGCGAAAGATGCAGCGTAGTCGGTTGTAGCCGAGACGCTGAACGTTCAATTCCAACCGACAAAGCCAAATCCGCTGGGTTAAACGTGGGAAGCGGCGAGAAACGTGCCTACCTCTGCAAGGAGCACTATAAAGAGTACAAGAAGAAATCAAAGAAAGACAAGACCTTGGAAAAATGGCGGTACGGCTAGGGGCTAGAGAAAAATATGCGAATACTCCAGCTTCATTCTAACTTTATTGTTTACACTCCTGTCCAAAAGGAAATTCAGATAGCTGAAGAAGCCGAAAAGAAAGAGAATCGAATTGAAGAAGTCGTTGTATTATTCACCGCTATCGAGGAAGGCGACAACACGGCTTTGGGGCAAAAAGCCATAGACGATGTGCGCGCTTTCTTGGGCAAACAGAAGACAAACCGAATTTTGATTTATCCCTTCGCTCACTTAAGCAGCAACCTTAGTAATCCAGGCGAGGCACTAAAAATCATAAAAGTCATGGAAGCCTACGCTAAAGAGAAGGGCATCGAAACTTACAGCGCACCCTTCGGTTGGAACAAGCAATTCACAATATCCATTAAAGGGCACCCGCTGGCTGAGCAAGCTCGGTCGTATATGTCTGCACAAGAAGCAGCGGCAAAAGAGGAAAAACCTGAAAGCGTCGAAGCCAAAAAAGGAGAAGAACCTGTTTCCGCGGCATTGAAAGCCGAGGACAAAATGCAGTCTTTCTGGCACGTTTTGCTGACTGACGGATCACTGGTGCCAGTTGAAGAATTCAAGTTCAAAGGACACGTTAACCTGCAAAAATTTTCGCAATACGAAATTAAAAAGGCGCGCGCAGTCACCGTGATGCCTCCACACGTTACGCTGATGAAGAGGCTAGAAATTGCTGATTACGAGCCAGGTAGCGACCCAGGCAATATTCGGTGGTACCCGAAAGGGCGCATGATCAAGTCATTGCTTGAGCAGTACGTCACTTCCAGAGTGGCTGCTTATGGCGGCATGGAAGTTGAGACGCCTATCATGTACGACTTTAACCACCCAAGCCTGAAGAGTTACCTGAACCGTTTCCCAGCACGTCAATACGTCCTCAAATCCGAAGATAAAGAACTATTCTTGCGGTTCGCAGCATGTTTCGGTCAATTCCTTATGGCTCACGACGCTCAGTTCAGTTACAAGCAAATGCCCTTCAAACTCTACGAGCTGACACGGTACAGTTTTAGACGCGAAAAAAGCGGGGAAGTCGTTGGGCTCAAGCGTCTGCGAGCTTTTACCATGCCCGACTGTCACGCGTTCTGCACCGACCTCGAACAGGCAAAACAGGAGTTTAAGATCCGCTTTAACCTGTGTTTAGACGTTCTCAGCAACATTGGTTTGGTTAAGGATGATTACGAAATAGCAATGCGGTTCACAAGGGGCTTCTACGAAGAAAATAAAAGCTTCATAGCCGAACTTGCGAAGAATTTTGACAAGCCCATGTTAGCTGAAGTTTGGAATGAACGATTCTTTTACTTTAGCCTCAAATGGGACCTAAACTTTGTAGATAACCAAAACAAAGCCGCAGCGCTCAGCACAGATCAAATAGATGTCGAAAACTCGAAGAGGTACGAGATCACCTTCGTGGATGAGAAAGGCGAAAAACAGTACCCATTGATTCTACACTGTAGCCCAAGCGGCGCCATCGAACGCGACATCTATGCACTGCTGGAAAAAGCCTTCCGCGAGCAGATGGCTGGGAAAGCACCGATGCTTCCGTTATGGCTCTCACCGACTCAAGTTCGCCTGATTCCGATATCTGACAAGTACATGGATAAGGTTGAGGAAATCGCCCAGAGAATTGAGGCTGGCTGCATCCGCGTAGACATCGACGACAGCGCCTCGACGCTCCAGAAAAAAATCCGGGAAGCAGAACAGGAATGGATTCCCTACATCGTTGTCATCGGTGAAAAAGAAGTAGAATCCGGCAATCTCTCGGTAAGAGACCGCGAAGTTAAAGGATCCCAACAAATCATGACCGTCGACGATTTAGTGAAGAAAATCACAACCAAGATTGCTGGTAAGCCCTTCAAGCCGCTTCCGTTGCCGCGGAGCTTAAGTAAGAGACCACAGTTCCACGGCTAAGAAAACGAATCATATAGTTCATTTACAAAAGCTATAAGAAATCAACACACTATATGAAAACGCCCCGTTCCGAGGGATAACTATGGAACAAGAGTTACAAATCTACATAGACGGAAAATACTACCCGAAATCACAAGCAAAAATCAGCGTTTACGACCACGGCTTTCTTTATGGCGACGGCGTGTTCGAGGGAATCCGCGTCTACAATGGCTCAGTTTTCAAACTGAAGGAACACGTCCAAAGGCTTTTCGCTTCAGCCCACGCTCTGATGCTCAAGATTCCCCTGTCACAGGAAGAAATAGTGAAAGCAGTAGTTGAAACCGTAAAGAAAAACCAATTGAAAGACTCCTACGTACGTTTAATTGTCACGCGCGGCATAGGCGATTTAGGTTTGGACCCGCGCAAATGCTGCACCGCCACAGTCGTAATCATAGCTGACCACATTAAACTGCACGAAGGCGAAGCCAAAACCAAAGGCATCACCACCTTGGTCTCTTGGGTCAGACGAAACCCCATTGATGGTGCGTCTCACGAAGCAAAGTCACTCAACTACCTTAACAGCATAATGGCAAAAATCGAAGCCAACATGAGCGGCGCAGACGAAGCCATCTGCCTCACTCCAAATGGCTGCGTAGCTGAAGGCGTAGGCGAAAACGTGTTTATAATCAAAAACGGCAAAATCTCCACTCCACCCACTTCCACAGGTGCCCTAGAAGGTATCACTGCCAAAGCAGTAACAGAAATCGCCAAGAAACTCGGACATGTAGTCACCGTGGAAAACCTCACCCTCTTCATGTTGTTCAACGCCGACGAAATTTTCTTCACAGGAACTGCCGCAGAAATCGTGCCCATTCGTCAGGTAAACTGGCGGCAAATCGGCACGGGAACTCGAGGTCCCATCACGGAGAAACTTACAAATGAATTCCGGAAACTAGCCCGCGACCCAACTCAGGGCGTAGCAGTCTACTAAACAGGCAAAGTTGCGGGATATTCCGCGTTTTTTATTTTTTCTTTTTCATGAACCGCTCAATCTCGTTAAACGCATATTCTAGCGTCTCGATTGGCGGCAAAAACACTAATCGGACGTGTCCTGCGCCATAAACGGGGTCAAACCCTGACCCGTTCACAAGAAGCACACCTGTTTCTCTGAGGAGCTCTATAACGAATTGCACATCATTTTTCCATCTTGTGCCGACGCCGTGGATTTTGGGGAAAATGTAGAATGCTCCCTGTGGTTTGGTGCTGCTGATGCCTTCGATTTCGTTAAGACGCTTACATGAGTAGTCTCGGCGCTCCCTTAGTTTTTCAACCACGCCTTTTATATGATCTTGGGGACCGTTTAGCGCTGCAGCCCCCGCTTTCTGCACGGGAGTGTTGGCGCAAAGGCGTATGCGACATTCCTTCTCAATTCCCAACCTAAGCTCGTCCAGTTCGCCATCTCTGCCTTTAAAGTACATGTAACCTAGTCGTAGACCAGTCATCTGATAAGCTTTCGAGAACCCGTTAAACCCAACAACAGGGACATCTTTTGATAAGCTGGCGGTACTACAGAATTCGTCAGAGTAAGTAATTTGGTCGTAAATTTCATCGGACAACACCAAAAGGTCATGTTCTGCAGCTACATCAAGCATTTCTTTAACCATTTTTTTACTGTATAAGGCGCCTGTCGGGTTGTTTGGGTTAATGATTACTAGAGCGCGGGTTTTTTTGGAGATTTTCTTTCTAAGGTCGTCAACGTTAGGTTGCCATCCCTCTTTCTCAACGGTTTCGTAAGCGACAGGAGTGCCATCAAAGACTCTTGTATAGGAAATGTAGGGAGGATAAGTGGGACCTGGAAAGAGGATTTCGTCACCCCTCTCCACAATGGCCGCCAGCGCCATTTGTATGCCTTCCGAGATGCCTTCGGTTACCAAGACATCTCCAGGAGTAATATTGACGTTGTTGACGCGTTTCTCTTTTTCAACGATTGCCTGCCTGAGTTCAGGAAGTCCTTCGGAAGGGGAATAGTAATTGTTGTCTTCTTGAACGGCTTTGCAGAGGGCATCTTTGACGTGTTGGGGAACAGAGAAGTCGAAGGCTGCGGGGTCTCCGATGTTGAGGCCGTAGATTTTTCTGCCTTCTTTCATAAGTTGTTCGGCGTAGGGCATAACGTCTCGTATAGCATATTCGATGTTTGCCGCTCTGCTGGTGACTTTGATGTGCGTCAACTTCTGTACCCTTCAAGAAGGCACAAGTAAGCTGCTTGGAAAATAAACATTGCGAGAAGAAAAAGTCGATTGTTTACACGAAGAAAAAGATGGCACGGCTTATTTTGTTGCTTGGGGTTTTTTTCTGCCGTTTTCGGTGCGGGTTTTCTTGCGTAGCCAGATACCTTCCCCTAGGAACAGAACGGTGGCTATGGCGGTTGGAGAAATCAGGTAGTAAAGATACAACTCGGGAGCGTCGCCTTGCATAATTAAGGGGAATGCGATGAGGCCTATTTCCACAATCAGGATGCCCATAAAAAAGAAAGAGTAGAAAATGAGCCGAGGCACCAAAGTTCGGCCGATCCACAGGTGTCCACTGACGCTGACTTTCTCTTTGACTGTGTATTCGCCATACTCATTTTTAGCGAGCAAGCCTAACGCTTCGAGTTTTTGCAAGTGCCAGTGGGCGATGCTTGGGCTGGTAAGGTTGATGGCGCGCATGACTTCACGGGGTCCCACAGGTTTGCCTTCTTTGATGACATACGCGTAGACGTTTAGGGTGGTGCCTTCGAGCTCTTCGCTGTTTACGTTGGTCACGGCTGGGTCCTCGGGGCGACGGTCACTTCGATGCTCGAGTTGCCTGGCTGGAATGTTTGGTTGTCTGCTAAGATGTTGTTGTAGACGTATCCGTTTGCTGTCTTTTCGAAGTGCAGTTGGGTTATTTGGGTTGCGGTTGAAACGGTGTTATAGTAGGTTCCGTTGACGGGCCAGTTGTCAAGGTAGTTTGAAGCTGAAGCGAACAGCTTGAGGTCTCCAGATTCTAGCTGTGAAAGACCCCTTTCTGTGTCATTTTTGGTGAGGTACGTGAAGGTCTCCGTGTTGTTGAACATGATTAGCCTTGACTCGTGTGGTGCCCAAGTGTTGTTGAAGCTTGCGGGTCCTGGGCTGAACGGAAGCCACCTGTAAGCGCGTCCATTGTTCCAGCTGCCCCAATGAGGCAAACTCGTTATTGGTCCTATGGTTGAGTTGGCCCAATTATCATACGGCATCGCGCCCACGGTCATTACGCTGTTCACGAGCATACCTGACGCTACCGTGAAGGGTTGCATGTTGTCCGCGGTTACTCTGCCTGTCACGTCCACCCATGAACCGTTAATGTACATCTCAGTTATCAAGGGGTCGCCGGAGAGACTATAGTATTCAGCTATGGGTACGCCTTCGAACCAGACTCCGCTATCGCTTGCGTTTGCTGGCAGATTGGGAACGGTGCCGTTTAACGCGTGGTTTACGCTGAAGGTGCGCACTTCGTCTGGGTTAAGGGGACCTGTGATGAAACCGCCGTACCAATAGGCTTGCTGAAGATCAATCAGACAATATGGGTAGGGCATTGACTGCCATGAGCCGTCTGGCAAGTAGAGTCCTTCGGGAATCCAGGTTACGTTGACCCACTTGCCGTCGAGGTAGACTCCGTCTACGATTCCGCCGAAAACGTGACTGGGGAAAATGCCGTTTTCAACGTACGAGCCAGTGCCGTATATGGTGCCGCCGAGAACTGACTTCGTCGTGGAGAAGTCTTCGGCTGCGGCAAAGGCAAGTTCATAGATAGTGGCGGATTTGTCCGAGAGGTTTGTGACGTTAAGGACAACTTGATAATTGATATCCGTGGCGGGGTACGTCACATTCGAGGGGTTGCCTTCTAGATCGTATTCTGTAGTGTTGTATTGATAGTCAACTGAGTTGAATTTGGCGTAGACAGCGTTGACGCTGAACTCCGCCTTGGGTCCCTCTGGAACTGTAGGGTATGGTTGTACGTTTATTGGGGTTACGAGCAGAGGCGAAGCGTAAGCCATGCCTATGCCCAACGCCAAAAATGCAACAACGATTAATTTTACGCTTGTTCTCATCTTCTTCACCTGAACCCTTCTTATGCGAAGCCGCTCTTAGCTCTGGTTGCCGAACAGTTCCGTTCTGGCGCCCGAACACCGCAATCCACTGATAAAGCACATACCTGCTCCGCAAATATACGGCTTCTTTATAGCTGAATGAAAACCTTAAATCAGCTTAATTAGCTAAGTTCATTGAAGGCTTTTTCTTTGGGAGAAGACTACCAATGGCAGAATACGAAGTACTTGTGATCGGCGCAGGCATATTGGGCTTGTCGACGGCTTACCACATCAAGCTCGCGAATCCCGCTTTGAAAGTGTTAGTTATAGACAAGAATGTTGCATCAGGCTTAGGCAGCACCGTCAACAGCGCAGCCGCATTCAGATGCTTTTTCTCCTCAACCTCAAATTTCGCTTTGGCGGATTCATCCGTTGAGTTCTACAAGCATCTGCAGGCGGATTTGGGTATGGATTTGAAAATGCGTTGGTGTGGCTACTTATGGATGTTCACCCAAGATGCGTATCAGCAGGCGCTGCCAGCTCTGGAGAAGTTATCGGGCAAGAGCTTTGAGTACAAAGAATACTCTCCCGAAGAGTTGACCCATATCCTAGGAATGCACGGGAACATCGCGGGTGATGCCGAAACTAGGCAGCGGGGGCTGGGCGACGTTTATCGAGCGGTTTTTGTTCCCAAAGCGGGGCTAATAAGCGTCATGTCGCTGGTGCACTTCTACGAATCAGAGTTCCTCAAATTGGGCGGAGAAATCAGGTACCGCATCGAAGTCAACAAGCTTCTGGTTGAGCCACGAAAAACGTTAGAGTTATCTGGGAAGCCATATTTTTGGGGGCAGGATGCGGCGGTGGTCGGCGCAGAGACAAATGGCGGAACAATCAGAGCAGAGAAGACCGTCGTCGCCACAGGTGCTTGGCTTCCTCAGTTGCTTGATCCAGTCGGCATCGAATGCTTCGTAAAAGCACGCAAACGGCAGATCTTCAACGTCAAAGCCGACACGATAGCCTTCAAAAAACTGCTTAACACAAACGAGTTTTCCGACGCAGGTCTGCCCTTAATGGTCCTTCCAAGGCCTTCGGTTTATCTTCGTCCCAACCTCGATGGGACGGGCTTTGGGGTCGGTTACGCTGACGGTTTCCCAAGGGCCTTCCTAATCGAGGATCATCCCAAACCCGAAATCGACTTTTACCAAAACGTCGTACAACCTGTGCTTGCCAAGTACCTACCTCAGTTCGAAGGTACTTCGTCTTCAGGTGGCTTTGCTGGGCTGTATGAGATTAATACGTTGGATGAGCAGCCCGTGATTTTCGCGGAGCACGGCGTGGTGGTTGCAGGTGGAGGTAGCGGAAGTGGCATCATGAAAGCTGACGCCATCGGCAGGATCGCAGCTGCAGTTTACGCTGGAAAAGAGTATGCAGAACTTTATGGTGGCGGGCGGTTCAGGGTCGGCGATTTGGGATTGAAAAACCGGAATGTCGAACTTGAGAAGCTAATAATCTAACGTCGCAAACAGCGGTCTTCTTCATCACCCTTTTATTTTTCCATCTCCCTTACACTCAGGAGACATTTTGAGGTGTCACAGCATGTATGGATGGAACGGCAAATTCCTACACATCAACCTCAGCAAAGGTACACACAACACGGAAATGTACAGTGATGACTTCGCTTCCAGATACATAGGCGGCAGAGGCTTCGCCGCAAAAATCCTCTGGGACACTGTTCCACGCGCAACCGCCCCCTTGTCGCCTGAAAGCAAACTCATTTTTGCCGTTGGTCCTTTAACGGGGTATCCGTTGCCTAACAGTGGCAAACTGGTCGTTGCAGCCAAGAGCCCTTTGACGGGCGGATACGGCGACGGCAACATAGGCACTTGGGCGGCGGTTCACATGCGCAGGGCAGGCTACGACGCCGTCATAGTGGAGGGCAAAGCAGAGAAACCCGCCGTCTTGCACGTTAAGAATGACCACGTAACGTTTTTGGATGCCTCGGATTTGTGGGGTTTGAACAGTTTTGAGGCTGAAGCGCTACTGAGGAAAACCTATGGGCGCGCGGCGGGTATTGTTTCGATTGGTCAGGGCGGCGAGAATCTTGTCAAGTTTGCCTGCGTCGTTTCCCAAGAAGGTAGGGCTGGGGGCAGACCTGGCATGGGCGCGGTCATGGGGTCCAAGAACCTAAAAGCGTTTGTCATAGAAGGGTCGGGAACTTTATCTGCGGCTCATCCACAGGAGCTTAAGGCGCAGGGGATGGCAGGCTATAAAGAAATCCTTGAAAAGCCAAACTACAAGACTTGGAAGCGCGTCGGTACGTTGGGAACGGTTGACTGGGCAAACATAAACAATGTCCTTCCAACTCGTAACTACCGCGAAGGCACTTTTGTTGACGCTGAGAAGATTGACGGTTTTTCCGCTGAAGCCATTAAAGTCTCCAATCGTGGGTGTCCGAACTGCAACATGACCTGCGGCAACGTCGTCAAAGATGCTCAAGGCTGCGATTCTGAACTGGATTATGAGAATGTGGCGATGCTGGGTAGCAACATAGGCTTAGGTGACATGGCGCAGGTTTCCACGTTGAACCGCATGGCCGACGAGTTCGGCTTAGACGCGATTTCGCTGGGTAACGTGATGGGATTTGCCATGGAAGCCTCCGAGAAAGGTCTAATCTCACAGAAATATTCTTGGGGCAACTTTGAACAAGCAAAAAACCTTTGCGAAGCCATTACGTATCGGCAGGGCTTTGGGGCTATTCTGGCTGAGGGTGTTCGCGCTGCGGCTGCGGAAATCGGTGGCGGCTCCGCGGATTGGGCGATGCATGTAAAAGGCTTAGAGATTAGCGCTTATGATTGTCGTGCAGCGCCTGAGATGGCTTTGGCTTACGGAACCAGCCCAATCGGAGCCCATCATAAAGACGCGTGGGTTTTGGCTTGGGAGACGCTGCATGACCGCTTCGGCTACGGCGAAGAAAAAGTCGACCACTTGGTAGCGACGCAGAATTCTCGCGGCATCTTCGAATGCTTGGGCGTTTGCCGTTTTCCAATGGTTAACTTGGGGCTTAACCGCGAATGGTACCCTAAATACCTCAGCTCAGCCACTGGGCACGAATACACTTGGGACATCTTCAACTTGGTTTCGGAGCGAGTATTCAACCTTGTCCGGTCGTTTTGGATACGAGACTACAACGGCGAATGGTCAAGCGAGATGGATGTCCCGCCAGCCAGATGGTTCAACGAACCCCTAACTGAAGGTTCTCTAAAGGGCGCAAAGCTTGACCGCCAAAAGTACGACGCGCTGCTGCAGAGTTATTACGCTAAAAGAGGATGGAACAGAAATGGAGTTCCGACAAGAACAACTTTAGAGAGACTGGGTTTGTCAGATGTTGCCCAGCAACTCAAGCTTTAGTCAAAACAGGGATAGTTTAGTAGCTTCTGGCAAAATAAGCTACACTTTTGGCTTTTTGTCCGCAATACACACACCCTGTCCGCGGTTCTTCCTTATCAAAAGGAATCACCCTGATGGTTGCGCCTGTTTCTTCCTTGATTTTTGCCTCGCATTCTGCGTTGCCACACCAAGCTGCCTTGACAAAACCGCCTTTTCCAGCGACGACTTGCTTGAATTCGTCATAGCTCATTACAAGTGTGATTTTTTCTTCCAATGCTATGCGGGCTTTGGCGTAGAGGCTATGTTGGATTTCAGTCAGCAACTTATCCACTTCGCTTTCAACGTCGATTTCTTTGACAAAACTCTTCTGTTTGGTGTCGCGTCTGACCATAGTGACTTGCTGCTGGTTGAGGTCGCGGGGTCCAATTTCAATGCGTAAAGGTACGCCTTTGAGTTCCCATTGATTGAATTTCCAGCCTGGCGTGTACTCGCCGCGGTCATCCAAGATGACGCTTAAGCCTTTCTTGGTAAGTTTGTCGGCGATTTCTTTGGTTTTTGCTGCTATGGCTGCGGGTTCAGCGCCCTTGTATGGAATGGGTACTATGACAACTTGGACAGGCGCGATTTTGGGCGGCAGCACTAAGCCTTTGTCGTCGCCATGAATCATAACTAGTGCGCCAATGGTTCTGGTGGTGATGCCCCAACTTGTCTGCCAGACCATGTGGTCTCTTTCGTCTTCCCCAATGAATTTAATGTCAAAAACATGAGCGAAGTGCTGACCCAGATTGTGGCTGGTTCCCATCTGCAGGGCTTTGCCGTCGGGCATCATGGCTTCCAGTGCAGTAGTGTAGTCTGCGCCTGCGAATTTTTCGCTGTCGCTTTTGACGCCGACGATTACGGGGATGGCGAGGTAGTTTTCCATTAAGTCACGGTACTCAGAGAGTGCGTAAAGAACTTCTTTTTCCGCTTCTTCCTTGGTGGCGTGAGCGGTGTGACCTTCCTGCCAAAGGAACTCGCGTGTGCGCAAGAACAGCTTGGTGGCTTTGGTTTCCCAGCGAACAATGTTACACCATTGGTTTATCTTCAGCGGCAGGTCGCGCCAGCTACGTATCCATTTTGCGAAAGTCGCGTACATGATGGTTTCGGATGTTGGGCGTACAGCCAACCTTTCTTCCAGCGGCGAATCTCCGCCCTGCGTGACCCAGGCGACTTCAGGGGTGAAACCGGCGAAGTGTTCTGCCTCTTTTTTAAGGAAGCCTTCAGGTATGAACATGGGGAAGTAGACGTTTCGGTGCCCTGTCGCCTTGATTTTTTTGTTGAGGATTTCCTGGATTTTCTCCCACATAGCGATGGCGTCTTCACGTATAATCATGCAGCCTTTGATAGGCGCGTAATCGGCTAAGCCTGATTTGAGGATGACTTCCGTGTACCACTCTGAGAAGTCTTCGTTTTTCTTGACTGTTACTCCAACGTCCGACATAACTATCTGCCCTCATGTTTCCCTTCGGCAGAATATAACCGTAACGCACTGTGCTCCTAGAGTTTATTGGACTGGTACAATAACGCCTTCTTTGTACCCTGTAACAACTCTTCTTTCGCCTCTCAGCAAATTGTCCGTTTCCGCGTCTCCAGTGTCTACCCTAAGCCTTGACCCTTCTATACCATGCAACTTGTTTATCGTCGCAACAACAATGATGTGTTTTTTTCCTACGCGTTTGACTACTTCAGGACTGATTTGCTGGTTTCCCCTGCCCAACAAGATACCTTGGTGGCCGATAGGCGATAGAATTATCCATGTTTTCTGCCAACTGTTGACGTTTTCGAGCAAAGTTTTCTCATCCACATCCAACATAACCTTGCCTTCGCGGTAGATGTCTACGCCTAGAATTGTCTTCCTTATGCCTAACGCTTCGGCTATCCGCTCCACCGTGGTTCCTGGCCCAAGAATAAGTGTAGCGTCTTTAGGTAACTCTTCTACAACGTACTGTGCGATAGCGTTTTGGCTTTCCTTCTCGTTTACAGTTTCAGGCGAAACTTCCTTGCTTCCCTGAATCAATGCAGGCATAGAAACACCTTTGAGGCACCCGTAGAGTTTCACATCGAACACGTCGTTCCTGATTGCTTCTTCGTCTGCATCCATGATTTCGAAATCTGTAACTTCCGCTTGGTGTCCAACGAAAGCAACGGTAGCTTCTGCCGCAAATGTCGGATTAATTGCGAATATACCACTGTACATTTTAACTCCTGCTGGAACCCCCAAGACCGGAATGGCTCCGTTTCCTTTCATGGCGTCAAGTATGTTTCTGGCTGTGCCGTCTCCGCCAACAAAAACTATAAGGTCCATTTCAGTGGTTTTGAAGAGTTTAACTGCAGTTTCCGTGTCTTTTGCGTTCGTCATTTCACCAATAGTCATAGGCAAAACTTTAGCAGTAACGTTTGCCGCTTCGGCTTCCTCCGCGCCCATGCTTCCAGGACAGGTCAAAACCTCAACTCTAATTTCGCCAAGGCGATGCTTTAATTCTGCAAGAAACTCTGTTGCCCTAACAGGCGCCACAGGTTTTGCGCCTTTCGCGATTGCTTCTTCTACGACGCCGTCTGTTCCTTTTAACCCGACTCTGCCGCCCAAGCCCGCAACAGGATTAACAATAAAGCCAACACGCATGTTTCTTCCATATTGTAAGAGCTTGCAGTGCTTAAAAATCAATACACAGAAAACTCGGAAAAAACAAAATGCTGGTTTAATCGTTTTTATTTTTTCTACGGGGATAACTCGCGTATTTTTGGTATCGATCGCTCTCTTGAGGCAATCTATTGGTTTCCAGTTGTGAACTTATTGTTGTTCGAGTTTTTTTGCGTGTTTGCTCAAAGCTTGTTTCCAGTCTGATTTTAAGATGGAGTCTAATGCGTTTGAGGGTTGAGTCTTTAAACTCTTGGATTAGTCTTGGAAAGTCACTATTCCTCTCGGTTTGTCTTAAGCAGAGCATAGTTTAGACTATTTGACTCTCACTTGTTGGGAACCTGGAGTTTCACCAGAACAAACTCCACCGGAAAAACTCGCAGCTTCCCGTCGCACACTAAGATTTCTTTCTCCTCAGAGTATCCTCTTTTTTCGCGCTTCAGAAACTCAAACTTGACGCTCAGACCCCCGCCATAACCACCAAGCCCCAAGCTCGAAGTCACGACCCTGTGACAGGGAACAACAGGCGCAAACGGGTTATTCGCCATCACGTTTCCAACTGCCCTTGCCCCTCCACCAGCCGCTTCCGCGACAGCACCATACGACGAAACATAGCCGACTGGAATCTGGGCGACCGTTCTCAGCACTCGTTGTGTATAAGCCGGCAACCTCTCCATTGAAAGAGGAAAATTGCCCACAATGTCTTTTCCGTCATAAACGTTTTTCATCCATGTAACAATGTTCTCGGCGAAAGTGGAGGATACAGCGTCGCATGAAAGATTATTTAACGACGAAATTTCATGCAAGCTTTGGGTAACTTTGTTTTCGCAATCGCTAAAGCTCGTTGCAAGTATTTTCCGTTCTTCGTACGCAACACCAAACCAGACACCGTTAAAGTTTTTTACACAGAGATGAATCATAAAGTAACACTACCAACGCGGCAAACTGCAAAGTAACTTGCGTTTCGACGCTCATTTACTTTTTTGTGTGATACTAAAATTTTGAAAAGGCAAAAACAACTTCAAAGGAAACTGTTTTGTCTTCAAATATACCCAAAAACCAGATTTCTTCAGATTCATGTTGAAAAATATGTATTTTTTAGAGATATTCTTTTAAGCGCGCAAACTCACTAACTTGAAATATGCCCTACAAGTTCACCTTTGACATTTCTAAAACGCCTCATCACTTTTTCACTGAACTTGCTGTTGCAAGCTACCAAAGAGGCGTTCACAAAGTTTTTCTCAACACCTTGCAGGACATTATTAGGAAATTCCGAATTCAAGAAGCAACTGGACTTAACGTCCAAGACGCCATAGTTCTCATCCAGGACCTTATAGACATACAAGCAGCAAACCTAATGGAGCGTGGAAAGTTTCTCAAAACCAAAAAACGTGCGCTGTTTCTTCCTCATTGTAGCCGAAAATACATGGATGGTCGATGCAAGGCGATCTTCGACTCCAGCATTCCCTCCTACGTATGTGCACATTGCTCTCCAGACTGCGACGTGAACAAAGCTGACCGTGTTGCCAAAGAAAAAGGATACGACGTTTATGTCCTTCCAGGCGGTTCGTGTGTGCCAAAAATTTTGAAGGCGCATAAATACGAAGGTGTAGTGGGTGTTGCTTGTGGGGAAGAAGTGAAAATGTCCTCGGACTTATTGTCAAGCATGGATGTTACTGGTCAATCAGTTCCGCTGCTAAAGAACGGCTGCGCCAACACAGTCTTCAACATGGACACGTTAACAAAAACGTTGTAGAACTAGAGATTTACTTTACTAGTTCTCTCTTCTTCCATCGCAAGTTCTTGCTATGGCATTTGCGACATTTCGTTGCTGTCGCTGCGTTTCGGCTTCCGCAGTCTCTGCAGATCTTCATATGGAGCCTGGCTTTCTGCGCTATGGCTTTCTTAACTGGATCTAATATCGGCATTTGATGACCTTCTTTTCGGGTTAACTCTCAGACGCGAATCTTTCAGATATACTTTTTGCCTGAAACCGGCAAAGACTTCGCACTACATAGTATTCATAGTTGCCTCTGCCAGTAATTTTGCCACGTCACCGGGTTTCTCCGCAACCTTCACCCCTGCAGCCTTAAAAGCCTCAATCTTCGTTTCAGCAGTTCCAGCTTTGCCTGTAATTATTGCTCCAGCGTGTCCCATACGCTTTCCAATGGGCGCCGAAAGCCCCGCTACATAAGCAACGACGGGCTTTGGATAGTGCTCTCTTAGAACGTATTTTGCTGTTAGCTCTTCAATGTTGCCACCTATTTCTCCAATCAACGCGACAGCTTTCGTTTCCACATCGTGCCGAAACATTTCAAGTACTTCAATAAAATTCAAGCCTGTCACCGGATCTCCACCCACACCCACGCAGGTAGATTGACCGATACCAACTCTTGTAAGAGCTTGAGCAATTTCGTAAGTTAACGTTCCACTCCGGGAAGCCACACCCACTTTTCCAGCTGTAAAAACATGCGACGGCAAAATCCCCAGTTTACATGTCCTCGGCGTAATGACTCCGGGAGTGTTTGGACCAACAATTATGGCCTTCACCTGCTTTGCGTAACTCATGAGCGACACTGCGTCCCTTACAGGAACATGCTCAGTTATGACTACAACTGTTTTGATGCCGCTTTCCAATGCTTCGAACGCTGCATCAGCCGCAAAGGGTGCAGGCACAAAAACTATCGACGCATTCGCATTATGGTTCTCTTGCGCTTCTATAACCGAGTCAAAGACCGGCACACCGTGCACTTGGGTTCCGCCTTTGCCGGGGCTTGTACCCGCAACAATATTCGTTCCATATTCCAGCATAAGTTTGGTGTGGAAGCTTCCCTGCGCTCCTGTGATGCCTTGAACAATAGCTCGCGTGTTTGAATCAACTATTATTCCCAAAGGTCAAAGCTCCCTTTTGGCAAATTCCACCGCTTTCCAAGCAGCTTCTTCCATACTGTCAAAAACGGGCATTTCCGCTTCTGAGAGTATACGTTTTCCTTCTTCCTCGTTTGTGCCAACTAGCCTAACCACTATGGGCTTGAAGGTTTTGAGTTGTCGTCGCGCTTGGATTATACCCCTTGCTACTTCATCACAGAGGGTTATGCCCCCCAGAATGTTGACAAACAACACCTTAACCCGAGGATTAGACAAGATAATTTTGAATGCGGCTTCGATTCTCTGAAGTGGAGCACCGCCGCCCATGTCAAGGAAATTAGCCGCTTTTCCGCCGCCCAAGCTTATCATGTCTAGAGTTGCCATAACTAGACCTGCGCCGTTGCCCACGACGCCTATATCTCCCTCAAGTTCCACATAGTCCAAGCCATTTTTCAACGCCTCAAACTCTTGAGGACTGCGCTCTCTTGGGTCTTCAAGTTGTTTTTGCTTAAACTTTTCATGTCTGAACAAGGAATTGTCGTCAATGATGAGTCGCGCGTCAGCCGCAATAAATTTTCCGTCCTGAGTTTCAACAATCGGATTCATCTCGATCAGTTCAGCGTCGTAATCCAAACATATTCGGTAAATTTTTTCCAGAATTTCCGACAGTTCCTGCATTTGATCTCCACCATAACCCATTTGTCTCGCAATTTGCCTCGCGTGAAAGCCGCGAAAACCAATCTGCGGATTTATGAGTTGCTTGTGGATTTCCTGGGGCTGCTGGGTCGCGACTTCTTCTATATCCATGCCACCCGCATCGGAAGCCACGGCAACGTAGCATCGGTTGAGCCTGTCGATTGTTATGCCGAAATAAAGCTCCCTCTTTATCGGGATTTTCTTTTCAACCAGAAGAGTCGATACCTTTACGCCTTTTATTTGGGCTCCCAAAAGTTTTCTTGCGGCTTCTTCGGCTTCCTTGGGTGTTTCTGCGAAGAGGATTCCGCCTTCTTTTCCCCGTCCGGAAACGAGAACTTGCGCTTTAACAGCAACTGGTGTGGCAAGTTTTACTGATGCTTCTCGTGTTTGCCAAGTGTTTACTGCTATTTCGCCCTTGGGCGTTGGCACAGCATAAGTTGAGAATATGTTTTTTGCTTCGTACTCGTAGAGTTTCAAAAACCGCTTCTCCCTTATAGGAGAGGGAGTTTTGTTCTACTTTATAACTTCGATGGTAACATAGCTGCGTGTGTCCGTGATGCCGTCTATGGTGTAGAGTTTCTTGAGGGTTTCGTCCATGTTTTCGCGTTCCACCATGATGAGGGCGTCTACGTCACCCGCAATGCGGAAGGCTCTGGCGATGGCGAGTTCCCTAATTTTCTCGTAAACTTCGATGCGTTTAAGGGGTGAAACCTTGATGAGTATGAACGCAGGAGTCGTGGAAACGCCAAGGGCGTTGAGTCCTTTTTCGGTGACGTCTATGAAGCCGCGCCCCGTACGTATGTATCCCGTACTCTTGAGTTTTCGAAGATGCACGTTGAGTGCTTGTCTGCTTATTCCCAGTTGCTTTGACAACTCATCCTGTTTCAATCGAAGCGTGTACGTGTTTGTCGATTGTCCCTTATCATAAAGAGTTTTTAAGAGTTGAATTGAGCGTTTGGTAAGCGGTTCCACAATGGTCATCCTGTTTTTTGTTAGTTTGTTAAATTAAAGCTTTACAATAGTGAGGTTGCTTAATAATTTGACGCCCAAAAAGTCCTTTGTCGGCTGCAGGAATTTTCCAGTTACGACGGTTTTACGGTGTTAAACGCATCTGATCTCTTGGATAGAGCGACACTTCACGGATATTTTTCTTTCCAGTCAAAACCATCGTAAGCCGCTCTAAACCGATTGCCCAGCCAGCGTGTGGCGCCATACCGTAATCGAATGCCTGCAGGTGATACTTGAATGAATCTGGATTCAACCCTTTCTCCCTCATGCGTTCCATTAGCAGGCTTTTTTCAGCAATTCTGGTTCCGCCCGAAACCAACTCAATCCATCGCCACATCAAATCGAATCCCTCACAGAGTTCGGGTTTGCCCTCTTTCGGTTTGATGTAGAATGCTTTAGAATGTGTTGGCCAATCTGTGATGAAATAGTAGTAGCCGCGTTCTTTGCCCAAAGTGCGAAAAGCCTCAGTGGAGATGTCTTCGCCCCATGGAATTGTTACGCCTCGCTCTTTGAGATCGCGGAGAATTTCGTCGTAGGTGAACCGTTTAAACGGAATCTCAGGAACCGTTGCCCGATACTTGAGTGCAGCCAACTCCTTGACGCATTTTGTTTGCACAGCTTTACATGTGTGCTGAATAACTTGTTCTAGCAGACTCATGACATCTTCCGCACTCGCAAATGCCTGTTCAATGTCTACCGAAACGAATTCGCTCAAGTGTCTTCTGGTATGTGACAGTTCTGCCCTGAAGAAAGGTCCAACTTCAAAAACTTTCTCCAAACTCATGGTTAATTGTTCTTTGTAGAGCTGTGGGCTCTGTGCAAGATACGCCTTCTGTCCAAAGTAATCCACCGGAAACAGTTCTGCGCCACCTTCCGTGGCCGAAGCAATTATGCGTGGTGTATGAACTTCCAAAAACCCTTTTTCGAAGAGAAAGTCGCGAATCGCCACCAATGCGTGATGCTGAATCTTGAAAGCCGCAGCATTTTGATCTAAACAAAGATCCAGTGCCCTCGCATCTAAACGGGCTTCGATGTTGGCTGGGGTTTTGCCAGTGATGTCTATAGGCAACTGTTCCGCTGCAACGTTGAAAACACGGATTTCACTGGGGATTACTTCGATGCCTCTTGGCGTCATGGAGGTTTTTTTCACGTTGCCTTTTACGCCGATGCTGAAGCGTTTCTGCAAAACATCAGACTTTGCAAGAATTTCGGGAGGTACACGTTTTTTTAGAATGGTGACTTGTATTGTTCCTTCTCGATCATGTAAAATGATGAAGCGGATGCCGCCTAAATCGCGGACTTCCTGTACCCAGCCAAAAAGCGTAACTTCTGCGCCGTCCATGTCAGGCGTAACGTTTGAAGAATTGTTTGTTCTAACCCAATCGCCAATAGGATCCAACATCATAAGCGATTTCTCCGTTAATCGGCGAACTCGACGCGCAAGGACATTTTCCGCACAGTGCTCGCGATTTCTTTTATAGCGGTCAAATCGAAGGGCAATTGGGCTCCTCGCTTCCTGCGGAGAATAACACGGGTTTCAGTGGTTCCGTCAGGTAGCCAGATGGTGTTTATGGTAAGTATGCTTAGCGGCGTGAACAGGTCTTCAAGGAATTTTCGGTCATCCACACCGTTTTCCAAAATGCGTATCGATTTACCTGTTTCTTCACCTAGGGCTTTGACGATTTTGCCGCCGTATCCCAGAAGCCTGGGGACATCGCCGTGACCAACAATTAAGGCTATGGTTCTGTTGGCGTCAACGGCTTTATAAAAGCATACATTTTGCAGAGAAGGATACTTCTCTTCCAGCAGAAGCAGTGCACGTGCGATTTTCAGGTCTAAGGTGCTGATTTCGCCAGCCTTAACTTTAGCTGAACATTTTTGGCACAGCATGCCGCTTTTTAGGCAGAAACTGCATAGTTCGGTTTTCATTTAAAGACCTGCAAATTAGGGAGCATTATTGTGCTCCGGTTATTGTGATTTACTTTTCTAGGATTATTTCGATGGTGCTCACGTTAGTGACTGTGTCACTATCGCTATCTTGAGGCAAGCGCTGGTCTGTTCCGATTCCGATTTTCTTGATTTTCACATCCGGAAGGAATCGGCGTCTGACAACTTCTACCACGTCAATTGCATAGCATATCGATTTCCCGCGTGCTTTAACATTTACCTGTTTTGCTCCGCCATGGAAGAGTGTTATGCAGGCAAGCACGTAGTTCATAACCGGTTTGCGCCCGATCAACACCGAGTTGCTCTCTGACATGGCTAACGTGTTGCTCCTAGCTCTATTTGTTGGCTTTAGTTTTTTTCTCCGCGAATTTATAGGTTGTGGTGCATTAACTGACAATTATAACCCATTGAACTGTCGTTTTTATTTTCAGTTTCGGTTCTTTGGGCGTGAATATTATTGCTTTTTGTGAGGCGATGTTAATGATGAAACTTTGGTGCGGTCTCCGGGAATTGAACCCGGGTCGTCAGCTTGGGAAGCTGATGTCCTACCAGGCTGGACTAAGACCGCGCAAATCGGATTTGATTCGTTTTTGAATTGGAGCTTGATCCTGCCTAGACCATTTCCTTGACCATTTTGGTCAAGATTTGGTTTTCTCCAACTGCTATAGCCTTAGATGGAACACTTTCAATTAAAGGCTTTTGACTTAGCTTCTTGGCTGAAGCTTGAGCATATTCTTTGGTTTAGTTACATTAAGAAAACTTTGGCTTTCCAGCTTCAGGTCCCAAGTACTGCCTCATACATGCAGAAGTTATGCTTCCCTCTTTGCAGTAGAAGATTTGCATTAATCCAGGTTTTTAAGCCTTGTTGCAGATAGATTTTACCCACTTGATTTTCACTTAACGAGCTAAAGTTTTTGGTCCCTGAGCCGGTCAAGGTTGCTTATCATGACCATTGAGAATTATTCAGAGAGCATTGTGCTTTTTGCTTCTTTTTATTTCGTCCTTTCGTACTCCACAAAGTTTCTGTTCTCTGTCTTGGAATGTTTGTGAAGTGAAAAAAAGAAATACTAGTGACCATCTAACAAGCTAATATGAAATTGCTTTTTGAAGAAGCGCTCCAGACATGCTTTAAACCAGCAGAGGATAGAATTAAGAAACTTGAGGCTTGGGTTGACAATGCAAACTCTGCAAGAGACACAGGTAATTTAGAGGCTTTCCCAAATCAGTATGACAAGGCTGAAGAACTAATTACTTTTTACACTTTTGCTCCTTTAGTGCTGAGTTTGAATCGAGTAGGATTAACCAATAGGATTCTTGGGTTCGCTGGAATCAGTCCATTTGAAGAGAATGTAGTAAGTGTAGGTCTGGAACAACAATACAGCCCCCCTCCTGGCTATTTGCATTGGCTTAAGAAAGAGGTTAAGAAGCATCCGATAAGGTACATTAGAGAGAAGTCTGCTGACCATCTTAAAACAGATAAGCCGTTAGAATCACGCACTCATGTAGATGCCTTTATTGAAACTGACAAGTTGCTTATCTTTTTTGAAATAAAGTATACATCAGACATTGCCTATAGCACAACTTATAATCCTTACAGAAACCAATTAGCAAGGTTAATTGATGTTGGGCTAGATGCAGCGAAGTGCAATGGCAAGGAAGTGCTAATCCTTTTGTCTTCACCTTCTACATTTTATGAGAGTAGAAGCAGGTTCTATTTCTATAAAGTGCAGGAATATTCAGACCCTTTAATTATTCAAAGAGATATTGGATGGAGAACTATCTCAGAGATAAAGGATAATCTTTTGGCAGTAAAATGGATTCCTCTGGAAGAACTAATCAGTTTACTCTACAAAGATTTCAATCACCCTGATAAGAAAGAGGCAATAGGGTTCTTCAGAGAACGGAACTTGATTATTTAGCTTGAAATATTTGAAGTGAAAAAAGAGACTAATCAGGATATTTCTGAGTGGGTATGTCTGATAGATGTGGTTATGTATAAGTTACGCATCGCGGGTTTATGCACAGTACCTTCTAAACAAATAATAACCCACTAAAGCTGCCACAGCAAAAACAATAATGACTAAGCCCAAAGCATAGAAATTCATTCAAGTCACAAAGTTACAATACACATCTAAGTATTTAGCTGTTGGTTTGTTTATTGTTTTCTCTGATTTTATTTGGAATGTTTGTAAAGTGAAAAAGATAATGTGATTCTGACATATTCCTTTGATTGAAATATGGCTTTTATTACGTTTCTGTTTCCAGCTTAATTGGAGAAAGGAGAAAGGCTCCTTACCCCCCGGGGATTAGGAACTTACCTTCTTGGTCCCTGGGTAACCTTCTATAACAATCTTAGCACTTTTGGAACGTTTCTGAAATAAAAACAAATAGCTATGGCTTGCTTAGCCTTTTCTTCTTGCATCTCAACGAGGACATCTATCTTTTGTTTTATCATAAACGGTGTCGCAGTATCACAAGTCAGAACATTGCGGTTTTTTTGTCTTTGAAATTATTAGATTTGCATTTTTGAATAAGAGCGTACGATTGACACAAGTTACCGCCAAGCAAAATCATTATCAACACCAATCCCTACAGAACACACGTACATAGGAGAAAACCCGCCATGCCAAAAAACTACACCTACACCGATGCAGGGGTAAACCGCGAACAGCGTCATGAATCCAAAAAAGCATTGGATTTGTTACATGAAACTTACAAGTTCAGCCGTTTTGGTCCAGTAATGCATCTGCCTTACAGCAACATCTTCCAACTAACCAAAGACACTTATCTGGATCTGACCATCGAAGGCGTCGGCACCAAAGTCCTCATAGCCCAACTCGCAAACAAGTACGACACCATCGGCGTTGATGCTGTTGCAATGGCAGTCAACGACGTTATCCGCTCTGGGGCTACGCCACTTGCGATTTCGGATAATATTCATGCTCAAGCCAGCAACCCCGGACTGGTCAAAGGTTGGATACAAGGCATAGTTGACGGCGCGAACCAGACTGAATGCCCAGTTGTTAGCGGCGAAATTGGCGATGTAGCTGAAATCATCAACGGAATTTCTGAAGGGGAAGGTTTCGACATGATTGTGGCGTCGATTGGTCAGGTTGAACGAGACAAAATTATAACTGGTTACGGCATCAAACCTGGTGACCCAATAATAGGTTTGCCCAGCAGCGGCTTGCATAGCAACGGCATAACCTTAGCTCGTAAAATCTTGCTCAAACAATGGGGCGGAAAATACGAACTTGGAGACAAGCCCGAAGGACTAAGCAGAGAAGTAGTTGGCGAGGTGCTGGAACCCACCAAAATATACGTCAAACCATTCCTTAAAGCAGCAGAAGCTGGCAAAATCGAAGCTGCAGTTCACATCACCGGTGATGGTTACACCAAATTCAACAACCTTTCAGCCTACAACAAGGGCATAGGCTTCCAGTTCGACAACTTCAAGCCGCAACCAATATTCGGGCTTATACAGAAGACAGCTGCGGAACTCGGCTACGTTATAACCGATGAGGAGATGTTCACAACCTTTAACATGGGCTGGGGCTTCGGCATAATCGTCGCCAAAGAAGACTGCGACAGCGTCTTGGACGCACTAGAGAAAGCAGGCGCACAACCCGAACAAATAGGCAAAGTAGTTGATAAACCACAAATAATCGTTCAATACAGCGGCAAAAAACTCGTTTTGGCGTAACACTTTGCCAATTTCGAAGCAAAAGCGTTTAAATCTCAATTGCCCAAAAGTAAAGCCATGAAATACCGCGCCAAAATCGAAGTTAGCCTCAAACCTGGACACACTGACCCTGAAGGCAATACCACCCAGCATCTTCTAAAAGAACTCGGTTACTCAGTAGACACAGTAAATGTGAGTAAAGTCTATAATGTCCAACTTGAAGCCGCCACATCCAAAGAAGCAAAAGCGAAAGCAGAGGAAATGGCGAAACGGCTTTTGGCAAATCCAACCAAAGACAACTACACTATCACCATTGAGGCGCAGAAATGAGCCTCTTTATCCGCACAAACGTGGACTTCAACCTCCACGAAATTAACACGCTAAGTGCAACTGATGCTCAGCTTTCAGAAGTCAGCGACGAACTCGGTTTAGGCTTAAGTCTCAGCGAGATGAAACAGGTCCAAGCCTACTTTGAAGCGCAGAAACGCAATCCAACAGACGTGGAACTGCAGACAATCGGGCAAACATGGAGCGAACACTGCTACCATAAGACATTCAAGGGCAAAATCCTCTTCGATGGCAAAGAAATAGACAGCCTGTTCAAAACCTACATAGCTAAAGCCACCAAAGAAATAGCGCCCAAATGGTGCATCAGCGTTTTTGAGGATAACGCAGGAATAGTCGGTTTCGACAAAGGTTATGGCATCGCCGCGAAAGTGGAAACCCATAATCATCCATCGGCAGTTGAGCCTTTTGGTGGAGCTGCAACGGGCGTCGGCGGAGTAATTCGAGATGTTTTAGGCGTTTGGGCAGACCCTATTGCGTGCACTGATGTTTTGGGTTTTGGACCTTTAGATTACGATTACAACAAGTTGCCCGCGGGCATGAAGCATCCCAAATACGTTTACATGGGTGTCACTGCCGGCGTTGGCGCCTACGGGAATAACATGGGCATCCCCACCGTCAACGGCGCCATATACTTCGACGAATCCTACACCGGAAACGTCGTCGTCTACTGTGGCTGCATTGGGCTTTTGCCACTTAACAAGTACAAAAAAGGAGCCAAGCCAGGACACGTTCTTGTCGTAGCAGGTGGCAAAACAGGACGCGACGGCATCCACGGTGTGACCTTCGCCAGCGCAGAACTAACGGAGAAATCCGAAGAAATCAGTCGACCGGCCGTACAAATCGCTGACCCCATAGAAGAAGAAAAAGTTAAACGAGGCATGATGGAAATCAGAGACCGCGAACTCGCATCAGCCACCACTGACTTAGGAGGTGGAGGCATGTCGTCTTCCGTAGGCGAAACGGCCGAGCGTTACGGTTGCGGCGTCACCGTTGACCTTGACAAGGTCCCGCTGAAGTACGCGGGTTTAGCACCATGGGAAATTTACGTTTCCGAATCCCAAGAACGGATGCTCCTCGCTGTCCCGCCAGAAAACTTGACAAAGGTCTTAGCCGTTTTCGAAAAGGAGGACGTTGAAGCAACCGCCATAGGCACACTCACCGCAGAAAAGCGTTTGCGTCTCCGCTACCAGGGCGTAACCGTGGCGGATTTGGGTATGCAATTCCTTTTCCAACCGCTAAAAAGCGTAAAAACTGCAACATACGAAAAAGTCACCCTCAAAGAACCAGATTTACCCGAGCCCAAAAGTCTTGGCCACATTCTTTTGCAGCTGCTTTCTGCGCCGAACATAGCAAGCAAAGAAACTGTTATCCGCAGCTACGACCACGAAGTCAAAGGCAACACTACCCTTAAGCCTCTCAATGGCGAGTACGCTGGACCAAACGATGCATCCATCATCAAGCCGCTCGACAACTCCTGGAAGGGCATCTCTATCTCGTGCGGAATGAATCCAAACTACGGCAAAATAGACACTTACCATATGGCAGCCTCTGCAATAGATGAAGCGGTCAGAAACAACGTAGCAGTAGGAGGACAAAGAATCGCCTTACTGGACAACTTCGTTTGGGGCAACCCTGAGAAACCCGAACGATTAGGTTCATTGGTGCGGGCGTGCGAAGCCTGCTACGACGTCGCAACAGCCTTCAAAACCCCATTTATCTCGGGAAAAGACAGCCTTTACAACGAATCACCTTTGGGTCCCGTAACACCAACACTCCTCATATCTGCAATCGGATTAGTCTCGGACATACGCTTAGCCATATCTATGGACCTGAAAGACGCTGGAAACCTGATATACGTCGTCGGCAAAACCTACGCTGAACTGGGGGGATCAGAATACTACAAGCTCCACGGTTTCCTTGGAAAATCAGTCCCCAAAGTCCACCCAAAAATAGCCCGAAAAATCTTCAACGCTATGTCGAAAGCCATACGCAAAGGTGCAGTTAAATCGTGCCATGACCTGTCGGAAGGCGGTTTGGCCGTGGCAGCTTCGGAGATGGCGTTGGCAGGCGATTTCGGCATGGAACTTGATTTGCGTAAGGTACCCTCTGATAGGATTGAGCGGGATGATTTCATGCTGTTCTCTGAGTCTAACAGCCGCTTCATAGTCGAAGTCTCTCCGAAAGACAAAACTGCGTTCGAAACGATTTTTAAAGGCAAAACGTTCGCGGAAATTGGCAAAGTAACTAAAAGCCCGCGACTTAAAATCATAGGGCTGAAAGGTTCCTCGATCGCAGAAATAGCATTGGGTGAACTACGTGTAGCCTGGAAACGAACGTTGAGCAGGGAGGAGACCTAACATATGAAGATTCAAGATGTTCGTGTCTGTGTCATGCGTGTGGGTGGAACCAACTGCGACGCCGAAACCCAACGTGCCCTCCAAGAATTAGGTGTGCAGGCTGAAACACGTCATCTCAACGAACTCGTAAAAGAGAAAAACCTCTTGGATTACCACGCATTGGTTTTCCCCGGTGGGTTCAGCTACGGCGACTACGTCCGCTCAGGTGCAATATTCGCCCGCATGCTCACAGTCAAACTCGGCAAGGAACTCTGCGCATTCATTGACCAAAACCGCCCCATATTGGGCATATGCAATGGTTTCCAAATTCTAGTCGAAGAAGGCTTACTGCCAGGTTTTGAAGGCACAAGTGTTTACCCGGAAGCGTCTTTAGCGGCGAACATTCCACAGGGTTTCAAATGTGAGTGGGTTTACCTCAAAAACGAAAACAAAGGTAAATCCATCTTCGCCAGCAAAATCCCACAGGGCAAGGTGCTACGAATGCCCATCGCACATGGCGAAGGCAGATTCCTGTTTCCCAAAGAGAAAGAAAACCAGCTTCTGGAAAGCATGATCGATAACGACATGGTGGTTTTTCGCTACTGCGACAAGAACGGAGCCAACGCAAACGGCAACTATCCAGCGAATCCGAACGGGAGCTTCCACGACATAGCTGGCATCTGCAACCGTCAAGGCAACATATTCGGCTTGATGCCCCACCCCGAACGCGCAATGTACTGGTGGCAACAGCCGGACTGGATGCGACAGCAAGCAATGCCTCAATACGGTGACGGGAAACTCATATTCGAAAGTTTGCTCGACCACTTAGTTAAGAAGCTTTAAGTCCTTAGCGTAGGGCAACCCTGCGCGGGCACCCATTTTCTTGACGCACTGGGAAGCGACGAAGTTGCCGATTCTGCCACATTCACCAAGCCCCCTGTTATTGAGCAAGCCAAAAAGGAAACCTGCGCAGAAAGCATCCCCAGCGCCCGTCGTGTCAACAGCTTTCACTTTGAAAGCTTCAATTCGGAATCGTTCGCGACCATTCGTAATATAGCTGCCTTCTTCACCGAGTTTAACCGCTACAATTTTCACGCCTTGCGCAATCAATGCATCGGCTCCTTTAACATATTCTGAGTAACCAGTCATTAGTTCAAGCTCGCCGCGGTTAGGCATTATAACATACGATTTTTTCACAAACGAATCCAACTGCTCAATGCCTTTTCTCGCATATAATGCGCCTGGATCAAAACTGATCTTCACGTTTGAAGGAAGTTTTTCCAGAAGTTTTTTTTGGGTTTGGAAAGATTTTTCACCCACAAACGATGTCAGATGTAGAAACTTTGTCTCAGAAACATACCCGATTTTTATCTCATCTGACGCTATCGTGTCGTTGACGCCTGAATCAATGTAGAGTGCACGTTCGCCTTTCTTGTCCACGAACCCCATAACTTTGCCGCTTCTTCCTTTTCTAGCACGGATTATCCCGTTTGTGTCAACCCCTTCTGCTTTGAATTCAGAAAGCTGTGTGTCTCCCTCTCTGTCAGAGCCCACCTTGCCTATGAATCCGACTTTCGAGCCTAATCGCGCCAAGCCCACAGCGGTGTTGGCGGCTGAGCCTCCACAGGTTTCGCTTTGATTTTGTATGAAGCTTTCCTCTTCTGCATGAGCAATTCGGTTTACATAGAAGAGTTTGTCTATGTTGAGAGCACCAAACCCGACTACATCAAATCCCTTCATAAGAACAGCTCGCGTAGCTTAATTTTGTATTTGCCCAGTTTTCCGCCGTAGTTCCCGGCTGAAATCTGCACGACGCCGTCGACGCTTCGCGCCGCTTCAATTCCCGCTTTCATGGCTTTCTTCACCGCGTCCAATGATATGCCGTTGATAACTATTTCCGGGATGTAGTTTACTCCATCTGGGACTCTAGAAGCTTCGCCCAACTTCTGCTTAAGCGATGGACAATACAGGTGATTTGTTGTTGGACCAATCTGTGGGTAATGGGTTTCTGGTTTAGAGCCCGCCGAACAAACATCAAAGGGTGTCACAACTCCAGGCAAGCGATGAATGGCTTCCAGAGCTTTGTCGCCTGCTTTCATCACAGCGTGCTTCGTCTCACACATAATCCAAAAGTTGCTTCCAGTGACTCCGTGAGAGTAGCCAATGTGCCGTTCTATAATAAAGTCTGGAATCATAAGAGGTACAACTATAACTTTCTTGCCATACCGTTTTTCTATGTACTCAAAGCCGTCGCCGCAGTGACCAACTCGTTCCATCATGTCGATTTGTCCTTCAGCTTTTGATAAATCGTCAAAGACAGCGGTGAATGGCTTAACCAGTATGTCTTGTCGGATTCGGTAGGAAAGTTCCTTTTCGAATTTTTCCAGCGACTCAGAAAAAGGCTTGTTCGGTTTAACTTCTGACCAAAACTGCAAAATAGCGCCATCTCGGCAATCTGGCGTCTCTTTTTTGTTTAGGTAACGTTCCACGCCCCCCTCCAATCTGCCAATAACAACCGATGGCGTAGCGGTCGCGTCTTCAGCTGCAGCTCGAACCGTCCGCTCGTCATCTGCAGTTACAACTAAGCGACAAAAGATGCCCTCAAAGGCCTCAGCGTAAGTGTCTTCCACAAATGCTTTGGGTTTATCCGAGTTTTCCAACCGCTTCGCCTCTTACTTGTTTCCTGAACTCGCTGCTCTCTTTAGCTAACGGTTCCATATTCCCCCGCGTAACTATTTGAACTTTAGGCAAAGCCTTTGGGTATAACGTAGCAATACGGTTAAGGATTGTTTCTTTTGCTTGGGTATTCTTCAAGTATTCATGGTTCCAGTTTTCAACAAGCTTTAAGGCTTGGATTTTTCCCTGTCGAAGAAAAACGTCGGCGATCACTGCGGTAACAATGTTGTTTTCCGACAAAACCGACACTTCGGCGTTCTTCACGGCATAATTATTCCCATTAAAGGCAACACTTAAGCCGCCGTTTTCGCGGACAAGTCTGAACGCTTGTACGTCAGTTATGCTGTCACCAACATACATAACATCGGACAGGTTCAAGTGCCTTTTTTTTACGATATCACGTATTGCCTCAGCTTTTTGCTCACCTCCAATAGTGACTACCTCAGAAAAGATTTCGCCACAGCACATTGCTGGAATTTCCTTCCAGAAAATCTGGTCCAGCTCTTTGATATTTTCTTGATCCTCAACTGAAAAATCCTTAAGTGACTTTACAGCGGCAGGAATCTTTATCATTGACATAGAAACGATTTTTTTGGCTATTTCTTTCAGTTTTATTTTTTCTTGTTCAGTGAGACGATATTTGTCGATGCGGAGTCGGGTGCAGTAAGTGTTTTCAAACGGGAAGCTTACATACTCGCACAATGCCTTGATGTAATGTTCGTAGCTTGTGCTGACGATGAATGCTTCAGCCAAGCTGAGTATGTGTTTTAGCGTTTCTTTAGTGCCTGCTATGAGGAGCAGGTTCTGAGCGGAAAACTCATGTATATTTTGATCAGTGACATCGTAGGCTTTCAGGAAAGGCAGAATAAGCTTAAGCGTGTCGCCTGCATTGTAACCTTGCTTCTTGACAACATCGGCGATGACGTCGTCATATCTGCTAATGAGCGAAAAGAGTTTGTCGCCGTCGGGGACAAAGTTGGCTGTTAATTCGTAGGCGTTGTCGTTTTTGGCTATAGGTCCTTCGCAGTCTGAGATGAAAACTCGCTTCAAGATTTAAGCCCTCAGCTGTCGCATGTGCTGAACGCTTTTCTCGATTGTCTGCTTTGAGGCTACGTCGGTGCGGTTCCAGAGTGCACCACCTTTAATGGCGTTTATTCCTTCCAAGCTTACTGCGCGTGCTTCCTCGACGTTTTCGCCCACGCCAAGCACTCCGACGACCCGCGATTTCAAAGCATAAGTGTGATTATCCCTGAGCTCCATGGAGCCCGGGTAAACGCGGATTCTGTCGCCAAACTTGCGCGTTAAGGCATAGGCTGCTGAGAGGTCCACAGGGGTATCAATTTCAGCTTTGTTCACCCTGCTGTGGAAAACTTCAGCGTAGCCTCCATAGCTTGGCGGAACCTTATAAGTTAAAACTGTCGCAACTTGATCAACCTCCACGCTTTTCAGGTTGCCTTCCAACATCCTATAGCAAACGTCAACAAAGTCTTCCTTCAAAACAGGAAGGATGTTAATTATTTCAGGGTCGCCAGGGCGGCTGTTGTTCTCCAAAATTTTTGGTCCCCCGCGAGTATGCATGAAAGCCAAGTAAAGCGGCACGCCTCTGAGACCGGATTCATCATTAATTTTGGCTGACCATTCTTTGAAGATTTTCTGCGCGATGACAAGTTCGTTTTCTCGGTCTACCTTTGACATAAAGGGCAGGAAGTCTTTTGTGTCTTTGTAGCTTCCCATCCCGCCCGTGTTTGGACCTTTGTCGTCGTCGAAGGCGCGTTTGTGGTCTCTTGTATCGGGCAACAGGGCAAGGTGTTTGCCATCACAGAAGGCCATGAAACTTGACTCTTCGCCATCGATTTTCTCTTCGATTAGGACGGTTCCATAGTGAAAATTGGACATGAAGTGTTCGAACAGTTGTTCCCTCGTTTCGAAGTGGTCTCCCCAGACGCCGACGCCTTTTCCTGCTGTTGGCTTGTCAGGTTTCACAACAGCCTGATTACCTAATTCATCTAGCCACTTGTAGACAGCTTTCTTTACATCATCTGTGGTCTCGTAGTTTTGAGGGTTGAAGATTTTGAAACGTGGATTCGCTTCGGGCACAATTTCCTGGAAGAGCAATCGTTGTTGGACCTTGCTTTCTTCTATAGCGTACTCTTTTTTGGGGCAGATGACGGGTATGCTTGTTCGTTTCTCGATTAGGTCGCGTGCGCCTTCGATTATGGGTTTTTCTGGTCCCACAATAGCAAAGTCGATTTCTGCTTTGTTGGCTTCAGCGAATTTGCAAATAGCTTCAATGTTTAAGTCTGGAATAATAACGTGTTTTGTGGCTTTTTCGACATTAAAGGGGTTCCGTTGTTTATCCGCTATGAACAATTGCACTTTGTAATTTGGGCTTCGGCTTAATGCGTCAACCATGGCGGCTTCTCTTGCGCCATATGAAACGACCAGTACGCCTATTTTCTCCATTGGGAAACACCGGTTTGTTAGAGAATTAACGCGTGGGCTTAAATTGTTTTACCACTGCACGCCTTGGGATTCGCTGGCTGTCTCGTAAATCCTTGTTTTTTCTTGGTAGCCCTCGAAGAACTTTTTCTTCATTTTGTCAGCGAACTCCTGAGCCAAAGGCGTGGGATATTTGCCTGTAATACATGCCATGCAGAGTTCATCTTTTGTACAACCAGTCGCCTTCACAAGGTTTTCAATAGATTGGTAACATACAGCGTCAGCGCCTATTATCTTGGCGATTTCTTCTTCGTTGTGAGTGGATCCTATGAGCTGCCCGTAGGTGGACATGTCTATGCCGTAGAAGCAGGGGCCGATTATGCGTGGGAAAGTGACGAACATGTAAACTTTCTTGGCGCCGGATTTGCGGAGCTTTTCAATTATGACTTTAGTGGTATCTCCGCGTACGATGCTGTCCTCGGTTACTATGATGCGTTTATCAGCAACTTTCGAACCTAATATGTTAACTTTGCGGTCTATTGTCGAGTAGCGTTCATTGTTAAGCAAGATAAACGCCCGTTCGGTGACATAGCGGTGCCTGCGGCTGGCGCGTTCCCACCTTAAACCCGACGCTTCGTGAACACCCATAGCTGGGTCATCGCCAGTCTCGGGCACGGAGAGAACTATATCGGCGTCTTTGCTGATTTCCGGAAACTCCTTCACTATGTTTCTTCCGAAATCCTCACGGATCTCGTAAACATATTTCCCGTTGAAACGTGAGTCGGGTCTTGCGAAGTAAGCGAATTCAAAAGCGCAAAAAGCCTTCCGTGGCTTCTCGATGAGTTGTTGCCGCTTAAAGCCTTCTTTGGTTGCTATGGTGAGTTCGCCGGGTTCCAGTTCGAAGTCGCGTTCAAAACCGTTGATGTCTAGGCTAACGGTTTCGGATGAAAAAACAAGTGTTTTGCCGTCGGGACTGTGTCCCGCACAAAGAGGCTTTATTCCATGCGGATCCTTGAAAGCAAATAGTGTCCCGTCGCCCGTTATACCTATCACCGAGAAAGCGCCGTCTAAACTTAGCATTGTTGTTTTAACTGCTGAAGCAAGATCTTTTCCATTTTTCAGTTCGAGAAGCAACTTGTTAACTACAAGGTCTGAATCGCAGCTGCAACTGAAATTGACGAACTGTTCTTTCATTTCCTGCAAAAGTTGTTGCGTATTTACAATGTTGCCGTTGAAAGATGCTGCAAGTTTGATTCCGTTGGACTCAGCTGTTAACGGCTGTGTTCCTTGTACGATAGATTGGTCATCGCATTTTCCGCTGGTGGTGTATCGGACGTTGGCAATGCCTAAACTACCTGGCAGGCGTCCGAACCATTCTTGGATGGCGCTGGTTTTCAGTTTAGGAACCAAATCGAGGTTCTTGTAAGTGTAAAATTTACCTTCGTTATAGGTTAAGAAGCCGTGAGATTGGTGACCGCGATGGTTTTGGGCTCGTAGGCCCCAGTAAATGTAGGAAAAAACTGGTTGGTTTTCGAAGTTTTTTGCGCCGAAGACACCGCAGCCTATGTGAATTCCCCTAGTGCAAAGGCATAAGTGAAAGAGCGCGCTTATGAGCTTTTAGGACATTTTCAGGTAAAAACCATGGACATTTCGAACCGATAAATAATCCGGCGCGCCGGTTTTGTCCCTGATAAGCGCTATGGTAAAGAGAATGATGGGGCTGTTGACTTTTGTCTGGATGTTGCTACTGTTCGGCTTCTTGTTCGAGAGGTAGTTCAGAGATTGCTCCAATTTCAATGTCGTTTTCATCAGTGTTTAGGTCTTTGCCGGGTTGCTTTATGTTTTTTTGTGGTTTCTTCTTGGCCGTTCGCGATTCTCCAGTGGAGTACATTATCCATCCTATTATGAAGATAAAAGCGAGAATTGGTAAGAGCAAAAATGCAGTGAGCCTTTTTGGTCTTTTCGGCAATCTTTCACCTGATGAAATAGTTTGACATATTTCCATATATAAAGAATATGAATAGATAATACATCATATTTTATGTTGATGGATTACTTTGCTTTACGACCAGTGATTTTGGGCAAGTTCCGGAAAATTTCTTCCAAATCTTTTGCGACAAAGTCTGGTTTTTGTCCACTTGCTTCAAGGTCCCGGAGACTGTAAAACTGGGACTGCACAAAAACTGTTTGGATACCTGCCTCTGTTGCTCCTTTTACGTCTTCAAGAGGGCTGTCCCCGATAAATACTGCTTCTTCAGGCTTAACTCGCAAGTGTTTCAGGGCGTCAGTAAATATTTTTTTGTGGGGTTTTCGCCATCCAGCATCGCCGGAAACAACGACGGCGTTGAAGTACTGACTAATGCCAAGCTGCTTAATGCTTGAGTAAACGACGGGTGCGTAAGTGAAGTTTGAAATCAAACCCAACTTGAAGTTTTCACTGGTTTTCTTAAGCAGTCTTTCTGCGCACGGCCTGAGTTCCAAGGAATCTATGTAGTCCTGGAAGAACACGTTAAGCGCAGCATTCATTCTTGGATCATCAACGTTTGCCTCAAAGTTTAGGTTTCTCAGAGTCTCTGAAACCCAGACGGCATTGGTCACTTCCCTGAGTTCATCGTAGCGGATGACGCGATATTTCTCATGCGCCCTCTCATAGGCATCCAAAAACTTTTGTTTCTCTGTTTGAAAACCTGACTCAACAAGTGCTTTGTGAAGCTTAATCATTGAGGCGTCCATTGTGTAGCATCGCGCATTTGTTAGTGTGCCGATGTAGTCGGTTATTACTGCTTTGACCTGTGGCAAGTTAACCCCTTCTTTTCGGGTTTTGCTTAAAATGGGCAAGCTGTAGGTTATACTGTTTGCGCTATCTTCTGGATTTTTTTTGCGAGCTCAGTTGTCAAAAGTTTATCCGGATACCCTATGGCAGCTTCTACAGTGGGGTCATAGGGAATTTCTGACAGAAACTTAAGTCCAAGAGCTTCAGTTTGCCGCTCAACATTTTTTGTCTGGGTCATCTTCATGTTCTCTATGATGCCCACAATTGGAACTTTCAACTCCTGTAGAAGACGAACCTGTTTCTTCACCGTTTCAAAAGCTAACTGCGAAGACGTGGTTACTATGAGGAATTCGATGCGAGGCACCAGCCTCACCAAGTCCAGCATAGCGTCTCCGATTCCAGGCGGCGTATCGATGATCAAGTAATCTAATTCTTTCCATAACGTAACAGCGAGTAACTCGATTAAAGCGTTGGAGGTGTCTTCTCCACGAAGTGGTGCCGCTTGGTCCCCAACGTAGTATACAAGCGACATATATTCTAAGCCTTCAACCTTGGGCGGGATGAGTCCTTTGTCCTCAGTTGGCTGATTTTTTTTAGCGCCAAGGATCAGGTGGGTCGAAGGGCTAGTAAAATCCAGGTCGAAGAGCCCGACTTTGAAGCCCTTCCGTGCAAAACTCAACGCAAGTGAGGTTGCCACTAAGCTTTTGCCAACACCTCCTTTGCCGCTTGAAACAGCTATTATCCTGTGTATCCCCTTCAGACGTTCGCCTATTACGCTTGTTCGCGGATCAGACACTCCTATTTGGCTCCTTTTATGCTTTCAAGCCAAACTCCGCGTCCTTCTATGATTTCAAAGTCGGGGCTGCCACATTTTGGGCATTTAATAAACGTGTGCGCGGCTTCAGGAACAAAATGTATAGCTTCCGCAGTTTCCTTGTCAACTTTCTTTCTGTTGTAAATCCATGTTTTTCCGCAGACTCGACACTTAAGTGTCGTTTTTGAGGTGGATATACTGAATTTGGTATCTCTGAAGTTGGCTGGCTTAATCTGTGAAAGTGCAAAGCGGAAAATAGGGCGCTCAACCTGCTGCAGTTCGCCTATCTTCACCGTAACTACCGTGACTTGCTTTAGGCCTTCTTTTTCGGCGATTTCAGCAGCAGTCTTTATCACCGCTTCAGCTAATGCCCACTCATGCATAAAAAAGCAGAAACGCTTAGCGCCAATTAAACATATTGCAGTTGATGCCCCTTTTGTATAAGTTAAAATGGTCCTTTGAGTAAACCAATGTCCTCTACGATTTTTTACTGTGTTTCGGTTCAGCGGTTTATCGCATGCGGTTTTTGGATGCTTGTTGGCAAGGGTTATAACTGATTGTGTGTTTAGATTTTGTTATGCCAGACAAAATTCGTTGTGCTCATATACTCGTTAAAACTCAAACTGAGGCAAAAGCGGTTCAGGACCGTCTAGCTAAAGGCGAAACATTTGCTGCCGTTGCCAAATCCTGCTCACTGTGCCCATCCGGCAAGAAAGGAGGGGACCTTGGAACATTCGGGCGAGGACAGATGGTGAAGGAATTTGAGACTGCCGCCTTTAAGCTTGAGAAGGGTGCAGTCTGTGAGCCTGTTAAGACTCAGTTCGGGTACCATATCATAAAGCGCTTGGAATAGTTCAATTAGAAGCTTCTTGCGACAAAATCACATGTCTTTGTAACGGCAGTTAGTAAAATTTAATACGTTTCACTATTAAAGAAAAAACAGCAATTTGCCGCAAGCTAACGTCTCCCAAAAGTAATCGTACCTTTGGGGCAGGAATAAACTCAAAGCCGCAAAATCAAATTCGCTTACCTCTTAATGTGCGCCAAGGCTTTGTTTGTATGATGCGGCGCAGTGTACACAGCAAAACATCAGTTCCTTATCTTTTATTCGTTCCGTGTAGCCGCTGCCTTCATAGACTTTGCAGCCGCAATGAGCGCAAACCTCCAAGCTTGGCTCCAAAGCAACGCTAATCAATTCCGAGAACCGTTTAAAAAGCTGCTCAGAAAACTCCTTGCCTTCACCAGTGAGTTTGAAAACTTTCTTTTTCTTGGCGCCCACAGGCTTAAGAGTGTGCTCAACGAGTCCTTTTTGTTCCAACTGCTTCAGAAACGGGTACACCAGACTCGGGCTAACGTCTTTGCCTATTACTTTTTTGAATTTACTGATTATCTCGTATCCGTGGACAGGACCCTCGTGAAGTATGGTTAGTATGTAAACGCGGGAGAAATCCGAGACTATCTCGTTTATTTCAGTTGATTTAGTCATGGAATATTAACCTGTCTTGATAAGATATATTTATAGGATACTTTTAAACTTGTTTTTATGGAGAAAGATGCGTTGGTGCTCCATTTCTATCGCGGATTCATCAATTGCTGAGTATCATTAGCTTCGCATTGACATGTATTGGTGTTGAAGTGGCAGAAAGGTCGTTCGCAGAGGAATCTGTTTTTCCTGCCTTTTCTCCTTTCTCCCAAAAAAAGGCCAACTGCAACGACCCTGCAAACCCAAATTATCCCAAAACAGGCAAACGCAGGTTTAGGGAACTTAGAGCACAAAAAAGGGATACGAAAAGAGAAGGGCGGAAAGAAACGGTTAGTGTCCGCCGCAACAGCAGCCGCTGTGACTGTGTCCAGATGAGTTGCCGCTGACGTATTTTGTTGGGTCTTCTTCAAATTCAGCTTTGCATCCCGGCGCACAGAAGTAGTAGGTTTTTCCTTGATAAACTGTTTTCCATTTGGCTGTTTTTTCGTCTACGTCCATGTTGCAAACTAAATCTTTAGCCATACTTTTTTCACCTCCTTATATCTGGTTGTCGTGTGACTTAGAGTTTTGGTTTAAACCGCCTCAGTAGAGAAGCGTTTGTAACCACCGTCACTGAACTACTCGCCATAGCGGCCGCTGCATACACAGGGTTAAAGAGCACGTGCAAGAGGGGGTAGAAGGCGCCTGCGGCAAGAGGGATAAGGATGATGTTGTAGAAGAATGCCCAGAACAGGTTCTGCCGAATCTTGCGCATGGTGGCCCTACTCAACTGAATGCCCACAACAACGTCCCTCAAATCATTCTTAATCAGCACAATATCGCCTGTTTCCACAGCCACATCCGTTCCAGTGCCAACCGCGATGCCAATGTTTGCCTGCGCCAACGCAGGAGCATCATTAATTCCATCGCCCACCATGGCAACAATTTTGCCTTCGGCTTGCAACCGCTTAATTTCGTTAGCTTTTTCGTTAGGCAAAACCTCCGCCAACACTCGATCCACACCAACCTGCGCCGCTATGGCTTGGGCTGTGCGCTGGTTGTCGCCTGTAAGCATTATGACTTCCAAACCCATATCCTTAAGCGCCCGAACGGCATCTACTGAATGCTCTTTTAGGGTATCAGCTACAGCAAACAAGCCCGCCGCCTTGCCATCAACCGACATAAGCATCGCTGTTTTGCCCGCCTCTTCAAACTCCGTCATCTTTGCTTCAAGTTGACTTATGTCAACGTTGTTGGTTTCCATGAGTTTGCGGTTACCCAGCAGCACTGTTGAGCCGTTGTACTTGACTTCGACGCCTTGTCCGGGTATGGCGTTGAAATCTTCGGGGTCAACAACCTTGATGCCGATTGCGGTTGCCTTTTTGACTATAGCTTCTCCGAGTGGATGCTCCGAATTCTTTTCTGCCACTGCGGCGTACTCCAGAAGGACCTGCTCGCTGAAGGATTCGACGGTTATGAGGTCAGTGACTTCGGGCTCGCCTTTGGTGAGGGTTCCTGTTTTGTCGAACACGACGGCTTTGAGTTTATACGCTGTCTCGAGAGCTTCGCCGCTTTTGATTAGGATGCCGTTTTCCGCACCTTTTCCGACACCTACCATTATAGCTGTCGGAGTTGCAAGCCCCAAAGCGCATGGACAAGCAACAATCAAGACGGCGATGAATACGGTTAGTGAGAATATGTAGGTCTCGCCGACTAGTAAGAACCACACCAAAGCGGAAAGCGTTGCCGTGAGGATTATGGCTGGCACAAAATAGCCTGCAGCAATGTCGGCTAATCTCTGGACGGGGGCTTTGGAGGTTAAGGCGTCTTCGACCATGTTTATGATTTGGGCCAGAACGGTGTCTTTTCCGACTTTGGCGGCTTGGAATTTCAGCACGCCAGTTTTGTTCATAGTTGCGCCGACAACTTGGTCGCCATGCTTCTTTTCCACAGGTATACTTTCACCGGTGATGACTTTCTCATCTACCGCCGAGTACCCCTCAGTGACGACGCCGTCTACAGGGATTTTTTCTCCGGGACGCACAACAACAATGTCGCCCACTTGGACTTCTTCAACAGGAATTTCCTCCTCTGTGCCGTTTCGAATGACACGGGCAGTTTTGGCTTGCAAGCCCATGATTTTTCGAATGGCTTCGGAAGTCCGGCCTTTGGCTATAGCGTCAAGCAGTTTACCTAGTAAGATGAAAGACATAATCATGGTGGCGGTGTCAAAAAAGACACCTGCGCCGGGGAACACGTTTGGGGCAAATGTGACGACAGTGCTGTAAATCCATGCTGTGGAGGTGCCCATCGCGATTAGAGTATCCATGTTGGCGGTTTTATTACGTAAACCCTTGTAGGCACCGACATAGAAAGTCCAGCCCACAACAAACTGCACGGGCGTTGCGAGGAGAAACATCAAAAGGTTGTTTTGCTCCATGGATAACGGCGGGAACCACATAAAAACTATAATGGGAATAGTCAGAGCGACGCTGGCAACTAAGAGCAGTTTTAGGTGGCGGATGTGGCTTTGGCGCGCTTTGTCTTCTGTGTTTTCGGCGGTTTTTTGTTGTGGTTCGATGACTTCGTAGCCCACGCTTTGGATGGTTTTTTTGATGACCGCCAGGCTTATCTGTTCAGGGTTATACTCAACAGAAACCGTCTCTGCTGCAAAGTTCACCGCGGCTGTGTAGATGCCTTCTTTTTTGTTGAGGGCTTTTTCGATGCTTTTGGCGCAGTTGACACAGCTCATGCCCCCAACTGGAAGAACTGCCTTTTCGTGGATAACTTGATAGCCAACTTCAATGATGGCGCCTTCGATTTCTTTTTGGGCGATGATGTCGGGATTGTATTCTATGATGGCTTTTTCAGCGGCTAAATTGACTGTGGCGTTGATGATTCCGTTGAGTTTGTTGAGTTTTTTCTCGATGGTTCGTGCGCAATTTATGCAGCTCATGCCGCCAATGTTGAGAACAATTTTTTTGGTTTTTTGTTGGCTCATTGTTGGTCCTCTTCATGTGCGCCTTTAAATGTGGATGGTTGTTGCTTGATATAAGCATTTCTTTAAAAGATATATCTTTAATGACATTACATTCACTAATCCTCATCAAAGGGCGCACTACGTCCGTGCTGCTTCGTGCAAGGCAACCTTTGGCAAAGACCCAGCAAAGTCTGCCAAGGCTACTTTCAGGTAGCACTAGTCAGCGTGCGGCAGCAGTCACTAGCCGTTTAATCAAGGAGTAGATGCTGGTTTTGCCAGCTTTTTATTTGTTTGTTTAGGTGTTTGCGGCTAACAGTGCTTGTTCGGCGAAGAGGTCTTCGTTGAATGCGCCTGTGAATTCGACTTTTTCGTTCATGACTACTTTTGGGACACCAATGACAGAATATTTTTGGGCAAGAGCAGGGAACTCCGTGGCGTCAATTACGTCTGCGCGAATCATGTCGCTTTCCACGGCGAGTTTGTGGGCTATGGCTGCGGCAGCTGGGCAATGCGGGCAGGTTAAGGTGACGAATACTTGGATGTGGACAGGTGCTTTGATTTCTTTGAGGATTTCTTTGGTTTTTTCTGTAAGATCAGTCGTGCCTAACGAAACGGTAGTGATGGCTTCGACCAGAGTTTGCAGTTCATACCCGTATGGAATGCCGTAAATGCGTACGCCCTGATCCATCTTGCCGATTACGGCAAGTGCAGGGATCTTGTCGATGCCATATTCTTTGGCTTTGTCCGCGTCGGCCACGAAGTCGTAGACGTCAACGCTGATTTTTTCGCTTAAGGTCGCCATATCCTGGACGAGAGTGCGCGTGTCGCTGCAGAAGCGGCATTCCATTTCCTGCGTGAACATAATTAATTTAACTGGGTCAACCAGTTTCTGTTGGAATTCGGCTTTAAGGAGTTCTTTTTTGTCGTCAGGTAACAGACTCATGTACTCTATCTCCCATGAAGTTGACAACTAAAACTGTACTTGACATACACTGTGAGGTTTCTAGCATATTATCTTTGTGAAAAAACCAACAGTTAGCTAACTGCCTTCCCGACAGACCCTTTCCCTTTTGCGCTTTTCCGCTGGTTTAGCTGCGGGCTTTGCAATCGAGGAAACCCCTCCTATCGTTTTGCCATTGAAAGGCTATTAGCAGCCTAAAGAACGGCAATAAATTCGCAGCTCGGATGCTTGCCAGTTGCAATAGACACTTTCCCAAGATAGCCCCGTCGGAGCCCCGGCTACAAGGCTGCTCCACTCCATGTATCTGCTGTGCCTTAAGCTGATTCCGCAAAAAAGTTCTCTTGACACTCCCAACCGCAAAAACGAAAAACAACCTAAAGAACAATCGTTAAACTTTAGAAATTCACAAATTTGCAAAGAACCATGAATTTACTAATAATTAGGAGTACGCGTTCTCTCTCGATTTAATCAGCAACACGTTTATTACACGTTTGTCCCACAAAATCTCATAAACAACTCTCAAATCGTCAATTCTTGCCCGAAACGTATCTTTGTATCTGCCCATTTTTTTCAGATCAAAGTGTTCAGCTGGAACAGGATTATCACCCAAGACAAAAAGAAACTCAACGATTCTGTGCTTGTCCTGTTCAGGAAGTTTTCTTGAGGCTTTTCTAGCTCTCCCGAGATTATAGCCTCAAACAAGAAGGAATCAGCAACCCAATTCTTTCACAAAATCTTCCAGTTGTACTTTTGACCCTTTCCCAATTTCGTCCTTTGCAGCCTTAATCTGTCTTTTTTCTTCATCTGTCGCCTTTTCCTCAGGTAAAAGCATAGCTCTTAACCGCAAAATCTCAAGCTGCACACTATCAAGCTTCGCAAGGACCAACTTCAGTTCGCTTTCGTTGACTGTTACAGTCACTGCCAGTCACCACTTCCCTTAATGGGAAACGACGCTAAATAAGATTTTGCAGAATAAACGAAAATTCAAGGTTCAATAAATATTCATGTTTAAAGTAACTATCAATTTTGCTATACAATAGCGTAAGTTAGAGCGACACGATTGCTTGAACTTTTTTCTTTCAACAGCAGTTGAGCTCTGCTTTAATGTCTTTACGCTGAAGGGGTCGGTTTCATCTCCGAGAAATCTCGTAAGTAACTTCTCGGCTAGAGCTGTTATTACCAAAATATCTTTTTCGTCAAGCAATACAGTCATGCTTCTTGTTAACTTCAGAAAGCAGTCCCTTAGTCTCTTAAATGTCATCCTCAATTGTCATATTTGCTCAAAAATCTAACGGTTTTAAGAGTTATTCATCAGCTGGCAAAAGCAATAGCAATCACGGTTCAGCTAAGCATTTCGTCAGTTCTCGACAATTTCGTCTTTCTTTTTTTGGCTATCGCAATGGATGCGATTAGCATGCTGGTTGCTACTGAGGCTATTATCAATCCTGCGTAAAAGAATGTGGGCTGTGGTTTCGTTGAGGTGGATGTTTGCACGGGTTCTACTCCAGCAGATTTTGTGGCAATTAAGGTTTGGGTAACGGAAGCAACGGGTGATTGGGTCGGGTTTGCACTTAGATTTTGTGAGGAGGACGTTGGGAGTTGCGGTGTCAAAGAGGCTGTTGGGATGGATGTTTGAATTGGCTTTGATGTAGGCGAAACTGTTTGAGTTTGGGTTGCGGAGTCCGGTTCTCTGTAACCAAGCGGCGTATATTGCTCGGTGTCAGACAAGCCTTTGTGTATGACTGCACGGGTGCCTCCGATTGCATATAATGTATCGTTCAAAACTGCCACACTTAATCGGGATACCGGAAGAATCATAGAAGCACCCATATTCCAAGAGTTGTTTTCTGGGAAGTACACTTGGGTGAAGTTTTGTGGGGCGAAAATGTTAACGGTTTCACCGACTATGGGTTCACCGCCGATGACGTAGATTGCTTTTGGTGCGGAAACACCTGTGGTTGCGGCTGATCCTGGGCTTGCTACAGGATTCGGGATGGATGCGGCCAAGCTCCATGTGTCTGTTTCAGGATTGTATATCTGGGTTACGTTGGAGATGATGTAGATCTTGTTGTCTACTACCGCCGAGGCATAGGCATATGCTGCGTTTGGTATTGACTCCTTGGTGCTCCATCTGTCGGTTGCAGGGTCGTAAACTTGGTTTAGGGTCCCGTTGGGTGATCCGCCTATGAGATAGATTTTGTCGCCAACCACGTTTGCCTGAAGGTAACTTGCGGCTGTGGGCATGGACGCTCTGGTTTCCCATTTGTCCGCAGTCGGATTATCTAAAACTGGAATGTACACTTCAGTAACGTTGGAGGACTCAGAAGAACTACTGTTTGTTTGTCCGCCAAACACGTAAATTTTGCCTCCATAAGTAGCCACAGCAAAGCCGCATCTGGGTGTGGGCATAGTTGCCTTTTCAAACCAAACCGCCAACGAAGGATCATATTCTTCGTTAACTGCCAAAAGCAGCCCGGACTGGGTGCTGCTAGCCCCGCCGATGGCGAAAATTTTTCCATCTAAGACCGCCGTTCCGAAACTGAACCGTGGAGTCGGCATAGGCGCTTGCTGACACCAATAATCCGGTGCCACGCTGAAGTAAATCTTGTCTGAAACGCCCGTGTTTCCTTCAGTGTCGTTAGCGTAAATTATCAAACTATGCAAACCGGCGGATAATCCCCTTAGGCTCATATTGAATTGGCTTCCCCAAACACTGGGACGATAGAACTCAGTTAAAGTTTTATTGACTTGGTTATCTACGCAGTAGCCTATCCAAGATACGTCTTCGTTCAAATAGAAACTTGCAAGAATAGCCATTTCCCCTGTCCAGAAGGTTGTGTTTTTGATTGTCACGTTGCTGATTGTGGGGGGCCTAGTGTCTTGGGGCGCGTTTTCGTCTACCGTGAAGTAAACTGTGTCTTTGCTTGTCCCAGTTTGAGGTGGCTCAGCGTCGATGTCTATTCTCTGGTATACTATTATGATGTGGGCGCCTTCAGATAGTTCAGGCAAATTCACCGCTCCTGTTATACCTGCTTGGAAAGAGTTTTGCCAATAGTTAACTGTCAAGGGGATGGTTTCGTTGGGCTCTCCATCCAAGCTGAATTTTACGGAGTACTGTATGTTGCTGGCTGCAATGGCGGCAAACGATACTTTCAGCGTCAAAAGATTTTCATTATATGTTCTGTTCTGGGGAGACAGAATCCCAATTCCAGATGCAATAGGTAAGGTATTTCCTGACTCGTCAGTTGGCAATGCTGCCTCTGTCACATTCGAAATCAACATTGCCAAAATGAAGACGATTGCCAAGATGGCTATCTTTTTCATGTATTTTAACCCCTAAAAATACAGTTGCTGTATGCGGGATTTAGCTCTCCCCACGGAACAGCATGGTTCCCCAAAAAGAACAGCTCTAAACCCGAAGATCTCGCTCTATAGACTGGTAGAAACTAATATTAACTTGTCAAGACAGAAACACCTCATCTTTTGAGGAAGTGACATATTGTCAAAACTTCACGCGCGGGCAAGAATAATTCAAGGTTTTGAAATTGCCCTTGACAACGGCAGATCGCACTGCTCAGTAGTTGACCAACCAACTGAAACGTCTCCTGGACTAGGTCCTACACCGCTTGAACTATGCGTTATGAGCCATGCAGGTTGCTACGCCACCATCGCCCAACTTGTTGCGGGCAAGATGCGGTTGCCGCTTAAAGGCTTAGATGTGAAAGTGGACGCCACCAAAAGCGAGGAGGCAGGGACAATTGTTGAGGAGACCTTCGACATACTGTACAAAATCGACGCCACTGTAGACCAAATCAAAAGGCTCCATGAGCACACTCTCAAGAACTGTCCCGTTGGCGTCCTCTTCGAGAAGGCTGGCGTCAAAATTACATATAACATGAAAACGGTAAAGGAGTAAAAAGAAGGAAAAAACATGACAAAAGTATCATTAGCAAACGACATCTATTGGGTTGGCGCAGTTGACTGGAACATACGCGACTTCCATGGATATATCACCAGCCGCGGTAGTACATACAACGCATACCTAATATTAGACGACAAAAACGCGCTTATCGACACCGTAAAACACACATTTTACAGTGACTTAGTTGCGCATGTTAGCGAAATCATAGACCCTGAAAGACTTGACTACATAATCGTTAATCACGTCGAAATGGATCATTCCAGCAGCCTACCCATGATGGCTAAGCTTGCAAAGAACGCCACAATAGTCACCTCAGAAAGGGGCAAAGATGCCATTATTGAGCATTACGGCGCGGACGGCTTCAACTTCAAAATCGTCAAATCAGGTGACGAACTCAAACTCGGTAGCCGTACACTCAAATTCCTTGAAGCGCCAATGCTTCATTGGCCAGATAGCATGTTTACATATGTAGTCGAAGACAAAATCTTAATGCCAAACGACGCATTTGGGCAGCATCTTGCCTCTGGACAACGTTTCGATGATGAAGTAGATGACCACATTCTGATGGAGGAAGCCGCAAAATACTACGCCAACATACTCATGCCTCTGGGACCGTTGGTGGCGCGTAAAATTCAGGAGGTTGTTCAAGCAGGATTGGTTTGTTGCATGATTGCCCCCAGCCACGGCGTCATTTGGCGAAAGGATCCTTCCAAGATTATCAAGGCTTACGCGGATTGGGCTGCGGGTAACTCTAAAAAGAAAATAGCGATAGTCTTCGATACAATGTGGGGTAGCACGGATAAGATGGCACGGGCTATTGAGGAAGGTGCAGTCAGCCAAGGGGTCGAAGTCAAAATGCTCAAGCTGCGTGCATCCGATAACAGTGAGGCAGTGACGGAAATTCTTGACGCTAAGGCCGTAATAGTAGGATCCCCAACTCTCAACAACGGCATGTTTCCCACACTTGGGTCTTTCATGACTTATGTAACAGGCTTGAAACCCAAAGACAAGCTATGGAGCTTCTTTGGCTCTTACGGTTGGGGTGGAGGTGCAGTTCGGGCTATGACGGAGATGGCGCGTAAAGCAGGTTTCGAAATACATGAGTCAGGGCTCGAAATAAAATACGTGCCTGACCAAGACGACATCAAAAAATGCTTCGATCTTGGCAAGCAGATAGCCGCTGAAATCAGCACCTAACTCTTTTTTTCTTTGAAACTCAGTACTGGATGCCTTCGGTCGGCTTGAACGTTTTAGGCATTTTTACCTCTTGCACTATGTTGACGAAGTCTGCTCGGTCGATAAGTTCCTGCGTCGCGTAACGTCCAGTCATAACTACAGTTGTTTCTTTGGGCACTTCCTTGAGCAACTCAAACACTCTCTTGACATCTAGCAGTTTCCAGTGAACAGCCAAATTAATCTCGTCCAATACGAGTAAATGCGGCTTCTTTTCCTGCATTATTTTGGCTGCAAATGCTAACGCGTCCTCTGCTAGTTCCCTATCACGGTCTGCAATAACTTCAACTTCAAATTTTTCTTCCCCGAACTCTTCAGTTTTAGTTTCATTTCCCAGCCAAGTTTCTCTGCCAAACTGATAGATCTCGTAGCAGTCGCCAAGTCTGTTTTTCATCAAGTATTCGCCGGTGTCTTTGCGCCATTTACAGAACTGTATTATTACGACCTTTTTGTTGTGACCCACCGAACGCAGGGCTAAGCCTAATGCGTTTGCTGTTTTGCCTCCGCCTGTGCCTGTGTACAAATAGATGTAACCCATTCAAGTCACCCTGCCTTTTATCCGGGGAACGGGCAATTCTGCGTTGGGCAGCCGCCCGAGTACTCGGATTGAGCTGAAACGAACTTGCCTTCTTTAGTTTTGATTTCGCCAATATACAGAACCTGCTCGGGTTTGCTACCGTAACGGAAAACTGTCACGCCCTTGCATTTGAGTTTCCATGCTAAATCATAGATTTCGCGGACATCTTCATCTGTTGCATTGTTGGGTAAATTCACCGTTTTTGAGACTGCGTTATCAGTGCTTTTCTGAAAAGCTGCTTGCATTTTAATGTGCCAAACCGGAGCAATATCCAAAGCAGTGACGAAAAGGCGCTTAACATCATCGGGCACGCCCTTGATTTTCTGGACAGAACCAGTTCGCGCGATCTCTTCCAGCAGCTTGGCGCTGTAGAAGCCTCTTTGTTTAGCTATCTCCTCAAACAATGGATTTGTCTCAAACAGTCGTGCCCCGTTTAGTACATTGCGCATGAATGAAACTGCGAAAAGTGGTTCGATGCCTGAGCTGCAGCCTGCGATGATGCTTATGGTGCCCGTCGGCGCAACCGTAGTCACCGTAGCGTTGCGGAATGTATGGTACTTGGCTTCCCAGATGCTATGTTTAAAGTTAGGGAACGACGCACGTTTCTCTGCGATTTCCACGTCTTTCTCATGGGCTTTCTCTTTGATGAAAGCCATAATCTGTTTGCCAAGCTTAAGTGCTTCCTCGGAGTCGTAGGGCACACCAAGCATAATGAGCATGTCCGCAAAACCCATTACCCCCAATCCTATCTTGCGGTTCGCGCGTGTTATGTCGGCTGTCTCTTTGATCGGGTAAACGTTTGCGTCAACCACATTGTCCAAGAAATGCACCGCATTCCGCACTGTATGCCGGAGTTTTTCCCAATTTACCGACGTTTTCTCTACCATTTTTGAGAGATTGACGGATCCAAGGTTGCAGCTCTCGTAAGCAAGCAGCGGCTGCTCACCACAAGGGTTAGTTGACTCTATTTTTCCGACATGTGGCGTAGGGTTATATCGATTTATTTCGTCAATGAAGACAACACCTGGGTCGCCACTTGCCCAAGCCGAATGCGCGATGGTTTGCCATACTTCTGCAGCTTTGACCTGTTTCACTTTCTCATCGTTACGAGGGTTAACAAGCCAATAGGTGCCTTCTTGTTCCAGTGCCTTCAAAAACTCATCTGTTACTGCAACTGAAACGTTAAAGTTGGTTAACATCGTTGGGTTCTGCTTTGCAGTTATAAACTCCATGATATCTGGGTGGTCTACGCGCAGAATAGCCATCATGGCGCCGCGACGTTTGCCGCCTGCCTTGATAACTTCAGTTGCAACGTCGAAGATGCGCATGAAGCTCACGGGTCCCGATGCCACTCCTTTTGTCGAGCGAACTATGTCGCCTCTTGGCCTGAGTCTGGAGAAGTCAAATCCTACGCCACCTCCTGTCTGTTCAATAATTGACATATTCTTCAAGGTGCTAAAGATGCTATTCAACGAATCCTCTACAGGCAAAACAAAGCATGCAGACAGTTGTCCTCCTGGCGTACCCGCGTTAAACAGCGTGGGCGTGTTTGGGATGAATTCGAGCTTTGCCATCATCTCGTAGAAGGTTTTTTCGGTTTCCACCGCGTCATCGCCGAAGGAAGCGTCTACCTTGGCTACGGCCTTAGCTACCCGCTCAAACAGGTTTGCGGGCGTTTCAATTATGTTTTCTTGCTCATCCCGCAGTAGGTACCGCGCCTTCAAAACCTCCATCGCGTTGACTGTCAACTTAGGCTCAACACCTAAGAGCCCCCGCAAAACGCGAAGCTCGTCCTTCTTATGGCGGAAATCCTCATAAGCCAAAGCTACTGCCTCGTACCCTTCTCTTCGCAGAGACTCAATGACCTCGTCTTGCACATCTTCAACAGAAAGCGTCTTGTCAGTGAACTTCTCCTCCAAAATCTTAACAACTTCCTTGGTAACTTTTTCCGCCTTCGCACCGTCACCGAGTTCCACTGCAAGAAAAGCCTTGTGAACCGCATTTTTGATTCGATCCGCATCAAAATCAACGATTCCGCCGTCTCTTTTTTTGATCTTGCCAGAAAACATAGATATCAAATAACTTGTAGAAGCAAATCCAATATAAAGTTTTAACAACAGAAAGTTCGCGCAAAAGTTATTATTTCCGCTTTAACAATTAAAACATCGTAAAATTGGTGAATTGTTAAGTGGCGTTTGAAATTCAAGATCTCCCGGATGTTATCCGGGTTATTGTTCTGCTTAACTTAAGCAAGGGCACTCCGATGTCTAAAATCTCTGTTAAGCGCCGAATTGACAGAGTTTGCTCAAGTCTCGCCTGTGTTGACATGAACGAATTAGACAAAGCCCTCAAAGAAATGACTGCTGAAGGCCTAATAATCGATTATGGCGACCGTGTTCAGCTGACTGAGCAAGGTCAGAAGTTGGGCAAGGAATGGAAAAGTTTGCTCCTTAAGAAGGACCCCATCCTTGAAGTTGTCGCTGGATTAGTTGACGGCTCCATAACCAGTCTAGTGGTTATTATTTCGGCTTTCATATCAACCCTTACAAGTAGTGGATTGTTTGCTTCAGCTAGAGGAGTGGTTTTTACGGCTTTCTTGACGTTAACTGCGGTTGCTGTGACGAACTTCTCTAGTTTCTTTCTTGGCGGAATCACCGAAGACATTGCGGATTTCATGACCCTCAGGACACTTATGAACTACAGCCTAAGCGACATCCCCGACAAGAAGGAACGCGACAAATCGCTGCTTCTAGTTGAAAAACTCTTCTTAGTGCTTGACAAAGAAATTCGATCATCAAATCTAGTTTCCGCACTAATCAGCGGAGTCACCACTTTCCTAGCCGGTAGCATACCAATTGCCACTTATCTTGTATTGCCCTTGCCTTTCAACATAATTCTGTCTTTAGGTATCGTCGCCGCTATTGCAGGTATTTTCCTTGTCCATTACCGTTCAAGAAAGACGAGGCGACATTGGAAAGTTACGATGCTTGAGACTTTGGCGATCGTTGCAATAGCCACATTGGCTTCGCTTGTGCTAGGCGGTCTTGCATAAAGTGAGATTAACGGTGGCGTTTATGTTCCACCATAATACATCGATCCATAACAACAGTTAATCCTGCCTTACGCGCCGTTTCCGCAGCTTCTTCGTTGATTATCCCCACTTGCATCCAGACAACATAGGGCTTCCCATTGGCAATTTTCAGTTTGACGGCTTGCTCTACAATTGGCGTCACTTGGTCTGGTCGCCTGAAAATGTTCACTATATCTATCTCTTTTTGAATTTCAGCAGGTATATCTGTCAGGCTCTTGTAGCTTTTTTCACTGAGGACTTCGTCGACAAAAGGGTTCACTGGAACAATTTGGTATCCTTGGCTCTTCATGTACTCGGCAACTCTATAACTGGGTTTATCTTTATCTTTCGAAAGCCCCACTACTGCTATAACCTTGTACTTATGAATGATTTCTTCAATTTCATTTTGAATCAATCTGCTCACCCAAGAACGAATATGTCACAAACCGCCATGAAGACTTGGTGACCCTGCGTAATAAGAATTTTCGAAGAAAGACAGGTTGTTATGGCATACTGCTGAGTTTAAGCTCAAAGAAGTGTTCTTTGCCGTTTCGGAGAGCGAAGACTCTGATTTGGTCGCCAACTCTACGTTTACGTATTTCCCGAACCAAATCTTCGATGCTGTAGGTTTCCGCATTTTCCACTTCAAGTATGATGTCTCCTTCAGACATCCGAGCTCCTTCTGCGGGGCTACCTTCAGCTACTCTTGTTACAAGGACACCGTGTCCCACAGGCAAACTGTAGTACCGAGCTATTTCTTCAGTCAAAGTCAAGCCAACCACACCCAACCAAGGACGTTTAGCCGTGCCCTCTGATAGAATATCGCTGGTGCATGTTTTCGCTGAGTTTATAGGAATGGCGAATCCTATGCCCTGCGCGAACGGTATGATGGCTGTGCTTATTGCGATGATTTCGCCTTCCAAATCTACCAGCGGTCCTCCACTGTTGCCTGGATTGATGGCAGCATCGGTTTGAACAAGGTTCTCTATGAGTCCGCGGTCAGATTCTATGGTTCTATTTAACGCGCTAATTACACCTGACGTAACGGTAGGTCCGCCAGATAAGCCAAACGGGTTTCCAATGGCATAAACGCGCTGTCCGACGCGAAGTTTGTCTGAGTCACCTAACTCTGCAGATTGAAGGTCTTTGCCTTTGACTCTGACAACTGCTATATCTCTCGCGACGCATGATCCAACTATGTCGCCTTCCATGACCTGATTATTCCACAGTGTCACGTTGATTTTTTCCGCACCGCCGACGACGTGATTATTGGTTAAGATTAGACCCTTTTCAGCGTCAAATATGGTTCCCGAACCCATACCTGAAATTGGAACGGCTTGATAGAACAGGTTATGAACCAGCCTGACGGTGCTTATGTTAACTACGCTTTTGCTTGCCTTTTCAATGACTTCTAAAACTTTATTTTCGTCATAAAGGGACATAAGTTTCGCCTGTCAGAATGTTTTTGGTTAGAGGTTTAATAAATCTTCAACTGTCATAGTTTAGTGCAAAAGTCGCAGCCGTCGATTGTGGGTTTCTGGTTCGGTTGGCAAAGGGGGCACATCAAGCCTTTGCTTCTTATCACGTTACAGGCTTGACAGAAGAGTCGCATAAGTTCCATCTGCTGAACTGGGTTGCCTAAAAGCAAGGTAACCATCTGATTCGTGATCGCCTGCACTTCAGGTACGCTGTCTAGGGGTATGGTTGTTCCTCTGACTTTCTTGCTGTACTTGCTTACTGCCGATTGAGTGATTCCGAGAAGTTGTGCGACTTGAATTTCTTTCATTTCGTGTTTTTCTAGGAGTGTTTGCGCGAGAAGGGCTCTGATTGCTGGCGAGACTGTTTTTACGGCGACTTCGCAGGGTGTGAGCATTTTTCCACCAGATATGGTAATCTGTTGGGAAAATCTATTTAAAGATGCCGTATGTCATGTATTTTATGACGTATGTCCTGGCGGGTCCTCTCTCTTAAATCTCCTATCTCTCCTAAATCAACTTTTACCCGCCAGACACACGCCCCTCTCAACGGAAGGACACACATGAAAACACAAGAGACCCTCACCGAAAACAACAAAGGCATGATAGAGATACTCCAAACACTAGACCAAGAGTGCAAAAGCTGCGCACCAGTGTCTCCCCTTGAATGCATCACCAACTGCAACGTATGGAAACTCCGAAACGAACTTCGCCAACTATGTGAAACCATGGAAAACCCCCACTTTATGAAAGATCTCCTCAATGTGCTCAAAAACGAGACTCGTATAGCAATACTTCAAGCAATCGTAAAAGGACGCCACTCCGTTAGTAGAATCCAACAGGAACTTAAAAAAGCAGGCTATCTCCATAGCCAAGACACAATAGCCGAAGAATACCTCCGCCCGTTACTAAACGTTGGTCTCGCAGCAGAATCCCAAGACCAATTTTACGCTACAACCTTTGGCGGCAGGCTCACAGAACTAATTGAGAATCTTCCCGAATTCGCAGAAGTCTTGCCTGCGCACAGTGAATGCCACGAAGAAAATATCCTCAAGGCGTTACTAACTGGACCGAAGTCTTTTGAGGACGTAAAAGGTTTTGTTCCATCAAAAATCGTTTCACGCATACTCAAACGGCTAAAAAATGTTGGTTTAATTGAAACGCCTCAGGAGCGAGACTACATATTCTTCTTCAGGTCAAAACGCGACCAAACCAAAGAAACTTTGACCACCACAGAATGTAAGGTTTACAGCGACATTCCTGACGACGGAATTTCTGCTAAAAAACTCGCCCAGAAAACTTCGTTGTCCCTGCGAAGAACTTACAAGTACCTGCGCGGATTAAAAGGCAAAAAACTAATTTTCTCCAGAAAAACACCCAAAACCTACGCTTTAACCGAAAAAGGCGAGCGTCTAGCTTGGTTGCTAAACGAACTGCACAAACTGGTTGAGGAAACGCTCAGCTTCTCTGAAGAATTCCGCAATCACAATGAAAACTCCTAAAGCAGCAAACCGCGGGTACCCTTAAGGCGCCCGTGATTTCAGTGCTGCTTCCCTCAGTTTATTGTTATTTCATACAAACCCGAAAGAAAAATGAAAGTTGATTATCCGCCTGGAGCACCGTGAAAGGGTGACTCTTCCCAGAGGAGTTTCCACCAGTCATCTTCAGTTATTGTTTCGCCACGCACAATTATTTCCAGAACCGTCTTAAGCATAGCATGATGCCTTCGTTCATCCATCAAAATTGAGTTCAAGAGAAATGCGACCTTCTTGTTTTCGATGCTTGGCAGTTCCTTTTCGAGTTTCTTAATTAATTCGGCTTCTAACTCGATATGTTTTTCCACAAGTTCTCGCTGTTCATCCAGGTTTTCCTGAGTCATGGCTTGGGAGACAGTTGTAAGGAGCGTTATGGCTGACGCGTAAAGTTCAGCATGTTTTGTTGAATCAAGAGAAATCCCCTTCAAAACTGCCTTGACAGGCGGGTTTTTGATGTTCTTAATTCCGTCGGTTACTGACTTCACTATTTCATTCTCGTTCAGAATCTGCTTTTTCATAAATTCAATTAACTTTTCATTTGGGGTGCTCATATCATGCATCCTCAATGTAGGAACGGGGCAGCTTAGTGAATAAGGCTTTCGGCGAGACGTTTGCCGAGAGCTCGGCATTCATCCAGCGTTTTCTGGTCGGGCACATATTTCGAAAGCAAAGGCGCTTCCGTCACGTTCATTTCAAACTTGTTCTTCATTATTTCTAAGACGGCCTTTGGAGCTTCGCCACTCCATCCATAAGAACCGAAGGCTGCGCCCGGCTTTCCTTTCAAGTTTATGCTCTTTGCTGCGGCTTCTTCGAAAAGCATCTTAATGTCGATTGGCACATCGTGATGATAAGTCGGGCTTCCTACGAGGATCGCATCAAAATCGCCTAGGTCTTCGGCTTCAACGAAATAATTCAGTTCTACTTGGACATTGCTTGCTACCTTGGCACCTTCAGCCACTGCTTTAGCCATTTTCTCGGTGTTCCCAGTTCGACTATAATAGAGCACGAGAACTTTCAACATAATAACCTCACATTACCTACCAACATTGAGTTGACAGAAAATAAGAACCTTCCGCGAAAATTCACCTGCTACATTAGAATCTGTTTTTTCTGAAGTTGGTCGTCGAAATTGGCCCCTTCTTGGTTCTGGTCCTTTTGGATATAACTCATGACTTTTTGAAATTGATTGGCGAAGGAAAATCCAAAAGGCGAAGCGCTCTTCTTTTCTTGCACTGATTGGTCATTAGCTGCAAATGCGACTGTTAAAAATACCTATGATCAGACCAAATTAGGCAACAAACCGTCCGTTCAGAAAATTCATCCACATATCTAAGGCAACTGCGAAAAAAACCGCTAAAACTGCTGTAGTGAGAATTAGTTGTTTTTTATTGTTAAGCGTTAGCTTTGCGGTTAGGGGTAGCCAAAGCGGAAACAGCACAGAAGCAAACCGTGGAGCCGAAACGATGGCGCCGAAAACTAAGAATCCTAAGTACCCTGCAAGAGAGTAAAGTGCCAAGGAGCCATCAATCTTGGCTACTCTGTAGATGAGAAAAGGCGGAACAGCTAGAGCTAAAAACATGGCGGGGGGCGAGAGCCAATATTGTAGTGCGGGCCAGTTTTGTTGAGGGATTTCAAGAAAAGCTTTAAGTCCCATCTGGGGCAAGTCCCTCAGAACAAAACTTGGCACGGTGTACAAGCCGCCCCACTCTGTTGTATGAATAGACGCAAACAAATCGCCCGATGACATCAGGCAATATCCAAGCCAAAGCGCCACGGCGGCAACCGGCAGAATGCTTAGGGCTATGTTTCGGCTTTTACGTGTCCCTTTGTTCTTTATCGAGCAGTAGAGCATCGGCAAAATTAAAAGTATGCCCATAACGCGCGTCAAAGCCGCCACTCCCGCAAGTAACGAAGCCCCTGCGGCGTGGCTTTTTTTGAACAGGTACCACGCACTCAAAGTAAAAAACAAAAAGAGACCTTCACCATAAGCCACAGTTGAGAAAACGAAAAGAAAAGGCGAAAAAGCAAACAATAACGCAGATGTCAACGCTGCCCGCCTTCCTATGTAATCTTCAGCTATTAGCTGATAGAATGGTACCCAAAGGACACCAAAAATTAATGCACAAACGGCAATGGATAGTAGCGGGTTCTGCAAAAACACGTTGAAAACAGAACCAAAAATGGGCAACCCCGGCATGAAAGTGTAGCTTTGAGGCGAGAAAACGTATCCCCTGGTAATTATGCTAAGGTACCACGCACTGTCCCAACCCACAAATACTAATGGCCAGTTTCCAGCGATGCCAGCATGCTGCAGGAAAACCTTGTTCTGTTCCCAATTAAAAACACGGACGGGATCTGACCAAAAAGTGCCCACTGAAGCAACATTCATCGAGTAATAGATGAACATGCTCCCAGCAACCTTCGCCGCCAAAACTATCAGTAATGGAACGAGGACCCTCTTTGGGATCTTGAACTTCCAAATCGTGAAATCTTGCTCAAAAAAGCCGCTGATGCGGTCTAATCCTCCTGTCTACAACAATATTTCTTTGGCTAAAGATGAACTTTCCCATCCCTGCAGAGAACCAGCAGAAAGTTTGTTTTATTAGTGGCGGTTGTGGTTTGGGGCTTCTGGGTTTTACTGAGCGACAAAAGGCCGCACCGTTAACCCTTTTTGCTTAGGACGCCTTTTTGCAGACAAAAAGAAGATGATGATGAAGATGATGATGGGGCAAACCAACGCACTTTGTCATCTTCTAAGCACTTCAAAAAGAATCAAACAGCAAACACCACAAGCCATCCAAACGTAGTGCAACGCAAAAATCGCGAGCGCAGAAAGAAATTTAAATGCTCAACACTAGACTTTATTGTCTTTTCGCCAAACTCCTGCAAAAGTGTCCGTTCCTTATGGAAGTGAACTTCGAACGTTAGAGTCACAAAGTGTCCATGTTGAAGAGCAATGTCTCAGATCAGTAACAACGAGAATGAAACCTGAGGCGCCCTTCACTTTTAACGTAGACAATGCGGTTTCGTTTAGGCTTTACCCTGACAATCGACCGCGAAACTTGGAGATTGCACCGTTGCAGAAAGGCTTGGTGCTTGTTGCAGGAGGGGTAGAATTGATTGAAGAAGGCGCGGGATTTGGCGTTCCAATTGCAAAGTACGCAAACAACACCTTCTTTTCCACCACTGCACAAGTTTTTCTTCAACAACTTAATTCGGAAAGAGTGGTTTTCAAAAAAATCTTTTTTCTGGACGCGGTATCCACAAAGCAGGTTCAGGGAGTCCAAATTAACGAAGGTTTTTACAAGTTGTTCCATAAAACCTTCGAGAAGGCTTATCTTAGCCGCCAAAGCTTGCGCCCTGCTTTCGATTTGATGATGCAGCTCCGAAAAAGTTTGGGTGTGCAAACTCAATTTGCGAAAACGCTTTCGAAAGGTAAAGTTACTGTTACGTATAATTGTTTCAGTAACGGTATTCAAATTCATGTAGACCTGTCTGAGCTTGACAAGGAAAAGTGTCAGGAAATTCTTATCTTGAACGAGCAGGGCGCAACACACTTCAGAAACTACTGCGACACTAACGGAAATAATCTTGGCAACAAACAGATTGGGGCGTGGACAAGAGTTACAGCGGAAAAATCTGCTTTTGCCGACCTTGAAACAGGTTTATCTTTTTCTATGGAAAACATTAGCGGTGCCGATTTATATCGTGGAAGAGAACAGATCAGAGACCGCTTTTCATGGGCAGGGATGACTTACGCGATCAGCCCAAAGGCAAATGAATTTGACTATGGCATAAAAATAGGTCGACCCCCTCAGCTACATGCTTTTTGAAAAAACTGAAATCGTGCTTTATTGGCTCTTTCTTGAATTTTTTTCAAAAACGCCGGGTCAACAAGAAACAATAGAAACACTCCCAGCGATGTGCTGATAGCCAGACCTAGAGTTCCCCTAACCTGCCAAGATATAGCGCTGTTAACAGTGCTCAAATTCTGAGCCGGAGCTATAAGGGCCGGGTAAAATCTCGCAAATAGTGGCTCAAAAATGAGGGGTCCTCCATTAAACAATGAGAAGGCATAAATCAAACCCTGAACGCCCACCAATGCGTAAAGGTATACTCGCCTCGGTCGGTAGGCAAGTATCTGCAGAAAGATGAACGGCAACAGGTCTAGAAAAGTCTGTTCCGTTACCCAACTGTAGCTTATCATGAAAAGCACATAGAATGAAATCAGTGCCAAACTCAGGTCGGCTTCATTCATGATGCGTTTTTTGAACCAGTAAATCGCAGCGACGCCTAAAATGGGAATCCAGATGAACCTAAGAATCCAAACTTTGGAAATATCCAAGCCGTACAAGCTTAGAAAACTCCAGATGTTCATGCATCCGCCTTGGAGTTGAAGTGGATTAGCATCATATATCGGCGCCCAATAAAAAATAGTCTTTAGGAAATACAAGATGTCCCATCCATAAGCTGCAAACGTCGAGAGTGTGAAAACGACAGGTACGGCACAGGTATAGAGCGTGAATTTTCCTGCTTCTTTCCAGTTTCGGTTCTTCAAAATATACAAAAGAAATGCAGGCAAAGCGATCAATGGATAAATTTTTAATGTAACTGCCAAGCCCAAAAGAACGGCGCCGACAGTCAACCGTTTGCTAAGGAGGGCATAGAACGCGAGAAAAGTCAGTAAGGCGCTAAGTATGTTTATTTGTCCCCACATTGCACCGATGTAGATGAAGAAGCTGCATGTCAAAGTGAATAAGAAAATTTTTTCCGCGATTTTGGGGTCGAATCGTTCCTGCGCGAATTTCCAGATTACAAACGCAAGAACAAATTGTGCCAGAATCATGGGCAACTTTATCGCGAAGCGCCAAACTTCTACGTTGTTTCCAAAGAAGCCATAGATGCTGTAGGCAATTAGACACCAAAGCGCCCATAGAGGCGGGTAACCAATGTGGTTATCAGGTAAGTAGATGTTGATTCCATGGTTCATCCATGCTCCTGTGTTGAACCAGATGTTCATGTCGTACTTGTCTCCCGTCCATAGCGCAAAAAAACCTTCAACTATGAAGAGGCTGACGATAAGCAGGGAAAACAGGATTCTTTTGTCTTTAAGGAGTTGAATCAAAGACAGCTTAACGGCTCCACAACTGAGAATTTTTAGCTATTTATTCATCTGTTTTCAATGCATAAAAGTTTTTATGGTCGCAAGTGAAAAATATTGTAGTGCTGATTTTGTCGAATCGACTGACAGTAGGTATTTGTGCGTACAATGAAGGCAACAACATAGGTGCACTTTTACAGAACGTGCTTTACGAGCAGTCGCTTTCTTCTGACTCGGAAATTATCGTTGTCTGCTCAGGCTGCACAGATAACACCGCAGAAGTAGTTAACCTGTACTCAGCAAAAGACTCACGAGTCAAGGCCCACTTTGAAAGAGAGCGCACCGGTAAAGCATCTGCAGTAAATTATATACTGGCTAATGCTGTAGGTGACGTGATTTTGTTTGTTTCGGCGGACACCTTGCCGCACAAGCAGAGTTTTCCAAAACTGACTTTTAAGTTGCAAATGCCAAGTGTCGGAATTGTTTCTGGTAACCCCATTCCAGTGAATAGTAAAAGCTCACTGGTGGGAAAGCTTGTTCACCTGTTATGGCGCTTTCACGGTCACGTTTTTGAGGAACTAAACGATGCTGGACTTGCAAGACATGCGACCGAAATTTTCTGTATGCGCAAAGGCATCATTGCAAGCATTCCTTTTGAAACAGTGAATGATGATGCATACATCGCCGTTACGACGAAAAAGAAAGGCTGGCTCATAAAATACTCTGCTGAATCACGGGTTTCGATTTGCGGTCCCAAAACGTTTCGCGAGTATTTCCAACAAAGGCGTAGAATTATCTATGGTCACTATCAACTGCGCGAATTAACAGGTGAATCACCTCAATACTTGGTACACATGGTGCCTACGCATCCCGTGCGTGCGGCGAAGCTGGCTCTGTGGCTTTCCATTAAATACGACCCGGTAACACTCGCGACTTTTCTAATTACAGAGTTCCTCGTAAATGTAGCCGCAACGTTTGATTTCGCTTTTGGCAAGAGTTATTCTCAGTGGGATTCTCTACCATCAACAAAAACGATAGTCCGTGAAGCATGGACAGCTTAAATCGCTAAAAATTTAAACTCGGCATATCGGCATTACTAATCTTTTTTGTCTAGCTACACGTTGCGTTATTTACCTTCGGCTTGTTTTTCTCCGTGAAACTTTTGTGGTTTTTTGCTCCGAATAATTCATAAAGCGCCCAAACCAAATTAACAGTTAGAAAGTGACTTAACATGGAAACTTGGGATTTAATAATCATCGGAGCAGGAGCCGCCGGTTTGGCAGCTGGAATCTACGGCGCCAGAAGCGGACTCAAAACCCTCATTATCGATGAGAAACTGGCTGGAGGAACAACAGCAGACGCCCCAATCGTGGAGAATTACCCCGGCTTTCCTGTGGTGACGGGTGCGGAGCTGGCGGACAAGAAAGTCATGCACGCGAAAAAAACGGGCACAACTATTCACGAATTAGAGGCCGTCATAAGCTTAGACCTTAAGGGCGAAAAAAAAATTGTGAGAACCAGCCGCACAGAATACGAAGCGCCATCAATCATAATTGCGTCAGGCGCGCATTACCGCGAAGCTAACGTGAAAGGGGAAAAAGAATTCCGCGGAAGAGGCGTAAGTTACTGCGGGGTTTGTGATGGGCCCTTCTTCAAGGGCAAACGTGTGCTTGTAATAGGCGGCGGTAACTCGGCGTGCATAACGACTCTGTACCTTTCTGGTTTAGCAGCGCAGGTTTTCGTTGTCCACCGTAAAGATGCTTTTCGGGCGGAGAATGCCCTTGTGAAAGACTTGGAATCCAAGGGTAACGTGAAGGTTTTGTGGAACATGGAAGTTAAAGAGATTAAGGGTGAAAAAGTCGTCACTGGTGCTACGCTGTCGGATATTAAAACGGGGGAAACCCAAGAGTTAGCCGTTGACGGCGTTTTTGTCCAGATAGGCGAATCACCAAACAGCCAAATTGCCCAGGAATCAGGCGTTGAAGTTGAAGCGGGCGGATCGATAAAAATCGACATGCACCAACGCACAAATATTCCGGGAGTTTTCGCGGCGGGCGATGTTACGAATTATCCGGTAAGGCAGATAGGGACAGCCGTCGGTCAAGGCATAACGGCAGCGCTGGAAGCCTACAGCTACATCAGACGACCCTACTATCGCAAATAGCTGGGAAGGAATAGCACTGTGCTTAAGCCAGAAAAAGTCCAAAGCGTTGCTTTGCAAACTTGGGAACCACAGGCAAAGAACTCTGCTAAAACTTCGGTCGAGACGGCGGTTCGTCTAATTCGGAAGACCGTCGAAGCTAAATATTGTCGTCAGCCGCTTTAGCGGAATTTTCGTTCAATGAAACTTTGTCACAGCGGCCAAGAAAGCCTTTAACCATGTATGTTGTGAAAGGGGCCAGTCAGATTGAGTTTCGTTGAGGCGAGACAGAATAGGGTGTACTTAAAGAAAAGAATTAAAATCGAATGCCCAAAACATAGAGGTAGCTTCAAGAGGCAATTCTGATAAGCTTAATAATGATTGCGCAAACGCATTCTGCTTCTGGCTTTTTCATTTCTGGAAAGCAAACGCACAACGCAGCCTAACCAAAAACGGAGCCCACCATTCAAAGCAAAAGAATGTTGTCGCGTGATGCTAAACAGATTTACTACAACACAGATAGGCGGAAAGCAGGTAGCCACATTAGACTCAGGATATCCATATTTTGGGAAGCAAACAGTAAACGTTATATCATCCAAAGACCCTTTTCATGCTTTCATAAGCATAGGTTGACATGCTTACGGTGTGAAAAAGCACTGGGAAACAAAAATTGAGGTCACTGATATGAGTGAAAAGTGTCTCGCTGCCGTAAAAATTAACCAAGACTTGTGTAGTCGATGTTCGGTATGCTATTCTATGTGTCCTTTTGAAGCTATAACCCGCGACTCGGAATCAGGCAAAGTGGAAATAGACAACCAGAAATGCCAGGTTTGCGGAATATGTTACAGCGCCTGCCCCGTTACAGCTATAGAAATGGCTTACTACGACTACAATCACCTGATTGACTACGTTAACTGTGAAAGAAAAACCGTGAAAGCCGACACCCTTGTTATGATGTGCCGCGGAAACTCGCCTTCAAGCGGGGAACTCGCTGACATCCTCAAGGAACAAGGCTTACACGTAAAGAACTATATCCCGTTACGTGTGCCTTGCGCAGGTCGAATCCCAACAGACTTCGTTTTTAATGTATTGAATTCTGGCGTGAAAAACATTGTTTCCGTCCAGTGCGAAGACGCGTTCTGTCGAATGAAGGAAGGCACCAAGATCGAAACCCGCCGTTTAATGTTGAGCAAAGCTGTTTTGAAGCAACTCGGATTCGGAGAGGACGCCATTAAAGTTGTAAAGTTCTCTCGGAAAGCCGTTCATGTTACTGACGAATGTGTGGGCTGCGACAAATGCGTTTTCATTTGCCCCTACAATGCCATAACCGCCCAGCCTTTTGCGAATCCATCTGTAGACATGCAGAAATGCACTGGCTGCGGCGCGTGTCAACTGGTTTGCCCACATGACGCGATTCAAGTGAAAGGCTTCGAATTTAACAATGTAATGGAACGCTACGGAAACGCAGCAACGAAACTCAAGACCCAAAAGAAAGTTCCAGCAGTCATGGTCTTCAGTTGCCAATGGTCTGAGTACTCTGGTTTAGATGACCCTGAGAGTGTGCTCAAAGGCAAAAACGCTATGGTTCTGGAGGTTCCTTGCTTCAAGTCCATGGATCCCGTGCATGTCGTGAACGCTCTCAGATCAGGGTTCGATGGTGTCATGGGCGTAGTCTGCTCATCAACTGACTGTAAGCTTCAGGAAGGCAGAGACGTAGCTGAGCGCCAACTTGGCGTATTGCAGGATGTGCTAAAGAAGATGGGCCTGATTGATCGCTTCGAATATGTCGAGCTTTCCCCCAGATGTCAAGGTGAATTCAAACCCAAGTTTGAAGCTTTCTACAATAAAATCGCCGCAATGCCTCAGTGCACTGTGGCAGTTAAAACGGAGGCGAAAGGAAAACGTACAAAATAGTAACTAAGAAAACGCTTGCCTATAAAGAAACCCTGTTCGAAGTCGAAGCTCCAGACGTAGCTGCGAAATCTCAGGCTGGGCAATTCCTCATTGTAGTTCCCGAAGAGAAGGGCGAACGCATACCATTAACTATCTGCGGCTACGATGCCAAGAAAGGCACGGTTTCGTTTGCTTTCCACGAAGTCGGCAAAACCACTAAAGAACTTGGTTGTTTCAATGAAGGCGATTGCCTACTAAACGTAACAGGACCCTTGGGCAATCCCTCTGAAATTAAGAAATTCGGTAAGGTTCTTTGTGTCGGCGGAAGCATTATGATTGCACCGATATTGCTGCAGGTTAAAGCCATGAAGGAGGCAGGCAACAAAGTAACTACGGTTTTGGGTGCACGGATAAAAGACGCCCTGATCATGGAGAAAGAGGCCAAAGCTTTAAGCGACAAACTCTATGTTGCTACAGATGATGGTTCCTACGGGTACAAAGGCTTAGATTTCCTCAAGGACCTCTTGAAGAAGGAAAAGTTTGACCGTTGCGTCGTTATGGGTCCAGTAGTAATGATGAAAGACGTTAGCGAAATCACCAAACCCTACGGCATACCTACGATAGTGACTATGACACCCGTGATGATTGATGGCATGGGCATGTGCGGTGTTTGCCGAGTTACAGTTGGTGGAAAGATGCTGTTTGGATGCGTTGACGGACCAGAGTTTGATGGTCACCAAACAAATTTCGACGAGTTGATTCAACGTCAACGTCAGATGCTTCCTGAAGAGCGTTTAAGTTCATTAGTATGGGAAACAAGTGGAGGTTGTAAGTGTGGCAGAAACAAAGCCTAAACCAAAACTCAACAAAAAAGCAATAGAAATGCGCAAACAAGAGCCTAAAGTCCGAGCTAAGAACTTCAAGGAAGTTGCATTGGGTTATACCGAAGAAGAGGCTTTAGAAGAAGCCAGCCGATGTTTGAGCTGTCCAAAACCTCAATGTGTTACAGGCTGCCCCGTGGAAGTTCCAATTCCCCAATTCATCAAGTGCATCAAGGAAAAGAAATATGCTGAAGGCATCGCCACCATCAAAACCAAAAATGCGCTGCCAGCCGTTTGCGGACGTGTGTGCCCTCAAGAGTCACAGTGCCAAGCTAAATGTCTCGTCGGCAAAATGGGTGAACCAGTCAGTATCGGACGCCTAGAAAGGTTCCTCGCAGATTGGGAACGCGATAACGGTTTCCAGCTTCCACCTAAGGCAAAGCCAACCGGCAAAAAGGTCGCCGTCATTGGTGCTGGCCCCGCTGGGCTCACTGTAGCAGCTGATTTGATTAAGCTAGGACACGAAGTTACTGAGTTCGAAGCGCTTCACATAGGCGGTGGAGTGCTTTCTTATGGTATCCCAGAGTTCCGCTTACCCAAAGCAATCGTTAACAACGAAGTCAACTATGTCCAGAAATTAGGCGTTGACTTAAAATTGGGCAATTTAATCGGCAGGATTCACACTATACCTGAACTTATGAAGGAAGGCGGCTATGACGCAGTTTTCATCGGCAGCGGCGCAGGCTTACCTCAGTTCACGGGTTGCTCGGGAGAAAACTTAGGCGGCATCTACTCAGCCAACGAGTTCCTCATACGCGTCAACCTGATGAAAGGTTACCAGTTTCCGGCATACGACACACCCATACGTATCGGCAAACACGTTGTAGTAATCGGCGGCGGAAACGTAGCCATGGATTGCGCGAGATGCTCAATGCGACTGGGCTCTGAAGTGTGCCTAGTTTACAGACGTTCACGTGACGAACTACCCGCAAGACATGAAGAAATCGAAAACGCTGAAGAAGAAGGCTTGGTCTGCAAATTCCTTGCTGCACCACTGGAATTCTACGGTGATGAACGCGGCTGGGTTAAAAGCATGAAATGCATCTGCATGGAGCTCACTGAACCCGACGCTAAAGGCAGACGAGGAGTTAAGAAAATTCCAGGAAGCGAATTCACAATGGACGTCGACACCGTAATCATCGCCATCGGACAAACACCAAACCCCATCATACAGCGCACAACAGAAGGTTTACAGAGCGACCCAAAACACGGCACAATATGCGTTAACGACGTAGGCAAAACCAGTCTGGACGGCGTCTACGCGGGCGGAGACGTTGCTACAGGAGCAGCCACAGTCATCAGCGCCATGGGCGCAGGCAAACGCGCAGCCAAAGCGATGCATGAATACTTGACCAACAAAAAATAAGCTGTTTAGGTAGTCTCTCGAGGACTATCCCACCCTTTTATATATTCTTCTAAAGAATACTGTTTTCTAAATTGGAGTAGATTCCACGTCGCTGGCGCAGATTTGAATTTGGCCATTGAGCAGCCCAAAAACGCAAAGTCCAAAGCGATTCTGCCAGTTGACCTCATCCGCGCCACTGGCATGTTTTTGGTGATTCTGCTTCACGTTTCTATCGAGAACATCGGTCCACCGCCTTCTCTATCTCATGACGCTGCTTGGTTGATGGTAAACAGTTACCAGTCAATTGCCCGTCCCGGGGTTTCACTATTTATAATGCTGACGGGTTTTCTGTTGCTTCAGCCATACAAAGTAGACGAGCCTATTCGTGTATTTCTGAGGAAACGCTTTAACAGGCTTTTTTTGCCCGTGGTGTTTTGGGGCGCGATTTACGTTGCTTGGAACTATTTCATAAACGGCAACGCGATCACGGCTTACAGTCTTAGGCAAGATGTGTTGATGGGACCATATTTCCACTTTTGGTTCATCTATCTGGTAATTGGTTTGTACTTGCTCACGCCAATTTTGCGAGTGCTCATAACTTACGGGAGTGACCGCGTCATCAAGTACCTTTTGCTTTTGTGGTTTATGGGCGTGGCAGTAGTTCCATTAGCAAGTTTTTACGGTTATACATTAAACGCCAACGTTTTCGTTCTTCAAGGCTGGATAGGCTACTTTGTAATAGGTGCGTATCTGCCGAAAATAAAAGTCCGCACATGGATACCTGCTTTGCTTTTGGCAGTTGGGTTTGCCTGGACCTTTTTTGCCAGTCATCTTCTAGAGCTTCAGCTTTCTCCGCAACGATACTTCTTTTTTGACTCACTCAGCGTGAACGTTATTATGATGTCGATTGCCATGTTCATGCTGTTGAGCAAGATTTCTCCTACGGCAATTGAGCAGCGCTCCGCTAAACTGAACACTTTTGTTCACTGGGTAAGCCAGAACACTTTGTCGATTTACCTGTTCCACATAATAGTTTTAGAAACTTTCCAGAAGGGCTTGCTCGGATTCACCCTAAACATCATGACCATTACCCCCGCTATTATGGTTCCGCTTCTCGCACTAATCATTCTGCTGGTGAGTCTGGCAGTAATTTTACCCCTGAAGAAAGTGCCCCTCCTGAAAAGGCTGATTGGTTAGCTCTTAAAATGACCTTCATTGTTGATTTGGCTACGTCTGCAGCCAAGCTCAATCTTTCCTCGTAACCGTAAAATTTGCCCGCGCCAGCAACAAACAATTTTCTATCTTTTGGAAAAGTGAGTTACAACGCTTTTGATTGTAAATTTGGGAAATAAATAGAGCCTCTACCGTTTTAGATAGGCTTTGATTTACTGCACTAAAAGCATGGAAACCCAGCCTGGAAAACAAAGCTATAATTCTGCACTTTTTGAAACCAGAAGATTTTTGAATATATCTGCGAAGGAAGTGAAAAACTGTTATTTTCAAAAGCATTATTACCCTTTGAAATATTCTATAACAAAAACAGTAAAAAGAAGCGTTCAAAATGCAAGCTCAAAACAAATTATGGTTCAAAAATTGGCCACAAAATGTGCCCAAGCAACTGAAGTATCCAGAGGCGCCCGTATTTGAACTTCTTAGGAAATCCGCCAACTTGCACCCAAAAAAAGTGGCCATTGCTTACCTTGACGGGGAACTCAGCTATGCAGAGTTGGATGTGCTCTCTGACAAGTTCGCCTCGTCGCTTGCAGGTTTAGGCGTACAGAACGGTGACCGCGTCGCGCTTTTTCTGCCTAATATTCCCCAGTTCGTCATTGCTTATTATGGGATACTCAAGGCTGGAGCAGTTTTAACCGCCATCAGCCCGCTGCATAGGGAACGAGAAGTCGAATACCAGCTAAGCGATTCGGAAGCCGAAACCATAGTCACGTTGGATTCGCTTTACCCTATCGCGGAGGCTGTTTGGCGCAAAAGCAAGCTAAAGCAAGCCATAGTCACCAGACCTGATGAGTACACCAAATTGCCTGTTTCCCAAGAAACACTTGAACATAAACCAAATGTTTACTCTTTCAAGAATCTTCTCAAGCAAACTAGCACAAACCCGCCAAACGTAAAAATTGACCCCGTGCAGGATTTGGCGGCACTCCAATACACGGGTGGGACCATGGGCACAGCTAAAGCAGCCATGCTGACTCACCAAAACCTCGTTACTAACGCCATAGCTTTTGCAAGCTGGATAAACGGCGTCGAATCTGATGTTTTCTTGGTGGCGCTTCCGCTTTTTCACATCTACGGTATGACCACCAGTCTCAACGTCCCTGTAAGCTTAGCCTCAACAATGGTTCTGCTGCCCCGCTTTGAACCCGCTGAGGTGCTGGAAACCATTCAGCAACACAAAGTCACAGTTTACTGCGGTTCTCCTACCATGTACTCGATACTTTTGGCTAACCCTGAACTGGGCAAGTACGACTTAACCAGCATACGAGTCTGCATCTCAGGCGCCTCTCCGCTTCCGCCACAGGTGCAGAAGAAGTTTATGGAAGTCACAGGAGGCTTGCTTGCCGAAGGCTACGGTTTAACCGAAGCATCCCCCGTTACCCATTGCAACCCTGTGGACAAAACCATGAGGACCGTGCGTGTGGGCTCTATCGGGCTGCCCCTACCCGACACCGACGCCAAAATCGTCGACGCTGAAACAGGCACCAAAACCCTTGATGTGGGCGAGATTGGCGAGCTCGCCGTGGCGGGTCCTCAGGTGATGAAGGGGTATTGGCAGCGACCTGACGAAACTACTTCGGTCCTTCGTGACGGGTGGCTTTTCACAGGCGACATTGCCCGCATGGACGAGGACGGCTACTTCTATATTACCGACCGCAAAAAGGACCTAATCAAATACAAAGACTACAGCGTCTACCCTCGCGAAATCGAAGATGTTCTCTACGAGCATCCAGCCGTGAAGTTATGCGCGGTCGTCGGCAAACCTACGCCCAATGTCGGAGAAATACCCACGGCGTTTGTGGTGCTCAAAGACGGCATGGCCGTTTCGGAGCAAGAACTGAAGGCTTTCGTCAACAGTAAGGTGGCGTCGTACAAGGCAATCCGAGAGTTGGAATTCCGCGAAAACCTTCCGTTGAGTTCCGCGGGGAAAGTTCTTAGACGGGAGCTCAAGCTTACTTAAGTTTCAAACCATGAGGCCTTGAGTCTTTGAAAGTGAAGCATCTTTGGTTTCGAGAGTTAAATCGTGTGCTATGGCTGTGGCGGCGATTAAGAGGTCGGCGTCGGGCAACAAATTGCACTCCTTTTTCAAGGCGCAATATATTCGGCAGTAGGCTTCTATTATGTCGTTGTCAAGGTTCAGCACCGAGAAGGTTTCCTCAAGCAGTTTCCTTGTTGCAAGCCTCTTTTCATAGTCCACTTCCCGCAAGACCTCAATTACGGTTATCGTTGAGATGGCGGCTGGAGTGCAGGTATCTTTTTCCAAGTTATCGATGATTATTCCCGTGTCTAACAAGTTCATCTTAGCTTGAACTTCTCCCGAAATTCTTCGCTGGATTCGCGTATGGCTTCCAAGTCTTCTTTGGAGAGAAGTTGCCTTAGTCCTTCGAAGGCTTTCTTGCCTTTGAGGCGTTGCCCTTCGATGCACATTTCAAGGAGAAATTCGCCCTATTCTTTTTCGCCTTTTGCTTCTTCCAGGCGAATTTTAACTTCTACAGGGACAGAGATCGTTGCATACTTGGTCAATTATAAGCACCATATAACGATATAGTTACACAATTATTTACGCCTGTTTGTATGACAACATTTGCGTATTAGGGTTGCGAAATCTATAAGAGAAAACCTCTGTTTGAAATAGCCAACGAAGGCTCATGTTTGCGCGTTAAAATCAACGTTAAAGGCATTGTGCAGGGTGTCGGATTTCGCCCGTTCGTGTACCGTATCGCCGTGAAGAACGGGTTGGCGGGTTACGTGCGGAATCGGGGCGACGCAGGAGTAGAAATCCTGCTTGAAGGCACCGCAGACGCCGTAGACGGGTTCCTGCGTGACTTGCAGGTGCAGAAGCCGCCGATGGCTCAAATTCACGAAATCCAGAAAACCCCGCTTAGCGGCGAAAACGAATACGCAGCCTTCGCCATCGGCCGCAGTTCGGAAGCGTTAGAGCATTCGGGTTCGGTGGTGCCTCCTGACAGCGCCATCTGCAACGATTGCCTACGTGAACTCCGCGACCCAAACGACCCACGCTTCGACTACTTCTTCATCACCTGCGTCAACTGCGGGCCAAGATTCACAATAATCGAGAGATTGCCCTATGACCGCGAAAACACAACAATGTGCGAGTTTCCCCTTTGTAGCTTCTGCGCTAAGGAATACCGCGACCCCCAGAACCGACGGTTCCATGCGCAAACTGTAGCGTGCCCCACCTGTGGACCCAAAGCTTACTTGACCACGAACCTGGGCGAACCTGTTGACGTGGCTGACCCTGTTCGCGCGGCTGGACGGTTGTTGTCGGAGGGAAAAATAGTCGCTGTGAAGGGCTACGGCGGCTTCCACATCGCCGCGTCCGCCATCAAGCAGGAGCCGCTGGTTCGCCTTCGAGCCTCGAAGCACCGACGCGCCAAACCCTTTGCGCTGATGGCCCGCAGTTTGGAAGCCATTAAATCCGTTGCCGAAGTTAATTCGAAGGAACAAGAGTTGCTTACCTCCCCTGCGCGTCCCATTGTTCTTCTTAACAAGAAAAGCAAATACGGATTTTCCGAATTAGTAGCGCCTGATCTCCACAACGTAGGTATCATGTTGCCATACTCTGCCATGCACTATATGCTCTTCGACAACATTCCAGACTTCGCGTTTGTGATGACCAGCGCGAATCCTCCTAACCAGCCAATTGTCAAAGACAACGACGAAGCCGTTGGCATATTGGGAGGGGATACGGTAGATTATTTTCTGTTTCATAACCGCAAAATTGCCCAACGATGCGACGACAGCGTAACCCGAGTGCACGGAACCCGAAACGCGTTTATCCGACGAAGCAGAGGATACGCACCAGCACCCATAATGCTCAAGAAAGAAGCGAAACGCTGCGTAATCGGGTTGGGTGGCGAACTCAACAACACCAGCTGTGTCCTAAACGGGAACAAAGCATTCATCAGCCAACACATAGGCGATGTGGAAAATATGGAAACCCGCGGTTTCCTCCAGGAAGCCACCCGACATCTTATTCGACTGACTAACAGCAAGGTCGAGGCAGTTGCCTGTGATTTGCACCCCAAATTTACAACTACGAATTTGGCGCGGGAAATGTCGGAGCAAAATAACTGGGAACTCATTCAGGTTCAGCATCATCATGCTCATGTTGCGGCTTTAATGGCGGAACACGGCATCGACGAAATGATTGGTGTGGCATGTGACGGCTACGGATACGGAACCGACGGCTCTGCATGGGGCGGCGAAGTTCTTCTGTCAACCAGAGGGTCAAGAGAGTTCAAGCGGTTAGGGCATCTGGAGCCGCAGCCTCTACTGGGTGGGGACGTCGCTACAAAGTTCCCTATCCGAATAGCAGCTGGAATCCTGAGCAAAAAAATCAATGTTCGCGAGTGGGTCCTGAAAAACAGTTATAGTTTGCCTCATGGCGAAATCGAGGCAGAGATAATACTTAGCCAACTCGGAAAGCCTCAAAGTATCCCCCAAACCACCAGTTTAGGCAGAATTTTGGATGCCGCCGCTGCGATTATCGGCGTATGCTCCGAACGCACTTATGAAGGAGAAGCAGCGATGAAACTTGAATCCGCTGCAACCTATGGCAAAGATGCATTGGGTCTTGCGCCAGTCTTTTGCGGAGATATATTAGACACTACAGGGATGCTTGTGTCGGTTTATGAGAACAGAAATAGGATTTCACGCTTTGACTTGGCATTTTCGGTCCATGCTTACCTTGCAAAAGGCCTGGCAGCGCTTGCAACCGAGAAAGCAATAAATTGCGGTGTCGGAACTGTAGGATTCACGGGCGGTTCAGCCGTTAATTCTCTGCTCTGTAAAATCATGCGCGAAGTTGTGGAAGCTTCGGATTTACGTTTTCTTGTCCACGAAGCAGTTCCTTCGGGCGACGGCGGCATCTCTTTGGGGCAGACAGTTGTAGGTGGATTCTGATGTTTTTGAACCAATCCCTTTTTATCGCTGTTTACGCCTCGATTTAGACGTTGACCAATATGTGTTTGGCTATTCCAGCACGCGTCATGAGCATCATCGGTGACAAAGCCCAAGTTGATTTCGGCGAAAAAGTTCTCCGAGAAGTAAACGTGACGCTTGTCGACGCTAAAGTGGGCGATTACGTTTTAGTACATGCCGGATATGCAATCCAAACGATGAGTCAGAAAGACGCCTTAGAAACTCTCAGCTTATGGAACGAGGTTCTTGAAGCAGGAAAAGAATAGGAGTCTTGGCTTGGATGGCGACAGCGCAGAGCTACCGTGATCCTGAACTGGCACGTCGCATAGCAGACAAAATCAAAAAGTTAACGCCTAAAACCGGAGTCATAAAAATATGCCATGTCTGTGGCACACATGAGTGGACAATTTCGCATTTTGGCATACGAAGCCTTCTGCCCCAGAACATTGAAGTTATTGCGGGTCCCGGTTGTCCAGTGTGCATTTTGCCTGCTTCAGAAGTGGATGCCGCTATCCAGTTAGCTAAGAAAGGAAAGGTTGTAACGTGTTTTGGGGATGTTTTGCGTGTTCCCGGTTCACATGAGTCCCTTTTGGATGCCAAGGCAGACGGCGCAGATGTCCGCGTAGTTTACAGCACCAGTGACGCCGTCAAAATGGCGATTGAAGAGCCACAGAAAGAATTCGTGTTTTTTGCAGTAGGATTTGAGACAACCGCCCCTTCCACAGCTATCGAAATCGGTCGGAAAGCTGCATCAAACCTGAGTTTCCTAATTTCACACCGCATAGTACCACCTGCCATGGAATTGCTTGCCAAGATGGATGACTTAGAGCTGAATGGATTCATCGCTCCAGGGCACGTGAGCACGATAATCGGAGTTAAGCCATACGCGGTTTTCCCCGAAAAATACGGTTTGCCAACAGTGGTTGCGGGGTTTGAGCCATTGGATTTGCTTTTCTCTGTTTACATGATTGTAAAGCAGCTTAGCGAAGGTAAGCCCCGTTTGGAAAATGAGTATTCACGTGGAGTGCAGTGGGAAGGTAACATTAAAGCTCAGAAGTTAATGAGCGATGCATTCGACGTCGTTGACGGAAAATGGCGCGGGCTAGGAGTAATCCCGAAATCAACCCTCGCTCTAAAAGAGCCTTACGCGACATACGATGCCCTCAACAAATACGGCGTCAAACTCGAAGACGGCGTTGACTCTCAACCAGGCTGCAGATGCCATCTCGTAGTAATCGGCAAAATAAAACCCGACGCATGCCCCCTATTCCTTAAAGCATGTACCCCGCAGAATCCCGTGGGCGCCTGCATGGTGAGCATGGAAGGCACCTGCCGCGTTTGGGCCAAAACTGCAAACGTTCCAGATAGGCGATAGTTCATGAGTTATCATATCGTTTGCAGATTCCCTCGGAGGCTTTGCCTAAGGGTTAAAAAGGAAGGTTCACAGATTGTTCAACTAGTGCGGAGTGAAACAGCATTTTGACAGACGGCGAGCATTCCAGCCAGCAAGTCGCTTTCATGACGCAAACGATTGCCGAAATAGCCAAAAAAGCTAAGCTGCTCAGAACGCCTGAGCTAAGCATATCCAAAACTGAACGGCTAGCAAACGTTAACGTTTTTCAGAATCGAATATGTTTCGGCGAGCACTTCCTGTCTTTGTGGCAGCAAGGGAAATTCGACGAAAAAGACGTTGAAGCCACCATAGCCCACGAAATTGGGCATCTAATGGATTTCCGCCGTGACTCGCCTTCTTCTAACTTCAGAAACTTCCTAGCTGAAAGCTTATGGTTTTCTTTCGGCGTGGTTCCCTTAGTGGCTTACCTGCTTTCTCCCTCTATTACTATGTTGGCTATTTCTGTGTTGCTTGCCGCCGGCTGGGGTTTGTCTCTCCCCTGGATAGTCAGACGAGTCGAGGTCCGCATCGAATTAGAAGCAGACCGAAACGCAGCCCTATACCTAGTTAAGCCCCAGCAACTCGCGAACGCATTGATCAAAATAAGTTCCTACGGGATGCCCAATACCAAGCTCGGGTTCACCGCGAAGATGGCGTTCTTGGCTGGCACATTAACGCACCCATCCTTCGAAGAGCGGCTGCGCTACCTCAAAAGCCTATAGCGACCCCAAAGTCCTTGCGATAAGCTGTTTATGGTTCGGCAAGTTTTGTTTTAGTCTTTGAAAACCGTAAGCTCTTTATGTTCTAAGCTATGTTCTTTCAGAGAGAAACCTGAAACGCCTTCGTAGCCTAGCCCGGTGGGGCGTTACCTTGGTAAGGTAATGGTCGCGGGTCCAAATCCCGCCGAAGGCTCCACATAACCTTCGGTAATTACATTAAATATAGGCGTCAATTTTAGTGTCGATTTAGTTCTTTCAGCAAACGTCTGGCTTCCAGAGGCAGTCTTGGTCTGCTTCTTCTACCTATGATTAAAAAAACCAGTCCAATAATGATGAGCGCTATCCCAAAAAATATTACGCTAATAACTGGAACAATCTCGAACTGCAGCGAAAAAGTGAAAAAAATTATCGCGATGCCCATGGTAATCATAGTTAAGTTGCTTCTTGAGGCTGTTGAATGCATGGCAAACTCTTTTTTTCCTTCCTCGGTGACCAAATAATAGCCCTGTTTTTCCTCTATCATGCCTGCACTGATCAGATAGTTCCAGTCGTAGTGAAAATGTCCGTCAGACTTGTACCCCAAAGCCGAGCAGAGACTCGATTTTACACCTGGTTCAGCTTTAATTCTACTGTTCGAGGAAGAAAAGATGAAGTAAAGCAGTTTTGTTCTCGGCGATTGAATATCAGCGCTTATTCCACGTGGCTTTGACACTTGCATCCACTGCCCTGTTAAGGTACAACCGTAAAGATAAACAAACCTTCACAGTCAAATTTGTTTCCATAAATTCTCAGTACAATTTGTCGATTACTTATGACTCTAACCCTTAGAGGAGCTACTCTAAATGTTAGGGCTATATCGAGCACGCAACATGTATGATTTCAGGAATCAAAAATTAGGAGGAAAAAACAAAATGGGTACAAGTTTCGAATACAGCAAAACCTTAGCCATGGAGGGCTCGATACTGCTCATACTTGGCCTAGTCCCTTACGTCGGCTGGGTACTGGGCATCATAGGTATTGTTCTATTACTTAGAGGCATGAAAGAGTTTGCAAATTACTACCAAGACAACGAGATCTACCAGAACTCACTAACAGGCGTCAAATACTACATAGTTGCTTTAATCGCATTAGCAGTTGCTGGCGCCGGATTCGTAATTGGCTTCGTGTTTAACGGCTTCGCAGTAAACGGCTTCCCAGGAGCATTCGGCGTCGGCAATGCAATTGGTGTAGCAATAGGCATCGCTGGTCTAATCGTCGCTTTCGTATTCTACGTTCTTGCAGCCACACATTTAAGAAAAACTTTCAATACACTCGCGCAGAAGACTGGGGAACACTCATTTGAAACCGCTGGCACGCTACTTTGGGTGGGCTCCATCCTGACAATAATCGCAGTCGGCGTATTACTGATCTTCATCGCTTGGATCTTTGCAGTAATTGGCTTCTTCACCATGAAATCTCCACAACAGCAACAATTCGCTTCGCAACCACACGGTTACACTCCGGCTCCAACCGTTACATCCACAACAAATCAGCCTACGCAAGTAACGAAATTCTGCCCTAACTGCGGTGCACCCGTATCGACAGAAGCAACTTTCTGCTCTCGCTGTGGAAAACAGTTGCCGCTAACATAAAATCCTTTTTTATTTTTTTTTACTTTTTTCGATAAATTCATACTCGCTGGTTATAACAGTTCTGATTCGAGTTATTGCGCCTTCCAGAAAAATATAACAATCCTAAATCAAGCAAGTTTTTGAATATTTATTTAATTTTTATATACATCGTAGGCAATGAGAGTACAGAGGATAAGATGGCTCTCGACGACTCCGTAATCATCTTGGCGTTAGCAATAGTGGCAGCAATCGCCGTAGCCGCATGCATAGCCCTTGTTTTGCTTATGAGAAGACGCACCAAAAAACCAGTCGGAAAGCCATCAAAAGATCCTGAACTGGATTCCCTTCTAACGACCCCGTTGGGATCAGCTCCCTTTAGAGTTACAAAAAGTGTTCAATCAACTGATGCTACCCACGCCAAAGATGAACTGCGCATTCTGGATTTGGAACGGGAAATCCTCGGAGATGCCATAAGGCGTTTGTATGAGGCACATGCGGAAGGAAAAATCACCGAACTTGAACGTGAAAAGCTCGCCAGCAGCTACAAAGCTCGCATGATGGCGGTTAAAAACTCGATGACTAAAGATGAATCCATTGTTGCACTCCATGAGCTTGAAAGCATGCAAGAGGACCTGATGAAGCTGTTCAGTGAACGCTTCGGCGAAATAACTGGCAAAGTCGAAGAGCTCCGAACCCGCATAGACGTCAAACCAGTCAAAGAAGTAAAAGTCCAAATGCCAAAACCCCAAACGCCAGTTGTTCCAGACCAAATGGAAAGCGACGAAGAAGAGAGTCAAGAGGAAGCTGAAACTGAAACCAAAGAGAAGCCTAAGAAACCGCGTAAACCACCCGCAGAAAAACAGAAGACTGAAGCCGAACAACGTATAGATGCTATAAGGAACCAAATAGATGAAGTCATGAACAAGTTAGGTCAAATGGAGATGGATTCTTAAAATGCAAACCCCGCAAGTTTCACCTGACACCGCAAAACGAAATGCTGCCTACGCAGCAATAACCCACGTTAAAGACGGCATGGTCGTCGGCTTAGGCAGCGGAACAACAGCAGCTTATGCCATAATGGCCTTAGGCGAACTCAAAAAACACGAAAACATCCAAATACTGGGCGTTCCCAGCAGCTACCAAGCCTTCCAGTTGGCAGTGCTAAATGGCATACCCATAACCACGCTTGAAGAACACCCCATAATAGATGTGAACATTGATGGAGCAGACCAAATTGACCCCCAGCTAAACCTGATTAAAGGTATGGGTGCCGCGCTGGCGAGAGAGAAAATAGTCGCTTCAGCTTCACAACTCAACATCTTTATAGCTGACGAAAAAAAACACGTCAAAATTCTAGGCGAAAACGGCCAGCCAGTTCCCATCGAAGTTTTGCCCTTCGGAATTGCGTTCGTTCAAAGTCGCATTCAAGCTCTTGGCGGAAGCACATTACTGCGCGAAACCAAAGGCAAACTTGGACCCGTAATGTCAGACAACGGGGGCGCAATCATGGACGCAACTTTCGGCGACATCAATGATCCAACAGTGCTGGAACACCAGCTGAAAATGATTCCGGGCGTAATTGAAACCGGTCTCTTCATAGGCTTAACCAACATTGCATACATCGGAACTTCGTCAAGCGTTCAAAAGCTAGAGAAAACACGAAAATAGTTTTAGCCAAAACTTCACTTCTTTTCAACAGCCACTAGACTTCCAACAGAAATAAGCTTAAATGACGGCACTGTTATCAAATATCTGAAACCCCTTTTTGCCGGGGTAGCCTAGCCTGGCTAGGGCGCCAGACTCATAATCTGGAGTTGAAAGGGCTAAAGCGCTCTACACCAGAGGTCGCGGGCTCGAATCCCGTCCCCGGCACCAACCCTCACCCGATTATCAGCATTGCCCTTTGATGTTTCGCTAAAAACTATTCTCCATTAGAAATAGACAAGCAAAAGAAGAATAAGAAAAAAATGTTTTCTATCCTTCTTCTTCTCTTGAACAAGCGGTTGACACTCGCGTTTGGATTCGCTGGGTAAGTCTTTATGTGTTGGAATCCGCATAATCCCTCCAAGGATGAATCTCCTATGGATTCCAATTTTGACTGGCAGCCCGTTCTTCTCCAATGCAAAGAAAACGTCGCCGTTCATGTTCGTCCCCTCCTTAAGACATTGAAAGAGCCGCAGCCTGACCTCGGCAGAGGAGCCGGCGGAGACCAAACGAAACTTGTGGATTTAGCAGCAGAAAAAGCAATAATTGAAGTGCTCCTGCAGCACGGCATCTCATTCACTCTCGTAAGCGAGGAATCCGGCATAAAAGAATACGGCAACCAAGCCCAAAACTGCTACATCACCGTTGACCCTATCGACGGCACAACAAATCTTGTCCGCGGATTGCCCTTCTACTGCTCTTCCATCGCAGTTTCCCACAAGCCCCTTCTCTCCGACGTTTACGCCGCAATGGTAACGGATCTAATCCACGAAACCACGTACACTGCTACAAAAAGCCAAGGCGCGTACCGAAATGGCGCAAAAATCTCGACATCCACCGTCACTTCTCTGGAAGAAGCCGTAATTGGGTTGGACTTGAACACCTACAAAATAAAAGAAGTTGCCCCACAACTGTCGGAGTTAATTCAAGCAACTAAGCATATACGACATTTTGGTGCAAACGCGCTTGAGCTTTGCTTTGTGGCTAATGGCTTAACCGACGCTTTCGTGGATATCCGCGGGAAGCTGCGGACAACAGACGTTGCTGCCGGTTTTCTGATTCTCAAGGAGGCTGGCGGAGTATTATCCGCACCCGATGGGAGAGAGGTGGAAGCTAAGTTGGATCCGAAGCAGACACTGAAGTTTGTGGCTTCTGGAAACTCAAAAATCCACGAAGCTATCCTAAGTTTGATAAAGTCAAAGTAAGGAAACCCAATGTTTACTCTCCTGATGCCCCAACCAGCAGCTCTTGTTACAGAAGAAACGAAAAGGAGTCTCGTTATAGCTGACCCCCATTTGGGTTGGGAGCTGGCGCTTCAGGCGAAAGGTATTCATGTTCCAAGCCAGACGCCTAAACTCCTCAAGAAACTCGTCGATTTGTTAGTTGAGCAAAAGCCGGACGCTTTGCTTATTGTGGGCGACGTGAAATACACTGTGGTTGCATCAGAACCTGGTGAATGGCGTGACATTCCAGACTTCTTTTGCGAAATAAAGAACCACGTTCCTGAAATTGGCATAGTCAGAGGTAACCACGATGCGAATCTAGAACCAATGCTGCCAGAAAACGTGGAAATGCACCCTGCCTCAGGCATCGTCGTGGGCAATGTCGGATTGTTCCATGGACACAAATGGCCTTCACCCGCCCTCTTGGGCTGCAAGACATTAGTTATGGGGCATCTTCACCCAGTCGTAGTGTTTCGTGATCCAGCCGGATTCAAGCTTACCCGGCAAGCATGGATGCGTATGGACTGCAACTCCAAAGTTCTAGCAAAGATACTTCTCCAAAAACACGGCGTCAAAATCGAAGGAACACTCGAAGAAACATTGCAGAAACACTACAAAGTTAAGCCACGGGTGGAACAGATGTTCATTATGCCCAGCTTCAATGACTTCTTAGGCGGCAGACCAGTAAACGAAAGCCGACCCAGAAAAGAACTCGACTCAGAAACGTTAATTGGGCCTGTCTTGCGTTCAGAAGCTGTTGACGTTGATAGCTCAGAGTTGTATCTTCTGGATGGCACTTACCTTGGTACTTTGACTCAGCTCAGAAGTCTTTAACAGATTGAGCTGGAGTTTCAAGTATGTTATCGACCAGGCATTCTGCGCTTTTGCTTTTTAGATTTTGCTCGATTGGTAAAGTAATAGTGAATGTGGTTCCTTTGCTCAAACTGCTTTCAACTGTGATTTTGCCGCCATGGGCTTCCACGATTCTTTTGCAGATGGCCAAGCCAAAGCCCATTCCTTGCGCTTTGGTGGTGAAAAGTGGCATAAACATTTTGGCTTTAGTCTGCTCAGACATGCCTATTCCGGTATCTGCGAACGTGAATTCAACATTTTCGTCTACTTGTCGGCTAGTTATGTTCAATGTTCCTGCCTTCGGCATGGCATCAATTGCGTTATTTATGAGGTTTAGGAAAACCCTTTCCATCTTATTGCTGTCAACCCACATAGTAGGCTGGTCTTGAGTACAATCGTGTATTTTGATTTGCGGAGGAATTTGAGTCATCAACAAGACATAATCTATAAGCGATTTAGGAGTGCATTCTTCGATTTCCAAGGTGATTTCTCGGGAGTAATCGAGAAGGTTACCTATGATTTTGTTAGCATGCTCAACTGACTTGTCGATTACATCAAACATAACCCTCTCTTTTGCATCCATCGAGGCCCCTTGCTTCCTGTTCAAATAGTAAACTGCGTTCTTAATGCTGGTTAAAGGGTTACGAAGATCATGTCCAACCATTCCTGCTAATTCGCCTATAGCTGCAAACCTTTCGGCTTTGAGAAGGCGATCATGAGTCTCAGTTAATTCTTGGGTTCGCGCGGCGACTGTAAACTCAAGACCTCTCGAATAATCTTCAAGTTCTTTCCTAACTTGCTTTTGTTCAGCCAAATTTTCGAACACTGCAGCAAAATAGCCCTTTTTGAAGCTATAAGCAGAAATCGAAAGCCAAATTTCAAGCGGCTTGAAATATACCTCGAAATACTCCGTTATTCCAGTTTGTGCAACCCTGCCATAGGTTTCGATTATTTCTGGATGCAGCTCTTTAATGTCGGGAATAGCTTCAGTTGCTTTTTTTCCTAAAACCATGGATTTTGTGAGTCCAGTTAGCTTCTCAAACGAATCGTTGACTTCAAGGTAAATGAAGTCTGTCGGCTTGCCCTCTTCATCTGTGACCATTTTACAGAAAGCGAAGCCGTTTAACATGTTCTTGAGGAGGCTTCGATATTTCTCTTCGTTTTCTTTAAGAGCTTGCTCGGTTTTTTTGCAGAAAGTAATGTCTCTGATTATTATGCTCGATTTGACCATTCCATCTGCGTCGGTAAAAAGATTTGAGGAAACTTCGGCTTCAAAAGTTGTGCCATCTTTGCGTTTGAAGATCTGTTCCACTTTTACGCAACCTGTTTTTTCTTCAGGACATAAAGTTAGGCTTTTGCCCTTCAAAACTAAGCCATCTAATCCGATTTTTTTTATTTCTTCTTCGCTCATGCCTAACATTCGACAGGCTTGCGGGTTCGCTGAGAGTACTGCCCCATCTGGCATTGTAAGTAGCACACCGTCAAAGCTATTTTCGAACAAGACGCGATAATGAGCTTCATCTTCAAATGCGCAATTCTCGCTTCCAAATCGTGCTGATGTTGAAGTCAAGTTTTCCGAGGAGTGTTCTTCCAAAAGGGCACGCTCATTGTTTTCGCAATTCATAATTAAGTATTGTATATTAATATAAAATAGTTGCGTATCCAAACTACACCAAACGTTCCAAAACAAAATCAGACAACGTTTATGCAGTAGCCAAAATCCAAACAGCAGACCCAACCGAAATACCATAGTCACGATGTGGCTAACGCAATCGCTTTAAAAATCTCCCCAGACTAAATGCGGCTCAAAATGGTCGCCGAACGAGTTGACAACTCCAATCTTCCATTATATCCCATTTTGGCATACATATTCTCCAACACTATTTTTTCGCCCATCATAAGTTCTCGGGCAGATTCCGCGTGTTCCCGCCAAGCCGTGACCCTTATTTCTCCAGTTTCATCTCTCAAATCAAATGCCGTCAGCTTCACCATTTCGCCCTTGGAAGTTTTGACTTCTCGAGAAACAGGCACTGATGCCACTTCTCCTTCTACGCAGATTTCACCGGATTCTTCGGATAGATTGGCTATCTTCAGCAAGCATTTGGGCACTTCCGATACGTTAACACATGTGGATGAGTCAACGTGAACTTCAACCTCTCCCTTCTGGCTCGGTTTCACTCGAGCATTCACAATTTGTAATCTTGCGCCCCTTTTCAGCTTGGATTCAACCTCTTCAGCTTTCTCATTCCAGAAAACAACCACAACTTCACCAGTTTCATCCGCAACTTTGAGTCGCAATACTTTGCCCGCCGTTTGATCACTTCTTGTAAATGTGGATGCAGTGTAGACGTCTTTTATAGTGCCTTCCAAGTTGACGTTTTTATGCTCCAAAGTTAGCTGATCTATCTTTATAACAAATTTGCTTATGGCTGGGAAATCTTCATCCTTGACGTTTTCCGGATTGAGTTCAACTTGGCTTCGGTCACCAAGATGCAATTCCGTTGTGCCGAACCGATCTGCCTTCGTGTAGCCATGAGAAAACTTGACGATTTGCCCAATCTTCAATTCTCCAGATTCGACGAGATCGGCTTTTTCATTCCACATGATGACTCTCACTACACCATCATTGTCTGCAATGGATACGCTCCCGAATTTTCCAGGCTTCGCACCCTCAAAAGTTCTAACTGGATTAATAGCAACCACACGACCAGTTACTGTGGCATTATTCAAACCCGAAACTAAGTGCCCGATCGAAAGTCTATGGCTAAATGTTCCATTTTCGTTTGCAACCTCCACTCCTACTTCTGCGGCAATCATTCGCAGAAGGGATTCATCCCCTATTAATCCGCCAGTCATGTTCCTTGCTACTGATAACCTGGAAAGGAGTTGTTCTCGTCCGATTTCGGGTTTCTTTTCGAGGATTTGCTGGATTATGGTTTCAGAGGTCATTTCTTTTGGTTGCCGCCAAGCATTATTCGTTGGTGTAGTTTAAAATTCTTTGCAGGTCCTTACACATTTTCCCAGGGCATTTTGTGAAATGCGCTCATGTGGGATTTATCAAAGATATCTGCGATAATTAGTTTCTTATTTTTTGTTATTATGCGAAGAAAGGTAGGTGGATTGTTTAGCTAGTCTTTTTCTGTTTCTTTGTCTTCGTCTTTGCCATAGTAGGCGTTGAGCAGTATGAGCGTTAGCGTAACGAATGTGGCTGTCATGAGAACGCCGATGAGTACTTGGAAGTATCCTCCTAAGTCCATGTTAATTTCCTCTTGTATTGCTTATTTGATGTAGTGTTTAGGTATTTAAACTTGAATCCCTGGCGCCCTCTCTCGTTCAATCCTGCCTTTTTTCTGTTTAGCCAAATACGTCAAATGAACTCAAAGAAATGAATGATGTGGAACAAAAACAAAATAAAATATCACTTGGAATGTTTCTATACCTCTCGATTTGCGAAAGGCCTTCTCTTGATCAATACCCGGTCATTTTAGACAAGGGCGGACGATATCAACTGACATTGTGTATCGGTGTTTCCGATTTCCATGGATGTTTGGCGGTTTCTTTGCTCATATGTTGTACAGTGCCTTTAACCGAGAAGCCTGATTTGGAACAATCATTTTGAGGCGCGCTATTCATGGTTGGCGTGTTGTTGTGCTCGACAGGAGTTGTTCTTGGATATGTTTGGGTATGCTCGAGTTATGTGTGAGGGTTTATGTGGCTGTTTTAACATCATGAAGTCACGGGAAATATGTCGCAAAAAGACATATTGTAGGCTCGTACAACACAGCTACAAAAGGAGAAACATGTAATTTGACAAACAAAGACATTTCTAAGTCTCATAAAAAGGAACAGCCGAGCGAAAAAGCTGAGATCGTTTTCAAGAAATTAATAGCTGACGTCGGATGCTCCGAAAAATCCGCTGATGAACTTTGGAGATGGTATGACAATTCGCAGAAGAAAGGCGTCGCAATCTACTAAATCGCCAACATGCCAGAGATCTTAACGAATTAACATTACAGGTTTAAGTTAATCATCAGAAAATATACAAACAAAATAATCAGAACTCTCTTTCGCTGTACCCACAAATTTCGCAAAGACCTTTCGTTGGATTTCACTGAAAAATGTACTCATGTTACGCTTGAAAAAGTTCAGCGGTTAAGTAATGCAGGTTTGGGTAAAATACGATGAAATGAACGGCGTGCATTTTTACAGGAAACCAAAGAGATTTGGAGGCCTGAATTGTAGTGGTTTACAATGAAACGCATGGGTTTACGTATTTACGCAGTAGCTTTTTTCCACTCGTTCATGAGACTTTGGTAGAGTTCGTCGTTTTCATCTATGACTTCAAACCAGCATAAATTGCGGGCGATTTTCTGTGCTATCAAATGATAGCAGAGGTGCACTTTCTTGTCTAAAACCCGGAAGTAAAAATCATCACACATGCAGAATTCAGCTTCTGGCATTAACAAGTAGTCTCTTTCGCGGCCAACAACTATCCAGACTATTCGGTTGCTGGGTTTGAAAACGTATTTTTTTACGCGATTTTCCTTTAGCGCTTCCAATGCTTTCGTGAATCGCTGTCCAAAGAGGTCGTAGAGATCGGTGAGGTTTTTGCCTGACAGTTTGTCTTCGTGTTTGGCAGCTTTACATATAGCGTTTAATGTGTCTATTTCGTTGATTTCGTTGGGTTTGTCGTTGGCGGTCATGTTTGGGCACAATTTTTTAGGTTTCGTGGAAAGAGTTGGTTTAGATTATGTCTATTTTTTCGCCTTTGGATTTTTTGGCGGTTTCAACTGTGGGAATTGCCACTTCCAAGACTCCATTTTTATATGTTGACTTGGCTTCTTTCACCCTAACTTTTGCAGGCAACTGGACTTCTTTGTAGTATTTGTAATGCGGCGTGTCAACGCTGATCTCAACACTGTCTTCGGTTCCATGGAGTTTTATGTCGCTTTTTTCTACGCCTGGAAGTTCTGCAACCACCCGAATATCTTCATTTGTTTCCACCACATCAACGAGTGGTTCACGCTCTTCTTTCACTTGAGGAGTGCCTTTAAGCGACTTTTTGATGTTCCCAAACTCTTGGATTTCAGGTTTGCCGTCTGATCCGATTTTCATGCTATAACCGTAAACGAAAGGTCCAAATTCTTTGACGGTGCTTCCGTCTGGAAGTTTACGTTCTTTTACGTAGTCTTTGGGAACATTACTAGTGAAGTTTTTGAATTGTTCATCCATCATTTTTTCCATTTCGCGGAAGACTTTGTCAATGTCCCCGAAGAAAGGATCTTTATCAAAAGGGCTACCGCGACGCCGTTTGCTCCATTCGGGGTAACTTTCATCATCTGAAGACATTTTTACAAATCACCACACTAAAATATTTGCATTTTCCGCTCCAATAAGGTTTATCCTAAAAACGTGAACAAACCAACATGTCGAATTGATTTTAGCCGGTTGTGGCTTGAGTCAAATAATGAATCTTAATGTTGGTTATGCCGTCCCGTTTTCGAGTCAGTTTCTGATTTTGCCCATGGTTTTATTTGGAGGAATTACCACCAATATCAGTGAAGGTTGAGGAGTGACGCGGTTGCCTCTGTTCATGGCTAAGAAGGAAGTGTTCGGGTGGTTAAAAGCCGGTGAAAAAACAATTGACGTTCGTAAGGGCGAACCTCGGAATGGTGACGTCGCGATTTTCCAGTCGGGCGCCAAATGCCTGAAATTTACGATAATCCACAAAGAAACTGGGAACCTAACAGAGTTAATTAGGCAAGACAATTTTCGCCTTGTGATTCCCACCGCTAAAACTGTTGAAGACGCACTCGGCTATCTGAGAAAAATCTACACGGTTGACAACGGCATCTTCACTGCCTACCATCTATCGCAACCGAAAAAATAGTGAACTCCACATTTACCAGCTACGTAACACGATCATCGTGTTGGTCTTAGTTATACCTTCTACACGGCGGATTTTCTCTACACAATCATTTACTTCGACGACGTTCATGCCGCCGATAACCGCGACTATGTCGTATTCACCTGTAACTTCATATGTGGTCTCAACGTTGGGAATTTCATGTATCCGCTTCGAAACTTCCTGTGTGGGAAACGAAGGACTAACAGAAAGTAGGGCAATGGCCTCTGCACCTTCCGCGACGCCGATTTTGACCGTGAACTTGCGGATTATTCCGGCGTCAGAGAGTGCCTTTATTCTCTTTCTCACTGCGCCTTCAGATAAGCCAATTTGTTTTCCAATGTCGCTGTATCCGGCTCGTCCATCGTCTTTCAGGATTTCAATGATTTTCTTATCCACGTCGTCCATATATTAACCCTGTATAGTTTTGAATGGTGAAAAATTTAACGGTTTCTGATCTTCCACGGGGGAAGGGGTGCGGATTCCGTTGAATCTTGCCTGAATATGTGCCCTTTTCGTAATAGTTGACAAGATCCTCAGTGCTGCATTGTACCGTTTGGAACATTAGAAGTCTAATATGTTACAAATAAGTCGCAATGTTTAAAAGAATGGCAGGTACATCAAAAAGATATTTCCGATAAAATAAACGTGAGATAGCAAGATGAGTAAACAAACACCAAGTTTAGAAACGCAAGAGGTGAAGGCAATGAAAGCAAAGTGCCCAGATTGTGACGCAGATCTCGACGTTCCAACAGACACGGCGAAAGGAGAAATCCTGAGTTGCCCAGGCTGCGGACTTGAACTCGAAGTTAAGCAAATACACAGTGGATGCGTTGACCTTCAAGAACTGACTCTGGAAGGCGAAGACTGGGGCGAATAAACAGTATCCACCAAAAGCACACACAACAAGCTTCAGGATACACCAGTTAAACTCATATCCCAAATCTTTTAATTAATTTTTTAACGTAGGCGACCCTCTCTTGAGCATTGGTCTTCTTTATGAACGCTCCGAAAACGATGAAAACGGCATAAAACTCACCGCTGAAGAGCTAGGCATTGACCTCACATTTATTCCGTTCCGCAAAATCGCCGTCTCAATAGGAAAAACCGGCTACAACGTCACAAGCAAAGGCAAAAACTATACCGACACAATAAAAGACATAGCTGTTGTTCTCAACCGCGCTCAAAGCAAAAATCGTAGACTTTACGCGGCAAACACTATGGAAGTCTTCGGGAAAAAAGTAATCAACCCTTCAAGCATAGAATTTACCTGCTACAGCAAATTTCGAACCCTAATGCACCTGTGGGCAGTAGGTTTACCCATTCCGAAAACAGTTTACGTGCCGTGCGATCCACATGATACCACTAAAGATGGCAGAATAATCCGCAACGAACCCGACATCGCAGTCCTGCTTGAACAAGAAATCGGTAGAGAAGTAGTCATAAAGCCCGACGCAGGTACACACGGCAAAGGCATCGTCCTCTCTAAAAACCGCGAAGAACTCCTCGCAAACATTCAGCAAACGGAACCCTCAATAATTAACCCTGTGGGAATTGTAGCCCAAGAATTAGTGGACAAATGGTTCTACGACCTTCGAATTATAGTATACAAAGAAAAACGTAAAGATCCTGTCTGTCACCCAGTTGCTTTGGCACGCGCTGGTTTTGGCGACTTTCGCACCAACACGTTCCTGGGGAACCTCGTCTTTGACGCGAAATTGCCCCAACACGTCCGCGAACTATCTGCGAAGTGCGGAAAAGCGCTGGGCAGAGAGCATGAAGCTTGGGTATTCGCGATGGATGCTATGATAAACGTGGGCAAAAATAGAAACGCGACCGATGAAATCCTCAAAACCGAACTCTCCAAGGCTGCAGCGTCTTTTGAAGCTGTACAGAAAATCAAGCGGGACGACACCCGGCTGCGAGATTTCAAAGCTTGGAACACCCATTTGGAAGCAGCGGTCAACAATTACAAAGCAACGGAATCCTACGTAAGAGTCAAAAACATAATCGAGGAAAACGTGGACGCCAACCGAACCAGTATAGTCTTCCATGAGGCAAACAGTTGCCCCGAGTTTTGGGAGCAAACACGTACCATAACAGGTATGAACGTGGCGGTTCCCCTCTTGAAGGGAGCCCAAAGCCTAATTTAAATCATAAGAAAAAAGGAGAAAAAACAAAATGATGCGAATAGGGATAATCGGCGGTACTGGATATGTCGGCGGAGAACTGCTGAGAATTCTTCTTCTCCACCCTCAAGCAGAGGTAACTATGGTTACCAGTCGCCAAAGCGCTGGTGAATATGTCTTCAACCTGCATCCGAACCTCCGTGGACTCACCCAACTTAAATTCGTTCCGCAAGACATAGCGGAGCTTCAGAAGAACTGCGACCTCATCTTTACAGCTACTCCCCACGGGGGTAGCCAGAACCTGGTGCCAAAACTGCTTGAAGCAGGGTTGAAAGTAATCGATATGAGCGCAGATTTCCGTCTCAAGAATCCCGCTGACTACGAAACCTACTACGGCTGGAAACACGCCCACCCTGAACTGCTTAAAGAGGCAGCGTACGGCATGCCTGAGCTTCACCGAGAAGAAATCAAGAAAGCCCGTCTAGTGGGCTGCCCAGGATGCATGGCAACAGCCACAATACTTGCTCTGATTCCCGTTGTGAAAGCAGGCTTAGTCGAGAAGAATCGCATCGTGGCCGACCTCAAAGTCGGCAGCAGCGGCGGGGGTAGCAAACCTACTGTCGCTTCGCACCACCCTGAACGATCAGGTGGAGTACGCCCATACCAGGTCGTGGGGCACCGTCACATAGGCGAAGTCGAACAGGAAGTTAACTCAGTCTCGAGCGAGCCGGTAACTCTTTCGTTTACCCCACACGCTGTCAACATGGTCCGAGGAATACTCGTCACAATTCATACTTTCCCAAACAAACCCATTGAAGCCAAAGACGTTTGGAAAGCCCTCCGCAGCATGTACGGAACCGAACCGTTCATCCGCATCGTCAAGTACCAAAAAGGCTGCTACCAACTGCCCGACCCCAAAGTCACTCAGGGCACTAACTACTGCGATGTCGGCTTCGAAATTGACCCTCACGCGAATCGTCTCTTGATGTTCTCCGCCATAGATAACATGGTGAAGGGCGCTTCTGGCCAAGGCGTTCAATGCCTCAACCTCATGATGGGCATAGACGAAACCACAGGCTTAAAAAGTACGGGTTTCCACCCGATGTGACTTGCCATGCTGTTTGTCATTAAGATGGGTGGAAGCATACTAAAGGAAGGCGCATCCGCTGACCTAGTCGCCGACCTCAAAACTATCCTCGCGGAAAACAAGGTGGTTCTAGTGCATGGGGGCGGTGCAGAAGTTACCGAAATCGCCTCTAAATTGGGCAAACAACAACAATTTATCATGTCACCTGAGGGTTTCAGAAGCCGATATACTGACAAAGAAACCATTGAAATCTACACTATGGTCATGGCGGGCAAAATTAACAAGCAAATAGTGTTGGCGCTGCAAAGCCAAGGCATCGCCGCAGTTGGCTTGTCGGGTTTGGACGCAAAGATTCTGCAGGCTGAACGCAAAAAACGGTTAATCGCCGTAGACGAAAAAGGTCGTAAGCGTGTCATGGACGGCGGCTATACAGGAAAAATAAACACGGTTAACACCGACTTACTGCAGTTGCTTCTAAGCAAGTGTTACGTGCCAATCGTGACGCCCATCGCCATTAGCGAGGAGTGTGAACCCCTTAACGTGGATGGAGACAGAACTGCAGCCATCGTAGCAGGCGCCCTTAAAGCTGACAAACTTATCCTCCTAACCGACGTACAAGGCTTAATGCTCAAAGGCGAACGGATTCCTAAACTCGGCTCAAGCGAGATCAAAGAAGTGCTTCCCAGCATCGGCGCAGGTATGAGCACAAAAGTCCATGCGGGGCTTGAAGCCCTCAATGAAGGCGTCGGCGAAATCATAATAACGTCAGGTACAGGAAAGAATCCCATCTCCTCAGCGTTAAAACATGAAACTGGTACCGTGATTACTCGTGAATGAAAAAGAAATCATAGACGCAGAAAACCGTTTAATGGCAAATGTCTTCGGCAAACGTCAAGTAGTGATAACTAAAGGTAAAGCCGCTACCCTCTGGGACATAAACGGAAAGGAATATGTAGATTGCATGGGAGGCTACGGCGTAGCCCTCTTGGGACACTGTAATCCGAAAGTAGTCGCTGCAATAAAAGAGCAGGCTGAAGTGCTCATTTCTTGTCACGCCAGCTTATATAACGACAAACGCAGCGAATTCCTCCAAAAACTCACCAATATAACTCCGAAAGGCTTGAACAAGGCATTTCTGTCAAACAGCGGCGCAGAATCCGTTGAATGTGCCATCAAACTCGCCCGAAAATACACGGGCAAACCAGAAATAATCGCCATGATGGGCGCGTTCCACGGCAAAACCATGGGCGCCCTCTCCGCAACTTGGGACAAGAAATATCGTGAGCCCTTTCTGCCGCTAGTCCCAGAATTCAAGCATGTTCCCCCAGATAATCTCGACAAAGTCAAAGAGGCAATCTCGGAAAAAACCGCTGCTGTTCTTCTTGAACCTATCCGCGGCGAAGGCGGGATACGCGTTCCACCTGATGGGTACCTCCAAGGTCTGCGGCAAATCTGCGACGAAAAAAACGTTCTTCTAATCTTTGACGAAGTACAAACCAGCTTCGGCAGAACCGGCAAACTTTTCGGATGCCAAAACTGGGGCGTAACCCCCGACATTATGACTCTTGCTAAGCCTTTTGCAGGAGGCTTACCCATAGGCATAACTGTCGCTAAAGAAAACATCATGTCCGCGTTCAAAGTGGGCGAGCACTCAACCACGTTCAGTGGGGGGCCATTGGTTTGCGCCGCGGGATGCGCAGCCATAGATGCACTCATAGAAGAGAACCTGACTGATCGGGCTGCAGTGAACGGGAAATACTTCAAGGCTCTCCTCGAAGAGCTGCAGACAAAACACACGATAATCAAGGAAGTTCGCGGCTTGGGTTTAATGCTCGGCATGGAGCTCCGCTTCGACGTTTTCAACATCATTCAGAAATGCGCCCAAAGAGGCATCCTCATCTTGGATGCGGGCCGGAACGTCCTGCGTTTCTTACCGCCGCTGGTCATAACCAGAGCCCAGATAGACAAAGCCATAGCCGTTCTTGACACGGTTCTGGAGGAAGAAGAAAATGCAAGAGCAAACCAAAGCGGTACGACTACTAACTAACCTGCTTGGCATATACAGCCCAAGCGGCAAAGAACAAGACATAGCCAACTTCCTTGCAGGCGAAATGCGCAAACTCGGCTTCCAAGTCGGCGTAGACGCCATCGGAAACGTCATCGGCGTCGTCGGCGAAGGCGAAACTACAATTTTCCTCTGCGGTCACATGGACACCGTGGCAGGTGTGGTTCCCCTCAGAATTGACGAGGGTAAAATATACGCTCGTGGAGCGGTAGATGCAAAAGGACCGCTCGCCGCGATGGTTATGGCTGCAGCAGAAATCGCCAAAGAACCTGAGTTTAAGGGCAAGGGGAAAATTCTGGTCACTGCAGTCGTAGAAGAAGAAGCCACCAGCCGAGGCGTGCGGCACCTAATAACCCAAGGCATCAAAGCAGACTACGCAATATTCGGCGAACCCAGCGGCGTCGAAAACATAACTATTGGATACAAAGGACAAATCCAGTTAAAAGTTGTTTGTAGAACGGAGACTGGGCACGCTTCCACGCCGTGGCTTTACGAGAACGCTTTGGAGAAAGCCTACGAGTTGTGGCTGCAGATCAAGAACAGTTTTCCGCTGAACCTGAAGGAGAGCCCCTTTAACGCTGTCACCGCTTGCCTCACAAAACTCGTCGGCGGACGTGCCACATCTGTGATTCCGTTCGAGAGCGAAATGCACGTAGATATACGCGTTCCCCCACAGTTTACGACGATGCAGGTTTTCGAGCAAATCCAAAAAATCATCATGCAGTATCAGGCAGCTAACCCAAAAGTCAACATAAAAGCTACAGTAGACGACACAGTTGAGCCATTCGAAGTCAACAGGTCCTCACCGTTGGTACACGCGATGTCATCTTCCGTCCGCAAAGTACTCAACAAACCCGCGACTCTTATTCGCAAAACAGGCACGGGTGATATGAACATCTTGGGGCACGCAATGAATATGCCCATAGTGACTTATGGACCAGGTGACTCGCATTTGGATCATACAGTAGACGAGCACATCGTCATTAGCGAATACTTAGCGGGCATCGAAGTCTTCAAGGAAACTATACTGAAGCTGGCGGAACTGCACAACAACAAGAACGCCAAAAATGGAAACAGCAACGGAAACGAAAACGTGTGAAAATAGGTCACAACGGCATCTGTTTAGTTTGTGAATCCTCATGGCTGAAAAGTTCGATTTAATGGATCAATATCGATGCCCAACAGGTCGCGCAGGCAGGTTGGTTGCGGCGTCAATGAATCAACACCATGCGAAGCTTACGCTTTGGGGATTAACGAAGATAAAAATCGGTTCCGACTCCGTTATCTTGGATGTGGGCTGTGGCGGCGGCAAAACACTCGGCAGATTAGCCAATCTTGCACCCAACGGAAAAGTCTTCGGTTTAGACTACTCAGCTGACATGGTGGAGTACTCCAAAAAAGTCAACAAAGCGTTGATTTCCCAAAATCGAGTGCAGATAGTTGAGGGGTCAGTTGAGAAAATGGGTTTTAAGGATGGCTTTTTTGATTTGGTGACTGCTTTTGAAACCTACTATTTTTGGAACAGTTTTCCTGATGCTTTAAAGGAAATAAAGCGGGTGCTAAAGCCAAGCGGAAAACTGCTTTTGGTGAACGAAATGATCAAGGACGGCGTATACGAGGTTACGAACGCGAAACTGATTAAGGAAACACAGGTGCGACTTATTTCGCCAGAAGAAATCCGAAAGGTAATGCAGTCCGTTGGTTTTGTGGGCATCCAAGTGTTTACTAAGGCTAAATCACCATGGAATGCAATTTTTTCCAAAAAACCGTAAGAAACCTTTTGAAATCAATAAGGGAAGGTAGAAACTGTGGGCATGGGTGTTTTAAATTTTGTCGAGGCTGAATTCTTCGTGGATTGCTCGGACTACCGCTGCACCGTCTTTCTCTTTGACAACGAATGAGATGTTTAGTTCTGAACTGCCTTGGGCAATCATCCGGATGTTTATGCCTGCGTTTGCGACGGTCGCAAAGATTCTTGAGGCGACTCCGAGGGTGCCCTTCATGTTTGCGCCCATCACAGCCACGACGGCCACATCGTCTTCAGTGGTGACTTCGCTTACTAAGCCTCCGCCCAACAGCCCAATCTCCAGTGTGCTGAGGGCTCTACCCAAGAAGTTTCGGCGGATGACTACCGAGATGTTGGCTTCGGAAGCGGCGGTGGAAATCATCATGATGTTGATGTTGTTCTTGCCCAGCACATCGAAGACTTTGGCGTAGCTTCCTGGGGCACCCACCATGCCTGCTCCACTCACGTTAATCATGGCAACGTCTTTGATTAGTGCAACGGCTTTAACCGCTTCGGAGACTTTCGCATTGGGTTCTTTGGTTATGAGGGTTCCTTGATTATCTGGGTGAAGAGTGCTGCGTATCCTTACTGGTATGTTTTCTTTGATTACCGGCCCCAATGCCCTTGGATGCATGGCTTTGGCTCCGAAAATTGCCATTTCTGCCGCCTCCTGATAGCTGAGCTGAGGCAGCATACGGGCAGCTGGAACAATTTTAGGGTCAGTAGTCATTATGCCATCTACATCGGTCCAAATCCACACTTCATCCACCTGCAGTGCCACACCTAGAATAGTTGCTGTGTAGTCTGAGCCCCCGCGGCCAACCGTGGTCACTATACCGTCCTGGTTTGCGGCGATGAATCCTGTAACTACTGGGATGATGCCTTTTTCAAGTAGTGGTCCGAGGCGTTCGCGGACGAGGTGAGTCGTGTAGTTCATAAGAGGGTCGGCGTCCCCGAAGTTAGAATCGGTGACTATGCCCGCTTCTTTGCCTGTGAAGCACTGGGTTTTGATTTTGTGGTCTTTTATGGCTCCCCAAACGATGGGTGCAGATAATCTTTCACCGAAAGATACCACATAGTCTTTGGATTTTGGGGTAAGCTCGCCGACGTAGCATATTCCCGTTAAGACTTTTTCGAGTTCAGCGATAGTCTTCTCGGTAATTTGGTTGACTTCTTTTTGGATTGCCTTGTCTGTGATGGCTGTGGAAATGGCTTCTGCGTGTTTGTTTAAGAGTTCTGCGGTGAAGACTTGAATGTCTTTATCATTGCTTTTCTTTGCCCGACAAGCAAGTTCAAAGAGGCTGTTTGTTACACCTGCCAATGCAGAAACCACTACGACAATTTTATCCTCAAATTGGCTTCCATTAATTTGATTCGTAATTAAATTGGCTACGTGGCGTATGTTTTCGCCTGTACCTACGCTGGTTCCACCAAACTTCATCACAATTTTCATGTCTATTCAGCCTTTGCTTTAGGTTAATATTTTGGTTGCTAACTTATGTCTTATGTCTAAGAGGTCTCTTAAAACTGCACTGGCGGTTTCAATTCCACCTGCGCCTTTGCCGACGAGCGTTTGTTCACCCGCGAATTCGGTAGAGAAGGTTACTGCGTTTAGGACTCCACTAACGCACAAGGGGTCGTTTTTCGGTATCTCTGTTGGCTTCACGGTTGGTGTTTCACCGTTTATTGAGCCTATGAGCTTGATTGTATTGCCCCTTTTTGAAGCTTCATCCAGAGCTTCCAAAGATAAATCGCGAATGCCTGTTCTGTCCACGTCTTTTAAAGTAATTTTCTTGTTCAATATCCAGTTTGCCAAAATGACTACTTTGCAGGCGGTGTCAAATCCATCAATGTCCATTGATGGCTCTTTTTCTGCGTAACCGAGCTTCTGGGCATTTGTTAGCGCTTCTTGGAAGGTTACACGATTCTGGGACATTTCTGTTAGAATATAATTGGTAGTGCCGTTTAGTATGCCTCGTATGGCAAGGATTTTGTCCCCTTGCAGGCATCTCTTGGCGAACTCGAGCATAGGCGTTCCGCCGCCGACTGTGCCGCTGAATCGGAAGTAAACGTTGTTGTACTCTGCAAGTTCAGTAAGTGATGGCATGGCTAAGGCTAATGGTCCCTTATTGGTAGTAACAACATGTTTCCCCGTTTTGAACGCTTTAATGATATGTGAAAGGGCTGGTTCACCGGTTTTAATGTTGACAGGCGTAACTTCCACAACAACTTCTGCTTCAACCGACTCAATAACATCTAACGCTGTTATTCCCGGTTGCCCAAAATCAGGGTCTGCGGATATCGGATAACCCCGTTGCTTAATCTCTTCTAGCTTTTCAGAGCTTAGACCTCTTGGGTTAATAACGGCGCCATCTATGTCTGCGATGGCAACGATTTTTGGGTTAAACCCGTAATCCTTAACCTTTTCGGCATATTTGCGCGCAAGAATTGTAGTTACGCCCTTCCCGACTACGCCGTAGCCAACTAAAATAATCCTCATGCAAACATCACCGTGCCAGCTCCGCCACTTGAGGCTTCAGGCCAAGCGCATCTTCAATCACTGACATCTCAGCGTCAACTTCAACGGGTTTTTCGCTGGACTTAATCGCGGTGTCAGGATCTTTAAGCCCGTGGCCAGTGGTTACACATACAACGCGTTCATCCTTAGCAATCACACCCATGTTAACAAGCTTAATCAGACCTGCGATTGATGACGCGCTTGCGGGCTCCACAAAAATTCCCTCCACCCGTGCCAGCAGCTTTTGAGCGGCAAGAATTTCCTCATCTGTCACAGTTTCTGCCGTGCCACCGCTATTACGGATGGCGTTGACAGCTTTCTTCCAACTAACGGGAGCGCCGATACGGATGGCTGTTGCTAGAGTTTCCGGTGTCTTAACAGGTATCATTTCGCTACTTCCTGTCTTAATCATCTGTGCAATAGGCGCTGAGCCAGCAGCTTGAATACCTGTCATCTTTGGCAGTTTTCTGATGAATCCTAGTCTATGATATTCAGTGAACCCTTTCCAGATTGCGCTGATATTTCCAGCATTTCCTACGGGAACAACTATCCTGTCTGGGGCTTCCCCATCAAGTTGGTCACAGATTTCAAAACCCAAAGATTTTTGCCCTTCAACTCTAAACGGGTTGATGCTGTTAAGTAAATAGATACTTGGATGCTTCTCCGATATTTTCAGCACCATGTCCAAGGATTGGTCAAAATTGCCGCGAATCTGCAGGACTTTGGCACCGTAAATCATGGCTTGTGAAAGCTTCCCATAGGCGATTTTTCCTGAGGGGATAAGCACGGTGCATCGCATTCCGGCTTTTGCTGCGTAAGCCGCTAAGGAAGCGGAAGTGTTGCCTGTAGAGGCGCAGATAACATTTTTGGCGCCAAGTTCGTTAGCTTTCGAGACTCCGACAGTCATACCTCGGTCTTTGAAGCTTCCTGTTGGATTTTCGCCTTCGTTCTTCACATTCAATTGCAATAAGCCCAATTGCTTTCCCAGTTTGTGGCAACTGTGAAGTCCAGTGCCGCCCTCGTTCAGCGAGATTATTTTGCTTACGTCGCTGATTGGCATGAAATCTTTGTATCGCCACACGGATAGGGGCACGTTTCGCCAGTCGCTTTTCTCCAGTTTCTCTGATAGTTCATTAAAGTCGTACTTGACCTCTAAGAGGTCTCCGCATTTCTTGCAGAAATAAACAATCTCATTTATGTCGTACTTAGTTCCACAGTTGATGCATTCTTGATGTGTCACGTTTTTCACTTCTCCATTAAACTTACGCCTTTGCCTGGTCGCGTGGCAAATGCTGTTGCCTCAAACCCGGCGGACTTAAAGCCTTCTTTCATGGCGGCAGCAACTTTGGCTGAGTCGCAGTTTTTCTTGTTAACTACGGCAAGCATGGCGGGTCCAGCTCCGCTGATTGTAACTCCGCATGCGCCAGCTTTCAAAGCGTTTTCTCTTACTCGTTGGTAGCCTGGAATTAGCGGTGCCCGTGCAGGTTCTACGATTGCATCGGACATTGACTTGCCAATTAGGTCCACGTTGCCCGTGGCGAAGCCGCTGACCATGGCTGCTGCATTTCCAACGTTTTTTACAAGCTTCTCTATAGGAATCAGCTTCGGCACCACAGAGCGGGCTTTTTCAGTTTTATGAGGCGGAGTTATCATGTGAGGGAAAGCTGCGCATACTTCCATATTCTCCGGCGCTTTCATGTTAATAATTTCCAGAGGATTGTAAGACCTTAAAATGACGAAGCCTCCGCATATTGTGGCTGAAACGTTATCCGCATGTTCAGAACCAGCTGAGGCAACTTCTCCCTTCGCGGCTAAACTCACAAGTTGTGTATTGTTGAGGTTTAGGTTGAATAGTTTGTTTAGGCCAAATGCCACTGCTGAAGCTGAAGCAGCGCTGCTGCCTAAGCCTTTGCTTGGCCAAATCCCTTTTTCGATCCGAATAATTATCCCAGTTTTGAGCGAAAACTCTTGAATCATGTAGTTCGCGACAACACCTGCTGTGTTCCGTTCGGGTATTGTTGAGATAGTTCCTGCCTGTACGCCAGAAACTCTGATTTTTACTCTCTTATCCGAGGCCAGTGTCAAGGTTACTTTGTCGCTCGGGTATTCTAAGGCTAACCCGAAAACGTCGTATCCTGGTCCTAGATTCGCTGTTGTTGCTGGCGACTTCAAGGTGACTTGGCTTATTGCGGGCATAGTTTCATCTCAGGTCTGCTCAACTATTCTACTGCGATTATTAATATTATTGTGGTTTTCGTCCAGCTCAGCCTACCAGGTTGGTTAGTGCCTCGTAAGCTTTTAGGCCGTCTTTTTTTTCTACCACGATAATTGTTTCCGTCCAGCATGAAATGAACTCGACGATGTTCACGTTTGCCTCTGCAAGCAAGGTTGTCAAGAAGGCGACGACCCCCACTGTGGCTTCGAGCTCTTCAGGTGAATTCACCACGATCATGGTGCAGTTATCGTGCTTAATGAGCGTGCTTACCCGTTCAGGCAAATCCCCGCGGTCCAACAAATAAACAAATTTATCCGGCAGATCAACTTTTAACCCCGTTTTTGTGGCTATCTCTTTAGCAGTTATGATTACCGCTTTTCTGTCATAAACCGCGATGCCGCTACGCTTTAAGACGTAGAGAACTTTTTCCTCACGTTTCTGTTTATGTTTCTGTAGCTCTTCAGCAAATCGGCGCAGCGCGGCTTTGGTTGCAGTAATGTTGCTTGTTTTGAGTTCTTTTTGGATCTGTCTTGAGAGCTCACTTAAGTTAACTATGCCTTTCTCTAAGGCTTCAAGCAAATATGGTTTGTTTTTGAGGTAGTTGCGTACGTCTTGGGCGGTTGTCATGGACCAAAATGTATCATTTAGGACATTTAAAGCTTGTTATGTTACAAAGAAGTCGTAAAGTTTAAAAACACTGCGTGTAACCTAAGGGGAACAATTCCAAATTCAAAAACGGGTGAGCAAACATGGCTGAAAAATTCGTACTAGCCTACAGCGGCGGACTAGACACCTCGGTCCTGATAAAGTACCTCCAAGAAAGAAACAACGCCCAAGTCATAACCGTCACCGTCGACGTCGGGCAACAGGAAGACTTGACGGGAGCAGCTGAAAAAGCCAAGAAACTCGGCGTCCTCAAACACTACCACATCGACGCCAAAGAAGAATTCGTAACCGACTACATTTACCCAGCCATAAAAGCCAACGCCCTGTACGAAGGCAAATACCCCATAAGCACCGCTCTCAGCCGACCCCTCATCGCCAAGAAGATGGTGGAAATCGCCCAAAAAGAGGGTGCAACCGGCTTAGTCCACGGCTGCACAGGCAGAGGAAATGATCAGGTTCGCTTCGACGTCACCTTAGGCGCGTTGGCACCAGATAAGCAGATAATTGCTCCTGTCCGCGATTGGGGCTTAACACGCGAAGAAGAAATCGAATACGCCAAAGTCAAAGGAATTCATGTTTCCACGGCGGCAAAGATGTTCAGCATTGACGCAAGCGTATGGGGGCGAGCCATCGAATGCGGCTTACTCGAAGACGCCAGCCAGGAACCACCTGCAGAGGCTTACTTGTGGACAGTTGCGCCCGAGAAGGCACCGGACACGCCTGAATACGTAACTATCCAGTTTGAATCAGGCATACCTGTCTCGGTGAACGGCAAGAAAATGAAGCCACTCGAACTCATTACAACCCTGAACGAAATTGCTGGCAAAAACGGCGTTGGACGCATAGACCATATCGAAGACCGCTTAGTCGGCATAAAAAGCCGCGAAGTCTACGAGTGCCCCGCGGCAACCGTAATTCTGGAAGCCCACAAGGACCTAGAGAAGATGGTTATGACGCGGCATGAGGTTTTGTTCAAGCAGCAAGTCGATGCCCAATGGGTCTTTTTGGCTTACGCGGGCTTATGGGTGGATCCGCTAAAAGACGACCTTGACGCGTTCATCAATAAGTCACAGGAAAACGTAACCGGCGAAGTTCGGCTCAAGCTCTTCAAAGGCGGACTCCAAGTGGTCGGACGAAGCTCGCCTATGTCGCTTTACGACAAGAACCTTGCAAACTACAACATAAAAACCAGCTTCAACCAATCATACAGTAAGGGGTTCATTGAGCTTTGGGGTCTTCAAACTAGAATGCACAACGCCCTAAAGCAGCAAGCGGCCAAGAAAAAAAAGACCACCAAAAAAGCCTAAACTAAAACAAGTAAATTGATGGAGGTATATGTGAATGTCTAAAATCCTGCATGGCGGAAGACTCGGAAACGTGCGCGAAGACGTAGCCAAATTCACTTCGTCTATCAAAGATGATGCACGCCTGCTTAACGCCGTCATAGCTATCAACAAAGCCCACATTGCCATGTTGACGGAGCAGAAAATTATCGCTAGAGAAGACGGATCTGCGCTTCTGTCGGCGTTGGAGAAGAATTCTGAGATGACGCTGGAGCTTACGATGGAAGATGTTCACATGGCAGTCGAAGAGGCTGTCCTCAAAGATGCTGGCACCCTCGTAGGCGGAAACTTACACATCGCAAAAAGCCGCAACGACCAAGTTGCCACCGCCATCCGTATCACTCTGCGAAACGAACTCCTCACCCTGATGCGTTCGTTAGCGCACGTCCAAGAGCATCTGGCCGAAGTGGCAGAAGACCACCTGGAAACTATAATTCTGGAATACACCCATTTGCAGCCTGCCCAGCCAGTCACCTTCGCCCATTACCTCATCTCCTACGTTGACGCGTTCGAACGGGACATGCAACGGCTCCAAAATGCCTACGTCAGAGTCAACCTTTGCCCACTGGGCGCAGGCGCCTTAGCCACAACAAGCTTTCCCATAAACCGCGATCGCACCGCAGAACTCCTCGGCTTTGGAGGCTTAGTTGAGAACTCTATCGACGCGGTGGGCAGCCGTGACTTCATCGAAGAAACCATTGCCGCACTCGCTTTGACCGCTGTCAACTTGAGCCGTCTCGCCGAAGACCTCATTATCTGGAGCAGCCCCGACTTCGGGGTCGTGGAGCTTCCTGACGAGTTCACAAGCACCAGCAGCATCATGCCTCAAAAGAAGAACCCCGAGGTCTTGGAGGTCATACGGGCACGCGCCAGCGACATAATAGGCAACTTTGTGGCAGTCACGGCAGCAGTGAAAAGTCTACCTTCCACTTATAACCTGGACTTTCAAGAAATCACCCCTAAACTTTGGGTATCTATAGACAGCGTTCGTGCCTCGCTTGATATGATTCATAAACTTGCACCTAAACTCAAAGTCACCGCCATTGATGTTACCCAAAAGTCGCTGAAAGGCTTCGTTGCCGCAACCGAACTGGCAAACCTGCTGGTCCGCAAGTACAATGTGCCTTTCCGATCCGCTCACAAAATCGTCGGTACCCTCGTCAAGTCCCTTATAGATGCAAAACTCACCTTTGCAGATGCTACTCCAAAGTTGTTGCAGAAAGCCGCCAAAGACTCCACAGGTATAAAACTTTTCGTCAAAGCCAATGACCTCAAAGTGCTTGCTGATCCGCTTAAGCTGGTGGAAGCCTGCAACGTTAAGGGTGGACCTGCACCGGTCGAGGTTAAGAGGGCGTTGTGTGAGCGTGAGAAAATGGTCCTGTGCACCAAATCGATTATATCTAAGATGGACAAGGAACTTGAGGAAGCTGAAAACAAACTGGACACGGTTGTCCAACAATTAACCTCGAAATCGCGGGGAAACAGAACATTTAAAAATAATACTTGATAGGTAGAATAGGGCTTTGGTCCAACAATTTAACTCCTGCAAAAGCAAGCAAGCGGCTCTGGTTTTGGAAGATGGCACCTTTTTCCTCGGCAAAGGATTTGGGGCTGCTAGGAAACTAACTGGGGAAGTAGTGTTTTCAACTTCAATGGTTGGTTACCCAGAAGCGTTAACAGATCCATCATACAAAGGTCAAATTTTGACTTTGACATACCCGCTTGTTGGCAACTACGGCGTTCCGCCTTACGACTTGAATTTGGGACTTCCACTCTATTTCGAGTCCGAACGTATTCAAACTTCGGGTTTAATTATTCACGAGCTATGCACGGAACCGTACCACTGGGCTTCTACGCGGACTCTGGATAAGTGGCTTCAGGACGAGAATATACCTGGAATCAGCGGAGTAGACACACGGCGGCTGACAAAGAAACTCAGAACCCATGGCGTCATGCTTGGCATCATTCAGGTTTGCGGTGAAAATGAAGAACTCAACCTTGAAAACCTCATAAAAGAGGCTAAAAACATTCCAGACCCTAACCTAACAGACTTGGTTAAGGAAGTTAGCGTAAACGAACCTGTTCAGTACAAGGTTGACGGAAAACGCACTGTGGTCCTCATCGACTGTGGAGTCAAAAACAACATTATTCGGAATCTTCTCAAACGCGGAATCAATGTGGTCCGTGTGCCATACGACACGTCAGCCAAGGATATTCTTGCTTACAACCCGGATGGCGTATTTGTCAGCAACGGTCCAGGCGACCCCAAGAAATGTGCCAAAACCGTGGAAAGCGTGCGGGAACTTGTAGAAAAAGTTCCGTTGATGGGCATTTGTTTGGGCGCACAGATATTAGCGCTTTCGCAGGGTGGAGATACTTACAAGTTGAAGTTTGGGCACCGTAGCCAAAATCAGCCCGCGCTGGACCTAAAAACCAACCGCTGCTACATTACAACCCAGAACCACGGGTACGCGGTTGATATAGACTGCTTCTCAAAGACACCTCTACAATGCTGGTTCATCAATGCTAACGACAAAACCGTGGAGGGTATGCGGCATAAGACGAAACCGGTTTTCGCTGTACAGTGGCACCCTGAAGCGTCGCCGGGACCCTACGACACCGAATTCCTCTTCGACGAGTTCGCGAAGAACATGGAGACAAGATCGTAATGCCGAAGTTCGACTGGATCAAAAAAGTATTGGTTCTCGGAAGCGGTGCCATAAAAATCGGGGAAGCAGCTGAATTCGATTACTCTGGTAGCCAATGCCTCAAAGCCCTCAAAGAGGAAGGCATAGAAACCGTTCTCATTAACCCCAACATAGCAACTATCCAGACTGACCCGCGTTTATCAGGCAAGGTGTATCTTCTTCCCGTTACGCCTGAGTACGTGGAGAAAGTTATCGCGAAAGAACGACCCGACGGCATCTTATTGGGCTTTGGCGGACAAACCGCTTTAAACTGCGGTCTCGAACTTGACAAAACTGGCATTCTGGAAAAATATAACTGTAAAGTACTTGGAACACCAGTGCAAGCAATAGAGGATACAGGAGATCGCGAACGTTTTCGAGAAGCTATGCTCAAAGCAGGCGTTCCCCCGTTAAGGAGTAAAGCAGCAACTTCTGTTGGGGACGCTCTTGAAGTGGCAAAGCAAATTGGGTACCCTGTTATTGTCCGTGTCGCTTACACTTTAGGCGGTAAAGGTGCCGGTGTTGCCCGCAATGCATGGGAGCTTAGGGAAATTGCAACTCGCGGTTTAGCGCAAAGCAGAATCCATCAAGTTCTCGTAGAGGAATATGTCGGTCACTGGAAAGAAGTCGAGTACGAAGTAATGCGCGACTACAACGACAATTGCTTGACAGTCTGCAACATGGAAAACTTTGATCCAATGGGCGTCCACACTGGTGACTCAATTGTTGTGGCGCCATCGCAAACCATGACTAACCGAGAATACCACCTTATCCGTAGCACATCCATAAACGCCATACGTGCGCTGGGCATTGTGGGTGAATGTAACATCCAGTGGGCTCTGCACCCAAAAAGCGAAGAGTACCGCGTTATAGAGGTTAACTCACGCATGTCCAGAAGCAGCGCCTTAGCCAGCAAAGTTACTGGTTACCCGCTTGCGTACATAGCTACGAAGTTGACGATTGGCTATACGCTTCCTGAACTCGTAAACAAAGTTACAGAAGTAACCACGGCTTGCTTCGAACCGGCTCTAGACTACGTAACTATCAAGATTCCCAGGTGGGACCTGCAGAAGTTCAAGTACGCAGACCGACACGTTGGACCCCAAATGCGTAGCGTCGGCGAAGTTATGTCTATCGGGCGGTGTCTTGAAGAGGCATTGCAGAAAGCAGTTCGTATGCTGGATAATGGTAAGTTAGGGCTAGTCTGCAATTCTGACGACTCAGAACCCGAATCGTTAGAACAGATTAAGGATGTTCTGGCGAACCCCACAGATGAGCGTTTATACAAGATAGTGAAAGCCCTGAAAATGGGCATATCAATTGAAGAAATCTACCGCTTAAGTGGTGTGGACCCGTTCTTCCTTCATAAAATCCAAAATGTAATTAACATGGAAAACAAACTTCGTGTGCTCCAGCTCAAAGAAAGCACAGCAAAGGAAATTGTACGCGAGGCAAAACGGTTAGGATTCTCTGACGAGCAAATTGCGCTTTGTACAGACACAACAGAGCCTGAAGTGCGCCAGTTCCGCAAAACCGCCGGAATCGTTCCTGTAATAAAGCAGATAGATACGTTGGCGGCAGAGTGGCCTGCAAAGACCAACTATCTGTATTTGACTTATGGCGGCGACGAAGACGATATCGAACTCAGTAAAGACAAGAGCAAGGTCCTAGTTTTGGGTGCTGGTGTCTTCCGCATCGGTTCAAGCGTGGAATTCGACTGGTGCGGAGTAAACACTGTTTGGGCACTTAAGAAGTACGGCATCCAAGAGGCAATAATGGTTAACTACAACCCAGAAACCGTAAGCACCGACTACGATGTTTCTGACAAACTTTACTTTGAAGAGCTAACGCCTGAAAGAATCCTTGACATCTACGAGAAAGAAAACCCGCTGGGACTTATCGCAAGTGTCGGAGGACAAATCCCCAACACGTTAGCCATGAAACTCGCACACAGCGGTGTCAAACTTTTGGGCACTGCAGCAGAGGATATAGACCGGGCAGAAGATCGTTCCAAATTTAGCGAGCTCCTCGATAAGCTTGACATCCCGCAGCCACCGTGGAGCAAACTTGCCTCCATCGAAGGCGCCAAGTTGTTCGCGGAAAAAATCGGTTACCCTGTTATCGTTCGCCCAAGTTACGTGCTCTCTGGTTCTGCAATGCGTGTGGCCTACGACGAAGTTTCCTTGGATAATTTCCTCAAGTTGGCTGCAAAAGTTAGTCGTGATCAACCTGTTGTTATCTCCAAGTTTATTGAGGGAGCTAAAGAAGTTGAGGCAGACGGTGTCTCCGACGGCGAAACTTGTCTCATCGGTGCAGTTATTGAGCACGTTGAAAACGCGGGTGTCCACAGCGGCGACGCCACGATGACTATTCCGCCCCAGACATTGACGCAAGATATTCTCAAGAAAGTGGAAGACGCGACTCAGAAAATCGTTAAGGCTCTCAGAATTAAAGGTCCGTATAATATTCAGTATCTTGTTAAAGACGGAGAAGTCAGCGTCATCGAATGTAATTTACGTGCTTCTCGCTCGATGCCTTTCGTAAGCAAGACCCGTGGCGTAAACCTCATAGAGCTCGCCACTTTGGCTATGCTTGACAAGAAGTTTAGCCAAGCTCTCAAAACTTGCGATTTGCCAAAAATAAATCACGTTGGCGTGAAGGTGCCCCAGTTCAGTTTCATGCGATTGAGCGGTGCAGACCCAGTTTTGGGCGTTGAGATGCTGAGCACTGGCGAGGTTGCCTGCTTAGGCGAGAACTTCGCAGATGCCTTCTCTAAAGCGTTGCAGTCAGCAGAGTTCCGAATGCCACCAAAAGACGGTTCAGTACTCATTACTGTCGGCGGTGACGAACCGAAAAGACGCGCTGTAGAGTTAGCGAAGGCGTTTGAGGAGATGGGCTTCAAAATCTACGCCACAAAACACACCGCTGAGGTTATGCAGGCTGGAGATGTCAAAAGCGTTCAAACTCTCTACAAAGTCAAGGAAGCTACTTCAAATCCTGAAAACATCTTGGATTACCTGCAAGACCACAAAATAGATTTGGTTATCAACGTTCCCATGCCTAACAAGCGGACAAGCTATACTGATGTGCTCACGGACGGATATATCATCAGGCGGCAAGCAGTGGAATTCAATGTTCCAGTAATTGTAAACCTTGAGTTAGCTATGGCACTTGTCAAAGTATTGAAACAGCACAACGGCACGACAATCCGCTCGCTGAATGAATATATGGATGCGCTCCCCTGGAAACTCTGGTAATCAAAAACTAATTAATCCTAAACGTAACGCATGGACATTGTCGGGCGATATTCGCTTTTGTACGGAACCTATTAAGTGTTAAGAGGCTTAGGACAACGAGCGAGCTGAATCTTTAAACCGCAACGTTTTTATGTCAATTCTGGCGTAAATGAATGGACTTTATTCCTTGGAGGAAAGAACGTGAGGGATTGCCACCTCTGTCCAGTATTCGTTCGCTGTTTTGTTCAGGCACCCCTCTGAAGCAAACCAAAAAATATTTTCAAATTCGTGTTCCCAGTTTTCAAAAATTATTCCCAATAGCATTATTGTGAAAAAGGTGCCCAAGACATGACCAAAACCTCAGGCGCAAACGCCCTAATCAAATCGCTAGAAAATCAAAAAGTAGACACTATATTTGGAATTCTCGGCGGGGCAATCTTGCCCGTTTACGACGCACTTTGCGGAAACAAAAACATACGTCACATACTAGCACGCCACGAACAAGGTGCAGCACACGCAGCCGAAGGATACGCTAGAGCAAGTGGCAAACCCGGAGTCTGCATGGCTACCTCCGGTCCAGGGGCAACAAACCTAGTTACAGGCATAGCCAATGCTTACATGGACAGTTCCCCCGTAATCGCGTTAACGGGGCAAGTTCCTTCAGCCGGAGTTAACACCTCGTACATGATTGGCAGAGATGCCTTTCAAGAGGCAGATATCATCGGCATAACAACCCCTATAACCAAAGCCAACTACCAACCACGAACCATCGCCGAAATCCCATCGGTGGTCAATACAGCTTTCTACATTGCTACCACAGGTAGACCTGGACCAGTACTAATCGACCTGCCCAAAAACATCCAAGCCGATACCGCAGAAGTCGAATACACAAACAAAATCGATGCGCGAGGATATCACCCAGTCACCGAACCAGACTTGACTTCAATTAGCCAAGCTGCAGACCTGTTAGCCAAAGCCGAAAGACCCATAATCCTAGCAGGCGGCGGCGTAATAATCTCAAATGCATCCAACGAACTCGTTCAATTGTCCGACCTTTTGATGTCGCCGGTAGCCACTACGTTCATGGGTAAAGGTGCGTTTCCAGAAATCCATCCCCTTTCGTTGGGAAGCATCGGAATGCACGGAAACCCAGCTGCAAACAGACTCATGGGTGAGGCAGATGTTCTCTTGGCGGTAGGCACTCGATTTTCTGACAGAGCCACGGCTAACCTAAACAGCTTTGTTCCTAATGCTAAGAAGATACACATAGACGTTGATGCTGCAGAAATAGGCAAAAACATTGATGTTGATGTGCCAGTAATTGGAGACGCAAAAATCTCACTGCAGATGCTTTACGTAGCGTTAGCAAAGAAGCTGCAGAAGAACGAAAGCGCGATTTGGACAAAGCGGGTTAAAGAAGTGAAGGAAAAACTTATCCCGAATCATGAAGGAAAATCCAAAAGACCTCAGTCCCAAAGCTTTGCTCATTGAGCTTAGGAAGTTGCTTCCTGAAAACGGTATAGTGACCACGGAAGTAGGGCAAAACCAAATGTGGTCTGCACTGTACTTCAAAGCGCTCAAACCGAGAACCTTCATCAGCTCAGGCGGATTGGGAACTATGGGTTTTGGCTTTCCTGCCTCTTTAGGCGCCAAAGTGGCCTGCCCCGACAGACCCGTTGTTGACATCGCTGGAGACGGCAGTTTCCTCATGACCGAGCAAGAGCTCGCCTGCTCTGTAGCAGAAAACATTCCTGTAACAGTCATAGTGTTAAATAACTCCGTCTTGGGCATGGTAGCACAATGGCAACGAATGCTGTATAAGCGCCGCTACATGGCAGTGAACTTGGGAAAAACACCCGACTTTGTAAAACTGGCAGAAGCCTACGGCGCCCAGGGAACCCGCGTCGCATCAATTATCGAATTCCAGAGTGCAATCAAAAAAGCGCTTAAAAGCAAAGTGACCACAGTAATCGATGTACCCATAGGATCTGAGGAAGACGTGGTGCCGTTTGTTCCTCCGGGCTGCGGTTTGCCTCAACAAATGGGGGATTACTAAATGGAAAATGGAAAAACCAGAGTAGTTTCAGCAATCGTAGAAAACAAACCAGGCGTACTCCACAGCGTTGCTAACTTATTCCGACGCCGCAACTTCAACATAGAAAGCATAACTGTTGGAGCCACCGAACAGAAAGACTTAGCACGCATCACCATAACCGTGAACGCAGACGAAAAAACCCTTGACCAAGTCGTAAAGCAGCTAGACAAACTTGTGGACGTTGTTAAAGTTACAGAACTCGATCCAACCAGCATTGTAACAAGAGAATTAGCATTAGTCAAAGTTAACGTGCCAAGCGTTAAAGAACGCGCAGACATAATCAGCTGTGTGCATGTCTTCAGAGGGCGAGTAGTTGACGTTTCACCAGAAAGCTTAATGGTGGAAATCACAGGCACGCCAGACAAGATTGACGCGTTCCTCAACCTCATGAAATCCTCTGGCGTAATCGAGCTAGCTCGAACAGGCATAACAGCGCTTTCACGCGGTGCAAAAGGCATAAGCATCGAAGAGTAACCCCCTTTCCTCTCTTTGCAACTAAACAATAAACTAAACGCGCTAGCGGAGCGTAGTCGCATAAAACAAGGCAGGAAGTACGAGTGCAACATTCCAACGGTAAATAGTCCAGAGAAACACTTAACTTGACGACCCACGAAAAATGGGAATCATCAAAGAGAAAAGTGATTAAATCACCTTAAAATCGAAAAGAGGCAGAAAAAATGAACATCTCCGAAAAAATCCTGGCTAAAGCATCAGGCAAAAGCATGGTGCACCCAGGCGAAATCGTGGACGCAAACGTAGATATCATAATGGTTCACGACTTAACTGGGCCTTTAGCTATAGAAGCCTTCAAGAAAATAGGGACTCCCAAAGTTTGGGACAACAAAAAAGTAGTGATAATTCTGGATCATCAGATTCCCGCGGAGTCTGTGAAGATGGCTGAACTGCACAAAATGCTCCGCAAATTCGCCAAAGAACAAGCCATCCGCATTTACGACGTAGGTGAAGGAGGCATATGCCACCAAGTCATGCCTGAGAAAGGCTACGTCACGCCAGGCGCGCTGATAGTTGGCGCTGACTCACACACATGCACCTACGGCGCTTTCGGTTCATTCGCTACAGGTATAGGCTCAACTGAAGCTGCAGCAGTTTTCGCCACGGGTAAGCTGTGGATGAAAGTTCCTGGAGCAATCAAATTCACTGTGGAAGGAAAGTTCCCAAAATACGTCTCCCCCAAAGACTTAGTCCTGTACATTATCGGCAAGGTCGGCGTAGACGGAGCCATTTACAAGAGCGCAGAATTCACTGGACAGACTATTCGTGACATGAGCATAGCTGGCAGGATGACTGTTTGCAACATGGCAGTGGAGATGGGCGCCAAAAACGGCATAGTGGAACCCGACGATACCACACGAAAGTTCCTGGAAGGCAGAGTACCTAAAGCAAAGTTGCAGATCGCACAATGGAAGAGCGACGCAGACGCCAAATACGAAAAAACTATAGACATCAACGTCTCCGATTTGGAGCCCCAAGTGGCGTGCCCAAGCTCAGTGGACAACGTAAAACCCATAAGTAAAGTAGGCGATGTCGAAATCAACCAAGCTTTCATAGGTTCCTGCACCAACGGCCGCATAGAAGATCTGCGCATCGGCGCCCAAATACTGAGAGGCAAAAAGGTCAAAACAGGAGTTCGTGCGTTAGTAATCCCTGCTTCCCAAGAAGTCTTCGCCCAAGCTTTGAAAGAGGGTTTGGTGGATATCTTCACAGAGGCAGGTGCCCTGATGTGCGGCGCAACTTGTGGTCCATGCTTAGGCGGACACATAGGCTTGCTAGCCTCAGGCGAAGTTTGCGTTAGTACATCAAATAGGAACTTCATTGGAAGAATGGGCAGCCCCGAGGCCAACGTCTACTTAGCATCACCCGCGGTGGTTGCTGCTTCAGCGTTAACAGGTAAATTGACTGACCCGCGAAAACTGGAGGCATAGATGATGAAAGCAGTTAAGGGAAAAGCTGTAAAATTCGGAAAAAACATCGATACAGATGTCATTCTGCCAGGCAAATGGTTATCATTGATAGATCCCAAAGAACTGGCAAAGCATGCCATGGAAGGGTTAGACCCATCGTTCCCTGAGAAGGCAGAGACGGGCATCATAATAATAGGTGGAAAGAACTTTGGTTGCGGCTCTAGCAGAGAACAGGCTCCCATTGCGCTGAAATACGCAGGCGTCCACTGTGTCTTGGCTGAGTCCTTTGCGCGTATATTCTATCGTAACAGCATAAACATAGGCTTGCCCGTCATCGAAGTCAAAGGCATCTCTGAAGCCGTAAATGAGGGAGACGACGTTTCTGTGGATTTGGAAACCGGAAAAATCCAGAATTTAACAAAGAAGGAAATGTTGCAGGGAACCAAGTTGCCGCCATTCATCATGGAGATTCTCTCCGATGGAGGATTAATCGAGAACTTACGAAAGAGGCTGAACAAGAAATGAGTGAATACAAAATATCCGTAATTCCAGGCGATGGCATTGGACCAGAACTGACTGATGCCACCCTAAAAATCTTGGAAGCAATCCAACAAAAATTCGGCATAAAATTCGACATAATCTACGCGGAAGCAGGCGATATATGCAAAGAGAAACGCGGCATGCCCTTGCCAGAGGACAGCGTACAGAAAATCAAAGATAGCCACGCCTGTCTCAAAGGACCCGTAGGCGAAACCGCAGCTGATGTAATCGTTAAGCTGCGTTTGATGTTTGACCTCTACGCTAACCTGCGCCCTATAAAGACCTATCCAGCAGCGGCAGCAGCCAGACCGGACATCGATATGTACTTTGTGAGGGAAAACACCGAGGACGTATACAAGGGGCTAGAGTACAATTTAGACGGGAACACAACTATCTGCCTACGCGTCATTACCAGAAAAGCCTGCGAACGCATCGCCAAACGCGCATTCGAGATGGCAAGACTACGCAACGGCAAGAAGAAAGTCACCGCTATCCACAAAGCAAACGTCATGCGCGTCACCGATGGCTTGTTTGCCAGCGTTTGCCGAGAAACCTCCAAACAGTATCCAGACATCGCATTCAACGAGTTATACGTGGATGCCGCTTCCATGCGCCTAATCAAGGCACCGCAGGAATTTGACGTGCTCTGCACATGCAACATGTTCGGCGATATTCTCAGCGACGAAGCAGCACAACTGGTAGGCGGATTGGGCATGGCGCCCGGCGCAAATGTAGGTGACACCTTCGCGCTGTTTGAACCCATCCACGGTTCGGCGCCGAATAGAGCAGGCAAACAAACAGCCAACCCGCTGTCCATGATATTGTCGGCGAGGATGATGCTAGACTGGTTAGGCGAACGATATAACGATGGCAAGTGCATAAAAGCAGCAGCCGCCATAGAAGAAGCTGTAGTTAAGACACTGAAGGCGAAAAATACTGTGCCAGATTTAGGCGGAAACAAAACCACCATAGGCATGGCGGAAGCTATCGCCGCGACCATAGTGCAAGGTTGAATGGGGAAATGACAACGAAAAGCCAAACCTGCATCCGCATTTTCGATACCACGCTTCGAGATGGCGAGCAGACTCCAGGCGTTTCGCTGACATTCGACGATAAAATTGAGATTGCCCGCCAACTGGACTTGTTGGGTGTGGACGTGATTGAAGCAGGTTTCCCTTCTTCTTCGGAAGGCGAAAAAAAAGTTGTGAAAGAAATCGCCAAGGCAGGGCTGAATGCGGAAATTTGCGGGCTGTCGCGGGGTACAAAAAGCGATATAGACGCTGCTATAGATTGCGATGTAAACACCATCCACTTTTTCATATCAACTTCCGAAGTGCAGATGAAGTATGCGTTAGGCATGACACCTGAGCAGGTGCTGACGGCGACAACTGAGTCAATTGAGTACATCAAAAAACATGGGTTAACCTGCGAGTTCAGTCCCATGGACGCTACACGTTCCAAACTGCCTTTCCTGAAACAGGTCTGCGAAACCGCCCAGAAAGCAGGAATGGACAGGCTAAATGTTCCGGACACAGTCGGCGTCATGACCCCGAATACAATGGGTAAGTTAATTGAGGACTTGAAAAGCGTGGTATCGGTGCCAATCAGCGTTCATTGCCACGATGACTTCGGCCTAGCAGTAGCTAACTCGCTGGCGGCCGTTGATGCAGGGGCAGCCCAAATTCATTGCACCATAAACGGATTAGGCGAACGTGCAGGAAACGCGTCGCTAGAAGAAGTCGTAATGGCTCTGAACATGATTTACAAAGTCAAGACAGGAATTAACACACGCTTGCTATACAGCACTTCACGGATGGTCGCAACTTTAACGGGTGTGTTTGTGCAGGCCAACAAGGCAATTGTAGGTGAAAACGCTTTTGCCCACGAATCAGGAATTCACACTCGAGGCGTAACTGTGAAGCCTTTGACTTTTGAGCCGATAAAGCCCGAGTTGGTGGGGCGCACAAGAAAACTCGTCGCCGGCAAACTGGCGGGAACACGAGGCATTAAGGCTGGGCTTGACGAAATCGGTATCCACCCATCTGAGGAACAGTTGAAGGAAATAGTGCAACGTGTCAAGGCGTTGGGTGACAAGGGCAAAATGGTTACTGACGCCGACCTCATTGCATTAACCTCTTCGGTCATGGGCGAGGTTTTGGGCGAAGAAAAAATTGTGGCGCTTTGCGACTTGGCCGTGATGACAGGCGTCAAAGTGATTCCAACAGCGTCGGTGAGACTGGTCCTGGACGGGAAAGAATATGTTGCTGCTGAAACTGGCGTTGGTCCAGTGGACGCTGTGCTGAAATCTATTCAGAAGTTGACCAGTAGCCTCGCAAACATAAGACTCAACGAATATCGACTGGAAGCCATAACAGGCGGCTCAAATGCAGTAGCTGAAGTTGTAATCAAGGTCGAAGACGAAAAAGGCAACATCATATCAGCGCGGGCAGCCCGAGAAGACATAGTAATGGCCAGCGTTGAAGCCATGATAAACGGCATAAACAAGTGCCTCATCAAAAACCGAAAGCAGGGAAATAAAAAGTGAAAGTTGCTTTCCAAGGCGAACGCGGAGCATACAGCGAAAGCGCAGTTTACCAGTTCTTCGGCGCTGATATGAAAGTAACTCCGTGCAGAGACTTTAATGATGTCTTTGAAAGCGTGGAAAAACAGGAATCTGCTTATGGCGTTGTACCCATGGAAAACAGCATAGAAGGCAGCATTAATCAGAACTATGACCTTTTCCTCAAATATGACTTAAAAGTCTGCGGCGAAGTCATTGTTAAAATCGAGCATTACCTCATCGCGAACCCGGGCGCAACGCTAGCAGATATCAGAGCGGTTTATTCCCACCCGCAGGCATTGGCGCAATGTCGCCATTTTCTGGAGGAATTTGGCCGGGAACTTATCCCGACCTATGATACCGCAGGTAGCGTGAAAATCATAAAGGAAAAAGTTCTGATGAATGCGGCTGCAGTCGCTAGTGAGAGAGCTGCCAAAATCTACGACATGCAGGTCCTAGCCAAGGACATCGCCGATAACCCTGAGAACTATACACGATTTTTTGTTCTTTCCAAGGAAGACGCAGCAGCAACTGGAAAAGATAAAACTTCCATAATCTTCGGAGCTACACACGCTCCCGGTTCCCTGTACCATGCTTTAGGCGAATTCGCGAAAAGAGACATCAACCTCTCAAAAATTGAGTCCAGACCCACCAAGCAGACACCGTGGGAATATAACTTTTACCTAGATTTTGAAGGGCATCGAACTGAGGCTCGATGTGACGAAGCATTGAAAGCGTTGGAAAAATACGCGGCTTTCATCAAGGTGTTAGGTTCATACCCTAAAGCCACGTAAGTAGACTCTCCATTTTCCACTTGTTTCACTTGATTTTAAGTTTACCGAGAATACAACTGCCCTCTTATTGAGTCTAGTCACTCTTTCGTCAAGTCACGCTCTGGGTTGAGAAAGTTTAGCTTTACACTTTATTCTTTGGTAAAAGCTCTTCGGTCTTTATCCAAATCTTATAGCTGTGAAGGTTTTCTTCTGTTTCCTGTATTCTTTTCTTCTTCCTTGCAGGCGAGCCTTTTGCCTAAATTTAAGCCAGTTCTTTATTTTTCTGTGGCTTCCAGCATCCTATACATGACTTCGTAGGATTTGGCAAAGTCAGGGTCAGTTTTGAGAAATTTCGCTCTGAGTTGCTCCATTTTTTCGACGATGGCTTTTGTGTTTTTCTGTTTAATCAAGTCAATCCATTCTTGGGCTTTCTTGATGAATTGATCTTCGATTTTAACCATTTCGGGCAGGTTCACCTGCAGATTAGCAAAGAGGTCAGGCGTTTCCAGCGCGGTGGCTTCTGCTAAGGTGAACAGCATTCGGTAGGTCGTGCCAGCAACTTGTTTGGTTTCGGGGAAGTTTTTTTGTTCCAGCAGTGTTTCGCAGATGGCTAAGCCCAGGAAATGTGGCAACCCTAAAACCACCGACATTAGTTCATCATGTTTTTTGGGTGGCATGATAAAGACCTGGGCTTCTTCTTTTTCTAGCCACTTTTTGAAGCCTTCAGCGTATTTGTTTTCGGCTTCGTTTGTAGGCGTGAGGATATAGGTTTTATGTTTGACGCCTTTGCTTCCTGGACCAAACAACGGGTGTGTGCCAAGAACTAAGCCGCGTGTTATGTTTTCATGCATGATTTTAACGGGTGCCTCTTTGATGCTGCAGATGTCCATAACGACCTGATCTTCTCTTACAGAAGACGCAATTTGTTTGACGACTTCCTCAAAAGAGCTTATTGAAACGCAAATCATTATCCTGTCTGCTGCTTTAACAGCTTGGATGAAGTCGGCTGTCTCTACCCCGATTTCCTTGCCAAGCTTTTCCGCTTTGTCTTTTTTCCTGTCAGCTAAAATCACGTTGTCGCCGTTGTCCTTGCAGAACTTCGCAAACCAAACACCCATTTTTCCCGCGCCAAGAATCGCGGTATTCATTTAAGCGCCTCACAAATAATGTTCAGCGCCTTCTTGATTTGGTCTCTGGGTGCAGTGAGTGAAATGCGAAAGTGTTCGCGATAGTCGCCAAACGAGGTGCCTGGAGCAATGGCGACGCCCTTGTCTAGCAGTTCCATAGTGAACTTTTCTGAGTCTAGTCCCGCGCGTTTGGGGAACACGTAGAAGGGTGCTTCGGGCTTCGTGAATTTGAGCCCGCCGGTGGATAGGATTTTGCACGCCATGCTTGCGCGTTCTTTGTACTCGTTCTTTATGGCGTTGGCTATTTGCTTTTGAAGCTCCAGACCTTTTAACGCAGCTTCCTGAATGAACACGGGCACGTTGTTAATGGTTATCTGGTTAAGCCTAGTGATGTTGTCAACGAGCAGTTTGTCCGCTATGATGTAGCCGATGCGCCAACCAGTCATGGTGAAGGTTTTAGAGAACCCTGTGGTTAGGATGTGTTTGCAGTTGTCGTCATAATCCAAGATGCTTTTGGTCTTTGTGAAAGCTATGGTCCCGTAAACCTCGTCGGAGAGGATGGTGACACTTTTCTTGTTAGCTATGTCTACAATGTCATCTAAGGTTTTGGTGTCCATGACTTTGCTGGTGGGATTATTTGGGTTGTTGAGAATTATCATCTTGGTGTCTTTATCAATTAACGCTTCTAACTTGGCTGGGTCCACTTTCCAGTCGTTCTCCATTTCAGTTCGGAGAAGTTTGACTTTGGCACCTATGCTTTTCGCGATTAGTTCGTATGCTGTCCAGTAGGGCGTGGGTATAATGACGTTGCCGCCACCCCTCAACATTAGGTACATGGTGGCAAAAACGCCCCATTTTGAACCTGGAGTAATAACTACGTTTTCCGTTTTGACGCCGTGGGCTTTGGCGAGTTTTTCTCGGAGCTTTTTCTCTCCGTAGGCGGACGAGTACTTTGTCTTTCCCGCTTTCATGGCTTGGTACGCCGCTTCCACGATTTCTGGCGGAGTCTCCAGGTCTGGGTCACCTAGGTTTAGGCGAATTATTTTTTTGCCTTCGCTTTCCAGTTTTAAAGCTTTCTCGTTTATCTCGTACAGCATCTCTGTTAACTCTCCGTGAAGAGCTTGTTTCTACTCTTGAACGGAACTGCACATATTAACTATTTCGCGGTAAACCGCCTCAACCTGAACGGGATCCAACCCCGATCTGGCGGCTTGCTCGCGGATGCGCCTGTAAACTTCCATTTCCCGAGCAGCATCCTTCACGGGCAATCCTTGGGCCTTCTTGGTAGAACCTATGGCCCCACAAATCTTGGCTCTTTCCCCTAGCAAACGTAAAATCTCGGTGTCTACAGCATCGATTTTTCCGCGCAACAACTTGAGATCCGACATTACTCTTGCCTCTTCAGCTTTTTCGGGATGAAACCCGCTCTTATCATGTGATCAGCTAACGTTATCGCAACGACCGCTTCCACTGCAGGAACTGCTTTAGGCACCACGCAGGGATCGTGCCTACCTCCCACTTTTAACTTGGCGGACGCCATTTTAGATAGGTCAACAGTTTGCTGCTCCTTCGCGATAGATGGCGTCGGTTTAATGGCAACCCTGACAACGATTGGCATGCCTGAGGATATGCCGCCCAAAATGCCCCCTGCAAGATTTGTCGCCGTAGATACTTTACCTTCTCGAAGCTGAAAAGCGTCATTGGCTGCGGAACCCTTCATCTCTGCCAACGCAAAACCCGCGCCAAACTCCACACCCTTCACGGCGGGAACGCTAAATAGCACCTTCGCCAAATCGGCGTCCAACGAATCAAACAGCGGCTCGCCAACGCCAGCTGGAACATTTAGAACCACACATTCGATCACTCCGCCCACGCTTTCGCCTGCCCTCTTCGCCTCCAAAATGGCTTCCTCCATCTGTTTCGAATTGGTCAAGTCGGGGCATCGCACGGCGGATTCGTATCTGAGGTTGCGTATTTCTTCAAGGCTCATTTGCTCGCCAATTTTAGCTTTGCCGATGGATCTCGTGTAAGCCAAAACGTCAACGTCAAATTGGTTCAGTAGCTTTTTAGCCACTGCACCAGCCATAATCATCGCTACGGTGACCCTGCCTGAGAAGCGTCCTCCGCCGCGGTAATCGTTAAAGCCACCGTACTTCACGCGCGCGGTGTAGTCGGCGTGGGCAGGTCTTGGCAGGTCACGAATCGCGTCGTAGTCGCTGGATCTATTCTCCTTATTTTTCACAACAATACAAATCGGTGCACCAGTGGTGAAACCGCCGAAAACTCCTGAAAGAATCTGAGCATCATCCTTTTCAACTCGACCCGAAACAAGCTCGGGTTTCTGCAACGGAATCCGATGATCCAAATCTGCCTGTATAACGGCCTCGGAAAAAGGCAGACCCGCTGGGCAGCCGTCAACAACTGCACCTATTTGCTTGCCGTGGCTTTCCCCAAAGGAGGTAACTACGAATTCTTTACCTGTCGAATTCCCCGCCAACCACATCTACTCCTAGTGAACGTAAATCAGTGAAGAAGTGTGGATAAGACTTTCTGACGCATTCAGCATTCTGGATTATGGTTTCGCCTTCGGCCCGTAACGCTGCTACAGCACATGCCATTGCTATGCGGTGGTCATTATGCGGGTCTATCGTTGCACCGTGAAGTTTGCATGGCCCTTTAATGGTAAGGCTGCTTTCGTCCATGGTTATGTCTGCACCCATCTTTTGTAGCTCCAGATAGAGTGATGTTAGCCGATCTGATTCTTTTAGCCTCAGCCTCTCGGCGTCATGAATCTTAGAAGTACCCTCTGCGTAGCAGGCAAGTGCTGCGCATGCAGGGACCAAGTCAGGAATATCTCTTGCATCCACATCCACTGCGTTTAGGAAACCGCCGTTGCCGTCTATTTCAATTTGATTTTCACACACTTTCCCATTCACACCCATCTGCTTAAGGATAAGCATGATAACTTTGTCGCCTTGGATAGAACCGTAATCAAGGTTCTTTAAGCATACTTTCGAATCCGTTATTGCTCCAGCTGCTAGTAAAAAGGCTGCTGATGAGAAATCTCCTGGAACTTTTCCGTCAACTGGTTGAAAAGTTTGTTTTGCGGGGATTTTTATTCGTTTGAAATCTTCAGATATGTCTACTCGGATACCGTTTTTAGATAGGACGTTTTCAGTCATCAAAACGTAGCTTTTAGATTCAAGAAGCGAGGTAAGAGTAAGGAGAGTGTCTGTTTTTGCTAAGGGACAGGCGAACATTAGTCCTGAGACGAATTGGCTGCTGACATCCCCTGGCATGGATGTTTTTCCGCCGCGTATTCCTCCACCTTCAACTCGGACTGAAGTTTTGCTGTTGGACTTCTGAATCTGCGCTTGGGCACCTATCTGTTTTAGGCTTTCCAGCAATGGTTCCACAGGTCTTTTAGCTAAGCCTTCACCGAGAACGAATACTGAAGGTTCAGATGCTAAGGCTGCTACCGGAATCAAAAAACGTAAAGTGGCACCGGATTCGCCGCAGTCTATGGGTTTTTTAGCGCCTTTAAGCGGTTTGGCGCCTTCAACAGTCCAGCAGTCTTCTGCAGTTTCCACTTTCGCGCCTAAAGCCCTTACTGCGCGTAACGTGGCTTGTGTGTCTTCGGAAATTAAAGGATTAGATATTTTGGATGTCCCGTTTGAGAGGGCCGCTGCTATGATCATCCGCTGCGTATAAGGCTTCGAGGGGGGCGCGCAGATGGTTCCTTTCAACTTTGTTGATGTTTTAATTGTTACGTTTGTCAACTTTAATTCACTACTTCGGCTTTTTCGTGGTTAAACCCCGCGGGGATTATTTGGCCTTCATGCTTCTCCATGGCTGCTTTAACCTTATCAATATTATCGTCCGAAACCACCGCTGTAACTGCGGGTCCTTTACCGCATAGTCCAGCGGCTAGAGCGCCAGCTCCTAACGCATCCAAAGCTACTGACGCATCGAAACCCAAGGCTGAGGAGTATAATATTCCGTTAAGCGTTAAGGCCGTCCAAAAGTTGCCAACCATCGCCTCTTTGTAGGCAATTCTGACGAGAGATGCCAAGGTTTTGATTTTTTTAATATCTGAGTTGATGGTGTACGCTTTCTCTTTTGGCACATGAAACAGAACTGATATGCCTTCAGGTATTGATTTGCGCATTATCAGGTTTCGTTTCGAGTTGTCAGTTACCACAACGCCTCCGAAGTAGCTGGCACAGGCGTCGTCGAAGGCACCTGTCACAGTTACTTTTGCGTCAAAAGCAGAATCCACGCCCAAATTAACCAACGCAAGGTCATCAAGAGATTTGCCCAACGCTGCGACTGTTCCCAGGGCAACTGCGTTTGCTGCTGCACTGCTGCTTTTCAAGCCACGCGCAATGGGTATGTTTGACTGAGTTTTTACTTTGGCTCCAAACTGGTTTTCTGCCTTGAAGTGTGCCAAGACCCGTGCGACGGTTTTCTCGATTAGAAGCGTGTTTTCCGACGGGTCGGATAGGATTTCGCCTTTTATTATTTTAGGTTCGTCAGTAAGTTCGACTTCGGCTTTAGTCCATAAATCCACGCTGAAAGCTGCACCTTCTCCAGTTGCGATTGCGTTTACGATTGTGGCTGCGCCGTGGGCTATCGCCTCAGCTTTTCCAAGAGTCACGTTTGTCACCTGATTCTAATCTGGTTTACCGCTGCCTGCCTCATAACTTCTACTGGTGCGGGTTTGCCAGTCCAGGTTTCAAATGATGCTGCGCCTTGGTAAATTAGCATTTCTACGCCGCTGACTACTTTGGCTCCTGCAGCTTTAGCGTCTTTTGCCAGCTTCGTTTCAAGGGGATTATAAACTATATCCATGACCGTTAACGTTGGTTTTAACCATTCAGGTTCAATTAGGCTGTACTTTTCTTTTGGGCGCATGCCTACGCTAGTAGCGTTGATAAGGATGTCGGCATCTTGCAAGCTCTCCTTAATGGTGCTGGGTGAAAGAGAGCCAACGGTAATTTTCTTGTGAAATTTTTGGTTAATCAAGTCAGCTAAATTGTCTGTTTTTCCCGGTGTTCTGTTTAGGATAACAATTTCCTTGAGCTCTCTGGCAAGGGTGTACGCTAAGGCTTTCGCACCGCCCCCTGCGCCCAAAAGCAACAACTTTTTCCCCTTTACAATTGTGCCGTTTTCTTCTAATGCGCGGTGAGCTCCTGCCCCGTCCGTGCTGAACCCACGCAGCTTACCCTCTTCATTTAGAATGGTGTTGACTGAGCCCAGGACCTTTGCTGTCTCGTCAACTTCATCCAGATAGGGGATTACCGCGTTTTTGTGTGGCATGGTGACGTTTAAGCCACGTATGTTTAAACCTCGCATGCCCAGTATTGCATCTTCTATTCTATCTGGCGCGACTTTGAACGCTAAGAAAACGCAGTTCAGCTTCAACGCTTCAAATGCCGCGTTCTGTATTGCTGGGCTCAAAGTGTGCTCTACAGGGTCACCTATAACGCCGTATACCACTGTTTTTCCAGATATACCTGTAGTCATCGGAAACCTAAGAGTTCGTAGGCAGTTCGCATTTCCTGAACAGTCATCTGCCCAGGCGCAGTCTCGCTACTTCGTTCCAGCGAAGCAAAGGTGAAGAAACTCCCAAACAACGGAGATAGAAGCCTTGACGTTTTGCCCAGTTGACCCATTGCGAAGCAAACTGGCTTCTTCCTTACTGGAGCTGCCTGAATGAATTGGAGCAATGTTAAATTATCTTCGACTTTGGCGGCAGTGGTGACGATTTTAAATACGTCAGCACCACTGGAGACTTCCCTTTCCAGAATACGATTAAGCTCAACTATGCCGGGAGTTTTGTATTGGTCGTGGAAAGAAACCACACATTTGGCGCCCAGCGCCTTGGCTTGGGTGATGAAGTGTTGAAGTTTCGGACTTGACAAGTTCGCATCAACATATTTGAAGCCGCTTTTTGCCGCTTCAAGTAGCAGTGCCTGTCTATCTGATTCGTTTTTGAGGGATCTTTCTGTCGCTATTAGAGGCGTTTTTGAGTGTGCCGTCAAATCCCCAAGTTTTCCGTCTCTTTTGAGAATGTCCAGTCGAACTTCAATGAAATCAACGTGTAACTCTTCTGCCTTTTTGATTTGCTGTCCGGCTTCGGATGCGGTTTTGGGTTGGATCGAAACACAGATTCTTATCGTCAACGTTCAATCACCTTTTCCTCAGCTACAGATACACCAAAGTGTCTGCCTCCTTTAGCGGCTATGTAAACTAGAACTTCGTCCCCAGCTTTAAGCTCAGTAACTGGCACGGATCCTTTTGGGGTGACAAGGCGGATGGTTTCGGCGTTTTGGAGGATTGTCTTGATTTTTTTACTCTCTACTTCGGCTTCTACAAGGATCAAGGGGCGGAATTCGGTTTTGGTTCTGCCCACATTTGCTTTACGCACTGTGCCGTCTCTGTTTATAATCAAGACTTCCTCGCCCGCCTTCAACTCAGAGAGGTATCGTGTGTTCTGCGTTGAGCCGAGGGTATACATGGAGATTGAGCCTGCGTTGACCCTGAAAGGGCGCGACGCCACGTATGGGTTCTCATGTACTTCCGCTTCCACAAGGAACAAACCTGCACTTTGAGCGCCGACAAGTATGCCCTCGCCAGGTTCCATAAGGTCGCATGTGTCCACGCAAACCCGTGCGCCAGTGCCCATTGGGGTTACGGAGGCAATTTTCGCTGGAATTAAAGAGAATCTTGGATTTTGTCGCTTGACCAGGGCGGAGGTTTTCTTAAGTTCTTCGAGGTCGGTGGTTCTCAAGAGGACACCGTCTGTTCCCAATTCTAAGGCTTCTAGAACGATTTGGGCGTCTTGAGCGTTTGTGACTTCGGAAATTAATTTGCTTTTGCCGTTTATTCGTGCGATGAGATTTTCCAATGGAATAACGCGCCAGTCAAGACAGTTAATTATTACGTAGTCAGCAGAGAGTTCTGCGGCTCTGACGGCGCTGTTTTCGTCTTCTTTGCCTTGGATCGAGATTTTTATGGCGACTTTTTTGCCTTTTTGCTTCAGCACTTTAAGGGTATCTTCGTTAAATTCGTCAAGTACCACGATTTCTTGTTTACTTGAACTTAGGCTGGCGTGGGTGCCTTCCAGTGTTGCGTCTGCAAGTTCGGCGGCTAACTTGGCCAGCTTATCTTTTTCCGGAGCATTTTGTTCTATTTGAACCCAGAGTTCCTTCAACTATTGCCACCCAAGATTTTCTGCGCCGCTTCCACAGAGACGCCTTTGTGAACGATCGCTGAGAGCGCTTTCACCATAGCTGCGGGTTTCTCATGTTGAAACACGTTTCTCCCAATGGAGAGACCTGCGCTGCCTGCTTTCATAGCTTCCGCGGTCATTTCCAAGGTGTCTTTTGCGGTTTTAGCTTTTGGTCCTCCAGCAATCACAATTGGCACAGGGCAGCACTCGACCACGCCTTTGAAAGTTTCGATGTCGCCAGTATAGTTGGTTTTGATTATGTCTGCGCCCAACTCCGCGCCCAATCTAGCTGCATGAGCTACCACTTCGGGGGCGTGTTCATTGTTTATCTTTGGTCCTCGCGGGTACATCATAGCGAGCAGAGGCATCCCAAACAGATCACATTCGTCAGCTACTCTACCCAACTCTACGAGCATTTTGTCCTCGTCCTGTGCGCCCACGTTTACGTGGACAGAGACGGCGTCGGCGCCCAGCCGCACAGCTTCCTGCACGGTGCATACACGGACTTTATTGTTTTGGTTTGGGCTAAGGTTAGATGCGCCAGAAAGCATAACGATTAGCCCTGCGTTTCCTGCTTCGATGCGTTTGGCTATTCCCTTATGAACCAAAACGGCATCCACGTTGCCCTTAACCAGCTGATTCACAATGGTCTGCATGTTTTCTATGCCTTCGCAGGGTCCAATTGTAACACCGTGGTCCATGGGAACAATGACGGTGCGGTTGTCTTCTTTGAAGATTCGGGTAAGTCGCCTTTTTTTGCCGTAGTCCATATCTTAATCCACTCCGTCTGTTAATTCCAAAGACTTTGTTGTTTCCATTTTAGTGGCTCCTTAAGGATTTTCTGATCAGTTCTAACGCTTTTTCCCGTTCAACCCAATCCACAAACAGTAGAATACTGGAAGTTATGGTAAGAATGCCTGAGATGTTTATGCTGTTTATTCGCAAGACTTCACTGATTTTGCCGATTATGCCCTGTGTTTCCTCTAGACCGACGCCGCGTATTTTAAGGAACACAAGGTCTTTTTTGACTGCCATTGCTTTAGCTTCCTTGTTGTCAAGCACGGTTCTGTGGATGTCGTTGAAGAGCGCGTCAAGGCTTTTTTCGGAGGAAACATACAGGATAGCCGAGTTGGTGTTCATTGACATGGCGAGCAGGTGAGTGTGGGTTTTAGCTTTGGTGACTGAATCTTCGACGATTTTTGTGTTATCTGAAATTCTGTTTCCAACAATGGTTATCTCGGCTATAGGTGAGGGATATGCTTGTTCCACATCCAGTTCAGTGGCTAATGCTCCTGTGATTATAGTTCCTTCTTTGGTTAAGTTGCCGTGTGCACTGTTGATTACTCGAACGTTTACTGACTGTGGCTTGTACTTTAGCGCTTTTGAATGGATGAATTTGGCTCCTGAATCCGCTAAGCCTACCAGAATGTTTACATCTATTTCGGACAGCCGTTTAGGGTTAGCGATAACCTTGGGGTCGCCAGACATTATTCCATCCGCGTCAGTGACTAAAACGACTTCATCAGCGTTTATTGCTTCAGCTAATAGGAAAGCGGTGGTGTCACTTCCGCCGCGACCCAAAGTGGTAACTTTTCCTTCAGCGGTTTTACCTACGAAGCCAGCAATAACTGGAACTACACCTTTGTCAACGATTGGAAGCACGCATTCTCGGATTCGCTGTTCGCATTTCTGGCGTTGAGGATTTGCGTTAGAGAAGCAAGCGTCAGTTATTATTGGCCAGTCTTCGTCTAGGGGGTCGAAGTAGCGGGATTCTATTCCGCTGGTTCTCAGGGCGGCAGCGAATATTCGGACGCTGGTTCGCTCACCCATTGACAGGATGTCGTCAAGTTCGTGTTTTGCGAGTTTGCCGTTAGAGGTGTTTTTCGCGGTGTTCATGAGGATGTCGGTTGTTTTTCCCATTGCCGAGACAACCACGGCTATCTTCGTACCCATTTTCGCTTCGTTAACCACGGCAGCTACCGCCCTGGATAGCCGTTCATGGTCAGCTAGGCTAGAACCACCGAATTTAACCACGATTTTTTTGAAAGATTTTCCACTTTTCATTAACAATCATCCCGCACCCAGAACCTTTCTCAGAAATTTTGTTCTGGGTTTAGTTAAAGTAATAATAAAAGCAGTACTCGAAGCTATAGAAGCGTGTAGAATTATTTTTCGCCTGAAGCGCTGGATTCATTATTATAGCCTCGAACCTGTCAATTCAGACATATCTTCGGAAATAAAAGCGTTTCGGCAAAAAAGTGGGCATCAGGTGTTTATTGAATGATAGAGGATGCTGCTCTTAGAAAATAATCGGGTGTTTAATTCACAGCACACCTTTATTAATCCGGGAAATCCGTTTTTAACATAATGACTCAAATTGTAGCTTTTTTGCGCGGAATCAACGTCGGTGGTCATTGTTTAATCAAGAAGGAGAAACTGCAAGAAGTCTTCGTTTCTTTGGGCTTCAGCAATGTCTCAACTTTTAAGCAAAGTGGAAATGTAATCTTTGAAACCGACTTAGACCCAAAAGTAGTTCGCGAAGTAATTCAGCAGGAACTAGGCCTAATACTGAAATGCACTGTTCTGGTTTTCTTACAGACAATGAATCATCTTGAAGATATCGTTAAAGGCGATCCTTTCAAGAGAGTCCGCGAGGATGGAGCAAGCTTTCTGGTAACTTTCATGTCTGACAAACAGTCTCCGAATATAGCATTGCCGATAAAGATTCCAAAATCCACCGCCGAAATTATTCTGATAAACGACTACGAAGCCTATAGCGTGACACGAGGACACGGCGACGGAGGAAAACCAAACCCTTACATAGAATCAAAATTCAAAACCCACGCCACAACCCGAAACTTGAACACGATTAAGGAAATAATTCAAGCCTGCTCTAAATACAGCGAGCAAAAGTAAACAATACTGGAAAACGGTAAATAGATATTCAAGGTGCAAATACCTTTTTCAGTTAAAGTGAACATTCTCATTGTTCATTGCAGACATGCTCAAAAGAAAAGGTGACCAAATGAAGTACGTAATAGTTGTTGGCGATGGAATGGCAGACTATCCAGTGCCAGAATTGGGAAACAAGACTCCTCTCCAAGTCGCACATAAACCCAACATGGATGCAATAGCCGCCAAAGGCACAAGTGGTCTCATAAAAAACGTTCCTGACGACCTGAACCCAGGTTCTGAAACAGCAATTCTTTCTCTGTTGGGTTACGACCCTCACATTTACTGCACAGGGCGGGGACCTTTGGAAGCCCCGGCTAGGGGAATCAAACTTGAAGGGAACGATGTAGCTTTCAGATGCAACTTGATAACGGAGAAGGACGGGATTCTTGTTGATTACTCAGCTGGTCACATAACAACCATCGAAGCCAGGCAACTAATAAAAGCCATCAAGAAGGCTCTAGGAAAAAAGGGCGCAATCGAGTTTTATTCAGGTTTGGATTATCGGCACTTCCTTATCTTGCGTAATACCCCAAACTCCAACCAAATACAATGCACTCCGCCGCATGACGCTTCAGGAGCAAAAATCGGCAAGGTGTTGCCTAAAGCCAAAACAAAAGAAGTCGAAAAAACCGTGGCAATTCTTCGAGAAATGATTCGAAAGTCCAAAGATGTCCTCGAATCCCACCCAGTTAACGTTGCCCGAGTGGAATCCGGCAAAAATCCGGCAAACATGATTTGGCCTTGGGGTGGTGGACCAAAACCCACTATGCCTTCGTTCCAAGAAAAATATGGTTTGAAAGCAGCGGTCATATCTGCTGTCGATTTGGTGAAGGGCATCGGAACGTACGCAGGTATGCAAGTTATCAATGTTGCTGGAGCCACTGGCTTAAGTGACACTAACTATGAGGGCAAAGCTGACGCTGCATTAAAAGCTCTGGATACAAACGACTTGGTTTTCGTCCATGTTGAAGCTCCTGACGAAGCGGGACATATTAGAGACTTCGCACAGAAAGTGAAAACCATTGAAGACTTGGACCAGAGAATGCTTGGTAGACTCCTAGAGAGGATAAAAGGATCGTATGCGATTGCGGTTTTGCCGGACCACCCTACCCCAATCAGGGTTGGTACACACACGAGGGACCCTGTGCCTTTCGTGATTAGTTCTCCTTTTGGAATTGCCGATGGTGTTCAGAAGTTTGATGAGTTCTCAGCGAAAAATGGCGTTTATGGCTTGGTAACAACAGAAAGTTTAATGTCTCTTTTTATCTCAACCAGTAGAAAGACTTAACCAAAAATTGACCAATCGAATCTTTCATTGTTAACTACTTTCTTCAGAAAAACTCAATTTGGCTTTGTTTTATTAGAGGAACGCTCGAATACCTATAAGGGCAAACTCGGAAGGTTTCATGAGTAAAGAGTTCCGGGGACTCTATATTTGGTACTTTGTAAATTTTTTTGATATTTTCAAAATCTGGTGAATGCAACATAATTCAAAAAATTATGCTCCACCCATTCAGATGGTGTTACTAGTCTGATATTTGAAGAATCGGGCGTAGCTTTTTGTGATTTCGATTCTGTTTGTATATTTAATGGAAACATTGCCAAACTGTCGTGCAAGCCTTGAATGCTATTATGATCTATTAGAGTTATACCGATAGATCAGGTATAGTTGATTAGGCCTCAAGAAGAATTGTGCGCTTGTTCAGGTATTGTTTTCTTTTCTCCATGTTGTTTTTCCAAGTTGTTTCGAAATAGGTTTTGCATAATACTACAATGCCTGGGTTGTTTGACCAATATACAGGAGATCGTGCAAAAGCAGTCTTTGTTGAAGTGCTAATCATTACTTCCTTATCGTCTTGGATCCCCACGCAAGAAAGGATCGTTTCTGGAGTGAACTTCATTTTGAAATTTGTGTTTTGCAAAAGTTCATCCAATGATTGCGTGTTGTGTTCTGTTTTTGTTCCTGAAACAATCAATCGGATGGCAATTTTCTTTAAAACCATTTTTTGAAGGAGCTTGGTGTAGGCGAGGGCCCATTCGGAGAACTGCTGACCCGTCATAGCAAGATCAAATTTTTGTTGAACATTCGTAAGTTGCTCTTCTTCGAACTCGATTAGTCTTTCTCCCTCGGGAATTAGAACGGTTCTGAAATCTTCTTGGGCTGGCTTCACATCTTCTTCAGTAATAGATGTCGCAAGCAATTCTCTTGCCTTCATCCGAGTTTGAGTGTCTTCCTTGCTTTTGAGATTCAACAAGAGTCTCATAGCGGATTTTAGGGGAATTGCCTGAAACTTTGTAGGTGACGTTATTTCCTTCTCAACTAGACCTTTTTCCTGCAGTTTTGTCATATTGCGGTAAACAACTTCGGTTGCTAGGCAGGCAGCTTTTGAAACCTGATTTGCAGTATAATGCGAAGACCTGGCAAGCACGAGGTACACTTTTGCTTGATTCGGCGAAAGTCCTAAGCGGCACAAAAGTTCAATCTGATCCTGGAGATCCACTTTCGTCTCTCTCCTAGATTTTCTCCTGACCCTTATATGGGCCAATGCGAGTATAAGCTTTTTCATTCTATGACTGTAGGCTGCAGTCCCTAGTTATTTTATCCTAAGCCTGTGTATGTTAACAAAGGAGAGAATTAAAAATTGGAAAACCCAATAAACAAAAATAAAATATGTAGCACGATCGCTTTGCTTCTGATACTGACTTTCGCTGTTTCGCTAATAGCTTTGCCAGCAGCCAATGCTCACACGCCTGCATTATCGATTCCAACATGGGCCTATCTCAATATTGCACCTAACCCAGTTGGCGTCGACCAAACTGCGTACGTTAACTTTTGGCTTGACAAACCTCCACCAACTGCAAGTGGAGCTTACGGGGACAGATGGCAGAATATGACAGTAACAATTACAACTCCAACAGGGTCTACTGAAAAGCTTGGTCCATTTTCATCCGATGCAGTAGGAGGCGCATGGGCAGAATACGTACCCCACGCACTTGGCACCTACACTTTCGTGTTCAATTACCCTGGACAAACAATAGAAGGCGCCAATCCTGCACCTGGAGTCCCACCATTCGGAGGCACCCTAAGTCCTGAATTCGTCGGCGACTATTATGAAGGCAGCACAAGCAATACAGTGACGCTTAACGTGCAGCAACAACCTATACCGCCTTATCCGTCCAATCCGCTTCCAACAGGCTACTGGACGCGCCCCATACAATCAGTGAACGGTGAATGGGCTCAAATCAGCGGAAACTGGCTTGGTTTAGGTGTTTCAACATTTGCGGCAACTGGAATGTACAATGCTAGCGGCAACTTTAACCCGTACACAACAGCGCCAAACACAGCTCACATAATGTGGACGAAACCGGCGGCGATTGGAGGTCTAATCGGCGGAGAATTTGGCGGAAGTGAAACCAGCAACTATTATTCTACTTCGCAGTACGAGCCTAAATTCGCGCCGATAATCATGAACGGAGTACTTTACTATACTCTTTATCCAGGAAGTTCAACAAGCCCAGAAGGCTGGGTCGCTGTAGACGTACGAACCGGACAAACTTTGTGGACTAAGAACACCACCGAAGTGCTAAAGTGCGGTCAAACACTCAATTTCATCGCCCCTAACCAGTACGGAGCAATACCGTATCTATGGAGCATTCCAAGCAGCGCCACAACATACGCATTTACTGGGGGCACGTTTTATGGAATGTATGACGCAATGACTGGAAACTGGATATTGAACATTGTCGGAGCACTTGCGTTGCAGATGATTGAGGAGGATCAATCTGGGAGTCTAATAGGCTACTATGTCAACTCGACAGCGGGAACGTTGAACATGTGGAACTCGACCCGATGCATCATCAGGGGGCCAACTGGAACCGGGGACCTAAATACCTACAGTTGGAGACCTGCACAAGGAGCAAATATTCCCTTCGAATACGGAATACAATGGTCAGCGCCACTACCCACTAACATTTCGGGCGTGCCGTTCAGTCCAGCTTTAAGCATTGTCTGCGTTGCCAGCGATGTAGTTCTTATGCGTGCAGTTCCAGGCGGAGCAGGTTTAGGATTTACAAACCCAGGTTGGCAAGTTGAAGCAGGTTACGGTACAAAAACGGGGCAACTGTTGTGGGGTCCAGTAAACCGAACAGAACTGCTATGGAGCAGGGTAGCTATGGGCAACCCAGTGGGATTCGATGGATACGGAGTTTTCTGTGAATACACCGAAGAGACAGAGGCATGGGATGGCTATAGCCTCTTAACTGGAGCGCATCTATGGGGTCCAGTTTCATTCAATACGAACCCTTGGGGCTATTATGGTGCTGAAGCCGTCCCCGCATACGGCAATCTTTACGCATGGGACTTCGGCGGAGCCGTGGGCAGCATAAATCTCCTAACGGGACACGTCGACTGGACATTTGATACTGGAACCAGCGGGTACGAAACTCCTTATGGTGTTTATCCCATCTGGACTTTCACCGTAGGAACTGTTGCTGACGGAAAGCTCTACGTGCCAGAGGGACACATGTACTCTCCACCGTTATTCAAAGGCGCCAAGCAACTATGCATAAACACAACCACTGGAGAATTAGTCTGGAGCATAATGGGTTTTGACGTGACAAGTGCTCCTGCTATTGCTGACGGCTATATGGTAACGCTCAACGCCTACGACAACCAGATATACTGTTACGGCAAAGCACAATCCGGCACAACAATCACAGTGCAAAACGATGTAATACCTCATGGAACGCCAGTTTTGATAAAGGGCACAGTCACCGACCAGTCACCAGGTACTACATGTCTAGGCATTCCGGCAGCGGGTACGCCAGCGATCTCTGACGCCAGTATGAGTCCGTGGATGGAATACCTTTACATGCAGCAGCCTAAGCCAACCAACGCCACCGGAGTCTCAGTGCATTTGACAGCTACTGATCCTAACGGCAACTTCCAAGACCTCGGCACCGTGACAACTGACATAAAAGGCAACTTTGTACTCGAATATCAACCCCCAGTTACAGGACTCTACACAGTGACAGCAACATTCAGCGGCTCAGAATCCTACTATAGCTCAGACGCAGAAACTTCATTTGTGACATTCACCGCATCCTCCGTAGCTCCAGCTGTTACACCAACTCCGACTCAAACTACGGCACCGACCTCAACACCAGCACAAACAGTTTCACCTTCAGCCTCGCCAAGTCAAGCTCCACAACCAACCAGCGGCATACCCACAACAACCTACATTGTCATCGCAGCAATAGTTGTAATCATCGTAGTAGTCGCAGCAGCTGTTATCCTCCGAAGGCGCAAATAAACCTACAAAACCCAAATCATCTTTTCTTTTTTTTATTAAACCATGAAGAGTATGTCATCTGACCATTGGCATAAACTAAACTCCTTATCTTTTTCTTGGAACCTCCTGTTGAGACTGCAAAAGCTATTAATAAGCAGAAAACGTAATCGGTTGCAATTGGTCGGAGGAAAAAGCGCTCACCCCTCAAAAAAACACCCGCACAATCGAAGAGATTAATGCGAAAATCAGGAAAGGCGATGCCCAAGTTTTAACCGCTGAAGAAATGAAGCGGCTAGTCGAAAGCAGTAGTGTGGAAGTTGCATTAAAAGAAGTTGATGTTGTTACTACAGGCACTTTTGGCGCCATGTGCAGTTCAGGTGCCGTCATAAACCTTGGGCATTCAGATCCACCGATGAAAATCGATAACGCGTGGATCAACAACGTGCCCATTTGTCATCCAGGCGCAGCAGTTGATCTGTACATAGGCGCAACGTCCATGTCGGAAACTGAACCTTTCGAATACGGCGGCGGACATCTAATTGAGGACCTTGTGAGAGGCGAAGAAGTTGAACTTAAAGCTACAGCTCTTGGGACTGACTGCTATCCCCGAACGCAGCTGAAAACAAACCTTACGAAGGATGACCTGAACCAGTTTTATTTGCTCAACTTCCGTAATTGTTACCAACATTATAATTGTGCTGTCAATAGTCGAGACGAAACCATTTACACTTACATGGGCAAGCTGTTGCCGCGTATGAAGAATGCAACTTTTTCCGGTGCGGGTGAATTGAACCCGCTTATGAATGACCCGGATTACGAGACCATAGGCATTGGAACCCGCATTTTCCTGGGTGGTGCACAAGGTTACGTTATCGGTGAAGGCACACAACATGAAGCCAGCAGCCAAAATGGTACGTTAATGGTTCGGGGAAACGCCAAAAAGATGAATACGGAATTTTTGCGTGGTGCTACTTTTACGCGATATGGCACAACGCTTTATTTGGGCTTAGGCATACCGATTCCAATTCTTAACGAAGGGATAGTGAAAAAGACTGCAATTCGGGATGAGGCGATCTTCACGAATGTGGTGGATTATGGTGTTCCACGCAGGGATAGACCTAAACTGGCGAAAGTTAGCTACAAAGAGCTGAAGTCTGGCAGCATAACGGTCAGCGATAAGAAAATCAAGGTTAGCTCTCTTTCAAGTCTGAAGACAGCACGAAAAGTTGCGGCTACACTTAAAACATGGATTGATGAAGGCGAGTTCTTTTTGTCTGCGCCTGTGGAGCGTTTGCCGCTTGACAACGTTTTCAAGCCTATGAAGCAAACTGAAGCCACCTCTTTCGTCGTTAACGTTATGCAGAAGGCGGTGACCTGCAGGGAAACTGAAGATGTGGGCGCTGTTGCTAAGCGCATTGTGACCAAGTCAGTTAACCATATTATGGTTGTGGATGATCAAGGCAAGCTTAACGGTATTGTAACCTCTTGGGATATCACTCGTGCGTTGGCTGAAGGCAAAACTGCGCTTGCAGACATAGTTACTAGACGAGTGTTCACCGCTAAGCCTGATGAACCGTTGGAAACGGCTTCGAAACGTATGGCTCAGCATAATATTTCCGCGTTGCCAGTTATCGATAATGAAAAGAGAGTTTTGGGGATAGTCACTTCGGAAGATGTCTCTAAACTGCTGGGACGGAAGTAAGCATGGCGCGGCTTCTTCTTAGGTTCTCTGAGAAAATCGTTGAACAACCCATAGTTTCGCAGGTTATCCTAGATTTGAAAGTGCCCATTAACATCATTACTGCGTATGTTAACAGTAAAGGCGGAGAAGTTTTGGCTGAGGTTCCTGAGGAAGCCTTGGAAAAAGTTGTTGATGCATTCCGCAAAAAAGGTGTAACAGTTAGCTTGCCGAAACTTATTGAGGTAGACACTGAAAAATGCATAAACTGTGGTTCGTGCGTAGCTTTGTGTCCTGTGGAAGCCATTACCCTTGCTCCGGATTCAGCGATAGTTTTCAATAAGGAGAAGTGTGTTGGTAGCACCTGTAGCGCTTGTGTGGATGCGTGTCCTGCAAGAGCAATTAAGTCCGTGAAGCAGAACAACGATGTCTTCAGCAACTCCAGATGAAAGAAACTGGAAAAAGGGCATGAAAAACCTGTTCAAACAATCTTTCGTTTTCAAAGAAACCCAGTGTAACATAATCGCCGACAAAGAGCGCGGCGTCCAAACAGCTATAGACTCTATCAAACGTCACCGTGCAATCCTTGAAGAATACGCTGCTGTGCACCCGAAATTTATTTGGACTCTTAAGCCGTTTCCTGTACCTGAAAAACCCTTAGTGGCTAAGCTAATGGCTGAGGCTGCAAAGAAGGCGAATGTGGGACCAATGGCTGCTGTTGCTGGGGTTTTAGCTGATCTAGCGGTGAAGGACATGATTACCGCAGGTTGCGAGGTAGCTGTTGTGGAGGATGGTGGCGAAGTTTCTGCAGTTTCTAATATGCCCATTGATGTGGCGTTTGCTGCCGGAGATGAGCCTTTGTCGAAGCGGTTTGGCTTTCGTTTAACAGAATTCCCCGTGGGAGTTGCCACAAGTTCAGGTTGTTTTAGTCATGCCTTGAGTTTTGGTGACGCAGAAGCTGCGACCATTTTCTGCAAAGAAGCAGGGTTAGCTGATGCTGCTGCAACGGCAGTAGGTAACGTTGTGAAAGGCGAAGATGTTAATTTGGCTCTTGAACGTGGCACCAGCGTAGCTAAGTCTGTTCCAGGCGTTGACGGCGTGCTTATTGTTTACAAGGGATGCGTTGGAACTTGGGGTAAGATTCCGCAGATAACCAAAATCGATCAGGCGGATACTCAGGGACTGACCTGAATTTACTGTTTGGAGAAACCTATAGCTCCCTTATGTGAAGGAAATGGGTTCTGAAAAAAGGAAGAAGCGTCGGATTGAGGATTACTGCTTTTCTGTTTTCTCCATTGTGTGGTTGTCTTTGTTTCCGTTTAGGGCCGTGAGTACGTTCATTCCGCCTAGGACCGCGTCCATGCTTGCCATAACTATGTCTTCCCGTACACCCATAGCGGTAGCCGTTTTGTTGCCTTTGCGCATGCGGACAACGACTTCAACCATGGCGTCTGTTCCGCCCGTGATCGACTTCACATGGTACTGCTCCAGTACAATGGGCTCGGTTTCGAGAACAGCTTTCTTCACTGCGTTTATGACTGCGTCTACGGGTCCAACGCCCATAGCTGCGCCCGTTACTTCTTTGCCGTTCAACTTTAGTTTCACGGATGCGGTTGGCGTGACGCTGTTTCCAGAGACAACAGTGACTTCCTGCAGCTGGATGGCTTTAGGCTTTGCCAGTCCCGTGACGGCTTCAGCGATTGCAAGTAAATCCGCGTCTGTGACCGTTTTGCCTTTGTCGCCCACGGTTTTCACTCTGAGCCAGATTTCTTTAAGCTGCTCTTCAGTTGGATGCAAACCCATAGCTTCAACGGAGGCTTTTATGGCGTGTGAGCCGCTATGTTTTCCTGGTGAGATGCGCCTTGAGACCCCGACAATGCTTGGGTCGTATGGTTCGTAAGTGATTGGGTTTTCAAGTAATCCTTGTGTGTGTATGCCTGACTCGTGCGTGAACGCGTTTTCGCCAACGATGGCTTTGTTAGGCTGCACAATAATGCCTGTTAATCTGGACACCAACTGCGATATACTGTAGAGCTGTTCAGTTTTAATCGATGTATCTAAGTTGTAGAGCGCTTTGAGCGCAACTACTATTTCCTCCAAAGAGGCGTTTCCTGCACGTTCACCCAATCCGTTAATCGTGCAATGAACTTCGCTGCAACCAGCCCGCAGAGCAGAAACGGAATTTGCCACCGCCATGCCAAAATCATTGTGGCAATGCACGCTCACGGGAACAGAAAGGCTGCTGACTAAGTCCTTGTAGAATTCGTAAGCTTTCTCAGGTGTGAGGATTCCAACTGTGTCACAGGCGACAACACGGTCTGCTCCAGCAGCAATGCCTGTGGAGAAGATTTTCTTGAGATATGCCCTTTCGCTTCGGGTCGCGTCTTCAGCTGAAAGCTCCACCACCAGCCCACAGCTCTTGGCATGCTTAACGCAGTCTTCAGTTATTTGGAGAACCTGTGTGCGTGTCTTTTTCAGCTTCCAGTCAATGTGAATATCACTTGTTGGAATTACAAGGTGGACGCTGTCGGCTCCAGACTTCGCGACGGCGTCTATGTCGCCTCGGGTGCCTCTGGAGCAACTGCAGATTTCAGCTTTCAAACCTGCCTGCGCAATTTGTTTGACGGCTTCCATATCACCTTCAGAAACCGCGGCGAACCCCGCTTCGATTATGTCGACACCAAGTTCGTCTAGACGGTGCGCTATTCTTAGTTTGTTTTCAGGAGTCAAGCTGACTCCGGGAGTTTGTTCACCATCGCGAAGGGTGGTGTCTAAAATTCGTATTTTCTTCGGGAAGCAATTAGGGCTGGATAAAGCAATTCCCCATTTTCATCACTATCGTTAATCTTTCCCAAAGAGTTGGGCGTAAATATAAAATTTATGGTGCTCCGGTTCTTGTTGCCTTGGGTATCAGGCTCGTTTTCCTTTGTCCCAGTAGTAAAGGAACAGTTCCTTAACCCAATTCAGAAAAGTGGGGTCGCTTCCGATAAAACTAGCATAATCTACCCTTCCGTCAACGAATCGAAAGCAAATCGCCGCCTCTTTTTCGGTTAGCGCCAAAATTACTGGACTGTCGACGAGGGTCCTGTTTTCAAGATTAGGAAGTTTTGTCGGCGACTGGGGAGAAATGATTTTGTATTCTACTCCTTTAGCGATTTGTTTGGCTATATCATTGAAAGGCTGGTTTAGCTGCTCTATGCTGATTCCCCACATGTATTTCTCGGCTTGCCCAATCATCTGGGATGACTTTGTTGTAGCTTCTATCAACCCCATTCTCAGGTTTGATTGCGAAAGCTCGCCAATCCTGTTTACAAACTGCTGTGGAAGCAACGATACGTCATGATTTAGGAAGTATTGTTTGTTTTTGAGGACAAACTCCATTGTTGAAGCGAAGTTTAACTCTAGTTTACCATATTGGGTAAGGGCATATGACCCATCAGACTGCCTTTGAACAAGCAGAGAAGCGCTCAACCGTTCAAGTTGCCTAAAAGCTTCTGTCGCAGTCAGATCTAATCGACGTGCAAGCTCCTGCATTTTAAGATTCTTAGTTTGCAGCTCCCGCATAATATCAATCCTGCTTCTGTTTGCAAACTCAAAGAATAACCTGTCCACTTCTTCATTGCTTTCCAAGACGCTCATCCTCCTAGTAATTTCTGGCCGTTGTGTAATATTACACATGGTTCTCAAATAAAACTAATCACTTTATGGGACTCTATAGTATTTTGAGGAAACCAAAAATGGAAAATCAACCAAACAAGGCGAGGCTCTTCTCTGTGGAACTAAAATCCAAAGCACACCTCAAAAATATCATGATGACCACCGGTGATTCGCCTGAAGGCGTCATAATCGAGGGAGTTTTAGGTGAACTACAGAGGGCACGTTTTGCTGAAGGAATAATCTTGGAAATCGTCGGCAGCAACGGCATCCTGCGAGTAGACCTCGGAGAACACGAAATCAGTAAGCCACAATTGGAAGAGGAAAAGGCGGCGAAATAACAATGAAAGTATTAGCCATAGTCTTTATTTTTTTAATTGTTGTCTTGACGATTGCAACTGTAAAAAAGGTAATACCTGACTCAAAGGCAACCAAACTAAACATAATAGGATACAGAACCTGCTGTCCATTCACTCCAATAAGCACCGCAATCGGCTTAGCCGTAGTCATCATACTGCTCGTCGTAGCAAAGAGGATGACCCTCATATGAGGCAGAATACCCCCGAAGTCTACTACTTCTCAGGAACCGGCAACTCATTATTTGTCGCAAGAGACATTGCGGGAAAAATTAACGGGAAACTAATATCCATCGCGTCCCAGGAGACCACGGAAAGCATAGAATTAGATGCCGAAATCATCGGTATCGTATTTCCCGTTTATTATGCATCGAACGACTGCGGCATTCCACTTATCGTCGACAGATTCATCAAAAAACTTGAAAACCTCGGCTCAAAATACGTTTTTGCCGTCTGCACTAGCGGGCACATGCCTGGCGCAACGATAGAAAACCTGAGAAAAGCCCTTCGCTCTCAAGGCGGGGAACTTGCCGCTGGATTCATTGTTAAGATGAACAACAAATTGCTTGCCGAAGAGGAACAACGGAAAAGTTATTTCAAGCAGAAAAAGAAGGTTGACGCTATCGTTGATTATGTTGCTGCATGTAAAGTGGGTAAATACGAAACTCGCAGCAAGCTACGAAAAGTGGTTTTTGCTCCGTTGTTGTTTTTGGCTATGAAGCCTCTGTTTTCCAGGAGATACAGAAAACTTTCAAACACAACACGTCATTTACCCTTCAACGAACTTGTACCCATCGCGGATCGGAGCTTTCAAGTCAACGAAAAATGTGTCGGATGCGGCGTCTGTGCCCGAGTTTGCCCCGTAAACAACATCAAAATGGTTGACAGCAAACCCATGTGGCTGCATCGCTGCGAGACCTGCTTCTCCTGTTACAGTTGGTGCCCAGAAGGTGCAATCTGCGGCGACATAGTAGCATACAATGGACGGTACCATCACTCCGAAGTTAAGCTCTCTGATGTGATTAGACGGAATCAAACCTGAGCGGACGCTATTTGTGTAGCGTTGACGGGTTTCGGTTTAAGGCGCAAGGTTTGTTGTGGCTTAACGGGCGCTTTCCATCGTAGAAGGGTCTCAATTAGATAACGCAAAGGAATCATGGAACGCGCCGTTCGCGTTTGCACTTTTGCATCAAAGGCATTATGCTTTCGCTTGAGTCTATACTCAGTGAAATGTTTGAAGTCAAAAGCACCTCAGGAAAAACATAGCTCATTCTCTGCAACTATGCAGACGAAGGTTATATAAGCAGAATGTTCCAATCTCGGTTTGAGGCATACAAAACTTAATTGGGGCCAAGTAGAATTGAACGGGGTTCCATCTCCCTCGAAACAGCAGAAATCGCCAATTGGGGCAACGAGAATAATAGCCTCTGCACTTGGCGCGACTGTTGGACTTGCTGGCGTGGAACACGGTTTCTTTGAAATACTTCAAGGTAATGCCGCGCCTAGCGGTCTAGTTATTGATGCGATTGGTCCAGCAAACAAGCTGTGGGTAGGCGCAACTGAACCTGCTTTTACGGTGGTTCCTAGTTTTTTCGTGTCCGGGATTCTGGCAATGATTGTTGGTTTCTCGGTTACTGTTTGGGCCCTTGCTTTCGTCCACAAAAGGCACGGTGCTCTGATTCTTCTCCTTCTTTCAATTGTGCTCTTCACCGTCGGGGGAGGCTCTCCGCCGATATTCCTTGGCGTGGTGGCAAGTGCGGTAGCAACAAGAATTAACAAGCCTCTAAACTGGTGGAACACCCATTTAAGCGGTAACGCACGGAGCTACTTCGCCAAGTTATGGCCATGGATGTTAATTGTTTTTGTGTTTCTGTTCTGGTTCTCGGTGGCAATCGCAATCACAGGATGGCCTTTAACAGTCTTTGATTCAAGCGGAACAAACTCTTACACTTTTCTTTCGCTTCTTGGCTACGTTTCGGATGTAGTTATGATATTGGTTGTTGTCGCTGGGTTAGCATTTGATCTTCACCAGAGAATGGGGGATAGTTGAGTTGACGAACCAAGTCGGTGAAGCTGAGCCTGCGCGGAATGAGCAGTATGCTTTCCGCATAGTTGGCGCTGTGGCTGCCCTGATTCTTTTGGCGTTGTTTTTGGTTGGAGTGACGGGTATCATCACCGTTAGCATACAATCGAATGTCGCAGATAGCTGGTTTGGGCACTGACTGCAAAACGGCTCTCCAGCTGCGATAGGGTTTTGACAGGCTAGAAACGTTTTCCCTTGTCCCAATAGAAAAGAAACAGGTCTTTAATCCAATTTAGAAACGCGGGGTCTTTTCCGTAAAAAGCCGCGTAATCTACCCTTCCCCCGAGTTGAAGAAAGCATATGCCTGCCTCTTTTTCGGTAAGAAAAACTATCGCCGGTAGCTCGGCGAGGCCGCGGGCTTCAAAGTTTTTCGCGAGTGCAGGCGGGTTCGTCTCGGTCGCGAGGCGTTTTTCTGGAATAAGCATTCTAAGTTTTAGTCCCTTCTGGAGCAGGTCATTCATTATTGGACCCATTTGCTGGGGGATGGTGCCTTCTGCTATTCCCCAGCCGTACTGCTCGGCATCCATGAACGCATGTTCGGCAATGTTCAAATTCTCAATTGTGTCCATCATCAACTTCGTTTGTGAAAGTTCGCCGAGTCGGTTCACGAATTGCACGGGTATCTGGGTTACGTCGTGAGCGGCGAAGTAGTCTCTGTGTTTGGAGACAAATTCCAAGGACGAAGAAAGCTGTAACACCAGCTTGCCGTATTCTGTTAGGGTAAAGTTGCCGTCGGGTTGCTTCTTAACAAGCAAAGCGGCGCTTAGGCGCTCTAGCTGCCTGAACGCTTCCGTTGCGGTCACATCCATTCGGCGGGCGATTTCCTGCATCTTCAAGTTCTCCTTCTGCAACTCGCGTAGTATGCTTAGTCTGCTTTCGCTTGCCAACTCAAAAAACAACTTCTCTATTCCCAACTCATTCTCCATCTTATCACCAACACTGAAACCTTAGCACCGCTGCTTACTTCTAAGCATCTCGATCAAATAAAACTAATCACAATTGCCGCCCTCAAGAAGTCGAGGAAGCAGAAATGGGAAATAAAACAAACACCAAAGAGCGGGGCTTCTCAGTCGAGCTCAAATCAAAGAGAAACCTCAAAAATGTTACCCTCGCCAATGGCTCCAGCGACAGCGTCCTGGTTGAAGGCACACTTGGAGAATTGGTGCAAGCAACCTTCGCAGAAGGCGTGATCTTGGAAGTCGTCGGCAAAAACGGCGTGTTAAGAATCGACTTAGCCCAAAACGAAATCCAGAAACCAACCGCGCAAAATCAGCCAGAGTCGAAAAGGCAATGATCAGACTAAAAACTGCAGCGTCAATTATCGGAGTTATGGCTGGGCTAATGGGTGCATCTCATGGTCCTGGTGAAATACTTCAAGGCAACATGGCGCCTAAAGGATTTGTAATAATGGCGTGGCCTCAACTTGCATCTTCAGGTTTAGCTGGAGAACCAGCGGTGAGTGTGATTCCCAGCTTTATGGCAGCCGGCATCCTCACAATCATCGTAGCGGCTCTAGTCGTTGCGTGGGCAGGAACTTTCCTCGAAAGAAAGCAAGGTGGCTTGCTGCTAATATTGCTCTCGCTCACCATGCTTGCTGTAGGCGGAGGCGTTGTTCCACCCATGTTCGGCATTGCCGCAGGAATCCTTGGCGCATTAATTAACTACAACGCAAGAAATCAAGGAGTGCCACCTCATGGCAAACAAAATGCATAACAAGAGAAACGAGTCTTCTGCTACTGATGAGCAGAATGCTGAGGTGGCGGACCCAACGTGGAGAAATCTCTACAAAGTGGGTGCAGCGGCGGCTTTAATCGCAGCGTTGGTTTTTAGAAGAAACCTCGGTGTGGCAGAAATTCCACTATTCACTGGAACCGCACTGCCCGGGACTGTGGACAGCTGGTTTACGCTTCTCCACAGCAACCCTCTTTTAGGGTTAACTTTGCTTAACGTTTTTGACATAGCAAACTATGCTTTAGTCGGCTTAATGTTTCTCGCCATCTATTTAGCGCTTAAACCGACCGACAAAAGATTTACGTTAATCGCAAGTGTCCTCGGCCTTTGCGGGATGGTGGCGTATTTTGTTTCAAACTCCGCTTTCCCGATGCTCTCGCTCAGCAACCAATATGCCACAGCAACAACAGACGCCCAAAAATCAACACTGCTAACGGCGGGGCAGGCAACCCTTACCAATGGATACAACCCCAGCGCGGTCTATCAAAGCACAGGCTTCTACCTAAGCCTCCTGCTGGTGGCGCTTGCTGGTCTAATAATGTCAATCGTTATGCTGCGGAGCCGCGTTTTCGGCAAAATAGCCGCCTATACTGGAATTATGGCAAGCCTCCTCGATTTAGTCTACATCGTGGGGTTAGTTTTTGTGCCAGAAACAGATGTCGCTCTTTTGGGTATTATCTGTATAGCTACTGCGGGGTTACTCTTGATGATTTGGCATCTGCTTATTGGATTAAGACTGTACAGACTCAGTCAAGCATCAAAAATCAACGGAGGTGTTAACTAATGAGTAAAGCTTTGATAGTTTATGGAACCCGCTATGGTGCAGCAGCCAGCACATCAGAGGAAATTGCAAACGTATTCCGCCAAGAAGACATAGACACTAAAATAGTGAACGCTAAAGAAGAAAAAATCAATAGCATCGCCAACTATGACCTCGTCGTCGTTGGTAGTGGAATCCAAATCGACCGATGGACCGGCGAACCCGAAAAATTCATAAAAACATTCCAAAAAGAAATGGCAAAGAAAAAGGTGGCGCTCTTTGTTTGCTGCGGCTCTGCGTCTAAAGGGCTTAATGAGGCAGGAAAACCAAACCCAGCCGAAAGAGCCAAGCGAAAATATCTTGAAGAAAAAGCTGCCAAGTACAGTTTCCAGCCTGTTGCTTTGGGCTTATTTGGCGGGGTTTACGACTTCAACAAGGTGCCGTGGTGGTCGAAGCGTGCCATGGAGGCAGAAAAACCCAAAATAGCTGCTGCATACAAAGAAGCAGAAGCCGGAGTGTACGATACAAGGGACTGGGCGGCAATTCGAATCTGGGCGAAAGACCTTGCCCAAAAAGCTCGATAAAAACTACCGTTTTTCTTTTTTTTCTATATAGCTCTCCTGAGAAGGTTATATAAGCTGAAAGAGCCGACATACCACCATGAACTCCTGTGTAATTTATTTCTCGCGAACAGGAAACACCAAATCCATGGCTCAAGCAATCGCCGACGTCGCCAAAGCTCCAGCGTTTGACCTTGCTTCCGCGGATCCATCAATCGCTGCAAACTACGACATGATCATCATAGGCACACCTGTAGAGGGAGCAAGCCCGGCGAAAGAAACCCAAGCCTTCATGGCACGTCTACCCAAAGTAGAAAACAAAAAAGTCATCTTGTTCTGTACCTTCCGACTTTTCGGAAATGCCCGAACGATGAATAAGATGGAGAAAGAGTTGTCGGAAAAAGGCTACGAAACCGTTTTGAAGGTTTCAAAGAAGGGCATGAAGCCAGGTAAACCTGTTGACTTCTCGGATGTGTTGGGTGAAGTCAAAAAAGTCCTGTAAGCAACGTGTTTCGCGGTTTGGGCTGCTTAAGCGCAACAAGCTTAGTGGGTGGTTTTTTGGTTGAAGCAGGGCTCTTGCCGCAAAAGACTTAACAGTGTCTGGTTTGATAGTCTGAACCGCACAGGATTCAACATTTGAGGTTTAAGAATATGCGAAGCGATGAAGTTAAATGTGGCGTAGAACGCGCAGCGCATCGCGCCCTGCTCAAATCTTTAGGATTAACAACCAAAGACTTCACTAAACCCTTCATAGGCGTAGCCAACAGCTACACCAGCGTAGTTCCCGGACACATACACCTGCAACGGCTGGGCGAAGCCGTAAAAGCAGGCATCTTAGCCGCAGGCGGCACCCCCTTCGAATTCAACACCATAGCTGTATGCGACGGCATAGCCATGGGACACGAAGGCATGCGTTATAGCCTACCCAGCCGTGAACTCATCGCCGACTGCGTCGAAGTGATGATGCAGGCGCATCGACTAGACGGCATGGTAACAATTTCTAACTGCGACAAAGTCACCCCTGGCATGCTAATGGCAGCAGCACGACTGGATGTACCCACAATCTCTGTGACAGGGGGCGCCATGAAGTCAGGCAACCTAAACGGCAAAAAAGTCGGCGTAGATCAAGTCTTCGAAGCTACGGGTCAGGCGTTTGCTGGGAAAATCAGCGACCAAGACCTCGCCAGGCTCGAAGAGGTTGCTTGCCCAGGATGCGGAAGCTGCAACGGTTTATTCACAGCCAACACCATGGCGTGCATGACTGAAGCTTTGGGCATGTCACTGCCGTATTGTGCAACTACTTTAGCGATAAGCGCGGCGAAAGAGCGCATAGCCAAGGAATCAGGCATGAAAATCATGGAGCTAGTCCGCAACGGCATAAAGCCCTCAAGCATCCTGACAAAGGAGGCCTTCGAAAACGCCGTCGTTGTGGACACAGCTTTAGGCGGCTCCTCAAACACGGTGCTGCATTTGTCGGCCATCGCGAAGGAGGCGGGCGTTTCGCTGCCGATTATGATGTTTGACGACATCAGCCGCAAAGTGCCTCATTTAGCCAGTATGGTTCCCAGCGGACCCCACGACATGGAGGAGCTTGACAATGCAGGCGGCATCCCAGCTATCATGAAGCAGCTTCAAAAGTTCCTGCACACCGACGCGCTGACCGTGACGGAAAAGACCATCGGCGAAAATATCAAAGATGTCCAAGTTATCGACCCCGAAGTTATTCGACCCCTAACTAACCCCGTTCATAAGGAAGGCGGCATAGCTATCCTCAAAGGTAACCTCGCACCCAAAGGCGCCGTCGTCAAAGCTGTCGCAGTCTCACCGAAGATGCTGAAACATGTTGGTCCAGCAAAAGTGTATGAGGCAGAGAAAGAAGCAATTGCAGCCATGAAACGTAAAGAAATCAAAGCAGGCGATGTCGTTGTTATTCGTTATGAAGGACCCAGAGGCGGCCCAGGGATGCCTGAAATGTTGCTTCCAACCGCAACCATATCCGGAATGGGCTTAAGCGAATCCGTAGCTTTAATCACCGACGGACGTTTCTCAGGCGCCACACGAGGAGGCTGCATCGGGCACGTTGCTCCTGAAGCCGCTGAAGGTGGACCCATCGCAGTCATCAAAAACGGCGACGTTATAACTATCGATATCCCAAACCGCGTCATAAGCGTTGATTTGTCGGAGCAGGAAATGAAAAAACGACTAGCCACCTGGAAGCCGCGACCTCCAAAAATAACCAAAGGGTACCTTTCCAGATATCAACCCACGCCTACAGAATAAATTCGTAGCCCAGATGAGCCTTCAGTGTTCACCAATTTTTTCTTCTTTTTGCCTAAAAATAAGGGGTAGATGGAAAGACAAAGCTTTTGCTTTAGTTATCTATAGTATCCGCCCATCATTCCGCCCTGCATGCCCATCCCGTAAGAGTAGCCGCTTTGAGGCGAACCATACATGTTGCTTCCGCTGACTCCTTGGCAAGTGTTGCCTCCGAGTCCGTAACCGTTGTATGTTCCGGCAAAACTTGGGTTTTGCGGAACTATGTTGTACCCGCTTTGGGCAGGAACCACAGTTTGGTTGCTAACACTTTGGGCGTAAACAGCGCCCACAATTGCAGCTATAGCTAGAACTGCAAAAGTTGTCGCGAGGAGCATTGTTTTTGTTTTGTTCATTCAATCACCTTTACTATACATTGGCTCGCGGATGGTAAGAGAGTTCGCTGATACGCATATGTTGCCTTGATGAAACAGTCTGAAACGGTGTTTCTGGCTTGTTGAAACGTTGTTTTCGTTGGGTTAGCTTTAAATCCGCGAAATAACACCGTTATTAAAAGACCATAAATGCGAAGAATCACCTTATTCTTGATTCTAACAATAGTTTCGTTAGTTTCTTTAGTCGCTGTAGTAGCGGCAGGATACCTTATTCTAACCGCCCCATCTTCGTCTTCCAACAACCCATCTAACTGGATGGGACAAATGATGGGCGGTTTAGGGAACATGATGGGGGAAACCGGATCCACCACCGTAGCTCAGGCTCAGAATGCGGCCGCTCCTTGGTTCGGCGTCGCATTTGTCGCTTTAGTTGGAGTTGCTGTCGTGGGCGTCGGTGGATTGGTTTACTTCTTTGCGTTTCCAGAAATCATAAACATTCCCGCAGTTGCTCAGCCCTCAATGGCTGCAAATGCTCCAATTTCAGCAACGTTGACTCCCTCTGCGAAAGCCATTCAGGTTGAAGCAACCCCCTACGATTCCGTCTTAAAGACCCTCAACACTAACGAACGCAAAGTAATTGAAGTCCTGAAAACTCACAATAGCAAATATCTTCAAAAGTACATTCGTAGCGAAACGGGGCTAAGCAGATTGCAGACGCACAGGATCGTGGCGCGTTTAGCCGAACGCGGAATCGTCTCGTTAGAGAAAACTGGAAACACAAATACCGTGATGTTGGCAACCTGGTTAAAGTAGACGGGTGGAAAGCACTTTTTTCAAAATCGTTTTCCGCGGTTTCGCCAAGCCCAAATCACCGCGGCAAAAATCGGTAGCAGCGTAATCACCACTAGTAAATAGTTAAGGTTTGGAGTTAAGCCTAAAGGGAAAATTACGCTTTGGAGCAGGTCTCTAACAAAGAATTCCCAGACTGCCAAGTACGAGATGACGGCGGTGATTATTAGAGCCAGCACCTCGATTCTTCGGGTATTGTAGATTTCAAGGATATCTATGTGAGCCCGCTGGGTATCTGCAAGCACGTCAATATGGTCCTTGAGCTCTTCAAGTGCGTCGTTTATGAGGAAGTCTAATCTGGGGTTGAATTGTTTCACGGATTCCTGCAAAGATTCATACTCATGCGATAAATCTAGTCGGATAAGCTTTTCCTGCTGAAGTTGCCGGTACTCTCTCCACAGCTGCCTCTCGTCCTGCGTATCCAATTTCAAGGCGGGCTCAACTTTGAAAGTTAAGTCTCTTACATTGTTTACGAACAATGTGATTTCGGTTGCGTTTGCTTTGTCAATTTGCTGAAGCTTGGCGATTTCTGCCATGATTTCGTCGAAGTCAGTGTGAATAACAAAACCGTCGCTAATTTTCATAAATTACAATCCGGCTTAGGCAAGAGCGTCTTTTTTCTTATAGGGTCTGCCAAGAAAATCCATCTTATAAGAGTGGCTTCGGAAATAAACAGTTTGCGCTAAGTGAGAAGTCCGTTTCTGCATTTAATTTGCCATTTTGAAAAACGTCAAATTCTGAAATACGTTTAAATAAAAAGTCCTCCGTTAGTTTGGGCATGCCACGCTCACGTAGATTCCGAAAAAGCCAAAACCAGGTTAAACCTGAATGGGGCAAAAACAATCCGCAGACCAAAGCCAAAAACAGGAAAATGATGATTATCGTAGGCGTAATTGCTGTCGCAGCAGTTGTGCTTTCCGCGTTCTTGGTGCTCGGGACAGGGTTATTTACGGTCCCATCGTCTAGTCCATCAGCGAGTCCGACCTCGACAAGCAGTCCTTCGTCCACTCCGTCAGAGACTCCGGCTCCATCAGCGACCCCGATGACATCTCCAACAGGTGAATACAGCGCAAATGGAACCAAGGTTCTGCTGACAGTCCAGTGGACTAACTCATCAGGGCAAAGCAACACAGGCAGCATCGAAATTCAGATGCGCGATGACAAACCCATAACAACAACTAACTTTGTGAACCTCGTTAAGCAAGGCTTCTACGACGGCACCGTGTTTCATCGTGTCATTTCAAGCTTTATGATTCAGGGTGGACAAAACCAAACAAAGACAGTGGCTTCAATCGCTGACGAAATAGGCAACGACAACCACAACACAATAGGCACCATAACCATGGCGAAAACCAGCCAACCTAACTCAGCAACCAGCGAGTTCTTCATAAACGTGGCCGACAACAGCAAAATCGTCTATCAAGACGGGACTTCATTCGACGGTACCTACACGGTTTTCGGTCAAGTCATCAGCGGCATGGACGTAGTTAACAGCATAGCGCAGGTACAAGTGCAAGCCAACCCGAACATGGGAAACGAGAACTCAGCGCCAGTGCACCCCGTAACCATATTGTCAGCCGTAGTCCTACCCTAAACTCTTTTTTATTGTTAAAAATTAGAAACCGCCCGTAGAAAGAGGGCGTTAGCGATTACTTTTCTTTCTCTTTAGGTTTGGAACCTATTTCGACGGCTTGAATCTGAACCTGGTATTTTTTGCCGCCGGCCACCATCTTGCCGTTGCTGTAATAGCCTTTGCTGCCTGTTTTGAAGTCTTTCTTGTCTAGGATGAAGTTTTGTTTATCTCCATTTAGCTGAATTATTGCCATGTTTACTTCTTCGCCCATTCTGAGTCACCAAGTTTAGGATTATTCAGTGCCTTGTTGCTTTTCACCTTTTCGCTCAAATGCTATTGTTTGCCGAAGGTTTTTGGGTCGATTTCTCTACGTTTTCCATTCTTACCAACTACGTACATGTGAAAGTCGTATTCGTCACAGTAGTTTTTAATCTCCACGTAACGCTGTTTGTTGCCCTCAAACATCTCCTCCGTCACAACCTCACAAATGCGGTTCATGCAGCCTTTTTTCTTAGCTTCAACAGAAGGTTGGAAATTGCCAATTTTAGCTGGTTTTTCAAAACCAGGTAGGTCCGCTTTAACCTCCCACATATCCTTCTTCATCTCCTCTGCAACTTCCTTTACGCATGTATCATGGAGACTTGGTTTATCTTCAGCTTTTTTCTTGTTCACTAAAACACCCATGTAACTGATGTTGGAAGTGTTTATTTAAGGATTTGAAACTGCACAGTTTTTGTGAACGTTTTGGTTGAGAACTTATTCTTCTATGTTTGGCAAAATTTCGATTGCTTTGGTTAGGCGCTCTGCTAAGGCGCGGTCAAGCTTCTGGTCTTCCTCGATGTTTCCAGGCGATTTGTGGCTTGGCATATTCTACTTATTAGGCGGCTTTCGATTTAACAATTCTTGGGGCTTACACTTCGAACTTCGAAGTGCCTGAAATTTTCAGCTGAAATCTTTAACAGTTTGATGTTATTTTTCATTACTGTGAAAGACTTAAAATTATTTGCCTGGTGCTATTTTCCATGTAGAACCCTAAAAATGGGCTTTCGTAATTATAAACCCATGTTACCTGTTTTATCGAACGTTGCTAGTTCAAGCACTTTCTCGGGGATTAGGTAGCTTGTTCCGCAGCGGTTGCATGTCGCCTCATTAGATTTTGCAGTAATCGTTTGAGTTGCATGGCAATGCGGGCATATCATATTTACGGTCCCGACCTTGCCAGTTTCCAAATTGAAAGAGCCAATATGTTTTTTCTTAGCCGTTTTTCTGCATTCTTTAGCTTTATCCCACATGTCAAGCTCTTCAAACATTAAGGCGGCATCTTCATACTTTCCAGCCTTCTGAAGCTTCTCAATTTCTTGCATTTTCAATTCGGAGTCTTCGTCAGAAATCAGGTTCTTGCTACGGCAGTAGGGGCACATCTCGGGGTGAACCTGCAGTATGTCTTGACCGCAATTTCCACATTTCATAACATAAAACTTGGTAAACTGCTATTTCTGTTTTGCCGAAGAAGTCACGAAATAATGACGAACTGCTTGGGAAGAATGTAATCATTGCAAGGTCGTCGGACTTTGAATCTGAACGAGACTGTGTAAAAAACTAATTTTGATTCTAGAAACCTGCTAACTTTATGCCGATACAGTAGGGCTTCAAGATATGTTTTCACATATAAGGTGCAATTTTTAAAACTTCATTTGAGTTTTCTCACAGTCTGAAAAGGGTTCAGATTGGAGGCTATATTTAGTGAGCTGCCCGGGCTCTGGAGATGATATCCAGCTTTCGTGAGGGGTTCCATTCTCTTGTCTCCTACATTTCCAGTTTGGTGCCAGCAAATCCTATACCAACAATGAGCGGGGGCTGTGTTGTTTTGCTTTTAGTATGTTGATATGTGTTGTTGGGGGGTTGGCTATCTGTTGGGGATTTTTCTTGCGCTTACGTCTATTTTTGTGACTCCGTTTATTTTTGCGATTTCGTCTTGAATTGCAAAGGATTGTTAGCTGTCTTTAACTCTGGCTGTCAATAACTGCATTTGACGTTCGTTTATCTTTGGGTAAGTATATGCGGGTTTTCTGCTTTCGAGCAAACTCTCTATTTTGTGTAGTTTGTCATTTTCGTATATTGTTGCCTTTTACATTATTATTTGGCTATTTTATTCAGGTAATTTGTAGTTTTTGCAAAGTATTAAATACAGACTGGTTGCCATATAATTTTTTCACTAAAAAAGGAGAAATAGAAAGATGGAAACAAGAAGTATTAAAAAAGTATCTGCAATCGCTGTTCTTCTGATGTTTTCGATGGCAGCTTCAATGATGCTAGTGCCCTCTGCTTCAGCTCATACGCCTGCTTGGCAGATTCCGACTTTCGCTCAGATTAATGTTGCACCTAACCCTGTTGGCGTTGGTCAGGAAACGGTCGTTGTCTTCTGGCTTGGAAACGCACCTTATTTTGGCGCAGACTTAACAAACAACTTTAGATTCCATAACTACACAGTCACAATTACAGCGCCTGACGGTACCACCACAACAGAGAATTTCCCATACATCTCGGACTCTACAAACAGCCAGTACTTCATATACACGCCCACCACGGTCGGCACGTATGCTTTTAGATTCACTTATCCCGGAGAAACAATAACTGTCAACGATCAGCTCCCCGGTTCGGTATATGTTAACGACACTTACTTGCCCAGCTCTGCACAAACAACATTAACAGTTCAGCAACAGCCAATAACCGCTGCACAAAGTGCCCCGCTTCCAACTAATTACTGGACCAGACCAATTAACGGGCTAAACACCAATTGGGACACAATCGCCTCAAACTATCTCTACCCCGAAGGCGCGGCCTACAGCTTTGGCTCCGTACGTCTGCAGCCAGATGGCGTAGCACCCAATAGCCCACACATCTTATGGACTGACCCAATCAACGCGGGAGGCATCGTCGGAGGAAACAACGGATTTGAAGAACCAAATTCACCATCAACAGGCACGGGAATCACTGACGCCGCATTCTACACAGGGCTCTCATATGAAACGCGGTTCAATAACCCAATCATAATTGATGGAAGACTCTACTACGGACTGCCACTAGGCAACAACGGCGCAGGAGGCGGATATGTCTGCAAAGACCTGCGAACCGGAGAACAAATTTGGCTACAGAACTACCCAGTCAATCCAGCATTCGGCGTACTGTTAGATTTTGAATCGCCAAATCAACACGGCGTCATCCCAAGTGGCTATCTAGTTTCATCTTCCAGCGGCACTTGGATCATCTATGATGCATGGTCAGGCAGTTGGTTATTCAACATAACTAATGTTCCGTCGGGTAACATGCAATATGGCCCAAGCGGCGAACCTATAATTTACCAAATGGATGTGGCACACGGGTGGCTAGCACTATGGAACTTCACTGATGTAGTCTCTAACGGTCCAGCAGCAGCTCAGGTCTCCACTGGCTACCGACCAGTAAATCAAGTATACAACACCACACTACGCAACTCGTACTCATGGAACGTGACATTGCCCGCTATTCCTGCAAGCTCCGCTATAGCTTGGCCTATCTACGGTGACAAACTATTCGGCTATGCAAACACAAGAAGCACCTTTGGCCAGCCAACTTTCGGAGGTGTAGCTGAAGGCTCTTCTACAAGCTACGCAACCTTCTGGGCCATCAGTCTCAGACCAGAAACGCTGGGTCAACTATTGTGGATGAAAGACATTAACGCGCCACCAGGCAACATTACCATGCAGCTGGGTACAGTGGACCCAATTAACAGCGTGTTCCTCATAAGCACCAAAGAAACTATGCAGTGGTACGGATACAGCCTCACCGACGGAAGCTATCTATGGGGTCCAGTTGGAAATACCCGCGCGTTTAACTACTTCCCAACAGTTGGAAGTGGCGGTGTCGCTCAAATAGGCTACGTGGCTTACGGCAACTTCTACGTCGGCGGCTACGGAGGAGAAATCTTCTGCTACAACGACAAAACCGGTAATTTGATCTGGTCATATGGTGGGGACGGCGCAGGAAACAGTACCAATAGTGGCTTAAACTCGCCTTGGGGCCTTTATCCAACCTTCGTAGGCGGAATTGCTGACGGCAAAATCTATGTTTACAGTGGTGAGCACTCGCCAAACGTTCCACCATACAAAGGAGAACTGTTACGCTGTCTTAACGCAACTACTGGCAAAGAAATATGGACCATGACCAGCTGGGCAAGCGTAGGCGGCTTTAGCGACTACGGATTCCCTATAGCTGACGGCGAACTCGCTTATCTCAACGTATATGACATGCAAGTCTACGCGCTTGGCCAAGGACCGACCAAAACAACTGTGAACGCACCTGATCGCGCAGCAAATGCAGGTGAACCAATAATAATATCGGGAACAGTGATGGATATTTCGGCTGGCACACAACAGAATGAACAGAAAGCCAACTTCCCAGACGGCGTTCCATGTGCTTCTGACGCTAGCATGGCAAGTTGGATGGATTACGTCTACCAAGAACAACCTCACCCAACGGACTTCACAGGCGTCACCGTCGAACTCACAGTACTTGACCCCAACAACAACACCTACGTCGTAGGAACAACTACAACTGACATCAGCGGCACTTACGGCCTTATGATTACCCCGCCGGTTACCGGATTCTACAAACTCACCGCCACATTCGAAGGAACAAACGGTTACTACGGCTCTTCTGCAACAACTTACTTTGGCGTTAGCGCAGCAACCGCAGCATCACCGCAACCGACCTCTACTTCAACTCCACTTCCGACTCAGACAACAACATCATCACCGTCTCCTGTTCAGTCTGTTTCACCTTCGCCAAGTGTTGCTCCGCAACCTACCAGTGGCATTCCAACAACAACGTACATTGCTATCGCAGCAGCAGTCGTCATCATCGCAGTTATCGCAGCGGCATTAGTCCTTAGAAAACGCAAGTAAACATCAATAGACAAACATCCTCTTTTCCTTTTTTTGTTATAAGAGAAAAAAGTTGCATCGGAGTTAGATGGGGCTGAGCGGGCTCTGGAAAAATGGTTACCAACTTCCTCGGTTGGATTTCCATTCTCTATCTCTCCTAGATATCAGTTCCAGAGCCCCAGCAAACCCACAACCAAGGCGAATAATCCAATGATCAAAGATGCGGACATTCAACGATTAGTTGAGCTAGGATTCATCGAGAATCGAGCAAAAATCTACCTTTCCTTGCTTATGCTTGGACAAGCAAGCGCTGAAGAGGTTTCTACACAAACAAAATTGCCCCTCCCTGACGTGCACAACGCGCTGCGCGAGCTTCTAAAAATAGGCATGGTCCAAGAGGTTGCAACAAACAAAACTTTTTTCTTAGCTAAGGCGCAAACTCCCCAAAAAGGAAAAAATGGACCTGAGTAAGCTTTATGGCGGAATTGGGCCGATTGTGGCAAGGGCTTTAGCTTTCTCTGTAGTGCGCGTTTGGGGATCTTTTTACTTAGATATAGGCAATGATTTCTAGATTCAGTGGGTGAAGATGTCTATTTTCAGGTGTTAAGTCTGAGAGTATACGATCTCAGGGGCACCTTTAGATTAGGAAAAGATTACGCTTGAAAGAATACTGCAATGGCGTATCCTCTTTCACAAATAAGGATTTTCTGAATATGGGTTATTCTAATTTCTGTTACCGGTATATGGGCGGAACTAAATTCTATAGTAGAACCTGTGAGATTTTAGTCAAGAAACATTGAGACAACAAACCTTTACAAACATGCTTTTAGGCTAACTCATAGTATAATAGGTTGGTGGCTGACATATGAAGAACTTGGTCTCGACAGCTTTTTTAGTAGCTATAATGATATGCGGATTAACTCTTGCTAATGACCTGCATCTTAGCGTTGCCCAATATTCCACTTCAGTCAGTGGTATAATTACCTCAAACACCACATGGACTAAAGCAAACAGCCCATACAGCCTTTCTGGACCAGTGGCTGTGAACAATGGGATAACCCTGACTATTGAAGCTGGAGCTACTGTAAACCTTAACAGTTTTTACATAGAAGTAAATGGTACATTACTTGCAATAGGCACAAGTTCTAATCCCATCAATATAAATGGCGGAAGCAGTGCAGGGGACTTGCTAAACCCATTTGTTCCGCTAAAACCTTCTGCAATAACTTTCTTCGGTTCAGGCACAATTGAGTATGCAAACATGAAGTCACAAATATCTATCTACAATTCTCCAATGATAACGAACATTAATGGAGCTAACATCTTAGTTTTGGACGGTTCTCCAATAATATCCAACAATTTTCAGATTGGAATTAGCGCAATTGGAGGTAACCCAGCCATTTCAGGCAACACAAATGCATCATTTTACATCGTTGGTTCACCTGTTATTACCAACAACACAATTATTGCTGGAATCCAAATAAAAGGTGGAAATGCACTTATCAGTAATAATGTAATTTCTGGCTCTTTTGATGCTGGATGCATAGGCATAGATGCAGGCAATCCAACAATTGAAGGAAACTTAATCATGAACACCTACAAAGGCGGAGTAGGAATAGAAATAAGTTCATACGCAAAACCAATAATACAATATAACACAATTGCAAATTGCTCTAATGGAATCACAACCAGCACAGGTAATTTACTATTAACTCTTAAGTACAATAATTTCCAAAACATCTCAGGATACACCATTTATTGGAGTGCATCAAGCAACTTAGATGCGACTAATAACTGGTGGGGAACGACAGACGTATCAGTTATCAACCAATCAATTCATGATTTCAAGAATGATTTCAATTTAGGCACAGTTAGTTTTGTTCCTTTCTTAACTTCTCCAAACTCTCAAGCCCCAGCAATACCAAATGCAACACCATCACCAATCCAAACTGCAACTCCACCTCAATCACAAAGTCCATCGTCAAGTTTAACTCCTTCGCCTTCAGTTCCAGAGTTTCCCACATGGATAATTCTGCCATTAGTCCTAATAGCTACAATATCAACTTCTCTAATAATTAGAAAGAAGACACCTATCGCAAAGAACGAACGCCTTTCTACGATAGAATTTTTATCATAAAATATTTGCCATATTTATAATAATTCTACCATAGAATAAAGTAAAATCAAAATGTATAGGTTAGAAATACAGGTTTGTCCTTTCAGGAATGTAATCTTAATTTTCCCATTCGTTTATCTCCCACAGGAAAAGGTTTACTGTAGAGCCTCTGAGAACTGGGACTAAGTAGAGAATTATGTTTCAATGGATTTGTTACCCTCTCAGTTCTTAGGGTATGGTTTTTCAGACAATTAGCTCTAATAGCTAATAACCACCATTGACCTATCCATTGACCATAGCTCCAGCCGCAATTCAGCAGGTAATAATTTACCCTAATTCTTCAAATATCATCCTATTGATGCTAAACCTCTGGCATCTGCCAGGCATTGTTGTTCCATTTCAGATAAGTGACCAGATTCTGGCTAGGTCAATTATTATAACTCTTTGACCAAAGCATATCCTGTACTCTTTCAGGAGGTGAATTAAGAAATGGTGAAAATAACTTGTGAAATTTGTGGAATTGAAGCATCGCTTCAACAGATAGGAAACTCTGGTAATTACTTCCGATGCAAGCATTACGCTGGAATGAGAAACGGAAAACCTCAATATTTCTATCACAAAGTTTCTAAAGACTATGCAGAAAAGCAACTTGTCTTTAAAGGGACTTCGATAATTAAGAAAGAAAAGAAATCCATTGACCTAGTTATTGACCAGAAAACATCCATTGACCCAAAAAAGCCAGAATATAGTTCCATTTTGAGAAATGAAGTGCGGTCGCCGGGATTTGAACCCGGGATCATTAGCTTGGAAGGCTAAAGTCCTAAACCAGACTAGACGACGGCCGCTCGCTATTTCCATATTCTCTGCGAAATTTAAGGCTATCTGGTTACTTTTTGAGTACTTTCTAAACTTAATTGAATACTTTCTTGACCAACCTCATTGTTTATCCTGGATTTTACCTTAAGGAACCTTAACATTTTCTAGATTTCTTAAGCCCAGTCTTTTGATTGTTGATTGGGGAAAAATTTACCTTTCCCATTGTCACCCTTGACTTCATAACGTATAGTCATCTTGTTTTACAATTTATTGAATTACACTCAACTTTGCGCACTTCACATTTGATTTTCAATCTCTCAAATCTTGAATTTTGGTCCACTCTTAACAACAATTCCGTTTAAAAAATGCCCTGCAGAAAAATTCGTTATTAGTTTGTCAACTCTTGGCAAATAGAAGAAATTAATAAGGTAATCTAACTGATGTGTTTTGTGGCGATAAGTGTGTTTAAGGGTGAGAAGACAACAACTTTTTGGATAGGTCTAGTTATCTTTGGCTATTCTCTATACCAGTTTTGCAATGCAGCTTGGCAGACAATTTATTACTTTTTTATTTACACACTAATTTATCCGCAAGCAATCAACCCTTTGGGTTCCACTTCATATTCAGATTATCTTAAAGTGTTAGCGGTGTCTCAGTACGTGGTTCCTAGCCTCATAGGCGGAATTATATTTTTGGTTATTGGATTATACATGATGAAAGTAGGCATTAGAAAAAATCAACCTTAACTCAGGGCCAAAATATGTAACCATTAGAAATCTGTTTAACGGGGCAGAAACAGAGAATACCTCCCAGTATCATTTATGGATCATGTTTGAAAAAAAGACTTTGCAAGCGAGGTGGAAAGCAAACAAAAGCTGCGAAACTGTGGGCGGGGGTTTGGTGAGGAATTATTCAAATGGTGAAAATTGTATAAAAGCCTAAAAACAGAGCTGCATAATTTTTGGAAAAAATAGTTTTAAGGAACCTGGGTCTCTTCCACAGGTTCAATCATTTGCCTTTCCGTCTCTGTTTCCGTTTTCTCTGTTTCGGTTTCGCCGTTGAGCTTTTGTAGTTTGGCTGAATTTTTCTTTTTGTTTGAGCATTCTGCGTTTGGCTTTCTTTTCTCTCTGAAGAATATCACCAGAAACGCCATAATCTCTACTCTGCCCAGTATCATGAGGAAAATGAAAACCCACTTCAGTTCCGTAGCTAAAGCGAAAGATACAATTCCAGTGCTCAGTCCAGTTGTGGCAAGCGCTGAAGTGGTTTCAAATATTGCATCTATTGGCCTGAACCCATATTGGCTAACAATCAATGACGAAACAAAAATAGCGGCAATCGACAAGAGAACTAAAATCGCGGCGTGCAGAATTTCAGTGTTCGAGTATTCTTTGCCGAACAGTTTTAGCTTCTGTTCTTCCCGTTCCGTGACGGTTTCCACTACCGCTTTTTTGGCAGCTCTAAACAACAATATGAACCTGAAAATCTTTATTCCACCTGCCGTGGAAAAGCTTGCGCCTCCAATGAACATCAGAAATACAAAGAACAGCTTCAGCGAATCAGGGAAACCTTGAATGGACAGGTAGCTAAACCCCGTTGTTGACATCGCGCTTAATACATGAAAAGTTGCGTCAAAGACAGAAAACTTGAAGAAAATAATCACTACGGAAATTGAGATAGCAGCGAGGATGAGAAACACTGAAATTTCTGAGTCAAAAAATTCTTTTATTTTGCCTTTGAACAATCCTGCGAGAGCCAAGAAGTTGCAGGCACCCAGAATTATGCTGACAAGGATAATATAGTTTAGCGGGGGTTGTGTGGCGGCTGATGTTATGTCCGCGATGGGTGAAAAACCTCCAGTGCTAAGGGCTGCGAATACGATGGACGCCAAATTTATAATGTCGTGGTAACCGAAAATTAGGCCTGCAACTATCATTGCAACGGTGAGGCCGCAGTAAACTGAGATAATTAACAGAATGGCTTTTTTGACTTTGCCGTCTTTGGTTAAACCCATGCTTCTTGCAAACTCATGTAGCTTTGCTTCGGGATAGAAAAACGCGACTAAAACTAGTACAATGCCAACACCGCCGATGAACTGCGTTAAGCCTCGATATAAAACGATGGATTTGGGAAGTGCCGATATGTCGGGTATTACTGAAAACCCTGTGGTTGTGAAACCTGAGGTGGATTCAAAAATGCTGTCGGTTATTTTATGAAGCAGGCTTACTTGGGCGCCGTCGATGTAAAAGTAAGGCAGCGCACCGATTAGGCTCAAGACGACGAAAACCAGAACAATCAAAGCGCAGGACTGCTTGAAACTCAACTCCCTTTTTTCGCATAGAGCATTCAATGCGAAGCCGAGAGCAAGAAACGATGTGGCAGTCAAGAATAACGCTATGGTGGCTTGAGTTTCATTATAAATGAAGGACGCTACAATTGGGATGAGGACAAAAATCCCCGAAATCTGCAACACAAATCCCACGTTAGCTAATAAGGCCCTCATCTGAGGCTGATAAATCTCCCTGTGGTTTTTATATTTTTCTTGTTTATCCAGAGTTTAGGTTACATATTTCGACAAATCCGGTATTCTGCCTTCAGAATTTTCAATTCAGAAGAGTTTTCATAGACAATTGAACAGCGAATTTGTGCCTCTACTAACTGCCAATCTGCCCTTCTAAAATCGATGAAAAACAATTTCTCGATTCTACGTAATTAACGGATTGATTAGAGGCCCGCAGGTAGCATGGATCTTTTTGGCTTTGCTCTTTCTCACCGATTGCTCACTTGTTGAATTTTCTGGGCTAAAACCAGTTAGGTGAATCAAATTTCCGCATCGGTTACACTGTATCAGTAACCCTACTAGCGTGTTCCGTATAGTTTTGGTTTCTTTAATCGAATAGACGTTTCCAGATTGGTCGTCAGGAGAAATGATGACCTCACATTTTGGGCACTTGAAATCACCATTTCTTCCAACTCTGGTCAAATCCAATTCGTATTCTCTTCTTTTCTTTTCCATTTTATTTCACCTTTTTCATCTAATTCTAAGTTTCATCATGTTTAGTCCCAATTGGCTTTTATAATTCCATGTTGGCACGTGATATAAGGGTGATTGAGATTTGTTCATAACTTATCTTAATTTGCTAATAATATTTGAGTGCTGATGCCATAGCGAGAACATTTGGGTATTATTAAGCGCTACAATTGTATGTTTGACTTTCTGCTAAGAAAGAATTGGTGTATGCCGATTCCATTTCCGCGGCTTTCATTATAAACTCAGCGACCATGTGGTGTGTTTTTTGGTTGTCTTCCATTAGCGATTTGCTTTGCATTAACAAAAATGCTAAAAAACCCAATGGCTCGGTTTGTGGAAAATATGCTGATTTTTGTTTTTAAAATGTTAAAAATCAACGTTTATGCAGCTTTCAGGTTATCAGTGTAGCGAGGGATTCGTGCCTTTGATTTTTTCCTTAAATTAGCCAAGAAAATCAAGAAATAGTTTGTTTTTTTCTCTTTTGTTTTTCTTTTCGGAGACTCTCATATTTCATAAAACTAGCAGTCACCAAAAAATCATTCAAAAATTTTTTCGGCAAAAAATTTTCCTTATCAGCTACTAAAAAGGGGCGAGAAAAGAATGCTGGATTGAGAAGCTGTTTATCTTTGGTTTATCCAGGTTGAGTTTTTGCCAAGCGCGTCGCTTATTTCTGCTGCTCTTTGAAGTACCTGCTCCGTTAAGTTTTCTCGGATGCAGGGTGGTTGGTGAATTGGAAGGTCGCGTTTAGGGTATTCTCCATGTTCTTTGTGGGTGACTATATGGTTTTCTATGGCTTCAATCATCTGCGCCAGAACTGGCACCATCATGATTTCTTCGCCGCAGTCCGGGCATCTAATATATCTTGGATTCTCGAATGATTCTTGAGGCTGTTTATCTTCATCTTTGTTCATGTTACCCACCGTAATCAGCCGTATTTGCAGTGTAAGGCATTAAAACATTCATAATATGCTTGTATAGTGGAGAAAGTTATTGTTTCCACTTTTTCGCTTTTCTATTACATAAATATTGCGTTATTCCCATTTTTATTAATCCACAATATACCGTTTTTGCGTAATAAACTGCAAAAATGGGCATCCTTAAAAAAATGTTTTTGTCCAAGGGAGTCTTCTAATCCTATTTTGGCTAAAGTAAACCTACTTGTGTAATTCCAATAATCTTAAAACTGAATCCTGCTAATCTCTTTATAAGTTTGCGAGGTTTGAAACGTGAGGACCCTTTGTCCCCGATGTTACAGCGAAACGTTAGAGATTGACAAGCCAGTGATAGAGATTGCAAAGAAAAAAATGCGTATCAGTCTAAGACAATGCCCAAAATGCAAATTGCTATTCCAAGAAGGATACTAAAATCGACTATTTTTTTTACTCAACCAGTTATTGCGCTCGCTTATTATTCTTCTAGAAAACTTGGTCTGGGCTTAGGGGCTAAAGGCCAGTTGTTTATAGGCATTAACAGGTTTCTCCTGTATTGACCGAAGGAAACTCGAATTCAACCGAAAATTTCTCATCCTGGGAAACCTAACTATCCTTGCATGGGTTTTCCTGGCCTTTGGTGCCAAGCCTCTTAGCCTTGTCAGTTTACAGCTTCACCACTTGGCTTAAAAGGGATTAACCGGAGTTCCTAATGTAGATTCTTTATTATTTCTTCTACAAAGATTTCTATTTTGGCGTGCACGCGTGCAACAATTACAGCCTCCGCAGTTAAGGTGGCGGCAAGAAAAGCGGATAAAATCCAGTCCAGCCTGATGAAAATAGTTGCTTTTTCAGTGTCTAAATGACCATTAACTTGTCCCAGCCAATTCCATACACCCGCCGTGCCGACGGATACATACGACTGCAGGTCCAGGGCAATCCATACGCAAACCAGCATTAACGCTATGGATAATGCGCAGCCGATAAGAGTAAGTTTGATGTAGCCTGAAGTCAGTTTTGAGTTGCCGGTTACAGTTGTTCCAGAAACGTCTTGTTGAAGAGTGAAAGTTATTTTTTTCTGAGCTGCTTTCGGCGAGGTTCCCCAAAGTGAACCCTGAACCGCGGAAATGCTGTTTGGCGCTTGTTCAAAAGCTATTTTGCATTTTTTTTTGGTAAGCTGTGCCTTGAGTTGGGTGTAGGCTTCTTCGGTTCCAGCGTTAACCACGGTTTGAGGCAAGCGATGTACCTCGGTAAGGGCAAAGGTGGAAGTTTAGAAGATGTAGGGTAAGTCTTTGCCTTTCTCCTTGATTTCCTTAAGGGACTCGTATTGAGCTTCAACCAGAATCTTCAGTGCGTCAATGTGTTTGCGTATGTCTTGGATTTCGTTGCCCTTTGCCAGAACCCCTGAGTTCTCCAACTGCTCATCAATCTTGTCGACTGAAACCTCCAGCACTTTGACTTTAAACGCGAAAATCTGCAGCATATACAGTAGGCTCAACTGCGACGACAACCGGTCAAGGCGGTCGTACGCAAACATTCTGCCCATGAACGCCTTAAGCCTCTGCTCTTCGGTACCCTCTTTCATCTGCAGTATTTGCTCGTAAGCGTTCGTTTGCCTCTGAGCTGCTTCTTTGCTTTCTTCAAAGAGTTTTTGAGAACGCTTTGTAGTTTTCTCAAGTAATTCTAAGACTTCATCCATGTTAACTTCCCCGTGCAAAAGCTGTTACATGCAAGGGGTATTTCACGTTTTCCGTCAAGAAACAAAACTTAAGTTGTTGCTGCTTTTGGACAACATGATATATAGCAAAATTATCCGGTCCCCATATCGCTTTCAATTGTGGGAACCATTGACGGCAACTACCTTTATGCTCAGTCTTTAATGGCTCAGACGCGATACTTGTGAAGACGGATTGCGAAGGCAACACGACAGGACTAAGGAGTACTTGGAATTTGCAGCTGGCGTCTAACGCCACATTCATTAATCCGAGCAAGTGACGAAGGCTATGCAATGGACGGCAAAGCTGTTATGTAAAATAGTTCTTACGCGTTGATTGCACGAACAAGCTTAGAAGCCATTAACATCCATTATCGTCTTCCTCGCCGTCTCCTTCAGCAATCGTCAGTCCATCCCCCTCCGTATCCCCGTCTTCAACCGTCCCGAATCCACTTCTGCAGAAGTTGTGGCCTTTGCAATTATAGGTGGCTATCTGTGGTGTTCTCAGTAAAAAGCGCTTCAAAAATTTGCCAAGCGGGCCTTATTCAGAAACCTGCCACATTTCGCATTTTAATTTTTTTTTACATGACAAACCTTTTACAAGCACCTTTTATTCGAGTTACACCATTAGTTACTTGATTGCTATGGAGAACAAATCAGTCATAGTAGCAATCGCGATTTCAGCAGTCCTGATTTCACTGGTAACTGGGACACTATCTGTTGAAATAATTAAAGCAAACCCCATACCTTATCCTCCAGCGCCCAGCACCGACCTACCCACGTTAACAATCCAAACCCCAGAAAACAACTCAGACAACTACGCCAACAACAATCTGGAACTAAATTTCTCCGTCACCAAACCTGACTCATGGGACTCATATGGCGGCATGTTAATTATGCCTGCAGTTGGAAGTTACGTGGTTTGGGTTTACCTCGACGGGACCCTAAAATACCACAGTCTCAACTTAGGCTCACCTGGGGTATTTGTCACAAATTACATTGCAGTTTTCAAAAACCTCACCGCACAATTGCATTCAATAAAACTGAGTATTCTAGCCACTACGTATTACGGCGACTCTCATCTTACATATGAAAGCAACATTAACCAAACGGCGTTTTTCAGCATTGATGCGGATTCCAAAACAATCTGGTTCGTGATGGAACCCCTGATAGTTGAGAGGGAGCCGTATCCTTCGTACCTTCTTCCGCTTCTGCCGTTGCCTTCGCCGACGCCGTCACGTTACCAAGTTAAGGCCCCCATTACAATTCGTCTAGAAGAACCTCCGTTGCCACCTGAAATCTCCAACATTTCAGTTGCAAACCAGACCTTCAACTCAAACGGCATCCCATTAACATTCAACTTAAACACGGTTGCTTCGTGGATGGCCTACAGTTTAGACGACAAAGCTAACATCACTATTTCTGGGAACACAACTCTTGCCGACGTAAAAGAAGGCTCCCACAGCATTGTTGTCTACGCTAACGATACTATAGGAAATATGGGTGCCTCCCAAACGGCCTTCTTCACGGTAGAACTGTTGCCATCACCAAGCCCGACCGTAATGGCGTCGTCATCGTCGACGGTGCCTGAATTCACTTTTGCAGCAGTCTTGATTTTAGCAATTGCAACAGGCTTGGTTGCTGCAGCTTTTAGCAGGCAAGGCAAATTCAGAGGCAAATCCAGAAAAGAGGCGGAATGTCTATGAAGCTCAAAGCGTGGACGGTCTTTGGTTTATTATTAATAATTTTTGCCGTTTCAGCGGTTAACGCGGCTTACGTTTTCGAAGTGACCGCCACGATATCTTTGGAAAATTCAGGCGGTTACTATGGCTTGGCTTATGATTCTGCGCAAGGCGAGATATTCATAGCCAATGGGGATACCGATTCGGTTTCAGTCATATCAGACAGCAACAACTCGGTAGTTGCAACTGTACCCGTCGGAAGGATACCCTATGGCGTAGCTTATGATTCTGGCAAGGGCGAAATCTTTGTTGCTAACCATGGTGCCGATTCAGTCTCAGTAATATCCGACAGCACCAATACTGTAGTTGCAACCATAACGGTGGGAAAAGCACCTTCCGCCGTAGCTTATGATTCTGGCAAGGGCGAAGTATTCGTTGCTAACTACAATTCCAGCTCTGTCTCAGTCATATCCGACGGCACTAACACGGTAGTTGCAACCATACCCGTGGGAAACCAACCTTGCGCCTTAGCATACGATTCTGGTAAAGGAGAAATATTCGTGGGTCATGCTGATGGCAATCAGGTCTTAGTGATATCAGACAGCACAAACGCCGTTGTCGCAAACATAACCACGGAGAACCAACCTTTAAGCTTAGCTTACGATTCGGCTAAAGGAGAGGTATTCGTTGCCAACTACAATTCCAGTTCGGTTTCAATCATATCAGACGGCACAAACCTTGTTGTTGCCACCGTTAACGTAGGAGCCACCCCTAATGGTCTGGCGTACGATTCTGGCAACGGGCAAATATTCGTAACGAACTATAACTCAAGCTCAATCTCGGTGATATCAGACATTACCAATGCTGTGATTGCAAACATACCCTTGGAAAGCAACCCTCAAGGAATATGTTATGATTCGGGCAAGGGCGAGGTATTTGTGAGCTATTCGGAAAGCAACAGAGTCTCGGTAATTTCAGCTTCCGTGGACTTTTCGCCGTCGCCAAGCCCAACTGCACCAGAATTCACTCTTGTCGCAGTCTTGGTTTTGGCGTCAACGACGGGCGTGGTTGCGTTAACTTTCAAGAAACAACGTGGAACCAGAAAAACTGAGGCTTATTTATGAAAGACAAAATTTGGCTGCTTTTGGTTCCATTACTGGTTATGATTGTTGCTGCGTCAGGGATTAACGTGGTTTGCGCCGTTGAAGTAACCGCTACGATATCAGTGGGATCAGACCCCCGAGGCGTAGTTTATGATTCGAGCAAAGGAGAGATATTTGTGGTCAACTATTACGACAACACGGTTTCGGTTATATCGGATAACAGTTACACAGTTGTCGCAACTGTTCCAGTGGGGGCATATCCCGTGGGTGTAGCTTATGATTTGGGCAAGGGCGAAATCTTCGTAACCAACAGCGACGATGACACTGTCTCCGTTATATCCGATAGTAACAATACCGTTGTTGCAACGGTGCCCGTGGGAGCCAATCCCGTAGATTTAGCTTATGATTCTGGAGTGGACGCGATATTCGTAGCTAATTATGACTCTAACTCTGTTTCAGTCATATCGGATAAAAATAACACTGTAATCGCAACTGTGCATATGGAAAACCATCCTTTGGGCATAGCTTATGATTCTGGCAAAAACGAAATCTTCGTAACCCAATTAGTATGGCATTCGGATTCCAGTAGTTACGGCACATTTTCAGTTATAGCTGATAGCACTAACGCTGTAGTTGCAACTGGGACATTGGGAAATAATGCTGGCTTGCTAACCTATGATTCGGGCAAAGGCGAGATTATCGTAGCCAATATGGATGACGACAAAGTCTCGGTAATATCAGACAACAGCAATACCGTCGTTGCAACAATGGAATTACCCCAGGGAAACCACCTCTACGACGTAACTTACGATGCCGACAAAAGCACACTCTTTTTTAGCGGGTACAGCGGAACCAATGGCAGAGTCTGGGTCATGTCAGACACCACTTACGAAATCATTGCAACCGTGAACCTGCCGCCTGTGGACCTGCCACCATACGACAGGGCCTATGGCATAGCGTATGATGCCGTCAATGGAGAAGTATACGTGGCCAATAATGAAAGATTAACAATGAACGGTGAAGGCGTGGTCTGTGTAATATCGGACTCCTTTCTCCCGTCTGTGTCTCCAAACCCAGCGGCGACCACTCTACCGAACCCAAGCGCGTCGCCCACTCCAATTATGTCTGTGTCTCCAAGCTTAACTCCGCCGCCAAGCTCGTCAGCCTCGCCAACCGTGCCCGAATTCATTCCTGCAACGGTTTTAATCGTGGCTGTTGCAACCTGCTTCACCGCTATAACCGCAAAAAGACATCCAAGAACAAATTAGTCCACAATTCCTCTTAACCTGCAGGCTCGATTCAGAAACTGCGTTTAAGGCGATAACAGTTCTGTTATAACTTGGACTTCAACGTGTTTCTGGGCTTTTACGTAGAGTTTTTTTTGTCTTCGGTTACGAGTTTGAGGGCTTTTTCTTTTGGCGAAATATATGTAACTTGAGTCGTAGAATGAGAGTTTCTCGGCTTTTGCGATTTCAAGGATTCCTGAAAAAGCCTCTATGTCAGTTGTAATTTTATCTGTCCTGGCAAAAATGGTCTGTGCCAATTTTTCAAGTGACTTGATCTCTTTGGGTGTCAGGAACTTTGTCAGGGTGCTTTCCTTCCAAATTGCGTTTCTCACTTCGTAGAAGGTTAAGTCCAGAACCGCGGAGTCTTGAAGGCACGTGACGGCCGTTTGGACATGGGCTTTTTTGATTAGGAGCATGAAGGCGCTTACGTCGAGGGGCAGTGTTTCATCGTTGGTCTCTTGATTCCCGTATAGCTTTGACGATTTCGTTGTCTGGAATTTTTCTAAGACGGCTTTCATTTCGCTGATTGCTTGGGTTAACTCGGCGGTTTCGCTTTTTTTTTGACTTCGTCTTCGAGTGATTCTCTGACGGTTTTGCTAACATCTATTCTGTGTTTTTTTATTTTTTCTTTTAGGGCTTTTTTGGACCCTGACCGTATTATCTCAGTCGTACCAAAGATGTAATACAATCTCAGTACATAGAAATATCGATGCACAGTCAATGCGGTTTCTCATCAGACCCGAACAGCCGCTTCTCGTATCGGGACCTTGGCTTGAACCCCCGAGCATTGCTGTACCCCGCGTTTCGCTGTCGCTCCAGATTCAAAATCCGCGCGTAGAGCTTCGAAACCTTCGTCTTAGATGGCAAATTCTTTTTTGTCGAGTGGACAGGCACGGGCGTAAACGGCTTAGAAATCTCCATTGACGACTTTTTTTTGCGTCCAACGGCTCTGGGCAACTGGCGCACCTTCTTGAAAACCACAAAACCTTCTTTGAGGTTGACTTCCTGCACTTCCCAACCCGCGTTCAACCAGCCCTTAGCGTGGGCGCTGGAAGGGGAGTTGGTCCACCAGGTCTGATTTCGGTACGCTTCCATGGGCAGGTTAGTGCCGATTAAGCCGTCGATGCGAGCAAAACTCAGCTTGACTAGGTTGGTGAATGCGCCGCGGAATTTGAGGTGGCTCGTGATTCCTTCGTATTTTGATTTGATTCTGGGGGCGACGACTCTGCGGGCGCAGTTGAGGCAGAGCATAGCGGTTGGGTCACCCGTAGCCACGTCGGGGGTCATGCAGTCATAGCAATAGAGTTTTTGGCAGCGTGCACACTTCTTTAATCGGTTGTATGAGAGAACTCTTTTGCAGATGCCACACTCTTCCTTGAAGGTTGCCACACTCCTGAGAACCGTATTCTGGAAGCCGCTACTGTTCCATAAGTTGGAGAAAAGATATTAACTTATAGCCCAAATCTCCGTTTTATCCAGGCTAAACGGTGTTTTCGGGAAGAATGAACTCGTTTTCGTGATGTTGAGGTTTTCTTTGTTTCCCAATCTTGAGACAACGAATCCTGAAACAAACACCATTGTCCTCCAATTTATTGAAAAATAGCGTCTTTCTACAACTGCCCGATAAATTTCTTTGGTTCAAAATGAGGCGAAATTTTTGCTCTGTTGTTGGTTCTTTAAAGACGAGTTATGGTTTGTGTTTCACGATTCTTATTGCGGGGTTCAAAGCTGTTGTTGCATTTCTTGTCTTCTCAATCTTCTTAATGCAAAGTTTGCAATCAGAAAAACAACCAGAACCAGTATGATCCATTCTATGAAATTGAGGACACCTATAAATTCAAGGAGATAAAACAGCGCTATGAGCACGATGGCTAAGATGCCTATGATGTTCCTCGTTTTACGTGTAGAATTGCTTGTCATAGCGTATGCTACCCTTTGACTACAGCTATAGGAACTAGCCTAGCCACCTTCGTTGCTATCCCAACTTTATCGCTGACATCTGCCACGATATCCACGTTCTTGTATGCTGGATCAGCTTCCTCAGCCAAAACCATCGCGCTCGCCGAACGCACAACTATCCCCCGTTTTTCCATGGCTGTTTTTATTTCTCCGCCCCAGAACTTGCGCTTCGCAGCCGACCTACTCATCATACGACCAGCACCGTGGGCTGTTGAACCGAATGTTAGTTCCATGGCTTTCTGGGCACCTACCAGCACCCAGGAGCTTGTGCCCATGCTGCCGGGGATAAGTACCGGTTGCCCCTTCGAACGGTAATCTTTTGGGATCTCTTCATGTCCAGCTGGAAACGCTCTGGTGGCGCCTTTTCTGTGAACCCAAACCTTCTTGTTTCCCTCATCAACCTTGTGGGTTTCAACCTTAGCGATGTTGTGAGCTACGTCATAGACTAGTTTTAACCCGAATTTTTCTGGGTCTTCATGATAAACTTGCTGGAAACTCTGGCGGACCCAATGCATAATCGCTTGGCGATTGCAGAACGCGTAGTTCACAGCGCACGCCATCGCTTGAATGTAGTCTTTTGCTTCGCTGCTATTTCCGGGTGCGCATGCGAGTTCCCTGTCTGGCAGCGGAATTTTGTATTTCTGCACGGCGTGCTCCATGACGCGCAGGTAATCACTACAGACTTGGTGTCCGTAGCCCCGGCTACCGCAGTGAATCATAATCGTGACTTGCCCCTCTTCCGTGATGCCAAACGTCTTAGCTGTTTCAGGATTGAGGATTTTGTCTACTTTCTGGATTTCCAGAAAATGATTTCCTGAACCCAACGTGCCAATTTGTGTTAACCCTCGGCTTTTGGCAGTTGAGGAAACCTTGTCGGGGTCTGCGTTTTGCATTTGTCCATGTTCTTCACAGTGCTCTGCGTCTTCGGTCCAACCTAAGCCTTTGTCGATGAGCCATTGCACGCCGTCAGTAACCAGCTTGTCGAGGTCCCGGGGGCTTATGTTAAGGTCTTTTCTGCGGCTACCTAACCCTGAAGGGACGTTCTCAAATATGGTGCTTGCCAACTGTGCAAGTTTTGGTCTGACATCTTTCTCAGTGAGACCCGTGGCTAGCAGGCGTACACCGCAGTTTATGTCGTATCCTACTCCCCCTGGGCTGATTACGCCTTCATCATAGTCCGTGGCGGCTACGCCGCCGATGGGGAAACCGTAGCCTTCGTGTCCGTCAGGCAATGTGATGGCATTTTTGTAGATGCCTGGTAAATGGGTTACGTTGGCGCATTGCTCCAGGGTTCGGTCCATTCTCATCTTTTCCATTAATGTGTCGTTGGCGAAAACCAATCCGGGAACACGCATACCCTGCCTATACCTTGGGATGCGCCAAGAATACTCATCTATTTTCTCTATTGGAACATTCTCTTTGGGAGCGCGACCTTCGTTTTCACCCATAATTAACACCCACATGACAAAAGCACCGCTGGAATAAAACAGTTTTGAAATTTAGCCAAAAATTCTAACTCTCATAGAAACTAACCTGACCTAATTTTCAAAACTTAGTTTAGCACAAGGAGAAAATAACTCCCAAAAATCACTTACGAGTGCATGCGTGAGATAATTCCAAAATCAGAGCAGTAGAAGAAAAAAAAATTTTTTTTGGGGAAAAAAACGCCATTTTTTTTCTTCTAATTTTCTATTAATGAAATGAAAAAGATAATGATGGAGACCAGGCGTGAAGCAATGAATGCTGTCTATGAGGTTCATGACTGCAAGAGTTTTCTGAGAAACTGCTTGCCAAAGTTGAATGTCACATGTCAGAATGTGGCACAAATGAACTTTGGTTGATCTGATCCGCTAAATTTGGGGGTTTTGAGCGAACTCTATGAAGCCCCGAACGCTGTTCTCAATCAAGGTTTTTCTGTGAACCGGATTCTGCCTAAGTTCGGGTAAAACTGCTCGGATTGTTTCATCTAATGCAAAAATTCTTTCGCGTATCGTTTCCGCGTTTTCGCCATGTTTTAACGATTCCTCCGCAATGTTTAACCAGAGTTTGATTTGCACCTGGTAATTGCGCAGACGTTTTACCGCGTCGGCGGCTTTTCCGAAATGACTGTAATACAAGAATTGAGGGTTAAGGTCGATGAGTTTATCAAGCGAAACCAAGGCAATGTCGGGTCGAAACGGAGGTGGCGTCGTGGGGAAAACCGTGTCGAACTCGCCAAAGTAAGCACCTGCTGAGTCTCCCGGAAAAACCCCCTGATTTTGCAACTCGTAGAAGCTTAGGTTGTGTGAGGCATGTCCTGAAGTTTCCAAAACCTTCAACTTTACGCGTTCTCCTATGTCGAAGGTCATGCCTTCCGCTGCCACGATTATTCTGTCTTCAGGTACTGGCTCGGGTTTGCCGAAAATTTCCGCGACAAATCCCAAAGTTTCTTGGGAGGCTGCCCAGAGCTTCGCGGGGTCTTTGAGGTGCGGTGCGCCTTTAGGGTGAACAATGACTTTTGCATTTGGCAGTTTCCTCAGAAGGGTCCCCGCTCCGCCGCCGTGGTCAATATGGACGTGACTGAGCGCAACGTATGCCACGTTATTTGGATTAACATCCAGTTCTTTCAGACCCGCAAGCAAACATGGAATTGACGAAGTCGGGCCCGTCTCAACAATTAGGACTCTTTCCCCTTTCAGGACGTAACTGGCTATGAGGTTTTTGAAGCCGCCAGTTTGGAGGTCTATCAAAAACAAGTTGTCACCGATTTTTCTTGAATGCATCTTCAGCCCGCGCCTACCAACAAGAATGGATTCTCTTTAGTTGCCATAAATGTTTCTTTTCATGGACGTTCATTGCAAATACATAAAACTTAATTACGCACTATTTTTTCTTCATAAGAGAAAACGTTTAGAGGAGACTCGGCAAGTGAACGCGATTATCTTCGGGGCGCCAGGCTCAGGCAAAGGAACATACTCAGCTAGGCTCAAAGAGATATTGGGCGTTGACGTGATTTCTATGGGCGACATCTTCAGGGTTATGCTCATGGAGAACGGCGTTTTGGGTAGAATAGTCAAAAGTTATGTGGAAGCAGGGCTTCTCGTTCCCGACATTATCGTGATTGAAGTTCTCAAAGAGAGTATATCCCAAGCTCCCAAAGAAAAAGGCTTCATCTTAGACGGCTACCCGAGGACCCTGTCTCAGGCGGAAGCATTGGAGAAAATCGCTAAAATCGATGTCATCATAGAGCTCATTGTTCCAGACTGGGTAATCATTGAGCGTCTTTCTTCTAGGCGAATATGTAAGGATTGTGGGCAAGTCTATAATCTGCGTTTTATGAAGCCGAAAGTGGAGGGCGTCTGCGACAAGTGCGGGGGCGAGTTGTATCAGCGTTCAGATGACAATCCTGAAGTAATAAAAATGAGGCTTGACCTTTACGAAAGAGAAACCAGCCCGCTTCTCAGCTACTATAAGGGCAAAAACGTGCACTTCATAGAACACACAATAGACGAATTGTTAGTGCCACCTGAAACTGTTGTCGCATACATCTTGAAAGAATTGAAAAAGCTAAAACTCTCCTAGATATCCAGAATGAACATCAACGTGACTTTGTCCCTTTCTTTTATGAACTCCATCTGATGATACGTCACCGCTTTGACTCCTACCTTCTGAGGATGCTTTTGCGGGTCAAACTTTTCCCCATGAACAGTCGCTTTGAGTTTAAAGCCTTCTTTGGTTTCCTTGATGCTGTGCACTTCAAATTCAGAGTAAAGCATGCCGTTTACCTCAAACTTCACCAGCAATGCTTCTAACCAGCTATAGAGCAAGGCGTACTCGTCTTCTGCCTCCACTTCCACCGCATCCCGGTGTGTTGATTTGATTTTTTCGGCATCCGTCATGACTTCAAACATTGCGAGTGCAGCGTTGCCGAAAGCCTCCTCCATGGTTGCACCATGCGCCGCAATATACACGTCTGCGGTGTGTTCTAGAAACTCGAACTTTCCCTCGAATTTTTCAGTTTTGCCCAAACTCTAAGCCCCGTTAATAGGTTTAGTTGCTGAGCTAAAAACAGTTTCGCTCGCTTTCATATCCCAAAAAAGGGCGGGTTTGCCTTTTTCAGAATCGATTTTGAATGTTTTGAATTGCCAGAGCTGCCAGTTTCGCGCAGTTCTCCAGGTCTTTGAGGCTGACTAAGCCGACTGGACTGTGAATGTATCTCGCTGGAATAGAAATAGTTCCGCTGGGAATTCCCGCTCTGGTTAAAGCCATGCGCGCCGCGTCCGTTGTGCCCGGCAACCCTGTTTCCAACTGATAGTCGATCCCGTTTTGAGCGGCAGTGTCGATGAGCCAGCGGAGAACCTTAGAGTGAGTAATCAAGCCTGAATCGCTTACCGTTAAGGCGGGTCCTTTACCCATTTTCACGGACGTGTCGAATTCCCTAACGCCAGGGGTGTCCCCCGCGATGGTTACGTCTAAAGCTAAACCCACATCGGGATCAACGGCGTACGCTGCCGTGGCTGCTCCCCTGAGCCCAAGCTCCTCTTGGATTGTGCCTACGGCATAGACAGTGCAGTCTGTTTCGCCTAACTGCTTAAGAATCTCTACCATAACCGCGCAGCCAGCACGGTTATCAAACGCCTTACCCATAACCGCGTCGTTTCCCAACTTGACAAACTGCACGTCGAAGGCTACGGGGTCACCGACTTTGATTCCCATGGCTTTGGCGTCGTCGCGATTCTGGGCGCCAACGTCGATGAACATTTCATCGTAAGCAACGATTTTTTTGCGCTCCTCCTCTTTCTGGATGTGCGGAGGTTTAGAGCCGATAACGCCTGGCAACGCGCCCTTCTCCGTTATCACCTTGACTCTATTTGCCAATAAAATACGGTCGTCTATGCCCCCCATCTTAGTGAACTGCAGAAAACCATCTTTAGTTATGGTTTTCACCATTAAACCGACTTCGTCCATGTGGGCGGCGAACATGACTTTAGGGGCGGCGGCTGTTTTGCCTTTTTTAATGGCTATGACGTTTTCCATACGATCAATATTTACCTCGTCCACGTACGGTTTCAGTAGATGAATCATGAGGTTTTTTACTTCGTTTTCTCTGCCTGCCACTCCGCGGGCATTCGACAGTTTCTCAACGTTTTCTGCAAGCGACATAACATGCGCCTCTGAACTGAGCTACATGTTTCAGGTTTGCTTATTAAACAGTTGCGGAGGGCTAATATTGTCTATAGGCAGTCGCAGCAATGATCTATATCTAATGAACATAAACTTGTGAATAGGCCAGGAAACTTGCTAAATTGGCAAGTTTGAAGAAAGCAAGAACTTCATAGTTGAGAAACATCATAATTGAGGGAGCCTCCCACGATGAATCCTTTTATTTTACGCTACTTCTTTCTAAATTATGCAAGAAACAAGGAAATGCCCGAAATGCGGAAACCAAATGGCTAAAGCCAATAGTTTGGGAACAATCGGAGGCATAACCCTGCTAAAGGACGGCGATTTTGTCGGCGATAAGATCATTCCATTTTACTGCACCAAATGCGGGTACATTGAACTTTACAACGAAAAGTTCTTAACAAGTTCATAACCTCAAATTTTGAATTGTTGAACATCGGTCAAGCGGTAGGCATATTTAATTTCGGCTAAATTATATCCGTAATCGCTGAACGGTGGTAATTCTTAAATGGGTCAACCGCGTCAACAGCATATTCAAGGTGTGAACTTAAAATGGCACAACCAAGTTTCAAAACAGTTTTCGTTTTCTTAGACACAGACAAATACTGTAGCCCATTTGACATGCTCGTAGCCACAGATGCATTCCCAGACTCTATGATATTCAAATACGAAAATGTCACAGGCGAAGACGCAGGAAAAATCGTTTTCGACACATTGTTCCCACGCGGACCTTTAGGCGCAGCACACACGAAAATCTTCATCAACGGCAGTAACTTCGAAATGGTAGAAAAAGTCGTTGAAGCAACCCAGAAAAGCATGGCTTCTGCACCTTGGGGAACAAGCATAATTGTGGACCCTCGCGGAGCCTATTCAACCGCCGCAGGCGCAGTGGCAAAGACGCTGAGCCTTTCGCTTGAAAAGGGCTTCGGAACATTGGAAGGCAAAAGCATCACAGTCCTCGCAGGGACCGGACCCGTTGGACAAACAGCGGCGAGAATATACGCTTCAGAGAAAGCAAACGTGGTCATAACCTCACGAGCGTTGGCGAAAGGACAAGCGGTGGCCGACAAGATTAACAAGGAAGCTGGCGCCCAACTCGTCAAAGTCGTCGAAGTAACCAAGCCCGAACAGACAGCCGCAGCCGTTAAAGACGCCGAAATTATCCTCTCAGCGGGAGCGGGCGGAATCCAACTTCTAAGTGCAGCCGACCTCAAAATCGCCAAGAAATGCAAGATCGTCGCAGACATTAACGCCATCAAACCAGTGGGTGTGGAAGGTTTAGACAGCAACGACGACGGTAAGGAACTCGTCAAGAATGTTTTTGGTATAGGCGCGTTAGCCATAGGCAAACTGAAAATCAAAATTGAAACTGACATGATTAAACGCGCAACAGAAGCACCCGCGGGACTCTTCGACTACTCAATAGCATACGATATCGGCAAGACCCAGATCCTTAAGAAGCTGGCGAAAGCGAAAGCTAAAGCCGCACCCAAAGAACAACCCAAAAACTGGTTGCCACAGTAGGCGAACCAGCCTCACTTTCTTCTTTCTTTAACTGTCTTTTCAGAACCGTTCAGGTGTATTTTCGACTTATCACAAAATCCGTTTTAGTTAGACTTGAGCCAGAATGATTTCTCGTTTGTTGGGGTCTTTGTTTAGAGAGCCTTGGCTTTGTCTTCAAGCGCTAAGAGGCAGCTTGGGTCGCCGAAAACAAGCAACGTGTCGTCCTCTTTAATGGTGAAGTTCGGGTCAAACAGGTTCCGCACCACCTTGTCGTCGCGTAACACTCCAATAACGGTTGCGCATTCTGAAATTTTCTGCATCCCCTTTCCGATCAATTTGGATGATTTAAACACTGAGAATTCGGCGATTTCTTGCGCGCCTATTCGCTCAGAGAAAACTAAGCCCACGATGTTTTTTGTAACAGCGGAAAGTGCCAGCAGATGCCCAACCGTTACTGAGGAAGGTATAACCATGTCAGCGCCTGCGTTTTTGGCTGTTTCTATTAGAGTTGAGTTGTGAACTACAGTAACAATTCTTATGTTGGGGCGCATTTTCCTTGCGCTCAAGATTGAGAGCATGTTGTCAGGGTCTTTTTCGTGAGCTACCACAATCATGGCGGCGCGTTCTATACCCGCGGATGTAAAAGCATCCATAGGCTGATTTTCGGATTCAAGCACGGCGAAACAGTTTTTCTTAAGCAACTCTTCATACTTTGCAGGGTTTTTTGTAACCACAATGTAGTCTAAGCCTATTTCATCCAGTTTATCTGTAACGTATTTACCTAAATGCGTATAGCCCAAAACGATGACGTGACCTTTTAGCTTCGTCATCAACTTCTTTTCAGCTTGTCCCTTAGCCAAATCGCCTTTTGCAATCGTGTTCATGGTGCCCTGCAATATTGATGCGCCTGCCCCTACCGATATAACTATCATTATAATTAAGAGCACCGCTTCAACAGGATTAATAGTGAAAAGGTTACCATTGTTTGGTCCATAAAACCCCAGAGTGGTAACGGTGGAAACCGCGGCTAAAAGCGCACCCAGAACAGGCATGTGATCGAAATAAGAAAATATCCCTGCGCCCCATACGAACATGAGCGCTAAAAGAATTAGTTGTCGATAAATCGCCCGAGTGAAAACCAAAGGACCATAAAGAGCTTGATAAAAAACAAAGCTGAATTTGCGGCTTTCCTTTTTAAATCTTCGCCTCATCGGTCTGCGGCTGAAAATCCCATTATTTTGACTCATCGAGATTATGCTCGAAGAAAAACTCCGAAGACACCTTTTATATTTTTCGGGATGCGCTTCAAGAATTATCAAAGGGAGGAGTTTTGAAACGCATCTTCCTCAAAGTTGGTGGAAGCTGATGCTCCTAAGAAAATGTAGAGACTGAGAAAAATAGTGTTTCTTAATTGAAGAGGCTGCGGATTCTTTCGCAGGCTTCCGCGATGCGTTCCTTCGACTGCGTAAACGTTATCCGTGCGTAGTTTTCGCCGTGTTCGCCAAAGCCAACGCCAGGCGTTACTGCTACCCCTACATCCAGCAATTTTGAAGCGAATTTCATGGAGTCTTCCTTGCAGTTTACCCAAACATAGAAGGTTGCTTTGGGCTTTTCACATTGGAAGCCGATGTCGCATAAGGTATCAACCAGCAGGTCTCGGCGTTCGGCCATTATCTGATTGTTTTTCTTGAGGAACTCAGGTGCCTCAGCGGACTTGTAAGCTCCTAATGCTTTGACGGCAACCTTCTGAGTATACACCGGCGGACCCGAATCAATTTGCGACTTCACTTTAGTCAAGCCATTAACCAGCTTCCTGTTCCCGACAGCGAAGCCTATGCGGTCGCCAGTTATGTTAAACGTCTTAGATAGGGAGTGGAATTCTATAGCGCACTCTAGCGCTCCGTCGATTTCAAGGATGCTGGGTGCTTTATAACCATCATAGCTAATTTCACTGTAAGCATTATCGTAGCATAGTATAGTGTTGTTGTCGCATGCGAAATCTACCGCTTCCTTAAGGAAGGCCCTATCTGCTGTGGCCGCAGTTGGGTTATTGGGGTAGTTGAGAAACATCATCTTGGCTTTCTGCGCTTCTACCCTATCGAGGTCGGGCTTGAAGCCGTTTTCTTCCAACAGCGGCATCGGTACTGGTACGCCGTCACAGAGAATGGTGCTGCCGTTTGCATAAACTGGATACGCAGGGTCCGGTACAAGCACCTTGTCGCCCGGGTTCACGAAAGCCCGCGCAACGTTGGCTATGCCTTCTTTGCTACCTAAAAGCGCAACCACTTGGTCTTGCGCGAGATCTACGTCAAACCGTTTTTTGTACCAATCGGTTATTGCCTGTCGGAATTCAGGTTCGCCTTGGCTGAAACTGTAATTATGGTTCTTCGGGTTTGCCGACTCTTCTTTGAGTGCGTCAATGACGATTTGCGGCGGAGGTAAGTCAGGGTCCCCTATGCTTAGGGAGATAAGGTCTATGCCTGAGGCTTTCTTTTCCTTTATTTGTTTCTCGATCTCAGCGAACAAGTAAGGTGGGAGCCTCTTGATTCGGTCTGCAAACTCAGTGTTCATTTTTGGGTCACGTTCTTAGGTTAGAAGAGTCTTCCTTCAAAAACTTTCTCTGCCGCTCCGCTCAAAAACAGCGTTTTACCTACTTCTACCTGCAAATCTCCGCCGAGCAAATGAACCAAAACCTTGTCTTTGACTTTCCCAAGCCTGTTTGCAGCAGCCACGGCAGCACAAGTTCCTGTTCCACATGCGAGAGTTTCGCCGCAGCCTCGTTCCCAAACACGAACTTTCAGTTCGTTCCTGCTTAGGACCTGTACGAAGCCTACGTTTGTTCGCTTGGGAAAAGCATGGTGGTTCTCAATTATTGGACCTATATACTCAACTGGTGATTCGTCAACGTTTTCGACAAATATAATGCAGTGCGGATTTCCCATCGACAAGCAAGTCACGTTGTAGGTTTCTTCATCATCAACTTGCAAGGGCTCATTAATACATGGTCCCTGTCCGTTCATTGGTAACGATTTGCGGTCCCAGTTGGGTGTGCCCATATCAACTTTAACTAACTTAACTTCGTTTTCCTTCAATGTCAACCAAACCTGCTTCACACCTGCGTTAGTTTCCACCGCAAATTCGCCCTTATTGACAATGCCGTTCTCGTAGCAGTACTTTACAAAGCATCGAATGCCATTGCCGCACATTTCAGCTTCGCTACCATCCGCATTGAAAATTCGCATTCTCACGTCTGCTGTCTTTGAATTAGATACGAGAAGGAGCCCGTCGGCGCCAATAAAAAATCTGCGTTCGCAGAGTTTCTTGGCTAAGGCTGCTGCTTCCTTGTCGGCTATTTTACCGTCTCGATTATCTATAACGACATAATCATTGCCTAAGCCATGCATCTTCCAGAAATTCATTCTTGCCACTCTGCTGAAGCTTGCTGTCCATTCATTAAATCGTCTAATTGTTCTCTTTCCCGAACCAGTTTGAACTTGCCTTCGTTTACAAGTACTTCGGCAGCTCGGGGTCGGGCGTTATACTGGCTACTCATGCTGAAACCATACGCTCCAGCATTCAGGACTGCTAGTAAATCGCCCTCTTCAATCTTTGGAAGCCGCCTATCTTTTGCCAGTAAATCACCTGACTCGCAAATAGGGCCTGCCACATCGTATTTTTCTTCTTCAGCGGCAAAGAGTTTGTTCGCGATGACGATGGGCTGGTAGGAACCGTACATGGCGGGGCGAATTAACGTGTTGAAGCCTGCGTCTACACCAATGAACTTCCTGAATGGAGTCGTTTTCACCGTGTTGACTGAGGTTAAGAGGATGCTGGCGTCCGCAACTAGATATCTGCCTGGTTCCACGCAAAATGTGGGCCCGCCAAGTCCGTACTGATCGATTTTGTTCTTGAAGAGGGAAAGCACCTTGTCAGAGTAAACTTGTAAGTCAAGAGGCTTGTCTTGAGGCTTGTAGGGTACTCCAATGCCGCCGCCAACGTCGATGAATTCGAAGTTTACGCCTATCTGCTCGTGAACCATCTTCGCAGTTGAAAGCAGCTTTTCAAGGGCTGCAAGGAACGGTTTCACCTCAAGAATGCCTGAGCCTATGTGCATGTGAATGCCGAACTTTTGCACGCCTGCCTTCTTAGCAGTCTCATAAACTATTGGAATGTCCTGTTCCCAGATGCCAAATTTTGACTGCTTGCCTGCAGTGATGCAGTGTTCATGGTGTCCTGCGCCGACCTCTGGATTAACCCTCACTGACAGGGTTTTAGGAACCTGAATTTTTAAGAGTCTGTCTAGCTGTGATTTGGAGTCCACATTTATGGTTACGTTGGAATCTGAGAGAAACTTGAGTTCGTCGGTTCGGACGCTTGTGCCTGTAAAGAGTATGCGTTCTGGGGTGAAGCCACACGTCAACGCCATGAAAACTTCGCCTGGACTGACGGCGTCCACGTTTGCGCCCTCCGCTTCAAGTGTCTTTAGCACGGATAGATTCGAGTTTGCCTTCATCGCGTAGTTAATTCTAATCTTTTCATAATTGCGCGTTAACGCGTTCTTCAATCGTTGATAGTTATTTCGGATTCTGCGTTCGCTAATCACGTAGAGGGGTGTGTCAAACTTTTCGGCGAGGGTTTGGGTGGAAACGCCGTCGATGAAGAGTTGACCATTCCTGTTCTCTAAAGGTTCATTAAATGTGTTCACTCATTCTCACCAATATCGTGTTTCGTCAGATAGTATACGCGGGCTTGGCTATTAAGCTAATCCCTTAGACACCATCAACTCGGCGCTCAAAATGCCTGCGCCTGCTCCTCCTCTAATGGTATTGTGTCCCAGACACGTGTACTTTAACGTCATGATCGGGTCGCTTCTGATTCTTCCGACGACGACGCTCATGCCGCACCCTGTGTCCCTGTCAAATCTGGGCTGAGGGCGATTTGGTTCTCTTCTGATTACAATCGGATTTTGCGGCGCAGAGGGTAACTTAAGCTTTTGAGGTTCACCACTAAAGTTGCTGAAAGATTCTTCAACATCTGCTATCGAAGGGTCTCTGCTGAGCTTAACGAAAATTGATTCTAAGTGTCCGTCTTTGACATGGACTCGGTTGCAACTTGCGCTGATTTGAAAGTCTGCGTTTTCCACAGCCTGTTTTTCTGTGATTGTGCCCAGTATTTTGAGGGCTTCTGACTCCATCTTTTCTTCTTCTTTTCCGATGAATGGCACAACGTTGTCGATAATGTCTAGAGAAGCTACGCCTGGGTAGCCTGCACCACTAAGAGCCTGCATAGTTGTAACCACGACTTGCTGAAGTCCAAACTGCATTAACGGCTTAAGTGTCATAGCCATCTGGATTGTGCTACAGTTGGGGTCAGTGGTTATGTAACCTTTCCAACTTCGGTTCTTTTGCTGGATCGGAATAAGAGCTACGTGTTCAGGGTTTACTTCAGGGATGAGTAATGGAACGTCTTTTTCCATTCTGTGCGCCGACGCCTTGCTAAACACAGGGTAAACCGCGGCAAATTCCTCTTCCACTGGACCCGCCAAGTCTCCCGGCAGCGAACTGAAGATAAGGTCCACATTTCCCGCTTTCTCGACCGATTCAACAGTGGCATCTGCCACCGTCATCTCGGAAATTTCTCTGGGTAGGTTCGATTCCATGACCCAGTTGCAAGCGTCTTTGAACTTTTTCCCAGCTGACCGCTCTGAGGCTGCCAGCACTTCCACCTCGAACCATGGGTGCCCTTGTAGAAGTTGAATGTATCTCTGTCCGACGGCGCCGGTTGCGCCCAAGATGGCTACTTTACGTTTTGAGGACATTTCTATTGCTTCCTTGTTTTTTGAGTGGTTTTCTACAAATAAAAATGTTAGTGGTTAAAGACCCAGCACCGTTGCCATGCTATAGATGCCTGGGTTGTTTTGCTTGCTTAGCCATTCTGCCGCGTAGACCGCCCCTTGGGCTAACACATTTCGCGAAAAAGCAATGTGTTCGATCTTGAGCATCTCGTAGGGTCCAGCGACTATAAGGTCGTGGATGCCAGGGACGCCTCCTGCACGCAAAGTTGCGATTTCAAGTTCATGAGGCCTGCGTAGACTGGTGCCTTCTCTGCCGTGAACAGTTGAGGTGTAACCGCGAATCCCGGAAACGATTTCGCCAAGCTTCACGGCTGTGCCGCTTGGGGCATCCTTCTTGGCCGTGTGATGAATTTCGGTTATACTAAAGTCATACTCCGATGGGAAAGCCTTGAGGGCTTCGGCAAGTTTGAACAATATGTTTACGCCAACGCTGTAGTTTGGGGAGAAAACAGCGGGAACCTTGGTTTCTACCGCTGCCCGGATTATCTGGTTTTGCTCTGCTGTGAAGCCTGTGGTGCCCAAAATAATTCTTTTTCCCATCTTTGCCACTGCAGGCAGATTCTGCAATTCAGCAACAGGTGAAGTGAACGTGATGTAAACATCGGCGTTGCTGACCGCGTCGCAAAAGTTTTCGGGTCCCGTGATGCAGGTGTCTGAATTGGCAATGCCAAGTTGCCTGAGGCTTTTGCCGATTGTTGGGTTGCCTTGGGCCTCAACTGCACCGACTATTTGGTGACCTTTCGCGGTGGCTTCTTGGATAATGGCGTTGCCCATTTTGCCTGCGGCGCCTGCAACACATAGCTTAAGCATAGTAAAGGCCCTCCAAGTAGCGTTCGTTGTTTAGCCTATCCATTAAGTCTACGTCAAAGAATTGCTCGATGGGCTTGAGGATTTCGGGGTGGGCTTCGTAAACTTTACGTGCAGCTTGTACAACCACTTCTAAGCCGGCTCGTGTCATTTTTCCAAGAGGTTGCCTGCAGGGTCCAGCGGGCATGCCCAACACGTTCATTAGGGTCTTAATCGCCAGTGGATTTCTTGCCTTGCACGTGACAGGACCAAAAGGTGTCTGCTCTTGAGTCTTCACTGTAATTACTGAAAAAAGCGGCTGTAGCGCTTCGGCGAGCTGCTTTGCTTCTGCGGTGTTGCCGTCTAGATTATAATGAATCATGTCGCTGATGGCTTGTGGAGCGACGTTGCTGATAACCGAAATGACCCCGCTGGCTGCGATATCTGGCAGGGTCATCATGGCAAAGGTCTTGTCGTCATCACCTGAAAGAATATCAAAGTCGCTTCCGCAGAGTTTGCGGGTTAAACGCATATTTTCAAGGTCGCCAGTTGCTTCCTTCACACACCGTACGTTAGGGTAATCTGCACTTAGTTGAGCGATGTCTTGGGGGAGCAGCTGGGTGCCTGTTCTGCCTGGGATTACGTAAGGGATTATTTGCATTTCTGGAAACTGCTTTGCGACCGGTTCAACGTATTCGCGGCGGATTTCGAGGCTGCTGGGTCCATTATAGTATGGATCCACAAGAAGAACTGTTGTGATGCCTGTGTGGGCGGCATGGACTGTGCCTTCTATTGTCTCTTGGGTACTGTTGCTGCCTGTCCCTGCAATTGTTAAACCCTTCCTATGTGTGTATTCGTGGACGCGTTCCGTAACTTTGTTGTGTTCATTCCAATCTAGGGTGGGGCTTTCACCTGTGGTGCCGCAGGCTAAGATGCCGCTTGCACCTTTGCTAAGCTGAAATTCTACTAGTCTCTGTAGGCCCTCGTAATCCACCTCTCGGTTGCTTCGAAAAGGGGTTATGAGGGCAGTGTAACAACCACTGAATAGTGTCATTCTGTTAAACCTCTTGCGAAGATTACTCTCGTAAGCGAATATTTAAGCATTTCCGATTTCATTACTTATTTTACGTATTTCGTATTAGATAAGTGTTAAAACTCGCAACTAACATGTTGATAATGCACTTTCAGCAATGAGGAAACCGGTTATCACACAGATTCGAAAGCAAACTAATCTGATGTTAGTAAGACAAATTAACACCATAAACGTTTTTGATGTATGATAAAAAGTGCCACACAACGATGAACCCAAACATCAACTAACCCTCAAAGCTGGTGCTCTACTATGTCCGGTATGCTGCGTAGAGTTGATAGAAGTTGATGTTGATTTCGAAATTTACGGCGTTGTCCTTAGAAATGTGAAGGTGCTCAGATGTCCAGTATGCCAAGACGAACAGTTCACCCCCGAACAGCAAGAAGCGATAGACGAGAAACTCCGAGACCAACCAGGTCCTTGAAAACAAACTATTTTTTTCCGATTTATTTCTCCCCAATTGCAACAGTAACCCTTTAATCGCAACAAACTCAACATACCCTAAGGTACTGCCTTGGCATCAAATATTGAATCCCGCAAATGGAACCTATTAACTCTGGCATTTGCAGTCTTCTATATAATAGTCGGGATCCTCCTGATTTACTGGAATTACACTGGTGTAATCTCAACCGAAGTTTTTGGTATTGGCATCTTCACCCTCATAATAGCCAGTCTCATTTTCAAATTTGCAACAGACCTCCTAAGAAGAAAGAAAAAATAAGCCGCCTTCTAGCCTTCACGAGACTTTTAGAAAAACCAGATTAATCTTCAGAAACAAGAACTTGATGAAATAGATGGAAAAACTAATCTCAACGGCATTTTCAGAGAGAATATAGTAGCTTCTTCCAACAATCGCCTTTCAAGTTACATAACTTTCGGCAGCAGACGCTGATGGGAACCCCTTGAGAAAAACTTCAAAGTGGATTCAATTATTGCAGTTTATACTGGGACTGTTCTAAGCGGTTTTTCCGCAGTTAAATTCTCTTCTTCTACATCAATGTGGTTCCAAGGAACACAGATGCCGTGAAGTTAGGCTTATACCTATCCGACGTAGCAGTCCAGAAAGGCAACGACGGGGGGCATACACTCGCCTTCGTACTAATGGACTAACCAGCTTCTCAATCTTTTTCTTTTATCCGATCTGGAAAGCCCTCATCGAAACTGAGCCGTTCTGGAATCCTTCATGGATAAACTTGAGCTCTTCGCCTTTTTGCTGCAGGGCAATGGCATAAATCATCGGAAGGTAATGGTCCAACGTTGGCACCGCGTACTGTGCCTCCTGACCTATCTCCAGATAGTTAAGGAGTGCTGCATGATCCCCTCTTAGCATGTTTTGTTTGACTTTTTCGTCGAACTTCACAGCCCACTCGTACGGTTTTGTGTCAATGTCGTAGTCGATTAGTCCGAGGTTGTGCACGATGTTTCCGCTACCGATGATGAGGACTCCTTTTTTCCGCAGAGGCGCAAGTTCAGTGGCTAATTTGTAATGGTGTTCCATTGATTTTGGGCGCCAATCGTTGTATGGCGAATAGTCGACGCTCATCTCAAAAACTGGTATGTCCGCGTTTGGGTACATATGTTTAAGAACTGCCCATGAAGCGTGGTCAAGTCCCCAATCGCTGTTGCAGACGACTTTTGAGGATTTTACTGTTTGTGTCACGAATTCCGCTTCTTGTGGCGCACCTGAACATGGGTAGCGGATTTTGTAAAGTTCCGCGGGAAACCCATAGAAATCGTAGATGGTCCTCGGCTTTTTCATGCATCCCACGTAGGTCCCGCTGGTTAACCAGTGAGCAGAAACCACTAAAATAGCCTTAGGCTTGGGTAACTCAGCTGCGGTTGTGGCTAAGTCCTCAGTAAAGCTGTTCTTGGAAACAATGTTCATTGGTGAGCCGTGGCCTACAAAAAGAACGGGCATGCTGCCAGAATCTTCATCCACAAAACCAACCTCCTATACAGATAATCGGAGCAAATGTTTCAAGTAAACCTTTCTCTCACAACGAAAGATGTCTGTTGCAAATGAAGAGAAACAGACGATTTCCAAAGCAATTCCCATCCATCAACTTGCCTTTAGTGTGAGGAATGCATAAAACTCAAATTACGAGCTCAACAAGTGTAGAGGGTATAATTAATGAGGTTATAGCGAAAAATCGTAATGTCTCCACCCAACTTGCCAACCAGAAGCGCCCAGGAAACACTGAAAGCACCCGCAAAACCCTAAGAAACCGCATGGTCTTTCACGAAAACTCTTAAATCATACCGAACACAACAGAATCAAGGTCTCACTCATGTCAAACGACAATAATAAGCTGGAAATCCTCGGTTACGACGACAAAGAAAAAGTTTACAACGTGAAATCACCCGCAGGAAACACTGTCAAAATCCAAGACACATTCGCAGAAATGTTTGGTCTTTGGGCCGGAAGAGTTCTGATAACTGCACAAAACGAGAAGTGGGCACAAATCGCGGCAAGTTTGACTACGGGTTTTGCCACGAGCGTAATTGAGGCGACTGCGGAAGCCGCAATCGAACGACCTGTTCCAGCAGACCAGACACCTGACAAACGACCCGGAATACTTATCCAAATCTATAACCGTGACCGCTTCGAACTCAAGCAACAACTTATGCAGCGTATCGGCCAATGTACCCTGACTTGCCCAACCACTTCCGCCTTCAACGGTTTAACAGGCAAACGCGTCCTCAAAGTCGGTAGTAGCCTACGCTATTTCGGCGATGGCTTCCAAAAGAAAACTATGGTCGGCGGAAGAAAATGTTGGAAAATACCCGTAATGGAAGGCAGCTTTATCGTGGAAGACGGCTTCGGAGCAATGGAAGCAGTTGCAGGCGGAAACTTCATGATATTTGCAAAGACCCAGCAAGAAGGACTTCGCGCTGCAGAAGCAGCAGCAGATGCAATCCGCGCAAATGCTCCTGACGTTATTATGCAGTTTCCAGGCGGAGTTTGTCGTGCGGGAAGCAAAGCGGGGTCGCTCAAATACAAACTGAAAGCATCAACTAACCACCCATACTGCCCAACAATCCGAACGCTTATACCTGACTCCGTCGTTCCCGAAGGCGTAACCAGCGTTTACGAAATCGTCATGAATGGCTTAAGCCTAGACGCCGTCAAAAACGGCATGAAACAAGGCGTAACGGCAGCGGCAAGCTATCCGGGCATCGTTAAAATCAGCTCTGGTAACTACGGCGGAAAACTTGGCCCCTTCAAGGCATTCCTCAAAGATGCCATAGGCGCAACATAACTTCCCCTTTTATACTACGGAACTTTTATTTGACCAGATGCAACGTAGTTTATAGTTTAACCATTAACCATTCGTGAAAACATTTGAGTACCCCCAAAAAATCCTCTCTGGAACTCTTCAGGCTTAGAAAAACATTGCAAACCCTAGCCAGCAAAGAAGGCAGCCACACCGAACTCATCACTATTTATGTACCGCCCGGCAAGCAAATCAGCGATGCTCTCAACCTACTGCGCGAAGAATACGGAACCGCCAGCAACATAAAATCCAACGTCACACGCAAAAATGTACTAGACGCTATCACTAAAGCTCAGCAAAAACTCAAGCTCTTCAAGGACCCTGGAGAAAAGGGCATCGTGATTTTTACTGGTGCTCTCCTGCAAGAAGGCGGTGCTCCTGGAACCGAACGTATGGAAGCCTATGTTATTGTTCCACCAGAACCTATCAAGATTTTTCTTTACCGCTGTGATTCGCGGTTCCACACGGAGTATCTGCAGGAGATGCTGCGCGAGAAAGAAACATACGGTATCATTTTAGTTGACGCTTCGGACGCTACAATTGCGACTTTGCAAGGTAAACGTTTGACAATCGTTAGGCAAATGTATTCTGGTGTAACGGGAAAAACGCGCGCTGGTGGTCAATCCGCTCGACGTTACGAACGCCTAAGGGATATGCAGCTTAACGAATACTTCACACGTGTGGGTGCGCATGCGAACGAGATTTTCCTACCCATAGACACACTCAAAGGTATCATACTCGCGGGACCTGGGCCAACCAAGTACGATTTTCAGAAGGGCGACTTCCTCAATTATCAACTGCGGGACAAGATTCTTGAGGTTGTCGACACCGCATACGTGGAAGAGCAAGGCGTCAAGGAAGTCGTGGAGAAAGCGCCTGAAATCATGCGTAAGGTCCGCTACATCGAAGAAAAAACCATAATGCAAAAATTTCTCTACGAAGTTGGACATGATACAGGCTTGATAACCTACGGTGAAGTTGAAGTGAGGAGAGCCCTCGAATCCGGCGCAGTTCGACTGTTACTGCTTTCGGAAGGCCTTGACCTTTTACGTGTAACCATCAAATGCGGCGCCTGCGGCTTTACTGAACAGCATACGGTGAAGGCTCCAGAAATGGCGACTTTCGAGCAAGGACTCACCGGGAAACCGTGTCCAAAATGTTCCGCTCCATCCCTTACAATAGCGGAGAAAACCGACATCGTTGATGACTTAGCCCAGATAGCCGAGTTATCCAGTACGGATGTGGAGGTCATTTCAGCGGAAACTGAGGAAGGGCAGATGCTAAAAAACGCGTTCGGCGGAATCGCAGCGATGCTTCGGTTCAAACAACACGGCTGATATGTACCTCCGGTGAAAACCTATTTGTTCTTTAATTTAAAAGTCTAGCTTAGTTATCGTTTGCGGTTCAAAGATCAGGTATGCATTTTAGCTATGGGCTTGGAACAATGTCCCCGTTTTGTTTATTAATTGGAAATTTTAGTAAACGATAAATCTGAACTTTGATTTTTATTTAGTTATTTGTGAACACTTTACCTTTTTCAGTCTTCTTTCTCGACAAAGTTCTCATAAGCGACGGTTTGTGCATCAATCATTTCTGGTTGGCGTTATTCTGCTCATGATCTACGTTGGTTTGGTATTAAGCGTTTAAGCAACAGAGACAAAATGGATAGAGCAAAAGTTCCTATGCACGCTCGTTTCGAAAGGTGCTGACGTCTAAGTGTTTTTAATGTGTAGAAGTTTTTCTACTTCGCCTTTTTTGAGACCTTTTATCAGGAGTCGTTTTTCTTTTGAGGTTGCGCCCGAAACAAGTTCGACTTCAGTGCGGAAAGATTTTGTGAGACCTTTTATGAGTTCTTTGTTCACTTTACCTTTTACTGGTTCTTCAGTGCAGCGAACGACTATCTCTTCACCTTCGACGGTTACTTCGAACTGTTGGCTGTTCGGCTTAACGAAAACCTCAACAACAACGCCGTTTTTGGTTTCAGTCAGCTTCATGCTGTAATGCACTCAGGTTCCGTTTTGCCGCTACTTAATGCCCAACTGAACTTCTTCTGTAGCGTCTTAGGATAGAACTTTGTGATGTCGAACTTGACTTTCTTCGCCCATTTCACGTAGGCTGTAGGGTCAATGTATGACTTTAACGATGTGCCCAAGTTGTATTCTTCGGTACGCCTAGTCAATTCAATATCCAGCTTGGCTTTTGCGATTCGTGTTTCAGCTGCTTCGGTTTTTTTGCCCTCTGCCTTTTTAGCAGCCAATTGCGTTTCCAATTCTTTAAGCCGCTCTTGCTTTTTAGTCAGACGGTCCTGGAAGGTTGGCGGAATCTTACGTTTGTGGTTTGCTACTTCTGCAACTTTCAGGTTAGCCATCTTAGCCGCATACATCTTCCGATAGTCTGGATCTTCTTTATTGACACCGCTTTTCTCAAGTTCTTCTTTGACGGTTTTGGTGCATCTCCAGGTACGGAAAACCTTAGCGGTTAATTTTGGCATCTTCTCGGAGAGAAAACGTGAGACATTTTTGGAGTCTATCCCTTCAAAAAGGTATTCTTTGCTGTTCTTTGAGAAATATTCGATGTTCCTGATTACTGATGGTGGGGCCTTCACGTTTTTGATCCAGCGAACTGAGTCCTTGCCTAAGAAGTCGAAGTGGAGAATGTCGCCTTCTATCGTGATGTGTTCTTTCCTGAGTGTGATGGCACCTACAGTGTCGGCTTCGTCCGGGTCTTTTTCGTCGCCCACCCTCATGTTCGGATTCAAAATAAGCCAACAAACCGTTGCAACCTTCCTTCGGGTTTCGTCTTTTGAGTCTAGATTTTTGAGGATGTGATCTTCGATTTTTCCAATCTGCTTACCCAAAGTTTCCGCCTTCAGAAACTTTTCTTTTTCACGGTTCTGCTTTAGGAACGCGGTATCGCTGAACCAGACATACTTGATTTTTCCCGTTAGCTTATCTTCCCATTTGGCAACATACATCTTCTGGGGTTCCCAAACTACGCCTTTCCAATTTCCAGGCGGAACAGGGGCATCTTTGGGGAGATTGAGTATGATATCTTCTTCACTGGGACCATCCTTCCATTTCCCGCGTTGCGGATGGTCGCCACGTCCAGCAAAAAGACATGAGGGCTCAGCGGTCCAGTTAGCGATTTCCAGTTTTTGACCATCCACTTCAGCAACAGCAAATTTGCCTTTTAACGCTTCCCGCTTGACTTTGCGTTCTGCAGCTAGCTGTTTTTTCTCCTCGGAGGTCATAGTGGCTTTTTTCTGTTTCTCCGTTTCCACGTAGTTGGAGACCTGCGAAAAGTCGATGTCCTGGTGAATAGTCGAATTTGGGTTGCCCACATCGATGGCGGTGTAGTTTTCTATTTTCTCGAGATACTCGGATGAAAATTTGCTCAAGAAACCTGCCATAGGGTTTTCCTGCTTTAGCTGCTCCAGAAATTCGCGCATGAAGTTTTTCATGAAGACCTTGTCAGGAGGCGAAGCCGCTGATTGTCTTTTTCTTATCCACGCCACGGCCATTTGTTCGCTTTTTGGGGTTAGCTTTACGTTGCTCCCTTGAATTTTTACTGCGAAGCCCTTGTATTCATATTGTGGAACGAATATGCCGTTGTGCTTGAGGGTTTTCAAAACGTGTTTCATGCGTCTGCCTCTTAGGTTTTTTAGTTTTGCCGATTTAAAGGTTCAATGGAAACTTTGCCGCTTTTCCATATTTTTCTATGGAAACAAGCTTAAAAACTTTCACCAACGAATCCATGCTCAGTATAAGGACAACTTAGATTTTTTTGCCGCTCGCGACCTCTTGAGCTTCGCGTATACATCATCAACCATTTTGCGTTCCACGTAGCCCTTGTGGGGTCGGAAACCGCCTCCGAAACCGCCTGGAATATGCATTAGTTCATGGACAAGCGTTTTTTCTCTATCTTCCTCTGACATTTTGTCGTAAATCTCCGAGATAACCTCGATGGTGTACGCTGGTGGCATGTTCAGTACACCCTGCCACAACTTGCCCAAACCGTGGATGCGAGCGATGGTTCGTCTAGCTTTGCTGCCCCTGCTTCTGACGCAGTAGACGAATTGGGGGACAACGTGGAAAAATTCGCATTCGTCAGCAAGCTGGTCCACTTGCTTTTTGATTTCGGGGGCGTCGTAGTATTTGATTGGCATATTTCTCGTCCTCGCAGTCTATCTGTGTGACACGTTGAAGTTTAAAGCTTCTTCCATTTGCAGCTATCTTTTTTCGGGGCTACTTTCTCAGCAGTTTTTTAAGTTCCATCCAGAACGTCGCTACAAACGAAACCGCTAGCACCGTCGTCCAGTTAGTCAAACTGAGGCTAGTAATTCTAAGCGATTCATGTAGAAGCGGAACATTAGTTCCAACAATCAGTGTAACCGCTACAATCAGCGCCCAAAGCAGCATCAGCTTGTTCGACAGCAAACCCAGTTTCGCAAGCGGCTCCTTCTCGCTTCGAAGGTTCAATGCGAGGAATATGTGTCCCACCATCCAAGTGGCGAAAGCCATTGTCTGAGCCAAAACGAGGTCTCCCGTGGTGTACCAAGTGTAGAGGTAGCTGGTGGAAACAGCGCCGAACAGGCTCAAGGCTCCCAGTGCCATAATTGTCAGCATGTTTTTGTTCATGAATTTCTTAGCTGGGTTCAATGGTGGCTTCTGCATGGCGCCTGCTTCTTGGGGTTCCGCCACAAAAGTTGCAGACGCCGCTAGGTCCATGAAGAGCTCCAACACGATTATTTGGATCGGAGCGAAGGGTAAGGGGATGCCGAGGGCGATGGGCAGTAGAAAGCTGGCTACTAATGCGATTTTGCACGCAAGGTAATATCGAACGCCTTTTGTAAGGTTTGCGAAGATTTTTCTTCCTTCTTTAACGGCAACTGTTATGGTGGCGAAATTATCATCTGCCAAAACCATGTCTGCGTTTTCCTTTGCCACATCGGTTCCACGAATGCCCATTGCTATACCAATGTGAGCTTCTTTAAGCGCCGGCGCATCGTTGACTCCATCGCCAGTAACCGCCACGATTTCGCCGTTCTCTTTTAGCAACCGCACAAGTCGTAGCTTATCTTCGGGTGTGGTCCGAGCAAAAATAAATGTGCCGCGAAGCGACTTTTTGAGGTCTTCGTCGCTCATTTTCGCGATTTCGTTTCCCGTTAACACCTTGCCGCTGTTGATGCCTACCTGTGCAGCTACGGCTCTGGCTGTTTCAGGGTGGTCCCCTGTAACCATAATAACTTTTATGCCCGCTTGCTGGCATTGGCGGATGGCTTCTCTCACTTCTTTCCTTGGCGGATCAACAAAACCAACAACGCCCACAAAAACGAGGTTCTGCTCCAAATTCTCCTTCTCAAGCTTCTGTTGAGGAGTGATCCTTCGGTAGCCGAAAGCCAACAAGCGCTGCCCTGTCCTTGCCATCTCGGAAACTGCTGTGGCAACTTGCTTTTGCATCTCATCCGTGATAAGGGTTTCTTGGCCTTGAAGCAGCAATTTCGAGGAGTTTGCAACGACATTTTCAGGTGCACCGCTGCTTAAGACAATAAAGGAGTTGCCAACTTGGTAAATGTATGAGGCGAGCTTTCGTTTGCTGTCAAAACTCAATTCGTCTTTGAGAACCCAGGTTTGTTGCAGTCTCTGCAGATCGACGCCGTTTTCTTTGACGGCTTCAAGAATTGCCTGGGCCATTGGGTTATTCAGTGCCGATGAGAAAGTTACATCTTTGAGAGGGTCGCTTGCTAGAAACGCGGTTTTCAATGCTTCCTTCTCGTTGGGTCCAAAACCCTTTTTTTGGGTGATTTTGTCATCGAAGTACAAGGATTCAACGCGTAGTTTGTTCTCAGTTATGGTTCCAGTTTTGTCGCTGGCGATTACGGTGGTGCTGCCCAAGGTTTCTGCCGCGCGTAGCCGTTTCACCAAAGCGTTTTTCCTGGAAAGTGTGTAAGCACCTAATCCGAGGACCATGGTTATTATAATTGGAAGCTCTTCAGGGATGACGACGAAAGCCAGCGAAAGCCCATAAAGCACTGCCTGTTCTGGGTTAGGCTGCACGCCCCTCAGATAACTTAAAACTGGAATGATTACGCTAAAGAAAAGCGCTATCCAAATCAGTGTTTTTGAGAGTTGCTTCATGCTTAATTGCAGCGGTGTCCGGGGTTCACGTGCGGCTTTGGTTATGCCCGCGATTTTGCCCAGTTCCGTAGCTAGGCCCGTGGCTGTGACTTGAGCTTTGGCGTGGCCTTTGACTACAACTGTTCCGGCGAAAACCATGTTCTGTTGCTCGTTCATTTTTGCTTCAGCTGGAAGGATTGCGGTTTCGTCTTTGGTGACTGGGAACGATTCGCCCGTTAACGTGGATTCGTCGACTTGCAAACCAACCGCTTCTATGAGTTTTGCGTCTGCTGGAACCCGCTCGCCAGGCTTTAAAATTAATATGTCTCCAGAGACAACCTGCAGGGTCTGCACTTCAACTGGTTCGCTGTCCCGAAGAACCGTTGTTGTCGGCGATGTCAGCTTGCGCAAAGAAGTTATGGATTTCTTAGCGCGGTACTCGTTCCATACTTCCGCGAGCACAAGAACGGCGACGACGGCTATGATGGTTAACGAGTCTGTAAGGTTGCCCTTGTTGATGATTCCGTAAAGGATACCTATGGCGAGCAGTAGCAGAATCATCGGTTCAGTGATTTCTTCGCGCAAAATAGCCAAAAAACGGATTTCCCGCTCTTCCACAAGCTTGTTTGCGCCGTATTCCGATAGACGTTTGGCAGCTTCCTGACTGGTCAGACCCGTTTCTGGGTTTGTGCCTAACGCCCCCGATAGAGCTTGTGGCTGCTTCGTTTGGTCTTGGCTCATTCTGCGCACCTAGAACCCTGTTTGTACGAGGTCGGTTTTAGAGTTTTGCTAGCAGTTGCCTTGGTCTAATTGTAAAAGTGTTTTTAGTTAGGGAGCGTCCGTACACAGAACCGTGAAAAGTTTATGCACTCACACATGCCCAAATGTAAGCTTGACAGACTATTTTGCAGATTCAGAGAGCAGAAAAATCAGGTTTCGCCCATGACACACGGGTTTTACGCAAAACTTTATTACCGCGCCAAACGTTTTGCATGGTAAAAGGTGCAACAAGATGAAATTCGGCACATACACATTCCTACCTGAGAAAGTAGAAGGGTTTGACTTTTCCCTGTTTCGCGTTAAGCCTGAAGTCGGCAGACGAATGCCGCCAAGGGAAGACATGTATAGCAACATTGCAATTTTCGGAGACAACGTCACTGCACGCAACCACCCCGACTGGATTAGCCAATCACCGCTTGGTCCAGCGTGGAGAACCAACAACAACTTCAACGTCCGCTGGGACATCCTCTGCCACACGCAACCAGAGCACAGAGCAGAACAACTTGATTACATCGAAGACGTTGCAAGGCACAGCCCAGGAGTCTGGCTAAACAGCATTCACTTCGCAGAACACGGACACTGCACTTGCCCCCGATGCAACGAGAAATGGCAGAAAAGCGGCCTAAGTTGGCTCGAATGGAGACGCAAAGAAGTCACCGACTACATGGCTGAAGTCAGCGAACGAGTACGCGACCGCGCAAAGAAAAAATTCGTAATCGGCGTCCTCCCAGACCCAGTGACAAGCTACGAACGTTTCGGCATAAACTTCGACGACCTCGCTCCACTTACCGACGAATTCCTCGTTGTCATGTTCAGCAAGAACTACGCTACCCCATGGTACTGGGAAATGCTCACACGCGCATTCAAGAAACTATTCAAAGAAGTGCCACTGAACATTTCACTGTACGTTTTCGGTCCAGGAGACGACCCCAAAGAAGTGGCTACACCAGGCGAACTCCTCACGGTTTCAGCTCGCATGGCACGCGCAGGCGTAGACAACCTCCTCTACCTTACTGAGGGGAAAAGCCAGATGGTTGACTTCCAGAAAGCAGCAGTCGACAAAGTGGAACTCCGCGAACGCCTCAGAACCTACGGCGGTCAACCAGTCCAAGAATACCTTGATTTCGTCAAGGGCTGGGAAAAGATCGTCCAGTAAACCTTCAAAGCAAACAACAATCTACAAAGCAGGCAGCAGCTACATACTGCCTTTTTATTTTTGTTCAAATTGACCTAACACCAATCAGATGTTTAGCCAGAAATCCCCTAACACACCCGCAACACCAAAACAACAACGAAGCCACCCACCCCAAAATTCTTGATCACGATGAATGGGCGTTGTAAATGGTTCCATGCAACTATTCAACAACTAATCTAACATACTCATGTCTGCAGGCAGTTAGAACTTACCCTTTCCTCGCTTTTTCAAGGTGACAAAGAATCTCAAACATGACTTTCGCAGCCGCAACCGCCGAAATTCCCTGATCATAAGCTGGCGCAATCTCCACCGCGTCAAAGCCCACCACCCGCTTATCACAAAGTGCACAAACGATGTCTAGCAAGTCACCAGTGCTGATTCCGTCTGCCTCTGGATTCTGAACTGCAGGCGCAAAAGCAGGGTCCAAGACATCCATGTCAACAGACAAATACACGTTTTCGTAAGCTGCGAGTTTGCCCTTAAGTTTTCGGACGATTTCTTCAGTTCCTTCCTTTCTTATCTGCTGCGTGGAGAAGAATTCTATGCCTGCCTTCTTAGCGTAATCCAGCTCTTCTTGGCAAACGCTTCTTGTGCCAACCTCAACGATTTTAGCTGGTTTAACTTCCTCGTTAATCAACCTCATAAAAGACGTGTGACTAAGTGTCAAACCCAGAAACTCTTCGCGCAAATCCAAATGAGCATCAAAACTCACAATCGCAGTTCTGTTGGCTTTCGCGCCAAGTCCCTTCAAAATTCCCAGAGTAATTGTGTGTTCTCCGCCGATGGCGACGGGTAGTTTGCCTGCAGCCAAAACGTCTCCAACAACCCTTTTACACATTTCAACCGTCTGTTTAGGGTCTAAACTGACGGCTAATTCTCCAGCATCATTCAGCGGCAAATCCTCTAAGTCTTGGTCTGCTCGGAAACTGTACGTTTCAATATTCAAAGAAGCCTGACGAACAGAAGTTGGCATAAACCTTGCTCCCGCTCGATATGAGCTTGTGGCGTCAAAAGGCACTCCGAAAATCACGTACTTTGCTTTCTCAAAAGGCTTCTGCAAACCGCCAAAAACGTTCGTTTGCGAACAGTATAGTTCAATGTAGCTCATGCAATTTCCTCCTTCTTGACGTTGGAAGAACAACAACAAGTTTTCCCCAGTTGTTGTTGTTCTTTTAAAGCTATCAACTTCTGGTTACTCTAAACGTTTTCGCTTCCCACACACGCGATATTTGAAACATTAAATTTATTAGTGCACACCCCAATGCATAAGGTTAAGGCGAACATAAGTGCAACTTGCATCAAAACTCAAAATCCAAACTCCCACTTCTCTAGCAAGCATTGCCTTCTACGGCATAGCAGGCCTAATCTTACTCATCATGCTACCCCTCAGCGGATTCCCACCCCACATAGGCTTAATCGGGATCACCAGCCTCGTAGCGGCATACGGTTTGCTCATGCAACGGAAATGGGCAAGCTGGCTGGTAGCCGCCTTATTCTTCGTCACCACAGTTTTCACGATATACACACTCTATTACGTCATAGCTGTTGACGCAATTGCAAGCACAAGCATGATAGCATACGTCGCATTAACATGGATATTCACAGCTATCGTCATGAAAACGCGAAACAACGAAGCCTAACCACAGTTTTTTTACGAGTTTTCTCTAAAAAGCCAAACCCTAATTTCCTCATTTGCATCGACGAACTGATTATTCTCAGGAATTTCCACAAACCCATCAGCCTTCGCCAAAGTTGTTATGGCACCTGAAGCACCAGTTTCGATAGGCTCAGCCACCAAACCCTTCTCTTCATCAAGCACCAGTTTAACCATAACGAAAGTGCGTCTACCTTTGGCTGAGAACATCCTGCGGTCCGCAATCGCTCTAATCGACGGCATCTCCCTAGGGGACTTGCCAGCCATGGCTTGGATAACTGGCATAGCCAGCAAATGGAAAATCAGCAGAGCCGAAGTTGGGTGGCCGGGAAACGAAAAAACCGGTTTCTCTCCGATTAACGCAACTGTCGCAGGTTTTCCAGGCTTTAATGCTATTCCTGAAATGAAAACGCCTGGTTTCCCAAGCGAATCCACAGTTGCAGGAATAATGTCTTTTGGACCCACAGAAACTCCGCCTGAAGTCAAAACCATGTCCGCTGAAGCCAAAGCGTTCTCCAAGGCTTTGCGCAGTTCCATTTTCTCGTCTTGCACAACGCCCTTATAGATAGGTCTTCCTCCACTTTCCCAAACCGCCGTGCATAAGCTGAACGCGTTTATGTCGTAGATTTTTCCAGGCGGCAACTCTTCGCCTGGCTCAGTGATTTCTCCTCCCGTAGAAAGAACAGCAACTTTGGGAACCACGTGAACTTTCGCTTTTGCCAAGCCAACAGCAGCTAACACGCCGATTTCACGGCTGCCCAAAACTTTGGCTGCCTTAAGCACCGTTTCACCTTTTTTAATGTCTGCACCTTTCTTCATGACGTTCTCGTTCTGAGTTACGCTACCGTAAACGTTGAGGTCATCGTTTTCCCTTTCGGTGTCCTCCACCATAACCACCGCGTCTGCACCTTCAGGAATTGGCGCGCCAGTAACGATTTCTGCTGCTTCCCCCTTCGCCACAATTACCTTCGGTGGTTCGCCAATACTTACGAATCCGCAGACTCTCAGCTTAGCAGGTTGGTTTTCGTCCGCCCCAAAAGTGTCTTCAGATTTCACTGCATAACCATCTACAGTTGACCTGCTGAAAGGAGGAATATCCAATGTGCTTAGTTCATCTTCCGCAAGGACTCGGTTGAATGCTTCCAGCAACGGAATCTCTTCAATGCCTAAAGGTTTAGGTTGCAATGTTTGCTGAATGAGTTGCTTTGCTTCTTCGAAGGTGACAAGTTTCCTAAACATTTAGCTTCCCCGTTTCCACTTCACCGAACAAGTGGACAATGACTTTTTCTCCTTCCGCTAACCCTTCACGGTTCTCCGGAACAATTACGAACCCATTTGCGCGTGTCATGGTGGATAAATTTCCTGACCCTTTGGCACTTACAGGTTCTGCTTGCAGATCATCGTTTTTCTGAATTACTCGAACCCGCACAAAATTCTTTCTTCCCAGAGCAGTGGCAATTTTTCTAGCCATAACCGCATTCACAGTTGGTCTCTGCTCTTCCTTCTTCATACCAAAAAGCTTGCAGATCAATGGTCTAGCAAAAACCTCGAAACCTGTTATTGCCGCAACAGGATTGCCACTTAAAACCATAACGGGTTTTCCCTCCAACATCGCTAGCGCAGTTGGCATGGCCGGTCTCATCGCAATGCCATGAACAATTATCCCCGGTTTTCCTAATTTATTCACTGCTTCAGGAACCAAATCTAATCCGCCAACGCTGGTTCCCCCCGTCGTGATGACCGCGTCGGCGATTTTGAGCCCAATCGTAATGGCTTCAGCGATTTCGTCCACGTCGTCTTTCACCAAACCAAGATCTAATGGTTCAGCATCCAGTTCCCAGCACATGCCCGTTATGAGCGTACGGTTGGATTCCCAGATTTGCTTTTCTCCCCGTTCTTCACCCACTTTTGCAAGTTCGTTTCCTGTGGCCAGGATGGCAATTTTGGGTTTCTCCAACACTTTGACTTCACTGTTGCCTAACGCTGCAATCAATGCAAGATGATATGGTTTGAGGCGGGTTCCGGCTTGCACAGCGACTTCGCCTTTCTTGATGTCTTCCCCTCTCCGCGATATGTTATCGTATGGTGCCGCCTGGGTCCAAAGCTCAATTTTAGCATCTACCTTTTTGGTATTTTCCAACATAACAACCGCTTTTGCACCTTTAGGAATGGGATTTCCTGTCCAAACTTGTTTTGCTTCGCGGTGCGCAGTGTCAGCAAGTTCTTCGCCTTCGGTTAAACGGAACAGCAGAGGTTTTGCTTGTGATGCGCCGGTGGTGTCGTCTGCCCTGACTGCGTAGCCGTCAACTGCACTTCGGTCAAATCTAGGTAAATCTTCAGTCGCTACAACGTCTTGGGCCAACACGCGATTATAGGCTTCGGGAAGTGGAATCATAATATCTCTGCAGGGTTTCACTTGCAGAGCATCAAACCAAGTTTGTAAAGCTTCGTAAGTAAATGTTAATTTTTGGAACCCCTTCATTTTCGACAAAACTGCTCACACACAAGCCTTTATCCAAACTTACATAAAAAGTGTATCACAACAAAAGAGAACAGACTTAGGCTGTTACACAAGTGTGCTCTTTACTACACTGAAAAAACTAAAATCCAATATGTAAAGTGCAAAATAACGTCAAGAATAAGTTACGCTTGTCCCAGTCAATCGTTTTTCTTTTTTCAGGAGTCTTGATCTAGGGATTGCTAACCTTTTGAACTTCTGTTAGTGTTTTTTTCATCTTGGCCGCATCAACATCTTGCAGGGCAGTCTCGCAGATTATGACTGGGCGCAATTTGAATTCTGCTATGACATCCGCAAAATTCTCAAACTCAGGCCCAAACCCAAGCTCATCAAGGATATGATGCCGTTTTTCGCCTGTTTTGTAAGTGTACTCTATTTTGCTGAAATGGCAATGCATGTTTCGGACAGTTTCAGTGCCCAGCTTCTCCTCGGCAGTTTCAACAATCTTCCTGAAATCATCTGCTGATCGGAGTCCGCCTCCGCTTCGCGCATGCAAATGTGACCAATCAATCACTAACTGCGTCCCTTCGACTTGTTGACAGACTGCCAAAATCTCTTCTAAACAACCAAATTGACTATGCCTACCCATAGTCTCAGGCCCCAGCTTCACCTTTTCAATGCCCAGAGACTTTAGCGTTCCCGAAACTTCCTTTAGAACTTCTACACATTTTCGCAATGTCTCAGCCTTGCCGTTTTTCCCATAAAATCCTGCGTGGAAAACAACAACGTACGCCCCCATCCACTCAGCCGCTTGGGCACACGCGATTAACCGTCTCTTGCTGGCTTCCACAACTTCTTTTTCCCCAAAAAAGTTAATGAAGTAAGAACCATGTAAGCTAAGTACAACATCATTCCTTCTGGCTTCTGAACCCAGAGTTTCAGCGTCTTGCTGCTTTATCTGCGGCACCTGTCCCCACCTTACGGCTGCGTACTCGAAGGCATCTAGATCCTCTGTCCGAAGCAACTTGGGCACGTCAGCAAGCTTAGCTCCAATTACCCTGAAAATCTGAGGAACTCCTGCGGGACCGAAACGGGGATGGTCTGCCATGTTTTTTCCTTCTTTTGCTGTAGTTAACGAGTGAATGCGGGCATCCTAAAAAAGATGTTTTGGAGCGGAAATTCTTGCTCCGTATATTTTTAGTTGTGTTTTTGTGGTGGTTTTTTTGGGGTTGTTGGCTCTTATTAAATATTATAGGGTAGTGCCACAACCTTGCAACTTCTGTGGTTTCTTTGTTCACCTCAAAAATGACTCGTAAATCGTGTACCCTTGTTATCTTCTAACAGAGCGAAAACCAAACATCATGGGAAACCACATTAACCCAAAAACTCCCAAATATGAAAATAGGGAAAAACGGGGAAAAGCAGTAGCATACAAAGAAACGCTGAAATTTCCTTTTCTTTTGGGTACGTTACCGTCTTCTTCTAAACACAAATAACCCCACCAAAACCGCAGCAGCAACAATCCCCACTGCTGCTGCATAGATGTAGTTCATAGGCAAAGGTAAGCTGGTGGAAGGGTCAGGCGAAGAAGTAGGTCCTTCTGTAGCCGAAGGCGGCGGGCTGGAAGATGGCGAAGAGCTGGGCGAAGGGCTTGGACTGGGCAAAGGCGTTGGGCTGGGTGTTAAGGTAGGTAGTGACGTTGGGCTTGGGGCCAGTGTATTTGGGACGTTTGGCCACTGATCAGCAGGTAGTAACCTTTGGTCATTCCAGTAGATGACGTTGCCGTATCCAAACGAGCTAATCGCTTGCTGATCATCTGGATAAATAATGTCAAGTTTAGTTCCGCACACATCTAGTAGGCTGTAGACGCTCATGCTTATGTCTGTGGAAAGGGTATCTGCCTCCCATAATCCCCAGATTTTGTCCTGAGGTCCACGAAAGCCATAAGCGTAATCGTCAGGAAGCACATACGCTGTTCTTTCGCTTAAAGCGCTGGTGCTTCTGGGATTGTCTTGGACATACTGCCAGAACTGGCTCATGGCGTCAAAGTGTTCTTGCCCAAGAATATCCTGAGTGTAATTTTCGTTTGTGTCAAACACGACAATGTATTTTGCGCCGTTGTCGTACGCCAGCACCATATCGTTGTAAAGTTCTGGACCTGACTCAATATATGGCGGGTTTGTGTAGGTCCACGCAATCATAACGCCCCAATCCTTGTTCTGCACAGTGGCAGCACCTCTGCACAAAGCAACGTTAAGTTGTCGACTGTAATTCCAGCCGAACTCCGCAAAAATAGTGTTATACCCTGTCTTGTAGTCGAACCAGTAAAGTGCGTAATCTGAAGTGAAAAATTCTGGTTGCGGCGAGTAGGCATAGGCATTTTTCAGCCACCAATTTGTGTGTTCGATGTATTGGGTTGCCGCGTCGGTATAGTTGTTTGCGCTTGTGACGGTTGGGAACTTGGCTTGATCGAGCTGCTTTCCGCCCGGTTCATCATAGACATAGAGTCCCAGGAAACTGTTACCCCACTGGTTCCTGGCAGTATCAAGCCATTGCTGCGAAGGCTCTCCGCGTTCATCGGTGTAGACTATGAAGGACATGTTTCTGTCGTAAACGTACTGGGCGAGCTCATTGAGTCTGGTGACATTGTAACTTATTCCTGTACACCCGATAATTAGCAGATTTGAGTAGGAACTGATTTTATCAACTAACTGTTCAGTTGCTACAAGGTCTTCGTAGGCAACATCAACGCCCACATAAACATCAGGCGAAACTGTGGAGGCTGAGACGGTGGGCAGACTATGAATTAGGAAAACTGGCAAAACCAGCATAAGAACAAGGAGAACTGTCAGTTGCCTGAGCTTCATTAATCTAGATTGAAATTTGTAACCTAATAAGACTTTTCCAGAATCTGTCCAACAGAACTGAAACACAAGTCAGGGCTAAATTCTATTCTACCCATTGCAGACCCGACAATTTCAGGTAAAACCCAGCAGACTGCGCACAGTTGGGACATGTACGTACAAGAATGCGTAAACAGTCAAAATCAGCAACCCGATGATAATCGCCAGTAACACATAATCGCCTCGACGAAGTTTCAATGCGTACAGGTTAGTCCGTTTCTTTGTAGCCCCCCAAGCACGGGACTCCATCGCTTCAGCCAACTCCAAGCTTCGCCTGATAGCACTCACTATTAACGGAATCAGGACTGGGACGTAGTTTCGAATACGTCTCAAAAAGTTGCCCTTCTCTAATTCTAAACCGCGGGCTTTCTGCGCGTCCATAATGGTTTGGGCTTCCTCTGCCAATACAGGGACGAAGCGGACGGCAGTGGTGAAGGCGAAGCTGAATTCGTAGGGAACGCGGCTTTGCTCCAGAGCCAAGCCAAGATGGTCCGGTGACGTGGTCAAGAAAAATATGCTAAACGATTCTACAAGTACTACGAAGCGCAAGGTCATTGCCGCTGCGTTTTCCCAGTTAGCCGCTGTCACCGTGTAGCCTTGGGTTAGGAAGTTGCCCGCTACGTTCACGATAAATATGAAAGTTGCCAGGAAAAGGGCACCTCGGAGCGAGCGGAGCCATTGCTTCTGGACTCTGGCGAGCAGCACAAACGGAATCTGCATGGCAAACAGAATCAGCAACGGGATGATTTGGCTGAAGACTATGGCAGCTACGAACACAGCAATAACGTAAACGAACTTTATCCTCGGGTCCAGGTTATGGATTGGGGAGGAAACTTTGCGAAACTTTAAGCCGTCAAAGACGCTGCCGCCTAAACCTCTGCTCATGGCTGTTTTCTCTCCAAAATCTTAAGCAACAGCCGTTTCGCCTCGTAGATGTCTATGACGTTCTTGGGCAATCCAAGCGACGAGAGTTTAGTGAACACCTGCGCAATCTGAGGCAGCACAATCGAGGATTGCTCCAGCAAATCGGGGTTGGTAAGTATATCTTTCCCTTCGCCGTCTGCCACGATTTTCCCTTCCCGCATCAGGACAACGCGAGGATTACACTCCGCCACAAACTCAACGTCGTGGGTGACTATTACGATAGTTTTTCCCTGCGTCTGCAACTGCATTATGAATTGGCGCAGGTTCTCTTTCTGCCGGTGGTCCTGCCCGATAGTGGGCTCATCTAAAACTAACACCTGAGGGTCCCACGCTAGAACTGAGGCAAGTGCGACGCGTTTGCGTTCTCCACCGCTAAGCATGAAAGGGCTGGTTTTGCGGTACTGGGACAACCCTAGCAAGTTAACTGCCCACGTGATTCGTTCTTCAATAACAGCGGCTTCGTACCCGAAGTTCTTGAGGGCAAAAGCAATTTCTTCCTCTACAGTTTCGCTAAAAAGCTGGTGATCAGGGTTCTGGAATACGAAACCCACATTTCTGGCGAGGGCGGCAACGCTGGTTTTGGTGGTTTCCACATCGTCCACGCGGACTTTGCCGCTTGTAGGTTTAAGAAGCCCATTGAAGTGTTTTACGAGGGTGGTTTTCCCAGCGCCATTTTGTCCCATAATGGCAACGAATTCTCCATTCTTAACCGTTAACGAAACGCCTTTGAGGGCTTCGACGCCGCTGGCGTAGCTGTAATGTATGTCCTCAACGGTTAGCATTAGTGGCTCATCGCCTCCAATAACATCTTTGCGAGTTCATCCGATGACAGGGGGGTGTCGCCGTTGAGGTTTACATCCTCTTTCTGAAGCATCTCATAAAGCAGCGTTGCTTTTGGGATGCCCACGCCCATGAGGCGGGTTTCGACATTGCTTAGGACTTGGCGGGTTTCGCCGTCAAAGCGCACTTTGCTCTGATCCATAATTATGATGTGGTCCGCGTACTTCGCCGTCAAATCCAACCGGTGTTCTACAAGAATTACGGTTAAACCGAGTTTCTTGTTGAAGTCATGAATTACTTCAAAGATTTTTTCGGCACTTAACGGATCCAAAAAACTGGTGGGTTCGTCAAGGACTATAATTTCAGGTTGCATGGCAAGAACAGAGGCTATGGCGACGCGCTGCTGTTGCCCGCCTGACATTTCGTGGGGCGACCGCTCCCGTAAGTCGTAGATGCCAGTCAGGTTCAGGGCCCAATCCACGCGCTTTCGCATTTCGTCTTTGGGAAAGCCCAAGATTTTCAAGCCCAAACGCTACATCTTTTTCGACGCTTAACGCGAACAGCTGGTTCTCTGGGTTCTGGAAAACTAAGCCAACATGTTTCGCCATTTCGTATGTGGGATGCTTTGCTGCGTCTAAACCGGCGACAGTTATTTCGCCTTTGAGTTCACCTTGGTAAAACTGTGGAATTAATCCGTTGAAGGTCCGGCACAACGTGGTTTTTCCGCATCCGCTTGGGCCCGTGATGAGGACAAATTCGCCCTTCTCCACTTTTACGGAGACATCACTAATCGAGGGCTTCGCGGCGCCTGGATACGTATAGGTTAGGCTTTTTGTTTCGATTAGCGCCATGATGTTGTGCCTGCCTAAAATACGCACGCGGACGCTTCATTTAAGAGTAACTACTCAGGTTTGGCTAAGTTTTCTTTTAACAACCGCAGACAACGCTTTAACGCGATTTTAACATCGCCTTTAGCGTTGACGCCTGCCGCCATCGCGTGCCCACCGCCTTGGCCCTGCATAGATTCGCCCAAGGGTTTAGCAATGTCTCTGCCAAGGTGTATGCCTGTTTTCTCGGTGAACTCTCGGGTGCAGCGCAGGCTGATTTCTATGCCTTCGCCTTTTTCTCCCGCCACTGCCGACATGTGCGCCCCTAAATCTGTTAAAGCTCTTGCGGCTGAAGCTTGAAAGGCGCTGACGTGGCTCAACGCGATTATCCAGTTGTTGATTCGAAGGATTTTTGCTCTCCGGCAAGCTTTTACTCTGGCGACGCGTTCAGAGAAGTCCATGGGCAATGCGAGCATCGCGAGAGCTTCCTGCGCGTTAACCCCCGAATCGACAAGGTCCGCAACTGCTTTGAAAGTTGAAGAACTAGCCAAAACGAAATGTCTCGTGTCAAACGCCATTCCCAGGAAAAGCGCTTTTGCCTCATTTGGGTTAGGTTTGAGGTTTTGTTCTCTGTAAAAGCCATAAACGATGTCGCATGTGCTAGAAGCTTCTTCGTGGGTGATGCAGAGCCTGCACAGTTTTTGTGTTTCAGGATGCGCAGAATGATGGTCTACAACGATTATGGGTGCTTTGGCTTTGGAAACATGGTCCGCTAAGCCGTCAAGCTGCTGAATCGTGTTCGTGTCCAGCAGAATTAAGGCTTGAGCTTTTTCAACATTGGGCTGCAGGTTCACGGTTATAGGAATATATCGGAAAAGGTTTCGGGTGAGTTTGCTCACGCCCTGACCCGTGCCAATCTCAACGGATAAGTTCGGTCGGAGTTTCTTCAGCAACCCTTGGAAAGCGTAGGCGCTGCAGACTGCGTCGGGGTCGCTGTTATGGTGGCACAGCAAAAGTACATTTACAGCGGCTTCCTCGTCTAAAAGTTTGATTATATCGTTGAAGGTCATGTTAGTTTTCTCAGGTAACTTTCAATAGCCTCAAAGGCTTTCTTCACTGCTTCCTCAACCAACGCTTGCTGGTTAATCCCCTTCGCCTCAGGCAACAGCACCAAATCAACCTCAACCGCTAAGCTCACGGGCTTGGCCCCTTCAGCCTCAACTGAAATGTCAAGCCTTTCTACTAGTTTCTGTTTGATTTTTGAAAAAATGTGTTTTCTGGCGGCGTTCTCGGCTGCTTGGCTCACTTCTTCGATTTGCTCATCCGTTAGCTCGGGGATGCCAAGGTCCACCAGGCTTTTCACCATCTCGAGTTTAGGATGACGGTGGCGTTTGTGAAGCAGGGTTAAGGTCTGATTGTAGCTGTGTTTGCAGGTCTTTGAGTTGGGTGCGCATGCGTTCTTCTTGGCGCGCCATGACTGTTTGTCTTGTGGCCAGAAGATCTTTACGGTCGGTGAGATCTGCGGTTACTTTTGCTTTCTCTGCCTTTACTAGAAGGCTGCCTGCAGCTTTGTAGATTACTGCATCATCAGCAGTTTTCTGCAGTTCCGCTAGGGTCTGGTCGATTTCCGCGGCTTCCATGTCGACTTGTTGTTTCTGCTGCAGGATAGTCTGCAAGGTCTGCTGGAGTTGCTGGAGCCTCATGAGGCGTTCTTGGACTTGAGGGGGTAACTTTGAAAGTTCGTCACTCATAATTTATTCCTTCTGTTACGAAACAGAAAAACACGCTCAATTAAATAAGCATTATCCAAACCAAGGAACCAAACCAACTTTATCAAAAATAATTTTGATTTGAGCCTTGCCCAACCTGCTGAACCGATTATGTATGAGTCCATTTTTCGACAACCTTGCGTAACTGTTAAGTGAGAAAGATTTTTTCGTTAAAGATAGATGGCAAATTGTATCTTTGGCTCCTGAAATAATCGATTGTATCAGTTCAACCTTGACTGGTTTTTTAGTGGTTGCTCCCCAATATTTTCTGCGAACCTTCCAGCAATTGCAGAACAAAATTGAAACGGGTATTTTCCGAAAGAGTTTAACGTTTCAAAGCTCTTGGACCTGTTCGAACAAACCGAATGAAGAGAATATATATTGAGACTACTGCTCAAGGACGCGAAACCCAAACTAAGCAAATAAAGCTACTCAAAGTTATCATTTCATTTTTGATAGCTACAAACCTTCAACGTTGACTAGCTGTTCAACCCACCCCTTTCCTGTTCTATTTAAAAGGAAAGGTTTTTAGTGTGGTTAACCCATGAGAAATGGCGAATAGCGAAAAGAATCTTAAAGAGGTATAAATTATGTCCGTATTTGCAGCACCAGGAGCATATGACCGTGCAATTACAGTTTTCAGTCCAGATGGCAGACTTTTCCAAGTCGAATACGCCATGGAACTCGTCAATCGAGGAGCAACCATCCTTGGCATCACATGCCCAGAAGGCGTAGTTTTAGGCGCAGAAGAATCAATCGAACCCCTCGAAGAAGCAGGGTATAGCTGGAAAATCTTCCGCGTCGACGAACACATCGGCGCAGCCATCGTCGGTTTATCCAGCGATGCACGCATCCTCATAGACCAAGCACGCGTTTACGCTCAAAGCAATAAACTAACATACGACGAGCCAATAGACACCGAAGTTGTTACCAAACGCATCTGTGACATTCAACAAATGTACACTCAACACGCAGGAGTTAGACCCTTCGGCGTGAGCCTAATCTTCGGCGGCGTCGACAAAACAGGGCCAAGAGTTTTTGGCACTCACCCCAGCGGAACATACCGAGGATATAAAGCAACAGCCCTAGGCGCAGGACGAGAAACAGTCCTCAACATATTCAAAGAAGAATACAAAGAAACCCTCAGCCTAGAAGACACCAAGAAACTAACCATAAAATGCCTCGTAAAAGCTCTTGAAGCCAGACAGCTCCCGCCAAGAATCAAAGTCGCAGTGATTTCAGCAGAAACAAAGAAGTTGGAAATGCTCTCGGACGAAGCTGTGGACGGATACATCAAGCAGTTTAGTTCGGGCAAGTGAACCCCTAATGAGCGAAAAGTTCACCATCGCACGTTACACAAAAGAAAATGAACATTTTGAGGTTCTCGTAAAACCCCAAAAAGCCCTAGACTACCGCAACGGCAAAATCTCGGGCATAACCGACGTTCTAGTAGCAGAAACCATTTTCAGCGACGCTAACAAAGGCACACGGGTTCCCGAAGACACGCTCAAAAAAGCCTTCGGAACAATAGACGCACTTAAAATTGCAGACTTCATCCTTAAGAAAGGGCAACTGCAACTCACCACCGAACAACGCCGAAAGATGGTGGAAGACAAACGCAAACAAGTCATCGATTACATAAGCCGCCAAGCCGTTGACCCAAAAACCAACCTGCCACACCCACCCACACGCATCGAAAACGCAATGGAACAAATCCGCTACCCAATCGATCCCTACAAATCTCTTGAGGAACAAGCAAAAGACATAATCAAACTTCTGCGCCCAATTTTGCCGCTTAAAGTTGAACAGCTCCAAGTCGCCGTAACAATTCCGACCCAACACGCAATCCGCGCATATGGCGCCCTCAAAGGCTTCGGAACCATAAAACGTGAAGAATGGCGAAACGATGGTTCTTGGTCTGGTGTGCTCGAAATGCCCGCTGGTAGTTATGCATCATTCCTCAACAAACTCGGAGAAGTAACTAAAGGCAGCGGAGAAGCCAAAGTAATTAGTTAACAATAAACTTGAATTAAACACAATAATGGAGGTAAAACAAAAATCATGCCAACATATTTTGAAGCAAAACAGCTGGTTACGCCCGGAGAACTTCTCGCAGAGGGCGAGTACCAAGCTGGCGAAAACACCTATATAGAGGCAGGGAAAATCTTCGCCTCAAGAATCGGACTCGTAGACTTAGACAACAAAAAAGTTAATGTTGTCGCCTTAAGAGCATTCTACGTTCCCAAAGCCGGTGACATAGTTATCGGCTCAGTAAAAGAAGTCGGATTCAACGGCTGGACCATTGACATAAAAGGACCTTACGACGCCATGCTACGCGCGTCCGATGTCCTGAGCAGACCCTTCAAACCCCAAAACGACGAACTCAGCCAAGTTCTCGACACAGGAGACCTAATAGTCGCTAAAATCGCATCATATGACAGAGCACACGACCCCCAACTCACAGTCGGCGAACCTGGCTTAGGAAAAATCACCCGTGGACAACTTATGCGGGTTACACCAACCAAGATTCCACGCGTCATAGGCAGAAAAGGTTCAATGATATCCATGATTAAACAGGAAACAAACTGCCAAATAATATTAGGTTTGAATGGCGTAATCTTGGTCACGGGCAAAACCGTTGCTGAAGAAGAACTCGCCATGAAGGCAATTAAGAAGATAGAGGATGAATCCCACACAACCGGCCTAACAGACCGCATTACCCAACTGCTTAAAGAAGAGAAAGCTAAAAGGGAGGAAAATACACAATGAGTGAAAAACATGAAAAATTAATCGACAAAAAAGGTATCCGTCTCGACGGAAGAAAAGCCGACGAGCTAAGGTCGCTGAAACTTGAAGTAGGCGTAGTACCAAATGCTGACGGATCAGCGTACGTTGAGCACGGTAAAAACAAGATTCTAGTCGGAGTCTACGGACCCCGCGAAGTTCACCCTAAACACCTGATGCGCCCCGATCGAATGGTCCTCAAATGCCGTTATCACATGGCTCCGTTCAGCGTACCTGAACGTAAATCACCAGCGCCCTCACGCCGAGAAGTAGAACTCAGCAAAGTTATCAGGGAATCCCTTGAGCCGGCACTATTTCCGGAACTCTACCCACGCACAGGCATTGACGTATTCGTGGAAGTTTTGCAGGCTGACGGCGGAACCCGATGTGCAAGCATAACCGCAGCATCATTGGCCCTCGCTGATTCAGGGATACCCATGCGTGACTTAGTTGTTGCGTGTGCAGCCGGAAAAGTTGAAGATACAGTTGTCTTAGACTTGTACGATGCCGAGGACAAACTTGGGGCTGCCGACGTTCCAGTGGCTTACATGCCGAATTTGAACGCAATTACCTTGCTGCAAATGGATGGCATCTTGTCGCCTGAAGAATTCGAAAAAGCCGTGAACATGGCTATGGAAGGCTGCAAAAAGATTTATGCACTGCAGAAGGAAGCACTAAAAAACAAATACATGACTGTTAAAGAAGAAATCAAAGAGGAGACTGAAGAGTAATGTCAAGCTTAGTTACCAAAGTGCGACAAAAACAAATCGCACAGACAATCGACGCCGGAAAACGCCTAGATGGCAGAGCACTGACTGATTTCCGCGAATTCAAAATCGAACAAGGCCTAATCGAGAAAGCCGAAGGCTCAGCACGCGTTTATATGGGCAAGTCTGAAGTTCTTGTTGGCGTAAAAGTTGAAACGGGCGAACCATTCCCAGACACTCCCAACGACGGCGTAATGACTGTTAACGCAGAACTCGTACCTTTAGCTTCACCGAGTTATGAGACTGGACCTCCAGATGAAACTAGCATCGAACTGGCACGTATTGTTGACCGTGGAATACGCGAGTCCAAAGCCATTGACACCGAGAAGCTGTGCATCGAACCTGGAAAGAAAGTCTTCGTTGTCTTCGTAGATATTTACGTGCTGAACTACGATGGAAACCTTATCGATACCGCTGCTTTAGCCGCCATGTCAGCTTTACTAAACACGAAGATGCCGAATTACGAGATTAAAGATGGCGAAGTCAAAATAAAGCAGGGCTACACCCCGTTGCCGATGAAGAGTCACCCAATAACCATCACTGTTGGAAAAATAAATGACAAGCTCATTATCGATCCAGGATTAGAGGAGGAGCAGGTGATGGAGGCAAGACTTAGCATGGCAATCAACGATGAGGGGAACATTTGCGCTGTACAGAAGGGCTTAGCCGGGTACTTTACACCACAACAAATAATAGACGCTTCAAAGCTTGCACAAGAAAAAGCTGCTGAATTACGCAAGAAACTTAAGTGGTGAAAATAGGTGCCGAGAACAAAGAAAGTTGGTCATACAGGCGGTTTAGGGGTACGATACGGTGGCACAGTCCGCAAACGATACCTGCAAGTCACTGCTGGACTCAAAAAAGCTCACAAATGTCCTCAATGTGGTTTCGTTAAGGTTAAACGCAAGAGCGTTGGCGTCTGGCAATGCGGAAAATGCAACTTCACCTTCACTGGTGGAGCGTACATGCCGTCGACGAAGCTTGGCGTCGTTGCCAAACGTGCTGCGAAAGGCGAAGTTGTCGAAGCAGCCAAACCGGTTGAAAAAGAAAGCGCTTAAGCTTTCCTTTCTCCCATTTCGTTTCTTCTAAACTTTTTGTTTTCTGGTTGCGGTAATGTATTTTAGGTCGGCTAAGTCTTTTTTTCTTGCTTGAGGATGGCATGGCATCCATGAAAGCCAAAGCGATAATCCGCTTACTATTCCAATCAGAAAGACAGCTAGTCCGCGTTAGTGAACGCTTTGACTCCTGAAGTCAACCGGCAAATTGGCACAAGATCCAAAGCCACGTTAACAACGGATGGGTTGGGTTTACTGCTCAACGTCGAAGCTGAAGACACTGTAGCTTTGAGAGCTGCGTTGAATGCTTATCTGAGATGGATAAATTCCACGATGAATGTTCTTGAGACGGTAAGGAAAGAGTCATGAAAACTGTCCCTCAGAACATCTTTATGCTCTACAGCTAATGAAACTCTTAATTGCCGAGGCGACTTGGGTAGATAAGACTCATTTCTGAGACCCTTATCACTCTGCGATTTTCCCAGCGTCGTTTTGGTTGCCAAAACTGCCAATTGCGGTCTCCTCTTTTCCAAACAACAAACAGTTTCCTTAGCCTGCTCCCTTCTGTTTTCTGAACGATGTTTTTCTATGACGTCCAAGTATGTTCATTTATGCTATCTTTTAGAGGGTTTACCGTTGTGAATGTGGCGTTTGACGCACAAAGTTATATGCTGTTCGAGGCTAATTATGGCTTGGCGTTGAATACGAAAAAAACTAGGCACCATGCCGTTCGATGTTTTCTAAGAGGATGACTGGGCATGATTAATGCCTTTGCATTCTTTTCGCTTGTTGCAAGCGTTGTTTGTTCTTTCTTAGGATTAACTGTGTATTTTCTGAACCGTAAATCACTTTTGAACAAACTTTTCATGATCGTTCTTTTGGTTAACGCTTATTGGGCTTTCGCCCAATTCATGATTTACCAAGCGAGTGATATCGAAACTGCTGCTTTGTGGAGTAAAGTCCTCTTCTTGTGGCCATTCCTGGTATCATTGATGGTTCATTTCACGCTAGTCTTCACTGAAAGCGACTTGTTGAAAAAAAAGATCACTTACGTTATACTCTATTTTCCAGCCTTGATTTTTTCCGTTGTCGACTTAACGACCAACCTAATATCAACATTACCTGTTAAGCAGTTTTGGGGCTATACTCCAACTATATCTGTCGGTTCATGGATGTGTCACATGGATGGCCTTTGGTCTGCGGCGTTCGCAGTTTTTGTTGTTTTCGCGTTTGTTGCCTATTATTATCGGGTTTCTGACAAAACGAGGAAGCAGCAGACCAAATATGTCGGGATAGGTTTTGCGATACCCATATTTTTGTCAATATTGACTGACTCAGCATTTCCAGTGCTCGGGATTCAACTTCCAGGTTTAGGAAGCATATCTGGGGCTGCGTTGAGCGGCTTTGTAGTTTACGCCATTTGGAAGTATGACCTGTTCACTTTGAATCCTGCAGTTGCTGCGGAAAACATCGTTTCCACAATGCCTGATTCATTAATTTTGGCTAACATCGAGGGCAAAATTCTTCAAGTAAATAAATCTCTTTTGGACTTGTTGGGATATCAAGAAAAAGAAGTAACAAGCAAATCAATCACTCAGTTGAGTTTGGATAAAGAAACTGGAGCCAAGATTCTTGCTGAACTGCTGGCGAAGAGAGAACTCAAGAATTACGAAACAGAGTGCCTAACGAAATCTGGGGTCAGAAAAACCGTCACCTTCTCAGGGTCGGTGGTTAAGGACAAAAGAAATCAAGATGTCGGAATCAACTGTATAATTCACGATATCACTCAGCAAAAGGACCTTGAGAAAAAACTGGTCAAAGCAGAGAAGTACGCGTCAATTGGCGAGTTGGCCGGCATGATCGGTCATGACCTTCGTAATCCGCTTACGAGTGTTCGCGGCGCAGTATACTATTTGAAGGCCAAGCACAGCTCAACACTGGATGCTAATGATATACTGATGTTTGAAACAATCGAAAAAAGCATAGACTACTCCAACAAAATAATAAATGATCTGCTGGATTATTCCAGAGAAATCACACTTGAACTTGAACTCGCAACGCCAAAGTCTCTGATAAATAATGCCCTATCTATTGTCCAGATTCCCTCAACCGTCAAAGTGGTTGATTCCACCGAGGATACTTATGCGATTAGAGTCGACAAATGCAAGATTTCCAGAGTCTTGGTAAACATCACATCGAACGCTATCGACGCTATGCCCCAAGGTGGAACGCTAACGATGAAGAGCCAAAACTTAGGTGACCACGTTTTGCTCAGTCTTAAAGACACCGGCTCGGGCATGACCGAGGAAACGCTGGGCAAGCTTTGGACTCCCCTTTTTACGACTAAAGCTAAAGGTATGGGTTTCGGGTTAGCAATTTGCAAACGCATAATAGAGGCTCATGGGGGCAAAATCTGGGCTGAAAGCGTCATCGAAAAAGGAACAACAATTAACGTTGAAATTCCACTTGACTCCAAAACCGTGCTGCAATAGAGTTCTGCCACCTGTAGTTTTATGCGCTGTTGGGTATGCCTTTGAAATCAGCACCTTTTTCCTTCAAATATTGTTGTCTCTTGGTTAATACTCGGCTGTTTGCCTCTTAACATTTTCCAACAGGTCTAACTGCGAGAATTGTTAAAGAGAAAGAAATATTATTTTTCTCGCAGAGTTTTCGGTATGTAGGCGCATTGAGGATCAGGTCCCAAGATGTCACCAGTGAAGAATAACGCCGACGTTCTACAGCCACCACAGATTTCCTTGTATTCGCAGACTCCGCATTTGCCTTTCAAATTACTTTTGTCGCGGGCTTTCGCGAAGAAGTCGCTGCTCTGCATATTATCCCAGATGCTCTGGAGCGATTGCGTTTTGACGTTCCCGAGCCTGTAAACGTCATTGTAACTGCAGGGTATGGCGTCGCCATTTTCCGCTATGCTCATGAATTTGCCGAAGAAGCACCGCCCAAGAAAGAAGTGGTTGAACCAATTGTCCCAGTCGGCTATACCGCGTTGTTTGGCAACCCGCGCAAACGACGGGTAATACACGTTAATGTCAGGCTTGCCCTTGTAGACGTCCCTAAGGTCAAAGAGTTTGTTCCATGCCCACTCATTTTGGGCTGCAGATGGACATGCTTTGAGGCTCTCAGGGTCTTTACTGTATGGAATCATACCGTGATAAATGACCCACCTTGCCCCGTATTTCTCAGCCAAATCCAAAACATCCGTGAAGTCGGTTTCGTTAACGTTGGTAACTGTGTCGTTTACGTTGGCGAGGGTATAAACAAGGCAGTTCAATAGTTTCTCTTTGGAGAGCCGCTCAATTGCCTTAACGGAATAAACATACGCGCCTTTTCCCCTGACAAGGTCATTAGTGGCTTCGCCGCCATCAATGCTGACTGAAACCTTGACTTCGTTCTTGACAATTTGGTCGAACGCTTTGTCGTCTAGCAGGCGTCCGTCGGTGATGATACTTGCGTTCATACCCACTTTTCGGGCGTAACTTATTATTTCAAACAGGTCTTTCCTCTGCAAGGCTTCTCCGCCTGTTACACCAAAAAAGGTCGCGCCAAACTCGTACGCTTGATCAACAAGCTTCTTCGCCGCGGCAGTATTCATCTCGTTTGGAACGGCTGATTTACCCGCAGATGTACAATGCACGCAGTTGAAGTCGCATCCAAACGTGCATCGCCAAGGCAAAATGTACAGAGGTCCCTTTCGTTGCATACTTTCACCGAAACTTTACATTGTTATTTAACTTTTCAGAGCGTTTCTGCATTTTTGTTCATACCTCGTAAAGGTTTCCCACGCTGTTCCAAACAAAAGCTTCAGGCAACGCTTGGGCTATGGAGTACATCGCTCTCCATCCGGTGCAGTGACAAGGCACGATGAGTTTCGGGTTTACCCGCTTCAACTCGTTTATGGTTGGTTCAATTCTTCTTTCGTTTTCTTTTCCAGCTAAATGAAAGCCACCTATAATCGCGTAAACATCGCAAACTCCCGTGATTTGTTTTGCGTAGTTTACGGTGTTTATTATACCTGCGTGGGCGCAGCCCGACAAAACAACTAGTCCTTTCTCCTTGACATTGAGGACAACCGCGCGTTCATCCACAATCAGTGGGTCAGGTTTCCAAGCGCCTTCTTCAAGGAACCGATGCTGCAAGTAGCCCTTCTCGAAGCTGGTTTCACGCGGAATCTCGCCCGTCACCAGAATCGTGCCGTCGCCAATTAGGTAAGGTTGCTTTGTATTGATTAATTGCGCTGGGCCTAATTGTTCCCTCTTTGGAAATTCAGGGTAAGCTCGTATTGTTTCGTTACTGTTTGCGCTTCCCCTTTTTTTGAACATGCCCTCGTGAACTATGATTGGCAAATTGGTTTTGTTAATTGTTTTGAGTGCGGATACAAGACCGCCGAAGTGGTCATAATGTCCATGTGATAGGACAACACAGTCCACTTCACTAAGTTCCAAACCCATCCTCTTGGCGTTTTCAACGACTCCATCCGCGCTGATGCCCGTATCAAATAGAATGCTAACTGTTTTTCTTCTACACAGAACGCGGATAAGCGTTGAGAAGCCATGTTCAGCAAAAGGCAATTGAGAATGAGTTCTTGTCCATTCTTGACCGTGCCGCTTTTTCGTCCATTGTCTAAAGGATTTAACCTCTTTTCTGTCTATAGTAGAGAGAAAATCTACAGAATTGTCAACCAAGCTGAAAACTTCTAAACCGTCAACTTCTGCGACCTTTTCCTCAAATGGAGTGATGTTCATGTTTCGGATTCCAGTCTACAGAGAGCCTTTATACTTACTGGAAGTAGGACAACCGACGCATTTCTGGGTTTCATATCGATTGCAGGGGACGCACTCAACGTTGCATGGCGCCACTTTCTTCTCTTTGCGAGCTAAATTTTCTCTTATTTGGAGAAAAGGTGAGAAATAGGTGTCACTTACGGGGTAGAATTCTGATCGACGAATCCCTCTGCTGCATCTTAAGGAGCATTTCTCCATTGATATGCTCTCTAACGTTTCTCGGGTTTCTGCAACGACAAGGGCAATAAGGTTGTAGCCTCCCACCGTCTTGAATATCTCAACTACCCTTGGGCACTCTGAGAATCGGTTAAGAAGGTCTTGCATTGCTTCTGCGCTGTCCATTTCTAGCATTACGATTGCTGGGTGGAGTTTGAGCGCACTTGGATTAATTAGGGCGGATATTTTTATGGTTCCGGTTTTTAGGAGTTTCTCGAGTCGTTTCTTGGTGCCCATGCTCGTGAATCCAGTGATTTTCGCTAGCTCTTCAAGTGTTGTTCTTCCGTCTGCTTGAAGTTGCGTGATTATTTTCTTGTCAATCTCATCCAAACCAATCGCCTGTTTACTTTATAAACATAAACTATTAATAAGGTTTAGCTATTAAACTTTTTCTAAAATACGTCATAACATAAGCTAAGCAGAGTACGGTGAAAGCATGGATGAATTTGATGTAAAACATAATTTTGGCTTAAGGGCTAGTTTGTATGAAAAACTAAGAAAAGAGGTTAGGTCCACACCGGAGATGGCCAAATTGAAAACGGCAGGAATTGAGACCAAGACTAACTTGAAAGGTGGAAAAGCAAAACCGAAGGGGTTACATTGGCTGCAACAATAAATGAGTGGCACATGTTTTCCTCCGAATCCGTGGCAGAGGGGCATCCCGATAAAGTCGCAGATCAAATATCGGACAGCGTCGTAGATGCCATAATTAGCAAAGACCCGAAAGCAAGGGTAGATTGTGAAACATTAATCATGCAAGGTAACGTCATAGTCACGGGCCAAATCACAACCTCCTGCTATGTATCAATTCCAAACGTTGTCAGAAAGACGTTGAAGGAAATAGGATTTGACAACGCCAAAGACGGTTTGGATTGCGAAACCTGCGGTGTCCTAGCTTCTTTTACAGAGCAGTCTCCAGACATCGCAGTAGGTGTAAACGAAAGCAATGGCCATGAACAAGGTGCAGGAGACCAAGGCATGGTATTCGGCTATGCCACAAATGAGACGAAAGAGTTGATGCCTCTGCCCATCATGCTTGCACATAAACTTGTTGAAAGACTATCTGAATGCAGAAAAAAAGGAATACTGCCCTATTTACGACCAGATGGAAAATCTCAGGCTACTGTAGAATATGTTAATGGAAAACCAAAGAGGGTTGATACCGTCGTAATTGCTGCTCAGCACGCTCCCGAGATTGATGCAGAAAAGATACGGATAGACATCATAAATCAGGTGATAAAGAAAGTTATACCTGCCAACCTGCTGGATTCAGAGACAAAATACATAGTTAATGGAACCGGAAGATTCGTGGTCGGAGGAACCTTGGCAGACTCAGGTTTGACGGGTCGGAAAATCATAGTTGACACATACGGCGGCGTAGGAAGACATGGCGGAGGATGTTTCTCAGGAAAAGACCCCTCAAAAGTTGACCGCAGTGGCGCTTACATGGCAAGATATATCGCCAAAAACGTCGTCGCTGCGGGCTTAGCAAACCAATGCGAAACCCAAATATCCTACGCAATAGGCGTTGCCCAACCAGTCTCAGTCATGGTAAACACCTTCGGCTCAGGCAAGATACCTGATGCAAGAATCCTTGAATTGGTAAAGAAACATTTTGACATGAAACCAAAAGCAATCATAGACCACTTAGATCTTCGAAGACCGATATACAGAAAAACTGCTGTGTTTGGGCATTTCGGAAGAGAAGACCCAGACTTCACGTGGGAAAGAACTGACAAAGCAGCATCACTGAAAAAAGCCGCTAAAGGAAATGGTTTTGAGTATTCTAAGGCCTCAGATTCGAAACGCTTGACATAAATCTGCTGGAAAATTCGTCAGGAAGCGGGGGTGGGACTGACGAGATATCATGGGAGACATTGTCATAAATGGGTTGTCTTGTTAGAAAAAAGAAGGCGCACAATTGAGCAGGACCGACTTCAATCTCCACAATTTTTTGCTTTAAAAGCGTAATTTGTTTATTTATTAAACGAAAAGTATTAGTCAATGTTTGCTTACTATACTGATAGTGCGCACTGCGTATTTGAGGTGTGGTGCTTATGAAAAAGTTCAGGGTTAGTAGAGTTGATTCTTCCGATGGCGAAATACATTTTATTCTGGAAGAAGTCCTGTATATTGAACGTTCTGAGTACTTCAAAGATTCTGATGTGGCTGAAATCAAGAGAATTTCGAGGAAAGAAGCACCTAAACCACTTCGTCTGTTTCGTGAAGAGTGAAAATTCGCACAGGGTTGGAAGAGGATTAAAGCGATGTCGAAAGTTAAGGTTGACTGGACCAAGTGCAACGGATGCGGGACACGCGTCGACATTTGTCCTGTTTTGGTCTTTGAGGTTCAAGGCCTGCCGGATTATCCGGACTCAAAGAAATCCGTACCCGTCAGAGCAGACGACTGTATTCAATACATGACGTGCGTAACTTCATGTCCCACTGGCGCTATAATAGTGGAAGAATATTGTGTACTGTCTGTTGGCAACACACACTTCAGGGCGCACGCGCTAAACTATGTATGAGGTCGGGTGTATGGTCAAAAGCAATAGTGAGGCCAGAGATACATTGCGTTTTGTACCGCATGCATATGGCTTTCATTTCTACACGGCCGTTGAACATTATTGCGGAGTAAGCGCGTGCAGCTTGGAGGAATTTGCTAATGCACTTCAACACGTTTGTTCTGAAGCAATCGTTTTTCATTTTGAGCGGGGAGATTTTCAGAATTGGATAAGGGAAGTAATAGGTGATGCTGAACTCGCCCAAAGAATAGACGAGATAAAGATGTGCTCGCGTCAACTCTCGGCAGAGTGCTGTAGGCAGGAACTTGTGCAAAGAGTGAATATTCGTATTTTCCAGTTGGAGACGAATGAAGTTCCTCCTTTCTTTGGTGGGCGGAAAAGAAAATAATGGCGTTAATTCCGTGTGCGCTAACAGAGTATGTGGGGTTGGGAAAAAGTGTCATTGAGACGTAGGAACAGGCAGTTGACAAATATTGGAAACGGCCAAAGAAAAAGCTTGATGTTTAGTGGCAGCGCCCACTTCAGAATTGAGGCTATAATAAATTGACAAAAACAGATGATGTTTTACTTGAACTAAAAATGGCTTTCGTCGCTTTCCTGAAGAGTTTTTTCCCTTTTGAATATGAGAACAAAACCTACCTTTTAGAGAACAATTATGTTGCATCACCTTGGACTAGGTGTGATGTATGTGGAAACTATCCGATACAGGATGTCTCGGTAATAAGGAGCAGTAATGGTCAAGAAATGCGTATGGGAGACAAATGCATAGACTTAATAACAAATCGCAAAGTGTCGGAATGGTTTAGGGAATTCAGGACAAAACGCGACAATGTTACTATGAACAGAAGATACATTGATGGTCTTGCTTCAATATTGGCTGCCTACAGGAGAAGCGAACTTGCATTCCAGATATCAGAAAATGACATAAAACGGTTGCAAACGGCGTTCGAGCGGATGTGCAACGGGTTCAATCCAACCGGAAAACAAGAGCAACTAGCTGAATGCTACTTAAGGATCAGTGATTCTATTTAATGCGGTTCCTAAAAAACAGAATCTGTGAGCAGAATTAACAGGGTCACAGTCGTAAACCGTTGCCTATCGAAAGGTTGCGGTTCCATGACCAAACACATTACGGAAATTTTTAGTGAGTGCTTATCAAAGCGAAATTTTGCTTTGGACTTGAAGGAAGTCAATAAACATGGTCAAATTGCTGAGGTAACTGCGCAAACTCGATGTTTCTTAATTTGGGGACTTGCGAAACATCAATATTGTTATCTGAACAATCTTTTTTTAATTGCGACTCGAAATCTGTTCGGTTGAGATTAATGATCTCCGAGTTGTTTGTTTTCAGGCATGCTGAAACGTTTGATAACAGTCGCGGGATATTCTCGGGCTGGCATGATTCAGAACTTACCTTGAAGGGGCTTTCGCAGGCGCAGGAGATCGCTGAACAGCTCAATCGGTATCGAATTGACTATGCTTTTACCTCGTATCTTAAACGAGCCCGAAAAACCCTTAAAATCGTTCTCCAAGGTCGCCCCTCAGTTCCAGTTTTCACGGACGACCGGCTCATCGAACGTTGCTACGGCTTGCTCCAAGGCAAGGATAAGAGAAAAATGGAGAATGAAAATCCTAATTGGTACGCTCAGATTCACCGAGGCTATGGTTTAGCTCCGCCCGAGGGAGAGAGCTTAGAAATGGTTGAAAAACGAGTAATTTCCTTTCTGAAGCAGCTCAGAGAATGCTTCAAGCAAAACCCAGGTAATGTGGCGATCTCTTGCCACAATAATTCTATTCGCCCTTTCAGAAGGGTTTTTGAAAACCTGAGCATAGCCCAGATGTGTAAACTTGAGAGCCCGCAGGATTGTGCAATAATCTACGAGATCCAGCAGGGAGGTTCGGGTGTTGAAAGCCCAAAAGGAAGGTCAACCAAATTAAACTGGAAGGGCATTGTGCTTTCTGGAAAAGTAAAGTTGGTAACAGATGCTCTGAACCTTTTGAGCATCTATTACTGTTAAGGCCAGTTTTGGGCTGAGTCTCGAAAGTTTATTTTATAAACAAAAAGTATTAATATTATTTAGGTATTAAACTATTATCACGTTAAGCGGTGAAAAAATGAAGAACTCCACTGAGCAAGTCAACATTACAGAGGAATGCACTGGGAAATGCGGTTCATGCTCAACATCTGATGGTTGTAGCGATCAGAGAAAGCAACAGTATGAACAAGAGCAAAAACTGAAATTGAAACTGAGCAAAATTAAGCACACGATAGCCATTATCAGCGGCAAGGGAGGCGTTGGCAAGAGTACTGTAACCGCGAATCTTGCCATGGCCTTTGCGATGCAAGGACACAAAGACAAAGTCGGTGTACTCGACGCGGATATTCACGGCCCATGTATTCCAAAGATGCTAGGCCTAAAAAGGCAGACGCTCATAGGCGGTCCAGGGGGAATGATGTTTCCAGTTACTGGCAAACTAGGCATTAAAGTTGTATCGATGGATTTCTTTCTTCCAAACGATGAGGCGCCCGTTATTTGGCGCGGTCCATTGAAAATGAGAGCCATCCAACAATTTCTATCTGACGTAACATGGGGCGAACTTGACTATTTGTTCATCGACCTGCCGCCCGGAACGGGAGATGAATCATTAAGCGTTACCCAGTTGATTCCAGACATGGACGGAGTCGTCATTGTGACTATGCCTTCTGAAGTTTCGCAAGGCGTAGTCAAAAAAGCCGTCACGTTTGCCAAGCAAATAGGCGTTCCCATAATCGGTATCATTGAGAACATGAACGGTTTTGTCTGTCCAGACTGCGGAGCCAAAGTTAACATTTTCAAAACTGGTGGAGGCAAAAAGATAGCCGAAGACTTATCAGTTCCTCTTCTGGGCAGCATTCCAATAGACCCTAACATCTGCAACGACTCAGATAACGGATTGGCGTTCATAGCTGAAAACAAAACCTCCCCTGCAACTATAGCGTTTATGGAGATTGTTAAAAAGATTGATCAATTCTTAGAAAATACGGATACTCATCATCGTAAGGAGATAAAAAAATGAAAATATGCGTAAGTGCAACAGGAAGCAATTTGGAAGCGCAGTTAGACCCTCGATTCGGCAGATGCGCCTACCTGTTAATTGTAGATTCTGAAACAATGCAGTTTGAAGCCATTCCAAATATGGCAGCAGGCGCAACAGGCGGTGCAGGAATTCAAGCGGCTCAAGTCATAGCCGACAAGGGTGCAAAAGTGGTTATAACAGGAAATGTTGGACCTAATGCCTTTGGGGCGTTGTCAGCAGCTGACATAGAAATTGTAACAGGTGCATCCGGAACCATCAAGGAGGTTATTGAGAAGTTCAAGAAAGGCGCGTTCGGAAAAACTGATATGCCTACCGTGGGCGAACATTCCGGAATGGGTAAAGGGCAAAGTGGAGCAAGATGGAGCGCATAAACAAATTGAACGTGGTTCGACCAAGCAAACTAACATCTTTTGAATTAAAAGAAGGGAGGTGAGGTAATTGACGGACCGAATAGTAATCCCTACGGAAGATCAAAATGGTTTGAAAGCTCATTTAGCAGAACATTTTGGAAGAGCGCCCTACTATACAGTTGTTGACTTTGACGAGAAAGGTGAAGTTTCAGAAATTAAGACAGTTCCAAACGTTAGCGAGCACGCCGGTGGAACTGGATACGCACATGATCACATTGTGGAGTTGAAGCCAAACGCTATCATAGTTTACGGAATGGGACCAAGGGGACTAGACAGTTTTCAAAGTGCTGGAGTTGCAGTGTTAAAAGCCAATGCAAATACGGTCAGCGAAGTCGTTGCCGCGTACAAAGAAGACAAGCTCGAAGAGCTTACAGAGGGCTGCGAGCATGCACAACATCATACCAATGACCACACCGATCAACATACGCATCACCATTAACAAAAACATGTTCGGGAGGCAAAACAGTGTCAAGAAATCTTTCAGAAGAAGAACTGGAACTGATGTTGGAGTCAGGCTATTCTAAGAAAGCTATCGAATTGTACGTAAACAAAGTCAATGTGGGAACGTTAGAGAACCCTAACGTTGTCACAACTTTTCTTGGTCCATGCGGTGACCTCATAAAACTGTATATAAAGATAGGCAAAAAGGACATAATAGAAGATGCCAAGTTCTACTATTTAGGCTGCCCAGGTTCAGCCTCATCAGTATCTGCGATGACTATGCTCTTGAAGGGCAAGAGTGTTACTCAGGCAAAGAAGATGACAGAAGATGACATATTAATGGAACTTGAAGGTTTACCAAAGTCTAAGCTTGCGTGTGCAAAACTGCCTATAAAAACTCTGCGAAAAGCTATTGCTGAGTATGAGAAACTCAAGGGTCGCATAGAGATATATTGCTTATAAAAAGTTTCCAACGTTTTTCACGAATCTTTAATGAAGGAAAATCCGAATGATAGTATCTATTGCTAGTGGAAAGGGCGGAACTGGAAAAACCTCAGTTGCCGTGAACTTGGCTCTTTCCGTAGGGAGCGTTCAACTTCTGGACTGTGACGTTGAAGAGCCGAATGCCCATTTGCTTCTGAATCCAGATATGTACAAAATGGAACCTGTTTACAGTTTGGTTCCGCTTGTAAATGAAGAACTGTGCATTCATTGCGGAGAATGCGCCAAATTTTGCCAGTACAACGCTATATTTGCTACCTCGGAGAAAATCCTTGTCTTTCCAGAGCTCTGTCACAGTTGCGGCGGATGCGCCATGGTCTGCCCCAAAAAAGCAATCACTTGGGAAAAGCATAGAATTGGCGCTCTAAGGTTTGGTTCGGTTGGAGACTTGGCGCTTGTTTATGGGCAGCTTGAAATAGGCAAGCCTATGGCGGTGCCAGTCATAAAGGCCGTTAAGAACCAGATCAAAGAGGGCAAGGACGTGATTCTTGATTCTCCGCCTGGGACCTCGTGTCCCTTCGTGGAAACTGTTAGAGGCAGCGATTTCTGTGTTCTCGTAACGGAGCCTACACCTTTTGGCCTGCATGACTTGAAAATAGCTGTTGAGGTTCTAAAAAAAATGGCGGTTCCTTTTGGCGTCGTTGTTAACCGTGCGGGCGTAGGCGACAAAAATGTTTACGATTACTGCAGAGAAGAGAACATTCGTGTACTGCTGGAAATTCCCTATCAAAGAAGAATAGCTGAGCTCTATTCAAGAGGTGTTCCGTTCAGTTTGGAAATGCCTGAATGGGAAGAGAAGTTTCAAACGCTCTACAGTGAAATCGCGGGGTTGGTTGGAAAATGAAGCAGTTGACTGTTTTAAGCGGCAAGGGTGGTACTGGCAAAACGTCGATAACCGCTTCTTTTGCTGTTCTAGCGAAAAATGCTGTTGTGGCAGATTGTGATGTGGATGCGCCTGACCTTCACATGCTTCTGCATCCCGAGGTAATTAAAACGCAGGAGTTTAAAGGGTCAAAGGTAGCTGTAATCGACGAAACAAAATGTGTTAAATGCGGTTTATGCAAAGAGAAATGTGCTTTCGACGCAATAACTAGTAATTTGAATGTTGACGCTATTAGCTGCGAAGGGTGCGGAGTCTGCGCAGTTGTTTGCCCAAAAAATGCTGTAACTTTGGCTGAAAGGGTGTCTGGAGAGGTCTACACTTCAAAGACTAAATATGGCTTCATGTCGCATGCCCTGCTTCACCCAGGTGAGTCGAATTCTGGAAAACTCGTCACTCTGGTTCGGCAGAACGCCAAAATCCTTGCCGAGAAGGAAAAGTGCGATCTAATTATTATTGATGGTTCGCCAGGGATTGGTTGCCCTGTTATAGCTTCGATTACTGGGGTGGATGCTGCTTTAGTGGTTACGGAGCCGACTTTGTCGGGCATTCATGATTTGGAAAGGGTCTTGAAATTGCTAGACCACTTTAACGTTGCTCCATTTGTTTGCATAAACATGTATGATGTAAACGCTGGTAACACTAACAAGATTTTGAGTTTCTGCAAAGAAAAAGAAATTGACGTTGTGGGTATTATTGCTTTTAGCTCTGAAGTTACTCAGGCGATGGTCAACGGGAAAACCATTGTTGAATACTCTCCTGAAAGCAGCGTTGCAGAAGAAATTGTGAGAATGTGGAAGAAGATGTGCCTGTCCATGGTGCAGTGAATCATGATACCCAAATTCTTTTTCCTAACGAAAGGCGTAGGCAAACACAGAGAAGAGCTACAGTCTTTTGAACTTGCGCTGAGAGATGCGGGTATTCAGCATTGCAGTCTCGTGAACGTTTCAAGCATAGTGCCGCCGGGATGCCACTTGGTTTCGAGAGAGCAGGGCTTGAAAATGTTGCAGCCGGGCGAAATTACATATGTGGTTCAAGCTAAAAACGCCACCTACGAGCCGCATAGGCTACTTGCCTCCTCCATAGGCGGTTGCCATTCCATCAGGTAAGAACCAGTACGGCTACCTGTCTGAGCACCACTCTTTTGGGCAGACAGATGAGGCGGCTGGCGATTACGCTGAAGACTTGGCTGCTACGATGTTGGCGACAACGATGGGCATTCAGTTTGACCTGAAACAGCGTGGGATGAACGAAAACAGCTTTTTAAAACCAGCGGAATGATTATTAAAACAGCCAACATTACGCAGTCGGCAACTGGAGACAAAAACGGTTTGTGGACAACGACCGTAGCCGCAACTGTTTTTGTACCAGCGACGAACGTAAGACACGCGGAGCCATAAAAATTAAAATCCACATCTTTGCATCCCGCCTTTTTATGCTCATTAGGGCGCGTCGGCTGTCCCCAAATTAGTTTATATACACAGTTGGTCAATAATCGCTTCATAAAAAGAAGAGGAACTGATGGATAAATGCCCCAAAAGCCAGATTATGGAAATTGGGTTACAAAGAGACTTATATTTGCACCATTTGTGATAGGCCTATTATTTTTAGCATCAAGTCTTTTGCTTCTTTTTTTGATTATTCCCGCGGTGTTGTTTTTCTTGGTTGCTGCATTTTTTGCGTATGCTCGCCACAAGTTTTCTCCGGCAGGAGGAAATGTGCAGAGCCATGTTTGGGAGTTAGTGTTAGCCCATCTAAATTGGAATGGCGAAGGGCAAGCCTTGGATATAGGGTGCGGAAACGGCGCCCTCACAATCAAACTTGCTCAGAAGTGCACAAAGGCAAGAGTTATTGGAATTGATTATTGGGGGAAAAAGTGGGAGTACTCGAAGAATACTTGTGAAGGGAATGCAAAGATAGAAGGAGTAAGTGAGCGCGTTACGTTTCAGAAAGCCAGTGCTGTGTCGTTGCCGTTTGATGATGAGCATTTCGATGCGGTTGTGAGCAATTTCGTGTTCCATGAGGTCAGTGATGCCAAGGATAAGCGGGAAGTTATACGTGAAGCGTTGCGTGTGGTTAGGAAGGGGGGCGCTTTTGCTTTTCAGGACGAGTTTCTAGTCAAGCAGTTGTACGGAAACCCAGAGGACTTAATTGCTGTTATCAAAAGTTGGGGGATAAGCAAGGTGGAGTTTGTTCAAACTCGTGATGCAGATTTTATTCCACTGGCTTTAAGATTGCCATTACTTCTGGGAACAATGGCTATTATTGCAGGAGAAAAATGAGAAATACAAACCTTTTTTATGCATTGTCTAAATCTGTTCATATTTTTCAAATTGGGATGTCGGAATATTGCTGTCGTATAATTATGTCGCTGGTTAAAGTTAGCTAATTCCTTCCTTCGCTCTGGGCTCAGAATTTTGATGCCTCCTCGGTAGACAGCGGGAAATTCCTCTACGAAGTGGGAGCCGGTTTTTTTGAAATGTACCCACCGCAACACTAATTTTGTGCTATTACACATAATCAGTTAGGAGATGTGTTAGTTTGGCGCGTGAACTGATTGTAACTATAGATGATGAATTGGAGAAAGAAATGAGTAAATGCCCAGAAATAGATTGGGCTGTTGTTCTCAGAAAAGCAATAAAAGACTGCCTTAAGCGCAAAGAAATCTTCGAAATGTGCAATGCGCCAGTTGAAAAAGCATTCCAACAAGGAAAATAGATGCTATTCTGTTGGGAAATGACGGATTTGCATGATTTTGCCTCACTTGCTTTGGTTCTGTTCTATCCACAAATGCATAGACCAAAGTTTAGGAATAAACAATAATTGATTAACTGGGGGAGAGAGGAAATCAAAGTTTTATTGTTGTCTGAACAGGAAGTTGCTGAACTACTTTCGATTGAAGAAGTAATGGTTGCTGTGGATGTAGCATTCAAAGAGGCGGCTTTAGGCTACGCTCAAAACCCCCCGAAGGTTTACCTAAACTTTTCCAAGTATAGTGGTGACCTGAGAGTTATGCCTGCCTATTTGGTAAGACAGGATGTAGCCTCGGTTAAGCTGGTTAGTGCCCATCCTGATAACCCTCAAAAATTCAGTTTGCCAACAGTCCAAGGCACACTAATGCTCTTTGACCCTAGAAACGGTTCACTTCTATCAATAATGGGCGGACAAAACATTACTGCAATGCGAACCGCCGCTGCAGGTGGCATAGCCGCAAAACACCTCGCAAACATGGATTCAAAAGTTGTCACTTTTGTGGGCGCTGGGGTTCAGGCGCGAACGCAGTTTTTAGCGTTATTCGCAGCTGGTTTCTGTCTTGAAGAAATTAGGGTTTGGGATATATCGCCCAAAGCGGTTGACGCGTTTATTTCCGATGTGAAATGCAAAGCGGGTCAAATCAAATTTTTTCATGTGAACAATCTTGCTGAGGCTGTTCACGGGGCAGATATTGTTGTTACAACGACGCCTTCAAAGGTGCCCATAATTTTGGATTCGTGGGTTTCAGATGGAACGCATTTTAACTGTGTTGGGGCTGATGCTCCGGGAAAAGAAGAGATTGACCCTGAAATCTTGAAGAGAGCTAAGATAATTGTTGATAATTGGGCGCAAGCATGTCATAGTGGAGAAATAAATGTTCCATTGCGTGACGGCGTTATAAGCAAGGATGGCGTTTGGGCGGAATTAGGAGAAATCCTGACGGGAATCAAGGTAGGCAGAACTTCACCTCAGGAAATAACAGTTTTTGATACCACCGGAATTGCTGTTCAAGACGCTGTAACCGCCAACCTTGTCTATATGAAGGCTTTGCAGAACAAGTCCGGTTCCTTCATAGAAATGTAGGCTCGCGGTCAAATACCCGCTTTGCTAGCGGTTTGTCCCTGCATGGGCGCATAAGCCTATGGGGTACCTTTACAGATAAACCACGATTAAACTACATTGGACATCTGTATTCGCCTTTCTCCAAATACTCTCTGGTTTTTGCTTCCTCGTTTTGCCGTTTACGCTGGTTTTCTTCTGTAAGTTTAATGTCTTCACATTTTTCGAATATCAAAGCTTTGATGGCTTCTTTATTCTGTTTTAGACCCAGATGTCTTTTTACGAATTCGAGCTTTTCAGCTTCGGGTGCTTCAAAATCTATCATTTCAACTGTTTTTCGACCCACAATCGTAGGTTGTTCTTTCAGTTTTTTCACCCCCTCAATATTTTTGTGAAAGCCAAAGAGGCTTTCATTGGTGGAGTACGTGCATAATGTTTATGGTGAAAACAGCGTAAAGGATTGTTCTGGCAGGAAATCTAGATCTTTTTCAAGCTGGTACCCAGCTTCCTTCATTTCTTTTATTATTGTTTCTTTGTGGACGTGATGCCCAAACATTTTGTGAAAACTAAAACGCCCGCCACTTCTATACTCGATTATTGCAATTCTTTCTTTTTGCTTCAATGCGTTCTTTAATTGCGTGAAATATTCCGCTCTGTTAGTTAGGTGATGGCAAACCTTGCGCATGAAGATTAAATCCAAATCCTTTTCAGGTAGACTTGCGTTCTCCTTTGATGCAAGGACCGTTTCAACGTTAACTAATTCTTTTTCTTTGGCGCTATTTTGGATGAATTCCAGAAAATTCTGGTTTACGTCAACAGCAAGTAATCGTCCTTCTATTCCCACCGTTTCAGCAAACCGAAGCGCGAAGTAGCCGCCGCCAGCCCCTACATCAGCAACTTTTTGTCCTTGCCGCAATCCTAACGCTTTCAAAACTTCGTCTGGTTTGTTCTTTGGATCGAAAGCTTTTCGGTTAAACATCTCTGCCTTAGGGTTCTTAATCATTGTTTCGCCTTATCAACAGTTCTGGGCAATTCCCTTTACCTAACTTTGTTTTTTGGTGTTTGTGCGAAACTGGAAAAGAAGGAACTTGAGGTCGTGTTCACCTGAAGTTTCACTGAATTGCTATTTCCCCAGTTTTAGAGAGCCCAAATTTGTCGCCTGTTTCCTCTACGAATCCAGCGTTTTTGAGTTCGCGAAGGCCACTCCGTACTCGGAACAAAGGTTGTCCTGTTTTGCTTGCGACTTCTTCGGGGGACAGAGCTCCATCCTTTAACGATTTCAGCGTTGCCATCCCGGTTGAGGTTGGTTTTCCGTCAGCAGATATGCAGGGCATACGCTCAACTCTCGGGGAGTTTCTTTCTGCAGAGGTACCAGTCTTTGCAGTCGTATCCTTCTTTGAGCCTTTCATCTGCTTGTTCTATAGTCGCTGGCGGTGGAACGACAACTGGTTCGCCTGGTTTCCAGTTTGCAGGAGTGGCAACTTTGTATTTGTCGGCCGTCTGCAGTGCATCTACCAGCCTTAGAATTTCGCTCATGTTTCTGCCCGTAGTTAGCGGATAGTAAAGCATAGCCCGTATCTTGCTTTCCGGGTCGATAATAAATACGCAGCGCACTGTCTCAGTCTTGCTTTGTTCTGGATGTATCATTCCGTACTTTTTGGCGACTTCCTTGTTCAAATCTGCGATTATTGGGAAGGGGATCTTAACGCCCATTTTCTCCTCGCAATTCCTTATCCAAGCTATATGGGAAGAAACACTGTCAACGCTTAAGCCTAAGAGTTCGACGTTTCTTTTCTTCAATTCGTCGTAGATCTCGGAGAACGCCATGAATTCTGTTGTGCAGACAGGTGTAAAGTCGGCTGGATGGGAAAACAGAATGAGCCAGGTCCCCTTGTAGTCGGATAGCCTCAAAGTTCCCTGAGTAGTCAATGCTTCAAAATCAGGGGCTTTTTGACCCAATATCGGAAGTCCAGTTTCTTCTTTTTGAGCCTCTACCATTTTATTTTCACCTTTGTTTTATAAAAACGAACAATAGAAACAATGCGGTATGTTTTATAAAAAGATTTTTGTCACAATGTTTACTTTATAAACTTCCTCTTACCTTCTTATCAGGATAAACAAAGACATTTATTCCAAATACACCGAATTCGATTAACCGTGAACAAACGTATTATGTAAATGATCTCGATGAAGCGCCACGGTTGCTTTTGGTTTAAAAGCTATCCTGATGAGCATCCCCGCATCTTTTTCTTTTTTCGACTTTCTGTTCCTCATTTCTATTGGAGAGCAACAATAAGCTATTTCGTTTCGTTATCGTTTTGAACATTTTTGCTTGGATTAGATGTTACTATGTAAATTGGTCTTCCTTCACTTAGGGCTTGCGCTGCCTTTCTCCTTGCGCTTTGAACGAGTCTCCAGATGGTTCCTCTTGAGATGCTCATTCTTTGTCCAGCCTCCTCCTGTGATAAACCCTCCCTGTCTACTAGCCTGAAGGCTTCCACTTCCGCGAATTCAATGAACACTGGTTCCAGATTCCTTGGTGGATTAGGGGTGAAGCTGGTTAGCGGCGGAATAGTCCCTAGGGTAACGGGCTTTGGGAATCGCCCTCTTCTACCGCATCTGTGTCTTCCTCGCCACATTACAAATTTTCTCCTATTTCAGATTGTTTGCCCTTCCCTCAGTAAGTTAGTAGACTTTCTGTCTCTTCAAGAACCCACTCCAGAGCTTGCTTCGCTGCTTTCCTGGCGATGATTTTTCGCTCGACAAGTGGGTCACTGTTTATCATCTTATTTTCAAGAGCCCTTAAACTTTTTCTGATTTCTTGCTCTGTTCTCATATTCTTCGTATCCTGATGCCTTGCCGAGTTCTGTTCGTGAATCTTATGTTGTACAGAACTTTTATATATTTCTGTGCATTATCACATAATTGATTGTGTGCATAAACACAAAATTAACCTGAAAGAGGTGAAATAAAAAATGGGGTGGAGAAGAAGAGCATATTACGATCAATGGTCAGGCAATGGGCCCTTCAGGCACCTGCCCCCATGGCAAAGACCAGGATGGGCGTATGGCGGCAGAGGCTATGGTAGAGGATATGGCAGAGGCTGGGGCGCTGATCCGCAGGCATGTGCACGGTTTCCAAGTCGCCCAAGAGGGTGGTGGGCAGACCCCGCATACGCATATCAGCTTCCAACGCCTAATCCACAAGATGAACTAGCCGCATTAGAAGATTGCAAAAAGGAACTCGGAGAAGAGAAAGCCAGCATAGAGCAAGAAATCAACGACATAGAAACGCAACTAAAAGATCTAAAATCAAAGCTTGAACCAGAGAAGAAAAAATCTGAAGGACAGTAAGTATCGTATAATTAGTCGAAATACTTTCCAACATTTCAAGGCTGCCAAAAAATAATTGGAGGAAAAAGAAATTTGTTGTCAAAAATTCCCATAACCCTTGAAAAAATAACGAAAGAAGACTTGGACAAAGAAATACTCAGAGTAGCAATCATCGCCGAGTTGGATGCAGTAAACCTTTACGAACAGATGGCGGCGTTAACCGAAAATGAGCACATAAAGACGATTCTTCTGGACATAGCCAAGGAAGAAAAGACGCATGTTGGAGAATTCACAGCCTTGCTGTTAATGAATGACAAGCAGCAGGAAAAAGAATTGGATGACGGCAAAAAAGAAGTTGAAGAATCAAATAGCCAAATTGGCGCATAGGCGTGACTTGTCCACGCGCAATTTTCCCTTTTTTTTGGGGATCAATTAATCTCCAGACTGAAAAGTTATCGTTTTTGAAAAGAAAATAAGAGTGTTTATGCAGGAAATAAGGTGGCTCCTTCGAAAACTAGATGGGTCGAAAATGGGTGAAAATAGAAGATCGTTTATAAAGGGAGAAAAAGCAGCAAAGCTTTCCACCATTATTCTTCTAGCACTGGGAATCTTAAAAGGAATCGTGGCAGTTGTTAGTGGCAGCGTAGCTCTTTTGGCAGGTACAATCGACTCGTTTTCGGATGTTTCTTCTTCGATTGCGGTTTGGGCGGGACTCAAAATCGCAAAGAAAAAACCAACCGAGAGGTTTCCTTATGGGTACTATAAGGCAGAAACATTTGCGTTATTAATAGTGTCTTTAATAATTGTGGCATCGAGCATTTTGATCATGTTGGAGTCTTTTCAGAAGTTTTTTGAGGTCAATATCATCTCATTTTCGGTCATAGCTCTAGCTGTGGCAGCGTTATCCGCGATTGTCTATTATCTGCTTGCCAAATATAAGGGGCGAGTGGGGCGCCAAATTGGTTCACAAGCGTTAATCAGTGAAGGTTTGCATTCTATGATTGACGTTTACACCTCTGTGTTGGTTTTCGTCGGCGTTTTTCTAGGGGTGCTTGGTTTTCAAGTTGGTGAGGCTTTGATTGGCTTTGTGATGGGTGCGTATGTGCTGGCAAGGGGATTATGGTTTGGAAAAGATGCCGTGTTGATTTTGATGGATGTTTCACCGGGTTCAGAACGAGTTAAGGAAATGAAGGAAATAGCGGAGAGTGTTCATGGAGTTAGGGGGACTCATGAAGTTAGATTGCGAAAATCTGGTCCTGTGTTCTTTGGAGAAATTCATGTGGAGCTGCAGGAGGGGCTTTCTTTGGAAAAAGCGCACGCGATATCCGAAGAGGTTGAAACGAGAATCAAGGAGCGTTTCAAAGACTTGGAATTGGTGACTGTTCATGTTGGACTTGCACATAGGAAAAAGACAAAGATAGCTATCCCAATAATGAAGGATGAAGGTTTAGAATCGCCGGTTAGTCTACATTTTGGAAGCGCACCTTATTTTGCCTTAATAGAGGTTGAAGAAGGGCAAATAATGGGCTTCAATGTTAAGGAGAACGAAGGAGCCAAACTATCGCACAAGAAGGGCATTCAAGCTGCCCACCTCTTAGTTGAAGAAAAAATTGACACAGTATTGGCAGGAGATCTTGGAGAAGGTCCTTTCCACGTATTGGGAGACAACCTCATACAGATTTATTCTCTTCCAAAATCTATGGAAATCAGAGAGGCAATTTGCCTTCTTAATCAAAACTCATTAGAAAGAATGGTTTCGCCAAGTGAACGGCATGGAGAGGATAGAATTGGATGATAAGCCAATTCTCTTTGTTAGACACTCGATTTTCTCAGTTGAGAAGTTCAACTAGTAACCCATCGACCCTGAATAACTGCCTATGGATCCACATAATGTTAAGAGGTTTTTCAACTATTGGTCTTTGACCTCCTTCTGTTTGTTTTCTCAACATAAACTATTAATATAGTTTAATACATAAACTACGACTTAAAATTATTAACAGGAAAAAAATGAGGTAAAAAACAATGACTAAAAGAATTGTAATTCCCACAGAAAACAAATCTGGTTTAGACGCTCAGTTGGCGCAACACTTTGGAAGAGCGCCATACTACACCGTTGTAGATTTAGATGAAAACAACCAAATTGTAGGTGTAAGAACAGAAGTGAACAAAGGTGAACATGTCGGAGGCTCTGGGCATCCTCACGAGCACCTGTTGGGTTTAAAGCCGAACATTTTTGTGGTTCAAGGTATGGGACCTGGCTGCTTAAGTAGCCTTCGAGACGCCGGAGTAACTGTACTTAAGGCCACTGGCACCACAGTCAAGGAAATAACTGAGCAGTTCAAAGAGGGCAAACTAAGCGCACTTTCAGGTGCATGCGAAAACGCCCAGCACCACCACGAGCACTAACCGCTAATCTTAAATCCAAACCTGAGAGAAAGATTATCGGTGAAATAAGATGCCTAAAGTAAAAGCAAAAGCAATATGGGTGGAAAACGTCCGCTCAATAGTAGACAACCAAAGAACACACAGCGTCGTCTGCGACCTTCCCACGCCTGCGGGCGGAACCGACATCGGTTCTACAGCGCTGGAGCTTTCCCTTATGGCTCTGGCAGACTGTGGCGTTACAATTTTTGCTGATGTCTGCAAGAAAAGCAACATAGAACTCAACAAAGTAGAGGTTGTAGTGGAAGCTGACAAATCCCCCGATTCACCCGTAATCAGCGGCGTAACCATGAAGGTAAATGTTTCCTCAAAAGCAAGAAAAGAACTTGTTGACGCTGCATGGAGAAGAACCGAAGCAAACTGTCCTGTGTTGTTCATCTTCAAAGAGCCAACCCCTGTGAAAGTGGAGTTCGAAGGAAAGCAAGAATAAGACTGTTTGAAACGCTGACAAAACGAAGTTATTGAACAATTTGAGGCGGTTAGATTCTTCTCATGAAGACAGCATTAATAATCTACTCTTCGCAAACAGGCAACACTGAGAAAGTAGCCCAGGCCATAAGATTAGGCTTAGAAGAAGCGGGCGTCCAAGTTACTGCTAAAAAGCCTGAAGCCGCAGTTGATGTTGACTACTTCAATTATGACCTAGTATGTATTGGCTCCCCTGCTATCCAATGGCATCCTACCAAGCAGATGGATGACTTCCTCAAGAGCAAAATGAATGAGTACCGCAAACAAAGTAAAATCAAACCCTCCGCACCGAAAGTAGCAGGCAAGAACGTGCTTGTTTTTGTCACCTACAGCGGGCCGCACACTGGGTTAGATGAAGCGACGCCAGCGGGTAAATATATGGCTCAATTCTTTGCGCATGTTGGCTTCAGCATCATAGGCGAATGGTACGTTCTAAGCGAGTTCCGTGGCAACGAAGAAAACAGCACCAAAGGCAGAATGGGCGACATCAGAGGAAAACCCGCCGCTGAAGACTTGTTGAAAATCAAAGAAGACGCCAAACGTTTAGTCAGCAAGCTTTAGTTTTCTCTATTCTGTTTTGCTCAAGAATACCGGTTCATCCTGTTTTTCTCTATCAATAACCAACCTGCCATTAGCAATCACTTTGTCAACTAAGTTAACGCCAAAACTATAACCTAAAAACCTGTGATTAGGCGCATTGATAACTGCAACGTCAGCCCGCTTTCCAACTTCTAAGCTCCCAACATCGTTAGCTCTGCAGATTGCGTGAGCCGCATTTATAGTTGCGGCTGTTATGGCTTCTGCGGGAGTCATGCGCATGAAGTGGCAAGCCATCGCTATGACTGTCTGCTGGTTCAAGACCCAGTTGCCTGCGTTAAAATCAGTGCCCAACGCAACAGGCACTCCATTATCAATTAATAGACGCGCGTCAGGATAATGGGTCATCATCAAACTGAAAGTTGCAGCTGGAAGCAACACTCCAACGACACCTTTTTCAGCCATTTCTTTGACTCCTTCCCGGGAAGAAAAATTCATGTGATCCGCTGAAACTGCACCCGCCTCAGCGGCGAGTTCTGCGCCGCCAAGCATGCTCATATGGTCCGCGTGAATTTTGAGTTTTAAGCCAAGCCTTTTACCGCTTGCCAGAATGCGTTTAGTCTGTTTAATGTTGAATATTCCGCGGTCACAGAACACATCGCAGAACTCGGCAAGTCCAAGATGAACTACTTTCGGTATTGTTTCTTCAGTAATTATATTCACATAATCGTCTGGGCTGTTTTTGAATTCCATGGGAACAGCGTGGGCACCCATAAAAGTTGACACCATGTTCATGCAATGCAGTTGATTTATATGTCTTGTAGCTTCCAGAATCCGAAGTTCATCTTCGGTGTTCAAACCGTAGCCGCTCTTGGCTTCAACAGTTGTCGTGCCATGAGCCAGCATTGTGTCCATTCTTTCCAAACCCAACTGAACAAGTTTTTCAGCTCTTGTCCTACGTGTCTCTTTGGCTGTTTTTAGGATTGCATCGCCACCGTTGAGGATGTCCATAAACGATGCACCTTCAACATACATTTCAAACTCGTCTTCACGTGAACCTGCAAAAACTAGATGCGTATGAGGATCCACAAATCCTGGTAGAACTATTTTGCCTTTCGCACTGAGGACGTATTCGCCACGGAAGGCTTTGGTTACATCACCTGTTTTCCCCACAGCCACAATTTTGCCTTGACGAATGGCTAAGGCGCCGTCACGGATGATTCCTAATTCCCGCATCTGTTTTCCCGTGCGTGGTGCTTGATTGTTTCCAGATAGCGTGAGCATTTCTTCGGCGTTCACGATTAGGATATCGACGCTTTCTCGCGTTCTATTTTTGTTTTTCTTACTCAAATTGATCGCCTTTTCACAAATGTTTTACGCCGATTACCCGTTGTTAATGGGTAATACTTCGCCTGTTGAAACAGCCGTAACTTTTAGGGTGTAAGTTAATGTTATCCTTGGCAAAACCTTGCCCTGAGGGAATAGATTTAGCTCTATATCCTATAAGTTAATATGCGTTGCTTAAAGCCGCGGTAGCGCAACTTGGAGAACGCAAAGGCCAACATTTATACTCTTAAATTTTCAACTGCACATCAGGTAGGCGAGGTAATTCTCGGTGATTAAAGAAACCCAGTATGAAGCCCCAGACTGGAACCAAATCTACAGCATGCTACTCAAGCAGACAGAGAGAATTTGTAAAAGTAGGTTTAGACCCGATGTAATCGTGGGCGTTTCCAGAGGCGGATGGGTTCCTGCGCGCGTCCTGTCGGATCTGCTGGAAAACGCGAATCTAGCAAACGTTAAAGCTGAGTGTTATGTTGGCATCGGCGAAGAAGGGGGAAATCCAAAATTGACCCAGTGTCTCAGCGCAGATATTACTGGCAAAAAAGTTTTGATTGTTGATGAGGTTGCTGATTCGGGCAAAAGCCTTGGACTCGTAACCGACCACGGGCTGGAACAAGGTGCGCATGAAATCAAAACAGCCACATTGTACTTTAAGCCTTGTTGCACCTTTAAGCCCGATTTCTTTGAGGAGGAAACTGAATGCTGGATAGTTTTCCCTTGGGAAATCAAAGAAACAATTAGAGCAGTCTACGAAGCAAACAAAAGCAGTCAATCGAAAACTAAGGTGGAACTCGAAAAACTGTCTGCGGCTGGCGTACCTGAGCGGCTAATAACGCGGTTTCTCAACGAGTTCTCTGAGGCGAAGAAATGTTAAAATCGTTGGAGGAGTACGGGAAATTCGTGGAAATCAGTGGGTTCAAGAAAGTAGGAATCGGCGATTCCAAGACTTTCTTGGAAGCTGTCCGTGGAGAATTGCTGGAGGATGTGGAGGTTCAGTTATTTGATGCTGATTTAGTTGCGACTTGGGAACATTTGTACTTTGCAGTTTTAAATTCGTTGATGGTTTTCACGAGCAAACGCAACATATCCAATAGCGTTGCAATGGAGATTGTCCTTTACGCTTCCTCGCAGCGGCAAATCAAGAAAGCTATAGACTTAATTGGGGTAAAACCTTACACAGAGAATGTGGCCATAGTGGTTCTGGGGAAAAAAGTGGATGCTGTGAAAGCAGGGCTTAATGCTGTTGCAGAGTTGATTTGTGCTGAGCTCGACGAAACCGTTCTTGAATTGTCCGAAGCTAAGGTCAAGCGGATTCGCAAAACTTTTGACGTTTCCGGAACTGAGTTGGAAACCGCTTCAGCGAAGGCTGATGCTGATAAGGCGTTGGTTAACCTAGTAATTGAGCGAGTTGCCCTGCTTTCAACCCGAACTTAAACTCAAAGCATTTTTGCCTTCAACACTGAGAGCAAGTCTGTGGGCTTCAGAAGTGACAGACCCGTGTATCCTCCTAGAACTTCAAGAAGTAAGACTTTGTCTGGTCTATCTAAGTCAACTTTGTTTTTGACGTTTGTTGCAACAGCCTCGATTATGTCATGGCTATGAATGCTTGTAAAGCGCTTCTCCACGGTTACACGGAAGGTTTCGTTTTCTTTCAGCTTCGCCGTGAGTTCCAAAGCCGCGCTTTTTATTTCTTCCAGTTCTGTATGGACAACTTTTTCGATGGGTATGATTCTTAGTGAATAGCGGAACTCAAAAGGCCGCTCCTGCAATAGTGCGCGGAATTTTTCAACGGCTTCAACTGGGTCAAGGGCGGTTTTGGCTACCACTAAACCTCGGATTCCGGTTTTGTCCACTTTGGCTTCCGGGTCTCCGGCTTCTTTGAGCAGGAAGGTTAGCTCGTAGCACATTTGGCGTTCGTTTCCACGCATGGTTGAAGCTAACAGGTTAAAGTCCGATAGCAAACTAAACAACTCCGCTACTGAGTGTTGCACCGAAGCTTATTTCTGTTTATCACCTTGAAAAAGATCTGGCAAATTTGATAGCTCAAACTGCAAATATGAAAAGAACAACGAAACGTTTTTTGTGAGTGGCTGTTGTTGTTATTCTCTTAAGATTTTGGAGGGTGTTGACCCTGAGAGTCGGAAAGGCAAAGAATTTGGGGCACGCGTGTTTCTTCTTCTTTTGTTAATGTTGCTCGGAAAACTAATCGGCATTAGATTAGAAGAAGGTGCAAGTCACGGCGTGGCAACAAGGTGGTTTGTTCTTTTTAGTAATAATTGGTCGCTGTTTTTTGGGCTTAAACAACAACTTAACTATTTACAAATCACTGTTACTGTGTACTATGCGTCGGGTGGGTCAGTGTTGGTTTGGCTTTATTTCACTGCCCTTGCGGGCTCCTAGCCGTCGCCTTACATCATACCCATTAACAGTGAAAAAGCAGAAGATTTATCCATTTTCATCTCTTTAAAAAAATTTAGAGAAGAACCTGAACCGAAAACCCTTGCCTTCATGGAACCTGCCAGTTATTTACGTCACTTGTCGAATGAGAATGTTTAAACCGCGCTGGAGTGAGGTAAACAGTACCGCAAGAAATGCGGAGGTGAAAAAACACATGCTATTCGTTGAAGAAGATGAAGAATGGGAAGAGGGCGAAGAAGAAGAATGGGAAGAAGAAGAATGGTAAGCCCAAAGCTGTGACCCTAAACGTTTTTTCTCTGTACTTTTCTAAACATTATTTCAGTTTTTTCTTTGCTCTTCTCGGATTTTATACGCATCTCCGAAGTTACCCCTAAACTCTTTTATTTCTCTTTACGCCTTGACAAATGAGCGGAGGCAAAGTGTACGGTAAAAATTGTTGTAGACCACGCCAAATGCATCGGATGCGGCTCCTGCGTGAACATCTGCCCAGCAGGCGTCTACGAATTAAAAGACGGCAAATCCACACCCTCCCGATCCGAGGAATGCCTCCTTTGCCACGCATGCCAAACCAAATGCCCAACACACGCCATCCAAATCGTCGGGTCCATGCCAATCAGCCAACGCATACGCTCCCGAGGAACACTGCTGCGTAAGATCCTGTCAAGCAAACCAAAAGACAGCCACCGCAAATAACAACAAACATTACTTCAACGCGAAGAACGGGCAAGCATATGGGATTTTTAGCGACGAAGTTAAAAGGCAAAGGCGCTTATCTTAAAGTGAGTAACGTGAAAAGTCAACCAAATAACAATGTTGCTGGCAAAACATAAAGAAGAACTCAAAGAGAGGTTTAAGGTAGCGGAGATTGGCGTTTTCGGTTCGTACGTCAGGAAAGAGCAGACCAAAAAGAGCGACATAGACATTTTAGTTACCTTCCACGAGACAGTTGACTTGTTCACATTTGTCGAGCTTGAACGGCACTTGGCTCACATATTAGGCGGCAAAGTGGATCTCGTTATGAAAGACGGTCTTAAGCCTCGCTTGAGAGAAAGAATTCTGGCTGAGGCAGTCTACGTATGAGGGACTACCAAGTTTACCTCGAAGACATAATAAATTAGATGCCCCGCATCGAAGTGTACGCTTCAAACATGACTTTCGACCAATTTGCAGACGACCAAAAAACAATTGATGCCGTAGATCGAAACTTCGAAATAATCGGTGAAGCCACAAAACATATCCCCGAAAAAATAAGGAACGAGTACCCTGAAGTTCCATGGAAAGACATGGCTGCAATGAGAGACAAACTGATACATGGATACTTCGGAGTAAACCTTTAGGTCATCTGGAAAACCATCAAAGAACGCCTGCCAACAGAAAAACCCTTTATTGCGAAGACATTGGCGAAGATGGACGAAAAAGCGAAAAAAGAAAAAGAATAGCCAAACAACGATTGTTCAAAAATTCTAAACACAGGTCATGATTTATTACTTACCGTTTTCCTTTCTTATCCGCGAACACTCATGACCCGCATCGCTGTAATGGACTATGACCGGTGCAAACCCAAAAAATGTAATCAGCTTTGCATAAAATTCTGCCCCATGGTACGCAGCAGAGTAGAAGCCATACGATTCGAAGAAAACAAAATTGTAATAAGCGAGAAACTCTGTAGCGGTTGCGGTATCTGTGTAAAAAAATGTCCATTCAAAGCCATCAGTATCGTGAACTTACCTGACGAATTGGAGAAAGACTGTAGCCACCGTTTCGGCGAAAACGCCTTCAAACTTTTCAGGTTACCAATGCCCTCGCCAGGCACTGTGCTTGGTTTGCTGGGTCAAAACGGCATTGGTAAAAGCACCACTCTTAAAATCCTTTCAGGCGAGATCAAGCCGAACTTGGGCAACTTCCAGAAACCGCCCGACTGGAACACACTCATTCAATTTTACCGTGGATCCTCGCTTCAAGAGTATTTCCAGAAAATGAGTGAAGGCAACCTTAAGGTTAGCCATAAGCCCCAGTATGTCGACCGGATTCCCAAAGCAATTTCTGGAAAAGTGAGCGAAATCTTGGAAAAGGTAGATCAGCGAAAAGTGCTGGACAAGCTGGCGGAGGAGTTGGAGCTCAAGAAAATCTGGGATCGCTCCCTTGACATACTTAGCGGCGGCGAACTCCAGCGAGTAGCCGTAACCGCAGCGCTTTGCCGTGAGGCGGACGTGTATCTTATTGATGAGCCCTCCAGCTACTTGGATGTGAAGCAGCGGTTAGAGGTTGCAAAGGCAATCCGCAGCCTTAAAGAGTTGCAGAAAACCGTGGTAGTCGCAGAACACGACTTGGCAATTATCGATTATCTATCAGACCAAATATGCGTATTCTACGGAGAACCCAGCGTCTACGGGATTGTCAGCCATGTTCACGGTGTCCGCACTGGCATCAACATTTACCTACAAGGCTACATCCCTGACGAGAACATCATGTTCCGCAAAGAATCCATAATCTTCCACGAAAAACCGCCAGCCATAACCGCGATAGAAAATGAAATCCTCCTCAAATGGGGGCAAGTGGAAAAAACCTTCAAAGGCTTCAAATTAACCGCGCAACCGGGAGAAATCCGAAAAGGCGAAATAATCGGTATTCTCGGACCTAACGGCATAGGGAAAACTACCTTTGTCAAAATTCTAGCAGGTTTGGAAGACTCTGATGATAAGGTGAAATTCAGTGAGTTAAATGTTAGCTACAAGCCTCAATACATCGCGGCAGATTACACGGGAACGGTGATGGAGCTTTTGATGAATGTGGCGAAAGAGAATTACACCAGCAGTTGGTACAAGACAGAAATCCTCCAGCCGCTTCGCGTTGAACCGCTTTTGGATCACAACGTTATGGAGCTCAGCGGCGGCGAATTGCAGAAAGTCGCCATAGCCGCCAGCCTCAGCAGGAAAGCTGACCTGATATTGCTAGATGAGCCAAGCGCTTACTTGGATGTTGAGGAACGTCTAAACATGGCTAAGGCGCTTCGCCGTGTCGTGGAAGCTCACGGCGTCCCTGCATTCGTCGTAGAACATGATGTGGTCACTCAGGATTTCATTGCTGACAGGATTATGGTTTTCAGTGGAGAACCTGGCGTACAAGGCACTGCAAATCCGCCTACAACGTTGCGCAAGGGTATGAACCTATTCTTAAAGGAGATGGATGTGACTTTCCGCAGAGATTCAGTCACGCGAAGACCTAGAGTTAACAAGGAAGGCTCACGACTTGACCTGATGCAAAAGGATCTCGGCGAATACTACTACACACGTGTGCGCCCCCAAACCGAAACGCCTCCTCCTGTTAAGCCTCAAAGTAATCTTCGGAGCGCTACAAATTAAGACTATTATGGCAAAAACAGCGTTACGTAAGCTTCTTTTTGAAACTATAACAGTGCATAGTTAGGAGGTGCAGCTTGGTTTTGCTCATCAGAAGTGGGCGCTTTTTGCATCAAACGTGTAGGTAACTTAAATTACAGGCACCAACACAATGTAAGAAAACTGATGTTGAAAGGACCAGATTGGTGGCGCTATAGTGGCACAAACATTCGAGGAAATAAGTGCATCAGACTTCTTCTACAGGAACCGGGACATCGCCGGTTTCACTAATCCCAGCCGTGCCATTTTCGTTGCCATCCGCGAAATTGTGGAAAACTCTTTAGATGCGGCTGAAAGCCAAAAAATCCCGCCTGACATCTTTGTACGACTAAGTTTCGAGGCTGAAGCTACAAAAGACACACAAATTTACAAGCTCCGTGTGGAAGACAATGGTTGTGGTATTCCCCCGCGGTTTATTCCCTCAGCTTTCGGGCAGATCCTGTACGGTTCAAAATATAAGCTTAAACAGACACGCGGCACGTTCGGCTTAGGAGGTAAAATGGCTCTGTTGTATGGGCAGGTTACAACGCATCAAGCTTCGTCGGTTACTTCCAGCACTGGCGAAACAAATAAGATTTACCAATTTAAACTGATGATTGACATTCAGCGGAATCGTCCCATAATCCTTGACCGTAAGGTAATGATTAACAAGGACAACTGGCGCGGAACCATAATTGAATTTACTCTTGAAGGCGACTACTTACGGTCAATGCCGAAGATTTTGGAATACTTCAAGCAGACCGCCATGGTAAATCCGTATGCGAATTTGACGTTTGTTGACCCGAAGGGCAGACTCTACAAGTTCACTCGAGTCACCACAGACATGCCCGAACCGCCTAAAGAAACCCTGCCACACCCGTACGGTGTGGACGTGGAACTTCTCCAAAGAATAATCACCATAACCGAATACACAACCATGCTGGAATTCCTGAGACGCCATTTTCACCGTGTAGGTGAAATCACAGCCCAAAAATTCCTCGAATTCAGCAATTTAAGCCCCTCTAAAAACCCGAAGAAGCTTTCACATGAAGAAATCGTAAGGTTAACGCAGAACCTGAAGAAATTCAAGGATTTCCTTCCGCCTGATGCCAGCTGTCTTTCGCCTCTGGGCGAGGAACTTTTGAAGGCAGGAATAATGAAAGAACTGAATCCTGAGTACCTTGTGGTCCATCAACGGAAACCTTCCACATACGCAGGGCACCCATTCATTGTCGAGATGGGTATAGCTTATGGCGGGGGAGTGCCTAAAACGGGGAATTTCGTGGTTTATCGTTTCGCTAACAGGATACCGTTGCTCTACGATGAAGCAAGTGATGTTTCATTCCGCGTCATAGGCAGCATGAACTGGCGAAGATACAAAGTTTCCCCCGATATGCCTATCGCAATCGTTATCCACCTTTGCAGTACCAAAGTGCCTTACAAAACTGTGGGCAAAGAATTCATTGCTGACCGCGCTGAAGTCCGTCGGGAAGTCGCAAACGAATTGCGTGAGGTAGCGCGGCAATTGGGGCATTTCTTGACGCGTCAAGAGCATGTGGACCGCGAAAAGAAGCGCATTAGCATATTTAGTAAGTACTTGCCTAGAATCGCGCAGTTTTCGGCGAAGTTGGCTGGAAAAGAGCGGATTCCTGATATTGAAAAATTGTTGAAGAGCGTGCAAAAGTATGGGGCAGAAGAAGACTAAAGCTAGTGTTGTTGAAAGACAACAGGAAGTCGTTAGCGGCCTAAAAAAATTAGGCACTGACATCTACAATCAACTGGATCAAGGCGTTTTCCCTACCATCAACATGCCCAGCCGTAGCACCGAAAACATCAACTACGACCCAGCTACCAGGCAATACATTTTAGGCGAAAGGGTGGTTAGTCGTAGCGCTCGAAACATCCGTCACGTAAAGCCTTTCACACAGCTGGCATGGGCAGCCATGTTCAGTAATGAACTGACTACTCAACGCAAAACTTCTACCTTGAGAGATGTTTACTATTCTGCGCAGGCATACGAGATGACCTTCACCGACCAGCAGGAATCCAATAACATAATAACTGACTTGGAAACAGTTACTGGCTTTTCAAGAGAAGATTTCCACATTTTCCCCGAAGAACGCTCAGCTATTTTCGGCGACCTCACCATCGGTTATACTGTACCCGGATACGAAGGCAAAAGCCTCAATTTGACCAGCCACCCTGACGGCGTCCTTATTGGTCCCGCTTTAACTTCATCCGAATTCATCAGCACGAAGGCAGACAAAGTCATAGCAATAGAGAAAGGTGCACTTTTTACAAGGTTCATCGAAGAAAACGTTCACAATAAACATAGTTCGCTGCTTATTTCATGTGGTGGTCAAGCTCCTAGACAAACCCGCAGCTTCATACGAAGGTTGCATGACGAACTGAATTTGCCCGTTTACATATTCACCGACGGGGACCCTTGGGGAATGCACATTGCGCAAGTCATAATTTCTGGTTCAGCTAACGCTGCGCATCTGCGGGAGCTTAACACTCCGGACGCAGTGTGGAGTGGAGTTTGGGCTAGCGACATCATTGATTACAAGCTGCCAACTGACCCATTGGATGAAGTTGACATTAAACGCCTCTACGAGTTGGCGAGAGACCCGCGATACCAGAATGACCCTCTGTGGCAACGGGAAATCAAGACTTTCCTTAAGATCAAGAAGAAGGCGGAACAGGAAGCTTTTAGCAGATACGGTTTAACTTATATCGTAGACGAGTATTTACCGAGAAAACTGGAAGGCAAAAAATAAATCAGTTTAACCACTACGTTTCCTTACTAAAGAAAAACATCTTGTAACTTCTATATGGCACCATTTTCTCAAGTATAAAGGAATTTGACTCAATTTCCGCTTTTATAGTGGCGGGGTTCTGAACTGGCGCTCCGGGGAAGATGCCTTTTTTGACGACTTCGACAATGATTAGTTTGCCTGTTACCTTTAGTATTCTTTTGAACTCCTTGAGGATGATTTCACTTTCTCCAATTTCGTGGTAAACCGTTACAAGAAGAATAATGTCACTTGAATCGTTTTTGAGTTGAAGGTTTTTTCCGTCAGTTAGCACAAATTGAATGTTCATGGTTTCGGCCTTGTCTGCGGCGTTCTTGGCTTTTTTGAGCATTGCTTGGGAAATGTCAACCGCAAAGACGGTTTTTGCCCTCTTTGCGATTTCAAGCGTATAGTAGCCTGGTCCGCATCCGTAATCAACCACTACATAATCAGGTTTGATGTCAAGCTTGTCCACAAGTTCTGAGGGTGGCTGAACCATTCGTCTTATCGGATTATCCAGCAAAAACGCGCGTGAAGCTGGAAACAGGTGCCCTTTGTGTGACATGCTTTGCTCTTCCATAAGGCGAAGTTTCGCCGGAATTATCTTCTGTTTCAAAGCAATATATGCTTTCACATCAGAAACACAACTGAAAATTTGTGATTACTACTAACAAGTCTCAATTGACAGGAAAATTAAGAAAACTAAAAATAGTTGCCAACCTTGGAACCGAAAATTAGCAACTAGCTTTAATCGAGAGTATTTGTGAGTTTCCTACATTGGGGTTGGGGCTTCAGCGGTCTGATTTAAGGCGTAAACTTTTATGGTTGCCTCTCCGTTTTGCATGTCCGCAGTTCCTTCCGCCCAAGTTTTTGTAGAATTAAGCCATGCAAGTTTCTTGGACGTTGTCATGAAAGTGTATTCTCCTTGGAAACCTGCCATTTTGCCCACACCCTTACCGGTGATTATTACCATGTCGCCGTCTCGGGTGTTATCCACTGCACGGCTTTGCCATTCGTTTGTTCCGTCCATCTTCTGAATAATGTCGACTGTTTCGGTGTGGTTGGCGAAGTATTTACCTGTGACTTCACCTACTGAGTTGAATTGAATTTTTAAGCCATCCTTCAGAACTTCCTTGATGATAGTTACAACTGTTTTATCTTTGATTTCCAATATTTCTTCGCAGTTTTCTTTTTGCATTAAAAAACACCTAAAAGAAACCTCTCTGCCGCGGATTTATTTGTTTGTGACTGTGTAGCCATCACAACAAAGCCGAAACGTGCAGCCAAAGCTTCAACCATCCAATTTAAACCTCGCTACTAATGACTCGACATGGGAAATTTAAAATACTCTGCCGTTTAATGTAGCAATGCAACAAAGCGAAAAGGACGGGTAGACATGAGTGAAGAAGGGACATCATTCTGGGTAACTCTGGCGGAGAAATCCATCGGGTTATTACTAGTAATTCTCAGTATCATCATGATATACGTAACAGCCACAAGCGCCAGCATTCTTAGCGTATTCACAGGCTTGTTTGCTTTCCTATGTGCAGTGGTTCTCATTGGTGGAGCATTTCTAATCATCGTCAGGCCACCCGAGTAAACTATTACCTATTCTCTTCTTTCCACCACTATCGTGCATTTTGTGGCCAACGCAGCGATAACGCCAAGTGCGGCTAACCAGGGTGCAATAACGGTGCCGATGACGCCTATGGTGGCTGGAATCTCCAGCAGGGTGTTACCTTTTTCGTCCTTTACGATTACGCGTGTCACGTTTCCCTCGTGCAGAAGCTCTTTTACTCTGTCAACTACGGTGCTGCCTGTAACTGTGAATTCTTCTTGAGTCACCTTAGCCGCAGGAGCTCCGCAAACTGGACAAAACTTGTCTTCTTCTTTGAGGGGCGCTCCACATTTCGTGCAGTAAACCATTTCTGTTAACTCCAAATGTTGCGTGTATGAGGAACCTGCAGGGAACTTAATATTGTTAATTGCAGTTGATTCTCTTAAACAACTTTGTCGTCTTGTTCATTTTCTCCCAAACGCGCCCCATCACCCGGTAAACTAGTTTTCGGGGCAAATCCACAGGGTGGCAAAGCTTTTATGCAGTTCAAAACAAAATAAGTCGCAGAGGTTTTAGAATGACTTTAGAATCAGGAAAAAATTTGGCAGGCATCGGCTCGATATTTCTAGTGATTCCAGTTCCATTTCTCAGCATTGTCGGCATAATATTAGTGCTCATTGGCATGAAAAACTTGTCAGAAGCCTACAGCGACGAAAGCATATGGAAGAACACTCTATACGCCGTGATCTTTGCAATCATAGGAATAGTCGCTTCAGGTTTGACTCTTGTGTCGCTGTTTTTCGGAGGTATCTTTGCAGGGGCAGCATTAGGATTGGGCGGAGCAACCGGATTAGCTGGATTTTTCGCAGGAATAATAATATTTCTTGTCGTAGCTTTCATATTCTACATACTCGAAGCCATATACATAAGAAAAGCATTTGATTCCCTCGCAAACAGATCAGGAGTTGGATTGTTCAGGACTGGAGGTTTACTGCTACTCATCGGCGCAATTCTGTCAATTGTCTTAGTTGGCTTGTTCTTGATCTTCATCGCCTGGATACTAATACTTGTAGCGTTCTTCCAGATACCAGTAAACCCAATGCCTCAACAGTCTCAAATGCCGCCACCACCGCCACCAATGAGTTAAACCTCTTTTTCCCTTTTTTCAGGAGTAAGACTGTATATCCGCGGATTTTTTCCCTATATTTTAGGTCACAGAAAACCATAGTCCTCAAACATTTTTGGTTTGACAGACCAACATGATAACAATAGCAGATTAGAGGTGCGCCGATGATGGCTTCTATTTTCAAAGCTGTTTTGGGTTGAACTTAATTACTTGTTTAACCATTGGCGATATAATTCATGTGTGAACTTCATGTATGCCATTGGCCACTTTGCATTAGGATACCTGACGGGGAAAGGGTCTGGTAGGCTATTTAAGGCTAAAATAAACATACCTCTACTTCTCGTTGCTTCAGTACTCCCCGATATTGACTTGCTTCTTCAGCGAGTAAATCCGGAACTTTTCATGCATCGAGGACCAACTCACTCGATAATCACTTTCACCCTCCTCATGATTCCATTTTTTATCATCTACCGGAAGCAAGCAGTTCCTTACTACGCTGCATTACTTTCCCATTCGCTTATGGGCGACTTCTTCACCGGTGGCATAGAACTATTTTGGCCGGTTTCCCACGGCTGGTTTGGCGTATTAAACATAGCTGTGAGCAGCTTGCCAAACGTTTTAACCGAGCTTACCCTCTTTGCGATAGCTACCTTTATTATGTTTAAAGCGAAAGATTTACAGACGCTTCTAAAACCCAACAACCACAATTTTGTCCTGATAATTGCTTTCGGGGCAGTTTTAGGTCCATTGCTTGCGGCAGGTCGAGAATTCGAATCGTCACTTCCAGTGTTGCTAGTGGCTCCTAGTCTGTTCTGGCTAGTGTTATTCGGTTATTCCATGCTTATTGAGTTGCGGGCAAAGTCTGAAACGCCACGGCCAAATGGTTATTCTGCAGAAAACGCGGGCTGACAGCCGCATTTCAAAAGCGAAAAACAAATAACTCCAATCAGATATTGAGAGACTGGTGTAGTTATGGAAAAGTCGGGTTACCAGATTTTCCAAGAAGAATCCCCGGAAATCGCAGCAGCTTTCAACAAACTAATTGAGGCTGTAGCAAAACCTTCAGCGCTAAACGCAAAAACAAAGCATCTGCTTTACATAGCAATGAAAATCGTTACTGGCGACCAAGGTGCAGCGCTCGCGCATGTGCCGTTTGCGAAAAACCTTGGGGCCACACGTGAAGAGATTCGAGAAACCGTTCTTTTAACAATCACGGTTGTTGGCTTAAAAGGCATAAACACTGCTTTGGCAAGTATGCTGGAAACCTACGACAAAGCGTAGGTTTCCAAGCCGGCAGCGTTTTTGTTTCTTTATTGGTTTTCTGTTTTCCCTTTTTGGAATGATTTTGGCAATGAAAATTGCCAACAGTGACTTACTTTATCGTTTTTGCAACGGACAGCTTTATGGCCTTATCTTCTCGGTTTCTGCAATGATTGCCAATTATGTCTATAAGTACTTGATGGCCCTTTACCAATGATAGAGTGTGTTGTTTGTGGTGAGTGTTTATTAACAGTTAGGCTTATTATTTTTGAACATCCTAAGCTTGTTTACTCGGCTTAAAACTTAATGGGTTGTGTTTCAAGATGCCTATTCGTCAACCAATCGTTTGCGTTCTCGGACATGTAGATAGTGGCAAGACTCTTCTTTTAGATAAAATCCGCAAGACAAGCGTAGGCGCTCGAGAAGTTGGAGGCATTACCCAACACATTGGAGCAAGCTTCTTCCCCGTTGAAACTCTCCAACAAATGATTGGTCCTGCGTTGGCAGCTAACATGAAAAGTGGAATAGAAATCCCTGGGCTCCTCGTTGTCGACACACCCGGTCATGAAGCCTTCACGAATCTAAGACGAAGAGGTGGCAGTGTTGCTGACATAGCGATCCTCGTGGTTGATGTTTTAAGAGGTTTTGAGGCGCAGACTTACGAGTGTATAGAGATACTTAAGGCTAAGAAGACTCCTTTTATTGTGGCTGTAAACAAGATTGACCGAGTGCCCGGATGGGCAGCTCAACATGACTCGCCATTTATGAAGTCATATTCTAAACAAAACTCTTACGTGAAAGAGGATTTGGATAACAAACTGTACGATATTATGGGCACGTTTTCTCGTCTGAGCTTAAACACTGACCGTTTTGACCATGTTAAAGACTTCACTTCCACCGTAGCCTTAGTGCCCGTTAGCGCAAAAACAGGCGAGGGCATACCCGAACTTCTAATGGTTCTCATAGGCTTAACCCAACAGTACTTAAAGAAACAGCTACAGACAACCGAGGGTCCGGCGAAAGGCTCCATACTTGAAATAAAAGAGGAACCTGGCTTAGGTTTGACTTTGAATGCAATTATTTATGATGGTACGTTATACAAGGACGACGTAATCGTTATAGGTGGCAGAGAAAAGCCAATTGTGACGCGCATACGGGCAATTTTGGTTCCAAAACCTTTAGATGAGATGAGAGATCCACGCGACAAATTTACTTCGGTAGAATCAGTTTTTGCAGCAGCGGGAGTAAAAATCGTTGCTCCCGACTTGGAGAGCGCTCTTGCTGGCGCGCCTCTTTACGCTGTTGGACCAGGAGAATCTGCGGATAAGTATGCTATCATAATTGAAGATGAAATTAAGAAAATTCGCATCGCCAAACAAGTGGAGGGCGTAATTCTCAAAGCAGACACCTTGGGCTCGCTTGAGGCCATAGCTGAAATTCTCAAGACAAACAATGTGCAGGTGCGTATCGCGGATATAGGGGATGTTTCCAAACGTGACGTTATCGAGGCGTCCGCCGTCAAGTCCCATGATCCCTTGATGGGGGTTGTTTTGGCTTTCGGAGTTAAACTTCTGCCTGATGCCGAGGAAGAAGCCGCTGCGAGAGGTGTGCAGATATTCAGGGAACAAATCGTTTATCACATGATTGAAAAGTACTTGGCGTGGGTTAAATCGAAGAGTGAAGCCAAAATTGAGGCGGAACTGGAGAAGCTGGTTAAGCCTGCAAAAATCATGGTTATTCCTGGGTACATTTTTCACAGAGCCAAACCCGCGATATTCGGCGTGGAGGTCTTGTCTGGTACGCTTAAGCCTAGAACGAATCTGGTGCGGGCGGAAGACGGTGAAGACGTGGGTGAACTGCAGCAGGTTCAAGACAAAGGCAAAGCGGTTCCGCAAGCGACGGAGGGCATGCAAGTCGCGGTTTCAATGGATAAACCAACTGTTGGGCGGCACATTTTTGAAAAAGATGTACTATTCGTTAAGGTTCCTGAACCTGACGTGAGGGCCTTCCAAGGCGTTTTCGCAGATAAGCTCAGCGAGGAAGAACAAAAGACGCTACAAGAGTTCGTGAAGGCTATTCGAAAGAAATCACCCTTCTTCGCTTTCTAGACTCCCCAATTAAACTGTGCCCTATTTTTTCTCTTTTTCCGGGAATTTCTTTTCACGTCTTAGCAGTCGCGTGCCTATTCGAGTGTAGATAAATATGTGTTTGGCGCTGGCCAAACGGGAAAAATTGGATTCAATGCCTCTTCAACAATGGTGATATATGAGATTTTCGCTATCTCATTACGAATTGCGAAGAAATGGTCAAAAGTTTTTACGACGGCCATTATACTTAAATCGTAATCTCCACTAGTCTTTACTATGTGGATAACATCTGGGATTTCAGATATTTTCTTCACAGTTTCTGCAGCGTCACTGCGTGACATCAACGCAACATTAAAACCTGCCACAGCTTGGTAACCTATTTTGCTCGGGTCTATCTGGATTACCACTTTTATGGCTTTCATATTCTTGAGCTTTTCGAATCTGTTTATGACTGTGTCAGTTGATGTTTTCAATTCATCAGCTATTCGCGTGAAAGGTAAACGGCCGTTTTTCAGCTAGCCTCTCGATTATCTGTCTATCTAATTCATCTGCTTTTTTTGTAGATCCATTACTTTTCTGCGAGCTATTTCCATCTTTTGTCTTGGTCGATTTAATCGGACTTCCGATGCTCAGGTTTTCTGGTATGTTCTTTGTACCTGTCCACAAGTATGTTTTAAGCTTAAGTACGGTAGGCTGTTTTTTTATTGCATCTTTAACATGGTCTAATTCGCTCAGATCTTTCAGAGTTGCACATGCAATAATGTGCCGTTTATCATAAGATGGAAAAACCACAAAAATGTTGGGCAGCTTCTCGATATTTTTTATCACTTTATCGATCTCTTGCGGGTCTACGTTTATGAATATATCTGCGACTGCATCGTGACCAAAAAATCTGTAATTCATCTGAATGGTTGCGCCTACGATTATTCTATCTTGTTTCATTTTTTTGTAGCGTTTAGCTATTACATCTTTTGAGGTGCAGCATTGGTCTGCGATTTCTGCGAAGCTTTTCCTTCCATCTCTCAGAAGGTCTTTTATGATTTTGGCGTCGATTTCGTCGATTGCGTTCATGGATGCTCTCTCATAGTTCTTTTAAGTTCGTATTATCCTTTTTGTAAGAATATTCATTTTAGCATTTTAGTAAAAACCTTATATTGTAGAAATATTCCGGCTTTTATGTCCTTTTTATCGGTTGATTAGACGATATACACGAAAAATATATTAGCTGTCCAACGCAGTAATGGTCTATCAAAAATAGGAGAAAAAGAGAAAATGAGTATACAAAATAACAAAAAAGTAGCTGCACTTGCTATTCTTCTGATGCTCTCGATGACAGTTTCAATGGTACTAGTGCCTTCCGCTAGTGCACATGATCCTGCTTGGCAGATTCCAACGTTTGCCTTCATTCACGTTGCACCTAACCCAATTGGGATTGGTCAGACAACGTATGTTTTCTTTTGGCTGAGCAACGTTTATGACGGTGCAATGTTCGCAAATGACTTTAGATTCCATAACTACAAGCTAACAATCACCGCGCCTGATGGTACAACAGACGTAAAGACATTCGCTAATGTTGTAGACTCAACATCATCACAATACACTGCTTATACTCCCACACAGCTTGGGACATACACTCTCAAATTTGAATATCCTGGAGGCGCCATAAACGACTATTCTCATGATCCTAACTCTGCATTTGTTAACGATACATACCTGCCAAGTTCTGCGTCAACAACTCTAACTGTTCAACAAGCACAATTGCCTGCACCCATAAACAGCTATCCACTTCCGACTGCATACTGGACTCGACCAATATACGGTGAAAACACGGACTGGTGGTCAATTTCCTCAAACTGGCTAGGCACAGGTTCACCAGGCTATGCTGGCTTCGGTTTTAATGATCAGCAGCAAAGTTTCCCAGGTGATGCTGTTGGTCCTCAGACTGGTCACGTGATGTGGACTAAGCCTCTTCAGAGCGGCGGAGTCGTCGGAGGAAACAACTTCCTAATACAGGGAGATACATACTTCGATGGAACTGCATACCAACAAAGATATACCAACCCGATAATTGTTGACGGAATGCTGATCTACAAAGAACCAGTATCATTTTCAGGTCCAAACAGTGGTGATACTGTCTGCGTTAATTTGCAAACAGGAAAGGAAATTTGGCGTAGCAGTACAATGCAGTCGCTATCCTACGCTTATGTATATAGCGTACAAGACATTAACCAGCACGGAGTTTACCCACCAATACTATTCGCCGGTGGTGCTAGCGCTAGCATATTCGCTCCAGCTTCACCTCTGATGGCTTATGATGCAGATACCGGAAAATACATGTTCAACATAACCAACATTCCCGCTGGTATATCGGTCATGGGCGTAGAAGGCGAAATAATAACATATGTATTGAATAACACAGGCACTGCATTAGTCCCGAATTGGACTCTAGGTCAATGGAATTCATCTAACCTCTGGTACGGTCAATATAATGGAGCTTCAACATCACCATCTGTAGTTCCACCAGTAACTACCGGATCAGATCCACGCATGTATGATTGGATCATCCCAATACCCGCACTCAATACATTGCCCGTAGCATATCCTGGCGCGAGCCCACTAACACTTGACTTTGCTTTCTTAAACAACATGATCATCGCCCACAATGGCGCCATGCCCGCAGCAGCTAGTTTGTTCAGTCAAGCAAGCTGGACTCCCTACACATACATGGCACTCAACCTCAACCCCGCTAAAGGCGCAATCGGCTCAACACTTTGGACAAACACAGTTCAACCAGCACCAGGCAACATCACTGTCTCAAAAGGTCCAGCTGACCCAACCGTCGGCGTCTTCACTGAAGGCTATCAACAAACTATGCAATGGGTAGGCTACAGTATGGCTACCGGCCAGAAGATATGGGGCCCAACTGCAGGTCAAACAGCCTTTGACTACTACGGCACTCCAGCTTTCCCCTACGTACAAGGTTGCGCAGCTTACGGCAAACTCTACAGCAGCGGACTTGGAGGAATACTCTACTGCTATGACATGACAAACGGAAACATAGTCTTTACCTATGGCAACGGTGGGGAAGGCAACAGCACTAACGCTGGCTTCCAAAACGCATATGGCAACTATCCAACCTTCATAAACGCTATTGGCAACGGAATAGTATACTTAGTCACCACTGAACACACCATCAACACACCGCTCTACAAGGGTTCAATGAGCCGCGCTGTAAACGCTACTAATGGCGCAGAAATCTGGACTCTTTCAAGTTTCGTCGGCGAATTCGGAACTACAAGCTTTGCTATGGCAGACGGCTTTGCAACATGGTACAACAGCTATGACTGCCAAGTATACGTTGTCGGTAGAGGACCAAGCAAAACCACAGTACAAGCACCACTGACCGCAATCGCACAGGGATCCAGCCTAGAAATACAAGGTATGGTCACAGACATTTCCACTGGCACGACACAGACTCAGCAGGCGGCTGATTTCCCCAATGGTGTTCCAGTGATTTCTGATGCTAGTATGAAGGATTGGATGGGCTATGTTTATCAGCAGAAGCCTTGTCCAGCTAACGCGATTGGCGTTCCAGTGACATTAAGCGTTTTTGACCCGAACAACAACACCTACACTATCGGAACAACCACAACCGACGCAAACGGATTATACCACTTTATGTGGACTCCACCAGTTACAGGTGAATACGTAATCACCGCAGCTTTCGCAGGAACCAACGGCTACTGGCCTTCATCTGCAGTTACTGCAATAGGCGTAACTCCAGCAGCGGCATCACCACAAGCAACCGCAACTCCAGCACCAACATCAACTCCAGCACCAACATCAACACCCACAACATCACCTTCGCCATCAGTTACAACAGCACCAACTCCGCCAGGCAGCACTGCAGTTCCAACAACCTACATCGCAATAGCAGCAGCAGTCATAATCATAATTGCAGTTGCAGCAGCTTTAGTGCTTAGACGACGAAAATAAACATCAAAAAACAAACAACCAACCTTTTTTCTTTTTTAGTTGAATTGGAGAAAAACGGGGCTGAGTGGGCTCTGGAATATGGTTACCAACTTGCTTGTTGGTTTTCCATCTCTCTATCTCTCCTAAATTTCCTTTCCGGAGCCCCAGTAAACCCTTCTCCAATACATTGTCAAAAAAAAAACAAAATGACTCAGTTTTTCGAAAGATATTGAAAAGTTGACAATTGTTTTTCGTGGAAAATCTATCCTCCGCCAACTGGAGGAACGATTGCCAAAACATCTCCATTCTGTATTTCGCTGTCTAGTCCCTTGAGTGTCGTGGTGCTTTGTCCGTTGATGAAAAACTGCAAAAACCCTTTAACTTGGCCTGTTTGAAGATCGTAAACGTATTCCGCGAATGGTTTCCCATAACAATTTGACAGAGCTTTTAGGACAGCGTTCAAGGTGACTTTTTTGGCCTCCGCAAATTGCATAGTTACTTCTTTTTTGTCTGTAACTTCCCTTAGAATGGTAAAGAAGCGAACTGAAAACTGCAAGGCAACTCACTTAAAATTATAAGGTGATCTGGTGAGATTAAACTCTTCTGCAATCTTTCTATTTGGTTTGCTATTGATGTTAAGCCAATTCAACTATTCTTCGTTATGATGGTTGAATTTCTGTAGCCTTGTTTTTCTGTTTTCCAGATCGTATTTTGTGATTTTTTGTGAACATAGGTAAAGTTGCTGCTATATGCTCGTCTATGAATGTCTCAATTTTATACGTGTACCCACAATCTAAACATTTCACAATAACGTTAACGTATCTTCGCCTATTACAGCGTAAGGTACTTGCGGTCTCGTAGCCATGTAACCTGGTTTTGTCGGTACCGCCAGAAAATGTCGCCTCGTTCATCTGACTGGAAGTCCCAGGGAGAAACCAAAACTATGTCTCCGTCTCTGATCCATACTCGCCGTTTCAGTTTGCCTCGGATTCTGCATAATCGATCCTTGCCATCTTGACATTTTACCATAATTCTGTCGGCGCCAAGCATCTTTACTGCGACGCCCAAAACATCGTTCTTTGATGGCAACAGCATCTGGTTAAGATTTCCTTCATTCGTAATTTTTCGTTTACCCATTCTTAAACACCATTGAGCCGCATATATTATGCAGGCTGTATTTGTAATCAGAATAGTTGAGAAAAAGTGAAGCACTCGGGTGCTTAGCGATTTGTCTCTTCCTCTATAATTCTAATAGTTATTAATGTGCGAGGCGGCTATATTAGTGTACGTTAATAAAATTGCCGGTTTGAATGGTTTTCTAGCTCCAAAACAGGCAAAGTAGCTTTTTAATATGATTGGCTGCGGCTTAATTTGGGATTATTTTTGTTGAATCTGAATTAGTCCTTTTTTTCGAATGCATTTATAAGCGCGGTCAGTTCATTTGTAAATGAAGAGTTTCATTATAATCTGGGCTTTAGGCTTCGAGAAACTGATTCTTTTCAAAACCATGTAAGAGAGGAAAAAACAATGTGTATGTTAAGAGCGGGATTAGTCAAGAATTGCAGAAGATGTAAGTCATCTGTAAGAATTAATTGCACCATGAGAAAGAAAGCAACCAAGAAAGTATTCGCGAACAATCAGAAGAAAGGAACATCAGGCGCCGCAAAACCAATGTAAGGTTGATACGAATGTTCAACCAAAACTTGGATTCATTCAAGTGCAGATTATGTCAAGCAAATTTTTCCTCTCCAGAAGAGTTGAGGATACATAGAATGGTTAAGCATAAAGGACATATGCTTGTTATTAAGCGGTAATTCTTTTTTTGTTCATAACGTAGTTTCTTCTTTGATGCTTTACGAGAATGAAAATCACTTAGACCTTCAGAAGAAGCGCGTTCGAGACCGTTTTTATTAGATAAACAGTGTATTATTTTTCCTAAGAGTGGAGGCTTTGAGTTTCTCAACCAAAATAAAGCAACTTCTACCAGTCAACTAATTCTATTTTCCTGCAAGTTAATTGTCCTGCGAAAAATTGAAAATAGATATCAAGCATAGATTGTTTTTTTGGCGATTGCTTCAGGCTGCTTTTTTATCATAGCAATTTGGCTTTGAAGCACGCTGATTGTTCCGGTTTTTCCTAAACACAGTTGTCTTTCACCTTTATAGGTGGACACTGAAGCATTTTTAATCTGTATAGTGTTACCCACGGTGACAAATTCTGCCTGCTCGTTCCAGAGACATAACTTAACTTTTCCTGTTTCATCCGCTATCCAAGCGTTGCTTACAGTTGCACTGTTTCCATATCTGGTATGAACAAGCGAAGGTTTCGGAGTCTCCAAAACTTTCGCTTCTAAATTGACTTTTTTCATTCCATGTCGCAGATCTTGAATTAGAGTGGAAAGCCCCGGAGCCTTACTTTGTCTGGCTATCTGTTTGCGGATTTTGTCTGTGTCCATCCAGCTATCAAAAGAAATATTTTTTCTGAGAAGAAGCTCCTCGGCTGCTCGAAATTGTGTTACCACTGAGCTATCTTTTGTAATCAGGAAGATCGCTTGGTCTTCCACCGTACCTCGGTACTCGATTTTTAGGTTCGTGCAAGTTGCTTCGCCTGATTTTCTTGCTGAAACAATTGCTTCAAAAAGTTCCGCTAGGAAAACGTTATATCTTACTGAAAGAAACGCAAGATGTTCGCTCAATACCGGTTTTTTATGATTCAAATGTTGTCCCCTCATCGTTTTGTGTCAGAAGTATCATGAAAAAGCGCTTAGCCTGTAGCAGTTTTTTCCCTTTTTCTTGAGGAATCCCGACATCATATAATATGCGATTTTACCTATATAGGCTAGTTGCCTAACAAACCTTGTTTCTCCATGATTCTGACGTTATAAACCTTGCCAAAAGTATATCCTCATGTATCGTTTGATTGGGTTGTTTCAGAACAGTAAAGTATAGGTCGAAAAACGCCAAAGTAACAATTACACTTAGTTGCTTTGAGGACAAATTGGTTTAGTGTTTTTTAGCACTATTCACGAATAGCAACGGGTTAACCAAGTAACAGTTTTTCCCAACCGCCACCAGAGCAATAGTATTAACCGCCGTCAACGCGTTAACTTACTAGAAACAGCCATCCAGTACATTTTTCAGCCTTAAGGTTTATATTTCCGTTTGTTTTTTTGCATAAATCCGATATTAAACAGTATTCTACATATGAAAAGGTAGGTTAATGATATGGCATACTTAACAACAACAAACTCGGGACAACCCGTCCTGATTCTTAAAGAGGGTACAACACGAAGCAGAGGCAAAGAAGCCCAAAGAAACAACATTATGGCCGCACGCGTTATCGGCGAGGTTCTTAAAACGACACTTGGTCCACGCGGTATGGACAAAATGCTCATTGACAACTTGGGCGACATCACAATAACCAATGATGGCGCAACTATCCTCAACGAAATCGAAGTTGAGCATCCAGCTGCAAAAATGATGGTTGAAATCGCCAAAACTCAAGACGATATGGTTGGCGACGGAACCACAACCGCAGTCGTCCTTGCAAGTGAACTCCTCAAGAAATCGGAGGAACTCTTGGACCAAAACATTCACCCAACCATACTCGTAAGTGGGTATCGTAAAGCAGCTCAAAAAGCCATCGAAGTCGTAGGCAAAAACGCTGTCCCAATCGACGTTAAAGACAAAAAAATCATGCTCAAAGTTGCATTAACATCAATGGGCAGCAAAGCCGTTGGTAGCGCTAAAGAACACCTGGCAGAAATAGCTATAGATGCAGTTACCCAAGTTGCAGAGCAACGCGGAGATAAAATAATAGCCGACATAGATAACATTCAAATGATAAAGAAAGCCGGGAAAAGCCTCCTCGAAACCCAACTTGTCCAGGGCATCATCGTGGATAAAGAAATAGTTCACCCCGGCATGCCCCGCAAGAAAGAAAACGCAAAAATCGCACTTCTGGATTCTGCGTTGGAAATTGAGAAAACCGAAATGTCAGCCGAAATCCGCATCCGCGACCCAAACCAGATGAAAGCTTTCTTAGACCAAGAAAACGACATGCTTGAAAAGATGGCAACTCAGATTAAGAAATCAGGTGCAGATATCGTATTCTGCCAAAAAGGCATAGACGACATGGTGCAGCACTACTTAGCAAAAGCAGGCATTATGGCGGCACGCCGAGTAAAAGAATCCGACATGGAAAAACTTGCAAGAGCAACCGGCGGAAAAGTCACCAGCAACTTAGACGACCTCAAAGCAGCAGATTTAGGCGTAGCAGGAATGGTGGAAGAACGCAAAATCGGCGATGACAAAATGATTTTCGTAGAAAAATGCAAAGATCCTCACAGCGTAGCAATCCTCATCCGCGCAGGACTCGAACGCATGGTCGACGAAGCTGAACGCGCCATGACAGACGCCCTTTCAGTAATCTCTGATGTTGTGGAAAACAGCAAAATCGTCGCTGGCGGTGGAGCAATAGAAATCGAAGTTGCAAAAGAGCTACGCAAATATGCTAACAAAGTCGGCGGCAGAGAACAACTAGCTATTGAAGCATTCGCAGACGCCATGGAGGTTATCCCACGCGCGCTTGCAGAAAACGCAGGACTCGAACCTATAGACATTCTGGTATCGCTCAGGCAAGCACACGACAAAGAAGATGGCAAATACATGGGCATAAACGTGTTCAACGGCAAAATCCAAAACAGTATAGACAATGGCGTCATCGAACCGCTAGTGGTCAAAGAGCAGGCCATAAAATCCGCGGCAGAATCAGCTAGTATGATACTGCGCATAGACGATGTCATCTCAAGCTCTAGGCCAAAAGGCGGTCCAGGCGGCCCTGGCGGCATGCCAGGCGGCGAAGGCGAAGAGTAAGCTTCACTCCATTTTCCTTTTTTGTAAACGCTATTTTTATTAAACCAGAAACATAGAGTACCAATCCGTTCTGTGTGCTCCGGTAGTATAGTCCGGTCAAGTATAGCGGCCTCTCGAGTCGCGGACCCGGGTTCGAATCCCGGCTGGAGCACCACCTTTCCGTCTGCCGAAAAACAATTCTTGTTTAATGATCTGCTTTTTCTTTCGAAAGAGACTTGTTGTTGCCATGGCTATAAGAGGCAGCGGTTGGGTCAGGCCAAAGCACTGAAAACGATAGGGGGCATTATTGGCTTTTTCGGGGTCAATAATATGTTAAGCAAAAGGCTTGCCGCGATTTGCTCAGTAAACCCAGTTTTCGTCTGTGCGTTTGTAACTCAGGATTTCTTCTGGCATGAAGAAGATGCTTATTTCGCATTTCGCGTTCTCCGCTGAATCCGAGGCGTGTACTGCGTTTTTCTGGTTGCTCAAAGCAAAATCGCCCCGGATGGTGCCCGGCTCCGCGTCTTTAGAGTTGGTTGCGCCAATGAGTTTTCGCATAATCTTAACTGCTTCGTCCCCTTCGATGACTAAAGCGACGATTGGACCTAAAGTTATGAACTGAACCAAATCCTCGTAGAACGGTTTGCCTTTGTGAACATCGTAGAGTTTTGCTGCTTTTTCCTGAGTAACCCAAGTCAACTTCATGGCGACAATCTTGAGACCTTTGTCTTCAATTCTGCTCACAACTTTTCCAATCATTGCTCTAGCTACTGTTGAGGGTTTGAGCATGACAAATGTTTTTTCTGGATTCATTTTCAAAATCCCTTTCGTGGTGACTGCGCTTGGTTTGTTGCTTTATGATTTGTCCGCTACGTTATTAGTTTATTCTTTTGTATGCACAAAACATAGGTAATTGTTGTTAAGGGCTGATTTCACAGTCTCTTGATCCAAACCTTCTAGAAACCGTTTTAAGAACGATGGTTCCGTATGCTTGATAGTTCTGTGTGAGCTGCACGCCGCACAAGGAGAAATTGCCATGGCAAATCGAAACAGCAATGCCTCTGGCGAAACCGCCGCAAACAAAGTGCAGCTGATGCTAAGCACAGATGAGCTTCTTCGTCTTCCCGTTGAAGAGCTGTATCCGAAATTAGAGACTTCCCAAGAAGGTCTCTCGTTTGAGGAAACAACCCGCAGACTAGAAGTTTATGGTCCCAATGAACTTGCGAGAGGCAAAAAGCATTCTGCTCTTTTTCAGTTCCTCATGAACTTCAAAAGCCCCCTAGTTATCATTTTGATGATAGCAGGCTTAATCTCAGGTATCCTTGGCGAATGGGCTAACACAGTCATCATTTACAGCATTGTCTTCCTGAGTGTAATTTTGGACTTCTATCAGGAATCTAAAGCTGAAAAGGCAGCTGAAGCCCTTAAAGAAAAAGTGACCACCACGGCAACCGTGCTCAGAGACGGGGCAAAAAAAGAAGTCAAGCTTCATGACATCGTGCCAGGCGACGTAATTTACCTTTCAGCTGGAGACATAACACCCGCAGACGCAAGAGTAATTACGGCGAAAGACCTCTTCGTCAACCAATCTTCTTTAACAGGCGAATCTTTCCCAGTAGAGAAAAGCCCAGCTTCCCTAAAAGTTCGGGACTCGTCAATCTCCGAATGGAACAATTACCTTTTCATGGGAACCTCAATCGTCAGCGGAACAGCCACGGCATTAGTAGTCCGAACAGGAGGCTCAACAGAGTACGGCAAAATTGCCAAGAAACTTGTTCAACCAGTACCTGAAACTGAATTTGAGCGCGGCATCAAAAGCTTCGGTTTTCTCATTATGCAAGTTACCATCCTGCTGGTCCTGTTTGTCTTTTTGATTAACGCGCTGCTTCACCCAGATACTAATGGCATATTAAATGCGTTGTTGTTTTCAGTGGCGCTCGCAGTTGGTTTGACACCTGAACTTTTGCCTATGATTATAACGGTGAACCTTTCCAGAGGTGCAATAGCCATGTCCAAAAAAGGCGTTATCGTGAAGCGCCTCTCATCTATAGAAAACTTCGGCAGCATGAACGTGCTCTGCACGGACAAAACTGGCACCTTAACTGAGAACAAAATCACGCTCGTGCTTCACGTTGACGCTGAAGGAAAAGACGACGACCAAGTATTACTTTATTCCTATTTGAACAGCTACTTCCAAACCGGATTAAAGAGCCCTCTTGACGATGCCATTCTGGTACACGAAAAACAAGACGTCGGTGGGTACCAGAAAATCGATGAGGTCCCATTCGATTTCGTGCGCAGACGTGTGAGTGTTGTAGTTGAAAAAGATAAGCAACGCTTCTTCATCGCTAAAGGCGCTCCTGAAGAAATCTTGAAGGTTTCTTCTTTCTGTAAAATTGGCGGTTTAGTTGTTGACTTCTCTGAAGAAATGCGCAAAAAAGCAGAGCAGAAGTATTTGGATTTGAGTTCTGAAGGTTTCCGAGTTTTAGGTGTAGCTTACAAGAAACTTAGGGAAGAAAAATCCACATACTCCGTTAATGACGAGAGCGGTATGGTTTCCTTGGGGTTCGTGGCGTTTCTTGACCCGCCAAAAGAGACGGCGAAGCAGTCACTAAAACTTTTGAGCAATGCTGGTATTGAGCTAAAAATCCTCACAGGCGACAACGAACTGGTGGCTAGAAAAACCTGTGAGCAACTCGGCTTTGAGATTAAGGGGGTTGCGCTTGGGAGCGAAATTGCGCAGATGCACGATGACGCCTTGGCCAGGGTTGCTGAGGAAGCCAACGTTTTTGCAAGGGTAACTCCTGTCCAGAAAGATAGAATAATCAACCTGTTGAAAGGCAACGGACACGTTGTCGGCTTCATGGGGGACGGTATAAACGATGCACCCTCCTTGAAGACATCGGATGTTGGTGTCTCAGTTGACAATGCGGTGGATGTTGCGAAGGAATCAGCAGACATAATCTTGCTAAAAAACGACTTGACTGTTTTGGCTGAAGGTGTCCTTGAAGGCAGGAAGACTTTCGGTAACACCATGAAGTATATCATGATGGGGGTTAGTTCAAACTTCGGCAACATGTTTAGTGTCGCTGGGGCTTCAGTGATTCTGCCCTTCTTAGGATACCGTTTCCTGCCGATGCTGCCCATTCAGATACTTCTCAATAATCTGCTTTACGATCTGTCTCAATCCACCATAACTACCGACAACGTTGATCCAGAGTACGTTGAGAAGCCAAAACGGTGGGACATAGGCTATATACGAAGCTTTATGGTTTATCTTGGACCTGTAAGTTCAGTTTTCGATTTCTTAACTTTCTTTATTATGCTGTTCATCTTTTTCCCAATGTTCCAAAATGTACCTCAGGAGTCTCTGTTCCAAACTGCTTGGTTCCTTGAATCGCTGGCAACTCAAGCGTTTGTTATCTTCGTTATCAGAACGCGGAAATCTCCCTTCTGGAAGAGCAAACCGGGAAAGTTTTTAACCCTTAGTAGCATAGGCGTTGTTGCACTTGCGATAATAATACCTTACACCTTCCTAGGTGACCGCTACTTCAGTTTTGTGCGTCCTCCACTGTTGTTTTTCGTTTTCTTGGCAGGGCTAATTGCAGCTTACTTGGTGCTTGCCGAAGTTGTTAAGCGCTTTTTCTATAAGCGCCATTCATATCGCATCGAACAAGTGCTGATTCCCAAACGGCGAGGACTCTACATAAGCAGGAATGCACGGCTCGTACAAAACATAGCTGCTGTGGTTTGTCTCCGTTCCGAAAACGAAATTTCATTTGATAGTCTACTCGAAGACTTGTCAATGAGCTTAAGCTTCCCTATAGATTCAGATCAGGTTCTTCAGAATTTACAGCATCTGCGGCGTGGCGGCTTGATAAGCGTAGACTGGCATAAACGGTTAATCAAGCGCGAAGGACCTATGAAGGAATACATTACAAAACGCGTTGCAACCAGCGAGATGTGGCCCACGCTACTTGATGATTGGCTGAGAATAAACCGTGCGCTTCAGCAGAAATACGGTGAAGTCAACGAGGAATTCCAGGAACTGCTGAGCCCAAGGCAACAGCGCTAAGCCGATTTCTCGCTTTCTTTCTTGTCTTTGTCTGTCTTTTCTAGTTCCGCAATTCTTTTGTCAATTAAGTTTAGCCGTTCTTTCATCATCTTAACTGCATCTCGTATATGCTTCCGCTCATGTTCTAAATTTCTCCGGTTTTCTTCTGGGTCCACCTTATCCTCCAAGAAAGATGAAAAGAACATAGGCATGTTGGGTATAGGAAGGTTCTTTGTCTCAATGTTTAAAACGTCTCGGGCAAATTCGTGGAAAAGAGAGCCAATATTATCGGCGATTTCGGTTTGTTTTACAATAGCTCGCTTCAGGATCAGGTTACCCGACTCAGTGATTTTGTAGACTTTCAGTTTCCTATTATTATGGATTTGCCATGCTCCTTTAATATACCTTGATTTTTCTAGGTCGCGCAGAATAGGGTAAACGCCACCCGGGGTGGGGCTCCAGAAGCCTTTGGTTCTGTCTTTGATTTCTTTCATAATTTCGTAACCATGCGAGGGCTTTTTGTTGAGGAGGATGAGAACTCCGATGCGTATGTAGCCTTTTTGGGCTTCTTTCATCCAGTTTGCAGTTGTTTTTTCTTCGGTATCCGTGTGCATTTGGTTTCCATATGTATAGCTATTTGGGTAATACTTATATTTTGCCGCGATATATTGCACTGAATACTATTGCTCTGTGAGGTCTCACAATGCAGAACGAATCTATCATCGAAGTCAAAAACCTAACAAAAATGTTCAACAAATTTACAGCAGTAGATGACATCAGCTTTAACGTGAAGAAAGGCGAAATCTTCGGGTTACTTGGTCCCAACGGTGCAGGTAAAAGCACGACTCTACGCATGCTCTCCACGCTGGCTAGACCCACAAAGGGAACCGCGATTATCGGTGGCTGCGACATCGTAAAAGATGATACAGACGTGCGCAAGTTAATCGGCATCGTTTCTGAGAAGATGATAATGTATAATCGATTAACCGCCAAAGAAAACCTGTGGTTTTTCGGTAGTCTCTTTAACATTCCCAAAGACGTCTTGACTAAACGGATTGATGAATTGCTTGAGTTGGTTCAGCTTACGAAGTGGAAAAATGCACAGGTTGGCACGTTTTCTACGGGCATGCGCCAAAGAATGAATGTTGTGCGTGCGCTGCTCAATTTGCCGCAGGTGTTGTTTTTGGATGAACCGACTTTGGGTTTAGACCCTCAATCTTCAGTTGAGATTAGGGAATTCGTAAAGAAGCTTAACCGGGAAAACGGCACCACCGTGGTTATCACCACACACATGATGGTTGACGCTGACTTGTTGTGCGACCGCATAGCCATAGTAGACCATGGCAAAATCGTAGCCCTTGACACTTCGGCAAATTTGAAAAAGACAATTTCAGGCGCGGATACCACCATAATAAGCTTGGAAATCGCCAATCTTTCTCCCGACTTAATCATAGCACTTCGCGGGCTTGATTGCGTAGACGCAGTAACTCAAGAAAACACGTTAACCCTCAGGATTATTGTTCATGGTTCCGAGGCTTTCGACTCGGTAATAGATGAAGTCCGCAAGAAGAACGGGAAGATTAGTTCCATGCAGAATCTTCAGCCTTCACTTGAAGATGTGTTCCTGCACATTACTGGTCATCAAGTTCGTGATGTCGCAGATCAAAAAATTCCAATGGAACATCGACGGTTTGGAGCGCCTCAGCAAGGGCGCGGAAGATTATAAGGTGATAGATATGGGTGCAAAAACACTGTTTTCACATACTATGCGAATTGCTTGGAAAGACTTAACAGAACTTTTCAGAAACAGACTAGGCTTAGTCTTGCTCATCGTGATGCCGCTGTTCATGATGGTTATGGTCGGCTTCATATATCCCTCTGGCGATACAGGAAACAGTTTACCCGTAGCCATAGTCAATGAGGATTCGGGTTTCGGCAATTCAACTCTTCCAAGCCAGACTTTAATCATGGGACTGCAGCAAATCAACGACCAGACACATTATCTGGCCTTTTCCAATGTCACCACTATGGAGGATGTAAAAGCATCGGTTCAAAGCGGGGACATTGAAGGCGGAATTGTAATTCCCAGCAACTTCTCCGAAAGTATCCTGACTGGGCAGCAGGGATCAATAATTGTAATAACTGACAACTCTAACCTGCAAATATCAGCGCAGATTAACGGCTATTCCCAACTTTACATCGAACAATTAAGCACCGCGCTTGCACAGGAGAACGTTCAAAGTCTAAACTCCACAATAAACGCAACTAACGCCTTGGCAGTGGTTAATCCCTATAACCTTCAACTGCAAGGTGTGGTCTCCGGAACAACAAACTACTTTGACTTTGTAGCCCCCGGAATCATGGCTATGACTGTTATGATGAGTGTAATGACAGGGTTACCCGTGGCCATTTCGCAGGAGAAAGAAGTTGGCACTATGGACGGCATGATGGTTGCGCCAATCAACAGGTTATCCATCATACTGGGGAAGACTTTGGGTCAGACTGCGCGGGGGTTGCTCCAAGGCGCTATCATACTAGTCTTGGCTGTCGGCTTGTTTGGAGTTACGATTCATGGAAGTATTCTGCTGGTGTTTGCACTTCTGCTTCTTGGCGTGTTCAGCTTCGTCGGGCTAGGGATAGTGATAACTTCTTTCACAAAGGATCAGGAAACCGCACAGATGCTAATGATGACGCTGATGTTCCCAATGATGTTCTTAAGCGGCGTATTCTTCCCAATACAAACAATGCCCTGGTATATGCAAGACATCTCCAAATTTATGCCCCTTACCTACGCGTCGCAGGCTCTGCGGAAAGTCATGGTGTTAGGTGCTGGAATCCCTGCAATATCCACGGAACTCATCGTGCTGATTGCGTTCGGAGCAATCATGACCGCCATAGCAGTGCCCGTGTTCAGAAGAATGATGACAAGGTAAAAATACTTGGAAAAACCAGATTGAAGGTGTGGTTTGTTTGCCAAATCCGTCTATCGAAGCCGTGAATCTCTCCAAAAAATTCGGCGTCTTCGTCGCCGTTTCTGACGTAAGCTTGAAAATCGAGGGGTCAAAATGCGTTGGGTTCTTGGGACCAAACGGCGCAGGAAAAACAACCACGCTTAAGATGTTCACTGACCTCATTAGGCCTTCATCAGGAGAGGCGCTTATAAACGGTGTGAATGTGCACACCCAGAAGAAACAGGCTTTAGCGTCAGTGGGTACGTTGATTGAGACACCGGAAATTTACCCCTCATTGACGCCCAGGGAAGGACTTACGATGATTGCCGAAATTAGGGGTGTGCCTTCTTCTGAGCGTAAGAAGAAGATCGAAGAGGCAGTTGCAGAGGTCCGTATGGAGGAGTGGATTGACAAACGGGTTGGCAAGTTCTCCAAAGGCATGAAGCAGAGAATATGCATCGCCTCGGCGCTTCTTAGCGACCCAAGCATCCTCCTTTTAGATGAGCCGACGACCGGTCTTGACCCTAGGGGAATGAGTGAAGTCCGAGATATTGTGAAATCCTTGAAAGGCAAAAAGCGGTTGATCTTCATGAGTTCTCATCTTCTCAGTGAAGTTTCAGAGGTCTGCGATGAAGTCGCCATGATCGATCACGGGAAGTTGATAATTTATGACACAATCAGCAATGTAGTCTCCAAGTTTTCTGGAGGCGGAAACGTTGTGGAGGTTGGGCTGCAGCGACCCGTTGATGAGGGTTTTCTGGTTAACACAATTGCGCGACTTCCAAATGTCGTTGGTGCAGACAAAAAAGACGAAAAAACGTTGAGCATAAAATTCGCAGGGGGCCTGGACATTCAGGAACGACTTTTGCATGATTTGGTGCAGTTGAACATCGGAGTAATCAGTTACAAACCGTCGTCTTCTGAACTTGAAGATGCCTATCTTAAGCTAATAAAGGATACATTGTGATTTACATGACTCAAATACAACCTGTTTCAAGTAACACTGTCCCCAGCAGCATAGTCCAAGTTGGAATAATCACAAAATACACATTTCTAGATTACTTCCGTTCTCGACGATTCTTCATATTGCTAGCCATAACTCTCCTGATAAGCGCGCTACTCACAATTTTAGTTGGCTATTACCGTCCTGAGAGTTTCGTAGCTTCGCCCCTCTCTTTTTACTCTAGTTGGTGGGGCAACTCCACAACTTTTGTAGTTGTGCTTTCTGCAATTTTCTTCGGCGGCGACGCCATTTCTGGGGAATTTCAGAATAAGACGGGATACTTTGGAATTCCTAACCCAATTAGGCGATCATCTATCTACGTTGGGAAATGGCTTTCAGCATTTATAGCTTCCACCATAATACTAGGAATTTTCACGGCAATCACAATCGGTAATGGTTTATTCTATTTCGGTTTGAATGTTCCTTATCAGTTTGGGGAATCTTTGCTTTTCGCGTGGTTTTACCTTATCGCTGTACTCGGATTTACTTTCTTGTTCAGTTCGCTGTTTAAGAGTAGTGCCATGTCTATCCTTGTGACTGCCATCCTGTTTCTTTTTGCGTTCAACCTTATTCAGACTCTTGTTTCAGCGCTGGTTAAGGTTGAGCCGTGGTTCCTCCTAACTTATGGAGCACAAATAATAAGCAATGTCTTGATGGTTCCTTATCCTGCACATGTTTCTGCCATTGAAGCTGGCCCAATATCTTTAACCACTTACAATGCATTGATTCCAGAGGGCATCGTTATTATCGGAGTATACTTCGTGGTCACGTTTGTCCTTGGGTTGCTGCTTTTCGAGAGAAAGGAATTTACCTAACCGAAAGCGATAGAAAGCAGGAAGGTAAAAGGCTTCAACATTGCATAGCGTTGAATTACGAAACAACCAGTTTGCAAAGGAGTGAAAACGTGCAATATCGCACCATTGTAAATACTGTTTCTAACTTTCTGAAAGGCCGCGGAGAGCTGAAATTCGCGTTTATCCAAGTGACAACCAGGTGTAACGCACGCTGCACGGATCGCTGTAACATCTGGGCTTCTGAACCCTACGACCTGCCGCTTGAAGATGTTAAGTTCGCTATTGATGTTTTGGCTAAGAACGGGTTTTCGGTTCTTTATTTGACTGGCGGCGAAACCGGGTTGTATCCGCACTTGGTTGAAGCTGTGGAATACGCCAAGAACAAGGGCCTGATTACATCTTTAACGTCAAACGGTAGCATTTCTGAAGAAAATCTGAAACATCTTAGCCGAAGTTTGGACATAATGTCTGTTTCTGTGGATAACTATGATGAGAGCCGTTGGGACGAGGCGAAACATGTTGACGGTATATCTAAGATGGCTCAGAAAACAGTGAAGATCGCCAAAGAGGCGGGAATGAAGCTTTACGGAATCACTTTTCTTAATCCGGCTTGGGGCGTTGAGGACGTAGAACGAGTGGTGAACTTCGTCAATGAAGAGTTGGGTATTTCTTTTGCGATGTCTTACCCCTACGTTTCCTCCAATGACAGCACGTTTGTTGTCGGAGGAGCCATGCGGGATTCGCAGAGTCAAGCTCAACGTCGAGTCCGAAATATGGTGGCTAAAGTGCTCGAAATGAAGTTAAATGGCTCTGACGTAGCGACGGTTTCGGGTTACATGAAGGATGTCCTTAGAGCACATGACGGGAAACGCATGCGGTACCCCTGCAATGCTGGAAAATCTGTTGTTACCATTGACTGCAAACTGGATGTTTATCCATGTTATCGTCGGCAGAAACTTTTCAATCTCAAAGACCGTCAAGACCTTAATCTGCCAGCGATGGACAATTCAACCTGCGACGGCAAGAATTGTCTCATCAACTGCTTTAAAGAAGCCTCTCTTGCTTCAAAACACGCAGTTCTGAAGGCTATCCCGGAAGAGTTCTTCTCCAACCCAAAGTTTTACCTGAAAATAGTAACTAAAAATTAGAAATCAAAGTCACACGTTATAAACATTGGAAGAGTGGCTGAGAGAGCAAAGAGCTTCCTTTTTCCCAACGAAATCTGTCAGAGTCTGTCTTAACGCAGGTATTTCTTCCGTTGTTTATCGCAGTCTCTTTTTCTCTTCTTCACGTTGCTGCTTTATTGCCTGATTGGCCATTGTTGCAACGAAGACCAGAGTTACAACCAGTGCTCCGATGCCAATTTTGTATATCCAGTCCATGCCTGAATATACAACGGCGAAAATGAAAACAAGCATCAATGCAAGCACTAGAAATTCTTGGATTCTATCCATGCCTAACTTGAAAAAACTCATTTAATCGCCACCTTTTTAGATCATCTTTCTCTGCGCACTATTAATAATTTCCCGTTTTTATTCTGCTTTTTCAACATACTCTAAAAGGATGTTGCGATGAATAAGGTTTTAATGCATAGTTTCTGGCGATATCTTTAGCGTTCTCTTCCCTCTTTTTCTTTTAACGGAGAGTCCCTCAACTCTTTTTGACTTCAACCAAAACTGAGGAAGCGAGAAGGATACACAAATGTCTCTTGTGATGTCAAGATTCGGCTGTTTTCTTCATTCTGCAAGAAACTTCGTTCAGGAATTCCGCTTGACCGTTATGCATAGTCGTATATTTGGGAAAAATGAGGTTTGTGTTGTGTGATCAAAATTTGTGATTTTAATGTGTAATTTGTTGTATTTTTTGGATATATTTTATTGTTTTGAAACGTTTACGTTGTTACAAATGTGTAATGTCGTTAGTTTATATTATTCAATATGTTATTTGACACCGGGGAACAGATATTGGACTCTGAAAAAGAAACACTAACAGTGTATTCCGCAGGGGCAGTTGCCTCTCCTCTTCGGGATGTATTAGAATTCTTTCAAAGAGATTTCAAAATAACCTGTGATTTGAGAGCCGGCAAACCCAACGAGCTTTTAGTGGAAGCAAAAACGCTTCAGAAAGGCGATGTACTTTCATCGGGAGCCGAATGGATTTTTGACGATGCGGAAGATCTTGGCTGGACAATCAAAGGTTCGAGAAAAAGTTTAGGTTGCAGAAGATCCGTTATAATTGTTCCTTTAGGAAACCCTGCAAAAATAACTTCTATAGAAGACCTCTGCCGGAAAGGCGTTAAAATTGGCATCGCGGTTGACGGTTGTTTGAAAGGCGTGTGGGACGATATAGCAAGTAAAGCTGGACTATCAGATCAAATACGCAGAAACATTACCCAACATGCCGACGCGTGTGGCACACTCATGGGTTTAATTCACTCCCGTAAAGTTGACGCCATATTCGGATGGAACGCATTCCAAGGCGTATGGCCAAACACTTGCGAATCTATTGAGCTGCCAGAGAATCTTCAGGTATACCGAAGCACTGTAGCAGGTATACTTTCGTACACAAAAAACAAGGCATTATCTGAGAGATTTATTAATTACTTAACATCACCTGAGATGAAAAAGATTTACGAAAGCTACGGCTGGATACATGACCCAAAATAAACGTAAAGAAACTTAAAGACTAATAAAACGTCAAAAAAAGCGGAACCAGCAAATAAACAGGTATGGTTGACACTGTGGTTTTGGAAAACGCTATTGAAGCTTCAAATCTGGTTAAGCGTTTTGGCGATATTAATGCGGTTAACGACTTAACTTTCAGCGTTAAGAAAGCGGAACTTTTTGGTTTTTTGGGTCCTAATGGTGCAGGAAAAACCACTACCATTCGCATGCTTACTGGGCTTACAAAACCGACATCTGGAAATGCTTTCATCGAACGCTTTGACATCACACGGCAACTCGTTAAGGCGAAAGGGCAAATTGGAGTTGTCCCTGAAACCTCAAATATCTACGATGAAATGAGCGCTTGGGACAACCTGATATTCTCTGCACAACTCTACGGGGTGCCAAAAGATCAAAGGGTCAAGAGAGCTAAAGATCTTCTCGAACGCTTCGGGCTTTATGAGCGTCGTGGCGACCGGGTGGGAACTTTTTCCCGAGGCATGAAAAGACGTGTAACCATAGCTATGGCAATAATACATAATCCGGCCATTCTCTTTTTAGATGAACCAACTACTGGTCTTGACGTCCAGAGTGCAAAGGTCATAAGAGCAATCGTAAAAGACCTGAATAAGAACGGTACAACCGTTTTCTTAACAACTCATTACATTGAGGAAGCTGATCAATTCTGTCAACGTGTCGCAATAATAAATCAGGGAGAAATTGTCGCGATCGATAGCCCTGAAAAACTCAAGGCCAGTTTAGAGCAGCACCCAATAATTGAGGTCTCTTTTGGCTTAACTGAAAATCTAAATAACAAGCTCAAAAATTTAAATGGAATAGTCTCTGTATCAGAGGTTGGCGACAAATTTAGGCTTGTAGTGGAGAACGTTTCTGAGGTAGTTCCCTTAATAGTTGATTTTGCCCGAGAAAACAGTTTAAAAATTGTTTCTATTAGCACTTTAAAACCAAGCTTAGAGGATGCATTCCTCAAACTAACGGGATTAAACCTTGAAGTTATGACTAAAGAAAAAGAAGGTAAACGGAAAGGTGCAAGCGTTGGGTAACGACTTTCTTGAAAACTTAAGCAGAGCCTTCTATATAGCCAAAAAGGACGCTAAAGTGTATTATTTTAAGGCCCCCAACTTCACTTATGGCTTGCTGATGCCGATTTCGTTATTCTTAGCTTTTGCGCTCGCAGGGCAAGTGAATCCCGCAACTATCGTTTCTGGATTGACCGCGCTTGCGTTATTGTTCGGAACAACTTCTATTGAGGCAGTTGCAGTTGTGCTTGAGAAACAAACTGGCACCTTTGAACGGTTGCTGGCTGCGCCTGTCTCGTTTTTCACTTTAATTTTGGGAAAAGCACTTGCTGGCGTTTTCTTTGGTTTAGTTTTAACAGCTGGAATGATAATTCCTTTGATTCTTCTTTCTGGGACAAGCATCGCTAATCCAGTGTTGTTTTTTGTGGCTGTCTTGTTTTCGTCATTTACGTTTTCTGCGCTTGGCGTATTAGTGTCTGCTTACGCAAAATGGGTTCCAGAAGCGCAAATGCTTGATAACTTTTTGCGTTTTCCAATGGCTTTTCTTTCAGGAATATTCATCCCCTTAACCTCTATACCTGCTCAATTGGGGTTCATTCCCCGTTTGTTGCCTCTAACCTATTCTGTGGAAGCGTTGAATATTTCAGTTAAAGAATCAGCTTTAACCGGCACATACCTGATTGATATTTTTGTTATGGCTTTATTCTCTATCCTGTTTCTCTCGGTAGGTGCAAAAGTTCTCCAAAGAAAAACAAGGTAATGTGAAAATCTGTTTTTGTAATCCTGAAATCTTTCCGTGGATTCTTTGTTTGTTTTTTGTTCAGTTATTCGAAGTCTGCTTATCGGGTAAAGCTAGATTTACACTTGCTGGTGAAATCCCTTTACATTGTATTTACTTATCTTTTCTCTTCGAGAAGAAAAGTCAATTGGGAAGGAGCCACGCTCGAGCACCATACAACGGTTGGAGACGCAAAATAAACCGTACCACATGTTTTGAATACATAACCGAAAAGAGCGGCATAATGCACTTTAGGCGACTTAATAGGTTTTCTGGAGTATCGCTATAAACGCAGGAGCAAGTGTATAAGCTTTTATAAGAATGCAGAGGGAATTGTTAGTTGACAGGCTGCAACGTTTCCAAGCAAATAGAGAGCGCAGTGTGAATGCCCTACATAAAAAGAATAGAGCTTAAAGGCTTCAAGTCATTCGGACCTCAAACAGTAAAGGTAATTCTAAGATAGGGGTTTCACTGCGATTACTGGACCTAATGGAAGCGGCAAAACTAACATTATGGATTCGTTGCTTTTCAGCCTCGGCGAGCTTAGCACCCGTAGACTCCGGGCAGAAAATGCTTCCAAACTCATCTTCCACGGTAGCGAGAAATCCGGCTTAGAAAAATCCAAAATGGCCAAAGTCATCATTCAATTCGACAACAGTGACAGTATTATGCCTGTAGACACAACCACTGTGACCATAAGCCGCGAAGTCTACCGAAATGGGCAAAGTGTATATCGACTCAATGGTAGGAGAATCAGCCGACAGCATATTATAGAAATTTTATCCGTGGCAGCGATCAGTAGCGCTAGCCAAAACATAATTCCCCAGGGCACAATTACGCGATTAACAGAAATTAATCCGCCTGAACGGAGAAAAATAATCGAAGATCTAGTGGGCATAGGTCAATACGACGCTGAAAAAGCAGGAGCTGAAGAAAAACTCCGCACAGCCGATATATCTATCCGAACTGCGATGGGTAGAATCGACGAAGTCCAAAAACGATTAGACGACTTGGAAAGGGAACGCAACCAACTTCAACGTTTCAACTTCATCCAAAACGAAATCAAAAAGTTTGAAGCTATCAAAGTTAGCCACGAAATTACCCAGCTGACTAAAAAGGGAGAAGAAGCGACCGTTCACGCGGAAAAAGCTAAAGCCAAAGCCGACAAACTCAGAGAACTTCGTGACGCGTCTCGGACTAAAAGGCGAGAAGTGGAAGGTGAATGGCGAAAACTCAGCTCGGAAATCGTTGAAGATGGCGGATCTCAAGTGATGAAGGTCCAAATCAGGATTGGCGAGTTAAAATCCAAGTTAAGTGAGCTAAACTCAAAAATTAGTTCTGGGCAAGCCAGCCTTGAAAGCCTTAAACGTGTCAAGGAAAACACGCATCAACAATATGAAGCATTGCGCAAGGAAATTCACCAGAATCGCCTGAGTATCCGAAGACAGCGTGCAGAATTCTTGGAACTTCAAACCCAAATTGCGGCAAAAACAACCGAGCATGAAGGTCTTGCGCAGGAAACTGCTCAGCTTTGGGGGAACCTGGGGGAGAATAGCAAAAAGACTCGGGAAGTCGAATTGCGTATAGAAAATCATAACAAACGCTTGGCTTTTCTGAGGTCAGAATTCACTAGGGGAAAGACCTTCATTAAGGCCAGCTCAGGCAGACTTCGCGAGTTGAGTGTCAGAAAAGAACGGTTCACAGCAACCCTTGCTGAAGTTGCAACCTCTTTGGCTGAATTAGATAAAGTCCAAAGTGAACAAAAAGTCCAGCTTAAGAACCTTGAGAAAATCATCGAGAAAAGGCAAGGACAGAGGGAATCGGCAGAGAGAGAAATTACTGAGGCCGGCAAAATAGCGAATTCAGCTAAGGAAGCAGTGATAGAATTTGCTACCCAACGTGAACTCGCGGAAACAATTGCTGCTGAAGAAAAGGCGCTTCGAAGCATCGAAGAACTTGGCGATTTAGGTGTCATCGCAGGAGTTTATGGGCGGCTGAGGAATCTGATTAAGATAGATAAGAGTTTCAAGAAAGCAATAGATGCAGCTGCTATAGGGTGGCTGGACGCTTTAGTCGTGAAGGATATAGACTCGGCTTTTATGTGCACGGAAACCCTTCGCAGAATGAAGCTGGGCAGAATCAAGATTATTCCTCTCCAAGGCGTCTTAATTCCCAAAGTTTTCCAGCCTCCATCGCGTCAGGGAATCATTGGTGTTGCTTCGTCATTTGTGAAATGCGACAAAAACCATGAAGCTGCTGCAACTTATGTGTTCGGAGACACGTTAGTGGTTGCGGATGACAAAACCGCGTTTGCTCTCTCAAATCAAGGTTACCGGGCAGTAACAGTGAACGGTGACCTCTACGAACCTGGCGCTTTCGAAGGCGGTTACTATCGTGCACCTATAGATTTCTCCACGATTATTCCTAGCGAAAATGCCATAAAAAGTCTCGATGAAGCCGTTACGGCCCTTCAGACCCACCTTACCCAGCGGGGAAGCGACATAACTGCTTTTGAAGAAGAAATTGCGAGTTCCAGAATCGAAATCACTCGCCTCTCGGAAGCTATCTCCACGCTGGACCGAGAAATTATCCGAGTAAAACGAAGCGTTAAACGCACTCAAGTCAGTCTGCGTCGTGTCGAAAAGTTCCGTAGCAGAATAGGAAAAGAGATTGAAGTTGAGAAGGGCCACATGGGTTTGTATACGTCGGAACGCGAATCCATCAAAAAGGAAATTGAGAAATTTCAAATCGAACTTGCTGATTTCAGGCGGAAAACCGATGTTGGTCACATACAGGAGCTTGAAGTTAAGCGAGAAACCATTGGTGAAGAGACAAATACTCTGCGCCAGAAGCTTGGATCTGTTCAAACTGAACTCTCCACTTGTCAATCGCAATTCGATAACGTGCTGAGAACAGGTTACCAAAACATCAAGATTCAGCTTTCAAAACTGGAACAACAGCTGCGGAAAGTGGAAAAAGATGTTGCCGAAGCAACTCAAGAACGCGAAGTCCTCAAAACGGAGCTTGCGGTTCAGGACAAAAGTCGTATTGAACTTTCAACTGCTGTGCTTTCCGCAAGGGAAGACTCCAAGAAATTCACTTCCCAAATCGACAATATTGATGCTCAACTGCGCTCCATGGATACTGAGTATGAGCAAGCTGAACAACTTTTCAATCAACTTCAACTCAGTGTCCAAACATCGCGGCTTCAACTGACGCAGTATCAGAATCAGCTTCGGCAGCTGGGTTACGATAAGCCTCTTGAAACGAACCCAAAGCAGGTTGAAGAAGCACAGACTAGTATCCAGATGATGCGTTTCGAACTAGATAGAGTTGGCGCCGTGAATCAGCTTGCGCTTTCCCATTATGCGGAGCAAATCTCCCGATACCGTGAGTTGTCTATGCGTCTGAATGAGTTGGAACGGGAAAAGCAGGCTATTGTCCAGTTTATGGATCAAATTGAGGCTAAGAAACGTAAAGTCTTCATGGATGCCTTCAGTAAAATTAACACTAACCTTACAAAGTACTTCGATAAACTTACTGGTGGAGGAACCGCGATGTTGAAGCTGGAAAATCCTGAAGAGCCTTTTACTGGCGGTATTGATATGATTGTGGCGTTCCCCAATAAGCCTAGCATAGTGGTAAGTGGTGCTAGCGGTGGTGAGCGCTCCGTTTCTGCGGTTGCTTTCATCTTCGCGTTAAAGGATTTCTCGCCAGCATCCTTCTACGTTTTCGACGAGGTAGATGCCCACCTGGATGCTTTTCACACTACAAAACTTGCCGAGCTTTTTTTGGAGGAGGCGGAGAAAACCCAATTTATTGTTGTAACCCTCAAACCTGAAATGGTTAATAAAGCTCAAAAAGTCTATGGTGTCTACGAGCGGAATGGAGTTTCAGCAGTTATCTCAGCAAAGTTTATGGAGGAAGCGCGTTGACCGAGACAGTAGCCAAAAAACCCTTCTACCTGCGACCCCCAATCAACATACTCTTTGACATCAACAGGTTAGAAAAGCTGACCCCATGGAACGTGAATATAGCATTCCTGCTCAGACAGTTTCTTATAGAAATGGAGCGTTTGGGCAAAATAGATTTTCGCGCTTCAGGAGTGGCTTTGGATTCTTCTGCGTTAATTTACTTGATGAAGTCAAAGCTTTTGCTCACGCTTCAGGAGCCGCCTGCGCCGCCTAAGACTCCAACTGACTTTGTTCCGCCGCCGCTGTTTTTGCCTTTGCGTCATGAATTGACGTCAACAACGATACAGCATCTCTTGGATGTTTTAGATGAAGTGTTGAAGGGCGAAAAATTCCAGACAATAGACAAGCTAGTTCCTTCACCTGTGCTTCCGCAAGCTTCAGACCTTATGCCTCAATTCGACAAGTTTATGGCGGAACTTGAGTCACAAATAGACAAGCTATATGCGCACCTTTTGGACCTAGTGAAAGGAGCCGGCATAATCCAGTTTTCAAATCTCATAAAGGGTCTTGCGAGAATCGAAGCTGTCCGCTCATTCATTCTTCTGCTGTTTCTTGCTCAAGATGGGTTAGTGACGCTGTGGCAGGATGAGGAAACCGAAGAAATTTACATTACTGTGGGGAACCTAAAAGTTGGAAAACAACAACCAGGCATCAAACCTGAGTTCGAATCCTAAAAAAACTGATCAGGCAACTGAACTGCCAGCAACGCCTCTGCTCCAACAGCCAGAACATCAACTGGCCGATAACCAGAACGTTGACGCAGCAGAGAAAAAGCTGCATAACCTAGTCCTCTTGGAAGCAGCTTTGTACGTGGCTGGTCGCCCGCTGGACATTAACGAGCTGTGCTCAGTTCTGAACACGCGTTCTAAGAAGAAAGCTGAGCAACTGCTTGAAGTCCTCATGAATGAATATGCTTCTCGCAATACGGCGATGGAGATTTTGCGTCTAAAGGACGAAAGATTCGTTATGCAAATAAAAGCCGCATTTACGCCGCTGGTGAAAAAACTCGTAAACCGACCTTTGCTTTCTTCGGGACCCCTCAAGACACTCAGCTACATCGCTTATCGGCAGCCGATTACATCAAAAAGAGTAATAGAAGTTCGAGGGCAACACGCGTATGGTCATGTGAAGGTGCTTAAGGAAATGGGTTTAGTGGCAACGGAACGGAATGGTCGCTCCATAGTTCTTAAGACCACGGATTACTTTGCGGACTACTTTGGACTAACTCAGGATATGTCATTGATGAAACGGGACCTGAAACGTAAATTCGGGGAAGCTATAAAGGATGAACAACCCCAACCATAGCAACGGATACGTTTATATTTAAAACCGCGGTTCTAAGTGAACACTCGAACTTAAAAGTCAAAAGGGAAAATGAAATGTCAGTCTGGCATGGTAACTTACACAAGAAGAAGCGCTCTGGCGGCAGAAAACGAATGTACCGCATAAAACGAAAGTTTGAGCAAGGCACATTCGCAGTTGAAACCACTCTTGGAGAACCCAAACGCAAAAGTACCAGGGGCTTTGGCGGGAACACCAAAATCAAAGTCTTAGCCGACAAATATGCCTCAGTCACCGATGTCAAAAGTGGGAAAGCACAGAAAACCGAAATTCTACGCGTTGTCCGTAACCCTGCAAACGTGGACTACAACCGCAGAGGCGTCATAACTAAAGGTGCAGAAATCGAAACGGCCTTAGGCATGGCAAAAGTTACAAGTCGCCCAGGCAACGACGGCGTTATAAACGCCATTCTTATGGGCAAAGAAGAAAAAGCCTAAACGTTTGACTTCTTCTTCATTAAATCTTTCATCATACTGTTTATTTTTACGTGCAGTTCTACGTTCAGTAGTTTATGCCGTCACATTTTGTTTTAATTTGTTATTGATCCTAGAAATAACAGATAGAAACTAACCATCGTGTTTTCTACTGAGTATTTCTGATGATTCAAACATGAATCTGAAGCAAGAAAGCTCAATGAGGAAAAAATTAGTTCGCTACTGCCTTGGCGCTTCGTTCCGAGTTTTTCCAAGTTGTTTGGCAATTCGGTTTATGATTTGTTCTTTTGTTCCCTTCTTCTCAACAAGCAACATACCTGCCTTGTTCCACGGCGTTTTAGGGTAACCCTTATCTGGAATTAACTCGTGTTCCAAGCCAAGTTTTGAGGTAGCTTCCTGAATTTCCAGGATCTTGGGCGACTGCACTGCGATGTTTTTTGAGACCCTTCGCCCTTCCTTTCGGGTTTTGCCCGCGTCAAAATATGCTGCCCAGAGTATGATTTTTTCCTGTTTCCGCATTTTCCTTTTTTCTCCGTTTCCGTTATTTGTGCGCGTAGTAAACCGTCAGTTTCTCCGCGGCCTCGTTTACGCGTACGAAGCCGAAGCGTTCAAACTGTATCACCATGTTTAGCTTTAACTTTTTGCAAGCGCTTTCTGCAAAGCCTTCAACCGTTGACGCATCTGGCATGACTACGTTGCAGGAATACTCATCGCCCACGGGTATCCATTGGATTAGTTGGGCTTTTGTTTTGCGCACGTCCTCGTAGGATTCGCTGATGAAAACTGCTTCTACTGAGCTTGAGGTTGCTTTTTCGATTTTGACGTTGAACAGCTCCATAAGCCGCACAACTTTCCCTGCCTCCATGTTTGCTGCGTCTTTCTTTGTCATCCAGAACGAAATAACGTTTTCCCCACCAGACGGCGTAACCGTGTATTTCCTGAAGCCGCGTTCAGGTTTCTCGGGGTGCAATGGAAGTTCCACGTTGGAGGTTTTCGGCACCTTTTTCACTGTTATTTTGACGGGTTCAGCTACAAAGAAGTAGCGGTCACATTGTGGGTCGAGGATTTTGCGGTTATAGCTATACAGGTTTTCCCAGCTTAATGTCGCGTCTTGAGGTCTTGGTCCAACATCTATTATCATCTTCTTGATGGCTTCAGGTTGGATGCCGCGCTTACGTAGAGCCGCGAAAGTTGCCAGCCGAGGGTCATCCCACCCCGTGAATTCGCCGCTTCTGACACCTGCCACAATTTTGCTTTTGCTTAGGAACGCTCCGGTGATTTTTAGTCTGCCATAGTGGATGGCTTGCGGGTATTCCCAACCGAGGTGTTTATACATGAATTCTTGACGTACGCCGTTGGTAAGGTGTTCTTTGCCACGAATAATATGGGTTACGCCGAGTAGGTGGTCATCTAAGCCTGCTGCCAAATTGTAGAGAGGCCAAGCGTTGTATTTGCTGCCGACTCGAGGGTGAGGGTACTTCTTGGAGTCGATGACTCGCATGGCAGGCCAATCCCTTACGGCTGGGTTAGGATGGTTAAGATCGGTTTTGACCCGCAGAACCGCTTCGCCTTCCTTGTAGCCGCCGTTTAACATAAGCTTCCAGCGTTCCAGTTGTTCAATGGGCGGCTGGTCACGGCAGGGGCACGGTTCACTTTTGATACATTTGTTCTTGAACTCGTCTGGAACGCACGTGCAAATGTAAGCGTTTCCATCGGAAATAAGTTTCTGCGCATACTCGTAGTAGATGGGGATGCGGTCACTCTGAATGTACTCCTCATCTACCTTGCAGCCAAGCCATGCCAAATCATTTCGAATCATAGGGTAAAACTCCAAACCCGGTCGCTTGACTTTGGGGTCTGTGTCTTCAAAACGTAAGATGAATTTGCCGTTGTAGATGCGGGCATATTCGTGACTCAACAGAATAGCACGGGCAGAACCCAGGTGAAGAACACAATCCGGATTCGGAGAGAACCGTGTGACAATCTGCTTGTACTTGTCAGCGTTGGGCAAGGGCGGTAGCCGCTTTTCCTCTTCAGCCTTCTCTTTCTTTTGGGTTTGAGGCCACTTCTCAGCCACAATGCGTTTTTGCTCATCCGCGGAGAGGCTGTTGACCTCGGCGAGAACCTCGTTAATTAAGCCGTTTAGTTCTTTGGCTTGAGTGCGAAGCTCGGCTTTTTCGCCCAAAAGTTTTCCGACAATCGGACCCGACTGCGCTTTGCCGTCGTGCTGCACAGCGTTTAGCAGGGCAATTTTTCGAATAAGTTCTCTAAGTTCCCCATTTTCTCGTAGCATAACTGTTTTCGCTCTTGAAGTCAGATGTTTCTCTTAATCAAGAATTCTGCGAAGGCTTTTAATTTTTCCTTACCTTCTGACTGTTTAAGAAGCTGGTCCACTTCTTTCCAACTGTCTTCAACCAAAGAATCAGCCTTCTTCTTCACGTACTCGAATACGTTGTTCTTTAGCATGATGGCTATGGCTTCGTCTTTCAGCTTCTGGTCGGAAGTGTGCATCTTGAGAATTTCGATGATGCGATCTCTATCTTGAAGTTTCGCGGTTTTCAGCGTGCGGATAATCATCAACGTTCGCTTGCCCTCGGTTATATCCTGTCCCAGGCCGCCTTTCTTCTTGGCAAATTCTGTTCCCGTTAAATCTAAAATGTCGTCTTGCATCTGAAACGCGACGCCTATACTTTCGGCAAAGGTTCCTAGCTTCTTGACAAGGTCAGTCTCTGCATCTGCCAGGACTGCTGCAATTTTAGCTGCCATCCGTGCTAGCGTTCCCGTTTTGTAGGCGCACATTTGCAGGTAATCTTCTTCGTTTATCCCATCGGCGTTGGCTAAGCCTCGGTGCCATGCGATATCCATGGCCTGGCCGATGCTGAGGTTTATCATTTCTTGAACGTAAATCTCATAGATGTCTCGTAGCTTTTCTGCTGATAAGCTGTTTTTCTGTTCCATCAGCGGTACCAAAGGCAGATAGTACATGGCGTTTCCTGCATTTACGGCGATGTCTAAGCCGAAAATTTTGTAAGTGCAAGGCTTTCCTCTTCGTGCCTCCGAAGAATCTTCAATGTCGTCGATTACGAGCGTGCCGTTATGGACAACTTCAGGGATTATGGCAAAATCCAGGCACCAATCTTCACTTTTGCCCAGAGCCTCGCATATGAGCAAGAATAATGCTGGGCGCCATCGTTTTCCGCCTCGGTCCAGCATGTCCCAAATTGGGTCAGCAATAGCTTTGTCAATGGTTTCCACGTTGTAGCAGTACTTTGGCGGGTCAACTTGGAAAATAATGGCGTTTTTAGTATATTTTCTGGGAATATACTTGTTTATTGCTTCATCTATTAGCGGTGCCTTTTCGGCGAGGAACTTTTCAATATCCACTTTTTATTTTGCTCCTCTTCTCGCGTAACCTTTAATGTCAAATCCTCTGGTTTTAAGCCATTTGCCTGTTTTTCCAGTTACTACCAGAGGGGTCTTCATTAACTGTTCCACTTTGTCTGCTCCTACAAGAAACATAACGTTCCTTAATTCCTCAATCAGAAAATAGAGCAAGTTCTCCGTTTCTGCAATACTTCTAACTGCCGTCTGAAGAACAGGCTGAGCAAGACCAGATAGACTAGCCCCAAGGGATAGTGCTTTGGCTATGTCGGAGCCATCTCGCACTCCGCCTGATGCAATTATTGGAATCTTAACCGTTTGCGAAATTTCTGCGAGGCTTACAGCTGTTGGGATGCCCCAATCCCAGAAAACCTCTCCTAGAAAACGTTGAACATTATCTTCCTCTTCTTCAGTTCGATAATACTCAACTGCTGCGAAGCTTGTCCCGCCCAAACCTCCAACGTCTATGGCTTTTACGCCAGCTGCTTCAAGCTTCTTGGCTTCGTCGGCTGCAATTCCGCATCCCGTTTCCTTCACGATAACAGGAACATCCAGTTCCTCTGCGACTTCCCCTATTTTTGCGAGTACGCCCTCAAAATTTGTTTGCCCTTCAGGCTGAACTGCTTCCTGCAAGGCGTTTAAGTGTATTGCGACGGCGTCAGCTTGAATCATCTCCACAGCTTTCTTGACCTCTTTTATACCATAGCCGTGGACAAGTTGCACTCCCCCAATGTTGGCAATTAAAAATGCGTTAGGTGCTTTTTTCCTTGCTATTGCAAAAGTTCGAATAAGCTTCGGGTCTTCTATTGCGGCTCTTTGGCTTCCAACTCCCATACCTAGCCCTAACTTCTCTACCACTTGGGCTATGCGCGCGTTGATTTTTTCGGCTTCAGCAGTTCCGCCTGTCATGGCACCCACAATAACAGGGGCATTGAATTTATGGCCAAAAAGATTAGTTGACAGATCGATTTTCTGCTTGTCAATTTCTGGCAATGCTTTATGTACAAAACTTATGTCTCTGAATCCAGTTGTGGCGTCTCTAGTTTGGGCCTTTTCGTCTAGGCAGATTCTTATGTGTTCTGACTTGCGTCGTCGAGTTTCTTCTGCCATTTTAGGTCTTCTCGATTATGGTGCCCTCTATTTTCTCGCCAGTAAGACCTCTGAGCACCCGGAGGTTCCTTGTTGCATTGATAATTTGGACGCTGATTCCTGCTTCCACGGCTGGGATTAACTCTGCGATTTTGCCTGCCATGCCGCCTGTGACGTCGGCCGTTTGGGCTTTGCCGATTTTCGCCTGCACCCGTTTCAGCTGATCCAGATTAAGGCGCAAATAAGGTTTTGCGTTAGGGTCAACTTTGGGGTCTGCTTCGTATAAGCCGTCGGTGTCGACGCCTATCACGATTTTTTCTGCCTTCAACTTAATCGCCAAGTACGCTACCAGCTGGTCTCCTGAAAGGATGGTGAAGCCCAGTTTGTCATCTAAAATGGCGTCGCCGTAAAGGACTGGAACAAACCCCATTTCCATGCATTTGCGTAGAACGGTATCGTCAAAAAAGCTTATCCTACCATTAGTCGTGAGTAAACAGGAAGATGGCGTGATGCTTAACGAGGGAATTTCGTGCCAAACAAACGCATCCATGACTAACCCGTTGAGGACAGTCATGACATGGTGGGTTTCGCTGAAGCCAAGTTTCTGCGAGGGGTCTTTTAATCCGTCTTTTATGCCGTATTTCTGCGCGGTTGGGTGTCCGAAGCTGCCGCCGCCATGAACAACGACGAGGTTGTCGATGTCAGCGCGTTTTATTTCTTCAGCTATGCGGTTTATGTCTTCGGTTTTGGCGGCTAGTTCTCCGTTTTTGTCTGTTATTACGGATCCGCCGATTTTTAGGATTGTGGGCTTTGCCTCGCTCAATTTGTTTGCACCTTTACCTTGAATATTAAGACACTTATTGAAAAGCATTACCGGAGCGGTAGCCTATCCAGCTTTTGTTTTCCTTGCATAAGAGTCATCGGTTGTTTTCCTTATGTACGGTTAGTGTGTAATTTGCTTTCATCGGCGGCAATGCAACTCATGATTTCCAACCAAAACAGTAAGTTGTACTAAAGTTATTTGTAGTACTTGAGGTTCAGGTTAACCATGAAGACGGTATCGGTCACTCGGAAGGGGCAAGTAACGGTTCCCATCACGCTTAGGCGCAAGTATGGCATCGAAGAAGGCATGAAAATGATTGTTGAAGACTCAGGGTCAGGCATCGTACTCAAAGTCGTTCCCCGGCTTGTAGACCTGATAGGCATTGATTCTGGAAAAGTAAATTTGGAAAGAACTCTTGAAAAGCTGGACAAGATGCGTTCAGAAGACAGATACTAAATGAGAACAACGATAGACACTCGGTTTTTCATTGTTAGCCAGCAAAGCAAAGATGAACACCATAAGAAATGGACGCGAATAATCTTGGAAGGTCTTGAAAGAAAAGAGAGCATAGGTATCGTTCCTTCCATAGTAATCCTCGAATTCTATAAACTTCAGTTGGAAGACTTAGGGAAAGATGTCGCAGACATGCGGGTTGAATCCATTCTTAAATCGGGTCTGGAGATAGTGAATCTTGATCCACGGATAGCCATTGAAGCGGCAAAACTTCGATGCAGATATGCAGAGCTCCCAACTGCAGACGCTGTAATTGCGGCAACGGCGATTGTAACGTCTTCTGACTGTGTTTTGACAGACGATAAGCACATAAAGCAAATTAAAGAAACAAAAACAAAGTGGAAAGCGCCAGAATAACCCAATTTTTATAGCAAGGTGACTGTTTCGTTTTCCAGACGCACTTTGTTTCCCGTCTTGATTTTGGTAATGTCCACCTTGTCGACGCAGGGGATTTCGCTGATTATTGCGCCTACTGCGATGATGGTTTCGCATTCGCTGTTAACCATGCCTGCGGGGGCGGCGCCGTTTTTTTTGAGTCTGTAGAGTGTGTAGCTGCCAACGGTTGATCCTTTGCCTTGGGGGAAAACGAGGATCTTGCCTTTCACACTTATCCCCTGCAGTTCATGTCCTTTCTCGATTACTGTGCCTGTGTTTGGGTCTACGCCGCCATAAAACGAGATAGGCTGAGTGGTCGTTAACGCTTCGCCTTCAGCTTTTCCTTTGAATATGATTCTGCCTTTTAGCTGTTCCATTTGCCCGTCACCGCTGCGTTTACGCATTCTTCCATACTTCCCATCTTTGTTTTCATGAGATTTTGCCTCGAATAGAAGCATCCTTTCGCCGAAGTCGTTGCCAAGGCCTTGAAACGTCCTTTCAGCGGGGCCACTGCCATGCAGGTATCACAAGCGAATTTGCCGCCTGCTGCTTCTATGGTTTGTGTGTACCCATGTTTGTCGGCTAGTTGCTTTGCTGTGCGTGATGTGGCAACCCATAGCTCCGTGTTTTCTTTGACTTGCTTGCCTTTGATCAGGTCAGCTATTTGGGCGATTTCTTTGATGGAGCAATGGGGGCAGCCTACGCAGACGAAGTCAATGTCCCTTACTTGGTCATTGATGTTGTCGTAAGCGTTCTTTATGTCATCCTGCTCTACAGTTACTGTATCTTTGGGCGCTTGGACGGTTCCGGCGGCTGGTGTGATGTCTTTTATGTAGAAAAGCGGTTTAGCGCCATATGTCACCACGGACGCGCAGAAGCTTTTTAGTTCGTCAAGTTCGGCTTCTTTGATGCCTGTGATGTAGGGAATTTTGTTTTCCGCCTTCTTTCCGATGGCATATCCCAATGCCCCCCAATCGGAAAGCTTTGATAATTGAGCATTAACTTGCACCTGGATGTCTGGTACTCGGTTCTCATCTAAATGCAGACCATAGCAAGGTGTTTTGCCTACGAACGCCGCCGCCAACGCAGAGGGTCCGCCTTCTCTGTTCGTTTTCGCGCCCAAAACACTGTTTGCGAAAGTCACTGCCGATGACTCGGACCAAGCAACATGTTCTCCATACATGGGTAAGTTCCCGATGAGGTAGGGCGTGCAGGTACAGCTGATGAGTATGCCCATCCGCGTAAAGGCGTCTATTACAAGATTCTGTTTAGTTGCAAACTCTTCGCTTATGCCTAGTGCCTTCCAGTTTTCTAAGTCCATGCCAGCGGGGTTCAGCGTAGTTAAAACTTTGACTTTGCCATCTTTGGCGAGTTCGTTGAGGAATTCAAGTCCTGCATCGCCAAGGTTATGGTACGATACGCCTGCGACTTGGACGGAGCCAACTTTGATGAGGCTTTCGGCGCCAAAGATGTCGCCTAACGCGACGAGTATCTCCATGCTTTTGCGTACGGCGTAGCCTTCTTCGCCGTCAAGCATCCGCTGTTCTTGTTTAGTTAACTGCATAAGCGCAGATTATAGGAACTTTTTCAAATCAACCTTTCGGTACTGTTCCTTCTTGAAGCCTTTGCCAGTGGTCTCGGTTGGGATGGTTGCGTCTAGACCCGCTTTGGCCGTTGTGGCCTTTTTGCCTTCAGACAGATCGCCTGAAGGATCCAGCGATGAACCAGGCTGCTTTGAAAGAATAACCGTGTTCTTGTCTGCTTGGAACCTAGTGGCGATTGCCCATTCGACGTCATGAGGATCATAGATGTCTATATCTTCGTCCACGATAACACAGTGCTTAAGCGATTTGTGCCCTTCAAACGCGGCTGCTATTGCTTTTTTGCCATCGTCAGGGTTTTGCTTCTTTATTTTTACAACTGCGTGGAGCCAACTGCAGCCACCAGGTGTGATGTAAACATCTTTGCATTGGCATACCTTGTTTACTTCGTTGAAGATTGTGGGTTCTTTAGGCATGCCCATGAGGAACTTATGTTCATTTCTCCCCGCAAGTATGGTCTGATAAATCGGTTTTTCCCTATGTGTGATGCACTTGATTTCTATGATTGGTTGCTGCCTTACTTTGTCAATCGTTCCCGTCAAATCTAAGAAGGGTCCTTCCGCGATTTTTTCTTTAGTGATTCTTCCTTCCAACACGATTTCGCAGTCCTTGGGGACCTCAAGATCCACGGTCTTGCATTTTACCAACTCGGTTTTTTCCAGTGCGTTTGCCATTCCAAGCTCGTCGACACCTTTGGGTAGCGAAGTAGCAGCGGATAGAAGTACGGCTGTTGAGTTGCCAATACAGAATGCTATGTCGAGTTCTCCACCTGCCTTCTTGAGGATGGTGTCTGTTCCTCTGTCTTCGACCAGTCTGGGGACAAAATGGTTCTTGTCTATGAACATTAAACGGTGGAAACACATGTTTCTATTTTTAGTTTCAGGGTCTCTCACGATAGCCACAGCGGAAGGGATGTATTTCCCCCCGTCTTTTTCCGTGTACCGCATAATGGGTAGCTTGGTTAAGTCAACGTTTTTTTCGACGACTTCTTGGCACTCAGCCTTTGTCACGAGTTTTGGAACAACGGGTTTTTCGATTGCCGCCGATAGGATGGGTAACAACTTGTCTTTAGTTGTGCCTATGGCTCTGGCAATCAGGTCTTTAGAAGAAATCAAACCCGCAACTACGGGCATACTGGAGTCTTTGACTTTTTCGAAGAAGACAGGTTTTTCGCCTAGCGCGTCAATCACGCTGGCGATTTCGTACTCAGTGGAAATAGGCTTTGTGATTCTGGTTAATTCTCCGTTTTTCTGGAGTTGTTCGATGAAGTTACGGAATCCCAAGTTGATTCGCCTCGCTTCGAATTAACTATGAGTTTCTTAATAAAATAATCGCAAAAACTGCATGCCATTGAGGTCGGGCATGGGTGAAACTTATTTTTAGTCAACAAAGTAATATTTTGTTTGTTGCTCCACATGGCAGCAAACATGTTGGCTTGATTTGGAGATAGTATTCTCAGTTGAAAGGCTTTTGTTCGGAGGCGATAAGCTATTTCTTCTCAGGCAGCTAAAACTGCTCTTGGATTTTTACATGTCCCTTTTTGCTGATTTTAACATGTTCCTGTTTCTGTAACTCGTCACCACAGGCACCATCATATGGTTTCTGCTGGTGGATGCGAGTTTGATGATTCGGCGTTAATCTTTACAGTTTTCTCTATTTGTTTTGGAAGCTTTAGGTGTGTGAGGTTGGAAACTCGTTTTCTTGTTGCAGTAGCTTGAGATGGTTATGCCGTTTCCATAGTGTCATTGTGTCCCCGGTGTTTTCTTTTTCTTGTATGCGCTGTTTTGGCTTGTTAGCAATATCTGGGCAGAATTACAAATTTCCTCAATTGTCATAGGAATGGCGCTCATGGTTTGTTGTCCTTGCTTGGTTAGCTGTAAACTTTTCCAGACCTGCCCATGACACAGTGTATTTGCCCCTGTTTTTCTAGGGTGTAAAGCTTAGAGTAAATGGTGCTTGAACCAACCCTGACGCCGAAATCCCTCATTAAGACTCCGTTTATTTCATACGCACTCATGGGATGCTGCTTCAGCATGCACATCATAACCAAGTCTAAAAAAGCTCTGAGCATTCTTTCCCCAATACTGGGCTGTAGCAACTCAAAACACCCCTTTATGTTTCCTAAGATACACTCCAAATATTGCTGGATCTGAAACACAATTTCGCTTAAATGTGGCTTATGCATATGTCGGCGAAGGGATAGCAAACGACACAGTGACAGATTTTGGTAGACCTAATGGTGGCTAAAACTCAATATCCCTCTTCCATTGAATTCAACGTTACGCGAATCCCAGAAGTCCAAATTAAAAATTGTGATGCGGTGATAGAGGTCTATATAGTTAAAATGGCAACAGACACTGGAGTGATGGAAAGAAATGCATACTTCATAGGGACTAACTATGCGCCTTCTCTCTCCATTGATCAAGTAGCTCTTCTATTTAGCAAAGTTGACGACTTTATTTCCCCTAAGGATCTAACCAACCCTCTCAGAGGTAACTTCGAATTGAATATGACTAATAATAGCTCTATCCTCAGTCTGCCAATTGGTTCTTCAGGTAATCTATTCAAGCTTTAGCAGCCCTGGATTATGGGCATCGGGACAACCAAATGTCGTTTCTGTTACTGTTCAAAGAATTGGGCTATCTCACAATTAGCAAAGGAGTCAGTCATTGTACTCAAGGATACCATCAACCAGGAATTTAACAGCCACAGCTCAACTTATAAATACGGAAATGGCTTTCTTCAAAACAACATAGTGCCTGCGAAAAACTATCGCAAACAGACCTATTCCATCCTACCCTGCTAAGCCCATAATCTTCCCTTTTTTTAACTAAGACAACATGAAAAATGTTAGATAGCACAAGAAGATAGGTGAGAACAAATAATCTTCCAAAAAAGCACAAGTCGTAAACAAAACACAATTAAAAGCCATTTTCATAGACTATGCCTTTTTCAGAAAACAAGCGCGAAGGCATTGCAGTCTTCTGCAGAAGGATGCTTTTTTCCATATGTATATAGGTAACATACAAATTCGTTGGTGATTGCAGAGATGAAAAGAAGGCTTCAAATTGCACTTCTGGTCATCCAGATACTTTTAGTAACTTTGCTTGTTTTTCAGTCGCCAACAATGATTGCTCGAGCGAACTCTGCAGCAGACGAGTGGCCTATGTTCCATCACGACTTGGCGCACACCGGCTATTCATCTTCAAGTTCGCCGTTGACTAACCAGACGCTGTGGACTTTTGCCACAAGCGGAGCAGTAGAAACATCTCCTGCAGTTGTCGATGGAGTGGTCTTTTTCGGTTCGGACGATGGCAGTGTTTACGCTGTGAACGCCTCCAGTGGAGGCTTAATCTGGAACTATTCCACTGGCGGACCAGTCCAGTCTTCACCCGCCGTTGTTGAAGGCGTGGTTTACATAGGCGGATTTCACAGCCACATGGTTTTTGCTCTAAATGCTTCTAATGGCGTTCCCATTTGGAGCAGCCCCCTAAATTCTTCTATTCCCCACCTGATCTCATCTGTTGCTGTGGCAAACGGAGTAGTCTACGTTGATGTTTGGAATTATGATGATAGCGGCGGCATATTATACGCTTTCAACGCTTCCACAGGTGATCTTGTTTGGGACGATGTGCCCTCTGCTGCGTTGGCGTCTTCTCCAGCTGTTTACGACGGCAAAGTTTACATTGGAACTTCGATGGGGTATGTGGTGGCTTTGGATGCAGCCTCGGGCGTCCAGGTTTGGGCGCACTTTGTGGATGGTATTATTTGTTTTTGTATTGTTCCATTTCGATCAAATGGTTTAGTTTATGTCGGCACATCCACCATCAAACGGATCAGGCTTTGAACGCATCCACGGGGTCACTAGTTTGGAGCAGTAGCGTCGCCGGAGCAATGGGCTATTCTTGTGCTGCTTTCGCGAACGGCGTGGTCTACGTAAGCACAACTGACGGCGGTACCTCTTCGAACCTAACCAGTGGCGGAGTTTCCGCTTTGGATGCGTCCACAGGCAATTTGCTGTGGAATCACACCGTAGGCTCTATTGACCAATCTTCACCTGCTGTCGCAAATGGAGTAGTCTACGTAGGCTCCGACATCTCTGGTCCAAATCCTTCAAACAGGACAGATTCCGGGAACTTTTATGCCTTTAATGCGACAACCGGGGCTATAATATGGAGCTACAAAACGGGCGAAGCAGTGCTTTCTTCCCCTGCGATTGCGAATGGTGTAGTTTATGTAGGCTCTAATGATGGCAAAGTTTATGCTTTCGGTTGTCCCCAGACGTCACAACAATCCAGTCCATCGCCTACGGTGCCTGAATTCACTCCTGCAGCAGCATTATTGTTGATAGGGGTAGAGAGCTTGTTTGCGGTGACATTAAAGAAGAGGTCCAAGCACAAGTAACCAAAACCCATTCGTCAAAGCTAGTTTTAGGTGGCTTTAATTCTTCTCTTGGAGGGGAATCTGCGGGTCAGAGTTAAAAGATGCTTGTTAAATAATCTGCCAGCGTTGTTTTGCCGTGGTCGATATGCGCGATTATGCCCATGTTGCGGATCTGTCCTTTTTTGCCCATTAACTCCTCTATTTCGGCTATCTGCTTGAACCGTGGCATCGTAGATACACAAACAGAATTCCAGTGAGGATGACGCCCTATTAAATTTGTTAGTTTCGGGTTTGGGTTTTGTTCTGTCAGCGTTGTTTTTTGGGTATAGCGTTGGAAAAGTAGTTTGGGTCTTTTTTGTTCTTTGTGTGGATGTGGCTGGTTTCGCAGTGGCTACTTTTCTGGTTGTGTTTTGGTAATTTTTTTTGCTGTTTGGCTTTTGATGTTTGTAGAATGTACCCGGGCTGTGAGAAGCTTAATAGGTATGATTTTACTACTTTTACTACTTGGGAATGTTCGTGACTGAACTCAAAGCTGTTAAAATTAGTAAAGAAACATATGCTAAACTCAGTGAAATAGCGGGAGAACTGCAGGTTACGTTGAGAAGACCCGTGTCTATTGAGGAAGCAATGAAGCATCTTATTAAGCAGGGAGAAAAAGGAACGAAGATTTCTGATTTAGCAGGCTCTTGGGTTGTTTCTGATAAGGAACTCAAAGAAATTAAAGGCTCACTTAATGAGGCTTGGGAAAAGTGGAAACTGCAAGAACAATAATCGACACTGACATATTGATAGACTTCTTGAGGAACGAGAAAGAAACCGTTGAGTTCGTGTTTAATCTTGAGCAAGAAAAAACTCGGATGTTCACTACCGTAATTAATGCTTTCGAACTTTACTATGGTGCACATAAATCTAAGCGGTGCGAGCATAACTTGCAGGCGACAAAAAATCTTCTCGATAGATTGTTTATCTTACCTTTGACGCAGAGATCAGCTCAGGAGGCGTGTCACATATACGCGGAACTAGAAGCCCGCGGACAAATAATCGGATTAAGAGACACCTTTATTGCGGCTATAGCCTTAACAAAAGGGTTTAGCGTTGCCACACGAAACTCAGTACACTTTAAGAAAATTAAGGGTTTAACAATAATTACCTAGGAACTTATGCTGTGATCCAAAAATTGAAGTAAAAGGTTTACTAGCTCCAGCTAAACTTAATCTTTTTCTCGGTTAAAAATATTAGTTGGCTCCGTGGGAGCCTTTTACCTCTTGTAGTGTTTATGTTTTTTGAACTCCAATTTTGGTTCGGAGGACTTGGAAGCCTTCTTTTTCTATTGCTGCGGCGACTTTTTCTTGCAGGTCTTTGCCTGGTGTGAGTGCCGTCATGCATCCGCCTCCGCCGCCTCCTGTGAGTTTAGCGCCATAAGCACCTTTTTCTCTGGCAATATCAACTAGCAAGTTGAGTTCTTTGCTGGAGACTTCTATTCCTTGTAGTATCGTGTGGTTTTCGTTCATGAGGGCGCCTAGTTTTTTGAGGTCACCTGCTTCGAGCGCTTTCCTTCCTTCAAGCGCCAGTACTTCAGCCCTTCTAAAAAGGGGGTCATATTTTGGCGGGTTTTTCTTTCTGCGTTCGGCTACGCCTTCAACCATGGCTTTAGTGTTTGCCACTTTGCCTGTGCTACCTATTACGATTTCTACGGGCTTAGGCATGTGCAACTTTTCAACGAAGTCTGGTCCACCCATCATGGTCTTTTGGAACCACATCAAGCCACCATAGGTAGCAGCGGTGTTGTCGATGCCTGAGGGGTTACCCGCATAAGCTTTCTCTGCTTCGTAGGAAGCATGGTTAATTCGTTCATCTGATAATTTTAAGCCAAATTCTTCGGATATCGCTCGTGCAATGGCAACGCTGCTTGCGGCAGAAGCGCCCAGTCCGCTGAAACCGGGAAGGTTACCGCCTATCCAAATGTTCATGGGTGTATCTGTCTTCAAACCCATTGCTTTCAGCATGCGCTCGATGGATTCGATTTGTTGGAGCTTTTTTTCTTCAGCATACCCTTTTGAGCCTGTTCTCTCATCGTTTATAACTAAGCCTTTATCGATTTTCTTCACTTCAGCGTCGGTTGAGGCATCAGTTGCAGAAACTATGCCTGGGACACCATAGACGACGAAATGTTCACCGAATAGGATAACTTTTCCATAGCCCGAACCTTTACCCATTTGTCGCACCTTATCGAAGTAGCTATTACTCCATTTTAGATAAAAATGTTCGTTTACATATTGTTCTTGGTTTTTTTCAAGAGCCTTGTTGAAATTCCCTGCATTATTCTCGAACCGAACAAAAAGGGCTTGTATAATTTTTCGGAACATGGGGCTTTGTTACATTACTCTGATTCAGAAATACTGAGCATTGGGTCTGTAATAATCATATAGTTAATCACACTTAACAAAGAACCACGATGGCGCCAGAAGCGACGAATTCGTTTAGGGTTTAAATATGCCTTAACTTGCAAAAGTGAGGGTTTAATTGATGTTGTAATCAGCGTCTTTATTCCTTTTTAGTTTGTAATGCAGGAACGACGCAATTAAGGAGACTGTTCCGAACGTAGCTAGCATTATTGAGGTGAATTCAATCATGGCATTTTATTTCTCCTCTTCCAATGCTTGCAGCATCCAATCGGTTCCTGTTTTTTCTACGTATTCTCGAATTTTTCCAATCATTTCTGTCGTCATATTTGTTCAACTCTTTTTTCAATAATTATACTATTGTCTACTGAAATATAAAACTGGTTGAGAAATGTTCATAATTTTTATGAAAAATTGGATGAACGCTTAGTGGTTATGATTTTCAAGGGCAAATGTTGAGGATAATCCCTCTGAAGTGCTACATTTTAACTTCATTGCAATGCTTAGATGTGAATTGCTTAAACGATTAGGCGTGAAGAGAAAGACTTTGGGTTTGAAGCTTAAAATTTAGTTTTATAAGCTACTATCATATCTTGCAAGCTTAAACATTTCTTTCGCCCACTCCAACATCCGTATTTTATAGGTTCTTCAATAACTAATCCATATTTCTTGTAGAGCATTTTAATAAGGTTCTCATCGTAGGCAAGCGCATTCTCAGCTTCCTTTTCATCAATTGTTCGTAATCCCTCAGCGAGAGTGTATTTGAAGTCCATTATGCTCTTTTTGGTTTCGATAAGTCTTGTTGATTCTTCATCAAGTAGGAAGAAAGTAATTAGGCACCTTCCGTTTGTCTTCAGAACTCGTGCTATTTCTGAAAGATAGTTTTCGAGTTCTTTCGGCAACATGTGTGTAAAGACGGATGTGAGAAAGATGAAGTTGAAGGATTCGTTTTCGTAAGGAAACTTGAAGTCACTAGCCTTGATTTTTCCTTCGGGGTTATAGCTTTTATTTTGAATGTCTATAAATCTGAAGTGAAAATTCGGAAACTTGGAACTAATACTCTTCGTTGCCCAATTGATTCCTTCAGCATAAATGTCAAAGCCCTCGTAACTGCCATCTTTGTTTAGATACTTCGCAATTGGGACCGCCATTCTGCCAATACCGCAGCCAACATCAAGGACTCTTTCATAAGGTTTCAATCTTCCAAAGTCAACGAAGTATTTGAAAAACTCCTCTCCAACGCTTTTGAAATCCTTTTCGCTGTCTATGCCTATGAAGGTTCTTAATCTTTTCGGAGGAGTTAGTTGGTCTCTTTGACCTAAGAGCCTTTCCTTGACGTCTATAACTCCATAGTAGGCATTGAGGGCAATTTTTTTTGAGATAGAGTCGTGCACGTTTTTGCGCCTCTTAATCGGAGAGAAATTTAATTCAAGCTACTCTGAACGACCATATAAAGTGTCATATCTTGTGTGCCTCCGCAATAATAACGTGTTACTCTGCAGTGGACATACCAAACTTATGGCAGCGACAATGGGACAGCCAAGCGCCCAATACTATATCGTCCGCAGAACCCACGAAGAATACACGGCTGTAAGCGATCCATCTACATTGTTAGGCTATAATGGTTTCAGACTATATCTTACAAACCACCTAAAACCATTTTTCCCCGTACCCCCACTCTAACCCTGATTGTCCTTCAGTTCTCACGCGCCGTGGCAAAAGTGCATGGGCGCTAAAATTTTGTCTAAGTGATAATGGGTAAAAGTTTTATTTCTTTCAAGATACAATTGTTTATAGATTTAAAATGGTATACGAAAAAAAGAATATTCGGGTTCTTCCTGATGACACTGATTCTTTTGGTAGGCTAAACTGGCTAGCTTACTTACGTTATTGTGAGGAGGGAGAAGCTGGACTTTTTGAGAAAATGGGATTTAATGTAATTCGCTTTTACAAAGAAAGGAAGATTTCGTTTCCTAGACGAGCCGCCAATTTTGAGTACTGTTCGGAAGTTTCCCCAGACAGCTTTATTGACATAGAAACATCAGTCAAGAAGATCGGAAAAACCTCTTTCACTCTTCAACACACCTTCTACAAGAAAAACGCTGAAGATAGTGAACGAATGTTTGCTGCAAGTGCGCAAGTTACGGTTGTAGCCTTCGATCATCAACTTCACCAAAAAATAGAACTCCCCTTAGAATTGCGAGAGTGGATTAAAAGAATAGATCCTGCAGACGTTAGCCAAAAACGACCGCAGTGTACATCTTAGTTTTTCATGTTGATCTTTCAGCCCGTCCTAAAATGGCGCATCGCGATAATCTGTTTGAGTATGGGAATTATGCCTCTAGATTTGTAAGCTAAGTTTGGTTGAATTTAGTTCTTTTATAGTGCTTTCAAAGCTTTTTTTAATGTCGCCAATGTAGGTTGCTCGGTTTTGTATGCCTTTTTGAACTGCACCTGCTACCAAGAAACCTGCACCTATAATTTCTCCTACTGGAGAAGGGTCTGGAAACATTATACACGCCATGCCTATCTTGACAAGGTTAGATTTGTTACCCTCCCGCCAAAGTTTTTTGGTTTTCGCAGTTTCTCTCGCAGTAGATTTTATTGCCCTGTGAAGCTCGCTATAACTTTCTCCTAGCTCATAAAATGATTTTGATGTTTGCTTTGCCCTTTCCATCTTACTAATTCCACCTTCGTAGCAATAAGAGTTTGATAAAGAAAAACTTTAACTGGCAAACGAGCTTTGTTTTGGAGCTTTTGGCATTTACAGCTCAGCATATGTTGCGCTGATCTTTCGTACTTCGAGAATTTGAGGTTTATGCTTTTACATAAAAATGCTAAAATTTTGGGTCGCCACGGGGGCCTTATGAGTGTAGTGGATACGGATTTTTTAGAAACAGCCCTCGCCGTCCTGCAGTCCTTTATTTGGTTGGTTGCGGAAAAACCTTCAGATGCCTCAAAAAAAGCCTGTGGTTGGGCTTTCCACCACACTAAATGCGCCGTAGTCTTGTACCTGCGCTATGTCTAAGCACGGCGAAAAACTTTCACAATTTTCCTCCCGATTTTATCTGAGGGGTTTGCTTACAGTTTAGTCTCCAAGTTTCTCTAAGTAATCTAAGAATTCTTTAAGTTCTTGCTCGTTCATGCCGCCTATGGAGTTGCGTTCTGCCTTGATGTATTTGCGCAGTGACTCTAAGCATTCTTTGGATTGAACGTTTCTTTTGACGGTTCGGATTTGTTCGCGTTCTATTTTTATTCGGTAAAGCGTCGCGATGAAAGTGGCAAGCACCACCAACGTATTGGTGATTATGACTATTATTGTGTAGTCCACCGTGTCCCCTCCTTCCAATACTCTTTGTATCGCAAGGAAGCGTTATTTAATTTGCCCATAAATGAACTGTTCGTTATTGTGATGCAGAAATTTAGCTTATGGTGAATTCAGAAGGAACAGATTTGTCCAATGAAACATGTTTAGAACATGAAGTACACCCGACGGTGGAGGGCATCAAGTGAGGTTTCACTAATAAAGGATTAACATAAGTCAACATCTTTTTTGCTTTATTGTTCTCAACCATCGGAAAATTTACGTACTTCTCTAAATTAATTTGTTCTCAATTAACCCTAAAATGCGCAAAGTCTTTTATGAGAAGCCCTCATACAAATCACCCTGTTAGTTGAAGGCGCATTCATATGAGTTTGCGGAGTTAATATTTGATGCGTTTAAGACAGGAAATTGGGGGTGCCAGCAATACCTGAAGATACAATAGAGATTCTGATTGAGGAAAAAGAAAAAGAACTGCGTCCCCTCCGCGCACGTATGGACGAACTAAGCCTGCAATTCATCGACCACACTATAAAGTTCGCGTCAAAATGGTACGAAGAGACTGCAAAAGAATATGTCACCAAATATCCCGAAATTACTCTCAGCATGAGCAAAGAAAAACTCGCTGACATGAAAGCCAAAGTTACCAGTCTGGCAAGAAACGCAGGCAAACCAGTCAAAACGGCTCTTTCAAACCCCCAAATTTGGTGGCATCTAGAACCTGGCCTCCATGACATTTCTCAGTACGAGCAATTAGGCAACGATCAAGTCGGTAACAGGTTCCCCGAAAAAATCGACAACCCCGTCAGGCGTGCACTAGGCGAACTCGGTGCCATTCTGGAGCAATCTGGCTTCAACGTCACCACGGATCCCTTCATGAAAGCTGCTTATCCTGAGTTCTGGTTCAGTCACCCACAAGGTGAAGGCACACAAGCTCAACCGTACTATCCACATCTGCTCGTTTGGTCCGAAGAAATGCAAGATACACTGCAAAAATACAACGGGCAATTTAAAAAAGCAATCAGGCTATTTAACGAAATCCAAAGACTAAAAGATGAACAGAAAAAGCGGCAAGCCAGAGACCTATGGGACTCCACCTAACAAAAGCACCCAACTGTGCCCCAGAAACAAAATACAACTACATATCCAGTAAAAAAATAGGAACAAACCATCTTCCTTTTTTGTTACTTCCTTTCAAGTGATTGGAGAACAGTTGTGTCATGCTTCATTGTTTTTTGTAGATTAGCAACATTAGTTTAACGGGCAATTTAGTGCTCTTATCTTTTTTGAATTTTGCCGGTTTTATGCTTTGTCTTCGCGTGCAGTATTCCATAACTCTTCAAAATTATCGCTCATTATTTTTACAAGTCGAGAATTGTTTGACCACAGACTGGGCACTAAATCTTCTGACGATGTTCCTAAGTACATGTTTACGTGTTTTTTGTCGTAAATTGCCGTTCTAAGCATAATTGGGGCCGTAACATACCGGATTTTGAATAAAGGATCCTTTTCTAAGGCCTTTATTGTTCTCTGGATAGACTTGTCCTTTTCGTGTTCTTCTGTTATTACTCGAATTTTAACACCTTTTTTCATAATTTTTCTAAATTCCCATTGGAGATAGTTATACAAAGCGGGTTTGAGTTCCTTCCAGGTGCCTGATGTGTCTATGCTTTTTTGCGCCGTTCGATTTTCCTTTTCAAGTTTTTTAAGAAGTAGCGTTGTTTCAGAAGTAATTAACAACTGATCCTCCTCATCTTTAGGTTCGTTTTGAAAAACCTCAATGGCATCTCTCTCTTGAAGAGTGTTTAGTGCAGAGGTCGTTTTATTTTTTAGCTCATGGTATTCTTTTGTTTTATTTTGAAACAGAACGGCCATGCCGCTTTTTAAGGGGATTGCTTGGTACCTGATTGGCGCTGCTAAAATTTTTTCCACCAGGCCCATTTTTTGAAGCGTAGGCATTATCCTGTAGATGTCTTGCTTAGCAATACTGGACGCTTTTGAAATGGTCTTTATTGGTGCGTTTTCAAATGAGGAGAGTGTCAGGTAGATTTTTGCCTGCAAAAGGCTAAGTCCTAGATCCATCAGCGCTTGAATATGTTCATCATGAACCATAAAGGTCTCAAAAACTGATTCTTTAAATTCGCTATTAAGTTTTTGTGTTATTGAGCTGGGTTTTTGTGTTTTGTGAATTCTTGGATTGTTTCGGGGCTGTTCTATTAGGGTGATTTATGGTGTTTTCTGTTTTGTCTTTTCGTTTTTCTTAGAAGATGATGGGTGCGTGGTTTGCTTTGTCATCATCATCATCTTTAAGATGGACTGAAAAGAGTGGTTGGGTTGCAGGGTTTCCGGTTCCACGCGCGATTTTGCTTAAAATTCCTGCAAATTCAAAATGTAACTCCATAAACAACATTGCTAAACCCACCCGTTTTTGGTTTCTATAAAGAAGCGATCACAAGAGGCACTGATTAACAGGTGTTTTAAGAAAATCCAAACATCATTATCTGTTCGTAAAAAGGAGAAAGAATGAGAATGAAATCTGAAAGTTTAACTGTCAATGTTAAAAAAATCTTTAGGAAACAAATTTTGGTTAGTGCTGCTTTGATTTTGCTGTTGAGTGCTTCTGTATTTATGGCAATACCGGCGGCTAGTGCGCATACTCCTGCTTGGCAGATTCCTACTTTTGCTTTTGTGCAGGCTGTGCCTAATCCTGTTGGTGTGGGTCAGCAGGCTTTCGTTTTTATGTGGGTTGATAAAATACCCGATGGAGCACAAATAGGCAATACCATTCGGTTCCATAATTACCAGCTTACCATTACAGCGCCTGACGGAACAGTGACAACGAAAACTTTTGAAACAGTCGGAGACACAACTTCAAATCAGGGCTATGTCTTTAATCCAACTCAGGTCGGCACGTACAACCTCAAGTTTGATTTCCCTGGAATGACCTACACATATACCGATCCAATTCCGGGTTTCTTTGGTCCTCCAGCGCCTAGTCAATTCATTAATGACACTTATCTGGCTAGCACTGCTTCCACTACTCTTACTGTCCAGCAAGCACCAATCGCCGCAATTCCTGATAATCCGCTTCCGACTCAGTATTGGACTCGTCCGATTTATGGTGAGAACTCTAATTGGTGGACGGTTTCGTCAAACTGGCTTGGAAATGGTGGTTCATCAACCGCTCAAGGTTACGGTAGCTGTTTTCCAGGTGACGCTGTTGGTCCTGTGACTGCTCATGTGATGTGGACTAAGCCGCTTCAGAGTGGAGGTGTTGTGGGTGGAAACCACTTTGTGATTCAGGGAGACACGTGGTTTGAGGGATCTGCGTACAATAACAAATACACCAACCCGATAATTCTTGACGGAAAACTCTACTACACTGAACCTGTTTCGTTCGCTGGAGTTACAAGTGGTCCAACTGACTGCGTTGATCTTCGCACAGGGCAAGTTATTTGGAGTCGCGCCGATGTACCTGCGTTGGCATTCGGCTATGCATTTGATGTTCAAGACGTTAACCAGAAAGGAGTTTATCCGCCAATTGTGTTTGCTCAAATTGGTGGTGGATTCTTTTCACCTGGACCTGCAATTTGGCGTGCCTTTGATGCAGACACTGGAACTCCAATGTTCAACGTAACCAACATACCCACAGGCACAAACGCCATTGGCGTAAACGGAGAATACCTGATTTATGTCCTCAACAACTATGGCACTCCGGCGGCACCGAATTATTACTTGGGTCAGTGGAATTCGTCGAATCTGTGGTACGGTCAATACAATGGTCCATCAACATCGCCATCTGTTGTTCCACCAATAACTGACGGATCTGATGCACGCATGTATGACTGGAACGTTTCGGTACCCTCGCTCAACAGCATGCCCCCATCTTCGCTACTTATTGCATACGCCACTAACTTGGTGCTTGGCAGAAGCGGTTCGGCACCTTCTGGTCCTAGTGCTTTTGGTGCAGCAAGTTGGAGTCCGTACACGTATTTTGCGGTGAATCTTAATCCTGCTAAGGGCGCGATCGGTTCGATTCTTTGGACTAACACGGTTGCGGCGCCTGCTGGTAACGTTACTGTTTCGTTTAGTGGAGCTGATGTGAGTGCTGGTGTGTTTGTTGAGAACTATAAGGAGCCTATTCAGTTTGTGGGTTACAGTATGGCTACTGGTGAGAAGCTTTGGGGTCCTACTGAGTCTGAGATAGCGCTTAACTACTATAGTGTTGGCTATAATGCTGGCGGGAACGAGGCTGGTGCTGCGTATGCTTATGGGCGGTTGTATTGTGCTGGGTTTGGCGGTTTGCTTTACTGTTATGATTTGGCGAATGGGGATCTGCTGTGGACTTATGGTAATGGTGGTGTAGGTAACAGTACGAGTAGCGGTTTTGAGGTGCCGGGTTATTATCCGATGTCTATTTTCGCTATTGGGAGTGGTGTTGTGTATGCGACTGTTACTGAGCATACGGTTAGTACGCCGATTTATAAGGGGGCTCAGGTGCGGGCTATTAACGCTACTGACGGGTCTGAGGTTTGGACTCTTTCTGATGTTACTGAGGAGTCTGGTCCGCCCGGGACTGGTGCTATCGCTGATGGCTATGCAACGTTCTTGAACGGCTACGACATGCAAATTTACGTTGTGGGCAGAGGACCAAGTGCAACTACGGTGCAGGCTCCATTGACTGCAATCAATCAGGGATCCAGTGTGGTTATAAGCGGTACAGTCACTGATATTTCTGCAGGCACAAAACAGGATCAGGCGGCATCTAACTTCCCTAACGGCGTTCCAGTAGTTTCTGATGATAGCATGAAAGATTGGATGGGCTTCGTATACCAACAGTTCCCTTGTCCAGCGAATGCAGTCGGTGTACCAGTTACTCTAAGCGTATTTGACCCCAACAACAACACCTACAACATTGGTACAACTACCAGCGATGCATCTGGCAGCTTTGCTTTAATGTGGACGCCTTCAGTTCCAGGACTATACACTGTGACAGCTACCTTTGCAGGCACCAACGGCTACTTTGGCTCCAGTGCAGTGACCCACGTCGGAGTCGTCGCAGCAGCATCTCCGCAAGTAACAACAACACCAGCAGCAACTTCAACTCCAGCGACAACAACCACGCCAGCAACTACAGCATCGCCTTCTCCATCAGTTACAACAGCACCAACTCCTCCAGGCAGCACTGCAGTTCCAACTACTTACATCGCGATTGCGGCAGCAGCAATTATCATAGTGGCCGTTGCAGCAGCACTAGTGCTTAGAAGACGCAAATAAACAACAATTATCCTTTCTTTTCTTTTTTTGTATACGGAAAAAATTGCATTGGCGTAAATCGGGGCTGAGTGGGCTCTGGAGAATGATTACCAACTTGCTCGTTGGTTTTTCATTATTTCTCTCCTATTTGGTTCCAGAGCCCCAGCAAACCCATAGTTTGTTGAAATAAGTGCATGATTAGTGACGAGCTGGTGGATTGTTAGTTGATTGGGTTTTTGCGGTTACGAGCCGAGGCTTTGCTTAAATCAAGTCAAAGCTTTCACATGATCGCATCCAAACAGAAACCGAAAATTTGAAGGTAATGGTTCCTTGCAGTTCCTTTTCATTGTCATGGATCGAAGCGCTTTGCGAACAAACCGGAAGAACAAGCCAGATACAAAATCAGCCAAAAACCAACGGATGGAAGTGTTAAGAAACCACCCACAACAACAGAAAATAAACCGATAACCACAGAAAGGGCGTAGTTTTTTTCCAAGCAGTTAGTCCACAAATAAATAACAAAAAGTAACCAATAGTAACCAAAAGTTATCAATTTATTCCTGCAAACCTAAACACCGAATTGTTCTATTCCGAAACCTAAAAAAGGTACATAAAAGTTAACTTAGCCACCGAGGAAAACTCCGTGTCATCAATCATTGAAGACCTCATAGCAAGAAAAATCTTCAACAACCGAGGAGAAGAGACCATCGAGGTTGACGTGATAACCACCGCAGGTTTCGGTCGCGCTGCTGCACCCGCAGGCAAAAGTCGTGGAAAAACCGAAGTTATCTACTATCCAACAGGCGGAGTAGACGCCGCTATGAAAAAGGTGGATGAACTTATAGCTCCAGAACTAGCTGGGCTCAATGCAGATTATCAAGAAGAAATCGACAATACTCTCCATGAGATTGATGGCACTACAAACTTCAAAGTTATTGGTGGAAACACTGCGTTTGCCATTTCCTTGGCCAATGCAGAAGCAGCGGCTAATTCCCACAGTTTGTTGCTTTTCCAATTTCTGGGCGGTAGCACTGCAACTACGTTACCTTACCCATTGGGCAACTGTATCTCTGGCGGACAACACGCGTTACGTGGTAAATCTCCTGATATCCAAGAGTTTCTCGCCTTGCCTTTTGGCGCTGAAACCTTTCTTGAAGCAGCAACCGCTAATGTTCAAATCCATAAAAAAATTGGTGAAGTCCTCAAGAAAAAAGACAAAACTTTCACTGCAGGCAAAAGTGATGAAGGGGCATGGATAGCAACCATCGATGGAGCAGACGCTTTCGAAATAATGGCTAAAACCTGCGAAGAAGTTGGCAACGAACTTGACTTCGAATGCGGTTTCGGCGTGGACATGGCTTCATCCTCCTTTTGGAAAGAGAAAGAACGCGTTTACGATTACGCCAACGAAGGCGTACAACGTGACAGCGGCGAACAGTTAGAATACGTGAAAGAAATCATCGAAAAGTATCATCTTGCCTACGTGGAAGACCCATTCCACGAGGAAGACTTTAAGAGCTTTGCCGAACTCACCAAACAAACCGAGAACTGCCTGATTTGCGGCGACGACCTGTTCACAACCAGCAACGACCGCTTATGCCAAGGAGTCAAGATCGACGCCGGAAACGCCATCATAATCAAAGTCAACCAAATCGGCACCATAACGGATGCACTTGAAACTATAATGACAGCCCAGAGAAATGGCTACAGCTGCGTAATGTCGCACCGCAGCGGCGACACAACAGACTGGCATATTTCACATTTGGCTGTCGCTTTCGGTTGCCCAATAATAAAAACGGGCGTAGTCGAAGGCGCAAGAATCGCCAAGATTAACGAGTTGCTCAGAATTGAACAGTTCCTTGGAAACCGCGCCAAAATGGCAGAACTTAAAATCTAAAATCACAGTAACGAGGAATAAACTATGGAAGACGAAATAAAATCAAATCCTCAACCTGAAACTGAGCCCGAAAACGAAGAGGCACAGGACGTTAAGGTTGCGGAAATAGAAAATGAAACCGAAACACTTGAACCTGAAACCACCGAAGTTGAACCAGCAAAGCAGGAAACTCCCGCAACATCAGAAGAAGAACTTCTGTTGCCCAGAGACACCTTGCTTTCAGCAGGTATACACATCGGAACCAGAATGAAAACACGCGACATGGAGCCCTTCATTTACCGTGTAAGGCCAGATGGACTTTTCGTGTTAGACGTGAAAAAAACCGATGATAGAATTCGCGTCGCAGGTAAATTCTTAGCACGGTACGAACCTTCAAAAATTACTGTCGCCGCCACAAGGCTTTATGCACATGAGCCCGTTAAGAAGTTCTGCAAACTTACAGGTTCTAATCCTTTAGTCGGCAGGTTCATCCCTGGAATGCTAAGCAATCCGCTGTATCCGCATCGTGTTGACCCGGAAATAATCGTTGTTTCAGACCCACGTGCAGACGCGCAGGCCGTTAAGGAAGCTTCTGCTGTGGGTATCCCAATTGTGGCTTTGTGCAGCACAGACAACGAGTTTGCCGGAGTAGACTTCGTTATCCCAACCAACAACAAAGGACGACGTGCACTAGCCGTAATCTTCTGGCTACTCGCGAGGCAGATTCTGCGGGAACGCGGCGAACTCAAGGCAGACGAAAGTCCGAAAGCAACCATCGAAGATTTCGAAGCCAAAATCAGTAGGGAAGACGAAGAAGAAGGATAAAACCATGGGGCAGATTCGACGTCCTGCCGTAGCTGGAAGTTTCTACGAGGGAACTGCCCAAACGCTTCGCGCCCAGGTCGAATCCTGTTTTCTTCACCGGTTTGGCCCCGGAAAACTCCCAGTTGTAAACCAAAAAGGTCCCAGACAAATTCTGGGACTTATTTGCCCGCATGCAGGCTACCTTTACAGTGGCGCTGTAGCGGCAAACGCTTTTTTCTCTTTAGCATCCGACGGAAAACCTGATACGGTTATTGTTTTGGGTCCAAATCACACGGGTTACGGGAATCCGCTATCCGCAATGCGTGAGGGTGCTTGGCGGACTCCTTTAGGTGACGTAGAAATCGATACTGAAATTGCAGACACGATTGCGGCAGAAACGGGCATTATGGATTTTGATGAAGTTGCACATCGACATGAACACAGCATCGAAGTACAGCTGCCATTCCTACAGTACATTTACGGAAACGCCTTCAAATTTGTACCAATCTGCTTTTTGATGCAAGACTTGGAATCAGCACAAGAAATCGGCAAGGCATTGGCAGAAGCTTTAGTGAACAAAAACGCAGTTGTCCTTGCTTCCTCAGATTTTACCCATTACGAATCACAAACAAGCGTCGAAAAGAAAGACACCGCTGCACTGAAGGCCTTGGAAGAGTTGGATGCGAAAAAGTTCTACCAGATTCTTGAATCCCAAAACGTATCCGCGTGTGGTTATGCACCAATCGCGGCTTTGATAACATACTCCAAGGCTTTGGGCGCAAAGAAGGCTGAAGTTTTAACCCACAAAACAAGTGGCGACATCACAGGCGACAAGTCAAGCGTAGTCGGATACGCGGCAGCAATAATCAAGAAAAACCTTTGAGCTGCAGCATGATTTCTTAGGCGCCACCAGTGGATACAAGAACACAGACAAGATGCCCACGTTAGGGGTGGGGCGTTTTCCGTTTTGCCCACCTTTCATTGCCCAATTATCAGTATCTCAATTGGTTTGTACCATGTTTCAGGCCTTGAGTGGTGCTTCATGTCGTTCGTGATTTTAAACCGCTGTGAAGCATCTGAGAACGTGGAAGGTATTCTTGTAGGAACTACAATTAAATCTGTGCAGCTCACATAATTACGTGTATGACAAACTTAACCGTTGCTATTCCCAAAAACCTTTGCGAAAAGATGAAACGACACCCAGAAGTTAAATGGAGCGAAGTGGTACGGAAGGCTTTGACCGACTACGTTGATCGTTTAGAGATGGCTGAGGGTGGCGTGGTGCCCATGAAAACACTCGCTAAGAGAATGAGAGAGAAGGGCGTTCACGTTTCAAAAATTGATTTGCAAAAAGCCATCAAACATTACAAAGAGGGGCGGGAACTCGGACGGAAGAGATTGTCTACGATACAAGCCAACTCATAGAATTTTCGAAGAAAAGAAATTTTAATTCAACCGGTTTCACGCCAGTTTTCAACATCAGAGAATATCCTAAAACCGACCAATTCGAAGAACTAACGGTGATTTATCCAGTTTATGAAGACTACGAAGAAACCCCATGAAATTTCTCAGGAATTGCTCCGAAGAGGAACTCCTCTTCAAGCTGTGGACTTGATGACTGTCGCGATCAGTTTAAGAAGGAAACCTGGTTCTTTCCACCAGGGACAATGACTTTTCGAAAGTGAAAAACGTAAGAGTCAGCTTCAGGTTCGAGCTTATCAAATGGGTCATTTGACTGCGAAGGATGCGCAGAGTTCTTCTACCGTGCGGTTTAAGGTTAGTTCGGCGACATCTTGCCCATAGTCCAGGATACGTCTTGAACTGTCCAGCACGAGCCGCAGGATGGCGCTGATATTGGGGTCCATTTTTTTGCTGCTCATAAGTCTAATGAGGTCGTTTTCCAGTTTTACGTAACTTTGGCGTTTTGGGATTAGAGCTTCGGCATCGTTGTAGTCGCGTTTGAACATGGCTTTTGTTGCGTCCTCAAACAGCTGGTAGGCGAGGGTGTTGAAGTTGATTATCTGGGAGTAAAGTTCTTCATCCATTGGTTCTTTGATGAAGAGCAGTTGGTCGTCGACGAGTTTCTGAACTCTGGAGAGGTTGTTCATTATGTTTATGGCGTTTTCTCCAATGTCTTTGATGTCGTTCACGATTATTCGATACAGGAGGAATTCTTTGGGTGTTTTGAAACCTAGTTCGCGGTACATGTTGTGTTCTATGCCAAACTTCAGTTGCCGCACGATGTACAGTCCTAGTCTGTTCGAGTCATGTTGTGCGTTAAGGATATTTTGGAAAAGTTCTTTATTTCCTCCTCTGAGCGCTAAGATTACGTCTCTGTGGGCGGCAAGGGCCACGATTACCATGCGGCGTACAGCTTTCTCAATTGGAAACTCTGAATGTTTAACGAGAATTTGCAACGTGATTTCGTCGGGGGTTTCGTCGATGATTTCCGAGCCGAGGAAAGTTTCTTTGGCGAAGTTTTTAACTTTGGTTTTGCATTTGGAAACGTCTCCTGGTCCTCGGAAGTGAACGCGGATGATGTCTGCGCTGATGACGTATAGTGCTTGAATCATGCGTAGTGTAGCTGCGAGGTCCTCTTCCGGGTCTACGCTGATGTAGTATTCTTTGAGTTTATTGGATTCTTCTCCTCCGGTTTTTTCGCGGATTTTTCTTGGAACTAGTGTTAGCGAGGAGTCCGGTTCAAGGTTGAATGCGATTTCGCTGCCTCGTTTGAGGCCTATGTCCTGTACCCACTCTTTTGGGAGGCTTATTATGTAGCTGCCTCTGCCGGTGCATTGAACACGTCTATACCCTAAGTCTTTTTCTGCCGTGAACATTCACCATTTACCAGATATACGATTCACATATACTATATAACTCATTCTCTTACGCATAAATGATTTTCACTACAGTTATATAGAATACATGCATTTACATCAGCCACTTCCAAGCAACAGGCGAGATTAGATGTCTATAAACACGTGTAAAGTGCCAGTAAGAAAAACTGAGCGAACAGTTACCACCAGCTCAGTATTGTGCACAAAAGACATAGAACTCTACATTCTCATGCTCACTTGCCCACGCTAACAAGAAAAAAGAGGAAATAATCTTTGAAACGAATAGTTGCTAAACAAGAACATTGCATGGGCTGCGGACTCTGCGAAGTCTACTGTGTTACCCAGCACTCCAAATCAAAGGATGTCATCAAAGCTTACAACCGGGAAAAGCCACGACCAATTAGTCGCGTACGGCTCGAAATGAGCAAACCCGTATCCTTTGCGATCCAGTGCAGACACTGCGAAGATGCGCCATGCGCAGCTGCGTGCCTAACTGGTGCCATGCACAAAGACGAAGAAACCGGCTTAGTAACCCATGATAAAGACAAATGCATGGGCTGCTGGACCTGCGTCATGGTCTGTCCCTACGGCGCCATCAAAATCGACAGGGAAGGGCACATAATCGCCAAATGCGACCAATGCATCAGAGCTAGACACACCCGCATGTGTAGCGAACTGCCCCAACGGTGCCTTAGAATGCAAAGAGGTTAAACGATAATGCCAAAATACGTTATAGTTGGCGCTTGTGCCGCGGGTATAGGCGCAGTTGAAGCCATCCGTGAAGTTGACCCGAAAGGCGAAATCAGTGTAATCTCTGAGGAGCAGTGTTCGCACTACAGTCGCCCAATGATCAGCGACTTCGTAAGCGGCAAAGCTGATTTGAATAAAATGAAGACCCGTGATGACCAATTTTGGCAGAAAAATGCTGTTACTGCGTTAGCGGGTAAAAAAGCCGTTAGTCTGAACACCGCAGAACATACTATCGCACTTGAAGACGGCGCTAAAGTAGTCTATGAAAAGCTTCTAATTGCAACCGGCGGCAAGCCCTTTGTTCCAAAAATGGACGGTCAAGACAAAGAAGGCGTTTACACCTTCACTAATGTCGCTGATGCAGAGCAGATAGCCCAGAAAATCAACCTTGGTGGCGCAAAGAACGCAGTCGTTATAGGTGCTGGCTTGATTGGGATCAGCGTCACTGAAGCTCTCACAAAAAAAGGCGTTAAAGTAACTATGGTTGAGCTGCAGGATAAAATTCTTAGTCTACTCCTCGATCCGAAAGCCTCCGAAATTGTGGAGGTAGTTGTCCGAAGAGCTGGCGTTAACATAGTTACAGGTCAGTCCGTCCAGAAGATAACAGGCAAACCCGACAACGACCGTGTAGTCGGCGGCGTGATCCTCACCAAGGGCGACCAGATTCCCTGCGACATGGTTATCGTCGCCATAGGCGTCATCCCACGCACCGAACTCGTCGCGGGCACCCAAGTGAAGACTAACCGCGGCATAGTCGTAGACAATTATATGCAGACTAACGTGCCAGACGTTTATGCCAGTGGCGATGTAGCCGAAACCTACGATTTCATCTTGAACCAGAACCGATTATTGCCCCTCTGGCCTCTTGCCGTTCTCGAAGGCAAAGTTGCGGGTTACAACATGGCGGGTAAGAAGACGGATTACACGGGCGGAACCAACATGAGTTCGCTGAAATACTTCGGCATACCCATTGTTTCCATAGGTTTAGCTAACCCCAAACCTGACCCCTCTCTCGAAATCATCGTTAAGGAAGACGTGCCAAAAGGTGTCTACAAGAAACTTGTACTCAAAGACGGTGTCATCGTAGGCATGACTTTTCTGGGCGATATTGAACGCGCGGGGATCCTGTTCTACCTTATGAAGAACAAGGTTAACGTGAAGAAATTCAAAGATACCCTTCTTTCAGAAGACTTTGGGCTTGCCGCGCTACCGATAAGTTTGCGCAGAAAAATGAATTTAGAGGAATAGACTGATGAACCAACAAGACCAAAAAATCATAAACCCATTCAGCGACGACAAAGACTTTGCAGGCTGCAGCATATTCGGCATGATGAATCTCGAAGGCAAACGCTTCGGCTCCAAAGATCCAGTCCGAGCCATCTCAAACATGCATGATCGCAGCAACGGCTTAGGCGGTGGTTTCGCGGTCTACGGCATATACCCTGACTTCAAAGACTACTATGCTTTCCACGTAATGTATCTCAGCAAAGATGCCAAGGAAAAAACAGATCGCATTCTGGCTTCATCCTTTAACATAATCTATGATGAAGAGATCCAGACCCGGCCCGCTAATGTTATTGATCCGCCATTGATGTGGCGCTACTTCGTGCAGCCAAAGAAGAATCGCCCCCAAAACCAGACGGAAGACGACTGCGTTATTAACTCGGTCATGCGCATCAACACGGAAACCGGCAAAGCATTCGTTTTTTCCAGCGGTAAAGACATGGGTGTCTTCAAAGGTGTAGGTTTTCCTGAAGATATAGCTGATTACTTCTGCCTAAGCGACTATCAAGGTTACTTGTGGAGTTGCCATGGTAGATTCCCCACGAATACTCCTGGCTGGTGGGGAGGTGCGCACCCATTCAATGTTCTAGACTGGACCGTAGTTCACAACGGCGAGCTTTCCAGCTACGGCATAAACCGCCGATACCTCGAAATGTACGGCTACAAATGTACTTTGCAGACAGACACCGAAGTGCTGGCTTACGCCGTGGATCTGCTTATGAGAAAACAGCATCTGCCAATCGAAATTGTTTCGCAGATTCTGGCTTCACCTTTCTGGTCTGAAATTGACCAGATGGAACCTAAAAAGAAACTTGCTCTGCGGGCGATGCGGCAGACGTACGGGAGTCTTTTGATGAATGGTCCCTTCAGCATCATCGTGGCGCATCACGGAGAAATGATAGGGTTAACTGACCGCATTAAGCTGCGACCCATGATTGCAGCAACCAAAGGCGACTCACTTTACTTATCCAGTGAAGAAGCGTCGATTCGTTTGGTTTCGCCTATGCTAGATAAGCTATGGACTGCCAGGGGCGGCGAACCTCTTATCGGTAGAGTCCGCGGCAAAAAAACCGCAAAAGCCATGGAGGTTAAACAGTAATGAAGAGTTACATACCACCCGAATACATCGTGGAACGTGACGAAGAAAAATGCATACGCTGCAAAGTCTGCGTTAACCAATGCACCTACGAGACGCACAGCTACGACGCTGAAGACGACGTTATCCGCAGCAAAGACGAGAACTGCGTTAACTGCCAGCGTTGCGTAACATTCTGCCCAACTCACGCGATAACTATCAAGAAAAACCCCAGCAGCTACCGCGATAACGCAAACATGACCGCTGACGTGATTAGAGATGTCAAAAAGCAAGCCGAAACCGGCGGTGTCCTGCTGACAGGCATGGGCGCTGACAGACCGTCACTTAGCTACTGGGATAAACTATTAGTTAACGCTAGCCAAGTCACAAATCCCTCCATTGATCCATTGCGTGAACCCATGGAGATCAGAACCTACTTGGGCGTGAAACCTGATGCGTTGGAGATGAAGTATGCAAACGGAGACATAGACCTGAAGACTCAGCTTACTCCGCAGTTGACGCTTGAGACCCCTATAATGTTCTCTGCCATGAGTTATGGCGCCATAAGCCTAAACGTCCACGAATCCCTTGCACGCGCAGCAACGAGAGCTGGAACCTACTTCAACACGGGCGAAGGCGGCTTAGACCCAAGCCTCTACAAATACGGAGACCACACCATCGTCCAAGTGGCTTCTGGCCGCTTCGGAGTTCACTCCAAATATCTGCACGCAGGCGCAGCAGTCGAAATCAAAATTGGCCAAGGAGCAAAACCAGGCATCGGCGGACACTTACCAGGCGAAAAAGTCACAGACGACATCGCCCGGACCCGAATGATTCCGGTTGGCACTGATGCCCTTTCTCCTGCGCCACAACACGACATCTACAGCATAGAAGACCTACGGCAACTCATCTACGCCCTGAAAGAAGCAACCAATTATGAGAAGCCTATCTCCGTGAAAATAGCAGCCGTTCACAACGTAGCAGCCATAGCCAGTGGCATAGTCCGAGCAGGCGCCGACATAGTCGCTATAGATGGTGTTCGCGGCTCCACTGGTGCAGCTCCAAAAGTCATCCGAGACAACGTAGGCATACCCATCGAGTTAGCCATCGCAAGCGTGGATCAGCGTCTACGTGACGAAGGCATCCGCAACCGCGCGTCCATTGTAGCAGCTGGCGGGTTCCGAAGCAGCGGCGACGTCGTTAAAGCCATTGCTTTAGGCGCAGATGCCGTATACATTGCAACTACCGCACTAATAGCGATAGGTTGTACTGTTTGCCAAAAATGCTACACAGGCAAGTGCCCATGGGGCATCGCTACGCCTGACGCTTGGATTGGAAAACGTGTAAACCCCGATATCGCTTCGGAGCGGCTAGTTAATCTTCTACGTGGTTGGAGCATGGAGATTAAAGACATGATGGGCGGCATGGGTGTAAACGCTATCGAGAGCCTCAGAGGCAACCGCTTACATCTACGCGGTGTGAATTTGACAGATACCGAATTGAGAATTTTAGGTGTGAAAATGGCTGGTGACTAAAATGGTGGTACAACAACAAAAAGCTGCAATAGAGATTAGCGCAAAATTTCTCTCTCAAGCCAAATTAGAAAAAGATGTTTGGAAAGTTAACGCTGAAGGCTTGCACTTTAAAGAGCTAAATGCTTTGCTTCGGGAGCTTGATGGCAGCGGCGCAGAAAAGGTGGAGATAAGTAACGTTTACGGGCAACGATACATTGGCACTGACTTGAAGACCAAACTGAAAATCGACATCTACGGTACCCCCGGTAATGACTTGGCTGCATTCATGGACGGGCCAAACATTGAAGTTCATGGGAACGCGCAAGACTGCACAGGCAACACGATGAATGATGGACAAATAGTAATCCATGGCAGAGCAGGGGACATTACAGGCTACGGAATGCGGGGTGGCAAGATGTTCATTCGCGATGACGTAGGCTACCGTGTCGGCATCAATATGAAAGAGTTCATGGATAAGAAGCCCTACATGATTGTCGGCGGCACAGCCGAGGACTTTCTCGGGGAATATATGGCTGGTGGCGTTCTCGTAGTTTTAGGCTTGACACTGAAGAACGGTGAACAGCACAAAGCGCGGTTCGTGGGAACAGGTATGCACGCAGGCATTATTTACGTTCGCGGCGAAATCACGCACCTGGGCAAAGAAGTCAAAGTTATGGACGTCAATAAGACAGACTTAGATCTAATCAGAGACTTAGTCAAAGAATACTGCGGCTACTTCAATGCTGACTTAGACGCCATTATGAACGGAAAATTCGTGAAAATTGTGCCCTATTCGCACAGGCCATATGGAAGAATCTACGCCTACTAACCCACACCTTTCTTTTCGCTGAACCTATTTCTTAGAATTTGGAACCACTGTTAATGGGTCATCTGATTCTTAGCTGGATATTCCTGAAAGAATAAATCGGAGTATACATACTCTTTTGATAATTCGTGTTACCGCAATGATCGCTTAGAAGGCTTAAAGGATACATATACCTGAAGGAATCCTAAACCCATACATATCCGCAGTCATGTTTGTAGTTGCCTTCTCGTTTTTGATATGGGCTTGGAACGGCACAAAAAAGACTCTCAAACTTTCATTTGTCCCCGTAATCGCCGTGGTTAGCGCTCTCTTAGTAGTTGTTCAATTAGTCGAGTTTCCCGTGGCTGGCGGCGGAAGCACATGGCACTTTTTAGGCGGCACCATGGTCTCCATGGTTCTTGGACCTTACGCAGCCGTAATCAGCATGACCATAACCCTGATTATCCAAGCGTTACTCGGGGACGGCGGCATAACCAGTTTCGGAGCCAACGTCTTTAACATGGCAATAATCGGAGCTTTATCTTTCTTCATAGTTAAGCTGCTTGTTGGCAAGAAATTCAGCGATAGGCGTCTTGTGGCAAGTGTTTTTGTGGCTTCATGGGTCTCAAATGTCTTGACGGCGTTAGCTGTGGGCGTAGAAATCGGAATTTACCCATTAGCGGGGCAACTTGGAGGCATAGCTGTTACTGTGCCCTCTATGATGGTATGGTATGTTCCAACTGGACTAGTCGAAGGTTTAGCGGCTTCCTTGTTGATAGTGCCGCTTTCCAGAATTAAAACTTTGAAACTGCATGGACTAGATTTGCTCCGGGAACGAAAACAAGAACCGACGACTCTATCTGTCTAGCTGCAAGGGCGTGCGGCATTTGGGAAATTGTTTTAATTGAACAACACGTATAGCGTCCTAGCTCAAATAACTCAAAGGGAACCAGGTGAAACTATGTCTCCCAAAGACGTCCAAATATTTGTTTCTGAAAGTAAACAAGACAAAGAGACAAACAAACGCTACGACTCAGTTGCCCATAAAGAATCCGTCACAATCTACAAGTCAGAGTACGAAGCATTGAAAACTCCCGCTTGGCAAACAATAAAAGATGCCCTGAAAAACTCGAAAGCTCTGTTTTTTCTGGTAGGCCCCAAACTGGTAGAATTACGCGGCAAAGGCGGAAACGAATGGAGTAACATCAACGGCTGGATAGGATACGAAGTCGGCATTGCCCTCTCGTTAAACCTTGATGTTTGGGTGATTTGCGATAACGGTGTAAAAATCAATTTCCCAGTGCCCTACATAAACAATTATTCTTTAGGCATCGAAACTAAGCCTAACGGGTACGAAGCCAAAGTGCTGCGTAGCTACGGAGAAGGCGCCAAATTCGAGTTCGGCTACAGCAAAAGCAGACGATACTACTGTCCAAACAAAGCATGCGGCGGCCAATTTAATCTTCATAACGTACTGCAGAAAGGAGAAACCATAGTGTGTCCGCAATGTCTTAAAGTTCTTAGCTTCCCCAACGGATGGCAACTTTAGACTCGTACAAGTTAAATTGACGCTAAAATCAATTTTCAAATAAATCGAAAAGAGATTAAGGCTTTTTTTACAGGAAGCTTTAGAGAAAAGACCCGAACACCAAGTTGTTTCGCTTTAACTGATAACTGGTTTATTCCAAGTTTTTCATTCATATCCTTGAGCTTGTAACACTAATTTTTGCATGCTGCACTATTCAATTCAACGGTAGATATGGAGTTTTCAAGATAGTTAAAGATTGTGTCCTTTCCTGAAGGGAGATCGTAGCGTTGATGACATCTTTTAGTAAGCGTTGCACAATGCTCAGGTCCAGACTTGAAAACTTGGACTTTTGTGTGAAATTTGTGTAAATAAATTTATAAATGTTTACGGTATAACTGAAAAATAATTAGTGAGGATTAATTGGTTATGATGTTTCAGAACAAAACCTTAGAGGCGGCCATTTTTGACATGGATGGGACAATGTTTGATACGGAAAGATTACGATTTAAGATGCTTAAACTTGCTTCTAAGGAAATCTGCGGAAAGGAAATTTCAGACCAAATTCTTTACGATTCTCTTGGGATAAGTGCCGTATCCGCTGAAAAGCTTGCAAAAGAATGTTACGGCGATGACTATCCTTATAAAAAAATAAGGGCGCGGGCAGATAAGCTGGAAAGAGGTTTTGTGAGAGAAAACGGAGTTCCAGTTAAGGATGGTCTTTACAATTTACTTGAACGCCTCAAGAAAAGTGAGGTGCTTCTTGCTTTAGCTACCTCAAGCCGGAGAGAAATCGCCGAAGAATATCTGGTCAACGCAAGGGTACTCAGATTTTTTGACGTGATAATATGCGGTGAGGATGTAGAAAAAGGAAAACCTGATCCCGAGATGTTTCTTAAAGCGGCTAGTGAACTCAATTGTGAGCCAGGTAATTGCTTTATTTTTGAAGATTCACAAAATGGCCTTTTGTCTGCAAGTGCTGCAGGTGGAGTTCCTATTTTTATAAAGGACATAAAGGAGCCCGATTTAGAGGTTAAGGCGCTTGCGTATAAATCATACGAAAAGATGACTGACTTTCTGGACGAACTTATCCAGGTTATGCCTAAAATGCCAATACCGACTCTTAATGAACATTTTCCCCAAAGTACAGGTTCCACAGTTGTAGGAATACACGGATTTGGTGCAATAGGCGGAGGCTATCTGGCGCAAATTTTTTCCCACTGGGACGGCTATACCAGACCACGTCAGATTATTGGAGCTACAAATGACCGCCTAATACGTCAGCTGGTAAACGCGCTGGGCAAATATAAAGTAAAGTATGAAAGTCTTGCGTACTTTCAAACGATTATCAACGTCAAAATTATTGATATGAAAGATGAAGATCAGATAGTTGAGATGTATAAAAAATCACAAATAATTGGTCTGTCTCTCACGGAACAAGCTATCAGGTCTCAGGCGAAGACAATTGCAAGAGGGTTAATAGAACGATACAACAGCACCGGTGAAGGTCTCACTTTGCTTATTGTCATGAATAAGGTTAATTCGGCAAAATTTGTCAGAAATCATGTTGAGACTGTGATGAAACTGCTGGTAGGCGAGGAAAAAACTAAAGAAATTGTGGATAGTACCTTTTTCAGCGAAACAGTAGTTAATAGAATGGTCTCAAAAATACCTGATGATGTTATTCTCTCTAGCACGCAGAATGAATTATACAGAATGCACAAAAGTATCTTGGAATATTCTGGACAAATGAAGGACATCTTTAAGTTTTCGCAAGCGTATCTTGCCAAAAATACTAATTCAGGTAACCTGAATAAATCCGCGGAGAGCGGAAACAAACCATCTTATCAGCCCACTAACATTTTTGAATATGTCTCGTCTGTGACCCAATTTGCTAATGAGCTATCAAAACTGAATATTACTTTATTCAGTAGCGAACCTGATATGCCAATTTATGTCAATAAAGGCAGCCCTCTTTTGGAGCGATTACGACAAGTGATAACCGTTGAGAACATAAAATCAATGCAGGAAATAAAAAATAAGCTGTCAAACGGACCTCATGCGATAATCGCGTGGTATTCGGCACTTCTCGGGTATAAAACCATTGGTCAAGGTATGGGTGATCTGAGAGTATCAAAACTTGCCGAAGGCATAATTAGAAATGAAATTAAGCCAGCATTACTAATTGAAAACCCGAATTGTAAGCAATACATAAATTCTATAGCCTCAAATTTTCTTAAACGCTGTCGTGCTTCGTTTAAAGACAAGTGTTCAAGAGTCGGGCGAGATCCCATGAGAAAACTTCAATGCGGAGAACGCATAATTGGCACAATCCAGCTGGCACAAAAACATGGATTAAACACCCGAGGCTTGGAATTTGGAGCTGCCTGTGCGATTATGTATTCTGTTTTGTCCATAAATGAAAATGATGTAGAAAGCATAAAAATCAAACAGTTGTACGAAAAAAATAACTCTGTTGTAGATGTTATTACTTACAGCGGAGAGTATAATAAATCAAAATACGTTGGCCTCGACATAAATAAAGATAAAGAATTAATTTTGAGAATACAAGAGAGTTTCGATAATTTGAAAAAAGAGTTGGCTTCTTCAGGTGAAATAGTGCAGCAGCAAACTTTTTTCGTTAACGGTTGATCATAGTTTTCGGAAAGGAAGGTTTAAATAAATACTGACTCATTTCGTATATGCTTCAATCTTAACGGATGAAAAATAGATGTCATCTCAGGAATTTCGTCACATAGTTCGTATCTTGGGTTCCGATTCAGCAGGCACCCTGAAGGTCTCCTACGCTGTAACAAGTATTAAAGGCGTGAGCCTCAGCTTATCTAATGCGATACTCAAGAAAGCTGGAATTAACCCTGATCAAAGATCAGGTTTCCTCACAGAAGCTGACATAAACAAAATCGAGGAAATAGTGAAAGATCCAGCAAAATTCAATTTACCCATATGGCTTTTTAATCGAAGAAAAGACGGTGAAACAGGAAAAGACCTACACCTCATAAGTGCGGACCTTGTTTTGAAAACCAAAACAGACATTGATGACGCTAAAAGCATCCGATCTTGGCGCGGATACCGACACGCTTACGGCTTAAAAGTACGTGGGCAAAGAACCAAAACCACTGGTAGATCAGGAAAATCACTCGGCGTCAAGAAGAAAGCCCTCATGGCTAAACCTGGCGGCGCACCAGCTGAAGGAGGCAAATAAGCATGGGCGATCCTAAACGGCAAAGAAGAAAATTTGATACTCCACGTTTCCCCTGGCGAAAAGACATCTTGGATGAAGAGCTAAAGCTCCTTGGCACCTTCGGTTTGCGAAACAAGCATGAACTTTGGCGTCATGAAACCCAACTTACTAAATTTAGAGGCATCGCACGTTCACTCATCGGCAAACCTGCTGAAGAACGCATGAAGATGGAGAATGAACTTCTTACACGCCTCAAGAAACTTGGCGTTCTCCAAGAAACTGCCGTTCTGGACGATGTCTTGGACTTATCCATCGAGGACCTTCTGGAACGCAGACTTCAAACGTTAGTCTTCAGGAAGGCCTTGGCAAAGACGGTGCATCAATCCAGACAGCTGGTTACCCATGGGCACATTACCTTAGATAGCCGCAGAGTTACAGTTCCAGCATACATTGTTACTCGAGAAGAAGAAAAAACTCTCACTTACGCTTTGGAGAGCCAGTTCGTAAACGCAGCCCACCCAACCCGTGTCGCAATGACTGTCGTAGCTAAACCACGCCAAATTACTCAACCTCGCGATAGACGCAGAGGCGGAAGAGGCGGTAGATTTTGAGTAGCAGTAACAAACGAAATGAGAAATGGGGAGTTGTCCATGTATTCAGCTCCTACAACAATACCGTTATACACATAACTGATCTTTCAGGCGCAGAGACCATTGCCCGAACCAGCGGAGGCATGTTCGTCAAAGCAGACCGCATGGAATCCTCTCCGTATGCGGCCATGCGCGCAGCCACAGGCGCAGCTGAAGTTGCCCGAGATAAAGGTATAACAGCAATACACATCAAAGTTCGCGCTCCAGGCGGTTCCGGTCCCCGCACACCAGGCCCAGGTGCACAAGCAGCCATCAGAGCATTTGCAAGATTCGGTTTCCGCATAGAACGCATTGAAGAAGTCACGCCAATCCCGCATGATGGTACAAGAAGGCCCGGCGGCAGAAGAGGCAGACGTGTATAGTCACCTTCCTTTCCCCTTTATTAACAGAAAAATTGAAATAATGGCATCACAGCTTTGTCAATCGGCACAGCCTTGTCATAGTCACTTTGGAGTGTAAGTAAGTGAAAATAGAAGTACTCGAAAAAGACGAGACAAACTTTCGAATAACCGTCAGGGACGCAAACGTTCCTTTAATGAATGCTCTGCGCCGGATTGGTCTAGCAGAAGTTCCTTCTATGGCTATAGACGAAGTTGTTATGATTGAGAACTCGTCGATTCTGCAGGATGAGATGATCGCCCACAGGTTAGGGCTTGTTCCGTTGAAAACGGATTTGGACAATTACAATCTGCCTGAGGATTGCGAGTGCAAAAGTGAATTTGGCTGCGGTCAATGTCGCGTTACGCTTACGTTGAATGCCGAGTCAAATGAGGGTACCCGAACGGTTTACTCTGGCGAATTAGTTTCGGAGAATCCCAGTATAGTGCCAGTTACCGAGAAAGTTCCTGTTATTAAGTTAGCTAAGGGACAGAAACTTAAGCTTGAAGCTTACGCAAGGCTTGGGAAAGGAAAAGCTCACGCGAAGTGGCAGCCTGTTTGCGTTTGCGCATACAAGTACTACCCGAAAATTGATGTTCCAGCCCAAAAATGCGCGGACTGCACAAAATGCGCGGATATATGCCCTAAGAAAGTTCTTGCAATGAAGGGCGAAAAGGTAGATGTGCGCGACATCTTGGCCTGTAACCTGTGCATGGATTGCGTGGAAGCTTGCCCCAAAAAGGGTGAAGGCATTAAAGTCAGTTGGGAAAAAGACGCATTCATCATGAACATAGAGTCCACAGGTGCGCTTCCCCCCCAGAGAGTCTTGCAAGAAGCAACTAAAATATTGGATAAACAACTTAGCGAATTCGAAGAACAACTAAAGGTAGACGTACCATGAGAGAAACAAAATCGACAAATCCAGAAATCTTGAAGCTTATCAAATTCCTCAAAGCGCAGAGCAAGGAAAAAGACGCAGGTATATGGTTTGCCGTTGCTGAACATTTATCTAAGCCAAGCAGGCAGCGTGTAGCCGTTAACCTAAGTAGGATAAACAGGTGCACTGAGAAAAGCGAAACCATAATTGTGCCCGGGAAAGTTTTAGCGTCTGGAACGCTTGACCACGCAGTTACAGTTGCAGCGTTTGATGCGTCTTCAAAAGCAAAAGAAAAACTTGCAGCCGTAAAAGCAAAATATCTGTCTATTGCGGAACTGGTGGAAAAGAACCCTCAGGGCTCCAACGTTAGGATAATTGGGTGAACAAGATGCAAGCAGTAAAAACCTCAGAAAAAACATCAGTTGTAATTGTGAACGGCGAAGGCCTCATTCTGGGCCGCATGTGCAGCAAAGTCGCCAAGAGACTTCTTAACGGCGAGCAAATAATTGTTGTTAACGCAGAGAAAATCATAATCTCTGGCAAGAAAAAGAGCAAGGTGGCAGAAGCCCACAAATTCCTCGAAGTAGGTGCTCCTAATCGTGGTCCATTTCACTCTCGAAGGCCCGATCGCATTGTCCGCAAGACCGTTCGGGGAATGGTGCCGTGGAAGCAGCCGAAAGGCAAAGTTGCCTACAAAAAGCTAAGAGCGTATATGGGTATACCTCAAGAGCTTAAAGACCAAAAATTGGAGACCATTGAACAAGCCAGTGCGGCGAAGTTAACAGGTCCACACTTTACGCTCGGTGAGTTAGCAGCAGAAATCGGATGGAACAAAGGTGCATAGTTATGCCAGGCAAAAAAGTAATAGTTGTTAGTGGAAAAAGAAAAACCGCTACAGCCCGCGCCGTAGTTAAACAGGGCGTTGGCAGAGTACGAGTGAACATGACTCCAGTGGAAATCTTTGAACCCGCAATCGCAAGGGAGAAAATAATGGAGCCCCTCCTGCAGGCCGGAGACGCCACCTGGAAGCAACTAGACATGGACGTAAAAGCAATCGGCGGAGGCTTCATGGGCCAAGCTGAGGCTGCACGCATGGCCATTGCCAACGGGCTTCTGAAGTGGACCAAGAGCAGTCATCTGCGCACGGTTTTCACCGAATACGACCGAACCATGGTTGCAGGAGACGCCAGATCCAAAGAATCAAAGAAAGTCGGCGGCGCAGGCGCAAGAGCTAAAGAACAGAAAAGCTACAGATAGAAACAGGAGAACAAAAAAAGAATGATTATCCCCGTGAGATGCTTCACCTGCGGCAAACTCGTCGGCGACAAATGGGAAGAATTCGCCCGAAGAATCCGAACCGGCGAGAACGCCAAAGATGTCCTAGACGGCTTAGGCGTTAAAAGGTACTGCTGCAGACGCATGCTTCTCTCCAACGTCGAAATAATCGACGAAATCTTGCGCTTCACCGAGGAAGCTGAAAGGCGAAAAGAAAACCGTAACTTCGGTTAACTTTTTATCTTTCTAACTTTTTCAGTAAAAACTAGAATTTTCAGAATTTTTTGTTGAATATTCCGTTTTCTACCGGAGGTTTTAGGCATCTATTTATAAGGGGGTTTCGCCGACTCTATTTTTGTACATTTCAGTGGATGAAGAGATGCGTCTGCTGATATGTTTCACAACTCGTAATATGCCTTATATGCTCTAAGGCGAAATCACTAACAAGAAACAAAACACAAGGACACGTGATGAAAGTCATGAAGATAAGTGGAGAAGAGGAGAAGGTTAAACGGATCCTGACCGATCCAAAGTTGTCAGCAATAAAGGCCATGCTCGAAAAAGACCATGCCATAGACTGTCTCTTGCTGCTTTACATTAACCGCGGCAAATGGAAGGACGCGAAAGATTTCATGCGGGAGAACAAATTGACTTTGAGCGACGGCACTTTCCGATCACGAATGATCGAGATCGAGGACTTAGGCCTAGCGAAGAGTGAACGTATCGACCCGTTGAAAAAGTATTACCTTGAGACAGAGTTTGGCGAAAAGGTTGCGAAACTTCTTTTCAAATTCTTCGACGAACTCGAGACTTAGAAAATTGGCGCATAAAGTATAGCTTTCTTTTTTGCGTCAAATTCTTTTTTCACATTAAAGTAGCTGCTTCTTCGGTTTTTGTTGTAGTTTTGTTGTACATATCTGCAGTGTGGGGTGCTGATACACAATATTTAAATCTACTCTCTTGTGTCTTAAGATAAATAACTAAAACATAGGAGAAAAACAATAAAATGAAATCATTCAGGAACATAAAGAAAGACGCAAAAGCCCTCAGCCCAGTAGTAGCATCAATTATCCTTATTGCTGTCACGGTCGCGGTCAGCGTAGTCGTCGCAGCATGGATGGGCGGAATGTCCATCGGACTCATGGGAAACGCCGAACAAGCAACAATCACAAACATTGCATTCGATAATACAGGAGCTAACACCATACTCAACGTAAGCTATCCAGAACACAGGTCCTGGTCCCATAACTTTCACTGCATTCTATGCAAACGGAGTACAACTGATACCGACTGTTGATCAACCTGATTTAATGCTGGTGCGTATACAGTCACTAAGGGTGCCACTGGATCAGTACTGATGTCTCTACCGGGAGCAAAACTAGATATCCGGTTTTGACTGCCCTGTTAAGTTGACGACAACAAAAGGCAACAACGTAATCTTCACACAAACTGTTCCTTAAACTCGGTGAAAAAATCGAATTTGACAGAAGGGGACTGAGCGAAAGAATCACTTGGCCCCTCTCCCCATATTTTCTTTAAAATAAGAATGGAGGTAAAAATCATGGTCGTGGAAATAAAAGAATACACATCAGCTGAACAATTAGCCGAACGCCTCGACAAAGAAATAGGCGATACCAAAAGTACGTTAGGCGAGTACCTGCGTCGCTTGGATGAAATCCGAGTTATAGCGGAGAAGTCAAAGAAAATCCGCGAAGTTGTGCTCAAGCTTGCCGGCAAAAAAACCCAAACTGAGCAAATGGGTGAAATAAATGTCGGTTCATTGAACATTATCTTGGATGCTAATCCGTTTCATGAGTTAACAGCCATAGAATCCGTGGTTCGCAGTTTCCAAGAACGTCTCTTGGTTCTGCAGAAAGCCCGGGAAGCATTAAAGTGGCTGGATCAACTCGGCGACACAGAGGGCCTCAAGTATCTTGTGGTGGAAAATGAACGCGTCCCCGAACGAATACTGTTCAAACTATCCTAAACGGCAGACTGACAACTTTGGAGCGCCGTTGAAATGAGCACTGAAGCCTGCACCCTCGCCTTAAGAAATGCTTTAGACGAAATTAAAAACGTTTGCCCAGATATAACCAGCACTTTCGTTTTTGAAGAAAACGGCAAAATCGTCATCGAGGACCAAGTCATACCCGATTTAGCTATAAGCAACGCCCAGGAAGCTTTTCGTGCGCTGTCGGAAAGGGCAGCTGGCATAGGTGGAATTCAATCAGTCACTTTCCAAGGCTCTGACTCCAAAGCGAACATTACCCGGTTTAACAATTTCTACGTAACAAATGTCGCCTCAAACGAAGCTGACGAAAAAACCGTAATCAACTTGACAAAAGTGATGATTCCAACGATGCTCAGACTGGTGCAGGACATTTATCCATCGTCCCAAGAACCCCTTCAGGAAGCCCCGCAGGCAATCGAGAACGAACCCGAACCTGAACAAGAAACATCAATCACTCTCCAACCACATAATCCAGAGCTTCAACCCCGCCAATTTACAGTAGAACCTCTCGGATTCACCAAATTTCTAAGCAATCCCCACATGGTACGCATCGACAGCGCACTCATATCCGAATGGAAAGAACTGTATGGCGACGAGCCCATAACGCAGATCAACATCCAAAACCCAACTTCTCAGAAAACCATACGATGCGAATTCAATATCATCAAAGAATCAAAAAACGAGGGCAAAGGCATAATCCAAGTGCCCGAAAAAATCCAGCTTGCAATAGAGACACAAAAGGGAACCAAAGTCTTGGTAACACCTGTACTCAAAAATCAAGACGACCCAAAAGGCGTCATGGGAACGACGGAGCCCGAAACTGAAGAAACCGAACCGGAATCAAAAACCGAAATGTCCCATGATTCCGAATCTTACTTATCAACCGCTCCTCAAACACAGTTTATCGTTGAAAACCTCAAAGGCCTCGGCAGTTTCATCGGGGTCACCGACTGCATACGCCTTGACAATTCCCTAATATCTCAGTGGAAAGAACTTTTCGGCAAACAAGAAATCACGGAAGTTATTGTCCAGGAAACAGTCACGGGGAAGAGAATTAAATGCAAGTTCCAGGGCATCAAAGACTCAAGCCTTGAAGGCAAAGGCGTAATCCAGATCCCCGAAAAAATGCAGCAGGCACTAGAAACGAAAAAAGGCGCGCTAGTTGTAGTTAAACCTGTGGTGGATTAGATGACCAAGAAGAGAAACTTAACCGAAACCGTTACAGTCGCGGAGGAAATCGTAATATCAGCCGAAGACATCCCAGAACCCAAAGCTGAAGATAAGGAAAACCCGGAATACAAAGAACTCCTTGAAGCCCTGCAAGACATACGAAAAGAAAACGACTTGACCGGCTACATACTGAAAAGCGACACGAAAGCATACGTTGACCTCAACGACACCTCAAAAATAATCGAATATGCAATGTTGTCCTCACAGGCCTTTGAATCCTCAGAAACAATTGCAAACTCACTCAAATTGGGCAAAATCAAAAACATACTCATCGAAGGTCAAACCATCAAAGCACTCTGCGTAAACCGTGGCCAAAACAAACTTAGTTTATTTATGGAAAAAACCAAAGACCACGCAGAAATCTTAACATTTCTGCTTCAACCAGAATAAACTGCCTGCACTCTTCTAAACAAAGTTCGCCAAGAAAAAAAGAATTAATTCCCATTTTCTTAACAAGCTCCCGCATTTTGCATCCAAAAAGCAAACTTTTCGCATACCCTCATAGTTTTCCGCTAAATAGTTTTGTATCTGCACATCACACAAGTTTATCTTGGAACTTTGGAGCGTGTTGATTACTGTGCGTGGACACCCCCTGGAAGTCTGTTGTGGGGCCGTTTTTTGCTTCAGTCACATGTTGAAAAAGTGGTTGATTGCTGAGAAAAACCCGATCGATGGACATGCCTGAAACCTAGGAACCCGAACGAAACGCACAAAAAACAACGCATCCAAGAAACTTTGAAAACTGTTATTGCCAGTGACAGCTGCGGGCAGCCAAAAACTTGACGGGGAAACTTAGCTGCAAAAAATCGACGACTTTTCAATCTTTGCCATATAAGCAAAAAGTGAAAAGCCAAAATATCAAAAAATAAAAAATTTGGAAATTATTTTCCAGCTTTTACTTTAGCGCGAGTAAGCCCTTTTTGACAGTTTCTGCAACTTGCGCGCCAAGGGTCAACTGGATTCCGATAGCGCACCATTTCGCGAGTTCCTCAAGATCCGTTTTCTGAAGCATAGCCGGTTCCTTTTTCAGGTGATGCCTGCATTGGCGATCAAGGAATGCTCTGGCGGCTGGTCCAAGTTCTGAAGCCAGTACACCTAAGCATTCTTGTTCAATTGTCATTGCCCTGTGTTCTCCTCCGCTGATTCTTTGCTTAGCGCTTCAGTCATCCGGAAAGCATTAACCATTCTTCTGAAGGCATCTACCAATTCGTCGATTTCGTCACCAGTTTTTATGTCAATGTTCTGCTTTAAGTAATGTCTCTGGTTGAGGTCGCCAAGGCTAACTTTATGGGCTATGTCCGCGAGTTTCTTGAGCGGGTTTGTTATGCGGTTACCCATTACAACGGACAAAGCAACTGAAACAGCTGATATTACGGCGAGGAAAACCACGGCAGTTATAATGCTAAGGTTTGAGTAGTTTTGGGCTTCCACAGTTGCGCTCTGAACGTTAGCTAACGTTGCACTTCGAACATCTACGAGTTTAGCGTCCGCTTGACTAACACCGTCCATCAGTATGGAAAGTTGGGTCCAAATAGCCTCATATTTGTTCGCGTCATTTCCAGTGTAAATAGCATAAACTTGACTGATTGCGCCGTTGATCTGGTTTCTGTCAAGGCTGACGACTTCGTTAAACTTGGCAAGTAACGTTGGATCATTTGCTAGTGCATTTAGCATGTAGGTTTCAGCTGGCTCCATGGTGTCTGCGCTGGCAACGATAATCTGTTCACCTTGTGCTGTATTGTCTGAACTGTACATTAGTGTTCCAAACTGTTTCTGGTCGAGTCCCTGCTGATAAGCATAGGCGTTGTTGTTGATTTCCACCTGTTGCTTTACTCTGTTCTGCAAATCTGCCATTTTGCTTGTGTTATAAGTGATGGTTGCGCCTGCAGCAATGAAAAGCGCGACGATCAGAAGGTAAGATATTAATAGTTTACGTCGAATTTTCAATTCTTAATTCACCTCGTTGGTTGTTCTTGTGTTGTGTCAAATGCATTTGATTTTTGATTCTGACACGTATACCTATGTGGGAAGTATTGAATATTAATAAACATGATAGGTTCTCTTTCACATGATGACTACTCGTACAACACATATACAACAAACCCAAAGCGTGAACCACACTCAAACGAAGTTAACATACGACAAAAAAAGCAAAGAAGACCAGCATAAACTTTAATATCTAAAACATAATCCCCTACTGCCATAGAGGGTTAACTGTAATGAACGCATCGTTTGCTAATATGACGCACTGCAGCTGCATGTCAGGATCTGGACTTGGTTATATACCAGGTATCAACTAGATAGCTAACCCAGTTTGGCCGTGTTGTTTACGCTTTTGGTTGCTGTTTGGTTTTGGAATGAAAAATATAAGAACTCAAAGATGATGATGAATAGAACTGTAACGAAGCCCAAGTTACACGTAACCCTAACCGCCTAACGCAAAAGGAGAAAATCAAAATGCATAAGAAACTCTTAATTCCGGGACCCACCGAAGTCAGCCCACAGATACTTCAAGAACAAACCCGACTCATGATAGGGCACCGAAGCAAGGAATTCAGCGACCTCTACGGTGGAATAACAGGGAAACTAACTAAATTTTTCGAGTTACCCGCTGACTACAAGCCGACAACCACAACCTCCTCAGGAACTTTGTGGTTTGACATAGTCGGAAGAAGCATCGTGAAAAAGAAAGCCCTCTGCTGCGTCAACGGCGCCTTCTCCAAACGATTCGGTGAAATCGTACGCGCCTGCGGCAAACAAGCCGATTGGCTAGAAGCAGAATGGGGCAGCGTTGTCAAGCCCGACGCCATAGCAGAGAAACTGGAAACAGGCGAATATGATACCTTAACAATGTGCCACAACGAGTCTTCAACAGGTACCAGAAGCCCAGTTGCTGAAGTTGGAAAACTCGTAAAAAAAGACTACCCAAACGTTGTCTTCGCAGTTGACAGCGTTTCCTCCATGGGCGGCGACAGAACCCTACCGCAGGAAATGGGAGTTGACATCCTTTTCGCCTCGACCCAGAAATGCTTCGCCTTGCCACCAGGGTTAGCAATAGCTTTAGTTAACGACAATGCTTTAGAAAGAGCACAAGAAAACCCAAACAGAGGCGGCTACACAGACATACTCGAAATCTTCGAGTTTGAGAAGAAACATCAGACACCTTTCACCCCAAACATTTCGCTGATCTACGCCCTGGATAAACGCTTAGACCTCATGCTCGCCGAAACCTACGCCAGCATTTATCAACGGCACAAAAACATGGCCGAACTAACCCAGAAGTGGGCTAAGAAACACTTCGAAATGTTCCCAGAGAAAGGATACGAATCCATAACCGTGTCATGCATCAAGAATACTCAGGGCAAGAACGTGAAGGAGCTGAATCAGAAACTGGCCGAAAGAGGCTTAGAAATAAGCAACGGCTACGGTAAACTTGCCGAGAAAACCTTCCGCATAGGCCATATGGGCGAATGGACTGTAACCGGAATCCAACAAGCACTTGACGCTATCGATGAGATTTGGGGTTTAAAGAAGTGACCTTTAAGGTTCTAATTAGCGACCCAATCTTCGAAGAAGGCGTACTTCTGCTTGAGCAAAAAGGCTATCACGTCACAAAAGCTTGGGATATGCCCAAAGCTGAGTTGTCAAAAATCATAGGTGAATATGATGCACTTATTGTGCGGTCTGCAACCAAAGTCAACGCGGACTTAATTGCAAGAGGAAAAAACCTCAAAGTAATCGGCCGCGCAGGCGATGGATTAGACAACGTAGACTTAGAGCAAGCCAAGAAACAAGGCATACTCGTAGTAAACACACCCCACGTTGCCTCGGCAAGCGTAGCCGAACTCGCAATCGGGCACATCTTAGCTCTTGCCAGAAACATCGTTGAAGCTACAGTGACGCTCCGCGAAGGCAAATGGTTAAAAGAAGAATTTATGGGCGTAGAAGTCAACGGCAAAACATTAGGCATAATAGGATGCGGAAGCATCGGAAGGGAAGTTAAGAAACTCGCCGCAGGCTTAGGCATGAACGTTATAACAGTGGACATTTGTGTAAGCGAAGAATTTGTCCCCTTGGACAAAATGCTTCCAGAAGCCGACTTTGTCTCTATACACGTGCCACTCACGCCGCACACAAGGCACCTGATTTCCACAAAAGAATTTGACAAAATGAAAAAAGGCGTTATGCTGATCAACTGCAGCCGAGGCGGAATAGTCGACGAAGAAGCCCTCTACAATGCCCTGATTGAGGGCAAAGTGAAGGCTGCTGCCCTAGACGTTTTCGAACAAGAACCCCCAAAGAACAACAAGCTGTTAACGCTTCCAAACGTTTACGGTACCCCACACATCGGCGCCCAAACATACGAAGCCCAATCTCGGACCAGTACCCAGATAGCTGAAAAAGTCATAGAAACACTGGAAAAGCAAACGAGATGAAACCATGGTTGACATCCGACCATTCAAATCCATACGATACACCGAAAAAGCAGGCGCCCTCAAAAACCTCATCACCCAGCCCTACGACAAAATCAACCAAGACATGCAACGCGAATACTACGAGAAGTCACCCTACAACTATTGCCGCCTGATTTTACCCCTCGAAGAAAACAGATACGAAACGGTACACCAACGCATCTATGAATGGCTAAACGAACGTATACTAGCCAAAGACGAAGAACCTGCTCTTTTTGTTTGTCGACAGGAATTCCGCTTAGACGGCAAAAACTGCTCTCGTACTGGCATAATTGCCGCCTTACGTCTATACGCTTATAATGAAGGCATAGTTTTCCCCCATGAAACTACATACGCTGCCCCGAAAACTGACCGATTGAACATGTTACGAACAATTCAAAAAGACCTCGAACCCGTTTTCCTAATCTACAACGACCCAGAAAATCTCACATTGGTTATCTTCAACGAAATCACAAAAACGCCGCCAACAATAGATGTCGAAGACGAATTCCGCGTTAAACACAAAATCTGGAGAGTCACCGACCCAAAAAAAATCGCGCTGCTTCAGAAGGCTTTAGAAGCCAAAAAGCTAGTCATCACAGATGGGCATCACCGTTATGAAAGCGCACTGACATATCGTGACGAACGCCGAAAAGAAGAACTATGGAAAGAGGACGCAGCGTTCAATTTCCACATGAGCTACATGGTGCCAGTTCAAGACGAAGGTCTCGTTATCTTGCCAACGCACAGGCTGCTTCGAAGATTCGAGTTAACTATTGAAACCCTCGAGGCACTCGCATCTTACTTTGAGATTTCGGAACTCGAACCAAAAGCTACAGTAGTTGACAGTTTCCTCAGAGAACACAAAGCCGAACATGCCTTCTGCATCTACGATGGAATCAAGGCTTACGGTCTCCTCTTAAAAAATGAACAAAAAGTCTCCAAACTCACAAATCAAGTAGCCTCCAGTGAAGTGCGTCTGCTCGACGTGGTCATCCTCAAAGACGTTGTCTTCAAAATAATGATGAAAACCGGTGAGCTCAAAATAGATGAGGATATCCTGTATGAGCGGTCTATGCGAATAGCCATGGAAAAAATTGACAACGGCGAAGCCAAACTTGCTTTCTTAGTTAACTCCATTAATCCTGAAATGGTATGGCGAGTCGCTCAAAAGCATGAACGGTTACCTGAGAAATCCACCGATTTCTATCCTAAGCCCGCTTCTGGCTTAGTAATGATGGACATCGCACGTGGAGAAAAACTGTAAAAATACAACTTTTTTCATCTTTTACAATCCGACCTAACAACAAACCAAACTAACCTATAGCGCCAACTTAAAACCGGCAAAACAAAACCAACCAAACAAGAAAACACGGAAGAAACCGTGCAAAAACATATGGTTAATTTTAAATGCACATTCAGTTGAATATCCTACGGAGGTCCCAACCCTGCATGAATGAAATTAAGTCATTCAAGAAATATGTTGCAGAAATGATTGGTACACTAGTTTTGGTGTTGATGGGTTGTGGAAGTGCAGTGGTTGCAGGCAAAAACTTCTCAGGCTTAAGTGGTAACGGAACCGTAGGCATAGCTTTAGCTTTCGGTTTAGCCGTGCTCGTAATGGTGTACGCGATTGGCGGAATCTCCGGGTGCCACATAAACCCCGCAATTTCCATCTCCATGTTAGCTGCTGGCAAAATGAGCGTTAAAGATACTGCGGCATACGTAGTTTTTCAATGCATAGGTGCTACTGTTGGTGCGGGATTACTCTACTGGATTGCCATCGGCAACCCCGCTTACAGTTTGGCTGTTAACGGCTTAGGACAAAACGGTTATGCGACAGCTTCTCCCGCAGGCTTCTCTTTGGCGTCTGCATTCATCGCTGAGGCAGTCTTAACGTTCATTTTTCTGCTCGTCGTTTTCGGTGCAACAATCGAGAACGCCCCCAAAGGTTTTGCGGGAATAGCCATTGGACTAAGCCTAACACTGATTCATCTGGTCGGCATACCAATTACTGGGACCTCAGTTAACCCCGCAAGAAGCCTAGGTCCAGCAATCATAGTCGGCGGAACCGCACTTAGCCAACTGTGGCTATTCTGGGTAGCACCTATAACTGGTGGACTCATAGCAGCGGCAGTTTGGAAAATACTAAAATAAACTTAACGAGGTTATTCTGAATTTCCCGATTAAGTTTTCTTTTTTGTTACTTTATGAATTTTGTAGTGTGGCGCTTAAATCGCTTTTTGCATTGGAGGCTACAGAAATGGTATGTTTCGCCTTCATAAGTGATCTTGAACTTCGCCGTGTTTTCGTCTAATACCATGCCGCAGACTGGGTCTCTAAACATTTTCTTGAGTCCTGACCTCAAAAGAGATTGGATTTTGTGTCTTTTATGGTTGTTGGTTTAAAAAAAGCCAACAATAGGCGAGTCTTGTGAATTCTGGCTGCTAGCGGATTTAAGTTCTTCTATTTTCGTTTTCGTGATTGCTTTGATATTGTTGAAGTTACCAAGTTCTCCATAGCTGACAAGTGAGATGGCTGTGCCGTCGGATCCTTTGCGAGCAGTTCTGCCTACTCTGTGGAAGTATACTTGCGGTTCTGCCGGAACGTCAAAGTTGATGATGTGAGTGATACCCTCTATGTCTAAGCCTCGTGCCGCTACGTCTGTGGCGACAAGTAGGTTCAGTTTGCCTGCTCGGAAAGCACCTATGGCGCGTTCTCTTTGAGGTTGCGTGTAGCCAGCGTGCAATGCTTGAGTTCGGTAACCTTTTTGAGATAACCTGTCTGCTATTTTGCTTGTTTCATGGCGGGTGCGGCAGAAAACTATAGCTCGCTCAACGTTGTTTTCATGCAGAATGGTGCACAAGGCGTCGAATTTGGCCCCCTGATTCACGACAGTATAGTACTGTTTCATCTGGGTTAATCCAATTTCATCCTTGCTCACAAAGATCTTCACAGGGTTCTTCATGTATCTGTTGCAGACATTCGTCACAGTTTTATCAATTGTTGCTGAGAACAGACTTGTTTGTCTATTTGAAGGTGATTTGGACAAAATGAAGCTTATGTCTTCGATGAAGCCCATGTCTAACATTCGGTCTGCTTCGTCAAGAACCACAATTTTCACATTGGATAAATTCAGCATACGCCTTTCCATAAGGTCAATTATGCGTCCAGGTGTACCAACGACGATTTGGGCGCCGTTTTGTAGTTCGCGGACTTGCCTTTCGATTGAGGCACCACCATATACTGGCAGAACTCTAAGTCTGCGGTATTTGGCAAATTCATACATGTTCTGTGCCACTTGTATGGCGAGTTCTCGCGTGGGCACCAGAATTAAACCTTGGACTTGCCTAAGTTGTGGGTTTAATCGTTCCACCATGGGAAGACCGAATGCGGCAGTTTTGCCTGTTCCAGTTTGTGCCTGTCCGATAACGTCTTTGCCTTCAAGCAGAGGCATTATCGCTTGAGCTTGGATCGGAAAAAGAGTCTCAAATCCGAGCTCTTGTATACTCTTAAAAACCTCCATACTCAATGGTAGGTCTTTGAATGATTGTACTTCTAACATATGTTTACTTTTTTCTCCTTATCACAAAGGTTTTTCATGCATCTTTTCAAAAGCTTCTAAAGGGAGCTTCATATGGTTACATGAGTTAGTGTGATGTAGCAACATTTCTTGCTCGCGTATAAAAAGGTTTAGCGCGTATCAAGACATACAGACCAAGCTGTGGGGTTCTTTTATTGTTTGGGCTGACTTATGTGGCGAAAAAAGGTGCGCTGGCGTGCGGTAACGTTTTGCATCATGTTCGAAATATTTCTGAATCTGAAACAAGCCATTAAAACATAACATGCCAAACTGTATTTTCGAAAGGAGCAGGCTATATTGCAGACTTCAGTAGCAACGTTACTTCTAGTTACCGCATCAGTTTTGTTAACATGCGTCGTCATAGACTACGCAGTAAACGTGGTTCAAACGACTTTGCAGACTACAAACATGCCACAACTGGATAAAATTAAAAACATCGAAAATTCCATTCTGAACCAGACTGATAACTTGCTTAATCAGACTCTAACTCAACACCAAAATTCACCGCCACCGTAGAATGCTCAATTATTTCTTTTTGCTCCAGGACAGACAAATTAGGATTGGCGATGAAACTGAGGATTTGATGATTCCGCGTAGCTGCAGGTCAAAAGTGCTAATTTTGCAGTTGGATTCATGTTGTTGGCAGTTTCTCAGGTGAACTCAGCAACTGGAGTTCCCTTGGCTTACGCATCATCTCAGCATTAACTTTCCAAATTCGATCTCTGTTGCCACGGTAACCCTCAGTAAGGTGGTGGATGTGTCACCTAAATTCTTTAACCAACTAACGCGGAACAGCTAAAAATCTCGCGATTTCATTCTACTTGAAGCTGCTGAGCGGTCGCTTCGCTTTTTGTTTTTAGGGTCGCAAGTGGTTGGCGGCTATGTAACTATTTGTTTTGTTCTCTGAAGTGTTTAAGCATATCTTTTGTGCACTGGGTTAATGTACTTTAAGTCTAAGTGGTTGCAGGGTTTCTCAAAATCAGTGTCGGCAGTTACTATTGCAGCGGCTTTTTCTTGCATCGCATACGATCTACCCACAAATAGATCACTTTTTATGCTCACATGAACCTTTCTAATAAATGGTTGCAAACAGACGCCTGCGTTGGGTGTGTGGTCGCTGTTTTTTTATCACAGGCCATTTGTTTTTTGTTTTTTCTTCGTCCCCGCCGGTGATTTTTCTCCGTCCAAAAGTGCATTACTCTCCCGCTTCCTCTGTTTAGCCTTAACCCTCATCGGTTCAGGAACTTTTTTTAATTTTATGCTCTCACTAAGGGCTTCCTTCTTGAGTTTTCTCAATTTCTTGATCTGTTTGGGACCTGGTTTTTCTTCGGTGATCATCGCGTCCACAAGTTCCGCTATGGCATTCTGTAGGTTTTTGAGTTCTTGTTGCATGCTTTGGATTTCGGCGGCAACTTTGTTTGGGTCTGGTTTGGGCACAGCGTTTTCTCCGTTTCCTTGTTTGTGGCCTTTGGAGTTATAAGTTTTGAGTGAAATTCCGAGGTTCGGCTGTGAAACAGAACAATTTTTATGCCTAATCGCACCCTAGCAGTCAAAGTAAGGTGAACCAGTCATGCCCCGTGACGACCCGTTATACGAGAAAGCCCGTAAACTTGCCCAATCTGGTCGCGTTGAGTTTCTTGGTAATGGCGCCTACAACGTCATCGGAGATCACGGAACCTACAATGTCGTGGTGGACTATACGGGGAAACTCAGCTGTAACTGCCCCGGGTACTTGCAGAAAGGCCGTTGCAGTCACGTTGCAGCTGTAGAACTCCAAAAACACCGACGCCACTAAGCGTTAGCTTCAAAGTCCTGCGAGGGTCCTCGCACAACCTTACGCCTCCGGAAACTTCTTTTTTGGTTGATCCGAAAATACATTCATGATACATCGGGGTTAGATGATGAATTTCACTAACTCATCAGATTTTCAAGTATCTCTATGGTCTTTTCCTGCTTGGCTTGTTTCTTAACCGCTTCCAAATCAACTTTAGCAAAAGCCAAAATCGATTTCACGTCATCAATGTCCTTAAGGGCCCGCTCTGGCGGAACCGTTACTTTAATCATCCGCAGCTTAGCCAAAATCAACCCTTCAGGAGACTGCAGAAAAGTCTTCACTCCCGCCACTGAAGCAGCCTTCTTCTGAAGATTCTCGCTGGAAAATATCACGTCAACCCTGTAAGCTGAAACCTCGTCTTTAAACGTGGCTATGTTGTAGCCCGACTCCAATGCCTCATCGATTTTTCGCTCTTCCACATTTACGCAAGCCTTACGCAGAGCCTGAGCAACCTCGCGCTTAGCATCTTTACCCGAGACCCCAATAATCACGTCAACATCGGATGTGGTGCGAGGGGAACCGTAGAAACTTACAGCCAAAGCGCCAGTGAACGCGTAATCCAGTTTCGCCTCACTCAAAACGACTGCCAACCGTTTAGCAAGCTTATAAAACTCTTCCATAATTCTTCCTCAACGCTTCTGATTACGTTTAGCCCATGACAGCCGCTCACGCAGCCTATCAATTAACTCTTCTTCGCCAATGCTTGGGTTTTGTGCTCTGACGCCATCGGCGCAGATCCGAACGCAAGCGTCGGACATATCCATGCAGATGGCTATTTTCTGTTCAGGGGGCAACCGCCCTAACCGTTCGCAATCCTTATCCAAGCGTACGCAAGCCTCAACACAAAATATGCATTTAGACTTAAGAAATGTTTCCCCAACTTTGCATGAATGATTCTGTGAAAACGCAAAACTCTGTCTTGCCAATTTTGAGTCTCCGAACTTTCTGGGCGGCCGCTGAGCACTTTCAATCTTGATTCAAAAAGGAAGGGCAGGCAGGCTTAAGCAGCTTCAAATAAGCGAGTTATTTTAGGGGCTTAATAAACTAAAAGAGCTAATCTGAAGTTTTTGCTGAGAAAAAAATTCCCCGTTGTCTTCAGCTAGTTCCTGTTCTTCTGAAGATTGCTCCTTCTTAGGCAAACAGCCAAAATTACAACAGCTGCAACTAGCAACGAAAACGCGACGCCTGCCGTGAATTCTGGAATAGAAGGTGTCGGACTCAGAGTTTGAATGGATGTTATTGTTGGAGATTGGGCTGGAGTTGGTGACGGAGTCGGAATCAAATGTCGATGTGGGTGCGCTAGTTGCACTGGGTGTTGGAGTAATCGATGCTGTAGCTGTCTGAGTAGGTGTTGATGAAGGCGCTACAGTTTCCGAATAGAACGCATGTAGTACGTCAGCAACTGCGTTCGTAGCAATGTTTAGTGATTCTCCACATCTGTTCCTATATGTTGGGTCGCTCCAATTGTAGTGCTGATCCATCCAAACACAGTTGTAGCCTTTGCCGGCGTCAAAGGTGGTAACCCAAGCCACAGTCACTGTCGCATCGTATGGTGAGGTTGTTGTTAGGTTGCCGTCAAACGTGAGGAAATTGCTAAACTCGCTATCGAAGGTATCTGTTCTGGAAAGCACGTAGTCTTCGTAGTCGCTGTGGTGCTTTTCCGTTCCCCAAACTGTGGCCGCACCCATCACATGCCCGAAAACAGCCACATCTGAAACGTAATGTGCTACCATCCCCAAATGCTCTACTGCAGCACTAAAGTTTCCCGTGGAGAAGCTAACTTGGGCGTTGGCGTATTCTTGCTTGGCCCTAACTGCTGCCGCATCATCCTGTAACGAACCATTCGCAAAAAAATACACGTGGTGTTTTGCAGTGTCGCCGATGCCATCAGGTGTATTCACGTTGTCAGGCAGTTCAGTCCCGTAAAGATAACTCGCCAAGTTGCTTATAAAAAACTGCTTTTCTTGAGTTGGTAACCAATCTAGGGCATGTTGCGCAATCCAGTCGTGAGTACCGTAGTCCGGGTGACTTGGGTCAGCACTCCAACCGCCGTTGGACCAAGCCGAAACCTGGCTTCCTGAACTTGCCACTAAAACTGCGCATATAAGCGAGATAGTTAGTAATCCCGTTAATTGTCTTTTCTTCATGACAGTTAAGCATTTGCTGAGTTTGAATTTAAGACTTGCCCGCTAAAAAGTGCATGACCAACAGTTTTACGCGTCAGGAGCCTTCATCTGGAAAAACTTTGCTTAATCTTGCTTTAATCTGGATCAATATAATGCGTTTTATAGATTCAGTAAGTTTAAATTTGGATTTAACCAATAAGGGGACTCATACTCTTCGCCGCAAAACTTAGAGGGCTACTGGTCCAAGAATAATGCCGTGGTTCAAAAATGGCTTCAAAATCAAAAGACTTCGATAAACTTCTGCTAGACTCGATAGATGAAGCACTATTTTCTCTAGGCGAATCAGCGAGACAATCAATTTACTTCTATATTGAAAAGAAATTTGAAGTAACAAGAGAAGAAATCCCCGAGAAATTGGAAAATTTCCAGTTGGCACTTGAGAAAATCTTGGGAATAGGTTCGAGATACATTGAAATCTTGATCATGAAAAATCTTTATGCAAAAATCGATTGCCACTTACACATGGAGAACAACGAAGGCCTAGAATTCATCAAATACATAGGTGCAGCCCGGAAAACTTTTGCTCAGGAATGAGTTGATGAGGATAACCGTTAAGACCCAAAATTTTCTGTAATATGTATTGACCGTTCATAAGCTCTTTATTTTGCCTTCGATAGGATAACTAATACCCATAGCTTCAAACTTGAGGGTAAGTGAAAAAAATGGAGAAACAAGCTAGAATCCTCATAATCGACGACGACGAGAACATACGAAAAGTGATTCAGACAATCCTGGAAGACGAAGGCTACATTATCGACACAGCTGACACTGCGCAAAAGGCCATCCAGAAAACAGAGCAAGCCTTCTACAACCTGGCGCTGATTGATGTGCGTTTGCCTGACATGGAAGGAATCGAGTTATTGACAAAGCTGAAGGAGACTAAGCCCAAAATGCGCAAAATCATTGTTACAGGATACCCAACGATGCAGAATGCAGTGGGCGCTATCAACAAAGGTGCCGACGCCTATGTTATGAAGCCGTTTGACGTGGAGAAAATACTGCAAACAATAAAGGATCAATTGAAGAGGCAAACAGAAGAAAAAAGTTACAGTGAAGAGAAAATTGCAGAGTTCATCGAGACAAGAGTTAAAGAACTAGATACTGGAGCAGAAATTATCAACAGAAAAAGCGCTTAAAGCAATCGCTTATTCCGGCTTTCCCTTGATGCGGCGTTGAAGAAGTTCTTCGTTTTGGCTTTTGCTTATATAGTATTTCCGTGTTAAAAATCGGCTTCTAAAAAGCTCGTTTTCTAGCCCACAACTCGTGGTTCATCGAAGTTTTTCTTGGAGTTTCGATGGAAAATTTTAAGCCTTTCGAGGGTCTTTTGTTTTTGAAGCGCTTTCCTTGAAAGAACCGTTTGTTGCTTTTTTCGTTTACATTGATTTTGTGTATTTTCACGGTGTTGCTAAAGTTGGGTTCAGGTTCCTATTACAACATTATTGTAAAAACTACTTAAATAGGCGCTAAGCATAGCGTGTACATTAATCCATTGCACACTACCAGTGTGGGAAAAATGGTAACTGCTGTGAAAAGATATGATTTGTCCCTTCTGCGGGTCTGAAGAATTCAAAACGTTGGAAACACGTGACTCTTTAGAGAACACCACGCGTCGACGAAAAGAATGCATTAACTGCAGCAAGCGCTTCACAACTTACGAATATGTTGAAACCGTGGAACTCATGGTCCGAAAAAAGAATGCCGAACTGCAACGTTTCGACGTCAACAAGCTAATCCGCGGTCTCCAGAAAGCCTGCGAAAAGCGGCCTGTGAGCATGGAGCAAATTAACGAGTTGGCAAGCCGGGTGCGGCAAGACCTGATGCTGGGCGGCAAAGGAGAAGTTGCGTCTCAGGAAATCGGTGATTTAGTCATGAAGTACCTCAAAGACTTGGACCGCATAGCGTACATACGCTTTGCTTCGGTTTACAAGAAGTTTGAGGAGCCTGAAGATTTCAGGCAATTACTCCTTGAGGTGAAGAAACAATGAAGTATGTTAGAAAACGTGATGGTAAACTAGAACCTTTCGATCAAGAACGTATAACCGTAGCCATTTGGAAAGGCGCCAAAGCTGTAGGTGGAAAAGACCGTGCGCAATCAAAGAAAGTCAGCGACCAAGTAGTGGCTGAACTTGAGAGTCGATTCGGCGAAGACGGCTGCCCAACAGTTGAGGAAATCCAAGATCTCGTAGAAAAAATGCTCATTGAGAATGGTCACGCGCAAACCGCCAAAGCCTACATCCTCTACAGAAAGCAGCACGCAGACATGCGCGAGCTAGCAGCGCTCTTAAGCAGCGCCGATCTCGTTGACCAATATCTCGAAGTTGAGGATTGGCGAGTTAAAGAAAATAGCAACATGAGTTACTCGCTTCAGGGGCTGAATAATTACCTTTCATCTACCGTCATTGCGAAATATTGGATAAGCCGTATCTATCCTGAAAGCATTGCCAGTGCACATTTTTCAGGCGACATCCACATTCACGACCTTGGTGTTTTGGGGCCATACTGTGTAGGCTGGGATGTTAGCGACTTGCTAATGTCTGGTTTCGGCGGCGTTCCAGGAAAAATCGAAAGTAAACCCGCTAAGCACTTCCGCACTGCCCTTGGGCAAGTTGTGAACTTCTTCTACACGTTACAAGGTGAAGCCGCTGGCGCTCAAGCATTTAGCAACTTCGACACTTACTTATCACCGTTCATACGCTACGACCACCTGACCCAGAAAGATGTGGAGCAGGGCTTGCAAGAGTTCTTCTTCAACATGAACGTGCCCACCCGCGTAGGCTTCCAAACACCCTTCACTAACTTGACGCTGGACTTGACAGTTCCAGAATTCATGAAGAACGAAGGGGTTCTCTTTAACGGCAGAGTCACTGAAGACACCTACGGCGACATGACCAAAGAGATGGAGATGTTCAACTCTGCCTTCGCAGACGTAATGGCGCAAGGCGACTCCAAAGGGCGAGTCTTCACCTTCCCCATCCCAACTTACAATATTACCAAAGACTTCAACTGGGACTCGATCGTGGCACAGAAAATCTTCGAAGTCACCGCTAAATACGGAGTACCATACTTCTCCAACTTCGTTAACAGCGACATGCGACCCGAAGACGTACGCAGCATGTGCTGTCGCCTAAGGATTGATAACCGCGAGTTACGCAAGCGAGGAGGAGGCTTCTTCGGTGCAAACCCGCTCACAGGCAGCATTGGCGTTGTCACCATGAACATGCCCCGCATAGGCTATCTCTCCAAGGACGAAGACGAATACTTTGAGCGTCTAGAACGAATCATGGATGTAGCCCGAGCTAGCTTGGAGATAAAACGAAAAGCGCTTGAAGCCTTCACAGAAAACGGCTTATACCCATATAGCCGCAGATATCTACGCAACATCAAGGATGGGCACGGTAAATTCTGGAAGAACCACTTCTCTACAATTGGCTTAGTCGGCATAAATGAATCCGTCGTTAACCTCATAGGCCAAAACATTGCGTCAAAAGACGGCTTGGAATTTGCAGTGAAGGCACTCACATTCATGCGCAAGAAACTAATGACATACCAAGAAGAAACAGGCGACATCTACAACCTTGAAGCTACACCCGCCGAAGGCACGGCTTACAGACTGGCACGTATAGACAAACGCAAACACCCCAACATTATATTTGCTAACAATCGCCAAGTTCAAACTCAGAATGCAGAGCCATTCTATACCAACAGCAGCCAATTACCCGTTGACTTTGAAGGCGACCTTTTTGACGCTTTAGAGCACCAAGAACAGTTGCAACCACTATACACTGGCGGAACTGTCTTCCATATTTTCCTTGGTGAACGCTTACACTCATGGAAATCCGCTGCTGAACTCATCAAGAAAGTCTCATGGAATTCACGTCTTCCATACTTCACTTTGACGCCAACATTCAGCATCTGCCCAAATCATGGTTACACCAGCGGCGAACATAGACAGTGCCCAGTCTGCGCTGCAACCTGCGAAATCTACTCAAGAGTTGTAGGGTACCTGCGGCCCGTAGACCAATGGAACGACGGCAAACAAGCTGAATTCGGCATGCGAAAAACCTTCGATAAATCCCTCGTCATGGCAACCGCACCGGTGACAACCTAAAAACAAGTGACCTGCCCAATGAAGTTTAGCGGACTACAGAAAATCAGCCTAATTGACTACCCAAACAAAGTTGCTTCAGTGCTGTTCACGCCCGGCTGCAACCTGCGTTGTGGTTTCTGCCATAACTGGCTTATAGCAGTTGACCCTCAACCGCCCTTTCTTCAAGAAGGTATGGCCCTGGAGTTGCTGGAGGCACGCAAAAAATACGTCGACGCAGTCGTGGTGACGGGCGGAGAACCCTGCATGCACAAGGAGCTTCCAAGGTTCCTCTCTAAACTCAAAGAGCGCGGCTTTTCTGTGAAGCTAGACACGAACGGCTTCTTCCCTGACGTGCTCGAAGAATGCTTGGGCAGCGTGGACTACGTGGCTATGGACTTGAAGACTTCACCAAAAAAGTATACGCAGCTGGGAGCAAAAGACACCTCAGGCCTCATGCGCAGCGTCGAAATCCTGAAAACAGGTAAGGTACCTTACGAGTTCAGGACAACTCTGGTTCCTCAACTGGTCACTCCTGAAGATATAGTGTGTATTGGAGAAGTGGTGAATGGTGGTGCAATTTGTGCGCTGCAGCAATTTGTGCCATCAAGCACTCTTGACAAAAAATTCGAGTCGCTTCGTCCTTATGCGCCGGAAGTCATTAATGGCTTCGCCAAGACTATGCGCAAATATGCAAAAAATGTGTTGTTGCGAGTATAATCAATTTCGTATTAAGTGAGAATTTCCGGAAGCTTCGAATCTAAAAACTAAGTTAACCCCTTAGTTTCCTATGGAAACGTTTGTTGTAGGCATGTGGCTGTCACAACTGCTTAAGAGGCCTCTGCAAAAAACTTCCTATTAAGAAGTTTTGGAGGTTGCAGGTTGAAAGTGGCAATTATCGGCAAAGGACATGTTGGCAAAGCAATAGCTAAGGGCTTACGTGGCAAACACGAAATCAAGTTTGGCCATCGCGACCCCCGAGAACCAGTCGCTGAAGCAGCAACGTGGGGCCAAATCATTGTTCTCGCCGTACCGCACGAAGCAGTATCTGACGCAGTTAAGGAGCTCGGCTCCGCCGCCGACGGAAAAGTCGTCATAGACGTCACCAATGCAATAGCATCAAACGGTGACTTAGCAGTAGGTTTCACTACCTCTGCAGCCGAGGAGATCCAGAAAAAGCTACCCAAAGCACATATAGCAAAGGCATTTAACACGGTTTTTGCCGCGAACCAGAGTACCGGTAAAGTAGGCGAAGAGCATCTTACCTTATTTGTTGCAAGTGACAGCGTCAAAGCCAAGCAGGTTGTTATGCAATTGGGCAAAGACATAGGTTTCGAACCGTTAGACGCTGGGCCACTCAAAAATGCACGTTACCTAGAACCAATGGCTATGCTCATTATCGGTCTGGGTTACGATCTTGGCATGGGCACTGATATAGGCTACAAACTCGTAAAAGCCAAAAAATCTCCATGAAAAAATTGCCTTGATATGCCAGTCTTTGACGTGAGTTTTTGGGCGAACGTTTGAGACGTGAGAGAAAAGTTTAAGGGCTAATGATTTGTTTAGGATTCCGAGCATTCTGAACTTGAGGTTTGTAGTGTGAGCATTAAAGGAGAAACAGTGGAAGAACGTAAGGCGGAAGTCCTTATCAAACTGCGAAAATACAAGCTCATTGAGAAAGAAAAGTTTGAAGGCGCTTTCGGCTATACCATCGATATTCCAGAGGACAAAGAGAAAGCTATTATCTGGTGCATTCTTGATCAAGCGACTGTGGGCATCGTAGCCATGAATCAGCTCTACAAGGTTATGAAGGAAAAAGATTTGGAACGCGCCATAGTCATCACGGAAGGTCGCTATACACATGCCGTTAAGCAGGGTGCGAAGAAAAAGAAAGTTGAGTTACTGCTAAAGTCTTTTCCGGTTTTCGACATTTTTGAGCATGCACTTGTTCCAAGGCACGAAATTCTGTCACCCAAAGAGCGCGAGAATCTACTAACGCAGTACAAAGTTAAACCGTACCAGATGCCTCAGGTCACGTCTACTGACCCCGCAGTTAAAGCAATTGGGGCAAAGCCTGGCGATGTTCTGCGGATTATAAGGAAAAGCTCCACAGCGGGAGAGCATATTGCTTACCGCTATGTTGTGGAGTAACAAAAAAAGTTCTTATTTTATTTTCCTATCATTACTTCTGTGGACTTTATAATTACAGTCACTTCGTCGCCGACTTTAATGTCTAAGTCTTCCACGGATTCCTTGGTGATTACTGAAGTGATTGTTGCAGGTACCGCTATCTCAACTTTGACTTTGCCAGTGATAATGCCTTTTTCTACCGAAACGACCTTTCCTTTTAAAGTGTTTCTTGCGCTTATCTTCAATTTTTTCACCTCCGACACATCCGTCTGAGCTAACACTTGGCTCAGGTAACCCTCCAAATGCTTGTATTCTTCGAGCAGTTTCTTGCCAAAATCTGTAAGTTTCGCTCCTCCGCCGCCTGTTTTTCCGCCTTTGTAAGTGTCCACAATGGGTTCACCTACCGCTTTTTCTATTTTCTGAATGTAATTCCACACGTAACGGTATGACATACCAACTTTTTCAGCGGCTTTGGTTAGTGATTTTTCGGTGTTTATGCCTTGAAGAATTTCGGCTCCGCCTTTGCCCAAAACTGGCTTCCCATCACATTCTATCCAGACTTTGCATGAGGGCTTATGTTTCTTATGAGTAAGCATCTATAGAGGTATGCGCTGGAACCATTAATAAATTAATCTGTGAGCCTCAAAGGCGAGGTTAGAACTCGAGTTCTCCATTTATGAATTTCTGGGTGACCTCGCTTCGCGGGTTGTCAAAGAATTTATCCGGTCCTGCTCGCTCTACTATTTTACCAGCGTGTATGTGGACGATTTCATCTCCCATTCTCCTTGCTTGACTTAAGTTATGGGTAGCCATTATGATTATGCTGTCTGAGTTCTTTCGATGCATAATTGCACGTTCAATGATCATTGCGCTGTTTGGGTCCAAGTTCGCTGTGGGCTCATCTAACAGCAGGATTTCTGGCTCCAGCAGAAAAGCCCTTGCCAAAGAAATTCGCTGCTGTTCACCGCCTGAGGTTTTCTTTGCCCTTCTCTTTTCGAAGTCCTTCAAACCTACGTCGTGTAATGCTTGGGCTATTTTTTGTTTGATTTCGGGGTCTTTTAGTCCTCTGATTTTTAGTCCGTAGGCAAGATTTGCGTATACTGACCTGGTGAACATGACTGTTCTCTGGAAAACCAGTGTTGAGATTAGCCGGAGTTCTCCATCAGACATATTTTTGCCATTAAATGTTATGGCGCCCATATCCGGTTTTTCTAAGCCTGCGATGATTCTTAAGAGGGTGGTTTTTCCTGCGCCGTTTACGCCTATTAGAACTATTATTTTTCCTCCTTCTGCTTCAAAGTTTACTGCGTTCAATGCTTTGACGTTGCGGTAGTTTTTTTGGATTTGGCTCATGCTAAGGCTGGTAGTCATTGTCCCCAGTGTCTCCAGAAGGATAGTCGCTTTTTCTTCCATGTTATGTCTTCTTGTCTAAGTTTTTCGATTAGGTTAAGAGTTAACGTCAACGTGAATACAATAGCCATCAGGATTATGGCGTATGCCATGGCAATATCAAAGGAGCCATAGTTTATTTCAAGCGCGATAGATGTTGTAAGTACTCTTGTTTCGTAAAGTATGCTTCCGCCGACAATGGTGGCAATTCCAAGTTCTCCAAAGCCTCTATTGAAAGCGGCGGTAACGGCTAGAACCATGGACCAAAATGTTTCATGTATGATTGTTAAGTTCGCTCTTAGGCTTGTTGCGCCCAGTGTTCTTGCTAGGTCTCTGAGTTGGGTGTCTGCGGCTGATAGTGCGCTGCTGGTGAAGCTGACTATGATGGGTGTAACTAGTATTGCTTGTCCAATCATTATTCCGTTTACCGTGAAAAGCAAGTGGAGGAAGCCAAATTCTCCTTGTCTAGATAAAAGAAGGTACAGGAGTAGTCCAAGGGCAACGGTGGGTATGCCTATGAGCGCGTTGAAGATGCCTTTGATTAGCCATTTGCCTCTAAAGGAGTAGAGGCCCAGAAGTACTGCGGTTGGTATGCTCCAGACACATGCCAGCAGGGTGCCAACGCCTGATACGTATATGGTCCTGTAGATTGTTGCGTAAAATTCGGGGTCTCCGCTCAGAATTAAATCAAAAGCTCGCTGAAATGCTTGAATGAGTATATCGGGCATTGCAGTCACAAAGAAATGGAGGGTGTGGTTTTTGAGTCTTTTTGTTAGCAGTTTATCTGTTTCTCTTGTTTATAATGGGCCTTTCTCAAGGTTTGCCGCTATTGTAGGTGATGATTGATTGTTGAGGGTATGTGTCGTCGGGGTTGTTGACGGTGACTTGTGGTTCGTTTGCTGCAAGTTGTGGTGAGGGGCTGACTGTGACGCTTGGGAGAGCATCGTATGGTGCTGAATAGAGGTCTGTGGCGTTGTACCTGTATTGGGCTGGGCATTCTGTTGCGTTAGCTGGGATGTATGCGTAGCTTTGAATCCAGCTTAGCAGGGTTGCGTTGGGGGCGGCTCCCGAAACTAGCGGTATGAAGGGGCTGAACAATGGCTTTCCGTAGGTTGATATGCCGTAGTTGGCCAGTACTTGTTGTCCTTCATCTGAAACCATGTATTGTATGAATAGCATTTCGGCGTCAAAATGGGTTCCTGTTAGGTTGGCGTTTAGTGGATTGTCTGCTATTACGCTATATACGTTAAGCAGGTCTTTTTGGGCGTCAACGATTATGTTTAACTGAATGTTGTTTTGGGTAAAGTAGGCAAGGTATGTTCCAGTGTCTGATATGGTGTATCCGTTGAATTCGTTGGCGATGAGAAGTGTCTGTCCCATTCCGGTGCCTGTTGATTTGAACCATGAACTATCTTGACTGATGGTGTTGATGTCTAAGCCTGCAGCTGTCCATAGGGACTTCTCTTTGGTGTAGGTTCCGGAGCTGTCGTTTCTGGATACCCACACGATGCCTGGAGTGTTGTTCTGTGCTAAGGTGTAGATTTGTTTCATGGCGTCTGTTGGAGTCATGCCTGCGACGTGGGCTGGGTCATCTGCTGGTCCGACGATGACGAAGAAGTTGTAGGCTATGACTTTGCGGTTTACACCGTAGCCGCCGTCTAAGAATGTTACTTCCTGCGACGGCGCGTGGACCATGACCATGTCAGCGTCGCCTCTTTGGGCGGTCTGTAATGCGGCTCCTGTTCCTTGGGCAAGGAAGTTTACAGTGATCCATGGATATTTAGCTTCGAAGGCTGCTTTTATCGAGTCGGTTCCGTTGTCTTCAAGTCCGGTGTCGTGGAGGCTTGTTGTTGACGAAATTGTTAGAGTGACTGGAGCAGGTTGGGGGGTCGCGGTTGGCGATGCGGAAGGTGACGGTGACGGGTTATTGGCTGGTTGAATTCGAGTGTATGCGTATGCGCCTATTACTGCTACGATTATCACAATCAAAACTGCTGCGATTATTTTGCTTGTTGTCTTCATTATAATCACTTTCGGATGCATCTTTTGCGTTGTGTATATTTAAACATGTCGTGTTGTGTGTGCACTGTAACAAATAGCATTCTGCAAATAAGCTAAGTTAGATGCGCGGCTCTGGGCAGAAAACTTAGGGGGCCGCTTTGTAGTCGCCTTGCAATTCGTTTAGAATAACCAAAGCCTCGCCCAGCGGCATGTTGAGCCTAGCTGCCAAGTCGTCGGCCGTGATTTCAGGTTTTTGGCGAAGCAACACGTCTCTTGTGTACGACTTATGTGTCGGATACATGACGTTAGCGTGCACCGTGTCAACCAGTATAAGCCAGAGTTTCTCTTTCGTAAATCCCTCAACATCCAAGTCTATCAGCCGCTCTTGTAATGTACAAAGCAGTTATTCAGTTTAACGCCGCTCAAAAGCAACTTGGGAAATTTGATGCTGAACTTTTTCTTGCAAATGTTACCAAAAGAGTCAAAAGTCTCTTGGATAAACTGTTTAATGGAGCAGTGGTAAGAAGTGGGGCGTGCAGTAGTTACTAAAGGTCACCGCAGACTTGGCAGGACTATAAGAATACTTGAATCAAGCGTAGAGCTCAGCAGCAAAGAAAGTCAGGCGAAAATAGAGGAGAAGAAATACAAGGAAAAAGTCCAGCAGCCAAAAAGCGAAGATTCGCCTGTTGAGAACCTGCGGGATGCCTTCAACCGAAGAAAAAACGCTTCATCATCTTAGCGCCGCAGTTCTCTAATTGTTTCTTGGTGTGAATTTACGTTTTGCATAAGGTTAATAGTGCGCTTTTGCCAAGCTATTTTAGGAGTGTCTGTTTTTGAAAGCCGCCATTTATCATGGGCCAAAAAACATTAAAGTCGAAGATGTTCCCGAACCTCAGGTTAAAGGCAGAAAAGTTTTGGTGAAGTTTAAGGCGGGCAGCATCTGCGGAACTGACCTGCACCTTTACCGGGGAGACTGGAAAATCAAGCAGGGACGCATCATTGGGCATGACGCTTGGGGTGTCCGAGTGGATACTGGGGAGCGGGTGGTTATGTTGCCGTTGAGTAACTGCGGTAAATGCTTCTACTGCCTACGAGGCAAGCCGTCGCTTTGCGAACGCGTCTTATATTACGGATTAACGAAGGGTGGGTTTTTCGCTGAATCTGTTGCGTTGCGGGAAAGAAACCTGATTCCGCTTCCCGACAGCGTAAACGACGAGGAAGCCGCCATGATGGAGCCTGTGGCTCTTGCCCTCCACACCCTGGACTTGCTTAAACCTGACGCCGACGACTTCGCCACTATCGTCGGTCAGGGACCCATCGGCTTGTTAATGACGCAGGTTGCAAAGCTCAAAGGCTGCCAAACCATAGCTGTCGACAAAGAAGATTACCGTCTCCAGCTGGCGGATAAGCTGGGCGCGGACTACACCATAAACGCTGCAAAAGAAGACACCGCCAAACGTGTCAGGGAAATCACAGGGCGCGGCTCTGATGTTGTTGTGGAAGCTGCTGGCACTCGGAAGACGGTGGAGCAGACGCCTTTTCTGGTGCGCAAAGCTGGGCGGGTCGCGTTGGTTGGCGAGTTTGAAGGTTACCTCAACTTGGGTGACGCAGATGAAGCATGCTTCTTCTCAACATACATCTCCCCGTTAGAGTATCCTACGGCAGTGGACCTTGTAGCCCGCAAAAAAGTAGACGTGCAAAGCCTCATAACGCACAGATTCAAGCTTCAAGACTTCGAAAAAGCAATTCAAACCGCAGATAACCCTGCCGAGAAACCCATCAAAGTAATTATAACCCAATAATCCATCTAGAATTTCTTTTGCTCCAAGTTTTCTGTTTAACCTCACTGAAACTCGTTTTCCATTTTTCCTTATGGCTCTTAAAGGTTAAATGCCTGGGCAGTGGTATGGCTTTTTATGAATGCGAAGCAGAAAGGCGTTTTGTTCACGGTCCTGGCAAGCTTGATGTTTGGCTTAAGCCCTGTCTTCATTAAGCTGGTTTTAAACCAAACCAACTTAGAAACCATGTATGTGCTCTTAACCGCGTTCTCCTGCTTATTCTTCCTCGCCTACTTCTTAGCCTCCAAAAAAACGTGGCACCTTCTCATCATAAAAGCCAACTGGCGAATCATCGCACTGCTCGCACTCTTCGACGCTGCTGGCTCCGTGCTGTACGCTTACGGCATCTTAATTTCGGGACCCACCAACGCCGCTTTCATCATCCAGTTCACCATCGTTTTCAGCATCCTCTTTGGCGTTGTCCTCTTAGCGGAAAGGCTTAGCAGAGCCGAAGTTTTAGGCGTGCTCGTTGCGTTGGCTGGATTGTTCTTCTTGGCATACGGCAACGCACAAGTCGAGCTCTACAGCACGTTAGCATTACTTGGAGCCGCAGTGTTCTTCGCCACTGTGAACTTGTTCTCCAAATTCTACGTCCAAAACATCCCGCCCTTCAGCCTAGCTGCCGGACGCTCATTCTTCATCTTTGCATACCTGTCCACATTCGCCCTGCTGATTGGAAAAATGGAATTCAACGTTCCTCCAGTTGCGCTGGGTTACTCGGTTCTAGGTGCAGTGACAGGCATGGTGGTAAGTTTTGTTTTCTTCTTCAAAGCGCTGGAAGTCTGGGAAATCTCCAAAACCGCCACGCTGCGAACCATGGAACCGTTTTTGACAGCGGTTTTTTCTTTTGCCCTGCTGTCCTTGGCGCCAACAGTGAACCAGCTGTTTGGTGGTGCGTTAATTGTTATAGGCGTGGCAGCTTTAAGTTTCACCCGCGAAAAACCCCAGCGGTCAGCTACTGGAACGCTTAAATAATTTCCAAATGCATCTGTGTTGGGTACGCAGATGAGCAAAGCAGTAAAGGGAATTAAGCTTTTTAACACGTTAACTCGGCAGAAAGAAGAGTTTACTCCGATTGAATCTGGCAAGGTGGGTCTGTACACTTGTGGACCTACCGTTTACGATTATGCGCATATCGGCAACTTCCGCGCCTTCGTTTTTGAGGATCTGTTGAAGCGTTGGCTGCAGCACCGAGGCTACAGCGTCAAACACGTCATGAACCTCACAGATGTAGACGACAAAACCATCAAAAACAGCCAGAAGGCAGGCAAACCACTTCGGGAGTACACCGATTTCTATGCCAACGCGTTCTTCGAGGACATCAAAGCATTAAACATTGAGCCCGCAACCGTTTTCCCGCGCGCAACGGATCACGTTCCCGAAATGGTCCAAATCATCAAGACGCTTCTGCAAAAAGGAGTTGCGTATTGCGCCGACGATGGCAGCGTTTACTTTGCTGTCTGCAAGTTTCCTGACTACGGTAAACTCAGCCACATAAAAACCGCGGAGCTCAAGTCGGGCGCGAGAGTCAGCCAAGACGAGTACGCCAAGGAAGAGGCGCAGGATTTCGCGCTTTGGAAGGCTTACTGTGCCCAAGATGGCGACGTTTTCTGGGAAACGGAGTTGGGTAAGGGCAGGCCAGGATGGCATATCGAATGCTCCGCCATGAGCATGAAGTACCTTGGCGAGACGTTTGATATTCATTGCGGTGGCGTTGACAATATGTTCCCGCATCACGAAAACGAAATTGCCCAAAGCGAAGCATCCAGCGGCAAACCTTTCGTGCACGTTTGGATGCATAACGAGCATCTGCTGGTGGAAGGCAAGAAAATGGCGAAAAGCCTAGGCAACTTCTACACTCTGCGCGACCTGCTGGCTAAGGGGTTGGACCCATTGGCGATTCGTTACTTGCTGTTGAGCACGCATTATCGGCAGCAGTTCAACTTCACGTTTGAGGCTTTAGACGCGGCGAAGAAAGCTATCGAGCGCCTTGCGACTCTGCAGCGGCGGCTTCAGGATGCAGCCGGAAAAGGCGGGTCAGAAGAACTTCAGCAGCTCATGAAAAACGTTCAAACGTGTTTCGGAGATGCCATGGACGACGACCTAAACGTTAGCGTTGCGTTGGCTTCCCTGTTTGATTTCGTTCGGGACATAAACAACTTGCTGGACGCGAACGCTTTAACCGAAGACGAAGCGGCAAAAGTAGCGTCGCTCATAGAGGATTTCGACAAGGTTCTCGGCGTGATCCCCAAACCCACGCAGGAAACTCTCCCTGCAGAAGCCCAAGACCTAATCAAGAAACGTGAGGATGCACGCAAAGCCAAAGACTGGAAAACCGCTGACGCAGCACGAGCGCAACTCAAAGATATGGGAATAATTCTCGAGGACACGGCTCAGGGAGTAAGGTGGAAACGAGAAAAGACTTAGCATAATTGGTTTTTGCCATCTTTTTTTGCCGCGTTTTGTGGGAAAGGCACAAAATAAAATAGAATGATGCATACATTAAGATGTGTACCTATGAAGACTCTGAAGGAGATAAAAACGCAACTTGCAGCTCTTAAACCTGAGCTGAAAGAGAAGTTCAAAGTGGAAACAATCGGTGTTTTTGGCTCCTATTCACGCGGCGAGCAGACAAAAAAAGCGATGTAGATGTTCTTGTTGTCTTTGCAAAAGATGTTCCCGTTGGTTTCTTCAAGTTTCTTGAGCTTGAGGAATTCTTGACTGAGAAGTTGAGCGTTAAAGTTGACCTTGTGACCAAGAAAGCTCTGAAACCCATGCTGAAGGACCGTATTCTGAAGGAAACAGCTTATGCGTAAGGGCGACTTCCGGTTTACATTCAGGATATTTTGGACGCAATTCAAAGAACACACGATTACACAAACGGGTTAACTCTCGAGGGCTTTTTACAGCATAACAAAACAATAGACGCTGTCATCAAGAATTTCGCGGTCATGGGCGAAGCGGCCAAACAGTTCCTTTTAGCGTGAAAAAGGTGCACTTTGCTTAAGAAATTGAAGATAGAAAAAGCGGGTATTCAGAAGAAACCAAAATGAGTTGCTACAAAGAAAGCTTGAGGCTAAGCCTTGACGGCGAATGATTAGTCAACTGGGCTTTTTGCGTTGAAGTTCCATTCTTTTGTGGCATATTTTTCTTTGTACAATTTCTCCGCAAGTTCGCGCTCTTCACGGGTTAATTCGCTTTCTATCGACTGCACGTTCTCGACAACCTGCATGTTCAATGTAACCGTGAAACCATGCGCCACCGCGTTCGCCGCCGTTTCAGGTGTCACTGCATGCCCCAACTCGCCCTGTACGCTTGTGATTTTGCCTTTCGCCACGTTCACGACCTGCATGCAACTGTTAGCCCACGGGACCCGAAGCAACGTAAACATCTTGGGTAAATCTACATCCAAAAGTAACGTACCGTGCTGGAGGACGATGCCGCTTTTGTTGGCTTGGGCGCTGCCGCTGATCTTCTTTCCTTTAACGGTTAAGTTTGGGCAGTTTTTTGCGTCGCCTGGACTGTAGTCTGTCGGAATCCCCATCATGCCAAGAGCCTCACTTATGGCGGCGTAAATCTTCGAGTAAACCTGGGTTATGTCTTTGACGCCCATGTCCTCGATTTTGGCGACCACGCTGTATGTGACTTCGCCTTGTGCATCGTGGAACACTGTGCCTCCTCCACTTATCCTGCGCACGACGTCCACGCCCAGTTTTCGGCAGTTCTCTAAATTAACTTCATTCTCCAGCTTCTGGAATCGGCCAATTGAAACCGCGGAAGGTTTCCAACGGTAAAACCGCAGCGTATTCGGAACGGCTTGGGCTACGCGTGAGCGGAGAATTGCCTCGTCAATTGCCATGTTCATTGCTGCGTTGTGTGTTTCGATTTTGAGGATGCGCCAAGTGTTCATGTCTGTTCTCAACCTGATGGTTTGTGTCTTCTGATTTTATTTGCTGCTATTAAATATTAACGGGAAAGAAACAGCGGGTCGTAAGACCTGATCAAATGCTGCTCTTGCGCTGTCGAGTTCGTTTAATCAGCACAGCTACGGTTAATGCCGCTGCAAGTGAGAGCGTAAGCATCAGGCCTGAGTGGAATTCAGGAATTGGAGTTGCAAGATCTAACGCGTAAACATCGGTTGTTGCAGTGAGGTTATCGGCGCCTCCGATTGCATACAAAGTTTGATTTGCCATGCAGGCAGCTAAGGTGAAGCGTGAAGTTGGCATCGGTGAACCGGTAGCCCACGCATTTTGCTGCGGGTCATAAATCTGGCTCAAATTGTAAGTAAGCCGTAAAAGGTCTGAACCGCCGCCTAAAACGTAGATTTTCGGCACACCACCGTCATCAACGGCCAAAGCGACAGCTGCATTTACCGCGTTTGGAACAGGCGCTCCAGTACTCCAGCTGTCTGTTTCAGTGTCGTAAATCTGGGTCAAATCACAGCTAACAAGTGAACCGTTTAACGAAACTGTGTTACCTGAAATGATGAATATTTTGTTGGCTTCGACAGCAGAGGCATAATTAAAAACTGGATTTGGAATGGCCGACTTAATAGTCCACGTGTCTAACGCGGGATCATACATTCTGGTAACATTAGAACATGTCACGGTTGTGTTGGTTTGCTGCGCGCCTCCAACAACGTAAATTTTGCCGTTTACCACGTTAGCGCATAAACCGAAGCTTTCTACAGGCATGGCTGCTCTTGTTTCCCACGTATCTGTTGCAGGGTTGTAGACTTCTGTTGCGTTTGTGGCTTTGATTTGGCTGATTTTTCCGCCGATCGCATAAATTTGGTTTTGGTAAACTGCGGTTCCGAAAAACATTCGTGCGGTAGGCATCGAGGTCTTAAGCGTCCATGTCCCGTTAGCTGTATCGTATGCTTGAGTAGTGTTGGTTGGGCATGGACTCCAGCCTCCTATTGCGTAAATAGTTCCATCTACCTCAGCTACTCCTAAACCTGCCCTCGCAGATGGCAGTGGCGATTTTGCTGACCAAGTGCCTTGAGCGTAAACAGAACCGACAATAGTTAGGGAAAAAGCCAGGATGCATAAGAAGCCGACAGTCAGTAAGTCCGTTTTCAATGTGTAGCCCTCTTCTCAGAAATGGAGTTGTTACCATTTAAGTTTAACTCTGTGGCGAAGCGAACCTCTTTTTGATGTTACTGCAAGGTGAAAGTCCTTGATAATGGGTTCTTCGTTCTTTCTCGGCCAAAATTAACTGTTTTCGCAAGCGTTATTCAATGGCGCAGTGGATAATTTTTGAAAGAAAAAAAAATTGCGTTTTGGCACCAAGCGTGATTTTTTTTCTTCTACGCCAAAGTCGCGTGTCGGATGTATTTGTCCAACCAGATTTTCTGCATTTAGTAGTAGTGTGCAATTTTTATATAAGTGCCCGTGAAAGTATCCACTAGTTAACCTCGACTTATTGGACTGGATTGTGCATCTATGAGGAAGACTATATTCAAGAAGCTTGAGGCTCAAGGCTTAATTTCCAACTATAATCGCCTCCGCAAGAACTTGCCGCCGAAGCTGCCTGACCGCGTCTACATGGTGGATGAAACGTTCCGAGAAGGCATTAAGGCGCCAATGGTCTTCTTAACTTATGTTGAAAAGCTTAAACTTGCCAAGATGATGGATGAAACTGGCATATCTGTCATAAATGTGGGTTTTCCAGGTATAAGTGAAGAAGAGAAACGTAGTGTCAAAAAAATTGTTAATGAATCCTTTGAGAAAGCCACTCTTACTGCTTCTTCGGCGGCTTCCAAAGCACATGTTGACGCTTGCTTGGAAGTGGGGATGAAGGAGATAAACATTGAAGCTGCAATTAACGGCTTAAACCTGCAGTACCGGCTTAGAATCACCAAGGACGAGGCATTGAAGCGCATCGTGGAAAGCGTCGAATACGCTAAGAAACACGGGTTAACTGTAGATTTTGTGCTTTCAGACGGCAGCCGAACATCTCTGGATGACATCCTTGAGGTTTTTGAAGCGACTGCAGCAGCAGGGGCATCTAAACTTGCTATAGCGGACACCGTCGGCTTCCTCAGACCGCTTGCAATGCGTTACTTGGTCAGTCACGTAAGGGACGGGTTATCTGACGCGGTCAGGAAAAACGTTCCGCTTTCAGTGCATTGTCACAACGACTTTGGCTTAGCTACCGCGAACACTTTGGCGTCAGTGGAGGAGGGCGCAACTTTCCTTCATACGAGTCTGATCGGTTACGGGGAACGCGCTGGGCTGGCGCCTTTCGAAGAAGTTGTAACTGCGCTGGAGTTACTTTACAATATCGACACTGGCATCGACATGGAACGAATATACCGTTTGGCGCAACTAACCGAGAAATCATTCGCACTGCCCATCCAGTTCCATAAACCCATAGTCGGCGACAACACCTTCACCCACGAAGTAGACGAGCATGTAGAAGGCATGCTGGCACACCCGCTTATGTTTGAGCCATTTCCGCCTGAAATCGTCGGGCGCGAAACATCGCTGTTCGTGGGCAGAAACACTGGGCAAACTCTTCTGCAGGGACTGCTAGAGAAAGCGGGGATTAGAGCTTCGCCACGGCAAATTGACGAAATTCTTAGGCACGTAAAGGGTCCACAGGAAAGCCTTGACAAGGGCGAAGCGCAAATGACATTTTACCAAGTGAAAAAGCTGCTTAGGGAATTACAGAAAGGCTTGGTGATGCCTGAGTTCTGGAGGCTGGTTGAGCAGGTGACAAGGCAGAAACCGAAGCTGCCTCAGCCTGGCGAAGGCGGCGGAAAACGCTAAACTTTCCTGTTTTTGGTTCTATTCTAAATAGGTTTTCAGCTGGTCCCTTACCTCTGCTGCTTCTTCGGCGGTCAGGTTTCTAGGGTAGTTGTAGATTGGTCCGCTTGGTTTTTCGTTGTAGAAGGGGCGGTTGCAGTCTTTGCAGCCTGATGTGCGAAAGGGTTTTCCAGATTCTACCACCTGAACTAACAAATCTTTTCCGACGCCGAAATCCACAATTTTGCCTGCCGAATTGAACGACATATCCTCAAACTCGGATAAAGCATTCACTATCAAGTGCCGCGCAAGCTGCACGCGTCTGTATGCTTCAACTGGGGGCTTGGGGTTTCCAGCGAGCGCTGTTCCGCGAACGGGTGTGAACGTGAAGAGCGCAGGCAAAACTCCCATATTTACGCATTCCTGAAGCGTGCTAACAGCCTCCTGTTCGGTTTCTCCTAAACCAACAATGAGGTGGGTGCTCACGTTTCCTTCGCCAAAAACTCCGATGGCGGTGCGCAAGAGCAGAAACTCGTTTTCCCAACTGTATGGTCCGCCTGCCGCTGCGCCTTTTACTTTGTCGAATAACTTTTCAGTCGCCGCGTCTATAGCGATGCCGATTCGGTCTGCTCCCGCTTCGGCTAAGCTCCACATGTTCTGGCTGTTCAGAGGCTGGCACGAAACTGAAACGGGAACAGAGACTTTCTGCTTAAGCTCTTTGATGAATTCGCAGAGTTCGCAGAAAACCTGAGGGTAGTTTAATGCTTGAATACATACACGTTTAATTCTTTCAGCGTGAACTGCGTTTGAAGTTTGCCCGATGACGCTGTTTACTGAAAACGCTGGCCATGAAACTCTGGAGAGGAGTCCGGTTTTGCTTTGGCTACTTTTAGCTTGAGGGCAGAATCCGCAGTTAGCCGTGCATTTACCTGTATTGTAGGTCATGAAATATGCGGTTGTAGGTTCTGCGTCTAATTTTCCTTCCAATAACCCCAAAACTATAGCTGAACCAACTGAAACCCTGATTTGCTGCATCCCAGATTTTTCTTGATTAGCGGGTGATTTAGCCAAACAATTACCCCTATATTACTTAATTGAAGCCAAATATTAGCTTAGCCAATATCCGCCAGAAAAAATTTGCCTAATCCATTTTCTTGCTTCCTAATTTGACACGGAACAGCACGGCAACCAAAGCCACAGCCACAACTGCGGCTCCAATTTCCGCGGTGTAAACGATGTTTGGCACTGCACTCTGATTCACCGCAATACCCACCAACGCCCAGATTATAACCAATCCAAACGCTATGTCCCGTCTTGTGGCTAAGACTGTAAGGGTGACGCCGAGAACTATGATGGCGGCAACAATTCCCCAAATCGCATCGGTAGAGGTCCACTTAATCCACCCCGCCGAAGATAGTGCTGCGGCAATGTCCGCGGCTGCGGCCACCGAAATCCATCCAAGGTAGACGCTGAAGGGCAAATGCACAAATGCCTTCTCCCGGCGTGAGACGTTTGATCTGCCGACTTTCAGCCTCAGATAAATAGCCGCCAAAGACGCAAGCAACGCCAACATCGGCACAACCGACGCCGCAATATAGTTGTATCCCCACAGGAAAATCCACACAACATTAAAGACGCTGCTGAGAATGAAAAGGGCGGAAACCTGATTATGAAATTCTTTGTTTCTCTGGCTGGGCAAGGCTTGATAAACAACGAAAACCGCCAAAAGTGCGTATATTATGCCCCATATTGCGAAGACGTATCCTGCAGGCGTAATCAAAGTGGGGTATTGGTTGCTGATCTGGGCTGTGGTTTTCCCACCCAAAATTGAGGTGTTTGCTAACCCATTAACTGCAAGCGTTACTATGAATGCTAGGATGTTACCCGCTTGCAGGGCAGCTGTTTTTGAGGTTAACATAACAAACGGTTTCTATTCTATGTACCCTCTGTGGATATAAGGTTTAAGAATTGCCACTTTTGGCTGATCCGCAATTTATTTGGGAGTAAAATGGAAAAAAGGAAAAAGCGATTTTCTGGTAGAACATAAGCTCTAACATATTGCAGTTAACAGCGGGCACAACCCGCGGAAAGAGCAAGTTTCGAGTTTACTTTTTGCCAGTTTTTGCTTCGTGTTTTGCTTTCTTTGCCTTATTCTTCTTTTCCAGAGATGGCATGTAAATTTCACCATGACTATGTTGGCGCATGACGCTTAAAAGACTTTTCACCAAGACTGCAACCCACTCAGAAAACTCGGGGAATATAATCTAATTATTTGATAATTCTTTAACTTGAAGGTTTATTATATTCATTGGGGAAGTGTCTGTGGTTGAAATCGACGAGAGAGGCAGGATGACTGTGCCAAAAAATATGGGTCTAAAAAATCCCCCGCGTTAATCATACCTGCCGGCTCCTTTTTCGTTACTGTGCCTTTGCCTTCCGCTCCGCAGAAAGAAGCTGAAAACTGGTTACCCGCCGGCAAGGAACACAAGGAACTTAAAGTCCGCGCCGAGGCGCTCGCTATAGAAGATGCTGTGAAACGGGCAAAAAGGCGACGCCAACTTTGATGATTGAAACCGATATGCTCTATGCTTACGTCAAAAAAGAAGACCGGCTCAAAACAACTGCAAAGCTCTAATATCGCTGATTATAAAGGGAGAATTTGAGGAAGTCTTCGCTTCGAGAGAAACCCTCCACGAACCTTACTATGTCTCAAAAGAGGAAGGCGTTTCCACTGATGAACTCATCGCCAGAAGGCGCTCTCACAGCCACAGAAAACCTGACTTTTCTTGAAACCACTTCGAAATTGACTTGCTGGCTTTGGCGCTGGTTAGGCAACATGGGTTTACCTCGATATTTGATGCGTACTACGCTGCAACAGCGCTCAACCAAGTTGATGATCACACAATAATCTCAACGGACAAAGCGTTCGACTGCTTACCCGGAATAAAAAAAATCGACCCGCGCAAAATCTGATCCAAACGCTAAAAAGGCGATTCAGCAGTTGCGTTGTATGGCAGGTCAAAAAGTTAATGAGGAAATCAACGTTTTGCGCCTTAGAAGAGGTTTCTAAAATAAGTTTTTCAGGAAGGGTGGGGGCTTGTTCTTGCGGTTTTTCTTCCAACAAATATAACCATGAGTAATGTTGCTGCCAAAACCAGTGGCAGAATTATCCATGTTGGAAACTCTGGGATTGAAGGTGAAGGCGTTAGACTGGAAGTTGGAGTTAGTGAAGGTGTAGGTGTGACGCTGGGTGTAGGAGAAGCATCTGAGAAATTTAGATAAATTGTATCCGTAACAATCATTGGATACTCGTTAATCCAATCAGTAACAATACCTCTAGTTATGTTTTCGGTAGTGTAGAATGTGGCTGCATTCACAATTACCTCCAACGCATTAATTCCAGAATTTAAGCCATCTACGTTGATTGAGTAGCTTTTGCTCCAGATGCCACTACCATTTAGATTATCCGACGCAAGAACATCTTGAAATTCCTGTTTTCCATTTAGACTAACATTAACACTTTCTATTTGCCCAGCGTAGGGTGTTCCAAAAGGAGCAACAGTTTGATTCCACGAACTAGGCTTTGTTACGGTAAAATTGACGAGGGCACTTCTCTCAGTGCAAGTAGAGTAGTTTCCTGGGCTTTCCACAATTAGCAGAGGTTTATCTAGGTTGGGCTGCTTTGGGTGAACACCCCAATATGGATTAGCCTGTACCACCTCAGCAGCCTGCATTCCAGCTACTAATGAAATTAAGAAGACTAAGATGCTTATTGTTGCCATGACTGTTTTGTTTTTCATAGCAATCAGTTAACTAATAGTGTAACCAGCCTAAAAGCGTGCTTGTAAATATTTCTTGTCTAAAAGTTTCTTGACTAGAGTTTAGGCTATTTCTACGCTATGCAGATTTAAGACTCATTGCCACCCGCGCTTCTTTTCTGCAGAGTCTTTCAAGTTTTCACTCTTTTGATATTTTCTATAATATTCACTCACTATAACTCTAACACTTTTCATTGTTTGGGCATAATTTAGGTATTCTCGATACTCGCTGTTTGAATAAACTTCAATCGGAACAACAAATCTGCACCCATACTTATTTTCAGTAGTTACAATCTCATGATTGCCTATACTTTTAGCTTCTTCATTTGAAGCAATTTCTTGTTCGCTCCGTCGTTTGCTCAGTTCACGTTCTTCGCTCTTAAGAATTTCAATTCTTCTCTTTCTATCCGCTTCAGAATCCACGGTTAAGTCTACATACTTCTCTGGATTCATCATTCTATCTATTGCTTGTTTTATCAATTGGTTCCTAATTTTTTCCTCAAGCTCCCAAGCTTCAATCGTCTTCCGCAAGAAAACGAAGTCAGGGTGTCCACCTTCACGTTCGTACTCGACATGAAATGATGCCTTGATTCTTGGGTCGCCTTCAACATTAAAAACTGTGTCCCAATCTACAAAATAGGGAAACTTGGGTTTGATATGTTCTTCACAGAACCATTTTTCGCAAAGGTCACAATGATAAACCTCCTTTTTGGAGGAGTCGCCATTCTTTGTGGAACATTCATGACACATGCCTATTTCTGGTTCCGTATGAATCCCTCTAAACAGATTATTTCTTTGAGCTTTTAGTTTTTGCGCTGTTTCAGGCTGTTTTTGATAAGATGCACTAAGAGAAATAGGTAGTTATACTGTTTAGTAGATATGGATGAGAAACGGAAAGATGGGTACGTTACAGGGTTACTCTTCTTACGAATCTTTGCCATCTTTTTGCCAACTTCAATCAGTACTGGTTGGAATACCACAGGTCAAATATTTGGGGTTATTACTGCCATTTTTGGGATATTAGGGTTTGGAAGTTTATGGAAGCCCGATTCAATTGGGGCCGTCGCATCGCAATTGTTGAAAAATCTCGCTAAAAATACTGAAGAAGGGTCGTCAGATTCACATGACGAACAAATACAAAAAAATCCTCTGGAGTTCAAGTTATGGCAAAAGGTTCCTCACAAGTTCACATTCATGTAACTCCAACAAAGGAGAAGAAAAGTCAGCCTAAACCGACCAATAATGCCGAAGAGGAAAAAGAGTTTCTCATAAAAGAAACTATAGTAATAAGTTCGGAAGACAACCACTCCTATGAACTTGAATTAACAAAAGGAGACCATTTAAAAGGCGAAATATTATCAAGCGAGAAAATTGACATCTGCTTCCTCAAGGAGGAAAATTTTGAAAGCTTTGAAGAAGACACCGATTTTTTGGCTGAGTATTGTCATGAAGCAGTTTTAGAAACTGAACTTGATTACTTTGTACCTCATACTGGAACATGGTTTCTGGTACTCATAAATGATTACCCTGACAGGTCAGCTAAAGTAAAAGTTCGACTGCATTAGAAAATAAAAAAAACACACCACACACCTTTCTCTCTCCGCAATGTATGTGCATGGGACTATATTATAACCTATAGAACAGCTTAGTTGAATAGTTAATTGATTTAGTTGCTTCAGAATAATTATCTCTGTTCCCAGAAGGGATAATTCTTAATTATATCCTGTTAATCACATTCAGCCTTGAGGAAAACAACTATGGTTAAGATAGATTTCGGTGGCGTAAAAGAAGACGTCATCACACGAAAAGAATTCACACTCCAAATGGCACAGAAAATCCTGAAAGACGAGGTCGTTGTCTCACTCGGATACGGCATTCAAGGTCAAGCACAATCACTCAACATGCGTGACCAAGGAATAAAAGTAATTATCGGACAGGAAAAAGAAGGCGTATTCAAAAAAGAATGGGACAAAGCCGTCGCAGACGGATGGAAACCAGGCGAGAACCTGTTCCCCATGGAAGAAGCAGCCAAGAAAGGAACCATCAAACTGTTCCTACTCACCGACTCAGCACAAAAAGCAGTATGGCCAAAAGTCAAAGCAACCCTCAAAAAAGGAGATGCCCTCTACTTTAGCCACGGCTTTAGCATCGTCTACAAAGAACAAACAGGCGTCATCCCACCCAAAGACATAGACGTAATCCTTGTTGCACCTAAAGGCTCAGGCACATCTGTACGCCGAAACTTTGTTGACGGAAGCGGCATAAACTGCAGCTTTGCAGTCTTCCAAGACGCAACAGGTAAAGCCGAAGAACGCGCTAAAGCACTCGGCATCGCCATCGGCGGAGGATACCTCTTTCCAACCACATTCGAGAAAGAAACCTACAGTGACCTAACAGGCGAACGAGGCACCTTAATGGGCGCACTCGCAGGCATCCTGGAAGCCCAATACAAAACCCTGCGCGAACATGGACACAGCCCAAGTGAAGCATTTAACGAAAGCGTCGAGGAACTCACACAAAGCCTAATTCGCCTCGTCGATGAAAACGGCATGGACTGGATGTACTGCAACTGCAGCGAAACCGCACGTATCGGCGCATTACGTTGGAGAAACCGCTTCCGGGAAGCAACACAACCAGTGTTTGATTCTCTCTATGAGCTTGTAGCTGCAGGCGAAGAAACCCGCATCGTGCTAGAAAAGAGCAAAGCCCCAGACTACCGCCAGAAACTCGCCGACGAGCTCAAAGAGATGGGTAACAGCGAGATGTGGCGTGCAGGCGCAACTGTACGTTCGTTGAGACCTGGGAAGCAGAAGAAGCCTGAGTAAGCAGATTTCTTTCTCTTTCAGTTTTCCTTTTTTTAGTGCCTTTTTTTGTCTATCTGAGTTAGCTAACTTTTTATTTCCACACCTTTCAGTTTGCTGATCACGCGGGGATGTAAATATTAACTACACGAACCTCTAAACAAAAATCCGCAAAATTGAAATAAGTAAAGTTTAGTCTTAGAACCAGCCCTTTGCTTTCAAAGTGTGGCAGGATTTATTTGAGCAAATTATGAAGATTTGCCCAGTGTTGGGGTCTATTTCGGTTTTTGTTCCGTTTTTTCCGCATTTGGGACATGAATTATTAGGTTTAGTCATTTCTTATTACTCCGCGATTTCTGGGGGTAATCAGGTTGATAGTTTTCTTCGCTAATTTCGTTTTATCAGTGGTCCGTTTTCCACTTAACGTTTTTTGAGAAGATGCTAGTAAATTAAGTTTATTTCGCAAGCGCGAACAATCCGTTTCTCGCACCTTGAAACTTCATTTGGAAAATGCTACAGCCGGTAAAGTGTGATGGTTTTGTTGCGCCTAAAATTATAGTTTGGCGGGTCTCGGTTAGTCGGTTGAACGCAGTGTAGAAAAGGGACCTTTACTGGGGAATGAGGGGACTTTTTCTGCGTTTTGGCCAACGCCTGATCCGCCAAGCTTTTTGATGCAACGTTTGATGGCTTCAGGACACTGAATACAGTTTACCCCAGTTTGATTAATATAAATTTGTGATTGTAGTGACACAACAACAAGCTACAACTTCCGCTTGGAGCCATGCCGCCTTTTTTGCTCCCCTGCCCAAGTTGGGCGTCCACTTAAACTGTTGTTGTTAGGTGACAGTCACATACGCTTATTTTCAACCCAAAATTAACTGTTATAGGCTCTACTTATGTCGGGTATAATCAGTGTTAAAGATCTAGTCCTAGTTTACGGAGACGGGACAAAAGCAGTTGACAACATCTCATTTGACGTGCAAGACGGCGAATTCTTCGGGTTCCTAGGCCCCAACGGTGCAGGCAAAAGCACAACCATAAAGATTCTAACTACGCTTCTAAGAAAAACATCAGGCACAGTAACGGTAGCAGGATACGATGTCGCCAAAGATGCGGCGGCTATCCGCAAAGTCATCGGTGTGCAAAGTCAAGAAACGGCCGTCGATGGAGATCTTACTGGTAGAGAAAACCTTGAACTTCAAGGTCACTTTCATCAGATGAAAAGCGACGAAATCAAAAAGCGCGTAGATGAACTTTTGAAGCTTGTAGAGCTGGAGTCTGTGGCGAAAAAACGAGCAAGAAACTATTCTGGCGGCATGAAAAAAAGATTGGACCTTGGCAACCGCCCTCGTTCATAAGCCCAAATTGCTTTTTCTCGATGAACCAACAACAGGTTTGGATCCTCAGTCACGCGCGACGGTTTGGACTTACTTGCAGAAACTCAACAAAGAAGAGGGTATGACCATTTTTCTAACAACTCAATACTTGGAGGAGGCGGATAAACTCTGTAAGCGCCTTTCAATAATCGATTTTGGCAAGATCGTTGCAAGTGGCAGTCCAGTTGAGCTCAAGCGCGAAATTGGCGCAGACTCTATTCGTGTCTCGCTTGAAAACTGCAACAAGGATCGCGCCAAAGCAAACGAGATCATAAAAAGCATGACGGGGGTTACGGAGATTTTGGACTCAGAGGAATGTCTTAACGTTTACGCAAAGAATGCAGGTCAACTCATCGCAGATATTGTGCGGGCGCTCGACAGCAGTAGCATACGGATGACGTCGGTCACGTTTTCTTCGCCTTCACTGGATGACGTTTTCATGAAACATACAGGGCGAAGAATACGCGCGGAGGAACTCGTCAAGGCTCCCAGCACAATGTTCGGTGGGAGGCGTTAGACGATGACTTTGCTTTCTGACACCCGATACATATTCATAAGATACCTCAGAAAACTTGTTCGAACTCCCAATTCTGCTGTTCTTTTCCCTTTTCCAACCCATTTTATTCCTGGTACTTTTTACACAGTTGCTTACGAATCTTTCCCTTGTTCCAGGAATATTGCCACCTGGAGTAAGTTATCTTGAGTTTGCAACTGCGGGGATTCTTATGCAAAACGCCTTTGGAAGCGCATTGCAATCAGGAAACTCAATAGTAGCCGACATCGACTCGGGATTTTTGCAGAAAATGCTCGTGACACCAGTGAGTCGTTCCGCGATTTTGCTAGGCCGGTTAAGCAGCGACGCCTTCAGGGTTGTTATCCAGACAGCTATAATTCTTGGGTTAGCATATGTCTTAGGTGCCGGAGAAAGCAATCCCTTTTACGTCACCACCGGAGTCGTCGGAATTTTACTTATTTTCTTCACGCTTGCGTTCTTTGGCCTTGCCTGGTCAGGAATTTCCTTAGCGTTAGGCATGAAGACAAGAAGTTCTGAAACTGTTTTCGCGATAGGAGGCGTCATCACTTTTCCATTGCTCTTCTTGAGTCCAGCGCTGTTCCCGATTAGTTTCCTGCCAACATGGGTGCGAGATGTCTCAATGTTTAACCCTGTAAGTTACGCCGTGAACGCCAGCCGAGCGCTTATGATTAATGGCTACGATTGGGGCACAATACTTCCTGCTTGGGGAGTAATTGGTTTGGTGGCTGTCATCACGTTAAGCGCCACTTTGTATCAGTTTAGAAAAGTGGTCAGTTGATTGTCTGCAGATTTTTCTGCAAATTTTCTATTTTTGTTTTAGGAGTTTTCGGACATAAATGGTAGTACTGTGACCAGGTAGTATTTTCTCATGGTAGTATATCCATTGTTGTGGAAAATCTTATAAGTACTACCGATGTATGGTAGTACCGTGAAGGCGTATGGAAGATGAAGTCATAGTCACCCGCAAAGGCCAAACAACCATCCCCATCAAACTACGCGAGAAATACAACATCGAAGAAGGCACCCGTCTCCAAGTCCTCGACACCAACGATGGCATCCTTCTCCGCCCCAAGCAATCCACGCTGGACCTGGCGGGTTCAGGCGCCAAATACGCTTCGCCAGACCAAATGAAGCGGCTCCTGGAAAAACTCAGGGACTTAGATGCCTAAAACCGTATACGACACACGATTCTTCCTAGAACACTACTACAGCCGAGAAGAAAGCGTACTGCACAAGACACAGGACGCTATCCGGAAAGCAAAAGAACGCTTCATCTCCGCTCTAGTTCTACATGAGATTTATTGGCTGACTCTAGAAACAGAAGGACAAGAAACCGCTGAGCTCAGAGCATCCCTTCTGGAAAAAGACTTCAAAATTGTTAAAATCGATGCGGAAATCGCCAAAACCAGCGCTGCATTGCGCCACAAGTACCGCCTCAACATGGCAGACAGTGTAATAGCAGCCACCTCTCAACTGCTAAAAGCCACCTGCTTTAGTGACGACCCGCATTTTAAGGCGGTGGGCGAAATCAAAACCGTCTGGATCTAACATTGAACATTTTGCGTGCCTTAAACTCTGAATCGTGTCAAACCTATCGAAACGTTTAACGTTTATATTTTCAGATAACCAAATTATTAACGTCTGAACAGCGGTGTTTTTGTGAGCGTTTTTTCCAGGCAGCGGGAGACGGATAGGCTTGAAGCTTTCAGCGATGGCATATTTGCCTTTGCAATCACATTGCTTGTTTTAGGTCTCTACGACCCTACAACACGAGGTAGCGGCCTCTTTGTAGGACTCCTAAATGAGTGGCCAAGTTTTCTTGCTTTCGCCATCAGTTTCATAACTATTCTCATAATGTGGATGAATCACCATAACATGTTCAATTACGTTAAAAGAGTCAGCCGAGAGTTAATTGTGGCTTTCGTTAACGCGTTCACGAGTGTAGTTTTGATAATCCTGATTGCGGTGTACTATGGAATTACAGTCACAGGCGGCGAATAACGTCAAGTGTTTTTGTTCGTAACTTCTATTAGAACGTAATACGTACCGTATTACGGTAGGCCATGAGCATAATCACAGTAAGAGTCCCGAAGGAAACCAAAGAAAAACTCAAAAAATATAACGTAAACGTCAGTGAAACAGTGAGAAAAATCCTCGACGAGCGGGTTGAAGAGCTAGAGCAAAAAGACCTCGAAGAACGACTAGAACGAATCAAAGAACGCTTCGACGACAAAATCGACCCCGAAATGATAGTCAAGCTTATCAGAGAAGACAGGGAATCGCATTGAGTTTTCTCCTTGATGCCTCCGCGCTTATACCTCTTGTAATGCGAAGCGGAAAGCGAATAGTGGTTGAGTCAAGGAAATTTAACCTCTGCACAACCGAACTTGGCATTTATGAGGGTTATAACGGATTCTGGAAACTCTCTACTCTCCTGAAAATAGTAAGTTTTGAAGATGCCAAAGAAATGGTTGCTTTACTTAACGAACTAGCCGTCAAAAACATCATTAGCACAATTAGTTTTGCCAGCCTCGATTTGCCTGAAACGCTCCAAATTGCAGTGCAAAACCAGCTGACCTTTTATGATGCCTCATACATCGCGGCTTCCCAAAATGCTCCAGCTACCTTGGTAACTGATGATAGAAAACTTTGCAAGGCAGCCAACAAAATCATTAAAGCCATAACTTTTGAACAATTTCAAACCAGACATTCCTGACTGAATGTTATATTCAAATGATGTAATCAAAACAGGATAACTTTTCTATTTTTGAATATCGTTACTTCACTGACTTTAGAAATATTATTGTTTTTTCAACCAGTTCATCCGATAGTTTCTCCCTGTTCTCAGTTGTCACAATGAAAATCTCCGCGTCTTGCCTGCCCTTTGCATCCGTCACCAACTTGTCTTGAGCTTTCTGGTGAACCACGGCAAGAACGTGTTTGCCGCTGTTCAATGCTCTTTTAGCTGCTTCCTTGAATTCTGGGGAAACCAGTTCCATGGGTCCGATTTCGTCTATGGCGACTACGTCGCTGTTTTTAATTGCTGCGTTGATTGCTTGGGCGCCGACTGATTCTAAATCGGCAAGGTTCACGCGGTACTTGCCCACCTGCGGGCCATCCTTCTGTTTTACGCTTGCAAGGCACCCCACCTTGGCGGAAGCAACATCCACAATCTCAAACCCCATTCGCACTTCGCCTTCGCGGACTTCCCGACTAAACATGCCGCCCACGTTGACGCCGCGTCCCCTCAAATCGCTAACTGCCTTTGCAAGAACAGTAGTTTTGCCCACACCTGGGCTGCCCGTTAAAATCAAGACGCGTTTCTCCAAAGCCTTTGCCTCAAGTAAACCAGAAGTCTAATATCTGCATAAAATTCTTTCCATAAACAATGGGCGCGATTATGGCGGAACCTTGGACGGAGTTCCCATCAGAAACCATCACGGAAGGCAAAGTCAAAGTGGTGGTGCCGAACCTGAAAGCTTACGGTGTCTGCCCATCCGATTATGCACCCAGCAAGGCGCCTGTATTCTTTAATCCTGTTATGGAGTTTAACCGCGACTTGACGGTGCTGGCTTTTCAGGCTTACCAGCGGATGGTTAACAGGCAAATCACTATCTGCGAACCGTTAACAGCTACAGGTATCCGGGGGATACGGTTTGCCGCCGAAATTCAGGGCGTTGAGAAGGTTGTTAGCAGCGACATCAACAAGCATTCCTCCAAACTTGCCGCTTACAACATTGCCTTAAACAACCTGCAGGACCATGTTTCCGTCAAGCACAAAGACGCCAACAGACTAATGAGCGAGCATAGTGCGCCCAAAACCCGTTTCGACATAATTGACATTGACCCCTTCGGAACCCCAGTGACGCATCTGGACGCGGCGGTTCAAGCGTTGCGTAATAATGGGTTATTGGCAACTACGGCTACGGATATGGCGCCCCTTTGTGGAGTCCACGCTAAAGCATGTGTACGCAAATATGGCGGAAGACCCCTGCGCACGGAATATTGTCAGGAACTGGCAGTGCGATTATTGGCGGGATCAGTAGCTTCAGCTGCAGCGAAACACGACATCGGCACACAAGTATTGTTTAGCCACTGCAGCGACCACTACATTCGCGTGTACTCGCAAATCGGCTACGGCTGTCAGAAGGCGGACAAGAGCCTAAAGACCATGGGTTACGTTTTGCATTGCTTCAACTGCCTTCACCGCGAAACCGTGACTAAGCCCTTTCCCGACACTGCCGCGAAGTGCCCTGAATGCGGCACTAAAATGGATTATGCGGGGCCACTGTGGTTGGGAAAAATCTTTGAAGCTCCGTTCATCGATTTGATGGTTAAAGAAAATCTGCGTACTGCATTTAGGAACAGCAGCAAAATCACCAAGCTGTTAGGCGTCACAAGAGCAGAAGCCGAGGCGCCTGCAACATACTATGTTTTAGACAAACTAAGTGGGAAGTTTAGCTTGCCCGCGCCCTCAGTAACAGAGTTCTTCAAAGCCCTCCAAAGCAACGGATTCAAGGCTGTAGCCACCCACTTCAACTCCCGCGGAGTCCGTTCCGACGCATCAGCTTCTGCCATGCATGAGACGTTGAAAAAGATAGCTAAGCCCACCTGAGGCTTGGGTTGTGCAATAAAAGTTTAAGAGTCAAAACGGCACGTAGTAGAAAGCACGTAACAGGTGACTATTAATGGTTGACAAAATTGCTGTAATCGGCACGGGCATGATGGGCGGAGCCATAATAAAAAGCCTCCTCAAAGGCAAATACTCAGGAAAAATCACGGCCGCAGACTTCATGACGGATAAACTCAAAGAGCTCGAAGCCCTAGGTGCTGCCGTAACCGTCGACAACCGTAAAGCCGTTGCAGATGCAGACATAGTTTTCATCAGTGTAAAACCAGGCGACTTAGAAAAGGTTCTCAATGGGATCAGTAAGGAAGTTAAAGGCAAACTCTTGGTTTCCACGGCTGCAACTGTGCCCATATGGTTTTTGAAAAAGAACGTTCCCGAAGCCAAAATCGTTCGAATTATGCCTAACGTTGCCGCGTTGGTTCAGGCATCTTATACTGCGTTCTGCTGCGACTCAGACGTGACCCAAAAAGACAAGGAAAAAATTAAGGTGCTCCTCGATATGATGGGCCTGTCAGAGGAAATTGACGAGAAATATATGGATGCCGTAACGGGTCTAAGCGGTAGCGGACCAGGATACCTATCCATTATAGCTGAAGCCTTAGTTTATGCTGGACTAAAAGTTGGGTTGCCCCGAAACATCGCCGAAAAAGCCGCGGCGCAAAACATGCTGGGAACAGCCAAACTCATCCTAGACCTACCTGAGCACCCAGCAAAAATACGTGACATGGTCACGACGCCAGGCGGGACAACTATCGAAGCCATTTACGAGTTGGAAGGAAGCGACGTTAGGCAGGCTCTGATGCGGGCGGTCGAGCAGGCAACCAAGAAAAGTGCCACAATTAGAGAGAAAGTCTGTCCAGAAAACAAGCACTGACCAGATGTTTTTTGAGAGAAAGGTTGTTCATAATGTTTGAGTCTGTTATCTTTGATTGGGACGGAACCTTAGCCGACACACGAATCCCTATTTTAGCTTCTTTTCACCAGGCATTACATGAAATTTTAAACGTGGATGTCCCCGACGAGTTTATTGAACGCCGAATCGGTGTTGGTGCCGCTTGGACATTTAAGGAAATCCTTGAGGCGAAAGGGCTGTCATTTGATGAAAAAGTGATTAAGCGTCTTGTCGATGTCAAAGTTAGGGTTGCAATCGAGCAGACTGACAAAGTTAAGCTGTTTCCAGGCGCCTTAGACCTTTTACAATCCCTTGATGTAAAGAAAAAGATAGGTTTGGCTTCCATGAATAATCGCCAAGTCATAGACCATCTGCTTAGCCTCTTACGCGTCGAAAAATTCTTCAGCACGGTTATCACAGTCGATGAAGTAAGTAAATCAAAACCTGATCCGGAAATTTTTTTGAAAGCCGCCCAGAAACTGGGCAGCAAACCCGAGAACTGCGTTGTACTTGAAGATTCAATTTTCGGGGTTAAAGCAGCCAAAGCAGGCGAAATGGGGTGTATCGCGGTTGTTCAAGGTGCATACAATGCTGCTGAACTCAGAAAAGCAAATCCGGACCTAATTGTTTATTCACTTCGGCAAAAAGATGCGATTCTCCAGTTTATACTAAAATAGCTTTTTCTTGGCTGATTATTTAGTGTTGGTGTGCTGTTACAGTCACATAGCTTTAAGAATTTTCAAAGACAAGTACCTTTCAGGCACATCTTACAGTACATATTTTGAATATAACAAAATAGAAAGTGAGAAGGCTAATGTTAAAGAAAATGCTGGAAATCAAGAAAATGAAACCGCCGAAATTTCAAGTGCTATTCCTGCGAAACGACCCCAGCGAAGACGTAGAAGTTCACGAGGTAAAACAGGTGGATTTCTTTACAATCCAACAACGGCTGGCGCAGGGTGAATCGGTTTTCATCACTAGCAAGAACTCGCAAAAAATAAGCGGTTCAAAACCGAAAACTAGAGCTCCCCGAATCATGAAAACAAAGTTGGTAACCGGGTTCTACTTCGACCGCGTTTAAACGCCTGTTCGTGTGGCGTGCATCCTCTATAGATTCCTCTTCCTCCCCTCTCTCCTCCTTTGAAGTTTGTTGGGTGCACGCCGCTCCTAATAAAAAGAATCCTCTTTTGTGTTTTGTTCTTTGGTTTGCGGGTGTCTGCTGTTGCTTGCGGGTTGCTTTGTTATTTAATGTGGTTTTGGTTTAAAAGATGTTACCCTTGGTGCTGTACTTAGTGGCAGCAACAAAATCTTCTATTGTTTTCAGTTATATCTTCAAAAAGTCAGGGAAATTGCAACCCGGAAAAAACAAAATGTAACTCTTTTTACTTTTTTTCCGCCCAAAATTTTGTTGTTCGAAATACTGCACAGAAAAAGACCAGTATTATGTTATTTCAATAAAAAAGGAAAGGCGCTTTGAACTGCCGGAATTAAGCAGATATTTTCGTGACTTTGGCTTACTGAAGTTTTGATAAAAGGTTTATTGTTGCCTTGCAGAAATCAGGCAGATCCTCTGGGGAACGCGAAGTCACAAGGTTACCGTCAATAACCGCAGCAGCATCCACCACTTTTGCTCCTGCATTTCTCAAATCTGTCCTAACCGACGGCCAACTTGTGGCGGTTCTGCCTCGCACTATGTCGGCTTCAATTAACATCTGGGGTCCATGGCAAACAGCGGCGATTACTTTTCCTTTCTGGTTTGCTCCTTTAACTACATCCACCAAGTCCCTGTGAAGCCGCATCTTGTCTGGCGCTTGTCCACCAGGAATAATCACAGCGTCATACTCGTCTATGTCAACATCGCTTGGCGCAATGTCTGACATGAACTTTACGCCGCGTTTTCCTTGATAGATTTCTTTTGCTTTAGGCGCGACGGTGTCCACTTTGTAGCCTTCCTCTTGGAACCGGTAATAGGGGTAGATGAATTCTGCGTCCTCGACGCCGTTCTCCAATAAAATTAGGATTTTTTTCGTTTTAGTCACCCGAAGCGTTGTGAGAAAAGTAATTTCCTTGTGTGATAAAAAGGATAGTTGGCTCAGGATGAACGAACAGGAAATGTGAACTCACGGCGTCACGACTGCTCTTCCAACAATTTTCCCCTGCTTCATCTGCAGCAACAAATCGCTTGCCTCGCTAAGTCTGTGAGTTTTGAACTCAACTTTGACTTTTCCCATAGATGCGAGCTTTAAAGTCTCGTTCATATCTTGTCTTGAACCGATCACACTTCCCACAACTGAATATTCTTCTGAGAAGATGATCCGAGTGTTACCCAACACGCCCATTAGTACCGTTCCGCCGCGTTTCACGATTCTTACGGCCTGCTCTACTGCTTTTTGGGATGGCGCGTGAACCAGAACCGCATCTGGTTTGCCTGTTTTCGCCACGTATTCTTCAATTTTATCTGCGGCTACCGCGTGGTCGGCACCAATATCTTCAGCTAATTTAAGCTTAGCTTCTGACTGTTCTACAGCAATAGTTTCCGCTCCCGCTAGCTTGGCAAACTGAAGCGAAAGGTGACCAACGCCTCCGATGCCGATGACGACGACTTTTTGGCCAAACTGCACGTTAGCCCGTTTTACTGAGCGGTATGCTGTGACTCCTGGGCAAAATAAGGGGGCTGCCTCTTCGAACCCGATGTTGTCAGGCAAGTGGTAGGCATAGTTGCTCGGCACCGCGATGTATTCGGCGTATCCGCCGTCAACTGTTTCGCCCGTGATCTGTTTGTTTAAGCAGAGGTTTTCATTTCCCTTGAGGCAGAACTCGCAGGTTCCGTCAGCTCCCCAAAGGGGTTGTACACCCACGCGGTCCCCCTCTTCAAAGCCCTTTGCCAAGTTTCCTCTTTCCTGAATTTCCCCGGTAATTTCGTGCCCTGGAATGATGGGCAGTTTGCTTGGGATGCTAAACTCTTTGAATTCACCTTCGATCATGTGTAGATTGCTGTGGCATATGCCGCAAGCTCTAATTTTGATGAGAATCTGATCGGCTTTAAGTTTTGGATCCTCAACGGTCATATAGGTTAGCGGGTGGTTCTCCATTTGATCAATTCGTGTGCAAATTTGAGCTTTCATTTAGTTCACACTACCGAAAGACGCTTTGGTTACAGTTTAGAAGTTAAGTGTTCCATAATTTAATGCTATTTGTAAATAAACAACAGCATTTCCAGTGGTAAAATATGCATTTTAGATTTTTTTATGAATAGAAGATTGTTCCATAACAGTTTATCTCCCCAAGGAAGCGTATTTCAAAATGAGGAATGCGAATGAAAGGAGATAGGTCAACCTCCGTTTGCCAAGCGATGTGTGACCACCGGCTGTATCGTTCTTACACAGAGAGACGCTTTGACATTCTCAACGGGTTCGAGATAGTTTTAACGCAATGCATTAACTGCCACAAAACTCTGGTTTTAGAAGTGAAGAAACTCAATTAGACATCTACGTTTTCAATATTGTTTATGCGCTCAATAAGAATTGGCAGATCCGTAATCGAGGTTATGATGTAGTTTGCTCCTTGATTAACTAGTTGCTCTCGGGTTGAAACACCTGTAGGTAACCCAACAGACGTCGCTTTTATTTCGACGGCTGCTTCCATGTCGGTTACGCTGTCTCCAACAACAACCGTTTCAGAAGCAAACACGCCCAACGTCTTCAAAGCGGCGTTACAATGCTCAGGGTTCGGCTTGAACTTGGCAACTTGGTTTCGTGAAACAACTGCGTCAAAATACTCGGAGAGTTTATAGCGCTTAACAATATATTCAGCTGAAATTAAACTGTTTATCGTGCACAACGCAATTTTCAAGCCCATTTTCCGCAGATCTTTCAAAGTCTTCACGGCTCCTGGAAGCAAACTGGTTCCCATAGCAGCTTCCAACTCGTACTTCTCAGCAATACTCATCGCTTTCATACGGATTTCGGCGACGGCTTCAGCCGATTTGCCCGCGTTGCTCATTGAAAGCTCCGTTTTCTTAAGCATTTCAAAAATGTTTTCATTAACTGTTATCAGCGATGCTGGGACGCCCGAATTAAGTAGATAGCCTCGGACTTCGGCGCGGACAGTTTTGTAATCTAAGTTGAAGGCGGCAATTGTTCCGTCTAAGTCAAATATTACTGCTTTTATGACCATGCAACTTCACTTTCAGGGATTTGGATTGAAGCTGCATAAGCAATTTACGGACAAGAAATATACTTTTTGGTAAACGTGTTTAGACAGGTAAACGTATTGTTCCAGCTGCTAAATGCTAGTTTTCCATTTAAACAGATTGAAAAGCCGGTAGCCTCGTTTAAACCAAGCGTTTAGCTCTTGAGCCGCAACGAGAGTGTACGGCGCGTTTTTGTTAGCAAAAAACGGAAGCCACTCTATATTGGCTGAGCCGAATTTTGAAAAAATGAAAAGAAGGGATTATTCGGGCTGTGCAATACAAAGCGGGTCAAGATTTCCATTCATAAATGGTTACGTTGAATTTTTCCCACATTGGATCCAACGCTTTAATTGTAACAACGGCAATTACGTCGTTTAGCCAGCTTAGCTTCTCGGACATGGTCATGAAACTCCAAAGACCCACAGCCGAAGGTTTTCCCTCCACCATCGTGGACAAATCGTGGCCTTTCAGGATACCCATATCTCCTGTCATCGTCATGAATACGCCTTGGTCTTTCCCTGCACCGATCCCTTTCGGAGGCATCATGCTTTTTCCGGTAACGTTAATGTTGATGTCAATGCCTTCTGCGCATCCAGAGCCCTTTAATTGGGCCGTCCATGAATATACCGACACTACGCCTTCCATTGAAACAGATTTAATGAATCCTCCTGGTCGGCTATTGCCTTTACCTTCCCAAAGTTTTTCACCTAAAACCATAATTTTCACCAATATTCGTCAGTTAAAAGCTGTTCTTAAACGGATGTGACTGCGAAACGGCAACAACAAACAATTATCCTTCTAAATGGCTTCAACATAAAAGATCCATCGCCAAAAAGAAATCTCCAACTTTGACGGATTTATGAATGTACCTGTATAATCCAATCAGAGAGTGACTGTCAATACATAAGCTTTTAATTTCTCCCTTCTACGGACCTAAACTAGAAGGTTAGCACCAAAATGGGTACTTTGAACCTTGACAAGATCTTCAATCCTCAGAGCGTAGCCATTATAGGCGCAAGCGACGCAGAAGGCTCAGTCGGGTACGCCATAGTGAAAAACTTCACCCGACTTGGCTACGCAGGCAAAGTTTACTTCGTTAACATACGTAAACCAGAAATAATGGGTACAAAAACTTACCCAACCGTGGGTCAAATTTCAGAACCAGTCGACTTAGCTATTATAGCCACGCCAGCAAAAACTGTTCCTGACGTTATCGAAGAATGCGGAAAAGCCGGCGTCAAAGGGGCCATTATTGTTTCTGCAGGCTTTAAGGAAACTGGGCCTGCAGGTAAAGCTCTGGAAGAGAAGATTCTGGAAAACGCGAGAAAATATAAAATCAGAATTGTGGGTCCAAACTGCATTGGCATAATTCGTCCCCGAATAAACCTTAACGCCACTTTCGTGGATAAAGTGCCTAAACCCGGAAACATAGCTTTTCTGAGCCAAAGCGGCGCGTTAGGCTCTGCCATCCTGGATTGGGCAATTCACGAAAACATCGGTTTTAGCAACTTTGTTTCCGTTGGTTCCATGATTGATGTGGACTTCGGTGACCTCATTGATTATTTTGGCAGCGACCCAAAAACCAAGAGCATATTAATGTATGTAGAAGGCATCACTGAAGCCCGCAAATTTATGAGCGCCGCCCGTCACTTTGCTCGAACCAAGCCAATAATCGTTGTGAAGTCGGGCAGATTTAGCGAAAGCGCAAAGGCGGCAGCGTCACACACAGGTTCGCTGTCGGGGGAAGACGCTATCTACGATGCAGCCTTCAAGAGGGCAGGCATTGTTCGCGTGGACGATATTGCTGACCTCTTTAATGCCGCCGAAGTCTTAGGTACTCAGCCCTTGCCGAAAGGTCCCAACCTGGCAATCATAACTAACGCTGGCGGACCCGGCGTGATGACTACTGACGCGTTAATTGGGCTAAATGGAAAGCTAGCTAAACTCAGCCAGCAAACTTTGGATTCACTTAATGCGGTTTTGCCGCCTTTCTGGAGCCACGGTAACCCAATCGACGTTTTAGGCGACGCGAAGGCTGACCGCTATCGAGCTGCCGTTGAAGCTTGCCTAAACGATGAAAATATCGATGGAATATTAGTTATCTTCACTCAGCAGGCAGTTTCGGAATCGGTCGAGATAGCTAAAAATATTGTTGAATTGGTCAAAAGCAAAGCGTATCAGAACAAGACTATCCTAACAAGCTTCATGGGTTACGGAGCAGTGCAGGAAGCAAACAGCCTTCTAAACGCGAATAATATTCCTACTTATTCTACGCCTGAGCAGGCAGTAAAAACATACATGCACATGTACCAGTACCAACGCAACGTGGAACTAATCTACGAAACACCTGAAGAGTTTCCTGTTGAAGCCCCACCCAAACGCCCCATAAACGTGATTCTAAGAAACGCTGCGTTCGAAGACCGCGAAGTCCTAACCGAGGATGAAGCCAAAAAAATCCTCAAATACTACAACTTCCCCGTCGTGAAAACCGCAGCCGCCAACAACGTTGATGAAGCAATTGCTTATGCACAACAAATGGGTTTCCCAGTTGTTCTCAAGATCCTCTCACCCCAAATCATCCATAAAAGCGATGCCGGCGGAGTAATCCTCAACGTACATGACCCGGCAGAAGTACGAGAAGCCTTTGACACACTTATTCAGAGAGCAACCGCCTATAATCCGAATGCTCAGATAATCGGAGTCACCGTTCAACCCATGGTTCAGAAGAAAGGCTATGAGGTCATTATCGGCGGAAAAACTGACCCTATCTTTGGTCCAGTCGTTTTGTTTGGCATGGGCGGAGTCGGCGTAGAACTCTTCAAAGATTACTCTATGGGTCTTCCTCCATTAAATACGACGCTGATTAGGCGGATGATGGAGGACACCAAGATCTATAAGCTCCTCAAAGGCTACCGTGGTTCACCGCCTGCAGATGTAAAGAAGCTTGAAGAAACTCTGCTTCTTTTCTCCCAGTTGCTCATGGATTTTCCCCAGATAAAAGAAATTGACATCAACCCGCTCCTGATTAACGAGCGAGAAGCAGTCATACTTGACGCCCGAATTGTTATCGATAAAGAAAGCGTCTGCAAGACCTTCGAACCCCACGAGCATCTGGTGATAAGTCCTTACCCTAAGAAATACGAGAAACTCTGGACGCTTAAAAATGGTGAAGATGTGCTTTTGCGACCCATTAAACCTGAAGATGAGCCTATGTGGCTGGAGATGTTCCAGAACTTTAGCGAAGAATCCATCCGTTACCGTTTCTTCCAGATGCTTAAAGATACCCCCCATGCGGTCCGTGTAAGATATTGCAACATCGATTATGACCGCGAGGTCGCCATAGTCGCAGAACTTCTTGTAGAGGGACGACGAAAAATCTTAGGGGTTAGTCGCGTTAGCGTTGAGCCAGATGGAAAAGGCGGCGAAATGGCGTTTATCGTTGGAGACAAATGGCAGAACCTAGGTTTAGGAACAAAGATGGTTGATTACACTCTGGACATAGCCATGGAGATGGGCGTCGAAAACGTCTATGCCATAATGTTACCTGACAACTACCGTGCATTAAGCTTAACTAAGAAGATGGGTTTCGACATAGAATACCTCAGCGATGGCACCGTGAAAGGTAGCCTAATTCTCAAAGAAGAACTCTCTGACAAAAGATGCCTTCTCATAAAGAATCGTCCAGTGAATCAACCGAAAATATCTGTTGAAACTGAAAAGAAGCAAATCGCCGTTCCAAAAGAAAGCCCCGGACCTGAACGACGGCAAGCAGAAATAGCTTCAGCGTAAAAATCGAGCGCGGTTTTTCCCTCCACAATCATTTCTTCCATAGATAACACCTGCCTCTTCATTGATTTAAAATTCTGCTCGGCATTGAACGAACAGCCTCCAATTTGGCTCAACCTTTATGTACTGGAAATGGGCTTTTTGAACCACTATGCGCGTATGGTGCATCAGAATGTTGCCGAAAGTTGCAGAACTCGAGGCACATGGAATCCCAAGCCACCTGCGAATAGCAAATTTATTAAACGTAACCATCGGGAAGCGTGGGGTTAACAGCCATTCAAGGTTACCATACCAAAATGAGGGGGCTATCAAATGACAGAAAACGCACCAACAGTAAAAGATACCACTAAGGACCCGATAAAAGCTTCCGAACTTGACCCGAAATTCAAGTTTCAACTTGTCAAGCTGCACGGTAGCGAGAAACTGCTGAAGTGTTTCCAATGTGGAACCTGCACTAGTGATTGCCCCGTAGCTCGTTACAGTGACTCTTATAGGCCACGCACGATACTGCACATGGCTCGACTGGGCCTCAAAGACCGTGTTTTGAAAAGCGACACGTTATGGCTCTGCGCCGCCTGCTTCACTTGCACAGACCGATGCCCTCAAGGCGTGGAAGTTGCAAGCGTTATACGTGTTCTGCGTAACTTAGCTGCCGAAGAAGGCATTTTCCCACAGGTTTTCAAAGACCAATGCGCCAGTGTCTTGGAATCAGGTTATGCTTACAAGATTCCCGATTTACGTATCAAGAAACGAGAATCTATCGGTCTTCCGCCTCTACCCAAAGGCAACCCCGAAAGCGTAAAAAAGAGTCTCAAAGGCGTTAGTTTCATGAAGCACATGGAAAAGAAAGGTGACTCCGATGCCAAACAGTAAATATCTTATCTTCCTAGGCTGTGCCGTTCCCTACAGAGTTTCAGCTTACGAAATTTCCGCACGCAAAGTTCTTGCTAAACTTGGTGTGGAACTCGTTGAAATGCCCGAGTTTAATTGCTGTGGTTTGCCATTAGATCCAGTTAGCCACGAGACTATGCTGATTCTTGCTGCCCGAAACCTTGCATTGGCTGAGCAACAGGGCTTGAACATTCTTACTTTGTGTCCTGGCTGCGCAGGCACCCTGAAAAAGGTTAACAAGATTTTAAAGGAAGACAAAACATTAAGAGAGCAAATTAATGGCCACCTGAAAGAATCAGGCTTAGAGTTCAAGGGGACAATAACAACGAAGCATATCCTGCAAATCTTAAAGGAAGATGTGGGTATAGACAACATAAAAAAGGCGGTTGTTAAGCCACTTACCATGCTGAAGGTGGCGGAGCACAATGGTTGCCATATCTTGCGTCCGAAAGAATACATTGGTTTCGATGACCCAGAAGACCCTCAGACCCTCAAAGCTCTCATCGAAGCAACAGGTGCCACTTGCTTAGACTACGTAGATGAAACTGAATGCTGCGGTGCCCCAAGTGTTGGCGTCAGCGATAAGGTTGCACTGCAACTCGCTAGAGATAAACTAAGCCACATCAAACAGGTAGACGCGCAAGCTTTAATAACAATTTGTCCATTCTGCCACATCATGTACGACACTAATGAATTGCGCATAGAAAAAATGTTCAACGAAGTCTATGGCATTCCTGTCCTGCATTATCCACAACTCTTGGGCTTGGCCTTGGGCATGACGCCTGAAGAGCTTGCTTTCAGCGAACTTAGGGTTAGCACTAAAAAATTGTTAGAACAAGTCAGTGAAGGTGCAAAATAGAATGAGCAATAAACTAAAAATAGCCTTTTACTGGGCTGCAAGTTGCGGCGGCTGCGAAATAGCCGTGCTAGATATCAACGAGAAAATCCTTGACGTAGTAAAAATTGCGGACATTGTTTTCTGGCCCGTAGCCATAGATGTCAAATACAAAGACGTGGAAGCGTTGCCGGACAAACACATAGACATCACGTTCTTCAACGGGTCTATCCGCAATAGTGAGCAAGAACACATGGCGAAAGTTCTTCGTGCAAAATCTAAGACGCTGGTTGCATTCGGTTCATGTGCTCACGAAGGCTGCGTACCTGGTTTAGCAAACCTGAATGATCACGACGAAATCTTCGAGCAAGTTTACATTAAAGACAAATCAAACGTTAATCCGAAAAAAATCATGCCGAAGACTTCGACAGCTGTAAAGGAAGGCACCTTAAAGATTCCAGAGTTCTATGACACCGTCAAGACCTTAGCGCAGACAGTTGACGTGGACTATTATCTGCCCGGTTGTCCGCCACCAGTAAAGCTCATTAGCAATGCAATTGACGCCATCGCAGCAGGAAAACTGCCGCCTAAAGGCTCAGTTCTCGCACCAATGCCCGCAGTTTGCGATGAATGCCCTCGGACAAGAGAGAATAAGAAAATTAACAAGATTTACCGTGTCCATGAGAAAACTCCGGACCCTGAACGTTGCCTCATGGAGCAAGGCATAATTTGCATGGGTATGGCTACCCGCAGCGGATGCGGTGCCCAATGCTTAAAAGTGGACATGCCCTGCACAGGATGCGGCGGTGCAGCTCCAAACCAACCCGAAGTCGGCGCAGGCATGATAACTGCATTAGCATCAATTCTTGGATTGGATAAGGAGCCCGGACAATATACTGATGAAGATGTTTCCAAGCTAATGGCCCAAATAGTAGACCCAGTGGGAACATTCTACATGTACAGTTTGCCTGCTTCAATTCTAAAACGAAAGGTGATGAAGAAATGAAAGAAATAGTTATAGACCCGATTACAAGGCTTGAAGGCCACGGAAACGTATCCATATTCCTCAACGACAAAGGTGAAGTCGACAATGCTTACCTCAAAATTCCTGAACTCCGAGGATTCGAGAAGTTCTGCATCGGACGACGCGCCGAACTCATGCCCATCCTCACTACAAGGATATGCGGAGTTTGCCCCGTTGCTCACCACTACGCCGCAGTCAAAGCCTTAGATCAGGCATTTAACGTTGAACCTCCATCAGCAGCCAAGAAGCTCCGCGAACTCCAATACATGGGTTACATAATTTACGATCATACGTTGCACTTCTACTACCTTGGTGGTCCAGACTTCATAGTTGGCCCCGACGCTCCAGCGGAAAAACGCAACATCTTAGGAGTCATCGAGAAGGCAGGCTTGGACGTAGCTAAAGAAGTAATAAAACACCGCGCTTATGGACAGAGAATAACTCAGATTATCGGTGGGAAAGCTACACACCCAGTCAGTGGACTTCCAGGCGGTATATCTAAACCGCTCAGCGAGGCAGACCGTAAAGAAATTGAAGACATGGCTGTATCTTCAGTTAAATTTGCGCAGCTTACCCTCAAAATCTTCCATGACCTGGTCTTGGGCAACAGCAAGTACGTGGACATGATTAAGAGCGATGCTTACACCATGAAAACCTACTACATGGGTATGGTGGATGCCAAGAACAAAGTTAGCTTCTACGACGGCAAGGTTCGCGTTGTTGACCCAGTTGGCAAAGAATTTGCGAAGTTCGAAGGCAAAGACTACCTCAACTACATCGGCGAACACGTTGAAGAATGGACTTACAGCAAGTTCCCGTATCTAAAGAAAATCGGCTGGAAAGGCCTCTCCTATGGCGCTGACAGCGGAGTCTACCGTGTTGGTCCACTTGGTAGACTGAACGCTTCAGACGGCATGGCAACTCCACTCGCACAGGCAGAATACGAAGTCATGTACAAGACTTTGGGCGGCAAACCCGTTCATGGTACTTTGGCGTTCCACTGGGCACGACTGATCGAGCTACTCTACGCGGCTGAACGCGCAGTTGAGCTGGCTAAAGACAAAGAAATTACAAGCACAAAGGTACGCAACAAGCCAGGCGAGCCAAGCGAAGGCATAGGCGTTGTTGAAGCAGCCAGAGGCACACTCTTCCACCACTATACGCTAGACAAAGAAGCGCTCATCACAGACGTCAACATGATTGTTGCCACAACCAATAACTACCCAGCTATATGCATGAGTATACGCGACGCAGCAAAAGGACTAATTCACGACGGCAAATGCGACCAAGGCATACTAAACAAAATCGAAATGGCCTTCAGAGCCTACGACCCCTGCTTCGGATGCGCAACACACTTCGCAATCGGCCAAATGCCGTTGACGGTTAACGTCTACGACAGCAACAAGCATTGCGTCCAAACGCTGCAACGGTAAGTGTCAGTCCTAAACCCAAATCCTTTTCTTCATTTGTTTATTTTCTTGTTTAGTGGCGTTAAATTTTGGATAGCGAAAACAACGGTTTCGAGGAAGAGCTCAAAGGCTGGCTAAACAGAGCAACCAGTGTGGTTATCGCGGGCATCGGCAACGAAATCCGCCACGATGACTTCGTAGGCGTTAAAATAATTCAAGACCTTCAAGGCAAAGTCTCCAAGAAAGTACATCTAATCGAATGCGAAACCGTGCCTGAAAGCTTCATGGACGAAATCGTAGAGCTAAAGCCTTCACATGTACTCCTGATTGATGCGGCCATGCTTGGGGAAAAGCCTGGAGCAGTACGCCTTTACGACTCGGCTAAAGTGAATAATTTTCCCGCTATCACAACGCACATGCTGCCCCTGCGCGTATTCTGCGACTATATAACGCAGATGGCGCAGACCAAACTTGCCCTGCTGCTTGTCGAGCCTGAGAACACGGAGTTCGGCGAAGGCTTAACTAAGGAAATCAATCAATCTTCAGGACGAATTGTTGAGGTCTTGTTGAAGATTCTCTCATAGGTGCGGGAAAGCAAGGTATTTTGCCATTTCAGGCGTTAAAACTGCATCATTCAAAAATGCCGCGGTCTTTATGTGTTTTAGAATAAAACATAAAAAAACGTTGGATGTGTATGCAAAAACATATCGACTTGTATTTATTAAACTTGCAAGTTTAACGTCGTTATTTGACATCAGAATCCATTAGGTTTATATCCCATTTACCAGCCTAAGTATAAAATAACACGTTGGAGGACAAGAAAAATCATGTATTCCTACGCTGGAAAAATACTGCGTGTTAACTTAACTACTGGGGACATTAAAACTGAGCCATTAACAGAGGAAGTGGCGAAGCAGTACATCGGAGGCATAGGCCTAGGCATCAAACTTCTTATGGATAATTCAACTCCGGGCGTTGACGCCTACGACCCATCCAATCCTCTCATATACCTGACTGGTCCGCTAAGCGGCACCATGGGTCCAACAGGCGGTAACAGCTATGCCGTTGTATCCAAATCTCCCGCCACAGGCGGTGTCGGCAATGCTGAATCCCACGGATTTTTTGGACCTGACCTCAAACGCGCAGGATACGACGCTGTCATAATTACGGGCAAAGCCCCCAAACTCAGCTACCTATGGATTGACGATGACAAAGTCCAAATCATGAATGCAGAACACATGAAAAACTTCTCAGTTTATCACACTGACACAACAATCCGAGAAGAACTCGGAGACTTCTACATCCGCGTTTCAGCTATTGGCGAAGCAGGAGAAAAGCTCTGTAGATTCGGAGCCATTATAAACGACGAATTCCGCGCAATCGGACGAAGCGGCATGGGCGGGGTCATGGGCAGCAAAAACCTGAAAGCTGTCGCAGTTCGCGGGACACATGATGTTAATGTTGCGAACATGCCTGGCTTCAGGGAATTCGTAAAACTTATTCATGAACGTATGAAAGGACCCGCAACTAAGAAATACAAAACCTTGGGTACGCCTGAAAACGTTCTTGTTTTGAACTCACTTTCAGCTTTGGCAACCAGGAACTGGACTAATGCAACTTTTGAAGGCGCCAACAAAGTCAGCGGCGAGTGGCTAAACGAACATTACGTAAAGAAAATCGTCGGTTGCGCTACTTGCGGCATGAGATGCGACCATATTGCAGTCGTTCCCGAAGGACCATACAAAGGCAGCACCAGCAGGCTCGAATTTGAATGTCTATGGAGCATGGGCCCCCTCTGCGGAGTTGACCGCTTGGACGCAATTATTGAAGCAATGCGCATCACTAACGAGTACGGCATGGACGGCATCAGCATCGGCGTTGTCGTTGCATTCGCCATGGATCTCTACGAACACGGCATAATCACCAAAGAACAAACCGATGGCCTAGACCTCAAATTTGGCAATGCTGAAGCAATGATTGCACTTATCCACAAAATTGGCAAACGCGAAGGCTGGCTGGGCAACATCCTTGCTGAAGGAACTGCCAAAGCCGCGGAATTAATAGGAGGAGACGCATACAAGTACGCTTGCCACATCAAAGGTCTAGAGCTTCCAGGTTACGACCTAAGAACACTAAAGACCGCGGCCCTCGGATTTTCCGTAAGCTTCCGTGGCGCTTGCCACCTCAGAAACGGAGCCTACTCACCCGACGTGAAAGGCAAAGTAAACCGCTTTAAGATTGAGGCAGGACGCGGCAAGATGATCACCGAAGAAAGCTACATGTACAACATCATCGACTCGCTCATCGTTTGCAAGTTCAGCAGAGGCACCTACTACGACGGTTGGAAAGACCTCACCAACTACTACACTTTAGCTACGGGCATCCCCATAACGGCGGAAGAGATGATCGCGGACGGCGATCGTATTGAGAACCTCGCGAGACTGTTCAACATCCGCGAAGGCAAAGGCACCCGCAAATACGACGATGTCCCCTACAAGATAAAGAACTTTCCAGTACCTGACGAAGGACCTGCAAAAGGCGTTTGTGTTAACGATGCAGAGATGGCTGTCGGCTTGGATGATTATTATGCTTCAAGAGGTTGGACCAAGGAAGGCATTCCCACGGTTGAGCGTTTGCAGAAGTTAGGCTTAGGCAATTATGCTTACATCGCCGAAAAGGCTATGCAGGCCGCTCCTGAAGCGGTTCCTGTTCAGGGAGGCGCTTAATATGGTGCGCCCGCAAGACCGAAAATTCGTATCTGCCGACCCAGAGAAATGTATCGGCTGCGTCGTCTGCGAATACGCCTGCAGCATGGTAAACGAAAACACCTTTAACCCCACAAAAAGCCGAATCCGTGCCATGCGCATGGGACCTTTAACCAACTTGGCCATCACCTGCCGACATTGCGAGGACCCCGCCTGTGTAACCGCATGCCCAAGAGACGCCTTAACCCAGGAAGAGAACAGCGGCATAATCCGAGTTGACGAAAACGCCTGTAACGGCTGTGGCTGGTGTGTTGCTGCGTGCCAATTCGGCGCCATGAACATACACCCTGAAAAGAAAGTCGCATTTACATGCAACAGCTGCACAGATAACCCGGACAAAGAACCACAATGTGTGAAATGGTGTCCAGAAGAAGCCTTAACCTTCGTTACCGCTGAGCAGTTGGCCCAGAAATCACGTGCAAAAGCCGTGAAAAACCTGTTCCAAACACCTGAAGCAACCAAAAAGTAAGCAGACACACAATTAAAATCGGCTGAAGCGCTTTTGTGCGCTTTCATTTTTTTATTTTTCTCAGAAAGTTTTTCCTAAGTTTTTTGTGTTTCAAATGCTAATATCTGAAGAAATCGCCAAGAGAGGTCACCGCAGCTTTCAAGTTAGCACAATTGTTACCTACAAGCAATCGGTCAAAGCGCTTATTGGAAACAACAAATTTGTTGAACTCAAGATTAGGTGTGTCTTTTGCAGTTTATCCGCCTGTCATTAGCGGCATCAAAATTATGACATCGCCATTTTTGAGTTTCGTGTCTAATCCGTTTAGCTGGCCAATAATGACGCCGTTAACCATAACTGTGAACATGGGTTTCACGTCCTTTGTACCTGGCTCGTAAATGTCTTGTGTGAATTGTTTGCCGAAATCTGCGGCGAGTTTGTTGAGCAGCTCCGACAGCAAGGCGCCTTCTCTTAGCTCTAACTCATCTTGGCTTTGGTTAGTGTAGGTCTTGACTAAGCCTAAGTAATGGACTTTAACATTCATTTTCTCACCACTATGTTTGCAAAGCGTCCTGCAGCTTAGAAAGCGGTGTGGCATCTGATATTTCTTTTCTCTTTCCCGCCGCATTTGGCACATCGAACTTGTAAATGCGTTGTGCTTTTTCGTTCATGACGAGAACCAGAATCGAATTTTAGTCATGTTTTTCCAAAATGCGAAGCCATTAACTTAATATAGTTTTCAAATGACTAATAATTCCTCAAACATATGGAGGACACATGTTTGCTTGGTTACGCAGGTAAAGTTCTTTACGTTGATTTAACAACCGGAAAGACACGAACGGAAAAACTTAACGAAGAAACAGCCAAGAAATACATTGGCGGCATAGGTTTAGGCATGAGGTTATGGCTTGCAAATTCAAAATCGTGCGTTGACCCACTTAGTCCAGAAAACCCGCTTGTGTTAGCACTTGGCCCCGTATCTGGAACAATGTTTCCTACAGGCGGAAACGGACACGCTTTCATCTCAAAGTCACCTGCCACTGGAGCTGTCGGTGAAGCAGTATCTCACGGCACTTTCGGGGCAGAACTGAAACGCGCTGGGTACGATGCGGTCATCTTAACTGGCAAAGCTGAGAAACCAATTTACCTGTGGATAGATGACGACTCGGTCCAAATGTTGGATGCTTCTCACCTCTGGGGCAAATCTCCCAGCGAAACTGAAGAAGCCATAAAAAGTGACCTCGGCGACTACTATGTGCGAGTAACGTCGATTGGAATGGCTGGCGAGAAACTCAGCAAAATTGCCTGCATATTAAACGAGAAAACACGTGCTGCCGGAAGAACTGGTTTAGGGGCTGTTATGGGTTCTAAGAATGTCAAAGCCATTGCCGTCCGGGGGACGCACGACATCGTGCCAGCGAAACTTGACGAATTTATGGAAATGGTTAAAGAATTCCACGAACGAATGAAAGGTCCTTCCACTCAGAAATACCGAATTTTGGGCACGGTGGAAAACGTTCTAATTAACAACACTTTGTACTGCATGCCAACTCGCAACTACAGCACTGCACACTTTGAAGACGCGGAGAAAGTTAGCGGAGAGGCACTAAACGATAGATACGTTACAAAAATAATCGCTTGTAGCTCCTGCCCGATGCGTTGCGAACATGAAGCAGTCGTCCGTGAAGGTCCCTACAAGGGAACCATGGCGCGGATGGAATACGAATCGCTCTGGGCTTTGGGACCATATACTGGCGTGAATAAACTTGATGCAATAATAAAAGCCGCAGAACTTTGCACATATTACGGTATGGACGCTCAAAGTGCTGGTGTAACTGTTGGTTTTGTAATGGACTGCCACGAAAAAGGCATATTAACCCACGATGACCTTGGCGGAATTGATGCCCACTTTGGCAATGCTGAGGCACTTTTGCAGCTGATTGAGTTGATGGGCAAACGCGAAGGCATTGGTGACACGTTGGCTGACGGAGTGAAGGCTGCCTCAGAAAAGATTGGCAAAGGTTCGCAGAAGTTGGCTCAACACATTAAAGGTTTAGAAGTTACGGGTTACGACTTGCGGTGCCTAAAGACAGCCGCTTTGGCTTTTGCGGTTTCGTTCCGGGGCGCTGACCACAACAGAAGTAGCGCTTATGCTGTGGACCTGAAAGGCAAAGTTGATCGCCTCAAGGCTGAGAAAGGTAGAGGCAAAATAGTCAAGGACCTTGAAGACACTTACGCGCTGATTGATTCGCTAATTGTATGTAAGAACGCAAGAGGCACTTTCTACAAGGAAAAGCAAGACATGGCTAAGCTGTACAGTCTCACAACAGGTTACGACATGACGCCTGAGGAGTTGACTGCTGCAGGAGAAAGAATTAACAATTTAGCCAGACTCATAAACATCCGCGAAGGCTTAAGCCGAAAAGACGATTCTCTACCGTGGAAAGTCATGAATGAACCTATCCCCGACGACGGACCAGTTAAAGGTGCGGTCGTGACGCAAGACGAGCTTGATCTGCTCTTGGACGACTACTATGGTTCACGTGGCTGGACACTTGAAGGTGTACCTACAACGGCGAAGCTTAAGGAACTCGGAATGGAAGACTTGAACAACATAATTGAATCAAAGCAGGAGGCATAGCAAATGGTTAAGATTCACGAGAGGAAATTCGTTTCATGTGACCCAGACAAATGTGTGGGCTGCCAAGTCTGCGAATACGCCTGCTCATACACTAAAGAGAAAGCCTTTAACCCCATTAAATCGCGCATACGCGTCGTACGCCAAAACCAAGTTGTCAACATGGCGGTTGCCTGCAGACTCTGCGAAGAACCATCCTGCGTAGCTGCCTGCCCGCGAGATGCCCTGACGCAGTCTGAAGAAACGGGAGCAGTAATGATTGACAAGGACAAATGCAATGGTTGCGGTTGGTGCATCGAAGCATGCGACTACGGTGCAATGATGCTGCACCCGGAAACCAAGACGGTCTACACCTGCGATCTCTGCAAAGACAAAGCCGATGGTCCTCAATGCGTGAAATGGTGCCCCGAAGAAGCACTCACCACTGTAACAAGCGACGTGCTGGCGCAGAAGGCAAGAATCAGCGCAATAAAGAAGCTGTTCCAAGAAAAGAAATAGCAAGAAGCTCGACTGGGATTTTTTTCCCTCTCCATTGTTTATTTTTACGTTCTCCAACTGTTTTTGTTTTAAGGGACTAAGGACTAATAAAAAACCTGCGCTATAGTCAGTAGCGGTTGAATAAGCGAACAAAACCTTTAACCTGTTAACCGCGACTTTTTCTTTTTAGTGACCGCCTTGACCCGAATAGACAAACTTAAGAAAACCGCTTTCACCGAAAACGGCTTCGATGGATACCTCATATTCAACAGCAACAACCAGCTATACTTCATAGGCTTCCCCGGAACTTCTGCGATTCTTGTCCCCGCGGAAGGCGAATCCACGGTTTATGTTTACGGCGTGAACTATGAACAGGCGAAAGCGGCGCAAGGCAGTGGGTTCAAGGTTGAGTTGGTTAAGGCGGACGAGAATTTGACGGAGAAAATTGCCAAGCAAGCTGCCTCTTGCAAAGTTCGAAAGCTCGCCGTTGACGCGTTGGGCGTGGAAAGCTGGCGAGCCCTAACAAAAGAACTGCAAAAACAAACCGCCCTCGAAGTAAACAACAGCTACATAGCGGCGCTCCGTGCCGTGAAAGATAAGCAGGAAATTGAGTTTATGCGTAAAGCCGGCGAATTAACCAGCGAAGGCATGAAAGCGGCATGTGAGACGGTGAAGGCTGGGGCGAAAGAGTTTGAGGTTGCGGCGGAAATAGAGTACGCTATGCGCATACGCGGCGCTGGTCCAACTGCCTTCGAAACCATCGTGGCTTCCGGTGCGAGTTCGGCGTTTCCTCATGGCGGCTGCTCTGGCAGAGAAATCCGGGATGGAGACCTCGTCGTGGTGGACATTGGAGCCACATACAACTATTACTGTTCGGATATGACTCGTACATTGGTTGCTGGGAAACCTTCGGAGAAGCAACAGAAAATCTACGACATCGTAGAATTAGCTCAAGATAGCGCTTTCAGGCAGATTAAAGCAGGAGTGTCGGTTGCTGAATTGGATGCTGCTGCTAGAGGAGTCATTGAATCTGCAGGTTACGGCGATTTCTTTGTGCATCGCCTTGGTCACGGCGTCGGTTTAGAAGTACATGAGCCGCCCAGCTTGAATCCTGCAAGCAAAGATGTGTTGGCCGCTGGGATTGTGGTGACGGATGAGCCTGGAATATACCTGCCTGGGTTTGGGGGAGTTCGTATTGAAGATACTGTGCTGGTGCAGAAACAGTGTGGGGAAAAGCTTACCGTTGGCTCTTACAGTTTGAGTTGCAAGTGATTTTCGGTTAAAGCGCTTTTCAGTTTATGGTTTGGTTCCACAGGTAAATCTTTGAGTACTCTTTTATGAGGTTGACTTTGTCGGCGTTATCGAAAACTATGTTTAATCCTAATCCGTACTTGTCGGAGAGTTTGTTCATGTTTTCCCATATCTGCGGTGTTTGTGTGTCTGCTGGCCAGGTTGAGCGCCACGTCAAGTTGGCTGGTCCCCAAACGTTGTCATCTGCCCATCTTAGGCCTCCGCCGTAGTCTGCTGGTAGCACAAGAGCTGCCTGAACAGCTGGTTTTGACGTTCCCCTCAGGAAAGTTTGAGTGTAGTTCCAGAATTGCTGCATCGCTGCAAAATGTTCCTCTGTTAGTATGCCGTACGGGTTGTCTTCAGGGTTTGCGGGGTAATCAAATACGACAACGTACTTTGCTCCAGCGTCGTATGCGGTGTGCATGTCTTGCAGAATCTGGGGTCCGCTTGCAATGTAGGGCGGCTGCATATACGTCCACGTAAGTATGGCTCCCCAATCTTTACCCATGCTGTTGGCAGCTCCTCTGCAAAGCGCGATCTGCTGGGTTCGGCTGTTATTCCATCCAAGTTCTACGAAGATGCTGCTGTATCCTGCTGTGTAGTCGTACCAGTAAAGTGCAAAGTCAGAGGTAAAAGCTGGGATTCCTCTTCTTTTCAGGTCGTTCATGCTGTTGAAGTTAGGTGATGTCCCTAAGCTGACGAATTTGCTTGCGGCCTCACTGGGCGACGATGTGTTTTCGAAGAGTTTCTGCACATATGAGCCGCTGTTCCATTGTCCGGTTTCAACTTGTGCCCCACCTGGTTCATCATAAAGGTAGACGCCTAGGAACTTATCTCCCCAGCGTTGGTTCGCCGTGTCCAGCCAAGTCTGATGCCATAAGTAAGTTTGGTTTGATATGAAGTCAAAGTAAACCATAAAGTACATGTTGGACTTTACTGCGTAATCGGCAATTTCGTTAAGTGCGGTTTCGTTGATAGCTATATCCCAGGAGTCTATCAGGAAAAAATTTGTGTACCCCTTCACATGGTCAATCAGCATTTTTGCCTGCTCGGTTGTGTTTTGTCCGTAGGAGACTCCGAAGAAGAAATCGGGCTTAGAACTTGAGCCCCATGACGCGTAAGAAATGTATGTGAAGGGCAGACCCACAAGCGAAATTGTCAAGATGACAAGTAACGGCAAACCTATAAGTTTCATTATTTCTTCAATTATTAGCTGAGGCAAAGAAGAATTAAGCCTTTCTTGTATCCAAACCAAAACAAGGATGAAAAACACGCATTTGGAGATAATAAGCATGAAAATCCTGATAGTTTACGACTCAAAAACTGGAAACATTGAGCGAATGGCTAATGCTGTAGCTAAAGGAGCCCAAAACGCAGGCGCAGAGGTCGCTGTGAAGCGGGCGGAGAACATTAAACTCCAAGATTTCTTGGATGCTGACGGCATCATCATGGGGTCACCAACATACTTTGGGCAGATGTCTGCTAAACTCAAACACATAATCGACGACTCAATAGAAGTCCACACAAGGCTCACTGGAAAAGTCGGTGCAGCATTCACCAGCAGCGGCGGATTGGCTTCAGGAGCAGAAACAACCCTTCTCAGCATCCTGCAAGCCATGCTTATCCACGGCATGATAATCCAAGGCAACGCCGAAGACCAACACTACGGCGTCGCAGCCCAAGGAAAACCTAAACCCAGCGACCTCAAAGCCTGCGAAGAACTCGGCGCCAAAGTGGCCCTCCTCGTTAATCACCTCAAAGCCGTTTGAACCTAAGCTATCGCCTTAAGCCCCTTTCCCATTTTTGTTGCTTCCCGTTTTAAAGAAGACTTTTAACGTTACGTCTTCATTCTTGCAGTATGCGTTTACTCAGCGCCGTCGCAGCGACTTTCAAAAGCAGAAGATTCTGGCTTTGGCAAACAGCAGGTGTAATCATTTACCTCATCCCAGTTGCGATTCGTTTTTCCACCAAAAGCGTCGCCATACCCATCTTGAATTTCCCTGGCTTCTGGATTGGGCATTTCATCCCAGGCAACTTTTTGGAAAAACTTCTCGTCAATAGCTTTTTTCCCGGAGGTGCCGGCGGTGTGGCGGGAGAGATTTTCTTCAACAAATACCGTGGCACCACAGCGCAAGGAAGACCTAAACATCTTCACAGGCTTGTGGGCGCGCTACTGGAGACCACGGCGTGGTCCGTTTTTCAATTCGCGGGTTACTACCTGCTTATAATGGGACCATACGGCAGTAACATATTCGAACATGCCGTAGTTTTTCCCATAAACTTCGCGTTAGCAGCCCTTTCAATATTCACGCCTGATGTAGTGGGTTTCGTGAAATCGAAATTAGTTAAAACTCGAAAACGGACTTAAGACCCAGACGGCGTTCAACGTTAACATCAAAATTGACTTGAAGAAGCTGTTTGCAGTTCAGGTATCGTGGGGCACCGGTATGTATGGGTTTTGGTCCAAATTATGCCCGTTCACAATGTAGGGCGTATTTCCCGTGCCGTTATAGCTACTCCAGTAATTGTTTGTGAAATTTAGGTTGGTGATGTCTCCCGCTATGTCCACTTTATTGTTCGCGAAGCCGTTGAGAGCAAAAGTCACTCTGGGCGCGTTGCCCGTGCCATTTATGCCAACGTTGTTGTAGACAACGTGGTTGAGGGCGAAAGTTGAAATGTCCACGTCCACAAAATGCATGGCTTCATTGTTCTGGGTTAAGTTGTTATCTTCCACTTGAAGGTAAGCTACGTTGTCAAAGTTCAAGGCAAGGTTTTCGCTGGAAACGTTGTTTCCTATTATTTTGCAGTAGCCAAAGATGTTCATTCCCGTTGAGGGTAGAAGCTGGTCCATGATGTTTCCGAAGAAGCCAGAAACCTGGTTGTTTTCTATGAGGTTGAGATCCTGATTTTCTATGCTTCCGTGCCACCCTACGGTGATGGCTGTGCAAATCTGGGTTATGTTGTTTGATTTTATAGTGTTGTTGCCGGATTGTGAAAGCCAGATTCCAAAATAGGACGCATAAAGGGTATTGCCTGTTATGGTGCTGTTTGTTGCGTTTTCCAGCCGTATGCAGTAGTTGTTTAGCACGAAGCTGTTGCCGATTACTGTGATGCCTGCGGAGTTTTCAGCGTAAATGCCGGAGTATGTGTGGTTAAAGCTGAAGTCTTCGATTGTAACGTCATGGGTGTTTTCTAATGATATCCAATTGAAGTCTCGGTACCAGTTGCCGTAAACTGTGTGCCCCTCCCCGTTTAACACAATGCTGCTTGCTTGAACTAAAATCCGGTTATACCCGTAAAGGTCAGAAGTTAATCTGTATTCGTTTCCCGTTCTGGTCAAGGGCGCCGAGGAAGGGTCGATGGTTCCGTCAGGTTTGATGGTTATGACCTCGGAAATCTGTGCTTTAGCAGGTTGAGCGGCAAACAAAAGGACAAGTAAGATTCCGGCAAGAATCAAGGCAGCCGCTAAATTCTGAAATTTCATGACGAGTCGCTAAACCAAGACAACGCGCTGACATATTTAACACTACTTTATTTTATAGTACGCCCAGAAAACGCCAAAGGGAAAATTGCGTCAATAGATTATTTTGCTTTGTAGTTCCCGGTTGAAAAGAATTGGTGGACCCGACCGGATTTGAACCAGTGATCAACAGATTATGAGTCTGGCGCTCTACCTAACTGAGCTACGGGTCCACCTGGGTGGCTCTGTTTACATATGCTATTTCAGACGGAATTTAAACGTTTTCCGCATTCCCAAACGGCAAAGAGGTGTGGACTTGTTGGCTTCTTATAAAACAGGTCGTTTCTTAGCATCATGTCTTTTACGTTCCAACGAGAACTCAGAATGCTCAAAGCGCCATTCGCTCGTAGTGGTACAAGTATTCTTGCGCGTAACCCGCGTATTCGCCAAAGTAGTTTCTGCCAAACACGTTTAGCCGCTCATAATCGCCACTGCTTAGTGACTCATGCTTACTTGAGAGTTTCTTGGCGAACTCGGTTGGCAACTTGTCTGCGTAATGGTTCAAAATGACCCGTTTAACCCAGACATCCACTGGAAACGCCTCAGTTTTATCCAGCGAGAAAAGCAGTACGCAGTCCGCTACTTTTGCGCCCACACCTGGAAACTCCATCAACGCCTTCTTTGCATCAATGTAAGGCAGTTTCTTTAAATTTTCAAAGTCAAAGTTGTTTTCGCGGACTATTTTGGAAGTGGCAAGCACGTATTTTGCCCTGTAGCCTAAACCGCAATCCAGCAAATCCTGTTCGGTTGTAGCTGCAAGTTTTTCGCATTCGGGAAACGTGTAGAGGTCGTAGCCATCCAAAACGGTTTTCTCGCCGAATTTTCGCGCGATGTTGTTTAACATGTGCTTTATTGCTGGTATGCTCTTGTAGGTTGCGCATATGTATGAGATTAGGCATTCCCACGGGTCCTGTCTGATAAGCCGCAAACCCCAATACTCGTGAAGTGCCTTGCCAATGTGTGTATCCCTGTTTATGCTGTCCGCGATTTTCTTCAGATCCGCATCTAAACTGAAGTAGCGTTCAACGAATTTGGCTTCTGCATCGGCGTACTCAAATTTCTTTCCGACCTGCCGAACCTTGAAAACCTTGTCTCCTGCAACGCCATACCACCAGTCGCCGACTTTGTCCCACCTAAAAACTTGTCCACAGCACAAAGTAACATCCAGCCAAAACGGGGCATCACCGAAGCCCAAGTTTAGTTCTCCTCCAAGAACCTGTTTGCAGAGGGAACTTCTGCAGCCAATCCCTTTCGCTTCCGAATTTGCAAGATTATTTTCGCAGCCAGCTTCTCAGGTACTTTCTCCCAGCTGTCAAATATGTTTTGCCAGAAAGCTCTGCCGGAAGTGGTAGAACGCATTTCTTTGGACAGTCCAAACGTTTCGGAAACTGGGATGCGACCTGTGATAACGGTTAACAGACCCTTCTGCTCGAACAGGCTGATTTTTCCTCGCCTAGTCTCTATGATTCTGGAGCATTCCCCAGCCAACTCCGTTGGAGTTGTAACGATGATTTTGTAGACGGGTTCCATCAGCGCTGGTTTTGCCGTTAGGAAGGAACCGAAAATGGCTTTCCCCACACTGTGCATAATATCTGCTGAAGCTTTCTTATCGATATTTTCGGTAAGCGCCAAATTTACCAGATTTGCTTTCACGTGCCTCATAGGTTCTCCGCACAATGGACCTGCCCTGCAGGCAAACTCAAAACCGCCAATGATGGATTCTAAAACATCTTGGTTCACCTGTTCAGTTTTTCCACTGCAGTCTAGCAGCACATTTCGGTATTCGTCAACAGAGAGAATACCGTTGGACTCTTCACAGAAAACTGGTCCAGTGGATTTTGAATGTTCCTCTTCTTGTGGCTCCACCTGTACTTCAAACCTGTTCAGCTTATTTGCGCTTCTCGCTATCGCTGCAACGCCTTTCTTGGTGACACTTTCCCTGTAAACGATTCTGGGCGCAGAAACCGAAACTTCAATTCCGCCGTTGATACTTTTCAGCTGGTTCAGGGAAACTTCAAGATGCAGTTCTCCCATCACGCTCAATAGAAACTCGCCTGTTTCCTTATCCACTGAAAACGCAAGATTTGGATCTTCAGTTACAAGGCTATGCAGAGCCTTGAGCAACGCAAAGATGTCTTTTGGGTTCTTAGGCTCAATCGCTACAGTCACGACAGGTTCCGAAACGTAGTTTATGCCTTCAAACGGCACCATGCCTGCTTTATGTTCTACGTCGACAAGGGTTTCACCAGCAACCAACACGTCGGCAACTGATAAAACCGCGATGTTCCCAGCGGAAACCCTGCTTACCTCCTCCTTGAGGGAACCCATGTAAACATAAACTTTCTTAACAATCGTTTCCCGCAACGCAGTAACGCAGTAAAGCTTGTCACCTTCCTTTATGGTACCTGAAAACATTCTTCCAGTCACTATGCTTCCGTTAACCGAATCAATTTCCGCGTGTACATTCGTCACGCACAAAACAGCGAATTCTTCATCGCTGCATTCGGCAATTGCTTTCCCAGCTTTAGAGTAACGTGCGCCGTCCCAGACTCTGTCGACCCTGTACGCCTGGGCTTGTTTGGGACTAGGCAGATTTTTGATAGCCATCTCAAAAACTGCTTCGTAAACTGGAAGAAGTTTCTGAAGCTTCGCCTGTGTTCCGCTCTTGTAAGCTGATGTTACATCCGCAAACTTCACGCCTTTTCTCTGTGCCATGCCTAAAGTGAAACCCCAGCCGTGCAGCGCCGAACCAAAAGCCACGTTCCCCTTCGACGGATCAATTTTCCATTCGTCCCTAAACTCCTCTTCTCCGTAAAGCTCTATCAAATCGTTGAAGCTGCTGATGATGCGGTTAAGTTTCTTCTCGATTTGCTCTGCCTCCAAGTGCAGCTCCGTGATTAAGCGATCCACTTTGTTAATGAAAAGGACTGGGCGAACCCGCTCTGCGAGCGCCTGCCGAGTGACAATTTCCGTTTGTGCCATGATCTCCTCCACTGCATCAACCAGAACCACTGCTCCATCGATCGCGCGTAGGGCTCGAGTAACTTTGCCCGTGAAATCCACATGTCCAGGCGTGTCAACCAGATTGACTATGTACTTGTCGTCGTGGCTTTTGTAGAGGAGGGTTATGTTTGCGGTTTTTATTGTGATTTTCCGTTTCTGCTCTTCTTGAAGGTAATCTAGGACCCTTGCGGAACCCGCCATTTGAGTCGACAACAGCCCGGCACCTGCAAGAAGCGAATCTGCCAGCGTGGTTTTGCCGTGGTCAATGTGCGCAATTATCCCTATGTTCCGAATACCCTCTTTGCTGCTCATGAGTTGCTGAATTTCTGCGATCTGCTTGAATCTCGGCATCGTTAACACACAAACAGAATTCCAGTATCAACGACGCCCTATTAAATTTGTGACTCTTTTGTTTTTTGTTTTTTGGGCTCTGTGTTGTTTGTGTTTGCTTTTGGTTTTGCGTTTAAAGAGGCTGTTTTTGGCAGTTTGGCTTTCAGCTTGAGGGGATTAATTTTTTGGGCAAGCTATTCAAAAACAGCTTCAAGAAATCCAGTTTGCCCAAGTGTTTTAGGTAGTTGGATTAAACCTTAGGGACTCCCATTCGCATTATCAAATCAAGGTTAATAGCAACAAAATAATACCCGCCGACAAACTTTCCCAAACAGATCTATTCCAACCACTCAGTTAAGAACACGCTAAAAATTATCTTCCATCTTTTTTTTTGGTAAACCTACCAAAGCTAAAAAAAGTAGTCAAACCTAATAGTGATTGAGTGCCTATGAAAAGAAAAGCCTCATGTTCGGTTTTATGGCAGTATTATTATTTGTATCATTTATCTTTTTTCGGCCTATTCTGGCATTGGCCACCGCTCAAGGGGTAATTCCGCTACGAGAGTCTCGGATTGTTTGGAGCCAAACTTACGGGTCAGAAACATGGATTCGCGGGGATGTTGAGTCAATGGTTCAGACAAGTGATGGTGGGTATGCCCTTGCAGGCAGTGCGTTTTTCTGGGTTGCTCCTGGTGAAGGTGTAGGTCAAAACACAGATAGGTCTTGGTTGCTTAAAGCTGATTCTTCAGGAAATAAGCAATGGGAACAATTCCTCCAAAACGTTGACTCCGCTAACTCAGTTGTACAGACGAACGATAGTGGCTACGCTTTAGTTGGAAGCGGTGGACTAATCAAAACAAACTCTTCTGGGAACACTCAGTGGAACCAAACCTTGGGCGGAGTGCCATTTTCTGTAATTCAAACCAATGATGGAGGATACGCCATAGCTGGCGAAACTCTTGCTGGTATTGCAAATCCTCGTTTTGGGTTAATTAAAACTGATGCTTTCGGCAATATGAAGTGGAGCCAAACATACAGCGAAGAAGATGGCAAAATTGCGCGGTCGGTAATACAGACAAGCGATGGCGGCTATGTGTTAGGTGGAGTCTCAGATTATAATGGCTATTTGGTTAAAACTGATCTGTCTGGTAATGTACAATGGAATCAAACGTTTAACGGGCTGGTTTATTCGGTAATTCAAACGAAAGGTGGGGAATACATTGTTGCTGGAACAATCGGTTCCATAGTTAACGGTAACATTAACATGTGGTTGGCAAAAACGGATTCTACTGGCAATATGGAATGGAACCAGAGTTACAGTCAGATGGAAGGAGCCCAATCTGTGATACAGGCCAACGACGGTGGGTACGCTTTAGCTGGCAACTCGGGCATGGTTAAAGCGGACAGTTCGGGTAATTTGCAGTGGAGCCAGACATTGAATGTTACTGCATGTTCTGTTGTTCAGTCTGCTGATGGGGGCTATATATTGGCGGGCAGTTTAGCTGACGGCAAAGGAGGCTGGCTAACTAAAATCGTTGCCACAGATATTGTTTCCCCGTCACCTACGGTGCCTGAATTCACTTCTGCAGCAGCATTAGTCTGGGTAGGGGTAGCGGGCTTGGTTGCGGTTGCTCTCGAGAAAAAGCGTTGGACTTTGCCGAGAAGCGGTTAGTTGAACAAAAGTTTTTCTTTACACAAGAAATCTTTACAAACTATCTTTTATCGTCCACAGCACAATTATTATAGTTGGTGTAGGAGATGAATCATCGAGCACTAATTGCCCTATTTGTCTTAATTGTCCTTTCAACAACAAACTTAACTCAACAAACAGTCCTGGCTTTGGTCGATCCCACCCCTACTCTTGCCTCTCCGTCCATTGTGTGGCAGCGGACATTCAGCCAAGGAACCTTAACCTCGATTAGTTCGGTGACGCAAACAAGCGATGGCGGGTACGCTTTAGCAGGCACAGTAATGTCGATCACCCTTGGGGAAATAGAATACTGGGTAACCAAGACAGATTCCTTAGGCAACCAGCAGTGGAGCATAAACGGACTTCACTTCGACGGAAACTCTGGCTATGGACCAGCATCTTCAATCGTTCAGACTGCTGATGGCGGATACGCGTTTGTCGGCGGCTACGGCAGCTTTTACGTTCCCTCTTACCTGATTAAGACAGGCTCCGAAGGCGAAATACAGTACAATCAAAGTTACGGCAGCTTTAGCTTTAGTTCTCTGAAGATGAGCGGCGATGGTTTTGTGATGGCGGGTTACCAAAACAAGAATTTAACGTTAGCTAAAGCAGACTCCAATGGAAGTATCGAGTGGAACCACACGTACGGCGAGTTTGGGTTTGTATCGATGGTTCCGACAAGCGATGGCGGGTATGCTTTGGCGGGTTCTGCTTGGAATGGCTCAGAAAGTTACACGGTTTTGGTTAAGACTGATTCTTTGGGTAATATGCTTTGGAGCCAAAAATACAGTGGCAACTCAGGGAACCTTCAAGCTCGTTTTCTCACTCAATCACGTCAAGGAGGCTTCGTGTTAGCGGGTTTAACAGGTAAATCTGATACTTCTTTAGCCTGTTTGATTGAAACTGACGAGCAGGGCAATGTACTTTGGAACCAGACTTATGGAGATTTGGGTAGCGTTGCTCGCTCAATAGTTTCTACGATTGATGGAGGGTATGCTTTTGTGTCTGGTTGGGATAGTGTCGATTACAGCAACTTGGTGAAGGTCGATTTAAGGGGAAACCTCCATTGGTCGATTCCATTTGGCAGCAGGGTTGACGTGGTTTTGCAGACCGGCGATGGAGCATATACGCTTGCAGGTAGCCGTGGATCGGGAGTTTGGCTCTCAACAACCACTGTTGACACGGCTGCACCTTTACCAACTGCAACGTCGACAACCTCGCACCAATCCTTAAGTCCAACTTTAACTCCTTCTCCTTCAATTCCAGAGTTCCCTTCATGGATAACAATGGCAATTATGGTTGTTGCAGTGGCGACGTCCGCCCTCATTTACAGATGTAGATTACGTAAACAGAAGTAGAACTCGCTAAGTATGATGGTCTTCAGGAAAATTGATTGCTGAATTGGCCAAACTTGGGATAGTGCACAGTTTTTCTTTACACGACAAATCTTTGCAAACAGGTTTTTAGGCTGGCTAACCAATAGTTACCTGATGCCTATGGATAGGCGAGCATTCAAAGCAGGAATAGCAGTCTTGTTAATTCTAGTTTCATTCTTAGCTGGAATGCTTACTGATGTTGTTGTGGCTAATCCTTGGATGGGTCAACCTGTGCCCCCTTCAATGAGGACACCAAACAGGGACTCACCTATATTGGAGGTACAATCTCCAGAAAATACAACATATTATCAAAATGAAGGTCTGCTGAATTTTACGGTGACTAAGCCAGAATCATGGGTTACTACCAATGTATCATGCTTTATCACGGGGGTTGTTTATCAGATAGATGGAAACGCAGTTGTTCTCTTTAACTGGTCTGACCCAGATGGGAACCATTCGTTGCCATCACCTGAACAGTTCTCAGTAACCTTAGGAGATTTAGAGGAGGGGCAACATACTTTGCAGGTAAATGTCTCTGCGTATAGTCGGTATTGGACAACTCCGGAATTTGGTTTCTTTTATGAAGACTATCCTTTGAATGTTTCTGAAACTGTAAACTTTGCAATAGCAGAAAAACCGTTACCTTCACCATCTGTGCCTGAATTGACGCCTTTCGCTTCAATGCTTGCTTTGGTTGTTGTGACTTGCATTGTTTTGGTGGCTGCAAAGAAGAGGCTCATGCACAAGTACCAAAAACCCATTTGCCAAAGCAAATTTTCAGTTGGCTTCATTTCAGCCCGAGGAGTGGAATCTGCGGATCAGAGTCAAAAGATGCCTGTTAAATAATCTGCCTGCATTGTACTTTGTCTGTTGAAGCGGAGAAAGCCCAATTTGAGAAGCCCAGTAATCGTGCCCATTGAAGAGCTGAATCAGGAGCCTTACGCTTCCGTTCTCTGCTTTCCCAAGCCCCGCGAGATTGACCTGCAAAGCCGAATAGAAGAGCTTAGAGGGCACAGCGTGTCAGCGTTGGAGTTTACGGGAAAAGCCAGCTTGTTTGGTGTTCCCGTCCCAGTTTTGGGCAAAGGCTTTGTAGGCGTAGTCGTAATCGCGCACCTTAACGGACAAAAAGTAGCGGTGAAAATCCGCAGAGTAGATGCCGACCGTGCCGACCTGCTACATGAAGCCCAGATGCTCAACAAAGCTAACAGCGCAAATGTGGCTCCGAAATTTATCGGAGCAAGCAGGAATTTTCTACTGATGCAACTAATCGACGGTGACTTACTGCCCGCATGGCTAAACGCCAACAAGGATACCGCGCGCGTGAAGGCGGTTTTGGGCGAGGTTTTAGAGCAATGCTTTTGGCTAGACGAAATAGGCTTGGACCATGGCGAACTCAGTAAGGCACCCAAACACGTAATCGTTGATCGTCAACTGAAGCCTTGGATTGTGGATTTCGAAACCTCAAGCGACAAACGCAAACCCGCAAACGTTCCAGCTGTGTGCCATTTCCTTTTCACCAGCTCAGGTGAAACTTCAAGAACAGTTGCTGGCGCTCTCGGCGAAAGGAGCCGACCAGAAATCGTTGAGGCCCTGCGGAACTATAAAAAGGATAAAACGCGCGAGAGTTTTAACCAGGTTTTGCAGGCTTCCCTTGGAACCTCCCGGTAATGATCAACTAGGAATCCGACGAATAACTATAAGACAATTGAAGTTCAGTTAGCTCTATGTTTAAGCGGTTCCCTCAGGGCTTTCCTTGCCCTCTTTTCAGCCTTGCTCTTATAAGAATAGCGGTAATTACCGATGCAGCAAGCAAAATTACGAAAACCGTTGCACTTGGAAACTCCGGTATAGGTTCTGGGTCGACAAATATGGTTCTTGAAATGGGCGCGGCATCTTTATGGTCTGCTAATCCTCCGCTGCTTCCATCTTCTACAGAATTCCACATTATAAGAAACGCGTAGGTGTTGCCTTGTGTCCAGTTGATGTCGACGCCCGCAACGTCTCCGCTGTTAAGCGGTTTCTTAAGTTCCACAATGACTAAGTTTGAGGCGTTAACACTTATGGCTCCCTTTCCATCCTGAACAACATCAGAGTTAACAACTGGGCCATCTCCGAAGGAGACATCTCGATAGCCGTTTGCCGAGAAATTGTCGTCTCCAAAAAGGGCTCCATCTGCGCTTATAGCCATGCAGAAACCTGATCCAAGCTGAAATGCCACCCACGGATTATTTGAGTCTGCATAAAACCTCAATCCAATATAGAGGTAGCTTCCATCCTGCTTTAACCAGATATGTGCAATTCCATACGGATTTATAGATACGTTAGTGTATGAGCCCGCGTCATTCCACTCGCTTCCAATTACTCCGTCGATTTCACTGTCGGGTATTGTGGTTCCGTGAAAGGCATGAAAATCGGTTTGGGCAGAAACAAACGTGACCGGAATGCTTGCTGCTAAAAGTAAGCCGATTGCTACAGAAGCTAAAAGAAAAATATGTTTTTTCTTTGGCATTTTTCCGCTTCCCGCGGATTCCCATTAGATTAATGAGCGTTTTGGGATATTTACTTTTTGTGAAGAAAGAATCCTATACGGCTATTTCGTTTAGTCGCTTCTGCTTAACTGCTTCCTTAATTTCCACCGCAATCCGCCTGCCCATATACATGTTTTCCCCATACCTCAAGTAAGCATAAGGCGAAGTGCCGATGCCCACGTTGGTTCCCGCCACGATGCGCGCCGAAATTTCGAAGGTGAAAATTTTGAGGTCATCGGTTATGACGGTTTCGAGACAGAAGGGTCCGATTATGCCTGGCGGCGCGAGCTCCCGAGCTTTTTTGTGAACGTTGTCACCCATCCGCATCAGTTCAGGCAACAGCGATTCGCGCAGCACAATTGGGAAGTTTCCCACTACCGTGTACGTTGGATTTACATCAATCTCAAGTTGTTGGCTCGCAGGAATCTTCCCTATAGAGTCAACCGCGGATTCGTAGCGCCGGTCCATAGCCAACAATTCCACATCATCTTTGATAATGCTGCTAAAGTAGCTGGGGTAAACGTTCACGCCCAACGCGTACTCCTGCAGATGAATCTTATCCACATCTTCCTCAGCGAGCAAACGGCGAGCCACCATTTCGGTGAATTTTCTATAGAAAGCCTGAGGCGAATTAGCCAAGAAGTAACCTTTGCCGCCTTTTGCACCCTGCAACTTACAAATCACTAAGCGGTCAATATCCTCGGGCGTTTTGAACGTGGCTGGCAACCGGAGCCCAGCTTTGCGAAGCCACTCTTCTTGCTCCTTGCGGTCTGCTTCCCAATGGAGCAACTCTCGGTTCCCAAACATGGGCACATGAAGGCTGTTCTGCAGTTCGTCAGTGCTGAGGTAAGCGGTGAAGGAGCCGTGAGGAATCAAAACGACGTTTAGTTTCCGCAGTCTCTCCTGCATTTGCTCGCTGAGAAGTTCGGTGAAGTCTTTCACTATGATGAGTTCATCTACGAGGGGGAACTTCTGGTACATGATGGCGTCTTTTTCTTTGCAGACGCATACAGTGCGGAAACCCTCTTCTTTGGCACCCTTGAAAATGTTTAGCGAACTGTGTGAGCCTAAAGTGCCTATTGCCAGCTTCTTTTGGTCATACTTTTCCAATATTTTGCCTATGTCCGCGCTGGTTATCATGTTACCACTTCTGCGAGCCTGCGTTTGCGGAGGGCACGCTTAACTTCCATGGCTACTCGTTTTCCCGGACCAACTTCAACGCCGTATTTGTACTTCATGTAAGGCGAAGTAGGCTCCACGCAGGGGCAACCTGGAACACGCGGGCTGACGTCGAAAACGTAAAACTCCAAATCCTTCGTCACTGCTCCCTGCAAAGCGAACAAGCCGATTATGCCTGGCGGGTACTCTTTTCTGCATGTTTGCACGAAACGTTCGGCAGCGTCAAAGATTTTCTCGATTTGGCTTTCCCGCATTGTCGCACCCATGTGTCCAATTTCGATGTTCTGGGTTGGGATCTTCAGCTCAAGTTGTTCGGCTGCCGGCAGGTCCAGTACGCCGTCTAAGTCGGTTTGTATTCTTCTGTCGAAGCCCAACAAATCAATGTCATCATTTAAGGGTGACCAGAAGAGGTTGGCGTTAAACTTCGCACCTATAACGTATTCCTCGATGACTGCTTGCTTGAGTGCTTCTTGGGTTATTATGCCCTGTTTTATCCGCTCTCTAGAAGTTTTCTCATATTCCTCAGGGGAGGACGCATAGAAAAACGCACGCTCTATTATGCGCTCCTTCTCGGGCACTTTAACTATTGCTAAGCGGTCAATTTCACCTGGCGACTTAAAGGTCTTAGGTGTCTTTATGCCCGCTTTCTGGAGCAGGTACAGCTGGTTTCTTGGGGTATTTCGTTCTTCAGTTCGAAGCATCGCTCTGTTACCCATAAGGGGCACCGCGAATTTCTGTTCTATGGCTTCGTAACCCGCATACACGCTGAAAGAACGATTCGGCACGAAAACAGTGTTCAATTCTTGAAGTTGCTTCACATTTTCTTCGTTAGTGATTTCTGAGAATTTGTCCAAGAAGATAAATTTGTCGAATAGGTTCCTGTAGTACCGTGCGTACGTTTTTTCTCTGCCATTTTGACACACGACCACCGTTTCAAAGCCTTCTTCCTTTGCGCCCGCGGCGATTTCCAGCGCAGAGTGGCTTCCGAGAACGCCTATGCGTACCTTCTTTGGGTCGTATTGTTTTATTACATCCTGTATTTCGTCTTTCATCATTTTTGTTCGCCTGTCCACACTTTGTATTCATTCACCACTTCAGACAACTTTGGCGTTTCAAAAAACCTTCGGCCCGTCATCTCATTTGCAGCCGCCATATACATATCGCTAATGATAGTTTTCAATTTGGAGTCAAGCTTGGGAGGCTGGGATTTGCAGAGAGATTTCCAATCTTTGATACCTTTCGCTTCAGCGACTTTCTTGGCCTCTTCCATGTCTTTGTACCAGTCCGTTTTCTTGTAGAACTGCCTAGCAACTTCCTTGCTTACATGTAACCCATCCAAAGTGAACCTGCATTCATCAAGAGTTCCAACAACGTCAACAACCATGAGGCGCCTTTGGCTGTCAAAAGCCAACTCAATTTTTCCATCCTCGTTGACCAATCCAGCTTTGGACGCGATTTCGTTTATGGTTTCATCAACTTTGGCAAGAACCACTTTCACTGCCGCTGCTTCTATGCTGGTTAAACCTGCGATTTTGGCGGCTTCTTCCCAGGTGACGTAGCGGTCCGTTTCTTCCAGTTTCGTGCTTACGTCGAAGATTGGTTTTGCCAGTCGCTCCCCAGGCTTGGGGTAGTGATCTAGGCCAAGGTCCTGCGATGTTACTTTACCCTGTTCCAAACGTTTGAACACGCTGGATCCTTCGGGCAAGCCATTTCGGTAGATGATTTCCAGGGGTATGAGGCAGTTTTTAAGGTTTGGAGTGTACGCGCTATAGTCGTAAACGAGCTTTCCGTTCTCTACGCGTGTTTCAGGTCTATAGACGCTGACCTGACCAACTTCCATGATGCTGCTGGGCGCTTTTAACTCGTTAAACAAAACGGCTTTTCCGTTCTCAACTAAGCCTTTGTAGTGGGTTCGCACGCTTTTCTCTTCTAGGCGTTCGAAGCAGTAGGCGCCCATGAGAGCGAGAGCTTCGCCTTTCTTGTCGATGTGGTCTGGCATTTCGCCCCAATCGAAAACGCTGAATCGATCACTAAAGTGGAATCTTCCCAACCCCATCTTGTCCTTAGTCGGCTTCTGGATAACTTCTAAGTCTTTGACGCTGCCCACGGTGTTAACACTCCTCTATGTGTCTTTGTTGGAGAACGTATTCTTCTTAAAGTATATCAGCTTATTTCTTTTTTTATCCAAGACACTTTCTCAGTTTAGCCGCTTCCACCAGAGCTTTCTTGGCTTCTTCATCTTCTTGCTCCAGATAGCTGATCAGGAAGTTGTTTGTGAAGTTCTCATGTTTCCTCTGCTTTGAAGTTCTTGGTCCAAGTTTCACATCGAGTTTTTCTTCAACCGTTTTCAGGTCCGCGAGAATTCTTGTTAATGCAAGCCTCAGCTTGTCAACGTTCATGTTGGCACGTTTTGCGGTTTTCAGGTGCATTTCTATGAGCATGTTAATGTTCTCCCAGGAAACGTATCCGCCGACTGAGGCGAAATCCTTTTCCAAGTTCACATAGTATTTCTTGGTGACTTTCCATTCTTTGTCGTTGAGGTCGCCTAGGACTTTGGCGCCTATGAATTCTGGCGGTGTGCCGATGCTGTATAATGCGGCAGCGAAGGTTATTGCTCTTGGAAGGCTTACGCCTGCGACGTTTCTGCTGTAGCCGAATAAGCCTATATGCAGTTTTCTTGCCCTGCGTTGGGGTACGTAAGGTGCGATGTTGTTGACGAAGGGCGCTAAAACCTCCGCAACGCTCTCGTATTGTCGCCTGCATTTCTCAAGCACACCCAGCAGCAGTTCTTCCTCATGTGGTTCTATGGTTTGGGGGGCTCCGTTCGGGAGTTTCTCGTTTAGCAACGTTACGCACTGCTTCACTTGCTCAAGCGGGTAGTCGTATCTTGCCGCAGACTGGATAGTCACTGTCGCCAGCCCCGGATACTCCTGCAAGAAGCCTTCGACGTTTTCCGGCGAAAGGTGTCCGCGGAAAGGTTTTGAGCCAACGCCAATTATCGGGTGTACTATGACATTGGTTTCTTTTTCTGTTTTTTTAAGTTTGGCCAGCGCGATTTTGGAGAGCAAAACTGCAGCTATAAGTCCGTAGTTAAGAGCTGGGTCCGATCGGGCTATGAAAACGCGGAGGTGCTTTGGCTTCACGGTTTCTATGTAAGGTTTTATTACATTGTCGATGCTTAGGAGGCTGTCGTAGTCTTCGACGAGGGGAATTACACTTATTGCTTTGGGTTTGAAGCCGCCAATCCAATCTTTTGCCTTCACATGGTCATCTAGCATGGCGTCTTCGTCAGCAACAATGGCCCGCTTGTAATAATTGTAGAGCCAGATGAGTTCGTTTCCGCTGGTTGTGAACGGCAGGATTACCTCAAAGATAGGTGTAATGTCTTTTTTGTAGACTGAAGAGGCAACATCGTATGTTACGGGTATGTTCTGGAGAGTCTCCACAACTACTTTCTTCTCTACGGTTTCAATTGTGGGGTTTGGGATGCGGTAAGTGAGGTAGAGGTCTTTTCCAATCATGTGGTCCAAGAAGTACTCCCAATAGTTGCTTAACAATTTCCTCACAACACGGGTGTCAACGTCTTTTCCTTCTGAATCCCACATGACTTCTTGGCAGCCAAGCATCTTGTAAGCGTAATATGCCTCGAAGACTTCGGCATTGCCGTCGATAACTTGGTCTTGGCTCCATTCAGGGACGTTCACGTTGTCAGGGTGCTGCGTGGACATCGTGCGCGGAATTTTTCTTTCTTCAAATTCACCAGTCATAGTTTACTCTCCATACATAATCGGGAAAGAACGAATGTAAAACGTGGTTTGACTATTTCATGTTTTTGATTGTTTCGTTTGCCTTTTCGATTTCTTTCTTCTTCTCCGCTTGGTAATCTTTGATGTGTTTCTCAAGGTCTTTCTCTTCGACAGCTAGAATTTTCGCCGTGGCTATCGCAGCACCTTCAGGCTCAATTGTTACAACCGTGCCGATGCCGCTGGGAACCCTCAAAGAAGAGTAAACATCTACTCCGCCAAACTTATCCGAATAAGGTGGACAGGCAATAACCGGTTTGGAAGTGTTAGCATCCACAAAAGCACTTAACGCATTTGATCTTCCCGCAACCGTTATGTACACGAGTTTCTCTGCCTCGAACTCACGGAGGATCTCAAGCACTTTCAGGGGCGTCTTATGTGCGGACGCTACCCGAAACAAGTAATCGACATCTAAGGCTTTCAGAGTTTTGGCTATTTCACGGCAAAACTCCAAGTCCCTCTCGGAACCCATGATTATTACTGCTTTGCCCTTCATTACACTTCACTGTTACAGTGGTAACTGGCAGGTGTCTAATAAAATTTAAACCACAAAAGTCCTGCTTTGCCCTCGAGAGTTTTCTTGCTTTTGATTGGCACTTAAGCGGATAGTCTTTCTAAGGTCAAGAGGCAACTAAACCTTATCATCATGGAGACATTTTTCAGATTTAACTAATTTTTCAGAACGTTTAACAAATTAAAATAATGCTTTCAAGAAAAGACAGAGGCACTGACAGAATTTTTGTGTCAATAAATCTTTACAAGCACCCTTTTAGGAGGGTTACATCGATAGTTACTTGATTGCTATGAGTAAGAAAACATTCATGGCAGCAATAAGCATCTTAGCTTTCTTAATTTCATTAGCAGCGGGTATGCAAGCTGTTGATGTGGCAAAGGGTAACCCTCTTCCCTTTGGAGCACCTAGTCCGCCTCCAATCAATATAGAATCACCATTAAACTCCACTTATTACCAGAATGATATTCTATTGAATTTTACTGTAGTAGGTGCTTCTTCATTTTTTCCAATGGCATTTCGAATTATGAATATTTCTTACATATATGACGGGAAATTGAGTTATCTAAACGCAAGTTTTCCTTCAAATCAAGAACAATACTCTGCGACTCTGACAGGATTAAGCAAAGGCGAACATATCCTGACTATTATTGTTGGGGAGGGTGGATACTATGAAAGCAACATTGAGTCTGGCATGTTCCCCTACACAGAAGCAAGCAGCCAAACCGTAACCTTCACAGTAATTAAAGACACAGAAACCATTCCTTCATCCCAAGCGACCCCGAGTCCCTCACCAACATCTTCTCCAAGCGCAACATCAACTTTAACTCCTTCACCTTCAATCCCCGAGTTTCCAGCATGGTTGACAATCTCTTTGCTTGCAGCGGCTACTTTGTCGCTTCTTACCATCAGAACAAGAACTCGTCGCGCGCAAAGGGCTTCCAAAATTTGGGCCATAGGAAAATGCTTAGTCAGAAGATTTTTTCAAAGTTATTAAGAGATCGCTTCGACGGTGCAAGTCCAATTTGTATGGATCGGCCTTTAGCTTGGCCGGTTTGGTGTCCCTGTCTTGATTTTCGGCGCAGGATGAAAGATTTTATGGACTTACTAGTTTGTTAGAAGTTTTAGTTTGTACTCAATTGGGATGTTGGAAAGCTTGTTCCTTAAATTGTTTACATCGTTCCATGATGGTTCATGGGTCCGCTTCAGTTCGTTGATGGTATTTGTAAGGGCGCGTTCTTTTTCCAGGTCTTTTTCACGTGCATCCAGAATCTCAGTAAGTAACTCATTATCCGAGGGAAATTTCGTGTTAAGGAGTCCTTCAATTATGAAACCAATTCTGTCCGAGAAGACAGGTTCCTTTTTCTGCTTGGGAAGTATCTCGAAAAAAGCTTCTTCCGCGTACTTAGCCTGCTCAAAAGAAGAAAAATCTATCCTAAAGTCAGGAAGGGCATACGGATTGGTGAAGCCATTACCTCTTTGCTCCCTAACCTCCATTTTCAGGGTCAGTCTAAACCTCTCTCTTAGGTCTTCTATCTTATTACCATAAGAAGGAAAAACTGCGTAATCCAAAGCCCCTTTCCCATACGCAATTCGCTGTTCAAAAATATTATTCATCTGCTCCATATTTTCCTCATTAACATCCGCTATCTCTTCCAGTCTAACAACACCTTGACTCTTTTCCAAATAAGATTCCGGAAATCCGCGGAGCTTAGAACGCAAACAAATCAGTTCATTCTCAAACATGGAAATTTGAGAAGACACTTGAAATATCGGCTCGTCAACAGGCATAACGACTAAACGAGACACTTCTAAACAGATTCTGTAAGCAAAGTTAAGGTCCAGAAACGGATGACTCAGTGTTGAAGTTCTATCAAGCAAAGCAAAGACCGTAACTTTCTCACATAGTCCTTCAAACGCGTGTTTTCCCCTCGCAGGAATTTCGCTGTCATCTAATCCGTCCGGCCCCTTCATGATTTTATCCAGAAGCACAAGGTAATCTTTCTCAGTTTTGGGAGGCAAATACAAAACTCTAATCGCCTCTTCAAGTTTTGATTCACCCAATATGTTAGCTATATTCTCCTGTAACTCCCACGTTGTGTAATCACTGCCTGTTCTCGGGTTCAGCGTCCACCTGTCCTGGATGTAGTGAAGCGCAATACCCAAACTACTGAAGCTTTCGACGTTGCCCTCCAAAAAGAGTATTCTGGATTTAACGATGTTCTCGATTATCTGAAGCCTTTTTCCTTTGTTATGAGGAAAGCTATTCCACTCATCGGGTGAAGCAGACCCAGTTTCCAGCGCCTTGGCTTCCATTTCGCTCAGCCCTATTTCTTGGGCAATCTTTCTTGCGATTCTCCTATGGGTCTCTTCGAGCGTCTAAACTCCCCCGGAAACGTATCGGCCTTTTAAGCCACAACCGACCCCATTTTTATTTGAACTGATTAGCCCTTCAAATGAATTAAACAGTTTCGATATGACCTATCTTCCTAGACAAGTAACACTAATAAACCTGCAAAACAGTTTCAAACCTCCATGGAAAAACTCTGGAGACAAAAACCGTCCATTTCGTTTCCAAAAATTTCTTAAAGAGACTCCTTGCCATCTTGGTTTGCCAGCCGATTTTTAATAACACGAATCTTTCATAGATTCCTAAGCTTTAATAGTGTGTTAACAATCTTTCCTTCAAAGCCCCTCGTCTCTGTGCATCACTGTGGGGTCGTCGTCTAGTTTGGACTAGGATACCTGCCTGGGGCGCAGGCGATCCTGGGTTCAAATCCCAGCGGCCTCACCACATTTCCAGTGGCCCTATTGGCGATGATTTTACTCAATTTTTTAGTCATTTTATTTTCGCTTCCTGAATAGTTTTACTTCTCCAAAGTCGCATACGTACTCAAATCCTGCTTCCACCAGTTTTTGGGCGTCTTCAACGGTCTTGGCGGTGGCAGAGTGGCATTCGTCGTTTTTGAAGGTGATGAGTTGAGTGTATAGCAAAGTGTTTTGGATGTTTTTGTGTCCGAGTAGCTTCATGACGTGTAAGATGTCTTTGGTTTTGGCGTATTCTGTTGTGGCTTTCCAGTGGCGTAAGGTGTGGAAGTGGATTTTTTTTAAGCGGTCGTTTTTGAGATTAAAGGCGATTCGGCTTCTTTGTAGTCGGAAAGCTCTTGCGAAGTGTCTCTCACTGCATTTGTAGGGTTGCTCGTGGTCTCTTGGTAGGCTGTTTAGCATTGCTATGAGCTGATTTGAGATTGGAAGTTGTCTGGGGTCGCTGCCTTTTTCGGGGGTGACGTCGACGGATCGGTTTTCGAAGTTGAAGTCGGTCCATTTGAGCATGTAGGCTTCTCCGCATCGCATGCCTGTTTCTTTGAGCAGTTGTAGGAAGGTTGCGGTTTTTCTGTTGCTGCCTGCGATTAGGCTGTTGATTTCTTGCTCTGTTGGGATAAATGGCAGTTTTTTGACGCTTTTGAATTTTGGTGGGTTCCAGGTTAAGCCTTGCATTTTTAGGAAGAGGCTGTAGGTTTCGACGGCGATGTCTTTTGTTTTGACTTGCCAGTTTTGTTGTCTGGCTATCATTTCTTTGAGTGATTCGGGGTCTGCTAAGTTGGCTCCTTTGTTCATCATTGTTTTTAGGAATCGTATGCGGCGTGAGATTGTTGCTTCGGCGTATCCTTCTTTTTGCATCCAGAAAGCGTGTTCAATGATTTTGCCTTTGATGTCTGCTTGATTGTTGCTCCGCAGAACTCCAGTGGTCTGTTGTTCTGCATCCAAATTTTTCGTCTCCTTTACGCTTATTTGGGTTGTAGAGAAGTTGTTGTTTGCGCTTTTTAATAGCTTCGTTTCAATCATTTCAACTGTTTCAACAGCTTTCTTAGCTTTCAAAACGTCGTTTGGATCTGAGAATCGCAGGCCACATTCTCGGCAGAGCCATCTTTGTATTTCGTCTCCAGCGGCTGTGTAACGTTTGGAGTCTCGCCATAGACGGTTTGAGCCACATTGAGGGCAAGGTGGGTTAAGGGGGATGCTTTCTTGAAGCGTGGATCCACAAGCGGGAGAACTGGAGAAGGTGCTAAAAACGTTATGAGACTTAACCCCGCCTGAATATCCAACCATTCCCTCCCACCCCTTTCATTCCTGCAGTTTTATACTTGGCTAATTTACTTGTTTGATTTTAGGGTCGTTTTCGCAGTTGACAAGTTCCCAGGGAATGTGTGCCACCAGTCCGCATCCATCATAGCGATAATAATTTACTGGGTCAACAAAACTCCTGTTACCTGTTTGGATTAAGTGGGGCTTTTGCATTTTTACGTGGCATGCGCACGCTTCACCTAGGCAATCGCTGTTTTCCTGTTGCGGGTGCGATGCGGCTAAGGGACAAACCTTACGAGGCTCCATTATGGTCTCTCCCTCGCTAACGCTGTTTCCTCAGCCGTATCAAAGGTCACGGCTGGAAATGGCGCCTTGGGTCGCTTATGCGTTGCCTTGTATGCTTTGAGTCCTTGTTTGAGGATTTCATTTGCGAACGCGCTTCGCGTTGCTAGGTCCCTTAAGGCGTCTATTTCTTTTAGGACCGCTTGATCGATGGTGAAGGCGACTTTTGCTTTCATTTCTCACAATTCCCCTTATAGTTAACTTAGTTAACTCCGTTACAATGAGAAACCTTATAAATCTAATCCTACTAATCATACTTCTGTTCACAGGAGAAATACCGCATGAAAGCGATAAAAATCTCAGACGACATCCACAGCAAACTAACCGGTCTCCTAGGCGAGCTCACCGCTGAGACTAACAAAATGCAAACTTACCAGGACGCCATAAACGCTCTCTTGCAGCAGTCAGTTATTCTTCCGCCTGAAGTCATTGCCAAAGTGGTAAACTTCATTGAAGAAAACAAAGATATAGGCTTCACCAACAAAGAGGACTTTGTCCGTGATGCTATACGCTACCGGCTTGAACGATTGAAAAACGATAACGAATTCGTAGAGGTTTCTCGTGAGCAGTATGATGAGCTCGATGAAGCCCTAAAAGAAATGG
>CAVXEQ010000005.1:0-173241 GCA_963760905.1 Candidatus Bathyarchaeota archaeon
CTCTTTTTGCCCAAGCAAGTCTCCCTAACGAAAGAGGACCACCACTTTTAGCTTCAGCCGCTAGATCTGCGCCACCGCTAACCGTTCTCGAAGAGCGTTCAGCCGCAAATCCAGGTCTTAACATGTCCTTCTCCTCATTTAGTGTCTAAGCGCCTGCACATTTTTAAAGCCGGCAGGAGCCAAACTTGATCCTCAAAATAAAGATGCAGACATAATATAGAGCATTTATGAAGGGAAAATATGAATTTTAAATTCACCTGCCAACACCTCCATGTTGGATAATTACCGCTATCCATGTCCCTCAAACAATGCATTCACTCGTAAGAGATGGCATAAAAACTTTGCCGAAAACTGCCAAGGCTACAGCAACATCTTTCACGAACAGACGCTAACCTGAAAAGAACACAACATGATTGTGGCTAACGAGGCAAATCTGCAACCGAAAACAAACCAGACACGCAAACACAAAACGGAAGCCAACAAAAAACGGAGAACCAAGCAAAACAAGGCACCCGTCCACTGCAAAGCTTCCGCCGCGAGAAACATGCCCAAAACAATGACCCACAACTAAAAAAACAAGACTCTTCCGCAAAGCCAAACTAAACAGAACCGAAATTAAGGTCGCACAATTTTGCTTCCTTTTCACCAATATTTCAAAAAACCGTTAAACCTGTTCACCGGCTAGAAACCATCAGATACTGCCCAAAAGGAGTTATGTTCAGATTATGCGCTTGAGCAAAATCTCTAAGATCGCAGTAGCAGGATTCCTCAACAAGAAAACCATCAGCAAAAACAACATACTCACCTTCAGCTTCTTGGCTGCTGTACTCTGGAAAACCAAAAAACTTCCGGTAAACTCTCAGACGACACGCCGAAAAGGCCCTCAAAATTTTCAAAGCTTCAACGAAATCCATCAAAAATAACCATTAAATAAATCAAACGCCAAACTTGTTCTTAAAGCAATGTTACTAGCAACCCACAACAACAAATCCCCTGAAAACGCATGCCGAAGGTTCCCTATTTTCCCAACGCCGACTATACAAAACCCTCAACGGTTAGTCTAACCCTGAGTTTTTCCTTGAATATCGCCTGACTGTTTGTTTCCTTCCGGGGGCAAACGGATGATAAATTTAGTGCCTTTCCCTTCTTCACTCTCAAACGTCACCGTACCATTCAACGCTTCAGTCATACGTTTAACAATAGCTAATCCAAAACCTTGACCCTTTGATTTAGTCGTGAACAAAGGCGTGAAAAGCTTAGGCTTAACCGCTTCAGGGATCCCTGCACCCGTATCCTGAACAGTTATTATTGTGTCGCCTGGCTCCTGGAACGAACGAATACTAAGTTTTCCTCCCTTGGGCATAGCTTGAACGGCATTACTAACCAAGTTACCCAGAATCCGCTTCAGCAAATCAGGATCAGCCAAAACCCTCTGAGCATCAGCCTCTATACGAGTAGCCACTTTGATAGTCTTAGGAACACCACTTTTCTTAACCACCTCATCAATAACTTCACGCAAATCAGCCTCTCCGGCAACCGCCCTAATTGGCCTCGCAAAATCTTGAAGGTCACGCACAATTTTGCTGATGTAGTCAAGATCAGTTTCGATGTTAGAGACGCTTTCCGCCAAACTCTTTCTAACATCGCCATCGATTATCGAGGGCAACTCCGATTTCACCAGGTACAACTCGCTGAGAATAGACTGCAAAGGATTACGAATATCATGCCCAACCATAGCAGCAGTCTGACCAATAGCCGCCAACCTCTCAGAATCTTTAAGCTGCTCAGTTCGCTCCTCAACTATATTTTCCAAATTCCTAGTGTACGCTTCAACTTTAGCCTCCAACTTCTTGCGTTCCGTAATATCTTCAAAAATCTCCACAAAGTACCCTTTCTGGGGACTATACACCGACGCATGCACCCAAATATTTGCGGTCGGAGCAAAGCTTTCAATGGTTGTTGCTTTTCCTGTAAGAGCAACTTTTCCAAGAATACCAATCCAATCAGCAGGACCCTTCTTCAAGCCCGGAAACACTGCAGTTGCCCTTTTACCCAGCATAGTTTCTTTCTTAACACCCGCAAGACGCTCATAAGCATCGTTTAAGCCGAGGTAAACATAATCAACGGGCGCCCCAGCCTCATCAACTATGATTCTACAATACACGAATGCATCCAGCATTTTCGAGAAAAAAGTGACGATCTGCTCGCGATCAGACCTGAATGCGTCCACCCAACTGCTGCCATAAACATCAGCATTAGGCAACTTGCTTGAAACTTGAGGGTCTTTATTAGCCTCCGAATCCTTCAGCGGGCCCGCACCAGACATACAATGAATAATGTTTAGATTCTATACATAAAATTTACGGCTACTTTACCTATTTCACCATCACCCAACAAGAGGTCACACCTAAACAGCTGAGAACGCACAGACCACAAATCTAACCCAAATCAACCTACAACGATCAGTTGTAGCTTCTTGCAGTCACATACCGTTATTAGCATTAGCCAATTTAGTAAAGGAAGGTAAACATTATGCGATTTCTGGTAACATTCACAGTTAGAGAATCAATTCTTTTGTCCGAAATAGCAAGCGTACAAAACAGAATTGGAGACACCATACAAAAAATACTGAAAACAGGAAAAGTCATGGAATCAGGACTCCTTGTTGATGACCGAAAAGGGTTCTTCATAATCGAGTCAGATTCAGCTGAAGAACTATTCAGGTGGCTAGCCCCATTCTACGACGTTGCCAAACCAGACATACAGCCCATAGTCTCCTTTGAGATTCTACCCAAAATCTTTGAAGAACTACAAAAACTCTACTACTAACAACACAACACAACCGCGAAGAGAGAAAACATGAACAAAATCTATCTACTACTAGTCATAGACGACAAAAGAGACATTGACCTCGAAGAATACACCAAAACAGGACACGTGCATCGCCTTAAAGGACACATAGAAGATTGGATACTAAATGAAGAAATAGGAATCGACACCATCAGCGGTTTCAAATCAACCGAAGAAGAAGCCAAAACGTGGGCATTAGAAAGATGCAAACTTGGCGAAGAACTACCCGACAAACCCGTCTCCGAAAAAATCGTTCCGTTCGAAAAACTACTCTACATCGACCACCAAAACGTTCTAGTTGCACCAAACAAATGGGAAAAACACGTGAAATTCAAAGGCTACGCCAGAGAAGGCTTAGAACTACCCGTGTTCGGCTACATAGAACTACTTGAAAGACCAGAAAAACAATAAACAAACAACAAAACACAGCCACCCTCAACTTTCTGCAAAATCCAAAAAAGTTCTCTTAAGCCGCCAATTCCTAGACATTCAACACTCACACCCACCCAAACGCCAAACACTTCGGCACAGACTACGCATTCAAAACTATAAAGCAAAAGCTCATAAAGAAAACCCGCACAAAAACAATACAAGGCAGATGAAGAAACATGGTGTATAAAACTCTGGTAGCTTATGCAAGTAAGAGTGGAGCAACAAAAGAAGCATCAGAAATAGTAGCCGACGTTTTGAAAAACAAATACAGGTTCACAGTTGACTTAGTTGACCTCAAAAAGACCTCCCCCAGACTCCTCGAGTACGATAACATCGTTGTAGGCGCCGGGGTTAGAGCCGGAAAAGTCTACAGCGACGCATTGAAATTTCTCAAACAGGACTTTGAAACAAAAAAAGTAGCGTTCTTTGTCTGCTGTGGCGATGCAGGCGACTCCAAAAAATACGAAGAGGCGTGCTCTAAGTACCTTACTGAGGTGCTGGCTAACTACCCCAATCTTAAAACAGTGAGCACTGAAGCGTTCGGCGGCCGCATGAAGGTTTTAGGAAAAACAGTGTTTGACAAATTCGACCCAAACAAAGTTCGCAACTGGGCAGAAAAGCTAAACTTCTAAAGCAAAACTGAAGTTTTCACAGCGGCACGCGCAACCAAAACAAACTACGTTTTTCCGGTCATTCCGCACAACTGCGCTTCTATAACGTTCTTACGTGTAATTCCATGAGTCATAGCTACAGACCCTAAAACGGTAAAGAACCCTACAGAAACGTAAGCCCAAGATGGAAAACCACCAAAAAGGATGAACGGAGTTAAAGCCAATATTCCAAGAACAACAAGCATAATTCCTTCCCGCTCTTCAATTATTGCGTACGACAACGTTCTTTGAAGCGTGCTTATTTTCGCTTGCTCAGTTGAAATTCTCACCCTAAGTGACCTGTAGTTCTCAGAAGAAGACCACAAATAGTGGAGAATCCAACCCGCAATAAAAATTACGCTGACAAATGGTAAAAGAATAATTGCCTTTTTCCTAGACTTGCCTGCCATAGCTAACTATATGAAATAACTTAGTTATAAAATTAATGCTACACGTCTTGTCCCGACACTATTTTAAACTCGTGCATAATCCTACTTTCTTAATTCCAGTTACATAAACTAGCAATTATAACACTAACTATCATCGGTATAGCAACTTAGGCAACTCTTAATAGTAACTACGAGTTAACAGATTTCGTTAATAGATAACAAAGAGCATCAATTAATTCACAAGGCGAATTCTATGGTGGCTGCCTTTGATTTTCTGGATGTTATGGCATGGGACGTTTCAATAAGCGCGATCCTATTATTCATGGGCGCAATCACGCTTCATTACAAGGCGCCCACAGGCTTTGTTGACGAAACCGATAGAGGTTTGCGAAGAGGATTCTCAATCGCTGCCGGAGCAGCAGGATCTTACCTGTTCATAGCAGGCATGATGATCAGTTTCAAATGGCCATTCACCTTCTCAGACGGAGTCTACAACGTACTCTTCGGCGGAATCGCAACACTTGGAGGCCTAGTGCTCTTGACCGGAGCCATCGCACTATTCTTAAACGCCAACCTGAAACCTGTCACTTACTTCGCCGCAGCAGCAGGCCTATACGCGATGGTTGACGCATTTTCAATGGTAAAATACAACCTCACCTCAGCCCCGTTGCTCTCAGCCTTAGGATACTTATCTTTCGCTGCCCCCGCACTTCTTTCCGTCCCAGCAACTCACTTCACGAACAAATGGTGGAGATGGCTATTCGCGATATTCTCTATCTTATTTGCAGCCGCATGGCTCTACCAAGCCGCCAACTTTACATACGCACATCTAACCCCCACATAATCACCAGACCAAAAAAGGATTAAACAAGAAGGAAACGAATTGACAAATCATGTCTCCGGCGACGGATTCTTTCTGAAAAGATTCATGAACGCCCAGAAATATCTAGAGATATTTGAGTTCTAAGAGGCATCCTTATGGCTTATGACCAGGTCTATCTCGAGCCAAATGAACAATTATATCAAACGTATTTAGAGGAAACAAGAAAAGAAATTAACTCAGAGATCTCAACTCTTATCCAGAAAATCGCGAATCTAAAACTAAACGAAAAAATCGTTTATGTACTACAAACTCAGGGAAAAATGCTGAGACCAACATTGGTCCTACTTAGCGCTCAAAGCGTAGGAGCAAACAAAGAACCCTTAAAAAAGCTGGCTTTAGCAATCGAACTGCTACACGAAGCCACACTAGTTCATGATGACCTTCTGGACGACGACAACTTCAGAAGGAATACAGTTGCTGTTCACGCAAAATGGGGAATTAAAGACGCAGTCTTAGTCGGAGACGCATTGGCATCTCTTTCGCTTAACTTGGCCGCCAACTATGGCACGGAAACATCCAAAGTAGTTTCGGAAGCATGCCTCCTTCTTTGCGACGGCGAATACATTGACGCATCAACAGCAAATGCTGAGTTGACCGAACGTGACTATTTTGAGAAAATTACCAAGAAGTCTGCCTCTCTCTTTAGGGCTGCAACTTTATGCGGGGCCATCGCTGGAAAGGGCTCCTCAGTTGAAAAAAACGCTTTAGCTGAATTTGGTCAAAACTTAGGGATAGCCTACCAAATACGAGATGACCTTTCAGATATAACCCCTTTAAAAGAAGGTACAACTCCCAACGTTAACGACTTTCAAACACTCCCATTTATTCATTTGAACAATGCGCCAGACCGTAAAGAAAAAATTTTCCTTCAAAGTTCAGTTTTAGAAAAAGCAGAAAACAGTTCAGAACAGCTGACTACTCCAAAGAAACTCTATGAACGCCTAGAAGACGCTGGATCTCTAAGCTATTGCAACGACAAGATAAACGATTACCTCAACAGAGCTGTTTCGGTTCTGGAACCACTCAAAAGCAGCGTTTACAAGTCGTATCTGATTAAGATGGCAGAATCTCTGAGAAACCCATTATTGCGCGAACATCGAAAAACTAACGCGTGACCCTGAAAATATGTTAGGTATAGCTTTAACGCGCTGCCTTGTCCCAAAGTTAGGCATTGATGTACGTAGGTGAAACCGTTTTTTATTCTTGCCGATGTTCTGTGCTGCCTCTTTGTTTAGCACCAGACAGAGAACACTGCATAAAACGTAGAACGCAACTTGCTTCAAACCGCTCACCTTGTCGTTAACCATGCGGTGAGCTGAGTCTTCAGAAAACTGTTCACTGCCCAAATGAGCGGCCTCTTATGACACTCCAGCCATTGCTCCTCAGATCCGCAAGTCCTAAACTCCCAGCCCCCACAAAAGACCCGCAACGCCCCCCAAGAACCTACAAAAAACTCGAATCAGTTAGATCAAGAGAAACCATGATTAATTTAATAAACACAGAACGAATACTATGATTATGCGCAATCCACCAATTACTGCAAACAAAAAAGAGCTGACACCAGAACAACGTGCACAACTACTCAAAGCATTAAAAGCCCGTTTTGAGAAAAACATGAACCGCCATAAAGATCTTGAATGGCCTAAACTACAAGCAAAGCTGGAAGCAAATTCTGAAAAACTGTGGTCACTCAACGAAATGGAAAGAACCGACGGTGAACCAGACATTGTTGGCCACGATAAAACTACAGGCGTATACATTTTTTATGATTGTTCAGCGGAAAGTCCAAGCGGCCGCAGAAATGTCTGCTACGACCATGAAGGGCAAGCGGAGAGGGAAAAACAAGGAATACACCCGCCAGGAGGCAACGCCCTGGACATGGCAGCCGCCATGGGCATCGAGGTTTTAACGGAAGAACAATATCGAGAACTGCAGAAACTTGGAAACTTCGACACAAAAACCCAGAGCTGGCTAAAAACACCAGCCGACATCAGAAAACTCGGCGGCGCCATCTTTGCTGACCGCCGCTACAACCACGTCTTCGTGTACCATAACAGTGCACCCTCCTTCTACAACGGCAGAGGATTCCGCGGCTCGCTAAGAATCTAAATTATTGCCGGGAAACAGAGAGCTAAATAAATGCAAACACTAAACTGGTCAAGAGTTGATTCAGACGGAAGCCGCTTTTCAAGGGGCAAACGCGATTTTTACGCAATAATTATTCGAGGAATTCCTGAAGACCACCCAAAAGACTGTGTTGTAGAGCTTTACGCGACAGACAAACCGATGACAGCGTTTGAGATTAAGGTCAGCGTAGGCGGCGGACAAATTAAGCCAATATCACGCCAAATCGTTTGGGGCAACCGACCGCCAGTTACAAAAATACATCAAACAGTTGAAAACATGAAAAGCACCGCTAAGAGACGAGAGAACCAGATGCCTAAACTTTAATGTCCGTCAACAAAAATCATTCATAATTTCAAAAGAAACAAATGAACAACTCAAACGCAACCGTTTTGCATCAATTTCGCCATTTAACCAATTTTCTAAGGACAAAAACCCTGAAGAACCCAGTTGAGCTTAAAACAAAAGAAGGAAAAGGGTATTCATCGGCAAAAAGCCGAAGCGCCCAAACTATGCAAAGTTTACTGCTTACGAGGACGTCTTAGCTGGAAGCGTATCAAAGGAAGGTTTGCGACCTCTCAGCGTCAGAACCGCAACGAGGACAACGCCCACAACGACAACTACAAGGATCGCCCAAGTCCAAACTGGAACACCTGAAGGAGTGCTAGGTGCAGCAGTTGCGCCGCCTATAGCAAACAGAGGATCAGTAGTGCTTGAAACAGTAGCAGTTAAGGTCTTAGCATTAGTGTCAAGAACAGCATTCAACTGAACATAGCTGTTGGTCTCAGGAATATACTTGTAGAGCACATAAGGCGCAGAAAGACCCGCAACATCAGCATCAGAGTAAGATACAGTAATGGTTGCACGCTGGAAATCAGATGCAGCCATGTTAAAGGTAACAACCACGAAATGGGTCAACGACACGTCAGCAGGAACCGAAGCATCTGGCTGAGGATTCGCAGCGTAAACAGCAGTAGACACGGAACCAGTTGCACCAGGAGTCCCAACGATATCAATCGAAACACCGCCCACAGTAGAAGACTCACCAACATGAGCAGTACCAGAAGACGAAACAGTCACATTTGCAGTCTGCTGAGTTTGATACTGAGCCAAAGCAACAGACATCGAAAGCGAAAGCACAACAATCGCCAAAACAGAAACTAAGCCAGCTAAACTAGATTTCTTCATCATATCACTCATTTCCCAAATTTTAATTTCCCATTATTATGTTCTCCCTATGTACCACAGTCAGTATAAAAGTTTTATGACTTACAAATCAACGAAAAACAACTGCACAACAGAAATCCACCAAAAAAACAACATTTAAAAAACATTCACGTTAGAAACGTAGCGCAAACCAAAATTTAAAAGAAAAATAAACACAAAAGCAAGAACCAACAATTCAAACCCAAACTTTCTGCCACGGAAACCTTCAGAACCGTAAACGCCAAAACGAACAAGAAAACTAAGCCCCAAACCAGAAAAAACAGTCAAAGGCATCAGAAAAAGAAAACGATTGAAAACAAACTCGCCAGAAGCAAACAACACAGGCACGCAACCAACAAAAACCCAAGAAACAAGAAGCCTAGACATCTCCGACTTAAAACTCAACATAAACAAGAAACCCACAACACAAAGAAAAACAAGAAGCCCATTAGCAAAAACCCCACCCAAATAAAAATTAGTAGTCAACTTCAAACCACCCAAAACGTAAGCACCATTAGGAAAACTCAAACTCGACTGCGCCGTCTCAAAAACCGACGCTGAAGCAGACGTCGAAGTCAACAGCTTCCGCGCCACATCACAAACCAAACCAACCGCAACAGTCGCACCGACAACACTCACCTTCCAATTTAAACGCTGCCGCAAACCCTCCTCATGAGCAGCCACACGCCACTCCAAAAACAAAAACGCCCCCAACGACAACGCCAACACATACCAAGTCCAAGAATGCGAAAACAAAACCAGCAAAGACACACCCAGCAAACCAAGAACACCCAAACTTGAACCTGAACGAAACACCCGCAGCAACAAAACAAAATAAACATAAACAAAAATCACAGCCAGCATATTCGCAAAATAACCCGAATAAATCAACCCCAACGCCTGGATAGAGAAAGGCGCAATAAGCACGGTGTAAACCCAAGCTTCACGAAAGCCGCAGACAAGCCGCACAACAAGCAAAGAAGCCACACAGAACAGGGGCACCAGCAAAGCAGGAATAAACTGCATAAGAGGTACTGGAGACACAAAAAAAGACAACACATAAGACAAAACCACAAACGCCACCCGGTCGTTAGCAAAAGCAAACGCCAAAGCCGAATTCACATCGACCCCCCGCATGTGAGCAAGCCACTGATAATAAACCGGAGCATCCACACTCACAAGCCGACCAGTCGGGTTCAACCACGGCAAAACAGTCACCACCACAAACGCAAAAGAAACAACAAACGAAACAAAAACCAACACGACAAGAGGAAAACGTCCACTCACAGGACTATACACCGTCTCTTTACAAGCTTCAACCGCACCCCGAAAACGCCCCGCCAACCCCACAAGAACCCCACCACGCCATTTTTCAGGCAACCCCACCGACGGAGCAACCTTAACCAAATACGCAACCACACCCAGAACCACGAAAGCAAAGTAAACGTAAGGCAGAAGCGGATAAGCCAAATTCGACAAACTTAACTCCACCAACCGCCAATGCACCGCAACCGCCCAAGCACCCGCAGGAAGATTCAGCACAACAGGAACATTAAACAAAACCAACGCAGCACCCTCAACAAACACAAAAACCAAAACCGCACCAAAAACCAAACGCTTAACAACCGAAAACCACGAAAAACCAAAAAGGCCCCGCGCAAAACCCAAAAACAAAAACGCAACCGCAAAGCTAGCCAAAGCCAAAGGCAAAAACCCAAACAAACCAAAAACCGCCAAACCCACAAGAACGAAAGGAACAAAAACCAACAACAAACCACCCATACCAACAGCTCTATTCAAAAGCAAAGTAAGAAACAGCCAAACAGACGCCAACAGAACAGCTCCGCCCCAAACCACACCGTCCAAACCAGGCGAAAACAAAACGCTGCCCACACTAAAATCGGCCATGCTTCGGTGGCTGAACACAAAAAAAGAAACACCCAACTGAGCCGCAGCAAACAGCAACGAGTAAACCAAAGCCAAAGCAAGCAACGTTGGAACTGCCCAATTCAGCAAATCCTTTATGCGCAGGCCACGTTTTGATGAGTTGCCGTTAACCGTTAATCATGCCCCTAAACGCACCTAATCTATAATCGCACAGTCATAAAGCTAACGCAAAAAAGATATTTTTAAGCTGAGTTACATGCGAGAATCTTATAAGTGCCCAAAGCCAATGTTGCTCAGGGGAAACATATGAGCAATCAGATCACCCTTGAAATGATTTACGATGAAGTCAAACGGGTAAATGAAAGGCTCAGACTAATTGAAGATGTAATTGAAGAAGTCGTAATAAAGGGACTTCCCGAAGCGTCTTTGAGCAAAAAGAAAATCATGGAAATAGAACGCTCAATTCAAGAAATGAAGAAAGGAAGCTGCATCACACTCGAGGAACTCAGGAGTGCCCCCTAAATATAAAGTCGTGGCTCATCGGAGAGTTCAAAAAGTCTTAAACAGCCTTAAAGACAAAAACCTTAAAACCATTATAATTAACCAAATGACAAAACTAGAAGACTATCCTCTAAGCCTCCGAGAAATGGATATTGAAAAAATCAAAGGCCTGAAAAGAACTTTTAGAATAAGAACGGGTAAATATAGAATAATATTCCACGTTGAAAACATTGAAAAAACTGTCTACGTCACGCACGTGGAAGCAAGGAAAAAAGCATACGAGAAAATAGATTAAAGCACAGACTTTTCCTTATAGGTTAATTGCGGGAAAATACATTTCATACATCAATCTATAATAGTTTAGCCGCATTTTGAAACATCCATAGAACAAAATTACAGTGTCAAACGCAAAACACGTAAATTTGCATCTTTGCAATTTATACGTTGTATGGATAACCAACTTTAATTATTAAATTATGGATGTCAGAATTTGAGCTGCATCCCGAATATGCTCTATCATGGAAGCCTGTGAGGTTGTCGGGCTTTTCGTTAACAAAGCAGTAGTTTCTGCGGAACCTAATAGACGCGGAAATCCAGGACACAGCCAACTAAAAAGCGCTCAGAAATCTCGTCTACGCGCATTCTCTTCGCCAACGCGCAGTGTAAACCAATCATCAAAATTCACGGAACGATTGGGCGCCATAGTTTCCGCCTCTAGAATCCCTATCAGTTCAGCGTTCGCTGGTTCTTCTTTTGCTCTTAAGAAGGTTACTTGGCTATCGGGGAAGCCTAGATACGTACATAATCGGCGCTTTCTTTGGCACATTCTCGATATCTACACTAAGTGGAAAAGATGTTTTCAACCACAGCAAAAGCCTTTGGGCAGGACTCTTCATCACTTCACTAATAATATTTTTCGCATGGCTGCTACTGATACGACAAACCTGCTATTGAATAATTGAGGTTTCTTTTTGCAATTCGAGAAAAGTCCACCAAAACTATCCGTATCAAAGCGAGGAAACGTCAATAATTGTTCGCTATAAGCTTATATACGTAAAGAAACGAAGTCAAATATGGAGACTTTCAAATGGGAGAAAAGCAACAAACTTCAAACAGTAGAAAAATGCCCGCAATTCTTCTGGGTGTTATAGGACTAATTATAGTGCTCGCTGGAGTAGCAATTGCAACTATTCATAACGCGCTACGCGGCTCAGGCCTAGGCACCATCTCGATTGGGATAGGCATCGTTTTAATGGTCATTGCCCTGTTAAGGTTTAATGTAAAGCGCGCAAAATGAGTTTTCTTTCCTGACGCATCCTTTTTTTACTTAACTAAAACCTTCTCGCTCTCTCTATTTCTTACGCATCATCACTGAGTAATCTCCGAGCTCTTTCTGCAATGCACCAGAAACCTGTCGCTAAGTTACATATTGCAAAAATCGATACGTGCTCAAGAATGGAATAAACGAGTTATAACCAAACCATGTATTGCATATTAATAGAGGAGAAAGGAGACATGCAAGGCACCCTAGCAACATTATTACTCTTAACATCAGCAGTTATGCTGACCAGCGTAGTCATAGGCTACGCAGTAAACGTAGTTGAACAAACAGTCGGAACCCCAAATCTTCCACAACTAGACCGAATACGAACCTTAGAAAGCCAACTTGAAAACCAAACCACCATCATGCTAAACCAAATACAAACCCTAAACAACACAGAACCACCACCAATACAAAACACTCCCTAAACCAAAAACACCGCAAAAACCAAACAAACAAAAAACTAATCAGAAACCTGTTTTATTTTCTGTTTAGATAACTTTCTGTAGTCTAGGTAGGCAAAGACCACCAGTATTGCTGTCCACGTTATGAATATGCCGTGAGCGCCCCCTATGAAAATGGGGTCTGAAATCACTCTGTTGATAATTGAGATAGCAATCAGGAAGAGGGGACCCATTTTGTTTCTTCGCATAATCCAGACGAAAGCAACCAGGTTTAGAGCAGCAAAAACAGCAGCATTAGCAACCGCTATCCTGTAATCAACTGCTAAACTGAAACGGGCAACAGGTTCACCGCCCACAGGATGATTGGTCACCCACAAAATAATTGAAAGGAACTCACCAACAATAGTTAAGGCAACTAGGACCAACAAAATCTTATGCTTTAACTCTTGCATGCCGTAATGCTAAACCAGCATACATTAAAAGCTTAAGCAGGGTACACCGCAACATTGCCAGAAAAACAGCGCAAGAACTAACAATGCCAAGCCCCAAAAAAACAAAGATATATCCATAAATTTTTCCCAGCATAGCTAATGCACCGTAAAAATGTGTGCAGGTATCAAATTTTAAGTCAAACCCATTAGAAAATAAAAAAGGTGACTGTGGGAACATTGTCACAGCCAAATTTTAGCGAGTTAACGCCGCCGTAGAATAGGCAGTTTAGCCGCCGTATGCCGTAAGCTCAGTTGTTAATATCAAAACGCCGTCAACTGTCATCTGCTGCTTTACCATGCCGATTACGGGTATGTTAGAGTTACCCCAGACAGTCGTCACGTAGCTGTATCCCCTATCTGTCGTTGTAGTGGTTGACTTGTCGCAGTTGAATGTGCCAGCGGGAACCGTGATCGTTTCTGTACCAAGAACCATGCTTGGGTTGATGGCTGTTGGAATGTTGTTAACATCGCCAGGCGAATAATCGTTTTCAGTGTCAGATATTACTATGCCGTTCGAGGAGATCACTATCTTATAGTGAATACCGTGGAGGCTACTTTTATCCAGCCAATAAGTTGTAACAGTATTCATTACGGAGTCGTCAGTAAGAAGCTGATTATCCGTCTGCAGTATCCAGCAGTCAACTCCTTTAAGAGTTCCTTGGCTAACAGCGTATCTCAAATTGTACAGTGCCGTTACAGCTCCACTTTCGTTATAGTTCTTTGTAGTGTAATTAGCCCAAGCGCCATCCCGATAACCCAATGTTGTTGGCCCTGACGGGCTGGTCGTAGCGGTAGCTGGAGCAGTGGACGTCGGCGACGCCGATGAAGAAGTCAAACTTGGTGAAGGCGATGCAATTGACGTTGTTGAGGGCGAAAACGAATCCGAAGCAGAAGCTGAAGGCATCACTGAAGGAGAAGACGAAGGTGTCACTGAAGGAGAAGGATTGATATCGTTATTCGACTGCAGATTCGTTGCATAGAAAGCTCCGACAACAACCGCCACTGCTAAGACCGCAATTAATGCTGCAATCATAGTCTTCGAAAAACGTTTTGAAGATGCAGGTGGGGGAGGAGGTGGAGGAGGATAATTCGTTGTACTCATTACACATTTCTTCATTTTAATCCCTGCGTCTACTCAGCCAATTTTCAAATAAAACTTTCGCATAAAAAAAAGTGCCAGAACAAATTCCTTTATGCAGGTTTGATTAAATTTTAATCAAAAAAAATTAGAAACCTGGATAATGCTAAATGCCCAAAAAGTCATTACGTCTGAAGGGGGATTCCTTAAATAAGCGTTTTTCATCTCAAATTTTGAGACAAGTGATTTTAAAATGAAGTGCAAATTCTGCGGCAAACCACCCGTAATCCAAAGTAAAGATGCCAAAAGATTCTACAGAAAAACAGGTTTCTGCTCAATTGAGTGCCAAGAAAAATCCATCAGATCAGAAAACAGAAAAGAAAAATCAGAAACTTAACTAATTATTGTGCTCAACTGCATCGGTGTTACTTGGATTTTAATACCGTTTGAACCTTGAACAACTACATCAAGTTTTTCGCAAATGGGTTCTGAACGGCCCTAATCGTTCTTAGTTGATTAAGTTTAAAAATACCAGATTATCTGCAATTCATACCGAGTTATTCAGGTGAGCAGGTTGGTAAAAAACATAATTGACCTAAAGCGAAAGAGAAAATCGCATAATCAACATAGCTAAAGCAAAATACGGTCTCAAAGACAAAAACCAAGCCTTAAACATCATCCTAAACGTTATGAGGAATGTGAGCTTGAACCTCAACTCCGACCTGAGTTCATAAAAGAAATCGAGAACACCAGCAAGAACGGCAAATTTGTTAAGGTTAAGGATTTCGAAGAAGAGTTCAACGCAAATGATTTCTTGTATAGCCTAGAAATTGAAGAAGTTTACAAGGCATTCGAGAAACTAAGCAAAAAACAGCTGGAAGCAATAAACAAGAAAATTACTCAAATCCTAACTGACCCACTGCAATTCAAACCTCTCAGCAAGCCTTTTGAAGGGTCCAAGAAGGCTCCACATCGGCTCATTTGTTCTCATTTATGAAGTCTGCGAAAACCCTAACACCGTAAGGTTCTGAAATACAAACATCATGACGAAGCTTACTCATTAATCCTCAACTGTCTAGCCCAGTCAAGACATCTCAGTTGCCTGAATAGCCTGCAAAAGCGACAGCACCCCAGCATGTTTCGCTCTTCGCTGAAGATATCCAGTGTCCAACTTGTTTTCTTGCCTAACCAACACGCTCTTCACGTCTTGCTCATCAACCACGCCCCGATCAGCTCTTGACAACTTGCTCACAATGAAATCCTCAGCTGAAATAACCCACGCCCAAAAATCCTCAGCTAACATAACCTTCTGCCTCCGCCTAAGAGTTTCATTATCAAAAACAACCCCGTCAGGCTTCAACCATAGCTCTATCTCAACTTTCTCCTGGCGATCAACAACAAGAATCAAAGCGTTACGAGGAGAACAAATGGTCGGCTCAAACTCTGCATCCCGCAGAAGACTAACGAACCGGTCAAACTCCTCACCAGTTTTAACCGCAACAGCCAAATCAACATCAACAGTTGTCCGAATTCTACCGTAAAAAGGAAGAGCGTAGCCACCAATTAACATGCTGTGAAAACCGTTTTTTTCAAACAGTTTCAGGAGTCTGTGAAGAGACCTCAATATTGCGGGCAATAGTATTCAACTCCATAAAAACTTTGAAGGGCAATTGGCCACGCTCAACAAGCCTACGGGCAAACTCTGCATCTTTCACTGCACGCGCCAAATCTTCTTTTCTAGCTTTCAGCGGCATCATTTTCAGTCGCCGGTACTTTTCCAGAAACTCCAAACCCAGAGGAGTACACACTACAACAGTTTTGGGTCTACCTCTTTTTGGCTGCTGGAGTGGCTGCAAATCAATTAAGCTCTCGTTACTCATGACCTTGAGTAAATTGACTACGCTTGAAGTTTTCCACTTCATCAAGTGAACTAAGTCTCTGACGCCGCAGGTTGCTGAGCAGGCTGCTTCAAGCACTTGACCCTTCATATCCAAAGACATTTTGTTTCCCAATAGGAAACATTATCATTGGAAAACGATAAAAAGCTTTCGACGCCAAGAACCCACCCATAAACCCTACAAAACATCCACGCACACTCAGAAAGCTCATTTACAAGTTCTGATTATATTTTCAATCACTTTCTACAACCACGAAATTTGAATCTGAAATTTCTAACCTAAAGCTAACCGCAATAGGCGCGCACCGCATTTTTATGCAGCATTATTGGAGAATTCGACACTACTGTTTCGATAACTCAATAAGAGTCTTCTTGAGTTCAGGAATATCCTTCTTTATGGTCATCCAAACCAAAGGCAAATTTACGCCAAAATAAGCATGAATTAGTTTGTCTCGCATCCCAACGATGTTTTTCCAGTCAACCTGGGAATTTTCAGATTTTAAATCAGAACTCAAATTCTTTGCTGCCTCACCGATTATCTCAAGAGCCCGCAAAACAGCGTACTGCTTCTCTTTACCCCCAAAAAATTCCTTTTCGCTCACCCCAACCATAAACTGCTCTATATCAGAAATAGCCTCCAGAATATGAGACAAATAAACACTATCTTTTTTCATAAATTACAAGCATCTCTTTTTTCACATCTTCCAAGATGTAAGGGCTTACACTGCTCAGAATCCCAAGGTCCACCTTTCTCTTAAGCAAACTACTCAATTCATTCTCGACCCGAACCAAATCAAAAAGGCTCTTTCTTGTGTTACGGTCAAATTCTATGGCGACATCAACGTCACTCTTCCGGTTTTGCTCACCTCGAGCAAAAGACCCGAAAATAGCCATAAAGGCAATATTATTTTTCCTACAAAACGCGCCCAGTTTTTCTTCTAAGCCTTTCCGCTTCAGTGCTTTTGGCAGATTTTCAACTTCAATTGCCATATTTCTGTATTAAACACTCCTGAGACATAAGCTTTTCATAATAAAACGAACGGTCACTGGAAATCGCCAGTCAACATCTTTCTAACATACTACTCCCCTGCGACACGTTTCAGCTCATTAGTGACTTTGCAACGTCACTGCGCCATACAACGCCATAGTGGGCGTCACATAAACCTTCACAGGCACAAGACAAATGCACCCCCAAAAACTCCGCAACGATGAAATTAATTCCCCTTGGCGCTTTATTTGACAAGCTGTTTAGGCAACAAAATGCACCGCACACGCCAACCCCAACAGAAATGTCAGTAGCCCGCAAATAAGCAAGCAAACAGGACACCATTGTCGCTAATAATAAAAGACTCCGCCATAAACAAAAATTAACCCACAAAATAATTTTGCCTTCAAAACCAAAATTCTCGAGCTGCTGCCTCAGCACAAAACAATCAATCTAAGGTTCATGCATGAACTCGACAAACTCCTCAACAGAACGAGGCTCCAATACGTAGTTCGTTCGCCTTTCCTCACCAATAGTAGAGTAAGCTTTCGCTCCATAATCGTGCCCCGGATAAACCTCAACCTCATCGTCCAGCTTAAGCAACTTGTTAAAGAGGCTATCATACATGCGTTCTGCGTTTCCGCCGGGCAAGTCGGTTCTGCCGCATTCACCCACAAACAACGTGTCACCCGTCAACAACTTCTTGCCGTCTACGAGCAGGCACATGCTGTCGGCAGTGTGTCCAGGAGTGTAAATAACCTTCAACTCCACGCTGCCAACATGCAAAACGTCACCGTCATCAACCTTGAGGTCTGCTCTCACCCCGGAAGCGCTATGCACCACTATCTGTCCACCCAAAGCCGAACGCAAATCAGAGTTACCGTCCGTATGATCCGAATGCCCATGGGTGCATATTATGTATTTCAAAGTAAACCGCTCGGCTTTCAAAACCCGCATGAGCTCGTCAGAGTTAAAGCTTGAATCTACAACTGCAGCTTCACGAGTAACTTCATCCGCTATAATGTAAGAGAAGTTGTCGCCGTACTGATGAACCTGCCTAAAAAACATAGATTCCCACCAAGCTAAATCTAAAAGTTAGAGCTTAAAAACTTATCCAAAAAGAAACCTAAGGGCAAACTTTTCCCTAAATTCCCCACCACATGATTTGGCAACTTTTTTGACGCCTTCCTCAGAAAGAGTTTGTATCAGTTCCTGAAAAGCTTCCTTTCGCCACTTCGGAGTGTTCGGAAACAATAAAGACATAAATTTGCCGTCAAATTTTTTCTTTAGCTTAATATGACTTCCTTTTCGCCCCTCAACCGTAAAACCTACTTTGGCTAAGGCTCTAATTACCCTTTGACCTGAGATTACGGGCAGGACCAGGTGCATCCACCTTTACTCTAGTTAACATGGGAATCTCGGTTGCAGATGACTTCTCGACATCCTTCATCCCCCAAATAAAGCTCAAGTGCCTCCTTAAGATTCGCTAAAGCCCGCCTCAACACTTTTGCCCTGACTTGCAACATCAAACTCGGGACAAAAGGCTATATAGAGCGTGCCTTCCTTCCAAACGACTGTTGAAAGCTCCAAACTGGCACTAGCTTGCATAAAGGTCACATAATGCAACTCGGCACTTCGAAGTAAACTTTCAATCTGCGAAACGCAAAATCCTTTGCTGATGCGCTGTATTCCATTTATTGAGAGAAAAAACCTGAAAAACTGGTCAAGGGATTTGCGACATCAACGGCTACTTAACAATGTTAACACTGAAACCCGCAAAAAACCAAATTACAGTTTTTTAACTGCTATTTTGCTTACCCTCCAAAATTCCAAGCCAAATTGTGCACTTAAGAAAAATAAAGGGGAAAGGCGTTGGAATTAATTTACACAAATTGGACAACACTGATAATGACACTTTCCTTTTGCTTCACACAATCCAAGCAAGTTTTCGAAACTGAAAATAACCAGAGTTCATTTGTTTACTTTCTTATATACTGCTTTTTGTGTAAAAAACGTAATAAACCAAAACAGCTCAAGGCAATAGCAGGTAAGGAAACGGTGCCTGCTCACGATCCTGTTTTCAACCCTTTCTCCTCAGCCCCCTTTCCTTAAAAGCAGGCATCGTTCCCTTCCCCTCGTTCACTTAACAAACATCCAAGAACCCAACCGCGTAACTCATAGAATCTTATGGCTTATCAGAGTTTTTTCTTGTCACTTCAACAGCAATTGTAACAGCAGCCGCTAAAACCAAGATTAAAATTTGCACAAGTTGAATTTGTGATCTTATGGAAGTGTCAATTATCGGCGAAACAGTAAAAATCATTAAATTAAGGCCCACTAATAAGAGGACTGAAAGCCCCGTCAATTTTCTATCTTCCACCATTAGATTAAACCTCCGTTCACTCTTACAGAAAGAAAATGTGAGAAACCGATAAAAGCCATATTTCAAAGCAGGAATATATCGCAAAGACAATAAATGAATAGACTTTAAAACTCAAACACCAGCAAAAGAGATTCACCTCGCTTCATTTCTGGCCTATCTATTGGGGTCACTACCACACCCAAATGCAGAAATAAGTAATTTCTGAGGGGTTCTAAGGCAGATTTGATGCCCGTTGGCTTGTTGTATCTTAATGTACCAACAAGGAGCTTTATGTGCGCTCCCCTATACATATATGATTTAGGAATATAGGAGACTATGCATGACTAAATGCCCAAAATGTGGCAAAGAAATTACTGCGCCAGACAAGTCATTGAAAAACGGCTTTTTCCACATCGAAGCCTTCACATGCACACAATGCGGTTTATGCTTTAAAGAAACCCATTAACGAGGCTTCAACACTGAACGGAAAACTGTACGTCCGTTAGTCGTAGTTATCTCTAAACTATGCTCAAGAGCAATTTTACTCAAACACTCCACCTCAGACCGATCAGGAACCCACTTAGCTGTTAATTTCCAATTTTCAGGCTCCCCTTCCTTAATTAAAGACACCGATTCAGCACTGCGAAACGACCAGCAAGCCGCCATAACCTCTTTCAGCAGTGAAAGAGCATCCACCCTTTCCAAAATGCATGTCCTCAAAGCCAAATAAAGTTCCGTACAAAGTAGATTTAAAGCTTGTGGAAAGATTTTAACAACGACGCTTTTTGGAGGTTATTCAGACTTTTTCGCAGTTCCCGCCCTCTAAATGCGGATTAGACAAGCTGAAAAGCAGAATCAGGGGGTTCCCTATAATTTCTGGTGTATCCCACTACTTCTGGGAATGTGATCGGGAATTTGCCTTAAGCAACGATTCCCATTTGGATTCTTTTTTGTGCAGGTGCATAAATCACTAAAGATCCTTTGTTTTCGACTAAGAACATTCTTCGTTTCTTCAAGAGGACTTTTATAGTTTCAAGAGTTCGCCCATCGAACATAGCGTTTATCCGAAGTTCAAAATTCTCTTCGAGCGAATCCGCTTGAGAAGTTTGAATCAGAAACACGCTACTGAAGCCCGACGGGTCTGGTATACACTCACATATCTCTCTGAAAAGACCAACTGCTTCGCGCCTACGCATGACGCAACCACGCAAATCTCATAGTAAGACGCTTCACTTTATGTGAGTTACTATCAGACTCAAGTGAAAAAGTGCAGGCGGACACTTCAGGAGGTACATCGTTTTTGACAGAACACTCATTGGAAAGTCAATTCTAAAAATAAATGATGCAGATCCTTAACACAATTGGTATAAACCTGCAAAATTGGCGCAGTATGAATAAGGTAATCAACACAAAATCGTCCAATCAAACGCTTAATCACCCCAAACATCGGCAAACTCTGATGACAACACCAGTCCATTACAGCAGCGAAGTTTTTATTTTTGAATGCGAGTATGAGAGAGCAGAAACACTGCGAGGGCGTGTTGCATAGAGAGGGGGCAAACACTTTTTCTGCTCCCCCACACTCAAAAGTCAATTTACATTTTTTCAGTAGATAACTTTTGCGCAAAAACACTTTGCCTTTTCCACAAAAACACGCAATTTTATATTGCCTACATTTTCTATAATGTCTCTAAAACGTTTTCGAAATGAGTGCCCACTTCAACTCACAAGTTTCTTCTTCGCGCCCTTCTCGAAAGTTTTCCTTCAGTTATGATAAATTTATTTACCTTCACAAACAAACCAGCCTACAAAACCAAAAAAACAAAACATAGAAACCTGAAGCCAAGCAAACAATATTTACATTTCAAAACAAGAAAAGAAATGAGTAAAAAAAGCCCATACGGAACGTCACAACAGGAGCCTATAGTTACTTTTTCTCAATTAGCTGATTCAGTTGACTTTCCTCTCCGGGTCGGGGCTTGTTTTCGCAGAAACTAACCTCGCTATTCACTTTTGCTACACATCTCAAGTAGTCAGCTGTGCTACTCAATTTTCTGTAGGCAACAAAATACTCTAACAATTTCTCTGCTTCTTCATTCTCAAAGACTTCCAAGGGTTTCAACATTTTCGGATTCCTCTTTAACAAGCAAAGTATTGTTTCTCACGATATGATAATATTTGTTAATATGCACATATATCGCCAACTATTAATGTAAACTGAAAAATGCCTTTTAAAGCAAGAAAAAATAAGAAATATGTTAACATGCCCCATATGGGTATTGAAAAATTTACCTAACTCTATATAAAATATTACGAAAGGATACTTAGATGGCCACAAATCGCCTTCTTCCTGAAGCGGCCAACAAAAAATAAAGAATTACGCGGTTGCTGTTGCCGCTAACGCTGCAAAATAACATTTTAAGAGAATCGAGCAACTTTTATTCATGAAAGCAAGTAGTACCTATTTAGAAACAATTTTACGAGAGACAAAAATTGACTGCGCCAGTTGAATACGCCATAGAAATACAAGACTTAACAAAGACCTACACGTCGAAAATCAGAATCCCAGGAAACAAAACTTCACTTTTCAGCCACAGAGAAAACAGAACAGTCGCCGCCATCAACCACTTTGACCTGAAAATCAGGAAAGGCGAACTCTTCGGTTTGTTGGGGCCCAACGGAGCAGGAAAAACAACGCTAGTCAAAATACTGTGCACTCTGCTACCGCCCGACGACGGGTCAGCACTTGTAAACGGATTCAACGTTGCAAAACAGCAAATGCAGGTTAAACAATCCATAGGCACATTGTTCAGCGTGGGAGAACGCGGATTCTTCTGGAGACTCAGCGGCTACAGCAATCTGGAATTCTTCGCAGCCATCAACAACGTCCCCCGACAGGGAAGACAACAAAGAATTATGGAAGTTCTGGAACTTGTAGGGTTGAAAGACAAAGCTTTTGAGTTTTTCCAGAAGTATTCGGGCGGCATGAAAAGAAAACTCGCTCTTGCAAGAGCCCTTCTGGCTGACCCGCCCATTTTGCTGCTGGATGAACCGACGACAGGCTTGGACGTTACCTCTTCAAGGAACATTCGGGATTTCATAAAAAACGACCTCAGCAAGAAAGAAGGCAAAACGGTTCTGTACACTACGCACTACATTGAAGAGGTTGCCCAAATGTGCGACCGCGTGGGAATAATGAACAGGGGAAGAATCGTCGCGCTAGACACGCCTGATGCCCTCAAAGGCATGGCTAAGAAAGGTGAAGTCGCCGACATCGTAGTAAAGAACATGCAAGACACTCAAGTAAAAAGGTTAAGATCTATGACAGGAGTCGCCGGTTTAAGCGCAGAGGTTCAAGACGCGGTGCTTGGTCAAACACGTTTACGGATTCGCCTTGAAAACGTGGACGCGTTGCCCATGGTTCTGGACTTTTTCTTTAAGGAAAAAATCAAGCTGGTCAACTTTAGACAGGAAGAGCCCACGCTGGAGGATGCTTTCATAGAGTTAACTGGGGCAGGAGTTTCCGAATGACGCTGCTGCAGGAACTAGACAAAATCTACTATTTCATGAAACGAGACATAATCTCCTTCTCTACGTATAAAACCAACATTCTACTCAGTGTCGTAAGCGCGCTTTTTGGAGCCTTATCATACGCGTTTTGGGGCGCCAACGCGTCCATGCCCAGTGTCCAAGAGCAATTTGGCATGCCCGTTGTAACGTACCTTCTCATCGGGCTCGCCTTCAACACGTACCTCTCTCAGAGCTTAACTCTGGTTCAGCGGACCATAAACCCCTGGAGCCTAGAGGAAGTTCTGGTTTCCCCAACAGGTTTAGTTACATTCATCGTTGGGAGTTCATTGTGGGGTTTCATCTGGAGCACACTAGTCATTGTTATTTACCTCGCCGTAGGCGTACTGGCTTTCGGAGTAATACTCAGCATCAACATCATCGGAACCATAATCGTAGTAGGCTTAGGCATAGGAACTTTCATCGGTTTCAGCATGATAGGCGCGGGAGTTCTCATTTTAACCAAACAAGGAGACCCAGTTACCACCGTAATTACCATAGCCACTAATCTGTTTGGAAACGTGCTGTTTCCAATCGCAGTCATGCCTATTCAACTTAGAATAGTCTCGTTTTTCGTTCCACAATTCTACTTCTTCACCTGCATTCGACCCATGTTGACTGGTCAAGGGTTGCTGACAATTTTGCCTGATCTGCTGGTTTTAGGTTTGATGTGCGCCATAATCTTGCCGGTGGGTTACTGGATTTACGCTTGGTGTCTACGAACGGCAAGAAAAAATGGGACCCTCTCATGGTTTTAGAACTAAAAACGAGAAAGGATTCTGCTCGAAGAGTTTGATATCAAAAAAGGAAAAAGGGATTGGTTTTTAGTTGCTTACTTGCGTTTTCGTAGGATAAGGGCTGCTGCGGCTGCAATTATGATAACGACTGCTGCACCTATAGCAACGAATGTCGTTGTTGGCAGGGCACTTGTTGGAGGTTGAACTGCCGGACTTGGCGAAGGCGAAGCTGTCTGGACTGGTGCTGGAGTTGACGAAACTGCTGGGGCAGATGTTTGAGCTGGGGTGGCAACTGCTGATGCTGAAGATGCTGTTGACACTAAGAATGAGACGCCTGATTCACTGGTATAGTAAGATTCTGAACCCGCGAATGTTGCGGTAACTGTGTAAAGTCCTGGAACTGGCGGCGTCCACGTGATTGCGTAGTTACCTAAGGAATTGCTTACGGCATTGCCGATTTCTTGAGAGTTGCCGTTAGGATCAATGGCGGTCAAATGCACTGTAACTCCGGTTAGGTCGGCTGGTTTAGGCTGCTGCATGTACAGATACTCCATCCATGAAGACATGTTTGCGTCAGCGATTGCTGGAACTCCATTTGGAAAACGAGCGGTCCTGTCAGAATCCTTTGTTCCTGGAGATTCATCGGTAACCATTCCTGAAATCAGCACGCTGGTTCCTGACGGCAAAGCTGTTTGCGGTGCAGAAACGGTGGTCTTGGTGGGTCCTTTACCTACTGAGTATATCTGGTTGTCATAGCTGTTGAATTGAAGCATGTAGCCGTCTGCAAATGCTGCTGGTTCCCTGCCGTAGAAGCCCATTTCGCTCCATACTAGGTCGCCAGTTGCGCAGTCTAAGACAATTCTGGATGCATTGGGGAACAGTGGCGGATTGTACATGCGGCTCTGTGAAAGGAATATTTTTCCGTCCGCTACGCCTTCAGTGCCAAATTGCCACAGAGGATAGATGCCATAGGGGGTATCGTATCCGGCGTCTTCAGCTTGGAAAGTCCAAAGGATTACGCCTGTCGTAGCGTTAAGAGCATTTACATATCCTCCGAAGTCCCAGATGAAAGCTGTTCCGTAGGCGATTTCAGCAGCGCGTGAGATAGTGCTGTAAGCGTTTCCTGTGAGTTGAACTGGACCCCACAGCTTCTGTCCTGTTTGCAATGAGTAGCCGTACGCTTCATTCGTGTCTTTGTCGTGTAAGATGTATACGCCGTTGCGTGCGCCAATGACAGCTACGTCTTGATATTGCGATATTGTTTGGTTGAGTGGTCCCCAAAGTAACTGTCCGGTTTGTGCGTCAATGCCTGCGGTAATCTGGTAGCCAGTAACGGTCTGAGAGGCAACTGTTGGCGCGGTGCGGAGAAGAATCACTTCAGGAGTTATTGCTCCGATGCCTAATGACCCTGTAATGTTAACATCTCCAACCATAGTTGGGATTGGTACTGACCACTGAATTCCAGAGGTAAAGCTGATGTTGCCTGATGGACGAATAATTTCTGCATAAACGCTTGTATCACCAGTTGGATAAGCCATGCATCGCGTTGAGTTCCACATTACGAGGTTCCCGCCAGCAGAATAGTAAGTCAAGAGGGAACCTTGGTCATCGTTGAAGTTCATGACAAATGCAGTTGTGCGACTGAGGAACCCTTGAACGGGCGTAGCATTAACAATGTTCGCAATTAATGTCCCAGTCATTGCGTCATACAGGTGGAATTCAAGCGGACCACTCGCAGTAATGCCCCAAAGCATCGCAATAGAACCATACTCTTGAATGGTATGGAAGCTGAATATTTGACCTGCCCTTAACAGATCATCAGTTTGTTTGGTCCACACAGTTTCTCCAGTGCGTATGTCTACTGCAACCCAGCATGGGCGCACGTTCGGGAAGCTTGGATATTGAACATAGTAGAGTATTCCGTTAAGGATCACTGGTTCCCACGCACGGAAGAGTATCGAAGTTGATTCATACTGGTGTTCTTGGTCGCCGGGAGTTGGTAGTCCTGGTTGACCTCCAGGAGCTGTAGGCATTGTCCAGACTATGTGGCCAGTGTTTGGGGCTGTACCGAAGGGCTGGAAGTTACCTGTGGCATCGTAGCCTCCAGTGTCAGTAAACGCTGGAATCCCTAAGCCATACCAATTGGAACCAAGCTGGGCCCAATTGTAATTAGTTGCGTATATTGGTCGTGACCAATATTCGGTTGGAAGCGGTGGAGTTTGATATGACTGTATTTGAGTTTGCTGCACGACAAGTGTCACGGTCACGCTGTCAGAAGGTTGATACACTATTCCGTTCGACAATGTTTGTCCTGCATAGTGTGCTTTGAAAGTGTAGCTGCCAACTTGGGTTGGTACAAATGGAGGTACCCATGCACCGCCTACGGCGTCACTTGAGTATGGTCCAAGAGTCTGCTTAGTTCCATCAGGGCTTGTGATAACCAGAGTTATGTTTTGGTACCTGTCACCTGCTGTGCCCATAAACGACGTGGATGGTGGTTTAGTCATAAAGACGTTGATGTATGCTGTCTGTCCGATGCCAATCGGGTTAGGGGCAACATTGATCTCCAGATAACTAGGGTAGTCAACTGCCTGAACTGCGGGTAGAATAGTCGCGATCGCCATTGTCATCAAAAGCACAAGAATCAAGGAAAACACGGTTTTTATTGTTGGTTTCCTAATTTTCAATATTCTCATCTCTCCTAAATTTCACGTCCCTTTGTTTGACTTTTTTTATATATAACATTTTTGCATTTCACTTGATTTCAATATGGCGAAAGATTTTTTTCAGAATAAAGATAAAGCGATATTTTTTGGCGAAAAACCGTAATGCTGTTTCTAGGCAGCTGTTATTTTTTATTCGTTGATATCGTTTATTTGGCACAAAACCTATATTTGCTCGCCTAGACGATGGAAATGTTAAGTTGGGACTTTGAAGGTTAAGCGATTTGTCTGAGACGGAAACGCTGCGAGAAAAAGTTCATGAAGCAAACATTACAGTTCATAGAGTTGAAGTCTCATACTACGAGTTGTTTCATCCTGAAGTGTACAACAAGCAAGAACAAAAAAGAATAACTTCTACACTCAAAAAGGCAGACGGGCTAGTAGCGAATAACCAAAAGCAGGCGCTGGATTTTGGGGCCGGCACGGGAAACTTAACTGGCAAACTTCTGGCTTTAGGCTACACCGTGACTGCCGTGGATATCTCTGCCGAGATGTGCGCCGTTTTGAAGAAAAAATACAGAAGCTACGTAGACAAAAAGAAACTGTCTGTGGTTAATTCGCCTATAGAAAACGTGAATTTCGGCAATGAAAAATTTGATTTGGTAACTTGTTATTCAGTGCTTCACCATCTACCGGACTACGTCGACACGTTAACGAGACTTTGTGGTTTGCTTAAAAAAGGAGGCGTCATGTATCTGGATCACGAAGCGTCGCCGTACTACTGGAAGATGGAGCCGACTAAGTTGGCTGGGTTTGTGAAAACCGCTTATTCTCATTCGAACCCGTTATTTAACACGCTGTATTTCGGGTTGGTTGGCCTCAAGTTTCCGGCTGTAGATTATACGTTATCTGACTACTGGCACAAAAAAGATCACTCTTTAAACCACGCAAGGATACAGCGCGTTTTTAAAAAAGAGAGCTTTGAGTTTTTTGAAAGAACCGACTATTACCCGAAGGGAACCTGGATTTTTAATCCAATCTCCACAGTTTACAAGCTTGTTTGCAGGCCCGAAATGAGCTATTGGATATCCAAGAAATAGCTGTGGCGAAGCGTTTACGGCGGGGGTGGTGGCTGTTCGGTTTGAGCGGGGGTCTTGGAAATTTGAGCAGGGTTTATGCGTATCTTTTTCATCACAACGTAAAATATTGCGAACACTAAGCCGACCGCTATCAGCACGAAACGTGCAGCTAACCCGATGTTGGTTGTGGTTGCTACGCCCAAGAAGCCTGTAGCGTCGTATAATCCGTGTATAACAGCGGGTGCAAGTATGTTTCCACCTGACCAATAGTAAGTTATTGACATGGCTACGCCGAAGGTAACTAAGTCTATGAAGGGAAGAGCGCTTGCTATTCCGTAAGTAACGGCGTAATATGCATGGACGGATGCGAACATTAAACTTGAAACTATAGCCAGGGGAAGCCAATATCTGCCCTTAGAGATACTTAACAGTCCACCGTACATGAAGCCTCGGAATAAGTATTCTTCAGCTGGACCCACAACAAGAATAGAGACCACGATTAGAATCCAGGCCTCATTTGGAGGCACCTGAAGTACCGGATTGGGCTTGCTTAGGAGGTCGGCGGCCTGCGGGTTAAACTGCAGTATAATCGCTAAAGCTATCACGGAAAGAAATATGCTAAGGATCGTTAAGGCACCAAAAAGTCCCAAACCGTATTTGAAGCCTTCGCGGTTATTTTTAGCAGCTCTTTGAAGTAGCGGTCTCCCGAAAAACAAGCTGACAACGACGATAGGCACACCGTAAACAACTAGGTAACCTGTAACTACACCTAACCTAACAAAGTACTGCGAGTAAACAGCCAGAAAAATAACTGCTATCCCTATCACGTACAGCATCTTAGAGAGGGGCTTTCCGGTGGAAAACATAAAGTGTACTCCGAAACTATTTTCTTGCTTCAGACTTAAAAGGCTAAGCACTGCTGGTTTAATTTGGATACCTATTTTCGTCGTTAGTTTTTTAAGTGGCCGCTAAGATAGAAGATACAAGAATGTTTTGAGCGACGTTTTTGGAGGCTCAGCAGAATTATTCGTTTCGGATTCATCTGGAGGTTTCTTTTCTGAAACGCAAAATCATCCTCACGGTTACGGTCGGTTTACTAGTGTTTGCTCTTCTTTTCGCGTACGTCGGCATAAACTTGGTTTCAGAAAAAGTTGCAAGCAAACCCAAGGTGTTTGTAGGCGTGGATGTGGCATACGGCGATGAAAACGCCGTCTACAATGTCACGGAAGCTGTCGCAGGATATGCCAACTTGATAATTCTGGGTTCACTTGACTTAACGTCGAACACTACGAAACTTACCTGTGTCTGTGATTACTTGTACCAAAAAGGCTTCTACTTCATTGTCTACGTGGGATTCGCCAAAGTGGGGTATCTGCCACCTCAGGGTCCTGACCCTTCGTTTTTCCAGATGGCTCAGATGCGATATGGCGACAAGTTTTTGGGGTCCTACATGTTTGATGAAGCAGCAGGCAAACAGTTAGACAATAATTCGCCTGAACGGCCTGTTCCTGCAGCGAATAATGATACCGACGCTGCAATTCACTTCATACTTGGTCTTACACCTTATTTAGCGATGTACAAGAGTAGCGTTTACTATAATGTTCCCGAAATGAAACTTTACACTTCTGACTACGCACTATACTGGTTCGATTATTTGTCCGGTTATGACACGATTTTCTGCGAGTTCGTAGGAAATCAAAGTCGACAGCTGGCGGTAGCCCTCACAAGGGGAGCGGCAACTTCGCAGGACAAGCAATGGGGAGCAATCATCACATTTGGAGACTGCGGAGAGACAGGTTCCTGCATAGAAAGCGCTCCAGAACTCTACGACGACATGATTTTAGCTTATCAGAACGGCGCCGAATACATCGTTGTCTTTGACACCCCATTGAACTCCACCGCCACTCCCTATGGAATCTTGACGCAGGAGCATCTTGACGCGATGAAAAGCTTCTGGAATTATACCCGCGACCATCAGCAGCCTGAGATGATTCCTGTAGAGGCGGCTTATGTGCTGCCTACAGATTATGGCTACGGCTTCCGCGGACCAACCGATTCGGTTTGGGGGCTGTGGTCAGCCGACGCGTTTGCAGCTAAAGTCTGGAATGATACAAATACTCTGCTTGCTTCGTACGGCATGAACTTGGATATTGTTTACGAGAACCGAACTTGGAACATACCGTCAGTTCTGCCTTATGACACTTTGATTTATTGGAACGGCTCAATCGTCAAAAAGTAGCATGTGCCGTGTTGTTGGTCCAGCTTGATGCTACATGGTTTTGGCAACCGTTTCCGCGAACAGACGCAGGCTGGTTGCCTCCGGGAAGTCTCCGAAGAACAACATAAAATAGGTAACTCCTAAATCAAGGTAGGGTTGCAGTTTCGCCGCGCAGGTGTCAGAGGAGCCTAACAGGCTGAATTTCTCGAAACTTTCTCGGCTCATGCTTTTTGGTTTGAGGCGCTTCACTTTCTCTTCAAGTTTACGTGAGTTTTGACTGAGGATGATTTGTCCAGCAGGCCAGCATGATTTTTCGATTTCGCCGAATTTTCTGCCGACTGCTTTGCAGTGATTTTCCAAGACCTCAAGTTTATGCTGATACAGCGCCATGTTCTGGAGGTAGCCAAAATCGAATCTGTCAGCGTGCTCCGCAGTTACCTTCAGCAGATGCTTCTCTCCGCCTCCACCTATTATTATTGGGGGATGAGGCTTCTGAACTGGCTTGGGCTCACAAACCGCATCGAATATTTCGTAGTGTTTTCCTTTGTAACTCGCTTTTTCCTGACTCCACATTTTCCTTATTATATCCGAAGATTCTCTCAAATGCTCAATCCTGATGCTTGGCTTCGGAAAAGGAAAACCATAGGCAAAATGCTCCTCTTTTTGAACGCCGGCGCCCAACCCGAGTTCGAGCCTGCCACCTGAGATGACATCAACTGTCGCCGACATTTTAGCAAGTAAAGCAGGATTCCTGAAAGCATTGGAAGTCACCATGGTGCCGAGTCTTATCTTTGCGGTTACAGATGCAAGCGCAGAAAGGGTCGTCCAACACTCAAGCATCGACGTTTTCCCATACATTAGATGGTCATCCAGCCATACAGAATCATACCCAAGGCGTTCACATTCCAAAACAAAGTCCCGAATGCAATTAAACTGAGATGTTTTTTCGTGGTTTTGGAATGCGTAGAAAGGAAGAAACACGCCGAACTTTATTCTGCCCAATTAATCACGTCTCTGGCTGGAGAAACATAGGTGAGCACGGACATAAGGATTCTGAGTTTGCCTACTAAAATTATTTTTTAACCAAAGTTATCCTTGAGCAAAAACTACCTACGTTTCAATTACCTGCACTTGGTTGCTTCCTTATGCTAATTTGCTTTAGGTGTTTGGGTCTTAACGTGAAAGGGAAGAGAAACAGTGATTTTTGTGCCTTCACCGATTCCACTTTCCAATGAGATTTTTCCTCCATGTGAATCCACTATTCGCTTGCAGATAGCCAATCCAAAACCCATGCCCTGAGCCTTAGTCGTGAACAGCGGCGAGAAAAGTTTCGTTTTCACATCTTCAGGAATGCCAACACCATTATCGATAAATGCTATATCTACGTAACCCTCTTGTTGAGTGCTTGATACCTCCAATCTCCCTGCTTTAGGCATCGCATCGACGCCGTTTTTAATGAGGTTAACAAAGACTCTCTTAACTTTTTCAACATCAACCATTAGGGCGGGTTCACTTTGGGTAAAGTCAAACAGTTGTATGTGGCTGGGCATTTCGATCAGAGACAAGCTTTCGTGCAAGAGGGACTTAGGCGTACATTCACTAATTTCCAGATGGACTTCTCGGGAGTAATCCAAGAGGTCATTTATTATTTTGTTGGAGTACCTTACGCTCCGTTCTATGGTGTCTAACATTTCTTTGCCAGAAGCGTCCATTTCCCCCGAGTGCTTTCTCTTTAGATAATATGCTGCCCCTTGAATACTGGTCAGAGGGTTACGCAAATCGTGACCAATCATACCCGCAAGTTCACCGATAGCTGCAAATCGCTCTGCCTTAACAAGTTTCTCCTCCATCATCTTCCTTACTGTGAGATCATGAATTATACATGCGATTCCAATGTCTTGACCACTTTTGCTCTTCACAACAGAACCTGAGAGACTAACCGACTTCAACGAATCCAGTTTTGTCTTGCATACTGTTTCGTAGTTTCTAACTTCCCGCTTCTCCCTTATTTCCGCCAAGATCAGTTTGCCGTGTTCTTCGTGTTTGCATAAAACTCCGATTGATTTTTCGTTAAGTTCGTTTTCCTGATAACCCAGCAGATTGCTGAGAGATTGGTTAACCCTGAATATTTTGCCATCCAGGTCCGCTAAGACAAATGAGTCAGGCATCGCAGTGATTATATTCTCTGCAGCGACTGAGGGATTTAAGTTAAAAAGGCCATATTTCCAAATAGCGTACACAACAAAAACGCCTAAGATGGCATTTGAACCGGTTCCGTTATTGGGAATTACCAGCCTTAACATGAAGGAAGCGATCTGAACAAAAATTGCAACTATCAAGGGATACGCTAAACCTGCAGTTACTATCCCAGCTTGTTTCTTCTTTACTACATCATTCAATCTGAAATAATATCTAATGCATATGAGCAAAGCAAAAAGGGAGAGCGTGGCTGACCAGATATTACAGACGGCACCAAGCCAACTTCCCGACCCCGGGACCACAAAACCCCAATACTCCTTAATTGGGGGCCCAGCCAATTGATTAGTAGTTAAATCAAGAAGAGAAAAAGCTGTCGCAGGCAAATACAGAAAGCCGTAGATACGTTTATCGTTTATTAATCCGTTTTCGGTGAAAACAAGCGCGAAATGAACAAGTAACGTAACAAAAAAAGGCCAAAGAAAACCAACTTTATTCCAAAAATAGGCCGTTTCAACGCTACCTGCTTGCAAAACCATGAAAGAAGTAAATAGTGAATAACCACCGAACAGCATTGCAAAAATGAATATTCGGTTCAGCATTACCCGACGGTTAAAAAAATAGACGATAGCCGCTAGCAGAAAAAAGATTACACATGAAGAAAGCGAAAACCAGCCAAAAACACCGATCATACTCGCACCTGCCCATTTGTGGCATATCGTTCAATTGAACTCTTACGCCGCAAGGGACGAGGTTCGCCCAATTTACATCCCTCAACCGTACTCGAAATGAAATAAAAAGCCTATGAAAACCAGATTCAGATTTGAATACAACAAGCGCGAAACCGCCCAAAAACAAAAATTACAAAGCGCAATTAAAACTGGCTCGCGAAAACGCAGCCGCAAGTAACAATATGTTTTTGTCTGCCACTTAGAGCAAGAAACGAAAAATACCGCAGAAAAGCAGCCACCCAAACAATATTAACCTCTGCTTGAATAACGAACTTGACTGTGAAAGGCATGAGAGAATTCCTGCTGTACTCCCGCATGGGCAAGACTGAACCGCACTGGAGCAACCTGCACGACGCGGGAAGACTAGACATTGTTTACGAGTGCATCGTAACCAGCCTTTTCCTATCTCATGGATTACGCAGGGATGTAAACTTTGATGCAATCCTAAACGGCCCGCCAAACCCGCCCATGCACCTGCACATTAACGGCGCAGAACTATACGACGTACGCACCGACATCGACACCTGGAACGGCATCCTCAAAAAAGCAGTCAGCGGCAAAACCCATCCAGGCGTCAAAACGGCGAAAACCAGCTTTGAAGCACTCCTCAAAACAAAAGCGGAAACCCGAAGCGTGTATGTTCTGGAAGAAGGCGGAAAAAACGTCACGGAAATGCAGCTTGAAGAAAACTCGCTTTTTGTGCTCGGTGACCATGTGGGGTTGCCTAAAAAAGCCGAAACCTTCGCGTTGCGGTTTGGGGAAAAAATCAGCCTCGGAAAACAACCTTATCTTGCAGCATCCTGCATCACAGTGCTCAATTACTTGTTAGACCAGCAAGAACGAAAACAGAAAAACAAACAGATTAATTTTTGAAGTGTTCGTAACCACGCGCTTCAATTACCCGCTTTTCCCCAGCAAAATCCAGCAAAAGCTGCTTTTCGCGAGTGGCTTTCCCAATCGGCAAAAGCCGCCCACCAACAGCTTTCACCGCAGCTTCCGCGTCCACCCATAAATTAGGGTTAACAGTCACCACTAACTCATACTCTTCCCCGCCATAAAGCCCCAACTCGCGCGGGTCCAGCCTGTTGAACTCTGCGAAACGCAAAACCTCATCCGCCACAGGCAACGCAGAAACCATAAACCCAACTCCTCCCTGCACTGACAGTTCGTGCAGACACCAAGCTAACCCATCACTTGAATCAATCGATGCTGTAACTGTACCTGAATGCGCCAAAGCTAAGCCCTCCTTTAAACGCGCCTTCGGCATGTAAACCGCACCCACCAAAGCCTCCCGCAAAGCAACTGGTGCCTTAAGTGAGTCATCCGGCAAAAGCTGCAATCCAGCTGCTGGTTTTCCAAACAAACCCGTGACAGCTAAGATATCTCCTGCGTTGGTGCCGCTACGCAACATTAATGCGTCTTTTTTTGCCGTGCCGAAAAGTTGAATGCTAATGATGAGGTCGTCGGCTTCGCCCGTATCACCGCCAACAACGTATGCACCATACTCACGCGCAGAAGCGTTGAGCCCCTTGGCAACTTCCTCTAAATCGCTACGGGACAGGTTCCCCGGCAACCCCAGCGAAACCATAACTGCCTGGGGCCTGACGCCTTTAGCTGCAAAGTCGCTTACGTTCATGACCACAGCTTTCTCAGCTGCCTGCCGCAGAGTCATCCCACATGGAACATCGGTCTTAGCTACAAGCATATCTGCCTTTAAAACCGCCACGTCGCCTTCCCCAAGCGCCACGGCAGATACATCATCTCCGAACGGCAAGGGCGCGTTAGGCATAGGCTCAAAAAATTTCCGCATAAGCTCAATAACATCGTGCTCGCCCAAACTGTGTATAGTTTCGTTTGGGACGGGTTGTTTTTTAGTTTGGTTCATGAGAGTGCTTCCAAAACGGTTTGGCGCTTCGACATTTAGTTTTCGTATTCTATGAATTTAAGACTATTTCTTGACCGCCGTTACCGGTTAACATTTAAAAACAACCATTCTATCAGTGATAAACACGCGCTGTGCCTCGATAGCTCAGCCCAGCAGAGCGGCTGCCTCGTAAGCAGCAGGCCGCGGGAGCAAAGCCCGCTCGAGGCTCCACCTTTTCACAATCAGAACCTAGCCAAAACGTTCTAAGACTGCAGACCTTGGCACCCCAGCAAGTTTTAAATTGGAGATTGTCCCACTGACTAATGGTGGGACAATGGAACACATTACCCTAAAAATAGATTCAAAAGGCAGACTTTGTATTCCTGCGGAAGTCAGAGAAGAAATCGGAGAAACGGTCACGCTTAAAAAAACTTCGGAAGGTTATGTCATAATCCCTGGCAAGAGGAAGGATTTCCTTGAGGAATTCCTAAAAGTAATAACTTCAGAACCCCGCAGAAGGGGAAAGCCTAAGCTTGCTTCGCCTGAGGAAATGAAGTCTGTCTGGAGAATCGCCAAGTGATAACGGGGGTAGACACCAATATTCTATGTTACGCCTTGGACCCAATTTACCCTGAGCATGAAAGCACAGCAAAACTCTTAACCAGTCTATCCCCAGAGAAAAGACTTGCATTAAATCCAACTGTTCTACATGAAACATATCATACGCTTGTTTTTTATTTGGAATGGCTTCCCGAAGAGGCCTCAAAAAGGCTAATGTTGTTGCTTAGACACCCAAGCATTGAGTTTCTTAATCAAACACAAAGAACAACGATGATTGCGCTAAGCATTTCGGTAAAACACAATCTTGGCGGAAGAGACGCACTTATAGTGGCCAACTTCATTGCAAACAAGATACCTATCATGTACACCCACGACAGAGAGCTCACGAAACTTAAGAAAATCTCGTGGAAAAACGCCAATTTAGTCTTCAAAGACCCATTACTATAATACGACGACAAAAAGTATGCCGTCATTCTCATAAAGATCGAAAACAAGCTCGCACCGATCAATTAACAAACTAATAAGGCAGAATTAGGAAAAGCATGGTTCAGCAATGAATTCTCAAGATCTAACCCAAGATTTTGAGGACGGGAAACGAAACGGGCAAAAAGAGTCCCGCTCGAGGCTCCATTTTCTGATCTGTAGAAGTGTTGTGCTTATAGGCGGATAGGTTTATTAAGTATTGCGATGCTGGATGTTTATCATCCAGAAGGAGGGCGAGTTAGTGCAGTTGTTTGGCGGACATGGGCATTCGCATGCAGATCAGTTGCGGTGTCCTTACAAAGGTTGTCAAAAGACGTTCGATAAGCCTACATTGCTTACGGACCAGTCTCGAGTCCCCCGAGAATCGTACTACGCTTGCCCGTTCTGCATGAGCAAAATCGATATCGTTACCGAGAACATGAAAGTGGTCGGCGTGAAAGCAGTAGACTATCCAGCCACCGTTTTTGAGTCTCCTGCGAAATGCGCACATTTTAGCGGTGTCTTGGGCGGAGTTGAAGGTTCGCCTTTGCCAGATGAATGCCTAGTTTGCCCTAAGGTTCTGCAGTGTGACGTAAGGAAACGTCGATGAATCAGTTAATCGCAAGTTTTTAGCCCTCACTGATAGAGCTTGCGGACCGGTCGAACTTCTTTGGTGACTAAATGCAGGCTAAGTGTGCGTTGATTTGTATTTTTGTTCTTCAAGAATACAGAATACTTTATTAATGTCTTGTGACTCGCGATTTAATAAACTCAAAGAGGAGTGATAAAAAACGTCCACATTTATGAAGATATTGAAAAGCGACCACGTTGAAGCTGAACAAAGGCACATAGAAAAACTGAAAAAAGAAATCGAATTCCTGACAGAAGACCTGCAAAGCAGGGAAAACCGATTACAGAAACTCAAAGTCATCTACCGAAGATAAACCATTTATGCCAACTACTAACTGCACAACCCCCTCACTCTTTTTCTTTTTCCTTCTCAAAATGATTAACGAATCAATCCTGTTTTCTAAATTAATGCAACTTCAAATCTCAAAAAAATAAATCCCCCCAACAAAACGAACAAACTACACCGACAAGTCAAGGTAACAAATAACACGACAATCACCAAAGAAACCAGCCCCGATGGCGTAGCTAAGGTTTTTATGATTCAACCGAAATATCTACTCTGCAACCCAACAACACACGGGGCTGTCGGCTAGCATGGTCCAGGCTTGTAGACTTGGGCTCTATAGACCCCGGTTCAAATCCGGGCAGCCCCACCACACCAAATTTATTCTTATTTGAATCAAAGTTATTTACTGAATTGACTGTTGAAAACTGCATCATTAGTTGTTTTAATTGGTTTTCGAACGTCTTTGATAAATTGAACCCTAATTCCTTCGACTTCTCAACCAAATCCTTGTCAAGATACAATACTACATTTCCTTTTTGAGTCATTGCATTCGCACCCGAGTGCGCACGAAGGGAAGTTTAATGTTATAAATTTGGTCTTTGGACACTAATTTTCTAAATTTACAATTTCAAAATTGGTAAATAGTAGATTTTCTACTTCATAAATTTTCTAAAAATCAACAACTTGAAATTCAAAAATGAGGAAATAGATAAGGCTGCCGACCGACGCTTATTTTTCTCCTTGCACAACAAAAGCGATTTTGACTACCGCTCTATATTCGACGATCTTGTTGTTTTCCACTTTTGCATTGCAACGTTTCACATAAATAGATTTGATGTTCTTGATTGTCTTTGCCGCTTCTGCCAATGCATTCTTAGTAGCCTCTTCCCAGTTTTTCGGTGAACTGCCTACTAGCTCAATAATTTTTACAACTGCCATTTCTTGAACTCTCCAAGGTATAATACGTGTAACTACCTATATTATTTTTGCATTAGTTGCATAAAGTTTTATAGAAGTTCTATTAATAATTGTGTTTGCGCCCTAACCAAGAAAAAAGTTTTGTTTGTTGCAACCTCTTGGACCATGCCTATTTTTAGAAGCTCGCGCAGCGCATTGCGCACGTCAGGGAGGGGCAATTTTGTTTGTGTAGAAACCTCTTCAGCGCTTGCTTGTCCAAGCATAAGCAAGGAAAGGTAGATTTTTGCTCGATTCTCGATGAATCCTAGCTCAACTAATCGTTGAATGTCCGCATCTTTGATCATAGGATTATTCGCCTTGGATATGGGTTTGCTGGGGCTCTGGACTGGAAATATAGGAGAGATAGAGAGAATGGAAACCCAACGAGCAAGTTGGCGATAATTCTATAGACCGCCCAACCCTGTTTGTTCCACGACCGAGACCTAACTTAATCAAGAAAAGGAATATCGGTTTCCCAAAAAAGCGTTGACAGACGATTGTGGTTTGAACCCAAATAAGTCCAAATCCCGCCCGGTCTATAAAAAGAACTGGACCAAACTGAATTGATTTTCAAAGAATCTACCGGCAAAGGAAAGTTAAGAGTCGCGAGACCCATTTTGGAATCGCGTTGTATCTTTCACAACTTCTTTTTCTTATCTCTGCTTCCAATCCTTTTTTCCTTTATTTTTTGTCTGGTTTTCTTTTTTAGTTTCATTCTTTGCTTTGTTTTTTGCTTTGTTTTTTATTTTGATTAACTCTCCTACACTAAATGATGTCCTTCACCCTTATCCGCGTTGCCTTCCCGCGTCTATTGCTCTAACAGTCTTTTGAATTAATTGGGTTCAAATCCCAACGGTTCCAAACCATGGTATAGCTCAAGGATTGTTGTGGCGTTTACCCAAATCGCATTTTCAAAACAAAAATACTGTTTGCTTTTGATAGACCAAGTATATTATAGATTTATGAGGGAAATCAAATTCAGAGCAACAGTTCAGATAAAACTTCAGAATCCTTATGTGCTTGTAAGTAAGTAAAGCGCTGAAGATTTGAAAAATGGCTGGAAGAAACCCATGCCCGTTCTCGCTCAAATTAATGGTATACAGAAAAAGCCGTGGAGAATTAGTATGATGCCAAAAGGAGACGGCTGCTTTTTCCTTTACCTTAATGGGAAAATTCGGAAATCGTCGGGCACGAAAGTCGGCGATGAAGTTTCGGTAAACTCGTAATTAAACCTGTAATGGCAATGCGGACATTCAACGATAGAAGTTGTCAAAAATCTTGCCTCGCTGATAAATAAGTGCTCAAGTTGATTGGCTCTCAGCAAACATTAAAAATTTTGCGGTCCAATTTTTGGTTTGAATGTGGACGGGGTCCGTCCATTAGATGGACTTGAACAGATACTGTTATGTGGTCGGACCTAAATCTTGACGTGAAAGTGAAACAATGGTTTTGACCTGTTTGAGATCAATGAGGGACCTCTTTAACCTCTCAAAATTCGCGAAAAAAAGTTGACCAACGTTTTTATTCATAGGGACTCTGACCCGTTCAGTAGTAGGTCCAGGTTCAGCGTATTCATAACCCAAACATGCCCAATAGAAGCAGAAAAATGTCGCAAAAGAACGTGCCTTGATAAAACTAAATTATTGTGGACACAGTTAAACAGAACTAAGAATAAAAGGAGATTGTGGAAGGGGTTAATAATGTCTAAGTCAGTCTTAACAAAATTGGAGCTTCTTGAAGGATATAGATTTAAGGTAGAGTTTGACGCAGAAGGTGTTCCAAATCTTGTTGTGGATGAAATGAAGCCGATTGGGGAAGGTTTAGGCCCTAATCCCACACGTCTGTTGTCAGCTGCAGTTGGTCATTGTTTGAGCTCTAGCCTTTTGTTCTGTCTGGGCAAAGCCAAGGTTAAGGTCAAGAAGCTTGACACAGTAGTCAAAGCTGATGTTGAAAGGAATGAAGAGGGTTACCTTAGAGTTGCAGGTTTAGATGTGCAAATTCGCCTTGAAGTTAATGAAGAGCACAAGCTGCGGGTTCCGCGATGTTTGAGTATATTTGAGAATTATTGTACAGTAACTCAAAGCATTAGGAAAGGAATTGAAGTTAAGGTTAACACAATGTTTTCATGAATTCTCTTTTTCTTTTAGTAGCGGATTAGTAGCGAGCTTAGTTTGGATTTGGAATTTAGTTCAACCAACTCTTGGCAAAGTTGAGGTTGCGTTAAGTTCACTAGTTGGTTTGTAATTGGTCGAATAGAAGACAGTACCCTTCATCAGTAAAGAGCGCCTCCTACTTTTTTGGGCTACCTCAATTATTCTGTCCATTTATAACGGGTATCACCTATGGAATATGATGCCTGTGTGGTTGAGTAGTTTGTATAAACGCACTTTTGCCAAATCAGTGATAAAGAAAAGTGTAAACGCGTAACCCCACACCAGAGCGGCTAATCCCCAACCCATAGCGGGAAGCAGAACACCGTATACGGTTATTATTATAGCAGTTAATTGAACAGCGATTGATGCAAATAGAAGCTGCTTTGCAGGTTTCACCGACCAAAAATGACCCTTAGTTCTTGCGACAAACACAGTCATATTTCCAGCAACTGCAAGCTTCAGGTATATGAAAGATTGCAGCACCACTAGGTTTAGCTTCAGCACAACTAAGCCTATGTAGAGAATTCCGAAAGTCGAGAATACCCCAATTATTCCAAGAAACGTCGCTATACCCAACAGATTTCGCATGTCCCATTTCTCAGGTTTATCCGAGTACTTCACGTTATCATAAGCAATGGTCATTATCGGCAGATCATTTAGAAGCGCCAACAAAACCAACATCAAAGCATTGATTGGAAAAAACTGGAAAATGATGATTGACGCGGTCATAAAAAACAGAATGCGTATCGTTTCTGCAATTCGATACGTACAATAATTCGTCATGCGCTGGAAAATCTTGCGACTCTCCTTAATCGCATCGATAATAACAGAAAGACCAGGCTTAGTCAAAACTATATCCGCCGCCGACTTTGCAGCATCCGTAGCACCCTCAACCGCAATACCAGCGTTAGCTTTCTTCAATGCAGGTGCATCGTTTACTCCATCGCCAGTCATGCCTACAATGTGTCCTGCGTTTTGGAGGAGTTCTACGATGTGATATTTGTGTTCAGGAAAGACCTCTGCGAACCCATCGGCTTTTTCAACTGTTTCTTGTGCATCTTTTTCGTGTGGTCCCATAAGAGCATCGGGAAGTACAATGTTTGTTCCCAAATTTACTTCGGAGGATATTTCTTTGGCGATAGCTATGTGGTCGCCTGTGACCATTTTTACGTTAACACCCATCGATTGAGCGGTCTTTATTGTTTGGGCTGAATCTTCCCTTGGTGGATCGAACAAAGCAATTAGGCCCGCAAATTGCCACTTATTCTCCTTATCCGTTTGAGCTACACCCAGCGCACGGTACCCTTTCTTTGCGAATTCAGTAACATCTTCTGTCAATTTGTCGTTAATCGCTTTCTTGTTCTCTATCAACGCCAAAATCGCCTGAGCAGCACCCTTAGTAACCTTAAACCGACCCCCATCTTCCTGCACGGTTGCCTCAGTTCTCTTTACCACAGGGTCAAAAGGCTTAAAACCAGTCACTTCAATACCATTAATTCTGTCTTCAATAGCAGCCGTGCTCCTGGTTTTTGCAAAGATCGCTTTGTCAATGGGATCTTGATCTTCCTCTCTTGAAGCCAGCGCACCAAACAGCAACACATCATTCTCTGAGAATCCACCATAAGGCTTGGTTCCGCCCAAAGTGAGCTCGTTCTTAGTGATAGTACCAGTTTTGTCAGAGCACAACACATCCATACTTGCCATCTCCTCAATTGCAACCAACTTACTAACAATAGCTTCCTTTTTCGCCAGCGCTATAGCACCTATAGCCATAGTAACAGAGAGAACCGCGGGAAGCGCAGCAGGTATACCTGCAACAGTCAAAATCAGCGCAAACTGAATAATATCTAAGACGTTTTGACCCCGAAAAATCGATACTAAGAAGGATAATTAATTACGAGCCCTATCGCGAGGAAAATAAGGTAATCACCTATTTTGCTGATGGCTTTTTGAAAGTGACTTGGGGTTTGAGCTTGCTCAACAAGTTTAGCAGTTTTGCCAAAAAAGGTTTTGGCGGCAGTGTTAACAACGAGTGCATTCATTTCACCCTGCTTAACGATAGAGCTTGCATATCCAATATCGGAGAGACGCTTCTCCACAGGAAGAGACTCACCAGTCAACGCAGATTCATCAGTTAAAAGATAATCTCCATCAACAAGCTTTACGTCAGCAGGAACAACATCGCCCAAACGCAACCGAACAACATCACCTGGCACCAGCACTCCAGCCGACAACTCCAGCCACTTCCCATCCCGCAGAACACGAGCCTTTATAGCAAGCCTTTGTTTCAGCAGTTCAATAGCGTTGCCTGCTTTGCGTTCCTGCCACGAACCAACAACGGCGTTTACCATTAACAACGTCAAAATTATTGCAAAATCAGGCCACCGCTGAATAACCCCAGACATTATCACTGCCGCCTCAATCATCCAAGGAATTGGACCCCAAAAATAACGTAGAAACTTTAGAAGCGGGTTAACTTTTTTCTCCTGAATTTCATTAGGACCATACAGCTGAAGTCGCTTTTCCGCTTCAGAGGAAGAAAGACCTTTCCGATTCGCCGACAGCTTCTTTAGCAATTCATCAATATCGGTTTTTTTTGCCTCTTCAGTGGTTAAGAGACCTTGACTCATACATTGGCACTCCCTATCAGTTTTGTCATTTCCTTCTTTAGTTCGTCAAGTCTTTTTGGGTCTCTTGCCTCTATCGATAAGCGCAGTATCGGTGATGTGTTTGATGCTCTGATCAGAGCCCACGAATCTGGAAAAACAATTTTGACGCCATCAATGGTGTCTATGTTTTGATAGGTTTCCATTGCCTTTTCTTTAATCGTGTTGATAACTTGAAACTTTGTTTCGTCTGAGCATTTTATTTCGATTCTTTTGAAAAGCCTCGCCGGCAACTCTTTAACGGCTTCTGATAGTTTCTGCCCCATTTTTGAAACAATTTCTGCCATGTACATACTGTTTATTATCGCGTCGTCAAACCAGAAGAACTTTGGAACGCATATATGTCCAGATTCTTCAACGCCGATAACGGCCTTGTGTTTCTTGGTCTCCTGCACCAAAAAAGTGTGGCCAACAGGTACTCGAAACACTTTTTCCCCATATTTCTTAACCTCATCCTCTATGATGTCTGAACATTCTATGTTGGCGACGACTGGGCCTCTCTGAGTTTTCATTATATCCCTGATGAAGAGGATTGCGCTTTGCTCCGTCATGATGACTTTGCCTGTGTCATCAACGAAAATAGCTCTGTCGCCGTCTCCATCGAACGCTATTCCAAGATCTGCCTTCTCGGATACAACTTTCTTGCAGAGAGCGGTCAAGGCTTCTGGTTTTGGCTCAGGGTCTCTATTTGAAAATGTTGGATCCGGCCAATCAAACAGGAAAGTGGCTTTGACACCTATTTTCTTAAGTATTTTTGGGACCAATAGGCATGCGGCTCCGTTTCCGAAGTCGGCGACCACGCTTATTTTCTCTGGTTTTATTTTTTCAGCCACGAAATTAGTGTACTGAGTATCCATTCCTTCGAGCGTCTCTGCTATTCCTGTACCTGTTTTGAATTTTTCTGAGTTGCTTATCTCGCCCAGTTTTTTGTTTTCGTCTTCGAAGAAGCCGACTCCGTCTTGGTGGAAGAATTTGATACCGTTCCACTCTGCTGGCAGATGGGAGGCGGTTATATACGCTGTTGTGTTGTTGTTAATTTTCCAGTTGGCAAAGACGCAGAGACTTGCAGGGCAGGTTCCGACCAGATACGCGTTTGACCCGGTTCTTTTCAGTCCTGAAACGAACGCTGTCTCAAGTTCGGCGCCATGCTCTCTGAAGTCTCTTCCAATCGTGAAGGTGCCAGGGCATAGGGTTCCGGCTGCTTCACCTATTTTGGTCATAATCTCTTCCGTTAAGTCTTTGCCGTAGATTCCTCTTATGTCGTAAGCTCTAAAAATACCCATTTTCTGTCACACACCGCTTTCTTTTGGATACACCTATAGATAGGCGTCTGTGGCGTATCTTCGCATTACTCGATGCGTATTAAAGTAATATGCGACTTTGCCTATAGAGTTTTTCATAATGCCTAACCAACCGTTGTGGTCCTGGCAAAATTTGGGAATAATAACGTATTTCAGCTTGTTGTGGATATCATTGATTTCTTTTTTTAGCCTTTCTTCTTCGCTTATTGCCAAAACTAGAGAAATCTTTTCTTAATCACCTCTATGCTTTAATTCTACTTTATTGCACTTAGTTTTACTAATTAAAACACCTTATAGAGATAGAAAGTAGGTTAAATGCATCATGCATTTCTTTACCCTTAAATTTCTTTAAAGCATTAGATAACATTTAGTTATTCACTTTATAGAGGCTTAGAATAGCTTAAACCTCATGTTCTTTCTTGCCCATTAAGAAGAGAATTATTTTCCTCTGAATAGGGTTAATCCCCTGATCACCCTTCCGATCAGCTTACATTTCTCTTTATTCTACAATCTGTGCAAAGATCTTTTTGGTACATGCGTCAGCAAGTTCGGGGGATATTCCGTCAATAATTTTGAATATCTGCTGGTTCGTTATTGAATAGAGTCTTCTGTTGCCTTCTTTTCTGTAGCTGACTATTCCGCAATCCTTAAGGATCTTCAAGTGGCGAGATGCAACTGGTTGGATAAGTTTCACGTAAGGAAAAATTTCGCAAACGCATTTTTCTCCGTTACGCAGAAACTCCAGGATGTCAAGCCGAACTGGATCTGAGAGGGCTTTGAAGAGTTTCGCTTTAAACCTATTCTTGTTTTCTGATTTTGAATACATCAGCATAACTGGTTGGCTGTAAATATTTAAATATTGTTATGTACTAGAGGCGGACCCAGAATAGTAAGAAAATTATGATTTATGTAGCGTTAATCCTAAAGCGGGTTCTTGAACATATCAAAACATAAATATACCTATATTCCGTGTTGTTTTCAGGATGGTTCGCTTGAAAAAAACCAATCGTGTTCTTACTACATTAATCTCCGTTGCTCTTGCCTCATCATTCTTGCTTCTTGCAGTAATGCCAGTATCGCAAGTATTGGCTAGTTCGTCCTCTGATAACTGGCCAATGTTTCACAACGACTTAACTCACACAGGATACTCAACCAGTACGCCAACAGCAACTTCAGCCAGTTTATTATGGAACTTTACGACGGACATGATAGTTTGGGCCTCTCCCTCAGTCGTTGATGGTCGCGTCTATATAGGCTCTGACGGCGGAATCGCGTACTGTCTTAATGCATCAAACGGATCAACTATATGGAACTACACACTCCCCGCTCAAACTCGAGGCCCCCCAGGGGCGGGAGGCCCACCAATAGGCTCTTCGATGGCAGTTGCCGGTGGCTATGTCTACTTTGGATGCTACGACGGAACCATCTATTGCCTCAACGCTTCCACTGGCGATAAGGTCTGGAATTTTACAACCGGAGCGACCGTAGAGTCTTGTCCCGCCGTAGCCGACGGTAACGTCTATGTGGGGTCTTGGGATGGAAACATTTACGCTCTTGATGCGTTGACAGGCACAAAAGTATGGAACTACACCGCTGGCGGTCTGATTGAGTCGTCTCCCGCAGTCGTCAGCGGTCGCGTCTACGTGGGTTCCACTAACTTTAACGTTTATTGTCTTGACGCGGTATCAGGCGAAGAAATCTGGACTTTCACCACTGGGAATATAGTGCAGTCTTCACCTGCGGTTGTTAACGATTACGTGTACATAGGGTCCGAAGACAACAACGTCTATTGCCTCAGCGCTTCAAATGGCTCCAAAATCTGGAACTACACAACTCCAGGCTGGGTTGACTCATCTCCAGCGGTAGCCAACGGCAACGTCTACGTAGGATCATGGGAATTGGGTGCAGACTCGTACGATATCCCTTCAAACGTTTACTGCCTCGACGCATCGACTGGAGCCAAGATTTGGAATTACACAACATATGGTGGAGTGAATTCGTCTCCTGCAGTCGCTGGCAGTTACGTCTACGTTGGAGGCTGGGATGGTAATTTCTATTGTCTTGACGCTTCAACAGGTACCGAAGTGTGGAGCTACACAACCGGAAGCCATGTGAACTCTTCGCCCGCCATTGCTCTGGGCATTGTTTATGTGGGTTCATGGGACCACAATGTCTACGCTTTCGGAACCCAACAAGCCACAAATACCCCTTCATCTGGTCCGTCCCCTTCAATTCCCGAGTTTCCTGAGTTCGCTGTGACCGCTTTGGTCGTCATCATAATCAGTGTGACTTTGACCTTGGGCATAGTGACAAAAAGGCGAATAGGAAAGAAAAACCAATAAAGCGGCATATTTTTTCCCCGCTTTCCCAAAAACATATGGTTGATATGCTATAAGTAAGGGGTATGTGAAAGTCAAAAACTGGGAAGAATTCAAACGCTTAGTTATCTAAAAATAAACTGGCTTAATAATATACAACCTTGAACAAAAATGGCTTTTCACCGAACAAGGAACTTACAACTTTAAGAATCATCAAGCTCCACAGCAAGAGCCGCGATGTTTTTCCCGACGCCCCAAAGGTGAAAAATTCGACGGGAATCCGGTTCATAAAGCAATAATTGCATTCTCAACTTAGATGAGGATGAAGTCGACGTTATCCTAAAAAAGCAGTTCGAGAAAGAGAAGCAGGAAGTCTGCTCTTTCCTGACAGCCTAACAAAGAAAAGGTTGTTGACAAATGTCTGAAGAAACATTCAATGGCGTTACCAGAAGCAAAATACCCTGGCATCCCACGATAGACCGCGAAAAATGCGTCGGTTGCGGAAAATGCGCAGATTATTGTAAACACGGCGTTTACGAATTCGAAGAGAAGAACCTAAAAAGGTGGCCTATAGTGAAAAACCCCAATAACTGTGTAGTTTACTGCAATTACTGCGATGAAATATGTCCCTTCGGTGCTATTAGTCATCCGTCAAAAGTAGAGACGGGAAAGATTGTTAGTAAACTGCGGAAAACTCAAGCCTAAACTGATCGTTTCCTCCCGAGAACTTTTCGGGTTGCCTGTGCTTTTCCATTCGCTCAGATAGAAAGTATATAACAATATTTATATATTTAGATTAACTTGTACGTTAAAAGTGAAAATACATCAAGGAGCAAAAGAGCATGTCTGAAGAAACATATGAAGGGATACCTCGAAACAAAATACCGTGGGACCCAAAGATAGACTACGAAAAATGCATTACCTGCGGAAAATGCGTAGACTTCTGCCATGTAGGCGCATTCAAATTTGAAGAGAAAAATGGCGAGAAAAAAACCGTCGTGAACCCAAACACATGTATCGTGTTCTGCAGAGGCTGCGAAGACCTCTGCCCTGCTGGCGCCATTATGCATCCATCGGAAGAAGAAACCCAAAAGATAATTGACGAACTAAAAAAATCAAAAGCCTAATGTTCGAACACGAGCCGTTTATCCTTAGTAATAAATCTCTTTTTATTGATAATTTCAAACCCCAACTTAACCAGCCAATAAAGTGAGAAAATGGAAAAGCAAACAAAAGAGTTTCGAGAAACAAATTTAGAGACTGGGCTAAACAACCAAGAAGTTCAAGAAAGAATAGCCACCTACGGTCACAACGAGGTTCCAGAAAAAAAAGTAAGCTTTCTTTCAAGGCTAGGAAAACGTTTCTGGGGTATTGTACCTTGGATGCTTGAAGCCACGGCCATAATCACACTGATTCTTGGCAAATATCCACAGGCGCTCGTCATCGTCTTTCTCCTTCTATTCAACGCTGGAATGTCGCTATGGCGCGAAGGTAGGGCAAAAGCGGCGATGACCAAACTTAAGCAGAGACTGAGAATCCAAAGCAGAGTAAAAAGGGACGGCAAATGGTCCACTATACCAGCCAGAGAGCTTGTTCCAGGAGACATAGTGAGACTAAGAATCGGCGACCTTCTACCAGCCGACGTGAAAATAGTTGACGGTTCTCTCGGTTTAGACCAATCAGTGCTCACTGGTGAATCCGGAATCGTGGACAAGCTACCTAAAGAAATCGCTTATTCAGGATCAGCCGTTAAACGCGGCGAAGCCACAGGCATAGTTGATGCGACAGGACTTAAAACCTATTTTGGAAAAACCATTTCTCTGCTTAACCTTGCAAAACCAAAACTCCACATGGAAGAAGTCACAGTTAAAGTCGCACGCCAACTAGCCATACTAGTCCTAGCATCTCTTCTAATAGTCTTTGTATACGCGGTTCTAACAGGTTTTGAACTTGCCGTCTTGCTACCTCTCGCCGGAGTGCTGCTCATAGCTTCAGTGCCAGTTGCGATGCCCACTATGTTCACAATAAACATGGCTCTTGGCTCAGCAGTGCTTGCAAAACAAGGCGTACTCGTTACAAGGCTCAGCGCAAGCGAAGACGCCGCCACCATGGATGTATTGTGCGCAGACAAAACTGGCACAATCACAATGAACAAGCTCTTTGTTGAAAAAGAAGTCCCACTAAACGGATTTGCTGAAGGCGACGTGCTGCTTTATGGGACACTTGCATCAAACGAGGCCAATCAAGACCCAATTGACACTGCCTTCTTAACAGCTGCCACAGAAGCACACATATCCTTGGACACTTACGTGCAAAAAGAATTCGTACCTTTTGACCCTAAAACTAGAATGACACAAGCCACAATCGACAGAGCTGGCGAGCAAATCTATGTAGGCAAAGGCTCTTTTGACTCAATATGTGCTGTCTGTAACGTTCCTGAACACGAAGCAAAGACAATGTTAACGATTGCTGAGGACCTTTCTGCGAAGGGTCTGAGAGTTATCGCGGTGTCTAAGGGATCTCACCGAAATGATCTACAGTTTGTTGGTCTTGCAGGCATAGCCGACCGCATTAGGGAAGATTCACGGGATATAATAGAACAGGCTCGCGCGCTAGGCGTGGAAGTGAAGATGCTTACGGGTGATTCTCTTCCAATTGCCAGGAACATCGCTCAGCAGATAGGATTAGGCAAGAATGTAACAACGATGTCGAAAATTCAGGAAGACGAAACCAAGGCAACACCTATCGACTCAACGATTGAAAACAGTCATGGCATAGCCCAAATTTATCCTGAAGACAAGTTCAGTATAGTCAAAACTTTGCAGCGCATAGGTCACGTGGTAGGAATGACAGGTGACGGCGTTAACGATGCTCCGGCTCTGGGGCAAGCAGAGGTGGGAATTGCTGTGAAGAACGCAACGGATATTGCAAAGGATTCTGCAAGTGCAGTGCTTACTGTTGAGGGTTTGGGCGGAATAATATCTATGATAAAGACTTCGCGTACAATTTATCAGCGAATTTACAGTTGGGCCCTGATGATGGTTGCTCGGAAACTGCACATCGCTGGCTTCATTGTTGTCATGCTGTTCCTTACGCATTCATTAATGCTGTCAATAACGGGAACGGTCCTGCTGCTTTTCCTTGGCGACTTCGTGTCAATGTCTATATCAACCGATAACGTAAAGGCTTCTCTTAAGCCTGACACATTTGATATGCGACGTTTGTTTGGGGTCAGCGGATCACTGGGAGTTCTTATGACGGTTGAAAGTGCAATATTTGCTGTACCTGCACTATCATATTTTGGACTCATCGGAAATGTGGAGAAAATCTACACGTTTGGGTTTGCTTACCTGAATCTTATTGGAGTGTTCACTCTTATGATTGTGCGTGAGCGAAGTCACTTCTGGAAATCAAGACCAAGTAGATTCCTGAGCGTTACGGTTTTAGCTGAAGTCCTATTTGTGATTACAATCTCTATCTTTGGCATCTTAGAGCTTGCACCTCTTGGCTACATGCCTGTCCTTGCAATCCTCGGATATGGACTGCTGACGACCTTCCTGATCAACGACCCGATCAAGGTATACCTAATCCGCAAATTCAAAAATACACAAAGGTAAAGTGATGATCTTGGCTTACGCACTTGGTCCATGGTTTCCAACAATTTTTGCCGACAAATGCGATGGCTGTGTTAAAACTGGAAAACCCCGCTGCGTGGAATTCTGCCCAAACGGCGTTTTCGAATTCAAGGATGGAAAAGCCGTAGTTGCTTACCCCGCTAAATGCGGAGGCGGGTCTAGCACACTTCGATGTACAGCCTGCGCGCCTCTTTGCCATAAACGAGCAATAGTTTTTCCATCAAGCTTCACTTCAAGTTGTTGTCAGCCAAAAGAAGAAGGCAACAAAGACATGTTTCGGAAAACAACATGTGAAGTTTGCGGAAAACAATACTGGACAAACAGAAAAAGCAACATCTGTTTTGACTGCGAGGCCAAGAAGTAAGAATTTCTCGTAACACCCCAACAATCGCTTGGTCGGTTTAGCGAAGTGCCCTCGGAGTTTTGTTACAGGCAGTTAGCCATTCCGAATTTTTGCGACCGCAAATCTTAAAACCAAATCCGGTTTATAATCTAAATTGAGGAATTTTAATGGTTTACTGCAGCAAATGTGGCACCCAAAACCCCGATACCAACACCGTATGCTCAAACTGCGGCGCACCTCTTTACACGGTCGGTCAACGCTACCCTGGAAGCGACCGTGAACACTACCGTCGAGTGGAAGGAGAATGCTTTGGATTGCCCAACGGCGGCATGATTGTGGGCGCCGTTATTGGTGTCATAATAATCCTTTTCGGGTTAGGCTTGTTCTTGCAAGTTACCTATGGCATATCGATAGATTTCTGGCCCTTGATAATAATCATTTTCGGCGTACTCATCTTGCTAGGCGCACTTTATAGACACAGACGATATACAGAACGCCCCACTTAACCCAGCCCTAGATGCAGCTTCTACACGCCAGACAGATTCGTTTATTGTTCCATTCTGAAAGTAGAATCCTAAACAGCAACATAAAGACGATTAATCCAAGAACATACGCATCAACCAGCAAGCTCTGTCCAACCAAATCCGCCACCACTAGACTGATGCATGAGCCAACCACAAACAGAGCATTCACCGCCATTTTAACGTAACCTCCAATCTTTATTTGAGCCAATCCCACAAGCATCAAAACTTCCCCTAGTGCTAAGACCCAAAGGCTTCCAGTTCCCAAATAAAAAAAATCTAGAGAAAACAAAACTATCCCCACAAGGGCAACTATTGCCCCAATCAACAAGCCACTGCATGCAGCACAAAAAACCGAGCCCCTGATTGTGACCCGATTATCCGAGAACTTTTTGCAGTCTGGATGGTGTCCTTTAATCTGCACCACTGAAGCAGATGGTTTCTTGGAGTCGGTGGAAACGTTTGGTCTTTGGAATATCATGCGACACTTGCCCGGATAAAACACCGCAACTACACCCCCGATGCAGACTACACCATAAATGGCACTTACTAGTGGACGCCGAATGGGTGACTGATCTTTTTGCAGGTTAGGCTGAAGTAAAAGAAACGGGACAAGCGCCAATCCAAAAATTGAAACAGCTACCAAGAATAGCAGGAAAAACTTTGAAGTCGAAGATTGTGGCACAGTTTTCGCCTAGAACATGGATTTGATTTTGCCCAGCACACCCCACGTTGCCATGTGCCGGAACGTTCGTCGTTTCATCGGATTGGTAGAGAATAGCCCGCGGAATCGCCTATTCCAGGAGCCATAGAAGTCGCGGTAACAGCCGTAGAGTTCCTCTTGTACCTGATGGGTGGAAAGGGTTTCGGTTGGCATGATGGCGTGAATCATGTCATAGTGGTTCCAGTTGTAATCCTCGATCCACCCGTTACGTTCAGCCTCTGCGTATACTTCTGTGCCCGGAAATGGCGTTAGGATGCCGAACATAATGAAGTCGGGGTCTAAGTCGTTGGCGAATTCTTGGAGTTGAAGAATGGATTTGTGGGTTTCTTTGCGGTTTCCAATGATGACCATGGCGTGGGCGAATATTCCGTTGTCACGTAGCAACCGCACCGCCCTTTTTGCATCTTGAGGCGTAATTCCCTTCTTGAAGTAATCCAGCGTGGCAGGGCTCGAATTCTCCACTCCCAGCAACACCCAATTTAACCCTGACTTAGCCAACTTAGGAAGAATGTCTTCATTGCGGATAATGTCGTCGCATCTAGCCTGAACAAACCAAGTCACGTCAGGCAACTGTTTGGCGATTATTTCTTCGGCGATTTCTTTGGGGCGCTGTCCAGTCCCAAAGTTGTCGTCAGTTAGCCAGATCATCTCACTTCCAAACTCTTGATTACAGTAAGCCATTTCGTCTGCAATACGTTTTGCTGGTTTAAGACGCCAGCAGGCTTGCCAGTGTCGCCATTGAGTGCAGAAGGTGCATTGGTGGCTACATCCGCGGGCTCCTTCGATAAGAGCGTATGGCGCCCTTTTACCAGACATAACGGAGAAGTGATATTTGGGCATGTTGTCTTTGACAAGGTGGTAACCGGGAAACGGCAAATCCTCCAAGTTTGCAATCAAAGGCCTCGAAGGATTGTGTACAACTTTTCCGCCGTTTCTAAAGGAAATGCCTTGAACGTTTTGGAAACCTGCTCCACTTTGGTGTGCTTTCACCAATTCAGCTAAAGTTTGCTCTCCCTCATTACGAATGATGACGTCGATTTCTGGGTAGAGTTGAAGGCTATCGTGGGCTGTTGCCGTGAAGTGTTGCCCGCCTGTTACGGTGAGAGCTTTTGGCGCCACGCGCTTAGCTGTTTCAAGAGTTTTCGCGACAGCATAAGTGTTGCATGTTGCCAGAGAAGCACAAGCCACCACATCCGGGCTCGAAGCGGCAATACGCTCGCCCATCATCTTCCAATCAACTTTCTCCGCGTTGCAATCTAAAACCTCTAGTTGGACATTTTTGATTTCTTTTTCCAGATAGGCAGCAAGTTGGATGATGCCGTAGGGCGGCGGCAGGTATTCGCCCATTACAAACCATATGTCTTTAGGCGGCTCGATAAACAGGGCTTTCAAATGTGGGCTCCTCTCCTAAGTCAATGATTGGTTCATTGTGCTTATTAGACTGCCGTTGATTTCTAAAACTGTAAATTCTCGATTCTGGTTAATTCCGGGCAGCCCATTTTCCGGACTCAAATGGTTATAAGACATTTTCGGCATGGAGCTCCTTGTTGTTGAAGAGGATTTCTATGATGCATAATCCGATAATAACCATGTTTCTTCAAGGAAGCAGCTTTTCTCTCATTATAAGCCTATTTACAGAAACAAGAAGCCCAATCGACGCTAATAATGTTACAGCCGCGATTGAGACATCAACGATCAGAGCGTATGAAGGAAAGACAAGTGGCAGTATCAAAGACGGAAACACTGGAATTATTCCAATTGTTATACCAAGAGGCGAATTTGCCCCAGTACGAGTTTTCTGCAAAGAACTGAAAGCTATCATGCTTACGGTAACAAGGAAGACTACGGAGATACCGATCGAAAACGTGAGAATAGAAATGCTAGCTAGGAACACTAAGTTCGTTCCCAAGTAGATTCCGATGGCGGTATTTAGCGCGACAGCAAATGTCAGAAGAGAGGCTGCTAAGAGTAAGGAAGCCTTTACATAACCCTTGAAGATGTCAAGCTGATCTAGACCTGTAGAGAGAAGATATTCGAAGATTCCAGTATTCTTGTCGTAGACGAAGAGCATTATCACGGGCATTGAAAAAAGCAGGGCTGAAAGAGGTAGGAAAGCCACTGAAAGAATTGGAAAAATGTTTGTTAAATCAATTGATGTGTTGACAAGATTCGTAGAATTGGCTGGAAGTAGTGTTAATATGTTTGAGAGGATCGTTCCATACACCGCTAACGCGATACCTATGAAGGCATATGTTTTGCTGAGATTAATGCTCCTTCTCATAGTTACACGCCAAAACGTCATTTGTATCATTCCTCCTCGAAGAGTTTCTGCAGCGGATTGTCCAACTCTCTGACCTCAGACAATTCGGCGCCGCCTCGCACCAGATCGTTAATGATCCTTGCAACCATCTTGGGGCCGTCGACCGTCACAACGTGGTAGTCATTTTCAAACTTGGATTCTGGCAACATCATAGAAATATCATTCAAAGACTTTATGCCTACTCGATATTGCTTTGTTTTGACATTCTCTATTTTATCAAAGAACTTGAGTTTGCCATTCTTAATAAGAATCAGATAAGTGCCGATTTCTTTTGCTTCGTAAAGATTATGCGACGAATATAAGACGAACTTGTCCTTACTCAACTTGATGAGTATGTCTCGAATCTCTTTGGATACCTTTGGGTCCACGTTCGAGGTTGGTTCATCAAGAAGATACAGATCTCGGTTCCTGAGGAAGATTTTGCCCACGGAAACTCTCTTCTTCTGCCCTTGCGACAGGGTATTGTACTTGGTGTCCTTAAGCTCTCCGAGGTTCAATAGGTCAAGGACGCGTTCAACTTCTCCGCCCTCTATGTCAGCGTAATATTTCAAGGCATTGAAAACTGTCATTTCCTCTGGTATCGCATTCAAGTGGGAAAGATAGGTTATTCTTCTTCGAGTTTCTTTTGAATAGAAAAGATCATTATCATCAAACTTTACTTGCCCCGAAAAGGGTTTGAGTATTCCGCCTATTGTTCTAAAAAGAGTGGTCTTTCCTGCACCATTCGGTCCAAGGACAACGTAGATAGACGGTTCAGTAATTTTCAGATTTATTCGGTGGATGACCTCATTTCTCCCGTATCCTGAGCTAACTTCAGTGAGTTCGAGCTTTTGCAATGCTTCATTCCTTCATGATCAAATCGCTATATCTCTCAGCCAAAATCCTTCAAGATAAAGTCTGTAACAAAGTATTTAAATTGGTAGAAAGCGCTTTCATGTTATGAAAATGCTTAAGGTTCTCGATGCTAAAGGGACAGTTTTAGTCACAGACGCACTAAACCAAATAATACTACAGAAACTGGCATTGTCACAGCGTTCAATTACCGAACTTTCTAGAGAGATTAATACTCCACCTCTCAAGCTTTGGCGGAGAATGCAACAACTACTGAAAGCTAATTTAGTAGAGGTATCTGGGGCAAAAAAAATTGGGAATTTAGAACAGAAGCTTTACCGCGCAACGGCAACAAGGTACGTGCCTGGACAATTCTTTGAGTTTAAACCAAACGATCCTAATCTACAAGCCGCATTTGCGATTTACGTCAAGATTCAAAACGAAATGATGGCAATCTTGTCCACGTTTGATGACATACAAATAGATGGTGATCCAACCGATTTCGCGCTCTACGCAAACCTGCGAGCATTCATACAGGTATTCGAAAAGACGAACACACAGGCGAACATGCGAGAGATTAAACAGATACTAGCAGAGTATGACAATGGAAAATCGTCTCTCAAGAGTTGAATTAGCAAATAGAGCTTTTTCGTTTTGTCTTTTCTGAATTATATCAATGTAAAAAGGGTTTGGTGGTAAAACATTGGAAAAGCTAGTAAGAACATTGTCAGTTTGACTCTTTATCTCCTCGAATCGAGAGTAGATACTAACTTATTGTGATAACTTACTGTGATTACCAGTCGTGAACTGACTATTTATTGTCTGTAAGAAACGTTTTCCAAAAGGAATCTGTGAACATGAAAAACCTTATAATCGAGGCACAAAACCTCACTAAAACCTACAAGAAAGCTGTAAAAGCGGTTGACCACATTTCTTTCTCGGTAAAAGAGGGCGAACTGTTCGGCTTTCTCGGGCCCAATGGCGCAGGAAAAACAACTACCATAAAGATGCTGACGACCTTGGCGTCAATAACTGAAGGCGAAGCGACAGTTGCTGGATACGACGTTGCAAAAAATGCGGCGGCTGTCCGCAAAGCCATAGGAATTGTCCCGCAGGAGTTGACGGCAGATGATGAACTCAAAGGAATTGAAAACCTGCTTCTTTCTGCAAAGCTTCATCACGTCCCAAACAACGTAGCCCGTGAGAAGGTTCGGGAATTGCTGAAACTCTTGGACCTGGAAGGCGCCGCACAAAGGCAAGTAAGAACTTACTCAGGAGGCATGCGTAGAAGACTGCAGCTTGCCATGGGACTAATTCATGACCCAAAAGTCCTGTTTTTGGATGAACCCACATTGGGTCTGGATATTCAGACACGACAGAAAATGTGGGCATACATCCGAGAACTAAACAGAAAAGAGGGCATAACCGTTTTTATGACAACGCATTACCTGGAAGAAGCGGATTCTCTGTGTGACAGAATAGCTATAGTCGACAGCGGGGTAATCAAAGAGTCGGGGTCGCCGTCAGAGTTGAAAAATAAACTTGGCGGCACTGTTCTAACTCTAGAACTCTCGGATGGCGCTGACATTTCCCAGGTTCTTCGAGGAATCCAAGATGTTACTGAAGTGTCGAAAGAAGGCGAAACTTACAAAATAAAGATCACAAGAATCGAAAAGGCGCTACCTACAATAGTTGAAACGGTGAACACTAAGGGGTTCAAAATTTCTGACATTAGTTTGACTAAGCCAACGTTAGACCAAGTCTTCCTCAAAATCACAGGCAACACCATGAGGGATGGAGCAGCAAATGGAGACTCGTACGGTCAACGAATTCTGATTGAGAGGTTGAAGTAAGATGTTCAATGACACTTGGGCACTGACTGCACGTTCACTTAAAAAGTGGATTCGCAATCCAGCTGCCATAATGCCAGGTCTTTTTACAGCAGTATTTTGGCTAGCACTTTTTGGCAGCTCCTTTAACCCAGTTAACCTTGTTCCTTCAACTGTGGGCGGCACAACTCTTTCACCAGCCCTGGTTGAGCAGATTAAAGCTGCGATGACGTCTGTTTTCGGCGGCTCACCGAACTATATAACGTTCCTTACAGCAGGCGTGATTTCCTTCACTGTCGTCATTAACATGGCATATGGAGGCATAGACATAGTCCTCGACAGACAACTTGGCTATTTGAACTCTCTGTTGGGCTCTCCAATATCCAGAGCATCAATATTCTTCTCGGGCGCAATGCAGAACTTTGTGAAAGCCATGTTCCTCGCAGCGTTGACTTTTGTAGTGGCTTTGCTGCTTCCAAACGGACTGCAGCTTGCTGCTGGCTTCGGCATACTCAACTTGCTTGGAGTCTTTGCAACGTTTGGGCTCTTATCGTTCGGTTTCTGTTGTATCTTTACGGCCATAGCCTTTTCAGTGAGGGCAGTTGATTCTCTTGTCGCTATCATAAACTTCCTGGCGTTCCCACTTGTTTTCATGAGCAGCGCCATGTTTCCACTCGGAACATTTCCCGGTTGGCTAAAAGGCATAGCTGAAGTGAACCCGATCACGAAGGCTGACGAAGCGGCTAGATTACTGATAGTAAATGGTAATCTTTCTGGAAGCCAGCTGTCAGCATTTGCTGGAAACATGATATATTTGGTTGTCTTTGCCGTCATTCTTGCTGTACTCGGATACTTTGTTGCGCGTATATCATTGAGGGCTGAGTAAAGTGGAGAAAAATATGCTAACACAAGGTGAGCCAGCCTTAAAAGCAAAGGAAGTGTAACAGAAAACATGTCAGATTTTCGTGTGCGCCGCGGGGAAAACGCAGTCCTCGACAGGGTGGAGGGCAACCTCATACTGGGCAACCATGCTACGGTTCAGGCAGCCAACGGCAAAAAGGTGGTCGTTACCCAAGGCGTCTTCCTCGAAGGCAAAGCGTTGGTGAACTGCGATCTGGAATGTGATTCACTGCAGCCCAAGACCTTCTTGTCCAAAGAAGGGAATTTCCTTTCCGGCAGGGCACGAATAGATTTAACAGGCCGCTATCCCGGACGGCTTGAAGTAAACGGCAACTTAACTGTGCATAAACGACTGGACATAGCGCACTTCATAGAGGCTAAGGGCGCTATACTAGCTGAGAACATTGATGTCGGCGGCAAAATTTTTGCAGATTCCATCGTATGCAGCAATCTAAGAGTCGGCGGCTATGCCCAAATCGACAAGACCTTCGAAGCCCAAACCGTGGAAGTTGGCGGCAAAGTCTACGCTCCAGGAACAATGAAGCTGGGGGACTTACGGGTCGGCGGAGAAGCCCGAGTGGGCGGCGGCTCAATAACAGGCAATATCCGAGTCGGCGGAAAATTCAACGCTGAGAAAGCTTTGGAGTTCGGAGATTTACAAGTATACGGCAGAGGCTTCTTGCCAGCTAACTGCACAGGACGAAGAATCTCAACATTCGGCAAACTCAGCGTGGAGGGAAACATCAAGTGTGAGTTCATCGAAGTCGGCGGTTTTATAGAGGTACACGGCGATTGCCAAGCTGACCGCGTTGAGGTCGGAGGAAAACTTGAGGTTTCAGGGTCACTCTCGATCTCTGATAGGCTGGAAGGGTTCGGAGCAACAGAAGTTGAAGGCAACTTTACCAGTGGCAATCTTCGAGTAAGCGGCAGATTTACGGCAAACAGAATAGAAGTAAAAGAAGAGGCTGATGCTAGCGGCAAAATCGAAACCAGACAAGGAATGAAAGCCAAGCTGTTAATTGTGCGAACGGGCAGTAGATGCGACGGAATTCTCGTCGCGGAACGTGTAGAAGTGGGGAAAAGTGCCGATTTAAGCTGGGGCAATTGGGGCTCAAAGTGGGCATATAAGTGGGCGGCGACGGGAGCAATGTCAAGAGTTGATGATGTGTATGCTCGTGAAGTTGTGTTGGGTCCGATGTGCAGGGCAGGACACATATTCGCCGACATCGTTAAGCTGGAACAGGGGTCAGCTGCAGAGCAAATCACCTACACGACCGAGTTGAAGATGGATTTGGGCGCTGCTGTATGTGAACCACCAAAAAAGGTTACCGACTTGCCGAAGCCGCCGTTCTAAGGAACCAAATATGGGGCTTAATGACTGGGAGAAAACATACTAATGAGGAGCCGAGACTCAAAGCGGTCCAGAGCCGACCTGTATGCCACCGTTTTAGAAGTCCTGATTCGGTATCCTGAAGGCGGCAAAATTACCCGCATTTCCTATGGTGTAGGTGTACCAATCGACCGTCTCAGAACTATGTTAGAAAATCTTTGCAGTTTTGGTTTAGCCAGAAAACTCACAGATGATGAACAGACCTATTACTTCGCCACCCCTCGAGGCTTGGAATTTCTCGATACATATTGGAAAATGAAAGGCTTCCTTGAGATCTTTGGCGATAATCAACGTAAGGATGAAAAGAAAACGAAATAATTCGTTGAGCGTGAAGTGAAAACAGGTTTAACACAATGCGACATGTGCGCAACCATGCCAAATTCTATAAGCTTAAACGAAGAATAGTCTTAACTGTAGGTTCTCTGATGCCTCCAGCAGTGGTTAAAACAGTTAAAGACCTGATTTTCTGGCAATATGCTAAGATTATCGCTGCTTCCTCGGGCATTGGAAAATACGATTACGGCTTTGTGATGTCGAAGTTTAAGCAACTTAGACAGCGCGAAATTTTCTGGAATGAAATCAGGGAGTATATTAAAGAAAAAGAACATAAAGATGAATGTGTATTCTGTGGCTCAACCACCAGCCTTACCATAGAACATCTGTTACCCCAGAGCTTTAATGGGCCAGATACGGAGAAAAACGTCGTTTGGATTTGCAGAAGTTGCAATTCTTCGAAGGGCTCAAGAAGACTCTACGAATATTGGGCAATTCGAGCAGGCATTGAAGCAGCCAAATACGATGTCCCGAGAATCGCGGAAGGCAAATACCTTAAATTCGCCTACGAAACTCTCGAAGAAAATGACCTATTGCAAACAGACCAAGACAACTTAAGAGGAACGATTTGTCCAAGGTGCGATATGAAAGACCTCTGCATCAGGCAAGGAACCGAAGGAAGGCTTTCGCCTTTCTGCTTAGATGGCATGCTGACGCTTTGCTTCAGGCCAGAAAAGAAATAATCCTAAGAAAAAAATACGTGCAATTGTAATAGGTGATTAGACTTCCTGAAGTTTTTTCTGATAGATTTTTCCGGCTTCTCAGGGGCAAAAAATTTGATTAGGTATTTTAGAGAGGTATCCATTCTTTGCTGCTGGAGGAGGGCTATGGGGTGTGTCAATTTACTAGCCTTGAATAGAGGCAGGTTTTTTTCTTGGCTGTGTTTGGTATTGTTTCAAGATGTTGAGCATTTTAAAGAATGCAACTAATAAAAACACTAGTATTGAATTATGTTCTGCACTTTAAAATAAAGTAGTCTCCCAGATAGAAAACCAATTTATGAGGAACAATATGTTGGCGCGCTACATTTTGGTGTTTTGGAGGTTAAGAATTATTTTTCTAAGGGTATTAATTTTTGGAGCTGGATGAATAAGTTTTCAAGAGATAAGGATAGGAATGTGAAGAGAATAGCCCGCGTGAACAGTAGCAGGGAGGTTACACTGGCGAAGTGACCATATACCGAGTGCTTCATTGATCGTCAAGCAGAGTCTAAGGTGCGCGATAGCGATTAGGCGATAACTAAAACTTATAAGCGGATTGGCTCCTAATAATAAGCAGAGTACAATTGTTTCTTGACGAATTAGATAAAAGAATAATAATGCACTTAAGCGGCGGCATAAGCTCCTATGAGGACTTAGCTCGCAAGTGTGACGTCACCAGAAACACTGTTTACCGCAGAATCGCATCCCTCGAAAACCGAGGGGTTATCCGAAACACTTTGCGATGCAACGTAAACATGGATCAACTCGACATCATCCCCATCTGTATTTCAATTCAAGTTCACGAAAAAGAAGTTAATAGAGCACTTAAACTGCTTGGTGCCAACAAGAGTGTCAGGTTGCTCTGGCGAACTTACGGCGGCCACAACATAATCCTGGTTGCTTTTGCAGCAAAAGGCGAAGAGGGTGACATAATTCAAAAGATAAGATCTACCCTAGAAGATTTTGATGATGCCGAAGCAGACGTGTCCGTTGGCTTTGTTTGGGAGAAAACAGACTTTTCACCTTTCACCGACCAACTGCAAACAGAAGAAAAAGTGCCTCTGGCAAAAAAGGAATTAGCGGTTTCTCTCTGTTGATTGAGCTTGCAGCTTAAGGTCAGCAACAATAAAATAGCGGAAAGCATTGTTTTGAGCAAGCTTGGCCATGACATCCATGAATAGATCTGGAAAAGTTTTGAGCCATAACTTGTATGACATTCGAATAGTTACATCGGTTGTTCCAAGCTTGTCAGCGAGTTCTCTTTGTTTTTTAGGGGCACCATGTCTGAAGCCCAAGAGGAAAAATAGCCCGCCTACGAGGTTCTTTGAGGATTTGCCGTTGAAGAAGGAAAACTTTCTTTGGTAGGTTTTGCTCAAGATCTCAACTGCCTCCACAGATATGGCATCTGCAATTACTTCATTTGACCATGTTAAGTGGGCTGCAGCCACTACCTCTTCCATCGGTATGCGTTTTAGTATACTCATCCTGATTCCTTTGAGCTTTTTGCTCAAAATAGAATATCATTTGACATGGTTATCATTAACGCATGATATAAAATGTGCAATTTATATTCTATAATTTGGCTAGTGTAACATATTCAGCAAATGTTTCCGTGTTGACTGGGTAAGGCGAAGATTTGATTTCTATCTTTTGGATTCATAAATCCTTTATAGCCCTTTTCAGATTCGTTTCTTTTCACTCCAACCTTTCAGCCGACAAAAAAATGAAGAGGGCGCAGAAGAGGGATTGTTCCTTTGACGGCCAAATTTTAAGTCGTATATGCTTAGTTTACATCTGAGTTGCGGCAGCTTCTTTCGCCTGATTGCCTGAGAATCCGTTTCCCCTGCCTTGATAAGAGCAGGATAAGCTTTAGCCCGCAAACGCGTGAGCCCAAAGTAACTAAATGTAAAAACCTCATCCTTAACCAGCTATTATCGCCTCGATTATGGGTTTGCCGGGGCTCTGGACGGAAAATAGGAGAAAAGGATAAAACCCAACGAGCAAGTTGGTTATCATTTTCCAGAGCCCACTCAGCCCCTGACTTTTACCTATGCAACTAAAAGAAAAAAAGGAAAAGGACCTGGCTTTTGGTTGTTTATTTGTGTTTGCGTAGGAACACTGCTGCAACTGCAACAACTGCGATGACGATTCCAGCTGCTGCTGCGATGACGTACATTTCAGTGCTTGGAGCAGCTTGCGGTGGAGGAGCAACTGAAGGCGAAACGTTTGGGGGTGCGGGTGAAGCTGATGCCGTTGGCGAGTTTGCTGCGGTGCCCACCGCGACGTGGGTTGTTGCATATGAGCTGCCGTAAGAGTTGGTTCCTGCGAAGTTTGCAATGACTTGATAGACGCCTGCGACTGGTGGTGTCCAGTCGATACCGAAACTTCCGCCGATGTCACTTGTAGCGATGCCAATTGGATATTTTGTGCCGTCAGCTGCAACTGCAGTCAAGACTATTTGGACACCTACTGCGTTGGTAGGCATTGGTTTCTGCATGTATACGTATTCCATCCATGCGGCTTGGTTTTGGTCTGAAATTGCTGGTACCACGCTGAATTCACCATCTGCAACTTTTGCTTTGGCACCTGCCGATTGGTCAGTAACAGTGCCTCTAACGGTTACTACTGAGCCAGCTGTTGCACCACTCATGGGTGCTTCAATAGTGACTGCAGATGGGCCTTTACCTATGCAGTAGACTTGTCCGTCGTAGTTGTTCAGGTACACCATATAGCCGTCTGCGATAGGCCAAGGTTGTTGCGCAAAGCCGCCTATGCCACCCCAACTAAGCAATTTCCATAATTCTGCTCCAGTGGTTGCATCAACACAGGTTATGTGTTCACCTTTGTATAGGGGGTCATTGGGTGAGTGTTCGCCATTAAAAAGGTAGACTTTTCCGTCAGCTATAGCTGCTATGAAGGTTGGGTAGTTTCCCCATGGTGTATCTAAGCCGCTGTTTGTGCTGTTGCCTGCGCCGCCGTTGCCGTAGGTCCATAGTTGGTTGCCAGTTTTAAGGTCAAAGCAGTAGAGCACTCCGGCGTAGCCTGCTGTGTAAAGGTTGCCGTATGCAACGTAGCCTACTGAACCGGCCGGGGTGCTACCTGGAGCACCGAAGTAGTTCAGGTCGGCTTCATCTCCAAGTGGTCCCCATAATAGTTGACCAGTATCGAGACTGTAACCTGACCATTGCATTGTTTCTTTGTCTGTAACAGTTATTACGCGTGCCTGTGGTTCCACCGGACCTGTTGATCGGGTGATGCCAATTGGCGCAGTCATATTTTGTGTCCAAAGCACTTGTCCAATTGTTGCAGTCTTTAGACTTATTGCGTATGCAGTGCTTACGCCTGTTCCGCCAAAGCCAGCATTACTACAAAGTAGAACATCGCCATAGAAAACTGCCCAAATGTTTGTTCCAGGCGGTAATGCGGGTATCGTTATATTCATTGAGTACGCTGTGCTTGCATCGACGTTTTTGCCTACTGGTCGCCATTGGTACGCATCGGTGCCAGTGCCTGATGCACCTGTTAAGCCCGGCGCTGCAGTGTTGTTCCAACAAGTAAGCCGATTGTTCGCCACATCGAGTTGATATATCAGAATTTCACCTTGCGGACCATATACCACGTTGCCACCCGTGGTGCCTACAAACATTGGAGGATTAACACCTTGAGGAACATTAGTTTCATTGAATAACCAAGTTCCGTCCATTGGGTCAAATGCCATTAATACGTTACCGCCATTAGCAGGGTCAACTACACTCTTCCACAGGTAACCATTTGAGATGATACCATGCTGATTCATAGATTCGTAGTCATAAAGTTGGCCAAACGTTGGGTTAGTCATATTTTGCCAGTAAAGCTGTTCACCAGTTCGCAAATCAACGCAAACGTATCCGTTGCCCGTTGTTGCATCGCTATGTGGTAGAGGATAATAGAGTCTTCCGTTTATGATGAGCGGATTACTAAATTGCCCTTCGTACGAAAGACCTGTGTAGAAAGTTGCACCTGAAGCAACAGCGTTATCTCCGCCAACGATACCTCCGAACATAAGAGGCTTAACCCACATCACATGTGCACTGTTAGGAGCGGAGCCATCTGGTTGGACCACACCTTGATAAATTTGTGGAACCCCCAGGTAATTTGATGCTATACTTGCCCAATCAATATTCTGTCCTTCGATTGGTCGCGTCCAGTAGCTGGTTGTCAGAGGATAATCAGGGACTGGAGCTAACGGGGCTTGTTGTACTGAAAGGGTTGCCATTGCGCTACTTGGAAGATAAGTGTCGTTGACGCTATCGCTTGGTAAGCCAGGTAAACCGTTAACAGGGTTCACCGCTGACGCTACTTGACCAGGGAAAGTGAAATTGATATTATATGTGCCAGTTTGGGTAGGCGTGTATAGAACTGTGTATGTTGATTCCGCGGCAGAATTGAAAGGCCCTTTGGTTTCTTTGGTTCCGTCAGGCGCAGTTATTTCAATCGCATATCCTGTCCATCTGTCGCCGCCAATGCCAGTTGCTGTTGGAGGTGTTTTGTCAATCCACATCGTAATGGCTACTTGTTGGTTAATACCTATAGGATTGGGTGCCGCAGTGAGGTATGCGAAAGTTGGAATAGTCCACGACGGTGTATGTGCGCTAGTTAGAGGTGAAACTGCAAAGATGGTGGCAGTTAACATCAGTGTCAAAGAAAATATGGCTATTTTTTTGTTTATTCGTTTTTGCATTGTTTTTTCTCCTTTTTTCTGTGTTGGCGTAAATTGGTTCGATAAGTTCTTAAAAACTTGCAAGCATAGCCTATTGTTACAGGCACAAAAAAAACTTAAAAGAAACAAGCAATTAATTCAATTGAGAGGGAGAAAGCGCTAGTGCTGCGGGACAAAGACATCAAGACACTAGTAGATTTAGGGCTAACAGTTATTCAGGCAAAAACTTATCTCACGCTGGTCAAGTTAGGAGAGTCGACAATAAAGAAAATTGCAAAAGCCTCAGATGTGGCCAGACAAAACATATACCAAATAATGCCTACCCTTCAAAATCTAGGTTTAGTAGAACGTGTAATGGGTTCACCCTCTTCATACAAACCTGCATCAATAGAAAGCGCCATTTCTATTCTACTTGAGTATCGAAACAAAAAATCAGTAGAGTTGCAAGAACAAGCAAAGAGTTTAGTTGATAATTTCCGTATGAACAACTTCACTATATCACTTCAGGATGAAAGCGATCAGTTTATTGTAACTTCTGAAGGTGTGCTTCTTCTGAAAAGGCTTGTAAACCAACTTCATAATGCACAAACAAGTATAGATACTGTTTCAACATGGAAAATCTGCACAGGAATGATATCCTACTATGCCAAAGACATCAAGAAGATGATGAAAAGAGGCGTTAGATTCCGAGCGTTCACAGATAATAATCCAGAAGAAAGAACGCCAAAGTTTTTGGAAGATTTACAGAAAAATCCGTACTTTGAAATCAGGTATAGCTCTTCACCAGTCACGATTAAAATGACAATAAGAGATAAAAAAGAAGTGAATGTGTGCGTATCGACAATACCAAATTTGGGCTTCCCTAATATGTGGTCAAACAACCCTGTTTTTGCAAAGCTCGCCACAGACTGCTTTGAATATATGTGGGATGCATCTGAAGAAGAAACAATCACTTCTCAAGCAAAAAGAGTTAAAAAAATTGCCAAAAAAAGTGGCACTTCTCAACAATTAATTTGAAAAACGCTCCTGATAAAATAACATCCCTTGCCGAATGCTCTGCAAATATAAAACAGATGAGGGGCGGCTAACATTTTTCTTTGAAGAGATTTGCCACAATTTGTTTTATTTAGAAGGGCATATTCAGTTGTTCAATTTGAGACGCAACAAACAAGGAATTGCTGGGGCTTCAGGGGGACCAGATTAGGACCCACAACGGAACAACGAAAATTAATAACGACCAAGTTATACTGTTGTTTTTCTTTAATTGTTTTTATCATTTTAAAAACATTTTTCGATCGGGCTTTCGCTAATTTGTCCACAGAACCAAAAATGCGCTAGGCTAACTCCTAACCTGTTTTAGATTATAGGAAAGAGAAAATGGGTTATAAGTGGCGAGTGAACTATAATTCTATAGGTGTTTTGTATGAGTAAAAAACGAAAGATGCCCCATGTTGACACTGATGATGTTGAGCAAGAAAACGCGGAAGTAGAAACTGAGGACATTTACGATGACGCTCAAAGAGAAGAGATGCTGGATGAAGACGAAATAACTGCATCTGAAAACGCTTTCATGGAAGGAAGGGAACAAACGCCCGAAAAGGAAAAAAGCCAAAAGAAGAAAACGAGCCATGACGACTCAGTGTCAGTTGAACTTGCGAAAGACGAATACCAAAAAGACTAAAGCGTTAATTTGAGGTCTACGCAACTGTTTGCTTCTATATCGAGAATTTGGCCACTATTCTAAAAACAGCCTCTTCAATGGAGAAACGGGGTTTTTGCGACTACTTGCCTATATACTTAACATCGCTTATGATATTAGTTGTCGGGATTCTTCAAGAAAAAGAACCAAATCTGCTCCAAAAATTACATACTTTTTCAAGATAATTCGGCAAAGCGAAATGAAGAGAGGATATGTTTGAACAATAGAAAGTCAGTATTAGAAGAGCATCTCGCGTTTCTTTCAGTGAAAAATAGCGTTTACATTTCAGAACTTTTTAAAGCCATTGTTTCAGCAAGAAAAACGGGAGAGGCAATCTGCGAAGAACTGAAAATCAAATATCGAGGCAGCGTAGCCGGCGAAGCCATAATCCTAATTACCAAAAAAGATAAAGTGGTAATGCAGTTCCGGGCACCCGAAGAACTTCTTATGAGAAAAAACATTAATTTTGAAGACTGGATGGACACCGACCAAATCCGAAAACAAATAGCAAGACAAAGCCCTGCTTCAGGTGAACCCAGCCGGATTCAAGACCTCCGACACGGAATGAAAAAGGTGAACGTTGAAGCTGAAGTTGTAGAAATTGCAAAGCCAGTGTTACTGCGTACTCAATACGGAAACAACGTCATGTTAACTAATGCTTGGATAACAGATCAAACAGCAAAAATAAAACTCTGCCTTTGGAATACTCAAGGGGACTCCATCAAAGTGGGCGATGCTGTAGAAATAAAAAATGGGTCTGTAACCACCTTCAAAGGCGAAAGACAATTACGTTTAGGAAAAAAAGGAATAATTAACGTAATTCAAAGCGGCATCATTGATGTGAAACGGGAATTTCCGCAAAGCTCTAAAAACATACTTTATGCCTAAACACAGATCGCACCAATTCGATTTTCCCATTTTCAAAAGGAAAGCCGTCTAGCCATTTTTCGACCAGCTAAACATTTGGCACACACATTTTTTGCCGCATGAGTTCCTGTTGAATATCGGAACCAAATCTTTTCTTGCATTTATAAGCGTGAGCCTTCTTCATATAGCTGAAGAGGCTCTTTTGTTCTCTGGGCGTAACCTGTTGAGTCACTGATTCTTTTCGAATAAAACAAAAAAGAGGCAAAAAAACAGTGTACGTTAAGAGCGGAGCATCGACTCAGAAACAAACTAAACAAGAACGTTCTCTCAAAGAGAAAATAGCGAAACTAGGGATTCCAATCATTGTTAACGTCGGTGACCCAACAAAGTGTCCTGAATGTGAAACCATGGGACGGGTAGTTTGGATCTCCCAAGATAAGAAGACAATGGGCGTGCAGTGCCATGCGAGTCACCGAGAAGCGAGCAGACCAGAATCCAAATTCGGAGGAAAGGTGGCTCATTCGACCAAGAATAAGAAAAACGTCGTTTTCCTAACATCAGTAGGATGATTATGCAATATGGACAACTTCAACTCTTTTTCGAGTTAGACTCACCTCAGCCCTCAATTACCAGTAGATTTAAAAATTTGAATAGTGAACTGAAACCCCAAACCCAGCTGCTCTAAAATGTTCAAGCGCCAAATGTGACAAAGATGATGGAGTAAATTGGGCCACCTCATCATCTTTTAACCCCAAAACAAAAAAATCGACCGCCCAAACCGTTTCCGCTCCACTTATGCTCTCCGTGGGAAAAAAGCCCCACCATAATCAACCCCGCAACTCCAAAACTAGCTAAAACCACTCAAAAATATCTGATCTATTCACCTTACTCAAAGAATATTTTTGAGCAAATAAAAACTTATTCGCTTTGATAGTATAAAACATGAAATTGGGCAAATGACAAGTCCTTAAAGCAAAGCGTCCAAAAGTATCTTTAGCCCGATGGCTATCAGAATAAGTCCGCCTACAATTTTGATTTTACTCTCAAAGACCTGACCAAGAGCACACCCAAAGATGAAGCCACCAAAAGACAAACCGAAAGTGACGGCACCGATTACCAGTATGGGAATGACGATGCTGGATTGAAGAAATGCAAAACTTAAACCCACCATTAAAGCATCAATGCTTGTAGCAACAGACAACGTTAACAAAGATGAAAGACGCAACACACTCGTTTTGGAGCGGTTGCCCTTTTTCGTGGATTCATAAAACATTTTTGCACCGATGATCGCTAAAAGCCCGAAGGCTACCCAATGATCTACCCCGCTAATGAACCCCTGAAGACTTAACCCTACAGCCCAACCAATCATGGGCATCAGCATCTGGAAACCACCGAAAAAAGAGGCCATCAACAAAGCATTTTTCTGCCTTTGCCGAACAGTTGTGATGCCAGTCGCGATTGAGACTGCGAAAGCATCCATCGATAAGCCCACGGCAATTAGCAAGATTGTGATTGGATCCATCAGAGTCTTTCGACCAATTTGCAACACAAAGCGCAAGCAAAGATATAGAAGTTACCTTACTCTCTGCAAAATCGTGTTTACTTGTGTGCAAAACTTCTGGCGCTAGGGGTTGCAGGTAACTAACGTCGGAATCACAATTTTCAGCTCGGTAAAATATTCCTTAAGTAAATTCTGTCCTTTACGAGTAATCCGGTACTGTCTACGCGCTTTGCCCGTGGCGATTTCCCAGCTTGAGGCGATGAGTTCCTGCTTCTCCAGAAGCTTCAATTCAGGATACAGGGTTGAAGGACCCAGGCGGACACCAAATTTTTTGTGCACTGCCACGAAAATCGCGTAGCCGTGCAGACCGCGAACAGAGGCATCATTTATGAGGTTAAGCAGAACGGTTTCAAGAATAGCACCACGGAAAAGTTTTTTGTTCACACAATTTCCTCCATTAAAGATTTCATAAGAACTCAACTCCATATCTTAAGAGTGCATATTAAAGATAATAAAACCATGCTGTAGTCACGCCACTACAACAACACGCAAACCCTTTAACCCCCAACAACATAAACACAACAACGTAAGTAAGGAAACCCAACATGACCATCAAAGACAAAACTCATCCTGAAACTGACTCACATGAAGACAACTCTGGACAGGTTAGAGTCCACACCTGGCAAGAATTCAAACGTTTAGTTACAGAGAAGAAGCCCGGCAGCATAGTCTACGTCCTCGAACAAAACGGTTTCACAGCTGACAAAGAAGTAACCATTCTGCGACTCATCATGCTACATTCACAACGGTACTACATATTTATCGACACACCCAAAGGCGATAAGCTAAGGGAAACCGGTATTCCCCTGCACAAAGACAAAACGGGAACCCGATTCCTAGATGACCAAGAAGTAAAAACATACCTCAAATCGCAATTTGAAGGCGAAAAACTCGAAATATATTCCTTCTGGACAACGTAACAACCGCTTAAACGCAAAACGCAAGATCTAAAATTGCCTAATCAAGACCTGCTCAAGCGAAGGCGACACGGCATCGACAATTATGTAAATACGCATATCCGCGACTGAGTAGAGCCGCCTGTTACTGTCTTTTCGGCAGCGAACCCAGCCCTGAGTCTTTGAGGATTTTAAAGTAACGCGAAACCACTTGCTGGGTTAGATTCATATGAAGCACGATTTCACATACGCATTTTTCACTTCCGCGTATAAGCTCAAGTATTTTGATTCCAACGGGGTCAGAAAGAGCAGAGAAAAGAAAAAACAAATAGTTGGAATGCGACAAATTACACAGACGAATAGGCAAAATAACGTTTGCATGGACTGTGAGAGCAACAAGTAGAAAAATTGCGTTTGCCCAGGTTAAGTTGAGTCAGGTCATTTTTGAGAGAAAAAAAGAAAAGTTACAGGTTTGGCGCTGGCCTTGTTCCCAACGTGAGATTAACGTCTGTTGTTGAGTTGTCTCTGACGACTGTCACTACAAGCAAGTCATTGGGCAACGTTTTCTCTTCAAGGTAGCTTGCCATGTCATCGTTGTTTCTTACTTTTGTGCCATTTAACGCGATTATTACGTCGCCTTCATGCAGCTTTCCGCTGGATGGACCACTTGGGTCAATTATTGTCTGGCCGGTGCTTGATGGAATCCACACGCCATAAGTAACGTTAACATGCTGTTCTTGCGCAAGATCATAACTCATGTCTGTAACATGGATACCCAAGTAAGAGTGACTGTTGTAGCTGCCGGTTGTGACAAGAGAAGAAACTTCTCGAAGTATTGTATTTGAAGGCACTGCAAACCCCAATCCTTGAGAATCAGAAACAACGGAGTTAGTTATACCAACAACATCACCGGCGGCGTTTAGCAACGGACCTCCAGAGTTCCCAGGATTAATTGGGGTACTACTTTGAATCATGTTTGCTAAGGAAAAGCTCGAAGTGAAATCCGCTTGTTCCGAGCGGCCAAGTGCACTCACTACCCCTGTTGTAAGGGAGCCCACCAAACCGTATGGATTTCCTATGGCAATCACTTGGTCCCCTACCCGTAAACTGGAAGAACTAACGATTGTAAGAGGTTTTAGCTCCTCAGCGGGGGCATTGACTGAAACAACAGCCAGATCAGCGTATGGGTCAGTTCCCAATACGGTGGCTGCATATCCGTTGCCATCTGAAAAGGTAACACTTAAGCCAGTTACATCTTGGACAACGTGGAAATTAGTCAATACAACCATGCTGCCTGAATAATTGTAGACAAATCCAGAACCCTGAACCTCAGTTCCAGACGCGTTCCCGTGAAGGAGAACGACGGATTCACTTACGTTCCCGTATATGTCAACCAGAGAAATCCCGTTCTGATAGACTGTTATGGTTTGACTAGTAGAATTTTGATTTTGAGGGTCACCGAGCCTAATCACCTGACTCTGCAAATCCGTGACTTGCTTGTTCAGGTTGCTTATCTGAAGTGTGTTTACGTAAAAGGCACCTAATCCACCGACAAGCAATCCCAGGGCAAACAGCACGAGGAGAAGGCTTGCGGAAGCTTTACGGGAATTGCCGCCGAAACGAAACATGTGATTTGACCTCTTGACACATTTTTTGAGAAAACGTATAGATAAAAGTATTCCCATATTTGTCCAGAAAGTGTATTGAAGCGGAAACTGCTACTTTCGTCTATCAATGATATCTAATGCGTCGGGTCCGGTGCCGATTAACGTGACAGGTACGCCTGTTTGGGTTTCTATTTCCTTTACGAACTCCTTAGCCTCAAAAGACAATGCATCAAAGCTTCGTTTGCCCTTACAATCTGGATAAATACAGTCAAGTTTAGTTAATCCTGCTTGGGTGGCACCATTGATTTTCGCGTTCTTCTTAGCTAACTCAAAGTTGAAGGGGGCGCTACGTCTGTCGCGGCCTGTTCCGGCAGCAACTTCAAACCACCCGCGTTTCTGGGCTTCTTCCTTGGTTATTTCGCCAGGCAAAGGACCAGCACCGACTCGGGTTATGAAGCTCTTGTATACGATAAGCACGTCGTCCACTCTGGTAGGTCCAACCCCCGCTTCGGAAGCTATGGCAGAGGCACCTGTGTCTCTCCCTGTAACATATGGGTAACCGCCACCTAAAAATAGTGACAACATGAAACCTTGAGTACCTTCCAACAGTACCTTTTTGCCTTGGTCTAAGCCCACATTGATTTCCATTACGCTATCCGTGACGAAAGGCTGAAGCTCCGGAATATCCTTTGCGAGTTTCGCAGTACGTCTTACACGCTCTTCTATGGCGGGCCCTACACCCCATCCCGTAGTGCCGATGCCCTTATTGACAACGCTTGCCTTGTCTTGAGCGCAATGCTTTTCTTCAATTATAGAAGCGCTTTGATCAATCGCTATGCGGTCCTTCACTTGAGTTAATTCGACTTCTTTGAAAAATTGGGCAACGTGAACGTTTGCCCCTGCCGCAATTACCAGACGGGTTTTTGGATTAATGAAAGCGGCGGGAACCATGTGTAAGGCGTATTTCTTTCCTTCATGCCAAACGGTATGTGCTGCGTTTACTGAGCCTGTTCTTACGCAGAAATCAAGGTTATCTTTGAGGGCAAGATAGCTAATGATTTTCCCTTTGCCTTCGTCGCCCCAAAATGCGCCCACAATAACGGTACAAGGCATACTAGTTCACCCTTGTAAGGGTCAGGCAAGGATATTTAAAACTGTTGGAAACCCCTAATGACTCGCTGGATTTGTTTTGGTAGTTAAAGGTCGGAAAAAAGTGAAGATTGCAAACGCGTCTGTTTGCGCGTTGCAAATTCTCGGTCGAGATGTTAACTTTGGCTGCGTTTTTTATCTTCGCTCATCAGTTGAGATAGTCGGTAAGTGACATATGCCGAAAAGCTTCGGATGCCTTTTTTTATGGTATATTCTTCTTTAACTTTTAGCCATTCGTTGAAGAAGTAATCGTAGATTTCTGCCTTTACTGTGATGCTTTTGAAACCACGTTTTGGCGTTGAAAGTCCCCTCTGTCCATTCATACTGTACGGAACTTTCACTATTTAAGGTTTAACATTATTTCAGTCGTCTTCTAGTGTTGTAACAAATGTAGCTGACAAAAAGTGTGTAACATTTATTATGCAATAAACGTTTATATCTTGAAGTACGGTAAAGTACGGGAGAAAAGAAGGAGGAAATCGGTTGCCTCGTAAAGGATACAGGACTATATGTGTAACAGACGAAGTCTACCAAAGCATTCAGAAAAGGGCCAAAGACACAAACCGAACGATACCCGAATACATTAAACATTTAATGGAAAAGGATAACCCGCAAAAGGAGAAAGCTAACCTCGTTTAATTTTCTTAAAAGGACAGCAAAATGCACAAGCTGTTTTGACTTTGAAAGTGAGTTGGAAAACATTGGCAAATAATTTTCGCCCAAAAACGAGCATCATCAATAAAGAAAACGCGGAGATTTAACGGTGCCAGCTGAAATCACGGAATCCGATGGGCGCATAGTTGAAGTTCGTTTGGTATGTGACCATTGCGATACATTGATCGGGATTCAGATGATGCTGAAAACACAAGCAGAGGCGCTGGAAAGTGAGGGGGTTATTTGCCAGCAATGCAAAGAATCAGGTTACTAGCAAAGTGAACAGATAATTTTTTTACAATTCGAGCCTTATTATTTACTTTGAGCGGCGAGCAAGTGCCTCGCTGTCAATATCCTTCAAAATCTTAAGCACCCGTTTGCCCTTTCGCGCTTTTTCCTGATTTGCAACTGTTTCTTGTGCATGACATATTGAGTCAACAACTATGCCTTTTTCTTCGTCATAAATTACCGGATAAACGCGGCATCCCGAAGGCCTATGAGTATAAACGCCGCAGCTGCGTTCTTGAATGTTGTAGAAAACGCAGTGCCCTTGACGATTCCGCAGCATAGCATAGCCTTCGCTGTCGAATCGCACAAAAGACTCTTTGGTGTAGCCCCGACTTTCTAAACTTGCAATGTCTTCTGTGGAAAGCAACATATCGGTTTCCTGGCAACAGATTCCGCAACGAATACAACGCATGATAACACTGTTGTTTGACGCGTATTTCAGCATTTATTATAAATTGGCTGAAAGTCAGTCTGCAATACCCATAAGGTTTACGTTTAGCAGTTCTGCCCAGGCGACATTTCGGAGCGGTATAAGAGTAGATTGACGGTTTCCGTAGGGTTTATATTCGATCAGGTTTACTTTTCCAAAGTTGCCTTTTCGAATGCTGGTTAAGTGAACGTTTATTATGACTGCGCCATCTTTAAGGTGCAGGTTTACGTTTTTGCCAATGAATGATTTGGCACTGTTTAAGCTGAAACTTTCCATCTTAATCACCACTCCACTTCTTTATCAGCTATGTTTGTCCAACATTGTTTGCAGATAGGCCTTTTTTCGCCTTTGATCATAATGTAAAGTTTTATGTTTTCGCTGCTGCACTCGTCTTTCCATGGATTTTGACAATGTTCCAAATTTTAACCTCCTCTGTATCTATCTGGTTGATCTGCGCAAGTTGCTTTTAAGGCGCGTTAAGAAACGACGTACTCATGCAGGGGAGAGAGGGGGGTAAAAGTGAAGCTTTTATGTTTAAACAGCAAATCTAACTGTTGAAAGACTCATGAACTATTACCTACTAATCGCCACAGTAAGTTTAGTTATTCAACTGGCCGTTCTTACCCTACTTTTGGCTGGTTTTGAGTTGAAAAGAAAAATGAAGTTTCGCCCACACGGTCTAGTAATGTTATTTGCTCTTGCCGTACACCTTACAATAATTCTCGCTATAATGGTGCCCTCATTTGTGATCGCTTTGGTTCCAATAACCCTTCAGAATCCAGTAAGTATCATAGGTGTTTTGGCTCCCATACATGCAGCAGCTGGAACCGTAGCTGCGGTTTTGGGTGTCTGGATAGTGAGTGCGTGGCGGCTGAGGAAGTCCACAGATTACTGCATGCCAAAAAAGAAGGTCATGCTTGTTACCTTTATTGTTTGGTTGATTTCGTTATCTTTGGGCGTTTTGTTGTATTTCGTTCTGAACTGGCAGTTTCTATTTGGCTAAATTCCCAACTAGACCCGCATGATTTCTGGAGTGATGGCTTCCTTAGTTATTTTCAGTATCGCTACAGTGGGTTTGCACAAGAATGGTGGCTCAGGGCTTGTTGGACTTCCAGGGTTGATAAATAGAGTGTTACCGTCCCATTTTATGCTTGAAGTATGCGTATGCCCAAAGACCAGAACATTGAAGAAGTTTTGCTTGGCGATTTCCCTCATCTTGCTCAAGCCATAAATTGCTCCCGGGTCGTGAGTGACACCTATTTTCCAATCCATGACTTTTAGCGAGTTGATTTTTGGGAGTGTACCGCTAACTTGAGGGCCATCCATGTTGCCGTGGACTGCAAGCACAGGTGCAAGCTGCTCAAGCTCGTCTATTACTGATAAGTCAACGAGGTCACCTGCGTGTATAATGTAGTCGACGTTTTCAAAGATTTTGAAAACCGTTTCAGGAATGGCTTTTGCTCTTGCGGGAACGTGGGTGTCGCTTATTAAGCCAACAGTTTTGTAGGAGTATGTTTTGGGCAGAATATGTGGAATTTGGGCTTGTCCAGTTGCCATCTTAGCGATCCTCTCATTTACGCGGGTATATATGTTCATTTGCGTGTTTGATGTTATAAATTTTGGCACTTTACATTTGGGCTTTTTGACGCTTAAACGCCACTTACAATCTTTTTACTTTGGCTAGCAAATTTCCGATATTAGCGTATATTATTTAGTGCCAAGTTGATACATATAACCAACTATTCTCATGCGCTTTATCTATAATCTTATATTTTGGCCCCAGTAGATCCCTTTCCAACACTTTGGGGTTTCAAAAAAGAAGTATGATTGCTTACGAGAGTCTCCAAAAGATTCATCAACCCAGATTTGTTCTTTTATGACGCAACAAACATAACACTATTAAGCGTGTGTGGGAGACCGCCTGCAACAACAAGATTTTATATGCTTTCCAAGACGATAAAAGTATCAGTGTCCTGAAGCCATCGAATGCTTTGGCGGGTCAAGCATTAACGAAAACGCGGAAAAAGTCCCCTCATCCCCCTCTTCCCCACTAAGGTTTTGTTGTTCCGCGAAAAGTTAACGACTGCGATCCGCCAATCCATAATTTTGGAGACAACAAAAAATCCTGGCTGTATTGTTAGAATTCGCTATGCGCGAAGATGAATGTAAATGTTCTTTGACCCAAAAATCTCGCTATTAGAACAAAGACCAAAATTACCAAACTGAAACGCCCCCGCGCTACTTTTTTATTTGGTCCCGAATAGGTAACTATTAGCACATGTGAAGTGAAATGCTATGAAAGTTGTTGCATTCAATGGAAGCTCCAGAAAAGACGGAAACACCGCCATACTCCTAAGACGAGTCCTAAAAGAACTCGAATCTGAAGGCTTTGAAACGGAACTTATCCAGCTTTCAGGGGAACAAGTCCGCGGCTGCACAGCATGCAGAAAGTGTTTTGAAACAAAAAATCAACGCTGCATAATAGAAGATGACAAGGTGAACATGTACATCCAGAAGATGGTGGGAGCGGACGGTATAATTTTGGGTTCGCCAACCTACTTTAGTATGATGTCGCCTGAGCTGAAGGCGCTCATTGACCGAGCAGGCTTCGTAGCTAGAGCCCAACCAGAGATGTTGAAGTACAAGGTTGGCGCCGCGGTGGTCGCCGTTAGGCGCGCGGGTGGAATGCCAACGTTTGACGCCATCAACCACTTCTTCCTCATAAACCAGATGATTGTTCCAGGCTCCTCGTACTGGAACATAGGCATCGGAAACAAGAAAGGCGAAGTTGAAAACGATGAAGAAGGCTTATTGACCATGGAAACTCTTGGCAAAAACATGGCTTGGCTTCTCAAGAAAATAAACGCATAGGTTTATTGCATAATGAGTTCTACGCCAGGTATCTTCTTTTTCTCATAAATTATATCCATCACTTTGGCAAACCCTGTTATCCACACAAAATAGATGGCGCCAATTACGATCCAAACAGGAAGAATCTGATAAGTGATACCCTTAATGGAGATACCTGCGCTGACCAAATCGAACAAGCCCACATAAGCTAGCGTAGCAGTGCTTTTTGTCAAAGAACAAAACTCATTGGTCCAAGAAGGAATAACTATTCGATAAGCTTGCGGCAGAATCACATGACGAAGCGTTTGGATTTTTGACATCCCCGTAGACAAACCTGCCTGCATTTGATCGCCAAGGATAGTTTCCATTGCGCCCTTCATGTAGCCTTTCTGGTAGCCAGCGCTGTTTAATCCAAAAACTAAGAAAGCCAAAAGATAATGATCGATCTGAAGGTTGAGTATTGCAGGCACAGTATACACTGCGAGAAAGAGTTGAACAAATAAGGGGCTTCCTCTAAAGATTTCAACATAAACGGCGATGACTCCTTTAGCAAGTTTCCCGCCATAAATGTCGCCAATTGCCAGCAGCGTCCCCAATCCCAACCCCAATAAGACGCCAAACAGCGTAATCTCTATTGTTAGGGACAATCCTTGCAGGATCATTGTGTAATATTGGGGCTGGAAGAGGAACTCAAACATTCATTTATTCCCTTGTTGTACGATTTATGATTCGGGTCATGAATTTTTTAGCGCGATCCGTGTTTGGTGCATTAAAGAATAGTGACGGGGGTCCAGTTTCGACGATTGTACCTTCATCATAGAATATCATTTCTTCAGCGACCTCACGGGCAAACGGCATTTCATGGCTTACAATAAGCATTGTTGTGCCTTCTTTAGCCAAGTCGCGCAAGGTGTCGATGACTTCTCCAGTAAGCTCCGGGTCTAACGCTGAAGTGGGCTCGTCAAGTAGTATAATATCTGGGTTGCGAGCCAGTGCTCTGGCTATACCTACACGCTGCGCCTGTCCACCAGACATTTGTGAAGGGTATTTGTTAACACAGTCTGTGACTTTCGCTTCAGTCAGGGCAGCCAACGCTCGTTTACGAGCTTCTTCTTTAGGTAGTTTCAGCACTTGTCTAAGCGCCAACTCAACATTGCCCAAAGCGGTGAGATGACGGAAGAGGTAAATGTGTTGAAAAACGAATCCGATTCTCGCCCGAGCCTTGTTCAGGTCAACACCGGGTTTAGTTAGGCATTCGTCGCCAAGATAGATTTCGCCTTTATCTGGAATATCAAGCATAGCCATGCAACGAAGAAAGGTACTCTTTCCTGAGCCGCTAGGTCCAAAAATCAATTTAATGTCGCCTTTTCTAATTTGCATTGAAACGTTCTTGACTGCTTCAACCACTTGTTTGCTTGTCTCGCCACAGGCTTCCGCCTCTTTCTTCTTGGTTTTGCTGCCGTAAGTTTTGTATACATTTTTTGCTTCCATTACGAGGTCTGTCATTTTTCTACAACCCTATTTTTTTCTTTCGTTTGTTTCCCCATCTGTCCAGCCAGAAGGCAATGGGGAATGTTAACGTAATGTATAGAACTGCGGAAAGAACGAACGGTGTAACAACGTCTCCGGGTGGAATACTTTTTAGTTGTATCGTTTTCGTCATTAATTCCGCCAAACCAATAACGTAGACATAAGCTGAATCCTTAATGAGCAAAGCATATTCGCTGCCTAATCCTGCAGTGGAGTAATTCAGAACTTGCGGAATCATAATGTGCCAGATGGCTCTCCACTTAGAGAAACCAATGGATACGCCAGCTATCATCTGTTCATCTCCAACGCCGCGAATTGCCCCTCTGTAAATTTGTGATTGATTTGCTCCGCTTCGCAATCCTAATACAAAGGCTGCAACAAAGAAGGCGCTACCAAATAGGAGTGGAAAAATAGGTCCTAAACCGAAATAAAAAAGCAGCATCAAAACGATTTCGGGAATGCCCCGAAATATCTTTTCATAAGCGCCAACTACAAAATCAATCTCTTTTTCGTAAACCCTGATGAATGCGAGTGGCAACCCTACTGCTATCCCTACTAAGAAAGAAATGATAGAAATGGAAAGAGTTAATGGCACTCCTTCCAGCAGGAAGATGAATTGTTGCCAAACGTCCAATACTAATCACGTTGGTTTATGCATTCCATTTTGCTTTCAGCTGATTTACTGTTCCGTCGTATATGAGTTGGGCTAGTGCGCCGTCCATTTTGTCTAGCAGTGTGTGAGAGTTCTTAGCGACTAAGAATGCAACTGGATAATATGGGTGACTATAGATAACGCCGACTGGGATTCCTTGCCCGTGGAACTGTGCTATCCATGTTGTGGTGATTGGTGTTTCAGCATATACTGCTTGTACGCTTGGGTTATTGCTAACCATGTCTTGGAAGGGTGATGCAGAGTCACTCCAGGATCTCACTGATACGCCTGCCGCCTGAAGTTCTTGTAATTCGATATTTCCATCTTGTGCTCCAACGGTGATTCCTAAGGTTTTAAGGTCTGCTAACGAATGTACACCTGTTATATTTTTGGCTTCCATGGTGCTTTGAAGCATGATTACTTGTCCCTCTGTTGTACTGTGGGGTATAGTGAAGGAAACTTGGTCTAATCTTTCCGGCGTTATTGAGAAACCGCTCACGCCCATGTCAAGTTGGCCTTGTTGAACAGAGAGGATAATGTTGTCGAAGCCTACATCATTCCACTGTATGGTTAAACCTAGTTTTGCTGCGCAGGCGTTTGCCAAATCAACTTCATAGCCTACTATAGCGCCAGTGACATTGTCTCGCATTTGGTAAGGTGGCCATGTTGGATCTGTGCCAACTCGGATTGTCCCAGTTTTCTGTATGTTTTCCCAAACAGTATCTGTGGTTGAAGAGTTTTGCGGCAATAGAAATGGGCTTGAGACTAAACCTATCCCGATGCCCACAACCAGCATTATTACAACTAAAGCTATTGTTATGATTTTTGCCATCTTTTTAGTTCTCCCCTTGCACGAATACTTCGATTGTTTACGTATTTAAGTTTACGCATCATCCAACAAAACTTCAGTTTCTTACTTTTTTCGCTCAAAATAGTTGTCTTTTACTGAAACCAACACTATAGCAATAACTACGAAGAGGGCGCCGATGCTTGAGAATACCGTTACAGGTTCCTGCAACACCAACACGGATGCAAGAATCGCAACTACGACCTCTGACAAAAGCAAAATCGTAGATGTTGAGGCCGAAAGATGCTTGAGCCCCTCAAGCCACAGATAATAAGGTATAACCCAACAAACGATCGCCGTCCAAACAATTGCTGCCCAAGCCCAACCGTCTAGCGCAAAAAAGCCCGGGCCAGCCAGCAGTCCAACGGGTGCTATTGATAGAAAAGTGAAAACCAACACCCAAGTCATAGACTGAAAAGTCGCCGAGGTAGAGTTCATCACTAATTTTTTGTTGTAGACCATGAACAATGCCCAAGTCACGCCTGAAATGAGAAGCACTAAGTCACCTGCCATCTGACCCTGCGTCAACGTGGCGAAATTCAAATTTGTGCTGACAAAGACGATGCCCACTAAACCGAAGAGGACGCCTGCAACCTTTTTTGGAGAAATGTTTTCGCCTAATAATTTTGGACTTAAAATGGCAACCCACATGGCGCTTAAGTTTATGAACAGTGCAGCTTTTGCCGCCGTCGTATAAGGCATGCCTATATACTGTAGCAGGTAGCCCGAAGCATTGGCGATGCCTAAGAAGATTATTGGTTTCTTGTCGGTTATCTTAAATGTGAATTTTCTTAGTAACAACATTACAACGACAAGCGTGAGACAGGAGACGAGGAAACGCCAAAACAAAAAAGCGAAGGGGTCAATGGTTTTTAACCCGATTTTGATGATAGGAAATGAGGTGCCCCATAACGCGCCTGCCAATAAAGTGAAGAACACGGCTTTGGCTTTGTTACTAAACATTGAACGGGGCAAGGGGCTGTCTCCTTTCCCTGCTTTACGTAAGTATCGGAAATAAAGCATTTTTGCTGACAACTCACCAATTCGGAATCGATTTAGATTAAAAACGTAAAAGAAGCAAAAAATAGGAATAAGAGAAAGCTTATCCCTTACGGAAAGATGTTTGTTTGGCTGCTTATCCCAGGATAGCTTTGAGGTCTTCGTCGACGGTTTTAATGGGCATGATGTTAAAGTTGTCCACAAGCACCTTCAGCACGTTAGGCGTGATGAATGCTGGCAGACTTGGCCCCAAACGGATGTTCTTGACCCCTAAGTAAAGCAGCGACAACAAAATCGCAACAGCCTTCTGCTCATACCAAGACAGGATCATCGACAGCGGCAACTCATTTAAGCCAACATTAAAAGCTTTGGCCAAGGCCTGCGCTATTACGACAGCTGAGTAGGCGTCGTTGCATTGTCCAATGTCCAACAGTCTGGGGATGCCGTCGATGTCGCCAAGGTCTTTGTCGAAGAACCGGAATTTGCCACATGCCAATGTCAGTATAACGGTGTCTTTTGGTGCTTTCTCCACGAACTCTGTGTAATAGCTGCGTCCAGGTTTGGCTCCATCGCATCCACCGACTAGGAAGAAATGTTTGATGTGCCCCTTCTTGACGGCGTCAACTACTGCTCCGGCTACGCCCAAGACAGCGTTTCTTGCGAAGCCAACCATAATCGTTTTTCCTTCCTTGTCTTCTCCAAAGCCGGGCATTGCGAGGGCTTTCTCTATGACAATGGCGAAATCTTCGCCTGGAATATGTTTGACTCCGGGCCAACTGACAGGACCAGAAGTGAAAATGTTGTCTTTGTACTTTTCCGCGGGCTTCTGTATGCAGTTGGTGGTCATGAGGATGGCACCTGGAAACGCAGCGAACTCACGCTGCTGATTTTGCCATGCAGTGCCGTAGTGACCAAAGAAATGCGAATATTTCTTCAGCCCAGGATAGCCATGTGCAGGCAGCATCTCGCCATGCGTGTAGACCGTGATCCCTTTGCCTTGAGTCTGCTTCAGAATAGCTTCCAGGTCTTTAAGGTCGTGCCCCGAGACCAGGATAGCTTTACCCTTCTTGGCGCCTAACGAAACCTTGGTGGGTACTGGGTGCCCGTAGGTTTCAGTGTTTCCTGCGTCGAGGAGTTCCATAGCGCGAATGTTGATTTCGCCGCATTTCAAAGATAAGCCGACAAAGTCGTTAACGCCCAACGATTTATCGAGTGTTGAAGCGAGTCCTTGCTCAATGAACTCGAACACTTTGTCGTCTTTCTTGCCCAGACGATAAGCATGGTAAGCGTAAGCTGCCACACCTTTTATGCCGTAGGTTAAGAGCCAATGCAGTCCTCGCAAATCGGCGTTATCCGTTGAGTCAGTTTGGATACCGAACCGTTTTCCCTGCTGAATCATGCCATCTACAGATTTTTCCAACATCAAGTTGGCTGCTGCACCGAAGTCGGTTTTGCCTCCTGCTGCAGCGACTTTCTTTTTGAGACTTTCACGGGCTTCAATTGCCCAATTTAGGTAGCGAACTATGCTGTCTGGGTCGAAACTTACGTTAGTCAATGTCACGAACGCTGCTTCGGCGATGAACAAATCAGTTTGTTCGTCCTTAACGCCGACTTTGCGCGCTTCCAAAGAAACCTGCGACAAGCCCCTCAACGTGTAAATCAAGAGATCTTGGAGTTTTGCTACGTCAGGAGTTTTTCCGCAGACACCAAAGGTTGAGCAACCAGTGCCCAGGGCGGTTTGTTCACATTGCCAACAGAACATGTCGGTTTCAGTTTTAATTTGACTCATAGACTTTTCACCTTAACTCTGATTACAATTGGGGTTGGGTGCAGATAGCAATTGTCCCGCATATATCAGGGATAATGAGAAAGCCAGCTTATTGCTAATCTGCATAATATCACAAAGCACGAATTTAACGCTTTGCTACTGAGGTTTAAGCTGGACCTACACTTCACTTTTGAAGTAGTTTTCCAATAGACGTCTCATGCCTCTACGCGTTATTTCCGACAGCGTAGAAGGACTAATCCCCAATTTCGCCGCAAGCTCAACTGTATCAATTTTCCGAGGATAGTCAAAAAAACCACCTTTCAACGCGAGCCAAAATATACGTTCCTGCTTCTCCGTTAAAACGCCCGCTTTTGGCTCAAAACGGCCCATCTTCAGAACCCTCACTTTCAAACCAGCAGTTTCCAGAGAAGAAATTATTTTCTGATATGCTTCAAAGCTGGGCACCATAAAATTGTACATTATCGTGCAGTCCTCAAGGCTTTTCCCCGAAACCAGAAACGCATCGCAAGATAGGATAGTATTGCAGACGCCGCAGCCCTCACTTTCCAGCCACACCGATGATTTTCCTTCCCCTTTGCCTTGCGTGGTGGCTTTAAGTTCAGCGGGCGGATTTTTGATTTGCTTAACTTCCGCAGGGTCTAGTTCGATTAAATGCTTGACAGATTTGGGGCTTGAACTGCGTATATCCGTCACTTTCAGGTGGCGTAGCCCCAAAGGCGACAGTCGCTTCACTATGGCGCATTGCCTGTTCTCCACCTCTAGAACTACATGATACGGTTTACTCCACTGATCTTTCATCTTGGCACCAAACAGAATTGAATTATAGTTTTGTGTGTATAAGACCATTTTGCAAAGCCAAAAAGAGCAACGACCTCGCGAAGCGATCTTTCGTTAATCTTTTCGCTGTTGCACCTTGGTTTTAAGGTTTTCCAAGAGGACTTCGCAATTTGGCGAAGTACCATTAACAAAACGGCTTAAAAAACTCTACAACCCACTTTAGTTGGGAAGAGCGGAGAGAAGTAAAACGAGAAAAGCCGTAAGATTAAGCAGAAAGAAAATCGTTTACCTCACTATCGCCATTACGTGCGTGATGTTTGTTCTTTCAATGTTTTTTGTCCAAGCTTTTTCATCCCAGAAATCAGCAATCCAAAAGGATGATGAAGCTCAAATGGGTGGTGACGGCGTTTCCGCTATTCCGCTTCTAGGGGTAATTTTGCCGATTGCTGCTGCAGTAGCCTACGTTTTAGAGCGGATAACCTCGAAGAAAAATTCATCCCGGGCGCTTTAACCAACTTTTTCATCGCGGATTCGCCTTGAACCCACCAAGAACCCAGTTGGAAGCCATGTCTGATTGACCTTGTTGCTTCCAGTAAGGGCTAAATACAACAAAGATATTCTCGGTTGATAATCACTTAGAGGACGAATCAAGAATGGAAGACTTCTACGACCTCTTTCTCAAATTAACAGAAGCCACTCGTAACCACGAACGTTACCGCGACAAAGAATGCATAAACATGATTGCCAGCGAAGGACTCAAATCGCCCGCAGTAATGGAGATGCAGGCTTTCGCCTCCGACTTGGAAGGCAGATATGCAGAGGGCGAAAACGACCTTCTTGGGCACGTTAAGAAACGATATTACCAAGGTCAGAAGTACATGTCGCCCATAGAGGACACCGCCACCGACCTCATGAAGAGCTTGTTCAAAGCAGAGTGGGCAGATGTACGCATAGTCTCCGGGACACATGCGAATCTCGCCACGTTCAAAGGTTTGAGCTTGGCAACGAAGAACCGCAAGATGGTTGTTACCCCGCTAAGCTGCGGCGCACACATCAGCCACGACTACACAGGGTTAGCTGGTGCTGTCCTTGGCATAGAAGACATCAATCACGTTTACAACATAGACGAAATGAACATCGACCCCGACAGATCAGCCGACGTCATCCGCGCAGCCAAACCTGGCATCGTTACTTTCGGCGGCAGCCTCTTTCTCTTCCCCCACCCAATCAAAGAGCTTAAGGAAGTCTGCGACGAAGTAGGCGCCTACGTTGTTTACGACGCATCCCACGTGTTGGGGTTAGTTGCAGGCGGCGTCTTCCAAGACCCACTTCGAGAGGGAGCAGATTTTATTTCTTCTTCCACTCACAAAACTTTTCCTGGACCGCAAGGCGGCGTCATATTGAGCAATGGTCCAACGACTCCGCGAATGGAGAAAGCCATCAAAAAGGTTCAGTTAGCGGTTTTCCCGCTTAGCGCGTCTAGCACGCATCTTGGCAGGTTGCCTGCATTGGGCGTCGCCGCTTTAGAGATGAAGCTGTTCGGCAATGAGTTGGCTAAGCAAATCGTGAAAAACGCCCAGACTGCAGGTCAGTATCTGTATGAAAACGGCGTTAAAGTCCTGTGTGAACGCAAAGGCTTCACACGCAGCCACCAAATCGCCGTAGACATTCGGGCTTTTGGCGGCGGCAACAAAATCGCCCAAGACCTCGAAGACGCAAACATAATCATCAACAAGAATCTGCTGCCCTACGATGACCAAAGCAGCAAAGGCGACCCCTCAGGTCTGCGCGTTGGTTTCCAAGATATCACCCGACACGGGATGCGCGAAAGCGACATCAAACACCTCTGCGACCTCATGCTCGACGTCATAAAGGCTAAGCGGAAACCAGCCGAAGTCCAACGGGATGTCATAGCACTCAAGAAACAGTTTAGCCAAGTCAAATTTGGGTTCCAAAGCGCAGAAGAAGCACTAAATTACATCAAAAACGCATAGACAAAAAACTCACGCAGGCTAAACATTAATAAAGCAACCGTCACCTTCTCAAACTCGACAAGCCATGGTTGACCTGTTCCTCATCGTTGTCCCAGTTATCGTTGTAGGCTTTACTGTACTTTTCATCCTGCTCCCTAGGTACGGTCCGCACTATACGTCTAGGCTTACGTGTCCCCACTGTAAAAAACAATTCAACTACCATTGGATTCCAGGGGCCACATTCACCTCGTTGCGATACGGAAACAAACGCCGCCTCCACTGCCCATACTGCAACACACTGTCAACCTTCGAAATTGCACACACCAGAATCAGCAAACAAAAGCCCATGCAGACCCAGAAAAGCAAAACTTGACCGCAAAAAGTTTTTCCTCATTTGTAGATTGATTTATAATTCACTTCACTAATCATTCTAAATCCAAGAGGCAAAACTACTTCAGGAGACTCCCAAATTGAAGGTGCTACTAAACGACGGCTTAGAAAAAGAAGGCATTCAGGTCTTCCAACAAGCACGAATAGAAACCGATACCAAAAAAAGAGACCTCAAAGCCCTTGTCGCCGAAATTGGAGATTTTGATGCGTTAGTTGTGCGAAGCGCCACCAAAGTTACCCGTGAAGTCATCCAAGCAGGCGCCAAAGGTAAACTCAAAATCATCGGTAGAGCAGGAGTCGGCTACGACAACATCGATGTCGAAGCCGCCTCAGAATATGGCATAGTGGTCAAATCTGCGCCTTCAGGAAACACCAACGCCGTCGCCGAACTTACACTCGCCTTGATGTTAAACATCTCTCGCAAGGTCCCCCAAGCTCATCAATTCCTCAAAGGAGGAGTCTGGTCCAAAGAGAAACTTAAAGGCACCGAACTCGCCTACAAAACCTTGGGTGTATTGGGCTGTGGAAAAATCGGGCAACGTGTCGCTGAAGTAGCTAGACGCGGATTCGACATGGAGGTTATTGGTTTTGATATTTACCAGTGTGCCGAAGCAAAAATAAAATACGTTTCGAAAGAGGAAGTCCTCACCAAGGCAGATTACATTACTATTCACACCGGCGGCAAAGCGGTAATAGTGGGCGAAAAAGAGCTGGCTCTCATGAAGCCCACCGCTTACCTAATCAACACTTCTAGAGGCGCGAACGTCGACGAAAATGCACTTTACAAAGCCCTTAAAGAAAAGAAAATTGCAGGTGCAGCAATAGACGTTTACGTTGAAGAACCTAAAGGTGAAGGCGCTGAATTCAAAAACAAACTTGCCGAACTGGATAACGTGGTTCTTAGCGCACACCTAGGTGCATCCACGATGGAAGCCCAACGTGAGACCGCCTTGGAAATGGCGAAGGTCGTTTCAGGCTTCCTTTTAAGCGGCGACTTCGCGAACGCGGTTAATGCAGGCGAAAGCATTGAGCTTGAAGAGAAACCTGTTTACACCTTGTTCATTCATCACCGGGATGTTCCAGGAGTCTTCGCAAACATCGACAAGGTCCTAGCTGACAGTGACATAAACATACGCGCAAACTATTCGCGGCAAATCGGCAAAAGCGGTTACGCCATCTCTGTTTACGTGATTCACAAAAGAGTCCCACTGAAAACGCTTGAGATACTCAGAAAAATCGAGAACGTCTGCGACGTAAGAACATAATTACCATTTTATTTGGAGAATGGAGAAAAACAGAGTAACGGGAAAACCGCTTCCCCTTTCTATTTGCGAATGCTTTTGGTTCCGGCGGTTATGGCAAGCCATTCTTATATGAATGTACCTTCCCAAGTGGAACCAAATTTGTGCAGTGAAGCGTTTATGCTGAGCAAACCTTATTTTTTGCTTGCATCAGGACTTCAATTGTTTGGTAGCCGTAGAATGTGTTACTTGCCAGCAGTGGTTTTCAACAAGCGCCCTGTTCAACTATTGTCGTGCATTAACCTTTTCAAAGATTAGGTTAAAGTGCGTTTCGCCAATACAGATCTGCCAAGGTTTCTGCGATTAATCGCCAATAGAATCAATATTTTCGGTGTTTGTTGGGGTACAAGAAAATAGAAAGGTTGCGCGTTGCAGATTCTATATAAGAGTGTTCCCAGTCTAACAGAGCCGATGAAACTCGGGGTTTTGTTTTCAGGCGGCAAGGATTCTACGCTTGCACTGCACAAGGCATCAGAAAAGGAAGAAGTAACTTGCCTAATCACGTTACGCTCAAAGAACCCTGAAAGCTATATGTTCCATACACCCAACATCGACCTTACGGGGCTTCAAGCTGAAGCTTTGAGCCTCCCATTAATATCAAAGTTGACAGAGGGGAAGAAAGAAGAAGAGCTCGCGGACCTTGAGCAGGCGATCTCAGAAGCCGCAGAACAGTTCCACATCGAAGGTGTCGTTACAGGCGCGGTTGAATCCGTCTACCAAGCAGAACGTGTCCAGCGTATATGCAACTGTCTCGATTTGTGGTGCGTTAATCCGCTATGGAAGAAAAACCAGAAAGCCCTTCTAGAAGAGCTTGTTGAGAGGCATTTCAAAGTTGTAATCTCGGGAATTTTCGCGTACCCACTGGACGAGAAGTGGCTTGGAAAAGAAATCGACGCTGAAGTTATTGCGAAGCTAGTTGAGCTGCAGCGAAGGTTTGGCATTAGCCCTTCAGGCGAAGGGGGCGAAATAGAAACCACTGTACTAGATGCCCCAATGTTCAATGAGAGAATCGAAATTCTTGACCACACGGTTGAGTCGCGGGGCAACTCGGGTGTTTTCCGAATTAAACAGGCGAGGTTGGTGCCGAAATGATTCTGGTTGTGGACATGAATTGGAAGAAGGACTCCCTTGGGTTCTACGAGTTTGTTCTGCCCATCCTCGCGATTGCCGAAGAATTGGACACATGTGTTGTTAAGCATTACTCAGAAGTAACCAAATCAGATGTAGATGACTGCATCAAGATAATTCTATCGGGTACAGCATTAAAAGACAACACAACCTTAAGTCAGCCTGAAATGTTCAGCTGGATAAAAACTGTAGATAAGCCGGTTTTGGGCATTTGCGCGGGGATGCAGACTATAGGGGCAGTATTCGGTCTCCTGTTAACAAGGTGCTTGGAAGTAGGTATGACGCCGGTGACGACGATAACTGAAAATCCTCTGCTCTCCTCGGAGTTTAAGGCTTATTCTCTTCACAACTATTCCGTGGAGTCTTCAGAAGAGTTCGAGGTACTTGCTGAATCCCAAAAATGCGTACAAGCAATGAAATACAAGCAAAAACCCATCTACGGCGTGTTGTTCCACCCTGAAGTAAGAAACCCAGAAATCCTGAAACGCTTCATTGATCTAAACCAGTGAAAACGACAACGTTTGCAGTTTAGATTCGGGTAGCTTGGACTTCCAGCCGCATCATACTGACACGCGCGGTTCCTGTTTCGTCAAGAGGATAGGCGGCAATGTATCGTTCTGCAATTTCGTTTATGAATGTATCTCGAAGGCTAGCGGGAACCCGTTCCGTGAACGGTAGCCAAACTGATCTAATCCATCCGGCTAATCCATCTTTCCCTTGAAGCTTCATGTCCTTAGGGAACAATTCAACTCGTTCTGGTTTGAATCCTGCGTCGCGTAGCCATAATGTGTATTCTTCGGGTCCATAGAATCCGTAGGGGAAAGTGAAATTCTTAAAGTAAGGTTTGCAGTCTTCTTCGCTGATGAGCTCTTCCACAACCGCGATTACATCCTGAGCATTGCCTTTGCCAGCCATCTGAAACAGCAGTCTACCGTGACTATCAAGGCTCTCTTTCACTCCGGCCAGCACTGCTTGGTGGTCGATTATCCAATGGAGTGCCGCGTTTGAGAAAGCTACATCGAACTGTTCACGGAAAGTCAGTTCACGAGCATCCATTCTAAGGAAGGTTAAGTTTGGGTAGTGGCAATGTGGAAAAGTTTTTCGTGCTTGAGTTATCATTTCTTCGGAGCTGTCGATTCCCACAACGTTACCATGCGGTAAGTAAGATGCAAGCATAGCTGTGACTTTTCCTTCTCCGCAACCGATGTCAAGCAATGCTTCGTCGCCGTTGAGTTTCAGTTTTGGGATAAGTTCCTTTGCCCATTCAAACTGGTTAGAAGAATTTTTGGCGTATTCTTCTGCATCCCAAGAATAGTTTTCCACTATGTTGGTCATGGTCGTAGCCTTAGTTTTCAGCAAGAACGCCTTTTTGATATAAACTTTTAGGACGATACAGACCAGAACAAATGTAGACTCACATCCGCTATTCTGAGATTTGGTTTCTGCAAAGTTGCAGTGTAGCGGGCAGTTGAAACTTATTTAAGGAGAGTGTAATAATCTTCAAGCTAAAGTTGGAGAACCAAGTTGAACTACAGAGACCGCATGCACCCAAAAGTCAGCAACGCCGAAATTGAGGTGTTCAAAGCGTTAAGCTCAGGGGGATTAACCAGCGGCATGGTGACGCAGCAACCGATTGTTCTGAAATCAACTGTTCCAGATTTCTGCTGGCTTAGCAAACGAAAAATAGTCTACTTAGACGGAGCACAAGTTCATACAAAAGACAAAGCGCAACAACGGGATGCAGAAATTGACGAATTGCTTGAAATGCAGGGTTGGGAAGTCCTCAGAATCCCCTATGACCCACCACTGACCGAGAAGGCGTTGCAGGAAATCATGGTCACCATCAGAAAATTCCTTTGTGTTAACGACGAGTAAAAGTCAATTAGACGGCGTTTATTTTTTCGCAGAAACAGTTTGCAGATATTTTTATTAGAAAGAACCAATTTAGCATCAGTTCAAGATGTATCGGAGCAAAAAATTTTCAGTCCGAGTTGCTATTGTATGTCTCTTGGTACTTGCCGCGATTTCTCAAGTTTTTCTTTGGACTGCGAAAGCGGAGACGGCACCCAATTATTGGGTTACCGTTAACCCGACAACAGCCTATTCTCTTATGTACACGACGGTTGGTCGAAACTGGACTATTTCGTTTGAGGCGCTATGGACATATGGCAATGAAGCGGAACAACCGATTAGTAATGCAACTGTTACAATCCAAGTTACCTCACTAAACGGAACAGTAATAGACAATCTACAACAAAACACAACTACAGGGGTATTTTCATTTGACTATTCTTTACCCGTTGCAGACATCTTGACTTTCAACGCTACTAAGCTTGTTACTCAAGATGGAGTAGAATGGAATTCAACTTTTCTTGACGAGAGAATCAATCTTTATGGTTTTCAGTCAAAAGCTGTCGTCGTCTGGTGGGATACTTTCCATGTGGCACTGGCAAGTTATGATACGAGTACTCTCGGAGCCACCACCGCTTCAATGAACGTTACCTACTTGCTTGTTCCTGAAGCAGGCTTAACCTTGCCGGAATGGGCAACTTACTCGAACCAAACGTTTCTCCCCAAAATTGCACAGAGTACAACCGTAACCATAAACGGCGTAAAAGCTCAAGAAACAGCTGTGGCGGGAATATATACGGCAAACGTTTCCACTTGGTCGCCCACCGTGTATATTCTCGTCGGGGTCTCACAAGAAGGATGGACAACAACATATACAGGATTTAGTCTTGAACACAACTCAAATCAACCGATATGGGAATACGCAACAATCATAGGAATTGGAGTTGTGCTTACCGCAGGGCTACTAAAAGTTGTTTTAGTGAAAAAATCAGAAAATACGCCTTCGCCTAAACACGTGCGTTTTCCAGTTTTCGGGGGGGCCTTATTGACAGCGGCGTCTATTATTAGTCTTTATTGGGGGCTTGTCGGTTTAGATGCCACATTAAACGGTTTTGATTGGGTATTGCTAGCTACATCTGGGCTGTTGTCGTTTGGTTCGGGATTTGCAGGTGCCATAATGGCATTTAGGAAGAGAAATCAGGCATTTGCAATATTAACAGTAATCATGCCATTGGTAGTAAACTTTGTTATAGTCAAAACTTCGCTTGAAGCTTACCAGCTTGCAACGCCATGGATTGCCATAGTTGTGTCGTTGGCCCTTTCAATAGCTGCCGGAGTTTTTATGTGTAATTCCGACGAATTTTTCCTAAAGTGATAAACCAAAAACTAATTTATCATCCGGTAAAGCAACAATCAAAGAATTTTCTCCAAACTCGTGAACCATCAATAATTAAGGCGTGGTTTGGATTTTCCAAAAGAGGTGGATTCTCCCGGAAAGTTTGTATTTGATCTCGTCGTGGGTGAGGGCGAGTTGCATGAGGGTTTGTTGGGCTGTTTTTTGGGTTATGCCTAGTTTTTGGGCAATTTCGTTTGGGGTTGCAGGGGCTTCGCATAGGATTTGGTAAACGGCGCTTTCGTGTTTGTTGGGCATGGATAATCAACTGTTTCCTGATTCGCAGTATTTTATATAAGACTTTGCATCGTACCGTGGGCGATACTTTATATCGTACCTACGCCGCAACATTGCAATAAATCCACTGGGGATGTACAGTGACAAGCATAAAAAAAAGACTAGACCATGTTCTAAACGAACTAGACTCCATGGGTACCGAAAACAATGAACAAGCAGCCAAAAACGTAATGGCAGAACTAAAAGTCATAAAATCCGCCTATAAGGAAACCAAGCACGCGCCAATGTGTTGCTTCCGTTACAACGCCGAGCAAAAAATCCACTGTGACGTTACTGGACCGCTTGAACATAAGCAGTTCATGGAAAAATGCAGGGAATGCCAAATCCAAATAAAAACTGTACTTGTTAATCTCAAAACAGATTAACAATTTTCATATAGAAAAACCTCTGATTAAAATGATATCTAACTGCAAAGTTTTCCCGATGTGATTGCTTCTTCACAGTCACACAAGTTTAAACCAACGTTTCAATTAAGCTTGTGCGGTGTCAAATATGGAGAAATCAATGACATCTAAACAAAGATACCTTGTGTTAGTCAAACTGAACCCGGCAAAGACTGAAAGCTTCTACAATTCCCTGGTGAAAATAACAGAAATGCCAAGCGAAGGCGTTAGGCTCAACGCATCATACAACGTTTTCGGAGAATGGGACTTCGCCATATGGTTCGAAGCAAACAACAATGACGATGCAGTACATTTCGTCGGAGAAAATATCCGCGCAATGGAAGGCGTTGTCGAAACCATTACCATGCCAGCCACCCCCATCAAAGAATACCGAATGTAAACGAGGAAATCTTCCTCTTCTCCTTTTTTGGTTCCTCAACAGAAACATGCTGTGACAATTCAAAACAATTTTGTTAAATTAAGGCAGTAAATCAATTTTCGAAAAGCAGATTAATCGCTGCCATCCAGTCTTAGATTGGACCTGATTAAGTGGACGAAAAGAGCGAATTGAATAAACCTTGCTTGATCTCCTGCAGCGTTTTGAAAGATGAAATCAAGCAGCTTATCCGCCAAGGAGACATAAATGCTAATGTGATATTTGTCTCAAAATACTTTCATGTTGACTACGGGCTCGTAGAAAAGAACCTGCGGCGAACCATCGAGCAGACCCTGCCCAGATTTCCAGCAGGAACAATAATAGTCTACGGAGACCTGTGCCTTGGACCGAACGGGGAAATGAAACAACTCACTGAAGAATATGGCTTAGTCAAAGTTGACGCGTTAAACTGCTTAGATTGCCTGCTTGGCGGAAAAGGCAAAATTGAGGAAACTGATTCAAGTCACGAACTCATGTTAATGAATCCGGGGATGATTGACTTTTTCCGTCACGCAAAAGAAAAGATGCTGAAAGAAGGCGTGGATGAGGAGGCATTTCAGAAAATGTTCAACGGAATCAAAGGAATCGTACTCATAGACACTCTTGGAAATGCTGAGGCACTTAGGCAACATATAGAAAATATGCACATTGGGCTACCTATTTTAGAAAACAAAAAAGTTGGGTTGGACAACCTGAAAATTGTACTTTCGGAAGCGATGCAACGGCATAACCAGAAAAAAAGAAGTGTTGAGATGCGGCCGCATGGATTTTGACCATAACTTACTAATAAATTTATTTTTAATCTGATGATTTGGACCCATATGCAGAACAAACTAGGTTCAAATCCCATCTACACCTAAATCCGCACACTCTAGAGCGAAACAAGAAAAGCCGATACTTCGCAGACTAATTTGAGAACGTCCATGCGCTGGCACTTCGCTAGGAATTGGGCGACGATCAGCAATGAACGAATGATTTTTTAGAATGAAGGCAATTTAGTCATGGCAATAATTGCATCAATTAAGGTGAATAAGAAGTTGGATTCGGCATTGTCGCTGGACGCCCATGTTTATCTACATGACATCGAAAAGGCAGATATTCTAGTCGGGGTCCCGTCTTACAATAATGTACTCACAGCGAGTTACGTTCTCTCTCAGGTAGTCAAGGGGTTGGATGCTTATTTCCCTAAGCTAAAATCGGTAATCTTCGTCTCAGATGGAAATTCGGTGGACGACACTTTGACTTCGGTGAAGAGGGTTAATTTGCCTTCAGAGGTGAAGTTGATTCCAGCCATCTACCTTGGAGTGTCAGGCAAAGGAACAGCTGTCAGAGCCATCTTTGAGGCAGCTAGCTACCTGAAAGTCAAGAGTGTAGCACTAGTAGATTCGGATCTGCGCAGCATAACCCCGGAGTGGATGAGGCTGCTAATTACTCCGACCTTGACGGGTACAGGTTTTGTAGCTCCCTTTTATAACCGCCGCAAATACGATGGAACAATAACCAACTTCTTATGTTATCCTGTAACTGCAAGCCTTTTTGGTAAAGATGTCAGGCAACCTATAGGTGGGGATTTTGGTTTATCCATTGAACTAGTGGAAGATCTTCTAAATTCTCAAATGTGGGAAATTCCAGACGTGAACCGTTTTGGGATCGACGTTTTTGAAACCCACACGGCGTTGGCAAAGGGATACAAAGTGCAACAAGCGTGTTTGGGTGTAAAGAATCACGATGCTAAAGATCCGTCCAGCCAGCTAGCTTCCATGTTTAGGCAAGTAATGAACGTCATGTTCACCTGTATAGAAAAATATGAGCCGGTATGGAAGAAAATAAGCGGTGTCTCCAAAACAGAGATGGTTGGTGAATCTAAATATGAAGATACACCTGAAGCTATTGATGTCTCCCTACCCAACACCATTGAGGCGTTTAAAAGCAAATACGATCAATACCGAACTATCTACGGATCATTCTTAGAACTGGATATTCAGCGCAAATTTGAACAACTAAAACATATAGAAAATTCTGAGGTTGACTTCTCTCCGGAAATCTGGGCGAAAACGGTGTATTCCTTCATCGCCGAATTCCACAAAGAACCTGCTGAAGGCAGAGAGAAATTAGTTGACGCGTTACGTGTGCTCTGGATTGGAAGAGTAGCAGCTTTCCTGAAAGAAACATGGAAACTAAGCCGAGAGGAAGCTGAAGAAAAAGTAATCGAAGAAGCAAAAATATTTGAAAAACTAAAAACGTATCTAATCGAAAAATACTAAGTTCCATTTCGAATAACTTCTTCCAAAACGCTGTAACAATAGAAATAAGCTTGAAAACATCTCGCAACACTATTTCATTACCCGTTAGATGAGCCGAGGTATTTGATAGACATAAAGAGCTACTGCGGTGTGGGGTAGCGCCATATAGCTTCGAGCACGCTCTCGGTAAGCGTTTTTTTGCTGAGGTGTTTTGCAAAGTCAGAAACAACTATTATTCCTACAAGCTTATGATGTTTCATTACCGGAAGCCGTCTTATTTTGTTGTTGACCATTCTTCTGGCGGCCACATTTAGTGAGGCTTCCAGACCGATGGTTATCAGGGGTTTGGTCATTATGTCGGAAATTTTAGCGTCTATTGATTTTCTATTGGCTACTACACGTCTCACGAAGTCCCTTTCGGTCACTATCCCTCGAGGTATTTCTCCATCTAGAACAACTATGTCTCCAACTTCTTTTTGGGTCATGAGTTCTGCAGCTTCGACGATGGTTTTATCTTTGTCAATTGTCAGCACACCTTTGGTCATAAAATCTTTCACTTTAGGCATTACAATCAGAATAGTTTATGGTTGCTTATTGGATAAATAATTTTGCTAAACTTTCATTTTTCATTGAGTGCCCAAGCCCTTCGGCGCAAGTTCTTTTGCCTTCAAGCGCCTCCATAAGTCTACGAAGAATAATAAGTATGCAACTTGTAAAGCTATTAACGGCCCACAACGCGTGTTCTCAAATTGCGTACTTAACCATAAAAAACGTGGATTGGACTTGAAAGAAGCCAATAAGCGTAATAACATTAAATTGGATATTTTGCCTGAACCCGAGTAATTTTGCGAAACATCAATATTCCTATCAGAACAATCTATTGAATTATAACTCGAACTTTCCTTGGTTGAGAATAATGATCTGCAAGTTGTTTATTTTTAGGCATGCTGAAACATTTGACAACCGTTTCGGCTTATTCTCAGGCTGGCGTGATTCAGAGCTCACCTCGAAGGGATTTTCGCAAGCTCAGGAAATCGCTGAACAACTCGAACGATATCGAATTGATTTCGCTTTCACCTCGCATTTGAAACGGGCACGCAAAACCCTTGAAATAGTACTCCAAGATCGCCCACCGATTCCAGTTTTCATTGACGATCGACTAATTGAACGTTGCTACGGACTGCTCCAAGGCAAAAGCAAGAAAAAAATGGAACAGGAAAATCCAGATTATTACGCTCAGATTCATCGGAGCTACGGTTTAGCTCCGCCCGAGGGAGAGAGCTTGGAAATGGTTGAAAAACGGGCGATTTCGTTTCTGGAGCAGCTCAAAGAATGGCTCAAGCACAACCCAGGAAATGTGGCGATTTCATGCCACAATAATTCTATCCGCCCTTTTAGAAAGATTTTTGAAAACCTGAGCGTATCCCAGATGTGTAAGCTTGAAACCCCACAGGATCGGGCATCGGTTTGTAACCTTGACTTAGGTAATTGCAACAAGCCTTGCCCAAAACAAACAGCGTTCAAAACCTCTTGGAAAGGCGTTGTAATTGCTAAACATATAAAACTGGCAACAGAACCTCAAAACCATCTAAAAAAATATTACTAGCCCAAAACAGAGGAACGACTGAAGATTTAAAGTCTAACTTCCTTACGAGTTTTTTATTGCGTTTTGAATCCCTGTTCAATAGGACCAAAAGATAAGACGGAAGCACCCGTTTTTTTCTGCGTGGCTAAAGAAGCTGAAGCATAATTAATTAAGATACGACTATCAATAGTCTGTTTAACTCTTGGTGAGGGACTCTTGGGAGTTTTTGTGACTAAGGCAAACGGCTCCAAACAGTTGTTTGACAAAGAGAAAGTTGTTAGAACTTGTCTACGGATGGGTGCAAACCGTCAACTTGCTCTTGAAGTTGCTAAAAAAGTTGAAGACAGAGTGTACGATGGGATGCCCACATCGAAGATTCTTCAGCTGATTTTCAGGTTTATGCGCAAGGATAACCCCGATTCGAGACATCTCTTTGATTTGCGAAAAGGGTTAAGTCTGATGGGTTCTAAGCCAGAGTTTGAAATGTTTGTCAGGGTTTTGTTGTCGCATCATGGGTTTGAAATTAGTCCAAATCAGATTCTGAAAGGACGTTGCGGAGAACATGAAGTGGATGCAATTGCACGAAAGGACGGAGTCACTTATTTCGTGGAGGCGAAGCACCATCTAAGTTATCATGCTCTAACAGGGTTGGATGAGAGTCGCATAGCTCGTGCAGTGTTAGAAGACATTTCTGAAAGTTTTCAGCTGGGTAGAACTGATCGCAAGATTGACAAAGCTATGATTGTTACCAATACTAGGTACTCTGAACATGCATTAAAATATGGCCTGTGTAGAGGCATACTGCAAATAGGATGGAATTACCCGTTCAACAAAGGGTTAGAAAATATGATTGAGGAAAAGAAGCTGCATCCATTGAGTTGTCTTAAAGGTCTGAGTATAGATGAGAGGTTGAGGCTGGTTAATTGTGGGCTGGTACTCATAAGACAACTGCTTGCGGAAAATCAATCGGTACTTGCAAGCAAGACAGGGCTAAAGCTGGAGACCATTAGAGAAATCACGAAAAAAGCGCAATCTGTTGCAAGCAGACTTGAGTATTATTGATTGCGGCTTCTTGAAGAAAATCTCCTTTACCTAAGCTGAGGATAACCAGGAACCCTTCCGGCTTTTGCCATAATATTTCACAGTCAGAAGAGCCTTATTTGCCAGATCTGCTGTCCATCCCCAAAGCTTGGTGCCGCGTTTACTGATAAAAATTTTTCAATAATTTCAGAAGCACCAATAAATAAGCAGTAATTTCGGACATTTATATATAAAGCGGCTTCAAAACGGCTTTAAAATGGTGCAGGAATGGGGATTCTTATGCCCATTAACCAGTAAAAACGCGATGTTTTGGCCTGACATTTGAGAAGCGAGTTGGATTGGATTATCCCTTAACCTGGCATAGTCATTGTTAGGTTTAGGACCTATAAGTTTGAACTCGCGTTTGAATCCTCAGATTTAGAATATGGAGCGCGCTTGGAGTGTTTTTAAGCTTCGTTTCCTCTATTGTACACAAGCATTTCAAGAAGAAGGGAATAACATGAGTAAGTCAAGACAAGGTGGCAGTTACGAAGGAAAACGTGGTCACGGCAAGGGTTTTAAGCGGTGCCCCGTCGAGTTGGGCGAAGAATTAGAAGTAGAAATTACGGAATTGAGCCCAAAAGGGGAAGGCATAGCTAGAAATCAAGGCTTTGTAATTTATGTTCCCGACGCAAAACCTGCAGACCGAGTAAAAGTAAAAGTCACGAAAATAACTGGGCAAGCAGCAAACGCCGTAATAGTCAAGTAGAGGGTTTTTCGGCTGAGTCTTTCCTGACAGGCAAGGTTGCTTCTGAGGTTATATATCGGGTCTATATGGTTTATATCTCAGCTTTGGGTTATCTTTTATTAGAAGTGTTATTTATGGCTGTATTTTTGATAGTTTCTAGGCATTCTCCTGAGAACTGCCCATTAAACAATGAGCAAATGAAAAAAATTACCCTGGCACTACCAGAAAAATTGGGTGTTCTGGAGAAGAAGCACGGAATTAAAAGAATTGGTGCATGGACTGTGATTCCTGAACACCTGTCTGTGTGGGTGTATGAAGCCCCAAGTTCAGAGAGCCTGCAGAAATTCTCCATGGAGCCAGACATGGTAAAATGGATGGCGTGGAACACAAACGAAATAAAATTGGCAATGAGCCTTGAAGAAAGCATGGAGCTGTTGAAATAACAATTGCTCGGCGTGCTTGGAAGTAGTCTTTGTGTACACGATGAAAAATAGTGGTGACTAGAAATGAGCAAAAGAGCAATATCTATTCCTGCAAAATGGGAAAAGTATCTGGAACTATTAGCAGATGATCACAAGGTTGACTTGAATAGCGTCGTCAATGAATTATGCGCTTGGGCATTTTCCAATTCTGAAACAAAAAAACAGTTTGAAGCCTGGTTAGACGATGCTTTTCCTCCAAAAGGTGAAGCTGAGGACAGAGAACGACGTATAAACGAGGAAATCACGGAGAACGAGGAAGAGAAGGAAGAAGAATCTGAGGAGGAAGCCCACGAGGATAGAGATTACAGTGAGGACAAAAACCTGAAGCCTTAAAGGACGGGTCTTGAATGGGAAATTAGTCGGCTATTGGCCTTTAGGAAAGAGGAAACCGCAAAGGTGAGTTGAAAGAAACTGAGTGGGATAGAAAGCGCCAAGAGCAGTGAACAAGAAAGGATGAAAATCATCTCTTGGAAAAGACAAAAAGACGAATGACTGAGGAGAATAAAGAAGTAACTCAAAGCTTAACAAGCAGCAAACTGGACCACAACGTTCCCGGGGAAAAAAGACCACAATACAAACTTGTGCCCACCAGAAAGAGTTGTTCTCTGCTTGTCGCTGTACCCGCACAGTCACATACACTTAATTCTACAATGAACGACCTTTTAGCTAGAGGTGAAGTGAATGCCTGACGAGAAGAAAAAAGTTGAAAATGCTGCTGAAAAAACTGGAGAAGCAGTCGGCAAAGGCATCAAGAAAGGCGCCAAAGCCGTAAGCGACTTCGGAAAGGGAATAAAAAAAGAAATTAAGAAGAAAGAATAAGAAAGCAAAATTCCCCTTTCTTAACAAGCAGAAAGGAAAAGTACTTGTTTTGTTAATGTGAATTTGCAGATTTGTGTTTAAATGATTTTGGAGGATATAGGCTAGTTTCCAACTATTCTGGGAGAGAAAAAAACATTCGCCAGTATGTAGATATGTTTTGGTTAGGGATGAGAATATATCGTGGCATGATCTCAAACTTGTTTGATGTAAAGGTTCCTCTTTTTTGCGGACATAAGTTAACTTACAATTGCAATCTCCGATGCAAAATGTGCCCTTTCTGGAAAAGGCCCAGCCCTGATTCAACTTTAAACCAGGAAAAAGCAATTCTGAAGCGGGTTTACCAGTCGGGAGCCTGCGGGATCGCGTTTGAAGGCGGGGAACCCTTGCTCCGAAATGACTTGGTTGAAATTCTTGCTTTTTCTCGTTCTCTGCCTTTGCATACAAACCTCATAACTAACGGTACTTTACTTGAATCTAAAATTGATGAGATATCGCCTTACATCAACGGTGTCGTCTATGTTTCGTTGGATGGTCTAGAAAAAACCCATGACGCAATCAGAGGAGTGAGTGGCTGCTTCAAAAAAGCGATAAACGGCATAACGGCAGCCGCACAAAAAGTTCCAGTAACAATCAACACAACAATAATGGCTGAAAATCTCTGTGAAATCGAAGGATTGGTAAAGCTAGCAAAGGAATTGGATATCCGAATATCCGTAGCCATAGCTCACGAGTATTGTAATGCCAAGGCGCTCGCACCGGCGGCAAAAGAAATCGTGGCGATAGCCGAAAATCTCGTTTCAATGAAGAAGAAAGGATACCCCCTTGTGAATTCAATAAGCTATTTTAAAGTCATGACAAAAGAGAAAAACTGGAAATGCAAACCCTGGGCTATGATCAACATAGGTCCAGATGGAAAACTAGTCCTGCCCTGCTATGTTCGCAACGAATACGCAACCAGTGTTTCGGTCTTAGAAAACAGCATCAAAAACGCAATCTCCGGAATTAACTGGAAAGAAACCCAGAACTGCCGAAAATGCAGCCTTCACTGTTACGTGGAACCCTCGTTAGTGCTTTCCCATGATTTTCGAGCTTACGCAAATTGGGCCTTTAGAGTTAGCGTCTGAAATTATATATAGTCAGTTTTCCTTTTAGCTTGATGGGTTAACGTCATGCCGAAATGTCCCAATTGCACAGCCCACATGAGAGAACCTGATAAGGAATGGAATTTTGGGCGATTTCGAGTTAAGATGTATAAGTGCACTAAATGTGGAAATCAATTCAGGGAATATTTCAAGGAAAACACGCTACAATTTGTGTTAAGCGCACATAACGGTGGTTTAGGAAAAATCAGAGCAACCAAAGAAACAATAGACAGACATAAAACCTACAAATAACCGCTTCTGCCGGTTGCCCGCTCCAAGAGATTGCTAAAATTCTGACGAAGAAGAGACGCAACAAAAATTTCGATTTTCAAGAGACCACTAGTTCTCAAGAGCAAGTGATCAAAAACAAAATGGGAGTATAGTTGGCACCGCGCCCTGAAGAACTTCTTTACATACAATTAGAAAAAGGGTACAGTCCAACTCCAAATTAAAAATGGCTATATAAATCCGAGGCCACAGGTTTGCAACACCCAGACATGCTTGGTTCTAGAAAATATTGTTGGAAATAGTGAGGGACGTAAAAAACGCTGGTTACCTAACTATTTCACTGCTACTTTGTGCTTTTTAGGCGCTGGTGCGATTGTCTTCTTTGGGATGCAGACTTCAAGTAATCCATCCTTAAATGTGGATTCGGCTTTCTCAGGGACTACTTCTTGGGGGAACGCAAGTTGTTTGTATACATGCGAGTAAACGCGTTCTCTAACAACAAAACTCTTCCCTTTGTCTTCCTTTTCAACATCTGTTTCAGCCGAGATTTCGATACCATCTTTCGTCAGGCTTACGTCAATCTTGTCTTTAGTTACGCCAGGCAATTCAGCATGCACTACAAACCTGTTTCCCTCGTCAACCAGATCAACAGTTGCTTCACGAACCGGAACAACAGGTTCAAGACTTATCCATTCGAATGGAAAAGCTATGCTTTCAATGAAGTTTTTGCGAAAATTATCCATCAGATCGTCAAAGGTCGTCAGCACGTGGACTGCGGGAACTTGTTTGGCAGGAATTTGTTTGGCAATATGCTTTATGGGTTTTACAGGTTTTGGGACCACTTCAGCTTTTGCGATCGCCTTCACCGGTGCCTTTTTTTCTTCTTTACTCATTTTTTTCACCTCGATTAACTTGTTATTGGAATCCAACATGCACTATCTCTGTTCTTTCTGCAACTGGAGTCTTGTCGCAATTTCTTTGGAGAGTTTTTCAAGTCCTCTAGCCAACTCTGCACTGTCAACCTCGGCTAGCGAGTAAAACTTGCCTTCTTTGTCGACGAATCCGAACTCCAAGTTTCTGTTTCGATCAACCAATGTTTCACCCCCATCAAAAATCTAATTATTTGATGGGACTTTCTCATGATGTACTGCTTTCGGTAATCACAGCAAGATTCAAAACCTCTTTTGCTCCAATTTCTAAAACGGGGGGACCTCAGCTATTAGCCCCTCACGCAACCTTAATCTTCAAGTGTCCAGGGCTAGCTGGCTTCCCCTAATGCCTTTCCACGAAAGGCCACCAAAATGGAGTTATTAGGAGGCAATATAGGGAGTGGGCGTACTATTTTTTGTCAATCCACGTTTTTACTGCTTCTTCGACAGCACGGGAGAGGTCGCCTTTTTTCCCGCCAAATTTTTCTACGGTTTTCAATCTGAATTGCTTTTCCAAATCGTCCGGTAGATCAACGCTAATGCGACCCATATTCAATCACTTGTTTTGTTAAGTATTTTATGCACGACTTTAAACGTGCTAGATGCCTTTCTGATACGTGGATTGCCAAGCACCCGATTTTGGCCGTACTTTTGGCATCATTTTTCATGTGCTCCAATTCGCTTATCCACACAAACTACTATGTGCATACGCACTTATAAACATACGCATTTATACGCTTAATCGCTTAAGCTGGCAACTTTCCAAAGCTTTCAGACGCATCTAAAATCTCGAAATGTGAGTAAAATACAGTCCGTAATGCCCTTATTTTATGATCTTGCGCGCTCACTGGTTTGTCCCAAAATTATTATATTTGTGCGCGCTTAATTTCAATTGGAGGTATTTTATGGCACGCAGCATTAAACTTTTAGTCTATCCGGTTAAGGATGTAGAAAAAGCTAAGGCATTTTTTGGAAACTTTCTAGACATAGAGCCGTATGTCGCAAGCGCCTATTATGTAGGTTATAGGGTTGGCGAAATGGAAGTCGGCTTAGACCCTAACTCTAAGGTAGGACCTATTGCTTATACTGATGTAGAGGATATCCAAAGCAGTCTTCAAGCACTGACCCAGGCCGGTGCTGAGATTGTCCAGGACGCTAAAAACGTTGGCGGGGGCTTGTTGATTGCACAAGTTAAAGACGCTAACGGTAACGTGGTTGGGCTAAGACAACAATCAAAGTAGCTCGCACGCGCACTATATATGGGTCGAAGCATTCGCAGTTGCAGCTCAATGAACAAGAGCAATTAGAACCTTCTCGTTAACTTCGTCGCCCTCATAGAAGCCAAGGGCACGCCTTGTATTACCTTCGAGGCACGAATTGAAAAGGTGAAAGGGGTCTTTCAACGACGCACCCTTGGCGAAGCTTATCCTCACGACGCTCTTGTACGTCTCGCCAGTGCAGAACAATCCATTATGAGACCATGTACTCGCCCTCTCCACTTCCAGTCTTCAACGATTTCGGGATCGGCTTGCTCGATGAGAGCGCGGAGGCATGAGAGCATCTTCCCTCGCCAGTCACCAAGCTCCTCGATTCTAGCATCTATCAACTGAAACGAGGATTCGCCTTCGGCAAACGGTTTTCCATACCTATTAAGATAACCTCAATTGTTTTAACGTCTTGAATACCTATCGTGCACTTTAACTGAATAAAGCTATTTTTAAAGCACCGTGCTGGTTCAGAACCTTCACCTAACAAAGCTTAAGGATTTGTGGAATCCATATTGGATGTTGTCAACTAGAAAACTACGAGTGATCTTAGAAATAAAAAGAAAAGGGGCTTCTGAGAACTTGCTGGTCATTAAAGTAATATTTATCATTTATTGGTAAATACAAGTTTACCGTTCGTCTCATCGACAACAATTACCGAGTTTTTATCGACTTTTTCCTCCAAGATCATTTTTGACAATTCGTTCAACAAGTTTTTTTGGATAACACGTTTTATTGGCCTCGCACCGAATTGAGGGTCAAAACCGATGGTGGCAATATAATCCACGGCTTTCTTAGTGATCGTCAGTTTGATGCTACCCTTTTCAAGCATCTTCTGGATGATTTTAAGCTGAAGTTCTACTATTCTCCGCACTTCCGCTCGCGTCAGCGATTGAAACATTATTATCTCATCGATACGATTCAGGAATTCGGGCTTAATGCTTTTCTTCAGCAAATCAAAGACTTGTCTTCGTGTTTGATTTAAGATTTCTTCACGGTTTTCCTCATTTACTTTTTCCAAGTTTTCTTGAATTATATGAGAACCGATATTAGAGGTCATTATTATTATTGTATTTTTGAAATCCACGGTCCGACCCTTGTTATCAGTCAATCTACCATCGTCAAGCACCTGAAGCAATATATTAAAAACATCCGGATGTGCTTTCTCAATCTCGTCGAGAAGCACAACGGAATAAGGTTTTCTCCTAATCGCTTCAGTTAGCTGTCCACTTTCCTCATAACCTACGTATCCTGGGGGCGCACCAATTAATCTTGAAACAGTATGCCGTTCTTGATATTCAGACATATCAATTCTAACTATACTATTTTCGTTATTGAATAGGAATTCAGCTAAAGCTTTTGCTAACTCGGTTTTTCCAACCCCCGTAGTACCCAAGAAGATAAAAGATCCAATTGGACGTTTGGGATCCTGCAAGCCTGCACGGTTTCTCCTAATAGCATCCGATACTGCATTGATTGCTTCATCCTGTCCGACAACCCGCATGTGAAGTTCTGTCTCTAAGTTGAGCAATTTCTGTTTCTCGCTTTGGAGCATTCGGCTAACTGGGATCCCTGTCCAGCGGCAAACTACTTCAGCAATCTCTTCAGCATCAACTTCTTCATTAACCATGGCTGATTCTTTCTGCAACTCTGACAGTTTTTTCTTCAGAATCTTAATTGCTTTTTCTGCTTCTGGAATTTTTCCGTATCGAATTTCTGCGATCTTTCCCAGATCGCCATTTCGGTTTGCGCTTTCTTCTTCAAATTTAAGTTGTTCGATTTCATTCTTTTTTATCTGAATCTGGTCAACTACATCCTTTTCAGACTGCCATTTAGCTCGAAGCTGATTACGTTCTTCGCTAAGATTCGCGATCTCTGTATTAAGAGATTTAAGTTTCGCCTCGTCTTTCTCAAGTTTAATGGCTTCACGTTCAATTTCTAGCTGGCGAATCTTACGGTCTATTGTCTCTAGTTCTTCAGGAGCCGAATTAATTTCCAATCGAAGTTTTGATGCAGCCTCATCAATCAAGTCGATTGCTTTATCAGGAAGAAACCGGTCGGAAATATATCTCTGTGAAAGTTCGACAGCGGCAATTATAGCTTCATCCTTGATCCTAACATGATGGTATATTTCATAACGCTCTTTTAGACCTCGAAGAATAGAAATAGCATCTAACGTATCTGGTTCATTGACCATAACCGGTTGGAACCGTCTTTCAAGAGCTTTGTCTTTTTCAAAATACTTCTGGTATTCGTTTAAGGTAGTGGCACCTATTGCACGTAATTCTCCCTTAGCTAGAGCTGGTTTTAGAATGTTTGCTGCGTCCATTGCGCCTTCACCACCACCAGCTCCGACGAGCGTATGAATTTCGTCGATAAATAGTACTATTTCGCCTTCAGCTGAAACAACTTCCTTGACAACGCTTTTCAACCTCTCTTCAAATTCACCCTTATATTTTGCACCGGCAATAAGAGCGCTCATATCTAGTGAATAAATTTGCTTTGATTTCAGATTCTCGGGCACATCTCCATTGATTATGCGGTGAGCTAGTCCCTCTGCGATTGCGGTTTTGCCAACACCAGGCTCTCCAATTAGAATTGGATTGTTTTTTGTTCTTCGGGAAAGTATCTGAAGGACTCTTCGGATCTCCTCATCGCGACCAATGACAGGATCGAGTTTTCCCTTTCTAGCCATATCATTTAGGTTCACCGCATATTTATTCAATGAATTGTAGGTTTCTTCTGCAGTTTGAGAATTAACAGTTGATCCTTTCCTCAATTGTTTGATTGCTATCCTCAGGTCTTTTTCAGTGATGCCGTTATTTTTGAGCAATCTTGAAGTGGCATCATTTAGAGTTAAAATGCCCAGCAGTAGATGCTCGATAGAAATGAACTCATCCTTGAATTCTGAAGCTATCTCTGATGCCTTCTGGAGGGCTCGATTAGAATTAGATGATAGATATTGTTGCCCACCACTAACCTTAGGTAAGCAATCAATTAACTTATCAAGCTCCTTTGAAAAAACATCAAGATTTACATTTAATTTCCTCAATAAATAGGGAGCTACATTTTCATCAACTATCAATATTCCTTTCAATAAATGTGATGGTTCAATTGATTGGTTCTGTTTTGCCGTAGCAATTTCTGTGGCTTTCTGAATGGCTTCTTGCGATTTAATGGTAAAATTGTCCAAGTTCATTTATGGCATCCACACTTATCGAGTATTTTCGAATATAAGTATACGCGGTATTCTAAATAAACAAATAATTTCATACTTTATATAGTATGATAGTTGACAAGTAAAATATTTGGTTACTGGTAGTCATAGCGCATGCTGTATATTCTATTTTTACCAGTAAAAATTTTGCCCTGTTTTGCCTTGATTTCAGAAATATCTACAAATAACCCAATTACGCCTATTTAGACAAAATGACTTCAAAAACTGTCTTAAAAAATGGCGTCGGGAGAGAAGTTGGTGTGACCTCACAGTCACACATCCTTAATTCTGCAAAGTATTACTTGGATTTAGAGGTGAAGTGAATGCCTGACGAGAAGAAAAAAGTTGAAAATGCTGCTGAAAAAACTGGAGAAGCAGTCGGCAAAGGCATCAAGAAAGGCGCCAAAGCCGTAAGCGACTTCGGAAAGGGAATAAAAAAAGAAATAAAGAAGAAAGAATAGCAAAGCAAAATCCCCCTTTCTCATCAATTAACATGACGGTAATGATTTGAGAATCTTCATGAAATCGAAGGCCTGATCAAACTGGCAAAAGAAAATGGATGCCAGGATATCAGCGGCAATAGCCCATGAATACTTTAATGTCAAAGCGTCCACACAGGCATCAAAAGAAAAGGCGTGGGTTCGCTGAAAAAATTGGTTGCTATGAAAAAGAAGGGGCACCCGCTTGTGAATTCAATCAGTTGTTTTAAAGTCGTGGCAAAGGAGAAGAAATGGAAATGCAAACCATGGGTCATGATTAATGGACAGGCACAAAACCTATCCATAACGGCTTCTCCATCTACACTCTCAAAGATACACTAAACTAACGGGGTATCTCCAATTCTGAAGACTCTAACTGCCCTTCAATTGGATGCCGTCCATAAAACGAAACGTCAGATGCTTATTTAATCAACAATTTTCTTACGTTTTAGAATCGTTTTTATCTTTAGCCGCTTTTTCTCTAGAAACTTTTTTGTTCTGGAAATCTTTTTTATCTTTAGCCGCTTTTTCTCTAGAAACTTTTTTGTTCTGGAAATCTTTTTTATCTTTAGCCGCTTTTTGTTTAAAATCTTTTTTGTTCCTATCCCTTTGTTCGATGCGATCACTTTTGTCACTGTCAGTTTTTTGTTTAAAATCTTTTCTGTCACTGTCTCTTTGTTCTTTGTAATCACTTTCGTTACTATCACTTAGTTTCTCGAAGTCTTTTCGGTCACTGTCAGTTTTCTCCTCAAAATCTTTCCTGTTAGCATCCCTTTGTTCTTTGTAATCACTTTCGTTACTATCACTTAGTTTCTCGAAGTCTTTTCGGTCACTGTCAGTTTTCTCCTCAAAATCTTTCCTGTTAGCATCCCTTTGTTCTTTGTAATCACTTTCGTTACTATCACTTAGTTTCTCGAAGTCTTTTCGGTCACTGTCAGTTTTCTCCTCAAAATCTCTTTGATTACTGTCAGTTTGTGCCTTGAAATCTTTTTTATCTTTTTTCGTTTTCTCCTTAAAAGCTCTATTCAACAACTTTTCGGCAATAGTTCCTAATCCATACAACTGGAAAAAGACAAAAGAAACCACCAATCTGAACCAGAAATTGGCAAATCCAGCCAGCAAACTCGAAGCCTGCGCCAGCGAAATATTGATACCAAGAACTTGATAAAGCTGACTGGAAATTATTTGCGAAAACCCAGCAAGAGCCACACCTTGCCCCCTAATATTATTTACTATAGTATTTGTAATCACAATCCTATCTACGCCAACCATTGACCCTAAAGCTACGAAGACCACAAACAAAGCTATAATGTCGAAAATCCACGTTATGGTTTGAAAAACGAGCGGTTTCACCATGGCTCTTGGGTGGTTCTTCATCGACATTATTCCATCATGGAAGTCAGTTATTTTACTTTCAAGATCGGCAGAGTTGAAGGGCTTGGCCTTAACTCTTGCTACTAGCTTTACAACTACTTGAAGGAGTTTTTTAGTTGCTGAAACATTGGTGCTTAAATAAATTATTAGAAAAAGCGGCAATGCCAAAAAGACCAGCGTGAGTCCTATGGCGATCAACAAGACGCTATTTACACTGTAATTTAGAACAAGGAGAATCATACCAACAATCAAGGAACCTAACACAACTACAAGCTCAAGAACGTCTTTAATTATTATTGAAGCAAATGCTTTAGATCCATCAACACCTTTGTCTTTGCTTATTAAGTAAGTTATGAAAACGTCTCCTGACCAACCTCCCGGGATAATACAATCAAGGAAAGCTCCAACCCAACTGAGATTAAAGACTCTTCTAAACGTAGTTTTTACTGAAACACTATCAAGTGTGGCCTTCCAAGTTAACGCATTAAACACCGCTCCGCCTATCACGCATACAAAAGCTAGAAGATAGATTGGGACGTTAATGCCTTCAATAACTGCTGCAACCTGTCTTAAATCTGTGAAGAAAAGGAAGTAGAGTATAAAAATAACGAAACTAAGCACTGCTAATAGAGTGACCCACTTTTTGAATTCTGGCTTCTGCGTCAACATACAGTTTTCCTTAATCTTGCCTAAGCTGTAATCTTTTTAACTTAATTTGATCAAGAGAGGAGGGTGTGGTTATTTCCAAAGCTTTTTGCCAGTCAGAAGCCAAACCAGTACCAAGACTACGGCTATCACAAGCAGTATGTGTATTAACGCACCTACGCCTGGCAAAGCAAAGAACCCAATCAACCAAAGTATTATAATAACAGCAGCAATCGTCAATAACGTATTCATAACTAACTTCACTACCTTACAAACGTGATTGAGCGAGTTAAAGGTGCGTGACTGTTAGCCTACACCTACATTCTAACGGTTCTGATTTACAAACTAAAAAGAAGACGACCTGAGTTTTTGGGTTAGTTATCGGCTTTTTTCCAGTCCGATTCAAAACCTGTTCTTAATACGCCGATAAGGTTGCTGTTGTTTGTCCACAAAGAAGGGCTTTCACCTAAACCGCTTTCTTTGGAAGTGGTAATCAACGCTTCTTTATCGTCAGACATAATGAAGTGATTCAAAGCTTCACGATGAAACTTAACGTGAACTGAAGCGCCATTGACGAGTTTTTGGACTTTTTCTTTAAGCAAATTGTCTGGGCTTTCTCCTTCAAAAAGCAGCCGAATCTGCGCTCCTTTCTTTATTGCATGTTTATGTTCATCCGAAAACTGAGCCAAAACCTGTGTGATTATTCCTTTGTCTGCAATCAAAGCGACTTCTTTTCTCGAATTTCTAATCAGTTCTGACGTTTTTGCCAGAATTGCTTTCTTTTCCGCTATCAGTATGTAGATGCTTTCTTCTCTGGGAGGCGGCTGCTTCCAATCTTTGAGAGATAGCTTCTGGACCATGCTTCTCATACCCATCAATCGTTCCTCGGATTTCTTTTTTTCTTCCGCCACCAAGAAGCTTAAGGAATCCGAAATAAGGGTAGCCCGGACCTCAGTTGGTTTGCCTAGCAATCTCTCAACCAAGCCCATTTTTTCCAGTACCGGCAGAATTCTGTAGACATCTTCCCTGCGCACTTTCGAAAACTTCGCTACCTGCCCCACCGTAGTTTTTTCAAGTTTAAGTACGGCTAAGTACACCCTTGCCTGGTTAAGACTCAAACCCAAACCCAGGAGTAAATCAGTGTTTTCGTCGTTGGACATTCTCAGCCTCGAAACATTTGTGTAAGAATTTGTATTTAACTTTCACGCATCTCTTAGCAAGATACGTAACTATCTCCGCTTTTCGGACAGCTGTGTTGGTTTTATTTTGAAGATTTTCACTTGTCTCAAAAACGCAAAATAGACTTTTGGGAGAACATGCGCAAAGCTATTAGAAATACAGCCGGAAAAATTTTGAGGTGTACGCTAAGCAGTAATTTCACAATTAGTCCGAAACTATGAGGCGTTTCAGGGACCTACGGGTGGAGGCTGAAAATGAACTGCCTGTTGCTATAGACAGGTTACTTTGGTTGCTTATTCGTCCTTGGGCTTTATACCTAGCTTAACGTTGATCTCAACTGTGTATTCTTTACCGAGTCTTCCAACAGAAAAATGACAGTTCTTCACTTCAACATCCATATCCTTGAAATGATTCATTACTGAGTCCTTATATTCACTAACAGTTTGGCCTATTTTCTGCAACCGTTCATTTACATCAATATGTTTATCAGACATTCAATTGCATATCCAAGAGGCAATACATCTTAACGTTAACCTGTATACAGTCCTTAAGGCTATGTGATGATTAACTGGGAGTTAACACCGACTAGACCTTGGGCTTGGCAACTCAAGTTTGCTTTGTTCTTAATTGCTTCCTTATGAAGACGAAAAGCACCAATAACAGCAATGCGCCAATGACGCCTGAAGTTAATCCCATTACGTCCCAAGCCTGCCACACTGGCATGAAAGTGCTAAGATACTTCAGCTGCCCGATGAGCAAAAAGAGGGCAGCAGATCCGATTAATGAAATTACTATTGCTAATAAAACACTGACAATTATGCCTGAAATCAGAAGCCTTTGGAGACGTTTCTTAAGAGTAGCCTCCGTTTCATGTATATACTCGCTGAGAACAGCTTTTATCTCCTTGAACAATGTGTCGATAATTTCCCTTATGAATGCCAACTAGTTTTCACCCCTTCGCCCAAAGAGCAATCCGATCAAAACCAACCGCCAATGGATCAACTTTAAAGTCAAATTATACACCTGAAGTCTCTCAAAGAAAAGTTTGAGTAACTCTAACAAAGTTTCAAAAAGAGAGAGAGAGGGATTAGGTTTCAATTGCCGCTTCCAATGTGAGGTCAACGACCTTTGCTGTTGGCGCATTATTTTTCACTGATGCGATGCCTGATTCGGCTGACTCTTTTGTTTGGTAGGATTGGCTTACAGCAATTATTTCCCCGTTGGCAGCTTTTAGGTGGAAACGCCACTTATCCGGACCATTGGTTTGAATTTCAAAAACTGGGTCTTGGGAAATTCCTTTTGCGTGCTTTGGCATAGCCCCTTCCAATGAGAGATCATCGACTCTAGCGATTGGCGCGTTCTTCTTAATTGAATCAATGCCGCTTATGGCCGACTCTTTTGCTCCGTAGGCCTGGCTTACAGCAACTATCTGCCCGTTGCCGGCTTTCAGATGGAAACGGAACTTCTTAGCAACGTCAAGTATGATCTCGAAGACTCCTTCGTTTTCTTTCGACGTTACAGGCACTTTAGCTACTGGTATTTGTTCTGGAGTTTTCTCAACTACCGGCGCCACTTTTACGACCGGCATTGGTTCGAGCGCGATAAACTTCTTTCCCAGATCTATCGCCCAGTCCCTTACCCTATTCATATTTAGCTCGTCCATGACGGGTCTTCCCTGCCTAAGCATGCAGCCGCCAAAGGCAGCAACATAAACAGGCTTGAGAGACGTGTTCTTGGCCAGTACGCTCCTTGAATTGTCTTCAGTGCTTTGCGCCTTGGGGTTTTCCTCATCCTCACAACAGAAATAGACTGCAACGTTCCTACCCCCAAAGTCTTTCTCCAAAAAATTCACTGCTTCATTGTAAACATTTGCGCTTGCTACACCACCACCAACGATGATGTTTTGGAATGGTGCAATGTCTGGTTGGCCATTCCTGAGGTCTGTGACGGTGACGTCCATGCTGTAGGTTGTTTTGAGTGTATCAGCTATGGCGTGTGCGGCGGCTTCATTTATTCCACTTTTTGTCGAATATGCTATTAGAATTTTTCCTGTCATTGTTTTCACATTCTTTACTATGTAGTTATATGTGGCGCCTAATTTTAGGGTGTGTGGGTGGGAATCAACAGCAACAACTTATAGGGCATGACTTTTTCTATTTCATACTTCAGAAGCTTATACAAGAGTTTTTGAATTATTATTAGGTAAATTTTTACCAAACTTCAGCGCCCCAATTTGTTAGTGATGTCATTGCTGAAGCATAATGAGCGAATATTTGGCAATTCCAAAGACATCTAGGAATGAGACGAAAAGATAAAGAATTTTTGAATCGTTTGGTCTGAAGAACAATACAGAGACTAACTGACAAAAAGTTAACAAATAGTAAATGCAGGTTTGCAAATATTTATTGGTCATAGGCTAATCCAACATTTTTTGCTGTATCCAGTGTCTCAACTTTCCGAGTTAAGCGTGAAACTGTAGCCACTACAACAATTAATATTAGAACTTGTTTTCGCTTGCTAATAAAAATGATTTGTACGAGCTGAAAAAAAGGGCCAATTAAACCGGCATCAGATTTTGCGGGATTAAATTTTGGCGATGTCAATTGGTAACGACGCTTTTTTGGCTACGACTGTAACGAGTCCAAGTAGTCCTCCGGCAGAATTCGGATAAAATATATTGTAAAAACCAATATTCTAGATTTAATTACATTTATATTCTCAAAATTGTTCATATTATGTTTGTCCTGTCAGAAAACGGCGGATTGTTCCCATGAATCTTTCTACCCACATAATGTTTGGCATACTTGTTGGAGCCCTGTTTTTTGGCAAGCCCGAGATAGCGCTAATGATTGGTGTGGGTTCTGTAATTCCCGACCTAGACAGAGAATACGGTTTTTTTAGCAAGGAAACCTTTCGACTCCGACAAATACACCGGGCATTATTCCACAATTTCTTGTTTATCGGAATAGTATATTTGATAAACCCGTTTTTTGGCATCGGAGCCTTTCTCCACTCGTTCCTAGATTCATTCACCACAACAAGGGACCGAGGCGTCGAATGGCTCTACCCTTTTTCAAGAATTGTAACCGAAGCGGTGTATGACTCGGATGGCAACAAATTGCCTCTTGACCCAAAACATAAGATCTACTTTCTTTCTAACGATCTGCCTGGACTGACTCGCAGAACTACGAAAGATATTAAACCTGGCGAAGTACCCGTTCCAAATAGAAGAACATATGGTCCAGCACTCTCAGGGAAGTATCTTGACCGATGCATCTTCGTTGGATCCATAGGTCTCGTTTTGCTTATGTTGCTCTTTTCTGTTCTTGGCTTGCAACAGTTCATTGATCTCAGCATGCATAAAGAAACACTTTCTCTTATCGTTCCGTTGATAGTTGGCTCTGTGGGAGTCTTTTTAAATTTTCTTGTTGGCGAACTTGACAGAAAAAAGCTTGTTAAGACAAAGTCAGATAGGCCTTACAAGTTTTCGTTTTTTGTGTCCGTTGGAATTATGATTTTCGCAATAGTTCTTGGTGGGATCATGAATCCGGAAGCTGTAGTTTCAACACTAAGCAAAATGCCCTACGTTGCCGCTGGGATAGTCGTCTTTGTTTTCGTCGCCTTTGGTGTACTGGTTTATTCTACTCGAGGTTTTTCAGCAGAAAGCAAGAAAGAGCCACTTATCGTGTAACAAAACGTGCGGCTATTCTGGGCGGTTGATTTTGCTAGCAAGCGGGTGTGATTGATTTCAAAAAATATTGCAGGAAAATGATTAGGGAGAATAAAAATGCTTATTACACCAACTATTTCACTGCCACTCTGAGCTTTTAGGTGGGAGTACAATCGTCTTCGTTGGTATTCAGGCTTCAAGCAACCCATCCTTGTATGTGAGTTCTAACCTGCAGTCTGCTTTGGCAAGAATCGTCCCGACTTAAAAGCAACAGATAAATGAACCACAATTGCGCTCATTTAATTAGGATATGCTCAAACTGGCAAATTGACGGCGGGAAGTAGATTTAAACCCACGTTTAAATTCAACACAAGAGAATCGTTTGAGTAGAGTAATAAAACAAGAGTGCTATATTCAAGTAGATGGACACTTGGAAACTATGAAGCATAGAAGGTGAAGTTTGGTCAACCTCACCCAAGACGGAACTGTGTGTAAATGGAACAAAGTGTTTCTGTTATTGAACAGGTTTTTTACTTGAACATTTTTGGCAAACGCCATAAACGTCAAGACGTTGACTTGTAGGAATGAACTTAGTAGCCGTGACAACCCTTTTAATCAGTTCTTTAGCAATAGGATCGTCTAAATCGTGGATTTTTCCGCATCGCGAGCAAACCAAGTTTATGTGTGGCTCAAGATAAGGATCATATCTAGTCTGATCGCAGGGAAAAACCAATTCTTGGATCGAACAGCTCTCCCTTAGAATCTGAAGAGTCTTGTACACTGTAGCTAAACTTACCGTGGGGTGAGTCTTTCTGACTTCACTGTAGATTCTTTGCACACTAGGATGCTCTCGACTTAAAAGCGCAAATTTGCAAATTGCTATTCTTTGCGGAGTTGCCTTGTATCCTTTGCTGCGAAGAGTTTGAATTATCGACGCAACTGATTTCTTCGATTCTTGCATACATAATATTAGGTAATAATAACTATTAAATAAGTCCATCCTCTTAATATGCAGTAAGGTCTCGTGTGAACGAGACAGGATGTTTACATTATGAAAAAACTTTTTACCACGGACTCAGGTGCCCCAGTTTCTGATTACCACAGTTCGATCACCGCTGGCGAACGCGGACCTGTTTTAATGCAGGATGTCCATTTGATAGAGAAGTTGGCATATTTCAGTCGCAAGCGGATTCCTGAAGAGTTGCGCGCTAAAGGAGTTGTTCTAATTTGAGTGACGAAAAGAGGCTTACAACTAGCCGCACAAGCAGGTCAAACCGAGACTGGTGGCCGAACCAGTTGAACCTGAATAGTTTGCACCAGCATTCCACCTTGTCCAATCCGATGGGCAAGGAGTTCAATTATGCTGACGAATTCAAGAAACTCGACTTCGAAGCTTTAAAGAAGGACCTTTATGCATTGATGACCGACTCGAAAGATTGGTGGCCAGCCGATTACGGTCACTACGGTGGACTCTTAATCCGAATGGCGTGGCATAGCGCAGGCACATACCGCAAGGGCGACGGACGGGGCGGTGTATCCGGAGGCGCGCAGCGTTTCCCGCCCCTCAACAGCTGGCCCGACAACGTTAACCTAGACAAGGCACGCCGTTTGCTTTGGCCGATCAAGCAGAAATACGGCAGAAAAATCTCGTGGGCGGACCTGATGATCCTCGCCGGCAACTGCGCTCTGGAATCTATGGGATTTAAGACATTCGGTTTCGGCGGTGGGCGCGTGGACATCTGGGAGCCGCCAGAAGATGTCTACTGGGGTTCCGAAACTACCTGGCTAGGTGACAAACGATATTCAGGAGAAAGGGACCTCGAAAATCCCCTTGCTGCCGTGCAGATGGGGCTGATCTACGTCAATCCTGAAGGCCCGAACGGCAACCCGGATCCGCTTGCTGCCGCCAAGGATATCCGCGAGGTCTTCGCTCGCATGTCAATGAACGACGAAGAAACTGTGGCCCTAATCGCGGGCGGTCATGCCTTCGGTAAAACCCACGGCGCTGGCGCTGCGTCAATGATTGGTCCCGAGCCTGAGGCCGCCCCTATCGAGGAACAGGGCCTCGGCTGGAAGAGCAAATTTGGCACGGGTAAAGGCGATGACACGATTACCAGCGGCCTGGAAGTCATCTGGACCCAAACGCCAACTAAGTGGAGCAACAACTTCTTACGCAACTTGTTCGGCTACGAATGGGAACTGACCAAGAGCCCAGCCGGTGCGCACCAATGGAAGCCCAAGGATGACGCAGGCGCCGGTACCGTGCCCGATGCCCACGACCCGTCAAAGCATCACGCGCCATCCATGTTGACCACTGACCTCGCCCTGCGGTTCGACCCAGCTTACGAGAAGATTGCAAGACGCTTCTACGAGAATCCAGATCAGCTATCAGATGCCTTCGCCCGAGCGTGGTTCAAGCTTACCCACCGCGATATGGGCCCTCGCTCTCGCTATCTAGGTCCAGAAGTCCCAGCGGAGGAACTGATCTGGCAAGACCCAGTACCCGCAGTCGATCATGAACTAATTGATGAGCAGAATTTCTTAGACCTCAAGACCAAGATCCTTGTCTCGGGCCTGTCGATCTCGGAACTGGTTTCGACTGCCTGGGCTTCAGCGTCCACGTTTCGTGGTTCCGACAAGCGCGGCGGTGCAAACGGGGCGCGTATACGTCTTGCTCCGCAGAAGGATTGGGAAGTCAACCAGCCGGCTCAACTGAAGAAGGTGCTACAGACCCTTGAGGGAATCCAAAAGGAGTTCAATAGTGCCCAGTCAAACGGGAAGAAGGTTTCGCTCGCCGACTTGATCGTTTTGGGTGGATGCGCAGGTGTCGAGCAAGCTGCAAAGAATGCGGGTCACAATATAACCGTTCCCTTCACGCCGGGACGTACGGATGCATCGCAAGAGCAGACGGATGTGGATTCATTCGCCGTACTCGAACCAGTAGCAGACGGGTTCCGTAATTATCTCAAAACCAAATACGCAGCATCATCAGAGGAACTGCTGATTGACCGTGCGCAACTGTTGACACTAACCGCTCCTGAGATGACGGTTCTCGTCGGCGGTATGCGCGTTTTAAACGCTAACTTCGAACAGTCCCAGCATGGTGTCTTCACTAAGCGGCCAGAAACGCTCAGTAATGACTTCTTCGTGAATCTGCTTGACATGAGCACGTTATGGAAGGCAACCTCAGAAGGTGAAGATGTGTTCGAGGGTCGTGATCGCACAACGGGCAAATCCAAGTGGGTCGGTACCCGTGTTGACCTCATCTTTGGGTCGAACTCGCAACTCCGGGCTTTGGCGGAAGTCTACGGATGCGAAGACGCCCAAGAAAAGTTCCTGCATGACTTCGTAGCGGCGTGGAACAAGGTAATGAACCTTGACCGCTTTGACCTCGCCTGGTCGTAGCAAGAGATAACGATAACAATACAGCAAAAGTTGCTCGCTTGGAACGAGAAGTTTGGGACTAACAGAAGCAGGCTACGATTACGTTTGCGAAATGGAACATTTCAAGCACCGGAAGGGGGATACTAGCCAAATTTTACCAGCAAGAAGTAATTTTTACTGTAGCCTTCCAGCGCGGGTTTCTATGTTAAAGCTGCTCCACAGTTAATGCATTTGGATGCGTCTGGTTTGTTTTTGGTTCCACAGTATGAGCAAATTATCATTGCTGGCATTGTCTCTTCGGTTAAGGCCTGTGTTTGGGCTTTGCTGATGTTTTCTCTTATTGTTCTGTAGGCTTTTTCTGCGTCAGCTTTGGGTACATCGGTTAGTAAAAGAGGAGGCGCCGTGGCTTTGAGGGTGCATTTGATTGTTGAGCGTAGTATTCCTTTGTCGATGTTTACGTCTTCGAAGTCGTTGTATTGGTAGTCGGTGTAGTCTTTTTTTAGCCCAAGCGCATGGGGATGGCGCAGAATTACCCGCTGGTTAGTTATGACAACCGAGTCGATGTCAACCGCGAGGTGATAAAACTTCTGCTTTATGTAGAGCTCAACTGTCTCGTTTGGATCAAGAATGTCTTTCAAATCATCAGGAGTCATCATAAAAATCAACCACTAAAAGAGAGAGTGAACAATTATTTATCCCTTAACAGAAGAACATAAAAATGAACCGAAACACCGAATTGCACGCCATTATTGACTTTTGTCGCTGCAATTCTCCAACCTTATCTTAAAGTTGCGGTTTCCCAAGTTGATGATAATTTGAGATTGATTCAGATGCCTCCTTTACTTCATGGGCAGAATCATTGATGACTTTTCTTATTTATTGTAAAATGCGTTGTGTATCTTTTGGAAAAGCAGTTATATATTCATCTATAGATCTGAATGATCTTCTCACGGAATTTGCTTCTTCGGTTAGAAGGCACCAGCTGCATTGGGCATGTTGGGCATAATTTGTTGTGTCACATCCCAGTACTCGATGATCTTATCGCCGTTGAAACGGAAAAGATGAACTTGCCTTAAACCTCCTGCACTCGGATTGGAAGCGGAGATTTGAGTATGTACTGCAACCAGATCGCCGTCAGCAAGAATCTGCCTGATAATAAGCTTAAAATCAGCCGTTGACCCCTCAATTATTCCTTGCGCGCCTTGTTTTTGCACGGCAACCATAGCTTCTATTAATTCCTTAATGCCTCCAACGGTATATGGATTGTGAGTCTTACATTCAGGCCAAAAGAACCGTAGCCCATCCAGCGGTCTTCCTAAACTAACTAAATTAAAAAACTCGACTGCAATATCCTTGTGGACTTTATTAACATCGTTTTTAGGTACTTCAAAAAATGTTTTGTTATTCATTTTTATACCTGAAAAAGGTTAAAAATTAACAATATTTAAGCGTTTTTGAAGACATTTTTCCGACAGAAGGGTATTAAATCGCTAACAATCAGCTAACCGCGAGAATTGTTGCAAAAGGTACATTCCAGAGATAACCATAAGGTATAGGTGGAGCAACTGAAATCATTTATAGAAGCGGTAGGCATTGTCACACAAATCGGGATATGGTAAACAATTATGAGACTTTTGAACCTAAAAAGCTGGAAAAAGATGCTGAAAATAAAAGAAGAAAAAATTCAAAATTCACTAAATTCCTTCTGTTCCACGTATCTCGAAATGTTCATCTGTGGCGGTATGGGTGAACAACATCTGAATAGAGTTGTGGGTGCCATTATTAGACAGAGTGTAACGGTCAGGATTTTGTTCGTAGTATTTCCAGATTAATGAGATGTTTCCCCCGATTAAGTCAGTTGGAATTGTTATGTTAAAGTTGACAGTTTGCCTATTCGGCCCGATGAAATCACAGTTAACATATTTTGATTCTGTTTCAGGCAAGTAAACTCTTGGTGCTGAGGTCCAATTGGTTCTAACGGTTATGATGTAGGTTTTCTCTCCAACCGAGACAGAATAGTTGTATAATTTAGTTTCTGCTTCTTTCTTCGCCAATAAATCAACCCATAGAAACCCAGCTATTAGGGCTATGATCAGGATTACTGACACAAGCGTTAATGTCAACGTTTTTCTCTTCATAACACCGATTATGTTAGGTTATTCGTCTAAAAGGGCTTTTTGGTCACGTTTGTTTTCAAGTGTTTTGGTCGATTTGGCTGGAGTGGAACTTCAACCCCAGGCAAGTTGAGCAGTCGTTGCATCGAACCTTCTGAGCGTTGAGATATCACCCAAACCCCTCTCTTTTTTATGGTCTTAGAGAAAAAGCGATAACTGTTCTCTATTTTTGGGGACGGTTTTTGAGTTTAGGTTCGATTCCCTTCCTCTTTTTGGGTTCAAATAAGTACCTTGAATGGTTAATTATCTTGGATCCTTTTAATTACAGATGAATTGATAGTCCTTCTGCTTTTGCGAGATTTCATATGCAGCAAATCATTAATTTTAAATGGCTTCAAACACGCCGATTTTAGACAAATTAAGCTCAAAAATAGTCATAACTTGTAAAATGGCGCCGGGAGGGGGATACCAGCCCCAATTTACCAGTAAAAAGATCTTAAAAGTGATCCCGGACAAGACTTCCCGAAAATGCTCTGGTCCCTTCCCTAAAATTTTAATATCTTGCTCTCTCATCTAGACATTTTATAGGAAAGGCAGCAAAGAGTCAATTATAAGCTTTGTTAAAGTTTTCGTTGCCTGACTCTATTGCTTTCTTTCTTCAAGGGCCAGTTGGTCGAGATAGTATTTTCCGTTGACTTCTACGAAGATTTTTGTTTGTTCTCTACGTCTTTCCATTATTCTTACAAATATCCGTGACAAACCCAGTTCTTTAGCTGTCAGGGCAGTTTGGGGGCTGATGGCACCTTTCTCCTGGAATTTCTGGATAATTTGCTGAATTTTCTCATCTCGCCAGCCTTGCGGCTCAGTTGGTTCTTGTGGGCTTGGTGGAGGAGAGGATACTGGGGCAGGTATCGGCGTAGTTTGCACTGGGGTTTGGGTTTGTTGTGTTCCTTTGGCTACATTGAAAGTTGCTTTGTCTTCACTATCAGTGCCATTTCCACTTCTGTCTACTTTCGGTGCGTCAGAGGGTGTTGGGTTAGTTTCATGACAACTTCAGTTTTGTTTTTAACTGAAACAAACATCGGCATTGAAGCAATGTACCCTGTGGCACTGGCTTTAATTGAGTAATCGCCATCTTTGAAGTCGCCGAAAACAGCTTGTCCTTTGTTGTTGGTTGTGCCTGATAAGTCTTGTTGACCGCTAGCAGATACAGTTGCTCCAGAAATTGGCGATTGAGTTTGAGAGTTTTGCACTTTCACTACGAATTTGCGTTGACGCTTGCGCCACAATAGAATTATGATAATCAGCAATACGATGGCTATGATCACTATTATCCAATAAATTGAGCTGAAACCGGGTGAACCTGAACTTGGGGTAGAGGAAGCAGACGAAGTTGGATTAGTGTTAGTGGAAGTAGAGGGGGTAGTGGAAGCAGACGTGCTTGAGGAATCTGAGATCACTGAAACAGTGTTTAATACTTGATTAGTTACGAAGACCTCACCTTTAGCAGAATCGTAGGTTAAAAAGAAAGGTCCAGCAAAATGGTCGATTAAGGGCAAATTAACTGTTGCAACTACGGTGTTTGTACTATCAGATATGATCGAGACATCGTTGCTGACAAAATTAGCAACAAACATCTCGCTCATGTTAGAATCATAAGCTAAACCGTCAGGACTTACTGCGTGGTTAAGGTTCAAATCCACGGTTCAACCACGGCGTTTGTGCTATCAGATATGACGTAGACGTAATTTCCAGAATCGGTGACGAAGATTTCGCCTTTGCCAGAATCATAAGCTACGTAATTGGGGCCGGTTCCCGCAGGTAAGGTTATTGTTGCAACTACGGTGTGAGTGCTATCTGAAATTACAGAAACCGAATTGCTGTTTCCGTTGGTTACGAAGATCTCTCCCATAGCAGAATCATAGGCCGCGCCCTTTGGATTGGCTCCGACGGTTATGGTTGTGAGTACAGTATTAGTGCTATCTGATATTACAGAAACGTTACCGTCGCCACCATTGCACACATATATCTCACCTTTGGCAGAATCATAAGCTTCACCCATAGGGTAGGTACCAACTGTAACGTTTGCAACTATGGCGTTGGTGCTGTCTGATATTACATAAACCTTATTGCCACCATAAGCTGTAACGAAAATTTCCCCCTTGCCAGAATCATAAACCACATATCCAGCAGGAGCACCCAAGTCAATGCTGGCAATTACTTTGTTATTACTGTCCGATATTACCGAGACCGTGTTCGTGCCAGCTTGAGAGGTTACATTAAAACCCCCTGGGGATCCAGCATTGGCAACGAAGATTTCTCCTTTAGCAGAATCGTAAGCAATACCCAGCGGAGCGAATCCCACCGTTATTGTATCTGTTAATCCTGCACCGTGAACTTCACAAGCAGTTGACAGAGCAAAAATTATAATGAATATTAAACTTAAAAACTTCCACACTTTAACTTTCATTGTAATCTTCCCTCCCCCCTGAATCGGGTGGGTCAAAGTAGATTTAAGGCTTTCGCTTGCTTGCTCAGGGTACCCTTCGATGAGTTGATTCTGTATGTATATCCACAAGTTAACATTTGCATTAAACCAGAATGTCCATACCCCCCCGATTGGCTCTTTAATTTGGAAATTTCCTATGAAAGATTGTCTTTGATTTTAATGAATTGCTCCATTCAGTTTTTCCAGTGCTGTTGAGATTACATATTTGGCGAGGCCATTCATTTTGTCGGCGAATAGGTCAATGGAATTTTGTCGCCAATAAGCGGCAGAATTAAAGGAAGAACGCTGAACCGAACTTACCCCCAAACGGTTATTATGCGCTTTCTGAAAAAACATGCTCTAAGGAGGAAAGGGACCAACAGCGAATCTGGGGATGGCATCTGAGTTGAGGTGCGATTCCCTGCCCCCCGCTTAGGGTTCAAAGAAATGATTTGCAGGAATATTATTGGATTCATCTAATTATTGATGAATTTATCCCTTCAGACCTTTGGAAGATTTCGGATGTAGCAAACTCCTAATCTGAATGTATTTCAACTATGCTGAGTTTAGACGAATAGCTCTTTTGGTAAAATAACGCTGGAATTGAATCCCGTTCCAATTTACTGGTAGAAACTCTTGATATTGATCGGTTCACATACTTCTTAAATGACCTTTCAAATAAATGGTGAAAAATAATTGATTTTCAGATTGACAATATGTTTAGAAAAAACTAGGGTGTATCAACTAATAAAAAATAATGAATCAGAATAAGACTATTTGAGCTAGTGGTCTCTTAGTTGATTTTTAAGTTTTTGGTGGCATGTCCGGCTGCAGAAGTCCAAAAGAGTTACCTTCTGGGTCCGCTGCTATTGCAAACCATCCTATTGTGGGTATTTGTTTCTTTGGAATCAAGATCTTTCCGCCTTCTTTGGTAACCATATCTGTGTATTTGTCGATGTCTTCTACGCTGATGTAATTGACTTGTGGAGCGCCTTGCATTCCTTGGGTACGCGGGTATAAGCCACCGTTTACGCCTGGTCGCTGAAGCATTCCTTTGTCGTCGGTAGGAACGGTAGCTATTATGTAGTATTCTACATCCGGCATGGGTGATTTCGTGATTTTCCATCCAAGGACACTCTCATAGAATTTTTGCAGTTTCTTAATATCATTTGCAGGAATTTCAAAATGAACAACTGTGTGATCCAATTTCAAACAGCTCCTTTGTTTAGGATTTCAAAGTCTGCTGTGAGTTAAAACTATGTGTTTGTTCTATGCCTACCACAAGTGGTTAAGCCCTTAAACATATAGAATTAAGAAAAGACATATGCATGTTAATAATTGGCTTGCGGGGGATATTAGTCTCAACTTGCGAGTGAAAAGATTTGATGGCTGAGGTTCTATGTTTTTGAAAAAAAGCGGCAAGGCAAAATACGGCTGGTTTCACTTTTTAGCACTGGTGTAAACTATGGAAATGTCCCTTAAACTAAAAGACGCTTTGTTTCAAGAATGAAACCTGAACTTAAAGGAAAGCGTCTTCTCTTTATTAATGCTAAAGTCGTTAAAACCTTAAATCTTATATTGTGTCTTACATAACGTATGACAATGAAGACTGTAAGCGTAAGAATATCCGAAGAAGAAAAGCATCAATTAAAGAAGTATGGCAAATTATCAGATGCACTAAGGGAAGGCATGAAACTCTACCTAAACAAAAAGAAATCCGACGAGTTGCTATGCAAACTGGAAAAACTACAATTTGAAAGCCAAATAAAAACCTCATTTGAGGAAGAAGTGAAACTGATTCGAGAGGATAGAGGACGTTGATAGTTGCGGACAGCAGTTTCATAGTTGAAGGCCTCCTTAAGAATAAAGAATTACTTGCGAATGACCATATTGTGGCTCCTGAGTTAGTTGCCTACGAAGTTACAAACGCCATTTGGAAGCATGAAAATCTTTTGAAGGACTTAGAAAACGGCGAACCATACGTATCGATTTTCTACGGCCTAGTAGAAGCTGGGAAAATAAAGATTCTAACTCCAAACGAAAAGTTGATGCAGGAATCATATTTGATTGCAAAAAGGCAAGGAATCACAATATACGACGCAGTTTTCGTTTCATTGGCGATTAAATTAGGATTGCCCTTAAAGAGTTACGACAGAACTCAAATTCAAGCTCTGGAATCAGAGAAAAGCCACTGAAAACTCAGTGTCAAGGCGCGCTAAATGTAAGGTATGTAAAAAGCCTCAGAATCATAAAACTGAATAGCTATCGGTATTCAGAATATGAATTCGTTTTAACCGAAGAAAAACTACCATCGCCGTATCGAAAGAAAGACTGAGTAAAGAGAGCGTGCACCATTCTGTTTAGGGAGCGAACGAGCCCCTTAACTTTTGAACAAAAATAAACCAAAATTGTTGTTATTCAGTCAAATTGACCTCAACATGCTACTAATTGCTGAAATGGCGCGGGAGGTAGGTTTAAACCCACGTTTAAATTTCACGCGACACAGTCTATGTAAAAACTAAAACAAATCCCTGTGTACGATTATATAAGCGTCAAATCCCTCAACTAATGAGGAAGGTCTACCCCATTTTGCGTTGGGTTCGGAAACAAAAAGCACTAAATCAAGAAAGGTTAGGGTCCGATGGGAACGTTGCTGTACAGACATCTTTTGTGATTTTTCCATCCTTTTTCACCTGTTGGGTTAGCGGTCAATTTATTGTGTTAAGTGAGGTCTCTTCTTTTAAAAATCAGGTAGCCAATTAGTAAGCTCACCACTAAGTATCCGACCATAATAGCAATGCTTTCAGGTATGGTTGCAAAGTATGTAGTTTCAGGTCCGCTTATAATAACATGTGGCGGATAAGGAACGGAGAAAACATTTACAATGGATTGTCCTGCATAGCTTAAGATATACCATGTTTCTCCAGCCTGAAGCCGCTCTAATAATCGTTCTAGCAATGAGAAGCCAAAAAGTAGGGTAACGGCGCTGAAAAGTACAGAGATAGCGGCGTTTTTGAACAATGTGCTTAAAAGAAACGCAACTCCCAGAGAAGCAGTCATCATTAAAACTGTTAAGGCGAAGGATTCCCAAAACTGAATAGGCACCAAAAAGCCGAAGTAGTATAGACCATTTCCTAAAGTAATGAACTCAAAAATAGATAGCATACATAATGAAGCGACAAAGGCTGCAACTACTTTACCAATATACATTGACGACCTGAGAATTGGGTTGCCGATCATTGAATAAGCTGTTTTATTCTGAAATTCGCTTGAAATAGCATCGCTCCCGAAGAAGACTGCCGGAAGAACAATGATGTAGGCAATTGTAAAGCCCAGCCAACCTCCGTAGAATGTTATAGGGCTGGATAACATCGAAGCTGGGTGAATATAAGCAATGAATGCCGTTGAGCCAATTCCAGCCGCCAATATAACAGCCACAAGTAGTAAAAAGCGTCTTGATCGAATATAATTTAACAATTCATATCTTGCGATTATAACTATATGCGAAATGTTGCTCGGGGTGATAACTTTCGTGGTCATTTATTGAACCTCCTTGATTAAATTAAGATAGGTTTCTTCAAGCGCCATACTAGAATCCTTGAATGCAATAAGACCTGTATCCAGCGAAACAAGCAGCTTTACGATTTTTTCCTGAACCTCAAATCCACCAGAAAAATGAAGTCTAAGGCTTCTAGAGTTAACCTTTTCAATTGAGCTTACCAAACCGGATAATTTTGGCTCCACATCAATGTAGTTTAGTGGTCGTGAGAACATAAGGTCAAAAATTGTATCTCCACCTATTGCCGCATTTAACTGCTCCATTGTTTCATAAACGAGAAGTTTTCCCTTGTTTACGATTGCGACTTCGTCGCATAAATTTGAAACCTCTCCTAAAAGATGGGAACTCATGAAAATCAATCGGTCTTGTTTTAGGTCATTAAGAATGGTTCTAAATTCAGCCATTCCTCGTGGATCCAGACCGTTTGTAGGTTCATCAAGTAACAGTACATCTGGGTGGCCTATTATTGCTGCTGCAAGATTAATTCGTTGTTTCATGCCTCTAGAGAAAGTGCCAACTTTGCTGTCTATCCATTCATTCATCTTAACAGAGGTAATTACCTTTTCAATTTGTTTTTGACGCTCTGAGGGCGGAACGCCTTTGATTTCTGCAAATAGAGACAGAGCCTCTCGAGATGTTAGAGCAGGGTAGATCTCTGGGCTCTCAATAAGTACGCCACAAGATGCCAATGCGTTTCTTTTATCCTTAGCAACATCCACTCCATTGATCAGTGCCTTTCCTTGAAAACTTCTTATCATATCACAAAGGATTTTGAGCGTAGTCGTTTTTCCAGCACCGTTGGGTCCAAGAAAGCCGACACATTTGGCACCCTCAATTTTAAGGTTCAAGTTTAACAGTGCTGTGAAGGAGCCGTATTTTTTTGAGAGGTTAATCGTTTCTATGGATGGCATCATGATCAGCAGTATGATTAGTGTGAAAACTTAAAAGGTGAACTCATTCGGAGGGAGTGAACTTTATGTTCTTAGACGGAGCCTTGGAAACTTGAGTTGCCCTACATATTTCATTATCCACTTTACGAGGTCATCGTATGCCTCGGAGCCTTCCTTAGTTAAAACAACCAAGCCATCATTGTCAATCATTATAAAGCCTTTCTCAGACATCCAACTCAAGTATTTGACAAGTTTGTCATATGCCAAACCGGTAGAGGTGGCAAGCGCAGTTTTATTCATCTTGTTTTTCTCTTTTAGCGCCTTTATGATGCGGGCGATGACATAGAGGTCTGGTTTAGAGCTGGGCGCTTCTGAGTTCAAGGCTAAACCACCTTAGCTCTAAAAGGAGCATATCTAAATCATGAATCTCTTTATAGCGTCTCAACAGGTCTCTACCTAAGACCAGAATGACTATAATTAGTGAAAACGCTATCCATATCAGACTGTCAAGTAATACTGTCCTATGCAAGAAATAAAGCGTTAAAATGTTAACTACAAGCTGTATACTGGAAAATGTAATCAGCCAGTACGCGGCTGTTTTAAGTAGTCCGTAAATCGCGTAACTTAGTTTTCCCTTAAAGATTTCATCAAGAATTTTGTCCCAATCGAGTTCGATCACCACTTCTAAGGCCCCAGGAAACCCTTGTGAAAGTTTCTCTTTCCACTCACCGGTCCTGACCTTGTTTACTTGCTTTTTTACATAAATTACTCCTGATGCTAAACCGATTAGAGGAATTAGAAGTAACGAGAAACGGAAGATGGTGCTTAGAGGCCATATTGTGGAATAGTCAAATCCAGTTACATCCAGTAAAGCGTTTAAAGTGAGGTAGACGGCAATTGAACCGATTATTATTAGCGCGAACTTTTTTAGCGAGCGGGCAAGCGCATTGTATCTTTTAAGGTGATCTAGTGTTTCCATCAACTCTGAAACTTTAGTGATAACGTTGTTTTCATTTAATGCTGAATCTTTCATGGCTTGGCTCTTAACTAAATCGTTTAATGAAGCTAGTCAAACAATGCTCAGACTCTAAGGCAAATATAAAGCAAACTCCCCCCGGATGAGTCTTTTCAAAGGTCTCAGAAAGTACTCCAAGAACTGTTTATTTAAAAATCGGCTTTTAGAGCATTAAACGTTAAATTTAAACTCCGAATCGAAACAAGACGCCGGGCGGTAAAAGTTAAAACAGAAAAAAGCAAGTAAATTGCACAAAAGAGGCAGAGACCAATCAAGAAACAGGCAAAAATTAAGTAAGAAAAGCGCCGGGAGGGGGATTTGAACCCCCGAGGCCCGAAGACCACAAGCTATTCGGTGCTAGCTGGATAGCTGAGTCATTTCCAGACTTGCTCCCTGCCTGGCTAGGAGACCCCGGCACGTTTTTCTGTTAATCCATGGTTAAGCGGTTTTATTATAGTTTCGTAAGGCAACTTAAACCTTTACGGAAACCTGGCGGGACGGCTTTATAAACAGGAAAAACTAAATTGATAATTTGAACTAATTGGCTTGAGAGTAGCACTCAGATTGGATAGAGACAAAAAAGTAGATGCTTACATTAGCAAGCAAAAATCGCCCCAAAAAGAAGCCTGCCAGAAACTAAGAGAAATCATTCACAAAACGCTTCCGGAAATTAAAGAAGAAATGAAATGGGGTGTTCCCACATTTGGTGGGGGCAGATTTTACCTAGTTGCCTTAAAAGACCACGTCAACTTAGGGTTCTCATTAAATGGCCTTTCAGATGATGAAAAGGAGCTTTTACTTGGAAGCGGCAAAACCACGAAGCACCTCGAAATCAGCGACAGCATTGATATTGACGAAAAGAAAATAATTCACTTACTGAAGCTGGTTTACAATAAAAGTGATGCTTTCTGACCGATTTAAGCGCGAAAGTTCAATTTTCTCTAAGACTTATATTTTTACCGACAGTAAGTTAACTAACATAACTATTGGAATTGTTGCCTATGAAAAAAATAAGTCATCCGTGGCTTGATGAACTCAGCACAATAGAAGCAAAACAAGCAGCCGCTAATGGAACAGTTGTGATTTTTCCCATTGGAAGCGTCGAGGAACACGGCGTGCACCTACCGCTTTGCACTGACAGCATTCAATCAGAATACATCGCCGTTGAGGTTGCCAAGAAAACGGGTTGCGTTGTGGCTCCCGCGTTTAGGCATGGCATCTGCAATGCCGGTCACAATTTTCCAGGAACAATTTCCATCGAGTTTGAAACTCTCTACATGGTTGCTAGAGACGTGTTATCTGAATTGACACGTAACGGCTTCAATCGGATCATCGTGTTGACGGGTCACGCTGGTTCCTCACACATGACTGCACTGAAACTTGCGGCTCAAGAAGTTGTGCGAAGAAAACAGAATTTGAACGTTAAGAAAAAAACACGCATTATGGTTTTATCCGATTACGATTTCGCGGAGGAGCTTAGAGAGAGGATGGGCTTTCCTAAGGAAGATGGTCATGCTGGCGCCATCGAAACCAGCCGCATAATGGCGATAAAACCGGATCTAATAAAAGGGAAAGGAGAGGCGAGTTTTCCGCAGATGCCACGATTCGAAGTCGTTGCTGACCCGGAACGGTATTTCCCTAACGGGGTTATGGGCGACCCAACTGTTGCGTCGGCGGACAAAGGCGAGATCATGAACGAGTACATAGTTGAAAAAGTTGCGAAACTCGTAGAAGAGCTGAAAAAGAACTAAGCTTTTCTTTGGCTACTGTTTTTCTGCCATCAGCACGCGGTAGCCACTTTCTATCGCTAGAACCTTAAAATTGCCAAATGCTTCTGTGAAGGTTTCTGGCAGGGTTTTTTTCCCGATTTTTGAGCGAACTACCATCTGGAAGATAGCTTTTTTCGCCATGATTACTGGTGCTTCGCGGATGATTGCTTGGACCGTCTCCATTCCCGCGCTTACAGGCGGGTTTGATAGAATACTGTTGAAGCAGAAATCAAGCACTGGCGTGTATAGGTTGCCCTGTTTGACCTCGACATTAAGTGCACGATTTTTTTCTGCATTTTGTCTTGCTAAAAGAACTGCGCGCCTGTTAACGTCTGTCAGGATTACGCGTAATTTGGGGTTAAATTTAGCGGCTGCTATGCCTACGGCGCCGTATCCGCAACCCACATCTAGTAAGCAGCCTTTTTCGGGCAGAATCATGTTTTCGATCAGAACGCGTGTTCCGAGGTCTACGCGTTTGACGCTAAATACGCTTGAAGCTGTTAAGAACTCGAAGAGTTTTCCGCGTAGACAGGTGCGTACTAAGCCGAATCGTGCCTGGCTTTTCGGAGTTTCGGCATAATAATGTTCGGGGCGGTCAAGGTTTTTGGGCATCTTTTTTGCCGCTGCCTGTTTTCCACGTTTTTGGATATGTACCTCTTTCCATTAGGACCCGTTCTAATTTGGCTACTGTTCCGTGGTTATTGTTCAGGATTTCCTGTGTGCTCATCTCTGCCTTCGCCAGCGCGATCGCTTCGCCTTTGAGAGTGAGGATGGCAACTATGGCGGTTTTGCCGATGTCGCTTTCAACTGACAAAACACCTGGAGCGGTGAGGTTTGCTCCGTGGCAAAGGGCGTCAACCGCTGAGTCGCGAACAACAATCTTGGGAATCAGATCAAGCGCGGTTTCCATGGGCTGAATAATCTTCTGTAGAATTTGGGGGTTTTTCTTTTCTTGCCATTCTCCAAAGTAGAAAGCAACATCATGAAGCGTTACGCAGGTTTTGCTTGTTTCACTGAAGGGTCCCGCGCGAGATCTACGCAGTTCCTGCATGTGGGCGCCGACACCTAGGATTTCCCCTATGTCGTAGCAGAGTTTACGAATATAGGTGCCGCCTTCGCAGCCGACGCGGAAAAGCACGTTTCGCCCATTCATTTCGATGAATTCATTATAGTAGATGCGTCTAGTGCGAATCTGACGTTTGACTGAGGAGCGTAGAGGTGGACGCTGGTAAATTTCGTCTTCGAATTCAGATAGCACTTTGCGGACGCGGCTTTCTTGGGCGTCGCCGTGGAGTTTCATAACGCAGATGTATTCTTTGCCGCTGTACAAGAGCGCTTGAACGATCTTTGTGGAATCTTCCAGTGTAATTGGCAAAACGCCTGTTACTTTGGGGTCTAGGGTTCCGCCATGACCGATAACGTTTAGTTTGAGGATTTTTTTTGTCCATGCCGCGACTTCGTGGCTTGTTGGTCCCGCGGGTTTGTCCAGGTTAATCACGCCGTAGCGAATGTACTGTTCGCCTGGTCTTTCGAGGGGTTTGAACCCATATTTGGAGTCTGTCTTGTCCTCATTCTTAATGAGGACTTCTCGTTTAGTTTCCCATGGCGGGGAGGTCCTAGGCATAAATAACTTGTTCTCCTTGAACGTAGAAAAAGATGACGGGGAAGTATAAGAGTCTACTTTACTGCGCAGCTGATTTTGCTGGCTGTTTCATCTCTTCGAGTTTTCCTGCCGCCGTCAACGTTGAGGTGACTTCCTCATCTGATGCTCCCTTTTTGAGGTCAAGTTTGTCTTGAAGGGGCATGATGTGGCTCAAGTTGACTCTTTTCCGTTTTACCCCAGTGACTGCTTTGGGTCCGGTTATGAGGGCGAAGCTTTTATCCATGACATCCACTATGACGCATTTCTTGCCAGTTTCGCGTCCAGCTGTTTTCATGCATATTCTGCCGACTTCTACTGCGGGCATCCCATTCAAACTCCTATGTAAAATCTGTACAATACAGAATCCCAAGCAATATTTAAGCATGACACAACTGTAGGAAAGACAGCAGTCTTAAAAGATAAATCAAACACCTAAAGGATGATGACTATTTTGTTAGCAAAACTTAATTACGGAAAAAACGAAGTGTTTCAGCCATAAACTTGAGCGAAACTTCAAATGGGAAGGAAAATAGCAAACATGAAATCCGCCAGCAACCCAAACAAACCTAAGAAAACGCATCGGGTCAAGTTTTGCCCAAAATGCGGCTCAACCGAAGTTTTCTGGGCGCAAGGCTTACCGCAACTCTGGTCGCTGTGGCAATGCAGCAACTGCGGTTACCGTGGTCCAGTAATTCTTGAAGATGGCAAAACAGCTGAAAAGATTCAGGAAAAATGGAAAAAGCAGAACCAACCCACAAAACCTAAAAAATAGGGTTTGGGTGGCCGCTTTTCTGCCGATTTTATTTGCTTGTTTTAGCGAGGTACTTGAGGTGGAACGGTTTAATGAGTACTCCAGGTTTCAGATCTGCCTGGAAACTTTGCGTCTCAATAATTACATCCGAAAGCTCGGACCCTTGAGTTCTTAGGAACTCAGCAAAACCGGTATAGTTTTCGTGTAAAGATACGCAGACTGCATCCCAGCCCATTCCCTGACCATCCAAAACTGCAACAACGTTGGGTTGTTTTAAATACCATTCTTTTAGCTTGTTGAAAGCTGCTTCTTTGTCTGCACCTTTCTTGTGGTTAAGGTTTGTCTTCATGAAGGTGAAAGCTGCAATTTCGAAACCGATTTGTCCAAATTTCGGAATGACGGTGTACCCTTCGATTGTGTTGTCTTCAAGCATGGCTCTTCGTCGCGTAACAGTCGGCTGAGAAATGCCTAAAGCCTTCGCAAGTTGCCTGTCGCTTCGATGAGAATCCTTCATGAGCTCAAAGAGAAGTTGATAATCTAATGGTTTCAGTTCTTTCATTTTGGTTCGCCTGATTCTAATTTTGTTCCGTTTCATATGCATTTTCACGTTCATATATAAACTTGGTTGTTAGAGTAAATTAATTTACTCCCTAATTTCACCTAAATCCCAAAAATCTACCAAGTTTTTGGAGAAAGAAAGTCTTAAGAGAACAACAAACCTTTCTACACGCGAATAATGGAGACAAAAAAATGCCCCTCAAACTCCTCAGAGAAGTCGAAGAAGAAACAGCAAACCTCCTAAGCCAACTTATCCAAATAGACACTACCAACCCGCCCGGAAACGAAACCGATGCGGCAAAATATCTTGCAGAAAACCTTGCCAACGAAGGGGTGAACTGTGAAATCGTCGAATCTGCACCAAAAAGAGGCAGTGTTATCACACGCCTTGAAGGCTCAGGGGAAAAACCCCGTTTACTGCTTTTGTCGCATCTGGACGTTGTTGCCGCTAATCAAGCAGAATGGACGGTGAACCCTTTTGCCGGGGAAATCAAAGACGGTTTTGTTTGGGGACGTGGAGCTTTAGACATGAAGGGTATGACTGCAGTAGAGGTCATAACTCTTAAGTTGCTGAAACGGAACGATGTGAAGCTTAAGGGGGATGTGATTTTGGCGGCAACGGCTGATGAGGAAATGGGCGGCGTTTGCGGAGCGGATTTTCTGCTACGGAATTATCCTGAGAAGCTTTTTGCTGAGTACGTTTTGAACGAGGGGGGTGGTTCATCTATTTCAACGCATGCGAAGAACGTGTTTACGGTGAATACTGCTGAAAAAGGCTTGCTCTGGTTTAGAGTTAAAGCCAAGGGGATTCCTGGTCATGGCTCTATGCCTGATGCAGCTGACAACGCCATTATGCGCATGAATAATGTAGTTGCTAAGATAGGGGCCTTCCGTAGCACGTCCGAGCTTGTTCCTACGATGAACCAGTTTCTATCTGAGCTCGCACTTGCGGATTCCAGCTTAAAAGAGCCTTTGACGCAGATTTTGACGAATCCAGAAAAGAGCGATTTGTTGCTTGATGAGCTGGAGAAAACTGCTCCCGCAATCGCTGATGAAATTCGTCCAAGACTCAAAATGACCATCACGCCAACAATAATCAATGGCGGTGTGAAGGAAAATGTGATACCTTCGGAGTGTACCGCGGTTTTTGATTGCCGGGTGCTTCCTGGGCACCCCATATCGGAAGCTCAAGCCAAAGTTAGGGAGTTGCTTGCGGATGTAGGTCTGGATAAGCTTTCGTTTGAGACCATTCAAGCGCAGGAACCTTCGGAGTCGCCTGTAGACACTCCTCTTTACGGCGTGATAAAGAGCGTTCTTGGCGAGATTGAGCCAAACTGCGCTGTGGCTCCTTCGCTTATGACTGGAGGAACAGATAGCCGTTTCTTCCGCCGAATGGGTGCCGTGTGCTACGGTTTTCACCCGCTACGTAGCGAAACGCGTTTTGGAGAAAAGGCAACTAGACGGGAACATGGTATCGATGAGCGGATTTCGGTTGAAAACTTGGTTTTTGGGGTTAGCGTGTTGTATGAGACGGTTAGGCGATTCATGAGTTAATGGGCAGGTGCCTCTAACTCCAACTTTTTGTTTTATATCTTATCGGCTTTACTCGGCATCTCGAATAAAACATAGAAGCGCATTTGTTATCTTAATGCTGATTGAGCATCCGTCTATTAATCGGCAGGGGTCAAATCCCATTCTATGCGCCAAACAGAAGGTTTTGTAACGTTTAGTTTTTTTTCGCCTATTTTGCGTTTGATGCTGCAAGATGCTCTAATAACGCTTTGAGCCTGGGGCAATCTTTGAATTTTTCACCGTTTTCGCATAGCTCCTTCTTCTCCTCAGCACTTGGTGTAAACGTTAAATTAGAACTGCCCGAGTGGGCATAACACTTCTCGCCTGAAAAATAAATACATCGCATTTTCAAGTCTCCTGATCTCAGTATTTGATTTATTTCGGTTTTAAACTTTTTCATCAGTTCTTTGTTGGGTAACTTAAGGTATCAGTCGCAGGCAAAGCTTTTATTTTCAATTTTATCTAGATTTTCAACTGTGCGGGTGAGGCTTTCTTGGAATCTGAGATGCTGCAAAGACTTGCTGACAAATCAATCACGAAAGAAACGCTTTATAGGGATATCTGCAAGAACTTTGAGTTGCTTCCAGAAGTGCTTAATGGAGTGCTTAATGGAGTCTCTTCTCCAAAAGCAAATGTTAGGTACGGTTGCAGCAGCATCTTGGTAGATTTAAGCGCCAAGTTCCCAGAGAAACTATATTCATATATGGACGCGTTTATTGCGCTCTTGGACAGCAAATATCGAATCCTCAAGTGGAACGCCATGGCGGTCCTCGCGAACCTCTGCACCGTAGATGTGAACCGAAAGTTTGACGCCATATTCGAGACGTATTTTGGCTTCCTAAGCGACGAGTACCTTGTCACCGTAGCCAACGTCGTCAGCAATTCGGGCAAAATCGCGAGGGCAAAACCCTACCTTGCCCCAAAAATCTCCACTGAACTCCTCAAAGTAGAAAACATTGCCACGTCACCCCATCTTACTGAAGAATGCAAACGAGTCATAGCTGAACACGCCATCAAATCCTTCAACATTTTCTTCGACACGCTTGGCAACAGTGATAAGGCTAAAGTGGTTTCTTTTGTGAAGCGGCAAGTTGATAGCCCAAGAAAAACTCTCAAGCGGGAAGCGGAAGCCTTTCTTGAGCAGTGGACTCTTAATAGGTGATCCTGAAAAGCATCTGCCTAATCCCCGCTAGCATGCATTTGCTTGCAATTCTAATCAGGAAACCCCACTTTTAAACATCAAAACCAGAATTTTTGAAGCCCTTGGACGGAAACTGAATTCCGAAGCTTTCTCACAGAGGCTTCCAAATGCATTTTATTGCGCCTTTCGGGCAAGCCAAAACACACGGTGCCTTGTTTTCTTGTGGCTTACATTCTGCGCAGGTGTAACGGATTTTTTTCCGATGTGCTTCAGAAACGGCAGCGACATCTTTGTCTTCCAAATCGATGAATTCCGTGACCATCTCCAAAGCCGCCTGCGGGCATTTTTGGATGCATTCGCGGCAGCCGTTGCATTTGTCCGAGTCAATCACTATAAAGTATTCGCCTGAACCGTCTATGTAGCCGTAGTGCACAATCACGCTTTGTGCCTCAGTTACCTTGAGACTTTAGGAGCAACGCTTTTCCCAAAAGCGCAGCACCTGTTGCCCCAGCAACCATCGGGTCTAAGCCGCCTTCCCGCCAATTCGGCGACGGAAGTGTCTTCACACCCAAGATGTTCTCGACTCTGTTAACTATGCCCATATTTTTGGATTGCCCACCAGTTATTACAAGTTCTTTTTCGAGGCCTACGCGGTTGATTAGGTTAGCCATCCTGACTGCCATAGCACGCGTATAAGCGGCGAGCACCTTTTCTCTCGACCACCCTTTACGCAGTAGCCCAACTGCTTCGGTTTTGGCGTATGCCACACAAGTGCAGCTTACAGGTTCGGGTTCCTCGTCAAGCGACAAGGAAACTCTGCCGATGTCTTCGATGGGAATCTGCAACAGGTCAGCAAAGACTTCCATGCCCCGGCCAGTGCCTGCCGCGCATTTGTCGTTCATGAGAAAAGAGGTAACTCTGCCTGTTTCGTCGCAGTGAATAGCTTTAATGTCTTGCCCGCCAACATCAAGGATAGTTCTAACGGATGGTCCCCAAATGTAGTTTGCGCCCTTCGCGTGGCAGGCAATCTCAGTGATGGCTTTGTTTGCCATGGGAACGTTTACCCTGCCGTAGCCAGTGCCTACGGTATATTTGATGTCTTCCTGTTTGAGTCCCGTGTCCTGCAGGACCATGCCCATGACTTTTTTGGCGCTGTCGGGGCTATTTGAACCGGTTCGTGTGACTGCCCATGCGTACAGGTCTCCATCAATCATAATTGCAGCTTTAGAACCCACTGACCCCACATCTACTCCTGCGGTGATTAGGTCTTTGTTTTTCCAGCTTTTGTCAGTGCGGACCCTGTGGTATTCCTGCCATCGCCAGTATTCTATTGGGTCCTTATGTTTCTCTGTCATTTTTGAACACCTTTCGCTCGGCTTGCGGCCGTAAGTGCTGCGCCCAATGCACCCGCGTACTCCGGATTCTCGGGAACAAGAATAGCTATTCCAAGCTTTCTTTTTAGTGATTCGATGAAACCGACGTCTTTGGCCACGCCCCCAACGAGAACAATATCAGGGTTTATGCCCAGCCTGTGGACCATGGATGAGATGCGGTCGGCCATAGCGTCGAAAACGGCTCGGGCGATCTCTGGCTTCGATTCCTGCCGATGAATAAGTGAAACTACATCGGATTCCCCGAAGATTACGCAGCTTGCGTTGATTGGGCTGGCGCGTTCTGCCTTTAAGCTTAGGGGACCCATATCCTCCATTTTTACCTCTAGGGCTCTTGCCATGGCTTCGATGAAGGTACCTGCTCCTGCAGCGCACCGCTCGTTAACTACGAAGTCAACCATAATGCCCCGTTCGTCGCATTTGACAGCCCGCGCCTCTTCAGCTCCAACGTCGATTACTGTTCGAGCGGAGGGAAACAAGTGAACTCCTGCTTTGGCATCAGCGCCCATCATGCTAACGTTGCCCTTCGAGTATGGTGCCATGTCCATGCCAGAGCCCGTAGCCAAGATTAAGCTTACTTCGTCTCTGGTCACTTTGGCAGCACCTAGAGCTTCAGCGAAGGCTTGCTCCGCTGCCTTGTTGGGTTCAAATCCTGAGAAAACTTTCGCCCGCGCAATAACCTCTCCGTCTTTGAGGACGACTACCTTTACGGTTTGTATACCCATGTCAAAGCCAACAGTTGTCACCATAAGAGTTCGCCTCTAAAAGTCCACTCTCGCCGCCAGCATTTCAAGGAATGCTTCAACCCGCGTCTTCATTTGCCCCACATCTTCCCGAGTGTATTCTGTATCTAAGTAATAAACGGGGATGTTCAGTTTGTCCAACGCCTTCTTCACTCTGGTATACTCCATTGCGTAAAGCATGCAGCCGCGGACCACATAGTAGATGACGCCTTGCGCTTTGTTCTCTTTAACTTTGGTTATGAGCCAGTTTATGCGGTCTTCGTTGCCGTCTTTTGACGTGAAGCAGGGACAAGTAGAAGCCATAAGGTAGCGTTCAGCTATGCCGTTGATCATGTCGTCCATTGTCCACTCATCTATACCCACGGGATCATAGAGGACTCTGTCGCTGGAACATAACTCGTCACCAACTAACACACCCTGAGGAGTCGCCTCTTCAATGAGCGTGGGCAATTTCCAGTTATCAGGCCAAAACATCGGCGTTCCAGTCACAACGACTCGGGGCGTATCAAGCGGACAAGCCCACGCCTTCTGCGCTGCGCGCTTATCCAACTCGTCGCAGAGGGCTTCAGTTTTCTCAGTCCACCGTTGAATGTTATCCCACATGCTTGCCTGATTAACCAGCATAGCATCCCTACCCATAATAACTGGGTTACCTTTCCGGTGATCTTGAAGCCTACGGAAAGCTTTAGTCGCTTTCTGCATGGTTTCGACGGCTGCTTTCAACTTCTTAGCGGTAATCTTGTTACCAGTAAGTTTTTCAATTTGAGTTTTGATTGATTTAATTTCTTCTTTCCATAGTTGTAAAGATTGGGCAGAGTCCTTCACTCTTGGCGGGGTCATCGTCCAAACGGGCTTGGCGTCGCTGAGAATTTCGCTGAGTTTAGTCATGCCGTCGCAAGTTAAAGTGCTTATCACAACATCGCTCAACTCCAAGTAAGGAGACAAATCAATCATTTTGGCGCCTATCGTTGAACGGATAACTGGGCAAACTTCCACAGGCACGATGCGGTCGCCGAGCTTTGAGGTGTCATACCAGCCTGAGTTAACGCGAACAGGAATGGCGTCTGCAGCCAAAATCAACTCGACCGGGGCGAATACGCAGAAGTATCCGATTACCTTTTTGCCCTTTGCTTTTTCTTCTCTGATTTCTTGCTGGCGTTTCCCAAAGAAGTTTGAAATTTCATCAAAGTACTGCATGGCGGCGGGTCGGTTAGGATCGGTTTTCTTCATACGGGCAATGTTGTCGGCTATGATTTTGGCGGAAGCCGATTTGACGGTAGCGTTTAGTTCATCAATTTCTTTCTGGGGCATTTCAGGCATGTATTTTTTTTCTGCAGTTTGGCTTTTCACTTTGAGTTCTCCTATTCACTATTTGATGGTTCTAACCAGTTACGAGATTTGAATATGGTTTTTCCTGCCAAATTCATTTTTAAGCATCCTTCATATGGGCACATCTCGATGCATCGCATGCAGTTTAGACAGACTGATGTTGCGATGTCGCCTCCTTTCTGCTCGTAAACGTCGGTGACTTGCACGGGGCATACGCGTTTGCATATTCCGCACTTGGTACATTTCTCTTCAGTCTTGTTTATATGAAGTAGCGGTGCCCACTTGAACGCTTTGAATCTGTTTGCGGCGGCTAAAGATATCCCGGTGGGGCAGAAACGGCACCAGAATCGTCTAAACATAAAGGTGCCTGCCAAGGTTAAGGCAATGAATACGTAAATAATTATGGATGTGAGGAGGGGCACGTTTATGTAATAAATTATGTCTCGGGCATAGGGGTAACTGATGCTCCATCCGATGAAGCCCAGACCTGCCACTGAACCTGCAAAGGGCACGATAAGTGGCTCAAGTGGACTTAAGAAGATATCTATGGGTCTAAAAGGACCTCTTAGAAATTCCGCTTGAATTTGAGATTGGGGAGCAACGGACAGCACGCCTAAGAACAACGGCGAAATCAGTATTATTGCTGCGATAACATATCTTAGTTTGTGTAGAATGCCGTTCACTCTTTCCGGAAGGGTCCAATATCTTATGCCTATTTTCTTTCGAAGCAGAGCAATGAGGTCCATGTAGAATCCGAAGGGACATATCCAGCCGCAGAAGAACCTGCCGCTGAAAAGTGTCGCTGTTAAAATGACTAAGAAGAAAATCGAGAGCCATAGAGCCATTGTGAAAGAGTAAAAAACACCTACAAGAGAGACCACCTGGATGAAAATTCTGAGGTAACTCAGCTTCCTGGTTCGATCTTTTTTCCATATAAGAATGACTAATATTCCCGCCAGCGCTAAACCTACCGCTACCATCCCCGCAAATATCGTCCCCAATAGCGCTTCGTACATTATGTTCAGCCTTAATGATTAGATGACCATTAAATAATTATTGCGTTTATGAGGGTAACTATCCCCAATATGATGAGGGTAGCAGCGCCCAACCTTGATATCCACTTCCTAAAGAGAGGTGCCTTATTCAGTAGCCATCCTGTTGCTCCGCCCAACAGAAGAATCGGAGATAGTGTTGTTCCTAAGCCGAATAGGACAGCTAACGCTAAGCTGTCAATTGGAGACGCAAATGTCACTGAATAGGCCAAAATCGCCAATAGCGGTGTGCATAATAATAGTCCTCTGGATAAGCCCAGTGTGTAAGCTCGAAAGTCAAAGCGGTCTCTGAGCCTTTTTGAACCCGCATTTAGGCTTCCGTTTGCGACGCAGTTGCATGAAGGCTGCTTGTTCCGAACAAGAATCGTTACGCCAATTGCAATTGTAACTGCGCTGAATGCAAAAGAGGAGTAAGTTTGGAAGGCGTATCGAAAAGAGTCGTCCATCAGCAGTTTAAACATGCCGATGGCGGCGCCGATTATGGCGTATGCTGTCAAGCGTCCTGAATTGAAAATCAAGGTAACAAACATGCCTCGACGGAAATCTGCGTTTATTCCCGCTATGTAACTTGCCACGTATGGAAGACAGGTTGAAGTGCAAAAGACCAACCCGTACAAAAAGCCGCCTGCCAAAGCAGCAACGTACGGATTCGCAATCTCAGGCAGCAACGACATGTTTAGTTACTCTTTTCCCTCGTTTGAAAGCTGATGCAAACACGCCAAATTTGAAATTTACGTAAACCAAAGCCGCTAAGACCCCAACGGCTGGAAAAGCCACAATGGGAAAACTGTTTTGGCTTGAAAGGACGTCTTGAGGTGTAGCAGGGGCATCAATGACTCGGGTGTTCCAATCTTGCAGGTAGTTCTGGTGAGCCGTATCATTTGGGTAACTCTCTGAGGGCAAATAGGGGAATCCGCTCATGTTTTGGAATGGCAATGGGTCCACGGTGAAGCCGAAGCCGAAACCCCAATTTCCGTTTGCGTCTTTGAACCAGGATGCCTCATAGAGGAAGTAATCGCGAACCATGCCTGGGGCTGGAGCAGAAAGGTTAGCTATTGGGAACTGCAGAGAGACTGCGTCGCCTTGTCTTCCGATAACGAACATATCGTCTTCGCTGAGAACCAATTGGGTTACGTTTCCGTATCTTGTCAGGTTGCCTGAGGCAGCGTCTGTCCCGGGGGTAAAATCAGGGTAAAGGTAGGCTTGCGGATCGACTTTTTGGATGGTTATGTTTTGCTGGGGGGTTGTGTCCACCGCGATGTAGTCGAATGTTACGTTCCAGAAGTTGTTGATCCTGAGCGAGTAATCGTTTGTAGGGAACAAACCTGTCAAATCAATCACGTATGTTCTGGCTGCTCCGTCGGAAGGCAGCGGGAAATCTCTGCTTTGTGGAACGGGCACCCAGTTGCCGTTTCCATCCTTCACCTCCATGTATGGAGGTGGAGTCACTTGGGTTCCGTTGGGTACTGGCTGGGCGAAGAACATGTTTAGCCAAGTGTTGTAGTCGTCGCCTGAACCCCAATCGACTATCGCACGAACAACCAGCTTAATTTGGGGGGCACCAGTCAGGTTTCCCAGGTTCAGAGTTATTGTGTTCCAAGTTATGTTGTCCCATGCAGGGCTTTGAATGCCATTTCCGCCGGAGGTGAAAACATCATCAATTTGGGAGATCTGAGGTAACACATTCTCGCCTTTCTCGTTAACGGCAGAAACTGGAGTTAGGGGTCTGTTGCTGACTGTATATATGTTGCCCATGTAGGCTGGGTCAAGATACTGCTCTTCCATTGTTGAGTAAACGCTTACGTTTGCGGGATGATCAACTACCATCATGTAAGCTTGGTCTAAGTAGAATATTTCATTCCATTTTTGTATAAGCGTCAGGTTAAAGTTGCCGTCGGTAGATTGCATTTGACTGCTGTTTAGCGGCACGTAATCCCATGGATTATTTCTGTAGTAGGTTATGGAGCCGTCATCGTTGATGTAGTTGATGTATCCCAGCCAGCCGTGGTTGGAAACGTCTGTGACGTAAACGTAGTCGGTTCCGTTCCACATGTAAAGTGCGGGACATGACGAGCCTCCGGTGTAAGTTGCTGTTATGCTCATGCGTTGTGTGAGGTCAAATGTTCTAGCGAGATTTGTGCTACCGTCGTCCCACTGCAGGAATGTAATTACGCCAGTTGGGTCAGTTAACGGCATCGTAACGGTGTACTTTCCCTCTGGTAAGAGGGCTGTCCAAAATGTTGTATGCTTCTCAGTTACGCCGCTGGGCAAGGTTATGGTGAAATCTGCATCGCCACGGGGAGAAATTGCAACGCTTAGCGAGTGATAACCGTTTTTAACAACTAGGAAACCACCCTGCACCCCGTTTACATCAACCAAGTACGTTAATGAGTCTCCTCCTGGAAGAGGATCAGCAGTGACAATGAAATCTACACTTCCATCTGCGCCAGCCGCCGCCGTTAGAGTTTTAGTTTGGACTGTTTGAAGGTTATCTAAGGTTGTGCCAACTTTGAGTTTTAGTGAAAGGCTGCTGACATCGGTTCCTTGGTTAGTGCCTTTAACTGTTACCGTCACTGTTTGCCCGGCCCACACTTCGTATGGCTTAACAATCATCCCAGTTAACTTAATCGTTGAGGGATTTTGAACGCTAAGTGTTCCTGTCGCGTTACCTATCATAACTGCGTAGTTACCGTTGGCAGCTTCCGTCAAAGTAAATGCTACAGAAGTCGTTTCTCCGCCAGATAACTGAACGGTTTTGCTTCCTTTCACCTCGCCATTTACGCTGAAATCAACCGAGTAGCTACCGCTGGTTTCCCCGACGTTAGTCACTTTAGCAGTAACGCTTACGGACATTCCAGGTTCAGCGACTTCCGGGTCTATCGTTAGATTACCAACTAGGAATTCAGCGGGTTTAGGCGGTGCAGCTGCAGTGGTAATTACAAAAGTTCCATTCAAATCACCTATCTTGAAGCTGTAAGTTCCTTCGGTCTGTTCCACAACTTCGAACAGAACGCTGGTGCTTGCTCCCAAGTCCAACTGACCCGTTTTGGTCCCTATTGCCGAGTCATTAATTGAGAGCGTTACTGAGTAGTCTGAAGTTTCTTGAGCTTTGTTAGTTACCTTGACTGTGATGCCGATGGGTTCGCCGACTTTGGCTTCAGTTCGGTTAACAGCAAGGTCAGATAACTCGAATGTGCTTGTGAGAGTAAAGGTTCCCTCCAAGGTGCCTATTCCCACTATATGGGTTCCGCTTTCTACTCCAGAAATTGTAAATTGAACCGTTTTTGTTTCTCCAGCTGCAAGCTTGATTGTTTGGGCCTGGTTTTGCGTTCCATCAAGAACTAAATTAACGGGGTAGGTTCCAGTTTCCCCTCCGGTGTTAGTTACATTAACTGACACAGTAATGGGCTGGCCTACTATTCCTGCTGGCGGATTTACATCTAAACCAACCAGTTGGATTTGAGATGGAGAAAGGGTGGGTCCAGGCAATGAAGTAACGTAGAAGTATCCTGCTGCTGCAGAAGCAACTATTATTATGTCGATAATTAGGATAGCTTGAAGCTTACTTATGGCAGATTTGGAGAGCATGCCATGAATAGAAGGGATAGTCCTTATATAATTATACCCGAATTGAACGAACTAAAATTGTTTTGAACATAATGCTATTTCTTCTGGCCCTCTCTAAGAAGCAAAGAGGAGACTACTCGTTTCTTCTGTGAATTTGAGGCAATTGCTTCTGGATAGCATTACAAAGTTTTTGTGTTGACTTTTCAATTTTTGCCCCAATCGTTTTCCAGGTCAACTTAAACATATGTCAACCTAACTGCCGCATTGCCTGCAAATATGCACACAACATTTTCACTTTTACTCGGGAATGTTTATATTTACTTCACCTATTTCAACATCTGTAATATGGACAAAGTGAGCACTGTGAGGCGCCAACCTTTGGAAGGAAACGAACAGCAAGCCAGTTTCGCGGATAAAATGGACGACATGGATTTCCGTATTCTTTGCCTACTGCAACAAGACTCTAGGCTGAGCTTCAATAAAATAGCAAGCAAGTTGGGGATATCAGTGGGCACGGCGTTTAACCATGTCAAAAACTTGGAGAAGAAAGGTGTTCTGAAAGGTTACACTATAATTCTGGATTCAGAGAAAGTAGGCTATGGTTTGACCACTTTAATATTGATTCAAACGGATGGTGGTCACCTCCCAGAGGTTGAAAAAGAAATCTCCAAAGCATCAAACGTTGTTGCCGTTTACGACATAACTGGAGAGTACGATGCTGCTATAATCACTAAATTTAGAGATAGAGCAAGCCTAAGCGCTTTCTTGAAGAATTTGATGGCGACTCCTCACGTCAAACGAACCGTGACAAGCGTTGCACTTGACATTATCAAAGAAGATCTCAGAGTCACGTTGATGGAAAGAACAAAATAATCTGACAAGAGGTTAAGGCAAAACAATGGAACAATAACGATTGTTTTGTCATAGGTACGGTTTGATTTTTCTTCCTTTTCCTGCAAAATTTTGAAGAAGATTGAGGCATAGATATTGGTTATTTCTTCTATTGCGTGAAAACTTATTTTGAAATAAATTGTGAAAAAAGAAAGAAAAAAGGTTGCTAATTTTGGTTATTTTGTGCCTTTTCTTCTTCTCCATGCGATGTATTTGCCGATTTCCAGCGAGCTAAAAACGATAGCCGTAAACAGTATGGCGAATGCCCAATCCAAAGGTTCAGGAGCGTGTACACCAAATACAGCCTGAATGGGCGGCACGTAAAGCACAACTAACTGCAGCACAAACGACGAAAGTATTGCGTACCAGAGGAACTTGTTCTTGAAGACGCCAACTTTGAACACTGGATACTTCAGCGAGCGAGCGGATACAGCGTTAGCTAACTCCATCAGAATCATCGCTGTTAACAGCTGGGTTCTAGCTTCAGTGAGTTGGTAGGCACCTTCCCATGGTTTATAGAAGAAGAAGCCGAACAACAAAAGAACAGTCATCAAGATTGGCGCAAACGTGAGGTAAGCTTTCACTTCTCTGCTGAATATGCTTTCCTTTGGCTTTCGCGGTTTCTGTTCCATCAAGTCTGGGTCGCCTGGGTCTACGCCTAACGCGATGGCGGGCAAACCGTCAGTCGTGAGGTTAACCCACAGCAGTTGCACAGCCGTTAAAGCCACGGTCGCTTCGCTTATGGTGGCCGATGTTGAGCCAGGAGAGAAAATGGCCGCTAAAGTTGGAACAGAGATGACGACGATGAACATGACGAGGATTTCCATAATGTTGCATCGGAGCAAGTACGTAAGGTATTTCTTGATGTTACCATAGATTTCGCGGCCCTCCTTCACGGCTTTCACAATGGAGGCAAAGTTATCATCAGCCAAAACCATGTCTGCAGATTCCTTTGTAACCTCGGTCCCGGTGACACCCATAGCCACCCCTATGTCACTCATCTTCAACGCAGGAGCATCGTTAACTCCATCGCCAGTCATGGCAACTATGTGTCCTCTGGATTTCCATGCTTGAACTATGCGCATCTTGTGCTCAGGGGAAACTCTAGCGTAAATAGCTACGTTTTCCACTTTTTCCTCCAGCTCTTGTTGGCTGAGTTTTTCAAGTTCTGGACCTGTGAGGACTCTGTCTTCTGAGTCGTTTTCGCCCAGCAGGTTAAGTTCTTTAGCTACAGCCGTTGCGGTCAGTTTATGGTCACCTGTAACCATGACCACGTTGATTCCAGCTCTCTTGCACACATTTATGGCGTCTTTTACTTCTTTTCGGGGTGGATCAATCATGCCCATAACGCCAGCAAATGTAAGGCCTTTCTCGATTTTCTCATCGAATTCTTCAAGATTCTTAGGCAACGTAGTATAAGCAAAACCTAAGTTTCGAAGCGCTTGGTTAGCCATAGCTTCAGTAACTTTGAGAACGTCTGCCCGTTTTTCTTCGGTTAATTCTTGAACTTTTCCATCCAAGAGGATCCGGGTGCACTTTTCAAGAACTATTTCAGGGGCGCCTTTCATATAAGCGAATTTCGTATTGCCAGTCAAGTGAATAGTGGTCATGCATTTCCGTTCCGAACTGAAAGGGATTTCCGCTATGCGAGGCTCTTGGGATTCCAGAGTCTCTTTCCAGAGGTCAGCTTTCGCCGCCACTACCACAAGCGCGCCCTCGGTTGGATCACCCTTAATTATCCACCGTTCAGTTTCGGTGTCCCTTTCGAGTTTAGCATCATTGCATAACGTTGCGATTTTCAGAAGAGTCGTAAGTTGTGGGTTAGAAGAGTATTCCTTGTTTTCCAGTTGGAATTTACCTTCTGGATCATAGCCTACCCCTGTAACTTTTATTGCTTTGTCCCCAGTGTAGATTCTCTGGACCGTCATTTCGCCCTTGGTCATGGTTCCCGTTTTGTCACTGCAAATGACGCTTGTGCAGCCCAAAGTTTCAACCGCAGGCAGTCGCTTTACTATGGTGTTGACTTTTGCCATGCGGAACATCCCTACTGCCAAGGCACCAGTAACAATAGCTGGAAGCGCTTCAGGAACAGCGGCTACTGCTAGGCTAACGGCCCAAAGAAGCATACTTATCGGGTTGCGCCCGTCAATGATACCTATTGCACCAACGCCGACGCACACTACAATTGAGAGGATACCAATCCATTTGCCGACAGTTGCCATTCGTTTCTCCAACGGAGTAGATTCTGTGTTTGCAGTTTGGACGAGTTTCGCAATTTTTCCAAATTCGGTGTTCATGCCTGTTGACGCGACAAGCGCTTTGGCTCTGCCGTAGGCCACGATTGTGCCTGTGTAAATCATGTTTTTGCGATCGTTAAGCTGAGTATCTTCGGGAAGCGGGTTTGTATTCTTGTTAACAGGGGCGGATTCGCCAGTTAACGCTGCTTCCTCAAGTTTAAGATTATGAGCCTCAAGCAGCCGTGCATCAGCAGCAACTTTATCGCCGGTGTAGACAAGAATTATGTCGCCTGGAACTAGTTGCGAAGCGGGAATTTTGGTTTCCTTCCCATCTCGTATTACTATTGCGCTTGGCGCAGTCATTCGTTTTAGAGCTTCAACGGCCTTTTCGCTGCGATACTCTTCAAAGAAACCCAGCGTTGCGGTTGCAATAACTATGGCGAGAATTATGAGGGCATCAATAGTTTCCCCAATGGCAACTGAAAGTCCCGTTGCAATGAGTAAGATAATCATAAGGATGTCAGTAAATTGTCCAAGAAACAACTTTATTGGGGAGGTTCCTTTTTCCTTGGTTAACTCGTTTGCTCCGTAGGTGCCAAGGCGGTTTTGTGCTTCTTGGGAGTCTAATCCTTTCTCTTCGACTTTGAGTTCTTGCATTGCTTCTTCAGGATTTAATGCATGTAGGGATTTTGCCAAGTTGCTTTTACTCCTGTTTGCCGATAAGTTCCACATAGACAGTTATAGACTTTTCTGATTAAACACATAAAATATGCACAGTATTATGTAAAAAAGTTGAGCATTTGAATTTAGAATGCCGATTAATCTGCGCACATGCGTCTTAGATCTCGCAGCAGGGTCATGAGGCCGGCTTTTGATTTCTCCCAAAGTCTTCTCAGTTTCGATATCGCCGAGCTTTGATCAAATGTACCTCAACTAGCCAATTTACTGGCTTCATGTCCAGTTTTTTTACTTTTTTATGTAAATTTTTTCTGTTTTTCATAAAATGTATTAACAAATCATAAATACGCTTATATTGGCAGACAACCGTTCAAAGCTAAGAAAAAATGGTGAACAAAATGAAAAAGGGCAGAGTACTTAACAAAATATCGCAGACAGCAGATAAAGTGATAGCAAAGCATTCATCGGTTTTCATGAAGAAAAAATGGTTCATACTCGCAGGCATTCTCGCAACTTGCTTAGCAATGAGCGTAGGCAGAGCCTTTGCACAAACAGGCGATCCATTGACAGATGTTGGCACTGCAGTAAGCATGGCCTGGACTCTTGCCATGGGCGCATTAGTCTGGTTTATGCAGCTTGGTTTCGCCTTCCTAGGCGCTGGCTACATTAGACATAAAAACCAAGTCAACTATTGGTCAAAAAGCTACATAGACTTCAGCATCGGTGTAGTTATATTTGCATTAGTCGGCTTTGCGCTCATGTTCGGTGGGTCCGGTGCAGCTTTTCCAACAGGATTTGACGGAGCAGGCAACGTAATTTACACCCCCCTCGCAGGAATAGGAAGCGGTAACTCTATCATAGGCTGGAGTGGCTTCGCTTTAACAGGGGACGCCTACAACGGCTTGACATTAACGTACTTCTTCTGGCAAGCAGTCTTCGCAGCTACCTCAGTCACAATCGTCGCGGGTATGGTCGCAGAAAGAATGAAGTTCCAAGCGTACCTCATCTACACTTTACTAATTAACATCCTTATTTACCCCGTATACGGCCACTGGGTCTGGGGTGGCGGATGGCTAGCAACATTACCTCTCGGTGTCGGTGTGAGAGACTTCGCAGGATCAGGGGTGGTTCACGCAGTCGGTGGCTTCACAGGTTTAGCTGGTGCATTTCTGATAGGCCCGAGAATAGGGAAGTTTGGCAAAGATGGCAAACCACGATCTTTCGGATACACCAACGTACCCTACATAGTCATTGGCACAATGATTCTTTTCCTTGGCTGGTTCGGCTTTAACCCTGGAAGCACCCTAAGCACATTAGACTTCAGAACACCCGTAGTCGCAGTAAACACATACCTTGCGGGTGGCGCAGCTGCAGCCTTAGCGGTTTTCATAAGCTACTTTGACAAGAAGAACTTTAAAGGCGCCGACATCTCGGCAGTCTGTTGCGCAGCTTTGGGCGGTCTCGTAGCTATCACAGCACCCTGCGCATATGTACCTCCATGGGCGGCAATAATCATAGGCCTTGTAGCAGCTCCGATAACGATCTACGGCAACTTCTTCGTAGAGCGGAAACTGAAAATTGACGACCCTGTAGGTGCATTCGGTGTCCACGGACTCAACGGTGTCTTCGGGTTGCTTGCAGTAGGTCTCTTTGCGGACGGAACATACGGCGGAGTGCAAGGCCTCTTCATAAACGGAACTGCTGGTCTTGGACAGTTAGCTGCACAGTTGGTGGACGTATTGGTCGTTGCTGGGTTTGCGTTCGGTATGGGTCTGTTAATCTTCGGTGGAATCAAATACACCATTGGTCTACGGGCATCAGTCAAAGATGAAACGGAAGGTCTGGACATAACAGAACACGGATTCTCTGCGTACCCCGAAGTCGTCATGAAGCCGGAAGATCCAGAGTGGCTCGGAGAAGATGCGAAAGACAAGAAGAAATAGCTGAAATAGTTGCCTTGAAAAGGCGACTTTCCCTTTTTATTTTTTTGTTCAACTGTTTTGTGGATTTAACTGGATCTTCTTTTCTGGATGTTTTGCTGATTACTTAAATGAAATTTGTCAACAGTAAACTAGGCACAGCACTACATGTGTTCTGCATTTAGACATTTTTCTTTAAACTCTTCCAGTTTTTCATAAAAATTATGCACAAATCACAAACAAGCTTATATTGGCTGCAGTTTCCTTTGAAGGAAACGTTCAAGGATGTTGATGAAACCTGCCGCTTGATAATCAAATCATAATCCTTCCTGTGTTCATAGCGTGTTATGCTCTTGCTCTGAGCCGAAAAGTAAAGCTTGCATACGTATCAGTCGGCGCGTTAGTATCGTTAATCATTCTTGGGATTGTATCGTGGCAAGACACATTATTCAAAGCAATACAGTGGGATGTACTGGCAGTTATTTGGGGATTTATGATGGTTTCTTTCATATTCTCCGAAAGCAAAATGCCTGAACTCATTGCCAACAAGATTTTAACCCACATTCAGACAGAGAAGTACGCCCTTATAGCGATTTGTGCGGTTGCCGCTTTTCTGTCAGCATTCATGGCAAACGTAGCGGTGCTTTTCCTCATGGCTCCCGTAGCCATCCATATGGCGAGAAAACTGGGTTCGCCGCTCTTCCCCTATATTGTTTCGGTAGGTGTGTGCGCCAACATGGTAACAACAACCACCATGATAGCCGATCCCCCCGCGCTTATCTTGGCAATCCAAACGGGCCTGAAACCTTTGGATTTCTACTGGTTCCAGGGCAGAATCGGGCTAGGCGCAATTACCACAATAGGCGTAGTCGCAGCTTTGCTCACACTTCTGATTATATTCCGAAAAATGAACAAAAAAATAGAAATCGAGCCTGAAAAAATCAAAGTTGCCAAACTGCCAAGCATATTGTTCCTCGCAGGCGTCATAGTGTTATCTCTGGCTCCTGAAATTGGACTTAGCTTAGGTGTTGTAGGTTTAGCAGTCGGCGTAATAGCGCTTATCATAGGTGGCAAGGACGCGAAGAAAATGATGATAGAATTCGACTGGAACTCCCTGATATTTTTAGCTGCAATCTTCGGGGTGATATACACGGTAACGGCCTCAGGAATTTTAGCAGATGCTGCCCAAGCCCTAATCGCGAACGGCGCCAGCAACCCTACACTGCTGCTCGTAATCTTAACGTGGATGTCTGTGGGTTTATCAACTTTTATTGATCCAAACGCCTACACCGTTCTGATGATTCCCATAGGTCAACAGCTCGGTGTCTTGGCGAACGTAAGTTCATGGCCTCTGCTTTTCGGTGTCCTCATCGGGACTGGGAGCGGAGCAAACATTCTTCCTATGGGAGCCGCTACGAACGTGTTTGCCTGTGGTCTCCTTGAAAAACAAGGTTGCTTGGTAAGCACAAAAGAATACATAAAGATTGGGCTACCCTTATCCGTGGTTGCAGTGGCGACGTCAAACTTGTTGCTCTGGATATTCTGGATGCGGTAAAATGAACAAACATTCAACTTTTTTGCCGCCCATTTTTTATGCTGAAGGTGACTTATAATGTCTGAAAAACATATGCCCTCTAAAAAAGGTAAGAACTTCAAAGAAGTAATCGAGCAAGAGAAAAACAAGGGAAAAACCCGCAAAAAAATAATGAAGCAGCTTACACATATCAACGCAGAGGTTATGTACGGAGGCTCGTTTCTATTGGTATTTGTAGTCTTGGACATTTTGATTTACTATCTCATAACGCCAAGCGTCTTCATTTGGGCAGGCGTCCTCATAGGGACTGCATTATTGAGCTCAATCTTTGCGTCACGTCTAACAAATACCCTCAAGAAGCAACAATGGAAATATGCTTCAAGCCAATAACCAATTCAATGTCACCGCTTCAAACAAATACAGCGTGAAAATTTAATCCTTAATTAAACGTTCAATTTACAGGCGTGACAATTTCAGCTATTTCCTGCTTTCAGGTTTGTTGCAACTTGATAATTTTTTGAACAGACATCAAAAAAACCGTTAATTTATTGGATAACAATGAAAAATAACGCAGAGAGTGACGGGGTTTAAAAACAGCCGTTCAAGTTCAAGCTATTTAACGCTGCAAACGGATAGTTTTAAATACATGAATGGTCTATTTGCACAGAAAAGAACAAACATTCAATTACATCTGTCAAAAGGTGAATAAAATGAGCGTTGTTATACCAACAAACTCTGGAGATATTTCATGGGTAATAGTTGCGACAGCATTAGTCATGCTAATGACACCCGCGCTGGGCTTCTTTTACGGTGGCCTAGTTCGGAGGAAAAACCTAGTATCTACGATAGTTCAATGCTTCGCGATATTCGCCGTAATTAGCATAGTATGGGCGCTTTGGGGATACAGCTTAGTATTCGGAACAAGCTTTCACGGCATCATAGGCTTCAGTCCAAATCTGCTGGCTTTGAGCGGCATAGATATTAACCATGTAACCCCGACCCTCGCGCCAACGATACCAACACTGCTTTACTTTGCATTTCAGCTAAAATTCGCCGCCATCACACCGGCATTAATCATAGGTGCATGTGCAGAAAGAATCCGGTTCCGTTCACTATTAATTTTCATCATACTCTGGTCTACGATAATCTACATGCCAATCGCCCACTGGGTATGGAACCCCGAGGGTTGGCTACGCAGCTTAGGCGCTATAGACTTCGCAGGAGGAATAGTCGTTCACGTCTCAGCAGGCTTATCCGCACTTGCCGCAGCGCTGGTGGTCGGAAGAAGAGCGGGTTGCGCTACTCCCTGGAAAGAACATATGAGAGCCATAGACAAAAAAGCTCGCGAAGTCGAGTTTAAACCAACTAACATCCCTTACGTGCTCCTCGGAGCAGCGCTTTTGTGGTTTGGATGGTTCGGTTTCAACGCCGGAAGCGCCCTTGCTGCAAATAACCAAGCAGTAAGTGCCTTGGTCACCACAAACTTAGCAGCTGCTGGAGCTGCAGTTAGCTGGATGCTTACCGACTGGGCAATCAAAGGGAAACCGTCAGCTGTGGGCATAGCCGTTGGCGCAGTAGTTGGTCTCGTTGCCATAACGCCAGCTGCGGGATATGTCAGCGTGAGCTCGGCGATCATTATCGGGTTAGCTGCAGGCGTAATTAGCAACCTTGTTGCTAACTGGAGAGCAGGCAGAAGCCGAGTTGACGACTCGTTGGATGTCTTTGCCTGCCACGGCATAGGCGGATTGTGGGGTTCAATTGCCACTGGACTATTTGCTTCAGCAGCGGTGGTCCCAGGCGTAAGCGGTTTGCTGTTTGGAAACGTACATCAGTTCCTTGCTCAGTTGGCAGCCATTGCAGTTGTGGTACCATTCGCGTTCTTTGGCTCCTACCTGCTGCTCAAGCTGGTCAACTTGTTTAGCCCATTGCGCGTTAGCCCCGAAGCTGAAGATGCAGGTCTGGACTTGAGCGAACACGGTGAAGAAGCCTACCATCTGGATTGAATAAGCGTTCAAGAGCTGACGCCCCCTTTTCCTTTTTTGTTGCGCATGCATTTTTTGAATGTTTTTCCGATTTCTTCTAAAATTGACTTTGGGAATTACGTTTTTGTCTGATGCTGGCTCTTTGTTTTGAACACTTGTCTTACATTCAGTTTTGAAGCGATGTAAATGAATAGTTTAAATATTTCTTCAATCATGAATGAATAAACATTCAACTTGGAAGTAGCTGGAGATGTCGGCAGCCCCAAACTTCGGAGCAGGAGATATCGCGTGGGTACTTATGTCCACAGCCCTCGTGATGCTGATGACTCCGGCGTTAAGTTTTTTCTACGGTGGCTTAGTACGCAGAAAAAATCTGGTTTCCACGTTGGTTCAGTGCCTGATTATTTTCGCCGTAGTGAGCCTCATTTGGCTCTTCTGGGGCTACAGCCTCGTTTATGGACCCAGCTTCCACGGCATTATAGGCAACCTGTCCTTAGCAGGTCTTTTCAATATCGGCGTAAATAGCGTCAGTCCTTACGCGCCAAAAATTCCTGAGTTATTGTTCTTTGCGTTCCAGCTCAAGTTCGCTGCAATCACACCCGCCCTAATCATCGGTGCCTGTGCGGAAAGAATCCGTTTTCGTTCTCTCTTAATTTTTGTTGTTTTGTGGTCTACCTTGATTTATTCGCCAATTGCTCATTGGATGTGGAATGTTAACGGTTGGCTACATGTTCTTGGCGCCGTGGATTTTGCGGGCGGTATTGTTGTGCATATTGCTGCGGGCTTAAGTGCGTTGGCAGCTGCCTTAATCGTGGGAAGACGGAAAGGCTGTGTCTACTGGAAAGATTATTCAAAAGTGTTAAATAGCAAAAGTGGAGCTGCATCGATTCCGCAAGCAACTGAGTTCAAGCCCACAAATATTCCGTATGTTATCTTGGGCGCAGGCTTGCTCTGGTTTGGTTGGTTTGGCTTTAATGGGGGTAGCGCTTTAGCAGCCGATAGCGTTGCGGTTTCAGCTGTTGTAGTTACTAACTTGGCAGCCGCGGCTGCAGCCGTAAGTTGGATGCTTCTAGACTGGATAATCAAAGGAAAACCGTCGGCAATCGGCATCTCAGTAGGTGCAGTTTGTGGATTGGCCGCAATTACTGCTGCTTCAGGCTACGTAACTGTCTCAGCTGCCGTAATTATTGGCTTAGCGGCAGGCATAATATCTAACTTGGTTGCTAATTGGCGCTCTGGCAGGTCCAGAATAGACGATACTCTTGACGTATTCGCGTGCCACGGAATCGGTGGTATCATTGGAGCTATAGCGGTTGGATTGTTTGCGACCTTGATGGTTAATGACATTAACGGTGTGAACGGCTTATTCTACGGCAACGCATACCAGCTTGAAGTCCAGGTTTTGGCTGTGGGGGTTGTGGCGGCTTTCTCGTTTGTTGGCTCTTATCTGCTGTTGAGACTTGTTAATGTGTTCTCGCCGTTGCGGGTTAGTGCTGAAGAGGAAGATGCGGGTCTGGACATTAGCCAGCATGGGGAAGAAGCCTACCATCTCGACTAGATTAATTTTCAGGAAATTTGGGTTTTCTCTTTCTTCCATTTAGAGTCCAGCGAGGAGCACTGCGATTATGCCGCTTAAGAAGACGCCGTCGAACGTGCCGGCTCCGCCGATGCTTGCAACGGGCGCGCCAAGCTTGGGAATTGCACGGAGATTTAGCAAGTCAGCACCGATTAACGTGCCGAGAACGCCTGCTACATAGGCGATTGTTCGGGGTTGAGCTGGGGAAAGTATTAGGGCTGCTACGGCGGCGGCTATGGGCGGGATTAATGCTGGCGTAACGATGCCCACTCCTTTTACGGGTCTGGCTACAGCTTGGGTTACAAGCGTAACGGCGGCTACGCCTACAATGCTGAGGAGAATAGTTGCTGGCGTTGATTTGGTGAGTAAGTAGATGCTGACTGCTGTGGGTATTAGTGCGCCTCCAACGTTGACCGCGATTGTTGTAGTGATTTGGCCGTACTCGACTCGTGGAATTCGGTAGGTCATGCCAAAGGAACTTACGTATTCCTCTTTTATCATGGGACCTGTTGTTTTGACTCTCCACACTGGAATGTTGATTGTACTCCCAAGCAATGTCGCAATCAGAATTGTGAAGATGATTGCGGGAGTGAAGCCGACGTTGGCAAAAGCAACGCCTACCACGCCGACGAAAACCAAACCTACAACGGCGACCAATAGGAACAGCAAGATTGCGAAAACAAGAAAGCTGTGATGGATGTAGATTGTTTTTCGGCTCATCTCGATTCCGCCTGCTGGGCACTTTTTTAACTAAATTGGAATATTTGGACAAATATTTGTTTTGGCTATTCGAAATGCAAATTCGCCTTTTCTAAGCGAAACAAACTCACGAAACATGAAGGTTTTGCATATCGTGTTGAAAGATGACGAGGGTACCCAATTTTACTCCATCATCTTTGGGATTGAGCTGCAAGGAGATTATATTCTGCCCCTTTCACTTCAATTTCCTGCTGACTGAGTTTTGCCTTCTCCATGTAGGATTCGGGTCTGTCCTTAAATTAAGAAGAAAATTCTTCTGAAGCTATTAGCTCCCTGTGCCCGGAACTTAGAACCTTAGATGAGATTCCTGTGAAAGGCTTTCTGGCAAATTTTAAATATTAAACGCAGTAACCCAATTTCTATGGATGCCAAAGATTTAGTTCGGTACAATTTGGTTGTTCGCGGTTTGTATTTTGAGGCTTTGGCAAAATTAACTTGGAAACAAGCTAGTGAGCCTCGCGGGTTGAGTTTTGATTCGGCAAAAAACGTTTTCGTCCACCTTACACTTGTCGAAGATAGGTGGATAAACTTCATTTTGCAAAACCGCTTTAGCCAATGGAGAGACCCTGATTTTGAATCCTGCCAAGACTTCGCATCGCTTAAAGAATATATGCTGCATGTTAGGAACTGCACTGAAAAATTCTTGGAGAAACTTGAGCCTCATGATCTGAAGAAGAAGGTGATTATTCCATGGGGCAACAAACCGGACACACGAATAACCCTCGAAACCGCACTTACCCACATGGTCATGGAAGACATGGTTCACTACGGCGAATTATCTGCATTTCTTTGGCAGATGAAGATGGAAGCACCTTACTTTGCGTTTTGGCGTTACAAATACAATTTTGGTGAAAAAAAGAAAACTAACAGGAATGCAGTTTAGAAAGGCCAGCGAGAGTTCCCGAATCGGAAAATGGGGTCCAACTCAGCTTTAATCGGAGAAATTACGTTATCCACTCGTTGAATGACTTCGCCCAGTTTTTCGTCCCCGTCAAAGTGCACTCTGACTTGGACTTCGCAGCCTAATCTTCGGTGCGCAAGCTCCACGTAGCCGCATTCGTCATCCCAGAAGTACTCATCCGCAAACTTACCGACTTCCTTCTCTGTTATAAAGTCAATAACATCAAATCTGGACTCAATCTCTTCAATGATTTTGCCGTTTTTTCTTTTGAGGTTTCTGCGCGTGAAAACATCCAGTTTCTCAAGCCGCTGCGCGTACGTTTTAAGCGCTTTCGCTGCATCTGCAACGGTTGCCTGCTTAAGCTTTGGGGCAATTATGCCTAAGTGCGTTTCGACGTGTCCTTCACCGATAACGTCAGGGTGATCTCTGACTATGGAAAAAAGAAAGTCGCTAATCTGATCCTGAATTTTCTGGGTGGAATCCTGTCTTTTTCCTTTTTTGATTTCCTTAACTTTTTCTTTGGGAACATAAGCAGGGTAATATTTGGATAGAGCTTTTTTGTTTAGCCATCCGTACCAGAAGAAGACGTAGCCAAAGTTGGTTGGCACGGATTTTAGGCAGCCTTTGCCATTTTCTTCAGCGGTTATATCTACCAAGTCTAGGAAAAAGTCACGCATTGATCGATCAAGGGATGCCGCAGGGACATTTTGAAGCTCAAATTTCGCCATCATGAATCTTCATAGCAGTAACCTTGAGACATTTATCCTGATTGGTTCCGCGACACCATAATATCTTGTGAAAATTGGGGTTTCGCAATATTTTGACGGTTAAAACCTGCAAGTTGTTAGCCGTAGCTATACCTCCATGTTACAAACCATTATTAGGTTATTTGACGAACAGGGAAGGTTACTGGAGATGTGAAAAAGCAAAATGCTAAGCCGAGATTGTGATGGATGCGAACTCCTTGAACCCTGCGTCAAACGGTACCATATGGTTACCAAAGGAGAAAAAGTCTACTGCCCAGATGGAACTGCGCACTTAGTAGACCACAAACAATAGCACATTTCATATCTTTTCCATTTTCTTGTGTCAAGTTGACAGTTCGTGATCTGCTAACGAGTCATTCTTTGCTTCACAGCTTTACCCGTACCGCCCGAAGTTAACAAATGACAACAAACCCAAGGTTAAAGACACAAAACTTTCACCAAAACTATCATTATTGCAGCTATAGCAACATCAAAGGATTTCCACCACTTCATTAAGAAAGGAGAAAGACCAATAGTTGGCAAGAGCGCTACTTGAGTCTCTTAAGGCTTAAATTACTCAAAGAGAATAAAATAACAGTACTGAAGGTTTTTTTATGGTTAAGATTGTGGAAGATGTCTTTTCAAAAGGTTTCTTAGAAGTACAGGAAAATGACACGCTTTCTTCGTGTCTATCACATTTCAAAGAAGAGGGTCCGCCTGTTTTAGCAGTCTTCGATAATGAGGGCAGTTACAAAGGGGTTATTTCCAGAAAATCGATAAAACGGTCCAGTTTTGATGCGTCTGGAACCAAAGTTAAAACTTTGACGCGGCCAGCGCCTGCCGTTGCACTGCAAGACTCTCTCAGCAAAGTCGCTAAGTTAATGATCGAAAGCGAAATCAGGCAACTTCCAGTCTACAGTGATGAGAAGCTCTTAGGTTTTGTAACAGATGAGGATGTTATCCATGGTGCTGTAATGGAGCAGTGGGGTAACACTCATGTTGAAGAAATAATGACCAAGAAGCCGTTCATCATTGAAGAGGACGAATCATTGGGGGCGGTGCTAAGCCTTTTAAGAAGTGAGGGAATCTCTCACATCCCGATAGTTAAAGATGGAAAACTCGTCGGAATTGTGAGCATTTTCGATATTATTAAAAATATATTTCAGCCCAGACATGTGCAAAGGTTTGGCGAAAGAGTAGGTGAGAAAGTTTCTGTTCTAAGTATTCCCGCGAAGGGCATAATGGTTAAGCCTGTGGTCACCGTTTTGCCTGAAACCAAATTGCGAGATGCTGAAGAGCAAATGCACAAATTCGACATTTCCTCTTTGGTGATCGTCAGCAGAGGAAGACCTGTCGGAATCGTTACCAAAAGGGACTTTCTTGAACCTCTAGCTCAAATGGAAAAACCAGTAGAAAGGCTCACTGTGCAGTTTTCAGTTAAAGACGTGGAAATTGATGAAATCCAACGAGGCGCCATTGTGGACGACTTCGAATCTTTCACCCACAGATACGGAGGAACCCTAGAGGCGGGCACACTATTTGTCTACATGAAGACGCATGGCACAAACTTCAAGGGTGATCAGTTAATTCACTGCCGACTGCAATTTAGAACAAAGAAGGGCGCATTTTTCAGTTCAGGCGAGGGTTATGGTGTCGAGCAAACGTTTAGGATAGCTTTAGATAGACTTGAGGGTCAAATTGTAAAAAGCACAGAATTAGCAAATGATCATGAATTTCTAAAGGGCTATTTGAGACGAAGATTTCCGTTGACATAACGGTGAACTAAGCGAGTAAAGGTGAGCTATTGTCTAAGATAACAAAGATCGGTGCAAGGGAAATTCTTGATTCAAGAGGCAATCCAACCGTCGAAGTTGATGTATTCACAAACAGAGGGTTGTCAAGGGCTTCTGTCCCTTCTGGTGCAAGTACAGGCAAATATGAAGCTTTTGAACTCAGGGATGGCGGGCGACGGTATCTAGGAGAGGGTGTCTTGAAAGCTGTTAACAATGTTAACAATGTCATAGCAAAGAAGATCATTGGACAGGATTGCACTAAGCAGAGAGAGGCGGATGAGTTGATGATTGAGTTGGATGGCACTCCTAACAAGTCCAACTTAGGTGCCAATGCTATTCTCGCGGTCAGTATGGCCGTCTGCAAAGCAGGAGCATCGGAAATGAACTTGCCTCTTTACGAATACGTTGCCGAGGTTTCTGATTCAAGAGGCGTGACTTTGCCCATTCCACAGATGAACGTGATCAACGGTGGTATGCACGCTGGTATAACAAATGATTTTCAAGAACATATGATCGTTCCATTCGGAGCTAAAACTTTCTCTGACGCTCTTAGAATGTGCTCAGAAACTTACCACACCTTAAAGAAAAACCTGAAAGAAAAATTTGGAAATTCAGCGATATTAGTCGGTGATGAAGGTGGTTTTGTGCCTCCTTTGAAAAGCGTCGATGAAAGGCTAAAATTCATATCCGAAGCGATAGCAGAACTGGGCTACACCAAAGAATTCGGTCTGGCAATAGACGCTGCAGCATCAGAATTCTATGACAACGGGCGCTATAAGATCATGGGAAACGAATACTCTTCTGAAGGATTAACGGAATTCTATTCTGAGATGAGTGAAAAATTCAGGATAATCTCAATCGAAGACGGCTTGAGCGAAGATGACTGGGATGGTTGGATTAAGTTGAAATCCAAGCTGGGGGAAAAAATTCAGCTTGTCGGAGATGACCTTCTGGTTACTAACACTGAGAGAATTCGGAAAGCAATTAAATTAGATGCTTGCAATGCCTTGCTGCTTAAGCTCAATCAGATCGGAACAGTTACCGAAGCCTTAGACGCTTTTAAATCAGCCAGAGAAGCAGGGTGGAACGTTATTGTTTCTCACAGATCAGGAAGCACAGAAGAAACTTTCTTTGCGGATTTGGTTGTTGGCTTAGATGCTGGACAATTCAAGTATGGCGCGCCCGCAAGAAGTGAACGGACTTGTAATTATAATCAACTGCTGAGAATTGAAGAAGAATTAGGTGGAAAGGCGAAGTACTCAGAGATTTTTGGGTAATAGATTGTGGAGATGCAATGGTTCCTCGAAATGGCAGAAAGGTTAGCTTGAGTTAAGTGCAATAAGTGATTTGTAAATATCTATTGTTTGTTCGGCGGCTTTTCTCCAAGTAAAATACTCAAGTACTCGTTTGCGACCGTTTTCGCCCCAGATTTTTGCTCTTTGCGGATCCTTAAGTACCTCTTTGATTCCCCACGCTATGTCGACTGGGTTTCCCCCATCTACGTGAACTCCGTTTTGTATAGGGCCGGCTGGCATGACTTGCTCGCGGAATCCAACCACTCCCTTGGCGCCTACCACTATGGGTTTTCCCATAGACATGGCTTCCAAGCTAACTATACCAAAAGGCTCATAAACAGAAGGGAAAACGCACAAATCAGCAGCTGCATAATGCAAAATTCTCTCTTCTTCAGGAACAAATTCGAGGCAGTACACCAAGTTTTTGCTTATTCCAAGTCGGTCAGCAAGTTCAGTAATATCTCGCTGCTCTTCGCCCTTTCCAAGTATCACCAGTTTTGCCTTTGGATATTCAGCTAAGACCAGAGGCATAGCTTGAACAAGGTTCCTAACACCTTTCACCCACGTCAAACGGCCTAGAAAAAGAATCATGGTTTCATCGGAGGCTATTCCATATTTTTGCCTTAGCTTCTGCACATCCTCTGACTTGTCTTTCCGAGGAGCATATTTTTCTGGATCGACGCCGTTCCAAACCACGTGTATTTTTGATTCTGGCCAACCGTGCTTAGCTAAATCTTCTTTCATTGCGTGACTTACTGTTATTATTCCATCGGCCTTTTCCGCCATCACTGACTCCAGATGGTTTACAGTAGCTGAGCCTTCTCCGCCACTTCGTCCCCACTCGGTTGAGTGCACGTGAAAAATTACTGGTATTTTCAATTCATTCTTGCAGATTATTCCCGCTATGCTACTCAACCAGTCGTTAATGGAAACAATGGCGTAATCGTAATTCTCCTGCTTAATGACAGTGTTTATCATTTCTGCAGCTGCCAACATATTGTACGCGAATATGTCGGTGAAGAATTTTATGTTTGTTCCCCAACGTTTAAGGTCGTCTGCCACAAACAATGGAAATACGTTGCTAGCTTCCAAGAGGAGTGGCCTATGAATATCAACACCGCCCAAAATTTCTCTTGTTTTCAGGTTTCCAGGGTTAACTGTGTAAACAGATACATCCCAGCCTAAGTCCACAAACTCCTTCGTCATGTACTCAGCGTAGGTCCCCAATCCACCGACTATTGCAGGTGGATATTCAATTACAAAAAACGCAATTCTCAAATAATTCACCATCATAATTAAACATTTTTTTATTTCGCTATGTCACAAACGGACAAAATTTCAATGATTGCCCAGCAGCAATGCCGGTTGGTAAAACAACATTCTGCGTTTTCCCCGAAACGAAGGCAACTATGTTCTCCACTGTTGTTTCAAGTATTCTTTCTAGGGCTTCTTTGCTGTAGAAGGCTATGTGGGGAGTAAAAACGACGTTGTCTTTGCTCAGCAGAATGTGATCCTTAACTAAGCTGGTTAAGACTTCGAGATTTTTAGGGTCATATAAAAGTTGCTTTTCCTCTTTTATAACTTCTTCACCTTCAAAGACGTCAAGTCCAGCTCCGGACAAAATTTTCTTGTCAAGGGCATCAATTAATGCTTCAGTATCCACGATGCTGCCTCTTGCAGTGTTTATCAGAATGGCGCCTTTCTTTACAAGTTTGAATGTATCTTTGTTCATGAGGTGATGTGTAGCTTTCATGTATGGCACATGCAGCGTAATTACGTCCGATCTAGCTAAAAGGTCCTCCAGCGTAACATATTCAAACCCTAAGACCTCAGATAGGAGTTTGTTTTGGCGGACATCATAGGCTACAACGTTCATGCCAAAGCCCTTTGCAATTCTGATAACGTGCAAACCGATTTGACCAGTTCCGATGACGCCTATAGTTTTTCCTTTCAAATCGAACCCCTCTAAGCCCTCTATTGAGAAATCCTGTTCAAAACGTCTAATACAAGACTTGCACATGTTTCTCGACAAGGACAGAATCAAAGCAAACGTGTGCTCGGCAACAGTGTTCTCCCCGTATGATGGAACATTGCAGATTGTGATCCCCTGTTTTTTACATTTTTCTATATCGATATGGTCAAAGCCGGTGGATCTTGTTGTTATTAATTTCAAATTTGGAATTTCCCGAATGATTTGTTCATCTATTTTAGAGTAGATGAAGACTGAAACGGCATCAAAATCTTTTATTTCTGAGGTTTTTTCCAAACTTAGTTTTTCATTTGAGAACTTAAGTACGTGATTGGTCAGTTTCTTTTTGAGGTATTCTTCTTCCCAGTCTTCTACTTCGAAAAATGCTATTTTCATCTTTTCCCACTTACTTAATGTTGAAGATATTACATCTCGTTTTCAAGGGAAAGTGCACGTTATTATTTTGTCGAGAAGATATTTAGGAATGTTGTTGTAATTGGGCAATACGATTTTGAACTGTTTTGGAAAGCTCTATCCTCAAATTTTCACCTTGGTCAACTGCTTTAATCTGGTCAATTCTCTTGGCTAATTCTTCATCGCCAATAGTGTTTTTGAGCCATTTTTGAAAGTCTTGACGTTTAAAATGGAATGTTACGGATTGAATGGGTACTGTTTGAAGTTTTTGGGCAAACTCCACAGTGCTAGTTGCTGTAATTCCAGTGGATTTACCGAGTTCTGTGAAAAAATGAAAGCCGTTTTCAAATGGAACGATGTTGAGCAGGTTTAGATTTTTTTGTTTTCCTATAGGCTGCTTTTCGGTTATGGCTGTCTTGGACAAAATATGTGCACGACCTGAAATAGAGAGTGATAGGTGTAGAGACTTATAACAAGTTGTGAGTGTGAGAGCACTGCTACATTTTCAAGGTGAATCAGGAAGGAGTCGTTAAAATCATAATGAGCAAATCTGTATGAATTTTGGCGATACTTTCACTTTTAAGAATCTTGAAGGGTTTACTCTAACTGTTTCTTGAAGTACGAGTTCGCGTGCAGTGCAAATACTCGCCGTTAACCTTAACTTGGAATAAGCTGTATTCTATATGCAACGAGAAGATGTTTTTGAAGAAAACAAAGATAATATGTACTCTCGGTCCAGCCAGCTTTTCAAAACAAGCGATTGAAAAAATGTTCCAAGCGGGCATGAACGGCGTAAGGATAAACACCGCTTATGGGAATCTCGCTCAATACCAATCCGTTATAGAAACAGTTCGGGAAATTGCCGATATTCCCATAATTATTGACCTCAAGGGACCAGAAATCAGAATCAGGACAGTTCAACAAAAGGTCTTTAGCAAAGGAGACGTTTTGGAAATAGGCTTCGATGGAGAAGAAATCAGTTTCAATCATGATTTCTATGACGAAATGGGTGTTGAAGACGAAGTATACATTGACAATGGAAAAATTAGAACCCGAGTAGTTGAAAAGAAAGATCGAAAACTTCGGCTTCTGACTTTGAATAGCGGTTCCATTGAAAATGGAAAAGGCGTTAACATCCCCAATAAGCATCTTTCAGTTCCAACTTTTCCCGAGAAGGACTTGGAAATCATTCGGTTTGCAAAAAAACATGATGTCGAATACATCGCGCTTTCATTCACAAGAAATGCAGAAGACGTAAAAAACTTGTCTCAAACTAATAGTTTTGGAGGTGGAATAATCGCAAAGATTGAGAGCTCAGAGGGTGTTCAAAACGCCGAAGAGATTTTAGACGTCGCTAGTGGATTAATGGTTGCAAGAGGTGATTTGGCAGTTGAAATTGAACCTGAAAGGGTCCCTTTGGTTCAGAAATCCCTCATAAAATTATGCAATCAGAAAGGTAAGCTTGTTGTCACGGCAACAGAGATGCTTGAGTCTATGATTAACCAGCCTAATCCAACAAGAGCTGAAGTAAGTGATGTTGCAAACGCTATCCTTGATGGGTCAGATGCCATTATGCTCTCAGGTGAAACAGCGGTAGGTCAGTACTCTGTGGAATCCGTTGAGATGATGACTCGGATTGCGAATGAAACAGAGAAAGCCGTCAAAAGCAATGTTGAAGATAACGCGTTCATCAACATCTCGGACACTGTAAGCCGGGCAATTCAGAGAATAAGCCAAAGCATGCCGATTCATAAAGTCATCACTTTAACTCGGTCAGGCTACACAGCAAAGATGATAGCTCGCTTCAAGATTTCACAGCTGATAATTGCTGTTACTCCTGAAATCAAGGTAAAAAACCAACTTGAACTTATATTCGGTGTGTACCCCGTTCTGATAAATTACCGTGAAGAAAAAGACAGGTTATTGACAGTTGCAAACAGACTTCATGAAATGCATCTGGTTGATGATGAAGAGACTGTCTTATTCACCGAGGGCGTCAGAACCGCTATGGAACACGCCAGCAACTTAATAGAGATACATAAAATAAAAGAGTTAAGAGAATTTGCATCTTCCTCAGCGCTGACAACATTTTGGTGAAGATAGATTATGATTTGCAATCTGTTCGTCTTTAGACACGCTGAGACTACCGATAACAGCCATCAAATATTCTCAGGCTGGCGTGACCCAGACTTAACTCCAAAAGGACTTTTACAAGCCCAAGAGATCGCTCAACAACTAGAACAAGAAAAAATTGACTTTGCGTTTACATCGCACCTATTGAGAGCCAAAAGAACCCTTAATATTGTCCTTAAATCGCATCTTAACGTTCCCGTTTTCATAGATGATCGCCTGATAGAGCGTTGTTATGGCACGTTGCAGGGGAAAAGTAAGATCGAGGTAGCAGCCGAAAAACCTGAGTGGTTTGCCAAGGTTCATCGAGGCTACGATTTTTCGCCTCCTGAAGGTGAAAGCCTCAAGATGGTTGAAAGTCGCACTTTGCCCTTTGTTATGCAGCTTGAAAGTTGGCTTAAACAGAATCCGGGTAATGTGGCTATCTCGTGCCATGGCAACTCGATGCGCCCGATTAGGCGAGTCTTTGAACATTTAAGTCTAAAGCAGATGCTTCAGCTTGAGAACCCGCAGGATAAAGCGATGGAATATGCTCTACACATTCACCGAGTTAATGTTTCTGGTGTTGAAGCACACATATTCGAACCAGATTGGAGCAGCATTATAATTCCGTCGTCTGTAAAGTTGGCAACGGACCCGCTAAACCCGTTGAAGAAATGTTATTAAGTCCAGTTAAGCTCGCTGCACTGGGTTATTCTTTCGACGGTGGCATACTTTAAGAAAAGAAGGTTGCTGCACGTGCGTTTCTTCTATCAATTGACTGGTAGCTTCTGATTTGATCGGTATAACAACAACAATTCGCTGCCCATCTGTTGTTGTTCTTTTGTTAATCGCAGGAGTTAAATTGGAAGAAGAAAAAATCGCTATTAGGGAAAAATCGATTTTTTCGTCTACCCTTGAAAGAATATAGCGCTGTGTACAGGCAATTGTATTCTTCAGTGAATAGTGGGTTTGTATTTTGTTTGAAAAAAGAAAAACGGGCTTCGCCGTTGGTCACGACCAAAGCCAAGAGTCAAGGTTTTGGCTTATATGTGGAAAAAGGGGTCACCGAAGCATTGGGTGGAACGGTCACGTTTGAAAGTGAGGTTGAGAAAAGGAACCAAATTCATAATCGAACTGCCAATTTGATTTAGCAATATCTATCGAAAAAGAGAAGCCACACATAAATGCGCGTTCGCTTGTAAACAGGAGCAGGCTGCAAAAGCTAACGTTTAGCCGTTCAAAACAAAAGCACTTCTAAATCTGTGGCGTATTTGTGTTTTTTGCCTGCCCCAGCCAAAAGGGATTTCTATTTATTATTTAAGACCAATACAGACCTGCTTCTAAGATAAGTAAAGGCATATGGTTCTTGAAGATGAAATAAACAGAAGAATGAAGCCTTAACTGTGATTGCATATTCACAGTCACATTTTGTTATTAACAATTGAATCAGATAAAACATAGTAAAGAAAGTGAAAAGCATGACGGAAAAAACGTTAATAGTTTATTCGACTAAAACTGGAATAAATTCAGATGCGGCGCATGCCATTGCTGAAGTGCTCGAAAACACGTATAATATGGATGTGACTGTTGCAGATCTCAAAGATGGTAAACCAGACATTGCACCCTTCCGAAACGTCATCGTTGGCGGTGGCGTAGATAACAAAAGCGTTTATGATGAAGCAGTAGATTTCTTGGGTAATAACTTTGAAGATAGGAACGTTGCGCTCTATTTCAGCTGCGAGGATTATGAAACTCCTAAAGAGCAAAATACTGAAGAAAACTCAAGAAAAGTACTGGCCAAAAACAATGCCCTAAAGCCTATCGACGTTGCCGCCTTTGGAGGATGCACTATCCAGCAAGGAAAACCTGCCATGGACGCACTAAACGTGAATAGGGTAAAGGATTGGGCAACTGAACTTGGAAAAAAGTTTATCGCGCTCGAACCAATGCCAGTCGTAAAAGTGGCGCCGGTAGTTGAGAAAACTCCAGAACCAATGCCAGTTGCAGAAGTGGAGCCTGTAGCCGAGATGCCTATAACGCCGAAAGAAAAAGTAGGGTTTTTTGAGGTTCATTGTGACGCGAATGGGAAGTTTCGGTTCCATCTGAAAGCCGCCAACGGGGAGATAGTTGCTCAAAGTCAATCTTACGGATCCAAAGAGGCTGCCATGAAAGGCATTGCTTCAATAAAGAAGAATGCCCCAATAGCCGAGGTTGTTGATCTCACAAACGCGGCAACTTGAGCCTGAACAAGCCCTTTTTCTTTTTTTGTGTTTTTAGCGAAAACTGAACAACCTTTGATTAGGAAGTGTTTGGCGCACTTTTGAGATTCTTTTGTATTTGGGCGATTAGTGAATTGCAGAGTAGGTTAATAACTTCCTTAGATTGCCCGATGGCATTATTTACTGATCTTTTTCGTTTCTTGACCTAACAGGCGGAAATCCGGTGATATTTATTGAAGCTGAGGAAATCTTGATTTTTCCAGAACTCTCAATTTCAGCAAGGCAACCTACTCATCTTATCATGAAGAACTCTTCTTTGCCTAACATCCGAATACATATGTGACTTCGGTCGAAGTTAAACTGTTCAGGAGACGAAAATGATGCGCAACATCGCCACGACCCTACATAAATGGGGCTGCTATGATTTGAACCCAGGACCACATATGCCACAGGCATGTAATTCTTCCTACATTTGTAAATTATATAAATGTCTACAAAACAAGTCCGCTGTAAGGTTATTCAAGCCAAATCGTTTCTGACAAATTTTTGAAATGCTGGTCGCCCGTCAAAATTTTCGATTTCAACAACCTGCCGGTGGCTAACACGATGGCGTCAAATAGGCTTGGACGATTCAACTTGAGTTCTTTTGCGTTGACGTCCAATTCAAGATAACATTTGGCGGCATTTAATGCTAGTTTAACATCTATACTGATGATATTGGATGCCTCACCTACTTCGTTTAATCGTTGATCAACTGTTTGAAGATCAATGCCTTCTCGAAGATATTTGCGAGCAATCTCAGCTAGTACCGTGTCAGGAGTATACACTTCATTCGCGTCAGCTAATATTTCATCTACTTTCTGACCTTTTTCGCTTCCGATAAAATGCTCAATCCAAGCATATGAGTCAGTCACGATCTTCGCCGCGGTCACTCTCCGTAAAAGGTTTTATACGGTTGCAGTCCACACCGAACGTTCTTTCCAAAATAGCCTTTCGCTGCTTCTTGATGAGGGTTTGGATTGCTTCATCAAGGCTTTGAGCGCCTAGTTTTTCCCGTAAATGTTCGAGTGTTTCTGCAGTTTTCTTTGAGACTCTGATGGTTGTGCTTTCACTCATCTTTCTTCCCAAACAATGAATCTGCAAACAAGTAAATAAGCATACTTGTATACATGCATCAGAATCTGAAAAGGTAAGCTAAATTTATTTGTGGTGGGGCCGCTGGGTTTCAGTCGTGCACACGTTAAAAGGTACCACATTTCTAGCGTTATTTTACGTAACCTCCTTGCGGATAAGCTGTTTAAGTTGCTCAGTAAGCAATGAGAGCTGATGATTCTGCTTCTGGTCTAAAGCTTCAGTGATGTTTCCCCTGAATAATGCGTCTTTGGTCAGTATTTCTTCAGGATTTCCGCCCCATGATCGTATGATCTCCTTTAGCTGGTCAATGCGGTTTACTTCGGTTTTTGATCTAATTGCTATCCCAGAGGTAGCGTAGAGATTTCTTAAAGTCTCGATTCCTAAGCTTTGAACGTCTGTGTATGTATCGATAGTATGTCCCATCATGTATTCAACTAGTTCGGGGTCAATCTTTGCGATGCTCATTTGGCTTCGGAAGAATTTGCGTAGGCTGTGAACTCTCACGCTGTACATCCAGCTGTTAGGTAGTTTCTTTGCGATGTTTTCGGCGACTACAAGCTCGTGTATTATATCTCGTATTGCTTTTTCGCTGACGCCTAAGACCTTGTTTGCTGTGCGGCTATTGCGGATAAGTGGGGATTCGTCTGTTAGCTGCTCGGGTGGGAAATACCTGTTGCCTCGTTTTCTTTCTTCGATGTAGCTTCTTAGCAGACTACAGGCTTCAGGGTTAAGGAACGTATCGTAGTCGTGGTATTTGCCCTTGGTTATTTCGGCTTCTACATGTACATGGATAGGTGTGCGATTTGCTTCTAAGTCCTCGCGCACGTGACGGTATTTGAGTTTTACAAAGGTTCCTATGCGGAATCCGCCTGTAGCTATGGCTGCGATGATGAAGGCTTCTCGGGTAGCGGAATCGTCAAGCATTGTGGCTATTTCTTGGGGTTTTGGCGCTCTGTCTTTGTAGGTTACTTTGCGTTTTAATGGTTCGTCGAGTTCAACTTTTTTGACGCCGTTTGCTCGGTAAAAGGTTTTTACTGCTTTAACGCAGTTGCATACCGCGTTAGGTTTAAGACCTGTATCTTGGAGTTCTGCTAGGTAATCGAGTAGAAAGCCGCAGTGAATTTGGACACGTTGCGGGTCGGGTATGGCACCTACGGGTTTAACGTCTGCTATTATTGAATCGGGGCTATGTCCTAGCCACTCAGCGTATTTTTTGAGTTTTGTTGAGTACATAAGGCAGCTAGCTTTTGAGGCTGAGCAGTGGCGTAAGAAATGTCTTGCCATTTTTTGCATGCTTTGGTACTCGAAAATGTAGGCGATTATGCCTGGTTGGTGTTCGATGCAGCTGCGTATGATGTAGTCGATGAGTCCTTTTTCTTGGGTGGCTAAGATTTTGTCGAGTTTTATGGTTACTGGTTTTCGTAGGTGATAGCCTTTTAAGCTTTTTTCGATGGCAACGGTTTCGCCTTGGATTATCAGCGGTAGGTTGAGGCTTTCTAGGTCTTCGACTGAAAGTTTATGGTTTCGGGTTATAGGAGAGGTTACGGTAGCTTTCGCTATAGATATGGTCAAAGTCTTTTTTTCTCCTTCGCTGTTTTTCCCGGAGTATCTGTAACTCCGTGAGTTTTTCGCTCCGATGGTCGGAACGCATACTCATCCTCTTGTATAGCCTCTTTGCAATTTAAAGACCAGTTTGAACTTTTTTGTAGTAGTACTGGACAGACTTTCAGCTTCTGAAAATCCAAAATATCGCTTTTTAGCAATACTAACCCTGAAGCTTTCGGATCTCCACCCTGTAGTGTGGGCGGCTGGGCATCTCTATCCCAGGTCAAGATTACATAAAGGTCGCAATCGTAGACTAGCCAACCGACAGCTTCTCTAATTTGGGGTTGCATCATCAAAGCAGAACATCGATTGTAGAGAACATGGTCTCGGTACCGAACAAAAATTAGTTGTTGAAGTGGGTTTAAGGGGCTGGTGCCGGTGGAGCCTTGGGCAGACTCCAACTTACAAGAATTAAAACCGGCTTTAGTGCCAAATATGCCGTCTGGAGAAGGTTTCACAGTAAGCTCAGCCATTCCCTCCCACCTCAGCTCCAAGTTTAGTTAGAATTTGCCGTTATTTTCTTGCCAAAAAACAAGATGGGTTTGCCTTTGACGTCTTGCAAATAAGTTACCGGAAACATTTGCCTAAAGAGTTCAACTGCAGCTGGATTTTCAAAGACTGGATTGGCATATTCTGAAGCTTTGGCTAAGTGTTCTTTGCAGAAAGGCGCATAAAGCCTGGTTGTGCCGCTCTGATAGTAGACGTATCCTGTATGTCCTGCAGGAGGGTTTCCACAGACTACGCACCGATTCCGATTAAGACGCGATCTCAATGCGCTAACCTACTTGAAGAATTGGTCGTCACGCATGTTTTCGCTGATTTGGATAAAGCGGCGTTTCTTGCAGAAATCCAAGATCTTTATCAAGAGAGGATCGTCGCCCTTATCGAACTCTTTTTTGAATCCAATCCTGCCCGTTTGCACCCTAATTTCAATGATTCCATCATTGCTTAGGAGCTGGTAAAAGCCCAGTTTTTCTCCAGCATATTCCGCAAGGACGTCCCAGTCCTCAATAATATTTACCAATTTCTTGTCACCTTGACCTACCTTAGAGTCTGAGTTCAAAAACAATCTGCCCCCATTGAGGATACTCCGCAATGACCCCTCTGGGGAGTTTCCGCTGTGACCCTAACGAGGAAACTAATTAAAAATGTTAAAATTAGAGTTAGAGAGGTGTTTGTCATCTTGTTATTTTGAATGAAAAGTGTTAATTTTTAATTGGTGTCGAGATTTCCTTGAAATTATTGTTTCTGGCTTGATCTTGATTTTGGTTAAATCTTAAGAATTTGCGTGTGCGGGTTTTGTCATGGTTTTAGGGATAATGTACGGTATCGCTTTGGAGAAAAGAAGCCTAACCCATTGTAGGGCGGGATAGGCTTTGTTATTATCTTCGGGTGAATAATTTTCGCGCTTGAAAGTCACTCTAATACAGAATTGGCAAGTGCCAAAAGCAAAAAAGCTCTCTTTTTCTCGGAAGCTTTGTCGAGAATTTCCTGCATGTTGTTTGAATCTAAAAGCATCGCTAACAACGCTTTATTGGTTAATTGATAGGTTGCAGCTTCACGGCCCTCCTTATTTTCTTTAAGGTATTCCTCGTTTACTAAGCAACGCAGCCTTTTTGTTAAACTAGCATGATATGTGTCGTTAGACTTTTTTTGCTTGTTCAAGAGTTTTAGCAATTCAGTTATTTTCAGCGGATAATCCGACACGGCAAGAATTAGGAAAATGGCGAGGTTCAGCTTTGCCTCCACACCCATGAAAACGCTAAGCTCACTGCCCATGCATTTCTTGCGCGTCATCGTTGCTTTGCCCTCTCTCCCTTTGGAAGAAAAAGAAGCGCCAAAGCGCATATCACATTAACTTATGCAAAATCATCTTTTTTGTCCGAGGCAAAACCTTTGGGCATGCCCAAATGTCTGGGGCAAAATTTCTAATTTTAGCTTCCATTACATGATAGACAGTTTCATGTTGAAAAAGAGGTCAATTTGAAGTTTTTGAGAGGCTATTTATCGTGTTTTGTCGAGGGCTTTTGGGCGTGCCGAAACGTTTTTCCCATAACAATTTCTTAACAGAAAAACACAAATCAAAAAGAAGCAGCAAACGCGCGGGCATTATTCAAGTTGATCGATTGGGAAAGAGAAATTGATTTTGCAGGTAGTAAAAAAGATTGTAAGATGCCCATCTCGCAATATTATGCCTGCATTAAAATTTTCTTTTTTGAAAGGCTTGATTGCTAGTCTAAATCTGCTAGGAATCTCTATGTTGTTGCGCTCACGAAAATATGCAAATTTATTCTTAAGGTAAGATTTTGGTTCAATACGACTTTGAATCTTCACCAATTTAGTCAACCGCCACAGTTTCGTTTGATTCTTGACCCCTGTTTTTGCAGTATCCCAAAAGATAGTTTTGATTTTGTCTAACAACTGCTTCATAGACTGACTTCTCAGTGTAACCTGCGAAGCTAAGCAAATTCGCAGCTGAGGCATAAAGTAATGACAAATATCTCTTAATGTCCGGGTTAGTTCCTTCAACTATGAGTTGCGCTGCTTTGACTCTGCGTTCATGCCGTTTATCCTCCGAGTGGGTGAAAACAAACTTTACACTGTTACCCGCGTGAACTTCGCTGCCTTCTTTAATTAACTGTTCAGCCGCTATAACTTGACTAACATGTTGTTTGTAGTGTTTGGGGTTTTTTGATAGATGCTTAGAAATAATTAAATCGCCAATTGGCACATCGCCATCAAGTAGCTTTTGTCGATAAGTCTTCACTACATCAAGTGCCTGCGGAATCTTTTGCATAAACTCACGTGAATTATTAGCTGAAGAGAAAACGTTAATCATCTCCATTTGGGCGTTGTAAACAAACTTTGGTGTGTCATGTTTGCGCACCTCCAAACCTCGAACTTTCAACTTTCCGCTCTCCATAACTCCATAGTACCGGTTCAAGACGCCGATGTTTGGATGCATCTTGGAGGGCAAGAAAACTATCCATTTGTATCGTCCCTCAAAATTCAATGGAACCCCAATATCTTTGCTTACATGCCTGCATAAGCTACTGTATTCTTCCAAAGAGGCGTTATCCTTTTTTAGCCATAACGAATCCACAATTCCATGCAGAACCTCAAACCCTCGACCCTCAGAAATCCGAGCAGCCCTCAAAAACGCATCCCTCCCAAACGCACAAACTCCTATGTGCCCATCAACCGTTCCAAACTTTGCATTCCTATAACCCAAATACCCAAAACACGTAACCAAAATCCACTTCAAAGCAGTCTGTCTATTATCGAACATCTCCTTAAGTTTGGGATCCTTAGCTTCATCTCTTAACCTCTTGTAGAGCAACCGTTTATCGACAACAAGCTTTAACGCTCTAGGAACAACTCCCTCTCGTTTCTCACATATGTTGTAGTTTAGTTCTGGGATGCGTAAGGTTGAGTCTGGGCAGCACTTGCAAAGGACCGTTTCAGCAGAGATATTGTTGTTAACCATTAAACTGGGATACATTGAAGAAAAATCTACTTCGCCCGTATTGTCGTGAATACCTACTTTTGGCTCGTAAACAAAACCGCCCCGGTCAGCAACAAGAAGTTCATAGGCAGACTTGAAGGCTTCCGGGATGCTTTTGTTTCTTGGAATCAAAATTTCTTGTTTAAAGGCTTGGTAAAACTGCAGCGAAGACATACTGGAACCAATTGAAGATCGAGAGGAAGTGTGCAAGGGTGCTCGGCAGGTTCTTGCGATTTCGAATAGGCCTTGGAAGCTGGCTTCATTAAGAATGAAGGTGTTGCCCGCGTCAATGTGGACCCTTCCATACAACCGAATGGTTGCAGCTTTGTAGAAGGTTCGCCCATAGGAAAAGAAGGTCTTCCCTTGCGCAGCTTTAGGAACAAAAGGAACCTCATCACGGCTTAGAATAAACTTGTCTGATACACCGCTGACGATTGCCCGTTGCAGCAAGTAAGAGAAAAGATAAGAGTCCCCTCCGTTGGTCACTATTAAATCTGGGTCAAGATCCTTCACCAAATTTACTTAGCTGCAGAAGCTTCTCGCCTTCATCACCCGAGTCAATGATGATTTGTTTTTCATCTTGGTTCAAGATTATGCTTGCGATTGGATCTTGGAGATTTGCGATTTTCCCCGATTTAGCGATTTCAACCTTTAACTGCATAGTTCGCAGCGGTGGAATCGAGTAATTTACGCTTTCAACAGAATCTAGAAGAGTGTATTTGAGGCCAGTCTTTAGGACTTCAACCTCTAAGAAAGCAAGGGGAAACAGATCGTGAGCAAAAAAGTAGGTTCGGTCACCACGCAGATCACTGTTATGAACTTCGTAAGTCAGATAGTCGCCTAATTTGAGGATTTGATTAGTTAATGATGAAACCTTTCGGCAATCCTTGAGCGTTATCTCTAAAACTCTTGATTTTTCCGAATCCATCGGGTTCGCATACTTGTAAACAAAACACCAATTGGCAATGTTTTCATTGGAATATATTTTCCCGACAAGTCTCTCGACATCTTCTTTCTTGCCTGAAACGTAAATCTTTGGTTGAAACTTGTCAGTTAACCTAATTCTTTGTCCATTTTCACTTATGATCCAAACTGCCATCTCGCCAACGTTAGATGGGTAAACGTCGAATATCCAGCCTTTGATTTTAGGGCTGCCGTTTGATTGCATCTAAAGCCTTCTCTAATCGGCAAATCTTCACTTGCTGGGCGAGCAAAATCGAAATGACCATTGGTTCGAAAAGTATTGGATTTGTAGCGTTGCTTCCAGCTGAGGCATAACTTCTGCAAGCATCCATTAACGCGTCGAAGGCTACTTTATCCTCAATTCTGAGAGCTTTTCCAAAGCCACTCCACCGAATTATTTCATCTTCAATGGCCATGCGGTAGGATTCAACAGTCTTACCCATTACGCATTACCCTCCGCGAAATCGACCAAAGTTAAATCTTCTAATGGCAGTTCGGCAACTTTAGAGGGTAGGTATGGATGTTTTTCTAAAGTGAATTGCCTGGAATAACTGGTTCTTCTCAAAGAAAGGACAACATTTGCCTTAGCATTCGTCACGGTATGAAGGAAATTATTTCTTTCTGTTCTTTCGTGTTTGGGATAGGTTGCAATTACTATGGTTTGGGTTTCTCTGGCAAAGTTTGAAAGAAAAGTTGTGACTTTGCTAAATATTCGTTGGGCTTCATCTTCAGGTATGTCTTTGTCTAGGAAGAATCCTGCAATATCTGAGATTATGACTAGTTTAGAGTTGTATTTTTTGATGGCTTCCTTTAGATGATGCATAATAAGCGAAGTTGCTTGGTAGGCTGTGAAGGCTCTTGAAAGGTAAATATTGTCTAAAACCTTTTTTGGATTTAGGTGAAAGAGTTGCGCAAATCGGGCTATGTGATAGAGCCTAAATGTGTTGCCTCCATCGATGAAGATAACATTGCTTTGTAATCCTCCCACTTGGGTTGGAAGTTGGGATTTTACGCACAACATTGATGTTAAAGAAGAAACAGATGCTCCTTGCAGAACTGCAAAATCACCTAAGGCAAATCCTGGGAAAATCTCATTTACGTTTCTTAGGTTCAGTGGAAAAATCGGTTGAGATAGCTCGGGCTTAAGTATTGTATTTTGAATCAAATCACCAATTCTCCTTCATGTTGAAGGATAGC